>NZ_FTPO01000004.1 GCF_900155915.1 Microbacterium sp. RU33B
CTCGGCATCTCCGTCACCTACCACGAGATCTCGTTCGCCGACCACGGCAGCGTCGCCTACCTCGCCCTCCCGGGCATGCTGCACTGGCTCGACCGCATGACGCGCCCCTGAGACGACGCGTGTGCTTCTACGCGAGGTGTGGGCGAAGACCGAGCGCTTCGCGATAGCCGGTCCGCAGGACTGCCGCTCCGCCCAAGAGCGAGGCACCTCCGTCGACGACGATCTCCGCACCGGTGATCATCCTCGCCGAGTCCGAGAGGAGGAAGGCGACGGCTCCCGCGACATCGCCGGGACCCACCTGCCCATTGAGCGGCGTCGCCTCGTCGAGCGCCCGCGCATCGTCGTCGTCGAGGCGGGATCGGGTGTGCGCTGTCGCTGTCCAGCCGGGAGTCACCAGGTTCACCCTGATGCCTCGATGTCCGTACTCGGCTGCCGCCTGGCGCGCCATCGCGGCGACGCCGGCCTTGGCCGCGGCGTATGCCGGGTACCCCGGGTGAGGGGCCGCGGCGTGCACGGACCCCACGATGCCGATGGCGCCGCCACGATCCGCCATCGACCGGATCCCGGCGCGCAGCGAGCGGAAGACGGTGTGGAGGTTCGAGTCGAGAGTCTCCTGCCAGTCCCCGTCGGAGAGTTCGGCGAGCGAGCCTCCACGAGTCGTTCCGACGGCGATCGCGAGGCGGGCCAACCGTCCCGTCTCAGCGACCATGCCGAACACCCTGTCGATCTCCGCGGTGGATGCGGCATCGATCGCGAATGCGGATGACCCCGGATGTGTGGACGCGACCTCCGCCAGGCGTTGCGCATCCCGATCGATCAGCGCGAGCCGATTGTCTCCCGCCAGCGCATTCGCGATCGCCTCTCCGATCTGCCCGCCTGCACCGACGACGACGGCGACGGGTCGGGGATCCTCACTCATGGTCCTACTCTGCACGAAACTCATCGACGCGAGACCAGTCGAGCTCGATGCCGAGTCCAGGACCGGAAGGAACGCGCAGCATCCCGTCGGAGAACTCGAACGGGGTGGTCGCAAGTTCGTCGCGCAGGGGGTTCGGCAGGCGGTTGTACTCGTAGATGCGGAAGTTGGGAACGGACGCCGACAGCTGAAGGGCGGCAGCGAGCCCGACGGCCGACCCGACTCCGTGCGGAGCGATGTCGACGTGGAAGGTCTCGCACAGCGCGGCGATCTTGCGCGATTCCGTGATGCCGCCGGCGCGGGCGAGATTGGGCATCACGACATCCACCGCACCTGCCTGGAGGTAGTCCCGGAAGTCCCAGCGGGTGAACAGCGTCTCGCCGTTCACCAGGGTCACCGGAAACGCGTCGCGAATCCTCCGGTACCCCGCGACGTCATCCACGGCGACGGGCTCTTCGATCCACGTCACGTCCAGATCGATGAGCCGCCTCACGACGTCGACCGCCCGGTCCGCCGTGTACGCGCAGTTGAGGTCGACGTAGAGGTCGACCTCTGGACCGATGGCCTGTCGCACCGCAGCGGCGTGGGCGATGTCCACGCGCGTCCCTCTGCCGAGCTTCAGCTTGAGAGCGTGGAAGCCGGCGTCCACGAACGAGCGCGCGTAGTCGGCCGACTCCCCGGGTTCGTCGAGCATCGGCACGGGGCTCGCATAGACCTCCACGCGATCGCGGTGCGGTCCGCCGAGAAGCCGGTGCACGGGGAGCCCGAGCACCTTGCCCTTGATGTCCCACAGCGCCACATCGATGCCGCTGATGGCCTCGAGGAAGTAGCCGCGCACCTGACCACCCCCGCTCATCGAGGAGAACACGCGCGACCACAGATAGTCGGTCGCGAGCGCGTCCTCCCCGATGAGCAGAGGTGCGATGATGTCGCGCACGATCTGCGCGGTCACCCTCGGAGCAGGCAGCCCATAGCATTCACCGACACCTACGACGCCGTCCTCGGTGGTCACCCGGATCAAGGTCGAATACTGACCCTTGCGCTCGAGCGTCCGGTGGCTCGCGGCCGGCTGGAGCAGCCAGCCGGGCACATCGCCGTCCCGATACAGCCGGGAGAAGGGGGCGATCAGGGGGATCGCTTCGATGGAGCGGATGCGGGAACCCGCCCCCGCAACGTCGAGTCGGTCCATTCCCGGGGAGGTGTCGATGATGCTCATGACTACTTGACCAGCGCCTGCATCTCGGCGGCCGCCGTGTCCAGGGCCTCCTGAGCGGACTTCTCCCCGATCAGCACCGCCTGAATCTGCTCGGCCAGCTTGGCCTCCATCTGGGCGTACTCCGGGAACACCCACAGCGGGTTCGGCGAGGCGGTGTCGGTGATCTGACTCTGCCAGGTCGACGCGTATCCGTCGTCGGCGAACACCGGGTCCTCGAGCGCGGTCTGGGTCGTCGGGACGGAGCCGACCTGCGTGAAGCGGTTGATCGCGGTGTCGACATCGCTGGAGAGGAAGTGCGCGAATTCCCCGGCAGTCTGCGTCGGGCCCTCCGTGAAGACCACGAGCAGGCCGCCCCAGGCGAGCGAGCGCGGCTCGTCGCCGGCCTTCACGACGGGTCGGGCGATGGGAAGCGTGTCGTCGAGCAGGGTGGGGCTCGCCGCCTGGGCCTTCAGCGTGCCGCGCACCTGGTTGGCGTCGTCGAAGAATGCGGCCTTGCCCTGACTGTAGAGCGTGCGCGCCTCGGGACGGCCGACGTTGAGGCTCACGAGGCCCTCATCGACCAGCGACGCGATCCACTCGAGGGCCTTGACGGCGCCCTTGTCGTTGACCACGATCTCGTCACCGTCGACGACCTTCGAGCCGAAGGTCTGCAGCCACGGAATGAAGTCCTTGATCGTCTCCGGCTTCGTCGCAAGTGCGTAGGGGACGACGTCGCCGCCGAGCGCCTTGACCTTTCGCAGCGCGTCTTCGAACTCTGTCACCGTCTCGGGCGTCTCCGTGACGCCCGCCTGCTTCAGCAGCGCGGTGTTGGAGATCAGGCCGATGGAGCCGGTGTACCAGGGCAGGCCGTACTGGACACCGTCCACCTGGCCGTTCTTGAGCGCAGCGTCGGTGTAGTCGGTCTCGGCCGCGTACTGGCTGAGGTCGGCGAGCACGCCGAGTCGCTGGAGGGACTGGATGTCGGCGATGTCGAGCTGAGCGGCCCCGGTGGTCGAACCGTCGCGCGAGCGGAGCAGGATCTGATTCCGATACTCGGCGAAGGGGAAGGAGACGAGCTCGGCGTCGATGTCCTTACCATCGGTGAAGCCCGCGACCTCCTGCTCGATGAGCGCCTTCTGCGCATCCTCGCCGTAGTTCCAGCTCGTGAAGGTGAAGTCCTGGTACTCGACGGGACCGTCGGACGGTGCGGATGTCGGCGCGGACCCGCCTCCGGAGGCGCAGGCGCTGAGGGCGAAGGCGCTGACGAGGGCGAGACCGACGACGGCCATCACGCGGGGGCGACGGCGCGTTCGACGCTGAACTTCGGACATGGTGTTCCTTTCGGGGGTGTTTCGTGGTGCGGAATCGGGATGTGCGGGTTCAGCCCTTGATCGCGCCGGAGCTGAGCCCGGCCACGAAGAAGCGCTGGAGCGCGAGGAAGATGATGATCACCGGCACGGAGGCGATGAGGGATGCCGCCATGAGCTCGGGCCAGCGGTTGCTGAACTCGCTCAGGTAGGTGTTGACCAGCCCCGGGGGCAGCGTGCGGGTGGCATCGCCGGAGAGCGTGAGGGCGAAGACGAAGTCGTTCCAGCCTCGGATGAAGGCGAACAGCCCGGCGGCGATCATGCCCGGCGCGATGAGCGGCAGCAGGATGCGGTGGATGATGACGCCTTGACCCGCGCCGTCCATCTTCGCGGCTTCGATGATGTCATCGGGGATGTTGTCGAAGATGCCCTTCATCATCCAGACGCACAGCGGCAGGGTGAACGTCGTGAACGAGATGATGAGCGCGGGATACGTGTTGAGAAGTCCCCAGGCGCTGAACATGCCGTAGATCGTGATCAGGAGCAGGATCTGCGGAAACAGTTGCGACACCAGGAGGAGGAACATGAACGAGCGGCGTCCGCGGTAGCGGAACTTCGAGAACGAGTAGGCGCAGTACATCCCGATGAAGACGCTGCCGAGCGCTGTGACGGAGGCGACGAGAAGGCTGTTGCCGAGGTAATGGAGCAGTTTGCCGTCGGCGAAGATCGTCGCGAACGCGTCGAAAGTCACCGAGGTGGGGAGGAACCTCGGCGGGAACTCGAACACCTCGGCCCCCGTGCGCAGGCTCGTGAGAATCATCCAGTAGATCGGCAGCAGCGCGAACAGCGCGACGAGCGTCAGGGAGACTCGGCGCAGCCAGGCGATCGCCGTGCTCTCCCCCACCGCGCGGGCGCGTCGGCGCTCCTGACGACGGTCCGTGCGCGTCGGGCGGGATGCGGCATCCGTCGCGATGCGCTCGCTCGTCGTCGCGATCGGTCGTGGAGCGGTTGTCATCGTCACTTCTCGTTCTCCATTCCGCGCAGGTACAGCAGCACCACCGGCAGGAGCACGAGCATCCAGAGGATGCCGAGCGCGCCCGCCATTCCGAGGTCGAACCCCTTGAACGCCGTCTCGTAGACCGCGAGGGAGAACGTCGTCGTCGCGCCCGCGGGCCCGCCGCCGGTCAGGACGTACAGGAGGTCGAACTGCTGGAAGTTCCAGATGAACTCGAGCAGGACCACGATCGTGGCTACGGGCATGAGCCCTGGCACGGTGATGTACCGGAATCGCTGCCACGCGTGGGCGCCGTCCATGCGCGCGGCCTCGTAGGTCTCACCGGGGAACGACTGCAGGGCGGCGAGCAGCATCACCATCATCCAGGGAAAGGATGCCCAGGTGCGTGCCACGACCACCGCCGTCATCGCGCCGGCCCCGGAATCGAGCCAGCCGATGTTCTCGCCGATCACACCGAGGGAGCGCAGGATGCCGTTGAGGACGCCGTAATTCGCGTCGAAGATCCAGAGCCAGAGGAAGGACACGACGACACCGGGGAGCACCCAGGGGAAGAGCAGGACCGATCGCAGCACGGCGCGTCCGCGCATGCGCTGATTCAGACCGAGTGCGGCGACGAGTCCGATCGCGAAGGGCGCCACGGTCGCGGGGAGCGCGAACGCCAGGGTCTTGCCCAGCAGCTCCCAGAACTCGCCGGTGAACGCGGCACCGATGTTCTCCAGTCCGACGAACGTCTTGTCCGGGTACAGCAGGTTGCTGTCGAAGAACGCGTCGGCGAGCGCTCCGATGAGTGGGTAGATGAGCACCGCGACGAGCAGTGCCGCCGCCGGCGCGATGAGAAGCAGCGGGAACAGGCTGCGAGGCCGTCGGCGTGTGGGGGCGAGGGCATCGATGGCGCTCACAGGTCCTCCTCGATGAAGATCACGAAGGTTACAATATACGAAATTCGATCTATTGCAACCCATGGACCGCGCCGGTATATTTTTAGTCGATATACGATCAGCGACGATAGACGTCGCACGATGATGGAGGTCCCGATGAAGAGACGACTCCTCTCCGGAGTGAGTGCGATGGCGCTCGCCGTCCTGCTGGCCGGAGGACTGTCACCTGTATCTCCGGCGGGGGCGGCGGCACCCCCTCCCCTCCCGGAGGTGATCGTCGACAACCCCGACAAGGGCGACGTCGGCACGTGGACCCTGTCGAAGTTCAAGCCGAACTACTACGGCGCGACGGGGTACCTGACCACTCCGAAAGCTTCGACGGTGACGGCGAGCGTCAGGTTCACGCCCGATGTGCCCGTCGCGGGTACGTATGGCGTGTACTACTGGCTTCCTGACGGCGGGACCGACCGAGCGTGGGACATCCCGTTCCGTGTCCACGATGCGCTGGGCGACGTGGGCTACTCCGTCTCCGCGCAGCCGGCCAGGGGCGGCGAGTGGATCCTCCTCGGCAACCACACTTTCGAGGTCGGCACCACCGGTTATGTCGAGGTCACGAACAAGGCCGGCGCAGTGGTGGTCGCCGATGCCATCAAGCTGGGCGCACCCAGCGAGCACGTCGATTACCGCGTGCGCCCCGACATCGAGAAGCAGACCATCCTGGGCATCGGCGTCGAGATCCAGAGCGACAGCATCGGATCGGGCAACAATGGACTTCCCGACGACAGTCCGGCGTACGTCCCCGGAGATCTGACCCCCTCGGAGCGGCAGCGATTCTACGACGAGATGCTCACGGGCTTCCGATATGTGCGGCTCGCGATGGGGCTCTATCTCCGCGGGCTGACGCCCGACAGGAAGAACATCGTCGAGCGCTACTCGGGTCAGATGGAACAGCTCGCCGAGATGATCGAGGAATCCGGCATCGAGGGCGCGAACGTCGAGTACTGGTCGCCCGCCCCGTACTGGAAGGACAACGACAGTTTCGTCCGGGGAAGCTTGGACCTCGTTCACATCGAAGATCAGGCCGAGCGGGATGCCTGGGTCGACGAGTACTCCGACGCGATGGTGCAGGACATCGAGTACCTCGAGTCGCACGGCATCCCCGTCAAACAGTGGAGCCTCCAGAACGAGCCGACGGCGCTCACGGGGTATTCGTCGGTCTACCTCGATCATCAGGAGTACTACGAGGTCTTCCGTCAGGTGGCCAAGAAGATCAAGGAACGCGACCCTTCGGTGTACATCCACGGCGACAGCCACCACGGGCAGACCGGCCAGGGATCCGCGCTGATCAAGAGCGACCCGGAAGCGCTGAAGTACCTGGATGCCTGGTCGCACCACCGCAACTGGGGATCCAGTGACGAGCTCATCGACAACCGCGTCGCGATCAACTCGGGACTCGAAGGCAAGGACGTCTTCAACTCCGAGTGGGAGTTCCTGGACGACAAGACGAGCGAGACGCGGATGATCGAGACGGCTCAGTCGATCATGAACTGGATGACGTTCATGGACGCCCCGACCTGGTACTGGCTGCATGCACTCAAGCCGACATACAACAAGGAGTCCGAAGGGTACGGCCTCGGATTGTGGCGGCCCAGCGATGACCCGATCGAACCCGGCGATCCCTACGCCGACATCGCTCCGCAGCACTGGGCGCCGATCAAGACGAACTGGCACGGCGTCGCGCCGTTCGTACAGCACCTGCCCTGGGACTCCACCCGCCTGCAGGTCGATGAGAAGATCGTGCGCAAGGGTCAGCGCATCATGGCATGGGAATCGCCCGACGGCGACCTCGGTATCGCGTTGACGAATCGGTCCGATTCGCCATTCCGCTTCAACATCGACCTGGGCGACGCCCAGACCCTCTACGGCCACCGCTATGACAAGACCGTCGAGGATCAGGAGCTCGCCGCGAAGTCCGGGCAGGTGATCCAGGTCATCGTCCCGCCGAAGTCGATCGAGATCTGGACTGAGGACGACGGAGCATCCGCCCCGGTCCTCCAATCGGCACAGCTCAGCGCCTCCGATCTCGACCTGGTCGTCGGAGACTCGGCGACCACCACGCTCGCCGGCACCCTCTCCGACGGCGTGGCAGCCGACCTCGCGGGTGCTGCGATCGAGTACTCCTCCAGCGATCCCTCCGTCGCTTCCGTCGACGAGGCAGGACGCATCACAGCACTCTCGGGCGGCACGACCGAGGTGAGCGCCACAGTGACGTCAGGAGAGTCGGTCGTGTCGACGAATGCCCTCGCCGTCAGGGTCTCTACGGCGCCGCTCGCGACGGCCCGCCCCGGGTCGCCGGCCCTCTCCAGCAACATCGGGCACGCACACGGGCTCGCTCTCGGCGATTTCACGCTGTCGATGAACATGTGGTGGGGTCAGAACGCGACGTCGGTGCGGCTGTACGAGGGCGACACACTGATCGGCGAGAAGACCCTGAGGGATGCCACGCCCGCCGCGCAGTCGGCGTCGTTTCCCATCACGGGGAAGCCGAACGGAACATACGTGTACCGCGCCGAGCTCGTGAACCCGCACGGAGTGACCTCGAGCACGCCGCTCACGGTCACTGTCAAAGACGCCGCGCCGGGGAGACCCGCCCTCTCCCACGACAACTGGGACGGCGACGGATCCTTCGCCGTCACGGCGGATCTGTGGTGGGGGACGAATGCGACGTCGTACCGCGTGTTCGAGGACGGCGTCCTGCTCGACGAGGGCTCGCTGACGGCGGCGACGCCTCTCTCGCAGCGCGTCACGACGAGAGTCGCAGCGCGCACCCCCGGCACCCACTCCTATCGGGTGGAGCTGGTCAACGCGGCCGGCGTGACGAGCAGCGGCGACCTGATGGTCCAGGTCCGCCCATGAGCGATGCTGGGCGAGGCGGCGGGCCACACGGGCGAGTCGAGCAGATCGACATCGTGTCGCGCGTCGGTAGTATACGAAATGCGAAGCGGTACAGCCGCCTCGCCCAGCATCCGGGAGGACCACTCATGTCTTTCGCAAGCCACCCCTTGGTCGTGGACACCAAGGCGAACCTCGTGCGTCAGCGTCTGGCAGAAGCGATCATCAACGGCGAGCTCCGCCCCGGCGATCGACTGGTGCTCGACGAGATCGCCCGAGATCTCGGCATCAGTAAGATCCCGCTCCGCGAGGCCCTGTCCGGACTGGAGGCCGCAGGACTCGTGGTCACCAGCCCGCACGCCGGCCCGCGGGTCGCGCCACTGCCGTTTCACGAGATCCGCGGGATCTACCTGCTCCGCGAGCAGGTGGAGACCCTCGGGATGCAGCTCGCGGTCACCCACATCGACGACGCCGTCGTCGAGGATCTGCGCCAGATCAACGAAGAGATGCGAACAGGGCTCCGCGAATCCGACGTCGTCGCGATGAGCGACCTCAACGCCCGGTTCCACCTGGCGATCGCCCGCGCCAGCAGCTATGACACCATCGTCGAGTCCGTCGCCGAGCTGCTGATCAAGGTGCGACGCTACCGTGCCGTGATCAACGGTCTCGCCGCCAACTGGACTCGCGCCGTCGCGGAGCACGATGACATCATCGACGCGCTCGCCTCCGGCGACGCCGCGCGGGCGATCGACACGATGCGCTCGCATGTCCACAACCAAGGTCAGCTCGAAGCCGCCGAGGAGCTCATCCGCGCCGAGAGCGACGATGCCTGATGTGCTGACCGTCGGCGAGGCGATGCTCACGCTGAGCCCGCTCGGCGCGCCGCTCGCCAATGCGGACCGCTTCGCGGCGGGCGTGGCCGGGGCGGAGTCGAACGTCGCAGCGCACCTCGCCGCGCTCGGCCACTCGCCGATATTCGCCTCTCGCGTCGGCGCCGATCCCATCGGCCAGAGGATCATCTCTGACCTCGCATCCCGGGGAGTCGACACCTCCTACATCGTGGTGGATCCGACTCGTCCCACAGGAGTGATGTTCAAGGATCCATCGCCGGAAGGGTCGACCGTGCACTATTTCCGGCGCGGATCTGCCGCGTCGGCGATGGATGCCGGTTTCCTCCCGGCTCCGGCTCTCTCCGAGGTCACCGTGGTGCATCTGTCAGGGGTGACGCCGGCGCTGTCACCCACATGCGTCCGCCTGGTGGATCATCTGTTCGCGGATGCACAGGACCGCGGCATCCGGGTCTCGTTCGACGTGAACTATCGACCAGCGCTGTGGTCGGTCAGTGCGGCGGCGGCCGCGCTGCTCCCGCTCGCCCGCCGCGCGGACATCTGCTTCGTGGGGCGTGATGAAGCTGAGGCGGTCTGGGGCACCGAGCGAGCGGATGACATCCGGGCTCTGATATCGGAACCCGATCTGCTGATCGTCAAGGACGGAGCTGTGGGCGCCACCGCCTTCCAGAAGTCGCGCGCGCCGGTGTTCGTCGCTGCTCCGGCCGTAGAAGTGGCCGAGCCCGTCGGCGCTGGAGACGCGTTCGCGGCCGGTTTCCTCTCGGGCGTCCTCCGCGGACGATCGACCGCGGAGTCGCTGCAGTCCGGACACGATCGGGCGGCACTTGCTCTCACCACCCTCGCCGATCTGCCGGAGAGGGAGCGTGCCGCATGACCGGATTCGATCGGATGCTGGGCGGAGTTCCCGTCATGGCGATCCTCCGCGGCTATGGCGCTGAGCGCACGGTCGCCCTCGCGCGCAGAGCGTGGGAACTGGGGGTCACGTGCGTGGAGGTGCCGTTGCAGACGGAGAGGGATGCCGAAGCGCTCGCGGCGCTCGTCGATGCAGCGCGTCCTCACGGCCACCCCGTCGGGGCCGGCACCATCCTCGATGTCGAAGGTGCTCAGCGCGCTCAGGAGCTGGGCGCGGTCTTCACCGTGAGCCCCGGCCTCGACGCCGATGTCGCCCGCGCGTCGCTCGGCCTCGGGATGCCCCACCTTCCCGGCGTCGCCACCGCCACCGAGGTGCATCAGGCGCGCAAACTCGGCCTGGAGTGGCTCAAGGCCTTTCCCGCATCCGACATCGGTGCGGAATGGATCACCGCAATGCTCGCACCGTTCCCCGAGGCGAGATTCGTGGCGACAGGCGGAGTCTCCGCACGCAACGCCAAGATCTTCCTCGAGGCCGGCGCGAGGGCGGTCGCCGTCGGGTCCGCTCTCGACGACCCTGCTCAGCTTCCGATGCTGCAGCGCATTCTCGCTGCACGCAGCGAGAGCTGAGGTCGAGGCTTCCGCACTCGCGCCGCGGGCTCCGCACGCCCGGTCTGCGGGACGAGAACTGTTCGAAACGGCCAGTCGGCTCCGTCGCACCTTCAGCCAGTCTTTCCTGGAGAGACCACGGCCGAAGGGACCAGAGACGTCGATGAAAGCACAGCACCTCGAGCCCGCACAGCCGACGCTCTCCGGTGTCGGAGAACTCGACCGGCAAGCGGTGACAGCAGTGATGGCGCAACTCGTCGACGCATTCGCGCACCGGGACTCGGCGCTCCTCGACGGGATCTTCGCCGAGGACGTCGACTGGTTCACCGGACTCGGCTCAGCGGTCCGGGGTCGCGCTGCGGTCATCCAGCACTTTCACCAGCACTTCCTCCGACCCGACTTTCCCCGCACTGCCGTGACATCGGGGGCTGACTGGCTGGTTCATCGCCTCGACGAAGACAGAGTGGTCGTCCTTGCGCCCCTGCAGGTGGTCGGCTCCGTCCGCCCCACCTCCACCGATCGCGACACCCGCTCGGTCCACGTGCTCTCGCGGCTCGCCAGTGGGGCGTGGTGCATCACCCTGCAGCTCTTCCACAGCCCCCTGCGGATCTCGGATTCGGTCCACACGGGCGGCGCTGCCGTTCAACGACTGAGCCCCGACGCCCTGAGCGCGAACCGCCCAGAGCTCCTGAGCGGTCCGCGCATCGACCTGAGCGACTCGAGGTCAGTCGATGAATCCGACGGGTGAGGGCTCGGAATCCAGGGAACGGAGGAGAGCGGCAGCTTCGATTCCCCACCCGGCATACAGCTCGTACATCCTTGCGCCTGCGGCGCGAGCCTCTCGGGCTCGGGCCTTCAGGTCGCTCAGGTCCGCCACTCCGGCGACCAGGCCGATGAAGTCCACGCGCCGAAGCTCTGTGGTGGAGCTGGCCTTGTAGAAGAAGGCGGCATCGATCGATTCTCCGGAGGCGTACGCCTCTTTGTAGGCCGCAGCCAGTTCCAGCGAACCGTAGTCGTAGCGATTGAGTCGAACCTCGACGGATGGACCGACCGCGGCGATCACTTCGGTCGCGAGCTCGACCGACATCCCCCCGCACAGCTCGATCCGTTCCGCACCATCGGCCACCGCGGCCCTCGCGGCGGCTGCGAGGTCCCGCGGGATGACACCTTCGATCTTGGTGGAATCGTCTTGGACGAAGATGGCCGGATCGCCATCGAACTGTTCGATCAGTACGTGTGTTTTCATGTCTCAACGGTAAAAGCTCAAGCACACTTGAAGTCAAATCGCGGGCGCTCGACGCCGGCATCACGGAGGCGGAGTGTCCGATCAGCATGATTCTGGGGAACTGCTCACCATCGGCGAGGTCAGTCAGCGAACGGGTGTCGCGACCTCGGCGCTCCGGTTCTACGAAGAACTGGGCCTGATCGGATCGACACGCACCGCGGGGAATCAGCGCCTCTTCGCTCGCCACATGCTGCGTCGCGTCGCTCTGATCTCCGTCGCCAAGCGGCTCGGCATCCCGCTGTCCGACGTGCACAGCGTGTTCGCTGCGGTTCCGATGGATCGACCACCCAGTCAGAAGGAATGGCAGACGGCGTCCCGCGGGTGGAAGCGGCAGCTCGAGGAGCGCCGGCGAGAGATCGAGCAACTCGAGCGCGAACTCACGGGCTGCATCGGCTGTGGATGCCTGTCGATGAAGGCGTGCGCGCTGCTGAACCCTGATGACGAGCTCGCTTCCACGGGAGCGGGCGCCCGGAGACTGGGAACCTTCAAGGACTGAGTTCGCGGCTGGGGTGCGCGGTCTCGCCGCGGGCAGCCCGAGGGGAGAGCGCCGCCGCCCTCGCCCGCAGGCCGATGGCGACGAGCGCACCCCTGATCCGCAGCCCGGCGCCCTTCGCCCGACGGAGTGTGTGACTCCTGATCCACGATGATGCGTGGATCTGCGCGGATGGGGCGGCGGGCGCGGCGATCAGCGCGCCCAGGTGAAGAAGGCGAACAGCAGGAACGCGGGCACGACGAAGTTGACGAACAGGATGGCGGTGTTGTTGATCGCGAAGTTGCGGTCTTGGATCATGGAGCGGATGTGCCCGAAGCCGCACCCGACCCGGAAGATCGAGCTCACGAGGATGATCGCGAGCCAGTAGTCCGGCGAGAACTGCGCGGCGAGGAGGCCGACGATTCCCATGGCGAGATCAGCGAAGCCGACTTCGAGCTCGTAGGGGCTCTTGTCGAAGCCGATGCTCTGGGAGATCTTCCGACCGAAGAGGATGTGCGAGATCCCGGCCCCGACGCCGGACCAGCCGATCATGTAGATGACGGCGTTCTGGACGAGGGTGGGTCCCCAGTCATCCCCGGCGCCTTGTGCGAACTGCAGGATCGTGAAGATGACGAACAGGATCACTCCGATGAACGGCAGCAGGCCGCTGATCACGGACTTTCGCGCAGGTGTCTGCGGCTTGGCCGTCTCGCTCGTGGACACGTCATAGGTGTTGTTGCTCATGGGGGCCATGTCTCTTTCTCTGAAATCGTCCCACGATCGTGGGAGCGCTTTCAGAGTGGCCGAGCAGTCAGCGTGGTCGACTGGACGAAATGGATAGTTCCGGTGCGGTTCATGGCGCGGGTGGCCGCTCCGCGCGGGCGGCCTCCACCAGTTCGTGCCGAGAGGTCGTGTTCGTCTTGGCATAGACGCGGGTGAGATGGAAGGCCACGGTCGAGCGGGTGATGAAGAGCTCGCGCCCGATCTGCGCGTAACTCAGTCCCTCGAGGAGAAGTGTGGCGATCTCGCGTTCGCGATCCGACAGAGGGGCGAGCAGGGATGCTGCGACTGGATCTGCAGCGCGCCCCTCCGGTGCGTCAGGGAACAGCAGCGGCAAGAGCCGTTCGCCGCCGAATGCCGTGAATGAACGCTCGGCTCGGCTCCGCGCTTCATCGCCGCGGCGATCGGATGTGCGCCGGGCGAGATCGAGGTGGATGAGCGCTTCGAGCAGCGGGAAGTCGGGGATGCCGTTCTGCGAGATCGGCGAGACGATGTCCGCGAACCGTTCGTCGTCGTGGATGCGCGCGTCGAGCCAGCGCGCGACCTGCGCGCCCCAAGGGATGACCTCGGCCTCACGCAGGCCGCGCACCTCGTCCGCGACGACATCCGATCGGCCCGCCCACGATGCCGCGACCGCCCGCGCGACCTTCCACAACAGCTGGACATGGCGCCCGGCGTAGGCATCCATCGGTCCGAAATCGGCCGTCCTCGACGCGAACCAGCGTGCGCGCTCATCCGGCGTTCCGATCAGAAGAAGCGCGAGGACCTCGACGATGTCGCCCAGCCCCACCGCGGCAGACTGCGGTTCGGCGAGACGGATCGCCCGAGCGGCGGCAAGCTCTTCCCTTGCCGTGTCGCCGTCGCCGGCCATCAGCGAGGCTATCGGCAGCAGGGTGGCGGTCAGCGGGGCCGGGCGCAGCCGCGGCCCGACCCGTGCGAGGTCGAGGGCGATGGCGGCACGCCCCCACTGTCCATCGAGAAAGTACGCGAAACCTTGAAAGGCGGAGAACGCTCCGTCGCCGAAGTCGAAGATGCCGTCGCCGAGGCGCGCGGTGACGATCTCGAGATCGGCGATCTGACGCGCGGGAAGACCGTAGAACGACAGCGAGGTGCCGCGCCACGCGAGCGTGGACAAACCCTCGGGGCTCGCCGCGAGCGTGGAACGCTCGCCGCCGGTCAGCGCGCGAATCGTCTCGGGTCCGGAGGGGGCGGTGGTCACGAACTCCGCCTGTCCGCGTGTGATCGACAGATAGCCCTGGATCGCGCGGTCGGGGTCGGGAGACGTCTCCGCGATGCGGATGTCCTCCTTGGCCTGCGCCGCGGAACGGCCGCAGGAGATGGTCGCCCATGCTCGAATGACACGTGCGCGGTACGCAGCCCGGTCATCCAGATCGGAGAGTTCGGCGTCGGTCAACGTTGCCAGCACGTCGGCGGCCGCGCTGTAGTCGCGCTCGGCCGCCAACTGCGCTCCACGGATGAACCGCGCTCGCGGCTCCGCACCGGTGCCATCGCCGAGGGTGCTGACGTCGTCCATGTCCAGCGCGAGGATCGCGTCGAAGTCTGCGTCAAGCTCACGGTGGGCGCGTGCGTCGGGCGCGGCACTGAGGTAAGCGGCCTGCCGTCGTGTGTGCGCGGCCTGACGGTAGTGGCGCGCGTCGTGCAGTTCGTCGGCGAAGGCGTCGAGGTCCGAAGCGAGGCCGTCGTTCATTCCGCTGGCCGCCGCAACACGATGATCGAGGCGCTCGCGAGCCGAGGGCATCCGCGCGGCAGCTCGACCATGCAGGCGCTGCCGCTGTGAGAGTGGGATGGTCTCGTAGATGGCGGCACGGACCACACCGTGGAAGATCCGGGCCCTCGGCACGGGATGCTCCTCGCGCACGACGAGCCGCTCTGCGCGAAGGGCGGCGAGAGCTTCGTCGACGTGGTCGACCCCAGCGACGGCGGCGATGATGAACTCGTCCGCCCCCGTGTCGCCCAAGACCGCGAGCGTCTCGAGCACTCGGACCGGTTCGGGGTCGAGCTCCGACAGATGAGCGCGGAACATCGAAACGAGGTCGCTGGGAGCGGGCAGTCGACCGCGCTCGGCCATCGCGCGCAGAGAGGCGATCGGGTATTCGCTCAGCAGGGAGCGGAGGAGAAGAGGACTGCCGCCGGTGTGACGCCGGAGCGCATCGGCGAACTCGGGAGTGGCGGAGGGGTCCTCCGCCCGCACGACAGTGAGGCTCGTCTCCTGGTCGAGCCCGTCGAGCGTGATACGGAACAGCGCCTCGGCCGCCTCCATGACCGCATTCCACTGGCGATGGCGCGGCCCGCTGGGGCGATGTGCGGCGATGATCAGCACACGATCGCCCGCCATGCGCTCCAGCAGGACACCGAGCGCATCGATCGATTCGGGGTCCGACCACTGCAGGTCGTCGATGAGCAGAGCGACGGGGCCGCTGAGATGCCGTTCGTCGATGACCTCGCCCAGCCGGCGCGCGACCCGCAGTCGGTTGAAGTCATCCGGAGGCAGGTCCGGCTCGAGCTGTCGGGCCACCGCGAGCGAGTCGGCCTGATCATTCTCCCGCGCCGAGACACGCAGTACCTGGCCGGGCGGAAAGTGACGCGCCACCCAGCGGGCCAAGGAACTCTTGCCGTACCCCGCCTCGCCCGCGATATCGAGCACCGTCGGCGTGCCGGCCGCGGCAGACTCGACGGCTGAGCGAACGATCCGCTCGATGGTCTCAGGCCACCGCATCGCCATGGCTTCTCCACCTCGTCGAATCGCTCCCGCGCCGTTCACACCCGACTCGCTACGCGCGAGTCTATCGGCGCGAAATCGACGGCGGCACGACTAGACGTAAGGGACAGCCGCGCCGATCCGATCCGCCTGCACGCTGGGAGTACCGGTCGTCACCGGGACACTCTTCTCGCCCATCTCACTCAATGGAGTCCCCTCATGATCGCCACTGTGATCGCCGCTCTCATCGGCAACTACATGACCACCCTTTTCGTCGTCGGCCTCATCGTCGCCGCGGTGAAGATCCTCTCCCACCGAGGTCGGCGCACTGCCGAGTTCGTCAGCGGTACCCTTCTGAACTCCTTCGTCATCTGGGCGGTCGGCGTTGCGCAGACGGTCAACTTCGTCATGCACTCCTTCTTCGGCGACTACGCCGCGAAGACCATCGGGTGGGCTCAGAGCCCCTTCCAGCTCGAACTGGCCATCAGCAGCCTCGGCGTGGGTGTCATGGCGTTCATCCTGGGTCGACGGGCCGCCCCCCTCATCGGCAAGGTCGCCATCATCGTCGCCGTCGCGATCTTCGGCTACGGCGCCGCCGCCGGTCACATCTACCAGATGGTCGTGAACCATGACTACGCAGCCAACAACACCGGCCTCCTGCTCTTCTCCGACATCGCCATCAACACCGTCGGGCTGGCTCTCATGATCTGGCACATCGTCGCGATCCGTCGTCAGGACGACACGACCGACGCCAGCGCATTCGCCCCCCAGAGCGCCCGTGCCGCCGTCCGTATGTGAGGCGGCCTTCCCGGGCGGCCCGCGGCCGCACAGCACCGATCACCGACACCCGAGCACGAGGACTCCAGACGATGCCCACCCCTACACCTTCGGACATCCGGTTCTCCGCCGACGACGAGTTCGACTGGGAGATCAAGCGGGTGATCGGGCTCTCGTTCGGCGGCGGAGCGGACCTGGGGGCTGTGCTCGCGGCGACCGCGGGGGTCGGCGAAGGCGACCACGCTGAGTGGTTCCGCGCCTGGCACAGCCTCGCCCAGCGAACGGCAGACACCGCCCACCTCGAGGAGTCCGCGGGACGCAGGGTGAGCGCCGCGGGCGGGTACCTCCGCGCGTCGGTCGCCTACGACGTCGCCGTCCAGGCGGCCTCCGCCCTCGAGAACCCCGCCGAGACATCGCTCACGTTCCGCGAGCAGCGCGATGCGTGGGACTCGTTCGTCGCGTGCACGCCCGCCGATGTCGAGCGGGTGGACATCCCCTGCGGCTCCGGGTCGCTTCCGGGCTGGCTGTTCCGCGTGGCATCCCCCGCCCGGCGCCGGACGCTGGTCGTCGTCAACGGTTCACGTGGGTCTCTCGCCGCCCTGTGGGGCTCGGTCGGCGCCGCTGCGCACGCGCAGGGGTACGACGTGCTCCTGTTCGACGGGCCCGGTCAGCAGTCGCAGCTGTTCGAACGCGGCATTCCGTGCCGTCCGGACTGGGAGCACGTGCTGACACCGGTGTTCGACTACCTCGCTGCGCGCGACGACGTCGCCTCGGAGCGGATCTGCGTCTATGGCGTCGGGCAGGGCGGGTACTGGGTGGCGCGGGCACTGGCATTCGAACACCGCTTCGCCGCCGGAGTCGTCGACCCGGGAGTGGTCGAGGCCGCAACCCGAGCGGATGAGCTGGAAACCGTCGCCGGTGCGATCGTCACTCCGTTGCTCATCATGAGCGCCGAGGACGAACAGATCTGGCCGGGTCAGTCCGATCGACTCGCAGCGATGACCCCGGGGATCTCGACCCTCTTCCGCTTCACGGCCGCAGAAGGCGCGAGCGGCCACGGTCAGCCGCTCGCCCGCGCCCTGACAGCCGAGCGGATGTTCGCCTGGCTCGATGAGCGGCTCTCGCGGTCGACCGCGCGCGAGCGAACGAAGTCTGACCGGGCGTTGTGGCGGAGACGGAGGGATTTGAACCCTCGGTCCCCGTGAGGGGACTCCACCTTAGCAGGGTGGTGCACTAGGCCGAACTATGCGACGTCTCCAGGCATCCGGCTCGCAAGAGCATGGATGCGCCTGGCAATCATACCTGGTGAACTCCGCGGAGCCGAACCGCCCTCAGACCTCGCGCCAATCCACGGAGCGCAGATGCGACCCCGCCTGCGGGCCCATGAGGAGCATGCCGCCGTCGACCGCCCAGCTCGCACCGGTCACGTACGACGCGGCCGGCGAGGCGAGGAACGCGACGACCGCGGCGATCTCTTCGGGGGTGCCGGGGCGGGCGAGCGGGATGCCCGGACGACGCTCGTGCTGGGCGTCCTCCGAGGTCATGTCGTTCAGCGGAGTGGCGATCTCGCCCGGTGCGACCGCATTCACCGTGATGCCGAGCGGGCCGAGCTCGATCGCCATCGTCTCGACGAGGCCACCGAGTCCGTGCTTGGCGGCGACGTAGGCGGCGGATCCGACCCGGGGCTGGTGCTCGTGCACGCTGCTGACCGCGATGATGCGTCCGCCGGTGCCGGCCGAGAGCATGCGCCGGGCTGCCGCCTGCATGCCGACGAACGCGCCGTCGAGGTTGAGAGCGAGCACGTCGCGCCACTCCTCGACGGAGATCTCGGTCACCGGGGTGCCACCGCCGCCCCCGGCATTGCTCACGAAGACGTCGACGCCGCCGAGCTCGTCGAAGAGCCCTTCGAGGGTGCGACGCGCGTCGTCGAGTCGGGTCACGTCGAGCTGCGCCACGACGGCGCGGGATCCGCGGGCCCGCACGGCTTCGGCCGTCGCCTCGGCGCCCTCGCGGTCGCTGTGCCAGGTGACCCCGACGTCGAGCCCCTGCTCGGCGAGCGCGATGGCCGTCGCCGCGCCGATGCCGGAATCGGATGCCGTGACGACCGCGTGGCGGGGAGTGAAGGGCTTCTGCATGCCTCCGACGCTAGGCGTCGGCGCGTCCCCCGTCTGCGGGGTTTACATCGTGCGGCTCGACGCGTAAGGCGCTACCTCTGCGCGACGTTGCCGTTCGAGCAGGTCTCCTGCGCGGCGGTCTGTCCGGTGATGGCCGAGTCGAGTTCGACGCCGGTCTCGACAGGGGCATCCGTGGCGCCGGGAGTCGCGCCGGCCGTCGCGGCCGGATCGGGCGCAGGGGTGCCCGGATCGACGACGACCACACCGTCTCCTTGGCTGGCATCGCCCGTGAGGATGAGCGGCTGATTGGCCTCGAGGGCATCCCACAGCGACTGGGCGGCGACCTTGTTCGGCACGACCTTGTTGGGGTCGTCCGGGTCGCCGTTCACGGGGTACTGCACGAAGACGATCTCCTCGAATGGCACGTTCTTCACGGCGAGCGCGATCTGCACGAGCGTCATCGGATTGGTGAGGCTCTGCGAGGGCGTGACGTTGTCGACCGCGGTGACGGCCAGCTTGTACAGCGTCGCCGGGTTGGAGAGCACCTCTTCGCTCACGAGCTTGCGGGCGAGCCTCGACATGTACTGCTGCTGGTTCGAGATGCGGCCGAGGTCGCCGCCGTTGCCGACGCCGTGGCGGGTGCGGAGGAACTGGAGGGCCTCGACACCGGCGATGTTGCGGTTGCCGGCGGGCCAGTCGATGCCCGTGTACTTGTCGCGGATGCCGTTGGCGAGGCACACCTCTACGCCGCCGATCGCGTTCGTGACCTCGATCACACCGCCCCACGTGACCTTCGCGGCGTACTGGATGGGCTGCCCGGTGAGCTGGGAGACCGCCTTCACGACGCACGCGAGGCCGCCGACGCTGAACGCGGAGTTGAGGGGCTGCTTCGACATGGCGCTCGTCTGCGACCCGTCCTCCGCCGTGCACGACGGGATGGGCAGCATGAGGTCGCGCGGGAAGGAGATGACCGTGACGCGACGCGGAGCGTCGGAGATGTGCACGAGCATGTTGACGTCGTTGAGCTCGCCCTCGGCGTCGGCACCGGTGCAGCGGTCGCCGAAGATGCTCGCGTACGCCTCTTCGCAGGCATCCGTTCCCGCGAGGAACAGGTTGACGCCGCCCTCGATGGCTCCGATGTCGGGCGGCAGGTTCTCGTTGCCCTCGAGCTCCACGGCGTCGTCGGTGAAGCTCGCCGTGAGGTCGTATGCCGCGTACGCGGCCACGCTGATACCGGAGACGAGCGCGACGATCGCGGCGATGCCGACGACCTTCAGCAGCATGCTGAAGGGGTTCGGCGACTTGAGCTCGCCGTGGCGCGCAACGGTGTGACGGCCGCGCGGGGCGGGCTTGGTCGTCGGGCTCACTCGGGTCCTCTCGGGGGATCTGCCTGGTCGGGCTCTCGCCGCGCACACCCGGGACCGTTTGCGGAGGGTGTGGGATTCGAACCCACGGGACATCTCTGCCCACTGGTTTTCAAGACCAGGTCCATCGGCCGCTCGGACAACCCTCCCGACTCCGGCCGCTCTCGCGACAACAGTCGAACAGGCGTCGAGTCTAGTCGACGGCACTGCCTCTCATCGTCGCACGCACGCCTGTGGAGGCGCTGAGCGAGGGCCGTGCTAGAGCCCGCGGAGCACCGCGGCGACGCCGCCGTCGCTGACTGAGGATGTGAGCTCGCCCGCGGCATCCCGCACCTCCTGCGGACCCTGCGCCATCGCGACCGCGCGACCGCCGTTGCGCAGCGCCCACTGGAACATGCCCACGTCGTTGCGCCCGTCGCCGATCACGAGCACGTGCGCCGGGTCGATGTCCAGCCATCCCCGCACCCGGTCGAGCGCGGTCGACTTGTCGACGCCCTCCGGCGCGATGTCGAGCCAGGCGCTCCACCCGATCGCGTACGACACCTGCGTGAGGCCCATCCCGGCCACGATGTGCCCGAACTCCTCCTGCGATTCGTCGGGAGACACGGCCACGACGCGGCACACCGGCTGCGCGGACAGCTCGGCGAACGGCACGCGCCGCGCGTTCGCGAGGTTCCAGTCGTGCATCTCCTCCGTGTACAGGCGGCGCCCGTCGGCGAGCTCCACCATGTACCGGGCCTGCGGGAGGTTCTCGCGCAGCACCGTGAGCACGTCGGTCGGGTCGAACGTCTCGACGTGGAAGCGCTCGTACTGCAGCTCCTCGGCGAGGTCTCCCCCGCGCCGCTTGAGGATGACGGCGCCGTTGGAGCACACGACGTACTCCGGGGCGATCTCGAGCACGCGCATGATGCCGCGCGTGCCCTCCCACGACCGTCCGGTCGCGAGCATGACCTCGTGGCCCGCGCGGTGCGCGTGCTCGATGGCCTCGATCACACCGGGGCTCATCGACTCGTCTTCGAGGATGATCGTGCCGTCGATGTCGAGTGCGATGAGCAGTCGCTCGGTCGCGACATCCGGGTTCTCGGTGTCGTCGGCGATGTGCTCGACGAGCTTCGCGGCCTTCGTGGGCTTCACGACCTTGATCGAGCCCGTCGGAGGAAGGTGCGAGCTGCTCACTCGATCGGCTCCATGACCTCGAGCCCGCCGAGGTACGGTCGCAGCACCTCGGGGACGACGACGGAGCCGTCGGCGCGCTGGTGCGTCTCGAGGATCGCCACGATCCAGCGCGTGGTCGCGAGGGTGCCGTTGAGGGTCGCGACCGTCTGGGTCTTTCCGACGCCGCCGCCCTCGACCTCGGGCCGGTGGCGGATGTCGAGCCGCCGCGCCTGGTAGGTCGTGCAGTTCGAGGTGGAGGTGAGCTCGCGGAAGGCGTCCTGCGTGGGGACCCAGGCCTCGATGTCGTACTTGCGCGCGGCGCTGGAGCCGAGGTCGCCCGCCGCGACGTCGATCACGCGGTAGCTCAGACCGAGATCGTGCAGCATGGCCTCCTGCAGCGCGACCAGGCGCAGGTGCTCGGCCTCGGCGTCTTCGGGGGTCGTGTAGACGAACATCTCGAGCTTGTTGAACTGGTGCACGCGGATGATGCCGCGGGTGTCCTTGCCGTACGACCCGGCCTCGCGGCGGTAGCACGTCGACCATCCGGCGTAGCGCTTCGCGCCCTTCGCGAGATCGAGGATCTCGCCCATGTGGTAGCCGGCGAGCGGCACTTCGCTCGTCCCCACGAGGTAGAGGTCGTCCTCCTCGAGCCGGTAGACCTCGTCGGCGTGCTGGCCGAGGAATCCCGTGCCGCGCATGACCTCGGCTCGCACGAGCGTCGGCGGGATCATGGGGATGAACCCGGCGTCGAGTGCGCGTTGGAGGGCGAGCGACATCAGCGCGAACTCGAGGCGCGCGCCGACGCCGGTGAGGAAGTAGAAGCGGCTGCCCGACACCTTCGTGCCGCGCTCCATGTCGATGGCCCCGAGCAGCTCGCCGAGGGCGAGGTGGTCGCGGACCTCGAAGTCGAACACGGGGGGCTCTCCGTGCGTGCGGAGGGTGACGAAGTTCTCCTCGCCGCCGGCGGGCACGTCGTCGATCACGATGTTCTCGATGCGCGACAGGGCGGCATCGGATGCCTCCTCCGCGGCGGCGACGGCGTGCTGGGCGAGCTTCACCCGCTCGCTGAGCTCCTTCGCCTCGGCGACCAGGGCGGCCTTCTCGTCTTTCGGAGCCTGCGCGACCTTCTTGCCGTGCGCGTTCTGGGCCGCGCGGAGCTCTTCGAACGCCGTGATCGCCGCTCGGCGTGCACGGTCGGCCTCGACGGCGTCGTCGACCGTGTCGGGCGACTCGCCGCGCTTGATCTGCGAGCGCTTGACCAGCTCGGGATTCTCGCGGAGGAGGACGGGATCGATCACGCGTCAATCCTCGCACGACGGCGGGAGGGAGGCATCCGCGAGCCGCTCCCCCCGCTGCACCGCGCACTGCATCGCCGGGCCCGAAGAACTCTAGGGTGGAGCCATGGCACCCGCTCCCGGACCCGACGGCGAAACGGGCTCCGTCGACGGGTCGCGCCGGGCCGCGCTCGTGTACAACCCCACGAAGGTGGATGCCGCGTCGCTCCGCGCCGCGGTCGTCGCGCACTCCGAGGCCGCGGGGTGGGGAGAGCCCCTCTTCTACGAGACGAGGATCGAGGACCTCGGCGACGGCGTGACCCGCCAGGCCCTCGCCGACGGCGCCGCGGCCGTGCTGGTGGCGGGCGGCGACGGCACGGTGCGTGCCGTGTCGGAGGGGATGTCGGGAAGCGGCGTCCCTCTGGCGATCGTGCCGAGCGGCACCGGCAACCTGCTCGCCCGCAACCTCAAGCTCCCGCTCGATCACCGCGACGCCATGATCTCGGCGGCCTTCGGCGGTGACCGCGTGCCGATCGACATCGGGTGGGTCACGCTCCGCCGACCCGACGGGTCGCGCGAGGAGCATGCGTTCGTCGTGATGGGCGGGATCGGCCTGGATGCCGCGATGATCGCGAACACCAATCCGCAGCTGAAGAAGTCGGTCGGCTGGGTCGCGTACATCGACGGCGCCGCCCGCTCGCTGCCGAGCGCCAAGCCGTTCCGCGTCATGTACCAGGTGGCCGGGCACAAGCTGCACTCGGCGAAGGTGCAGAGCGTGCTGTTCGCCAACTGCGGATCGCTCCCGGCGGGCCTCGAGCTCATCCCCGAGGCATCCGTCGCCGACGGCGCGCTCGACGTGGTCGTGTTCCAGCCCAAGGGCGCGTTCGGCTGGCTCTTCGTGTGGCGGCGCGTGGCGTGGGACAACAGCGTGCTGCGCCGGTTCCGCGCCGGTCGACGCGTGCTGTCGCTGCGCACGAAGGACAACGCGGTGCGGTACTTCGTGGGCACCGGCATCGAGATCGGCGCCTCCGAGGCGCGGTTCGTCCAGCTCGACGGAGACGAGTTCGGCGAGGCGGTGCAGGTCGCGGCTCGCGTCGACCCGGGCGCCCTGGTGATCGCCGTGCCCCCGGGGCACGCCACCACGAGCCTCTGAGCGCCGCGGACCCGTGCCCACCGGGGGCGTAGACCCTCGCGCGGAACCCGTCAAGACGGACCTCGGCCTCCTCCCGCACGGCTAGCGTCGGAGCATGACTTCGATCGTGTGGTTCCGCGACGATCTGCGCCTGGCGGACAATCCTGCTCTGCGCGCGGCCCTCGATCGCGATGAGCCGGTCGTCGGCCTCTACGTGCTCGACGAGGAATCCCCCGGCATCCGGCCCCTCGGCGGTGCGGCGAAGTGGTGGCTGCACGGAAGCCTCGCCGAGCTCGGCGAGCGCCTGGAGGAGCGCGGTTCGCAGCTCGTCCTCCTCCGCGGACCGGCCGACAAGATGGTTCCCCGCGCGGTGCAGGATGCCGGGGCATCCGCCGTCTTCTGGAACCGCCGCTACGGCCAGGCCGAACGCGACATCGACACCGGCCTCAAGGCTCGCCTGCGCGACGACGGGCTCGAGGTCGCCTCGTTCGGCGCGTCGCTCCTGTTCGAGCCGTGGACGGTGCGCACGGGATCGGGCACGCACTTCAAGGTGTTCACGCCGTTCTGGAAGGCGTGTCTGGGCCTGCCCGCACCCCGCGCGCCCCTGCCCGAGCCGCGGGAGATCCCCGGCCCGAGCGACCGCGTGGCCTCCGACGACCTCGACGCGTGGTCGCTGCTGCCCACGAGGCCCGATTGGGCGGGCGGGCTCCGCGAGACGTGGGAGCCCGGCGAGCGGGCCGCCCGCGCACGGCTGCGGGAGTTCCTCGAGGAGGATCTGAAGACCTACGCGAAGGCGCGCGACGAGCCGTCGGCGGGTGCGACGTCGATGCTCTCCCCGCGGCTGCGGTGGGGCGAGATCAGTCCGCACGCGGTGTGGCACGCCGCCGTGGATGCCGGAGCCGACCGGTTCCTCTCGGAGCTGGGCTGGCGAGAGTTCGCGTGGCACACGCTCTTCCACTCCCCCGATCTTGCGACGAAGAACCTCCGTCCCGAGTTCGACGCCTTCCCGTGGCCGCGCCTGAAGCCCTCGCAGCTCGAGGCGTGGCAGCACGGGGAGACCGGGATCCCGCTCGTCGACGCCGGCATGAAACAGCTCTGGCACACCGGATGGATGCACAACCGCGTGCGCATGGTGACGGCATCCTTCCTCGTGAAGAACCTGCTCATCGACTGGCGGCACGGCGAGGAGTGGTTCTGGGACACGCTCGTCGACGCCGACGGCGCGAACAACCCGTTCAACTGGCAGTGGGTCGCGGGCTCGGGCGCCGACGCCGCGCCCTACTTCCGGGTGTTCAACCCGATCCTGCAGCAGGAGAAGTTCGACAGGCACGGAGCGTACGTGCGCGAGTGGGCGCCGGGAAGCGCCGCGCTCGATCCGATCGTCGACATCGGGCAGACCCGCAAGGAGGCCCTCGCGGCGTACGAGGTGGTGAAGCGCTCCTGACGACGGATGCCGGACGGAATGCCTCCGACCGGCCGGGCGTTGCCTTCGGGGATGACTTCCGCAGCCCCCGCCCTCTCCGTCCTCGATCTCGTCCCCGTCCGCGCCGGCCAGACCAGCAGCCAGGCGGTCGGCGCGTCGCTGAGCCTCGCGCAGCGGGCGGATGAGCTGGGCCTGCGCCGGTACTGGTTCGCCGAGCACCACAACATGCCGGCCGTGGCCTCCACCACCCCGCCGATCCTGATCGCCGCGGCCGCGGGCCGCACCACGCGAATCCGGGTCGGATCGGGCGGCGTCATGCTCCCCAACCACTCGCCCCTCGTCGTCGCCGAGCAGTTCGCGGCGCTGGAGGCGATCGCGCCCGGACGCATCGACCTGGGCATCGGGCGCGCGCCCGGCAGCGACCCCGTCATCACGCAGCTGCTGCGGATGTCGGGAACCACGAGCGACGTCGACCGCTTCCCCGACCACGTGCGCGACATCCGCGCGCTCGCCTCGCCCGAGGGAGCGACGCTGCGCTTCGCGTCGGGCGGCACGTACGACGTGCACGCGACCCCGGCGGCGACGACCCAGCCCGAGGTCTGGCTGCTCGGTTCGAGCGACTACTCCGCCCAGCTCGCGGCCGCACACGGACTTCCGTACGTCTTCGCGAACCACTTCTCCGGCGAGGGCCTGGAGCGCGCGCTCGACCTCTACCGCGCGCAGTTCCAGCCGAGCGAGACGCATCCCGTGCCCGTCACGTTCCTCACCGCCAACGCCATCGCCGCCCCCACGCAGGAGGAGGCGGAGGAGCGCGCGATCCCGCAGCTGCGGATGATGGCCCGGCTGCGGCAGAACCGCCCACTGACCGCGCTCGAGACCGTCGAGCAGGCGCGGGCCGCGGCATCCGATTTCGACTCGCTCGGCGAGCAGATCATGGCCGGCAGTCGCGCGAAGTGGTTCGTGGGCACCGGCGCGTCGGTCGCATCCGAGCTGCGCGCGTTCGCGGCGCGCTGGGGCGTCGAGGAGGTCATGATCTCGCCGGTCGCGGGCGCCTACGACGCCGAGCCGATGGATGCCTCTCCCGGCCGCGTGCAGACGCTCGAGCTCGTCACAGCCGCTCTCGCCGCCTGATCCGCGCGTTCCGTCGGGCTACAGGCCGATGAGCCTGTGCGGGCGGAGCGCGATCACGAGGGAGAAGTCGTCGACGAGACGCTGCAGCGACCAGCCGAGCGCGTCGAGCCCCGCCGTGTACTTCGCGAGGTACTGCTCGCGCACCCGCTCCATCCACACCGCCGTCGGCTCGGAGAGGAGCTCGGCGTCGCCCTGCAGCACGAGCCACTCCTCGCCGTCGGCGCTCGTCTCGAGCTGGAGCATGGCGCGCCGGTCGGCGCGGAGATTGCGCGCCTTGGCGGCGTGGGGCTGACTGAACGTGATGACGGCCTCGTCGTGCCACACGAACCACACCGGGACGGCGTGCGGGTAGCCGTCGCGCCCGTTCGTGCCGAGCCATCCGATCTCGCGATCGGCGAGGAGCTCGAGGGCGCGCGCGTGCCGCGGGTCGGACGCGTCGAGGCGGAACGTCACGACTCCTCCGGCTCGCCCGAGATGAGCGCGCGCAGCCAATCGCGCGCCTCCACGAACACGTCGTCGGAGTACCGCTCCGGATACCGGACGACAGCGCGGTCGGCGCGCGGATACGAGCCGAGGAACACCACCTTGGGGCTGTAGCGGCGCAGCCCCATCAGCGCGTCGGCCATGCGCTCGTCGTGCACGTGGCCGTCGGCGTCGATCACGAAGCGGTAGCGACCGAGGGCGTCGCCGATGGGGCGGGAGGCGAGCAGCGACAGGTTGATGCCGCGGGTGGCGAACTGCTCGAGCATCTCGAGGAGGCCACCCGGGTGGTCGTCGGGGAGCTCGACGATGAGCGACGTCTTGTCGGCCCCGGTCGGAGGGGGCGACGCGACCGTGCGGCTCACGAGCACGAAGCGCGTCACGGCGTTGTCGTTGTCGCCGATGTCCTCCGCCAAGAGCTCGACATCGTGGTGCTCGAGGATGCCGGGCGGCGAGATCGCGGCGTCGGCGTCGCTCGTGCCGTCGAGCAGGCCCACGGCGCTGGCGACGTTGCTCGCGGCGGGGACGTGCGCGTGCGCGGGGATGTGACGGGAGAGCCACTGCAGGCACTGCGCGTAGGCGACGGGGTGCGCGGCCACGAGCGAGACGTCGGCGAGCGTCGCCCCCGGTCGGCCGACGAGCACGAAGCGCACCGGAACGAGGTACTCCCCCACGATCCGCAGGCCGGGCACCGTCGCGAGGGCGTCCTGCGCGGTCGACACCCCGCCGTCGACGGAGTTCTCGATCGCGATCATCGCGGCATCCGATCGGCCCTCGACGACGTCCGCGAGCGCCTCGGCGACGTTGCGCACCGGCCGCCAGTCGTGGCCGCGGGCCTCGGGCACCTGCGCGAGCGCCGCTTCGGTGAAGGTTCCGGCCGGGCCCAGGTAGCTGTAGGTGCGGCGGACGGGGGCCTCGGGCTCGGGGATCACGCGGATCAGCCTAGCCCTCGGCTTCCGGCGCCCGCCGATCGTGACGGGACGCGTGCGCCGGATGCCCGGACGGGGCAGACTGAACGCATGAGCCGCGCAGGACAGCCCGCCGAAGCATCCGACCTGATCGACGTCGATGACCTCATCGCCGCCTACTACGACCGAAAGCCCGACGCGGGCGCGCCCGAGCAGCGGGTCGCGTTCGGCACGAGCGGCCATCGCGGATCGTCGCTGTCGACGAGCTTCAACGAGGACCACATCCTCGCCACGACGCAGGCGATCGTGGACTACCGCGCCGCAGAGGGCATCGCAGGGCCCCTCTTCCTCGGTCGCGACACGCACGGCTTGTCGCTGCCCGCGGAGCGCAGCGCCATCGAGGTGCTGGTCGCGAACGGCATCGATGTGCGCATCGACGCGCGGGACTCCTGGGTGCCCACACCGGCGCTGAGCCACGCGATCCTCGCGTACAACAAGGGTCGGGCGCTCGATGACCCGGGCCGCGCGGACGGCATCGTCGTGACGCCCAGCCACAACCCGCCGCGCGACGGCGGCTTCAAGTACAACCCGCCGAACGGCGGGCCCGCCGACACCGACGCCACCGGGTGGATCGCCGACCGCGCCAATGCCCTCATCGCCGCGGGGCTCGAGGGCGTCTCGCGCGTGCGCTTCGCCGACCTCGACGGCGACACGGTGGGCGAGTACGACTTCCGCGAGCACTATGTCGCCGACCTCGCGAACATCATCGACGTCGAGGCGATCGCGAAGGCGGGCGTGCGCATCGGCGCCGACCCGCTGGGCGGGGCATCCGTGGAGTACTGGGCCCTCATCGCCGAGCGGTACGGCCTGCAGCTGACCGTCGTCAACCCGGACGTCGACCCGACGTGGAAGTTCATGACGCTCGACTGGGACGAGAAGATCCGGATGGATCCGTCGTCGCCCTCCGCGATGGCGTCGCTCGTCGCGCGCCGCCACGACTACGACCTGCTCACGGGCAACGACGCCGACGCCGACCGGCACGGCATCGTGACGCCCGATGCGGGCCTCATGAACCCGAACCACTACCTCGCCGTCGCGATCGACTACCTGTACTCGCACCGCCCGGACTGGCCCGCCGATGCCGCCGTCGGCAAGACGCTCGTGTCGTCGATGATCATCGACAAGGTCACGGCGGCGCTCGGCCGACGCCTCTACGAAGTGCCGGTCGGCTTCAAGTGGTTCGTGCCGGGGCTGCTCGACGGGTCGATCGCCTTCGGCGGCGAGGAGTCGGCCGGCGCGTCGTTCCTGCGCTTCGACGGCTCGGTGTGGACCACCGACAAGGACGGCATCCTGCTGTGCCTGCTCGCCGCCGAGATCCTCGCCGTCACGGGCAAGACGCCGTCGCAGCGCTATGCCGAGCTCGAGGCCGAGTACGGCTCATCGGCCTACCAGCGCGTCGACGCTCCGGCCACGCCGGCGCAGAAGGCCGCGCTGGGCAAGCTGTCGCCGGATGCCGTGACCGCCACCGAGCTCGCCGGAGAGCCCATCACCGGCAAGCTCTCGCACGCACCCGGCAACGGCGCGGCGATCGGCGGGCTCAAGGTGCAGACCGAGCACGCGTGGTTCGCCGCGCGCCCCTCGGGCACGGAAGACGTCTACAAGCTCTACGGCGAGTCGCTGCGCGGCGAGGAGCACCTGCGCGAAGTGCAGGAGGAGGCGCGCGCGGTCGTGTCGGAGGCGCTCGGGGGCGCGTGACCCCGTCCTCCGGCGGGCGGCGGCGTCGAGAACCGTAGGAGTTTCGGCGTCCGACTGGCCGCACGCCGGCCTACGCCGGCGTGTCTCCTCCATCGTCGACGGCGGCGCGGCCCTATAGGGAGCGGGCGAGGTGCTCGCCCGCTGCGCGCAGCCAGCGGGCGGGATCGGCGAGCGCGGACTCCGCGGAGCCTGCGAGATCGGTGAGCGAGACGGATGCCGCGAACGCCGAGGTGTCGGCATCCGCCGCGATCCGCCCGGCGACGAGCGCCACCCGGACGCCCGTCGCCGCGGCGAGTGCGGCGACGTGGGCCGGCGCCTTGCCTGCGGCGGACTGCCCGTCGAACGAGCCCTCGCCCGTGACGACGACGGATGCCGTGGCCACCGCGTGCGGCAGCCCGATCAGCTCGGCGACCTCGGCCGAGCCGGGGACGAGTCGCGCACCCCACGCCAGCAGCGCGAAGCCGGTTCCGCCTGCCGCACCCGCGCCCGGCGTCGACGGGTCCGCTCCCCCGAGCAGCGCCGCCAGCCGGGCGAGGCCAGCATCCACCGCCGCGATGTCGGCGGGCTCGAGACCCTTCTGCGGGCCGAAGACGGCGGCCGCGCCGCCGGGTCCGAGGAGCGGGTGGGTGACATCGCTCAGCACGAGCGCTCCCCCGGCGGGCACCGGACGAAGCTGCGAGAGATCGATCGAGGCGATGTCGGCCAGGCCTTCGGCGCCGGACGCGACCGGGCGGCCGTCGGCATCGGCGAACCGCGCACCGAGCGCGGTGAGAAGACCGACGCCCCCGTCGGTCGAGGCGCTCGATCCGATGCCGAGCACGAGCCGCGAGACGCCGTGGTCGAGCGCGGCCGCGACGGCCTCGCCGAAGCCCCGCGTCTGGGCGGTCCACGGCAGCCGCCGATCGCCGAGGAGCTCGATGCCCGACGTGGAGGCGAGCTCCACCACGGCGGTGCCGGCGGGGGCGTCGGGTGTCGGCGGGAGCAGCAGCCACGCGGCATCCGTCGACGCATCGTCCGGTCCGGTGACCGTCACGGGCATTCGCTGCGAACCCGGAACGGCCGCGGCGAACGCATCGAGCGTCCCCTCCCCGCCGTCCGCCATCGGACGCAGCACGACATCGTCGTCCGGGCGCACCGACGCCCAGCCGGAAGCGAGCGCCGCCGCCGCGTCGGCGGCGGAGATCGAGCCCTTCAAGCTGTCGGGAGCGAAGACGACGGACGACATGGCGCCTCGCGGATTCACGTGAGGCGGACGGCGGCCCACGACACCACGGGCAGCGTGAAGGAGAGCACGGATGCCGCGACCCCGGCGTCGTCGATCGGGGCCGCGCCGACCCTCTCGGGGTCGTCGAGGGTGTTGGCGGCGTACCTGTCCTCGTCGTGGATGAGGTGCGTCTCCGCGAGCGCGGGTTCGTGCCCGAGGGCCGCAGCCAGAGCGGAGAGGTCGAGGCGGAGGGAGGCGGATTCGGTCGTCGACCTGTTCACCACGAAGAGGCTCGCCCCGTCGTCGTCGATCGTGGCCACGGCGTTGACGGTCGCCACGTCGCCGAACCGCTCGCTCGGGAACGTGCCCGCCGCGATCGGCACCTCGACGACGCGCTCCGCGGCGAGGCGGGAGGTCAGCGCGAACGGGAAGAACGTCGTCTGCCGCCAGGCCGGGCCGCCGGGCTCGGTCATGATCGGCGCGATGACGTTCACGAGCTGAGCGAGGGAGGCCGAGCGAACGCGGTCCGCGTGCTGCAGCAGGGTGATCAGCAGATCGCCGACGACGACGGCATCCAGCACGTTGTACCGGTCTTCGAGCTGGCGCGGCGCCACCGGCCACTCGTCGGGTCGGTACGAGACCGACTGCTCGGCCCACCTGTCCATGTACCAGACGTTCCACTCGTCGAACGAGACCATGATGCGCTTGTCGATCTTGCGGACCGCGGCGACGTGGTCGGCCGTGGCCACGACGCTCTCGATGAAGCGCGCCATGTCGACGCCGGATGCCAGGAACTCCTGCGCGTCGCCGTCGGTCTCCTGGTAGTAGGCGTGGCACGAGATGAAGTCGACGTCGTCGAACGTGTGCTCGAGGACGGTGCGCTCCCAGGCGCCGAACGTGGGCATCGTGCGACCGGAGGATCCGCACGCGACGAGCTCGATCGACGGATCGAGCTGGCGCATCCCCTTGGCGGTGCGCGAGGCCAGCTTGCCGTAGTCGTCGGCATCGCGGTGCCCGAGCTGCCACGGGCCGTCCATCTCGTTGCCCAGACACCACATCCTGACGCCGAACGGCCGGGCGCGACCGTTCGCCGCGCGTTCGCGCGTCCGCGCCGTGTCGACGGACGTGTTCACGTACTCGAGCAGGTCGAGCGCTTCGGCAGTGTCGCGCGTGCCGAGGTTGACGGCGAGCATCAGCTCCGAACCGACCTTGTCGAGCCAGTCCTGGAACTCGTGCAGGCCGACCTGGTTGGTCTCGGTCGCGTGCCACGCGAGGTCGAGCCGCCGCGGGCGCTGGTCGCGTGGACCGATGCCGTCCTCCCAGCGGTAGCCCGAGACGAAGTTGCCGCCCGGATAGCGGATCGTGCTGACCCCGAGCTCGCGCACGAGGTCGATCACGTCGGTGCGGAACCCGTCGGCGTCCGCTGACGGGTGGGTGGGCTCGTGGATGCCGTCGTAGATGTGGCGGCCCAAGTGCTCGACGAAGCCGCCGAACAGTCGCCGACCGAGGTCGGCGATCTCCCGCCGGGGGTCGAGCGATCCGGTGGCATCGATCGTCACGAGGCATCCTGACTGCGCGCACGGCGGCGACGCGTGGGCACGGCGGCGACGACGAGAGCCGCGCTGCCGATGGTGTGGACGAACGGCGGACGGGGCATCCGTTGCGACGAGCGCGAAGCCGGCCGCCGCGAGGGAGTGCTCCGCGCCGAAGGGGTCGTGTGCGACCATACCGCGTGCCGCATCCGCGCCGCCTCCCCGCTCCCGAGCCCTCCTCCTAGGATGTCCGAGACGGACGAGCGACGGCAGGGGCAGCACACATGGCGAAGATCACCGACGTCGCCGCCCGCGCCGGGGTGTCGCTGTCCACGGTGTCGCGCGTGATGAACGGCAACCCGACCGTGGATCCCGTCCTCGCCGAGCGCGTGCGCGCCGCGGCCCTGGAGCTCGGCTACACGGCGAACCCGCTCGCCCGCAGTCTCGTGCTCGGCCGCACACAGACCGTCGCCGTCGTCATCCCCGACCTCGGCAACCCGACGTTCCAGGCGATTTTGCGCGGACTGAGCCGCGCCGCCGCCGACGACGGGTACCACGTGCTCATCGCGGACTCCGCCGAGCAGGTCGACGAGGAGCGCGTGCTCGCCGTCGCGACCCGGCGCCGCACCGACGGCGTCATCCTGTGCGCGCCGCGCCTGGACCAGGCATCCCTCGATGTCCTCCTCCCCGAGCTCGCGCCGGTCGTGGTGGTCAACCGCGCCGCCCAGGACTCGGCACCCGTCGTGGCGGCGGACTACCGGACGGCGCTCGGGGAGCTCGTCGAGCACCTGTACGGCCTCGGGCACCGGCGCGTGGCCTACCTCGCCGGCGTGCCCCGGAGCGCGTCGAACGCGGCCCGTCTCGCCGCTCTCGCCGACGCGCGGGCCGCGCATCCCGATCTGGAGATCGCCGAGCTGCCCTCCGGCGTCGACTTCGACAGCGGTGCGGCGGCGGCCGATGCCGTGTGCGCCAGCGGGGCGACCGCCGTGCTCGCCTTCAACGACCTCGTCGCCATGGGTCTGCTGTCGGCGCTGACCGATCGCGGCATCCGCGTGCCGGCCGACATCTCCGTCGCGGGCTTCGACGACATCCCGTTCGCGCGGTACACCTCCCCGCCGCTCACCACCGCCGCCGTGCCCGCGGCCGAGCTCGGTGCGCAGGCGTGGGCGGCGATGCATGCACTGCTCACCGGGGCCGAGTCCGTGCCGTTCGTCGCGCTGCGACCGCAGACGATCCTTCGCGGAAGCACCGCCGCCGCACCCTGAGCCGGGTCGCATCGCCGGGCCTCCACCACGCCTCCGCCGGCCCGCCTGGATCGGAGAAAAGGGCTCGCTCGGACCCGCTGAAGCCAGGCATCCGAATGGGGACATATCTCCGATTCAACCCGGCCGTCCTCTCACCCGAGCCGCGTGCTACCCTCTCAGAAAACGTTTCCTGAGCGGAGGGCCCGACGATGAGCCGCACGCGCTACGCGCTCGTGGGAGCAGGCTCGCGTGCGCAGATGTACGTCTCCGCGCTCACCGGCCCGCACGCCGACCGCGCCGCCCTCGTCGCGATGTGCGAGCCCAATCCGACGCGGGCGCAGGTCCACGCCGATGCGATCGCCGAGCGGGGATTCGCCCCGCCGAGCAGGTGGCAACCGGACCAGCTCGAGGACATGATCCGCACAGAGCGGGTCGACCGCGTGGTGATCTGCGCACGCGACGACCTCCACGCCGAGCTCATCGTGCGGTCGCTGGATGCCGGAGCCGATGTCGTCGTCGAGAAGCCCCTCACGATCGACGCCCCGAGCGCCGCCGCCATCGAAGCCGCGGTGGAGCGCACCGGGCACGACGTCGTCCTGACCTTCAACTACCGCTACTCGCCGCGCAACAGTGCTCTACGTCACATCATCCAGGACGGCCTGATCGGGCAGGTCACCTCGATCGACTTCTCCTGGATGCTCGACACCTCGCACGGCGCGGACTACTTCCGTCGTTGGCACCGTGAGAAGAAGAACTCCGGCGGACTGCTCGTCCACAAGTCAAGCCACCACTTCGACCTCGTGAACTGGTGGATCCGCCAGACGCCTCGACGCGTCTTCGCGTCGGGCGGGCTTCGGTTCTACGGCGCCGACAACGCCGCCGCGCGCGGCCTCGGCGACCGCCCCGCCCGCGGGACGCACGACGGCGATCACGACCCGTTCGAGCTCGATCTGCGCCACGACCCCTCCCTCTCGGCGCTGTACCTCGACGCAGAGCAGCATGACGGCTACCTGCGCGACCTCGACGTGTTCGGCGACGGCATCACGATCGAAGACAACCTCGCCCTCGTCGTGGACTACTCCGGCGGCGCGACGCTGAGCTACTCCCTCAACGCCCACGCCCCGTGGGAGGGGTACCGCGTCGCGGTGAACGGCACGCTCGGTCGGGTCGAACTCGACGTGGTCGAGCGCGGCGCCGTTCTGGAGGGCGAAGGCCTGCATCCGGTGCTCGATCCGAGCGCGGTCGACGGGCGCACCGCCGCCTCCCTGCGTCCCGAGGGCGAGCGCCTCCTGCTGCAGCGCCACTGGGAGGAGCCGCTCGAGATCCCCATCGACGCGGGCGCCGGAGGTCACGGCGGCGGCGACGCCCTCCTCCTTGCGGATGTCTTCGTCGGCCCGGGCGAGGATCCGCTCGGCCGCCCCGCGACGTGGCGCGACGGCATCCGGTCGATCGCCGTCGGCATCGCCGGCAACCGCTCGCTCGAGACCGGCCTGCCGGTGCGCACGGCCGACCTCGGCATCCCGCTGCTCGCTCGGGACGACGCATGACCCGCATCGTCGTCACCGGCGGCGCGGGACGCGTCGGTCGCACCCTCGTCGCCGGCCTCGCCGCCCGCGGACACGACATCGTGTCGCTGGACCGCGCCGTGTCGGACTCCCCGGACCTCGCGGAGGTCGAGCAGATCGCGGTCGACCTGACGGATGCGGATGCCGCCGCATCCGTCCTCGCGGCGAGCCGCGCCGACGCGCTCATCCACCTGGCGGCGATCGCGGTGCCGTTCAGCGCCCCCGAAGACGTCATCATGCGCACGAACGCGGGCCTCGCGATCTCGGTGCTCGGGGGCGCCGTCGCCGCCGGGATCGGCCGGATCGTCGCCGCCTCCAGCCCGACCGTGATCGGCTACGGGGCTCCCCGGGGCTGGGTCCCCGACCGCCTGCCGCTCGACGAGACGAGCCCCGCGCAGCCGTGGAACGCGTACGCCCTGTCGAAGCTGCTCATCGAGCAGACCATCGGGATGCTGCAGCGCCAGACCGGCGACGACGTGCGGTTCGCCGCATTCCGCCCCTGCTACGTCATCGCCCCCGAGGAATGGGCCGGCGCGCCGACGCAGCAGGGGCACACGGTGCGCGACCGGCTCGACGACCCCGCCCTGTCGGCCCCGGCGATCTTCAACTACGTGGACGCGCGGGATGTCGCGGACTTCGCCGACACCCTCATCGCGGCGCTGCCCGACATCCCCAGCGGCGAGACGTTCTTCGTGGGGGCGGCCGACGCGCTCGCGCGCCGCCCGCTGGCCGAACTCGTCCCGCAGTTCCACCCCGGCACCGAGGAGGTCGCCGCCGCGCTGACCGGCACGACGCCCGCCTTCTCGAGCGCGAAGGCCGAGCGGCTGCTGGGCTGGCGACCGCGGCACGACTGGCGCACCGAGCTGGGCGAACCCGCCGCCTCCGACCTCGCCTTCCCGGCATCCCGATCCTGAAAGGCCGCGCATGCACTTCGACGGCATCCTGTTCTTCCCCGTGACCCCGTTCGATGAGAGCGGCCGCATCGACCACGATCTGCTCGCACAGCACGTCGCGTCCGGCGTCGACGCCGGAGCGGGCGGCGTGTTCCCGGCGTGCGGGACGGGCGAGTTCCACGCCCTGTCGGCCGCCGAGGCCGGGGCCGTCGTGCGCACGGCCGTCGCCGCGGTCGCCGGGCGGGTGCCCGTCGTCGCGGGCTGCGGCGGACCCCTCGGCCATGCGATCGAGGTCGCCCGCGCGGCGGACGACGCCGGAGCGGACGCGCTGCTGGTGCTGCCGCCGTATCTCGTGGGCGGGCCGCAGGCCGGGCTCGTGGCGTACGTCGAGGCGATCGCCTCGGCATCCGCGCTCCCCGTCGTGGTGTACCACCGCGCGAACGCGCAGTTCGCCCCGGACACGATGCGCCGCCTCGCGGCGAACCCGAAGGTCGTCGGATTCAAGGACGGGGTCGGAGACGTCGGCGTCGCCCAGCTCATCGTGCGCGCCGTGCGCGCCGTGCGCGAGGAGGGCCGCACCGATTTCGCGTTCTTCAACGGACTGCTGACCGCGGAGCTCACCCAGGCCGCATACCGCGGCATCGGCATCCCCCTGTACTCGTCGGCCGCCTTCGCGATGATCCCGGAGGTCGCGAACGCCTACTACCGCGCGTACTCCGACGGCGACGAGGTCCGCCGACTCGCGCTCCTCGACGGGTTCTACGCCCCGCTCGTCGCCCTCCGCGACGAGACACCCGGCTTCGGCGTCTCGCTCATCAAGGCGGGCCTGCGCCTGTCCGGCCTGCCCGTCGGTTCGGTGCGCGCCCCGCTCGTCGATCCGACACCCGCCCAGGAAGTGCGCCTCGCCGAGATCCTCGCGGCAGGACGCGCGCTGCTGTGACCGTCGACTTCGGCGACTCGACGATCGCGGCGTTCGACGCGCGCCTCGTGCGCGTGCCGCTGACGCGCCCGTGGGGTGCCGACGTGACCTCGGTCGGCGTGATCGCGACGCACGTCGAGCGCTCGGACGGCGCCGAAGGGTGGGGCTTCTCGTGGACGCCGCAGATCGGGGCATCCGCCGTCCTCGCGCTCACGCAGGACGACATCGCGACGTTCGCGGTGGGGCGCGCGGCCGACCCGAGGGCACTCTGGCCCGAAACCTGGGCTCACCTGCACGAAGCCGGCGGCGGCGGCATCACGTCGATCGCCCTCGCCGGACTCGACCTCGCGCTCTGGGATGCCGCGGCCCGCGCGGCATCCGTCTCGGTGTCGGATCTGCTCGGCCGCCGCCGCGACACCGTGCGCGCCTACGGCTCGGGCGTCAACCTCCATTACACGCAGGAGGAGCTCGTCGCGCAGGTGCGGCGATGGGTGGATGCCGGGTTCGACGCCGTCAAGGTCAAGGTCGGCAAGCCGGATGTCGCGGAGGACCTCGACCGCCTCACGGCGGTGCGCGAGGTGCTCGGACCGGATCGTCAGCTCATGATCGATGCCAATCAGCGGTGGTCGCTGGATCGGGCGACCTCTGCGATGGAGGTGCTGAGCGCGGTGCATCCCGCCTGGATCGAGGAGCCGCTGCGCGCCGACGACCTGGCCGGCCACACCGAGCTCGCCGGGCGCATCGACGTGCCGATCGCGGTCGGCGAGAACCTCCACACCGCCTACCGCTTCGACGAGTTCCTGCGCGCCGGCGCCGCACGCATCGTGCAGCCCAACGTCGTGCGGGTGGGAGGCATCACGCCGTTCCTGCGCATCGCCGACATCGCGACCGCGCACGGTGCGGCGCTGCATCCGCATCTCCTGCCCGAGCTCTCCGGCCAGCTCGCGCTGGCACTCGCGGGCGATCCGCTCGTGGAGGACGTGGAGGATGCCGGGTTCGGCTCCCTCGGCGCGCTCCGCGATCCCTCCCCCGTCGCCATCGCCGACGGACGCCTCACCGAGCAGGCGCACGCCGGCCTCGGCATCCGCTTCCTGTGAACCTCGAAAGGACCGCCATGGTCACCCCCACCGGCACCGCAGAGCTCGACGCCATCACCGCTCGCGCGGCCGCAGCCTTCCCGATCTGGCGGGCATCGGATGCCGCCACCCGCACGGGCTGGCTGCGCGCTCTGGCCGACGCGCTCGACGGGGCAGCCGACGAACTCGTGCCGATCGCCGACCGCGAGACGCGTCTCGGCGAGACCCGCCTCCGCGGAGAGGTCGGGCGCACGACCGGTCAGCTGCGGCTGTTCGCGACCGTCGTCGAGGAAGCGTCGTACCTCGAGCTGACGGTGGACGACGCGGATCCGTCGGCGACCCCGCCGCGCCCCGAGCTGCGACGCCTGCTCGTGCCCGTCGGACCCGTGGCGGTGTTCTCGGCGTCGAACTTCCCGTTCGCGTTCTCGGTGTGCGGCGGAGACACCGCCTCGGCTCTCGCGGCCGGAGCACCCGTGATCGTGAAGGCGCACTCGGGGCACCCGGAGCTGTCGCGCCGCACGGCGGAGATCGCCGCGAACGCCCTCGTCGCGGCCGGCGCGCCGGACGGGTCGCTGCAGCTGATCGAAGGGCGCGAGGCCGGCAACGCCCTCGTGCAGCATCCGGTCGTGCAGGCAGCCGGCTTCACCGGCTCGCTGTCGGGCGGGCGCGCACTGTTCGACCTCGCGAACGGACGCCCTGACCCGATCCCGTTCTACGGCGAGCTCGGCAGCGTCAACCCCGTCGTGCTCACCCCTGCCGCGGTCGCCGCGCGGGGCGAGGCGCTGGCGAGCGGGCTCGCGGGTTCGTTCACCCTCGGCGTCGGTCAGTTCTGCACCAAGCCCGGCGTGGTCTTCGTACCGGCGGGCGCGGGGTTCGAGGCATCCGTCGCCGCCGCCGTCGCGGAAACCTCGGGAGGCGCACTGCTCACCGACCGCATCACCGACGCGTTCCCGTCGGGGATCGACGCCCTCCTCACCGACCCGTCGGTCGACGAGCTCGCCCGCGGGTCGGCCGGCCCCGACGGGGCTCGGCCGATCGTGCTGACGACGGACGCGGCAGCTGTCGCGGAGCGTCCGGAGACCCTGCTCGAGGAGGTCTTCGGACCCGTCACGCTGCTCGTGCGCTACGCCTCCGACGCCGAACTGCATGCGGGGCTCCGCGCCGTGCCGGGCAGCCTGACGGCGACGCTGCACAGCGAGGCATCCGATGACGTCGCCGACACCCTGGCGCTGCTCGAAGCCCGCGCAGGACGCGTGCTGTTCACGGGCTGGCCGACGGGCGTGGCCGTGACGTGGTCGCAGCAGCACGGCGGTCCGTGGCCGGCGACGACGTCGCTGCACACCTCGGTGGGCGCCACCGCGATCCGCCGGTTCCTGCGCCCGATCGCCTTCCAGGACGCGCCCGAGCGCCTGCTTCCTCTCGTGCTCCGCGATGCCGCCCTCGCCGGGCTTCCGCACCGCCGCAACGGGGTGCTGCGCGTCCCCGCGCAGGACTGAGCGCGGGCGCGCTCTCTCCCCTCGGGCTCCGATGTGGCAGCGCATGCCGCATCCCGCACGAGCAGGCGACACGAGCCCGCCACCGTGCGGAAGCTGTCCGCGCTCAGGTGGCGCGAGGTGTCGCATCAGCCGCGATGAGGCGACACAAGCCGCCACTTCGGCACTGCCGGATGCCCCGCGCGCCGCTCACCGAGGCGGGTTCGGCCCCGACGACATCGCGGTGCTCTCGCGCACGACGAGCCGCGTCGGCACCGTCGAGAGCCCGGACTCTGCTCCCCCGTCGATCGCGGCGACCACGGTGGCGACAGCGCGTTCGCCGAGCTCGTCGAAGTCCTGCCGCACGGTCGTGAGCGGAGGGCGGTAGTCCGCGGCATCCGCGACATCGTCGAACCCGACCACGCTCACGTCTTCAGGCACGCGCCGCCCGGCATCCGCCAGCGCGTGCAGCACGCCGAGCGCCATCTGATCGTTCGCCGCGAACACCGCCGAAGCGGCGCCCAGTGCGGATGCCGCCTCCCGACCGGACGCTGCCGTCCAGTCGCCGCGCACCACATCGGGGGCGGCGATCCCGGCCGCGGCGAGCGCCTCACGCCATCCGCGCTCGCGCTCGGCGGCGGCGAAGGAGGTCGCGGGACCGGCGAGGTGATGCACGGCCGGATGCCCGAGCGACAGCAGATGATCGACCGCCGCCCGTGCTCCCCCGGCGTGGTCGGTGGCGACGACGCCGAAGCGCGGATCGGCCGGCGAATCGACGACCACGAGGGCCAGATCGGCCGACGCCGCGGCGCCGCGCGCCAGCACCGTGGCTTCGTTCAGGACGATCGCGCCGTCGACGCCCTGGTCGCGCAGCCGTTCGAACGCGGCGGCGATGTCGCCGGGCGCCCCGAGGGTCACGACGGTGAGCGCGTACCCGCGGGCCGACGCGGCATCCGCCACCGCCTGCAGCATGCGCGAGTTGCCGACGGTCGCCAGCGTCTCGGCGACCAGGCCGATCGTGTGGGTGCGGCCGGTGCGGAGGGCGCGCGCCGCGCGGTGCGGACGATACCCGAGACGCTCCATCGCGGCTTCGACGCGCGCGCGGGTGTCGGGATCGACGCGCGGGCTGTCGTTGACCACTCGCGAGACCGTCTGGCCGGAGACGCCGGCGAGCGCGGCGACGTCCGCCATGGAGACGCGCTTGACGGGGCCGACGAGCCGACGCTCGGGCCGCTCGGCGCGGGCCGCCTCCCGTTCGAGACGCTCGAGCGCACGTATGTCTCGGTCCACGGCGCCCTCCCTCTGTCGATTCTGTCGGCGTGTTGACGATAACACGTCCTTCGCGGTACCGTGTTGACGTGAACACGCCTACAGATGACACCGTCGTCACCCCGGAGCCCCTGGGCGCTGGTGTCGTGAAGCGCGCGACGCGCCTCGCCGACGGTCGTGAGCTCGTGTACTACGACGACCCCGACACGACTCTCGGCCCCGACCGCGCCGTCGACGCCCGCGATCTCGCCGCCCGCCCCGAGACGGCGACGATGCGGCTCGACGTGCTGACGGGCGACTGGATCACCGTCGCCGCCAACCGGCAGAACCGTGTCATGCTGCCCAGCGCCGACGCCGACCCGCTCGCTCCCCAGACGCCGGCCAATCCGTCGGAGATCCCGTCGCGGTACGACGTCGCGGTGTTCGAGAACAAGTCGCCCGCGTTCGGACCCGCCCTCGCCGAGGCGCTCGGCACGGCGCCGACCGCCGCCGATGCGCCGCGGGGACTCGACGATCTCGCGGCCCTGGGCCTCGGCCGCACCCGCACATCGGTGGGCCGCTGCGAAGTCGTGTGCTTCAGCCCCGAGCACTCCGGCTCGTTCGGCACGCAGAGCGTCACGCGCGCCCGCACGGTGATCGAGGCCTGGGCCGACCGCACGGCCGCGCTGTCGGCGCTGCCCGGCATCCAGCAGGTCTTCCCGTTCGAGAACCGCGGAGAGGCCATCGGCGTCACGCTCCCCCACCCGCACGGCCAGATCTACGCGTACCCCTACGTCACGCCCCGCACCACACGCCTGCTCGAGAGCATCGCGCGCACCGGGCCCGACCTGTTCCAGCGCATCCTCGAATTCGAGCAGGCCGGCGAACGAGTGATCCTCCGGGGCGAGCACTGGACCGCGTTCGTGCCGTTCGCGGCGCGCTGGCCGATCGAGGTGCACCTGATGCCGCACCGGCACGTGCCCGACTTCGCCGCGCTGAACGACGCCGAACGCGACGAGCTCGCTCCGCTCTACCTGCGGCTGCTGCGCGGCGTCGACGCGCTCTACGACACTCCGACGGCCTACATCGCCGCGTGGCACCAGGCCCCCGTCGGCGTCGGGCGCGACACCGTGCGGATGCGCCTCGAGCTCACGAGCCCGCGCCGCGCCGCCGACAAGCTGAAGTTCCTCGCGGGGTCCGAGGCAGCCATGGGGGCGTGGGCGGCCGAGATCCCGCCCGAGACCGCCGCCGCACGCCTCCGCGCCGCCGTCGAGTCCATCCCGGACCCGGCAGCCGAGACCGACCAGACGACCGCATCCGAAGGAGACGCACGGTGACCACCCCCGCAGGCGAGGCGTTCGCCCTGTTCACCGAGCTCACGTCGACCGAGCCGACCGGACTGTGGTCGGCCCCCGGCCGCGTGAACCTCATCGGCGAGCACACCGACTACAACGACGGGTTCGTGCTGCCGTTCGCGATCGAGCACCGCACGCATGTCGCACTCGGCCGGCGGGACGATGCGCGCATCCGCGTCGTGTCGACGTTCGATCCCGTCCCCGTCGAGGTCGAGATCGCCGATCTGGCGGCGATCTTCCCCGACGACCGCGAGGCCGTGCCGGAGTGGGCGCGCTATCCGCTCGGCGTGGCCTGGGCGCTCCTGAACGCCACGGGCGCCACCCCGCCGGTCGGCGTCGACCTCGCGTTCGCAAGCGACGTTCCCGTCGGCGCCGGGCTGTCGTCGTCCGCGGCGATCGAGGGCGCGACCGCGACGGCCCTCAACGAGACGTGGGGTCTCGGCCTCGACCGCACCGCGCTCGCCCGGATCGGCCGCACGGCCGAGAACCTGGCCGTCGGCGCCCCGACGGGCATCATGGACCAGATGGCCTCGATGCTCGGCCGAGCCGACGCCGCGACCTTCCTCGACTGCCGATCCCTCGAGACCCGGTCGGTCGACCTGGGCTTCGCGAAGGCCGGCCTCGAGCTCCTCGTGATCGACACGGGCGTGAAGCACTCGCATGCGACCGGCGGCTACGGCGAGCGCCGCGCCTCCTGCGAGCTCGGCGCCGGGATCATGGGCGTCACCGCACTGCGCGACCTCTCGGTCGCCGACCTCGACCGGGCGCGCGAGCTCATGGACGACGTCACCTTCCGCCGTGTACGGCACGTCGTCACCGAGAACCAGCGCGTGCTCGACACGATCGACGTGCTCGCCGCCGAGGGGCCCCTCGCGATCGGCGACCTGCTCGTCGCCTCGCATGCGTCGATGCGCGACGACTTCGAGATCTCGGTGCCCGAGCTCGACACGGCGGTCGAGGCCTCCCTCGCCGCCGGTGCGATCGGCGCGCGCATGACCGGCGGCGGCTTCGGCGGCGCCGCGATCGCGGTGGTGCGGCGCACGTCGAAGAAGACGGTGACGGATGCCGTGACCGCCGCGTTCGACGACGCCGGCTTCGCCGCACCGCACATCTTCACGGTGACGCCGTCGGAGGGCGCCCGCCGCGACGGCTGACCGAGGACCGCCATCGCGCGCAACCCCCTTGGCCGATGCCGCACGGCCGCCTAGCGTCGAAGGTGCGCCCGGGGCGACCCCGAGGCATCCGATCCGCAAGGGAGTGCACGTGGCCTACATCACCGTCGGAACCGAGAACTCGGCCGACATCGAACTGTTCTACACCGACCAGGGCGACGGGCAGCCCGTCGTGCTGATCCACGGCTTCCCGCTCAACGGAGAGTCGTGGGGCAAGCAGGCGGATGCGCTGCTCGATGCGGGATTCCGCGTGATCGCGTACGACCGACGGGGCTTCGGCGCGTCATCGAAGGCGGGGTCGGGTTACGACTACGACACGTTCGCGGCCGATCTGCACGCCCTGATCGAAGACCTCGATCTGCAGGACGCGATCCTCGTGGGCTTCTCGATGGGCACCGGAGAGATCGCGCGCTACCTCTCCCGCTACGGTGCCGGCCGCATCGCGAAGGCCGCGTTCCTCGGATCGCTCGAACCGTACCTGCTGAAGACCGACGACAACCCCGAGGGCGCCGGTCCGCAATCGTTCTTCGACGAGACGAGCGCGGCCGTCAAGAAGGACCGCTTCGCGTTCCTGACCGGGTTCTATAAGGACTTCTACAACCTCGACCAGAACCTCGGCAGCCGCATCTCGCAGGAGGCCCTCGATGCCAGCGTGCAGGTCGCGAACCAGGCGGGCAACGTCGCGCTGGCCGCCGCGCCCCTGACCTGGCCTACCGACTTCCGCGGCGACATCCCCTCGATCACGGTGCCGACGCTCATCGTGCACGGCACCGCCGACAACATCCTCCCGATCGACGTCACGGGGCGCCGCTTCTCGAAGCTGCTGCCCGACGCCGAGTACGTCGAGATCGAGGGGGCGCCGCACGGGATGCTGCTGACCCACGCCGACGAGGTCAACGCCGCCCTGCTGGCCTTCGTGAAGGACTGAGCGCGGGACGGGTCGCGCGGCCCGCCGCGTAGGCTCGCGGCATGCTCCGGATGCCGCGCGCCAACGTCCTGGCGGCGGGCGCGGCCGGGGTCGCGCTCCTGGCCTTCGGGGAGTGGCAGGCGTGGCGCGCGTCGCGTCGCCACTACCCCGCGGCGACGCGGCCGGGACCGCCCGGTGGGCGCGACGTCGTGCTCGTGCTCGGATTCCGCTCCACCGCGAGCGGGCGTCTCAACGCCGTGCAGAAGTGGCGCACGCGCATCGCGGCGCGCTCAGCCGACCCGGCGACGGCGCTGTTCGTCTTCTCGGGCGGCGCCGTGCGGGGCGAGCGACCCGAGGCCGAGCTGATGGCCGACTACGGGATGTCGCGGCTCGGCATCCCTCATCGCAACGTCGCGATCGAGCCGCTCGCGACCTCGACCCGTGAGAACCTCGCATTCGGGATGCCCTGGCTGCGCGACGCGCGCACGATCCGCATCGCGTCGAACACGCACCATGCGCTGCGCGCGCGGGGGTACCTGCGCGCGCTCGATCCCGCCCTGTGGGAGCGCCTCGCCCCCACCCGCGACCACGTGCTGCTCGAGCTCGGACCCCTGCGCCTCGCCCTCACGTTCTACGACTGGGTCGCGGGCCGCGCCGCGACGTCGGGGGCGGAGACCGCCGCTGACCCGCCGTCCTCGACGCACCGCAGGCATGCCCGTACGATCGGTGCGCCGACGCTCCTCCGGAAGGACACCGCATGACCCCCGATGCACCGATCGTGTCGATCTCGTCGGGCCGGGTGCGCGGCGCATGGCGCGGCACCCCGGGCGCCCCGGGCGCATCGGCCGCGTTCCTCGGCATCCCGTTCGCACAGGCACCCGTCGGCGAGCTCCGCTTCGCCGCTCCGGTCGCTCCGGAGCCCTGGGACGACGTCCACGACGCGCTGGCCTACGGCGCGACCGCCCAGCGCGGCGACACGGGAGACACGCTCATCCCCGAGCCGTCCGTGCCCGGCGATGCGACGCTCAACGTCAACGTGTTCACCCCCGCTCCGGGCGGGTCGGATGCCGCGCTCCCCGTCCTCGTCTGGATCCACGGGGGCGGCTTCACGGCGGGCTCCCCGGCCAGCCCGTGGTACGACGGCCGGGCGTTCAACCGTGACGGCGTCGTCACGGTCTCGATCTCGTACCGCCTGGGGTTCGACGGCTTCGGTCACATCGCCGGGGCGCCGAGCAACCGCGGCGTGCGCGACTGGCTTGCCGCCCTCGAATGGGTGCAGGAGAACATCGCGGCGTTCGGCGGCGACCCTGGCCGCGTCACGATCGCCGGGCAGTCCGCCGGCGGCGGAGCGGTGCTGACGCTCCTCGGGATGCCGGCGGCCCAGCACCTCTTCCATGCGGCGTGGGCTCTGTCCGCGGCGATCGGCGACGTGCCGCGCGAACGCGCCCGCACGTCGTCGGCCAAGCTCGCCGCCCTCGCCGGTGTCGCGCCGAGCCGAGCCGGGTTCGCCTCCGTGCCCGAGGGGCGGCTGCTCGAGCTGCAGGAGGCCGCGGCCTCCGCTCCCTCGAAGCATCCGCTCGCCGCCGTGCACGCCATCCTCGAGGACGGTCTGCCCTGGGGGCCGACCATCGACGGCGATCTCCTGCCGCAGCCCACGCTCGACGCGCTGCGCGCGGGTGTCGGCGCCGGCAAGCCGCTCGTGCTGGGCGCGACCGACGACGAGTTCACGATGACGACGGATGCCGCCAAGAACGCGCTCCGCCTCATCCCGGCCGCGGTCGCCCTCGGGCGGCTGCGCTTCGACGGCGATGCGCGGACCGCGTACCTCGAGGCGAACGCGGCGCAGCGCCGCAAGGGCACCGCGGCGGTGCTCGGCCGGTACGTCACCGACCGGGTGTTCCGCTCCACCGTGGTGCGCGTGGCCGAGGCACGCGGCGATGCGCCGACCTGGGTCTACCGCTTCGCATGGGTGTCGCCCGCGAGAGGGTGGTCGCTGCACTGCCTCGACGTGCCGTTCTGGTTCGACTGCCTGGACGCCGCAGGAGTGCGCGAGCTCGCCGGCGAGGCGCCGCCGCGCCGACTCGCCGCCGCGGTCCACGGAGCCGCCGCCGCGTTCGTGCGCGACGGCGACCCCGGCTGGCGGCCGTGGTCGACGGCGCCGGGCACCACGAGGGTGTTCGGGGGCGAGGCGTCCCGCCCCGACATCTCCTCCGACGGCTACGCCGAAGTGCGCGCCCTCGTCACCGGCGCCTGAGCCTCACCGGTCCCTGAGCCCGTCGGTCCCGGAGCCTGTCGAAGGGTCAGCTCAGGGCGGGGATGACCTCGCGCTCGAACAGATCGATGCCCGAGCGGTCGTACGCGTGCTCGGGGAAGTAGTGGATCGCATACCCGAGACCGAGGTCGGCGCGGGCGCGGAGCTTCTCCACGATCTGCTCGGGCGTGCCGAATCCGTCGGAGGCGAGGTAGTCCTTCTCGATCCCCGCTGCGCGCTCCTCGCCCACGTGGGGCGTGAGGCGGGCGATCACCGCGGCGAGGCGCTCGCGCGCCTCGGACTCCGTCTCGGCGACGATCGTGTTGAAGTTGGCCGAGAGGGTGATCTCCGACCGGTCGCGACCGAGCGCGTCGCAGTGCCCGTGCAGCACGTCGCGCTTGTGCGCGAACTCCTCGAGCGTGCCGGCGAAGTTCGTGTACGCCGCGTACTTCGCCGCGACCTTGAGGGTCACCTTCTCGCCGCCGCCGGCGATCCACATCGGGATGCCGCCCTCCTGGAGGGGCTGCGGCTGCACGATCGCACCGTCGACCTGGTAGTACTTCCCGTCGAGCGTCGCGCTGCCGGTCGTCCACGCCTGCCGGAAGATCTCGACGCCTTCGCGGAGCATCCCGAGCCGGTCGCCGATCGCCGGGAAGCCGTACCCGTACGCGTTCCACTCGTGCTCGTACCACCCGCCGCCGATGCCCATCTCGGCGCGTCCTCCCGAGATGATGTCGACGGTCGCGGCGACCTTCGCGAGATAAGCCGGGTTGCGGTACCCCATGCAGGTGCACATCTGACCGAGGCGCACGCGGTCGGTCGCCGCGGCGAACGCCGCCATGAGGGTCCAGGCCTCGTGCGTCGCCTCCTGGCTGGGCACCGGCGTGGTGTGGAAGTGGTCGTAGACCCAGATCGACTCCCACGGGCCTTCGTCGGCGCGCTGGGCGAGTTCGCGCATGACGCGCCACTGGTCGGAGGGCTCGATGCCGACGAGGTCGAATCGCCAGCCTTGGGGGATGAAGTTTCCGAAGCGCATGAACGTCAGCCTACGACGCGTGGGGGCCCTGCGCCCGGTCGACGCCGTGCTCGCGCCGTCAGTCGTGCGCGACGACGGATGCCGCCGGCATGCGCCGCCGCATCACGGCGATCGCCTCGGGGTTGGCGTCGACGAGCACGGCGTGGCGCCCGAGCGCCGCAGCGACGGCGCCGGTCGTGCCGCTGCCGGCGAAGAAGTCGAGGACTCGGTCGCCGGGGCGGCTCGAGGCCTGCACGATGCGGCGCAGGACGCCTTCGGGCTTCTGCGTCGGATACCCGGTCTTCTCGCGGCCGGTCGTCGGCACGATCGTGTGCCACCACACGTCGGTGGGAAGCTTCCCGCGCGCGGCCTTCTCGGGAGGGACGAGCCCCGGAGCCATGTAGGGCTCCCGGTCCACGGCATCCGAGTCGAACCAGTACCGGTTCGGATCCTTGACGTACACGAGGATCGTGTCGTGCTTGGTCGGCCAGCGCTTGCGCGTCTTCGCGCCGTAGTCGTAGGCCCAGATGAGCTCGTTGAGGAACCGGTCGCGCCCGAAGAGCGCGTCGAGGAGGACCTTCGCGTAGTGGGCCTCGCGGTAGTCGAGGTGCAGGTACAGCGTGCCGTCGTCGGCGAGGAGCCGCCAGGCCTCTTCGAGCCGGGGCTCGAGGAACCCCCAGTAGTCGTCGAAACGGTCGTCGTACACGCGCAGGTCGCCCCGCAGGCGTTCGTACTCGCGCCCGTGGAACCCCCGCCGCACGACGCCGCGCCGCGCCGCGCCGTCGTCGCCGAGCGCGGGAGCGTCCTCCGGTGCGCGAGACTCCGTCGCGGAGGGGTCGTGGTCGGCGAGCCGGGGCGTGGGGCGCGCGGTCTCGATCGCGCGCTCCTGCGGGCGGCCCGTGTTGAACGGCGGATCGAGGTAGATCAGGGTGAACGAGGCATCCGGGAACGACCGGATGACGGACAGGTTGTCGCCCTCGTGGATCTCGACCGACCCTTCGACCGGCTCAGGGACCGGAGCAGGCTCAGGGACCGGAGCAGGCTCGGGGGAGGTCACGGAACGCGGTGCAGCCACGCGTCGGAACCGAACTTCGACGCGACGAGGGCTTCGGCCTCGGCGTACTCCTCGTCGGAGATCGTGCCGGGCACGGCGCCGTACAGGGTCGAGAACGTCTCGATGAAGCGGTCGATGATCGCCTCGCGCGGGAGGCCGGTCTGGCTGCGCAGCGGATCGACGCGCTTCGCCGCCGACACCGTGCCCTTGTCGCTGAGCTTCTCGCGGCCGATGCGCAGCACCTCGGACATGACCTGGCCGTCCATGTCGTAGCTGAGGGTGGCGTGGTGGAGCACTCCGCCGTTGGCCAGGCGCTTCTGCGCCGCCCCGCCGATCTTCCCCGAGGGCGAAGCGATGTCGTTGAGCGGCTGGTAGGTCGCCTCGATGCCGAGCGAGCGCAGGGCGTGCAGCACCCAGTCGTCGAGGAACGCGTACGAGTCGGCGAACGTCATGCCCGACACGAGGGATGCCGGAACGTACAGCGAGTACGTCACGATCGAGTTCGCCGCCATGAGCATCGCGCCGCCTCCGGAGATGCGTCGCACGACGTCGAACCCGTGACGGGCCGCGCCCTCGGGGTCGACCTCGTTGCGCAGCGACTGGAACGACCCGATCACGACGGCCGACTCATCCCACTCCCACAGCCGCAGCGTCGGGTTGCGGCGCCCGTCGCCGACTCTGGTGGTGAGAACCTCGTCGAGCGCCAGGTTCATGCGCGGCGAGACCGGACGGTCGTGCACGACCTCCCACGAGAAGTCGCGCCACCCGGGCGCCGTGATCAGCGCCCGGCGCACGGCGGTGCCGACCGACTCGGGCGTGAAGCCCAGCAGCTGCGCTCCCTCGGGGAGCGCCGCGCGCACCGCGGCGGCGATCGTCGGCACGTCGGATTCGACCGCCAGACCGGTCACGGCCGCGTCGATGTCGGCGAGGGCGTCATCGGGCTCGAGGAAGAAGTCGCCCGCGAGGTGGAAGTCCGCGATCCGCCCGTCCCGCACCTCGAGATCGACGACGACGAGCTTGCCGCCCGGAACCTTGTACTCACCGTGCATGGCCTCAGCCTATTCCGCGGGGCACGCGGCCGGTCCGTTCTCGTCCGCGGCACCGCGGGAGAGCACGGGCACCCGGCGGGCGCTCAGGCTGCTCGCCGCCGGACTGCTAGGGTGGGTGAGCGGCCACCTGAGCCGTTGCGTCGTCGATACGCTTCCGGCACCCGCCGTGACTCTTTTCGAACGGCGAACCGATGCGCGAATCCGCGCCGTCGCCACTCTTCCGCACTCCGCATCCGCGGCCGGGCACCGTGCCCGCCTGTGCGCTCTTCCGAAAGCACCTCCATGTCTTCCTTCCTTTCTCTCGGCGTGCCCGAGAAGCTCGCTTCGATCCTTGCCGCAGAGGGCAAGACGGAGGCGTTCGCCATCCAGCGCGACACGCTCCCCGACGCCCTCGCCGGCCGCGACGTGCTCGGCCGCGGCCGCACGGGCTCCGGCAAGACCCTCGCGTTCTCCCTGCCGATGGTCGCCCGACTCTCCAACGCGTCGGCTGCCCGCCGCACGCCCGGACGCCCCCGGGGCCTCGTGCTCGCCCCCACCCGTGAGCTGGCCACGCAGATCGCGGCCGTCATCGCGCCGCTCGCCAAGGCCACCGGCCTCACCGTCACCACGATCTTCGGCGGCGTCAGCCAGAAGCCGCAGGAACAGGCGCTCCGCGCGGGCGTCGACATCGTCGTGGCCTGCCCCGGACGCCTCGAAGACCTCATGAAGCAGAAGGTCATCGACCTCTCCGCCGTCGAGATCTCGATCCTCGACGAGGCCGACCACATGGCCGACCTCGGCTTCCTCCCCGGCGTGACGCGCATCCTCGCGGCGACCCCCCAGGGCGGACAGCGGATGCTGTTCAGCGCGACCCTCGACCGCGGCGTCGACGTGCTCGTCAAGCGCTTCCTCCGCGAAGAGGTGCGCCACGAGGTCGACGAGTCCAGCGTGCCGCAGGGCGTCATGACGCACCGCGTGTTCGTCGTCCCCGGCACCGACGAGAAGACCGCGCTGGTCAAGCACCTCGCGTCGGGCCGCGGACGTCGCATCCTCTTCACCCGCACGAAGCACCAGGCCAAGAAGCTCGCGAAGCAGCTCACCGCCGCAGGCATCCCGTCGGTCGATCTGCACGGCAACCTGTCGCAGAACGCCCGCGACCGCAACCTCGCGGCGTTCAGCGCGGCTCCGGATGCCGGTGGCGTCCGCGTGCTCGTCGCCACCGACGTCGCCGCGCGCGGCGTGCACGTCGACGACGTCGAGCTGGTCGTGCACGTCGACCCGCCCATGGAGCACAAGGCGTACCTGCACCGCTCGGGCCGCACGGCCCGTGCCGGCGCCGAGGGCGTCGTCGTGACGGTCGCGCTCGACGCGCAGCGCCGCGACGTGAAGGACCTCCTCCGCATGGCGAAGATCGACGTCGCGCTCGAGCCCGTCGAGGCGAACGGCTCCGCCGTGTCGACCCTCGTCGGCCGCCCGGCCGATCACGTCACGCCCGCTCCCGTGCAGGCTCACGAGCAGCGCCCGGCACGCAAGAAGGCCACCGCCGGCCCCGGCCAGCAGCCCCGCAACAAGCCCCGCGTGACCCGCGACAGCGACTCGACCGAGAGCCGTGAGCGTCAGGCTCGTGCCGCGGGCGGCGCGAAGGGCCGCGGCGGCCAGTCGTCGGGCTCGAAGGGGCGCGGCGGGCAGTCGTCGGGAGCCGCCCGCAACGGCCAGGCGCCCGCGCAGCGCTCGGCAGCCCAGCGGTTCACCACGGGCAGCACCGTGAGTGACATCCAGCGCGGGTCGCGCACCCCGAACCGCCGCGCGCGCGGCTGATCCTCCGCACCACGCATCGACGAAGGGGCAGGCTTCCACCACGGAAGCCTGCCCCTTCGCCGTCGGCCGGGCTCCGGGCGCGACGCGCGCAGGCGGGCGGCGGGAGACGGTCCGAGAGCGCCATCCACGAGCAGAGGGGGCGGGTGCGAGGGCACCCGCCGCCTCCGCTCCGGGGGGGTCAGCGCGACGAGCAGGCGGTGCCGGCCAGACGGAACTGCCACGGGGTGTCCGCCGCCCCCTTGCCCGTCACCACGAACGCGGTCTTCTTGCCGGGGGCGAGGGTGCCGAGTGCCTTCGGTCCCGTCACGGTGACGTCGGCGCCCGACTGCGTGTACGAGCCGCCGACGACGCGGGTGACCTTCTGCGTGCCGCCGAAGGTCCACGCCAGCGTCCACGGCCGCAGCGTGGTCGCGCCGCGGTTCTCCACGGTGATCGCCGCGATGAAGCCCGATCCGACCTTCGTCCCCACGACACGCACGTCGCAGGCCAGGGGCGCCAGCGCCGGCGAGGCGAGCGAGATGAGCTCACGGGCCTGCACGGCGAACCACTGTCCCGCCGCCGGATCCTCGATGCCGCGGGCCGGGTCGAGCGGACCCGCCGTGCCGCGGTAGCACTTGCCGTCGGACTCGCCCGGGACCTTGATCCACAGGTGCGCGTCGACCAGCGGCGTGCCCGTCGACGTGGTCGGCAGCGCGCCGAGGGCGCGACCGGGAGGGTTGCACCAGTCCTCGTGCGCCGGATAGACCCCGGCGGGGTACTGCCACGGCCCGAGACCGTTGCGGCTCGTGTCGATCACGAAGTGCGTCGTGGGTTCGACGCCGCCGAGGATCGACGCGTACCGCGAGTCGACGCCCGCCGTGCTGACCTGGATCGGCGCCGCGGGATCGGTGGTCCATTCGGCGTACTGCGACATCGCGTCGCCGACCCAGCCCGTCGCGGGCCCGCCGTTCCAGTACTGGTTGCCGCAGTCGCCGAAGGCGCCGGGGGCCCCGGGCGCTCCGGGTGCGTACGTGCGCACGACCGTCGCGTAGGCGATGCACTGCGAGATCCACGTTCCGAAGAACGTGGAGTTCACCGTGAACTGGTAGTTCGACGCGTTCAGGTAGAAGCCGTCGGCGCGGGCGACGCCCGCCTTGAGGAGGCGGTCCGACACCTCGCCCACGTTGAGCCACGCGGCGCCGGTGCCGTCGAGGTACACCGACGTCTGCGCACCCGCCTTGAGCGCGTCGACGGCGTGGTTGAGCTGCGTGTAGCGATCGGATGCGGCCGTCGCGGCATCCAGTTCCGCCGGCTGGCACCACTCGAGGTTGCCGTCGAGGGTCGTGTAGTGAGGGATGATCCCGACGCCGTCGGGCTCGAGGATCACCGTTGCGGCCCGGTCGCCGATACCGGCGGCGAAGGCGTCGATCCATGCCGCGTACGACGCGGTGTCGGCGGCGCCGCCCGCGGAGTACTGCGCGCAGTCGCGGAACGGCAGGTTGTACGCGACGAGGACGGGCATCTTGCCCGACTTGGCCGCGGCGGTCACGACCTCGTCGACGGCCGCCGTGACCTCGGCGGGGGTGCCCTTGGTGAACCAGTCCGCCGAGGGGATGCTGCCCAGCAGCTGGGCGTCGGCCCGCGCTTGTCCGGAGAGCTTCTGCGCGGCCTCGAGCGTCGTGTTCAGGGGGTTGGCGTACAGCTGCGCGCCGGGGAGTCCGGGCTCTTCGGCGGATGCCGCGGAGGCGCCGAGGGGGACGGCGACGGCGGCCGTCAGCAGCACGGCGGCTGCCAGCGCGCCGCGTCGCAGCAGGCGTGGGCGGGGGGATCGGGGGGACATGCGCTTCCTCCGGGGTCGTCATCGACCGAGCCGACGTCGTCGTCGGTTCGGAGGCGGCCGCGGGTCCGATTCCCCTGGCATTCCTGGGGTGTTTCCATGGGAGCGCTCCCACGACATCCTCAAGAGTCAGGATGACGTGCGGCACGCACGCCTGTCAACGGCCCCGGTGGCGGGAGGGGTCAGTCGCGGGCGGGGAAGCGCGCGTCCAGCCACGCCAGGAGATCGGCGCGCACGTCGTTCTGCACGGCCTCGTTGAAGATCTCGTGCCGTGCGCCGGGGTACACGAGGGTCGTCACATCCGTCAGCTTCGAGCGGTCGCGATACGCCGCGGCGAGGCGGTGCACACTGCGCGGGCCTCCCACCGTGTCCTCCCGGCCGACCATGAGCAGCAGCGGAAGGTCGCGGCCGAGGTTCTTCTTCGGCTTGCCCATGAGCCGCAGCGTGTCGAGCGGGCCGAAGAGCTTCGGCAGCGGCTCGGTCGTCGTGAGCGGATCGTCGAGGAACGCCTGGCCCACGGCGTGGTCGGACGAGAGCCACTCGGTCCCCATCGCCCCGTCGCGCTTCCACGGCTTGTTGAGGTCGCCGGCGTTGAGCGAGCCCGGCCAGCGCAGCGACGATCCGCTGAGGACGACCGCGTCGTAGGCCTCCGCATGGTCGTCGACGAGCATCTGCGTCAGGAACGATCCCCACGAGTGGCCGAGGATGATGAGCGGCAGATCGGGGTTCTCGGCGCGGATGAGCTGCGTGAGCTGCCACACGGCGGCGACGGCCGCGCGGAGACCGCCCGGCCCGAGCCGCCCGAGCTTCGACGCATCCCCGTCGTGCTGCTTCATGCCGGTGCGGCCGTGTCCGCGGTGATCGTCGGCGTAGACCGTGTACCCCTCGGCAGTGAGGGCTGCGATGGTCACGGCGTAGCGGGCGGCGTGCTCGCCGACGCCGTGCAGCAGCTGCACGACCGCGCGAGGAGTGCCCTGTGCGGGGTGGACGTCGTAGACGATCGCGACGCCGTGCGCGTCGATGAACTCGGGCATGGCCTCGAGTCTAGGCATCCGGCTCCGCGTGGGCACGGACCGGAGCGTCGACCGTATTTACTTAGCAAGGCTAATGAGCTATGCTAACTATCCTGATGAGCCTGACTGAAACGCCGCCCGACACCGATTCCGCCGGCCACCAGTTCGCCGACGAGGCATCCGCCTTCCGCATGGCGACCTTCCGCCTCGCCCGCCGCCTCCGGGCAGAGCGGGCCGTCGACTCGATGAGCGACGGGCAGTTCGCCGTCCTGGCCGTGCTCAAGGTGCACGGCCCCCACACGCTGGGCGAGCTCGCCGACCGCGAGCGCGTGACTCCCCCGTCGATGACGCGCACCGTCAACTGCCTCGAGGAGTCCGGCTACATCACGCGTACGCCCGACGAGGTCGATCGCCGCAAGGTCAACATCGACCTCACCGACGACGGTCTCGCCGTCGTGCTCGAGACGACGCGGCGCCGGGATGCCTGGCTCGAGGAGGCGATCGGCGAGCTGAGCCCCGAGGGGCGCGCCACTCTCGCGGCCGCCGCCGAGATCATGCTGGGAGTGGCCGCCCGATGAGCGCCATGTTCCGTTCGTTCTCGGTCTTCAACTACCGCGTCTGGTTCATCGGCGCGCTCGTGTCGAACACGGGCGCGTGGATGCAGGCGACGGCTCTGAGCTGGGTCGTGCTGACCGAGCTCACGAACAACGACGCCGGCGCCATGGGCGTCACGATGGCCCTGCAGTTCGCTCCGCCGCTGCTGCTCGTGAGCGTCACCGGATGGGTCGCCGACCGCTTCGACCGCCGCAGGCTGCTCATGGTGACGCAGTCCGTCCTCCTGCTGCTCGGGCTCGCGATCGGCATCCTGCTGCTGGCCGGCGTCATGACCCTGCCGATCATGTACGCCTTCGCGCTCGCGCTCGGCGTCGTCTCGGCGTTCGACAACCCGGCGCGTCAGGCGTTCGTGTCCGACATCGTGTCGCGCGAGAACGCCTCCAACGCGGTCGCGCTCAACGCGGCGTCGTTCAACGGCGCCCGCATGATCGGTCCGGCCGTCGCGGGCATCGTCATCGTCGCGGTCGGCACCGGGTGGGTCTTCTTCGTCAACGCCTTCACGTTCCTCGCCATGATCGGCGCGCTGATGCTGATCCGCACCGACGACCTCGTGCCGCGCGTGCGGGCGGCGGGCGCCTCCCGCCTGGCCGACGGCTTCCGCTACGTCGGCAAGCGCCCCGACCTGATGGTCGCGTTCGCGATGGTGTTCCTGCTCGGCGCGTTCGGCATGAACTTCCCGATCTTCGCCTCGACGATGGCGATCGAGTTCGGCCAGGAGGCCGACGGCTACGGCCTCCTCAGCTCGATCCTCGCGATCGGATCCCTCGCCGGAGCGCTGCTGGCTGCCCGGCGCGACACGGCGCGCATGCGCATCGTCGTGATGGGCACCGGCATCTTCGCCGTCGCGGGCACCGTGTCGGCCTTCATGCCGGGCTACTGGACATATGCCGCGACGCTCATGGTGACCGGATTCGCCGTCGTCACCACCCTCACCACCGCGAACGGCTACGTGCAGACGACGACCGACCCGGCGCTGCGGGGCCGGGTGCTCGCGCTGTACATGGCGATCCTCATGGGCGGAACCCCCATCGGCGCGCCGATCGTGGGATGGGTGGCCTCGGAGTTCGGCCCGCGCGTCGCGATCCTCGTCGGCGGAGCGGCGGCCTTCGTCGCCTTCTCCATCGGGGCGGTGTGGATGCTGGCATCCGGCCGGCTCCACCGGGTCGAGGAGAGCCGGTTCCGTCTCACCCTCGACGAGACCCGCCCGCTCACGGTCGTGGCCCCGGAGGAGTTCTCCGACGAGGTCGCCGCGACGACTCCGCTGAAGCTGCCGGAGCTGGAGGACGCGGCCCGGCACCGAGCGGCTCGCTGAGGCGGTCGCCGGCGGGCGAGGCGCCGTGACGCACAATGGTGAGCACGGACCTGGGCGCGTGAGGGAGATATGGCGGAGAACGGCAGCGACATGAGCGACGACGACGATCTGCCGATCTACCTCCCGCCGGGAGGCGCGGAGAGCGTGCCGGGCTTCTGCGATCGGCTGGTCGAGCACCTCCAGTCCGCAACCCACCCCGGCGAGTTCACGTTCGAGGGCGTCGACGTCGACGAGTCGCAGGGCGTGTGGCTGGCGCCCCTCGGAGGCTACGACCCCGAGGTCGACCGGGAGGGCGCGGCCGACCGGCCCGCCGATCCGACGCTTCCCCCCGGCGGCTACGCCGAGGTCGCCGAGATCTCGGCCGAAGCGGTGCGGCGCGAACTGCATGCCGCGTGGGGTGCGCCCACCGTGCGCACGCCGCGTTTCGTCGGCAGCGAGCGCGAACCCGAGGGCATCCTCGACTACGTCATGACCGCCATCGGCGTCGACGAGGCCGAGATGTGGGATCGGGGAGCGCTCTTCTGCGTCGTCATCACCAGCTGGGACGGCGAGCCGCGCCGGAGCATGCTGCGTCAGGCCCTGGTCGTGCTGCCCCGCGAGTTCGCGCTCGGAGGCTTCGCAGCGGTCGCGGGCGACGAGATCACGATCCACGACCTTCTGATGCACGGCGAAGACCTGGGCGAGCTGCGCCGCCGCGCGTGGCTGCTGAGCACGCTGTTCGACGCGGGCGAGGTCCGCGTGCGCGAGGCGGTGCTCGAGGCCTCCCGGTTCAGCCTTCACTTCCGCAGCGGCAAGACCACCGTCTGGACGTTCGCCGACGACGGACGAGCGCTCGTGCTCTTCAACGACCCGGCATCGGAGTTCGCCCGGAGCGCGGCCGATCAGCTGATCGCCGATCATCTGCGCGCGGGCGACGAGTCCGAGTCCCCCGCCGACCCCGAAGAGCTGCGGGAAGCCGCGGAGCTGATCCTCGTCGCCCGGATGCTCGAGGGCATCCCCGACGATCTGCGGGAGCTGATCGCGGCGCCGGCGCAGAACGCGCGCGGCGAGGCCGCGGAACACGACCTCGAGTTCCGCCTGTCGAGCAGCGGCGCTCTGCCGATCATCTCGGGGGTGGCCTGGTACGACGGCGAGCACTGGCGCGTCCCGGCGGGTCTGCTCGAGATCGGCAGCGTCAACGACTTCGGCATGGACGACCTCGGGTTCGCGGAGGCGGTGCGCCGCCCGTTCCGTCTGGGCGGAGAGCTCACCGTCGACACCTTCGTCGCGCCGGACGACCACGAGCAGCGCGCGGTGTTCGAGCAGGTGTTCGCGGCCTGCCCGTACCCGGCGCAGCCGCGCCCGGCCGCCGCGGTCCGTCTCGGGTACGGCCTTCCGCAGGACGTGACCCACACCGAGCTCGTGGGTCAGATCGAGCGCGCCACCGAGGCGTGGTGGGATGTCGAGCCCGACGAGGCCGATCCCCGCGACGATCCCTTCCGGGTGGGCGGACGCCGTCTCCGCAGTTTCGACGGCAGGATCCTGCGCTCCATCGTCGCGATGGCCGAGCCCTGGACGAGCGACATCCTGCTGGAGTGGACTGCGGAGCTCCGGGAGGCGATGGAAGCGCGCTGGGGCAGGGCCGTGCAGATGCAGGCGCACAACCCCCACTCGGGGCTCGAGCGCAAGACGCCGGTCACGCGCGTGATGCGCGGGGTGGGGCTCCTTTCGGCGCCCCTGTGGTGGGTCAACGGACATGCGGTGCTGCTGATCTCGGGCATACCCGACCCCTCGTACGGCGAGGAGCCGCAGGCGATCCTCGTGATCGCGCGGGCCGATGCCGTGCTCGACGTCGTCCGGAACACGCGCACGTGGGAGCTTCGCACGCGGGCGCGCGTGCTCGGAACGCTCACCGAGATGACCAGCGGCGCAGCGCAGACCGACGAGATCGCGTGGAACGGCCCGTCGCTCGCCGGGAGCGATCTCGTCCCACGCGCGACCCGCGGACGCCTCCGCACAGGAGACCATCACTGGGTCTGGCACTTCGCGCTCGACGGCCGGGCGCTCCTCATGTCGTTCCCGATCGACGCGCAGGCGACGCGCGGCTCGTTCGCCGATCACGCGGAGCTCTTCACCGGCATCCCGGACGATCTGCTCTCCCTCGTCGTGGACCGCGATCCCGCCGGGCTTTACCCGGTCGTCACCCGTGAGCGGCCGGAGGATGCGGCGGACGACGGCATCCTCGGCACGGCGATCTCCCTCCCCGCCGCCCGCGCCGTGCTGTGGCGCGACGCCTACGACTTCCGCTTCTCCGACGGCCTTCTGCGCAGGGTGCGACCGATCGCGGCGGACGACGACTCCGGCGACGCGCGCACTCCCGACCTGACCGACCCCCTCCCCGTGCTGAACTCCGCGGATCTCGGGGTGCCCCAGCTCCAGGAGGCGCTGTACGTCGGCGACGAGCTCACGCGCGGCGTCCTCGCCGACGAGCGCTACGCACGCAACGTCTTCGATCGCACACCGACACGGGTCGAGGTGGACCGGGCGTTCGCGCAGCTGCGCGACGTGCATCAGAACGCGCTCACGGGGTCGATGAACCAGTTCCTGGATGCTGCGCTCGGCATGCCGGATCGGCGCTTCGTGCTCGATGCGGCGCTCGCCAACCCCGATCCGCGCAATCGGCGCGAGGTCGCCCTGCTCCTCCTCGAGCGCGAGACCGACGCGTCGATCCAGCTGTCGCACCTGACGCCCGTCAACGTGCTGCTCGAGAATCCGACGCTGGGCGCCGACGATCTGCCCCTCCTGCTGCGGCTGCTGCACGCCGGAGCGCGCGCCGGCGCGGGGCTGGGCGGAATCGGCGTCGCGCGGCATCCGATCGTGCAGCTCGCGGACCGCGCGCTCGACGAGTCCGAGATCGCACCGCTGGCTCGGGCGCTCCTGGAGGCGGCACCGGCCGACGACCTCACGCGTCCGGCGCTGCCCGACGGTCGCAGCGTGCGCGAATACCTCGAGGCCGGGGTGTTCCCGCACGCGTATCCGCGCGACGGACTGCGCGCGCAGGTGCACGAGGAGATGGAGCGCCGCGCCGCCCTGGCGGAGCGCAACGGCTACCGGTAGTCGGGCGCGCCGCCGGCACAGGCCGCGAGCGGTCCTCAGCGGGCGGTGAGCTCCACCACCACCGGGTCGTACCCCTCGGCGGTCACCGAGACGGTGATCCCGCCCACCCCGGTCGGCCGCACGATCGCGAGCGCGCGGCCGTCGAACGTCGTGACGGTCGGACCGGCGAACGACTCCTCGGTGCGGGCGCGGGCCGAGCCGAGTCCCGCGAGCTCCCCCGGTCCGTCGACAGCGACCGTGACGCGCACATCCCGGTCGCACGGCACGACTCCGTCGGCGTCGGCGAGCTCGATCGGGACGAAGCCGAGATCCTCGGGTCCTGCGCCGATGACGGATGCCTCGGCACGAGCGGTCAGGCGCACCGTCCCCGCCGTGCGCAGCGTCGCGCGCCCGACTTCGACGCCGCCGGACGACGCGACGGCGACGAGCTCGCCGGGGCGATACTCCGTCTCGAACCGCGCGACGAGGGGTCGGGGCGACCCGACCGGCATCCGTCCGACGACGGCGCCGTCGAGGAGCAGCTCCACGACGTCGGCATCGGCGTAGACGTCGACGGTGACCGGGGAGCCGGGCTCGGCATCCCAGGTCCAGGAGGCGACGACGTCGTCCCACGACCAGGGCGTCTTGGCGACGGGGCGCCCGTGGTGCTCGGGACGATGCACCGCGAACGCGGGCTCGGTGCGCAGCCCGAAGGCGAGCTCCCGATAGTGGGAGGCCGGCGTGCGGTGCCCCGTGATGTCGATGTCACCCGAGCGGGCGAGCAGGTACGGGTACGGACCCGCGGTCCCCGTGGGCACGTAGCCGTCGACATCGGTGTAGTCGATGCGGCCGATGCCGGCCTCGCCGATGTAGTCCCACCCCGTCCACGTGAAGTCGCCGATCACGTGGGGGTACCGGCGGACATCCGCCCACAGCGACGCGATGCGGTCGGGGAACGTCTCCGACCCCACGATGACCCGGTGCGGGAAGAGGTCGGCGTCGGGGCCGTAGCGCGAATCGGCGTAGTTGAAGCCCACGACGTCGAGCACCGCGGCCGATTCCTCGGTCGACTCGGTCACGAGCGGAGAGGCGTTCATGAGCGCCATGCGCTCGCCCATCTCCGCCATCATCGTGTTCGGATCCGAGGCATCCGGTGCGTCTTCGGCCTCGGCCATCCGCGACAGGTTCGCGATGATGCCGTTGATGCCGTTCGTCACGAAGCGCGTCGGATCGAGGCGGCGGAACTCCTCGGCGAGGCGCCGGCTCCACGTCGCGCCGTGCGGCGTCGCGAGCTCGAGGATCTCGTTGCCGATGGAGTACAGCACGACACTCGGATGCCGCCGGTCCTTCGCGACGAGCGCCGCCACCTCGTGCCGCCAGCGCGAGTCGAAGCCGATCGAGGAGTCGAAGCCCGTCTTGGCCTTCGTCCACACGTCGGTGAGCTCGTCCATCACGATCATGCCGTGGCGGTCGCACGCATCGAGCAGAGCGCGGCTGGCCGGATTGTGGGCGCTGCGGATCGCATTGAACCCCGCGGCCTTGAGCAGTCGCACCTTTCGCTCTTCGGCGGCGGCGGTCGTGGCGGCGCCCAGCGGCCCGTTGTCGTGGTGCACGCACGCGCCGCGCAGATCGACGGTCTCGCCGTTGATGCGCAGCCCGTGCGCGGTGTCGAGCTGGAGGCGACGCACCCCGAACACCGACTCGTCGGAGTCGACGGGCGTGCCGTCGAGCTCGGCGAGCACCGAACGGATGCCGTAGAGGTGCGGGGAGTTCGGTCCCCACAGGCGCGGATTCGGCAGCGGCAGGCGCACCCGGGCGACGGCGGACTCTCCGGGCAGCGCGCTGACGGGAGAGGTCGCGGTCGCCACCTCGACGCCGTCGGCATCCGTCACGGTCCACGTGAGCCGCAGCGCCCGCAGGTGCCGGCCGCGGTTCTCCACGACGGTCGAGACCTCGGCGATCGCACGCTCGTCGTCGATGTCGGATGCCGTCACCACGGTGCCGTCGAGCGCGATGTGCGCGGTGTCGGCGACGAGGAGGTGCACCGGCCGGTAGATGCCGCCACCGGTGTACCAGCGGCTGTCCTTGTGGACGCGCGCCTCGACGGTGAGGGTGTTGGTCTCGCCGAAGCGCAGGAACGGGTCGGCGTCGACCACGAAGCCGGCGTAGCCCGAGGGCTCGTGGGCGGCGAAGTCGCCGTTGAGGAACACCGTCGCGTCGCGGTAGACGCCTTCGAACTCGATGCGCACGGTGCGCTCGCGCCACTCGGCGGGCACGTCGAACGTCTTCGCGTACTCGAACACGCCGCCGGGCAGGTACCCGCTGTGCACCCCCTGCGTGCTGTCGGGCGACCGCTCGAGGTCACGCAGGGCATCGTGCGGAACGGCGATCGGCACGGCGGCGGTCGCATCGGTGCGCGATTCGAAGGCGCCGAGCTTGGGGCCGACCGACCAGCCGTCGGTGAAGGGGATGCGGTGCACGTGTCGGCTTCCGTCGGGGGTCAGGATGCGGGCGCGGGGCCGTCGCCCGCCGTCCCCTGGGCGTCGAGCGCCCGCTCGATCGATTCGAGGTCGTAGCCGAGGACGAACACCCGGAAGAACGCCGCGAGGGCATCGGCCATGTCGGTCGAGGTCGGATCGAGCAGCCACTGCACCTGGAGCCCGTCCATCATGGCGATCGTGGCGACCGCCGCGGCTGCGGGGTCGACCCCCGGCAGCAGACGCCCGGCGTCGGCGATGCGCTGGAACGAGCGCGTGGTGCTCGATCGCACCTGCTCGTACCGCTCGACGAAGTACGCATGGGCCGGGTGGTCGGGTGAGGTGGCCTCCGCCGACAGGGTGCAGTACAGCTCGATCACGCCGGGGATCGACGCGTTGTGCCGGGCCAGCGCGACGAGGCCGCGCAGGGCCTCGACTCCGTCCGGCGTGTCGAAGTCCACCATCTCCCGACTCAGGTCGTCGCGGAGGTCGAGGGTGGCCTGCAGCAGGGCGCTCTTGTTCTTGAAGTGGTGGAGGAGCCCCGCCTCGCTCATGCCGACGCGCTGGGCGACCTCGCGCAGCGACCCCGCGCGGTATCCGGACTCGGAGAAGACTGCGAGGGCGGCATCGAGGATCGCCCGCCGCGTGGTCTCGCTCTTCGCGTACTCGCCGCGGCGCTTCGTGACGGGAGCGACGCGCGCCGTCACCGTGCCCGTGCTGCTCGTTGCTGTCATGACCCCACCGTAATCCCGCGGCCACGACGTCTTCGTCGTGCGTCCGGGGCTCCTTCCTCACTGTTCTATAACGAATTCCTAGCATTCGCTAGGTTTCTGACTCAAAAACCTAGCGACTACTCGGAATTGCTGTTAGCGTCCTCGGCCAGGAGGCGATCCGCAGGGGTATCGCCCGAGAAGGGACCAAGGATGTTCCGTTGGAAGGCCACAGCAGCCCTCACCGTCATCGCCGCTCTCGCGCTCACCGGGTGTGCAGGCGGCGGCGGGGATGCCTCGGACGGCGGCGAGTCGGGCTCGGCAGACCGGCTGACGCTCACCGCGATCGCCGCGCCCACGAGCTACGACATCGGGCAGGGCGCCGAGTACGGCAACCGCAGCCCGTTCTTCCAGGCCGTGTTCGACACGCTCCTGCAGAAGAACTCCGCCGGCGAGATCGAGCCCTGGCTCGCGACGGCATGGGAGTACAACGACGACAACACCGTCCTCACCCTCACGCTCCGCGACGACGCCACCTTCACCGACGGCGAGCCCGTCGACGCCGAAGCGGTCGTCGCCAGCATGGAGCGCTTCCGCGACGGCACCTCGCCGCAGGCGGCGACCATGGCGGGCAAGGAGTTCACGGCGGTCGACGCGACGACGGTGGAGATCACGACCCCCTCCCCCGACCCCTCGCTCATCAACCTCCTGTCGATCGCGCCCGGACTCATCCAGGCCCCGTCGTCGTTCGACGACCCCGACTCCGCCACGAACCCGGTCGGCTCCGGCCCCTACGTCCTCGACACGGCCGCGTCGGTCACCGGCACGACGTACGTCTACACGGCCAACCCCGACTACTGGAACAAGGACGCCGTCTCCTACGCCAACCTCACCATCAACGTCATCGAAGACCCGACGGCGACGCTCAACGCGATGAAGGCCGGCGAGGCCAACGGCGCGAAGATCGTCAACAACGACACGATCCCCGAGATCGAGGCATCCGGCTGGACCATCGAGTCCAACGAGCTCGACTTCCAGGGCCTGCTGCTGTTCGACCGCGACGGCACCATGGCGCCCGAGCTCGCCGACGTGAAGGTGCGCCAGGCGATCAACATGGCGTTCGACCGCGAGGCACTCCTCGAGGCCCTCCAGCTCGGCTACGGCACCGTGACCGAGCAGGTGTTCCCCGAGACGTCCGTCGGCTTCGACGCCGCCCTGGACGACACGTACGCCTACGACCCCGAGGCCGCGAAGGAGCTTCTGGCCGAGGCGGGCTACCCGAACGGCTTCACGCTCAACATGATGTCGACGCCCGCCTTCCAGACGACCTTCGACCTCGTCGCCCAGCAGCTGAGCGACATCGGCATCACGGTCAACTACACCGATCCGGGCACCGGCAACTTCATCACCGACATGCTCGCGCCGAAGTACCCGGCGACGTGGATGGCGCTGGAGCAGAACCCCGACTGGCAGCTGATCAACTTCATGATCGCTCCGAACGCGACGTTCAACCCGTTCAAGTCGCAGGACCCGACGGTCGACGGCTACATCGCCACGATCCAGACCGGCACCGAGGAGGAGGCCGCCGCGGCCACCAAGGAGCTCAACGCCTACATCGTCGACCAGGCCTGGTTCGCTCCGTTCTTCCGGGTCCAGGGCACCTTCGCGGTGGATGCCGACACGAACCTCGAGTTCTGGCCGACGAACGCCTACCCGTCGATCTTCGACTTCTCGCCGAAGAACTGACCGACTCCGGCCCGCCCGCGCCGTGTGCGCGGGCGGGCCGGCACCACACTTCGGGAAGGCATCATGCTCACATTCATCCTGCGACGCCTGGCCTCGGGCATCGTGCTGATCGCGGTGATCTCGTTCCTCGCGTTCGTGCTCCTCTACATGGCGGGCGGCGACATCGCCCGCCGCATCCTCGGCGAGAACGCCACCGCCGAGACGGTGGCCAAGAAGGCCGAGTCGCTCGGCCTCGATCGCCCCCTCCTCGTGCAGTACTGGGAGTGGCTGACCTCTGCCCTCACGGGCGACCTCGGCCGGAGCTTCTTCACCGGCGAGCTCGTCAGCGTCAGCGTCAGCGGTCGCCTGGCCGTGACGCTCTCCATCGTGATCGGCGCGACGCTCGTCTCGGCGATCCTGTCCGTCGTCCTGGGCGTTCTGGCCGCCCGCCGCGGCGGCGCCGTCGACGGCACGATCCAGTTCCTCTCCCTCATCGGCTTCGCGATCCCCGGATTCCTCATCGCGCTCGGCCTCGTGCTCGTGTTCGCGATCAACCTCGGATGGTTCAAGGCGACCGGGTACATCCCGATCACGACCTCGGTCGGGGGTTGGCTGTCATCGGTGACACTGCCCATCGTCGCCCTGTCGATCGGCGCGATCGCCACCGTCGCCCAGCAGGTGCGCGGATCGGTCATCGATGCGATGTCGCGCGACTACGTCCGCACACTCCGCTCCCGGGGCCTCGGCTCCACCTCCGTCGTCTACAAGCACGTGCTCCGCAACGCCGGCGGCCCCGCGCTCGCCGTGCTGGCCGTGCAGTTCATCGGGCTCCTCGGCGGCGCGGTCATCATCGAGCAGGTCTTCGCCATCCCCGGCATGGGGCAGCTCACGGTCAAGTCGACGACGCTCGGCGACATCCCCGTCGTCATGGGCCTGGTGATCGTGTTCGCGATCATCGTCATCGTCGTCAACCTCCTCATCGACCTCGCCCAGGCATCCCTCAACCCGAAGGTGCGACTCTCATGACCGCCATCGCCGTCCCGTCGGCCGTGCCCACCACGGGCCCAGCGCGCGTCCACCTGTTCCGCCGCATGATCCGCCGCCCCCTGGGCCTGTCGTCGCTGATCTTCCTGGCGCTGGTCGGCATCGTCGCGATCATCGGACCGCTCATCGCGCCGCAGGATCCGAACTTCGCCGACATCCGCGCGGTGCTCCAGCCTCCGGGCGCGGAGCACCTGCTGGGCACCGACGGATCGGGTCGCGACGTGCTGTCGCGCCTGCTCGCCTCGACGCAGACGAGCATCGCGGCAGCCCTCATCGCCCTCGTCACCGCCGTCGTGCTGGGCGTGATCAGCGGACTCATGGCGGGGTACTACCAGGGGTGGTTCAACGCCGCCTCCACCTGGGTGACCGAGCTCAACATGGCCCTCCCGGCCATGGTGATCCTGCTCGCCGCGCGCGCCGTGCTCGGCCCCTCCGTGTGGCTGTCGATGTTCATCTTCGGCATCCTGCTCTCCCCCGCGTACTTCCGGCTCGTCTACGCCTCGGTCACCGCGGTGCGCTCCGAGCTGTACGTCGACGCCGCGCGGGTCTCGGGGCTCAGCGACACGCGCATCATCGGCCGCCACATCCTCTCGGTCGTGCGGGCTCCGATCATCATCCAGTCCGCGATCATCGCGGGCATCGCGATCGCGATCCAGTCCGGCCTGGAGTTCCTGGGTCTCGGCGACGTCAACGTCCCCACGTGGGGCTCGATGCTCAACGACGGCTTCAAGAACATCTACAAGGAGCCGCTGCTCATGCTGTGGCCCTCGCTCGCGATCGCCCTCACCTGCATCGCCCTGACGCTGCTCGCCAACGTCATGCGCGACGAGCTCGAGCGCACCGTCTCGGTGCGCCGCAAGCGTCGCCGCGCCGTCACGACCGCCACCGGATCGGTCGCGGCCGTCACGACGTCGATCGCCACGGGCGGCGGTGACATCGTCGACCCCGACGAGCCGCCGGTCTACGCGAACACCGACGTGATCATCCACTCGGACGACGTGCGGAGCAAGACGGCCGACACCGTGCTCGAGATCCGCGATCTGAAGGTCGGCTACGACCAGCCCGACGGATCGCACATCGAGGTCGTCCACGGCGTCTCGCTCGACATCCGCAAGGGCGAAGTGCACGGCCTCATCGGCGAATCCGGCTCGGGCAAGACCCAGACCGCGTTCGCCGTCCTGGGCCTCCTCCCCCGCGGCGGGCATGTCACATCGGGCTCGATCCGCTACGAGGGCACTGAACTGGCGGATGCCTCGGAGCGGGTCTACGCCGGCGTCCGCGGGAAGCGGATCGGCTACATCCCGCAGGAGCCGATGAGCAACCTCGATCCGTCGTTCACGATCGGGAGCCAGCTCGTCGAGCCGCTGCGCAAGACGCTCGGCCTGTCGAAGAGGGATGCCACGGAGCGCTCGCTCGATCTGCTGGCCCGCGTCGGCATCCCGAATCCGCGGCGCACGTTCGACGCGTACCCGTTCGAGGTCTCCGGCGGCATGGCCCAGCGCGTGCTGATCGCGGGCGCGGTCTCCACCGATCCCGACCTGATCATCGCCGACGAGCCCACCACGGCGCTCGATGTCACCGTGCAGGCCGAAGTGCTCGACCTGCTGCGCGACCTGCAGGCCGAGCGCCACATGGCGATGCTCCTCGTGACGCACAACTTCGGCGTCGTCGCCGATCTGTGCGATCACGTCACGGTCATGCAGAACGGCCTGTTCGTCGAGCAGGGCCCCGTGCGCTCGATCTTCCACGATGCGCAGCATCCGTACACCCGGACGCTGCTGGAGGCGATCCTCGACGAGGGTCCCGCCCGTCCGCCCCTGGCCACGAAGGGAGCACGAGCATGACCGCTCCGCTGCTCGAGGTCACCGACCTCGTCGTCGAATACCCCGGCAAGGGGTTCCGCGCAGAGCCGTTCCGCGCGCTCAAGGGCGTGTCGCTCGACATCCTGCCGGGCGAGACCGTGGGCCTGGTCGGAGAGTCGGGCTCGGGCAAGACGACCCTCGGCCGGGCGGCGCTCGGATTGGCCCCGGTCACCGAGGGCACGATCCGCTACGACGGCAGGGACATCTCCCACCTCGGTCGCAGCGCGCGCCGCGCGCTCAGCTCCGAGATCCAGGTCGTGTTCCAAGACCCGTACTCGTCGCTGAACCCGTCGATGACGATCGAGCAGATCCTCGCCGAGCCGCTCACCGTGACCGGTGTCTCCCAGGCCGACGCCAAGGCGCGCGTGCGCGAGCTGCTCGATCAGGTCGGGCTCCCCACGGACGCCCGCGGCCGGCTGCCGCGCGAGTTCTCGGGCGGTCAGCGTCAGCGCGTGGCGATCGCCCGCGCGCTCGCACTCAGCCCCCGACTCATCGTGTGCGACGAGCCCGTGTCGGCACTCGACCTGTCGACGCAGGCCAGGGTGCTCGATCTGTTCATCGAGATCCAGGAGCGCACCGGCGTGGCCTACCTGTTCGTCACGCACGACCTCGCGGTCGTCCGTCACGTCAGCCACCGCGTGGCCGTCATGTACCGCGGCGAGATCGTGGAGAGCGGCGACGGCGACCGGGTGACCTCGGCTCCGGAGCATCCGTACACCCAGCGGCTCTTCATGGCCGCCCCGGTGCCCGACCCCGACAAGCAGGAGGAACGGCGCATCGCGCGTCGCGCGCTCCTCGACGCCGAGAAGTCCGCCACCGCCTCGGCGTGACCTCTCCGCGGGATGCCGTCGGCCCGGCCGCGGCATCCCGCTCCCCTCGCACGCCCTGCCTCTCCCCGATTGGACCACCGGTGACCGACTCCGTGACCCACCTCCGCCCCCTGCTCGACCGCCTGACACTCGAGCAGAAGGCCGCGCTCGTGCAGGGCGCCGACTTCTGGACGACCGTCGCGCTCCCCGAGATCGGCCTGCGGGCCATGACCCTCTCCGACGGACCCGCCGGCGTGCGGGGACCGCGGTGGGACGAGCGCGAGCCGTCGCTCAACATGCCGTCGGGATCGGCGCTGGCGGCGTCGTGGGATGTCGATCTCGCGTACCGGTACGGGGCGGCCGCGGCATCCGAAGCCCGCCGCAAGGGCGTCGACGTCGTGCTCGGCCCGACCATCAACCTGCACCGCTCGCCCCTCGGCGGCCGGCACTTCGAGTGCTTCAGCGAAGACCCCGAGCTCTCCGCCGAGCTGGGCGCGGCATACGTGCGCGGGCTGCAGGAGAACGGCGTCGCCGCGACGCCCAAGCACTACGTGGCCAACGACTCCGAGACCGACCGGTTCACGGTCGACGTGCGGGTGGACGAGCGCGCCCTGCGCGAGCTGTACCTCGCCCCGTTCGAGCGTGCCGTCGAGGCCGGTGCGTGGAGCATCATGAGCGCCTACAACGCCGTCGACGGCGTGACGATGACCGAGAACGATCTGCTCGAGACCCCGCTCAACTCCGAGTGGGGGTTCGACGGCGTCGTGATCAGCGACTGGACCGCCGTGCGCTCACTGGACTCCGTACCCGCCGCACAAGACCTCGCGATGCCCGGCCCCGCCCCCGCATGGGCGGAGCTGGTCGACGCGATCCGCGATGGACGCCTCGACGAGGCCGACCTCGACCGCAAGGTCCTGCGCATCCTGCTCCTCGCCGAGCGCGTCGGCGCGCTCGAGGGCTCCCAGGCGATCGAGCCCGCACCGCTGGACGCGGCGGCGTTCGCGCGCGCCGCCGCGATCGCCGGCACCGTGCTGCTGCAGAACGACGGCGTCCTGCCCGTCGAGCCCGCTGCGCTCTCGCGGGTGGCGGTCATCGGCCACAACGCCCGCGACGCGCGCACGCAGGGCGGCGGCAGCGCCACGGTGATCCCCGAGTCGGTCGTCTCGCCGCTCGACGCCCTCCGCGCGGCGCTGCCCGGAGCGGATGTCTCGTACGAGATCGGCGCCGTCGTTCAGGAGGGCGTCGCCGAGATCCCGCTCTCCCAGTTGACGAATCCGGCAACGGGCGAGCCCGGCCTGCGCGTCGCGTTCTTCGACGCGGACGGCACCGAGCTGTTCGTCGAGAACCGGCGCGCGACGGCCCTCGTGTGGTTCGGCGGCGACGCCCCGATCGCGGCGAGCCGCACCGTCGTGCTCGAGACCCGGTACACCCCCGAGCAGTCGGGTGAGATCCAGCTCGGCTTCGCCGGAGCCAACGCCGGCCGGCTCTTCGTCGACGGCGAGCTCGTGCTCGACGACGCCCCCGTCATCGAGGGCACCGACCTGGGTGCCGCCTTCCTCAACCCGCCCTCGCTCACGGTGGCGGTCGACGTCGTCGCCGGACGCACGCTCGCGGTGCGCGCCGAGTTCACCCGCGCGCAGAGCGCCGGGGCCCTCGACGGCGCGCTCAGCCTGACGCTCGGCATCGCGCCCGAGAAGACCGACCCCGACGAGCTGATCGCGCGTGCCGCGGCGGCGGCCTCTTCCGCCGGCGTGGCGGTCGTCGTCGTGGGCACGAACTCGAAGGTGGAGTCCGAGGGGTACGACCGCGAGAACCTCGACCTCCCCGGTCGCCAGGACGACCTCGTGCGCGCGGTCGCGGCGACCGGCACGCCGACGATCGTCGTGGTCAACGCGGGGTCGCCCGTCGTCCTCCCGTGGGCGAACGAGGTGGCCGCGATCGTGCAGGGCTACTTCGGCGGACAGGAGTTCGGCCACGCGATCGCCGACGTGCTGACGGGTGCCGCCGAACCTGGTGGACGCCTGCCCACGACGTGGCCCGCCGCCCTCGCCGACGTGCCCGTGACCGACGTCACGCCGCAGGACGGCGTGCTCGCGTACCCCGAAGGCATCCACATCGGGTACCGCGCGTGGCTGCGCTCCGACTCCGAGCCGGCGTTCCCGTTCGGGCACGGTCTCGGCTACACGACGTGGTCGTGGGGCGTCGCACAGCGCGAGGGCGACACCCTCGAGGTGACACTCGCCAACACCGGCCAGCGGGAGGGCGGGCAGGTCGTGCAGGTCTACGCCGAGCGCGTCGACTCGGAGATCGAGCGCCCCGTGCGGTGGCTCGTGGGCTTCGCCACCGTCCACGCCGCCCCCGGAGAGACCGTCACTGCGAGGATCGAGGTGCCGGCACGGCGTCTCGCGCACTGGGCCGGCGAATGGGTCGTCGAGCCCGGCGCGTACACGCTGCGGGCCGGAGCATCCGTCGCCGACCTCCCCCTCTCCGTGACCTGGAAGGCCTGACACGATGACCCTCGAGACCCTGACCGGACCCCTGCACGGGGGCGCCGACGCCCGCCTGGGCGACGTCGTCGCACGCCTCGACGCGTTCCTCGCCGCCGACCCCGACCTGTCGTTCCAGGTGGCCGCGCGACACCACGGCGAGGTCGTGCTGGATGCCTGGGGTGGCCCGCACCTCGCGGAGGACTCGGTCGTCGTGCCCTACTCCGTCACGAAGAACACGATCGGACTCTCGGTCGGACTCCTCGTGGAGCGCGGAGAGCTCGATCTCGACGAACGCGTCGCCCACTACTGGCCGGAGTTCGCGGCGAAGGGCAAGCAGCGCGTCACCGTGCGCCAGCTGCTCTCGCACCAATCGGGGCTGCCGCAGGCCACGCCGCCGCTCGAGTGGACGGAGCTCCTCGATCACCACGCGGCCGCCGACCGCCTTGCGGCGAGCGCGCCGTTCTGGCACCCGGGGAGCGCGTTCGGCTACCACGCGATCACGATCGGCAACCTCGGCTCCGAGCTCGTCTTCCGGGTCACGGGGCGCACCCTCCACGAGTTCTACGAGCAGGAGATCCGCGCTCCGCACGGGATCGACTTCTTCCTCGGCCTCCCCGCCGACCAGGAGGCGCGCCGCGCGACGGTGCTGCCGATGATCCAGCCGGTGTCCGACACGGCGGTGCGCACGTTCTCCGCGCTCGGTCCCGTCGTGTTCACCCCTCCCGGCGGGCCGATCGACGCCGCGAACGATCCGCGCAGCTGGCGGTTCGGGCATCCGGCGACGTCCGGCACGGGCAGCGCACGCGGTCTCGCGCGCCTGTTCGCCGCCGCCGTCACGGGCGTCGACGGCGGCACGCCGTTCCTCTCGAGCGACACCGTCGAGCAGATCGGCCAGCAGCAGGTGCGCGGCTACGACGAAGTGCTCCACCAGCACGATCGCGCGCACGCCATCGTGTTCCAGAAGCCGTCGCAGCAGCTCGCGTTCGGCGGCCCGCGCGCGTTCGGCCACGACGGCGCGATGGGCGCGCTCGCGTGCGTCGACCCCGACACCGGTCTCGCGTTCGCGTGGACGATCGCCCGCGGCCCGTGGCCCGGCGGCGCCGATCCGCGCGCCGTCGCCCTCGCCGCCGAGCTCGGCCGCATCCTCGCCGACTGACCGCCCCTCCCCGGAGATCCCGCCATGACCACCCTCTTCAACCCGCTCCTGAACGGCTTCCACCCCGACCCCTCGGTCGTCCGGGTCGACGGCGCCGACGGACCCGAGTGGTTCCTCGCGACGTCGACGTTCGAATACCTCCCCGGCATCCCGATCCACCGCTCGCGCGACTTCGAGACGTGGGAGCTCATCGGCCACGTCGCCGTCAGCGAGGCCCAGCTCGGCGTCGCGCACGTCGCGACCGGCGGCGGAGCCTGGGCGCCGACCATCCGCCATCACGATGGCGTGTTCCACGTCGTCATCACGGTCGCGATGGGGCGGGGGATGCTGCACTTCACCGCGACGGATGCCGCCGGCCCCTGGTCCGAGGGCGACGTGCTGCTCACTCAGGACGGCAACGGCACGATCGAGGGCATCGATCCGGACATCGCGTGGCATGCCGACGGCACCTGCTACGTGACGTTCTCCGGTCTGCAGCTGACCGGGTCGCTCGACCCCAACGCGCCTGCGCACCTCGGCATCCAGCAGGTCGCCGTCGACCTCTCCACCCATCGCGCACTCGAGGAGCCGCGATCGCTGTGGTCGGGCACCGGCCTGATGTTCCCCGAAGCACCGCACCTGTACGAGGTCGACGGGGTCTGGTATCTCCTCATCGCGGAAGGCGGGACCGAGCGCGGCCACTCGATCTCGATCGCGCGCGGTTCCGGACCGGAGGGACCCTTCGAGGGCGCGCCGTCCAACCCGCTCGTCTCTGCGCGGTCCACCCCGCGTCCGATCCAGAACACGGGGCACGGCGACCTCGTGCGGGGCCCCGACGGTGACTGGCTCTGCGTCCTGCTCGGCGTGCGCCCGCGCGGCGGCACGCGCGCCTTCTCGGCGCTCGGCCGTGAGACGTTCGTCACCCCGGTGACCTGGTCCGACGGGTGGCCGCAGGTCGCGGCCGTCGATCTGAACCCGCGCCCCGGCACGCGGACGGAGATCGACTTCGCCGACGGGCTCGACGGCGAATGGATCGGCGTCCGCCGGCTGCCCCTCGAGGTCGCGACCCTCACCGACGGGCGCCTCGTGCTGACCGGCGACGGAACGACCCTCGCGGATGAGCAGCCCGTGTTCGTGGGCCGCCGCCAGGAGCACCTGAACAACACCGTGACGGTGCGCGCCGACGTCGCACGAGGGGCCGGCGGCATCGCCGTGCGCTACGAAGAGCGCTTCCACCTCGAGATCGAAGCCGGCAACGGCTCCGTGACGGCTCGTGCGTCGTTCATGGGGCTCGAGCAGGAGTGGAGGCATCCGTTCGAGGGCGACGTCGTCGACCTGCACCTCGACTCGGCGCGTCCGGCATCGGGCTGGCGCATGGTCGCGACCAGCGACGTCTTCCGCCTCGGATTCACGCCCCTCGGCGGCGAACGCATCGATCTCGCCGAGGTCGACGGTCGCTTCCTCTCGTCGGAGGTCGCCGAATCCTTCACCGGTCGGGTGATCGGCCTCTACGCCGCGGACGGCGAGGTCGCCTTCGAGCGATGGGTCGCCGAGGGAGACGACGAATGACCTCCGAGCGCGCGACCGTGGTGCGCGCCGCAGCCTGACCTCCGGAAGGAACCCCATGTTCGATCGCCGCTCCACCTTCGGCGAGGCTCTCGACCACCCCGGCGCACGCGCCGTGCTCGAGCGTCTCATGCCCGGCTTCGCCGCCTCTCCGATGGCCGCGCAGTTCCGCGGCGGACGACTGGGGTCGCTGATCGCCCTCGTCCCGTCGCTCGAAGACCCCGAGGCACGCCGGCAGCTGTGGGCCGAGCTCGCCGAGGTCGGCGACGACGTCGAGCGGCCGGCGTACGCACCCGCGATCGCGGCCGATCCGTCGTACGAAGCGGCCGATGTGCCGCGGGGCTCGGCATCCGTCGCCCTCCCGGGCCCGACCCCGAAGTGGGATCCGCTCGAACTGCGCTTCGACGGACCCTCGCACGGCAACCCGTTCGTCGACGTCGAGCTCGACGCCGTGTTCACGCGTCCGGATGCCTCCACGGTCCGCGTGGGCGGGTTCTACGACGGCGACGGCGCGTACGTCGTGCGCGCCCTGGCCGATCTCGAGGGCGAGTGGTCGTTCGAGACCCGCTCCACCGCTCGCTCGCTCGATGGACTGACCGGCGTGGTCACGGTGACCTCACCCCGTGAGACGTCGCACGGGCCCGTCCGCATCGACGGCTTCCACTTCGCGCACGCCGACGGCACGCGCCATCGGCCGCTCGGCACGACCGCCTACGCGTGGACGCACCAACCCGACGAGCTGCAGCGGCAGACGCTCGAGACCCTGGCCGAGGCGCCGTTCACGAAGATCCGCATGTGCGTGTTCCCGAAGTCGTACCTCTACAACGCCAACGAACCGGCCGACTTCCCGTTCCCCGGTTCGCTGGCGGAGGGGTTCGACCTGACCCGGTTCGACCCGGCGCACTTCCGCCGGCTCGAGCAGCGCATCGCGCAGCTCGCCGCGCTCGGCATCCAGGCCGACCTCATCCTGTTCCATGCATACGACCGGTGGGGCTTCGCCGACCTCGGCCCCGACGTCGACGAGCGGTACCTGCGCTACGTCGTGCGCCTGCTGGCCGGATTCGCCAACGTGTGGTGGTCGATGGCGAACGAGTACGACCTGCTGTGGGCGAAAGACACCGACGACTGGGAGCGCCTCGCGGAGATCGTCGGCGAGGAGGACCCGTTCGGCCATCTGAACTCGATCCACAACTGCCGACCGTTCTACGACTACGGGAAGCCCTGGATCACGCACGTCAGCGTGCAGCGCGTCGACGTCTACCGCACCGCCGAGAACACCGACGAGTGGCGCGAGCGGTGGGGCAAGCCGGTCGTGATCGACGAGTGCGCGTATGAGGGCGACATCGATCAGGGCTGGGGCAACATCACGGCGGAGGAGATGGTGCGCCGCTTCTGGGAGGGCGCCGTCCGAGGAGGCTACGTCGGGCACGGCGAGACGTATCTCCCGAGCGGCTCGGGAGGAGTGACGGATGCCTCGGCCGCCGGAGACGACGAGGTGCTGTGGTGGTCGAAGGGCGGCGTGCTGCACGGCGGCTCGCCCGACCGCATCCGCTTCCTCGAGCAGCTGCTGGCGGAGACACCCGGTGGCGTCTGGGATCCGCTCCCCTCGGACTGGGACGTGCCCTGGGGCGGGACGCCCGATCACCGCATCGGCTACTTCGGCTTCAACCGGCCGCGCTTTCGCAACGTCGTCCTGCCCGAGGGCGAGTGGACCATCGATGTGATCGACACCTGGAGCATGACGATCGAGCGGTTCGGCGGCGTCCACACCGGATCCGTGCGGGTGCCGCTCCCCGGTCGCCCCTTCATGGCGGTGCGCGTCATCCGCGCCGGGTGACGCCCGTGGGCATCGCGGAGGTCACGGCTGGGTACATGGTTTCGGGGATCTCACCTGCGGCCGCGGATCCGTGATAGTTCTTGGTGAGGTGCAGATTCTGTCGACTCATCGGTGAACTTTGTTCCTCCCTATCGAAGGGGGTCGAACGAGTGCTGCAACCACCCGTACGTCTCGCACTTTCCGCTCTGTCCATCGGCGTCCTCGCCGCTCTCGTGCTCTCCGGCCCCGCCGCGTATGCCGACACCACGATCGACGGGCCGATCGATCTCGGCACCGCCGGGACGTTCTCGGTGCTCGGCGCGTCGACGGTGACCAACACCGGACCGTCCACGCTCGACGGCGACCTGGGCCTCAGCCCGGGGTCTGCCATCGACGGATTCCCCCCGGGTCTCGTCGACGGCACGATCCACGCGACGGATGCCGTCGCCGCCCAGGCGCAGGTCGATCTCGACACCGCGTACGGCGTCGCGGCGAGCCTGACGCCGACGGCGACCGGGCTGGGCGACCTCGCCGGGCAGTCGCTCGTGCCGGGCGTGTACTCCGGTGGGGAACTCGCGCTGTCCGGCGAACTGACCCTCGCGGGGAACTCCGAATCCGTCTGGGTGTTCCAAGCGGCGTCGACGCTGACCGTCGGCTCCAGCGCCGAGATCATCGTCACGGGCGGCGCGAGCGCCTGCAACGTGTTCTGGCAGGTCGGAAGCTCCGCCACGATCGAGCCGGGCGCTCAGTTCGTCGGCACGGTCATGGCGAGCGAGTCGATCACCGCTCAGACAGCGGCGACGATCACGGGCCGCCTCCTGGCCCTCACGTCCGCCGTCACGCTCGACACCAACACGCTCATCGCACCGACCGGCTGCGCACCCGCGGGCACCGTGCGCACGAGCCCCACGATCACCTCCGCCTCCCCGACCGGCGGCACGACCGGCCTCGAGTACTCCTACACGGTCACGTCGTCGGCGTCGCCGACCGCGACCTACTCGATCGCGAGCGGTGCTCTGCCGACCGGGCTCACGCTCGACGCGGTCACCGGGGCGATCACGGGAACGCCCACGACGGCGGGCACGTTCACGTTCACGCTCTCGGCGGCCAACGGGACCGCACCCGATGCCGTCGCGACATACAGCCTCGCGATCGCCGCAGCCTCTGGCGCCGGCGACGCACAGCTCGCCGAGAGCGGAGCCGACGGCCCCAACGCCCTGCTCTCGATCGTGCTGATCAGTGTCGGATCGATGATGTTCCTCATCGGGCGGCATCGCACGCGCCGCGGCGCCTCCCCCGCCCCCGCTCCGCTGCGACGCGCCACGCACATCGGCCTGCCGGACTGAGCGCGGCGCCGCGCTGCGGTCGCGGCGTCCCCTCGGTCAGACCGGCTCGGTCGTGCGGATCAGCCCGCAGTTCACGCACGACCACGCCACCAGGAAGCGCTCGTCGTCGAGGATCTCGAACCTGAGCTCGTCGCCGCACGTGGGGCAGGATCGAGGGTCGGGCACGGTCATGCCGTCAGCCTACGACGCGGCACGGCGGGCCGGCCCGGGGTCACCCGGGGTCACGCGGCGTCCGTGGCATGAGGCAGGGTGGAGCGCATGACCTCGACCACTTCTGCCCGGGCCCAGGCGCTCGACGTCCTGCGCGACCTCGTCGGGCACGGCGACGCCGACTTCCACGACGGGCAGTTCGAGGCCATCGAAGAGCTGGTCGAGGGCGGCCGCCGAGCCCTCGTGGTGCAGCGCACCGGGTGGGGCAAGTCGGCGGTCTACTTCGTCGCGACGCTGCTGCTCCGCCGTCGCGGCGCAGGGCCCACGGTGCTGGTGTCGCCGCTGCTCGCCCTCATGCGCGATCAGATCGCGGCCGCGCGGCGGGCAGGCGTGCGGGCGGTGGCGATCAACTCGACGAATCCGCACGAGTGGCGCGACGTGCTCGCGCAGCTCGACCGCGACGAGGTCGATGTGCTGCTCGTGTCGCCGGAGCGCCTGAACAATCCGTCGTTCCGCGAAGAGCAGCTTCCGCAGCTGGTGCCCCGGATCGGACTCCTCGTCGTCGACGAGGCGCATTGCATCAGCGACTGGGGCCACGACTTCCGCCCCGACTACCGTCGACTGCGCGACCTGATCGCGCGCATCCCCTCGGGGGTGCCCGTTCTCGCCACGACGGCGACGGCCAACAGCCGCGTCGTGGCGGATGTCGCGGAGCAGCTGGGGGTGCGAGGCGAGGATGCCGATTCCCCCGAGGTGCTCGTCATCCGCGGCCCGCTCGCCCGCACGTCGCTGCGGCTCGGAGTGCTGCGACTGCCCGACTCCCCCAGCAGGCTCGCGTGGCTCATCAGCCACCTCGGCGATCTCCCGGGCTCGGGGATCATCTATACGCTCACCGTCGCCGCGGCGAACGACACGGCCCGCCTGCTCCGCGAGCGCGGATTCGACGTGCGCGCCTACACCGGGCAGACCGATCCCGATGAGCGCGAGGAGTCGGAGGCGCTCCTGAAAGACAACAAGGTCAAGGCGCTCATCGCCACGAGCGCGCTGGGCATGGGATTCGACAAGCCCGACCTCGGCTTCGTCGTGCACCTCGGGGCGCCCTCGTCGCCGGTGTCGTACTACCAGCAGGTCGGTCGCGCCGGACGCGCGACCGCCTCCGCCGACGTCCTGCTCCTCCCCGGCACCGAAGACCGTGAGATCTGGCACTACTTCGCGACGGCGTCGATGCCCGACCGCGAGCGCGCCGAGCGCGTGCTGGCCGCCCTCTCGGCATCCGGCGGCCCGCTGTCGACCCCCGCACTCGAGGCGCAGGTCGACATCCGTCGCACTCCGCTCGAGCTGCTGCTGAAGGTGCTAGACGTCGACGGCGCCGTGGAGCGCGTTCAAGGCGGGTGGATCGCGACCGGACTGCCCTGGACCTACGACGAGGAGCGCTACGAGCGCATCGCCGCCGAACGCGTCGCCGAGCAGCATCACATGATCGACTACGAGCAGACGCGCGGATGCCGCATGGAGTTCCTGCAGCGCTCCCTCGACGACGACACCGCGGCGCCGTGCGGTCGCTGCGACACCTGTGCGGGAGTCTGGTTCCCCGTCGAGATCGGGACGGATGCCACGGCTGCCGCCTCCGCCGCACTCGACCGCGTCGGAGTGCCGATCGAGCCGCGTCGCCAGTGGCCCACGGGGGCCGACTCGCTGGGCGTACCGGTGCGCGGACGCATCCCTGCCGACGAGCAGGCCGACGACGGCCGGGCGCTGGCACGCCTCACCGACCTCGGGTGGGGATCAGTACTGCGCGAGATGTTCGCCGCCGGCGCGGCCGACGCCCCGGTGCCTCCGAACGTGCTCGCCGCGTGCGTGCGGGTGCTGGCCGACTGGGGCTGGGCCGAGCGGCCGGTCGCCGTCGTGGCGATGCCGTCGCGCGCCAAGCCGCAGCTCGTGGCGTCACTCGCTAGGGGCATCGCCGACATCGGCCGGATGCCGTTCCTGGGGGCGATCGACTCCGTGTCGGGTGGTCCGACCGGCGCACCCGGTGGCAACAGCGCCTTCCGGCTCGCGGGCGTGTGGGATCGCTTCAGCGCCGCCGGCCTCGACGTGCCTGCCGGCCCGATCCTGCTGGTCGACGACCTGGTCGACAGCCGATGGACGCTGACGGTGGCCGCTCGGGAGCTGCGCCGCTCCGGCGCGACCGGCGTGCTCCCGTTCGCCCTCGCGCTGCGCGGCTGACGCGACGGTCATCGGGTTTCCGGCTAGGGCCCGGCAACAACGGTCTTGCGCGACCCTGAGCCGGTCGGGTGTCCCGTCTTGTCGTCAGGCGATGCGGATGAACCGGGGGCCTTGGTAACCGTCTCGGCTCACGGGCTCCTGGAACATGCCGAGGGGTCGCACCCAGAAGCTGTAGTCGTCGTAGAGCTTGCGATAGAAGACGAGCTGCTCATCGGTTTCGCTGTGCCGCCCCACACCGATCACCTCGTAGCGCGCGCCTTTGAAGTGCTGGTAGATGCCGGGCTCGACCGTGGCGGGCGTCGGTGACGTCATTCCGTGATCGTACGTGGTTCCAAGATCACGATATGCGGAGACATCCACTCCGAAGCGCGAAGGAGCGTCCCTCACAGGGCTAGGCGCCGGGCTTCAGACTCTCGCGCACACGGGCAACAGCGAACAACCATTCGTCTGATCCGTGAGGAGACGTGACGAGAGCCATTGTCAAAGTCCGCGCCGATGGCTAGATTCGCTATCCCGAGGGAAGGACACAGATTATGAGCCGCGATCGTTGAGATACCCAAACGAGCCCCCGCCCGATGTTGTCGAGCGGGGGCTTCGTCGTTGGTCTGGCCATCCGCGTGGCATTCCTCATCGAGTGCTTCGTCGTACGAGACCAGGCCACCTCCGGCAACGCGCGCATCGGGATCCTCCTCGGCACCGGGCGGCGCGTTGTGTGAGGACAATGGCAGCATGCAGCATCTGGATGATGAGACGGCTCGGCCGGCGGCCATTGTTCGGCACGCGCTATCAGGTGACCTGGTCGGCTTGATTCTCTACGGCTCCGCCGTTGCCGGTGGTCTGCGTCCCGACAGCGACGTGGATCTGCTCGCCATCACCACCGAGCCGCTTCGAGACGCTACGCGCGATGACTCGATCGGTGGCCTGCTGAAGGTGTCGGGGCGACGCGCGCATGATGGCCCGGCGCGTCCCGTCGAACTCACCGTGATGCTACGGAACGTCGACCCATGGAACCCGGTCGTGCAGCTGCAGTACGGTGAATGGCTCCGCGACGATACCGTCGCCGGGTCACTGCCCGGGCCGCACGTGGATCCGGATGGGACTCTTCTTCTCGCGATGGCACGCGAGTCGGGGGCTTCTCTCTACGGCCCGGCGCCCGAAGCGATTCTTCCCGTGGTTCCCGTCGACGCGGTCCGCCTCGCAATCCGACGGGCGCTGCCCGGTCTTCTGGAAGACCTGGTCGGCGATGAGAGAAATGTCGTGCTCACCCTCGCGCGGATGCAGGCAACCTTGTCCGATGGGCGGTTCGTCCCGAAGGATGTCGCAGCCGAGCGTGCCGCTCAGACAGCCCCACCGGACCAAGCGCGAATGCTGCGCCTCGCCGCCGCTGCGTACCGCGGCGAAGCCATGGACGACTGGACGCAGATGTCCTCAGCCCTGAACGGCTACGTCGCTCAGATGACGCACCTTATCCACACAGACGCGCACACCACAAGCTGAAGGCGACGACCGCCGGGCATCCTGTTGCGACAGACGAGCGTTGGCTTTGCTCCGGCGCCGTGTGATGCTGGAAACGTGCCGATCACCCTGCCCGATGCGCTGGTGCCGGTCGCGCTGAGGATGATGCGTGCGAACCGCGCCTTCGTCACGGCGGAGGGCGCGAGGCGGCGCATTCGGGAACGCGAGCTCCGGCCGAGGCCGTATGGACCGCCGTCGCGATTGAGGCGCGGCCTCCGGGTCGGCGTGGAGATATTCGAGGGATGGCCGGTCTACACGATCCTTCCCGCGGACGCGCGAGGCGCCGCCGTGTACGTGCATGGTGGTGGGTGGGTAAACGAGGTCGTCCACCAGCACTGGCATCTCGCCGCCCGAATCGCCGCGGAGGCGTCGGTGGCGGTGACCGTCCCGATCTATCCGCTGATACCGTTCGGCACTGCTGCGGGGGCGCGCGAGAAGGTGCGTGCCCTGGTGCGCAGGAGTATCGACAGATACGGGGCGACCTGCCTGGCGGGCGATTCCGCAGGCGGCCAGATCGCCCTGTCCACGGCGCTGGCTCTTCGCGACGAGGGCGT
>NZ_FTPO01000003.1 GCF_900155915.1 Microbacterium sp. RU33B
CTCGGCATCTCCGTCACCTACCACGAGATCTCGTTCGCCGACCACGGCAGCGTCGCCTACCTCGCCCTCCCGGGCATGCTGCACTGGCTCGACCGGGTCGCTCCCCGGTGAACCGTCCCGATCGCTAGCCTGAACCCGTGTCCGCCGCCCAAGCCACGATCTTCCTGATCCCGGTGCTCGCCGTGCTCGCGCCCCTGCTGGCGCGCGGCGTCGGGGTGTTCGTGCGCGTTCCCGTGGTCGTGTTCGAGCTCATGCTCGGCATCCTCGTCGGCCCCGCCGTGCTCGGCTGGGCCGCTCCGTCGGAGTTCGTCGAGCTGCTGTCGGAGTTCGGCCTGGCGATGCTGTTCTTCGTCGCGGGATCCGAGATCCAGCTCTCGGCTTTCCGCGGCCGCACCGGGCGACGCGCCGTCGGCGGCTGGTTCGTGAGCATCGCGCTCGGTATCGCCGTGGGGTGGCTCATCGCCCCCGGCGAAGCGGCGATCGTGATCGCCATCGCCCTGAGCTCGACCGCGCTGGGGACCATCCTTCCCATGCTCCGCGACAACGGCGAACTGCGCACGCCGTTCGGCAAGGCCGTCGGTGCGATCGGCGCGGTGGGCGAGTTCGCGCCCCTCGTCGCCATCTCGATCTTCCTCGGCGGCCGTGACCCGGGCATCGCCACGATCGTCCTGATCGCGTTCGTCCTGGTCGCCGCGCTCGCGATCTGGTGGGCCTTCCGCGCTCCGCAGGGCGCCCTGCACCGCTTCGTCAACGCGACGCTGCACACCTCGGGCCAGTTCGCGATCCGCGTCGTGTTCCTCGTGCTCGGCGCGCTCGTCGTGGTGAGCCTCCTGCTCGATCTCGACATGCTGCTGGGTGCCTTCACGGCCGGCATCGTGTGGCGCCTCGTCATGCGCGATGCGGCCGCGGCCGATCGTGACGCGGTCGAGAGCAAGATCGAAGGCGTCGCGTTCGGGTTCCTCGTGCCGGTGTTCTTCATCTACACGGGCGTCACGTTCGACCTCGAGGCTCTCCTCGCCGATCCGGAACTCCTGCTCCTTCTGCCCATCGGCCTCGCGGGGCTCCTGCTCGTGCGCGGACTGCCGTCGATGCTCGCCGCCCCGGCCGACTCCCGGCCCCGCGATCGCGCGGCCGTCGTGTTCTTCGGTGCGACGGGTCTGCCGATCATCGTCGCCGTGACGAACATCGGGGTGGACGAGAAGATCCTGTCCTCAGGGCTCGCAGCCGCCCTCGTGGGCATCGGCATGCTCTCGGTGCTGGTGTTCCCCGTGATCGGCACGACCCTTCGCGGCGACGCGGTCGGGGCGTCGCTCCCGGTCGCCGAAGAGCGCCTGTGACGATCGAGGAGATCCTCCAGGCTGCGCGCGGACGCCTGGCCGGTGCGCCGCGCGAATCCCTCGGCGAGCTGGTCGTGCCCCGTCGGGTCCTCGGTTTCGCACGAGCCCCGCGTATCGTGCCGGCAGGCGACGCCTGGCACCTCGGTGTCCTGCTCCTCGACGACGACGCCGTGCGCGCCACAGGCGACATCGTGCGTGCCCGGACCGAGGCGCCGCGCGGGTTCGCGGCGGAGTCGCAGCGGGCGCGGGCCGCGCTCGCCGGCGCCGCGGCCCGAGGAGGATTCCCGGAGGGCCGGGCGGTGCACGTCGGATGGACGACCATCGACATCGCCGCCGTGTCGGCGGGCGGGGCATCCGGTCCGCTCGCCCTCGTCGACGGCGTTCCGAGTGTGCGGTGGAGCGCGACGGGCGGCTATATGCCGCTGGAGCGATATCTCGACGACCGCATCGAGCTGCTGCGCCATCCGCCCGCGGGAGCGTCCTAGGCGACGGGCGGGTGTCTGTCAACCGGGATGCGGAGGCGCCCGGCGCTCACTAGCGTCGAATCATGAACACGTCTGCCAACTATCGTCGCAGTGCTCCCGGCGAGCCGTCTCGCACGCGCCCGGCTGATCTGGGCCGGCAGATCGGCGTGATCGCCGCGACGAGCTTCATGCTGATCGCCGCAGCCGTCGGAACGGGAGCCCTCGGCGGCACCTCCGTGCAGGACCTGCAGGACGGCGCGCTCGCCGAAGACGGCTCGTACCTGGCGCCGGCGGGACCCGCCTTCGGGATCTGGACCGCGATCTACGTCGGGCTCATCGCCTACACCGTGTGGCAGGCGCTTCCGGGCCAGCGCGCGAACGCGCGGCAGCGCCGGCTCGGCTGGTGGATCGCGCTGACCGCCGTGCTCAACGGGGTGTGGCTCGTCACCGCCCAGTTCCTCACGCTCCCCCTCACCGTGGTGGCCATCGTCGCCCTCCTCATCGTGCTCGGGCTGACGTTCCGCCTGACGCTGACGCACCCCGCCGACAGCCGCTGGAGCGCGTGGCTCATCGACGTGGTCACGGGGCTGCACCTGGGATGGGTGTCGCTGGCCACCGTCGCGAACACGACGGCGTGGCTCACGGCCGAAGGGGTGCGCGTGCCGGCGCCCGGAGTCTGGGGCGTCATCGTGCTGGCCGTCGTCGCCGTCATCGGCATGGCGATCGGATACTTCAGCAACGGCCGGTTCGCGCCGGCGCTCGCGATCGCGTGGGGACTCGGGTGGCTGGCCTACGGCCGACTGGCGGGCGAGCCGCAGAGCACGCCGATCGCGATCGCCGCGATCGTCGCCGCCGTCGCGGTGCTGATCGTGCCGGTGGTCATCCGGGGCCGAAAGCCTGCGCGAAAGCCCGAAGCATACGCACGGGTTCCGTGACGGATGCCGCGAGCACCCGGCCCGCGACGGCGTCGAAGTCGCTCGCCGGGAAGTAGCCGTCGTCGCGGTACACGGCCATGCGCTCCGTGAAGGCGCGCGTCGTCGGCTCGGGGTGGAACTGCGTCGCGTACAGGCGATCGCCGACCCGGTAGGCCTGCACGGGGCATCCGTCGTTCGTCGCGAGCAGCGTCGCCCCCGGCGGCACGGCACCCGACCCCTCCTTATGGGCCGTCAGCGCGGTGAAGCTGCGGGCGAGGCCGCCGAGGATCGGGTCGGCTCGTCCGTCCTCCGTCAGGTGCACCGTGACGGGCCCGGTGTCTTCGGGATGGCCGCGACTCACGTCGCCTCCGAGCATCCGCGACACGACGCCGATGCCGTAGCACGTGAACAGAGCCGCAGTGCGCCGGGCGGCGGCCGCCTCGGCCAGGCCCAGGAGGTCCGCCTCGAGACGCCGCTGCACGTCGGTCTTGCTCGACTCGGGATCGGTCACGTTGAACGGGCTTCCGCCCACGACGAAGCCGCTGTAGCGGTCCGCGACGTCGGTCGGAGCCGTCTCGCGCACGAGATCGAGCGATGCCAGCTGATGCGGCTCGAGCCGCATGGCGGTGCGGAAGGACTCGTACTCGGCCTCGGCCGCACCCTTCTGAGGGCGGACGCACACATAGAGCAACGGCGCGCCGATCATGAGAGGAGTCTAGGCGGGTGCGCCGCGCGGGGCGAGAATGGGTCCGTGGACGTCATCCTCATCCCGGCAGACGCGCGTCTGGGGCGCGCCGTGTCCGCGCTCCGGGACGCCGCGGGCGTGTACGGGTGGGGTCTCGAGGCCGAGGAGCCGGTCGGGGGCGTCGCGCGCGTGCGCGTCGTGCCGGGAACGTGCACCCGGCGACCCGAAGCGCGGCGTGTGCTCGAGCGGGTGCGCTGCGGCGACCGGGCGGTCGTCGAGGGCGCCGAGATCGTCCGCGAGGGCGACGCGGCGACGCACGGGTAACTTTTTTCCGACATCACGTATCAGCGGTGCGTCTTCCCCCCTCTGCAGGGTGTGGACAGAATGGTCGGCATGGGCGAAGTCGGACTTCCCCGGCCCCTTGACGAGAGCGACGACGGAGCAGCGGACTCCGATGCTCGTGATGTCACGCGCTGGGAACAGGCAGGCGATCTCTTCACGCGCTGGGTCGACGGAGAGACGCGGGCCATGGACGACCTCGTCCGGCTCATGTCGCCCGTGCTGTGGCAGATCGTGCGGTCGTACGGCCTCGACAGCGCCCTCGCGGAGGACGTGGTTCAGACCACGTGGCTGACGCTCGTGCGTCGGCACGAATCGATCCACGAACCGCGGGCGATCTCGGGCTGGCTCACCGTCAGCGCGCGCCGCGAGGCCTGGCGCGTCTCGCGCCTGCATCGCCGCGCCGACGCCAAGGAGGCGATCGATCTCGAGCCGCACCTGCCGTCCGCCCCGTCGGCGGAGCACCTCGCTTCGCTCGACGACGAGGCGCGGCGGCTCTGGGATGCGGTGGGTCTCCTGCAGGAACGCTGCCAGCGGCTGCTGCGGGTCATCGCGTTCGATGAGCGTCCCGACTACGCCCACATCGCACAAGAGCTCAAGATGCCGATCGGATCGATCGGCCCGACACGTCAGCGGTGCCTCGGAAAGCTCCGGGCGCTGCTGGAGGGAGAGGACCGAGGACATGAACGCCTCTGACGCATCCTCGGACGCGGCGCTGTTCGCCCGTATGCGAGCCGTCTGGCAGTCGGTGGACCCCGTGCCCACCGGGCTGGTCGATCGGATGGTCGCCGCCGTCGCGGTGGAGGATCTGACCCGGGAGTACGAGATGCTCACCCTCGTCGAAGCGGCAGGCCTCACGGCCGTCCGCAGCGAGACGGATGCCTCGACCCTGCAGTTCACCGACGGCACCACCACGGTCCTCCTCCACGTCACGATGGCGGAGGGCGGCGGACGCCGGATCGACGGATGGGTCGACGCCGATGCCCTCGCGGTCAAGCTCGCCCAGGGCGAGCGCGAGTGGTCGGCGGATGCCGGGGAGAGCGGCCGGTTCGCCTTCGACGACGTCGCGGCCGGGATGTCGCGCGTGCGTCTGGTCGTGCGCGACGCCGGCGGCGAGATGCGCGAGTTCCAGACCCCGCAGTTCGAGGTCTGATCCCACGACAGGATGCGGGGCCCCCGGCATCCTGAATCACCACAGGAGAACACAGCATGGCGATCGAGCCTCCCGACGACCGGTCCGCGACCTCACCCCCGCCCAGGCGCCAGCGCCCGTCGGACTGGCGCGAGCGCTTCGACGCCGCCCGGGAGAAGGGGGTCTCGCTCGATCCGAAGAGCGAGCACGTCGAAGGGGTCAGCGCGTACCCCACGGCCTACGAGCCCCAGCAGCTCCTCGTCACCGATGCCACGCAGCTCCAGGCGACCGTCGGACTCCTCCAGGACGCCGCATCGGACTTCGGCTGGAGTGTGCGGCTGGAGAACCTCGACGGCACGCCGCTCGACGTCGACGAGGCCGTCGCCCGCGAGCGGCGCGCGGCCGACGCATACGACATCCCCACGATCCATCGCGTACGGATCTACCGCGATCCGAAGCCGGGGAGGGACGATCAGCCCGTGCCGCCGATCGACGCCTGGCGGCTGCTGCAGCGCGCGCGGGCGCGCACCGAGAACGACGCCGCGGGCCGCGCGCTGCTGATCGGCGTGGGCCTGGACCACGTGCTGTCGCTCGACCCCTACGGCGGCAAGACCAATCCCTACGGCGGCAAGACGAACCCGTACGGGGGGAAGACGAACCCGTACGGCGGGAAGACCAACGGCACCGAGAGCTACGGCGAGCCCGGCAGCGGCGGGCGCCAGGTCGTCGGCTTCGTCGGGCCTGATCCCGTGCGCACGCTTCCGCTGAGCGAGAAGGGCCGCCGTCCGGTCGTCGCCGTGCTCGACACGGGATGCGGCTCCCATCGGTGGCTGACAGGCGACATCGTGACCACCTACCCCGAGGTGGAGGCGAAGGTCATCGGGGTGGCGGACCGGACGACCGATCCGGAGGTGCTCGGCGACGTGTCCGGCCCGTTCGACGGCGCCCTCGACGATGCCGCGGGCCACGGCACCTTCATCGCGGGCATCGTGCGACAGGTGAGCCCCGAGGCCGACATCGTGTCGGTCAGAGTCGCCGACAGTCAGGGCACGCTCCTCGAGGGCGACTTCCTGCACGCGGTGCGCTCCCTCGTGAAGCTCATGTCGCTCCCGGTGGAGGACGGCGGGCGGCACATCGACGTGCTCAACCTCTCCCTCGGGTACTACCACGAGACTCCGCAGGACGACCTGTTCGACCTCACGCTCGTGCGCCTTCTGCTCGCCGCGCGCCGCCGCGGCTGCGCCGTCGTGTGCTCGGCGGGCAACGACTCCACCGACAGGCCGACGTTCCCCGCGGCGCTGTGGGGATGGGACGGCGCCGACTTCGTGGTGCCCGACCCGGATGACGTCGCGCCGCACGTGTCGGTCGGCGCGCTGAACCCCAACGGCACGATGGCGCTGTTCAGCAACCTCGGGGCCTGGGTCACGACGTTCGCACCGGGGGCCGCGGTCGTCAGCACGTCGCCGGGGTTCAACGGGGGCGCGCAGCCCGGTGTGCGCGACGACCGCGACGGCATCCGGCGCGAGACGATCGACCCCGAGGACTTCACGGGCGGCTTCGCGATCTGGAGCGGAACGTCGTTCGCCGCTCCGTACGTCGCGGGGCTCCTCGCGCGGGCGATCGCGGGCGACCTCATGTCGGGGGCGATCGTCACCGCGGAGGATCGTGTCTCCGCGCTCCTCGAGGCCGAGGCCGTCGTGGTCCCGGTGCTGGCGAAAGCGGGTCCGCGGGCCGTGTGAGCGGTCCCGGTGCGGACGGGCCAGGATGGGAGCGTGGCTCGCTCGCCGGATGCACTCCATCGGTCGGCGGTCGACCTCGTCAACGCAGGACGTTTCGTCGAGGCCGAGCGCCTCCTCGCGCGCGCGGCCAGGTCGGCGGACACGGCAGACCTCCGAGCGCGCATCCAGGGCACGCTGGCTGTGGCTCTCGCGCATCACGGCGCGTTCGCGGAGGCGGTCGCCACGTGCGAGGCCGCCCTGGCGACCCCCGGCCTCGATCGGCCGACCCTCGCCCTCCTCACCGGGCAGCTCGGCACGATCATGGAGCGCGCCGGGCGCCTCGACGACGCCTACCGGTGGCTCGGTCGCGCGATCGATGAGGTCGACGACCCCGTCGCCCGCGCGAACCTGCTCGCCAACCGGGGCAACGTCGGCATGCAGCGGCGGCGCCTCGACGATGCCGCGCGCGACACCGCGGCCGCCGCGGAGATCTACGCGGCGCACGGTCGCACGATCGACGAGGCGGAGATGCGCCACAACCTCGGCTACATCGACCTGCTCCGCGGCGATCTCGTCGCGGCGCTGCAGCAGATGCTGTCGGCGCGCAGCGTGCTCGGTCCGGTCTCGCCCGTCCATGCGGCGATCGGCGACGTCGACCGTGCCGAAGTGCTCCGCGACGCCGGGCTCCCTCGCGAGGCTGAAGCGCTCCTGGCCAAGGCGGCGGTGACGTTCGGCTCGACGCGGATGCCGCGCAGCCGCGCCGAGGCCGAGTTCAACCTCGCCCGCTCCCTCCTCGCCCACGATGCCCCGCAGGCCCGCCGCATCGCATCCTCGAGCGCGCGCCGCTTCGATGCTCTCGGCAACGCTCCCTGGGCAGCCCGCGCCCGCGCGCTCCGGCTCCGCGCGGAGCTGTCGCTCGACGGACTGACCCGCACGGGTGAGGTCGTTGCATCGTCGCGCCGCGTTCCGCCGCAGGTCGAGGTCGAGGTCGCGGCATCCGCTCTCGATCGGATCGGCCTGCGCAGCGAGGCGGCCGCGCTGCGGATGACACGGCAGCTCTGGCGCCTGCGCCACGGGTCGACCGATCTCGACACCCCGGTGCGCGTCCCTCCCCGGGCGTCGCTCGATGTGCGGATGCTCGCCCATGAAGTGCGAGCGGCCCGCGCGGTCGCCCGCGGACGCGACGGCGAGGCGCGGCGTCACGCGGCGCGCGGACTCGGCGAGCTCGCGGAGTGGCAGAGCGAGTTCGGCAGCCTCGACCTCCAGACCTCGGTCGCGATGCACGGGAGCGGGCTCATCGTGTCGGGCCTGGACTCCGCGATCCGCACCGGCCGCCCCGACGTCGCGTTCGAGTGGTCCGAGCGCGCCCGTCACCTCAGTCAGCAGGTCGTGCCGCTGCGCCCGCCGCCCGATCCGGGGCTCGCGGAGGACCTGGCCGAACTGCGGATGCTGCGCGCCGACGACCCTGCGGGCCTCGACTCGGCCCGCGCGGCCGAGCTGCGCGATCGCGCGCGGGAGCGGCAGTGGTCGGGAACCGGGTCGGCCGCCGTGCAGCAGCGGATCACGCTCGATGCGCTGCGCGCGGGGCTGGATGCCGAGACGGCTGTGATCTCCTTCGTGTTCTCCACCGCCGGACTCGCCGCCGTCGTCGCGACCCGGGACCGGGCGCGGTTCGTGCCGATCCACGGATGGGCGGACGTGCGCACGGCGCTTCCGGGTCTGCGCGCCGACCTCGACATGGCCGCCTCGATGCGCGCCGGGGGAGTGGCCGACGTGATCCGGCGCAGCCTCGACGGTCGCCTCGCTCAGCTGTCGCGCTCCCTCCTGCACGGGCCGCTCGCAGCGGCCGGCGATCACCGCCGCATCGTCGTGACGGTGCCCGGCATCCTCAACGGCATCCCGTGGGCGATGCTGCCCGCGATGCGCGGTCGCTCCTTCACACTCGCGGTGTCGGCGACCCGCTGGGCGGGCCTGCACGCGCAGACGCCGCCGCCGGTGCGGTCGGCGGGGTTCGTCGTCGGACCCCGCGTGCCGCGAGCCGACGAGGAGGTGACGGCGGCGTCGCACACGTGGGCGACCACCCGCACGCTGCGGGGGCCGGAGGCATCGGTCTCCGCCGTCACGGGCCTCGCGCACGAGGTCGACGTCCTCCACGTCTCCGCGCACGGACGCCACAGTGTCGACAACCCGCTCTTCTCGGGCATCGAGCTCGCCGACGGCACCCTGTACGGCTACGACATCGACCTCATCCCCGAGGTGCCCGAGACGGTCGTGCTGTCGGCCTGCGAGGTCGGGCGCTCGTCGGTGCGCTGGGGCGAGGAGGCGATCGGCATGACCCGCATCTGGCTGCACGCCGGCACCCGCTGCGTCATCGCCTCGCCGGTGATCGTCGCCGACGACGACGCGTGCGTGCTGCTGGGCGTGATGCACGAGGGTCTCGCGCGGGGCGAGGCGCCCGCCGATGCGCTGGCCGCGGCATCCGCGTCGACGGGGATCGTGGCTCCGTTCCAGGCGCACGGCGCAGGATTCTGAAAAAAGTCCGTCGGCCGTGTATCAGGGATGCCGGGGGTCGCTCTTGCTCCATGACGGCGTCGGAACGGAACGGATTGGGGATCCGGATCGCTTCTCGTCAGAGGCAGGACTCGGTGGAATCGTGGGGATTCCGAGGCCTGCAGACGTCGTCGCGCCGGAGGGCGCCCCTGTTCGGGTCAGGTGCGGCGCCCTCCGGCCACGCCCGCGCGTGCGAGACGGTCGCTCAGCGCGAGGAGTTCGCCGTGCGCCCCCGCACGATGCCGACGAACGTGTCGACGAGCGCGTTCGCGGCATCGGCCCGCCACGCGATCGCGACCCTCGAGGCCGGGGCGTCGCGCAGCGGCCGCTGGTCGACGTCCTTGCGCTGATGAAGACGAGCGAGCGACATCGGGACGATGACGATGCCGACACCCGCCGCGACGGTGGCAATGGCCTCCTCCGTCGTCTCGGGCGGTGCGAAGCGCGGCGCCGTCGTGCCGGGAACGGCGAGACCGAGGACGTCGTCGGCGGGCGTGATCAGCACTTCGCCGGCCAGATCGTCGGCAGCGAGTTCGTCGGCCGCGGTGAGATGCGAGTCGACCGGGACCACGACCACGGTCACTTCGTCGTACAGCGGGATCGTGTGCAGGCCGTCCGTGTCGAGCGGCAGTCGTACGAGGGCGACGTCGACCTCGTCGTCGTCGAACACCCGTCGTCCGTCTGCGACGGCGATCGGCACGACCTGGAGCGGGATGCGCGGCATCCGCTCCTGCCACGTGTCGATCCACTTGCCGGGGGTGGCGCCGGGGATGACGCCGACGCGGAGCGGACCAGGCGGCAGGGCCGGGGGAGCGACGACCGGCGGGGCCTGCTTCTTCGGACCTTTCGGCGTGCGCTGCGCCGTGCGCGCCGGCCTCTTCGGACCGCCCGTGCCCCGCGGGCTCTTCCCGCCGCTCTTCGCCATGCTCTCAGGCTAGCCGGGGCGATAGTGTTCGCTCATGGCTGTCCTTCCGATCCTCGCGACGCTGTTCGGTGCGCTCGCCGCTGTGCTCCACGTCTACATCTTCGTCATGGAGAGCGTGCAGTGGACGCAGCCGCGCATCTGGAAGCGCTTCGGCGTCGCCGATCAGGCGGCCGCCGACATCACCAAGCCCATGGCCTACAACCAAGGCTTCTACAACCTCTTCCTGGCCATCGGCGCGATCCTCGGGATCGTGCTGTTCTGGGCGGGCGATGCGGGCACCGTGGCGGATGTCGCGGGTCGCACCCTCGTGCTGTTCTCGCTCGGGTCGATGGTGGCCGCGGCTCTCGTGCTGACGACGTCGGGCGCCAAGTACCTGCGGCCCGCGCTGATCCAGGGCACGCTGCCGCTCATCGGGTTCGGGCTGTTCCTCTTCGCCTGACCCCGGGCGTGGCGCCTCGGCGCCTCGGCGTGTCGCGGGCCTGAGCGACCGCGCGAATTCGCTGTTGAACTTCATGCTCACACAGCCCCTGCACGGTCAGGGCGTGGGAGCGCGACCTCCCCGTTGTGCGTGCGCGACCTCCGCGTTGTTTGAGCGCGACCTCCGCGTTGTGTGAGCGCGACCTCCGCGTTGTGTGAGCGCGAAGTTCATCAGGGAAAACGGAACATGAGAACGTCCGCGTCGCGAACTCGCGCAAGGGTCCCGAGGTCCAGCGGGCGAGGTCAGCCGCACGCGCCCCAGCGGCCGACACCCCACGTGTAGGCGTACTCCTCGACGCTCTCGAACAGGGCGAAGTGAGCGCCGTTGGGCTCGAACAGCACGGCCTCCGCGGCACCGGCGGCCACGAGCTCGTAGTTGACGAAGCGGCCGTCGTCCGTCCACAGGTACAGCAGCCACCGGTCGTACCGATCGCGTGGATCGACGTCGGGCACCGCCCACACCGTTGATCCCTCCGGCAGCAGCGCGCGCAGCTCGTCGCGCGCCTGCACGGCCCAGCACTGCTCGTCGGGAGACAGCTCGGGGGTGTCGACGCCGATCAGCCGGATGCGGATCTCCTCCGCATCCGGCACGATCGCGTTCGGACCCTGCGCCCTCGCGCGGATCGTGTCGCCGTCCCACACCGACGCGACGGTGAGTGGCACTGCATCGGCGGGACGCGGCGGGATGTCGGATGCCGGGGGAGACTCCACACCGGGCGGGCCGCAGCAGGCCGTACCTAGTCCGGGCACGATCCACAGGACGAGGGCGACGATCACCGCGACGGCGGCCACCGCCGTCCAGAGCCCCCACCGCTTCACGCGTGAAGCCTAGCCACGCGGACCGTGGGCCGCGGCCGGCTGTGGATCAGGCGGCGAGGCGCAGTCCGCGGGGATCGGTCGCGACGGCCTCGCGCTCGCCGATCGTCTCGTCGTCGCCGATGAGGGCGCCCACCGCGACACGCGCTTCGCGGCCGACCTGCGTGCGGACGCCGATCCTGGCGCGTGCGCCGATGGCCGCTCCGGCACCGATGTGCGCGTGCGCCTGGATCTCGGCCTCCGGGCCGATGACGGCATCCGACTCCACCCAGACCCCACGGCCGACGTGAGCACCGGCGGCGATCTGAACACCGGGTTCGACGTACGCCCCCGCTTCGACGAGTGCACTGGGGTGCACCTTGGCACCGTGCGCGACGAGACCGCGTCCGTTGACGTGCTTGCGATAGCGCAGCAGCTCGCCTCGGTCGTTCTCGATGTCGATGTAGTTCTTACCCACTGGAGTCCTCCCGCGGCCGTTGTGAACCGAGAACAGAAACAACCACGATGCCGGTCGATTCATTCCCGTGCATGATCTGTTCGGACCAACCGGCCCGTTCGGATTGCTCCACTCCGTCGTGGTCAGGACTGGCACACCGGGCACCAGAACACGATGCGCAGTTTCGTGGGGTCGGCGCCGAGTTCGGTCTTCTGCACGATCGCGCCGCAGCGCCTGCACGGTCGGCCTTCGCGGCCGTAGACCCAGGTACGGCGGCCGTCGCGGTCGTCGCCGGTGAAGGTGCGATTGCGCCGTGTGCGGTTGGCCCGGATCATGCGGGATCCGAGGTCGACGATGCCCGCGGCATCCGCCTGCGTGGCGGGGGTGGTGGGCAGGATGCCGCGCACGAACAGGATCTCGTTCACGTATTCGTTGCCGAACCCGGCGATGTTCCGCTGGTCCTGCAGGGCGACGTGCACGACCCGGGTGTCGGCGGAGAGCCGACGGGCGGCCTCGGCGGCATCCCACGCGTCGCCGAGCGGGTCGGGACCGAGGTGGCCCACGATGCTCTCCTCGTCGCGCGTGCGCACGAGGTCGACATCCGCGATCTCGAAGCCGACCGTCTCCACCCCCGCTGCTCCGACGATGGCGCGCGCCTGGTACGCGGGAGCCCGCCAGCGCGCGCCGTCGCGGTAGACGTGCCAGCGTCCCTCCATCTTGAGGTGCGAGTGGAGCGTGAAGTCGCCGATGCGGTGCAGCAGGTGCTTGCCGCGGGCCACGACCTCGTGCACCGTCTCCCCGCGGAGATCCGACGTCGCGAACTTCGGCACCCGCAGCTCGAACCGTGTGACCTGGAGGCCGTGCAGCGCTTCGTCGAGTCGCTGCGCCGCGCGGTGGACGGTGTCGCCCTCAGGCACGCGCGGCGCTCCCCGCGGCGCGCAGCGCGTCACCCGCCGTCAGCTTGCGCAGAGTGAGTCCGCGCGGAGATTCCACGAAGCCGGCATCGCGCAGCAGTCGACCGATCCCGGTGCCGTGCACGAAGGCGCCGTTGACCTGCTCGATCGTCAGCGTCGCGAGGTGACGCGTGCGGGCGGTCTCGGCCAAGCTCTTCGTCGCGGCCGCGAGCTGGTCTTCGTCGCCCGTGAAGGCGAGCGCCGACTTGCCGCCCCGCTCGAGATAGAGCACGAGCTCGCCGTCGACGAGCACGACGAGTCCACCGGCCTTGCGCCCCGGGCGATGCGTCACGCCTTCGATCCCCGGCCAGACGAGCGCCGCTCCGTAGGGGTTCGCGGGATCGGTCGCAGCGAGCGTGACCGCGCGCCGCGGCGGCGGATCGGTGAGGCCTCCGAACTCCCGCAGGCGATCGACCGTCGCCGATGCCGCGAACTGCGCGCCGCCGAGCTTCTCGACGACATACCCGCGGCGGCAGTGACCTGCCTCTTCGAATCCGGACAGCACGCGATACGCCTGGGCGAATCCGCCCGGCAGCCCTTCGGACTGCACCGAGCCGCGCGTCACGACGCCGTAGCGATCCAGCAGCAGGCTCGCCGCCGCGGTGGCGCGCAGTGTGGCATCGGGCTCGGGCGCGGGCAGGAGCGACCAGCGTCCGCCGATCGCGGGAGGCCGCGCGGCGATGGACGCCGCGACGGTCCGCACCGCCGCTCCCCGGTAGAGCCGGGCGCGGGGCGCCTTGCGCGCGGTGCGGTGCGCCTGCGACCCGCCCCCGAGCAGCGTGCGCACGGGAGTGAACGTGTCGTTCGTGACCCGGCCCGACCATGTGAGGTTCCACAGCGCCTCGATCACCGACTGCTCGTTCTCCGCGCCGGTCAGCTGCTTCAGCTGCGCGGCGAAGTAGGCGCCGCCGGCGCCGAGCGTGTGGAGGAGCTGATGCTCGAGCGAGCCGGGGGCGATGTCGTCCTCGGGAAGAGCGAGCGTGAGCGGCGCGGCATCCGCGGGATGCAGGGCGATCCAGCCGTCGCGGCCGGGGAGCGATCCGTGCCCCGACCACACGACCTCTCCCGTCGCGGTGAGCTCGTCGAGCATGGCGGGTGTGTAGTCCGACACGCGGCCGGGCAGCACGAGCGACTCCCAGGCGCTCGCGGGGATCGGCACCCCGGCGAGCTGCTCGATGACGGCGGCGACGCCGTCGATGCCCTCGAGCGGCCGCGCGAGGTGCTGCCACACGGGCAGGAAGCGTGCGAACGCCTGCTGCGGCACGGGCTCGACGCTGCCCCGGATCGCCGCGAGGCTGCGCATCCGCAGGCGCCTCAGCACTTCGGTGTCGCACCACTCGAGGTCGCCGCCGCTGCTGGTCGCCCCCGTCGACGGGCCGGCGGCCGCGTCGGGCAGGAAGTACCCGCTCGACACCCGGCCCTGCGACTCGAGGCGCTGCAGCGTGAGACGCGCGACCGCGACCCCGACGCCGAGACGCTCGGCCACGGCATCCGCCGTGAACGGAGCGTGCGTGCGCGCGTAGCGGGCGACGAGGTCGCCCAGCGGGTCGGCGACGGGCTCGAGGAAGGCCGTGGGGATCCCGACCGGAAGAGCGACGCCGAGCGCATCGCGGAGGCGTCCGGCGTCTTCGATCGCGGCCGTGCGGGCTGCGCCGGCGATCGTCACACGGATCGCGCGGCGCGCGTCGACGAGGGCGTCGAGGTGAGCGGATGCCTCGGGCGGACCGGCGTCGTCCTCGAGCCGCGCCTGCACCTCGTGGGCGTCGAGGGGCCCCAGCATCCGGAGCAGATCGGCGACCCCCTCGAGACCGCGTGCACGGCGGTCGGGCGCCAGGCGCTGCGATTCGCGCTCGAACTGGGCGATGACGTCGGGGTCGAGCAGCTCGCGCATCTCGACCTTGCCGAGCAGTTCGCTCAGCAGCGCCGGGTCGACCGACAGCGCGGCCGCGCGGCGTTCCGCGAGCGGCGAGTCGCCTTCGTACATGAACGCGCCGACGTAGCCGAAGAGCAGGTCGCGGGCGAACGGCGACGGCTGGGAGGGCTCGGTCTCGACCAGGCGGATCTTGCGCTCCCCGATCGCGCGGGCGATGCGCAGGAGCGCCGGCACGTCGTAGACGTCCTGCAGCACCTCGCGCAGCGTCTCGAGGATGATCGGGAACGTCGGATATCGACGGGCGACTTCGAGCAGCTGAGCGGAGCGCTGACGCTGCTGCCAGAGCGGGCTGCGCTTGCCGGGGTTGAGGCGCGGCATGAGGAGGGCCCGCGCGGCGCACTCGCGGAAGCGCGACGCGAACAGAGCCGAACCGCCGACCTCGTCGGTGACGATCTGGTCGAGCTCGTCGGCATCGAACACGAAGAGCTCGGCGCCGGGCGGCTCCGCCGCGGCATCCGGAACCCGCGCGATGATGCCGTCGTCGCTCGCGACCGCCGACCCGTCGACCCCCAGACGCTCGCGGATGCGCGCATTGACGGCCAGCGCCCAGGGGGCGTGCACCTTCATGCCGTAGGGGGAATGCAGGATGATGCGCCAGTCGCCGACCTCGTCGCGCCCCCGCTCGACGGTGAGCGTCTTGTCGGTGGGGAGCGTCCCCGTCGCCTCGCGCTGCTCGGCGAGGTAGGAGAGGAGGTTGAGGCGCGCGAAGTCGTCGAGCCCAGCCTCGATCAGCCGGTCGTTCGCCTTCTCGGGAGTGGCCGTCGACACTTCGCGCGAGAACCGGCCGAGCGCCTCGCCGAGCTCGGCGGGCCGTCCGAGGCCGTCTCCGTGCCAGAACGGGACCTTCCCCGGCTGCCCGTAGGCCGGGAGCACGTTCACCCGGTCGTGGGTGATCTCGACGATCCGCCAGCTCGTCGTGCCGAGCGTGAAGACGTCGCCGACCCGCGACTCGTAGACCATCTCCTCGTCGAGCTCGCCCACCCGGGCGTTCTGCGATTCGCCGGCGATGAAGACGCCGAACAGTCCGCGGTCGGGGATCGTGCCGCCGCTCGTCACCGCGATGCGCTGCGCCCCCGGGCGGCCGGTGAGAACGCCGAGGTCGCGATCCCACACCAAGCGGGGCCGCAGCTCGGCGAATTCGTCGGAGGGGAAGCGCCCGGCGAGCAGGTCGAGCGTCGCCTCGTACGCCGAGCGGGGGAGGGAGCGGAACGGCGCCGAGCGCTTCACCGTCTCGTACCAGCCCTCGACGTCGACCGGGGCGATCGCGCACGCGGCGACGGTCTGCTGCGCGAGGATGTCGAGCGGATTCTGAGGCACCGAGATCGACTCGATCTGGCCGGCCAGCATCCGCTCGGTGACGATCGCGGTGTGCAGGACGTCGCTGCGGTGCTTCGGGAACAGCGCCGCGCGGCTGACCTCGCCGACCTGGTGCCCCGCGCGTCCGATGCGCTGGAGGCCGGAGGCTGCAGACGGCGGCGCCTCGACCTGGATGACGAGATCGACCGCCCCCATGTCGATGCCGAGCTCGAGGCTGGAGGTCGCCACGACGCAGCGCAGGGCGCCCGACTTGAGCTCCTCCTCCACGAGTGCGCGCTGCTCCTTCGAGACCGAGCCGTGGTGCGCTTTGGCGAGCACCGGATCGGCTCCGGCCGTCTGGCCGGCCTGGGCCATCATCGCGGCAGCCGGTCCGCTCGCGTCGGGGAGGTCGAGGCCGAGCCGTTCCGAGTAGATCTCGTTCAACCGGCCCGTGAGCCGCTCGGCGAGGCGTCGAGAATTGGAGAACACGATCGTCGAGCGGTGCTGCAGGATGCGGTCGACGATCGCCTCTTCGACGTGCGGCCACAGCGAACCGGTCATCTCGGTCGACTCGGGTGCGCGCTCCTTCCCGGTCGCTGAGCCTGCCGAAGGGCCGCCGCCGTCGCCGAACCAGTCCTCGTCGATGACTTCGCCGACGATCACCTGCTCTCCGCCGGCGGTCGCTGCGGCGGCGGCCTCGGCGACCGAACCGGGCGGCGGCGGGGGATTGAGCATGTCGTCGACCGGCACGACGACCCGGAGATCGAATGCCTTCGTCGCCCGCGGGGCGACGATCTCGACCGGCTCCGCGCCGCCGAGGAAGCGCGCCACCTCGTCGATGGGGCGGACGGTCGCCGACAGACCGATGCGCTGGGCGTGCGCGACATCCGGATCATGCGACCGGCGCAGCGCGTCGAGCCGTTCGAGACTCACGGCGAGGTGCGCGCCGCGCTTGGTGGCGGCGACGGCGTGCACCTCGTCGATGATCACGGTGTGCACGTCTCGCAGCGTCTCGCCGGCCGCGCTCGTGAGCATGAGGTACAGCGACTCGGGCGTCGTGATCAGGATGTCGGGGGGAGCGCTGACGAGCTTGCGCCGATCGCTCGAGGTCGTGTCGCCCGAGCGCACGCCCACCGTCACCTCGGGGAAGGCGAGGCCGAGCCGCCGGGCCGACTGCCCGATGCCGACGAGAGGGGAGCGGAGGTTGCGCTCGACATCCACGCCCAGCGCCTTCAGCGGCGAGATGTAGAGGATGCGCGTGCCCGGCAGGGGAGCCGTCGGTGCGCGCCGGCGGCCTCGTGCCGGAGCCGGTTCGGAGGTCGGCGGGGCCTGCGCCTTGCCGCGGAACACCCGGTCGATCGCCCACAGGAACGCCGACAGGGTCTTGCCGGACCCCGTCGGGGCGACGACGAGGGCATGGCGGCCCTTGGAGATCGCGTCCCACGCGCCGGTCTGCGCCGTGGTCGGCGCGGCGAACGCGCCACGGAACCAGTCCTGGGTCGCAGGACTGAACCGCTCGAGCACGTCGCTCATCCCCCCATCCTCCCCCGAAGCACCGACATCGGGGCGGGCGGATGCGTCAGCGCTCGGGCGGGATCACGATCCACATGATGATGTAGGCCCACAGCGGGAGCCCGGCGAACACCATCGCGACGATCGTCAGGATCCGCACGAGGGTCACGTCCCAGCCGAAGCGGTTCGCGATGGCCAGGCACACGCCCGCGATCCATCTGCCCTGCTGAGGTCTGACGAGTCCGTTCATGGCTCCACTCTCGCGCATGGCGCCCGTCGGCACACGGGGGATGGCCCCCGAACCGGGGGCGGGTCAGGCAGGGCGGTTTCCGCATCTCCTCCGACGGACGGATGCCTGTTCCGCCGCGACATCGTAGGTTCGAACCATGACCGAACCGGCGAAGAAGCGACCGAGCCCCGACCGCGACGGGGGATCGTGATGTACTCCCGCACCGTCACGGACCACTGGTTCGGCGGAGTCGCGCGGAGCGATCTGCCGGCCCCCGGCATCCTGCGCATCGCGGTCGACGCCGCGCTGCCGCCGAACCGGCGGCTCTCGGTCCTCGAGCCGATCGACACCGGCGGCGTGGTGCGGCTCACGCCGGGGATCGCTGCGGAGCTCGGCCTCGCAGCCGAGACTCACATCGGCGCTGACGAGTTCGCTGCCGTCGTGAACCGGGCGGGGATCGTGCTCAACGGCGCCGACCACGTGTTCTACTTCCCGCTCGCCGAGCACGCCGCCCTCACCGCGGCCCCGCCCTCCGACACCGTCCGCCGGCTGCGCCCCGACGACGCCGCCGCGTTCGCCGCGTTCGAGGAGGCGGCCCCCGACGACGACCTCGACGAGGCGTTCGTCGAGCTCGACCACTGGCTCGTCTACGGGGCCTTCGTCTCGGGCGAGCTCGTCGCCGCCGCGAGCATGTACCCGTGGACCCGAACGCGGCTCGCCGATCTCGGCGTGCTGACCCTCCCGGCGTTCCGCGGGAGGGGCCTCGCGCGCGAGACGGTGCGGGCGCTCAGCGCGGATGCGCTGCGGCAGGGGTACGAGCCGCAGTACCGGTGCCAGCTCGACAACCATGCGTCCGTGGCGCTCGCGGCGTCGGCGGGGCTCCAGCGCTTCGCCACGTGGGACGTGATCGCGCAGGACTAGGCAGCGTCTTCGAGGCGCTTCTCGAGGAACACCCGCACGTCGGCGAGCTCCTGCTCCGACACGCTGTGCGTGAGCCCGGGGTAGACGCGGCCGCTCAGATCGGTGTGCCGCGCCAGCCACTCGATCGTGTGCTCGACCAGCGCGACCGGGATGACGTCGTCGTGGGTGCCGCGACCCCAGTACACCGGGGGTGCGAGCTCGGCGAGCTCGGCGTCGCGGGGGAGCGCACCCGGAGCCGCATACCCCGACAGCGTGACCGCGAACGCGAACGTCCCGGGGGAGAGTCTCATGGCCTGGACGGCGACGGCCGCGCCCTGGGAGAAGCCCAGGAGGCCGACGACGGGAGCGTCGATCGCGGCATCCACCCACTCCAGCAGCCCGGATGCCGCAGCCGTGATGTGCGCGGGATCCCGCCCGTTCAGGTCGTCGATCGGATACCAGGAGAAGCCGGGCGAGGGCCACGGCGGAGCGAGGGGAGCGCGGGGAGCGGCGATCACGAACTCCGCGGGGAGATAGGGCACCAGCCCGAACAGGTCGCGCTCGTCGGCCCCGTAGCCGTGCAGCAGCACGAGCACGGGGCGGCCTGCGCGCTCCTCGGGCTCTGCCGACCAGAGCACGGACGCGGGATCGAGAGGGACGGATGCCGTCATCCCTCCATCCTCGCAGGGGCGTCCGACCCCGTCGACGATCCGGGCCTGCGGAGGAGTCGTGGGGTATACAGGAGACATGCCGGTGCGCACTCCAGACCCCGATCCCGACGAGAACGGCGACGGCGCCGCGAACGACCCGCTGCGCGGGATCGCCGGTGCGTACGGCGCGTCCAGCTCCGGGGGGTCCTTCGGGTCGCCCGCGCCTGGCAGCGCCTCCAATCCCGGCTGGCTGACCGAGATCGAGCTCGCCGAGGCACGCCGTCGGCTGCCCATGCTCTACGTCGAGGCGGTCCCGGTGCGCACCGACGGCGTCGGCGCCGTGACGGAGGTGGGCATCCTGCTGCGCGCGACGCCGCTCGGCGAGATGGTCCGAACGATCGTGTCGGGCCGTGTCCGCTACGGCGAGCAGGTGCGCGATGCGCTCTTCCGTCATCTCGAGAACGACCTCGGGCCGATGGCCTTCCCGCTCCTGCCCCCTCAGCCGGTGCCGTTCACGGTGGCCGAGTACTTCCCGATGCCCGGCCTCGGCGCGTTCCACGACGACCGGCAGCACGCCGTCTCGCTCGCCTTCGTCGTGCCGGTCACCGGCACATGCGAGCCGCGTCAGGATGCACTCGAGGTGACGTGGATGACGCCGCAGGAAGCGGCATCCGACGCCGTCGCCGCCGAGATGGAAGGCGGACGCGGCACCCTCGTGCGTCTCGCGCTCGCGAGCGTCGGCGCTCTGCGCTGACACGGCTCCTCCCGGCCCGCACGGTGCTCCGTCACCGGCGGGGAGAACGGTCCGAAACGTGTTCACGCGCGACGGCGGAAAAGGTACTCTCATACCAGAGGCGCCCCGTTGCGCCGCATCCCCCCGCCGGTAGCGCCGAAAGGCCGACGTCCACCCTGCTCCTCACCCGTGCCGCCCGAGGCGCGCGAGTCGCAGGTGTCGGCCCGACCGCTGTCGACCCCGCACACGAAGAAGCGAGAGTCTCATGACCGATCAGCCTGTCCAGGCCTGGAACCCCGATGCTGCGGAGGCGTCGCCGTTCGACGAGCTGATCAGCCGTGCGAGCGGCGCGTCGCCCGCGGCGCCCGCGGAGTTCGCGACGGCGTTCCGCGGCTACGACAAGGACGAGGTCGACGCGGCGATCTCCGGCCTCACCGCGCGCCTCCGGGCCGAGACCGACGAGGTCGCAGCGCAGGAGGAGCGACTGCGCCGGATCCGCGAATCGGCCGAGGAGCGCGTGCGCGAGGCGCAGGAGCGGGCGGATGCCGCCGAGGCGCGCGCCGACGAGATCGCGGACGAGCTCGCCCAGCGCGGTCGCGACGAGGTCGCCCGACTCGAGGGGGAGCTCGCTGCGGCGTCCGCCCGCGCGTCGGTGGCCGAGAACCAGGTGGCCGCCTTGACCGAGGAGCTGTCGGGCGCGTCGACGGAGACGGCCAACCGTCACCAGTTCGACGAGGTGCTGCGCGTCGCCGAGGAGCAGGGCAGCCTCATCATCAAGAACGCGACCGTGCAGGCGGACCGCCTGCTCGAAGCGGCGCGCGAAGAGATCCTCAACCGCCGCAAGGAGGCGCAGGCCGAGGCCGACAGCATCACCGCGCGGGCCCAGCACGACGCCCAGCAGGTGCGTCTGCGCATCGACACCGAGCTCACGGCCCACCAGTCGCAGCTCGAGCGCGAGTCCGCCCACGCGGCGGAGAAGGTGTCGCAGGCCGAGCAGGAGGCCGCGGCCATCCGCTCCGAGGCGGAGAAGGGCGCGGCGGCGCTGCGCTCGATGGTCGCACGCGAGACCTCGCTGGCGCGATCGGAAGCCGAGGAAGCCGTGCGCGAGCTCCGCGTGCGCGCCCTCGAGTTCGAGGAGTCGCTCACGCGCCGCCAGGACGACGCGCAGCAGGAGTTCCTCGTGCTGCACAACCAGGCCGTCGCGCACGCCGAGCGGATCACGCAGGACGCCAACGAGCAGGTCGCCTCTTCGCTGGACCATGCGCAGCGCGTCGCGGCGAAGGCGGACGACTTCGACCGCCTCATGCGGGCGCAGGCCGCGCAGCTCGAGGCGGACGCCCGCGTGCGGGCCGGCGAGACGCTGGAGCGCGCCCGGGCCAAGGCGGAGAAGATCATCGACACCGTCACGCAGCACTCGCAGGCGGTGCTGCGCGACGCGGAGGACCGCACGCGTCAGCTGCGCTGGCAGCAGCACCAGCTGACGAGCTTCATGGCCGAGGTCACGGAGCTCATCCGCCCCCAATCGCCCCTCGACTCCGGTTCCGACGAGCCGGAGCTGGCGGCCGACGATGCGGCCGGGCAGGCCGACGATGCGGCCGAGCAGGACGACGACGAGTCGGCGGCCTGATCTCCCGCGCTACCGCGTCGTGAGTCGCCCGAGCTCCGCGACGAACGCGTCGACGTCGTCGGGCGACGTGTCGAACGAGCACATCCAGCGCACCTCGTTCTTGGCGGCGTCCCAGTCGTAGAAGTGGAAGCTCTCGCGCAGCGCGTCGGCCACGCCGTCGGGCACGGTCGCGAACACGCCGTTGGACTGCGTCGGCTGGCTGAACGCCACGCCGCGGATCGCTCCGGCGGCGATGCCCTCCTCGACCTCGCGGCGCAGGCGCGCCGCCATCGCGTTGGAGTGCCGGGCGTTGCGCAGGTACAGGTCGCCCTCGAGCAGCGCGACGAGCTGCGCCGAGACGAACCGCATCTTCGACGACAGCTGCATGTTGAGCTTGCGGAGGTAGGTGAGGCCGGTCGACGCCTCGGGCGTGAGCACGACGATCGCCTCGGCCCCGATCGCGCCGTTCTTGGTGCCGCCGAAGCTGAGCACGTCGACCCCCGCGTCGCGCGTGAAGGCGCGCAGCGGCAGATCGAGCGCGGCCGCGGCGTTCGAGATGCGCGCGCCGTCGAGGTGAAGCCTCATGCCGAGCGGATGGATGTGGTCGGCGATCGCGCGGATCTCGTCGGGCGTGTACAGGGTGCCCAGCTCCGTCGACTGCGTGATCGACACGACGAGCGGCTGTGCGCGGTGCTCGTCGCCCCAGCCCCAGGCCTCGCGGTCGATGAGCTCGGGGGTGAGCTTGCCGTCGGGGGATGGGACGTTCAGGATCTTGATGCCGGCGACGCGTTCGGGCGCACCGCCCTCGTCGACGTTGATGTGCGCGGTCGATGCCGCGATGACCGCCCCCCAACGGGGCAGCATCGACTGCAGGCCGACGACGTTGGCCCCCGTGCCGTTGAACACGGGGAAGGCCTCGATCCCGTCGCCGAAGTGGTGCGCGAACACCTCCTGGAGACGTGCGGTGTAGGCGTCCTCGCCGTACGCGATCTGGTGGCCCTCGTTGGCGGCGGCGATGGCCGCGAGCACCTCGGGGTGCACGCCGGAGTAGTTGTCGGAGGCGAAGCCGCGCACCGCGCGGTCGTGGATCGTGGTCACGGTGTTCCAGCCTAGGGTTCGAGCGTGATGATGGCGTCGTTCACGGCGGCCGCCTCGGCATCCCACAGCCCCGTGAACGCGTCGGCGAGGGTCTGCTCGAGACCCTCGAGGGAGCGCACGCGGAAGACCACGGATGCCGCGGTCTGCGGCTGCGCGGCATCCCGAGCCGCTTTCGCGAAGCCCTGCGCGACCGCGCGCGCCCACGCTTCGCTCGCCGCTTTGACGGCGGCGTAGTTCGCGCCGCCCGCGAGCGGCCGGGCCACCGCCGTCGACGACACGATCGCGAGCCGGCCGGCGGCCGACGCGCGCAGATCGGCGTCGAACGCGCGGCTCAGGTGCCGCAGCGCCGTGAAGGACCGCTCGAGGAAGCGGAAGTCGTCGTCGCTCTGTGCGGCGAGGCCGCCGCCGCCGCGCCAGCCGCCCACGAGGTGCAGGATCCCGTCGATCGGCCCCGCCGAGTCGTGCACGAGGTCGACGAGCGCGGTCACCGCGTCGGCGTCGGCCAGATCGCTCTCCACCGTGAGGAGCGCACCGTCTCCGGGGGCTCCGGCCGCGGGGCGGAGGGATGCCGCGAGCGCGTTGAGCTTGAGCGGGTCGCGGCCCACGGCGACGACGCGCGCGCCGGCATCCCTCAGGGTCTGGGCGGCCGCGCGGCCCGCAGCGCTCGTCGCGCCCGCCAGCACGACGGTGCGTCCGGTCATGGTCGTCATGCTCGACATCCTTCCATCGGGTTCCCTGTGTCGGGACTCGCCGCTACCCTCGCCACATGACCGAAGAGGCGGCTTCCGCGGGTCCGGCCGACCAGACGACGCTGGCGCCGCCGGGCGGCATGCGCATCTTCATCCAGGTGCTCGTCAACACCGCGGCGGCGAACATCACGACGAGCTTCCTCTGGTTCGCCCTCACGTTCTGGGCGTACCTCGAGACGCAGTCCGTCCTGGCGACCGGCGTCATCGGCGGCGCCTACATGCTCCTCATCGCGCTGTTCGGGATGCTGTTCGGCACGCTCGTCGACCGGCATCGCAAGCACCGGGTCATGGTGCTGTCCGGCTTCGTCACGCTCGCGGCGTTCCTCGTGGCGGGGGTGATGTGGGTCGCACTGGGTGAGCCTGCGCTCATCGACCTCGGCGCGGTGTGGTTCTGGGTGTTCTCGGCCATCATCCTGCTGGGAGCGGTGGTCGAGAACCTGCGCAGCATCGCCCTGTCGACGACCGTCACGCTGCTCGTGCCGCAGGAGCGTCATGCGAACGCCAACGGCCTGGTCGGCACCGTGCAGGGCATGGCGTTCATGGTCACGAGCGTCTTCAGCGGTCTGGCGATCGGGTTCCTCGGCATGGGGTGGACGCTGCTGATCGCCCTCGTGCTCACCGTGGCGGCACTGGTGCACCTGCTCTTCATCCGCATCCCCGAGGGCGCGCCCGCGGCCGTCGACGCGGCGCCCCTCATCGACTTCCGCGGCAGCATCCGTGCCGTGGTCGCCGTGTCGGGTCTGTTCGCGCTCATCATCTTCTCGACCCTCAACAACCTCATCGGCGGCGTGTACATGGCGCTGATGGATCCGTACGGCCTCACGCTCTTCCCCGTCGAGTGGTGGGGGGTCGTGCTCGGCGTCACGGCGACCGGCTTCATCATCGGCGGAGCGCTGATCGCCAAGTTCGGTCTCGGGCGCAATCCGATCCGCACGATGCTGCTCTTCGTCATCGTCATGGGGCTCCTCGGGAGCCTCTTCACGATCCGCGAATGGTGGTGGCTGTACGCCCTCGGCATCTGGCTGTACATGTGCCTCATCCCGGTGATCGAGGCCTCCGAGCAGACCGTCATCCAGCGAGTCGTGCCCTTTGCCACACAGGGACGCGTGTTCGGATTCGCGCAGGCCTTCGAGGCCGCCGCGGCTCCGGTCACGGCGTTCCTCATCGCCCCGATCGCGCAGTTCTGGATCATCCCGTACATGAACTCGGATGCCGGGCAGCAGGACTGGGCGTGGCTCCTGGGCGAGGGCGAGGCGCGCGGGATCGCCCTGGTGTTCCTCGTGTCGGGGCTGGTCATGGTCGTGCTCGCGATCCTCGCGTTCTTCACCCGCTCGTACCGCGTGCTGTCGGCCGAGTACGCGGGCAACGAGGAATCGGTGCCCGCGGACCCGGCCGCGGCCGCTGCGGAGTCAGGCGTCGCGACCCGTGATGCCTGAGGTCGAGGCGATGACGTCGCGCATCTTCTTCTCGAGCGCTTCGAAGAACATCGAGAGGGGGAACTCGTCGTCCAGCACCATGTCGGTGTAGCCCTTCGGCGCACCGGCGAGCACGTCGAGCGGCAGGCCTCGATCCCACGCGGAGGCCGGGTTGGGCGTCAGCGTCTGGCGCACGAGGTCGTAGGCGGCGAGCCAGTGCGCCGTCTTGGGGCGGTCGATCGACTTCCAGTACAGCTCGTCGATCGAGTCCGCGAGCGCGACGACCGCCGCGGGCACCTCGTCCCAGTCGAACGCGAGGGCGGTGTCGGTCCAGTGCAGGACGCCGCGCTGGTGCAGCCACGCGAACAGCAGCTGTCCGCCGAGGCCGTCGTAGTTGCGCACCCGGCTGCCCGTGATGGCGAAGCGGAAGATGCGGTCGAAGATGACGGCGTACTGCACGAGCTTCGCGTGCTCGAGCATCTCCGCCTCGGCGTCGGTGAGCCACTCCTCACGCGCGCGGAGGCGCTCCTCGATCGCGACGCACTCGCGGAAGGCGGTGAGGTCGCAGCGCAGCTCCTCGAGCGAGTAGAGGAAGAACGGCATCCGCTGCTTGATCATGAAGGGATCGAAGGGCAGGTCCCCGCGCATGTGCGTGCGATCGTGGATGATGTCCCACATCACGAACGTCTTCTCGGTGAGCTCCTGGTCGTCGAGCATCGCGGCCGCCTCGGCCGGGAGCTCGAGCTTCGTGATCTCCGACGCCGCGCGGACGACCCGGCGATAGCGGGCCGCCTCGCGATCCTGGAAGATCGCGCCCCACGTGAACGTCGGGATCTCCCGCATGGCGACGGTCTCGGGGAACAGCACCGCCGAGTTCGTGTCGTAGCCGGGCGTGAAGTCGAGGAACCGCAGCGACACGAACAGCTTGTTCGTGTACTCCGTCTCGAGCTGCGCGATGAACTCCGGCCAGATCACCTCGACGAGGACGGCCTCGACGCGGCGATCGGTCGAGCCGTTCTGCGTGTACATCGGGAACACGACGAGGTGGCGGATGCCGTCGACCCGGTGCTGCTGCGGCTGGAAGGCCATCAGCGACTCGAGGAAGTCGGGCACGCCGAACCCGCCGTCGGCCCAGCGCTCGAAGTCGTGCATGCTCGCGGCAAGGTAGTCGGAGTCGTGCGGGAAGAGCGGCGCCAGTGCGCGCATCGACTCGATGATCGCCTGCACGTGCGCTCGGGCGTCGGCGTGGTCTTCGACGCTCGGGATCGATCCGTCCTTCACCTGCATCTGCTGAAGACCCGTCGCGGCGTCCTTCAGCGCGAGCCAGGCGGCGGAGTCCTCGACGACCTCGGGCTCTCCGACGACGGACGCGACGGCACCGGTGGTGGCGTGGGTCAGGGACATGGGAACCTCCGATCTTCGACAGGCAGGAATATTTCCGGCGAATGCGGTTGCCTGCAGGTATTATTCCATGCCATGGAGGACTCTGTCGACGAAGCGATCATCCGTGAAGTCGCGAAGGACGCGCGGGCGACCCTGTCGCACATCTCCGAAGCCGTCGGGCTCTCCGTGTCCGCGGTGCAGGCCCGGCTCCGCCGCCTCGAGACGCGCGGGGTGATCGCGGGCTACCGTGCGATCCTCGACCCCGAGGCGATGGGCAAGTCGCTCTCCGCCTTCATCGAGATCACGCCCCTCGATCCGGCACAGCCCGACAACGCCCCCGAGCTCCTCGAGCACCTCGACGCGATCGAGGCGTGCCACTCGATCGCCGGCGACGCCGCCTACATGCTCTTCGTCCGGGTCGCCGCTCCTCGCGACCTCGAGGCGCTCGTCCGCGACATCCGGCTCGCGGCATCCGTCAACACCCGCACGACCGTCGTGCTGCAGACGTACTACGAGAACCGCCCGCTCCTGCCGGACGCGTAAGACCGGGCGGACCGACGCGGGTCAGGCGATCGCGGCGAGCGCCTCGTCGTACGCCGTCATCGCCTGGCCGACCTCGTCGGCCGTCACGACGCACGGCGGCACGACGTGGATGCGGTTGTCGGCGACGAACGGAAGCACGCCGCGGTCGAGGAGCTCCTTCTTGACTGCGGCGATGCGGGGCGCGGGGAGCGGTTCGCGGGTCTCGCGGTCGACGACGAGCTCCATCGCCCAGAACACGCCTTCGCCCCGCACCTCCCCGATGAGGTCGTGCTTCTCGGCCAGCGCCTCCAGGCCAGGACCGATCTCCTCCGCGCCGATCGTGCGCGCGTTGTCGACGATCCCCTCGGACTCCATCGCGTCCAGTGCGCCGACGATCGATGCGGCGGCGAGCGGGTGCCCGCTGTAGGTGAGCCCGCCCGGGAAGACCCGGTCGTCGAACGTCGCGGCGATGTCGTCGGAGATGACGACGCCGCCCACCGGCACGTAGCCGGAGTTGACGCCCTTGGCGAAGGTGATGAGGTCGGGCCGCACGTCGTAGCCGTCGAAGGCGAACCACCGGCCGGTGCGGCCGAAGCCCGCCATGACCTCGTCGAGGATCAGGAGAATGCCGAACTCGTCGGCCAGCGCGCGCACGCCGGCGAGGTAGCCGGGGGGCGGCACGAGGATCCCGGCGGTTCCCGGGATCGACTCGATCAGGATCGCGGCGATCGAGGCGGGCCCTTCGGCCTGGATGACCCGGCGGAGGTGGTGCAGCGCGCGCTCGGACTCCTGCTCGGGCGTCGTCGCCCAGAACTCGCTGCGGTAGAGGTAGGGGCCGAAGAAGTGCACGTGTCCCCGTGCGAACTCGTTCGGGATGCGACGCCAGTCGCCCGTCGCGACGATCGCGGCGCCGGTGTTGCCGTGGTACGAGCGGTAGGTGCTCAGCACCTTGTCGCGACCGGTGTGCAGGCGCGCCATCCGGATCGCGTTCTCGATCGCATCCGCCCCGCCGTTGGTGAAGAAGACCTTCGAAAGACCCTCGGGCGCACGCGCGATGATGCGCTTCGCCGCTTCGCCGCGCGTGAGGTTGGCCGTCGCGGGACCGATCGTGGCGAGCAGGTCGGCCTGCTCCTTGATGGCCGCGACGACGGCGGGATGCTGATGCCCGATGTTGACGTTGACGAGCTGGCTCGAGAAGTCGAGGTAGCGGCGACCGCTGTGGTCCCACACGGTCGAGCCCGAGCCGCCGGCGATGACGACGGGGTTCAGCGTCGCCTGCGCCGACCACGAGTGGAACACGTGGCGGTCCAGCTCCCGGGTGAGGTCGTCGAGTTCGCTGCCGGTGGTGGTGTCGGTCATGATGCTCATTCTGGTCGTGACCCGGCCGCTCCGCGAGTGCGGAGCGGCCGGGATGGTGCGTACGGTGCTACTGGCCGCCCTCGGTGAGGACGACGTCGATCGGGGTGTACTCCCCGGCGACGTCGACACCCTCGTCCTTCAGCGCGGCGAGCGCCTTCTCGATGTACTCGTTCGAGAACGCGGTCTCGGCGGGCTCTTCCGTGATCAGGTTGAGGCCGTCCTGGTTGACGGCGGCGAGCGCGCCCGCGACCGTCTGATCCCATGCCGCCTGGTCGATGAGACCGAACTCGGCACCGGTCCAGATGAGCTTGTTGACCTCGTTCATCTGCCACAGCTGGTGGACGGGGCCGACGGGGAAGGCCGCTTCGGCGTTCGAAGCGATGTCGTAGACGATCTCGGCCGCCTCTTCGGGGTTGTCGCGCGCGAACAGCCAGCCCTTCGTGATGGCCTTGAGGAAGCGCACCGCGGCGTCGGCGTACGCCGGGTCGTCGGCGAGGCGCTGCGTGTCGGCCCAGACGGCGTCCTGCAGCATCGCGCCCTCGGTGTCCTCGTACGAGACGACGTCGAAGTCCTCCGGCTGGTACAGCTCGCCGGTGTCGGGGTTGACGACTTCGAGGATCTGCGCCCATTCGTTGTAGGTCATGGCCTGCGCGGCATCCACGTCCCGATCGAGCAGGGCGTTCATGCTGAAGTCCTGCGTCGTGATCGACACCGACGAGGCGTCGACGTCGTCCGCGGCCATCGCCGCGAAGATCTCCCACTCGTTGCCGAAGCCCCACGACCCGATCTTCTTGCCCTCGAAGTCGCCGACGCCCGTGATGCCGCTGTCCTTCCACGACACCTGCAGAGTGCCCGAGGTCTGGTAGACCTGGGCGATGTCGGTGAGCTCCACTCCGGATGCCTCGAGCGTGCCGAGCACTTTCGGCACCCAGGCGATCGCGAAGTCGGCGTCGCCCGCGACGAGGGCGTCCTGGGGCACGATGTCGCCGCCGGAGGGGACGATCGTGACCTCGTCGAAGCCCTCCTCCTCGAAGTAGCCCTTCTCCTGCGCCAGGTAATAGCCCGCGAACTGCGCCTGCGGCAGCCACTGCAGCTGCAGCGTGATCGAGGTGAGCGGCTCGAAGTCGCCCTCGGCCGCGCCGCCCGATTCCTCGGGCGACGACGAGCCGGAGCACGCCGCGAGGGCGAGGGAAGCGACCACGACAGTGGATGCGGCGAGGAGTCCTCGCCTGATGCTGTGTCTCATGCTGTTCCTTTCGGGTGGTGCCCTTCGACGAGCTCAGGGACCGGTGGGTGGATCAGGACTGGAGGGGGGGCAGGGCTGGAGGGGGTCAGGAGCCGGCCGGTCTCCTCGTGGCGAGCCGCTCCAGGAGCGATGTCGCCAGGAAGAAGGCGAGACCGATGAGGATGCCTCCGAACACGTACGCCCAGGCGAGCGAGGCCCGGCCGGATTTCGCGTACGTCGCGATGGCGGTGCCGACCCCGTCGGCGGGGCCGCCGAAGTACTCGGCGACGAGGGCGGAGATGACAGCGAGGGATGCCGCGATCCGCAGGCCCGTCATCAGGTACGGCAGCGCCGTGGGGAGGGTCAGCGCGCGGAACGTCTGGGCGCCCGTGGCCGCGGACGCACGGAAGACGTCGCGATGCACGGCCCGCGTCTGCCGCAGGCCCCGCAGCACGTTGACGAACACCGGGATGAAGGCGGCGATGGCCGCGACCGCCTGGCGGCCGAACTGGCTCGAGGCGCCGAACATCGTGTTGAGGATGGGGGTGACGGCGACGATCGGGACCACCGCGATCGCGGCGATGAGGGGCGCCAGCATCCCGTCGATCGACCGGACCGAGGCCGCGAGCCCCGCGAGCGCCACGGCCGCCAGCGATCCGACCACGAGTCCGAGGAGCGCGTTGAGCGCCGTGATGCCCATGTCCTCCGCGATGATGTCCCACCGCAGGACGAACTCCTCCGCGATCGCGACCGGGCTCGGCAGCATCCGGGGCGCGGTGCCCAGCACGTCGACCCACACGATCCACAGCACGAACCCGATCACACCGACTGCGACGGGCGCGGCGATCCTCAGCCAGGCAGGCGGGGCGCCCATGGCCGGCCCCTCAGCGGGTCGAAGGGCGGTCATCGCTCGTTCGCCCTCTCGACGGGCGTGCCGTGCAGCGCTTCGCGCACCGCGGTCACGCGCTCGAAGTACGCGGGCGATTCGCGCAGGGTCTCGTCGCGCACGGCTCCGAGCCCGGTGGTCAGGATGTCGGTGATGCGGCCCGGCCGCGGGCTCATCACCACGACCCGGTCGGAGAGGAAGACCGCCTCCGGGATCGAGTGCGTCACGAAGACGACGGCGGCGCCCGTCTCGACGGCGATGCGGGTGAGCTCACCCTGGAGGTACTCGCGGGTCATCTCATCGAGGGCCCCGAACGGCTCGTCCATGAGGAGCAGCTTCGGTCGCGACGCCAGCGCCCGGGCGATCGCGACGCGCTGCTGCATTCCGCCGGAGAGCTGGTCGGGGTAGCGGCCGGCGAAATCGGTGAGCCCGACGAGCTGGATGAGCTCGGCCACCCGCGCCTCGCGCTCGGGCTTCGGCATCCGGTGCAGTTCGAGGGGGAGCGCGATGTTCGCCGCGACGGATCGCCAGGGAAGCAGCCCTGCCTGCTGGAACGCGATGCCGTAGTCCTGGTCGATGCGCGCGGTGCGCGCGGGCTTGCCGAAGATCTCGAGCGTGCCGGTGGTCGCGGGGTCGAGGTCGGCGATGAGGCGCAGCAGCGTCGACTTGCCGCAGCCCGACGGGCCGATGAGCGATACGAACTCGCCGGCCGCCACCTCGAGGTCGACGTCGGTGAGCGCCGTCACGTCGCCCTTGCCCGTCGGGAAGACCTTGCCGACACCGGATGCCTTGACTGCGGCGGTCATGCGGTCGCCTCTCCTCTTCGGTAGTTCTTGAACCAGATGCCCAGCAGTGCGACCGACCCGGCGGCGACCAGCCCGAGCGCGATCGATCCGAACATCGGGCCCCACGGGGCGGCGGGGTCGCTCGAGGCCTGGCCGGCGAGCTGGATGAGCATGCGACCGATGCCTCCGCGCATCCCGATCGACACCTCGGCCACGACGGCGCCGACGACGGCGTTCGCGGCGGCGAGGCGGAGGGCGGGGATGAGGTGGGGAACGGCGGCCGGGAAGCGCAGCCGGAACAGCGTCGCCCAGTAGCCGGCGGCGTACGTGCGCATGAGGTCGAGGTGCAGGGCGTCGGGGGCGCCGAGTCCGCGCAGCATTCCGACGGCGACGGGGAAGAACGCGAGGTAGGAGGCGATGACGGCGACCGACAGCCACTGCGGCCAGGGGAAGGCATCCCGATCGATCTGATTGCCGATGGCGTTCACGACCGGCGCGAACGCGATGAGCGGCACGATCTGGCTCACGACGATCCAGGGCAGCAGCCCCCACTCCACGACGCGCCACCGCTGCATCACGACGCCGAGCACGACCCCGACGACGACGCCGATGATCCAGCCGACGGCGGCGATGCCGAGGGTCACGAGGGCGGCGGCCGCCACCGTCACCCACAGCGGCGGCGTGCTCCCGCCGCTGGTGGGCTCGAACAGCCGTGCCACCATGTCCCACACGTGCGGCATCGCGCGATCGTGGGTGCGCGGCAGGATCATGACGCCCGACCCCGCTTCGCCGGCCGCGCCGCCGATCACGAATCCCTCCGCCGGCCCGAGGAGCTTGTACAGCTCCCACACCGCGATCACGGCGAGGACGCCCACGGCGCCCCACGCCGCGGCCACCCATCCCCGGCTCGAGGTGCGGGAGTCCGTCATCGCTTGGCCGTGATGTGCGTCGCGAGGGCCGGGATGACGGTCTCGCCGTAGACGCGGAGCGTCTCCTCCTTGTTGTCGTGCTGGAGGTAGCCCGCGAACTGCGTCACGCCGATGTCCTTCAGCTGCTTCAGCTTCTCGATGTGGTGCCCGGCAGACCCGAGGATGCAGAAACGGTCGATGATCTCGTCGGGCACGAAGTCGACGTGGTCGTTGCCCGACTTGCCGTGCGAGTTGTAGTCGTACCCCTGGCGGCCGGCGATGTAGTCGGTCAGGGCGTCGGGCACGGCTCCGTGGTGACCGTACTTCGTGACGATGTCGGCGACGTGGTTGCCCACCATGCCGCCGAACCAGCGGCACTGGTCGCGCATGTGCTCCCAATCGGCGCCGATGTACATCGGCGCCGCGACGCAGAACGCCAGCGACTCGGGGTCGCGGCCGACGGCGGCCGCGGCCTCCTTGACCGTCGTGATCATCCACGCGGCGATGTCGAGGTCCGCGAGCTGCAGGATGAACCCGTCGCCCACTTCGCCGGCGAGCTTGAGCGCCAGCGGACCGTAGGCCGCGACCCACACGTCCAGGCTCGAGCCCCGGCTCCACGGGAACTGCAGCGTCGCGCCGTTGTACTCGACCGCACGCGAGTTGCCGAGCTCGCGGATGACGTGGATCGACTCGCGCAGCTCCTTCATCGTCACCGGCGACCCGTTCGTGACGCGCACGGCCGAGTCGCCCCGTCCGATGCCGCAGATCGTGCGGTTGCCGTACATCTCATTGAGCGTGGCGAAGACGGATGCCGTGACCGTCCAGTCCCGGGTGGCGGGATTGGTCACGAACGGGCCGACGATCACCCGGTTGGTCTGGGCGAGGATCGCGGAGTGGATGACGTACGGCTCCTCCCACAGGAGGTGGGAGTCGAAGGTCCACACGTGGCTGAAGCCGTGGGCCTCGGCCAGCTGCGCGAGCTGCACGACGCGCGCCGCGGGCGGGTTGGTCTGGAGGACGACGCCGAAGTCCATCGCCTACACCAGGTACTGCGACAGGCCGCGCTTCACATAACGCCCGTCGCCCTTCGTTCCGAGGTACTGCCCGCCGTCGACGATGACCTTGCCGCGCGAGAGCACGGTGTCGACGTGTCCGTCGATCTCGTAGCCCTCCCAGGCGGAGTGATCCATGTTCATGTGGTGCGTCTTGTCCACGCCGATCGAGGTGTGCCCGTTCGGGTCGTAGATCACGACGTCGCCGTCGGCGCCCGGCTGGATCACGCCCTTGCGGCCGTACAGGCCGAACATGCGCGCGGGGGTGGTCGAGGTGAGCTCGACCCAGCGCTCGAGCGTGATCTTCCCCGTCGCGACGCCCTGGTACATGAGGTCCATGCGGTGCTCGACCGAGCCGATGCCGTTGGGGATCTTGCGGAAGTCGCCGAGGCCGAGCTCCTTCTGATCCTTCATGCAGAACGGGCAGTGGTCGGTCGAGACCATCTGCAGGTCGTTCGTGCGCAGCGCCTGCCACATGTGGTCCTGGTGGCCCTCCTCGCGCGAGCGCAGCGGCGTCGAGCACACCCACTTGGCGCCCTCGAACGCACCCCACTCGTCGCTGCGGGCGCCGAGCTGCTCCTCCAGAGACAGGTAGAGGTACTGCGGGCAGGTCTCTCCGAAGACGTTCTGCCCCTTGTCGCGGGCCCAGGCGAGCTGCTCGACGGCCTGCTTCGCGCTCACGTGCACGATGTAGAGCGGGGCGCCGGTGAGGTTCGCGAGCATGATCGCGCGGTGCGTCGCCTCCTCCTCCATCTGCCAGGCGCGCGCGACGCCGTGATAGAACGGGTCGGTCTTGCCCTGTTCGACCAACTGGGCCGCGAGCACGTCGATGGCGGGGCCGTTCTCGGCGTGCATCATGGTCAGCAGTCCGGTGTCGCGCGACACCTGCATCGCGCGGAGGATCTGCGCGTCATCAGAGTAGAAGACGCCCGGATAGGCCATGAAGAGCTTGAAGCTCGTGATGCCCTCGTCGATGAGCCGGGGCATGACCGCGAGCGAGTCGTCGTCGATGCCGCCGATGATCTGGTGGAAGCCGTAGTCGATCGCGCAGTTGCCCGCTGCGAGCTCGTGCCATTTCGCCAGACCGTCGAGCACCTTCTGTCCGTAGGTCTGCACGGCGAAGTCGATGATCGTCGTCGTCCCGCCCCACGCGGCGGCGCGGGTGCCGGTCTCGAACGTGTCGCTCGCGCTCGTGCCGCCGAACGGCAGCTGCATGTGCGTGTGCGCGTCGATGCCGCCGGGGATGACGTACTTGCCGGCGGCGTCGATGACGGTGTCGACGGATGCCGCGAGGTCGGTGCCGAGCAGGTGCGAACCGGGCTCGAGAACGGCGGCGATCCTCTCGCCGTCGATGAGGACGTCGGCGGCGGCCCGGCCGGTGGCCGACACGACGGTGCCGCCGGTGATGAGTGTGGTGGTCATGATGCGCTCCCTTCCGTCACGGCTTCGCGATCTGCGTGTAGGAGTCGGGGCGACGATCGCGGTAGAACTGCCAGTCGTCGCGCATCTGCTGCACCATGTCCATGTCGAGGTCGCGCACGAGGATCTCCTCGTGCTCGCCGCTGCCGCGTTCGCCGACGAAGTTCCCGCGCGGGTCGATCACCTGGCTCGTTCCGTAGAAGTCCACGGCGAGGTCGCCGTACTCGTTGTCCTCGCGCCCGACGCGGTTCGGCTGGAGCACGAAGTAGCCGTTGGCGACCGCCGCGGCGGGGCCCTCGACCTCCCACAGCCGGTTGGACAGGCCGGGCTTGGTCGCGTTGGGGTTGAACACCATGTGCGCGCCGGCAAGGCCGAGCTCGCGCCATCCTTCGGGGAAGTGCCGGTCGTAGCAGATGTACATGCCGACCTTGCCGACCGCGGTGTCGAAGACGGGGTAGCCGAGGTTGCCCGGACGGAAGTAGAACTTCTCCCAGAACCGGTCGAGATGCGGCAGGTGGTGCTTGCGGTACGAGCCAAGGATCGAGCCGTCGGCGTCGACGAGCACCGACGTGTTGTAGTAGACCCCGGTCTGCGCCTCTTCGTAGATGGGCAGCACCATGACGGTGCCGAGCTCCTTCGCGAGAGCCGCGAAGCGCTGCACGATCGGCCCGTCGGCGGGCTCCGCGTAGCGGTAGTACTTCTTGTCCTGGGTGATGCCGAAGTACGGACCGTAGAACAGCTCCTGGAAGCACACGACCTGCGCTCCGTCGGCGGCCGCCGTGCGGGCGAAGCCCTCGTGCTTGTCGAGCATCGACTCCTTGTCGCCCGTCCACGTCGTCTGGGTGATGGCTGCGCGTACCGTCGTCATCGTGTTCTCCTCCGTCGTCTTGATCATGTCGATCCGACGTTTCCCGTCGGTTTCGGCCTGTGTCGCGACAGTAAAGCCCGAGGGTGCATCGCCGCAATGGTGGGACCGGCAGACCATTGGATGCCGGGAGGGGATACATCTGACGGCGGATGCCGCCGCATCCGTTCTCGCCTAACGTGAAGACGTGTTCCGCCGCCTGAAGCCCTACCAGCTGGTCGTCGATCTCGTTCTCGCCGCGGTGTTCGTGGCGTGCGTGGCGTTCCTCGAGCTGGAGAGCGGGCGCTCGGTGGCCCTCAACGCGCTCTCGACGGTGCTCGTCGTGGTCCTGTTCGCGGTGGCTGTGGCGCTCCGCCGCCTCTCGCCCGGGCTCGCCCTCGCCGTCGCGTGGGCGGGGGCGATCACCCAGATGTCGTTCGGGCGTCCTCCATCGCTCACCGACACGGCCATCTTCGCGGTGCTCTACACCACGGCGGCCTACGGATCGCGGCTCGTGTTCTGGCTCGGCTTCTCGTCGGCGATCGTGGGGGCAGGGGTCATCACGGTCTACCTGTTCGCCGTGCCCGTCCTCGGCAGCGGAGAGCCCTGGAGCGCGATCACCGCCGCGGCGGCCGTGCTGATCGCCGCCACCTTCGCACTGCTGCTGGCGTGGACGGTCGGCGCGCTGGTGCGCACCGCGCTGCGTGCCCGCGAGAACCGGGAGGGCCAGCAGCGCGCGGAGGCCAGCGCCGTCGTCGAGCAGGAGCGCGTGCGCATCGCCCGCGACATGCACGACGTCGTGGCGCACTCACTCGCCGTCGTGATCGCTCAGGCCGACGGGGCGCGGTATGCGGCGGCATCCGACCCCGGGGTCGCGACGCAGGCGCTCGGCACGATCTCCACCACCGCGCGCGCCGCGCTCGCCGACGTGCGGCTGCTGCTCGGGCAGCTGAGGCATTCGCAGCTCGACGGGCCGCAGCCGACTCTCGCCGATCTCGAGCAGCTCTACGCGCAGGTGCGCGCCGCCGGTGTCGATCTGCGCGTCGACGTCGACCCGGCGCCGCCGGGCACCCCGCCCGCCGCGGTGCAGCTCGCGGTCTACCGCGTGCTCCAGGAGGCTCTCACGAACGCGCTGCGCCACGGCGATCCGGGTCCGGTCGATCTCCGGCTGTCGTGGCTCACGGATCGGGTCGACCTCGTCGTGCGCAATCCGCTCGCTCGGAGCGATCGGGCACCGTCGAGCGGTCACGGACTGATCGGCATGCGCGAGCGCGCGCAGCTCGCCGGCGGACGGCTGGAGGCGGCGCCGCAGGACGGACAGTTCGTCGTGCGCGCGAGCATCCCGGTCCTTCGACAGGCTCAGGAGCCGGATGCGGGTGCGGGTCAGGAGCCGGCCGGGATGCAGGGGCAGGCGTCATGATCCGCGTAGTGCTCGTCGACGATCAGGCGCTGTTCCGCGCCGGCATCCGCATGCTCGTGGATTCGCAGCCCGACCTCGAGGTCGTGGGCGAGGCGTCCGACGGCCGCGAGGGCGTCGCCGTCGTGCGCGCCGCGCAGCCCGACGTCGTGCTGATGGACATCCGGATGCCGGTGCTCGACGGTCTCGCGGCGACGGCCGAGCTGCTGCAGGATCCCGCGCCGCCGCGCATCGTCATGCTCACGACGTTCGACCTCGATGAGGCGGCCGCGCGGGCCATCCGCCAGGGTGCGAGCGGATTCCTGCTCAAGGACGCCGACCCGGAGTTCCTCCTCGCGGCGATCCGCACGGTGCACGCCGGTTCGGCCGTGATCGCGGCATCCGCCACCCGCGACCTGTTCGCGCATTTCTCCGCCCCCGCGGCGGTGGCCGTGCCGCCCTCGTACCTCGCGCTCACCGAGCGCGAGCGGGAGATCTTTGCGCTCGCCGCCCGCGGTCTCTCCAACGCCGAGATCGCCGCGGGGGAGTTCCTCTCGGAGGCGACCGTGAAGACGCACATCAGCCGCATCCTCACCAAGCTCGGGCTCCGCGACCGCGTGCAGCTCGTCGTCTTCGCGTTCGAGCACGGTCTGACCTGACCTCCGGCTCGACGACGTCGAGGAGTCCCGGATGACGATGCCGCCGGGAGCGCTTCCCGGGGCTTTCGAGCATCCCGAAATCGCTGATGAACTTCATGTTCACACGCCGGTGAGGTGTGGCGCGGCGTCGGTGGGACGAGGCGTGAGAGCACTCTCCTCGACGCCGAGGTGGCAGGTTTCGTCCGGTGAGGTCGGGTCAGGAGACACGACCTGCCACATCGGCGATCGGGCTCGAGTCGAGGGGGCCCGTGCTGCCGCATGCCGTCGACCGAGGCGAGACGACCTGCCACCTGGAGCACCCGAACCCGCCGGCCCACGTCCCCCGGGCACCACACATCCCTGTGTGAACGTGAAGTTCATCAGCGAATTCGAGAGCGTCGAAAGCTCGAGCACGCGCGTCGCGCGCGCAGGATCATCCTCGAGATGTACGCGGATGCCCCTCCCGGCCGACGCGGGGAGGGGCATCCGCTCCATAGCGTCGAAGCATGCAACTCACATCGACCGAACTGGGCCTCGCCGCCCGCGTCCACCAGCTGACGAAGACCTACGGGGCGGGTGCCGGCGAGGTGCGCGCGCTCGACGAAGTGACCGTCGGCATCCGCCGCGGGGAGTTCACCGCGATCATGGGTCCCTCGGGGTCGGGCAAGTCCACGCTCATGCACATCATGGCCGGGCTCGACGCGCCCACCCGCGGACGCGCGTGGATCGGCGACACCGAGATCACCGGGCTGTCCGATCTCGAGCTCACGGTGCTGCGCCGCCGGCGCGTGGGCTTCGTGTTCCAGTCGTTCAACCTCGTGCCGACCCTCGACGCGGCGAGCAACATCCTGCTCCCGTTCGATCTCGACGGGCGTCGTCCGTCGGCCCTCGAGAAGGCGCGCATCGACCGTCTGGTCGAGACGCTCGGGCTCACGGAGCGTCTGCACCACCGTCCGCACGAGCTGTCGGGCGGACAGCAGCAGCGGGTCGCGATCGCCCGGGCGCTGGCGACCGCGCCCGACCTCGTCTTCGCCGACGAGCCCACCGGAAACCTCGACTCCCGCTCCGGGCGCGAAGTGCTCGCGCTGCTGCAGGCCGCGTCGCGCGACCACGGCCAGTCCATCGCGATGGTGACGCACGACCCGGTCGCGGCGTCGCACGCCGACCGTGTGCTGTTCCTCGGCGACGGCCGCGTCGTCGCCGACAAGCCGCGCCAGACGGCCGAGGAGCTCTCCGCGTTCATGCTGGCGACCGAGCTGGGCGCCGCCGGGGTGTCGGCATGACCGCGATCGCCGAGCAGGTCCGGATGCCTCGCGCCTCCATCTCCGCACGCCTGGCGTGGCTCCGCGAACGCGGCATGGGCGCCTCGATCCTGGTGGCGGCGATCTCGAGCGGCTTCGGCGTGCTGCTGATCGCGGTCACGGGCTACATCGGCGCCTGGCTGCGCGCCGACCCCTACATCGGCGGCGGCGACACCGTGGCGGCCGTCGTCGGCATCCTCACGGTCCTGCTCGCCGGCGTCGCCGTGTACGTCGCCGCCATCGTCACCGCCAACACGTTCGCCACGATCGTCGCCGGGCGCACGCGCCGCATCGCGCTGATGCGCCTCATCGGCGCGTCGGCGCGTTCGCAGCGCACCGAGATCGCCGGTCAGGGCCTGATCGTCGGCGCCCTCGGCGCGTTCACGGGGCTCGTGCTCGGCACGCTCGCGGCCGCCGCGCTCGCCGAATGGGTCGCTCCGGCGCTCGGGATGACCGTCGAGCACAGCGTCGTGGAACCCGCGCTCGTACTTCCCGCGGCGATCGTCGTGCTCACGACCTGGGCGGCCGCCTGGATCGGCTCCCGCCGAGTGCTGGCAGTGACGCCCCTGGAGGCGCTCGGCGGATCGGTCGAACGATCGCGCGACGAGGTCGCCCGCCCGGCGCGCCGGGTCGTGGCGATCTCGCTCTTCGTGGTCGGGGCGGCCCTGCTCGCCCTCGGCATCCTCGCCGGCCTCGTGAGCCCCGCCGGCATCATCGTCGCGTTCTGCGGAGGCCTGTTCTCCTTCACCGGCCTCGCGCTCGGAGCCACGCTCGTGATGCCGCCGCTCCTGCGCCTGACCGGTCGGCTGTTCGGCCGATCCGCGACCTCCCGGCTCGCGGCCGAGAACGCGCTGCGCTATCCCGAGCGCTCGTCGCGGATGGCGATCGGCGTCGTGATGGGAGTCACCCTGGTCACGATGTTCGCCGTCGCCTCCGAGTCGGTGAAGCTCGTCATCGCGTCGTCGTCGGGGGGAGAGCTGCCCGCCGAGATGGCGACGCTCCTCGACTCGTTCGCGGCGGTCATGATGGCGCTCGTCGGCGTCTCCGCGGTGATCGCCGCGGTCGGCCTGGTGAACCTGCTGACGATCGGCGTTGTCCAGCGCCGCCGTGAGCTCGGGCTGCTGCGTGCACTCGGGCTCACCTCGAGGCAGGTGCGCCGGGTCGTGCTGCTCGAAGCGGCGCACGTCACGATCACCGCCGTCGTGTTCGGCCTCGTGCTCGGGATCGCGTACGGATGGGCGGCCGCGCAGTCGCTGCTCGGATCGGTCCCGATCCCGCCGCTGTGGATGTCGCCCACGTTCGTGCTCCCCGGCATCCCGTGGCTCGCCGTCGGGGTCATCGTCATCGCGACGGCGACACTGACGCTCGTGGCAGCGGTCGTGCCGACGCGGCTCGCCACCCGGGTCGCGCCGGTGGAGGCCCTGGCCGAGTGAGAGCTACGATCCTGAGTCGGTCGGCCCGGAGTCGGGGCCGACCGGCTCGGGGTCGTGCGCCCAGGTGGGGGCGAGCGCCCGGATGCGCGCCCCGCGCCACTGCCACGTCGCCCACAGCAGAGGCCACATCGCAGCGGCGGTGGGGCCGCCGATCACGAGCCGGTCGCGCCAGAGGGTCCTGGTCGGGTCGCCGGGAGCCGGGGAGACCGCCATCTGGTGGTCCCACACGTCGAGGCTCGCGAGCGGGCCGGTGAGCGGGATGCCGCTGTCGCGGAAGATCCGCACCGGTCCCCGCGCATCGTGCGTGTGCGTCTCGCTCACGTGGATGAGCTGGCGGCCGATCCCGATCCCGCCGACCGAGAGCTGCACGGGCATGTCCGTCCCCGGGGTCAGAGCGGGCGGCATGCCCTCGCTCCCGAGCGGCGCCATCTCCACGAGCGGACCGTAGAGCTCGGCGACGGCCCGAGGGGAGTGCAGGGCGCGCCACGCGGCATCCGCGTCGCAATCGATGACGAGCTTCAGCAGGATCCGCATCGTCCCAGTCTCGCACCGACTCTAGGCTGGTCGGATGCCCTCGCCGTTCGATCAGTCCGCGTATCAGGTCCGGCTGGACTGGGGTGTCGACGGACTCGTCCGACTCGCGCCGGCCGACATCGTCGTGGTCGTCGACGTGCTGCGGTTCTCGTCCACGGTGACGGCCGCGCTCGACCGGGGGCAGACGACGGCGCTGGATGCCGCGGCGCACGCGGTCTCGATCAACGGCGCCGCCGTCGCCGAGGCGGCCGCGGAGTCGCCCCTCGTGCTGCTCGGCTGCCTTCGCAACGCGTCCGCGGTCGCCGCGGCGGTGCTCGCCGTGCAGCAGCAGCGCGGCACGCGCACCAGTGTCTCCGTGATCGCGGGCGGGGAGAGGGATGCCGCGGGCGCCCTGCGCTTCGCCGTCGAAGACCACCTGGGCGCCGGCGCGGTCATCGCCGCGCTGGGCGACCTCGGCATCGACCACGGCTCGCCGGATGCCGCCGTCGCCGGCGAGGGCTTCCGCGCCCTGCGCGGCGCCGTGAAGCACCTGCTGTCGGCGAGCGGGTCGGGCCGCGAGCTGGCGGAGCGGGGTCTGGCCGCCGACGTCGCGGCCGCCGCGGCACTGGATGCGTCGACGGCCGTGCCCGTCCTGCGCGACGGCGTGTTCGTCGCGTTCTGAGACTTGGGCCGGCCGGCGCCGGTCAGCGCGGGGTCGTGGCCGCGAGCCGGGTCGCCGCGGTGATCTCGCGCCGCACCCAGCGGAACTGGAACCGATCGTCGTAGCGCGGAGCGCAGCGCACGCACGACGTCGGCCGCGTCGGACGCCGGTGGCGGTAGGCCGTGTGACCCGCCGGGCAGTGGCCGATCCAGGGCGCGAGCTCGGTGGCGGTCTCGCCGTGGTGGGTCACGCCGCCGGTGTAGCCGATCTCCCGCGCGATGCTCTTCCAGCGCGGGCCGTGCGCGGCATCCGGACCGGCCAGCGCGTGCGCCACTTCGTGCAGCAGCGTCTGGTGGTTGTCGTCGTCGTCGTAGCGCGCGGCCAGGTAGCGCGACACCGAGATGCGCTTCGCCGTGAAGTCGCACAGGCCCGCGCGTCTCTTGGCGTTGTCGAACGCGAACGTCCACGACTCGTCGAGGTGCAATCGGATGAGCGCCTCCGCCCATCCGCGCACGCGGTTCAACTCCGACATGCGAGAAAGCTAGCCGACCCCGCCGACACTCAGCTGGCGACGGCCCGCGAGCGGCGCCGGTCGGCCGCATCGACGGCGAGCAGCGTCGATTCGAGCTGTTCGTCCGGCGCACCCGACTCCTGACGGAGGAACAGCGCGCGCTTGAAGTCGCGACGGGCCTCCTCGAACTCCTCGGCGTCGTAGTGCACCTTGCCGCGGTGCTGGTACGCGAAGGCCGCGATGCCCGACCAGCTCTGTCCTTCGGCCTCTTCGGCGCACGTCGTGAGCTCCTGCAGGGCGGCGGCGTACGCGCCGAGGAACTGCTGCACCGACGCATGCAGGGTCCGGGCGCGCAGCAGGTCTTTGCGCGTGCCGGCCATGCGGGCGACGCGCACCGACTGCTCCGAGATCACGAGCGCGTCCTCCGGGCGTCCGAGCACCTTGAGGAGCCAGACCCGCTCGAGCAGGGCCGGAAGGCTCCGCTGCTCGCCGATCTCGCGGAGTCTCTCCGAGCACTCGTGCACATCGACGATCTCGCGCAGCGTATCCGGGTCGTATCCCTTGATGTAGCTCACCTGGACTCCTTCCGCGCGACCGGTTCGCCGTTCCAGTGTCCCCCGGTCACCGTCCAGGCGCCCGAGGGCACGCCGGGGTCGCCGGTCACCGTTCGAAGAGCGTCGCCGAGGGCTTGGGCGAGTCGGTCGCGTCGGCGTCGGTCGCGGGCCGGGCGCCCCGGGCGAAGTCCTCCAGCTCGGATCCCTGTGCGACCTTGGCGGGGTGCGGCCCTGCCGCCATCAGCCGGGGGAGCCACTCGGTCGGAAGCGGCGAACGGGAGGCGGCGATGACGATGTTGCCGAACCGCCGTCCCTTCAGCATCTGCACCTCGGCGAGGATCGCGACGTGGCCGAGGACGCTCTGCACCGTCGCGACCTGGCGGCGGGCGAAGGCGAGCCCCGCGCCGTCGGCGACGTTGACCAGCAGCACGCCCTCCGGTGCGAGGAAGCGCGCCGCTGTCGTGTAGAACTCGATCGTCGTCAGGTGGGCCGGGGTCTGCGCGCCCGCGAAGACGTCCGAGACGAGGAGATCGACATTGCCGACGAGCCCGTCGGGAAGGCGCCCGAGTCCCTCCCGCGCGTCGCCGATCCGGGTGCGGATCGAGGCTCCGCGGGGGAGGGGGAGATGCTCCCGCACGAGGTCGACGAGCGCTTGCTCGAGCTCGATCACCTGCTGTCGAGAGCCCGGTCGCCTCGCCTCGATGTAACGCGGGATCGTGAGGGCGCCGGCACCCAGGTGCACCGCGGTGAGGGGCTGCCTCGGCATCCGGAGCTGGTCGATGACCGCGCCCATGCGCCCGATGTACTCGAAGTGCAGGTGCGTCGGATCGTCGAGGTCGACGTGCGATTGCGGAGTGCCGTCGACGTCGAGCTCGTACCCGGTGGTGAAGCCCGAGGGGACGATGCGGGCGATCGTGCCGTCCGAGAGCCGGGTCTGCGGATACGCGCTGGGTTCGTGCCGGGCCCTCGCCATGCGTCAACGCTATCCCGATGCGCCGGGTGCGCAGATTGCGAGGCTGGATGCCGAGGAGGTGAGCAATCCGGCGGCTCCGACGCATCCGACGTCATCGAAACACGATCGAGACAAACGCGTAACCGACGCTCAGCGTTCACACAGGTAGCGTCGACCCATCATCCCTACGCGGGGACGGATGCTGTCATGCCTCCGCCCTGCTCCATCCGGAAGGTGCACAGCATGCTCCACAGAACCAGGAAGCGCGTCCTCGCCGGCGTCGCGGCCGTCGCCATCGGCGCGCTCGCACTCACGGCCTGCACGAGCCAGCGCGAAGACGGCGGCGACTCGGGCGAAGGCGCGGGCGACGTCGACACGACCTTCGTGTTCGGATCCTCCGGCGACCCGGCCAGCTTCGACCCCGCGTTCGCGAGCGACGGCGAGACGTTCCGCGTCGCGCGCCAGATGTTCGAGGGGCTCGTCGGTACGGCTCCGGGCACGGCCGACCCCGCCCCGCTCCTCGCCAAGAGCTGGGAGCAGCCGGACGACACCACCTACGTCTTCACCCTCGAGGAAGGCGTCAAGTTCCACGACGGCACCGACTTCAATGCCGAAGCGGTCTGCTTCAACTTCGACCGTCAGAACGCCTTCACGGGTGTCGCGGCGTCGCAGAGCATGGCGTACTACTGGGGCGTCATCATGCGCGGCTTCGGCGCCGACTCGATCTACGACAGCTGCACCGCCGACAGCGACTACCAGGCGACGATCACGCTGAAGCAGCCCTTCGCCGGCTTCATCCCGTCGCTGTCGCTGCCCTCCTTCTCCATCCAGAGCCCCGCGGCCCTCGAGGAGTTCAAGGCCGACGAGGTCGGGGGCACCGACGAAGCGCCCATCCAGAGCGAGTACGGCCAGGGTCACCCGACCGGCACCGGACCCTTCGTGTTCGAGTCGTCCGCCCCGGGCGAGCAGGTCATCCTGAAGGCCAACCCCGACTACTGGGGTGAGCAGGGCGTCGTCGAGGAGATCATCTTCAAGGTGATCGGCGACACCACCGCTCGTCGTCAGGCGCTCGAGTCGGGAAGCATCGACGGTTACGACCTCGTCGCCCCCGCCGACCTCGCCTCGCTCGAGGACTCGGGCTACACGCTGATCAACCGTGCGCCGTTCAACGTGCTCTACCTCGCGATGAACCAGGCCGCTCCCGGTCTGAGCGACGTCAAGGTGCGTCAGGCCATCGCGCAGGCGATCGACAAGGACGCCCTCATCACGCAGATCCTGCCCGAGGGCACCGAGGCGGCGACGCAGTTCATGCCGCCGTCGGTCATCGGCTGGAACGACAGCGTCACCGAGTACGCGTACGACCCCGACGCGGCCAAGGCCCTCCTCGCGGAGGCCGGCTACACCGAGGCGAACCCGCTCACGATCACGTTCAACTACCCGGTGAACATCTCGCGGCCCTACATGCCCAACCCGGAGCAGATCTTCACGAACCTCTCGAGCCAGCTCGAAGCGGTCGGGATCGTGCTCAACCCGGTCACGAACGAGTGGGTGGAGTACCTCGACCTCATCCAGGGCGGGTCGGACCACGGCATCCACCTCCTCGGCTGGACGGGCGACTACAACGACCCCGACAACTTCGTGGGGACGTTCTTCGGTGCAGCCTCCAACGAGTGGGGCTTCGACAACGCGGAGCTCTTCTCGGCCCTGACCGAGGCCCGCGGCCTCGCGACGGAGGAGGAGCAGAGCACGGCGTACAAGGCGATCAACGAGCAGATCATGCAGTTCCTGCCCGGCGTCCCGCTCGCCCACCCGGTTCCCACGCTCGCGTTCGACGCGCGGGTGACGAGCTACCCGGCCAGCCCCGTGCAGGACGAGGTCTACAACCTGGTCGAGCTGAGCGAGTAAGCCAGGCCGACGCGGATGCCGCGGCCCGACGCCTCACCGAGGCGCAGGGTCGCGGCATCCGCACCCCGTCCCCGACGTCCCTGATCCCACGGAGCCCCACACGTGCTGCGCACCATAGGCAGAAGACTGCTGCTGCTCATCCCGACCCTGTTCGGGCTGACCCTCCTGCTGTTCTTCTGGGTGCGTGCGCTGCCCGGCGGGCCCGCCGTCGCGCTGCTGGGCGAGCGCGCGACGCCGGAGCGCATCGCCGAGATCAACGAGCTCTACGGGTTCAACGAACCTCTCATCGCCCAGTACGTCACCTGGATGGGACGCCTCCTCTCGGGTGACTTCGGCAACTCGATCCAGACGCAGCGCCCGGTGCTGGAGGAGTTCACGCGTCGCTTCCCGGCGACGTTCGAGCTGTCGGTCTTCGCGATCGTGCTGGCCATCGGCATCGGCATCCCGCTCGGCTACTGGGCCGCTCGCCGGCACGGCAAGGCATCCGATCACATCGCCGTCGGAGCCTCCCTCATCGGCATCACGATCCCGGTGTTCTTCCTCGCGTTCATCCTCAAGTGGGTCTTCGCGGTGCAGCTGCGCTGGCTGCCGTCGGACGGGCGGCAGAATCCGCGGATAGACGCGACGCACTATACGAATCTCTACGTCCTCGACGGCATCATCACGGGGGAGTGGGATGCCGCGTGGGACGCGTTCCTCCACCTGATCCTTCCGGGCGTCGCCCTGGCCACCATCCCCCTCGCGATCATCGTGCGCATCACCCGGGCCTCCGTGCTCGAGGTGCAGAACGCCGACTACGTGCGCACCGGCATGGCCAAAGGCGTTTCCCGGGGCACGATCCGCGGGCGTTTCGTGCTGCGCAACGCGCTCCTCCCCGTCGTGACGACGGTGGGCCTCCAGGTCGGCCTCATCCTCTCCGGCGCCGTCCTCACCGAGACCGTGTTCGCCTATCCCGGCATCGGGTCGTTCCTCGCGCGGGCCATCTTCACGCGCGACTTCCCCGTCATCCAGGCGTTCGTGCTGTTCATCGCGCTGCTCTACGCGCTCGTGAACCTCGCGGTCGACGTCTCCTACAGCTTCATCGACCCGAGAGTGAGGGTCCAGTGAGTTCCAGCATCCTGCCTCCCGCCCCCAGCGGCGGACCCGTCGACGACAACGCGATCGTCGACCACCAGCTGCTCGAGGCGAAGTCCGGCGCCGGCGGGTTCTGGCGCGACGTGCTGCGCCGCCTCCGCCGCAACCCCAGCGCGTGGGTCGGCGCCATCATCATCGGGCTCTTCCTGCTCGTCGCCGCGCTGGCGCCGGTGCTGGCGCCGTACGGCCCGCTCGAGCTCCCGGGCCAGAAGTACATCACGCCCACCGACATCCCCGGTCCGGGCGAGATCCCCGGCTTCCCGCTGGGCCTCGACCGCTTCGGCGGCGACCTGCTCTCCAAGCTCATCTGGGGCGCGCAGGCGTCGCTCACGATCGGCGTCGTCTCCACCGCGCTCGGACTGCTCGGCGGCATGATCCTCGGGCTGCTCGCCGCGACGTTCGGCGGGTGGGTCGACACGCTCATCATGCGCATCGTCGACATCCTGCTGTCGATCCCCTCGCTGCTGCTGGCGGTGTCGATCGCCGCGATCCTCGGCCAGAGCCAATGGTCGGTCATGATCGCCATCGGTGTCGCGCAGGTGCCGATCTTCGCGCGCCTGCTGCGCGCATCGATGCTGCAGCAGCGCTCGGCCGACTACGTGCTCTCCGCTCAGACCCTGGGGCTCGGTCGCGGCAAGATCACGATGTCGCACGTGCTGCCCAATGCCGTCGGGCCCGTCATCGTGCAGGGCACGCTGTCGCTCGCGACGGCGGTCATCGAGGCCGCGGCGCTGTCGTACCTGGGCCTGGGCGGCACGCTGCCGCAGACGGCCGAGTGGGGCCGGATGCTCACCTACGCGCAGCTCGAGCTGGCGGTCAACCCGTGGCTCGCGTTCCTCCCCGGCCTGTGCATCACGATCACGGCGCTCGGCTTCACGCTCCTCGGCGAGGCGCTGCGGGAGGCGATGGACCCCCGGACCCGCGGGCGCTGACCCTCGACCGGCCCGCTGCTGCAGCCTGCCTCGGCGGGTCGCCTGCGGAGAGCGGACGGGAAGGCCGGCATGTTCGCGTCGCCGAGAACAGGCAGTTCGCCCGCGACAGGGCGATCTGGGTGAAACCAGCCTGTGCCGGGCAGATCGCCTGCCGTGGGGGTGAACGGATGCCCCGGCGCAGGGTGAGCTGCGGTCAGACGGCGATGTCGAGCTCGTTGCCGGGGATCGAGGCGAGCAGCCGACGCGTGTACGGGTCGCGCGGGTTCGTGAAGATCTCCTCGCTCGAGGCCGCCTCGACGAGCTCGCCGTTCTTCATGACGCACACCCAGTCCGAGATGAGGCGCACGACGGCCAGGTCGTGCGAGATGAAGAGGTAGCTGAGCCCGTACTCGCGCTGCAGGTCGCCGAGCAGCCGCAGGATCTGGTCCTGCACGAGCACGTCGAGGGCCGACACGGGCTCGTCGCACACGATGAGCTCGGGCGAGAGGGCGAGGGCGCGGGCGATCGCGACGCGCTGGCGCTGCCCTCCGGAGAGCTCCGACGGATAGCGGTTCGCCATCGCCTGCGGGAGGGCGACGTCGTCGAGCAGCTGCCGGACGCGCTTCTCCCGATCCTTCGTCGAGCCCCGCTTGTAGAAGTCGAGCGGCTCCTGGATGATCCGCCCGATCGTGAACATGGGGTTCAGCGAGGAGTACGGGTCCTGGAAGATCGGCTGCACCTTCTGGCGGAAGTCGCTCAGCTGGCGGCCCTTGAGCTTCGCGACATCCTGCCCCTCGAAGCGCATGGCCCCGCTCGTGGGGTCGATCACCTTGAGCAGCATGCGCGCCGTGGTCGTCTTGCCCGATCCCGATTCGCCGACGATCGCGACCGTCTCCCCGCGCGGCACGACGAACGAGACGTCCTTCACGGCGACGAAGGGCTCCTTCTGCCCGCGGATCGGGAAGACCTTCGTGAGCCCTTCGACCTCGACGATGTTGTCGGGGGCGGATGCCGGGGAGGGGGCTGATGCCGGGGCCGGGGCGCCTTCGGTCGCCCGATCGCTCACCACGACCGAGGCGTGGGGGTCGGGTCGGCGGAACGCCTCGGGCCGCAGCCGCACGGCGGTGACCGACGGCGCGGCGCGCACCAGCGCCTGCGTGTACGGCTGCTGCGGGTCTTCGAGGATCTGCAGCGCGGGCCCCTGCTCGACGATGCGTCCGCGGTGCATCACCACGACCCGCTGCGCACGCTCGGCCGCCAGGCCCAGGTCGTGGGTGATGAGCATGAGCGCGGTGCCGAGCTCGCCCGTCATGCGCTCGAGCTGATCGAGGATCGTCTTCTGCACCGTGACGTCGAGCGCGCTCGTGGGCTCGTCGGCGATGAGGAGCTTCGGATTGCAGGCCAGGCCCATCGCGATGAGCGCGCGCTGACGCATGCCGCCGGAGAACTCGTGCGGGTACTGCTTCGCGCGCTTCTCGGCATCGGGGAGGCCGGCGGCGGCGAGGGTCTCGATGACCTTGCGATCGACGTCCTTCTTGGTGGCGAGACCGTGCGCGAGCAGCGCTTCGGCCACCTGGGTGCCGATCTTCGCGACCGGGTTCAGGTTCGACATCGGGTCCTGGGGCACGAGGCCGATCGAGCGTCCCCGGATGCCGCGCATGACGCGCTCCGATGCGCCCACCAGCTCTTCGCCCTCGAGCAGGATGCTGCCGCTGACGACCTTGCCGTTGCCGGGGAGGAGCCCGATGACCGCCATGGCGGTGGTCGACTTGCCCGAGCCCGACTCGCCGACGATCGCGAGGGTCTCGCCCTGCGCGAGGTCGATGTCGACGCCCTCCACGGCGTGGACGGCGCCGTCCATCGTGTGGAAGTCGACGGCGACGTCGCGCACCTGGAGCAGAGGCGACGTCGTGGAGCGGCGTTCGGCAGAGGGCATGCGACCATCCTGCCCCGCGCGGGCCCGCCCCGCACCCGCCCGGCGCAGCCTTTACCGAGCCGAAACACTCCGCGGGCGGCGATACCGTGGGGGCATGCGCGCGATCGACCTGAACGCCGACCTCGGCGAGACCGTGGGCGGCGTGCCCACGGCCGACGACGAGGCGATGTTCGCTGTCGTCTCGAGCGCCTCGATCGCGTGCGGCGGGCATGCCGGCGACGTGGAGTCGATGCGGGATGCCGCGTCGCGCTCCGCCCGCTTCGGCGTCGCCGTCGGCGCGCATCCCTCGTACGCGGATGCCGCGAACTTCGGCCGCGTGCGGCTCGATCCCGATCCGGCGGAGCTGCGGGCGGAGGTGGCGCGGCAGCTGGCGGCCCTGGTGTCGGCGGGAGCCGACGTGCGCTACGTCAAGCCGCACGGAGCGCTGTACCACGCGGTGCGCGAGAGCAGGGAGCAGGCGGGCGCCGTCGCGGCGGCCGTCGCCGACCTGGCCGAGCGGCTCGGTCGCACGCTCCCCGTGCTCGGCCTCGACGGCGAGATCGAACGCGCCGCCGCCCGCGCCGGCCTCCCGTTCGCCCGCGAGGCGTTCCTCGACCGCGGCTACCTCCCGGGAGGAGGGCTCGTGCCGCGTTCGGCCGACGGCGCGGTGCTGAGCGATCCGCAGCTCGTGGCCGAACGCGCCCTCCGGCTGGCGCGCGAGGGCACCGTGACCGCCGTCGACGGCTCGGTCGTCGAGGCCCGGGCCGTGTCGCTCTGCCTCCACGGCGATTCCCCGGCCGCCGTCGCGATGGCCCGCGCCGTCCGCGCCGCGCTCGACGACGGCGGGATCGACGTGCGGGCGCCGTGGTGACGATCCTCCCGATGGGCGAGCGGGCCGTGCTCGTCGAGGTCGACTCCCTCGAGGAGGTGCTTGCGCTGCACGCGCGGCTCGAGGCATCCCGACCCGAAGGGGTCGTCGACCTCGTCCCGGCCGCGCGGACCGTGCTCGTGCGGGTCGATCCGCGTGTGCTCGCGCTCGCCGCGGCCCGCTCGTGGATCGAGCGGGCGCCGGATGCCGCGGCATCCGTCCCCGCCCCGCCCCGCGTCGTCGAGCTCGATGCGACCTACGACGGAGCGGATCTCGGCGAGACCGCGGCGCTCCTCGGCCTCTCGACCGACGACCTCGCGCGGCGGCACTCCGAGGCGGAGTGGACCGTGGCCTTCACGGGCTTCGCACCCGGGTTCGGCTACCTCGTGAGCGAGGACTGGCCGTTCGACGTCCCGCGGCTCGAGACGCCCCGCACCCGCGTCCCGGCCGGGGCGGTCGGCCTCGCGGCGGGCTTCACCGGCGCGTACCCGCGCGAGACCCCGGGCGGGTGGCGACTCATCGCGACGACGGATGCCGTGCTGTTCGATCCGGATGCCGCATCCCCCGCCCTCCTCGCACCCGGTACGCACGTGCGGTTCCGCCCGGTCGCCGCCCGCGCCGACGTCTCACAACCTCGGAGATCCGCGCTTCCTCGGATCGATTCGTCGCAGGGCATCCTCCGAAGCGCAGATCTCCGGAGAAATGAGAGGGCGACGGTCGCCGGCGGACATGACACCCAGCCCGCCCTCCGCGTCACCGAGCCTGGCCTCCTCGCCACGGTGCAGGACCTCGGCCGGCCGGGAGCGGCGTCGCTGGGCGTCGCATCGTCGGGCGCCCTCGACCGGGCGTCGCTGCGCACCGCGAACCGACTCGTCGGCAATGCGGAGACCGCCGCCGGGATCGAGGTCACGATGGGCGGTCTGCGTGTCGTCGCGCTGCGCGACGGCTGGTTCGCGGTCGCGGGGGCGTGGGGGCGGATGCTGCTCGACGGCCGCGACGTCGACCCCTACGAGGCCCACGCGTGGCCGGCGGGCACGGAGCTGCGCCTCGACTGGTTCGACCACGGAGCGCGGGCGTATCTCGCGGTGCGCGGCGGCATCGCAGGCCCCGCCGTGCTCGGCTCCCGCGCGACCGACGTGCTCGCCGGGCTCGGCCCCGCCCGGCTCCGCGCCGGCGACGACCTGGCCGTCGGGGTGGCCGAGGCCCCGATCCCGGCCGCCGGCATCGCACCGTGGGGGGCGCCGCACGACGACGAGCTCGAGATCGAGCTCGGCCCGGGTCCGCGGGCGGAGTGGTTCACGGCATCCGCTCGGGAGGCGCTCTTCGACGCGATCTGGACCGTGACGAACGACGCCGACCGCGTGGGGATGCGACTGGACGGACCCGTGCTCGAGCGCCGGCGGACGGGCGAGCTGCCGAGCGAGGGCATGGTGCCCGGAGCCCTCCAGGTGCCGCCGAGCGGACGGCCGGTCGTGCTGCTCGCCGACGGTCCGGTCACCGGCGGCTACCCGGTGATCGCCGCGGCGACGGATGCCTCGCTCGACCTCCTCGCCCAGGCCCGGCCGGGCACGAGGCTGCGCTTCCGGCACGCCCGCCCGGCGCACTGAACGTCTCGCAGGGCCCGGAAACACGCCGATCCCTCGCGTTATACCGCAGCTTCCGAAACTCGTCAAGATTCCGGCTTGCCATGTCGCAACATCGGAACTATAGTGGGTAGTTGCGCTCTTGGATTCCCCCTGCCCTCATATGGTGGTCGGCTGTGCCTGCGCTCCCCTTCCTTGAAACGTGGGGGTTGACGCGCGGGTTTCGGGGATGAGAGCACATCACCTGACGACAAGGACAGTGCCCTTTCGGGCCCACGGAGGTAATCCCCTTGGCTGCTGCGCGCAACGCATCCAACCCCACCACCCTCAAGAACGGACGCGGAGCTTCCCGCCTCTCGTTCGCCAAGATCTCCGACACGCTGACGGTCCCCGACCTTCTCGCGCTGCAGACCGAGTCATTCGATTGGCTCGTCGGCAACGAAGCGTGGAAGGAGCGTGTCGACGCCGCCAAGGCGGAAGGCCGCACCGACGTTCCCGAGATCAGCGGACTCGAGGAGATCTTCGAGGAGATCTCGCCGATCGAAGATCTCAGCGAGACGATGCAGCTGAGCTTCACCAACCCGTACCTCGAGCCGGAGAAGTACTCCATCGACGAGTGCAAGGAGCGCGGCAAGACGTACGCCGCGCCGCTGTACGTCGAGGCCGAGTTCATGAACCACCAGACCGGTGAGATCAAGACCCAGACGGTCTTCATGGGCGACTTCCCGCTCCAGACCGACAAGGGCACGTTCATCATCAACGGCACCGAGCGTGTCGTCGTGTCGCAGCTCGTGCGTTCGCCCGGCGTCTACTTCGACAAGACCCCCGACAAGACGTCCGACAAGGACATCGTCTCGGCGCGCGTCATCCCCAGCCGCGGTGCGTGGCTCGAGTTCGAGATCGACAAGCGCGACCAGGTCGGCGTGCGCATCGACCGCAAGCGCAAGCAGTCCGTCACGGTCTTCCTCAAGGCGCTCGGTCTGACCTCGGAGGACATCCTCAACGAGTTCGCCGGCTTCGACTCGATCGAGGAGACGCTCTCCAAGGACGCCATCCTCACGAAGGAAGACGCGCTCCGCGACATCTACCGCAAGCTCCGTCCGGGCGAGCAGGTCGCCGCCGAGGCCGCCCGCGCGCTCCTGGACAACTTCTACTTCAACCCGAAGCGCTACGACCTGGCGAAGGTGGGTCGCTACAAGATCAACCAGAAGCTCGGTCTCGCCGGCCCGCTGAGCGACTCGGTGCTGACCGTCGACGACATCGTCGCGACGATCAAGTACCTCGTGCGCCTGCACCGCGGTGACACGACGTTCGACGGCATCCGCGGCGGACAGCCCGCCGAGATCCGTCTCGACGTCGACGACATCGACAACTTCGGCAACCGCCGCATCCGCGCCGTCGGCGAGCTCATCCAGAACCAGGTCCGCACGGGTCTGTCCCGCATGGAGCGCGTCGTCCGCGAGCGCATGACCACTCAGGACATCGAGGCGATCACGCCCCAGACGCTCATCAACGTGCGTCCGGTCGTCGCCGCGATCAAGGAGTTCTTCGGAACGTCGCAGCTGTCGCAGTTCATGGATCAGAACAACCCGCTCGCGGGTCTGACCCACAAGCGTCGCCTGTCGGCGCTCGGCCCCGGTGGTCTGTCGCGTGAGCGCGCCGGCGTCGAGGTCCGTGACGTCCACCCGTCGCACTACGGCCGCATGTGCCCCATCGAGACCCCGGAAGGCCCGAACATCGGCCTGATCGGCTCGCTCGCGTCGTTCGCGCGCATCAACGCGTTCGGCTTCATCGAGACGCCGTACCGCAAGGTCGTCGACGGCAAGGTCAGCGACCAGATCGACTACCTCACGGCATCCGAGGAGAGCGACTTCATCGTCGCCCAGGCCGGTGTCGAGCTGAAGGCCGACGGCAGCTTCGCGCAGGAGCGCGTGCTCGCCCGTCGCGGTCAGGGTGGCGAGGTCGACCTGTTCCACGCCGACGAGATCGGCTACATGGATGTCTCGCCGCGCCAGATGGTCTCGGTCGCGACGTCGCTCATCCCGTTCCTCGAGCACGACGACGCGAACCGCGCCCTCATGGGTGCCAACATGCAGCGTCAGGCCGTTCCGCTCCTGCGTTCGGAGTCGCCGGTCGTCGGCACGGGCATGGAGGGCTTCGCGGCCATCGACGCCGGTGACGTCGTCACGGCCGACAAGCCCGGCGTCGTCGTCGAGGTCTCGGCAGACGTCGTCACGGTGCAGCTCGACGAGGGCGGCACCCAGGACTACTTCCTGCGCAAGTTCGACCGCTCCAACCAGGGCACGTCGTACAACCAGCGCGTCGTGGTCTCGGCCGGCGAGCGCGTCGAGAAGGGCGAGGTCATCGCGGATGGTCCGGCGACGGAGAACGGCGAGCTCGCGCTCGGCAAGAACCTCCTCGTCGCGTTCATGACGTGGGAGGGCCACAACTTCGAGGACGCGATCATCCTCAGCCAGGACCTCGTGAAGGACGACACCCTCTCCTCGATCCACATCGAGGAGTACGAGGTGGACGCCCGCGACACGAAGCTCGGCAAGGAGGAGATCACCCGTGACCTCCCCAACGTGAGCCCCGACCTGCTGAAGGACCTCGACGAGCGCGGCATCATCCGCATCGGCGCCGAGGTCCGCCCCGGCGACATCCTCGTCGGCAAGGTCACGCCCAAGGGCGAGACCGAGCTGTCGGCCGAGGAGCGCCTGCTCCGCGCGATCTTCAACGAGAAGAGCCGCGAGGTCCGCGACACGTCGCTGAAGGTGCCCCACGGCGAGCAGGGCACGATCATCGCGGTCAAGGAGTTCAACGCCGAGGACGGCGACGACGAGCTCGGCTCGGGCGTCAACCGCCGCGTCGTGGTCTACATCGCCCAGAAGCGCAAGATCACCGAGGGCGACAAGCTCGCGGGTCGCCACGGCAACAAGGGCGTCATCGCGAAGATCCTCCCCGTCGAGGACATGCCCTTCCTCGCGGACGGCACGCCGGTCCAGGTCATCCTGAACCCGCTCGGCATCCCGGGTCGAATGAACTTCGGCCAGGTGCTCGAGCTGCACCTCGGATGGATCGCGAAGCAGGGCTGGAACGTCGAAGGCACGCCGGAGTGGGCCGTGAGCCTGCCCGACGAGGCCCGTCAGGCGCCCGCCGGCACGAAGGTCGCGACCCCGGTGTTCGACGGCGCGTTCGAGGCGGAGATCGCGGGTCTGCTCGACTCGACGACGCCCACCCGCGACGGCGACCGCCTGATCGACTCCACGGGCAAGACGCTGCTGTTCGACGGCCGCTCCGGCGAGCCGTTCCCGGCACCGATCTCGGTCGGCTACATGTACATCCTGAAGCTGCACCACCTCGTCGACGACAAGATCCACGCGCGTTCGACGGGCCCCTACTCGATGATCACGCAGCAGCCCCTGGGCGGTAAGGCCCAGTTCGGCGGCCAGCGGTTCGGCGAGATGGAGGTGTGGGCCCTCGAGGCCTACGGTGCCGCGTACGCGCTGCAGGAGCTCCTCACGATCAAGTCCGACGACATCCTCGGCCGCGTCAAGGTCTACGAGGCGATCGTCAAGGGCGAGAACATCCAGGAGCCCGGCATCCCGGAATCGTTCAAGGTCCTCATGAAGGAGATGCAGTCGCTCTGCCTGAACGTCGAGGTCCTCTCGGCGGACGGCACGGCGGTCAACCTCCGCGACACCGACGACGACGCGTTCCGCGCGGCGGAAGAGCTCGGCATCAACATCTCCAGCCGCTTCGAGTCCTCGTCCATCGACGAGATCTGACCCGGCACCCGGCAACGAACAGAATTCCGACACAGGAGAACCAGTGCTCGAATCAAACACTTTCGATCAGCTTCGCATCGGTCTCGCCACCGCCGACGACATCCGTCGTTGGTCGTTCGGCGAGGTCAAGAAGCCCGAAACCATCAACTACCGCACGCTGAAGCCCGAGAAGGACGGCCTGTTCGGAGAGCAGATCTTCGGACCGTCCCGTGACTGGGAGTGCGCGTGCGGCAAGTACAAGCGCGTCCGCTTCAAGGGCATCGTCTGCGAGCGCTGCGGCGTGGAGGTCACCAAGTCCTCCGTCCGTCGTGAGCGCATGGGCCACATCGAGCTCGCCGCGCCCGTCACGCACATCTGGTACTTCAAGGGCGTGCCCTCGCGCCTCGGGTACCTGCTCGACATGGCGCCGAAGGACCTCGAGAAGGTCATCTACTTCGCCGCCTACATGGTGATCTCGGTCGACGAGGAGGCGCGTCACCGCGACCTGCCGACGCACGAGAACAACATCCGCCTCGAGATCAAGAACCTCGGCGACCGCCGCGATTCGAAGATCGCCGACCGCCTCGCGAAGCTCGAGACCGAGCTCGCGGCGCTGGAGGAGGAGGGCGCCAAGGCCGACCAGAAGAAGAAGGTCAAGGACGCCGCCGAGAAGGAGATGTCGCTCATCCGCAAGGGTGCCGACGACCAGATCATCCGTCTCGAGAAGGTGTGGGAGGACTTCCGCAACCTCGAGGTCGGCTCGCTCAAGGGCGAGGACGAGATCTTCCACGAGCTCCAGGACCGCTTCGGCCAGTACTTCGAGGCCTACATGGGTGCGGAGTCGATCAAGCGCCGTCTCGAGGCGTTCGACCTGGCCAAGGAGTCCGAGGACCTGCACCTGCAGATCTCCGAGGGCAAGGGCCAGCGCAAGATCCGTGCGATCAAGCGACTGAAGGTCGTCAACTCGTTCCTCGCGACGGGCATGAGCCCGGCCTCGATGGTGCTCGACGTCGTCCCGGTGATCCCGCCGGAGCTTCGTCCGATGGTGCAGCTCGACGGAGGCCGTTTCGCGACGTCCGACCTGAACGACCTGTACCGCCGCGTGATCAACCGCAACAACCGTCTTCGTCGTCTGATCGACCTCGGCGCCCCCGAGATCATCGTCAACAACGAGAAGCGGATGCTGCAGGAGGCCGTCGACGCCCTGTTCGACAACGGTCGCCGTGGTCGCCCCGTCACCGGTACCGGCAACCGCGCGCTGAAGTCGCTGTCCGACATGCTCAAGGGCAAGCAGGGCCGCTTCCGTCAGAACCTGCTCGGAAAGCGCGTCGACTACTCGGGCCGTTCGGTCATCATCGTCGGGCCCCAGCTGAAGCTCCACCAGTGCGGTCTGCCCAAGCAGATGGCTCTCGAGCTGTTCAAGCCGTTCGTGATCAAGCGCCTCATCGACCTCGGTCACTCGCAGAACATCAAGGCCGCCAAGCGCGCCGTCGAGCGCACGCGTCCCGAGGTCTGGGACGTGCTCGAGGAGATCATCCGCGAGCGTCCCGTGCTGCTCAACCGCGCGCCCACGCTGCACCGCCTGGGCATCCAGGCCTTCGAGCCGCAGCTCGTGGAGGGCAAGGCGATCCAGCTGCACCCGCTCGTCTGCGCCGCGTTCAACGCGGACTTCGACGGCGACCAGATGGCCGTCCACCTTCCGCTGTCGGTGGAGGCGCAGGCCGAGGCGCGCATCCTGATGCTCGCGTCGAACAACATCCTCAAGCCCTCCGACGGCCGTCCGGTCACCCTGCCTTCGCAGGACATGATCATCGGTCTGCACCACCTGACCACGGTCAAGCCGGGTGCGAAGGGCGAGGGTCGTGCGTTCGGCTCGGTCGGCGAGGCCATCCTGGCTCGCGACGAGGGCACGCTCGACCTGCAGGCGAAGGCGCGCATCCGCATCCCCGGGCTCACCTTCCTCGAGTCCGAGGGCGAGACGCCCGAGACGATCGAGGCGTACGAGCGCAACGGTCTCGTGGAGACCTCGCTCGGTCAGGCGATCTTCAACGACACGCTCCCCAAGGGCTACCCGTTCGTGCGCGAGCAGGCCGACAAGGGCAAGCTGTCGCAGATCGTCAACAAGCTCGCCGAGGAGTATCCCAAGGTGGAGGTCGCCGCCTCCCTCGACCGGATCAAGGACGCGGGCTTCTACTGGGCCACGCGCTCCGGTGTGACGGTCGCGCTCTCCGACGTGCTCACGCCCCCCAACAAGGGCGAGATCGTCGCGAAGCACGAGAAGAAGGCCGCCAAGGCGCAGGACCAGTTCGAGAAGGGCCTCACGACCGACGCCGAGCGTCGCCAGGAGCTCATCAAGATCTGGACCGAGGCGACCGACGAGGTCCAGAAGGCCATGCGGGACAACTTCCCCGAAGACAACACCATCAACCGCATGGTGTCGTCGGGTGCGCGTGGTAACTGGCTGCAGATCCGCAACATCGCGGGTATGCGCGGCCTGGTGAACAACCCCAAGGGTGAGATCATCCCCCGTCCGATCATCTCCTCGTACCGCGAGGGTCTGTCGGTGGCGGAGTACTTCATCGCGACGCACGGTGCCCGCAAGGGTCTGGCCGACACGGCCCTCCGTACGGCCGACTCGGGGTACCTGACGCGTCGACTCGTGGATGTCTCGCAGGACGTCATCATCCGCGAAGAGGACTGCGGCACGACGAAGGGCCTCGAGCTCCCGATCGCCGTGGTCGGTGCCGACGGCACGCTCACGAAGGACCCGAACGTCGAGAACTCGGTGTTCGCGCGTTCGCTCGCCGAGCAGGTCGTCTCGCCCTCGGGCGAGGTGCTGGCCGACGCGGGCGACGACGTGGGCGACGTGCTCATCAACCGCCTGGTCGAGGCCGGCGTCGAGACGATCAAGGTCCGCTCCGTGCTCACGTGCGATTCGGCCGTCGGCGTCTGCCAGAACTGCTACGGCCGTTCGCTGGCGACCGGAAAGCTCGTCGACATCGGCGAGGCGGTCGGCATCATCGCGGCCCAGTCGATCGGCGAGCCCGGAACGCAGCTCACGATGCGCACGTTCCACACCGGTGGTTCGGCCTCGGCCGACGACATCACGCAGGGTCTTCCCCGCGTGCAGGAGCTCTTCGAGGCCCGCACCCCCAAGGGCGCGTCGCCGATCGCGGAGGCCGACGGACGCATCACGATCGATGAGACCGACCGTGCCAAGAAGGTCATCCTGACGCCCGACAACGGCGACGAGCCGCACGTCTACCCGGTGCTCAAGCGCGCGACGCTCCTGGTCGAGGACGGCCAGCACGTCACGGTCGGCCAGCCCATCCTGGTGGGAACGCTCGACCCCAAGGAGGTCATGCGTGTCATGGGTGCCCGCGAGGTGCAGCGCTACCTCGTGAACGGCGTCCAGGGCGTGTACCGCTCGCAGGGTGTGCCGATCCACGACAAGCACATCGAGGTCATCGTCCGTCAGATGCTGCGCAAGGTCACCGTGGTCGACCACGCCGACACGACGCTGCTCCCGGGTGAGCTGGTGGACTTCAAGCGCTACCAGGCGATCAACCGCGAGGCCGTCGCCGAGGGCAAGCGTCCCGCCTCGGGCCGTCCGGAGCTGATGGGTATCACAAAGGCGTCGCTCGCGACGGAGTCGTGGCTGTCGGCTGCTTCCTTCCAGGAGACGACCCGCGTTCTCACGCAGGCCGCGATGGAGGGCAAGAGCGACCCGCTGCTCGGCCTCAAGGAGAACGTCATCATCGGAAAGCTCATCCCCGCCGGAACCGGACTCGCGAAGTACCGCGATGTCACGGTCGAGGCGACGGAGGAGGCCAAGAGCGAGCGGTACCCCAACCGCATCTTCGCCTCGGACGGCGCGTACAGCGACGCCGACCTGAGCTACGTCGACTTCGACAGCTTCTCCACCGACGACTTCACGTCGTACAACTGATCGACCGCTAGACACGAAGGGCCCCGGTTCGCCGGGGCCCTTCGTGCATTCCGGGGCGTGCTGCGCGCCGGTCGGCGGTGCGGGCCGCACCCGCCGTACCGTTGAGGGGAGAGGGGGAGGCGTGGCACGGATTCCTGGGCGCAGCGCCTGGCTGGCATGGCCGGCGGGGCTGCTCTGCGCTGCCGTCGTGGTGGCGCTCGTGTGGCTGTCGATCCCGATCGTGCCCGCGACCCTGACGTGGGCGGGGGAGATGCTGCGCACAGCGACGTCGGGCCCGCAGGCCGCTCCCACGACGGGGGCGCGCGCATCCGCTCTGGAGACCGCGGAGTCGGACGCCGACCTCGACTGCCGCCGCTTCTACCCGGCGGATCTGTGGACCGAGCTCACGTGGAGCCCGCGCGCCCTGCTGCAGCAGGACTTCTCCCCGTCGGCGACGAGCGTCACGACGCTGACCGAGGCGCTCGCCCCGGTGGTGCGGGTGAGCTGCCGGTGGACCTTCGCCGACGGAGCGACCGCGGCGTCGACGCTCGCGAAGGTGTCTCCGGATGCCGCGCCCGTCGCCGAGGCGACGCTGCAGGCCGCCGGCTTCGCGTGCGCGACATCCGGCACCGTGCTCTCGTGCACGCGCACGGAGGCGGGGACCTTGGAGGAGCACGCCTTCTCGGGCGATCTGTGGCTCTCCAGCGTCACCGCGGGGGCCGTGCCGGAGCAGTACGGCGCGCGGCTCGCGGCCGGGCTGTGGAACGCGGGCTGACCGCCTCGACCGGTCTCAGGCGAAGACGCTGTCGACGATGCTCGCCGTGTAGCCGCTGGGCGAGAGGTTCGAGTACGTCGAGTCGATGAGGATCCCGTCGCGCCAGTAGAGCGTGCGCCCGTCGGTGACGGGGTACGTCGGGTTCGGCCAGGTCTTCTCGCACCGGGTGCCCGCGTCGGGCTGGTAGCAGGTGAACGCCTGCTCGGCGGCGAGCTTGTTGAGAAGATCGAGCGCGGGCCCCCGGTTCATCCGGGAGATCACGGTCGTCAGTCCGGTGGTGTCGGCTCCGGGCTGGGCCCAGATGCACTTCAGGCTGCCGTCGGCCTGGACGCCGGTCGACCCCCACGCGGGGTCGTTGAGGGGGACGCCCTCGAGCTGGGTCAGCACGGCCTCGGACAGGATCGCGCGGCAGTCGGTCGGCAGGGCGATCTCGCCGGTGGCCGTCGCCGACGGGCTGGGCGTCGCGGAGGGCGTGCCGGTCGCGGTCGGCCCGGGGCTCGCCGTCGCCGATCCGGGCGTGGAGCTGCCGGATGCCGAGGGCGTCGGCGCGTCGGGAGCGCAGGCCGTGAGCGCTGCGACCAGGAGCAGGGCGGTCCCGATGGTCGGGAGCAGAAGGCGTCGACGGCGGGTCATGCCGCCACGATACCTGCGGACGGACTGGGAAACACCGCGGCGAGGCTCCCGGCCGCGGGGGACGGCGCGGGATAGCCTCGCCCTGCGGAGAAACGACTCCGCGTGAGGAGCGCAACCGATGAGTGACCCGAAGTCGTCCCTGGGCGAGCCCATCGAGGAGCCCACGCACACAGACCACGGCGCCCTGAGCGTCGAAGACACCCTCGCCGAGGCCGAGGCTGCGCGTCGCGGTGACGCCGCCGAGGCATCCGACCTCGATCCGGCCATCTACGGCCACGTCGACGACACGTCCGATGACGTCGTGGTCGAGCGCGAGGTCGTCGAGCCCGTCGTGGTGGAGGAGGAGACCGTCGTGGTCGAGCCCGCCGCCGCCGCGCCGGCCGCAGACCAGGCCGAGACCGTCGTCGTCGCCCCGAGCGAGCCCGCGGTGGCCGCTCCCGTCGTCGCACCCGCCGCGGTCGCGGCGCAGCCCATCTTCGTGCAGGCGCCCGAGGCCCCGCGCCCCAAGGGCAACCGCGCGGCCGCCGGCGCGATCGGCGTCCTGGCCGCCCTCGGCTTCGGCGTACTCTACCTCGCCGCGTGGCTCGGCTTCGGCGCCATCACGGGCGACGTCACGGCCGCGAACATCGGCGAGCAGGCACTGCAGGCCGTCGGAACGTGGGCGCTGTGGGTTCCCGTCGTCGTGTTCTTCGTCGCGTTCTGGCTGCTCGGCGCGATCATCAACCGCGGTCGCTGGGGTGCCTGGGTCATCTTCGGTCTCCTGGTGGGTGTCGCCTCGTACGGCGGACACATCCTGGGCCAGCTGTTCCAGGCGCCGTTCTGGCTGCTCACCGCGAGCGAGGGCGCTGCGCTCGTGGAGTCGTCGCTGCTCGCTCCGCTCGCGATCGCCGCGTTCGTCATCGGCCGCGAGCTCACGATCTGGTTCGGCGCGTGGGTCGCCTCGCGCGGCAAGCGCGTGACGGAGCTCAACGTCGAAGCGCAGCGCGAGTACGAGCGCACGCTCGAAGCGGGCCCGCAGCTCGTTCGCGCGTAAGCCCATGACCGGGCCGACGCGGCCGGACGGGGTGCGCCCCGTCGTCGCGCTGGCCCTGGCCACGGTTTCGTTCGTCGCCCTCCTCATCGCCGGGCTCGGGATGCTGAGCCTCGCCCTCGATCAGGACGTCATCGCGGTGCGCGGGCTCGGGCAGGTGCCCGGCATCCTCGGCACGGCGCTCGCGGTGGCAGCGTTCGCCGCCGCGCTGTGGGCGGCGATCCGGCGCCGTCCGACGTATCTCGGCGCGCTCGGGTGCGCCGTGGCCGCGTTCCTCGCCTACGTCGCGGGTGTCTGGCTCGGAGCGGCGTTCTCCGGAGCCGATCTGGGTGCGGCGGCGGCCGCCGCGGGCGGGGTCGCGGCGAGCGGGTTCGGCGTCGTCGTCGCGGCAGCGGGTCTCGTGGCGGGCTGGGGCGGTGTCGCCCTCGTGCGCACCCGCAGCGACCGACCGCGGTGGCCGTGGGAGGATCCCTTCGACGAGTGACGCCGCGCCGCGGCATCCGGTGCGCCCCCGCCTCCCGCCCTCCGCGGCGTCACGGCAGTACGGTTGTGACCGTGGAGCGCTCGCTCGAGACGCAGGTCAGCCAGGCGGTGGACGCCTGGCTCAAGTGGCTTCCGCGCTGGGAGCCGTCGACCCACCGCGGCCGCGTCGCTCCCTGCCGGCGGTGCTTCGGCTCGCCCGTGCTGTCCGCCGCCGGTCTGGGTTCGGATGTGCCGCACGGCGTGCAGCACGGCCTCTCGACGCGGGTGAAGGCGATCGTCGACCATGCGGTCGCCGAGTACACCGCCGTCAACCTCCCCATGCTCCAGACCGAGCTCGACCAGCAGGCCGCCCGCAACCGGGCGCGTTCGTACCGGCCGACGGAGGGCCTCGAGCCGGAGTTCGAAGGACTCCCGCTCGACCCCGACCCGGTTCCGGGTTCGCCGTTCCTGTTCACGATCTCCGGCCTCGCGAAGGAGGCCGATGCCGGCATCCCGGATCTGCCGCCCCTCACGGACGAGGCCAAGGCCGCGCTCCGCCAGGAAGTCGGGCTCGCCGACGACTACGCCAACATGGTCGGCCGCGAAGTCTGCGCGATCCTGCTGCACCACCGGCTGCGCATCCAGGAGGCCGTCGCGGAGTACGTCGAGCCGCAGATCGAGGCGATGCTCGAAGAGCTCACCAGGTCGCTGGACTCGCCGTTCGACCCGGGCGAGCATCCACCGCTCTGACACGGGTTATCCCCAGATCCCCCACAGGGTATTCCAGCCGTCTTTGTTAGCATGGCCGGGCTGGATTCGCGCATCTCTGCGCGCTCCGCCGTGGGGTGCGGCGGAGGTCACTTTTCTCTGGGGAGGCAGCCGTGGCCGCACGCCTGCCGTCTGCGCCCCCGATCCTGCCCGGGCTCGGCTACATCCGACCGCTCGGCTCCGGCGGATTCGCCGACGTCTTCCTCTACGAGCAGGACATGCCCCGGCGCAACGTCGCCGTCAAGGTGCTCCCGGCGGATGTGCGCGACGCCGACATGCGGCGGATGTTCAACGCCGAGGCCGACGTGCTCGCCCATCTGTCGGCGCACCCGTCGATCGTCACGGTCTACCAGGCCGGGATCTCGGCCGACGGCCGCCCGTACATCGTGATGGAGTTCTGCCCGGGCTCGCTATCGCAGCGCTATCGGATCGAGCGGCTCCCCGTCGACGACGTGATCTCCATCGGGGTCCGCATGGCGAACGCCCTCGAGTCGGCCCACCGCGCCGGGCTCGTGCACCGCGACGTCAAGCCCAGCAACATCCTCGTGACCACCTTCGGAGCCCCCGTGCTCGCCGACTTCGGCATCTCGTCCTCGCTCACGAAGGAGACCGCCGACGAGATGCTCGCGATGTCGATCCCGTGGTCGGCGCCCGAAGTGGTCGCCGAGCAGACGGCGGGCACGATCGAGAGCGAGGTGTGGAGCCTCGGTGCGACGATCTACTCGCTCCTCGCCGGGCACAGCCCGTTCGAACGACGCGAGCGGGGACAGAACACCAAGGAGCAGCTGCGTCGCCGCATCGCGCGGGCGACGTACACCCGGATCCCTCGTACCGACGTGCCCGAATCGCTGCAGGATGTGCTGGCCCGCTCGATGAACCGCGATCCGCGCCAGCGGTACTCCTCCGCCCGCGAATTCGCCGAGGCGCTGCGCGCGGTGCAGACCGAGCTGGGGATCTCCCCGACACCGCTCGAGGTGCCGACCGAGGAATGGGCGGGCGCGTCGGACTCGGTCGACTTCTCCGATGCGGCTCTCCGCGGCGCCCCGCGCAGCCGCATCGAGCGGGAGGAGCGGCGCAAGACCCGACCGGGCGTCGGCGTCGCGTCCCTCGCGCGCGATGAGGACACCGAGATCTCGGCGCCGAAGCAGCGGCGCACCCGGCGTGTTCCGTGGCTCTGGCTCGGCATCGGGGGCGCCGTCGTCGTGGCGGCGGGTGTCGCCGTCGCCGCGGCCCTCGCGGGCGGCGCATTCTGATGCGCCGCGGAACGCTGATCGGCCTCGTCGGCAGCGGCGCCGCGATCGCACTCGTGGTGGGGGCATCCATCGTCTGGCCCGGCCTCGACGCGCAGGAGACCCCGAAGGTCGACACGTCGGTCTGGGCGATCCAGTCGGGTGACACGCGGCGCTACGCCCGCGTCAACACGACGATCGGCGAGCTCGACACCGTGCGCAGCGTCAGCAATCCCAGCGCCGTGGTGCAGGGGGAGGGCGGTGCGTACCTCTTCTCCGACAGCTGGAGCAAGCTCACGCCGATCGACGAGGCGATGCCCGTCGACCTCGACGAGGAGGCGCTGCGCGCGTCGCCGTCCACCCCCGCGGGAACGACCGACGTCGTGGTCGCGGGGGACTTCGTCGCGTACCTCACCGACGCCGGCACGGTGCACGTCGGGCGCCTCTCGGATCAGTCCGCGAACCAGCTCGATCCGTTCCCCTCCGACGAGGACGACGCCCCCCAGTACACGGCGGATGCGCTGGCGATCGACGACCGCGGCATCCTGTTCGCCTACTCGCAGGACGACGCGGCCGTCCTCACCTACGACATCCTCGACGGGGCGGTGCGGGCACGGGACGAGGTCTCGGCCGACGGGCTCAGGTCTCCGACGATCTCGGCCGCGGGCGATGCGTGGGTGCTGATCGACGCGGAGGACGGCGAGGTGTGGGTCGAGGGCGCGAACGCCCCGATCACGGCCGAGACGACGGGAGCGGTCGTCGTCTCCGAGCCCGACCCCGACGGCGACGCCGTCTACCTGGCCGACGAGACGGGCCTGGTGCGCGTACCCGGCGACGGGTCGTCGCCGCGTCGCATCGTCGGGGTGGAGACGACCGCGATCGGAACCCCCGCGACCCCCGTCGTGCACGACGGGGTCGTCTACGCCGCCTGGCTCGATGCGGGGGCGACGGGCGGGCGGCTGTGGGACTCCCGCACGGGCGAGCAGGTGCCGCTCGACTACGGCGGGGGTGAACTGCCCGATCAGATCCGGCCGGTCTTCGTCGAGAGCGACACCGCTGTCATCCTGAACGAGACCCGTACGGGGTGGGTGTGGACCGTCCCCGACGGCGCCCTGGTGACGTCAAGCCAGGACTGGTCGCTCGACGACGAGACGAATCCGGATGCCGAGCCCAGCCTCGAAGAGGCGCCCGTGGTGATCGATCCGAAGCCGCCCGTCGCCGAGGCGGACACGTTCGGCGTGCGGGCGGGCGCCCTCGCCACGCTTCCGGTGCTGCTGAACGACCACGACCCCAACGAGGACGTGCTCTCGATCGACCCCACGACGGTGACGGGACTCGACCCCGGCTTCGGGACGCTGACGATCACCGACGACGCCCAGCGGCTCGCGGTGCAGGTCGCACCGGGTGCCAGCGGCAGCGCCACCTTCTCCTACGCCGTCACCGACGGCACCGCCGATCCCGGTCTGAGCTCCGAGCCCACGACCGTGACCCTCACCGTCGCGGGGGCCGGAGTCGACTCGGCGCCGCAGTGGTGCGGCGTGGAGGGCTGCCTCATCCCCTGGCCCGAGCCGGAGGTCTCCCGCGGCGGCACCGTGACCGTCCCCGTCCTCCCCGCCTGGGTCGATCCGGAGGGCGATCCGCTCTTCCTCCTCTCGGTCTCCAACGGATCGGGCTCGGGCAGCGTCGCAGCGACGCCCGGCGGCGATGTGGTGTACCAGCACGCCGACAGCGGCGAGGGCGGCGATCAGCTCATCCCGCTCGATGTGACGGTCTCCGACACGACCGGGCAGACCTCCACGAAGTCGCTCGTGATCCGCGTGTCGGCGCAGCCGAAGCTCTCCGCCCAGTCGTTCGCGCTCGTCGACACGATCGGCGCCGGGATCTCGGTCGACGTCGGGCCCCACGTGACGGGGACGACCGGCACGATGTCGCTCGAGTCCGTCCGCGTGCTCGACGACGACGCGGCCACCGCAACGGTGGTCGGCGGCACGACCGCCTTCGACTTCTCGCCGCAGGCCCCGGGGGTCTACCGCGTGGGCTTCACGGTGACAGACGGCACGTCGCAGGCGACCGGCACGGCCCGCATCACGATCCTCGCCGCCGACGCTCCCGCGCAGCTCGCGACCGCGCCCGTCGTGGCCTTCGTGCACCCTCAGCAGGACGCGACGCTCGACGTCTTCGAGGTCGTCTCCAATCCCACTCGCCGGGTCCTGCTCCTGAGCGACGTCGTGGCATCCGCGGCCGACGGCGCGAGCCTCACGGTCGACGCGGTGGGGCAGAACCATCTCCGGGTCTCGGGCACCACGGCCACCAACCAGGCGGGCCGGCTGGGGACCGTGACCTACACGGTGAGCGACGGGACGGCGGATGCCGGAGCCAGCGTCACGGGCGAGGCCACGGTGTACCTCCTCCCCGTCGCCCCGGCCCTCGCCCCCATCGCCGTCGACGACACCGTGGTCGTGCGCGCGGGCTCGCAGATCGACATCCCGGTGCTGGACAACGACATCGCGCCGGCCGGCGGACGACCGACCCTCGATCCTTCGGCGGTGACCTCGACGAGCCCCGACGCGCTCGCGTTCGCCTCGGGCGACGTCATCCGCTACCTCGCGCCCACCGAGCCCGGCCCCTACGGCGTGGACTACCGCGTGTACACGCCGGGGTCGCCGTCCCTCGTCGACACGGCCACCGTGCGCATCCAGGTGCTCGCCGACGAGTCCAACCGGGCTCCGCTGCCCGAGACCATGGAGGGGCGCGTGCTGTCGGGGCTGGCGACCTCGATCGACTTCGACGGATTCGGGATGGATCCCGACGGGGATGTCGTGACGCTCGATCGCATCATGACGCAGCCCGAGTTCGGCTCGGCCACCATCTCCGCCGACGGCGAGTCGATCGTGTACTCGAGCGTGACGGGGCAGAGCGGCCAGGTGTCGTTCCGGTTCCGCGTCGTCGACGCCTTCGGCGCGACCGGCGAAGGCACCGTGCGGGTCGGCGTGCTCGACGCCCAGGCCAACCCGAGCCCCATCACCTTCACCGACTACGTGCAGGTGCAGGCGGGCGTCGACAGCACGATCCGGGTGAGCCCGCTGTCGAACGACATCGACCCGACCCAGGGCCGTCTCGAGCTGACCGACGTGCGCCCCGATCTGCCCGAGACCTTCGCGGACGGCGGCGACAACTTGGAGTACGCGAGGCTGGAGGGCCTCATCCGCTCCGCGGACGCGACGCAGGTCGTGATCGAGGCGGGCACGGAGCCGACCACGATGTCGTTCCTCTACGACGTGCAGTCCACCTCGGGCAACACCGGCCGCGGCCTGATCGTCGTCAAGGTCGTGCGCGAGAGCGTGCCGGACTACCCGGTCGTCGACGACACCGTCCTGACGGCCGAGAACCGCGAGGACTTCGTGCGCGGCGTCGACGTGCTCGACGAGAAGGTCTCGTGGTCGGGGGGAGACGTGTCCGAGCTCCAGGTCGGGCTGTGGGGCGAGCCGCGCGGTGTCGAGGTCGACGGGCGGGAGCTGAGCGGCGCCCTGCCGGCCAAGACCCGGATCATCCCGTTCGCCGTCACGGGAAAAGGACCCGCGGGAGACATCACGACCTACGCGTTCCTCCGCGTGCCGGGCGACGAAGACGTGTCGCTGGCCCTGCGGCGCACGGCCGTGCCGCCCGAGGTGACCGAGCTCGAGTCGGTCGTGTTCGACATGAAGAAGCTCGTCGCGGCGCCGCGCGGATCGACGCTCGAGGTCGGCACCGACCTGCGGGTGTCGGGCGCCCGCAGCGAGGCATCCTGCGTCGTGGAGTCCGGGACCCAGGTGCGCTACACCGCGGGCGCCGGCGCGCCCTGGGCGGACTCGTGCCTCGTCCCCGTCCGCATCGCCGGCCAGGAGGACTGGACCCTGCTCGCCGTGCCGATCACCGTGCGCGCACTCGATCCTCAGCCGGCGCTCAAACCCGCATCGGTCACGGTCGGCCCGGGCGAGACGCGCACCTTCGATCTGCGCGACATGACGACGTGGCAGCTCGATCGCGAGGACTGGGAGGGGATCGCGTACTCGGTCGCCTATCCCGGCTCGATGTTCGAGGTGTCGCTCGAGGGCTCCCTCGCCACGATCACGGGCGCCGACCGCGCCGTGCCGGGCGCGGAGGACGTCGCGCTCGTCTCGGTGACCAGCCACAGCTCAGTGACCCCCGCACGACTCCTCCTCCGCGTCGGCGCCGCGCCCTCCTCGCTTCCGCAAGGAGGCTCCACGACGCTGCAGTGCTCGCAGAGCGCGGGCACGTCGTGCGTGGTGTCGGTGATCGGCGCCGCCGGCGAGGTGAACCCGCTCCCGCGCACGCCGCTCGAGGTCGTCGACGTGCGTCCGACGGGCGCCTGCGCCGGCATCTCGTTCGCGCTCGCCGGAGCGTCGTCGGTGCTCGCCTCGTGGACGCCGGATGCCCCCGGGACGACCTGTTCGGCATCGTTCACGGTGCAGGATGCCCAGGGGCGTCGATCCGCGTCCGAGCGCGACGGTCAGCTCCTGCTCGATCTGCAGGGGTACCCGAAGGCGCCTGCGGCGCTCGTCCAGACCGGCTTCGCCGACGAATCGCTCACTCTGCGCGTGGATGCCGGGGAGTCGCGTCTCGCATACCCGGCGCTCACGGGCTTCACGGTGCGATCGGGCGGGGTCGTGGTGGCGCAGTGCGCCGCCGACGGAACGTGCCCGCCGATCGCGGCCCCCAACGGCGAGCAGCGCACGTACGAGGCCACGGCGGTCAACGCGGTCGGCGAATCGCGCACGGGTGTCACGGCGGTCGCGTGGGCCTACGACGCCCCACCCGCCCCCTCGCAGGTCACCGCCCGTCCCGTGGTGACGGGCGGCGAGGGCGGTGTCGTATCGCTCCTCGTGTCGGGTCTGGAGCCGGCGCAGACCGGGAGCATCGAGGTCTCCAGCGCCACCGGCGAGACCGTCAGAGTGCCGGTCGGGCTCGGTCAGACCGAGGTCTCGATTCCGTCCTACCGGGTCGGGTCGAACGCCTCGACCCTCGTATCCGTCGTCCCGTACTCGCGGTTCGAGCTTCCGCCGGGTCTGGGAGGCAGCCCGACGGGCAACGCCGCGACGGTCTTCGCGAACGGCATCGGCGCTCCGCTCGACCCCGCGCTCACGCTCGCGGCCACCGCGACCGCCGGAGACACCGTCCGCGTGACGGCGACCGCCGCGGCCACCCCCAACGGCGACGGCTCCGAGCTGCGCTTCGGGATCGTGCGCGAAGGCCAGCGGTGCGTCGTCTCCGGCTCCGGCTCCTCCGCCACCTTCGCGGGACTCCGCGGCGGCGAGGAGTACAGGTTCGAGATGTGCGTGCAGTCCTGGTACGGCGGCGAGAGCTTCGGGCAGTCGGGCACGGCGGGCACCGTGTTCGCGGAGCAGTCGGCCGCGGCGCCGACAGGGTGGACGTTCCGCATCGCGGCGACGCCGGTCGTGGCCGGAAACAGGGCCGAATGGCGCGTGCGCACGCTGCCGACGTCGCCGGAGGCGCTTCCGAACCGCAACTACGCGCAGTTCAACATGGACCCGCTCTCGATGTCGCGCTTCGACGCCGACCCCGGGCTCCAGGTGCGCTACGTCCATGAGTCCCGCCCCGACCGCGTCACGGGCTGGGGTGCCGTCGTCGCGGCCCCGGGCAGCGCCCCGTACCAGCTCCGCGCGACATGGTCGCTCGGCGTCTGCGCGGGCGGAGAGGTTCTGCCCCGCAACGGCAGCGCGTCGACGACGCCGCAGGGCTCCGCGACCTTCGCGTTCGACGACTCCCGCATCCGCTTCTTCGACGCCGCCGGTCAGCAGCTGACCTACGAAGCCGGGACGTGGATCGTGCCGGTCGGCGCGGTGTCGGTCGACCGCGTGGGCGTCACGGCATCGTGGGCGCAGGCGTGGAGGCTGAATCCTGCGACCGGGTCGATGTCGGCGAACTGCACGCCCAACCTCCCGCCCGAGCCGGTCCCCGACCCGTGACCCCCCAGGCGACACCGTGAACACCCCCGTGAGATCCGAAGGATGCCGATGACCATCACGCAAGAGCAGGCGACGTGGTTCGCCCAGACGTTCGGCCAGATCGCCGACAACGTCGAGCGAGCCGTGCTCGGCAAGCGTCGTGTGGTGGAGCTCGTGCTCACGTCGATGCTGAGCGACGGGCACGTGCTGCTGGAGGACGTCCCCGGCACGGGCAAGACCTCGCTCGCGCGTGCGATGGGGCAGTCGGTGCAGGGCACGAACACCCGCATCCAGTTCACCCCCGATCTGCTGCCGGGCGACATCACCGGGATCACGGTGTACGACCAGAAGACGGGGACATTCGAGTTCCACGCCGGCCCGATCTTCGCGAACATCGTGCTCGCCGACGAGATCAACCGCGCGAGCCCCAAGACGCAGTCCGCGCTCCTCGAGGTCATGGAGGAGGGGCGCGTCACGATCGACGGCGTGTCGCGTCAGGTCGGCGTGCCGTTCCTCGTCCTGGCGACCCAGAACCCGGTCGAGCAGGCGGGCACCTACCGCCTCCCCGAGGCGCAGCTCGACCGCTTCATGATGCGCACCTCGCTCGGGTACCCCGATCACGCCGCGACCGTCCGCATCCTCGACGGAGCGGCGACGCCGACCGAGGATCTCAGCCCGATCATCACGCCGCAGGCTCTCGTCGGCATGGCCGACCTGGCCGCGCAGGTGTACGTCGACGCGCTCGTGCTCGACTACATCGCCCGCATCGTCGACGGGACGCGCTCGGCCGACGAGGTGCGCCTGGGTGTCAGCATCCGCGGGGCCCTCTCGCTGACCCGCGCATCGCGCACGCGCGCGGCGTCGCAGGGGCGCACGTACGTGACGCCCGACGACGTCAAGGCGCTCGCCGTGTCGGTGCTGTCGCACCGACTGCTGCTGCATCCCGAGGCGGAGTTCGACGGGGTCACGCAGGAGGCCGTCATCGGGCAGGTGCTGCTCGACGTCGCACCGCCTTCGCGCAGAGAGGTCGTATGAGCCTCACCGAGTCCCGTCTGACCCGCACGTCGGCATCCACCGGCTCCGGTGCGGCGACGACGCGCACCCACGTCACGACCACGACGCGGCGCGGCCGCGCCCTCGTGGGCGTCGTCGTGTGGTGGACGCGCGCCCTGCGGGCGATCGCGGCGGCCGCCACGGCCGTGGCGGGCTGGTGCGCGCGCACGGTGCGCCCGGCCGGAGCGGTCGTCGCGCTCGCCGCGTCGGCGGGGCTCGGCTTCGGTCTCGCCTTCGGGTGGGTCGAATGGATCGTCGCGGGCTCGATCTCCCTCGCACTGCTGGCGATGAGCGTCCCGTTCCTCTTCGGTGCGCGGCTCTACGACGTCGACCTCTCGCTCGCGCATGAGCGGATCGTGGCGGGCGACGGGATCGACGGCGAGATCGTGGTGCGCAACGACGGGCAGCGCTACGCACTCCCCGGCCGCATCGACATCCCCGTCGGCGCCGGTCTCGTCGAGTTCGGCGTCCCGCTGCTGCGACCGGGACACTCGGTGTCGCAGCCCCTCGACATCCCGAATCTCCGTCGCGGTGTGGTGACGGTGGGGCCCGCCACGACCGTGCGCAGCGACCCCATCGGGCTGCTGCGTCGCGAGCACGCCTTCGAAGACGTCCACGAGCTGTACGTGCACCCGCGCACCGTCGAGCTGCCGACGACGAGTGCGGGACTCATCCGTGACCTCGAGGGCGCACCGACGCGGCGGCTCGTCGACGCCGACATGTCGTTCCACGCCATCCGCGAGTACGCCCCCGGCGACTCGCGCCGGCAGATCCACTGGAAGTCGACCGCCAAGACCGGTCAGCTGATGGTGCGCCAGTACGAGGAGTCCCGGCGCTCGCGGATGGCCGTGGTGCTCGCGATCGCCGAAGCCGAGTACCTCGACGACGACGAGTTCGAGCTCGCCGTCGGCGCCGCCGCGTCGCTCGGGCTGCGCGCGGTGCGCGACGCGCGCGACCTCGACATCGTGGTGGGCACCGAGATCCCGCGGGTCGTGCGGGGCAGGCTCCGCGCGATCTCGCACGTCGAGGCATCCGCGCCGCGTCCGATGCTCGACAGCTTCAGCCGGGTGGATCGCCTGGAGAACACGATGCGCGTCGAAGAGGTCTGCCGGCTCGCGTCGGAGGCGAACGAGCGGCTGTCGATCGCCGTCGTCGTGGTGGGGTCGAAGGTGGGTCTCACCCGTCTGCGGCAGGCGGCGCTCGCCTTCCCGGCCGACACCGTCGTGATCGCGGTCGTGTGCGACGAGCGGGCGCACCCTCGCACGCGGTCGCTCTCGGGGCTCACCGTCCTCACGGTCGGCACGTTGGACGATCTCTCGGGCCTCCTGCTGCGCGGGGCGGGGTCGTGATGTCCGACCGGGCGAGGCATCGGATCTCGCGCGAACGCATCCCCGCCCGCATCTGGGTGGGGAGCGGCTTCGTCGCGGCGGTCGTGGCGATCGCCGCGGCCGCCGCCTGGCCCATCTACCGCTCCGAGGCCTTCATCGTGCTCGTCGCCGTCAGCGCCGTCGTCGGCGCGGCGATCGCGGCCGTCGCGCACCGGCGGGAATGGAGCGCCTGGCTCGTCGCGGCGGCCCTCGGCGGGGCGATCCTCCTGCTCGGGGTTCCCCTCGCCGTGCCGTCGCGACTGGGCGGGCCTGCGCAGCTGGCCCTGGGGCTCCGCGAGGTGGCGGCGGGCGTCGCGCTCGCCTGGAAGGACCTCGTGACGGTCGATCTCCCGGTGGGGTCGTACCGCAATCTCCTCGTGCCCGCCCTCGTCATCTTCCTGGTGGGGACGTGCGCCGCTCTGCTGCTGTCGTGGCGCACGGGGAGGCTGGCGTTCCTCTCCGTGCCCGTCGGGTTCGCGATGGTGTCGTTCGGGCTGTTCTTCGGACGCACGAGCGTCAGTGCCCCGCTCACGTGGGGTCCGGTGACGCTGTATGCGCCGGTCGAGACGGCGATCGGCATCTCGGCGCTGCTCGCAGCCCTTCTCTGGCTCGCCTGGCGCTCCCGCGACGAACGCGTGCACGCCCTCCAGCGCGCGGCGGCCTCGAGCGGTGTGCGGGTGTCGCGTCGACCGTCCTCCGCCGACCGCCGCCGCGGCGCCCTCGGGGTGGGGATGGTGGCGGTCGCCGTCGTCGCGGCGGTCGCGATCGTTCCCTTCGCCGCGCGCGGCCTGGACCGCGATGTGCTCCGCTCGGCGGCCGGACCCGACATCGACGTGTCGGCGGCCGTCAGTCCGCTCAGCGCGTACCGCGCGCAGTTCACCGACGATCGTGCGCAGAGCGTGCTGTTCACGGTGACGGGGGAGGGGCCCCTGCCGGAGCGCATGCGCATCGCGACGCTCGACACCTACGACGGCGAAGTGTTCCGTGCGGGTGGAGGCGAGTCCGCTCAGGAGGCGCGCTTCGTGCGCGTCCCGTCCGCGCTGGACGCGGGAGAGGGCACGTCCCTCGAACTCACCGTGACGATCGACGGTCTCACGGGCATCTGGATGCCGACGGCCGGCCGCGTCGCATCGGCGACCTTCGAGGGCGCGCGGTCCGCGTCGCTCGCGGACCGGTTCTACTACAGCGAGTCCGCCCAGGCGGGCGTCCAGACGGCGGCGGGCGGCCTGCGCGCCGGCGACGAGTACGAGCTGGACGTCGTGGTGCCCGCGGCATCCGATCTCGCCGCCGTCGACGCGCCCGGCGGCGTCTCCCCCCGGGTCGCGGCCCCGGACCGCCTCGCCACGTGGGTGGAGGAGCACAGGTCCGGCACGGGAGGTGCGGCTCTGGCGCGGCTGGTCGACCTCCTGCGAGAGCGCGGATACCTCAGCCACGGCCTCACCGCGGCGACCGACTCTCCGCCGGTGTGGACGCAGGACCTCTCCGACTACACGTTCCAGCCCAGCGCCGCCGGGCATTCGCTCGCCCGGATCGACGCCATGTTCGACCGGCTCCTCACCCGCGAGGCCGATCCGCGCGCCGAGGCATCCGGCAACTTCGTCGCCGCCGTCGGAGATGACGAGCAGTTCGCCGTCGCCGTCGCCCTCATCGCCCGTGAGCTCGGATTCCCGTCGCGCGTCGTGCTCGGAGCCCGGCTGTCGTCGGCCGAGTCAGGACTGCCGACGTGCGTCGACGGCGCCTGCCGCGCGCAGGACCTGGCCGTGTGGACCGAGGTGCAGTCGGCCGAAGGCGAATGGATCGCCGTCGACGCCACGCCGCAGTACGCGCAGTCGCCGAGCCTCGAGGTCACCGAGCAGCGCGATCCGCTCAATGCGACCGAGGTCCGCCCCGACGGCGTCGACGAGGTCGTGCCGCCCGACCCGGTGCAGCAGGACTCGCTCACGGGCGAGATCGATGACGCCGACGCCGCGATCGATCTGGCCTGGCTCCTTCCCACGCTCCGCATCGGCGGCATCGCGCTGGGACTGCTGCTGATCGTCTTCGGCCCGCTCCTCGTGATCGTGGGGGCCAAGGCGGCGCGCCGCCGCTCCCGGCGGACGCAGGGCGACCCCGCGGGCCGGATCGCCGGCGGCTGGGACGAATTCGTGGATGCCGCGGTCGACGCGGGACGGGATGCTCCGGCCTCCCTCACCCGCGGCGAGCTCGCCGCGTCGTTCGGCACGTCGGCGGGGCCGGCGCTCGCCGACGGCGCCGACCGGGCCGTCTTCGCGGGTCCGGACGCATCCGAGTCCGACGTCGACGCGTACTGGGATCTCGTCGAGACCGAGCGCCGTACGCTGCTTCGTGAGCGCGGGTTCTGGAAGAGGCTCGCCGCGACCGTATCGTTGAGATCGTTCTTCCGTCAGCTGGCGCCGGCCGCGGGCCGCCGCTCTACTCTGCGCACCGTCGAGAGGGGGACGCGACGAGGCTCCGACCTCGCGCACACCACACCATGAGCAATCCTTCGATCGACCCGTCCGTCGCCGTCCTGGGCGGTGTGATCTACGTCGTCATCCTCGTCGCGCTGTACGTCTGGATCGGGCTCGCGCTGTCGCGCGTCTTCCAGAAGTCCGGTGTCGAGGGTTGGAAGGCCTGGGTGCCGATCCTCAACACGATCGTGCTGCTCCAGCTCGGCGGCTATTCGGGGTGGTTCGTGCTGCTGGGACTCGTCCCCATCGCGAACATCGTGCTCGTCGTGGTGCTGATCATCTCGTACCACCGCATCAACGTCTCGTTCGGGCACGGTGCGGGCATGACGGTGCTGGCTGCGCTCCTCTTCCCCGTCTGGGCCACGATCCTCGGCTTCGGCTCGTCGCGCTGGGTCGGCCGGGAGACGCCTGCTCCGAGCGGACCCGTGCGGTCCGGACTCCCGCACGACCCGACGGGCTTCGCCGCGGGCGCCCGCCCCGCGGGGGCGCCGGGCGCCTACCCGCCCATCGCCCCTCCGCCCGGGTACGGCCCCGCGCGCCCGTCCGGCGCTCCCGGCTTCGCCGCTCCCGTCGGTCCGCCTCCGCAGGGCACGGGTCCGATCCCGCCCGCCCCCGGCGCGCCCGCCCCGTCGGGATGGATGCCGCAGCCGCCGCGCGCCTACGGCGCCCCGACCCCGCCGCCGGCCGGCCCTGGAGCCGCTCCGGTGTCGGCGCCGCAGTCGACCCCCGCGTCGTTCCCGCCGCCCCCCGCCGTGCCCGCTCCGCCGACCGTGCCGGCCTCCGCGGCCCCCGCTGCTCCGCCGGCACCCGCGTCCGCATCGCAGGACGAGGCGGGCACGCCCGTGACGCCCGCCGTTCCCCCGACTGCACCCGTCGATGGTGCCCCCGGTCCCCTCCGCACACGCCGATCGGCTGCCGATGCCGCCGACGACGACGACCTCGGGCTGCCCGCCGCGCCCGAGCCGCGCGAGGATCCGTCCGCCTGGTCGGCGCCCGTCGACGCGCACGAGATGACGGATGCCGTCACGGCAGCCGAGCCGGGAGCACCCGGCCCGATCGCCGCCGTGCCGCGTGCGGCGGCGCCCGACGTCTCCGTGCCGCCGCTCCCGCCGGTCACCCGGGTTCCCGCCCGCGTCGAGACCGTCGGCCGCGAGCCGTGGGCTCCTGCCCTGTCGCCCACTCCGGAGGGCGACGCGTTCCCCGAGACATCCGGTCCCGTCTCGGCGATCGCCGGCGCCCCCGACGCGGGGTCGCCCCGTTCGGCGCGCGCCTCGGTGTCGGCGCTGCACACCCGCCCCCACGTTCCCGAGGACGACGGGGAGAACCTCGACGAGACCGTGGTGACGCGGCGCAAGCGCACCCCGTGGACCCTCGTGCCGGCATCCGGACGGTCCGTGCCCGTGACCGCCGACGTGCTCATCCTGGGTCGTCGCCCCGTCGGCGACCCCGCGTACCCGCACGCCCAGCTCATCGCGATCGACGACGACACCCGCACGGTCTCCAAGACCCACGCGCGCGTCGAGCTGCGCGACGGACGCTGGTTCATCGTCGACCTCGATTCGACGAACGGCGTGCTGCTGACGGATGCCGCGGGCGCCGAGGTCGAGGCGACGGCCGGCGTCGAGGCCGAGGCGGGCGAGCGGTTCCTGCTGGGCGACGCCGAGATCCGGCTGGAGCGGAGCGACGCGTGACGTCGGACGCCGAATCCTCGCCGGACGGTGAGGACCTCGACGAGGGCACGCTGTTCGTCCGGCGCGGGGGAGTTCCGACCGAGCCGCTGGCGGAGGACGAGTTCGACGACGCCACCCGGCGTTCGCGCCGGCCCGCCGACGACGCGGGCGCACCCGGCCTCCGCCAGCCGGCGCCCGAGATCGACGCCGAGACGGGCTCGACGATGGTCGTGCGCCGCGAATCGCGTCGCCGGGCCGAGGCGGCGGCGCGCGAGGCGGCGCCCGATCTCGATGTGACGGTCGCGGGCGTCGGCGTGCGCCCGCTCCCCCCGACGGTCGCCGGCGACGTCCCTGCGGCGCTCGGTCGGCGCGCGCTCTCGCCGCGTCCCGCCGACGCCGTCTACGACGCCCGTGCCGCGTATCCGCCCGTGGCCGAGGTGCAGCGCGCGCCGCTGCCGACCCGCACACCCCAGGCGCCGTTCGACGGCGTCGCCGCCGAAGCCGTCGCCCGCCGGCGTGCGCGCCGCCGCGCCGCCACCGTCGTCGTCCTGGCATCCATCGTCCTGATCACCGCTGTCGCGGCCGTCATCGTGCTCGCGTTCGCGGGCTGAGGAGTCCTCCCGTGCACGTCAAGCTCACCCTCTTCCGCGACGACGGATCGTCGCAGGACGTCGTCGTCACCGCGGAGCCGACCGCCTCGGTCCGCGACATCGCGGCGCGGGTCGCCGCCGCCGACCCGCGCCGGTCGTACGACCCCGAGCGTCGCTACACGCTGCAGACGGCGTCGCCCGTCGCTCCGCAGTGGCGCCTCCTGCCGCCGGACGCCGTCATCGGCGACGAGTGGCTCGCCTCGGGGCTGTCCGTCGCGCTCGTCGACGAGGCCGACGCCGCCGACCTGCTGCCGCACCTGCACGCGGGCGCGACGGCGACGCTGACCGTCTTGAGCGGTCCGCAGGCCGGATTCTCCGCCGTCCTGGGCCGGGGCTCGCACACGATCGGCCGCGACCCGTCGTCCGACGTCGTGCTCGCCGACCCCTACCTGTCGAAGCGCCACGTGCGCGTGGACGTCGGGCAGAGCGTCGAGGTCGTCGACCTCGGCTCCGCCAACGGCGTCGAGATCGACGGCGAGCTCGTCGCCCGGGCACGCGTCACCGGCGGCCTCGTGATCCTCGTCGGCGGCACCGAGCTGCTGATCGAGGTCGAGGCCCACGAGGCCGCGCGCCGCGCCGACCAGGTGGGCCCGGTCAACTTCAACCGCTCGCCCCGCGTCGAGGAGCGCTACAACGGGCGCACGTTCTCGGTGCCCGAGGTCCCGCGCGAGGCGGAGGACCAGCCGTTCCCGCTGCTCGCGATGATCGCCCCGGTCCTCCTCGGCGGGGCGATGTTCGCCCTGACGGGCCGTCCGCTCACCCTGCTGTTCATCGCGATGACCCCCGTGATGCTCGTCGGCGCCTGGATCACGACGCGCCGGCGCGACAAGAAGAAGCTCGGCAAGCAGATCTCGAGGTTCGATGAGGGCCTCGCAGAGCTCGCCGAGCGGCTCGAGGGCGAGAAGAAGATCGAGCAGCGCCTGCGCGTCGCCGAGATCCCCTCCTCGGCGGAGGTGCTCTCGGCCGCGACGCAGCTGAGTCCTCTCCTGTGGACCCGCCGGCCCGAGCACTGGAACTTCCTGTCGCTCCGGCTCGGCACCGCGTCCATGCCCTCGCGCAACACGATCGACGACGATCAGCGCGGCGATCTCCTGTTCGAGTTCCAGGAGCGCCTCGACGCCGTCGCCGAGGAGCATCGTCTTGTCGACGATGTGCCGATCGTCGTCGAGTTCGGCGAATCCGGGGCGATCGGCATCGCGGGGGAGAAGGAGGCCGCGGCCGACGTCGTCGCCTCGGTCCTCGTGCAGCTCACCGGCCTGCACTCGCCGGCCGAGCTCATCGTCACGGCCGCCCTCACGCCGGAGTGGGCCGCCACGCTCGACTGGCTCAAGTGGCTCCCGCACGCGACCTCGCCGCACAGCCCCTTCAGCGGCAACCATCTGGCGGCCACGGAACCCGCCGTCGCGGCCCTGCTCAATGACCTCGAAGACCTCATCGCGGCCCGCGAGCGGGAGGTCAAGCGTGCACGGGAAGAGGCCCGTGGCGCGATCTCGGCCGAGGGATCGGCGCTCGAGGCGGGCGCGAAGGTCGGGCAGGGCGCCGGCGGGCCGAGCCGGGCGCCGCGGCCGCTGCCCGCGGTCGTCGTCGTGATCTCCGACCAGGCGTCGCGCGATCGCGGCCGCATCGTCGACCTGTCGGAGCGCGGCGCCGATGTCGGCGTGTATCCCGTGTGGGTCGCGCGTGACGCGACGCTCCTCCCGGCCGTCTGCCGCACGTTCGTCGCGGTCGCCCCCGATCCCGCCCAGCCGCCGGTCGTGGGTCTCGTGCGCCTCGGCGAAGCGCTCACCGCCCCGGTGCTGGATCGCGTGAGCCGCGCCGAGGCGGAGGGCTTCGCCCGCAGCCTCAGCCGCGTGGTCGACGCCAACGTGCCGGTCGACGACGTGTCCGACCTGCCGCAGAGCGTCGCCCTCGTCGGTCTGATCGACCCCGAGCTCCTCTCCGAATCCGACGCCGTGCTCGAGCGCTGGCGGGCCAACGACTCGATCACCGACCGCACGCCGGGGCAGCGCGTCGCCACGCGTCGCCGGGCCGGGCGTCTGCGCGCCACGATCGGCCAGACGGCGCTCGGACTGATGCACCTCGATCTGCGCACGCAGGGCCCGCACGCCCTCGTCGGCGGCACGACGGGCTCCGGGAAGAGCGAGTTCCTCCAGGCGTGGGTGCTCGGCATGGCGGCCGAGTACGGCCCCGACCGGGTCACGTTCCTCTTCGTCGACTACAAGGGCGGCTCGGCCTTCGCGGAGTGCGTCAAGCTGCCGCACTGCGTCGGACTCGTCACCGACCTGACGCCGCACCTCGTGCGCCGCGCGCTCACGAGCCTGCGGGCCGAGCTGCACCACCGCGAGGCGCTCCTCCACCGCAAGGGCGCGAAGGATCTCCTCGAGCTCGAGAAGCGCGGAGATCCGGATGCCCCGCCCGCCCTCGTCCTGATCATCGACGAGTTCGCGGCCCTCGTGGGGGAGGTGCCGGAGTTCGTCGACGGCGTCGTCGACATCGCTCAGCGCGGTCGCTCCCTCGGCATCCACCTGATCATGGCGACCCAGCGACCCGCCGGCGTCATCCGCGACAATCTGCGCGCCAACACCAACCTCCGCATCGCGCTGCGCATGGCCGACGAGTCCGACTCGCACGACGTCATCGGCGAGAAGGACGCGGCGCACTTCGACCCCTCGATCCCGGGACGGGCGATCGCGAAGACCGCCCCCGGTCGCCTGGAGCGCTTCCAGTCCGGCTATGCCGGGGGATGGTCGAGCACCGTCGCCGAGCCCGCGCGGGTCGAGGTGGCCGACATGCCGTTCGGCATCGCCGCCCCGTGGACCGCGCCGAGCGACGACGAGGCGCCGGTGGAGCGCGATCTCGGCCCCACCGATCAGGAGCGCCTGGTCGGAATCGTCACCGAGGCGGCCCGTCGAGCTCGTGTGCCCGCCCCGCGGCGCCCGTGGCTCGACGAGCTGCCGACGGCGATCGATCTGCTGCAGCTGCGCAGCCGCACCGATGACAGGCTGCCGCTCGGCGTCGGCGACATCCCCGAACGTCAGGCCCAGGAGGTCGTGGCGTTCCAGCCCGATGTCGACGGCCATATGGCCGTCTTCGGCACGGGCGGCGCGGGCAAGTCCGTCGCACTGCGCTCGATCGCGGCGGCGGCTGCGCTCGCGGACGCCTCGGAGGTGTTCGTGTACGGGCTCGACTTCGGCGCCGGCGCGCTGCGCGCCCTCGATGAGCTGCCGGGTGTGGGCGCGATCGTCACCGGAGAGGACGACGAGCGCATCATGCGCCTGTTCCGGATGCTGCGCGGCGAGATCGATCGCCGGGCGAGGCTGTATGCGGATGCCCGGGCCACGAGCATCTCGGAGTTCCGCCTGACGCCCGGCAACGAGCGGGAGCCCCGCATCCTGCTGCTCATCGACAACTTCGGCGCCTTCCGCGAGAACTGGGAGATCCCGGTCGGACGCAACGAGTGGTACCGCGTCTTCCAGGACGTCGTCGCGCTCGGCCGGCCGCTCGGCATCCACGTCGTGCTCACGAGCGACCGCTTCGCGTCGCTGTCCAGCGCGATCGCCTCGGGCATCCAGCGTCGCGTCGTGCTGCGCATGGCCGACGACACCGCGTACGCGGCTCTCGACGTGCCGACCGACGTCCTGACGGAGGACTCTCCCGCCGGTCGCGCGATGGTGCAGGGCAGGGAGACCCAGCTCGGCATCCTCGGAGGCAGCTCCGCGGCGGCCGACCAGACGGCGGCGCTCTCGGCGCTGGCCGCGCGGCTGCGCGAGATCGGCGCGACGGCCGCCCCCGGCATCCCGGCTCTTCCCGCCGTCGTGCGCCTCGACTCGCTCCCGGCGACGCGCGACCACGGGATCGTCATCGGGCTCGCCGAGGAGACCCTCGAACCCGCCGCGATCATCCCCACCGGGGCGTTCGTCGTCGCGGGTCCTCCCGGAAGCGGCCGCTCCAACGCCCTCGCGGTCATCGCGGAGCGCGCGTTCGCGCTGCCGGGGCACGCCGTGTACTTCTTCGGACCGCGCCGATCGCCGCTGGCGGGCGATCCGCGGTTCGCCGCGACCGCGGGCTCGGCCGAGGAGGCCGCGGCCCTCGCGAAGATGCTGCTGTCGATCGTGGCCGATCCGCAGAGCCAGAGTCGCTGCGTCGTGCTCATCGAGTCGATCGGCGACTACCTGCAGACCCCGGCCGACACCCCCTTGGTCGACATGGTGCGCCAGTTCAAGCGCGAGGAGCACTTCGTCGTCGCCGAGGCGGAGTCCTCGTCGTGGGTGTCGTCGTGGCCGCTGTTCGGCGAGTTCAAGAACGCGCGCCGCGGACTGCTGCTGCAGCCCGACCAGGCCGACGGCGACGTCATCCTCAAGACCAGCCTTCCGCGCGTCAAGCGCGGCGACTTCCCCGAGGGGCGCGGAGTCCTGGTCGGCGGCGGCAAGGCGGGCCGCGTGCAGGTCGCGCTGGCGACGACGCGCTGAGGCGGCGGTGTCCCCCGGAAAGGGGACATCGCCTGGTCGTATCGCGACCGGAGGCTTGTTAGCCTGGGACCGCACTCGATCAGGACGACTAAGGGGTACATCGTGGCGAACATCAACGTGACGTACGGCGACATGACGGCGGCTGCGGGCCAGCTCGTCACCGGCAAGGGCATCCTCGAGGACAAGCTCAACGAGCTGCAGCGCCTCATCGGCGACCTCGTCGCGAGCGGCTTCGTGACCGACTCGGCCTCCGGCGCGTTCCACGAGTCGTACACGCAGTTCACGACCGGAGCCACCCAGACGATCGGCGGACTCCAGGGACTCTCCGACTTCCTCAACGCGGCGGCATCCGCCCTCGGCGACACCGACACGCAGCTCGCCAGCGCCATCCGCAGCTGACGATCTGAACGAAGGCCCCACCGGCTGCGCCGATGGGGCCTTCGCTCGTGCCGAAGGGGAGGGCCATGGATCAGCTCATCGTCGACACTCTCGTGCTCGACGCCGCACGCATCGACGTGGATCGCATCCACTCGGAGTTCACGGAGGCGACCGCGCGCACGGATCGGCTCGCGGATGCCGTGGGCCATGCGGCCCTCGCCGAGCGGGTGCAGGCGTTCGCCGACAACTGGGATCACCGTCGCAGCGAGCTCGCGGAGCAGCTGGCCGTCGTCCGCGACAACCTCGCCGTCATCGTCGACGGCTTCTCTCAGACCGACCAGGAGCTGGCCAAGGCGCTGACCGAGCAGGCCGACACCTACCCGCCCCGGATGGCGGCGGTGCCGGTATGAGCCGTCCCACGGACTGGAGCCCGGTCGGCTACGGATCCGATCCGGTGCCCGGTGACCCCGGTCGTGTCCTCACGATCGGACGGATGTACGTGGGAACGGCCGACGCGATCGACCGCGCCGCGAGCAACCTCACCCGTGCGCTGGGCGACGAGTTCGGCCGCGCCGAGTCGATCGACGCGATCCGCGGCCAGGCGGAGGAGGTCGCGCGCCGCATCGGCATGGCCGAGGAGCGGTACCGCGGGGTCGGGGACGCCATGATCGCCTACGCCGCGAAGCTCCAGGCGGCCCAGGCCGAGTCCGCGGCCGCGCTGAGCGACGCCGAGGCGGCCGAGGGCTCGCAGTCCACGGCGAACTACTGGGTGCGGTACTACGAGGACAGGATCGCCGATCCGGCGACCCCTCCCGCGAACCTCCCCCACCTCCGCTCGCAGCTCTCGACGTGGGAGGCGAAGCAGTCCGCGGCCCAGGGCGGCGTGAGCTCCGCGATCGCCCGGGTCGCCACGGCCGTGACGACCCGCGACAGCGCCGCGGAGGTGGCGATCGCCGACGTCCGGCTCGTCGAGAACAGCGGAGACCTGAACGACGGCTTCTGGGACGACGTGTCGCAGTGGGTCGCGGAGCACAAGGACGTCCTCGACATCATCGGGAACATCCTCAGCGGCCTCGCCGCGATCGCGGTCTTCGTCGCGCTGCTCGTGCCCGGGCTCAATCTCATCGCCCTGGCGATCATCACGGTCAACCTGGTCTACACCCTCGCCAACAGCGCCCTCCAAGCGGCGACGGGCAACATGACGACGGGCGAGGCGATCCTCTTGATCGGCATGGCCGCGCTGAACTTCGTCGGCGCCGGCGCGATCGTGAAGGTCGCGGCGACCGGCGCGAAGACCGCGACGGTCACCGCTCTCCGGGCGCTCCCGGGGGCGACCCGGGGCGGCTCCCATCGCCTGGTGCAGGCTGCGATGCGCAGCGCGACGACGACGACCATGCCGCAGAAGACGCTCCAGACGCTCCAGGTCGTCGGGGTCGACCCCCGGAGGTGGGCGCAGGTGCACGCGCTGTCCACCCTCAAGCTCAACGGGGCGCTGGTCGCCCCGGCGGCCGCCGACACGGCGACCCGCGCCCTGGCCGCGGTCGCCGGAGTCAACGGCATCACGACGATCGCCGGCATCGCGCTGAACGGCACGATGTCCGAAGCACTCCCGCAGGCGGTCCTGCCCTGGCGACTCTACGGCGATCCCGAGGTCGCGGGCATGGGGTCGGGTGAGTCGGCCGTCGTGAGCCACTACGGCACCTGGTGATGACCGCAGCGACGAAGGGCGAGACCGTCGGCAGGATCGCCGCATGGATCGTCGCCGTGGCATCCGTCCTCTCCACGGTCGCCCTGGTGCTCGTCCCCCTGGGCGGACAGCTCGCGGCGGCGATCGCGTGGACGCGCGCGCAGAAGGACGCGTGCCTGGAGGGTGCCGTCCCGTGCGCCATGAGCACCGTGCCGTTCGGCCCCTGGCTCGCCTGGTGGGCCGCGGGGTGGGCCGCCGTGATCCTCGTGGCCCTGCTCGTGTGCTGGTCGCCGCGGCGCTGGTGGACGCCGAGAGGCGACGTCACCCCGTTGCGCCCCGGGGTCTTCTCCACGCCCGAGTGGTTCCGGATGCACGCCGGCGCGGGGTTCCTGATCATCCTCCTCGGCTTCGCCGTCACGGCCGGTCGGTACAGCGACATGCCGGTGTGGGGGTACGGGTGGGGGAGCGCCATCGCCCTGGTGACCGCCGTGCTCGCCACGGTGTGCATCCGCTCCACCGCGGATCGCCTCGACGAGCGGACGCGCGCAGGACTCGCCCGCGGCTACGCCTTCTGGCTCTTCCCGTCGGAGGTCCGGCTCCGCGCCAGAGCGCGCGCACCGCACGACGGTGCCGCGGGCCCTCGGGCCCCCGGACCCCGTGCGGCGGCACGCCGACGGGAGCGCGGTCGTGGCTGAGCTGCGCGGGCTTCCCTCCCTCGCGGTGCTGCTGCCCGAGGGATGGGTGCGGTTCCGTTTCGACGACACCGTCGACGCTCAGGTCGACGGCGCCGTCGCGGTCATCCTGAGCGGCGTGGAGACCGGCCGCCGGGATCTCGCACGCGTCCAGCTGCGCCGGTTGCTCGCCGACATGGTCGCGCGGGCGAGGGGGAACGCGTACGAGCTGTGGATGCCGATCGCGCCGACGGGTGGCGTCACGATCCCGGTCACGATGACGGTCGCGCCCTCGCCGGCGGTGCTCGACCCCGCACGGCCGGCGGGCGATCACCTGACGGCCTTCGCGGCATCCGCCCCCGATGCGCGCTTCATCGACGTCGGTGGGCGCCCTGCGGTCCGCATCGCTGCCGATGTCGCCGGCGCCCGGAATGCGGCGGGCGAATGGACCGAGATGCCCCGACGGCGGATCACGACGCTGGTGAGCCCCGCCGAGGACGGCGAGTGGCTCGTGTTCTTCGCGGAGATCGTCGTGCCGCAGGACGGCGCCGCCGAGATCGTCGCGGCATGCGAGTTCTTCGTCGACGCCTTCCTCACCACGGTTCGCTTCCCCCCGGGACGGGGCGGGCCCTCCGGCGCCGACGACCACAGGGGGCGGGCATCCGATGACCGATGAGCGGTACCGCATCGAGTATCCGGAGGGGTGGATCGGAATCCCCCGCTTCGGCGCAGGCGAGATGTTCGCCGACGCCGAGGCGTGGGCGGCGGCGCTCGCCGCAGAGCTGACCGACGACCTCGGGCTCTTCACGCGGCGCGGTCAGCGCCGTACGGCGCTCGCCGACACGTTCGCGTTCGTCGCGCGCGAACTCGAGGCGGGTGGGGCGGATGGGGGCTACATCTGGCTCGAGACGCTCGACGGACCGCTGTTCTTCGTCGCGGTGCAGGGTCTGGTCCGCAGCGACATCGGCGATGCGAGCGCGCGCGAGCTGGCCGGCGCGGACGGCTCGGGGGACTACGTGCCGCCGATCGTCCAGGAGATCGAAGCCGACGCCGGCGACCGAGGCGTCTACGTCGAGCGGCACTCTCCGCTGGATGCCGATCAGCCCCTCGCGCAGGTCGTGAGCGGAAGCTACGCGTTCGAATCGCCCGAGGGCGTCGTCCTGATGCAGATGTCCACCCTCGACATGGCCGGGTACGAGCGCTTCCGGCCCCGCTACGAGGAGTTCGCCCGCACGTTCGCATGGGACCGCGGCTGACCCGCGGCAGCACCCGGACGCGCGTTTGCCCGCGTCCGTAATACCGCGTATCATTGGGCGGGTGTGCGCTCACGCGCGCCGTCCCGCGTGCCTCGGCATCCGGTGGGGCGTGGGGCCACACACAGGGATCGTCCTGCGAACAGGCCGCCCCCACGGCATATCCACCACACAATCGCGTCGGTCTTCCGCCGCGCCGGTGGATCTGTGGTGAAAACACCATCGCTGTCACCGTGCAGCACCTGCGCCACGTCTCTGACACCGCGCAGCATGAGAAGGAGAGAACGTGCCAACCATTCAGCAGTTGGTTCGCAAGGGTCGCTCGCCCAAGGTCACCAAGACCAAGGCGCCGGCGCTCAAGTCGAACCCGCAGCAGGCCGGGGTCTGCACCCGCGTCTACACGACCACGCCCAAGAAGCCGAACTCGGCGATGCGCAAGGTCGCCCGTGTCAAGCTCCGCAACGGCACCGAGGTCACCGCCTACATCCCCGGTGAGGGACACAACCTGCAGGAGCACTCGCTCGTGCTCGTCCGCGGTGGTCGTGTGAAGGACCTCCCGGGTGTCCGCTACAAGATCGTCCGCGGCGCGCTCGACACGCAGGCCGTCAAGAACCGCAAGCAGGCTCGCAGCCGCTACGGCGCGAAGAAGGGCTGAGGACCATGCCTCGTAAAGGACCCGCACCCAAGCGCCCCGTCGTCAACGACCCGGTATACGGCGCACCCATCGTCACGTCGCTCGTGAACAAGATCCTCGTCGACGGCAAGAAGTCGCTCGCCGAGTCGATCGTGTACGGCGCCCTCCGCGGCGTCGAGGGAAAGAACGGCCAGGACGCCGTCGCGACGCTCAAGAAGGCGCTCGACAACGTGCGCCCGACCCTCGAGGTCAAGTCCCGCCGCGTCGGTGGCTCGACCTACCAGGTGCCGGTCGAGGTCAAGCCTCACCGCGCCAACACGCTCGCCCTCCGCTGGCTCGTGAGCTACGCCAAGGGCCGTCGTGAGAAGACCATGACCGAGCGCCTCCAGAACGAGATCCTGGATGCCTCGAACGGCCTGGGTGCCGCGGTCAAGCGCCGCGAAGACACCCACAAGATGGCCGAGTCGAACCGCGCCTTCGCGCACTACCGCTGGTAAACCCCCCGACAGGCTCGGGGGCCGGCGGCTCGCCCCGTCCGATCCCCGAGCCTGTCGAAGGGCCCGCGCCCCACGACACTCGAAACCACACGTAAGGAAGCATCCCGTGGCACAAGACGTGCTCACCGACCTCACCAAGGTCCGCAACATCGGCATCATGGCGCACATCGATGCCGGCAAGACGACGACGACCGAGCGCATCCTGTACTACACGGGAACCAACCACAAGATCGGCGAGACGCACGACGGCGCATCGACGACCGACTGGATGGAGCAGGAGCAGGAGCGTGGCATTACGATCACCTCCGCTGCTGTGACGTGCTTCTGGAACAAGAACCAGATCAACATCATCGACACCCCCGGCCACGTCGACTTCACGGTCGAGGTCGAGCGCTCGCTCCGCGTGCTCGACGGCGCCGTCGCCGTCTTCGACGGCAAGGAGGGCGTCGAGCCCCAGTCCGAGACCGTCTGGCGTCAGGCCGACAAGTACGACGTCCCGCGCATCTGCTTCGTCAACAAGATGGACAAGCTCGGCGCCGACTTCTACTTCACCGTCGACACGATCGTCAACAAGCTCAAGGCGAAGCCGCTCGTCATCCAGCTGCCCATCGGCGCCGAGAACGACTTCGTCGGCGTGATCGACCTCGTCGAGATGCGCGCGCTGGTCTGGGCCGGAGACGCCAAGGGTGATGTCACCATGGGCGCCAAGTACGACGTCCAGGAGATCCCGGCCGACATGGCCGAGAAGGCCGCGGAGTACCGCGAGATCCTCCTCGAGACGGTCGCCGAGTCCGACGAGGAGCTTCTCGAGAAGCACTTCAGCGGAGAGCCCCTCACGGTCGCCGAGATCAAGGCCGCGATCCGCAAGCTCACGGTCAGCTCGGAGCTGTACCCCGTGCTCTGCGGTTCGGCATTCAAGAACCGCGGCGTCCAGCCGATGCTCGACGCGGTCATCGACTACCTCCCTTCGCCCCTGGACGTGCCCGCCATCGAGGCGCACGACCCGAAGAACGAAGAGATCGTCATCGAGCGCCACGCCGACCGCGAAGAGCCCTTCACAGCCCTCGCGTTCAAGATCGTGACGCACCCCTTCTTCGGTCGTCTGACCTACATCCGCGTCTACTCGGGTCACCTCGACTCGGGCAGCCAGGTGGTCAACTCGACCAAGTCGAAGAAGGAGCGCATCGGGAAGATCTTCCAGATGTACGCGAACAAGGAGAACCCGGTCGACTCCGTCACCGCCGGGCACATCTACGCGGTCATCGGCCTCAAGGACACCACCACGGGCGACACGCTCTCCGACGCGCAGCACCAGGTCGTGCTCGAGTCGATGACGTTCCCCGAGCCGGTCATCGAGGTCGCGATCGAGCCCAAGACGAAGGCCGACCAGGAGAAGCTGGGTCTCGCGATCCAGAAGCTCGCGGAGGAGGACCCGACGTTCCGCGTCGAGCAGAACTCCGACACCGGTCAGACCGTCATCAAGGGCATGGGCGAGCTGCACCTCGACATCCTGGTCGACCGCATGAAGCGGGAGTTCAAGGTCGAGGCCAACGTCGGCAAGCCCCAGGTCGCGTATCGCGAGACGATCAAGAAGACCGTCGACCGCCACGACTACACGCACAAGAAGCAGACCGGTGGATCGGGTCAGTTCGCCAAGATCCAGTTCGCGCTCGAGCCCCTCGAGGTCACGGCCGACAAGACGTACGAGTTCGAGAACAAGGTCACCGGTGGCCGCATCCCGCGCGAGTACATCGCCCCCGTCGACCAGGGCTTCCAGGACGCCATGAACGTCGGCGTGCTCGCCGGCTACCCCATGGTGGGCGTGAAGGCGATCCTCATGGACGGCGCATCGCACGACGTCGACTCCTCCGAGATGGCGTTCAAGATCGCGGGCTCCATGGGCTTCAAGGAGGCCGTCCGCAAGGCGAACCCCGTCATCCTCGAGCCGATCATGTCGGTCGAGGTGCGTACTCCCGAGGAGTACATGGGCGACGTCATCGGCGACCTGAACTCGCGTCGTGGCCAGATCCAGTCGATGGAGGATGCCCAGGGCGTCAAGGTCGTGCGGGCACTCGTCCCGCTGTCCGAGATGTTCGGCTACATCGGCGACCTGCGCTCGAAGACCTCGGGCCGTGCCGTCTACTCCATGGAGTTCGACAGCTACGCCGAGGTGCCGCGCAACGTCGCGGACGAGATCGTCCAGAAGACCAAGGGCGAGTAAGCCCTTCGGATGCTGCGACGCCCTCTGAGGGTGTCGCAGCATCCGGCTCCACAACTTCACAGAAACCGCAGTACCTCTCTCCACTAAAGTGGAGACCAATCCCCGTAGAGAACCGGTCGCAATCCAGCGCCCGGACCATCTACACGACTGTCCTAGGAGGACCCAGTGGCTAAGGCCAAGTTCGAGCGGACCAAGCCGCACGTGAACATCGGAACGATCGGTCACGTCGACCACGGCAAGACCACGCTCACCGCAGCGATCTCGAAGGTGCTCGCCGACACGTACCCGTCGGCCACCAACGTGCAGCGCGACTTCGCGTCCATCGACTCCGCTCCCGAGGAGCGCCAGCGCGGCATCACGATCAACATCTCGCACGTCGAGTACGAGACGCCGAAGCGCCACTACGCGCACGTCGACGCCCCCGGTCACGCCGACTACATCAAGAACATGATCACCGGCGCGGCCCAGATGGACGGCGCGATCCTCGTGGTCGCCGCCACCGACGGCCCGATGGCTCAGACGCGTGAGCACGTTCTGCTCGCCAAGCAGGTCGGCGTTCCGTACCTGCTCGTCGCGCTGAACAAGTCCGACATGGTCGACGACGAGGAGATCCTGGAGCTCGTCGAGCTCGAGGTCCGCGAGCTGCTGTCGTCGCAGGACTTCGACGGCGACAACGCGCCCGTCGTGCGCGTCTCGGGCCTCAAGGCGCTCGAGGGCGACGCCGAGTGGACCGCCAAGATCCTCGAGCTCATGGAGGCCGTGGACTCGTCCGTGCCGGACCCCGTGCGCGACAAGGACAAGCCGTTCCTCATGCCCGTCGAGGACGTCTTCACGATCACCGGTCGTGGAACGGTCGTCACGGGCCGCGCCGAGCGCGGCACGCTGAACATCAACTCCGAGGTCGAGATCGTGGGTCTGCGCCCGACGCAGAAGACGATCGTCACCGGCATCGAGATGTTCCACAAGCAGCTCGACGAGGCATGGGCCGGCGAGAACTGCGGTCTCCTGCTCCGTGGCACCAAGCGCGACGATGTCGAGCGTGGTCAGGTCGTCGTCAAGCCGGGTTCGGTCACGCCGCACACCGACTTCGAGGGCACCGCGTACATCCTCTCCAAGGAGGAGGGTGGCCGTCACAACCCGTTCTTCACGAACTACCGTCCGCAGTTCTACTTCCGCACCACGGACGTCACCGGCGTCATCACGCTGCCCGAGGGCACCGAGATGGTCATGCCCGGTGACACCACCGACATGACGGTCGCGCTGATCCAGCCGATCGCCATGGAAGAGGGCCTCGGCTACGCGATCCGTGAGGGTGGCCGCACCGTCGGCGCCGGCACGGTCACGAAGATCATCAAGTAAGTCCTTCGAGACTCACTGAGAACGCCCCTCGGCTTCGGCCGGGGGGCGTTCTCGCGTTCGGATCCGGCCCTGCGCCGAGGCTCCGTCCACAGGTCCCCTGAGTTAGCCAAACGTTTTGCCTTATGATCTTTCCGGGGGCGCGGAAGGGGCGATATGGGCAGGGCCGCCAGTGGCTCCAAGCCGGTGGGCATCGAAGACGTCGCGCGAGCCGCGGGCGTCTCCATCACCACGGTGTCCCACGCGATGAACGGTCGGGGCCACGTCTCCGTCAAGACGCGGGAGCGCGTGCGCGAGGTCGCAGCGTCGCTCGGCTACGCGCCCAACCGCATCGCGAGCGCACTGCGCAGTCAGCGCTCCCACATCATCGGCTTCGTGTCGGACAGCATCGCGACGACCCCGTACGCCGGACGCGTGGTGTTCGGGGCGCAGGATGCCGCGGCGGCCCGGGGTCAGCTCCTCGTCGTCGTGAACTCCAACAGCGACTCCGCGATCGAGACGGCGCAGATCTCCGCGCTCATGGCGCAGCAGGTGGACGCCGTGATCTATGCGCGCATGTTCCACCGCGACTCCGACACCCCCGCGCAGCTGCGCAGCGTGCCGACGGTGCTCATCGACACCGTCGACACCGCGGGCGTGATCCCCTCGGTGGTGCCCGATGAGCAGCAGATCGCCCGGCTGGCGACGCAGACGCTGCTGGATGCCGGACACACCCGCATCGCCCATCTGACCGTCGCGACTCCCGGGCCCGCCGTCGACGGACGCATCGAGGGCTACATCGCCACGATGACCGACGCCGGTCTGGAGCCGGTGGTCGTCGCGCCTCCCGGCATCGGCAACGCCACCGCCGGACGCGAGGCCTTCGCGCAGCTCGCCGCCTCCGGGGGAGAGACCCCCACGGCGGTCTTCTGCTTCAACGACCCGATGGCGATGGGGGTCTACCAGGCGGCGATCCGCGCAGGCATAGGCATCCCCGACGACCTCTCGGTGATCGGCGTCGACGACTTCCTGCCGGTCGCAGCCGAGCTGCTGCCGGGCCTGACGACCATCGCGCTGCCGCACTACGAGATGGGCGTCTGGGCCATCGACACGGCCCTCGCCATGCTCGACGGTGCGCGGGCGGCCGATGCGCACGTCGAGAGCCGCATCGCCGGACGCCTCGTCGAGCGAGGATCGGTCGCGCCGCTCGCATAACGTCTGGCGAACGACCGGAGCAAGGGGCTATCCCCGTGGTGCACGGCGGGCGTATCGTCCGTTGCATGGCACGGCACGGGGGTCCGATCGTTATTGCAGTGTGATGCAAATCGATTTACTCCGCGCGATCCACTGGATAGCGTGAGGGTCACGAAAACGTTTTGGGCGCCGTAGCCCCAACGAAAGGACGAGGTAAAGATGCTTCGACACCGCATCATCGGTCTGGGCGTCATCGCCGCAACCGCTGTGGTTCTCGCCGGCTGCTCCGGCGGAGGTGGCGGGGGCGAGTCGGGTGGCGGCTCCGCCGAGACCGTCTCGATCATGGGCGCGTTCACCGACGCCCAGGCCGCCGCCTTCCAGGCCGATCTCGACGAATGGTCGAAGGAGAGCGGGATCACCGTCAAGTACGACGGCAACACCGACTTCCAGACCGCCGTGGTCGCCCGCGCGACGGCGGGCAACCCGCCCGACATCGCCATCTACCCCCAGCCCGGCGTGCTCAAGAGCCAGACGAACACGCTCTTCCCGCTCGAGGACCTCGGCATCGACGTCGAGGGCATCATCGCCGACGAGGCGAACGGCCTGGGCACGATCGCACAGGTCGACGGGAAGACGTTCGGCCTGCCGTACTCGATCAACGTCAAGTCGCTGGTCTGGTACAACCCGGCCGCATTCGCCAAGGCCGGCCTCGAGATCCCGACGACGGATGCCGAGATGACCGCGCTGAGCGAGAAGATCAAGGCCGACGGCCTGGGCTACCCGTGGTGCGCGGGCATCGAATCGGGCGGCGCGACCGGATGGGGCGCGACCGACTGGCTCGAGGAGTACGTGCTGCGCTACGGCGGGCTCGACACCTACAACGAGTGGATCACCGGCGACGTCAAGTTCGACAGCGAGATCGTGAACAAGGCCGGCGACAAGGTGGCCACCGAGCTCCTCGCCGACGGCCAGGTCAACGGCGGCGGCCCTGCCATCGCCACGACCTCCTTCCAGACGGCGGGCAACCAGCTCTTCGTCGAGGGCAAGGACAACGGACAGTGCTTCATGATGCGTCAGGGTTCGTTCATCGCGGACTTCTTCCCCGACGACATCAAGGCGCAGATCGCGGCGGGCGACCTCTCGAACATCGACTTCTTCCAGCTCCCCTCGCCGGAGGGCACGGAGAACGCGATGCTCGGCGGCGGCGACCTGGTCGGCGCGTTCACGAACAACGAGTCGACCAAGGCGGTCGTGGAGTACATCACCGGTAAGGACTTCGGTTCGAACGGGTACGCCAGCCAGGCGATCTTCCTGTCGCCGCACAACGACTTCGACGCGTCGCTGTACACGACGGAGTTCCAGAAGAAGTCGCAGGAGCTGCTGAAGGACGCCACGCTGTTCGGCTTCGACGCCTCCGACCAGATGCCGGGCGAGATCGGCTCCGGTGAGGAGTGGACGCAGCTCACGAGCTGGTTCGCCGGGCAGACGACGATGGAGAGCGCGTTCCAGGCCATCGACGCCGCGTTCCCGACCGATTGATCGATTCCGCGTGAACAGGGCGGCGCCGGGCTGAGGCCCGGCGCCGCCCCACACCCTCACCAACCTCACAACGACGTCAGGCGGTACAGATGGCAATTCTCAGTGCAGTCGTCTCCGTGCTCATCGGACTCGCGGTCTCGTTCGCGATCTTCTGGGCACTCAACTGGGTCGTCGAGCGAACGAACGACCGGTGGAAGGCGCGGCTCCTGCCGTACGTCTTCCTCTTCCCGGTCATCATCCTCGTCTCGATCTTCCTGCTCTATCCCGCGATCCGCACGCTCATCGACAGCTTCATGCAGGCGAGTCAGCGGCGCGGTGAGGGCTCGACCTTCGTCGGCTTCGACAACTACATCTCGCTGTTCACCGACGCCGGCTTCCTCGGCGTCCTGCTGAACAACGTGCTGTGGGTCCTGGTCGTCCCGGCCGGCTCCGTGCTCATCGGTCTCATGGTGGCGGTGCTGACCGACAAGCTCGGCAAGCGTCGCGAGACCGCGTTCAAGGCCATGATCTTCCTGCCCATGGCCATCTCTGGCGTCGCGGCGGCCGTGACCTGGCGGTTCATCTACTTCTACGCACCCGAGGGCCAGCCGCAGATCTATCTGCTCAACGCCATCTGGAGCGCATTCGGCGGAGACCCCGTGCCGTGGATCACGATGAACGCGGGCCGGCTCAACAGCTTCCTCATCATGGTCATCGCGATCTGGCTGCAGGTCGGCTTCGCGATGGTCCTGCTGTCGGCGGCCATCAAGGGCGTGCCGGAGGAGACCATCGAGGCGGGTCGCCTGGACGGCGCATCCGAGCGGCGGCTCTTCTTCAACGTCGTCGTCCCGCAGATCCGGGGCACGATCATCGCGGTGTTCGTCACGATCGTGATCTTCGTCATGAAGGTGTTCGACATCATCTACGCCATGACAGGCGGCCAATACGACACGAGCGTGCTCGCGGTGGAGTTCTACGCGCAGCTGTTCAGCTTCCAGAACCCCGGCAAGGCCGCGGCGGTCGTGATCGTCCTCATGATCGCGGTCGTCCCGCTGATCGTCTACCAGGTCCGCAGCTACAAGTCCCAGGAGGAACTCCGATGAGCGTCGTTCCCACCCCCGTCATCGACGATCAAGGCACGCGCGAGATCGTGACGATGAACGGAAAGAAGAAGCGGCGGGCGGTCGCCGCAGACAAGCCCCGGCCCCGCATCCTCGTCACGATCATCATGGGCGTGATCGCGGTCGCGTGGCTGTTCCCGCTCCTCGGGCTGCTCATCACGAGCCTGCGGACGAAGTCGGCCGTCGACTCCAGCGGATGGTGGACGGTGTTCACCGACCCGTTCAACGCCGGATGGACGTTCGACGCCTTCGGTCAGGCCTGGACGGCGCTCGACGTCGGCACGACGTTCTGGAACTCGATGGCCGTCACCATCCCGGCGACGATCCTGCCCGTCATGATCGCCGCGATGGCGGCCTACGCCTTCACGTTCTTCCAGTTCCGGGGCAAGGAGTTCTACTTCGCCATCGTCCTGGGGCTCATGGTCGTGCCGGTGCAGCTCGCCATCATCCCGGTCCTGCAGCTGTTCGTGTGGATCGGCAACACCACCGGCATCCAGATCATCGGGCAGTACCCGGCGGCCTGGATCGTGCACTCCACGTTCGCGCTCCCGCTGGCGATCTACATCCTGCGCAACTACATGCAGACGCTGCCGAACGCGCTGATCGAGGCGGCACGCGTCGACGGCGCGAGCCACTTCCAGATCTTCTGGCGGCTCATCGTGCCGATGTCGGTGCCCGCACTGGCGTCGTTCGCGATCTTCCAGTTCCTCTGGGTGTGGAACGACTTCCTCGTGGCGTACATCTTCATCCAGTCCGGTCCGAACGCCGTGATGACGCAGGGGCTGTACACGCTGCTCGGTCAGTACGGCCAGGGCTGGCAGCGCGTCGCGGCGGGGTCGTTCATCACCCTCGTCGTGCCGCTGGTGATCTTCTTCGCGCTGCAGCGGTTCTTCGTGCGAGGACTCACCGCCGGCTCCGTCAAGTAGGACCCCGGCTGGTCGGGCCCGCATCCCCTCATCGGGGATGCGGGCCCTTCGCCGTCCGCGAGCGACGCGACGCGCCGATATATCGCCCGTGAGATTGACCGTCCGGCACGCGAGCGGATACCTTCTGCGGAGAGGAGACGTTTCCGCGCACGCCTGGGGCACTGCGCGCGGAAGCGGACTGGGGATTCCGGGAGGACGCCGCCGCGCGGCGCCCGGGTGATGACACAGGGTGTGTCATGGCTGCGGCAGGATGCTCGTCGACGGCATCCGCTTCGGCCGCCCCTGTGCAAGCGGCGAGGGCGGGTCACCCCCAAGACCCACCCTCGCCGCCCGAGGGCGGGCATGCGCCACGCCGTCCGACACGCCCGAGTTTGCGACACGCCCGGGCTGCACGTAGACTAGACAGGTTCCACATTCCTGCGTGCCTCCGGCGCGCATGGATCACTGCCAGGGCAGTGCATAGGCGGCGCGTGACGCGCAGAGTCCTAGGCCGCGGGCAGCAGAACAAGACATCCGATTCCTCACCTGGGAGACCAGGCCGTGCGCGTGCGTGCGGGGGAGCCGGATACCGGATGCTCCGGCAGCCGGATTGACAGCAGAACAGCGGTGCAGCATCGCCGGTGAGAGCCGGCGGGAGTGCCCTGGTGCGTCGCGAACGCGAAGCGCCACCGTGCGTCCGATGCCCACAGAGGTATGACGCGGAATGAGAGAGAGCAGACAATGGCGGGACAGAAGATCCGCATTCGCCTGAAGTCGTACGATCACGCCGGCCTCGATTCGTCGGCCCGCAAGATCGTCGACACCGTGACCCGTGCAGGCGCGACCGTCGTGGGCCCCGTGCCCCTTCCGACCGAGAAGAACGTCGTGTGCGTCATCCGGTCGCCCCACAAGTACAAGGACAGCCGCGAGCACTTCGAGATGCGCACCCACAAGCGCCTCATCGACATCATCGACCCGACGCCCAAGGCCGTCGACTCGCTGATGCGTCTCGACCTCCCGGCCGACGTCAACATCGAGATCAAGCTCTGAGGTCGACATGCCTGATATCAACTCCAAGGTTTCCAAGGGACTGCTGGGCACGAAGCTCGGCATGACCCAGGTCTGGGACGAGAACGGCAAGCTCGTTCCCGTCACCGTCATCGAGATCGCCCCCAACGTGGTCACCCAGGTCCGCACGCCCGAGAAGGATGGCTACAAGGCCGTCCAGATCGCGTACGGCCAGATCGACCCGCGCAAGGTGAACAAGCCCCTCACGGCTCACTTCGAGGCCGCCGGCGTCACGCCGCGCCGTCACCTCACCGAGATCCGCACCGCTGACGCCGCCGAGTACTCGCTCGGTCAGGAGCTCACGGTCGACGGCACGTTCGAATCCGGCCAGCTCGTCGACGTCGTCGGCACGAGCAAGGGCAAGGGCACCGCCGGTGTCATGAAGCGTCACAACTTCAAGGGAATGGGCGCATCGCACGGTGCGCACCGCAACCACCGCAAGCCCGGCTCGATCGGCGCCTCGTCGACCCCCAGCCGCGTCTTCAAGGGTATGAAGATGGCCGGCCGGATGGGTGGCGAGCGCGTCACCGTCCTCAACCTCAAGGTGCACGCCGTCGACGCCGAGAAGGGTCTGCTGCTCGTCAAGGGCGCCGTCCCCGGTGCTCGTGGCCGCATCGTCTACGTCCGCAACGCAGTGAAGGGTGCCTGAACTCATGGCTGACTCGACTCTCGCGCTCGACGTCCGCAAGGCCGACGGCACGGCGGCTGGCTCGGTCCAGCTCCCGGCGTCGCTCTTCGACGTCAAGACGAACATCCCGCTGATCCACCAGGTCGTCGTCGCGCAGCTCGCGGCGGCCCGCCAGGGAACCCACTCGACCAAGCGTCGCGGTGAGGTCTCGGGCGCCGGCCGCAAGCCCTTCAAGCAGAAGGGCACGGGTAACGCCCGTCAGGGCTCGATCCGCGCGCCGCACATGACCGGCGGTGGCATCGTGCACGGCCCGAAGCCCCGCGACTACTCGCAGCGCACGCCCAAGAAGATGGTCGCCGCTGCTCTGCTCGGCGCGCTGAGCGACCGCGCACGCGGCTCGCGTCTGCACGTCATCGAGTCCTTCGCCATCGAGGGCGCGCCCTCGACGAAGGCCGCGAACACCGTGCTGACCGATCTCGGAGCGATCAAGAACGTCCTGGTCGTCATCGAGCGCGGTGACGACGTCACGACCAAGAGCGTGCGCAACCTCGCGTACGTGCACGTCCTGACGTTCGACCAGCTCAACGCCTACGACGTGCTCGTCTCGGACGACATCGTCTTCACCCAGGCCGCCTACGAAGCGTTCGTCGCATCGAAGGCCGGCGAAACTTCGGAGGTCTCGGCATGACCGCCCCCATCGTCAACAAGGACCCGCGCGACATCATCCTGAAGCCGGTCGTCTCCGAGAAGAGCTACGGGCTCATCGACGAGGGCAAGTACACGTTCCTCGTGGACCCCCGCGCGACCAAGACCGAGATCAAGCTCGCCATCGAGAAGATCTTCGGCGTAAAGGTCGCATCGGTCAACACGATCAACCGCGTCGGCAAGTCCCGCCGCACCCGCTTCGGCGCAGGCAAGCGCAAGGACACCAAGCGCGCCATCGTCTCGCTCAAGTCGGGCACGATCGACATCTTCACGGCAGTCGGCTGACGGTCGGAACAGAGGACTAGAGAACAATGGCAATTCGCAAGTACAAGCCCACGACCCCGGGTCGCCGCGGTTCGTCGGTGTCCGACTTCGCCGAGATCACCCGATCGACGCCCGAGAAGTCGCTCCTTCGCCCGCTGTCCAAGACCGGTGGCCGCAACAACCAGGGTCGCATCACCACGCGTCACATCGGCGGTGGCCACAAGCGTCAGTACCGCGTCATCGACTTCCGTCGCAATGACAAGGACGGCATCGACGCCAAGGTCGCCCACATCGAGTACGACCCCAACCGCACCGCGCGCATCGCGCTCCTGCACTACGCGGACGGCGAGAAGCGCTACATCATCGCGCCGAACAAGCTGTCGCAGGGCGATGTCGTGGAGTCGGGTGCATCGGCTGACATCAAGCCGGGCAACAACCTCCCGCTGAAGAACATCCCCACCGGTACCGTGATCCACGCGATCGAGCTCCGCCCCGGCGGCGGCGCGAAGCTGGCACGTTCGGCGGGCGTCTCGGTGCGACTCGTCGCCAAGGACGGCCCCTACGCCCAGCTGCGTCTCCCCTCGGGCGAGATCCGCAACGTGGACGCACGCTGCCGCGCGACGATCGGCGAGGTCGGCAACGCCGAGCAGTCGAACATCAACTGGGGCAAGGCCGGCCGCAACCGCTGGAAGGGCATCCGCCCGACCGTCCGCGGTGTCGCGATGAACCCGGTCGACCACCCGCACGGTGGTGGTGAGGGCAAGACCTCCGGTGGCCGTCACCCCGTCACCCCTTGGGGCCAGGCTGAGGGTCGCACCCGCCACGCCAACAAGGAGAGCGACAAGTACATCGTCCGCCGTCGCAACGCCGGCAAGAAGCGCAAGTAGGAGTAGAGGAAGATGCCTCGCAGCCTTAAGAAGGGCCCCTTCGTCGACGAGCACCTGCTTCGCAAGGTCGTCGTCCAGAACGAAGCCGGTACCAAGAACGTCATCAAGACCTGGTCACGTCGCTCGATGATCATCCCGGCCATGCTGGGACACACCATCGCGGTACACGACGGTCGCAAGCACATCCCCGTGTTCGTGAGCGAGACCATGGTCGGTCACAAACTGGGCGAATTCGCGCCCACCCGCACCTTCCGCGGCCACGTGAAGGACGACAAGAAGGGCCGCCGCCGCTGACGCGGGGGCGCAAGAGGAGAGAGAAATGGTGGAGTCCATCGCACGCGTGCGACACATCCGCGTGACCCCTCAGAAGGCTCGTCGTGTCGTCGCGCTCATCAAGGGGAAGCAGGCCGAAGAGGCCCTCGCGATCCTGAAGTTCGCGCCGCAGAGCGCCAGCGAGCCGATCTACAAGCTCGTCGCGTCGGCCATGGCCAACGCACGGGTGAAGGCCGACAAGGACGGCGAGTACCTCGACGAGCAGGACCTGTACGTGGCGAACGCCTATGTCGACGAGGGCACGACGCTCAAGCGTTTCCGCCCCCGCGCACAGGGCCGCGCGTTCCAGATCAAGAAGCGCACGAGCCACATCACGGTCGTGCTCTCGACGCCCGAGGTCGCTGACGCGGCACCGGCACCCAAGACCAAGAAGGCGAGCAAGTAATGGGACAGAAGGTAAACCCCTACGGCTTCCGCCTCGGCATCACCACGGACCACGTGTCGCGGTGGTTCTCGGATTCGACGAAGCCGGGCCAGCGCTACGCCGACTACGTCGCCGAGGACATCAAGATCCGGAAGCTGCTCCAGAAGCAGCTCGACCGTGCCGGTGTGAGCAACATCGAGATCGAGCGCACGCGTGACCGCGTCCGCGTCGACATCCACACCGCCCGTCCGGGCATCGTGATCGGCCGCCGCGGCGCCGAGGCCGAGCGCATCCGCGCCGACCTCGAGAAGCTCACCGGCAAGCAGATCCAGCTCAACATCCTCGAGGTCAAGAACCCCGAGGCCGACGCTCAGCTCGTCGCGCAGGGCATCGCCGAGCAGCTCTCTGCTCGTGTGGCGTTCCGTCGCGCGATGCGCAAGGGTCTGCAGGGCGCTCAGCGCGCCGGCGCCAAGGGCGTCCGCATCCAGGTCTCCGGCCGCCTCGGCGGCGCCGAGATGAGCCGTTCGGAGTTCTACCGCGAGGGTCGTGTGCCGCTGCACACGCTGCGCGCGAACATCGACTACGGCTTCTACGAGGCCAAGACCACCTTCGGCCGCATCGGCGTGAAGGTCTGGATCTACAAGGGCGACCTCACCAACAAGGAGCTCGCTCGCGAGCAGGCCAACGCACCGAAGGCACCCCGTGGTCGCGATGACCGTGGCGGCGACCGTCGTCGTGGCCCCCGCAACGATGCCCCCGTGGCAGAAGGAGCGTCGGCGTAATGCTCATCCCCCGCAAGGTCAAGCACCGTAAGCAGCACCACCCCGGCCGTTCCGGCCAGGCCACCGGTGGCACGAAGGTCTCGTTCGGCGAGTTCGGCATCCAGGCGCTCACGCCGGCGTATGTCACCAACCGCCAGATCGAGTCCGCTCGTATCGCGATGACCCGTCACATCAAGCGCGGTGGAAAGGTGTGGATCAACATCTACCCCGATCGCCCGCTGACCAAGAAGCCTGCCGAGACCCGCATGGGTTCCGGTAAGGGTTCGCCCGAGTGGTGGGTCGCCAACGTCAAGCCGGGTCGCGTCCTCTTCGAGGTCGCGGGTGTCGACGAGCAGCTCGCTCGTGAGGCACTGACCCGTGCAATCCACAAGCTGCCCCTGAAGGCACGCATCATCAAGCGCGAGGAGGGCGACGCATAATGGCGCTCGGCACCAAGACGCTCGCCCCGAGCGAGCTCGACACGTTCGAAGACCAGCGCCTCGTCGAGGAGCTGCGCAAGGCCAAGGAAGAGCTGTTCAACCTGCGCTTCCAGTCGGCCACCGGCCAGCTCGACAGCCACGGACGCATCCGCGCCGTGAAGCGCGACATCGCGCGGCTGTACACCGTGATCCGTGAGCGCGAGCTCGGCATCCGTGCCACGCCCGCTCCCGTTGAGGTCGCGACGAAGGCGAAGAAGACGAAGGCCAAGAAGGCGGATGCCGCTGACGAGGCCGTGAAGGAAGAGGCCGAGTGATGGCTGAGACCACTGAGAAGAAGCCTGCTGCGAAGAAGGCCCCGGCCAAGAAGGCCGCGGCGGTCGTCGAGACGGTCGAGCCCACCCAGGCCGCCGGCCACGAGTCGTCGGCGCACGATGTGCGCGACGCCGACGCGCGCGGCTACCGCAAGTCGCGTCGCGGCTACGTCGTCAGCGACAAGATGGACAAGACGATCGTCGTCGAGGTCGAGGACCGCGTGAAGCACCCCCTCTACGGCAAGGTCATCCGTCGCACGTCCAAGGTCAAGGCGCACGACGAGGGCAACACTGCCGGCATCGGCGACCTCGTCCTCATCAACGAGACCCGTCCGCTGAGCGCCACCAAGCGCTGGCGCCTGGTCGAGATCCTCGAGAAGGCCAAGTAAGGCCTCGGCCTTCTTGGAACCCAGGGAGTAACAAGTGATTCAGAACGAATCCCGCCTGAAGGTCGCCGACAACACCGGCGCGAAGGAGCTGCTCACCATCCGTGTGCTCGGTGGGTCGAACCGCCGCTACGCCGGTCTCGGTGACGTCATCGTCGCAACGGTCAAGGACGCGATCCCCGGCGGCAACGTCAAGAAGGGCGACGTGGTCAAGGCTGTCGTCGTCCGTGTCGTGAAGCAGACCCGCCGTCCCGACGGCTCTTACATCAAGTTCGACGAGAACGCCGCCGTGATCCTGAAGAACGACGGGGAGCCCCGCGGCACCCGCATCTTCGGACCCGTCGGTCGTGAGCTTCGTGACAAGAAGTTCATGAAGATCGTCTCGCTCGCCCCGGAGGTCATTTGATCATGGCGAAAATCAAGAAGGGTGACCTCGTTCAGGTCATCACGGGCGCGAAGCCCGAGCGTGGCGGAGACCGCGGCAAGCAGGGCAAGGTCCTCGAGGTCCTCGCCGAGCGCAACCGCGTCATCGTCGAAGGCGTGAACTACGTCACGAAGCACAACCGCGTCGGCCAGTCGCAGCGCGGCACCAAGACGGGCGGCATCGAGACGATGGAAGCCCCGATCCACATCTCCAACGTCGCACTCGTCGACCCCTCGACCAAGAAGCCGACCCGCGTCGGACACCGGGTCGAGGAGCAGACGAAGGACGGCGTGAAGCGCACGGTCCGCGTGCGCTACGCGAAGAAGTCAGGCAAGGACCTCTGATGAGCACCGACACTGCCGCGGTGGCTGGCAAGATCCAGCCCCGCCTGAAGCAGAAGTACAACGACGAGATCAAGAAGGCGATGCAGGAGGAGTTCTCCTACGGCAACGTCATGCAGATCCCGCGCCTGGTCAAGGTCGTCGTCAACACCGGCGTCGGCGAGGCCGCTCGCGACAGCAAGGTGATCGATGGTGCGGTCGACGACCTCACCAAGATCACGGGCCAGAAGCCCATCGTCACGAAGGCCCGCAAGTCGATCGCGCAGTTCAAGCTCCGTGAGGGCCAGCCCATCGGCGCGCACGTCACGCTGCGCGGCGACCGTGCCTGGGAGTTCGTCGATCGCCTCGTGAACCTCGCGCTGCCCCGCATCCGCGACTTCCGCGGCCTGTCGCCGAAGCAGTTCGACGGCAACGGCAACTACACGTTCGGTCTCCAGGAGCAGTCCGTGTTCCACGAGATCAACCAGGACAAGATCGACCGCGTCCGCGGATTCGACATCACCGTCGTCACCACGGCCAAGACGGATGCCGAAGGCCGCGCCCTGCTGCGCGCACTCGGCTTCCCGTTCCAGGCCGAGGCCGAGAAGTCCTGACCCACGACGTCCCCGGTTCCGCCGGGGTCATCATCGAAGGTCGTCTGCCCTGTAACGGCAGCCGAAACCTCATGAACGAAGGAACCAACACATGACAATGACAGACCCGGTCGCAGATATGCTGACCCGGCTGCGCAACGCGAACTCGGCGCACCACGACTCCGTGTCGATGCCGAGCTCCAAGCTCAAGACGCACATCGCCCAGATCCTCAAGCAGGAGGGCTACATCGCCGAGTGGGCCGTCTCCGACGCCCGCGTCGGGGAGACCCTCACGCTCACGCTGAAGTACGGCCCGAACCGCGAGCGGTCGATCGCCGGCATCAAGCGCGTGTCGAAGCCCGGCCTCCGCGTCTACTCGAAGTCGACCGAGATCCCCACCGTCCTCGGTGGCCTCGGCGTCGCGATCCTGTCCACCTCCTCCGGTCTTCTGACCGACCGGCAGGCCGAGCAGAAGGGCGTGGGCGGAGAAGTCCTCGCCTACGTGTGGTGATCTGACATGTCACGAATCGGACGTCTGCCGATCGACATCCCCGCCGGAGTGACCATCACGGTCGACGGCCAGGATGTCGTGGTCAAGGGACCCAAGGGCGAGCTCGCGCTCGCCGTCTCGCGCCCCATCGAGGTCACCCTCGAAGAGGCTCAGGTGCTCGTCACGCGCCCCGACGACGAGCGCGAATCGCGCTCGCTGCACGGCCTGACCCGCACGCTCATCAACAACAACATCATCGGTGTCACCCAGGGCTACACCAAGGGCCTCGAGGTCGTCGGTACGGGTTACCGCGTGGCGCAGAAGGGTGACTCGGTCGAGTTCGCCCTCGGCTTCTCGCACCCCGTGCTCGTCGAGCCGCCCGCAGGGATCACCTTCACGGTCGAGGGCAACAACAAGCTCACCGTGAGCGGCATCGACAAGCAGGCCGTCGGCGAGGCGGCCGCGAACATCCGCAAGATCCGCAAGCCCGAGCCCTACAAGGGCAAGGGTGTGCGGTACGCCGGCGAGGTCGTTCGTCGCAAGGCCGGAAAGAGTGGTAAGTAAGCATGGCCGTGAAGTCAAAGACTGACGCACGTTCGCGTCGTCACGCCCGTCTTCGCAAGAAGATCGTCGGCACCGCCGAGCGTCCGCGCCTCGTGGTGACGCGCTCCGCCCGCCACGTGTTCGTCCAGCTCGTCGACGACAGCCAGGGTCACACCGTGGCCTCGGCGTCGACGCTCGAGACGGACCTCCGCGGGTTCGACGGCGACAAGACCGCCAAGGCGCGCAAGGTCGGCGAGCTCGTCGCCGAGCGCGCGAAGGCCGCCGGTGTCTCGGATGCCGTGTTCGACCGTGGTGGCAACCGCTACGCGGGTCGTGTCGCGGCGATCGCCGACGGCGCCCGCGAGGGAGGTCTGAACCTGTGAGTGACAACAAGGAGAACGAAGTGACCGACGCGACGCAGGCTTCTGCGCCCGAGGCGGCGCAGGCAGCTGCGCCCGAGACGGCGCAGACCGAGCGCGAGCGCGAGCCCCGCCGCGGTGGGCGCGAGCGCAACCAGAACCAGCGTGACCGCGGTTCGCGCGATGCCGACAAGAGCCAGTTCCTGGAGCGCGTCGTCACGATCAATCGCGTCTCGAAGGTCGTCAAGGGCGGCCGTCGCTTCAGCTTCACGGCGCTCGTCGTCGTGGGCGACGGCAACGGCGTCGTCGGCGTCGGCTACGGCAAGGCGCGCGAGGTCCCCCTCGCCATCTCGAAGGGTGTCGAAGAGGCCAAGCGCAACTTCTTCCGCGTGCCCCGTGTCGGCTCGACGATCCCGCACCCCGTGCAGGGTGAGGCCGCTGCAGGCGTCGTCCTGCTTCGTCCCGCCGCCGGCGGTACCGGTGTCATCGCGGGTGGACCCGTCCGTGCGGTCCTCGAGTGCGCCGGCATCCACGATGTCCTGTCGAAGTCGCTCGGCTCGTCGAACACGATCAACATCGTGCACGCGACCGTCGCAGCGCTGAAGCAGCTCGAAGAGCCCCGCTCGGTCGCGGCTCGCCGTGGCCTGCCGTTCGACCAGGTGGCGCCCGCGCGTCTCGTGCGTGCGGAGGCCGACGCGGCCGAGGCCGCCCGTGCAGCGAAGGTTGGTGCCTGATGGCCGCGCGTCTCAAGGTGACCCAGGTCAAGTCCAAGGTGAGCGAGAAGCAGAACCAGCGTGACACGCTGCGTTCGCTCGGTCTGAAGCGGATCGGCGACTCGGTCGTCCGTCCGGATGACGCGCAGACGCGCGGCTACGTCAAGACCGTCGCGCACCTCGTGAAGGTTGAGGAGATCGACTGATGGCTGAGAAGGCCGAGAAGGCGACCGAAGAGGTCGTCGAGAAGAAGAGCACGACTGCCAAGAAGCCGGCTGCCAAGAAGACGGCTGCCGCCGACAAGGCTCCGGCCAAGACGGCTGCCGCCAAGGCTCCCGCCAAGAAGGCGGCGCCCAAGAAGGATGTCCCGGCAACGCGTCCGGGCGTCCTGAAGGTGCACCACCTGCGTCCCGTCCCCGGGTCCAACACCGCCAAGACCCGCGTGGGTCGCGGTGAGGGCTCGAAGGGCAAGACGGCCGGTCGTGGCACCAAGGGCCAGAAGGCCCGCTACCAGGTCAAGGCCGGCTTCGAGGGTGGGCAGATGCCGCTGCACATGCGCACCCCGAAGCTCCGTGGCTTCAAGAACCCGTTCCGTGTGGAGTACCAGGTCGTGAACCTGGACAAGCTCTCCGAGCTCTACCCCGCCGGCGGAGACGTCACCGTGGGCGACCTCGTCGCCAAGGGTGCCGTCCGCAAGAACGAGAAGGTCAAGGTGCTCGGCACCGGAGACATCGCGGTCAAGCTCACTGTGTCGGTCGACAAGGTCTCGGGTTCCGCCGAGCAGAAGATCGTCGCTGCGGGCGGTTCCGTCAAGTAGTCAACGCGGTGGGGTCGGAGGCATCTCCGGCCCCACTGTCGTTCCGGTCGCACACCACCGGCGCCGTCCGCGGCGGCGCGCTGGGTTACCCTGGTTGTCCGGGGACCACCGAGTGCACCGGAACCCCCCTTACTGGAGGCATCCACTTGTTCAGCGCCATCGGGCGGGTCTTCCGTACACCCGACCTCCGTCGGAAGATCGCATTCACTCTGGGCATCATCGTGCTCTACCGGCTCGGCGCGCACGTGCCGGCCCCGTTCGTCGACTTCCCGAACGTGCAGTCCTGTCTCGCCTCGAACTCCGGTACCGACGGCCTCCTGTCGCTGGTGAACCTGTTCTCGGGCGGCGCGCTGCTGCAGCTGTCGATCTTCGCGCTCGGCGTCATGCCGTACATCACCGCGACGATCATCGTCCAGCTGCTGCGCGTGGTCATCCCGCACTTCGAGACCCTCTACAAGGAGGGCCAGCAGGGGCAGTCCAAGCTCACGCAGTACACGCGCTACCTCACGATCGCCCTCGCGCTACTGCAGTCGACGACCCTCGTGACCGTCGCCCGCAGCGGCCAGCTCTTCGGGGTCACCGGCGTCCCCGAGTGCGAGCAGGTGCTGACGAACGACGTGTGGTGGGCCCAGCTGCTCATGATCATCACGATGACCGCCGGCACCGGCCTCATCATGTGGTTCGCCGAGCTCGTCACCGAGCGCGGCATCGGCAACGGCATGTCGCTGCTCATCTTCACCTCGATCGCGGCGGCCTTCCCCGCCTCGATGTGGGCCATCTGGCAGTCCAACGGCTTCGAGGTGTTCCTCCTCGTGCTGGCCGTCGGCATCGTCGTCGTCGCCCTCGTGGTGTTCGTGGAGCAGTCGCAGCGTCGCATCCCCGTCCAGTACGCCAAGCGCATGGTCGGTCGTCGCACCTACGGCGGAACGAACACCTACATCCCGATCAAGGTGAACATGGCCGGCGTCGTGCCCGTCATCTTCGCCTCGTCGCTGCTGTACATCCCGGCGCTCATCTCGCAGTTCAACCAGACTCCGGATGCCGACGGCAACGTTCCCGGATGGGTGGCGTGGATCCAGGCGTACCTGACGCAGGGCGACCACCCGCTGTACATGGCGCTGTACTTCCTGCTGATCGTCGGCTTCACCTACTTCTACGTCGCGATCACGTTCAACCCGGTCGAGGTCGCCGACAACATGAAGAAGTACGGCGGATTCATCCCCGGCATCCGTGCCGGTCGTCCGACCGCCGAATACCTCGACTACGTCCTGACGCGCATCACGCTGCCGGGCTCGATCTACCTGGGTCTCATCGCCCTGCTGCCGCTCATCGCGCTGGCCACCGTCGGTGCGAACCAGAACTTCCCGTTCGGCGGCGCCTCGATCCTCATCATCGTGGGCGTCGGTCTCGAGACGGTGAAGCAGATCGACGCGCAGCTGCAGCAGCGTCACTACGAAGGGCTCCTGCGATGACGAACACCGCGCACGCTCACGACGGCCGCTCGCCGCGTCTGCTCATCGTCGGCCCCCAGGGCTCGGGCAAGGGCACGCAGGCTGCGCGCATCGGCGAGATCTTCGGCATCCCCGCGATCTCCACGGGCGACGTCTTCCGCGAGCACATCAAGGGCGAGACCGACCTCGGCCTCCAGGTGAAGGCCGTCATCGAGAACGGCGACCTGGTGTCGGACGAGCTCACCTTCGAGGTGCTGCGCGACCGACTGAACCAGGGCGACACCGGACACGGGTTCCTCCTCGACGGCTTCCCGCGCAACCTCGCGCAGGTGAGTCTCCTCGACGGATTCCTCGTTCCCCGCGACGAGGCGATCGACGCGGTCATCGTCCTCGACGTCGCGCGCACGGTGAGCATCGACCGGCTGACGCGCCGCGCCTTCGAGCAGGGCCGCACGGACGACACCGAAGAGGTCATCGCCAACCGCCTGTCGATCTACGAGCGCGAGACCGAGCCGATCCTCGACGTGTACCGCGAACGCGGCATCGTCGACCTGATCGACGGCGTGGGATCGCTCGACGCCGTGACAGACCGGATCGTCGCTGCTCTCGAGGCGCGCGGGATCGCCCGCGTCGCCGCCGCCTGACGTGGGGCTCCGTCGCTCGATCTACAAGTCGCCCGCCCAGCTGCGGGCGATGGTGGAACCCGGGCTCATCACCGCGGCGGCGCTGGAGGCCGTCCGCGCACTGGTGGCTCCCGGGGTGACGACGATCGAGCTGGATGCCGCGGCATCCGCCGTCATCCGCTCACGCGGCGCCGTCTCGAACTTCCAGATGGTGCGCGGTTACCGCCACACCGTCTGCGTCTCGGTCAACGAGCAGGTCGTCCACGGCATCCCGGGGGAGCGCGTGCTCGAGCCCGGTGACATCGTCTCGATCGACGCGGGGGCCGAGTTCAAGGGCTGGAACGGCGACTCCGCTATCACGATCGTCGTGCCCGACGACTCCCGCCCCGATGTCGTGGCCGAGCGCGAGGAGCTCTCCCGCGTCACCGAGGGGTCGCTCTGGGCGGGCATCGCCGCGCTCGCGACCGCGAAGCACCTCGGCGAGGTCGGCGCCGCGATCCAGTCGCACATCGATTCCGCTGGTCACGGGTACGGCATCCTGCGCGACTACGTCGGTCACGGCATCGGTCGCAAGATGCACGAGTCGCCGTCCGTCTTCAACTACCGCGTGGCGGACCTCGGTCCCGAGGTGCGTCCGGGTCTCGCTCTGGCGATCGAGCCGATGGTCGTCATCGGCGACCAGGAGACGTTCGTCGAGGACGACGACTGGACCGTGTCCACCGTCGACGGCACAGCGGGTTCACATTGGGAGCACAGCGTCGCTGTGCATGATGACGGCATCTGGGTGCTCACCGCACCCGACGGCGGTGCCGCCGGCCTCGCGCCGTTCGGCGTCACGCCGCGCGCGATCGCCTGAGAGCAGACAAGGAAAAGCACATGGCAGCCGCACAGCGGAAGACCAACTGGTTCGCGATCTGGGTGAGCGTCGGCGTCGTCGTCGTGCTCGTCCTGGTGGGTGCGCTCGTGGTCTGGATGAACACGGCGGCGAAGGACCCCGGCACCCTTCCCGAGAGCGGCGGCATCGACACCACGACCGGCGCGATCGCGGTCGGCGAGGGCGCGAACGAACTCGCCACCTACATCGACTTCATGTGCCCCATCTGCGGCGACTTCGAGGCCAGCTACGGCGAGGAGATGCTCGGGCTGGTCGAGGACGGAACGATCACCCTCAACATCCACCCGATCTCGATCCTGGACCGCTACTCGCAGGGCACCCAGTACTCCACGCGTGCCGCGAACGCCATGTACTGCGTCGCGGACTCCGACCCGACGGCGACGGTCGCCTTCATGCAGACGCTGTTCGAGAACCAGCCCGCGGAGCAGAGCGAAGGTCTCTCGGATCAGGAGCTCATCGACTTCGCGAAGGGCGTGACCGATGCGGATGTCGCGTCCTGCATCACCGACGGCACGTACAAGGACTTCGTCGCCGCGATGACCGAGAAGACCCCGATCCAGCCGGGAGCGAGCGGAATCGGCACGCCGACGATCGCGGTCAACGGCGAGGTCATCTCGAACTCGACGATCCCCTCACCCGGAAGCCTCGCCACCCTGTTCGAGTGACGCGCGAGCGGATGCGTGCGGTGCTGGTTTGCCGAGGCATCCGATATCACGTATGCTTGATCTTTGGTGCCTAGCGCCCTCGTCGGCGTGTCGAGGCACCGAAACCCCCATCCAACGCAGACCGACCGGTCTGCACGAGTGTTAGCGAGCGTATGGCGAAGAAAGACGGAGTCATCGAGATCGAGGGTGTGATCTCCGAGGCGCTGCCGAACGCGATGTTCCGCGTGGAGCTGAGCAACGGGCACAAGGTCCTCGCGACGATCTCCGGCAAGATGCGGCAGAACTACATCCGCATCATCCCCGAGGACCGCGTCGTCGTGGAGCTCAGCCCCTACGACCTCACGCGCGGACGCATCGTCTACCGCTACCGCTAGACCGGTCGAGAAGTAACGCCCCGAGCGCGCGAGCGCCCGCCGGCGAAGACAGCGAAACAGGAAATCATGAAGGTCAACCCCTCCGTCAAGCCCATCTGCGACCACTGCAAGGTCATCCGCCGCCACGGCCGCGTGATGGTCATCTGCAAGTCCAACCCGCGCCACAAGCAGCGCCAGGGTTGAGGGGGCGCCGCGTCCGCGCGGCCCGCAGGTCTCATAACTGAACACACACGGCAGGGTCAGATCCCGCGACGGCACTCAGGCGCCGGCGAGGAGGACACCTCGGGCGGAGGCCCGGGCACCGATCCTGCTCCATACCTCCACTACTCCTAGGAGAACCGCATGGCACGTCTTGCCGGCGTTGACATCCCGCGCGACAAGCGCGTGGTGATCGCCCTGACCTACATCTACGGCGTCGGCCGTACCCGCTCGGACGAGATCCTCGCCGCGACGGGGATCGACGAGAACATCCGCGTCAAGGACCTCACCGACGACCAGCTCGTCGCGCTCCGCGACCACATCGAAGGCACCTACAAGGTGGAGGGTGACCTTCGCCGCGAGGTCGCCGCAGACATCCGCCGCAAGGTCGAGATCGGCTCCTACGAGGGCATCCGCCACCGTCGTGGACTCCCGGTGCGCGGCCAGCGCACGAAGACGAACGCGCGTACCCGCAAGGGTCCGAAGCGCACCGTCGCCGGCAAGAAGAAGGCGCGCTAGGCCTCCGCCGGCGCCCCAGGATTTAGGGAGAACGCAACATGGCACAGGCCAAGACCGCCGCGCGCAAGCCGCGCCGCAAGGAGAAGAAGAACATCGCGCTGGGCCACGCCCACATCAAGTCGACGTTCAACAACACGATCGTCTCGATCACCGACCCCTCGGGCGCGGTCATCAGCTGGGCATCGTCCGGCGGCGTGGGCTTCAAGGGCTCGCGCAAGTCGACGCCCTACGCCGCAGGCATGGCAGCGGAGTCCGCTGCCCGCCAGGCGCAGGAGCACGGCGTCAAGAAGGTCGACGTCTTCGTGAAGGGCCCGGGTTCGGGTCGTGAGACCGCGATCCGCTCGCTCCAGGCCGCAGGCCTCGAGGTCGGCTCGATCCAGGACGTGACGCCGCAGGCCCACAACGGCTGCCGTCCGCCCAAGCGCCGCCGCGTCTGATCCACTCCGGCACTCCGGCAGGCTCAGTGACCGGTTCCTGAGCCTGCCGGAGGGCCGCACGCTTCCGGATGGCTCGCCGAGGCATCCGATCGAGAAAAACTCAACACCTCACTACACCGCACGTGTCATATAGCGGGCACGTGATCGAAAGGAACACATAGTGCTCATCGCACAGCGTCCCACCCTGACCGAGGAAAAGGTCGGGGAGTTCCGCAGCCGCTTCATCATCGAGCCGCTCGAGCCCGGCTTCGGCTACACGATCGGCAACGCGCTGCGTCGCAGCCTCCTGTCGTCGATCCCCGGCGCCGCAGTGACGTCCATCCGCATCGACGGCGTCCTCCACGAGTTCAGCACGATCCCCGGTGTGAAGGAGGATGTCACCGAGATCATCCTGAACATCAAGCAGCTGGTCGTCTCCTCCGAGCGCGACGAGCCCATCACGGCCTACCTGCGCAAGACGGGTGCCGGTGAGGTCACGGCCGCCGACATCTCCGCCCCCGCCGGCGTCGAGGTGCACAACCCGGAGCTCGTCATCGCGACGCTCAACGACACCGCCAAGTTCGAGCTCGAGCTCACGATCGAGCGCGGCCGCGGCTACGTCTCGGCGACGCAGAACCGCAACGAGTACGCCGAGGCCGGTCAGATCCCGATCGACTCGATCTACTCGCCCGTCCTCAAGGTCAGCTACCGCGTCGAGGCCACCCGTGCCGGTGAGCGCACCGACTTCGACAAGCTCGTGCTCGATGTCGAGGCCAAGTCCTCGATCTCGCCGCGCGACGCCGTCGCGTCGGCCGGTCGCACCCTGACGGAGCTCTTCGGCCTCGCCCGCGAGCTCAACGTCGAGGCCGAGGGCATCGAGATCGGCCCCGCGCCGGTCGAGACCGTGCTCTCGAACGAGCTGTCGATGCCGATCGAGGACCTCGATCTGTCGGTCCGCTCGTACAACTGCCTCAAGCGCGAGGGCATCAACACCGTCTCGGAGCTCGTCGCCCTTTCGGAGACGCAGCTCATGAACATCCGCAACTTCGGTCAGAAGTCGGTCGACGAGGTGCGCGACAAGCTCACGTCGCTCGGTCTGTCGCTGAAGGACTCGGTCCCCGGGTTCGACGGCGCTCACTTCTACGGCGGATACGACGACGAGACCGTCTGATCCCCGCCGGACCCGACTTTTCACACTGGAGTAATTGAGAATGCCTAAGCCCACCAAGGGTCCCCGCCTCGGAGGCGGTCCCGCCCACGAGCGCCTGCTGCTTGCGAACCTCGCCGCTGCGCTCTTCACGCACAAGTCGATCCAGACGACCGAGACGAAGGCCAAGCGCGTTCGTCCCCTCGCCGAGCGACTCATCACGTTCGCCAAGCGCGGCGACCTGCACGCGCGTCGCCGGGTGCTGTCGGTCATCGGTGACAAGGAAGTCGTGCACGTCCTCTTCACCGAGATCGCGCCGCTCGTCGCCGAGCGCGAGGGCGGCTACACCCGCATCACCAAGATCGGCAACCGCAAGGGCGACAACGCCCCCATGGCCGTGATCGAGCTCGTCCTCGAGCCCGTCACCCCGAAGCCCAAGGCCAAGAAGGCAGCTCCGGCCGCCGCTGCGCCCGCGGCTGAGGATGTCGCCGAGGACGAGGCCACTGAGGCCGTCGCCGAGGCCGACGAGACGCAGGACGGGGCCGACGAGGTCGCCGCTGCCGACGCCGGTGCGGAGTCGCCCGAAGAGGGTGCCGCTGCAGAGGCCGCGGCCGAGGACGCCGTCGAAGGCGCCGACAAGGCCTGATGACCTGCCGGGGCCTCACCGCCCCGTGCACGGCGAGACCCGCGTGCCCCGTTTCGGGCACGCGGGTCTCGTGCATTCCGGGGTCGGATGCCCCGCACGTCCTGTGCGGCGCCTGCCTCTGTACGCGCCCATGCCCACGGCGATATCCTGGCCCGGCCCCCGGATCTCCGGGGCCTCCGGGGTTCCTCGCCGCGACGACGGCTGTCGCGACAGAGAGTGGGGATCAGCGCCATGTCCGAGCCGAGCGCGACCGCGTCACCGCCCTCCTGGGTGGGCACGCCGCGGCCGCGCGGGCGCGCCGGGCTCTCGATCTACTCGATCCTGCTCATCATGCTGCTGTCGGTGAGCGTGCTCTCCAGCATCGTCGTCGGAATCATCGGCTATCTCAACGGCACCCAGGCGCTGCGGGGCATCGCGTACGAGAAGCTCGTCGAGATCCGCGAGAACCGCAGCCGCGAAGTGGCGCAGCTGTTCGCCACCATCGAGAATGCGGTGCGGCTCGGCGCCATGAACGAGACCAGCCGCCAGGCCGCGGTCGCGTTCACCGACGCGTTCGCCGCCCTCCGCGACGAGCCCGAGGACGCCGAGGCGTCCGCCGCCCTGGAGGCCTACTACCGCGACGTGTTCGCCGTGCAGTTGTCGGAGGCGACGGGGGAGCCCGTCGACGGCAAGACCTTCGTGCCCCGCGACGCCGCCGCACGCTACCTCCAGGCCAATTACGTGATCCCCTACGCGTCGTGGGAGGACGCCATCCGTGCCGACGACGCGGGGGACGGCAGCGCGTGGTCGGCCGCGCATGCGAAGTACCACGAGTACTTCCGGGCCATGACCGAGCTCCAGGACTTCGAAGACGTCCTCATGATCGACACCGCCGGCGACGTCGTCTACACGGCGTTCAAGGGGATCGACCTCGGCACCAATCTCCTCGACGGCCCGTACCGGCTGTCGAATCTCGCCGACGCGTATCGCGAGGCGATGAGCCGGAACATCGTGGGCGACGTGGTGATAGCCGACTTCAAGGGGTACAGCCCGAGCCTCGGCACCCCCGCGGGCTGGGCGGTGACCCCCATCGAGTCCGACGGAGCGGTGATCGGCGCTCTCGCGATCGAGCTCCCGATCGACCGCATCAACGACGTCATGACGGTGGGCGGATCCTGGGAGCTCAACGGACTCGGCGCGACCGGTGAGACCTACCTCGTCGGCCCGGACGAGACGATGCGCTCCATCTCGCGGGTGCTCCTGGACGATCCCGCCTCGTACGAGACGGCGGCGGTCGCGGCGGGCCTCTCGCCCCCGGCGGCGGCTCTCAGCGTGGCCAACGGGAACACCCTCCTCCAGCAGACCGTCGCGGGGGACCCCGTCGTCCGCGCGTTCGCGGGCGAGAGCGGCACCATGATCGCCCGCGACTATCTGGGCCGCGAGACGCTGATGGCCTACGGGCCGCTGGGCATCGACGGACTGGACTGGACCATCATCGCGCAGGAGACCACGGCGGAGGCGCTGGTCCCCGTGGAGGACTTCACGCGCAACCTCATCCTCTCCACGGCGGGCATGATCATCTTCGTCTGCCTGCTCTCCCTCGTGCTGGCGCAAGTGTTCGTGCGGCCCCTGCGGCGGCTCAAGACCGCGGCCCGGCGGATCGCGGCGGGCGAGGAGGGCGTGCAGGTCGATGCCGGCGCGAGCGACGAGCTCGCCGATGTGGCGACGGCGTTCAACGACATGTCGCGCAGCCTCGAGGTGAAGTCGCACCTCATCGAGGATCACGAGCGAGCGAGTGAGCAGCTCATCCTGTCGTTCATGCCGGAGGGGATGGCCGATCGCTATCGGCACGGCGACGAGGCGATCACGCAGGCGGGCGACGACGTGACGGTGATCTTCGCCGACATCGTGGGCTTCGAGGAGCTCGCGGCGACGCTGTCGTCGGAGGAGGCGCTCGCGAAGCTGAACGACCTCATCCGCACCTTCGACGACGCCGCCGAGCGCCACGGCGTCGAACGGGTGCGGACGACCCGGCAGAGCTACCTCGCCAGCTGCGGCCTCGGCACGCCGCGCGTGGACAACGCCCGTCGTGCGGTCGAGTTCGCGATGGAGCTCGACACGATCCTCGAGCGGTACTCCACGCAGCAGGGTGTGACGCTCGGACTGCGCGCGGGGCTGGATGCGGGCCAGGTGACGAGCGGACTCATCGGCCGGGCGCGCGTCGTGTACGACATGTGGGGGGATGCCGTGAACCTGGCGTTCCGGGTGCAGGGCGACTCCTCCGATCCGGGCATCTACGTGACGCAGCGCGTGGCCGACCGCATCCCCGACACGATCCGGATCACGCCGGCCGGGGAGGTCGCGACGCAGAGCGGCACGCAGCGCGTGTGGCGCATCGAGACCCCCGTGCCCGTCGCCGAGGGTTGAGCGATGGCCGACATCGTCTCCCAGCCATGGTTCTGGCCGGCCGTCATCGTCTCGGTCGGGCTCCCGTTCGCCCTCATCGGGCTCACCGAGCTCGGCAACTCGCTCGTGCGCCGGGGGAGTCGTGCCGCGCCGATCGTACAGATGGTGCGGAACTACCTCGTGCCCGTCGCGGCCGTCCTCGTGCTCATCAGCCAGCCCGGGGCCTGGGAGGGCGAAGGCACGTGGCCGCGGGTGATCTGGACGGTGTTCGGGCTCCTCGTCATCGTCGTCACGATCAACGCGATCAATCACCTGGTCTTCCACCGAGCCGAGAAGGGCTCGTGGCGCGACCGCTTTCCGACGATCTTCAGCGACCTCATCCGCTTCGTCTTCATCATCGTCGGCATCGCGATGCTGCTCGCGTGGGTGTGGGGCGCGGACGTCGCGGGCATCTTCGCCGCTCTCGGCGTCACCTCCATCGTCGTCGGCCTCGCACTCCAGAACGCCGTCGGGTCGATCGTGTCGGGGCTGTTCCTCATCTTCGAGGCCCCGTTCGAGCTCGGCGACTGGATCGAGACCGGCGGTGTGCGCGGGCAGATCGTCGAGGTCAACTGGCGCGCCGTGCACCTCGACACCGGCAACGGGATCGTCGTCATGCCCACCTCGGCGCTGGCCGACAGCTCCTTCACGAACCTCACCCGCACCCCCGAGCCGTTCGCCGCGGAGGCCGACTTCGCGTTCGCGAGCGACGACGCGCCGCTCGCCGTGCGCGCGCTGCTGGCCGACGTAGCCCGCGACATCCCCTTCGTCTCAGTCGACCGCGACCCGTCGGTCACGAGCGTCGGCGGGTCGGTCTTCCGGATCAGGATCCCGCTGCAGTCCCCGGGCGATCGAGGTGCCGTCATCGACGCCTTCACGACGAGGGTCTGGTACGCCGCGCGCCGCGCCGGTCTCCACCTCGACGGCGACACGACGGATGACTGGAACACCGCGAGTCGGATGCAGGACGCCCTGCGCCAGATCGCCCCGGCACTGAGCCTGCGCCCCGAGGAGGCGGAAGCGCTCGCGGTGTCGGCCAGGCTCGAGCGCTACTGCGCCGGCGAAGTGATCCTGCGCCCCGGAACGGTGCCCACCTGCACCCGGTTCATCCTCGCGGGCCGCGTGCTCCTGGGCATCCCGACCGATTCGGGGTTCGTGCAGGTCGCCGAGCTCGCGCGCGACGATGCGGTGGGCCTCACGGCGCTGACGCGCTCCTCGACGATCTCACGCGCGACCGCGCTCACCGAGCTCGAGGTCGTCTCCCTGCCCGTGCGCGTGCTCGACGACATCGTCCGCGAGCATCCGGTGCTGGCCCGCGAGATCGTGCGGGAGAGCGAGAATCGCGTGCGTCTGGCCCGGACGGCCCTCGCGGCGGTCGGCGAGACGCTGTCGCCCGGTCGACGCGTCTTCGGCTGAGGCGGAGGCCGGGCCGCGCATAGGCTGGGGCCGTGCGCATCCGCTTCGACATCGCCTACGACGGCACGCATTTCCGCGGATGGGCGCGCCAGCCGGGGCTGCGCACGGCGCAGGGGTCGCTCGAGGATGCCCTTGCCCGGGTCCTCGGGGGCGATCCGAGGCTCGTGGTCGCCGGACGCACGGATGCGGGCGTGCACGCCTCGGGCCAGGTCGCCCACCTCGACCTCGACGACGCTCAGGCTGAGCGACTGCTCGAGAGCAGCGGACGCGGGGGAGAGGCCGACCCCGTCGCGCGCCTCGCCGCCCGCGTGCGCGGTGTGCTCGGCGCCTACGCCGATGTCACGGTGCGCTCGACCGCGCGCGCGCCGGAGGGGTTCGACGCGCGGTTCTCGGCGGTCTGGAGGCGGTACGAGTACCGCCTCGCCGACGGCGTCTCCGGGTACGACCCCCTCGAGCGGCTGCGAACCACGACGGTGCGGGGTTCGCTCGACGTCGAGCGGATGGATGCCGCGGCACGCTCGCTCATCGGCCTCCACGACTTCGCCGCCTACTGCAAGCCGCGCGACGAGGCCACGACGATCCGGACGCTCCTGGACTTCGACTGGCATCGGGATGCCGGCGGCATCCTCGTCGCCCACGTCCGGGCCGACGCGTTCTGCCACAGCATGGTGCGCGCGCTCGTCGGCGCGTGCGCCGCGGTGGGCGGAGGGCGCCTCGGCGTCGACGACGTCGCAGCGATCCGCGACGCGGGTCGGCGCGTTCCCGAGGTGACGGTGCTCGCGGCGCGCGGGCTCACCCTCACCGAGGTGGGGTATCCCGCCGACGATCTGCTCGCCGCCCGCGCCGATCAGACACGCGCTCGGCGCGAGGCCGATTGAGAAGTGCGTAGGCATTTGCTCCGCGTGTGCCGAGAGGTCACCCGCACGAAACACGATCGCCCTAGGCTTGCTGTGACATGAGGCTCATCTCGTACAACCTGCGCAAACACCGTGCCGCGACCGAGCTCGCGGGACTCGTCGAGCGGCACAGCGCCGACGTGCTGTGCCTGCAGGAGTGCGATACGACCGACATCCCCGACACCATCTCGGGGCTCCGGCTCGCCGACGCGACGCAGCGCAACCGACTCGGGCTGGCCGTGTACTACCGCGAGAACACGTACCGTGCGCTCGAGGTCCGCTCGCTCGCCCTCAAGAAGTCGCTCCACGACCGGGTGCTCAAGCCCGCGGAGGAGCGGCTGCTCGGCGTGCGGCTGCACGACATCGACCACGGCACCGACCTCATCGTCGCCTCGTTCCACGCGGCGCCGCTCACGGCTCTCAATTCGCTGCGCCGGCACCAGATCAAGGCGGCGCTGACCGAGCTGCAGGACCTCGGCACCGGCATCCCGATCATCATGGTCGGCGACTACAACTACCCCGTGTTCAAGGAGAACCTGGGGCAGAAGGTGCGCGAGCAGGGCTACGAGCTGTCGCTCAGCGACGCGCGCACCTACACCCGCTACCGCTTCTTCCGCGGCCACTACGACTTCGCGACGTCCGTGGGCTTCGAGATCGACAAGGTCCGCACGCTCCCGCAGGGCCTCAGCGACCACCTGCCGATCCTCGTGACGGCTCAGGTGGCGAAGGATGCCACGGTCGGCGCCGCCTGACGCACCGCCGCGCCGATCCCGCGCGAGACCTCGGTTTGGCCGCGGCATCCGGATGCCGTAGACTCGCTCTTTGGTGCGTGCGCCCTGCTGGCCGTGCACCGCGAACGTGAGCCCTCCACTGGCGTGTTCCCCGCCCTCGGCGCGAGAACCACCCCGGAGCGGGATTCACGAACACCTCCGTTCGAACAAGAAAGCAGCACTACTGTGACGCGCACATACACCCCCAAGGCCGGTGAAGTCACCCGCGAGTGGCTCATCATCGACGCCACCGACGTGGTCCTCGGACGCCTGGCCTCGCACGCGGCGACGCTCCTCCGCGGCAAGCACAAGCCGACCTTCGCGAACCACATCGACACCGGTGACTTCGTCGTCATCATCAACGCCGACAAGGTCGCCCTGACGGGTCAGAAGCTCGAGCAGAAGAAGGCGTACCGCCACTCCGGCTACCCGGGCGGACTCAAGTCCGTCACGTACGACGAGCTCCTCTCGAAGAACCCGGAGCGCGCGGTCGAGAAGGCCGTCCGCGGCATGCTGCCCAAGAACAGCATCGGCCGTCAGCAGCTCTCCAAGCTCAAGGTGTACCGCGGTGCGGAGCACCCGCACGCGGCGCAGCAGCCCAAGACGTACACCTTCGACCAGGTCGCCCAGTAAGCGCCGCTCAGACTAAGGACACACTCTCGTGGCGAACATCGAAGACACCAACGAAACCCCCGAAACCTACTCGACGGAGACCCCGGTCGACCAGGAAGCGGTCGCTGTGGAGCGCCCCGTCCTCTCGGTCCCCGGCGCAGCCGTCGGCCGCCGCAAGGAGGCGATCGCCCGCGTGCGCCTCGTCCCCGGCACCGGCGTCATCACCATCAACGGCCGCACGTTCGAGGACTACTTCCCGAACAAGCTGCACCAGCAGCTGGTCACCGACCCCTTCACGGTCCTCAACCTGACCGACGCGTACGACGTCATCGCGCGCATCTCGGGTGGTGGCCCTTCGGGTCAGGCCGGTGCGCTGCGTCTGGGCATCGCGCGTTCCCTCAATCAGATCGACGAGGAGAACAACCGCCCGACGCTCAAGAAGGCCGGATTCCTCTCGCGCGATGCTCGCATCAAGGAGCGCAAGAAGGCCGGTCTCAAGAAGGCCCGCAAGGCGCCTCAGTACTCGAAGCGCTAAAGAGCGAGTCGAACCCGATGCCGCTGTTCGGCACGGACGGCGTGCGGGGGCTGGCCAACGGCCCCCTCACCGCCGACCTCGCTCTCACCCTGGCCCAGGCGACCGCCGTCGTCCTGGGCCAGGGCCGTACGGCCGAGGCTCGTCGAGCCGCCGGCAAGCGGCTCACGGCCGTCGTCGCGCGCGATCCGCGTATCTCGGGTGAGTTCCTCTCGGCCGCCGTGTCGGCCGGCCTCGCGTCGTCCGGCGTCGACGTGCTCGACGCCGGAGTCCTTCCGACGCCGGCCGCGGCGTTCCTGATCGCCGATCGCGACGCCGATTTCGGTGTCATGGTCTCGGCGTCGCACAACCCCGCGCCCGACAACGGCATCAAGATCTTCGCCCGCGGCGGTGTCAAGCTCCCCGACGAGGTCGAGCAGCGCATCGAGACCGCGATGGCCGGGCCCAAGCTCCAGCCCACCGGTCCCTCGGTGGGTCGCATCCGCGTCTTCGCCGATGCGGAGGACCGCTACGTCATCCACCTGCTCGGCTCGCTGCCGCACAGCCTCGACGGCATCCACGTCGTGCTGGACTGCGCGCACGGCGCGGCATCCGGAGTCTCGCCCGAGACGTTCCGCGACGCCGGCGCGCGCGTCACGGTGATCGGCGCCGATCCTGACGGACTCAACATCAACGACGGCGTCGGCTCGACGCACCTCGACCAGCTGGCTGCGGCCGTGCTCGCGCACGGAGCCGACGTCGGCATCGCGCACGACGGCGACGCCGACCGCTGCCTCGCGGTCGATGCTCAGGGCGAGATCGTCGACGGCGACAAGATCATGGCGATCCTGGCCGTCGCGATGAAGGAGCGCGGGCACCTCAAGGACGACACGCTCGTCACGACGGTCATGAGCAACCTCGGACTGCATCGCGCCATGGCCGCCCACGGCATCCATGTCGAGACGACCGGGGTGGGCGATCGCTACGTGCTGGAGCGCATGAACGAGGGCGGCTTCTCGCTCGGCGGCGAGCAGTCCGGCCACGTCATCATGAGCGAGTACGCGACGACCGGCGACGGCCTGCTCACGGGCCTGCACATCGTCGCCGAGATGGCGCGGCAGGGCAAGACGCTGGCCGAGCTCGCCTCGATCATGACCGTCTATCCGCAGGTGCTCATCAACGTCAAGGGCGTCGACCGCTCGCGCGCGGCCACCGACGACGGTGTCGCCGCCGCGGTCGAGGCCGCGTCGGCCGAGCTCGGCGATTCCGGGCGGGTGCTGCTGCGCCCCAGCGGCACCGAGCAGCTCGTGCGGGTGATGGTCGAGGCCTCCGACGAGGAGGCCGCGCATCGCATCGCCGGCGAGCTGTCGGCCGTCGTGCGGGAGCGGCTCGCGCTCTCCTGAGGGAAGCGCCCCCGGGCCTCGCCCGGGATCAGCCCCAGCTCAGCGACTCGATGTAGCGCAGCAGCACGCCCTCCCGCAGCGCCCACGGGCTCACTTCGAGCTCGTCGACCTTCAGCTCCGTCATGGCTGCGTGCAGGACGACGGCGCCCGCGACGATCTGGAACGTGCGGTCGGGTGTGATGCCCGGAAGCTCCTGACGGGCGGATGCCGGGATGCGCGCGAGCCGCGGGATCCACGACCCGAGAGCAGCGCGCGGCAGCACCATGCGCTCGATGCCCGACCAGCCGGGCATGGGGTAGCCGGCCAGCTTGGCGAGCGATCGAATGGCCTTCGACGACCCGACGACGTGATCGGGGCGCGGCTCGGCGGCGAACCGCTCGGCCACCGGCGCGATCACCGCGCGGGCGTGGGCGCGCAGGCGCTCCACCGCCTCCTCGCCCGGCGGATCGTCGTGCAGGAACTCCACCGTCGTCCGTCCGGCGCCGAGGGGCACGGATGCCGCGGCATCCGGAAGCTCGTCGGAGCCGATCGCGAGCTCGAGCGAGCCGCCGCCGATGTCGAAGAGGAGGATCTGCCCGGCCGACCATCCGAACCACCGGCGCACGGCGAGGAACGTGAACCGCGCCTCCGACTCGCCGCCCAGCACCTGCAGCTCCTGGCCGAGCGCCGCTTCGATGCGCGCGATGACTTCGGCGCCGTTCCGCGCTTCGCGCACCGCGGAGGTGGCGGTCGCGAGCAGTTCGTCGACGCTCTCGGCGTCGGCGACCCTGCGGGCCTCCGCGACGGCGGATTCGAGGGCGCGGACGCCCTCCTCGGAGATCGCGCCGTCCGGCTCGAGGTAGCGCATGAGACGCAGCGTGGTGCGCTTGCTCGTCGCCGCCTGCGGCCGACCACCGGGCCGGGCCTCCGCGACGAGGAGGTGGACGGTGTTCGAACCGATGTCGAGGACTCCGAGGCGCACGGGCTCAGCGTATCGGCGCGGGGACCGTTCCCGTGCGGACCTCGCGGTGCGCGCCCGCTACGATGGGCGCGATGTCCCACGACGTGCCCGCCGATGACGCCCGCACCCCTCTCGACCCGCAGCTGTATCGCGAGATCGACCGGGGGGAGTGGGCTCGCCTGGCTGCCGGCATCCCGGCGCCCCTGTCCGAGACCGAGGTCGTGCAGATCCGCGGACTCGGCGATCGCCTCGACCTCGCCGAAGTGCGCGAGGTCTATCTGCCGCTGAGTCGTCTGCTGTCGCTGTACGCACAGGCCAACAAGAGCCTCGGCGTCGAGACGAGCGCGTTCCTCCAGGAGCCCGACACCACGACGCCCTTCGTCGTCGGCGTCGCGGGATCGGTCGCCGTCGGCAAGTCGACGATCGCCCGCCTGCTGCGCGAGCTCATGAGCCGGTGGCCGGGGACGCCGCGGGTCGAACTCGTCACGACCGACGGCTTCCTCTACTCCAACGCCGAACTCGAGCGGCGCGGGCTCATGCAGCGCAAGGGATTCCCCGAGTCGTACGACCGGCGGGCCCTCGTGCGGTTCCTCACCGATGTGAAGAGCGGGGCGCCCGAGGCCCGTGCGCCGTTCTACTCGCATCTGCGCTACGACATCGTCCCCGACGCGCACGTGACCGTGCGACGCCCCGACGTCGTGATCGTCGAGGGTCTCAACGTGCTCCAGCCGCCGCCGTCGCCCAACGAGGTCGCCGTCAGCGACCTGTTCGACTTCTCGATCTACGTCGACGCGGAGTCGAGCCACATCACGGAGTGGTTCCTCGAGCGCTTCCTCGCCCTCAAGCGCGGCGCGTTCTCGAATCCGAACTCGTTCTTCAACAACTTCGCGCACATGAGCGACGAGGAGTCGGTCGCGTTCGCGCGGGGAGTGTGGGAGTCGATCAACCTCCCCAACCTCGAGGAGAACGTGCTGCCGACCCGGCACCGGGCGACGCTCGTCCTCCAGAAGGCCGCGAACCACGCGGTCGAGCGGGTGCTGCTGCGCAAGCTCTGACCGCCCGACATTCGTTCGGACTCCTCGCATAACCCGACGCCTACCATTGACGGCATGTGTGGAATCGTCGGATACGTGGGTCCTCGCGACAGCCAGGCCATCCTCCTCGCCGGACTCGCCCGGCTCGAGTACCGCGGCTACGACTCCGCCGGCATCGCCGTGATCGACGCCGACGGAGATCTCGAGCTCCGCAAGCGCGCCGGCAAGCTCGCCGTCCTGCGCGACGACCTCCAGGCCCATCCGATGCCCGACGGCACGACCGGTATCGGTCACACCCGCTGGGCGACGCACGGCGGCCCGACCGACGCCAACGCGCACCCGCACCTGGCCGACGACGACAAGCTCGCCGTCATCCACAACGGCATCGTCGAGAACTACGCCGACCTTAAGGCCGGCCTTCTCAGCGACGGCTACACGTTCCTCAGCGAGACCGACACCGAGGTGGCGGCGGTGCTCCTCGGGCACGAGTACCGCGCGAACGGCGGCGATCTCGAGGGCGCCTTCCGCACCACGGTGAGCCGCCTCGAAGGCGCGTTCACCCTGCTCGCGCTGCACGAGGACCACCCCGGGCTGGTCGTCGGCGCCCGCCGCAACTCGCCGCTCGTGATCGGTCTGGGCGAAGGGGAGAACTTCCTGGGCTCGGATGTCGCGGCCTTCGTCGAGCACACGCGCAACGCCCTCGCCATCGGCCAGGACCAGATCGTCGCGATCACGCCGGCGGCCGTCACGGTCACCGACTTCGACGGCGACCCGGTCGAGGTGGAGCCGTTCGAGGTGACGTGGGATGCCGCCGCCGCCGAGAAGGGCGGATGGTCGAGCTTCATGGCCAAGGAGGTCTCGGAAGAGCCCGAGGCCGTCGCGAACACGATCCGCGGTCGCATCCGCGACGGCGCCGTGGCGATCCCCGAGCTCGACGGCCTCGACGACCTCTTCCGCGACATCACGCGCATCATCGTCATCGCCGCCGGTACGGCGGCGTACGCCGGCATGGTCGGCAAGTACGCCCTCGAGCAGTGGGCGCGCATCCCCGTCGACGTCGAGCTCGCGCACGAGTTCCACTACCGCGACCCCGTGATCGGGCCGAACACGCTCGTGGTGTCGATCTCGCAGTCGGGCGAGACGATGGACACGCTCATGGCGGTGAAGTACGCCCGCGAGAAGGGCGCCCGCACGCTGTCGATCTGCAACACGCAGGGCGCCACGATCCCGCGCGAGTCCGACGCGATCGTCTACACCCACGCCGGTCCCGAGGTCGCCGTCGCGTCGACCAAGGCGTTCGTCGCGCAGATCACCGCGCAGTACCTGCTGGCCCTGCACATCGCCGCCGTTCGCGGAACGCTCCCGGCGAACGAGATCGCCGACAGCCTCCGCGAGCTCGAGGCGATCCCCGCCAAGATCCAGCACATCCTCGACACCGAGCAGGAGCGCATCGAGCAGTTCGCGCACTGGATGGCCGACACGCGCTCCGTGCTGTTCCTCGGCCGCCACGTGGGCTACCCCATCGCGCTCGAGGGTGCGCTCAAGCTCAAGGAGATCTCGTACATCCACGCGGAGGGCTTCGCCGCGGGCGAGCTCAAGCACGGCCCGATCGCGCTCATCGAGCCCGGCCAGCCCGTCTTCGTGATCGTGCCCTCCCCGCGCGAGGCGGCACTGCTGCACTCGAAGGTCATCTCCAACATCCGCGAGATCCACGCCCGCGGCGCGCGCGTCATCGCGGTGGCGGAGGAGGGAGACGCCGCCGTGCTCCCCATCTCCGACGAAGTGCTGCACGTCCCCATCGCCGGCCCGATCTTCCAGGCGCTGCTCACCGTCGTGCCGCTGCACATCTTCGCGATGGGCCTCGCGACGGCGAAGGGCCTCGACGTCGACCAGCCGCGCAACCTCGCCAAGTCCGTCACGGTCGAGTGAGCGCGTCGCCGCGATAGGGTGACGGATGCCGCGGCCCCGGGCGGGGTCCGGCCATCCGGGAGGACACATGATCGTCGGGATCGGCGTCGACCTCGTCGACATCCCGCGCTTCGAGCGCACGATCGAGCGCACCCCGCGACTGCTCGAGCGTCTCTTCTCGCCCGCCGAGCGCACCCTCGCGCCGCGGTCGCTCGCCGCCCGCTACGCCGCGAAGGAGGCGCTCATCAAGGCGCTCGGCGGATCGGACGGCGTGCACTGGACCGAGATCGAGATCACCCCCGAGGCATCCGGGCGTCCGTGGTTCACGCTCACGGGGTCGACGGCCGACGCGGTCGCGGACAAGGGCATCACGTCGCTGCACCTGTCGATGTCGCACGACGCGGGGCTGGCGACCGCCTACGTCATCGCGGAGGCGACACCGTGAGCCGGGTGCCCGACGGCGTGCTGCGCGAGGCCGTCATCGACGTCGCGGCGATCACCGAGAACGTGCGACACCTGCGTCGCCTGACCGAATCCGAGGTCATCGCCGTCGTGAAGGCCGACGGCTACGGGCACGGTGCCGTGCGCTCCGCCGTCGCCGCCCTGGCCGGAGGGGCCACCCGCATCGGCGTCGCCGACGTGCAGGAGGCGCTCGCGCTCCGTCGCGCGGGCATCACGGCCCCCGTCGTGGCCTGGCTCCACGCACCGGGAGCGTCGTTCGCCGAGGCCGCGTCGGTGGGCGTCGAGCTCGGGATCTCGAGCTTCGACCAGCTGCTGCGCGCGGCGGCCGCGGCATCCGTCGACCGTCCGGTGGGCGTGCACCTCAAGCTCGAGACGGGTCTCGGGCGCAACGGCATCGCCCCGGAGGACTACCGCGTCGTGTTCGCCGAGGCGGCGCGACTGGAGCGCATCGGAAAGCTCCGCATCGTCGGCCTGTTCAGTCACCTGTCCAACGCGTCGGCCGACGACGACCGGGCGGCGCTGCGGGTCTTCCACGACGGCATCGCCGCCGCCGCCGCGCTCGGCATCGCACCGCCGCTGCGGCACATCGCGGCATCGCACGCGGCGCTCGACCTGCCCGAGTCGCGGATGGGCTGCGTGCGCCTCGGCATCTCGATCTACGGCCTCTCCCCGTTCGACGACCGGTCTTCGGCCGACCTGGGACTGCGCCCGGCCATGACCCTGCGGGCGCCGGTGGCGGCCGTGCGACGCGTCCCGGCCGGACACGGCGTCTCCTACGGCTACGACTACCGCACGGAGCGCGAGACGACGCTGGCGCTCATCCCGCTCGGCTACGCCGACGGAGTGCCGCGCAGCGCATCGGGCCGCGGGCCCGTCGCCGTCGGAGGCAAGCCGTTCGCCGTCGCCGGTCGGATCGCGATGGACCAGTTCGTGGTGGACGTCGGCGACCACCCCGTCGCGGTGGGCGACGAGGCGGTGCTCTTCGGCGACCCGACGCTCGGCGTGCCGGGCGCGGAGGACTGGGCGGATGCCGCGGGCACGATCGACTACGAGATCGTCACCCGCATCGGGCCCCGCGTGCCGCGGCGGCAGGTGTCGGGATGACAGGCCTGGACGACCTGGTCGGTCGGCACGTGATCGATTCGCCCGCCGACATGGAGGAGTTCGGGCGGCGCGTCGGCGGGATGCTGCGCCCCGGCGACCTCCTCGTCCTGACCGGCTCGCTCGGCGCGGGCAAGACGACGCTCACCCGCGGGATCGCGGAGAGCCTCGACGTCCGGGGGCGTGTGCAGAGCCCGACGTTCGTGATCGCCCGCACGCATCCGTCGCTGCACGGCGGCGCGCCGCTCGTGCACGTGGACGCCTACCGGCTGGGGACGTCGGGCGAGCTCGACGATCTCGACATCGACTTCGCCCGATCCGTCGTCGTGGCCGAGTGGGGCGCGCCTTTCGCGGCCGCCGTGGCCGACACGTGGTGGGAGATCGAGCTCGACCGGGAGTGGGGCGGCACCGGGCTCGACACCGCCTGCGGCGGCAGCGGACCGGCGGCCCGCGAGCTCGACGCCGACGCACCGCGGCTCGCGACGGTGACGCGCCGGCCGTAGCGCCGACGCCGCGCCTTCCGGCCGCCGGATACCCTGGATGACGTGATCCTCGCCCTCGACACCTCCGTCGGCACCGCCGTCGCGGTCGTCGAAGAGGACGGCGTCGTGCGCGCCGACCTCGCCAGCGCGAACGCGCTCGGTCACGCGGAGGTCATCGGCGATCTGCTCGTGGCCGCCCTCGGCGAGGCATCGCTCGGGCCCGTCGGCACGACGAGCGCGCCGGAGCCGGTGGTGATCGCCCGCGTCGCGATCGGCATGGGGCCGGGTCCGTTCACGGGTCTCCGGGTCGGCATCGCCGCCGCGCGCGCGTTCGCCCTCGGCCGCGGCATCCCGGTCGTCCCCGTCGTGAGCCACGATGCGTTCGCGCTCGGCATCCTGCTCGCCGATCCCTTCGCCGACGTGCCGCGCTTTGCCGTCGTGACGGATGCGCGTCGTCGCGAGTTCGCCTACACCGTGTACGAAGGGCTCGACGACGACGGCCTGCCGGTGCGCGTCACCCAGCCCGCGCTCATCCCGCGCGACGACCTCGACGCACGCCTCGCCGCGCTCGGTGCCGAACGACGCGACGCGCTCGCGATCCCGGCGTCGATGATCGGCGTCGCCGCGGCCCGTGCGGTCGCCGCGGGGCGCGAGGTCGGTCCGCACGACGCGCTCTACCTCCGCTCGCCCGACGTGACGATGCCGGCGGGTCCCAAGCGGGTGACACCGTGACGCTGCGCACCGCCACCCCCGACGATCTCGAGGCGATCATGGCGCTCGAGCGCGCCTCGTTCGTGAACGACGCGTGGTCGGAGGCGATGATGCGCGAAGAGCTCGCGTCACGCCACTCCCGCTATGTGATCGACGAGGAGGCCGGTCGCCTCGTCGGCTACGCGGGGCTGCGCGCGCCCGCAGGCGCCAAGGACGCCGACATCCAGACGATCGCCGTCGCCGAAGCGGCGCGCGGGCGGGGGAGAGGGCGTGTCCTGCTCGAAGCCCTGCTGAGCGAGGCATCCGCCCGCCGCGCGAGCGACGTCTTCCTCGAAGTGCGCGCCGACAATCCGGTGGCGGAGAAGCTGTACGCGTCCGAGGGGTTCGTCGAGGTGGGTCGCCGCCCGCGGTACTACCAGCCCGACGACGTCGACGCGATCGTGATGAAGCTCGACCTGGCCGCGTGGGCGGCGGCGCGCACGCCCGCGCCGGATGATGCCGGAGCGTGCACGTGAGCGCCCGCGAACCCCTCGTGCTCGGCATCGAGACGAGCTGCGACGAGACCGGCATCGGCATCGTCCGCGGCCGCACGCTCCTGAGCAACACGATCGCCAGCAGCATGGACGAGCACGCCCGGTACGGCGGAGTCGTGCCCGAGGTCGCCGCGCGGGCGCACCTCGAAGCCCTGCAGCCCTCGATCGCCGCCGCACTGGCCGAGGCCGGCGTGACGCTCGCCGATCTCGACGCCGTCGCCGTGACGTCGGGTCCGGGTCTGGCCGGGGCGCTCATGGTCGGCGTGGGCGCGGCGAAGGCGCTCGCGGTGTCGCTGGATGCCCCCCTGTACGCCGTCAATCACCTCGTCGGCCACATCGCCGCCGACATCCTCGACCCGGAGGCGCCGGCGCTGGAGTACCCGACGGTCGCCCTCCTGGTGAGCGGCGGGCACACGTCGCTGCTTCTCGTGCGCGATCTGACGACGGATGTCGAGATGCTCGGCGAGACGATGGACGACGCGGCCGGCGAGGCGTTCGACAAGGTCGCGCGACTCCTCGGCCTCCCCTACCCGGGGGGTCCGCAGATCGACCGGGCGGCGGCGACCGGCGACCCGCACGCGATCCGCTTCCCGCGCGGGCTGTCGCGCGCGTCCGACATGGCCGCGCACCGCTACGACTTCTCGTTCTCGGGGCTCAAGACCGCCGTCGCGCGCTGGGTGGAGCAGCAGCAGGCCGCGGGCGCCGACATCCCGATCGCCGACGTGGCGGCGTCGTTCCGCGAGGCGGTCGTCGACGTGCTCGTCACGAAGGCGCTCGACGCGTGCGCGCAGTACGGGGTGCCCCGGCTCCTCCTCGGCGGCGGCGTCATCGCCAACCGCCGGCTGCGCGACGTCGCGATCGAGCGGGCCGCCGCGGCCGGTGTGGAGGTGCGCATCCCGCCGCTCTCGCTGTGCACCGACAACGGCGCCATGATCGCCGCCCTCGCCTCCGAGCTCATCATGTCGGGCCGGCGGCCGTCGACGCTGGGCTTCGGCGCGGACTCGACGCTTCCCGTGACGGAGATCCAGGTGGCCGAGAGAGAGGCGGCCGGCGCATGAGCGAGCCGCTGCCGCCCACCGAGCCGCTCCGGCGCGATGCGCGTCCGCCGTCGCCGGGGACGCCTGCGTCCGCACCGCCTGCGTCCGCACCGCCTGCGTCCGCACCGCCTGCGTCCGCGCCGCCTACGTCCGCGTCGCCGACCGTGCCGGAGATCGCCCTGGAGCCCGCCCTGCCCGGCGTGCACCGTGGAGGCTTCACGCGCCTGCCCACCGCGCCGCTCGACATCACGGTGCAGTCCGCGCCAGAGGAGCCCAGCGGCGCCTACGACCCCGAGATCGCGGCGCAGTGGCTCGTGCCGCCGCCCGCTCCGCCCCGGCGCGGGCTGGCCTCGTGGGCGCTCGTGTTCTCGATCGCCGGGGTGCTCGTGTCGCTCTTCGTCGGCTGGGGATTCCCGATCGGCATCGTGGGCGTCGTCTCGGCCATCCTCGCCCTGCGACGCCCGCTCGAGAGCCGTGGGATGGCGGTGTGGGCGCTCGTGCTCGGGGTGCTGTCGATCGTCTACAGCATCGGCTGGCTGCTCTACGCGGCGTCGCGCGCGAGCCTGTTCGGCTGAGGCGCCCTCTGCTCAGCCGACGCGGTCGGCGAGCACCGCGAGCCGCTTGTTCCCGACCCGGGTCAGGAGCAGCGTCGCCTCCTCGTCGCCGCGGAGCTTGAGCTTCGTGCGCAGCACCGCGGGGTCGACATCCACCCCTCGCTTCTTGATCTCGAGCCGCCCGATCCCGCGGGCGCGAAGCAGCTTCGAGAGCGCCTTCACGTCGGACGGCACGACCTCGCGCACGCGGAAGGACTGCACGAACGGGCTCGTGAGCGCGGAATCCGACGTCAGATACGCGATGCGCTCGTCGAGCATGCCGGCCTCGAGGGCGCGGGCGACGTCGCCGATGAGGCGGGCCCGGATGACCGCGCCGTCGGGCTCGTGCAGGTAGGCGCCGAGCTCGCGCACCGGGGCGTCCTCGGCATCCGTCGCCGCCGTCAGCTCCCACGACGCACCCCCACGGACGACCAGGGCTGCGCGGCGCACGTCCGCGCGGGCGAGCACGCCCGACCACACCACGAGCTCGATCGTCGAGCCGTCGGCGCTCACCCACTGCGCCTCGACGTCGTCGGGCAGCAGATCGCGGTCCAGACCCGGTCCGAGCTTGATCCCGACCGGACGACGTGCGGCGAGGGCGAACACCCACTCCAGCGGCGGCGACCACTCGGCGTGCCCGGTGCGCGCGGTCTCGCCGTGTCCGGCCGTCCGCCGTGCGGGGTCGAGCCAGACGGCGTCGACGCCGGAGACATCCGTGTCCTCCGCCGTCGCGGTCCGCACGCTCACCGCATCGCCGAAGGGCGCGAGGTTGTAGGCGGCGATCGCGGCCGTCACCTCGTCGGCATCCACCGCCTGAACGCGCAGACCGAGACCGGCGAAACCGAGCGCGTCTCCGCCGATGCCGCAGCCGAGGTCGGCGACGGAGGAGACTCCGGCCTCGCGGAAGCGCGCGGCGTGCCGGGCGGCGATCTCCATCCGCGTCGCCTGCTCCAGTCCCGCGCGGGTGAACAGCATCCGTTCGGCGAACGGTCCGAACTTGTCGCGCGCGCGGTGGCGCAGACGCGCCTGGCCCACGACCGCCGTCACGAGGTCCGGGGAGCGACCGTCGGCCCGCAGCCGCGACACGGCACGGGCGACGTCGCCCGCCGACTCCAGCGGCGGAAGGGCGTCGAGCAGGCGCAGGGCCTCCGGAGTGAGGAGTGCGGCGAGCTCCGAAGGTGTCACCACGTCAGCCTAACGGCGCCCCCGACCCCGTGCGGGGGAACCCCCTAGTCCCCGGGGGGAGGCGCACCGAGAACCCCGCACGCCCCCTCCGATCCTGCGGAGTCGTCCCCGATGCGCCGCTCCGAGCCCGCTTCTAGCGTGAAGTCACATCACTCAACGTCGGGGACCATCCCCGGGATCGGGAAGCGCTCATGGACAACATCGAGATCGACGACTACAACGAGTCGTTCAACACCGGCGTCTGGGGCTCGGGCAACTCCGAGACCACCACGACGACGACGAACCTCGGCTACGCGGCCGACGGCTCCTTCAACACCGACGAGTCGACCAACGACAGCGGCAACCTCGACCTGGGGATCGCCGACTCGTTCAACCAGGACTCGAACGACACCACGACCGACATCACCGACTCGTGGAACGACTACTCCGACAACTCCGTCGACGACCACAGCGACAACTCGGTCAACGACTCGGGCAACGACAACTCGACCGAGTCGACCACGGACTCCTACAACTCGTGGACGGATGCCTCGGTCGACGACCACTCGGTCAACGTGGGCATGCGCTCCTACAACACCGGCTTCGGCGACGTGTCGCTCGGCGGCGGTGCCGCGGGCGCGGCCGGCGGCGGCGACACGATGGTCAACAACCAGAACACCATCATCGACCAGTCCTTCAACGCGGCCGGCGGTGCGGGCGGCTGGGGCGGCAGCAGCGCGATCGTCGCCTCGGGCGACGACTCGATCGCGGCGGGCAACGACGTCAACCTGTCCACGCATGTGGACTACTCGACGAACATCTCGTCGGCCGAGGGCGACGTCAACCTCAACAACGAGACCGTGACGACGAACGTCGTCGGCTCGTACAACGAGTGGACCGACTCCTCCAGCTGGGAGGACAGCTCGACCCACACGTCCGTCCAGGACTCGTGGAACGACAACTCCGAGTCGTACACGGCGACGGACTCGTTCAACGAGACCACCGACCTGTGGGAGAGCTCCGAGATGAACCTCGACCTCGACTCCATCGTCGACAGCCACGACGCGGCGATCGCCGACTTCGCGGGCTGACCCACCTGCCCGGCCGTCGCTGCGACGACGCGCGGCGGCCGGGCACCTCCTCCGATCCAGACATCCAGCCAGAAAGCGACGGCCATGCCCGAATACACCGAGAACGACTTCGACGACTCGTTCAACACGCGCGTCCGTGAGTCGATGAACACGACCACCACCACCAACAACTCCACCCTCGCCGTCGACCTCGACGACGTGGGCAACACCGACGCCTCCGTCAACGACAGCGGCAACGTCACCGCCGGCCTCGACAACGTCGGCAACGTGGACTCGCACGACAGCTCGACGGGCATCGACGGCTCGTACAACGACTGGTCCGACAACTCCGTCGACGACCACAGCGACAACTCCACGAACGACTCGGGCAACGACAACTCGAGCAGCTGGATCGAGGGCTCGTACAACTCGCACCTCGACGAGTCGGTCGACGACCACTCGATCGACGTCGGTGCGCGGGAGTACAACACCGGCTTCGGCAACCTCACGCTCGGCGGGGGCGGCGGAGGCGGCGGCGACGTCTGGGTCAACAACCAGAACACGATCGTCGACCAGTCCTTCAACGCGAACGTCGACGGCTGGGGCGGATACGAAGGCGGCAGCTCGGCGGTCGTGGCATCGGGCAACGGAGCCATGGCGGCCGGCGGCGACCTCAACCTGTCGCAGGTGACGGACCGTTCGACGAACTTCACCGCCCAGGGCGACGTGAACGTCGGCAACGAGACGCGCACCACCAACATCGTGGACTCGTACAACGAGGAGACCGACGCCTCGTCGTGGACCGACAGCTCGACGCACCTCGACGTGTCGGACTCGTACAACGACGAGTCGGCGAGCTACACGGCCGAGAACTCGTTCAACGACGAGCTCACCTCGCAGTCGGAGAGCACGTGGGACATCGACGCCGACGTCATCTGGGGCAGCGAGGACGTCGCGATCGTCGACGCCCCGATGACCGACATGGCGTTCGACGGTTCCTGATCCCATCCGATCGGGCCATCGGCACCGAACCACCTGTGCAGGCGGTGACCCCGGGGGTTTCCCCGGAGTCGCCGCCTTCACCGTGCCGGCAGCGGTTCGCACCACGAAGGAGTCCGAAATGGCTGAAGTCGCCCGCGTCCTCGAGAAGGGTGTCACCGGCACCGCTGGGGACGACACCTCCACGACCGTCGTCGAGAGGACGGGCGCGCAGCTCGCCGAACTCGTGGACCGCGTCGCCGCGACCTCCCGCGCGCTCGGGCGGGCCGACCTCGTCGACCGGCTGGGCCAGACGCAGGCGCGCCTGCGCGATCCGTACGTGCGCGTCATCGTCGTCGGACAGTTCAAGCAGGGCAAGAGCAAGCTCGTCAACGCCCTCGTGAACGCGCCCGCCTGCCCCGTCGACGACGACATCGCCACGAGCGTGCCGACGTCGGTGTCGTTCGCGGAGGAGCCGGCGGCATTCGCGCTGCTGCGCGGGGAGCGCGAGGGCGACGCGATCGAGCGGATGCCGATCCCCCTCGACGATCTGGCCGACTTCGTCTCGGAGCGCGGCAACCCCGACAACGTGCGCGACATCGTCGGGGCCGAGGTCATGCTGCCGCGCGAGCTGCTGCGCGGCGGCCTGCGGCTCGTCGATTCGCCCGGGGTGGGCGGCATCGAGTCCACGCGGTCGGTGAGCACGCTGGCGGCACTGGCGACGGCGCACGCCGTGCTGCTGGTGTCGGATGCCTCGCAGGAGTACACCGAGCCCGAAGTGCAGTTCCTCCGCCATGCGCTGCGCGTGTCGCCGAACGTGGCCGCGGTGCTGTCGAAGACCGACATCTACCCGGACTGGCGCGACATTCACGAGATCGACCGATCGCACCTCGGCGACGTCGGGAAGATCCCGATCTTCGCCGTCTCCAGCGATCTGCGCATGCTCGCCGCCCAGGAGCAGGACCGCAGGCTCAACGAGGAGTCCGGATTCCCCGCCCTCGTCGCCCACCTGCGCCGCGACGTGCTCGGCAAGGCGGAGATCGTGCACCAGCGATCCGCCGTGCACGACCTCGGATCGGTCGTCGACCAGCTGGGCATGGCCGTGAAGACCGAGCTCAACGCCCTTCAGCATCCCGAAGACACTCCGCAGATGATCGCGAGGCTCGAAGACGCCAAGTCGCGCGCCGACGATTTCCGCGGCCGGTCGTCGCGGTGGCAGGTGACTCTCAGCGACGGCATCGCCGACCTGATCGCCGACACCGAGCACGACCTCCGCGATCGCCTGCGCAAAGTGCAGCGCGAGGCGGAGATCTCGATCGACGAGGGCGATCCCGGCCCGATCTGGGACCAGATCGCCGAGTGGCTCGACCAGCGCATCGCCGCAGCGGTGTCGGAGACCTTCGTGTGGACGAACGAGCGCTCGCGGTGGCTGTCGGAGCAGGTGGCCGACGAGTTCGCCGAGGGCGAGTCGACCATCCCGTTCATCGACGTGGGCGGCACCGACGGTGTGCTCGACCCTGTCGAGGACCTCCAGGGGATGGACGAGGGCCGCCTGGGCGCGGCCGAGAAGATCTACATCGGCGTGCGCGGTTCGTACGGCGGCGTGCTCATGGCGGGTCTCGCCACGAGCCTGGTCGGTCTCACGCTCATCAACCCGCTGTCGCTCCTCGTGGGCGTGCTCGTGGGCCGACGCGCGTATCGCGAAGACATGACGGCACGCCTGTCACGCCGGCAGGCGGAGGCGAAGAACCTCGCCCGCCGCCACATCGAGGACGTCGTCTTCCAGGTCGGCAAGCAGCTCAAGGACCGTCTGCGCCTGGTGCAGCGCACCGCTCGCGATCACTTCGGCGGCGTCGCCGACCAGCTGCACCGCTCGCTGTCCGAATCCGTGCTGGCCGCCAAGCAGGCCGCCGCGACGTACGAGTCCGACCGCAACGGCCGCATCGGCGAGCTGCGCTCCCAGCTGGCGCGGATCGAGGCGCTCCGCGCCGAGATCCCCGCCCTCGCGGCGATCGACGGCGAGGACGCGCGATGAGCGGCGACGCGGTCGGCGACATCGCCGACCTGGTCGACGAGGCGCGGGAGCTCTATGCGACGGACGCCGCGGCGCTCGAGCAGCTCGATCGCTACGCCCGTCGGCTGCACGAGCCGCTGCGCCTCGCGGTCGCGGGGATGGTCAAGGCCGGCAAGTCGACGGTGCTGAACGCCCTCATCGGCGAGCAGATCGCGCCCACGGATGCCGGCGAGTGCACCCGCATCGTGACGTGGTACCGCTACGCCCGCACCGCGCGGATCACCGCGCACCTCGTGGGCGGGGGCGAAGTGCGCCTACCCGTGACGCGGTCGCGCGGAGCGCTCGTGCTCGACCTCGGCGGGTACACCGCCGACGAGGTCGCCCGTATCGACGTCGAGTGGCCCTCGGAGAGTCTGCGTTCGACGATCCTCATCGACACCCCCGGCATCGCATCGCTGTCGCAGGAGGTCTCCGATCGCACGACCCGGTTCCTCACTCCGTCGACGGCGCCCTCGGAGGCCGACGCGATCCTGTACCTGCTGCGCCACATCCACGGCTCGGACGTGCGCTTCCTCGAGGCCTTCCGCGACACGGCGGCCGGAGGATCGCAGACGGTCAACGCCGTCGCCCTGCTCTCTCGTGCCGACGAGATCGGCTCCGGCCGGATCGACTCGCTCCTCTCGGCCGCGCGCATCGCCGACCGCTACCGGCAGGACGGCGAGCTGCGCTCGCTCGCTCTGGGATGCATCCCCGTCGCCGGGCTCCTCGCGGAGGGGGCCCGCACGCTCCGCGAAGACGAGTTCGCCGCGTTCGCCGGGCTCGCCTCCCTCGATCGGGGCACCCGCGACCGCATGCTGATCTCGGTGGACCGCTTCACCCGCCCGTCGAAGAAGACCGCTCTGTCCGTCGCGCAGCGCCGGGCGCTGCTGGCGCGCTTCGGCATCTTCGGCGTGCGTCTGGCGGCTGCCCTCGTGCGCGGCGGCGCCCGGACGTCGTCGGAGCTCTCGGAGCGCATGGTCGCCCAGAGCGGGCTCATCGACGTGCAGCAGTTCGTCGCCGACCAGTTCCGCTCGCGCGCGGCAGCGCTGAAGGCGCGCACCGTGCTGCAGGGCCTCACGATGCTGCTCGACGAGAAGCCCCGGCCGGGCACCGCCCCTCTCATCGCCGGTCTCGAGCGCGTCACGGCGAACAGCCACGACCTGCGCGAGCTCGCGCTCCTCGCTCAGCTGCGCACGGCCGAGCCCGGCCTGCCGGCCGCCGACGCCCTCGCGGCCGAACGGCTGATCGGCGGCTCGGGTGCTGCCGGGCTCGTGCGCCTGGGACTGCCGGATGCCGCCGGGACCGCCGAGGTCGACGAGCGCGTCGATGCGCTCCTCACCCACTGGCGGGCGCTCGCCGAATCCCCGCTCTCGGATCGCGCCCGCACCGACGTGTGCCGCGTCGTGATCCGCAGCATCGAGGGGATCGCGTCAGAGCTGGGAGTCGGCGGCCGGAGCCACGGGCCCGCCGCCGCGGATGTCGTGCTTGCGGGCGGTCCAGCGGAGGGCGGGCGGTAGCACGCTGAGCAGCAGGCCGACCACGGCGAGTCCGAGCTGGACGAGCAGGATCTGCTCCAGCGGCGCACCGCGCTCCCCGAACGCGAGGAGCTGGCGGATCATCAGGAAGACGCCGCCCTGGAACAGCACCGAGGCGAACAGCCACCAGCGCACGTTCGGACGACGGTTGGCGAACGACACGAGGAGCGCGACCTGCACCAGCAGGATCGCGACGGCCGGTGTGAACATGGCCCAGAAGATGATGTCGGATGCCGTCGTGTAGGTGGCCTCGGCCCGCGTGCCGTCGACGGCGCGGACGAGGTCTGCGATCTCGGGGAGCTGCGCCTGGCGGATCACGAACATGTAGACGACGGCTGCGGCGCCCGCCAGGAGGCTCGTGACCCAGGCGAGCTGGCTGAGCCGCACCACGAAGGGCGGCGGGAGCTTCACGATCACCGGCGCGCTGGCCTTGCCGGTCAGCGCCGGGCGGTCGGGTGCGGATGCCTTGGCGGCATCCTTCTCCCGTTCCGCGACGGCCGTCGCCGTGGAGGCCGCGGCGTTCGCGGTCTCCACGGCCCCGGCGGATCCGACGTCGGCCGAGGGCCGGTCAGAAGTTCTCATCGGTCTCGCCCTCCGTGCCGGTGAGGGTGTCGTCGGCGGCGAAGTCGAGGCCGGCGTCCTCCTCGATCGCGGTCTCGATGTACTCGACGGCCGACTCGTAGGCGTCTGCGACCGGCTGCTCTGCCGATGCCTCGTCGGGCAGGGTCTGGGCGTCGGCGGCCTGGGCGTCCTGGGGCGCGGCGTCGACGACCGGTGCGTCGTCGGGCGTGGTCTCGACGATCTGCGTCTCGACGGCGGTGTCGGTCGACGACGCCTGCGTCGTCTGCTCGTCGAACGAGTCCTCGACCTGCACATCGGTGGAGGAGTCGTCGAGCGAGTCGATGATCTCGATGACGACGGGTGACTCGACGGTGCTGGACTGGTCGGAGTCCTCGTTGAACGAGTCCTCGACGACCTGCACGTCGGTGTCGTTGCCGATGTTGACGTCTTCGCCGGCCTCGATGATGGTCGACAGGTCGGTGGTCTTCTCGACCGTGGCGTCGCCGCCCGCGGCGACGGCATCGTCGCCGGAGGCCACGATCGCCTCGTTGTCGAACGTCTGCGTGACATCGCCTTCGGCCCAGATGTTCTGGTTGACCGACTGGTCGACGATGGTGTCGCGGTCGTCCACCCACTGGTTGTGCGTCACGACCTGCTTGATCTCGCGGACCACGGGGTTGTGGTGCTCGACGACGGTCTGGCGCGGAGCGGCCACCTGCACGACCTGCGTGCGCTCGATGATGATGGGGGCCACGGACGCGACGTCCGACGGTGAGGCGTTCTGGAGGCCGCGCGCCGCGAGCGCCTGGTCGGGATCCTCGTCGAACTCTGCGGCGACCTCCGGGTCTCGCAGGAGGCTCAGGATGAACTCGATCAATGCATCGGCGACTGTTGCGAGCGTAAGGCTCATGCTCGTCTCCTCATTCTTCTCGTGTCTTGCTCTGACGGTACGGACGGTCGTGCGGTCGCGCGTCGGGGGATCCCCCGAAGAGCGGACGGATTCGGTAGGGGGTTTTCCCCTTTCCGGCGCCGGATGCCGGCTGCGACGCTCATGCCGAGGCCCTCGCGCCGTCGCGCTCCTGCGCGGACGGCTCGGCCGCCTCGTCGAGGGCGACCCGCAGCTTCGCGATGAGGTCGGACCGGGTGGTGGCGCCCAGGCGGCGGCGGATGCGGGCGATGTGGTGCTCGGCCGTGCGCGGCGAGATGAAGATCGCCGCGCCGATCTCGGCGTAGGTCTTCCCCTGCACCACGAGGGCGGCGACGTCCATCTCGCGGGGGCTGAGATCGTCGTGCGAGCGCGGACGGGACGCGGGTGCGGTCTCCGTCTCCACGGCCGCCGGCCGGAGGTCCTCGTGCGGGTGCAGGCGGCGGGCCGTCGCGAGGAGGCGGGAGGCGATCTTCCGATCGCTCGTGTGCCCGGCTCCGTGCCCGGCCAGGCGCGCGCCGTCCCAGGCGAGTCCCACCGTGCCGAGGCCGAGCGCGGCGGACTCGACGGCATCGGCGTCGACGGTGCCGGTGAGCACGGAGGTCCAGACGCGTCCTGCCTGCGCCATCGTGGCCGCGAGACGGTTGTGGGGTGCGGCCTCGACGAGGGCGCGGGCATGAGGGGTCAGGTCTTGCGGGCGACCCAGGAGGATCGCCTGCTGGATGCCGGTCCAGTGCACGTGCGCCGACCACAGGGGCGGAGATCCGAGGCGCTCGATCGATTCGAGCGCCTGCGCGAAGTGCGGCTTCATGCGGTCCGATTCGCCGACGCGGGCCGCCGTCACGACGAACTCGCCGAGAGGGAGCAGGCCGAACAGGTCGAAGCGGGCCCGCAGCAGGCTCTCGCGGGCCCCTCTCCACGCCACCGCGAGCGCGGGGGCGTCCTGGTAGCGGCGGGCGATCGCGATCGAGACGGCGTCGAAGAGCAGCCGTTCGCGGGGATGGAGAGCGCGCGCCCGCGGTGCGATCGCCTCGATCGCGGTCTCGACCTCCTGCGGGTGCTCGAGCTGCAGCGCCACCCACGCCCGCCACAGCACGAGGCGGTCCTGCGCCCACGCGCCGCCGTGGCCTTCGGAGACGGCGCGGTCGAGCACCGAGTGGGCGACCTCGGCCTCGCCCAGATGCAGCGCGGCGAGGGCGGCCAGCACGGCGGGGAGCTCAGGGGTCGGGTCGCTCGTCCCCGACGCGGAGTACATCTCCGCGGCGCGCACGAGGTCGTTCAGCGAGCCCTCCGCCGAGCCGGCGAGGCTCTCCCGCATGCCGCGGTCCAACAGCTCCATCGCGACGGTCAGGGTGGAGGGCATCGTGCGCCCGGGCGGTGCGGCGACGGCGACGGCCAGGCGATCGGCATCCGCCACCGCGAGCGCCGCGATCGAGGATCGCACGGCCGACACGGAGTCCGACGGCGGGAAGGTCCGATACACGAGGTCGCTCATCGTGGAGAGTCCGCGCGCCGACCAGATCGCCGCGCCGGTGTCGGCGGCGGCATCGTGAGCGGGGTGGTCGGCCTCGACGGCGACGGCGTCGAGATGGGCGCTCGCCGCGTCGACGTTGCCCAGGGTCCACTCGATCTGCGCGCGCCGGATCGCGACGACCGTGGTGTCGGCGCCGGCATCCTGGGCGCCCAGGTACAGCTGCTCGGCCCGGCGGGGGTCGTCGGCGAGGAGGGAGTCGGCGTGACGGAGCAGCGCGTCGGCGAGCCGCGGATCGCGCACCCCATCCAGCACGAGCGGAAGACTCCCGGCATCCTGCACCGTGCTGTCGTAGTGGTCGATGAGCCGATCGACCGGCACGACGGCCTGGACGGCGGCCCGCACGACGGGCACCGGCCGGCCGTTGGGCAGCAGCATCCCCTCCGCGTACGCGGAGAGCACGAGCGAGGAGCGGTCGCCGGAGGCAGGTCGTCCGTCGGCGGTGAGGCTCGCCTCCTCCACGATCCCGCGGACGGCGGGATCGAGGGCCCGGAGTCGGTGCGCGATGACGTCGCGGAGGGACTCGTGCAGGGCGTCGTGGCCGCGATCGTGCGCGCAGAGCGACGGATCGTGGACGGCCAGCGACTCGGACACGAGCCAGGCGGCTCCGCCGGTGGCGCTCAGGATGCCGTCGATGCAGTCGGGCGACACGGACAGACCGAGCGAGTCGAGATGGGCGCGCAGATCGCTGTGCGCGACGTGCCCGAGCACGACCGCCGGCTGGCTGCGCTCGAGCTGATCCACCGTCTCCTGCAGGATGTCGCTGTGCGGCCAGGGGCGGGTGGCGAGGATCAGCGCAGCGTCGTGGTCGGCGGCGCGGTCCGCGATCGCGGAGATCTGCCGCCCGTCGAGCGTGTGCGCGTCGTCGACGAGGAGCACGTCGGTGCGTGCGAGTGCCGCGATGTCGTGCTGGCCGCGGTGCCAGGCCACGCTCGCGCCCGCTTCGACGAGGGTGCGAGCGAGGTGACGCAGCAGACGGGACTTGCCCGATCCGGCAGGGCCCGTGACGTGCGCCCGACGGGGGGCGGCCCCGGTGGCCATCGCCTCGACGTGCGCGCGGGCGAGGCCCTGCCACAGGATGGGCGTCTCGGCCACGCGCAGGGAGGGCGTGGTCGTCTTCTCGATGGGCATGGGCGCTTCCCGGCCGCCTCAGCGGCCGGACTCCGTGGTCTCGGGCTGCGGGGGCTGCAGCGGGAACAGGTCGGTCACGACGCCGGGAGGTGCGGGCGTCAGCAGGGGGTCGGCGGTCGCGGTCGACGCGCTCGGCCGGATGCCGGTGCCGGATCCGGACGGCGCGGAGTCCGGTGCGGGTGTCGGCGTCGCGCTCGTGCTCTGCGCGGGGGAGGGGGTGTCCTCGCCCAGCGGGGCGCCGCCGAGGGGTGAGAAGGCGGAGAACGCGATGCCGCCCGCGAGCACGAGGGCGCCGGCGCCGACCGCTGCGATCGCGGCACCGCGGCCGAACCGGCGGCGGGTGGGGTCGCTCCGCACGAAGGCCGGCGCGGCATCCGGTGCGCTCTCGTCGGCGGTCGCCTCCTCGACCAGGGCGGGAGTGCGGCGGTCCTGCGCGACGATCCGCGCCGCGCCGAGGGCGATGATCGCCTTGGGGTCGGCGTCGACGGCGACGGGCCGGTCGAACCGCTCCGAGAGCAGCTGCGCGATGCGCGGGATACGCGACGATCCGCCGGTGAGAAGGATCGAGCGAACGTCGGCGGCATCGACGCCCGCGGAGCGGAACACCTCGGCCACGACCTCGACGGTCCGCTCGATGCCGTCCTCGATCATCGACTCGAACTCTCCGCGGGTGAGTCGCACGGTGGTGCGGCGTTCGCCGATGAGCACGGGGATGACGGTCTCGGCGTCGAACGAGAGCGATTCCTTCGCCTCCACCGCCTCGCGGCGCAGCGTCGCCAGTCCCACCCGGGCGTCAGGGTCGGACGAGAGGTCGTCGATGGACAGGCCCGCAGCCTCGACGGCGTGGCGCAGGACGCGGTCGTCGAAGTCCGATCCGCCGAACGCGTCCATGCCGACGGGATCGCCCACCACATCCACCGCGTCACCGCTCTTGCGCAGGAGCACCGTGTCGAACGTGCCGCCTCCGAGGTCGTACACGGCGAGCAGCTCGCCCTGGGCGAGCGGCTCTTCGGCCTCGTAGTGCCGGGCGGCGGCCTCCGGCTCGCTCACGAGACGGATGTCGCGCCAGCCTGCCCGGGCGAGGGCTGCGACCACCAGCCCCGTCCGATGCTCGCCCCACGTGACGGGCACGGTGACGCTCACGCCCTTCGGGCGGCGTCCCTTGACCTCGGTGACCGTGTCGATGACCCAGCTCACCAGCAGCGCGTAGAGCTGCTCCGGCGAGAAGCGGCGTCCGCCCGCGAGGATCGGGATCACGTCGCCGATGCGGCGCTTGAACTCGCGCACGAGACGCTCGGGCTGCGCCACGCCGCGGCGCGCGGCCGCGTCGCCGAACAGCAGCTCGCCGTCGGAGATGAACACGACGCTCGGCGTGCTGTCGCTCTGCCTGCCGAGTGCGAAGGGGGAGGCGGTGATCGTGCCGTCGGAAGAGATTCGGGCGGTCGCGGCGGCGGTGCGGCTGGTGCCGACATCGACGGCGAGGAAGTACGACGTTGTCATCTGCTGTCTCACCCCAGGGAGTCGCATCCGGATCGATGGCCGGGGGGTCATCATCTCCGGGTCTTGAAGGCGATTCGGAGCGCGGGGCCGTTCGGATTGCCGATGACGTCGATTGGCACTCACGTTGCACGAGTGCCAGCCCGCCGCTTAGACTGGATCAGCACTCGCACCATCCGAGTGCTAATGAGTTTTCAGTTCAACGAAAGCAGAGGTAGACCCGTGTCGGTTTCCATCAAGCCGCTCGAGGACCGCATCGTCATCAAGCAGGTCGAGGCCGAGCAGACCACGTCCAGCGGTCTGGTCATCCCCGACACCGCGAAGGAGAAGCCCCAGGAGGGCGAGGTCTTCGCTGTCGGCCCCGGTCGCATCGACGACAACGGCAACCGCATCCCGCTCGACGTCGCCGTCGGTGACCGCGTCATCTACAGCAAGTACGGCGGAACCGAGGTCAAGTTCGGCGGCGAGGAGTTCCTCGTCCTGTCGGCTCGCGACGTCCTCGCGGTCGTGGTCCGCTAGTCGGAACCGCTTCGAGAAGGGCCCGGATGCTTCGGCATCCGGGCCCTTCCGCATGTCCGCCGACACGCGCCCCACGCCCCGGCGCGGGCGCCGTGCGCCGGCATTCGTCACGACCGTCCTAGTCTTGAGTGGTGACACCCGCCGAATCCGCCCGCGAGCATCGCCTCGGCGGCGTGTACGCGTTCATCGCCTACCTGCTCTGGGGCTTCCTGCCGCTGTACTTCCTGCTGCTCGCGCCCACCACGGCCTGGGAGGTCGTCGCCTGGCGGATCCTGCTGTCCCTGGCGTTCTGCGCGATCCTGCTGACCGTCACGCGCACGTGGCCCAAGCTCGTCGCGATCCTGCGTCGACGACGCCTCGTGCTGTGGACGGTGCTCGCGGGCGCGCTGATCTACGTGAACTGGCAGGTCTTCCTCTACGCGACCCTGTCGGGGCACATCGTGGAGTCGAGCCTGGGCTACTTCATCAACCCGATCGTCACGGTCCTGCTCGGCGTGCTCGTCCTGCGCGAACGACTGCGCGTCACGCAGTGGGTCGCCCTCTGCATCGCCGCCGCGGCGGTCGTCGTGATCGTCGTGGGCTACGGCGCGTTCCCCTGGATCGCGCTCACCCTGGCCTTCACGTTCGGCTTCTACGGTCTGGTCAAGAAGCAGATCGGCCCCTCGGTCGATGCGATCAGCGGCCTCACGCTCGAATCGCTCTGGCTGGCCCCGGTCGCCGTCCTGCAGCTCGTCCTCGTCGGAATGACGACGGGCATCACGATGGGTCAGCTGAGCACCGGGCACACCGTGCTGCTGCTGCTCGCCGGCGTCGCGACCGCCACGCCGCTCCTCTTCTTCGCCGCCGGTGCACGCCGCACGACCCTGACGCTCATCGGCATCCTCCAGTTCGTCGCGCCGATCCTGCAGTTCATCATCGGCGTCTGGATCAACGACGAGCCGATGCCGGTGGAGCGCTGGATCGGCTTCGGGCTGGTGTGGGTCGCGCTCATCGTCCTGACCGTCGATTCGCTGCGGCACGTGCGACGCACCCGGGCGGCGCGTGCGGGGGCGTCCGACGTCGCGGAGATCGTCTGAGGGCCGGGCTCCACGCCGAACCCGTCGCGCTCAGCGCACGAGTCGGGCGATCGCCTGCGTCGCCTCGCGGATCTTCTCCTCCGCCGCATCGTCGCTCAGGCGCGCGGCGTCGACGACGCAGTGCCGCAGGTGGTCTTCGAGCAGCCCGACGGCGACGGCCTCCAGAGCGCTCGTGAGGGCGCTGATCTGGGTCAGGATGTCGATGCAGTACTTCTCGTCGTCCACCATCTTGTGGACGCCCCGCGCCTGACCCTCGATGCGCTTCAGGCGCAGCAGGTACTTCTCCTTGTCGGTGATGTAGCCGTGGTGACTGTGCGTCGAGGCGACGGTCATGAGGTCTCCTTCAGGGGGCGGAAGCGGCGCAGCCGCAGACTGTTGCCCACGACGAACACGCTGGAGAACGCCATGGCGGCTCCCGCGATCATGGGGTTGAGCAGGCCGAGCGCCGCCAGCGGGATCGCCGCCACGTTGTACGCGAACGCCCAGAACAGGTTGGTCTTGATCGTGCCGAGGGTGCGGCGGGAGAGCCGCACCGCGTCGGCGGCGCTGCGCAGATCGCCGCGCACGAGGGTGATGTCGGATGCCTCGATCGCGGCATCCGTGCCCGTTCCCATCGCGAGCCCCAGGTCGGCCTGCGCGAGGGCGGCGGCGTCGTTGACGCCGTCGCCCACCATCGCCACCACACGGCCTTCGGCCTGCAGAGCGCGGATGACCTCGACCTTCTCGTGGGGGAGCACGCCGGCGATCACGCGGTCGATGCCCACCTCGGCGGCCACCGCACCCGCGACGGCCCCGTGGTCTCCGGTCAGGAGCACGGGCGCGAGACCGAGGGCGCGCAGCTGCGCGATCGCCGCGCGGCTCGTGGGCTTGAGGCGATCGGCGACGGCGAGCATCCCACGCGCCTCGCCGTCCCACGCCACGAGCACGGCGGTGCGCCCGGTCGCGCGCGCGGACTCGAGCGCGGCGACGAGCACGTCGGGCACGGGGAGCGACCAGTCGGCCAGGAGGGATTCGCGGCCGGCCAGCACCGCGTGCCCGTCGACGACGCCGGAGACGCCCTTCCCTTCGGCGTTGCGGAACGACTCCACGGAGGGCAGCGTGCCGACCTCGGCCGTCGCATCCCGCGCGATGGCCTGGGCGATCGGATGCTCGGAGGCGTCCTCGAGCGCACCGGCGAAGCGCAGCAGCTCGGCGCGCTCGGTTCCGGGCGTGACGACGACGTCGACCAGCGACATGCGTCCGCTGGTGACCGTGCCGGTCTTGTCGAGCACGATCGTGTCGACCGTGCGCGTGGACTCGAGAACTTCGGGACCGCGGATCAGGATGCCCAGCTGCGCCCCGCGGCCCGTGCCCACCAGCAGCGCCGTGGGGGTGGCGAGCCCCAGCGCGCACGGGCACGCGATGATGAGCACCGCGACGGCGGCCGTGAACGCGGCTTCGTAGCCGCCGCCCAGCATCAGCCACGCGACCAGGGTCACCACGGCGATGCCGAGCACGATCGGCACGAAGACGCCGGAGATGCGGTCGGCGAGGCGCTGGACCTCCGCCTTGCCGCTCTGGGCCTCCTCGACCAGTCGCGCCATCTGCGCGAGCTGCGTGTCGGCGCCCACCCGGGTGGCGCGCACGACGAGCCGCCCGCCCGCGTTGACCGTCGCGCCGACGACCGCGTCGCCCGGAGCGACTTCGACGGGCACGGACTCGCCCGTCACCATCGAGGCATCGACCGCGGAGGTGCCCGAGACCACCACACCGTCGGTCGCGATCTTCTCGCCGGGCCGCACGACGAACTCGTCGCCCGAGCGCAGCTGCGCGATCGGCGTGCGCACCTCGACGCCGCCGTGCAGCACGGCGACGTCCTTCGCTCCGAGGTCGAGGAGCGCGCGCAGCGCATCGCCTGCGCGGCGCTTGGACCGCACCTCGAAGTAGCGGCCCGCCAGCACGAACATCGTGACGCCGGCGGCCACTTCGAGATAGACGGCGTCGGCGCCGTCGCCCGGCTGCACCGTCCACTCGAAGCCGTGGGTCATGCCGATCATGCCCGCGTGCCCGAAGAAGAGGGCGTAGAGCGACCAGAGGTACGCCGCCGAGACGCCGAGGGAGATCAGCGTGTCCATCGTCGCGGCACCGTGTCGCAGGTTGAGCCAGGCGGCGCGATGGAACGGCCAGGCCGACCACGTCACCACCGGCGTCGCGAGCGCGAGCGAGACCCACTGCCAGCCCGGGAACTGCCACGCCGGCACCATCGTGAGCACGATGACCGGCACGGCGAGCACGACGGCCGCGATGAGCCGTGCGCGCAGCGAGTCCAGGTCGGGGTCGCCGTGGTCGTGTCCGTGGACGGCAGGGGGTGCGGGGAGGGCCGCGGTGTAGCCGGTCTTCTCGACCTCGGCGATGAGGACGGCGGGGTCGAGCCCCGCGGGCACCGTAGCCCGCGCCTTCTCGGTGGCGTAGTTGACGGATGCCGTGACCCCGTCGATCCTGTTCAGCTTCTTCTCGATGCGCATGGCGCAGGACGCGCAGGTCATGCCGCCGATCTCGAGCTCGACGCGGTCGTCGGTGCGCGCGGAGTCCGAGTGCACGGCGTCCATCAGATGCGGACGGCTTCGTAGCCCGCCTCGTCGACGGCGGCCACGATGTCGGCGTCGAGAAGAGGAGCGGACGAGCTCACGACGAGCCGGCCCGTCTGGGCGCTGACGTCGATGTGCTCGACGCCCGCGATCTTCGCGACCTCGGTGCGCACCGATGCCTCGCAGTGGCCGCAGCTCATGCCGGTGACCTGGAACTCGTTCGTCGTCATCCTGTGTCCTTCTCGTCGGTGGATACCCCTCGGGGGTACCCGTCTCAACGATATACCCACGTGGGGTATTCCAGATGTCGCCAAGGCGGGCATCCGCGCGCGTTGTAACGATTCGGTCGCGTTACATGTCGTTAACGAAACGCAATACACGCGAGACTTTGCCGCAGTTAGGTTTGTACGCACTGGGTCGGCCCCGAAGCCCGCCCGTGTTCATTCACAACAAGGAGCAACATGAGCGTCATCACTCGCTCGCGCGGAGCCCGCATCCTCAGCGGTCTCGCGATCGCCGGCGCAAGCGCCATCGTCCTCGCCGGCTGCGCCGGCGGCGGCGGAGCCGCCGAGACGTCCGCGCCCCCCTCGGAGGAGCGCGGCGAACTCAGCCTCAAGATCGGCACGATCCTGCCGCAGACCGGAAACCTGTCGTTCCTCGGACCGCCCGAAGAGGCCGGTGTCGGCCTCGCCGCCGCCGACGTCAACGCGTACTCCGAGACCACCGGCCTCACCATCGAAGACATCGTCTGGGGCGACTCGGGCGACACCGACAACAAGGCGTACGCCACGACGATCCAGACCCTCATCTCCGAGGGTGTCTCGGCCGCCATCGGCGCCGCGTCGTCGGGTGTCACCAAGCTCTTCCTCGATGACGCCGTCGCTGCCGGCATCATCACGTTCTCCCCGGCCAACACCTCGCTCGACTTCACGTCGTGGGACGACAACGGCCTCTACTTCCGCACCGCTCCGTCCGACACGCTCCAGGGCGAGGTCCTCGGAAACCTGGTCGCCGAAGACGGACACGAGAACGTCGCGGTCCTGTACCTCAACGACTCCTACGGCACCGGCCTGAACGAGGTCTTCCAGGAGACCTTCAGCGCCGCCGGCGGAACGGTCGTCGAGGAGCAGTCCTACAACACGGGCGACACCTCGTTCGACGCTCAGATCAGCGCGATCACGGCCTCGAACCCCGACGCCATCGTCCTCATCACGTTCGACGAGATCTACACGATCGGTCCGGCGCTGCTCGCCGCGGGCTACCCCGCGTCGCAGCTGTACCTGGTCGACGGCAACCTCAAGAACTTCGGCGCCGACGAGAAGTGGCCCGCCGGTTCGAGCATGGAAGGCGCCAAGGGCACCACGCCCGCCGGCCCCCTCGAGGCCGACACGGGCTTCCAGGACCGTCTGAACGAGTGGTGGGTCGGCGAGGGCAACACCGACCTGACCGACTTCTCGTACGCCAACGAGTCCTACGACGCCGTCATCCTGCTCGCGCTCGCCGCTCTCACGGCGAACTCGACGGACTCGGCCGACATCGCCGCGAACCTCCAGCAGGTCTCGGCCGAGGGCGAGAAGTGCGACTCCTTCGAGGCGTGCGCCGACATCATCCTCGGTGGCGGCATGGCCGACTACGACGGATACTCGGGCCCGATCGGTCTCGACGAGAACGGCGACCCGACGGAGGCCACCATCGGCATCTTCCAGTTCGGTGCTGACAACCTCAACACCCGCATCGGCTGATCCAGCCGCACGCAGCGAAGGGCCCCGGAGCGATCCGGGGCCCTTTCGCGTGCCCGAGCCCGGTCCTATGATGCGGCCATGGTCGACATGGCGGGCTTCGACGTCGTCATCCAGCTCTCCCGGGAGGTGGTGTCGGATGCTGCGTCCGTCACCCTCGCACCCGCACCGGGTGAGACCGCATATCTCTTCGGGGGTCCGTTCCGGCTGACCCAGCAGCTCGTCGACTGGCCCGATCCCGTGGTGGTGAGCGGCGCCCTCGAGGCGACGCTGGCGCCGCAGATCGGCGATGCGGACATCGCGCGCATCTTCGTGACTCTCTCGGAGGTGTTCCTCGCGGGGATGCCCGCCCTCGATGCCCTCGGTGCGCTCGATGGGTCCGGCGAGGTGATCGTGCCTCTTCGTTTCGGGTATCTCCCCGGATTGAACGATGTCGGCTACTGGCCGATCGACAAAGCCGAGAGGGAGGCCGGCGGCGAGACCTTCCCCCCGCAGTTCGCCGTCGGGTTGTTCGTCGACACCGGCGCGGCATCCGTCGGGTTCGCCTTCGGCTCGTCTCGCCCCGCCATCGCACAGGCGCTCGGGCTCGACGGGGCATCGGCGATCGAGTCCGCCATCTCCACCGCGATCGAGTTCGCCCTGGGCACGGTGGTGCCGGCGCCGCAGCCGATCGCTCTGGCGTCGCTGCGCGTGCGCACCACGGTCGACAGCACGGAGTTCGACACGCTCGCCGCCTGGCCGATCCTGCGCTGGATCAGCCCCGGCACTCTGGCGTGCTTCGGGAACTACCGCGCCGGCCCGACCTCCTCCGACCCCGCGAGGAAGGACGGAAGGTCCGACATCGACTCCCGACAGCGCGCCTTCGTGTACCCCACCTCGTCAGCGACGGGGATGTCGGCGGTGCCCGCGGCGCCGGTGTCTCTGTCGATCTCGATCGCCGCGCTCCAGCGCCGCGCGCTGTGTCCTGCAGTCCGCGAGCACCTCGCGCGGGCGGCCGCGGCGGCACAGGTCGCGCCGACGAAGAAGCGTGAGATCCTGGACGGCACCCATCCCCTCAGCCCCGCCGAGAGGGCCGTGTACTGGGAGACCTACACCGCCGCCCTGGAAGTCTCCCCTCCCGACGAGGCATACGCCGAGGCGGCCGCCGCGGCCGCCCGCGTCGCCGCCATGGCCCATCTCGACACCGCCCCGGGCATCCCGCTCGTCGCGGCATCCACTCCACCGCCCTGCGGAGGAGGTGCCGCGGAGTTCGCCCTCGATGTGCCGATGTGGCCGGACGGCACCGCCACCGTCACGCGGGTCGTTCTGCGCGGCGAGGAGGGGCGCCTCGTCGTCGTGCTGAAGGTGCGGGTCCGGGTCCCTCCCGGAGGAGTGGACGCCACGATCGATGTGCCCGCCCGGCTGCAGGTCGCCGCCGGTGCCCGCGACCTCGTGGCCCATGTCGACGACCCCGTCGTGACCAGGGACGACACGACAGGTGAAGGCATCGTCGGCGCGGTCCTGGGCATCCTGAGCCTGCCGTTCGGCGGTGTCGGCTGGGGGTTCCTCGTCGGCGCGCTCTCGACCGTCCTGGTCGAGGGGATCGTCGGCATCGTCGCTCCGAAGGTCATCGCGTCGAAGGTCGGCGGAGCCGTGAGCGGCGAGCAGGCGACGGCCGCAGCCTCCGATCCGCGCGGGCTGGCTCGACTGGACGATGTCGATGTCGACGCGGACGCCGTCACGGTGTTCGGCCTCGTCGGTCGTTCGATCGGCCGCTGGAACGATCTCCGCGAGACCGTCGCGCTCCGTGTCGAACAGGTCTCCCGCGAGGTCGATCCCGACCTTCCCCTCGAGCGGGGTTCCTTCCGCAAGGACCGCTCCTGTCAGGACGACGCTCCGCGAGAGTTCGGGTACACCGTGCGGCCCTGGCGCGAGGTGTGGCGTGCCCACGTGGTCAGCCGCAACGTGGTCGGCCCGCTGCGCGTCGTCTCGGCCCAGGTGCGCATCGGCGACCTCGGCTCGCGGTCGATCTCCGAGAGAGGTCTGCTCGAGCCGCGGTGGAGGGAGCCCTGGCCGCTTGTGGCCCCGTTCACGTCGGTGCCGGGACCGATCACAGTGTTGGAGCTCCCCGAACGCACGCGAACGGTGCCGGAGGTGCTGCTCGGGGTGGAGCGGAGCGACGATCTGGAGTGGGAGGTGACGACCCGCGGCGCGGACGGCTGCATCGGCATCCGCCTCGACCTCACACTCGCCGACGCGCGCGAGCGTCGGCACGAGGCCGTGGGCTTCTTCTTCCCCGTCGGGCTCGAGGTCGAGTGGGACCCGGGCATGGAGGAGGAGATGAGCGCCTGCGCGGCGCGACTGCACCGCGAGCTCGAGGGTGCGACTCCGTTCGAGGAGCGTGCCGACCTGCCGCCGTGGGCGGAGGTGTGGGACCCGGCCGGATGGGCGGCCCGGGGAGACCTCGTCCGCGCCCTCCGTGATCGCGATGTCGCAGCGCTCTCACGACGCAGCATTGCCGAGATCGTGCGGGCGGGATCCGTCGGTCGTATCCGTTGAGATACGAGAGGAGCGGATGCCGTCAGGCATCCGCTCCTCTCACGTCCGTCCAGCGGTCAGTCGGTGCCGAGCGTGCCCAGGTAGAGTCCGATCACCTTGGGGTCGTTAAGCAGCTCGCGGCCGGTGCCCTCGTAGGCGTCGCGGCCCTGGTCGAGCACGTACCCGCGGTCGCAGATCTGCAGGCAGCGTCGGGCGTTCTGCTCCACCATGATCGTCGTGACGCCGGCCTTGTTGATGTCGGAGACGCGGATGAACGCGTCGTCCTGGCGCACGGGGGAGAGGCCCGCGGAGGGCTCGTCGAGGAGCAGCACCGCCGGGTCCATCATGAGCGCCCGCGACATCGCGACCATCTGCCGCTCACCGCCCGACAGTGAGCCCGCGCGCTGCTTGAGGCGCTTGCCCAGCTCGGCGAAGATGCCCGTCACGAACTCCAGACGCTCGTTGTACGTCTTCGGAGCCTGGTAGAGGCCCATCTGGAGGTTCTCCTCGATCGTGAGCGAGGGGAACACGTTGTTGGTCTGCGGCACGAAGCCGACGCCGCGGCGCACGAGCTTGTCGGACTTGAGCCCGACGACGCTCTCGCCGTTGACGGTGATCTCGCCGGAGCGCACCTTCACCATGCCGAAGATCGACTTGAGCAGCGTCGACTTGCCGGCGCCGTTCGGTCCGATGATGCCGATCAGCTCGCCCTTGCGCGCGATGAGGTTGGCCCCGGTGATGATGTTGATTCCCGGCAGGTAGCCGGCGAAGAGGTCGGTGACCTCCACGACGACGCGGTCGGTCTTTCCCTCGGCCAGGGCGGATGCGCCGGTCGTGCCCGATGCTGCTGAGGCGTCGCTCACTTGTTCTCCTCCTCGGCGTCGGCGATCGACGCTGCTTCGTCTTCGCGGATCTCCTCGAGGAGCTCCATCGCCGACGTGTCGAGCTCGCCCGCCACGCGGCCGGTCACGACGCCGAGGTCGACGTCCTGGTGGCTGCCGAGGTAGGCGTCGATGACGGCCTTGTCCTGCATGACCGATTCGGGCGGGCCCTCGGCCACGACGCGGCCTTCGGCCATGACGACGACCCAGTCGGCGATGTGACGCACCATGTGCATGTCGTGCTCGACGAAGAGCACGGTCATGCCCAGGTCCTTGAGGTCCAGGATGTGGTCGAGCAGCGACTCGGTGAGGGCCGGGTTGACGCCGGCCATGGGCTCGTCGAGCATGACCAGCTGCGGGTCGCTCATGAGCGCGCGCGCCATCTCGAGGAGCTTGCGCTGCCCACCGGAGAGCGACGCTGCATAGTCTTCGGACTTGGCGTCGAGCTTGAAGCGCGCGAGCAGCTCCATCGCCTTCTCCTCGATCGCGTCGTCCTGCTTGCGCCAGATGGCCGGGATGATGCTCGCGAGGAGCCCTTCGCCCTTCTGGCCCGTCGCGCCGAGCTTCATGTTCTCGAGCACCGTGAGCAGCGAGAGTGCCTTGGTGAGCTGGAACGTGCGCACCTGGCCCATCCGGGCGACCTTGAACGACGGGATGCCGCTCAGCGACTTCCCGTCGTACGACCAGGTGCCGGTGTTCGGCTTGTCGAAGCCGCACAGCAGGTTGAACAGCGTCGTCTTGCCGGCGCCGTTCGGTCCGATCAGCGCCGTGATGGCGTTGCGCGGGATCTCGAGGTGCTCGACGTCGACGGCGGTGAGTCCGCCGAAGCGCCGCGTCACCTTGTCTGCGATCAGGATCGGGTCGACCTTCTCGACCCCGGGGACGTTCCCGCCCTTCGCGAGCCCCTGCGTCTTCGGGCGGCGGATGCTGCCCGTCGCGGTGAGGGGTTCGCGGGGCGTGCTGTCGTCCGGCGTGTGGTCTGTCGGGTTACTTGACAAAGGTCAGCTCCCTCTTGTTGCCGAAGATGCCCTGTGGGCGGAAGATCACGATGAGCATGAGCGCCACGCCGACGAGGATGAACCGGAGCGTTCCCGCCTGCACCGACGACAGGGGCAGGATGCCCGAGTTCGCCAGGGCCGGGAGGACGTTGCCGAGGAAGCCCATGATCACCCAGAAGATGACCGAGCCCACCACGGGGCCGAAGACCGTCGCGGCGCCGCCGAGCAGCAGGATCGTCCAGATGAAGAACGTCAGGCTGGTCGTGTACGTGGCCGGGACCACGGCGGACGGGAGCGCGAAGACCACGCCGCCCAGGGCGCCGAAGATGCCACCGATGATGAGCGCCTGCATCTTGTAGGCGAAGACGTTCTTGCCGAGCGAGCGCACGGCGTCCTCGTCTTCGCGGATGCCCTTGAGGACGCGTCCCCAGGGGCTGCGCATGAGCGCCCACACGAGGTAGACCGCGATGCCCAGCAGGATGATGCCGAACACGCGCACCCAGAGCTGATCGGCGGTCCACGTCCAGGGGCCGAATCCGTAGTTCCCGGGCGGGAACGGGTTCGCGGCGCGGAATCCGGCGTGGTAGTTGCCGAGGCCGTCGGCCGAGTTCGTGTACTCGTCGAACAGCTGCGTCGTGAGCATGAGTCGGACGATCTCCGCGGCGGCGATCGTCACGATGGCGAGATAGTCCGCCCTCAGTCGCAGCGTCGGGATGCCGAGGATGATGGCGAACACCACGGATGCCAGGCAGCCGACGATGATGCCGACCCACCACGGGAGCCCGAAGCTCAGGATCGAGATCGCGTACCCGTACGCGCCGAGGGCCATGAAGCCCGCCATGCCGAAGTTCAGGAGTCCGGCGTAGCCGAAGTGCACCGCGAGACCGGTCGCCGCGAGGGCGTACGCGATCGTCTCGGGGCTGAACAGCCAGTAGGCCGTGTTGTTGAGAATCTGTCCCCAATCCATGGCCTAGCCCAACCTCTCTTTTCGACCCAGGAGGCCTTGCGGTCTCACGAGGAGGATGATGATGAGGACGGCCAGCGCGCCCACGTACTTCATGTCCGGCGGAATCCAGAGCGTGGAGATCTCCACGAGGATGCCGACGATGAGGGCGCCGATGAGGGCTCCGAACGCCGTTCCGAGACCACCGAGGGTCACGGCGGCGAAGATCAGCAGGAGCACCTGGACACCCATGTCCCACTTCACGCCGGGGCGGAAGTACGCCCACAGCACGCCGGCGACGGCGGCCAGCATGGCCGACAGGATCCACACGATCCGGATGACGCGGTCCACGCCGATGCCGGATGCCGCGGCCAGGCTCGGGTTGTCCGAGATCGCGCGCGTGGCCTTTCCGATGCGGGTGCGCAGCAGCCAGTAGGCGACAGCCAGCAGGAGGACGATCGAGATGCCCATCGAGAGGAGGTCGATCCACGACACCGAGATGGGTCCGAGACGGATGTCGCGCGCCGCGCCTGCGCCCGGCAGCTGGTACGTCGACCCGCCGAGGAAGAACTGGAAGACGTAGCGCAGCGCGAGCGAGAGGCCGATGCTGACGATCATCGCCTGAACGAGGCCGATGCCCCGACGGCGCAGGGGTTTCCACAGGCCGGCGTCGAGCGACCAGCCGAGCGCCGCGCCGAACACGATCACGATCGGGATGACGACCCACATCGGCAGGGCGAAGTTCACGCCGAAGATGAGGGCGACGATCGCGCCGAAGGTGAGCATCTCGGCGTGCGCGAAGTTCGTGAGCCCCGTCGTGCCGAAGATGAGCGAGACGCCCACCGCGGCCAGCGCGAGGAGCAGGCCGAAGTTGAGGCCGTTGACCGTGCGCTCGAGGAGCTGGTCCCAGAACGAGGTCGTGATCCGCTCGCCCTCGCCGAGGAAGAGGTTGAGGATCTTCGTGCCCGTGGCGCCGAACCCGACCTCGAACGAGGCCGTCGTTCCCTGCACCGGCTGCACGCCCTCGGGGAGCTGCGCGGGATCGACGATGACGCCGTCGGGGAGCGTCTCCTCGTTCACCGAGAGCGTGTACTCCTCCTTCTCGGGCACGTACAGACGCCACTTGCCTTCGGCATCCGTCACCGTCTCGGCGTCGAAGCCGTTGCCCTCGACCGTCATGACGACGTCGGGGACGGGCTCGCCGTCGAACGTGATGACGCCACCGAAGTAGAAGTCGGTCGCTTCCTGATCGGCACCCGGGGTGTCGGGCGCCGAGACGGACGCGTGGGCGCCCATCGGCGATGCGAAGAGCACGAGCGCGAACGCCATGAGCGTGCCGGCCAGCAGCACGAGCCACCGCTTCGATCGCGTGGTCACAGTCGTAGGACTCACAGAACCTCCAGTCCGGCAGCACGCGGACCGAAAGCTCGGGTCGCATCGGCCGTGATGCAAAGACGGTACGAGCGTAATGTGTCGTTCTTGTTTCGCAAGCAGGTCGAGAGAGAATCGTGATGCAGAAGCCCCTTACATCGCGCCGGATTCCCGGTCCGAACGGATTTCCGCGGGAATCAAATCCCGGGCGCGCCGCTTAGAATCGAGTACGACGCCCCCGCGTCGGCCGTCGTCGTCCACCCCCGAGAAACAACGCGCGCCGCGCACAGGAGACTTCATGTCGAATCACGATCCCTTCGGCTTCGTCGGACTCACGTACGACGACGTGCTGCTGCTCCCCGGACACACCGACGTGATCCCGAGCGAGGCCGACACCTCGTCCCGCGTCACGCGCCGCATCACGGTCGCGACGCCGCTCCTCTCGAGCGCGATGGACACCGTCACCGAGTCGCGTCTCGCGATCGCGATCGCGCGAGAGGGCGGGCTGGGCATCATCCACCGCAACCTCTCCATCGAGGATCAGGCCTCGATGGTCGACCGCGTGAAGCGCAGCGAGTCGGGCATGATCACCGACCCCATCACCACCACCCCCGACGCGACGATCGAAGAGGTCGACGCGCTGTGCTCTCAGTACCGCATCTCGGGACTGCCCGTCGTCGACGAGGACGATCGCCTGGTGGGCATCATCACGAACCGCGACATGCGCTTCGTCTCGGGATTCGAGCGCCAGACGACGCTCGTGAAGGACGTCATGACCACCGACGGACTCGTCACGGGTCAGGTCGGCATCGGCGCCAACGAAGTCATCGCGCTGTTCGCGCAGCACCGGGTCGAGAAGCTCCCGCTCATCGACGACGACGGACGCCTCGCGGGCCTCATCACAATCAAGGACTTCGACAAGAGCGAGAAGTACCCCCTCGCCACGAAGGACGAGCACGGGCGACTCCGCGTCGGCGCCGCCATCGGATTCTTCGGCGACGCGTGGCAGCGTGCCGAGGCGCTGCGCGACGCCGGGGTCGACGTGCTCGTCGTCGACACCGCGAACGGCCAGTCGGCGGGCGTCATCGACATCGTGAAGCGCCTCAAGGCCGACGCGTCGTTCGACCACATCGACGTCATCGGCGGCAACGTCGCCACCCGCGAGGGCGCTCAGGCGCTCATCGACGCGGGTGTGGATGCCGTCAAGGTCGGCGTCGGACCCGGATCCATCTGCACCACGCGCATCGTCGCGGGCGTCGGCGTCCCCCAGGTCACCGCGATCTACGAGGCATCCCTCGCGGCGCGCGAAGCCGGCATCCCGGTGATCGCCGACGGTGGACTGCAGTACTCGGGCGACATCGCCAAGGCGCTCGTCGCCGGCGCCGACACCGTCATGCTCGGCTCGCTCCTCGCGGGCACCGACGAGTCACCGGGCGAGATCGTCTTCCAGGGCGGCAAGCAGTTCAAGCTCTACCGGGGCATGGGCTCGCTCGGCGCGCTGCAGACCCGGGGCAAGAAGACGTCGTACTCGAAGGACCGCTACTTCCAGGCCGACGTCCCCAGCGACGACAAGCTCATCCCCGAGGGCATCGAGGGTCAGGTCGCGTACCGCGGCCCCGTCTCCGCCGTCGCCTACCAGCTCGTCGGCGGGCTCCGCCAGTCGATGTTCTACGTCGGCGCCCGGACGGTCGACGAGCTCAAGGAGAAGGGTCGCTTCGTGCGCATCACGGCGGCGGGTCTCAAGGAGTCGCACCCGCACGACGTGCAGATCGTCGTCGAGGCGCCCAACTACAAGCGGTAGGGCCGTGATCGGCGTCGCTACGATGGCGGCATGATCCGACAGCGGCGGCACGCGGCGGCGACGCAGAGCACGACCCGCCTCGAGGCGTTCACCGACGGGGTGTTCGCGATCGCCGCCACCCTCCTGGTGCTCGATCTGACGGCGTACAACATCGGCACGGTCTCCTCCGACGGGCAGATGTGGTCGGCGCTCGCGGGCATGTGGGAACTGTTCTTCAATTTCGCGCTCAGCTTCCTGCTGCTGTGCCTGCTCTGGATGACCCACGTCCAGCAGTTCGAGCACGTCGCCCGCGTCGACGCGACGATCGTGTGGCTCAACAGCGTGCGTCTGCTGTTCATCGTGCTCGTCCCGTTCGCGACCAATCTCACCACCGAGTACTCGAGCTGGCTCGCGGGACGGATGCTGATGCCCCTGGCGTTCTTCGGAGCGATCCTGTGCAGCTACCTGCAGTGGATGTGGGCCGTCCGCCACCGTGCGACGATGCTGCCCGACCTCACCGACGGCGATGCCCGGGCCTACGGTCGTGCGGCGCTGAGCGCCCTCGTGATCGCCGCGGCCGTGGTCGCCCTCGCGCCCTTCGTCGGCTCGATCGCCTTCGCCCTCTTCCTGCTCGACCCCGTCGGCACGCGCCTCTTCCGCGGAAAGAACGACTGACGCGAGGGGTGACGGGCGCCGCCGCGGGGCGTATCTTGTGGGGCATGTGCCGCAGCATCCACACTCTCCACAACTTCGAGCCGGCCGCGACGTCCGAGGAGGTCCACGCGGCCGCTCTCCAGTACGTGCGCAAGATCGCGGGCACGACGAAGCCGTCGAAGGCCAATCAGGAGGCGTTCGACCGCGCGGTGCACGAGATCACGCACATCACCCAGCACCTCCTCGAAGACCTCGTGGCGGTCGTGCCTCCGAAGAACCGCGAGGAGGAGGCCGAGAAGGCCCGTGCCCGCGCGGTGAAGTCGGGCAGATACGCCGCTGCGTGACGACGTCGTCGCGCGCGCGTCGATCGCGATAGGCTGATCGGCTCTGCGCCGTCCGGCCGGGCGGACGGAGTCGGAACGTGGGCCACATCGATGTCGGAAGCGTCTCCTTCGTGCTGTCCGACGGGTCGCCGCTGCTCGACGCCGTGACGTTCCGCGTCCCGGCCGGCTCGACGACCGCGCTGATCGGCGCCAACGGCGCCGGCAAGTCCACGCTCCTGCGCGTCATCCGGGGCGAGCTCCCCGCGCACGAGGGAGCGGTCGTGATCGCCGGCGGCCTGGGCGTCATGGACCAGTTCATCGGACACGGCGAGTCCGGTGAGACCGTGCACGATCTGCTCGTCGCCGTCGCGCCGACGCGGGTGTCGGCCGCAGCGCGCGCCCTCGACGCGGCCGAGCTCGCCATCATCGAGCGCGACGACATCGACACGCAGCTCGCCTACGCCCAGGCCCTCGCCGACTACGCCGAAGCAGGCGGGTACGAGCACGAGACCGTGTGGGATGCCTGCACCACGACGGCCCTCGGCATCCCGTATGCGCGTGCCCGCTTCCGCGATCTGGCCACGCTCTCCGGCGGCGAGCAGAAGAGGCTGGCGCTGGAGGCCCTGCTGCGCGGTCCCGACGAGGTGCTGCTGCTCGACGAGCCCGACAACTACCTCGACGTGCCGGGGAAGCGGTGGCTGGAGGAGCGCCTGCGCGAGACCGCGAAGACGGTGCTGCTCGTGTCGCACGACCGCGAACTGCTCGCGCGGGCGGCCGATCGCATCGTGACGCTGGAGGCGAGCCCCGCGGGCAGCACGGCATGGGTGCACGGCGGAGGCTTCTCCACCTATCGCGACGCCCGCGAGAACCGGATGGCGCGGCTCGACGAGCTGCGGCGCCGCTGGGACGAGGAGCACGCGAAGATCACGCGGCTGGTCGCCGACATGAAGGTGAAGGCGACATCCAGCGACGAGTTCGCCTCGCGCTACCGTGCGGCCCAGACCCGGCTGCGGCGCTTCGAAGAGGCGGGGCCTCCGCAGGAGCGCCCGCCCGAGCAGAATCTGCGACTGCGGTTGAGGGGCGCCCGCACGGGCAAGCGCGCCGTGATCGCCGAGCGTCTCGAGCTCACGGGCCTCATGAAGCCGTTCGACCTCGAGGTCTGGTTCGGCGACCGGGTGGCGGTGCTGGGCTCGAACGGATCGGGGAAGTCGCACTTCCTGCGCCTCCTCGCCCGTGGCGGCACCGATCCCGACGGGACGCTGGGCCATCTCACCGATGTCGGAGCGGCGCTCGATCCCGTCGCCCACGAGGGGCGGGCGATCCTCGGTGCCCGCGTCACGCCCGGATGGTTCGCCCAGACCCACACGCACCCCGAGTTCACCGGCCGGACGCTGCTCGACATCCTGCACCGCGGTGACGATGCGAGGAGCGGGATGCCGCGGGATGCCGCGAGCTCGGCCCTCGACCGGTACGGACTCATCCGTCAGGCAGAGCAGGTGTTCGACAGTCTGTCGGGGGGTCAGCAGGCGCGGTTCCAGATCCTGCTGCTCGAGCTGTCGGGGGCGACGCTGCTCCTGCTCGACGAGCCGACCGACAACCTCGACCTGGTCTCCGCGGAGGCGCTCGAAGACGCGATCGCGCGGTTCGAGGGCACCGTGCTCGCCGTGACCCACGATCGCTGGTTCGCGCGCTCGTTCGACCGCTTCCTCGTGTTCGGCGCCGACGGCACGGTCTACGAGTCGGACGACGCCGTCTGGGACGAGACCCGGGTGGTGCGCAGCCGCTGAGGCGCGGGGCGGGCACGGGTGCGGAGACGATGCGCGGCGCGCCGGCGGCGGATGCCGGTTTCCGGCGAGTCCGGGCGGGGCTCCGCATCCGTGCACATCGTTGTCGTCGGTGCCCCGCGGGTAGGCTGGGGATGTGAGCATGGAGATCGAGCTCGGCCGCGCCAAGCGCGCCCGCCGGGCCTACGCGTTCGATGACATCGCCGTCGTGCCGTCGCGCCGCACGCGCAACCCCGAAGACGTCTCCACGACGTGGTCGATCGACGCCTACTCGTTCGCGATCCCCGTGCTCGGCGCTCCGATGGACTCCGTTATGAGCCCGCAGACCGCGATCATGCTCGGACAGCTCGGCGGACTCGGCGTGCTCGACCTCGAAGGGCTGTGGACGCGGTACGACGACCCCGCTCCGCTTCTGGCCGAGATCGCGTCGCTGGCCGACGTCGAGGCCACCCAGCGCATGCAGGAGCTGTACTCTCAGCCCATCCGGCCCGAGCTCGTGCGCGACCGTCTGGCGGAGATCCGCGAGGCCGGCGTCACCGTCGCCGGCGCCCTCACCCCGCAGCGCACGCAGGAGCTGTACGAGACCGTCGTCGCCGCCGGGGTCGACCTCTTCGTCATCCGCGGCACCACGGTCTCGGCGGAGCACGTGTCGTCGGCCGATCAGCCGCTGAACCTCAAGAAGTTCATCTACGACCTCGACGTCCCCGTCATCGTGGGCGGCGCCTCCACCTACACGGCGGCGCTGCACCTCATGCGCACCGGCGCCGCGGGCGTGCTCGTCGGGTTCGGCGGGGGAGCGGCCTCCACCACCCGTGCGACCCTCGGCATCCACGCGCCCATGGCCACCGCCGTGGCCGACGTCGCCGGTGCCCGCCGCGACTACCTCGACGAGTCGGGCGGGCGCTACGTGCACGTCATCGCCGACGGCGGCGTGGGAACGTCGGGCGACATCGTCAAGGCGCTCGCGATGGGGGCGGATGCCGTCATGCTCGGTGTCGCGCTCGCACGGGCGACCGATGCTCCCGGACTCGGCTTCCACTGGGGGCCGGAGGCGCATCACGCCAAGCTGCCCCGCGGCCGCCGAGTGAAGGTCGATCGCGTGACGACCCTCGAATCGGTGCTCTACGGGCCCGCTCCGGTCGCGGACGGCACCGCCAACCTCATCGGCGCGCTCAAGAAGTCGATGGCGACGACGGGATACTCCGACCTCAAGGAGTTCCAGCGCGTCGAGGTCGTCGTCGCGCCGTACAACGGCGGTTGACCGGTCGTTGAGCGAGAGCAGCAGCGCGACGCGCCCCGACCCTGACGCCACGGTCGAGGTCTTTCCGCCGACGCTGCGCGAGGTCATGCTGCGTCCGCGGTGGATCGCGCTCCTCCTGCTCTGCCTCGTGGTCGCCGGAGTGTTCGCGTGGCTCGGGCAGTGGCAGCTCGGTCGCGCGATCGACACCGATCCCCTCCCGCCCGGCGCCACCGAGCAGGTCGAGCCGCTCGGCGAGGTCGTCGAGCCCGGACGCTACCTCCCCGAGCCGTTCGTCGGCCAGCGGGTCGAGGTGACCGGGACGTGGGTGCCGGGCGACTTCCTCCCCGTGGCCGGACGCTTCAACGACGGGGTCGAGGGCTATTGGGTCACGGGCCAGCTGCGCGTCGATCCTTCGGCTGGTTCGGGAACCGAGGAGACCACGGTGCCGACGTCGATCGCAGTGGCGATCGGCTGGGCGGCCACGGCCGACGAAGCCCGAGCCGCCTCGGAGGCGCTCGAGGCGGAGGCATCCGGTGCCGCCGTCGACGTGGTGGGCCGCATCATCTCCGACGAGGGCCCGGCACTTCCCCCGCGCGGCGCCGATCCGTTCACCATGACGCGGATGTCGTCGGCCGCGCTCCTGGCCCAGTGGAGCGACACCGAGGGTCTCGCCGTCTACCGCCCGTACCTCGTCTCCGAGGACGCCTCGGGAGGTCTCGCCGAGATCTCCGCGCGTCCCCCGGAGGACGCGTCCGGCGTGAACTGGCTGAACATCTTCTACGCGGCCGAGTGGGCCGTCTTCGCCGGCTTCGCGTTCTACCTCTGGTACCGCCTGGCGAAGGATGCCTGGGAGCGCGAGGTCGAAGACCTCGAAGACGCGGCGGCCGAGGCATCCTGAGCCCTGCGGCAGGCCGGAACGGCCTCCGGCGCCGCGACTAGACTGGGGGCATGCCCCGCGCCCCGAGACTCGCGTCTTTCCCTGCGATCCGAGGCTCGCTCCGGTTCTACCAGATCTGCTCCGTCATCACCGGTGTGGGTCTGCTGCTCCTCGTGGCGGAGATGATCCTCAAGTACACCCCGCTGCACGTCGAGCTCTTCGTCGGCGGATCGGGCGGGTTCGTGTGGTTCGCCCCCGTGATCGCCGGCCCCGGATGCGAGTGGTGGTCGCTGTTCCTGCCGATGACGAACGACTGCGAGATGACGTCCGTCGGCGACGGCTTCAACGTGTCGCTGTTCATCCTTGTCGCGCACGGCTGGTTCTACGTCGTCTACCTGTTCTCGTGCTTCCGCATCTGGAGCCTCATGCGGTGGCCGTTCCTGCGCTTCGTCGTCCTCGCCCTCGGCGGCATCGTGCCGCTGCTGTCCTTCTTCATGGAGGCGCGTGTCGCACGGGAGATCAAGACCTATCTCGCGCAGCGCGAGGCCGACGAGGCATCCGGGGCGTCGCAGACGCACGAGCTCGCCGCCCACTCCTCGCTGACCCAGACCGTCCCCACCCAGAACCCGCCGGAGGGCCTGCTGTGACCGAACAGACCTCGACCGAACAGCGACCCGTCCTGGTCGTCGACTTCGGCGCGCAGTACGCGCAGCTCATCGCGCGACGCGTGCGCGAAGCGGGGGTGTACAGCGAGATCGTGCCGCACACGGCATCCGCCGCCGACATCGCCGCGAAGAACCCCGTGGGCATCATCCTGTCCGGCGGACCGTCGTCGGTGTACGAGCCGGGCGCTCCTGCGCTGGACTCCGGGGTGTTCGAGCTCGGCGTTCCGACGCTCGGCATCTGCTACGGATTCCAGGTCATGGCGCAGGCCCTCGGCGGCGAGGTCGCCAACACGGGCCTTCGCGAGTACGGGGCGACGGATGCCGTCGTCGCGAACGACGGGGGCGTGCTGCTGGGCGGCCAGCCCGCCGAGCAGAACGTGTGGATGAGCCACGGCGACCAGGTCGCCCGCGCTCCCGAGGGCTTCGACGTGCTCGCCTCGACGGCGGCCACGCCCGTCGCCGCGTTCGGCAGCGACGACAAGCGCATGTACGGCGTGCAGTGGCACCCCGAGGTCAAGCACACCGATCATGGTCAGCAGGTCATCGAGAACTTCCTGCACAAGGCCGCGGGTCTGCCTGCCGACTGGAACAGCGGCAACGTCATCGCCGAGCAGGTCGAGAAGATCCGCGCCCAGGTCGGCGAAGGTCGCGTCATCTGCGGTCTCTCCGGCGGTGTCGACTCCGCCGTCGCGGCGGCGATCGTGCACAAGGCCGTGGGCGACCAGCTCGTGTGCATCTTCGTCGACCACGGTCTGCTGCGCAAGAACGAGCGCGAGCAGGTCGAGCAGGACTACGTCGCTTCGACGGGCGTGCGTCTGGTCACGATCGATGCGCGCGAGCAGTTCCTGAACGCGCTCGCCGGCGTCAGCGACCCCGAGCAGAAGCGCAAGATCATCGGACGCGAGTTCATCCGCTCGTTCGAGGCGGCCGAGAAGGCGCTCGTCGCCGAGGCCGCCGCCGACGGCGAGCCGATCCGGTTCCTCGTGCAGGGCACGCTCTACCCCGACGTGGTCGAGTCGGGTGGCGGAACCGGCACCGCGAACATCAAGTCGCACCACAACGTCGGCGGCCTCCCCGAAGACCTGCAGTTCGAGCTCGTCGAGCCCCTCCGCACCCTCTTCAAGGACGAGGTCCGCGCGATCGGCCGCGAGCTCGGCCTCCCCGAGGTGATCGTCGGCCGCCAGCCGTTTCCGGGCCCCGGCCTCGGCATCCGGATCGTCGGCGAGGTCACCGCTGACCGTCTCGAGATTCTGCGTGACGCCGACGCCATCGCGCGCGAAGAGCTGACCCGTGCCGGCCTCGACGACGAGATCTGGCAGTGCCCGGTGGTGCTCCTCGCCGACGTGCGCTCGGTCGGCGTGCAGGGCGACGGCCGCACGTACGGGCATCCGATCGTGCTGCGGCCGGTCTCGTCGGAAGACGCGATGACCGCCGATTGGACGCGGCTGCCGTACGACGCGCTCGCCCGCATCTCGAACCGCATCACCAACGAGGTGCGCGACATCAACCGCGTCGTGCTCGACGTCACGAGCAAGCCTCCGGGGACGATCGAGTGGGAGTAGGCGGGAGCGTGCTTCCCGACGCCGCCTACCTCGTGCTCGCCTCGCGGCTCGTGCCCGATCGCGACGGCGGATTCACGATCTCGGTGCTGCGCCGCGCGCTCGACATGACGGCGGCCGGCGCCGACGTCCTGCTGCTCACGATCGATCCCGGCGAGCAGGCCGACCACGACGCCGACCGCGCCGAGTGGGTGCGCCGCGGCGCCCTCCCTGCCCCCGACCGGCTGCGCAACCTCTTCGACGATGCCCGGACGGACGCCGCGTGGCTGCGTGCCGCCGCGCTCACGACCCCCGTGCCCGACACGGAGTGGCCGTATCGGGCGATCACGGATGCCGAGGGCCGCACGGTGCTCGAGATCCCGGTCGTGAGCGGCGACCCCGCGTGGCACCTCAGCGATGCGCCGGTGCGGATCTGGGATGCCTCCGGCCCGATCGGATGGCTGCCCGGGTTCGGCGGTCTCTACCGCGCCTGGATCGATGCGCTCGCCGCGGAGGAGGATCGCCCGGTCGTGGTCGTGTGCGAGGCGCGTCAGGTGGGGGAGACGCTCGTGGCCCCCGGCGCGCCCGTGCTGGGGCCCGACATCCGCATCGTGCACACCACCCACGCGTGCCACGTCGTCGCGCCGTTCGCGTGGGACTCGCCGATGGATGCCGCGTGGAAGCGGTGGTTCGGCATCGCCGATCGCTTCGACGCCGTGCTGTGGCTCACTCCGAGCCAGCGGCGGGATGTCGAACGGCGCCTCGGCGACGGCATCCGATCCTTCGTCGTGCCCCACCCGGCGGCCGCGCCCTCCGGAAGCGCGACCCCCGTGCCGGGGCGCGTCGTGATGCTCAACTCGCTCATCCCGCGCAAGCGGGTCGACCACGCGATCCGCGCGCTTCCCGCCGTGCGCGACGCCGTGCGTGACGCTCATCTGCTCGTGTGCGGCGACGGAGGTCAGCGCGCGGAGCTCGAGGCCCTGGCCGCATCGCTCGGCGTCGCGGACGCGGTGGAGTTCGCCGGACAGGTCGCCGACCCCGCGCGCGTCTGGGCGGAGGCCGACGCATTCGTTCTCGCGAGCACGAACGAGGGCCAGCCGCTCGTCGTGCTCGAGGCGCTCGGACACGGCGTGCCGGTCGTGTCGTACGACATGCCGTACGGTCCACGCGACACCCTCGCTCTCGGCGGCGGGATGCTGGTCTCCGACGGCGACGTCGACGCCCTGGCAGCGGCCCTCATCGAGGTGCTCGGCGACCGCCCCGTGCGCGACCGGCTGGCGGCCGAGGGGCAGGCGGCGGCCGCAGCGATGACTGCCGACGCGTCGATGCGGGCGCTCGGCGACGCCGTTGCCGCCGCGCTCGCGGGAGCTGTGGCGCGCTGACCGCCAGGCCGTCCGCGTGCCGCGCCAGTCCGGGCGTGTCGCGAAAGAACGGGACGCTCCGATTTTCTCCATTGAACTTGGCGCTCACACCTGCGCTCCGCGTGGACGTGACGGGCGCCGAGCCAGTCCGGGCGTGTCGCGGAGAGATCGAACCCCCCCGATTCTCCAGTGAACTTCGCGCTCACACACACACGTATTCCGGAGATGGACGCGACGGGTGGCGCGGGCTCGGCGGGAACGTATGTGAGCGCGAAGTTCATCGGCGATCTGAGGGTGCGCATGTTCTCGACGACGCGCCCGCACAGGTCTGAAGAACGCGGATGCACGGGGCGGATCAGCGTCCCGGCCACTCCTTGCCCGCCCACGGGTCGTAGTCGACCAGCAGCGGGCCCTGAGGGGGTCGGTCGGGCTCCGGCACGTGCTGCAGGTTGACGCGCACGCGGTACCACAGCGAGCTCGATCCGCGCATGCCGTCGATGAGCTCGTCGGCGGGATGCAGGAGCGACGCCGCCGCGGGATTCGCGGAGCGCCACTGCACGAGGGCGGCTTCGGCTTCGGGCTTGGTCTTCGTGCGGGCGATCTCGATGAGCGGCATCGTCGACACCCGCCTCCCCGATCCGTCGGCGGCGCGCGGCGGCTTCTCGGCGGGCCCCATCTCCGTCGCCAGGGCGAGGAGGCCGTCCAGCGCTCCCGCCGCGTCGTCGATGCCCTCGTGCGGGTCGCCGATCTCGGCGAACCGCCCGGGCACCGTGAGCACGGTGAACTCCTCCGGGCGCCGTGAGCGCACCTCGTCCCACGCGAGCGGAGTCGACACCCGGGCATCCGGCAGCGAGCGGATCGAGTAGGCCGAGGCGACGGTGCGGTCTTTGGCGTTCTGGTTGAAGTCGACGAAGACGCTCTCGCCGCGCTCCTCCTTCCACCACCGCGCGGTCGCCAGACCGGGTGCGCGGTTCTCGACCTCGCGCGCGAGCGTCTCCGCCGCGAGCCGGACGTCGGCGAACGACCACTCCGGCGAGATGCGCACGAGGATGTGGAGTCCGCGCGATCCGCTCGTCTTGGGCCAGCCCACCAGCCCGTGGTCGGCGAGCACGTCGCGCACGACGAAGGCCACGTCGACGATCTGCGACCAGTCGACGCCCGGCATCGGATCGAGATCGACGCGGAGCTCATCCGGATGATCGAGGTCGTCGGCGCGCACCGGATGCGGATTGAGGTCGAGGCATCCGAGGTTCACCACCCACGCGAGGCCCGCGGCGTCGCGGAGGACGGTCTCCTCGGCGGAGGTTCCCCGGGCGTAGTGCAGCGTCGCCGTGTCGATGTAGTCGGGGTGGTTCTCCGGCACGCGCTTCTGGAAGAAGGGTTCGGCGCCGATGCCCTTCACGAAGCGCTTGAGCACCATCGGCCGTCCGCCCGCACCCCGGAGGGCGCCATCGGCCACGGCCAGGTAGTACTTCACCAGGTCGAGCTTGGTGAGCCCGGGGTCGGCGAACACGACGCGGTCGGGGCTCGACACCCGCACGTCGTGGCCTCCGATCTCCAGGAACGTCTCGGCTGATTTCGGGCTCATACGGGCCACGCTAACGCGACGGCGGATGCCGCGGCCAGGGGTGTGCGCCGCGGGAACGGCGAATGCCGCCCCCGAGACGGGGACGGCATTCGCGTGAGCGGGTGCGCGTCAGAGCACGATCACGAGCCCGGGGCCGTTCGACGGAGCGACCGTCGCCGATCCGCCGTACGAGACCGTCAGGATCTTGATCCCGCGGCTCGTGAACGGGGCGATGGAGACCGTCGCGGTGCCGTTCTTCACGACGCCCGTTCCGATGACCTTGCCGCCGGACGAGATCGTGACCGGTCCGTCGACGGGGACGCCGCCGTTCGCCGTCGTGAGGACGAAGACCTTCGAGGTCTTGCCCTTCGACACGACGATGCTCGTCGAGAGTCCGAGCGTCGACGACGAGGCCTTGTTGACGACGACGTCGACGGTCGTGCTCGCCGCTCCCGCCGTCGCCGAGCCCGCGTACGACACCGTGAGGGTGTGCGTCCCGGGCTGGAGGGCGGTCTTGCCGAGCGAGACCGTGGCCGTGCCGTTCGCGAGGTTCGCGGTGCCGAGCGCCGTGCCTGCCGCATCCGTCACCGTGACGGCACCCGTCGGCGTCTGACCCGCAGCGGCGACCGTCACGACGACCTTCGGCGCGGTGCCGTACTGGACCGTCTTGGCGGTGGCCGTGACCGTGGCCGCGGGAGCCGCGACCGTCACGGGGATGACGGCCTGCGTGCCCGACGGCGCCGCCGTGAGCAGCAGGTAGCCCGACGTGCCGGCGACCGACAGCGGGAAGGTGACGTCGATCGTGGCGGCGTTGGCCGTGATGGCGGCCGAGCCCACCTCGACGGCGCCCGCCCCATCGGCGGTGGCGGCGAAGGACGCCGTGAGAGCCGTGTTGACCGGCGAACCGGCGCTCTTGAGGTCGAACGATCCGACCGACAGCGTCTGGGTCTCACCTGCGACGGGAGCGGTGTTCAGGCCGCTCACCGACACCGAGTGCTTCTCGAAGCTCGGGCTCACGGGCTGGTTCGCGCCGAGGTACGAGATCCACGCGTCGCGGTCGATGAGACCGGAGTCGCGGAAGTTCGTCGCCTCGCGGAACACCCAGAAGTTGTCGCCGCCGGCGCTGGCGGGGGTTCCCGTTCCGGCGAGGAACGTGAACGTGCCCACCCGGTACGTCTCGGCCGGATCGACCGGAGCTCCGTTCAGCATCATCGAGGTGATGCGGCTTCCCTCGGGCAGCGCCGCGTCGAACGTGTAGCTGAAGCCCGTCGAGGTGCCCAGCGCCAGGTACGAGCGCGACGGCACGTTGCCGTTCGCGTCGCGCTGCCACTGCTGCTCGAGCAGGGTCTTGACCTGCGCTCCCGTCATGTCGACGGTGGCCAGGTTGTTCAGGAACGGCAGGACCGCGTTGGCCTCGGAGAACAGGATCGTCCCGTCGGAGTCCGCCGGGTTCTGGGCGTTGGCCGGGTAGAGGAGCTCGTTGCGCAGTCCGCCGGGGTTCACGAAGGCGATCTCGGCGCCACCCCGCTCGGGCGACGTCAGTGACGACAGCACCGCGTCGGCGACGAGGGTGCCGAGCGTGGACTCCTTGCCCCGGTCGTCACGGTTGGGCGCGACGGGAGGACCCGCCGGGTCGGTGAAGGCCGTGGTGACAGATGCCGTCAGCGTGCCGACCGGCTGGTTGCCGATGACCGCGGCGGCTGCGAGGGCCGCATCGACGATCGTCTTGACGGCAGCCACGCGCGGGTAGGTCACGGTGTCGACCGGCGTGGTGGCGGGCACGACCGCGTTCGTGACGATCGTGGCCACATCGGTCTCGGTGTCGTAGGCGAGGGAGATCTGCCCGATGTTGGCGCCGTAGCTGCCGGTCTGGACGACGGCCCGGGTCCGGCTCGCGTCACCGGGGACGGGGGCGGCGTAGGCGTAGGCCTGGTGCGTGTGCCCGTTCAGGATGACGTCGACGGCCGCCGACGTGTCGTTCACCATCTCGGCGAAGACCGCGCTGTCGGCGATCTGCTGGTCGAGGGTCGCCGCGGACTGCGACCGCGGGGCGCCCTCGTGGTAGGCCGCGAGGATGACGTCGGCCTCGCCGTTGGCGGCGTCGCCGTCGGTGAGCTGGGCGGCGACACGGTTGACCGCTTCGACGGGGTCGCCGAAGCTCAGCGTGTCCACGCCGCCGGGGGAGACGAGGGTGGGGGTCTCCTGGGTCACGGCGCCCACGACCGCGATCGTGACGCCGGCGCGCTCGAAGGTCGCGTACTCGGGGAGGGCCGGAGTCTGGGTGCCGGCCTGGTAGACGTTCGCGCCCAGGTAGTCCCACTGGGCGTTCGCGCCGCCGGCGATGACGTCGTCGACGAGGTCGGAGTAGCCCTGGTCGAACTCGTGGTTGCCGACCGCCGAGGCGTCGAGTTCGAGGGCGTTGAAGACATCGATCGTCGGCTGGTCGTCGGCCGACGAGGAGGCGAACTCCGAGGCGCCGATGATGTCACCGGTGCTCACGAGGAGCGTGTTCGCTCCATTGGCGCCGTCGGTGGCGCGCAGCTTCTCGACCGACGTCGCGAACGACGCCGTGGACGCGTTGATGCGGCCGTGGAAGTCGTTGAACGTCAGGATCTGGAGGTCGACCGTCGCGGCCTGGGCGGCGGGGACGACGAGTCCGAAGACCGACAGCGCGGCGATGGTCGCGGATGCAGCGACGATCCTCCCCGTGTGTCGATGGCGGACAGGAGCTGCGTGATTCATGTGACCATCCTTTTAGGCGGCGACTCGGGGAACGCGTGCGACGACGTCGACGCACGCGGGGGTGCTCTTGACGCTATCCGCGGCATCCGGGCCGATCAACCTTTTCCCGGCGGTCGCGGATGAGGTTCATCTCATCGTGACCTCGTGTTCACACGGAGGGTCGACGACGACGAAGGGCCGCCCCTGGGGGACGGCCCTTCGTGCGGAGGATGCGGCGGCGGATGCCGCGGCATCCGGTGTCAGTTGTTGCCGCGGACGATCGCGATGATGCGGAGGATCTCGATGTACAGCCAGACGACCGTCACCATGATGCCGAACGCTCCGAGCCACGCGAACTTGCGCGGTGCGCCGTTGCGGACGCCCTGCTGGATCGAGTCGAAGTCGAGCACGAGCGAGTACGCGGCCATGATGACCACGAGCACGCCGATGATGAGGCCGAGCGGGATGCTGAACCCGCCGATGCCGATCGATGCGCTGTAAAGGCCGAAAGTCTGATCCGCGGGAAGGACTCCCGTCCACATGAGGACGAGGTTAAGGAGAGCGAACACCCCGTAACCGATGAGCGCGATCATGAAGACCTTGGTGGCCTTCTTCGACGCGCGGATCTTGCCGCTCGCGAACAGCGCCAGCGTCACGCCGACGACGGCGAGGGTGGCGAGCGTGGCCTGCATGACGATGCCGGGCCAACGCACCTCGAAGAACGCCGAGATGCCGCCGACGAACAGGCCCTCGAACGCCGCGTAGGCGAAGATCAGCGCGGGGCGGACCTTCTTGCGCGACGTGAAGATGATAACCATCGACAGCACGAAGCCGCCGAGCATGCCGATGATCCAGGGAGCCATCGTCACGGCCTGGTTCGGGTCGCCGGTGATCGTCAACGAGCCGCCCAGCGACCACAGCCAGCCTACGGCGGCCGTAGCGATCAGAACAGCGAACAACGCGAGGGTCTTGAGGACCGTGTCCTCGACCGTCATGCGACCGGTGTCGATCGCGTTCGCAGGCGGAGCGGCGAACGCGCCCTCCATCTGCGCCTGCGCGGCGACGTCGACGCCGGCGCGCGAGGCCGCGGCGAACTGCGCGTTGCCGCCGAGGTTCGCCGCCTGCGGGCCGCCCGGGTAGGTCTTCACGGCCTTCGGGTCCTGGAACGCCGGGTTGTTGAATGCGGGGTTGTTGAGGGCCACGTGCTCTCACACTCCTGAATCGAGGGGTCAGCAGCGCTGTGCTGCTGGAATACAGGCTATCCGACCCCCTGCCCACGCAGGAATGCCGGCGCTGTGGATCCTCTTTGAACGGATGCCGCGGCATCCGGTCTCCGTGCCCCCGGGTAGCCTGGCTCACGTGCCGCGTCCTCGTCCTCTCGTGATCGGTCACCGCGGGGCGCCCGGGTATCGGCCGGAGCATTCGCGGTCGTCGTACGACCTCGCCGTGGCGATGGGGGTCGATGCGGTCGAGCCCGACGTCGTCGTGTCGCGCGACGGCGTGCTGGTCGTGCGCCACGAGAACGAGATCGGATCGACGACGGATGTCTCCACGCGTCCGGAGTTCGCGGATCGTCGCACGACGAAGACGATCGACGGCGCGGAGCTCACGGGATGGTTCACGGAGGACTTCACGTGGGACGAGCTGGCGACGCTGCGCTGCCGTGAGCGGCTGCCGCAGCTGCGCCCGACGAGCGCATCGTTCGACGACGAGCAGCCGGTGCTGCGACTGCGCGACGTCCTCGACCTGATCCGCGGGGCGTCGCTCGAACAGGGCCGCGAGATCGGCGTGGTCCTCGAGATCAAGCACGCGACGTACTTCGCGGGACTCGGGTTCGACATCTCGGCACTCGTGGCCGAGGAGCTGGCGGACGCCGGCTGGAGCCGGGGCGAGCTGCCGCTCGTCGTCGAGTCCTTCGAGTCCACCGTGCTCGCGCGTCTGAAGGCAAGGGGCATCCCCGCGACGTACATCTACCTGCTCGAAGCAGCGGGTCGACCGTTCGACCTGCTGTCGGCGCACGGGAAGGCGGCGCTGACCTATCGGCAGACCGCCGCGCCGGCCGGACTGGATGCGCTCGTCGGCGCGGTCGACGGCATCAGCGTCGACAAGCGCATGATCCTCTCGCCGGATCGGCTGGGCCGGGCGACGGGTCCGAGCCCGGTCGTCGCCGACGCGCACGCGCGCGGGCTGCGGGTGTTCACGTGGACGTGCCGCCCCGAGAACGCGTTCCTCGTCGCGCAGTTCCGCACGAAGGGCGGCGCCGGCGCGTTCGGCGACTACGAGTCGGAGTGGTCCATCATCCGGGATGCCGGAGTCGATGGCGTCTTCGTCGATCAGCCCGATCTCGGTCTGGCGTTCTTCCGCGGCTGACGCTCAGAGCGCTGCGTCGTCGAGGAGGGAGAGACGCTCGGCGACCGCCACGGCCTCTGCGCGGCTCGTGACGCCGAGCTTGCGGTACAGCGGCCGGATCTGCGTGCGGATCGTGTTGTGCGAGACGCCGTGCGTGGCTGCGATGGCCGCACTGCCGACTCCCCGGCGCTGCAGCGCCAGGATCTCCCGCTCGACGGGTCCTCGGGCACCACTCGTCGTTCCTTCTGCACCGCGGGCGCCTCATTCGTCGACGGAGGTCGTGCCCCTCCGTCGATATTCTGTCGGAGTCGAACCGGTCCAGCGCAAGAACTGCGCCCGCAGTCGGGAGGGGCTCGTGAAGCCCGACCTCACGGAGATGTCGGCGACGGTGAGATCCGGCCGGGACTCGAGCAGCTCGCGAGCCGTGGCCACGCGTCGCTGGGCCAGCATCGTCGCGACCCCGCCCTCGCCCGCCTGCCGGTAGAGCTGGCGCCTGCTCGTGTGGAGCTCGCGGGCGAGCTGCACGACATCCAGACGCGGATCGGTGTGTCGCGCCTCGATCAGCGCCTCGATGCGGACGGCGAGCGACGCCTCTCGCGACTGCGGTGCGGCGGCGCGGGGATGCTCGTGGACGATGCCGCGCACGAGATTGACCAGTGCGTCGTCGAGCGCCCGGGGCCCGGCGGCGTCTCCGTGCTCGAAGTCGTCGGACAGGCTCCGCAGCAGGGCGCGCGAAGCGCGCACGAGGGGCGTGCCGGACAGCTCGGTCACATCGGCGAGGAGGGCCGATGTGACCCTCGCGAGCGGCGCGGCCAGCGCGATGCCCCGCAGCTGCGAGGACTCTGCCGCGACGGTGCCGGCACCGGTCAGAAGGAGCGCACGGGCATCGTCCACGTCGGAGTCCGACACGACGTGCATGAGCACGGCCTGCGGTTCGCGGGAGGACGCCAGTGCGGCAGAGCCGAGGATGGCGGGCACCGGACCGGACATGACGACGCACTCCGCGAATCGAGTCACCCGCAGCGAGCGTACGTTCGACACACTGCCCCCAAACCTCATCGCGCCCGCGATGCCCCGTTCCCCGTCCGCTCAGGCTACGAGTGTCGTCGCCTGCGGTCGAGGTTTCCACCGTGCGATTCACCCCTCGCACTCACCCCTCTTCATCCTGGCCGAACGAACCTCGGGAAGCCGGTGCAGGCGCGGCCCTGCACACCGCGGTTCCGTGCCGAGATCAGCCGTGAAGTTGCGACATCCGAATGGTTCCGACATGCCGATGCCGCTGCGCGCATGACGAACTGTGACCCCGTGTTGCGCTCCGTCACGCCGCGCGTCGTCATCTGGGCGCTTCCGTGCCGCGACGCGCGAGCATAGGACGATGCCGCATCTCATCTCCCCCCAGGAGCTCGCGGAAGACCTCCGCGCGCATCGTCCTGTCCGGCTCCTCGACGTGCGCTGGCGCCTCGACCAGCCCGAAGGTCGACCCGCCTACCTCGAAGGGCACCTGCCCGGAGCCGTCTACGTCGATCTCGACGGAGAGCTGGCCGACCGCGCCGATCCGGCGAAGGGGCGTCATCCGCTTCCGAGCCGCGCGCAGCTGGAGGAGGCTGCCCGTCGCTGGGGCGTGAACACGGGGGATGCCGTCGTCGCGTACGACGACCTCGGATCGGTCGCCGCAGCACGGGCGTGGTGGCTGCTGTCGCGCGCGGGCGTCGACGTGCGCGTGCTCGACGGCGGTCTGCGCGGATGGCTGGCGGAGGGCGGTGCGGTCGAGACCGGCGACGTCCGGCCCGACCGCGGCGACGTGGAGCTCTCCGAGCCGACGGACGGCGTGATCGACATCGACGACGCGGCGGACTGGTCGCGGCACGGGGTGCTGATCGACGTGCGGGCGCCCGAGCGCTACCGCGGCGAGTCCGAGCCCCTCGACCCCGTCGCCGGACACATCCCGGGCGCGGTGAACCTGCCCACCAGCGCCCAGACCGAGGCGGGGAGGTTCCGCTCGGCCGAGGAGATCCGGGCCGCGTTCGAAAGCGTCGGCGCCGCGCCCGGTGCCGACGTCGCCGCGTACTGCGGCTCGGGGATCGCCGCGACGCACACCGCGCTCGCGGGCGCCATCGCGGGCATCGACGTCGCCGTGTTCCCCGGTTCGTGGAGCCAGTGGTCACGTACGCGCGGCCGGGACGTCGCGACCGGCCCGACCCCGTCGCGAGAGGTCAGCCCGCTGTGACCGCCCCGCTCATCGTCGGCGCCATGGTGCGCACGCTCGGCGCGTATCCGTCGGGCTGGCGCCACGCGGGCGCCCATTCCGACCCCCTGGGCGACGCGGGGGTCCTCCGCCATATCGCGCGCGTGGCCGAGGATGCCGATCTCGATTACCTCTTCTTCGGCGATTGGCTCGCGACCGGGCCCGACCTGGAGTTCCGCGATCCGTACCTCCTCGCCCGGATCGATCCCCTCAGCGCCGTGCTCTTCCTCGCGGGGATCACCGAACGCATCGGACTGATCGCCACCGTCAACACGACGTACGCCGATCCCTACGCGACCGCGCGCGCCACGGCGTCCCTCGACGTCCTGACGGGTGGGCGTGCGGGGGTGAACCTCGTCACCGGCGCGGAGCCGCGCGCGGCGGGGAACCACGGCCGTGACGCGCACGCCGACAACGAGACACGCTACGACCGCGCCGAGGAGTTCGTGCGGGTGCTCCGGCGGCTCTGGGAGACCTGGGACGACGGCGCCTGGCGCGCAGACAAGGACGCGGGTGTGCTGCTGGATGCCGCGGGCCTGCGCGATGCGGACTTCCGGGGGGCCCATCTCTCGGTCTCGGGTGGGCTCAACGTGGCGCGGCCCGCCGCAGACGCATCCGCCCATCGTGCACGCCGGGACGTCGCCGCGCTCCCGCGCGCTCGCGGCGACCGAGGCCGATCTCGCCCTCGTCGCCGCTCCGGATGTCGCCGGCGCCGCCGCCCTGCGCGCGGGCCTGCGTGCCGAGGCCTCCGCTGCCGGCCGCGATCCGGACGATCTGAAGGTGATCGTGCCGGTGCTCCCGGTCGTCGCCGTCGACCGGGGTGCGGCACGCGCCATCGTCGAGCGTCTTCTGGCTCTCGTGCCGATCGACGACGGCACGGCGGGGCGCACCGAGCGCGTCGCCTTCCCGGCGAACCGGTCGCTCGACGCGTTCCTCGACCTCGCGGGCTTCCCTTCCGACGACCCTGCGCGAAGCGTCTCGGTCGATTCCGGGGTCGCCGCCGCCGCCGTCGATCGCTTCGCCGAGCCGGCGGCGCGTGTCGCCGCGTTCGTCGGACGCCGCGCGGGCCTCACCCCGGGCGAGGGGCTCACCTGGCGGCACCTCATCGCGGCGAACGCCGTGCCCGCGAACTTCCTCGTTGGCGGACCGGCCGACGTCGCCGACCACTTCGAACGGTGGCGTGATGAGGAAGCGGCGGACGGATTCAACGTGCTGTCGGCGTTCCAGCCGTCGCAGTTCGAAGCCTTCGCGCAGCTCGCCGTTCCCGAACTGCGTCGCCGCGGACTGATCGGGCGGTCGGGCGCCACCCTGCGGGAGCGACTCGGTCTCGGCGCACCGCAGCTCGCGTACGCGCCGGCATCCGTCCTGTCGGCCTGATCCGCGCGGGCACGCCCCGCCGCGCACTGCGGCGGGGCTTCGCCGCGGGCACGCCGCAGGTCGTCTCTGTTACGCCCCGTGACCGCATGTGACGCCCGGCGTCGGGCCGTGAAGACACGTGACATCCCGGTTTCCGCCGGAGCGGAGACGTTCCTAGCGTGGAATCACTCGTCCTCCACAGCTCCCTCATCCCGAACCCAGGAGAAACCCATGTTCCGTCCCGCATCGAGAGTCGCCGCCGGCGCCCTCGCCGTCGTCTTCGCGGTCTCGCTGGCCGGTTGCGCATCGAACCCGGCGGCCGCCCCCGAGGCATCCGTCGACGCCGACCCCGTCACCGGCGGCACGCTCACCTATCTCGAGCACCAGGCCTACACCAACCTCTACCCGCCGCAGGCCGGCTTCTACCCCAACGGCGGCATCGTGAACAACATCACGGCGCGCCTCACGTGGCAGAACCCGGACTCGCTCGAGATCGAGCCCTGGATCGCCGAGGACTGGACGGTCAACGACGATGCGACGGAGTACACGTTCAACCTGCGTGCCGACGCGTCCTTCGCCGACGGCACGCCCATCGACGCCGCCGCCGTCGCGAAGAACTTCGACACCTACGGTCTCGGCAACGCCGAGAAGGGCCTCACGATCTCGGAGGCGATCAACAACTACGACTCCAGCGAGGTCGTCGACGACGACACCGTGACGTTCCGCTTCAAGGCGCCGGCGCCCGGATTCCTCCAGGCGACGTCGACGATCAACTCGGGCCTGCTCTCTCCCGAGACGCTCGATCTCTCCCTCGAGGAGTTCGGCGCCGGCAACGCGGTCGACATCGTCGGCTCGGGACCCTTCGTCATCACCGAGGAGAAGATCGGCACCGAGCTGACCTTCGAGGCCCGCGAGGACTACGACCAGGCACCGCCGAGCTTCGAGCACCAGGGCCGCGCGTACGTCGACGCGATCAACCTCCTGGTCACCCCCGAGGACAGCGTCCGCATCGGCTCGCTCCTGTCGGGGCAGGCCGACTACATCCGCTACGTGCAGGCGTTCGACGAGGCGCGCGTCGAGTCGGGCGGGTTCGACCTCTACGCCCCGCAGACCCGCGGTGTGAACAACTCCATCGGGCTGCGCTTCACCAATCCGCTGCTCAGCGACATCCGTGTGCGCCAGGCGCTGGTCGCCGGCGTGGACTCGCAGGAGGTCGTCGACACGATCTTCACCGCGAACTACCCGCGCGCGACGTCCGCACTGAGCTCGTCTGCCCTGGGCTACAAGGACGAGTCGGATGCGTACGCCTACGACCCCGAGAAGGCGGAGGAGCTCCTCGCCGACGCCGGCTGGGAGGCAGGCGCCGACGGCATCCTCGAGAAGGACGGCGAGCGACTGTCCCTCACGGTGTACGAGGCCAAGCCGCAGCCCCTCTCGAAGCAGACGCTCGAGCTCGTCGCGCAGCAGCTCAAGAAGATCGGCGTCGAGCTCAATGTGAAGTCGGCCGACGGCGGCACCTACGCCGAAGACATCAAGGACCCGCTCAAGACCCCGCTGTACCACTCGATGGTCGGTCGCGCGGACCTCGACGTCATCAAGAGCCAGTACTACACGAAGAACCGCAACACGCTGCTCTCGGATGACGCCGAACTCGACAAGCTCCTCGAAGCCGTCGCGAGCGAAGCCGACCCGGAGAAGCGCGTCGCGAACTCGCAGGCCGTGCAGGACTACCTCGCCGAGCAGGCGTACGTGATCCCGCTCTTCGAAGAGCCCCAGGTCTACGGCGCCGCGCCGTACGTCCGCGGCGTCGAGTTCGAGTCGGTCGGCCGCCCGAGCTTCTACGACGTCTGGCTCGAGAAGGACTGACATGCGCTACGCGCTACGCCGCGCCGGGCAGGCCGCGATCGTTCTGATCGCGGCCTTCACGGCCACCTTCATCCTGCTGCAGCTGCTGCCGGGCGACGCGATCCTCATCAAGTTCGAGAGCCCTGAGCTGGGACTCACGCCGGAGCAGATCGCCGACATCCGCGCCGCCTACGGTGCCGACGTGCCGTGGTGGCAGCAGTACTTCCACACGCTCGGCGGGTACCTGCAGGGAGACTTCGGATTCTCGTCGCAGTACGGCACGCCCGTGCTGACGCTGATCGGCGAGGCGCTGCCGGCGACGGCCGCCCTCGCCGGTCTGGGATTCCTGGTGGCTGCGATCCTGGCCGTGTCGATCGCGTTCCTTTCCACGCTGGCCCGGTTCGCGTGGCTGCGCAGCGGCTTGCGCGCCCTCCCCGGCCTGTTCGTCTCGGTGCCGGTGTTCTGGCTCGGCATCCTGCTGATCCAGGTCTTCTCCTTCGGTCTGGGGTGGGTGCCGGTCATCGGGGCCGACCCGGTGCAGGCGCTCATCCTCCCCGTCCTCACGCTCGCCGTCCCCATCTCCGCGCCCCTCGCGCAGATCCTCGTGCGCTCGATCGACGAGGTGAAGCTGCAGCCGTTCGTGACCGTCGTCGAGGCGAAGGGCGCCTCGCCGTCGTGGGTGCTGTGGCGCTCGGTCGCCAGGAACGCGGTCCTGCCCACGCTGACGATCGCCGGCGTCCTGTTCGGCGAGCTCATCGGCGGTGCGGTGGTCACCGAGACCGTCTTCGGTCGCGCAGGCATCGGCCGGCTCACCGAGCAGGCCGTCGCGAATCAGGACATCCCCGTCCTCCAGGGCATCGTCGTGCTCGCCGCCCTGACCTTCGTCGTCGTCAACCTCGTCGTCGATCTGCTGTACCCCGTGCTCGATCCCCGCCTCCGGCAGGGTTCGAGGGCGGCACGCCCGCAGTCGGCTCAGACCCCCGTGGAGGCGATCGCATGACCCTTCGACAGGCTCAGGGAGCAGCCGCAGCTCACGGATCGCCCGGCGCCGAGAGCACCGAGACGGATCTGCCGGAGATCGCGGTCGCCGCGCGGGACGAGGCATCCGGAACCGTCCTCGACCCCGCCGCCCGCGACGCGGGCGCCGAATCGGGACCGCCGCCGCGCCGGACCTCGATCGCCCGCCTCTTCGCCCGCGGCCGACGCCCCTCGTGGACCCTCGTGCTCGCGATCGCCGTCGTGGCGATCGCCGTGCTCTGGGCGATCGCGCCGTGGCTCTTCTCGGGCTACGACCCCATCGACGGCGTCCCCGCCGACAAGCTGCAGCCGCCGAGCGCGGCCCATTGGTTCGGCACAGACCAGATCGGTCGCGACCTGTACACGCGCGTCGTGCACGGCGCGATCCACTCCCTGTCGGGTGCCCTCATCGCCGTGACGGTCGGTCTCGCGCTCGGCACGACGCTCGGCGTCATCGCCGGCGCCGTCGGCGGACTGCTCGACGACATCCTCATGCGGATCGTCGACGTGCTGCTGTCGATCCCCGGCCTGCTGCTCTCCCTCTCGATCATCATCCTGCTCGGCTTCGGCACCGTGAACGCCGCGATCGCCGTCGGTATCGGCAGCGTGGCCTCGTTCGCCCGACTGAGCCGATCGGAGGTCGTGCGCGTGCGCCGCAGCGACTACGTCGAGGCGGCGTTCGGCAGCGGCGGCACGTTCCTCGGCGTGCTGTGGCGTCATGTGCTGCCGAACTCCCTCACGGCGGTGATCGCCCTCGCGGCCCTGCAGTTCGGCGCCGCTATCCTCGCGATCTCGACCCTCGGTTTCCTCGGCTACGGTGCGCCGCCCCCGACGCCCGAGTGGGGCCTGCTCATCGCCGAAGGGCGCAACTACGTCGCGACGGCGTGGTGGTTGACGGCTCTGCCCGGTCTCGTCGTCGTGGTGGTGGTGCTCAGCGCCAACCGCATCAGCCAATCGCTCGGAAGGAGCAGCCGATGAGCGTACTCACGGTCGACGACCTGCGCGTGTCGTACAGGACGCGGGCGGGCAGGCGCGAGGTCGTCCACGGCGTCGGTTTCGACATCGCCGACGGCGAAGTCGTCGCCCTCGTGGGCGAGTCCGGTTCGGGCAAGTCGACGACGGCGCACGCTCTGCTCGGGCTGCTCCCCGAGGGCGGCGAGGTCGATGCCGGTGTCATCCGACTCGGCGACGTCGACATCTCGGGATGGACCGGCAAGCGGCTCCAGTCGGTGCGCGGCGCGCAGGTCGGTCTCGTGCCGCAGGACCCCACGACGTCCCTCGACCCGGTGCGGCCGATCGGCGTGCAGGTCGCGGAGATCCTGAAGCTGCACGGCTCTCGCGACCGCGACGCGAACCGAGCTCGCGTACTCGAACTGCTCGAGCGCGTGGGACTGGACGATCCCTCCCTGCGCGCGAAGCAGTACCCGCACGAGCTGTCCGGCGGCATGCGCCAGCGTGTGCTCATCGCGATCGCGATCGCGCTGCGACCGCGTCTCATCATCGCCGACGAGCCTACGAGCGCCCTCGACGTCACCGTCCAGCGTCGCATCCTCGACCTGATCGACGACCTGCGCCGCGAAGAAGGCACGTCCGTGCTCCTCGTGACCCACGACCTGGGTGTCGCGGCGGATCGTGCTCAGCGCATCGTCGTGCTCAAGGACGGCCAGGTCGTCGAGCAGGGCGCGACCGACGACATCCTCGCCGCCCCGCGCGACGCGTACACGCGGCAGCTGCTGGCCGACGCGCCCGCGCTCGCGACGGGGGACTTCCGACGCCCGCGCCCGGCGCTCTTCCTGCGGGACGCCTCGGCCGCCGCGAGCGAGGACCCCTACGCCGTCGTCGCCGAAGGACTGCGCAAGGAGTTCCGGATCGCCGGGCGCGAGGCGTTCCGCGCGGTGGACGATGTGTCGTTCCGCATCCGACGCGGCACGACCCACGCCCTGGTCGGCGAGTCGGGATCGGGCAAGACCACCACGGCACGCCTCGTCACGCGCTTCCTCGACCCGGATGCGGGGCACATCCGCATCGACGGGACGGATGTCGCGGCCCTCCGCGGACGCCAGCTCCGCGAACTGCGCAAGACGGTGCAGCTGGTGTATCAGAACCCGTTCTCCTCACTCGACCCGCGCCAGAGCATCGCCCAGATCGTGGGCGAGCCGCTGGCGAACTTCGGTCTGGGGTCGCGCACGGAGCGCAGAGCCACGGCCGCAGCGCTCGTCGAGCGCGTGGCGCTGCCCTCGGATGTGCTGGAGCGGTCGCCCCGCGAGCTCTCCGGCGGGCAGCGCCAGCGCGTCGCGATCGCCCGGGCGCTGGCGATCGACCCCGAGGTGGTCGTACTCGATGAGGCCGTGTCGGCACTGGACGTGACGGTGCAGGCGCGCATCCTCGAACTCCTCGAATCGCTGCAGCAGGAGCTCGGGCTCACCTACCTCTTCATCTCCCACGATCTCGCCGTCGTCCGTCGCATCAGCCACACCGTCACGGTGATGCGCCGTGGCAGAGTCGTGGAGGAGGGCACGACGGAAGACCTGTTCCGCCATCCCCACCACGAGTACACGCGCGAGCTGCTGGCAGCCGTGCCCGGACGAAAGGAGGCCGTCGCATGACCGCCCCGACCCTCGCCTTCTTCACGCGCCTGCTCGACGACGCCCCCGCTGCGGAGCGCTATCGCCTCGCGACCGATCAGATCCGCCATGCGGAGCGCTTCGGGATCGGGCGCGCGTGGGTGGCGCAGCATCACTTCCGCGCAGCCGAGGGCGGACTTCCGTCGCCGTTCGTGTTCCTCGCACACGCCGCCGCCGCGACCACCGAGATCCGCCTCGCGACGGGCGTCGTGACGCTTCCGCTCGAAGACGCCGTGCGCGTGGCCGAGGACGCCACCGTCGCCGATCTGCTCTCGAATGGACGCATCGACCTCGGGCTCGGCTCCGGCGGGACCCCCTCGTCGTTCACACCGTTCGGCGTGGACGTGAAGGACAAGGCGGCGCTGTACGAGGAGAAGCTCAGCCTGCTGCTCGCAGCCCTGCGCGGGCACGAGATCGGTGCGGGCAACGTGCTGTACCCGTCGGGGGGCACTCTCGGTGAGCGCATCTGGCAGGCGACGTTCTCGGCCCCGGGTGGGACCCGGGCGGGCGTGCACGGCCACGGCCTCCTCCTCTCCCGCACGCAGCCCCGCCCCGCCGACGACCTGTCCGCACCCCTCTCCCGTCTGCAGGAGCCGATCGTCGACGCGTACCTCGAAGCCCTTCCGGAAGGCGTGGCGCCCCGTGTCACGGCATCCCGCACGGTGTTCGTCGCCGACGATCGCGCCGACGCGCTGCGCTTCGCCGAGATCGGACTCCGCCGCGCCGCCGAGGGCTTCCGCCGCCAGGGGCAGACGATCCCCGGCGACAGCCTCGACGACCTGATCGTCGGGCTCGACACCCATCTCGGCACTCCCGAGGAGGTCGCAGCCTCCCTTGCGGCCGATGCCACCCTGTCGCGCGCGACCGAGATCGCCTTCCAGGTGCATTCGGTCGACGCGCCGCACGACTTCATCCTGCGCTCCATCGAACTGTTCGCGGCCGAGGTCGCACCGGCGCTCGGCTGGGCGACCCGAGATCGCGAACTCGCCTCCACCCGGAAGGACACCGCATGACCGATCAGATCGATGCGCTCGCCGACATCGCCGAGGGAGGCGCGCTCGACGAGCTGCGCCGTCGTCGCCCGGTGACCCGCGACCAGCTCCAGGCGTCGTACGACGCGCTCTTCTCGCCCGTCGACGACAGTGCGTTCCCGGGCGCCGAGCGCGCCCTGGTCGCCGCCTTCGCGACGCGTCTCACGGCAGACGACGAGACGGCACGGGCGTACGCGGATGCCGCGGCCTCGGTCGACAGCGCACTCGCGGAGATCGTGGCCGGCGAGGCGGCGGAGGCCGCCGTGACCGGACCCTACGGCGACTTCGTGGAGACGGGCCTGCACCACGAGAACCTCGACGGTCTCCGCTACGAGCCGTCGGCCGCTGTCCGCGACGCCGTCGGCGACCGCCTCCAAGCCGCCCTCGCCCACACGCATCTGCTGACCTTCCGTCCGCGCGAGGCCCATGACCAAGCGCTCGACCGGCTCCTGGCCGCCGGCTGGAGCGTCGACGGCATCGTGACGCTGTCGCAGCTCGTGTCCTTCCTCGCCTTCCAGCAGCGCGTCGCCGCGGGGCTGCGAGTCCTGTCCGCCACGTCCGAGAAGGAGGTCGCGGCATGACCGGAACGACTGCTCAGACCCACACGCTCACCCACGACGCGGAGTACCCCGTCGTCTTCACGCGCGGCGAGGTCGGCTGGCTGCCGTGGCTCGAGCCGCTGCCCGTCTCGGAACTGACCGAGCGTCACTACGACGGACTCGTCGACCGCAACCGTGACGGGAGCGACTACCTCCGTCTGCTCGCGCGCGACCCGGAGATCCTCCGTGCGCGCACGCTGGTCGACAAGGACATCTTCTACAACGTGGCCGAAGGCCTTCCCCGTCCGGAGCGCGAGCTCGCCGCGGCGGCGGCATCGCGCGTCAACGGCTGCGTGTTCTGCGCCTCGGTGCACGCGCGCTTCGCCGCGCACTACTCGAAGCGCGCCGACCTCGTCGACCTGCTCCTCGAGCAGGGAGCGACGGCAGACCTGGGTGAGCGGTGGAACGCGATCGTGGAGGCGTCCGCCGCGCTGACCCGCACGCCGATCGCGTTCGGTCCGGAGCACGTGTCGCGGCTTCGGGAGGCGGGTCTCGATGATCTGGAGATCTCGGATGTCGTGCACGGCGCCGCGTTCTTCAACTGGGCCAACCGACTCATGCTGTCGCTCGGCAGACCGGTCGCCCCGGCGGATCAGGCGTGAGCGACACGACGTCCGACGACGCGCGACGGCCCCTCCGGGTCGTGGGCGTCTCGGGCTCACTGCATGAGCCCTCCCGCACCACCGCGCTGGTGCGGGAGATCCTCGCCGAGGTCGCGCAGGGAACCGACGCCCGGGTGTCGCTGCTCGAAGTCGCGACACTGGGGCCCGCGTTCGCCGGAGCCCTGAAGCGGTCGGAGCTGCCGCCGCACGTCGAAGCCGCACTCGTCGAGATCGAGCAGGCCGACCTGCTCGTGGTCGCCAGCCCGGTGTACCGGGCATCGTTCACCGGCCTGTTCAAGCATCTCTTCGACTTCGTCGGGCAGTACGCGCTCACCGGGACGCCGGTGCTGCTCGCCGCCACCGGCGGGGGAGAGCGCCACGCACTCATCCTCGAGCACCAGCTGCGGCCGCTCTTCGCGTTCTTCCAGGCGCTCGCGCTCCCCGGCGGCATCTACGCGTCCGACACGGACTTCACCGCGTACGAGCTGACGTCGCCCGACATCCGGGCGCGCATCAGCCAGACGGTCGCCCGTGCTCTGCCGATCGTCGAGCGCTCGGCGAGCGTCGTTCCGTCGGCGTACATCTCGACCTGGTGACCGCCGGCGGCTATACCGTGGCGCGCTGCTGCAGCAGCGGGCACTCGAACGGATCGCGCTCGCCGAGGCCGACCCGGTTGATGTACCGGGTGACGATCGCGTACGACTCCCACAGGCCCGTCTCGGTGTAGCGCACGCCGTTCTCGGCGCAGAAGGTGCGGATCGTCCGCGATGCGCTGCGCAGGTGCGGCCGCGGCATCGACGGGAACAGGTGATGCTCGACCTGGTAGTTGAGGCCGCCCATCACGGTGTCGAGCAGGCGGCTCCCGCGGATGTTGCGGCTCATCAGCACCTGACGGCGCAGGAAGTCGACCTTGACGCCGGCGGGGACGAGCGGCATCCCCTTGTGGTTCGGTGCGAACGACAGGCCCATGTAGAGGCCGAACAGACCGAGCTGCACACCGAGGAACGCGCCGGCGATGCCGGGGGAGAGCACGAGGAACACGAGGGCGATGTAGCCGCCGATGCGGACGGTCAGGAACGTGATCTCCACCGGACGTCGACGCAGCGGCTCAGGGGAGAACACCCTGCGCACGCTCGACGCGTGCAGCGACAGGCCTTCGAGCAGCAGGATCGGGAAGAAGAACATGCCCTGGTGCGCCATCACCCACGACAGCACGCCGCCTCGGCCCGCGCGTCGGGTGCGCTGTTCGGCCGACACGGCGATCACGGGCAGCTCGATGTCGGGGTCGGATCCGATCTTGTTCGGGTTCGCATGATGGCGCGTGTGCTTGGGCTGCCACCAGCCGTAGCTCATTCCGACGAGCAGGTCGGCGATCACCAGCGACGTCCAGTCGTTCCATCTCCCCGACACGAAGATCTGCCGGTGCGCGGCATCGTGCCCGAGCATGGCGATCTGAGTGAGGAGGATCGCCAGTCCGGCGGCGGTGAACAGCTGCCACCACGTGTCGCCGATCAGGACGAAGGCGACGAGGGCGGCGCCCAGCACGACGACGGCGCCGATGAGCCGGGTCCAGTAGTAGCCGTAGCGGCGCCGCATCCAGCCGCCGGCGACGATGATCCGCGACAGCTCGCCGTAGGCGTTGAGCGGTCGCGGCTCTCGGCTCGGCGTTCTCACGCCGGTGCGGATGCGGTCGATCGAGTCGTCCATGAGATGCCCCCGTCTGTCGTCGGGCCGTGCTCGCGACGGCCGCCGATGTCGGGGTCCGGGACATCTGCGCCCCGGGCTACGCCGGTCTCGGTGGGTCGGCGAGGATTCCCGGCGCACACCCAGCTCAGGGGATCGAGTAGATCTTCATCGTGGAGCCCGAGTCCGCATCCGACAGGGTCTTCGGCATCGGCCGGTATTGGCCGTCGGTGTTGTGACTCGCGAACGAGATGATCGGGCCGTCGGGCGAATACTCCACACGCGACACCGTCATGGTGTGATCGAGGCCCGGCCCGGTGTCGCCCCAGTCGAAGACGCCGACGTCGCCCACCCGCACGCGGTCGAGGTCGTCGATCGTCGAGACGGCGAACCCCTGGGCCGAGAGGTACTCGTCCATCGCGGTCGTGGAGCGCCAGACCTTGGACGCCTTCCAGGCGCCGCCCGAGTTCCACTCGTCGTCCATCTGCCATCCGCGGGCGAGGAGGCCCTGGCTGGTGAAGTTGACGCAGTCGCCGCCGGCGGAGTTGTAGTCGCCCCACTCCTCGACGTTGTAGTCGTCGGCGTACGCGAGCAGGTAGGCGATCTGGGCGTCGAGGTCGCCCCCGGTCGGCTGAGAGCTCGCGGCTTCGGCAGCGGTCGTGAGGGAGTCCCGATACGCCTGGGCGGATGCCTTCACCGTGCCCACGGCGTCGGAGGCCTTGGCGAGCACGGCGGGGAGGGCGGTGACCTCGGCTTCGCGTACGGCCGTGATCTGGGCGAACAGGGCGTTCTCGGTCGACCTCTCGGCATCCGACCACTGCCCGAGCACCGCCTTGCCGGCCTCGACGACGGCGTCGCGGTAGGCCTCGACGGCGGCACCCATGGCGGTTGCCGCGGCGGCGACATCCTCGTCGGACTCGCCCGGATCGAGTGCGGACGAGCGCGCGTCCGAGAGGGCGGTGACGGCATCCGTCGACGCGAACGACGACGACGCGTCGAGCGCCGCCTGCGACACGTCGAGCAGCCGGGAGAGGTCGGAGCGCGTCTCCGCGGCGGCGGCGGATGCCGCGATGCGCGGGATCACGATCACCGCGGCGACGATCAGCACGATCGCCAGCAGCACCGTCGCACGACGGCGGCGGAACATGCGGCGGCGTGCTGCCGCCTCGCGGGGCGTGAGGGTCACCGAGCGAGGCTATCCCGGCAGGGGCGTCGACCCCGGGAGCGTCCGCGGCACGTTCGCGATTCGGATGAGAACGGGCTCATCGAGCGAGCGAGAGCACCTCGGCGAGCACCCGCGGGTCGGCGAGGATACGGAAGTGTCCTCCCGTGTCGAGCATGATGTTGGTCGCGCCGACGAGCTCGCTGCGCTCGGGGATGTGCGGGTCGAACTCGCTGTAGATCGACACGATCGCACTGTTGGCGGCACTCTCCAGGCCGAGGGCGACGATGGTCGCATTGCGCGGCGCGAAGATGCGCAGCGTGGGCAGCCACATGAGCTGCGCGTAGCGCGATCCGCCGAACGGGGTCGCGATGGCCACCATGCCGCGGACGCGGGCGCCGGATGCTCCGATCATGACCTGCTTGCCGACGAGTCCGCCCTTGCTGTGCGCGACGATCACGACGTCGGACAGGGCGTGGGCTTCGAGGTGCGCCTCGACGCGCTCCGCCATCTCGGCGACCGGACGCCGATTGTGCCGCAGCTGCTCGACGACGTGCACCGGATGTCCGTGCGCGTGGAGCTGCTCCACGAGCGGCTGCACGAACTTCCACGACTCGTAGACCCCGGGGATGACCACGATCGGCGTGCCCGCGCCCGTGCGGAACCGCGCGGCATCCGTGCGGTTGAAGAACGCGCGCGCCTGCCAGATGCCGGCGTAGACGTAGTCGCGGGCCCACCACCCGACCCGGCGGAGCAGCGAGCTCACGCGCGGACTTCGCGGGGGCGGACGTGCGGCTGTGCCATGTCGACCACGCTAGGGCCTCGGCGGCCCGTGGGCGGATACGGTCGTCTACAACGGATCAACGGCGACGAAAGGTGATCGTGTCCATCGAGCAGGAGAACGACGCGTCCGCGCAGCAGAACTGGTCGGGCACCTATCGGTACGCGGCGGAGCGGATCATCGCCCCCACAGATGCCGCGGAGCTCCCCGGCATCATCCGCTCGGCCCCGCGTGTGCACGCGCTCGGCACACGCCACTCGTTCAACGCCCTCGCCGACACGTCCGGCACGCTCGTGGATCTGACCGGGCTCCCCGACGACGTGGCGGTGGACGGGGTCGCCGGCACCGCACGCGTGACGGCGTGGACGCGCTACGGCGCGGCCGCGCAGGCCCTGGAAGAGGCCGGGTTCGCCCTGCACAACATGGGGTCGCTGCCGCACATCGCGGTCGGGGGTGCGACGGCCACGAGCACGCACGGCTCGGGCGACCGCAACGGCTCGCTGGCAACGGCCGTGCGGGCCCTCACCTTCATCGACGCGAACGGCGACCCGCAGACGATCCGTCGCGGAGACGACGACTTCGACGCGCTCGTCGTGCATGTGGGGGCGTTCGCGATCGTCACGCACGTCGAGCTCGACATCCAGCCGACGTACCGCGTGCGGCAGGACATCTACAGCGGCCTGACGTGGGAGGCGGCGCTCGCCGACCTGGATGCGATCACCACGGCCGGGCACAGCGTGTCGATCTTCACCCGCTGGGAGGGCGAGGACCTCGGATTCGTGTGGGTGAAGACGCGGCTCGGCGACGACACGGATGCCGTGGTCGACGTGCTCCTCGACGGTGCGCGCGATCCCGGCAGCACGCCGCTGGGCAGCGACGACAACGTCACCGAGCTGGGCGGGGTCCCCGGGCCCTGGCTCCTGCGTCTGCCGCACTTCCGCCTCGACCGCGAGCCGTCGTTCGGTGCGGAGATCCAGACCGAGTACTTCATCGACCGGCAGGATGCTCCGCAGGCCCTCCGGGCCGTCCGCGCGCTCGCTCCGCTGATCCGGCCGCACCTGGTCTGGACCGAGCTGCGCACGATCGCCGCGGACGACCTCTGGCTCAGCCCCGCCTACGGCCGCGACAGCATGGCGATCCACTTCACTTGGTTCGACCGCCCCGACGAGGTGGCCGCGGTGATCCCGCTCATCGAAGAGGCGCTGCGCCCGTTCGGCGCGCGGCCGCACTGGGGCAAGGTGCACGCGTTCGACGCCGAGCGTCTCGCCGAGGTGCACCCGCGCCTGGCCGACGCCCGGGCGGTCTTCGAGCGTCGCGACCCCGACGGCCGGTTCGTCAGCGACCACCTCGTGGCCCTCGGCGTGCGCGAGACTCGGAGCAGGTGATCGCATGGGCGTGCACCGCGCGACGGTCGCATCGACGAGCGATCCGATGGATCTGGGACGCCTCCAGGTGACGATCCCCTCGACGGGATCCGTGCTCTGGGCACCCCGCGTCTTTCCGATCGCGGCCTTCACCGCACAGGACGTCGCCGTGGGCGCGGCCGTGTGGGTCGCGTTCGAAGACGACGACCCGGACCGCCCCGTGGTGCTCGGACTCGTCGACCCGCCCTCTCGCCGCGACGGCCTCGGCCGCGATCTGGAAGCGCTCGGGGACGCCTGGGATCACGGGCACGCGTCGGGGGCGTCGGATGCCGGCGGCGGCGTGACACCGAACCCGTACCGCTGAGGAGGCGCTTCGACGACGGCATCCGGAGCCCGCACGGGTGCACTGCGTGGAGACTCGCGCGTTGTCAACCCTCTCCCCGGGGGCGCAGCGACACGAGAGGCTGAAGGCATGAATCGCGATGACGAGATGCGCCTGGCCGCGGGCGAGACGGACGAACTTCCCCCTGCACCCCGGCAGACGGAGCTCTCGGAGAGCGATGCCGTGCGCAAGGACACCGCGTACTCTCCCGGAAGCGAGACCGAGACGCAGCAGAAGCAGGATTCGGAACTGTCCGAGACTCTGCCCGACGACATCGACCAGAGCAGTGTGAACGTCGCCCCCGGCACGGGCGGGCCCGACGACGTCGGCGACATCGAGGTCGACCCGGCCGATCTGAACATGCCCGGTCGCGACTGAGCTCCCTTCGGAGAGGGTGCACAGGTGAGTGAGAACGACGAGTCCGAGGTCATGTGGGCTCGGGTGGACGACGGCTTCTACGTCGGCAGCCTGCCCGGGCGGTTCCTCGGCTGCATCGATCGGCAGGAAGAGGGCGACTTCCTCGCACTCGATGTGCATGCGCGCCCGATCGGCGCGTACGCGAACCTGGCCCAGGCGATGACGGCGGTCTGGAACGCGACGAACGAACAGGCCAGCACGTGACGCGGCATCCGGAGCACGAGGAGTCGCGGCTGTACTCGCTGGTGTACTCGAGCGCCGCGGCCGCGCCCTTCGACGATGATCAGCTGGCCGCGCTGCTGACGCAGTGCCGAGCGGAGAACAGCCGCAACGGCATCACAGGGATGCTGCTGTACCGCGGCGGTCGCTTCGTGCAGTTCCTGGAAGGACCGGAGCAGAACGTGCGCGGCCTGCTCGAGCGGATCGCCGCCGACCCCCGGCACACGGACCTCCGGGTGATGATCGACTCCCACCCGCGGGTACGGCAGTTCGCCGAGTGGACGATGGGCTACGAGCCGATGAGCGAGCCCGACGGGCCGGCGCCCGCCGGCTTCCGCGACACGTTCGACGATCTCGAGCAGGCGGACGACGACGACCGTGTGCTCCGCGCGACCCGCGAGCTCAGCCTGTGGTTCCGGGTGCGCGCCGCCACCTGACATCCCGGGTCGTCGAGGATCACGCGAGCGCGGTGACCTCGGCAGCCGCGGCGTCCCAGCGCCGAAGGGCGACCGCGGTGCCGACGCGCACGGGTCCGAGCAGGCGGAGCGCGTCGTCGAACTGGTCCACGCGCAGCCGTCGCGCGAGAGTGACGTGGGGCGTCCAGTCGCCGGGAGCCGTGTACGGAGCGTCGTCGCCGGGAGGGGCCGCGGCGTGGATCGCAGCGTGGAGACGTCGGATGCCGGCATCCGGCACCACCCGTCGTGCCAGCACACCCCGGTCGCCGTGAGGGAACAGCATCGGCTCGCCGAGCGTGACGGGCACCGGGAGCTGCGCGACCACGGCGGCGAACGACTGCGGTGCCAGGAACGGCCGCGCCAGGAGAGTGATGTGCGGGCGGTTCGACTCCGCGCGATGGGCGGCGAGGCTCGACATCCCCGCGGCGGCCAGCCGATCCCAGTCGGCGCGCACCAGCGCCTCGGTCTCCGCGTCGAGGAGGAGCTCGATGCTCGTGAGGGCGGGGCGCGCGCGGGTCTCCGTCATCGAGCAGAGTCTACGGATGCTCGCTCCAGCCGGGCGACGAGGTGACCGTTCGCGTCAGGTGAGGAACTCGGGCCGCACTTCCGCGATGCCGCTCAGCTCGGTCCGGAGCCGGTCGGTGAGGTGCACGCCCTGCTCGACGGCGAATCCGCGCATCACCACGTCCTCTCGGTTCGTTCCCGCGCCCTCACCGCAGCTGCGCGAACGCCTCGGCATCCTTCGTGCGCCCCACGATGAGCACCGTGTCGCCCGGTCCGAGGACGGTGGCGTTGTCCGCGTTCGTCCATGCGTCATCCCCGTGCTGGAACGCCGCGATCGTGACGCCGTGGCTCTTGCGGATGCTCGTCTCGCCGAGCGCCACACCCTGGATCTGCGTCGGCGCCGGGGCCTTCACGAGGGCGTACCCCGGCGCCACCTCGATGTAGTCCAGCGCCGCACCGCGCACGAGATGCGCCACCCGGCGGCCCATGTCCTTCTCGGGGTAGATGACGTGGTGCACCCCGAGCTGCTCGAGGATCTGCCCGTGCCGGTCGTCGACGGCCTTCGCCCAGATCACGGGGATGCGCATGCTCAGCAGCACCGAGCACGTGAGGATCGACGCCGAGATGTCGCCGCCGATCGCCACGACCACGCGATCGAACTCGTCGATCGCGAGCTGATTCAGCACCTCGACCCTCGTCGAGTCCGCGCGGACGACCTGGGTCAGCTCGCCGTTGAGCGACTGCACGAGCTCCTCGTCCAGGTCGATCCCCAGCACCTCGGTCCCGGCCTGCATGAGCTCCAGAGCCAGCGCGCTGCCGAACCGGCCGAGTCCGATGACGGCGACGGAGTCGGCTTCGGCGATCCGTCGGGACGTATCGGTGGAGAAGATGGAGAACTTAGCCAATGGCGGGCCTCTCTTTCGGGAATTCGTAGAGGATGCGGCGCTCGCGCAGGGCGATGGCGGACCCGAGCGTCAGCGGTCCCAGCCGTCCGAGGAACATGAGCGCGACGAGGACGATCTGCGCGGGCTCGGACAAGCTCGCCGTGATGCCCGTCGAGAGGCCGACCGTCGCGAAGGCCGAGACGGACTCGAAGAGGGCGCGGTCGAGCTCCTCGCCGGTGAGGAGCATCAGCAGGCCGGCGCCGGTGACCACGGCCGCCACCGCGAGCAGGACGACGGTGATCGCCTGACGGTGCACCGCGCGGGACAGTCGCTTGCCGAAGATGTTCACCGCGCCCTCGCCGCGGAGCTCGGTCATCATGATGAAGAACAGCACCGCGAACGTCGTGACCTTGATGCCGCCGGCTGTGCCCGCGGGGCCTGCGCCGATGAACATCAGCACGTCCATACCGAGCCAGGTCTCGTCGTACATGGCGCCGATGTCGACGGAATTGAATCCGGCGGTGCGGGTCTGGACGGACTGGAAGAAGCCCGCCAGGATCCGCGACCACGGGTCCAGTGCGCCGAGGGTCTCAGGGTTGTTCCACTCGATCAGCGTGATGTACGCCGTCCCCGCGATCAGGAGCACGCCCGACGCCCACAGCACGATCTTGGTGTTCATCGACCAGTGCAGGGGACGCCGGAACTCCTTGCGGAGCTGGAAGAGCACGGGGAATCCGAGCCCTCCGAGGATGATCGCAGCGGCGATCGGCAGGCAGATGAACGGATCGGCGACGAATCCCATGAGATTGTCGCTGTACAGCGCGAACCCGGCGTTGTTGAACGCGGAGACAGCATGGAACAGCGCCGACCATGCCGCGTCGCCGAGGGAGTAGCCGTAGCCCGTGAGGAACCGCAGGAACAGCAGCGCGAACGTGACGGCCTCGATGACGAGCGAGGTCACGACGATGCCCCGTGCGGCGCCGCGGACGTCGTCCAGGTCGACCGACTTCGCCTCCGCAGCGGTGTTCAGTCGAGATCGGACGGTGAACTTCCGCGCCAGCACCAGCCCGATCAGCGCCGCGAAGATCATGATCCCCAGCCCGCCGACCTTGATCAGGGCGAGGATCACGACCTGCCCGAACGGCGTCCAGAAGGTGGGCGTGTCGACGACCGTCAGTCCCGTCACGCACACGGCGCTCGTGGCGGTGAACAGGGCCTGCACGAACGTGGCGCCGCCCGGCCCCACCTTCGAGATCGGCAGCATCAGCAGCGCCGTGCCCACGACGATGGCGAGGCCGAATCCGCCCGCCACCGCCTGGGCGGGGTGAAGCCGGAAGCGGAATCGACGCGAGTGCGCCTGCACGGCCCGCAACCGACGCCGGATCCTCACCGGCACACTGTAGCGCGGGTGCGGCAGCGTCGTTCGGAGGTGGACGCGACGGCGGGAGTCGAACCCGCTGCGCTCCCGGTTATGAACCGGTGCCCGGAAACCGTCCGGATCGCCGCGATGACATCACGCTAGCCGCGGCATCCGACGAACGCCCCCAGGATGACGGGAGATTTCGCTGTGGGTCGTCCCGTTTCTCCTCTTCATCACGCATTTCTCCGCGGTGACGAGGAGCGCTCCGTGCCGACGAAACCGTGGACGTAGCCACTCAGCGTCTTCACAGCAACCCATTGACCGATTCCCAGGTGCGACGTAGCGTCGAGAAGTCTCCCTCCCATCAGAGAAAGGCATGACCCCGTGCACAGGAGAATTCTGGCGGTGGTCGGTGCAATCGCACTGACGATCCCCGCTACTGCGGCTATGGCCGCTCCACCGGCTGACGACCCGTCGGCCAGATTCCAGAAGTCCGACACGAGCGGACAGATCGACACCTCCTTCTCCCCGTCGGCGCTCCAGTCCGACGAGAAGGTCAGTGTCGTCATCGAGATGGAGGGCGACCCCGTCGCCGTCGTCCAGGCGGAGAAGGGCAGCGAACTGACGTCGGCAGAGAAGTCGAACGTCATCGACACGCTGGAGCAGAAGCAGGATGCCATCACCGGCACCCTGGAGGCCAAGGGCGCCGAGGTGACTGCGCAGATGCAGTCGGCCTACAACGGCATCCAGGTCTCGATCCCGGCGAACCAGATCGAGTCCGTCGCCGAGCTTCCGGGCGTCGTCGCGGTGCACTCCGCGGGCCGGCACACGATCGACAATGCTGTCTCGGTGCCGTTCCTCGGGGTTCCGCAGGTGTGGCAGAGCACGGGATACACCGGCCAGGGCGTCAAGGTCGCGATCATCGACACCGGCATCGACTGGACCCACTCCGACTTCGGCGGCGAGGGCACGGTCGAGGCGTACGAAGCGGCGTTCGCCGTCTCGGACCAGCCGGCCGACCCGGCCTACTACGGACCCGACGCGCCGCGCATCAAGGGCGGCATCGACATGGTCGGCGACGACTACAACGCCGACCCCGGCTCCCCGTCGTACCAGCCGATCCCCAAGCCCGACGACAACCCGCTGGACTGCAACGGTCACGGCACGCACGTCGCCGGAACGACCGGCGGCAGCGGCGTCAACGCAGACGGCTCCACGTTCACCGGCCCCTACGACGAGACCACGTCGTCGAACACGTTCCGTGTCGGCCCCGGCGTCGCGCCGCAGGTCGACCTCTACGGCGTCCGCGTCTTCGGCTGCGACGGGTCGACGGATGTCGTCGTCGCGGCGATCGACTGGGCCGTCGAGAACGGCATGGACGTCATCAACATGTCGCTCGGCTCCACGTGGGGCCGTGGTGACGACCCCGACGCGGTCGCGGCATCCAACGCCGTCGGCGCGGGTGTCGTCGTCGTCGCCTCCTCCGGCAACTCCGGCCACAACCCGTACATGACGGGCTCGCCCGGCTCGGGTGACGGTGTCATCTCCGTCTCGGCGGTCGACAGCAGCGAGAGCTTCCCGGGCGCGACGATCACCGTGAACGGCACGCCGGTCGAAGCGATCAACGCGAACGGCGCCCAGGTCGCGGGGCTCGGCGAGCTCACGGTCGTGCGTCTCGCCGACATCGCGGGCACGGCGGAGAACGAAGCACTCGGATGCTCCGTCGCCGCCTACACCGCCAACGGGATCGTCGAGGGTGCCAACCAGCTCGCGGTCTCCGTCCGCGGCACGTGCGCTCGCGCGGCTCGTCCGATCTACGCGCAGCAGGCCGGCGCGGCTGCGGCGCTCATGGTCAACAACGCCGACGCGCTCCCGCCGTACGAGGGCCAGATCACGTCGAACCCCGACACCGGGGAGCCCTTCGACGTCACGATCCCGTTCCTCGGCGTCAGCCAGCCCAACGGTGCGCCGTTCGTGACGGGCGCCACGGCGACCCTCGAGGCCGGAGCGATCGCGAACCCCGGCTTCCGCAACTACGCCAGCTTCACGTCGTCGGGTCCGCGCAGCGGTGACGGGGCGATCAGCCCCGACGTCGCCGCACCGGGCGTTTCGATCGCGTCGGCGGGAGTGGGCACCGGCAACGCGGCATCCATCCTCTCCGGCACCTCGATGGCGGCCCCGCACGTCGCGGGCGTCGCAGCGCTGACGGTGCAGTCGCACCCGGCGTGGACGGCGCAGCAGATCTCGGCGGCGGTCGTCGGCACGGCGGATCCGGAGAAGGTGGCGGGCCAGTCCCTCACCCTCGGCGGTGTCGGTCTCGTCGACACGGCTCAGGCCGTCGCGACGAAGGTCACCGCGACGGGCGACGCCTTCCGCACCGAGAGCGGTTGGGCGCGGGAAGCCGCACTCAGCTTCGGTGTGCAGGAGTCGTGGCTCGGCTTCGGCGGGATCAAGACCATCACGATCGAGAACAAGGGCGACAAGTCGGTCACGTACAAGGTGAGCACGGCGCCGTCGGCGCAGTCGCTCAGCGGTGCGAAGATCTCCGTCAGCACGAAGTCCGTGACGGTCCGCCCCGGCGGAAAGGCACGCGTCCTCGTGACGGCGATCGCGCCGGCGAGCGTCGCCCCCACCTCCATCGCCGGCAACGACCAGTTCTCGTTCTACGAGATCTCGGGCGATGTCGTGCTGACGGCGGCGGATTCGACGCTGCGGGTCCCGTACCTGCTCGTGCCGCGCTCGAACAGCACGGTGAAGGCCGACTCGAACGCTCCGATGTTCTCGAAGGGCGAGAAGGTGCGCAACACCACGAAGGCGGTCAAGCTCACCAACAAGCTCGGTGCGCTCGACGCGGACGCGGACTTCTACCAGTGGGGTCTCAGCGACACGAAGGATGCCACGGCGACGCTCGCCGACACCGGCTACGACCTGCGCGCCGCCGGCGTCCAGTCGCTGCCGAACGGTGACGACTCGCTGCTCGTCTTCGCGGTCAACACCCACACGCGGTGGTCGAACGCGGCGAGCGTCGAGTTCGACGTGCTGATCGACGTCGACCGTGACGGCAACCCCGAGTACGCCCTGTTCGCCGTGGACTCCGGTCTGGTGCGCGCGGGCGACCCGGACGGCGAGTCCGAGGTGTTCCTGGCCGACTTGGTCAACGGCGGCACGTTCGCGACCGGCTACTACGCCCAGGCGCCGACCGACAGCAGCACGATCCTGCTGCCGATCGATGCCAGCACGCTGGGCATCACGGGCGCATTCGACTACACGGTGCAGTCGTTCGCGATCACGCACAGTGGAACCGACGCGTTCGACGGATGGGCCAGCTTCAACCCGGCCGCTCCGGCGATCACGAACGGTCAGTACCAGGCGGTGCCGAAGCGCAAGAGCGCGACGATCAAGGTGGGCATCGACGCTGCGGCGTTCGCCGACCAGAAGCCGCTCGGCTCGATGGTCGTCGTGTACGACAACAAGTCGGGAGCCGACGAGGCGATCCTCGTCACGGCCAAGCGATGAGCTCGTGAGCTGATCGACCGATCCACGTGGGGCGGCGGGCCGAAAGGCTCGTCGCCCCACGGCGTTTCGCGCGCGAAGGTGGGCAGGTGCGGTCGCCTCGCCGCGGCGGAGGCGGCGTCTGCTGTCACCTCCCGAGGAGGCAGCGCGCGAAGATGGCAGGTGCGGTCGCCTCGCGGGCTACGAGGCGACGATTCCTGACACATCGGGGCAGCACGGCCCCGCCGGCGGGGTCAGGCGGAGCGGTGGGTGACAGAGCCGCCGCGCAGGGCTCCGGGGGTGAAGCCCTCGCAGAGCGTCGGTTCGTCGCCGGAACCGAAGCGGTAGTCGTACGACGTGCCTCCGACCTCGACGACCACCCGCATCCCGTCGATCAGGGCCTGCGTGTACGTCTGACCCGGTGAGGCGCAGCCGAGGGCGCCGTTGGGCCACGTCACGGACTCGGCCGACACGAGCGCCGGCTCGCCCGTCGCGCCGCGCAGCGCGAGGTCGGCGACGATCGCGTCCCAGCGGGCCTCGGGCACGTCGGTGGGCGTGCCCGTCGGCGAGCCGGCGGAGGCGAGGGGCCCGGGTGTCGAGGTCTGGAACGGGGGTCGCGAGGTCGACGACTCTGTCATGGGTGCTCCTGCACAGGCGCTGAGGGAGAGGGCGAGGGCGATCCCGGCGACGACGAGGATGGGGCGTCGGTTCACGATGTGCCTCCCTGATTTCGGCCCCAGCCTAGGTCGCGCTCCTGCGAGTGGGCATGGAGTCTCGCGGGGCGAGGGGCGCGATGTCCGGAGTCGGACGGTCGAGGGCCCGCAGCATCCGCTCCAGCACTTCGCGCAGCTCGCCGCGCGCCGGTTCGGGGAGGTCGATCGCGTACTCGACCCCGGGCGGCACCCACGACGTGCCGTACATCGTCTCGCGGAAGTCGGCCCCGCCGACGGGCCAGATCGTGCGCGCGTCGTCGTACATCTCCGCCCCCTGCCCCCACGGGCCGAACCAGGCGCGCATCTCCTCGAGGGGGAGCTCCATCACGATCTGGGCCTCGACGGGCTGTCGCACCCACGAGCGCGCGACGAGGATGAACTCCTCCACCTCCTCCGGGGTGAGCTCGCGCGGCGGGAACAGCACCCGCGTGTGCTGCACGTTCTCGAGTCGGTCCACCCGGAACGTGCGCCAGTCATCGCGGTCGATGTCCCAGCACAGGAGGTACCAGTGCCGGTCGGCGGGCGCCACGGCGTGCGGTTCGACGCGGCGCTCGGTGACCGCGCCGGATGCCGAGGTGTACGTGAACCGCACGCGTTCGTGATCGCGGCAGGCCAGGGCGAGCTCCCCGAGGACGTCGCTGGAGATCGGGGCGCCCGCACGCATGCCCGCGGGCTGCACGGTCTCGGCGAGGGCGTTGACGCGGCGCCGCAGGGGAGCGGGGAGCACCTGCTCGAGCTTCGCGAGCGCCGTGAGGGTCGTCTCGGGCCCGCTGACCAGTCGCTGCGAGGCGGCGAGCCGCAGCCCGATCGCCATCGCGACGGCCTCCTCGTCGGTGAGCAGCAGCGGAGGCACCGCGCTTCCGGCCTCCAGGCGGTACCCGCCCGCGGTGCCGGGGCTCGACTCGATGCGGTAGCCCAGCTCGCGCAGTCGCTCGACGTCGCGGCGGACGGTGCGCTCGGTGACTCCGAGCCGCTCGGCGAGCTCCGACCCCGGCCAGTGCCGATGCGTCTGGAGCATGTTCAGCAGGGAGAGCGCGCGGCTCGTCGTGTCGGACATGCCTCCAGAATGCCAGTCTTTGCGGACAGGATCTGTCCGGGTGGTTCGGGATGCTGTGGTCATGAACGAACCGATCATCGAAGCGCGGGGACTCACCAAGCGCTTCACCGTGAAGAAGGCGACCGTCGAGGCCGTCACCGATCTGACCTTCCAGGTCGCGCGCGGCGAACTCGTCGCGTTCCTGGGACCCAACGGCGCCGGCAAGTCGACGAGCCTGCGCATGCTGACGACCCTCATTCCGCCGACGTCGGGCACGGCCCGGGTGGTCGGCTCCGACATCCTGCACCGCCCGGCCGACGTGCGCGCCCGCATCGGCTACGTGGGTCAGCTCACCAGCGGCAGCTTCTCCCAGCGGGTGCGCGACGAGCTGCTCAGCCAGGGCGCGTTCTACGGGATGGGGAAGGATGCCGCGCGCCGCCGCGCCGACGAGCTCATCGAGTCGCTCGACCTGGCCTCGTTCGCGTCGCGCTCGGTGCAGCAGCTCTCCGGCGGGCAGAAGCGCCGACTCGACGTGGCGCTCGGACTGATGCACGCTCCGCCGCTGATCTTCCTCGACGAGCCCTCGACGGGACTGGATCCGCAGAGCCGCGCCAACCTGTGGCAGCACATCATCGATCTGCGCCGCCAGCACGGCACGACCGTGTTCCTGACGACGCACTACCTCGAAGAGGCCGACCGCTACGCCGAGCGCGTCATGGTCATGGACAAGGGCCGCGTCATCGCCGACGACACGGCCGCGCGGCTGAAGGCGGAGCTCGCGGGCGACGTCGTCACGTTGGGCTTCGCCTCACCCGACGACGCGGCGCGGGCGCGGGCGGTCGTGCAGGCGCTGACCGATCGCGAGGTGCGACGCGAGGGCGAGGCATCCGTCGTCGTCACCGCTCCCGACGGCGACGCGCTCCTGCCGGCCGCCGTACGGGAACTGGATGCCGCGGGCATCGTGGTGCGGTCGGCCACCGGTGTGCCGCCCACACTCGACGACGTGTTCCTGGCCCTCACCGGGCGGACGCTCCGCGAGGCGGGAGAGGGCGACCCGTCGCCCGGCTCGGAGACCGATGACAGAGAGACCGAAGCATCCGGCATCACGGAAGAGGCGAAGCGATGACCACCACGACCACCCCCGACACCACCGTGCGGGCGACGCCCGCCCGCGACACGTGGAACGTGCTGACGCGCGAGCTCAAGCCGATCGTGCGCGACCCGTTCACCCTCATCTTCAGCCTCGTGCAGCCGCTGGTGTTCCTCGGGCTCTTCGCCCCGCTCCTCATCGGTCAGTCGGGCGACCCTGCCGCGACGCTGCAGTGGTTCGTCCCCGGCGTGCTCGTGATGATCGTGCTGTTCGGCACGGGCGCCGTGGGCTCGAACCTCCAGTACGAGATGATGACGGGCTCGCACGAGCGCACGCTGGTCGCTCCGCTCTCGCGGTCGTCGCTGCTCGTCGGGCGCGCGCTCAAGGAGATCGCTCCGATCATCGTGCAGTCGCTGCTCATCGTGGCGATCGCCCTGCCCTTCGGCTTCCGCGCCGACCCGCTCGGCCTGGTCATCGGCCTCGCGCTGCTGGCGGTGTTCGGCGTCGGCCTGGGCTCGCTGTCGTACACGCTCGCGCTGGGGACGAAAGACCGCGAGTGGCTGTTCTGGGGGGTGCAGCAGACGCTCATCCTCCCGCTGATGATCCTGTCGGGGATGCTGCTGCCGCTCGACGACGGCCCGGCGTGGATGCGCGTCGTCGCGACGGTGAATCCGCTCAACTGGGTCGTGCGGGCCGAGCGGGCGCTGCTCGCCGGCGACCTGAACGACATCGTCGTGCTGTGGGGCTGGGTCGCCGGCCTCGCGCTCGCGGCGGTCGGCCTGTGGGCCGGCGTGCGCGCGATCCGCAGGAGCAGCTGAGGGCGATGCCCGGCCGGAGCGCTTCACCCCGGAAGCGCTCCGGCCGGGCGTCCGGCATCGAATCGAGGCAATCCCTTGACGCGCGTCCGCATCGTTTCGATAGCCTGACGAGACATCGACGGGGGGCTGAGTGACCACGCCATCGCATTCACCGGTTACCGAGAGCGAACGACTGCGCGACGAGGGCGCCCGTGAAGGGGCCGCCGCATCGGTGAGCACGCCGCGGCGGCGCGGAGGGCTGAGCATCCAATCGAAGCTGCTCATCATGCTGCTGGCGGTCAGCCTGATCTCCTCGGTCATCGTCGGCGTCATCGGATTCCTCAACGGGCGAGACTCCCTGCGGGCGGCGGCGGTCGACCAGCTCACGACGATCCGCGAACTGCGGGTCGGCGAGCTCGAAGCCACGATGAGGAGCACGCAGAAGGGTGTGGCGCTGGACTCGCGCAACCTCAGCGCTCAGACGGCATCCCAGGCGATCAACGCCGGGTGGGACGACCTCCAGAATCGCGAGCTCACCCCCGAGCAGCTGGCCGAGCTCGAGGCGTACTACGCCGACACCTTCAACGCCGATCTCGAAGCGCGGACGGGGGATCAGTACAGCGAGACGGCCTTCATCCCCGACTCGAACGCCGGCAAGTGGGTGCAGTACCACCTCACCTCGCAGTTCGCCGACTTCGACGAGGCGCTCGCGGTCAACGACAGCGGCGACGGCACACCGTACTCCGCCGCCACGGAGCAGTACGGCGACTATCTGACGCGTCTGGTGAACCAGGTCGGCTACGAGGACCTGCTGCTGTTCAACCTCGAGGGCGATGTCGTCTACAGCGCCTACAAGGGCGTGGACCTCGGCACCAATGTGCTGACCGGCCCGTTCCGCGAGTCGCTGCTGGCGGAGGCCTACCGCGACGTGGTGGCGACGAACAGCGTCAACGCCGTCGAGACGACCGACTTCGAGCGGTGGATCCCGTCGCTGAACGCGCCGACGCTGTGGGTGGTCTCTCCGGTCGGCAACGACTCCACGATCACCGGCGTGCTCGCCGCGCAGATTCCGATCTCCCGCGTCAACGACGTCATGACCGGAGGCGAGCGCTGGAAGGAACAGGGCCTCGGTGACACCGGCGAAGTGTTCCTCGTGGGTGCGGACAGGCTCATGAGGAGCGTGTCGCGCGTGCTCGTCGAAGATCCTGACGACTACGCCGAGCGCGCGATCAGCGCGGGGACTCCTCCCGCAGTCGCGCAGCGCATCGTCGAGGTGAACGGCACGGTGCTCCTGCAGCCCGTGAACACGGTCTCCGTCGACAACGCCCTCAAGGGGGAGAGCGGCAACTCGGAGTCCGTCGGCTACCTCGGCACCGACGGCATCACCGCCTACAGCCCTGTCGAGGTCGACGGGTTGAACTGGGTGGCGGTCGCCCGCATCGACACCTCCGAGGCATTCGCGCCGGTGACGGAGTTCACCCGCACTCTCCTCCTGTCGCTGCTGGGCATCATCCTCGCCGTGAGTCTGCTGTCGCTGCTGCTCGCCCAGGTGTTCACCCGACCGATCAAGAAGCTCGTCGACGCCGTGCGCCGCGTCGCCGGAGGTGACCTGGCGGTCGCCGTGCCGGTCGGCACACGCGATGAGATCGGCGACCTCGGCACGGCGTTCAACGACATGGCGTCGAGTCTGCGGATCAAGCAGGAGCTGATCGACGAGCAGCAGGCCGAGAACCAGCGCCTGATGCACACGCTCATGCCCGAGAAGGTCGCCCAGCGCTACCGACAGGGAGAGGAGACGATCTCCGAGGAGCACGACAACGTCTCGGTCGTCTTCGCGGAGCTCGTCGGGTTCGAGGAGTTCGCGGCCGACCTCAGCGGCGACCGCGAGACCTCGTTGCTCAATTCGCTGATGCGGGGCTTCGACGAAGCGGCGAGCAAGGCGGGTGTCGAGAAGGTGCGCACACTCCGCGGCGGCTACCTCGCCAGCTCGGGGCTGATCGTCCCACGCGTCGACAACGTGCGCCGCGCCGTCGACTTCGCCCGCGAGATGCGCGTCGTCGTGCAGCGGTTCAACTCCCAGAACGGCACGCAGATCGATCTGCGGGCCGGTGTCGACACCGGCACCGTCACCAGCGGGCTCGTCGCCCGCACGAGCCTCGCGTACGACCTGTGGGGCGACGCGGTCTCGCTGGCGTACCGGGTGCGCAGCGTGACAGGGCAGCCGGGCATCTACGTCACCCAGGCGGTGCGCGACAGGATGCAGGACAGCGTCGCCTTCACGCCGGCCGGGTCGGTGGAGCTGCGCGGGAAGTCGCAGAACGTCTGGAGGATCGAGTAGTCATGGATCTCCTCCAGGAAGGCTGGATCTGGTGGGCGGTCGCCATCGCGGTCGGCGTGCCGATCATCCTGGTGGTCCTGACGGAGGTGCTCGGTGCCCTCGTGCGGCGCGGCAGCGCGGCGGCGAAGCCCGTCCGGCTGCTGCGCAACTGGGTCGTCCCCGTCGCCGCACTTCTGGCCCTGCTCTACTTCGCGTTCCGCACCGACACCGACAACGCCTGGCCGCGCGTCGTCGCGACCGTCCTCGGGTTCCTGCTCATCCTCCTCGTGCTGTCGGCGTTCAACGTGGCGCTGTTCTCCCGCGCGAAGGAGGGCAGCTGGCAGGAGCGCATCCCGACGATCTTCGTCGAGCTCGCGCGCCTCATCCTCGTGGTCGTGGGCTTGGCGCTCCTGTTCCAGTGGGTGTGGAACGCGGATGTCGGCGGACTCATCGCCGCCCTGGGAGTCACCTCGATCGTCATCGGCCTCGCCCTGCAGAACGCAGTCGGCGGGGTCATCTCCGGACTGCTGCTGCTGTTCGAGCAGCCGTTCAAGATCGGCGACTACCTCGATGCCGCCGGCGTGCAGGGCAGGGTCATCGAGGTCAACTGGCGCGCATGCCACATCGACACCGGTGCCGGCATCCAGATCATCCCGAACTCGACGCTCTCGGGCGCCTCGTTCACTAACCTGAGCCAGCCGGTGGGGGCGTCGCACATCTCCTCGACCGTGGCGTTCACGACCGACGACCCTCCGCACGAGGTCATCTCGCTGCTCGTGGAGGTGGCCGACTCGCTGCCGATGCGGGCCGACGGAGAACGGGCCAGCGCCGACTATCTCGGGGCGGGCAAGTACTCGGTGAGCCTTCCGATCAACGGCCCGCAGTTCGCGCCGCAGGCCCTCAGCCTCTACCTCGCCTGGCTCTGGTACGCGGCCCGCCGTCGCGGGCTCGCCCTCGACGGCGACGCCAGCGACCCCATCGCCGAGCCCGGCCGACTGGAGAAGGCACTCGATGTCGTCGGCCCGACGCTGCACCTCGGTGAAGCGGAGCGCGCCCTCGTGCTGTCCACGTCGAAGCTCGAGCGCTACGGCCTGGGCGAGATCGTCCAGCCCGAGGGCGTCCTGCCGCACGACATCCGCTTCATCGTGGAGGGGCGCGTGCGGCTCGCCGTGAACGCCGCCGGCGGACGCATCGAGTTCGCGACGGCCGAGCCCGGCGACTACGTCGGCCAGACGGCGCTCACCCGCGAGAAGACCCTGACGACCGCGGTCGCCGCCGATGTGCTCACGGTCCTCGTCGTGCCGTTGGAGACGGTCGACGAGCTCGTGCGCTCGCGCCCTCTCCTGGCCGAGGAGATCGGGCAGTCGATCGAGCTCAAGCGCAAGCTCGCCGCCGAGGCGCTCGCGGCCGCGGGCGTGGTGAAGGGCACCCTCGGGGGTCCCTGACGCGTCGGGGCGCGCACCGCGCGCGATTAGGCTTCCTCCATGGCGACGGCGCGCGGCAGGGGCATCCTCGCCGTCGTCGTCTCCGCGAGTCTGCTGGCGGCCGGTGCCGGTGTCGGCCTCGTCGTGGGCGACGCGCTCGGCATCCGCACGGAGGCGTCCGCGCAGATGACCCCGGCGCCGCCCGTCGTCCCGGAGATCGCGCCGTCCGTGCCGCCGCCCCGCATCGCCGCGGTCGACCTGCCCCCGGGTCCGCGGTTCGAGGCCGCCCTCGACGAGCTCCTCGACGCGGTCGCCGATGCCCCCGCGCGTGCGGGCGAGATCGCTCTCACCGTCTCGGTCGCCGCGGACGCGACGCCGACGGAGGACGCCTACGAGGTCGTCGAGGTGGACGGCGGACTGTCGGTGCGGGCGCCGTCCGAAGCCGGGGCGGTGCGCGGCGTCTACGACCTGGCCGCCGCCGTCCGGGCCGGCCGCGATCTGCGCGGAGAGGTCGGCGCGCACGCGGCATCCGCGCTGCCGCTGCGCATGGTCGACCTGGGGGCGGTCGGCGTCGCGGTGGATCCGTCGCAATGGGCCGACGGCACCGACTACTCGCACGTCTCGCGGGCGTTCGACGACGTGTACCTCGCCGAAGAGCCCTACATCGATGGCGATGCACTCTCCGACGCGTACGTCGAGTGGGACGAGTTCCTGCGGCACTCTCTCGCGAACGGCTACAACGCCGTCGCGTGGCCGGGCTTCGTCGAGTACGCGACCTTCGACGGCGTCTACGCCGACGGTGACCCGCACCTGGCACGCGCCGCCGCACTCACCGATGCGTTCGGACCCTTCTGGGACCACGCGGCCGCGCTGGGCGTCAAGGTCTTCCTCCGCACCGACATGCCCACGCTCTCGCCCGAGCTCGAGGCATCCTTCGTCGACCGCTTCGGATCGCTCGACACCGAGAATCCGGCGCTGTGGCAGGTCTACGCCGATGCGCTCGACACGCTGTACGCCGCGCAGCCCGCGCTGAGCGGCGTCCTGATCCGCATCGGCGAAGGCGGGTCGATCTACCAGGAGCCGGGCTGGGACTACTACTCCGCGATCGCCGTGCGCACACCCGAAGCCGTGCGGACGATGCTCGAGACGTACGCGGCGCAGGCGGAGGCGTCCGGCCGCGAGGTGATCTTCCGCACCTGGAGCGTGGGCATCGGCGACGTCGGCGACATGCACACGGATGCCGACTCCTACCGGGCGGTGCTCGACGGCGTCGATTCGCCCGCCCTCATCGTGTCGACGAAGTACACGCTCGGCGACTTCTACAGCTGGCTGCCGCTGAACGACACGCTCGCCGTCGGCGACCAGCGGCGCATCGTGGAGTTCCAGAGCCGTCGCGAGTTCGAGGCGTTCGGGTCGTTCGCGAACGACCTCGGTCCCGAGTACCAGTGGGCGCTGCAGACGCTCCTCGCCGAGAATCCGCGCATCGAGGGCGTGTGGACGTGGACGCAGGACGGCGGTCCGTGGCGAGCCGGACCCCTGTCGCTGTATCTCAAGTCCGGGTTCTGGCAGCTCTCCGAGCTGAACACCCTGACGGCTGCCGCGCTGGCGCGCGATCCGGACGCGGATGTCGGCGAGGTCACCGTCGCCTGGGCGCGCGAGTACTTCTCCGACGACCCCGCAACGCTGACGGCGATCGTCGAGGCGATGGCGCTGTCGCGCGACGCCGTGCGTCAGGGGCTGTACCTGCAGCCGTTCGCCGAGGAGCGCGCGTTCGCGATCGGGCTCGAGCCGCCGCCGCAGATGTGGCTGTTCGAGTGGGACATCCTCACCGGCGACTCGGCCACCCTCGACGTGCTGTACACGATCATCGGGCGCGACCGCGTCGACGAGACGATCGCGCTCGGCCGCGAGGCGGTCGAGACCGCCGACCGCATGAAGACGCTGGTCGAGGCGACGGACGTCGCGACCTGGCGCGACCCGTCGCTGCGCGAGGCCTTCACGACGACGCTCTCCTACGAGGCCGACACACTGCGTCTCCTCTCGGCCTATCGCGAGATGTTCCTGCGCCAAGCCGAGTGGCACGACACGCTGTCGCCCGACGCGCACGCGCAGTGGCAGCAGGCGCGCGACGCGTACGCGGCGCTCGCGGCCGAGCACCTCGCGCAGTACGACGGAGATCTCGACCACCCGGCCTGGAACCTGACGGCCGCGCAGCTCGGCGTCGACCGCGCCGACCGCGATCTGCCCATGGCCTGGGCCGCGCGCGTGCTGCTGGTCCTCGGGGCGGCGTGGGTGCTGATCGGCATGTTCGCGGCCCGCACGCGGCTCGTGCGCCGACCGGGTGCCGCGGCCGCCCGGGCGACGTGGCTCGGGTCGACCCGGCCGTGGCGCGCCCGCGAGTCGACGCTCGGCCTCCTGCCGCTCGACAAGTGGCTGCTCCTCCTCGTGCCCGGCGGGCTCCTCGTCGCGACCCGGCTCGTGCAGACCTCGTTCCTGTCGTGGACGCACCCCGCCCTCGTGTTCGCCGCCTGGATCGCGTTCGCCGTCGTCGTGCGCCTCATCGTCGGGCGCCGCTCGCCCTGGCCGGTCATGGCCGCGGTGGGCGGAGTCGTCGTGCTGCGCTGCCTCGTCGCCCTCGCCGCCCTGTCGCTCACCGGACCAGGGGGGTACTGGTTCGCGTTCTGGACCGAGCCCGCACTCCGCGTCGTCTACATCGCCGTCGCGTTCGCCCTCTTCGCGTGGCTGTTCGTCGCCGCCGGATGGGCGCTGTCGGCCCAGTTCGGAGCCCGCCGCTCGTGGGGTGCCGTGCTCGCCGGCGTCGGCGCGGGTCTCGCCGTCCCCGCGCTCGCGGTGGCGGCGGTCGGCCTCGAGCCGGCCCTCACGATCTGGAACGACCAGGTGGGGCTCCTGCCCTGGGGCCTCGCCCGCATCCTCGGGATCACGACGTACCTCGAGATCCCGGATGCCTCGGCCCTCGTCGCGGGCGTGTTCGGCCTGGCCGTGTGCGCGGTCGGGGTGCTGCTGGCCCTGCCGTGGCGACGCACCCGCGTCGAGGCCTGAGCTTCCGCGGCTTCCCGAGGCGGGCTCACGCGATCGGCGGGGGTATCCTGGAAGCTTCCCCGAATCGATTCGAAGAGGTGTTCGCCATGCGCTCACGAAGCACAGCCATCCTGTCCATCGCCGCCGCCGCCGTCCTGCTCGCCGGCTGCTCGTCGACTCCGAGTCCCGCCAGCACGTCGGCGACCGACCAGGTCGTGGATTCGTCGTTCGAGTCGCCCGCCGCCATGAGCGAGCGCGTCGGCGCCGACGGCGTGGCCCTCGAGGTGTGGAGCAGCGCGGCGCCGGACGGTGCCGCCGAGGCCGCTCTCGACGCGCCCGAGGCGGGCACGCAGTGGGTCACCGTCAACGTCGCCCAGTGGGTCTCGACCGAAGGCCTGAAGGACGTCGACGCCGCACCCGTGCTGCGTTCGACCGTCGACGAGTCGTTCGTCGGCACGGCCGTCTCGCCCCGCTCGATCGAGGTGCCGATGACGCCGGAGAAGTCCTACACGTTCGCGTGGAGCTTCCAGGTGCCCGAGAACCTCGTCGACGCCGGCGCGCTCGTGCTGTGCACGACCGACGCCGACGACAGCGCCTGCAGCGCGCTCGTCGCGGGCTGATCGACCTCACTCACGCGAAGACCCCCCGGCGCACGTCGCCGGGGGGTCTTCGCGTCGAGCGTCAGCGACCGAGGGTCTGGTCGAAAGCGCCCTGTCGCGTGGAGACGATGTCCTTTCCGAGCGGCATGAGCGAGATCGGCACCATCTTGAAGTCGGCGATGGCCATCGGGATGCCGATGATCGTGAGGCACAGCGCGATGCCCGACACGATATGGCCGAGCGCCAGCCACCAGCCCGCGAGGATCACCCAGATGACGTTGCCGAGGAACGAGCCGACGCCCGCGGTCGGCTTCGGCACGATCGTGCGTCCGAACGGCCAGATGACGTAGCCGGCGGTGCGGAACGACGCGATCGCCCACGGGATCGTGATGATCGGGATGCACAGGAGCACACCCGCGAGGACATAGCCGAGGAAGAGCCAGAATCCGGCGAAGATGAGCCAGATGATGTTCAGCAGGGTGCGCATGGACTCATTCTCCCAAGGGATGCCTGAACGACTGCCGATCTCCGTGGCACCGGCCGCGACTGCAGACGATCAGGCGCGTTGCTCCGGGGAGGGCGTCAGGGATCTCTGGGCGCGGCGGAGGAGTCCGACGAGCCCGGCGACGAGCAGCACGACACCGAGGGCGAGCACCGCGACGCCGGCGACCGTCGGGCCCGTCAGCTGGGAAGACCACTGCGCGACGTCGTCGCGCCGATCGGCGGAGCCGACGATCCAGAGCGCGGCGACCGACAGGGCGGAGAAGAACAGGCCCCAGACGATCCCGGCCCAGCGGACGCGCGCGGTCAGGGCGGGGGAGTCGGTCGCGCGGGGAGCCGCATCGGCGGTGGCGTCGAAGGTCATGGGGTGGTCTCCGTGTCTCGGGGAAGGGTGAAGTAGACGGTCACGCCGCCCGATCGCTGGTCGATCTCGACGCGCTGTCGCGTGGTCGGGGGGCCGTCGCCGCTGACGATCGTCGTCTCGACCAGCCAGCCGTCGTCCCTCGCGGTCCGTCGCTGGTCGACCGGCTGCTCCACGTAGTCGCCGGTGTCGGGGTCGATGGAGACGAACTGCACGAGGCCGGAGCCGGAGCGGACGGAGAGCGACAGCTCGACACCCGGGTCGACCGAGATCGACGTGTAGCCCGCCTGCTTGTCCACGACGATCGGATCGGATGCGGCGCCGCGCTCGAAGAGCGTGATGTCGAGCGAGCCCCACGGCTGGATGACCGGCGCGTCGCGCGGGACGAGATTGGTGATTCCTACGTCGCCCACGACGACGCCGCGCATCGCAGCCGTCGCGGTGCTGAGGCCACCGAGCACCAGCAGCACGATCGCGACGAAGGCGAGGAATCCGGATCGGCGTCGCAGTGCGCCGGCGATGATCATCGAGACGCCGACCACGGCCGCCGCGGCGAAGACGCCCAGGGGCGGGGCGAAGGCATCGTCGCGGGCTCCCGATGCTCCCCAGAGCGCCGTGGCCGCGCCGACCACGAGCGCGGCGCCGAGCACGAAGAACACGAACGGCGCGCTCGTGCGGGGAGCGGTGAGCTTGCGGATGCGGCGGCGCTCCGCGGCCTCGGCGGCGAAGACCGCGCCGGCGGCTTCGCGTTCGCGGCGCGCCTGCTCGCGCGCGGCGCGTCCGGCATCCTGCTGCGCCCGGCGCCAGGCGTCGTTCTGGGTGCGCCACTCGTCGTGCTGCGTGCGCCATGCGGCCACCTCGGCGTCCGTTGTCGGTCCCGTCGGCGCGGGAGGCTCGATCGGCGGCGCGGGCGCGGCATCCGGCACCCCGCCCTCGGCGTCGAGGGGAGTCGTCGGGGCGCCGTCGCCCGACGAGGGCGCCTCGACGGAGCCCGGGACTGCGAGATCCGCGGAAGCCGTTCGCGGATCCGAGTCTTCCCGGGGGCTGCGGCCTCGCCGTGCCAGACGCACGACGAGGAAGACGAGTCCGCCGATCGCGGCGAGCGTGACGGTCCAGCCGATGAAGATCGTGAGGCCGGAGGGGAGGAGGTTCCAGCCCCATCCGTCGGCCGGGTAGCCGCCCGTGGCGAATCCCCACAGCGGCCAGAGCAGCAGGCTCGAGAGCCACGGCAGCACCGGCACGAGCGTGAGCAGCGCGAGGATCACGATGCCGGTCAGGGCGGAGTCCCAGCGCCCGCGGAAGAGCTCCTGCAGGTGGATGCGACCGCGCACGTCGGGCAGCAGCGCCCAGGCGATCGCGTACAGGAGGAACATCGGCGCGCCGAGGACGGTGGCCACGACGACGATTCCCCGCACGATGACGGGGTCGATGCGCAGCCGTGCCGCGATCCCGGCGCACACTCCGCCGAGCCAGCCGTCGATCCGCACGACGCCGAACCCGCGCACCCACGCGAAGAAGCGGTCCGAAGCGGTGGGCATGCCCGCGGGCGCGGGCGGCGGCGGACCCGGATCGGCGATCGGGGGAGCCTCGGAGGGCGGCGTCGGTGAGGTCATGCTCCGATCCTCGCCGCGCGCGGCATCCGCCCGCCATGGGGTGAACCCCTGAGCGGACCCTGATTCTGCCGCTCGAGCGCATCGATCGGCGCCGTCGGATGGTGTGATGGGTGACATGACCACCGCCGCCCCCTCCGTCGCGACGGCGGATGCCGCGCGCGCCGCGTCTCGTCCTCCGCTTCTGAGGCCGCGCGAATGCGCCGTGTCGGGAACGGCCGAAGGACTCGCGGATCACCTCGGGTGGCGTCCGCTCACCGTCCGCGTGGCCCTCGCCGTCCTCTGCCTGCTCTGGGGCGCCGGGGTCCTCCTCTACCTCTGGCTGTGGGCGCTCACGCCGTGGCGGCCCGGCCCCGACGCTCCGTCCCGGCGCGTCCCCGTCGCCTGGGTGCTGACGGCCGCGGCGTCCGTCGCCGGCTTCACGACCGTGCTGTGGGTGTCCGCGTGGGGCGGCCCGTACAGCGGTCCGTCTGCGTGGGTCGTGGCGTGCAGCGCGACCTCCGTCCTCGGGATCGTGGCCGGCAGCTGGGCCACCCTCGTCGACACGCGCGACCCGGCGCGCGGGCCCCGGCACGCGCTCGCCGTGCGGCTGACGGTGACCGGGATCCTCGTGGTCGTGCTCGTCGTGCTCCTCGCCGTCGCGGGGTCGTCGTCGGCGGGTCTGTTCGGCCTCGTCATGTCGCTCGGCGTGCTGATCTCGATCGCCCTCGTGCACGCCACGACGCTCCTCGCGAAGTGGCGCGAACTGTCGGGGGAGAGGGTGCGGCGGATCCGCGAGGAGCAGCGCAGCGAGATGGCCGCCCACCTGCACGACTCGGTGCTGCAGACGCTCGCACTCATCCAGAACCGGGCGGGCGCCTCGAGCGAAGTGGCGCGGATCGCCCGCGCTCAGGAGCGCGAGCTGCGGTCGTGGCTGTACGACGGAGATGCACCGGCCGACAGCGACCTGCCGACCGACCTGCGCGACTTCGCCGGCGCCCTCGAGCTCGACTACCCGGTGCGCATCGATGTCGTCTCGGCAGGATCGTCCACCGAGCGGGCGAGCGGAGACGTCGCCGCGGCGGCGCGGGAGGCGATGCTGAACGCCGCACGGCACGCCGGCGGAGAGGTGTCGGTGTACATCGAGGGCTCACCGGCCGGCGTCGACGTGTTCGTGCGCGATCGCGGTGCGGGGTTCGATCTGACGGTGGTCCCCGGCGACCGCCTGGGCGTGCGCGAATCCATCATCGGCCGGATGCGCCGCGCCGGGGGATCGGCGACCGTGCGCCCGACGGCCACCGGCACGGAGGTGCATCTGCGCCTGGATGCCGAGGTGCGTCGTGGCTGACGGCATCCGGGTCGTGATCGTCGACGACCACTCGATCTTCCGCTCGGGCCTGCGCACCGATCTCGATCCGTCGATCGTCGTGGTGGGCGAGGCGGCGGATGTCGCGTCGGCCCTCGCCGTCATCGCGGAGACGCAGCCGGATGTCGTGCTGCTCGACGTGCACCTGCCCGGGGCGTCGGATGCCGGCGTCGCCGACGCGACGGGAGGCGAAGCCGTGATCCGGCGGTCGGCCCCGACGTCGGCCCGCTTCCTCGCGCTGAGCGTGTCGGATGCCGCGGAAGACGTCGTGCGGGTCATCCGCGCCGGCGCGCGGGGCTACATCACGAAGGGGTCGTCGGGGGGCGAGGTCGCGCAGGCCGTGCACGCGGTGGCCGGCGGCGACGCGGTGTTCTCGCCCCGGCTGGCGGGCTTCGTGCTGGATGCCTTCGGCGCGGTGGCAGGCGAGACCGCGAAGGCCGACGACGAGCTCGACCGGCTCTCGGCGCGCGAGCAGGAGGTCATGCGCCTGATCGCGCGCGGCTACGCCTACAAGGAGGTCGCCGCCGAGCTGTTCATCTCGTCCAAGACCGTGGAGACGCACGTGTCGGCCGTGCTGCGCAAGCTGCAGCTCTCGTCGCGCTACGAGCTCACGGCGTGGGCGTCGGAGCGGCGCCTGCTCTGAGTCTCCGCGCGCTCCGCGGCGTCGGAGCCCCGACCTAGACTGGACCGGTCATGACAGACGCTTCTCCGGCCGCGCCCCGCGCGGCATCCGTCCCCCTCATCGTCCCCGGCGGCAGTGGTCCGCGCGCGGGTGGCACGCGACCCGACGAAGACCTCCTCGAAGGGCTGAACGGCCCGCAGCGCGAGGCCGTCACCTATCGCGGGCAGTCGCTGCTGATCGTCGCCGGTGCCGGCTCCGGCAAGACGAGCGTCCTCACGCGGCGCATCGCCTCGCTGCTGCGAGGCCGCGAGGCGTGGCCGAGCCAGATCCTCGCGATCACGTTCACGAACAAGGCCGCCGGCGAGATGCGCGAGCGCGTCGTGCAGATCGTGGGCGATTCCGCCCGCAGCATGTGGATCTCGACGTTCCACTCGGCGTGCGTGCGCATCCTGCGGCGCGAAGCGCAGCAGTTCGGGTTCACGAGCTCGTTCACGATCTACGACTCGGGCGACTCGCGGGCGCTCCTGAAGCGTCTGGTCAAGGAGCACGAGGCGGATGCCTTCGGTCTGACTCCGGCCGGCGTGCAGAGCCGCATCTCCAAGCTCAAGAACGAACTGGCGGATGCCGAGTCCTACGCCCGCCAGGCCAACATGAACGATCCCGCCGAGCGCATCTTCGTCGACGTGTTCGCCGATTATCAGCGGGCCCTGCAGAAGGCGAACGCGTTCGACTTCGACGACCTCATCGGGCAGACGGTGTACCTGTTTCGCGCCTTCCCGCACGTGGCCGATGTGTACCGACGCCGATTCCGGCACATCCTCGTCGACGAGTACCAGGACACCAACCACGCCCAGTACGCCCTGATCCACGAGCTCACCAAAGCACCGGGCTCCGACACCTCGTCGGCCTCAGGTCAGCCGTATGCCGATACCGGCATGATGATCTTCGACGCCCCATCGCCGGGAGCCGTGGATGCGCCCGGCGGCGCGTCGCTCACCGTCGTCGGCGACTCCGACCAGTCGATCTACGCGTTCCGCGGCGCCGACATCCGCAACATCACCGAGTTCGAGCGCGACTACCCGGGCGCCAAGGTCGTGCTGCTCGAGCAGAACTACCGGTCGACGCAGAACATCCTCAGCGCCGCGAACGCCGTCATCGGCAACAACTTCGACCGCAAGGACAAGAAGCTGTGGACCGACGTCGGCGCCGGCGAGAAGATCGTCGGCTTCACCGGCTACTCGCAGCACGACGAAGCGCAGTTCGTCGCCGACGAGGTCGAAGTGCTGCGCAAAGCGGGGGTCGACTACTCGCAGATGGCGGTGTTCTACCGCACGAACTCGCAGTCCCGGGCGCTGGAGGAGATCCTCATCCGCTCGGCCGTGCCCTACAAGATCATGGGCGGCACGAAGTTCTACGACCGCGCCGAGATCAAGGACGCCCTCGCGTACCTGGTCGCGGTGGCCAACCCCGCCGACGAGATGGCGCTGCGGCGCATCCTGAACAAGCCGCGACGGGGCATCGGCGACGTCACCGAGACCGCGATCGCGCGCTACGCCGCCGACGAGGGCATCACGTTCCGCGATGCGCTCGCCAATGCGTCGGCGCTCGGCGTCGGCCCCAAGATCCAGGCGGCGATCTCGCACCTCGATGCCGTGCTGGCCGAGGCCGCTGAGATCATGCTCCCGTCGTCGGGCGAGATCGCCCCACCCACCGCCGTCGCCGAGGGGCTGCAGCTCCTGCTGGGCAAGAGCGGCTACCTCGACGCGCTGCGCATCAGCAAAGACCCGCAGGACGAGGCCCGCGTCGAGAACCTCGACGAGATGGTCGCGGTGGCCCGCGAGTTCGCGCGCAACAACCCCGAGGGCACGCTGCTCGACTTCCTGACGGAGGTCGCGCTCGTCTCCGACGCCGATGACCTCGAAGACGCGTCGGGCTCGGTGTCGCTCATGACCCTGCACACGGCGAAGGGCCTCGAGTACGACGCCGTCTTCGTGACGGGCGTCGAGGAGGACCTCATCCCGCACCGCATCTCCGCGGGCGAGCCCGGCGGCCCGCAGGAGGAACGGCGACTGTTCTACGTCGGCATCACGCGGGCGCGCAAGCGTCTGTACCTGTCGCTGGCCATGACCCGCGCACAGTTCGGCGAGGTCACCGTCGCGATGCCGAGCCGATTCCTGCAGGAGATCCCGGCCGAGCTCGTGCACTGGCGGCAGTCGCCGGGCGACGTCAACTCGCGCGGGGGCTCGCAGTCCCGCGCGCTCAACGCGCGACGCGGCTCCGGCTGGGGCGGCGGCGGAGGCGGCAGCCGCTACGGCGACGACCTGGTCCCCCTGCCCCCGCGCGAGCGGCCCGCCGGCGGCATCGAGAAGTTCGCGAACCGCATCCCCTCCCGGGTGCGCGACAACGGCGACATGGAGCTGGCGCCGGGTGACCGCATCCGGCACGACGACTTCGGCGAAGGGCGCGTCGACGCGGTCACGGGCGAGGGCGCGAAGCGCGTCGCCCACGTGCGGTTCGAGTCGGCCGGACCGAAGAAGCTGCTGATCAAGATCGCGCCGATCGAGAAGCTGTAGCACGGCGACTCCCCGGGATTCTCCCCGGGCGACCGGGTTAGGCTCGCAGGATGGCCCTCTTCAAGCGCAAGCGCGACGACGCGCGTCCTGAGAAGTCCGTCGAGAGCGTGGCCGAGCACGCGCCGGATGTTGCGGCATCCGCTCCCGCCTCCGAACCGGATGCCGCGCCCGCCGTGGGCATCTCGATGTCGTCGTACGGGGGATTCGGCGCGGCGGCGAAGGCGCAGGCGGAGCCGGCGGCGGCCCCGGAGCCGACGCCGACGCCGACGTCTCAGCGACAGCCGGCCGTGCGCGGCCCCGAGCTCGCTCCGCCGCCGACAGAGACGATCCCCGGCCTCCGCGACAACGTGCTGCTGCGCGATGCCCTCGCGCAGCTGCCCGAGACCCCCTCGAACGAGGAGCTCGCCGGCGTCGCCCGGCACCTGCTGCAGGGGCACCTGTTCCTGCGCATCAAGGGCGACGCCCGCGCGCTCCTGTCGGAGGGCAAGGAGCTTCCGCTGGCCATCGCGACGCGCGGCGACCAGCAGTTCGTCCTGGTCTATTCCGGCGGTGCGGCGCTCCAGGCCGCCGTCTCGGCAGACAAGGACACCGACACCTCGGCGATGGGGCAGCCCGTCCTCACCGTGCTGCGCTACGTGCTCGCGAGCCCGTACGCCGGCATCATCATCGACGGCGCATCGGGAACGGCGCGGGCCGTGTATCCGCGCGCGCTGCTGGAGCGCATGCTCGCAGAGGCCGAGCCCGAGCTCGAGATCAAGTCGCTGCTCGCCGGGGAGCGCACCGACGCGACGGCGGGCGAGATCGCCGCGGCGCTCACGCGCGCCAAGTTCTGGCTCGCCGTCAACACGGCGACCGAAGGCCGGTACGGCGTCGCCGAGGCGCGCTCGCCGCAGGGCGACCGGCTGCTCGAGGTGTACTCGCACCCGCTGGAGGTCATCGCCATGGGCCGCGGCGACCAGCCCGCGCCGATGACCCCCGGCCAGCTCGCCAATGCGCTGCGCGCCGACGAGGGCATCACGGGGGTCATCGTCGATGCCGCCGGCCCCTGGATCAAGCTCACGCGCGACGACCTCGCCCCCCTGCTGGCGGACTGATCGGCGGCGGGGGCCCCGTCACGGGGTGCCGGATGTCGCGGCATCCCGATAGCGTCGGCGTATGGCGTCGCCTCGCATCACCCTCACCGTTCCCGGCCCCGACGGCGACCGGGAGGTCGCGCTCTCGAGCCCCGACCGGGTGATCTGGCCCGAGGTCGGCATCACGAAGCGGGAGCTCGCCGAGTACCTCATCGCCGTGTCGGGGCCGTTCCTGGCCGCGAACGGAGATCGACCGGTGTCGCTCGAGCGCTTCCCCGACGGGGTCGACGGCGAGCGCTTCTACTCGAAGAACCCGCCCAAGGGCACGCCCGACTTCGTCGAATCCGTGACCGTCCGCTACAACAGCGGACGCCGGCACCCCCAGCTCGTGCTCACCGAGATCGCGTCGGCGGTGTGGGCGGCGCAGATGAACACGGTCGTCTTCCACCCCTGGGCCTCACTCACCTCGAACACCGACAACCCCGTCGAGCTGCGCGTCGACCTCGACCCGGTGCCGGGGACGGGATTCGCCGAGGCGGCCGCCATCGCCCCGGCCCTGCGCGACGTGCTCGCCGAGGCGGGCCTCGAGGCGTGGATCAAGACGAGCGGCAGCCGAGGTATCCACGTCTTCTGCCCCATCGAACCGGAGTGGGAGTTCCTCGATGTGCGTCACGCCGTCATCGCCGCGGGCCGCGAACTCGAGCGGCGGATGCCCGACAGGGTGACCATGAACTGGTGGAAGGAGGAGCGCGGAGAGCGCATCTTCATCGACTTCAACCAGGCCAACCGCGACCGCACGATGGCGGGCGCCTACAGTCCGCGGGCGCTCGCGGGCGCGACGGTGTCGACGCCGATCGGCTGGGACGAGCTCGCCGAGGTCGATCCGTCGTCGTTCACCGTGCGCACCGTCCCGCAGCGTCTGGCCGACATCGGCGATCCGTGGGCGGGATTCCTCGACCGGCCCGGCCGCATCGACACGCTGCTCGAATGGTGGCAGCGCGACCTCGACGACGGGCTCGGCGAGCTGCCGTTCCCGCCCGAATTCCCCAAGATGCCGGGCGAGCCGCCGCGCGTGCAGCCGAGCCGCGCGAAGAAGCCCGCCGACGACGAGTAGCCCGCGTCAGCGCTCGGACTGCTGCCATTCGCGCTCGGTGAGGATGCGGGCGACGGTCAGCCCGATCGTGAGGGCGACGACGACGAAGACCGCCTGCACCCCGTTCTGCACGGCGGCGACGGTGTCGCCGTCGATCGTCGCGACGATGCTGCGATAGGCGGCGGCCCCCGGCACCATGATGATCACGCCGGGCACGGTGAGCGCGACGCGCGGCGACCGCACCCACCGCGAGACGACGAACGCGGCGATGCCGACGGCGAGCCCCGCCGCGGCGGCGGCGACCGCGGGGGAGACGTCGTGGTCGATGAGGGCGAGCCGAGCGACGTTGGCGATCGCGCCGATGACGGATGCCGTGAGCGCGATGCGCCAGGGGGTGGAGAACAGGATCGCGAAGCCGAGCACGCCCACGAACCCGGCGACGAGGCGGAGGGCCGACAGGAGGGGTTCGTCGACCAGCACGGGGGCGGTGGCGATCGGGCTGAAGCGGAAGGCCGCCGCGACCGCCCACACGGCCGTTCCCGTGGCGAGCAGCACGAGCGACGCATAGACGATGCGGGCGATCCCGGCGTGCAGGTCGCGGCGCGCCAGGTCCATGGCGCCGGTGACGAGCGGGAAGCCGGGCACGAGGAAGAGCACGGCGCTCGTGATCGCGGCATCGTGGTCGCCGGTCTCGAGCCCCGCGGCATCCAGCGCCGCCATCACGGCGAGGTAGCCCAGCAGTGCGACGACGGCGGCCACGAACACGAGCAGGAACTCGTTGACCCGCGCCCGCACCAGGAGGATGCGCACCCACTGCCCGACCGCGACGGCGAGGGCGACCGCGACGGCCTCGGCCCACCCGCCGTTGTTGAGCAGGGCGAACGCGGCGCACGCGAGCGCCGCAGCCGCGACGCGGAGCGCGATCGGGTAGCGCGGGGGCATCCCCTCGATCCGGTCGAGCTCGCGCTGCAGCACCAGCACCGAGACACCGTCGGCGACGTCGTGCACGAGACGGCGGAGCTCGGTGATGCGTCCTGCGTCGACGGCGATGTGGCCGACCTCGGCGACGCGCGTGCGGTAGATCGCACCGCGGTGGGCCGACATGACGATGTCGGTCATGCCCACGCGGCACTCCAGGTGATCGAGCCCGAGAGCATGGGCGATGCGCTCCATCGAGTCGCGCACGCGCGCCGACGAGGCGCCGGCGCCGAGCATGAGCTCGCCGAACCGCAGCACCGCGTCGACCCGTGCCATGAACCGGATCGGTTCGAGTCGCAGCTCCGCGGTCTCGGTCGGCTCGCCGGCCCCCGCGTCGGGGGTGTCGTCGTGAGCGGCCATGCCTTGATCCTGGCACTGCGGCCCCGCCGGCGCGAGGAATCCGTCCGTGTTTTCAGACCACAGGATGCCGAGATCGAGGCATCCTGTTATTCACGGCGAAGCCGCTTCCGCTCCCGCCCCTCCCGGGCGTAGCGTCGAGTCCACGACGACGGGATCCGGATCCGGAGAATGGACTCCCCGGCACCGTCGAGCAGGGCGAAACCCGCACGTCGGGCCACCGGAGACCGGTGCCGGTGCGGGTTCGTTCCGCGCCCGCGGTCAGGTCGCCTCGACGCGCTTGCGACGCGCCCAGCGCGCGGGGCGGTCCGGTCCGTCCCACACCTGGATGGCGCCCCACACCACGGCCGTGAGCGGCACGGCCAGCACGGCGCCGACGATCCCGCCGAGCACGGTGCCGATCGTCAGGGCGATCAGGATGACGAACGAGTGCAGCTTCATCGAGCGCCCCATCAGGAACGGCTGGAGGAAGTTGCCCTCGAGCTGATTGACGAGCACGACGACGCCGACCACGAACAGCGCGTTCACCCAGCCGTTCGCGACGAGCGCGACGAGCGCGGCGACGAACCCTGCGACGGTCGCGCCGACGATCGGGATGAACGCGAGCAGGAACACGAGCACCCCGAGCGGGAACCAGAGCGGCACCTGCAGGATCAGCAGACCGATCATGATGCCGACGGCGTCCACGAGGGCGACGCCCGCCGTTCCGCGCACGTACGATCCGAGCGTCGTGACGGTCTTGTCGCCCACACGGCGCGCCCGCGCGTAGTTCTCACCTCGGAAGGGGCGCAGGAGGAACTCCCACAGCTGCGGGCCGTCCTTGAGGAAGAAGAAGAGGATGACGACCAGCAGCACGAAGCCGGTCACGAAGTTCGCCACGGCGCCGACGCCGGCGAGCGCACCGGAGCCGAACTGCGCGCTCGTGACGAACCCGATGACGGTCTCGGTCCACTCGTCGAGCTGGGCCTGATCGGGCGCGATCGGCAGGGTCTGCACCCAGGCCAGGAGCTCCTGGAAGCCGCTCTCGGCCTGCGCGTACAGCTCATCCCACTGGTCGCGCACGGCCCAGACGATGAGCCAGCCGGCGCCGCCGAGCAGGACGACGATCGACAGCAGCGTCGCGAGCGTCGCGACGATCGAGGGGACGCCGCGCCGGCGCATCCACGTCATGACCGGCGCGAAGGCGCTCGCGAAGATGAGGGCGAGCAGGAGCGGGATCGTCACGACGGTGATCTGCTGGTTGCCCCAGATCACCCCGGCCGTGATGGCGACGACGATCATGATCTGCAGCGAACGGATGCTGACCTTGCCGAGGCCGTCGGACCACAGGCTCCACGGGGGCCTCGACGTGTCGATCCGCGTCGACACGGCGTTCGCCGGGTCGATGCGCACCTCTTTGGGGCCGGAACGGAAGATGCTCATCCCCCGACGGTAGACGACCCGGCAGGTCTTGCGCGGGGGCTTGACCTTTTCAGTCGAGCACGTCGCCGAGGTCGTAGGCCGACACGGTCTCGAGCTGGTCGTACGTGCACGAGCGGGGATCGCGGTCGGGCCGCCACCGCTCGAACTGCACGGTGTGACGGAAGCGCCACCCCTCGAGCTGGTCGTAGCGCACCTCGAGCACCTTCTCCGGGCGGAGCCGCACGAACGACGAGTCGGACCGGGTCGGGGTGAACCGGGACTTCTCGCCCTGCTGAGTGAGGGCCTCGCCGTCGTCGTCGCGCTCGACGAGGGGTGCGAGCTCGTCGACGAGCTCGAGGCGACGGGCGTTGCTCCATGCCGCCACGCCGCCGACGTTCATGAGCTGCCCGTCGTCGGAGTACAGGCCCACCAGGAGCGAGCCGACGCCCTGGCCCGACTTGTGCACCCGGTAGCCGAGCGCGACGACGTCGGCGGTGCGCGCGTGCTTGATCTTGAACATCGTGCGCTTGTTCGGCGCGTACGGCTGGGCGAGCGGCTTCGCGATCACGCCGTCGAGGCCTGCGCCCTCGAACTCCTCCAGCCAGCGCTCGGCCACGGCCTGCTCGTCGGTCGTGCGCGTGACGTGCAGCGGATGGGGGAGCGGGCCGAACAGCTCGACGAGCTGGGCGCGGCGAGCCGAGAACGGCTCGGCCTGCAGGTCGCGCTCGCCGCGGGCGAGGAGGTCGAAGGCGATGAACATCGCCGGCGTCTCCGCCGACAGCTTCGCCACGCGGGATGCCGCGGGATGGATGCGCTGCGTCAGGGCCTCCCAGTCGAGGCGCTGGCCGCCGGGACGCTCGGTGGGCACGACGATCTCCCCGTCGACGAGGCACGGCTCTGGCAGGAGTCGCGCGAAGGCCTCGACGAGCTCGGGGAAGTACCGCGTCAGCGGCTTGGCGCCGCGACTGCCGATCTCGACGGTCTCGCCGTCCCAGGAGACCAGCGCGCGGAAGCCATCCCACTTCGGCTCGTACGAGAACGGCCCGGCCGCGGCGTCCTGCGCCGGCACGGACGGGACGGACTTCGCCAGCATCGGCGCGGGGATCTCGTACATGCGTCCATCCTGCCGCGCACCATCGACATACGGGAGGGCGTGGTCTCTCGGCCCGCCGGTCGAGAACCGGAGGAGAAGCGGTGGTGTCGAGGACGATGGCGACCTTCTCCCCGCGTGTCGTCCTCCACCTTCGACCGGATCTGCCGGATGCCGACGCCTCCTGGTAGGCAGGGGACATGACCGTGACGAGCTTCTACCCCGTGCTCATGTCGGACGACGTCGCGGCGGCGGCGTTCTTCTACCGAGAAGTGGTCGGCTTCGAGCCCGTGTTCGAGAGCGACTGGTACGTCAGCCTGCGCCTGGGCGCATTCGAACTGGCGATCCTCGCCTCCGACCACGAGACGATCCCCGACGGCTACCGGCGCCCGATCCAGGGCGGCATGCTGCTCAACCTCGAGGTCGACGACGTCGACGCGGTGCACGAGCGACTCGCGGCGGACGAGCGCGTCCGCATCGTGCAGGCGCTGCGCGACGAGGAGTTCGGGCAGCGCCACTTCATCGCGGCCGCCCCCGGCGGCGTGCTGCTCGACGTCATCCAGCCGATCGAGCCGTCGGCGGAGTTCCTCGCCGCCTACGCGAGCGACTGAGCCGGCGCGGACTCGCGCAGGGTCGGCGCGGGCGTCGCTCGGAGGGTGAGCCGGAGTCGGGGAATCCGCACGCCCGTGCGCTCGGTCACGCGGAAGCACACGGCCGAGATCACGTAGAAGAGCACGTCGGCGACGACCTTGCCGGCCAGCAGTCCCCACACTGCGTCGCCGATCAGCACGACGCCGGCCATCATGAGCGCGGGGCGCAGGAAGAACGTGTCGAGGATCTCGGCGACGCCGAACTCCGCCACCAGGAGCGGCAGCGTCCGCACGGCCGCGCGCCGCCACCAGTTCGGCTCGCCCGACAACAGCCGCAGCTGCTCGTGCATGACCTGCGTGACGAGCACGCCGTAGAAACCCACGGTCGCGCCTCCGATGGCGGCCGCCGCGAGAAGCGGAGGGGAGTCGGTGGCGGATGCCGCGGCGATGCTCGCGAGGAGCATCGTGACGAGGCAGGCGATCTCCGCGGGCGCGTAGCGCCGGATCCAGAACCACGCCGAGCGGCCGAGCCTGCGTGTGGTGCCTGCGTCCATGCGGGCCTCCCGTCCTCCGTCAGAGAGGAGGGAGGACGCCCGGAGATACGTCGGGCGCCGCCGGGGTCAGACGAACGCGCTCATCCCGGTGATGTCGCGGCCGATGAGGAGGGCCTGCACGCTCTCGGTGCCCTCGTACGTGTGGATCGCCTCGATGTCGGCCATGTGCTGCATGACCCCGTTCTCGAGCAGGATGCCGTTGCCGCCGAGCATGTCTCGGGCGGTCGACGCGATCCGGCGTGCGGCGCGGGTGTTGTGGTACTTCGCGAGCGATGCCTGGGTGGGACGCAGCTGCTCCGCCGTCTCGAGGTCGGCCATCCAGCGGCAGTAGAGCTGCATCGCGGTGAGGTCTTCGAGCATGTTCGCCAGCCGCTCCTGCACCATCTGGAACTTCGCGAGCGGGCGTCCGAACTGCACGCGCTGCTGCGCGTACGACAGGGCGGCCTCGTAGCAGGCGGTCGCGTGCCCGAGCGCCGACCACGCGACGCCCGAACGGGTCGCGTAGAGCACGGTCGAGGCATCCCGGAAGGTGTGGGTGCCGGGCAGCACGGCGTCCAGAGGCACCCGCACGTCGTCGAGCGCGATGTGCGCCTGGTGGATGCCGCGGAGCGACCCCTTGCCGCGGATGGGCGTGCCGGTGTACCCGGGGCGGTCCTGCTCGACGAGGAAGCAGCGCACGTCGCCGTGCTCCGGGCTGCCCTCGTCGTCGACGCGCGCCCACACGAACGTGACGCCGCCGGAGGCCCCGTTGCCGATCCACTTCTTCGTGCCGCGGATGACCCACTCGCCACCCTCCGACCCCGAGAGGGTCGACGGGTCGCGGCGGGCGCTCGTCTCGAGCGACACGGAGTCCGAGCCGTGGTCGGGCTCGGTGAGCGCGAACGAGCCGAAGACCTGCCCGCGGGCGATCGGCACGAGCCACCGCGCCTGCTGCTCGGGGCTGCCGAACAGCGCCAGCGTGCGCAGGGCCAGGCCGCCCTGCACGGCCAGCACGGTGCCGAGCGAGCCGTCGCCGCGCGAGATCTCCATGTTCACCAGTCCCGCCGCCAGCGGCGAGAGACGCGTGAGGTCGGGGTGCACGATGCCGTCGGAGACGAGGTCGCGCTCACCCAGGAGTCGGGCGATGTCGAGCGGGTACTCGCCGGCGTCCCAGGCGTCGATCATCCGGTCCTGCACTTCGTCGACGAAGGCCTGCGCCCGCTCCCAGTGCGCCCGGTCGGCGGCGGGGATGTCGGAGAAGACCTCGTAGTAGTCGGTGCCGAGGCGCGCCTTCACGTCGTAGGAGGCCACGGTCTCGCCGGGCAGGGGTGCGGGCACGGATGTCTCGGGCATGGATACACGCTACGCCGCGACACTGAGTTTCACCAATGGAGGTACTCAGTTTCAGAGCGATCACTCAGCCGAGCTCGGCCTCCAGGCGGCGTGCGACCTCGGCGATCGGCATCCGTCGCGGGAACACCGCGACCGCCAGGTCATCGGGAGCGGCGTCGGACCCGTCGGGATGCACGCCGAACCGGCGCATGGCGCCGTCGAGTGCGGTGCGCAGCTCCGAGACGGGCACCTTGCGCGGCCCCCGCAGCAGACGGCGCAGCACGTGGTTGTGCACCGCGGTCACGAGCGCGGAGAACCCCACGGCGTCGAGCGGATCGAGCCCCGGGAGCGCTTGGCGCAGGTATTCGTCGAAGAGGCGCTCGTAGCGGAAGACCGTGACGATCTCGCGATCGCGCAGCGCCGGGACATCGCGAACGACGAGATAGCGGCGGCGGGCGAGCTCGGCATCCTTCGTGAAGTGCGTGAAGACCCGGACGGATGCCTCGCACACCGCCACCCACGGGTTCGCGTGCGTCTTGCCGAGATACGAGCGCAGCTGGTCGAGCAGCAGCTCGTGATCGGCGAAGACGACATCCTCCTTGCCGCCGAACTGGCGGAAGAACGTGGAGCGCGAGACGCCGGCGGCCTGGGCGATCTGCTCGACCGAGGTCTGGTCGAAGCCGTGCTCCGCGAAGAGATCGATCGCGGCGGCCACGACGGCGCTGCGCGCGGCCGAGGCGGAGGGTGCATCGCTCATGGCCGAGAGCCTAGTCGCGCGCGCGTGCTCGTCCACGGCTTCCGTGAGCGGTCGCACGGACCCGGTCATGACCGCTCAGGTACCGGTAGTAGGCTGGACGACGGTCGAAATTCTCTCGACGTCAAGACATCGGGTATCCCGAGTCGTCCCCGCCCACCCGTCGCACCAGCGAAGGAATGCAACGTGGATCTGTACGAGTACCAGGCACGCGATCTGTTCGAGAAGTACGACGTCCCGGTTCTTGCCGGCATCGTCGCAGACACGCCGGAGGAGGTGCGCGCGGCTGCCGAGAAGATCGGCGGCGTCGTCGTGGTCAAGGCCCAGGTCAAGGCCGGAGGCCGCGGCAAGGCCGGCGGCGTCAAGGTCGCCAAGACCCCCGATGAGGCGTACGAGCTCTCGAAGGCGATCTTCGGCCTCGACATCAAGGGCCACGTCGTCAAGCGCGTCATGGTCGCGCAGGGCGCCCGCATCGACAAGGAGTACTACTTCTCGGTGCTGCTCGACCGCGCCAACCGCTCCTACCTGTCGCTCGCGAGCGTCGAGGGCGGCATGGAGATCGAAGAGCTCGCCGTCGAGCGCCCCGAGGCCCTCGCGCGCGTCGAGGTGAACCCCGGCACGGGCATCGACAAGGCGAAGGCCGTCGAGATCGCCCAGGCGGCCGGCTTCGATGCCGACCTCGTCGACAAGGTGAGCGACGTGTTCGTCAAGCTCTACAACGTCTACACGGGCGAGGACGCCACGCTCGTCGAGGTCAACCCCCTGATCCTCTCGGAGGAGGGCGACATCATCGCCCTCGACGGCAAGGTCTCGCTCGACGAGAACGCCGACTTCCGCCACCCGGGTCACGCGCTCCTGGAAGACAAGGACGCCGCAGACCCGCTCGAGGCCAAGGCCAAGGCCAACGACCTCAACTACGTCAAGCTCGACGGAGAGGTGGGCGTCATCGGAAACGGCGCGGGCCTCGTGATGTCGACGCTCGACGTCGTCGCCTACGCGGGCGAGAACCACGGCGGCGTCAAGCCCGCCAACTTCCTCGACATCGGAGGCGGCGCCTCCGCCGAGGTCATGGCCGCAGGCCTGGACGTCATCCTCGGCGACCCGCAGGTCAAGTCGGTCTTCGTCAACGTCTTCGGCGGGATCACGGCGTGCGACGCCGTCGCCAAGGGGATCGTCGGCGCACTCGCCGAGCTGGGCGCCACGGCGACCAAGCCGCTCGTCGTGCGCCTCGACGGCAACAAGGTCGAAGAGGGGCGCGCGATCCTCCGCGACGCGAACCACCCCCTCGTCACCCTGGCCGTCTCCATGGATGAGGGCGCCGACAAGGCCGCCGAGCTCGCGAACGCATAAGGACTCAGAACATGTCGATCTTTCTTGACAAGGACTCCAAGGTCATCGTCCAGGGCATCACGGGCGGCGAGGGCACGAAGCACACCGCGCTGATGCTCAAGGCGGGCACGCAGGTCGTCGGCGGCGTCAACGCGCGCAAGGCCGGCACCACCGTGCTGCACACCGACGCAGCCGGCAACCCCGTCGAGCTCCCCGTCTTCGCCTCGGTCGCCGAGGCCATCGAGAAGACGGGCGCCGACGTGTCGATCGCGTTCGTGCCCCCGGCCTTCACCAAGGACGCGATGGTCGAGGCCATCGACGCCGAGATCCCGCTGCTCGTCGTGATCACCGAGGGCGTGCCCGTCGGCGACACCGCCGAGGCGTGGGCCTACGCGCAGTCCAAGGGCAACACGACCCGCATCATCGGACCGAACTGCCCCGGCATCATCACGCCCGGCGAGGCGCTCGTCGGCATCACGCCGGCGAACATCGCCGGCAAGGGACCGATCGGCCTCGTGTCGAAGTCGGGCACCCTGACCTACCAGATGATGTACGAGCTCCGCGAGATCGGCTTCTCGACCGCGATCGGCATCGGCGGCGACCCCGTCATCGGCACGACGCACATCGACGCGCTGGCCGCGTTCGAAGCCGACCCCGAGACCAAGGCGATCGTCATGATCGGCGAGATCGGCGGCGACGCCGAAGAGCGCGCGGCCGACTACATCAAGGCCAACGTCACCAAGCCCGTCGTGGGCTACGTGGCCGGCTTCACCGCTCCCGAGGGCAAGACCATGGGCCACGCCGGCGCCATCGTCTCTGGCTCGGCGGGAACAGCGCAGGCCAAGAAGGAGGCCCTCGAGGCCGCCGGCGTCAAGGTCGGCAAGACGCCGTCCGAGACGGCCGACCTGATGCGCGAGATCATCGCCGGTCTCTGACCGAGGCTCGAGAAGGGGGCGGATGCTGCGGCATCCGCCCCCTTCGTCGTTCCCGCCCGCGGACGCCGTGCACGCCCGGGGGAGCCCGGTGTCACGGCGCGAGCAGGTCCTCCACGGCGGTCTCGTAGGCAGGGGTGCGGTAGTACGCGCCGTGCGTGCCGACCTCGACCATGTAGCCGCTGAGATCGAGCTCTTCGGCGAAGCGGTCGACGGTGTTCGCCCGCCCATCGGAGAGATGTGTGCTCGTGCTCGCGGCGGGGAATCCGAGGTAGTCGGTGAGCCGCCACAGGCTCAGCCACTTCACGCCGCCGCCGGTGAGGAGCGTGCCGCGCAGCCGCCCCGTGCGCGGCGCCGGCGCGTCGGAGGAATGCCTCGGCGTCTGCGCGGCGAGATCCGCCGCCCACGGATCGGAGGCGAGTGCGCGCGGGGCCAGGCACGGCTCCGTTCCGAGCACCGCGGGACCGAGCAGCTCGGGCAGCATGCGTCCGAAGAACGCCCGCAGCTGCACGCCGAACGTCAGGAGGCGCACCCGGGGCAGCAGTCCGCGGGTCTGCGGACTGCTGGCGAGGAGGCCCATCGCCGACACGGCCAGCACGCCCCCCATGCTGTGCGCCGAGACGACGATGCGGCGGCTCTCGTCTTCGCGGAGCCACGCGAACACCCGGCCGGCGATCTCCGGGACCGCGCGCTCGGCGTACGTGGGAGGGCCGAACGGATGCCCCGTCCGCGGCAGGTAGCACGCGATGTCCCACGCCGTGCCGAGCGGCCTCTGACCGCCGCCGACGGCGCCCGCGGCGAGCACACCCGTGATGAGGATGCCGATCCAGGCGAGCACCGGCATCGCGACGGCGAGGAAGACGGTGACCACTGCGGGATCGAGTCCGCTGGGAACCACGTCCCACAGCGGCTGCTGCGCGGCGTAGGCCCGCCAGACCCATACGAGCCCCGTGACGCCGGCGATCCCGACCATGATCGAGATCATCCCGGTGAGCGGCTCCACGATGTGCAGACGTGCGGCCGTGGCACGCCCCGCTGCGATGCGCCGGTAGAGCCCGGTGCGAGAGACGGGAAGCACCCCGTCGTCGACGTCGACGATGCGCGCCTCGGGTGAGGCCGGCGCGTGCCACGTGAGGGCGCGTGCCGTCACATCGCGCCGGCGCGCCGCGGCCGCGAGGGCGAGCACGACGCCCACGAGGAGCCCGACGACGAACAGGCTGCCCAGCGCGACGTAGGCGCTTGGCACGGTGAGCGCGTGCAGCGTGCCGGCCGCAGGCTCGGCCGCGGTGCAGTCGACAGCGACTGCCTCGCCCGGCGAGAGCCCGTCGGCGGGGGCGTCGAGCGTGCACGTGACCTCCGTCGCCCAGGCGGTCTCGGCCGCGGCATCCGTCGTCGTCGTGTCACCCCGCACGAGCGCCGCCGCGCCCCGGGAGCCGTTGAGCCAGTCTCCCGCGGTCACCACGACGATGGCGCTCGTGGCGACGGCCACCACGAGGGACAGGGTCATGAACAGGGCAGGTCCGCAGCCGTTCCAGCCGACGTGCCGGCGTCCGCGGAACGGGCGCCAGAACATCCCGGAGAACGCGATCGCGGCGGCGGCGGTCACGACGACGAGCACCATCATCCCGCCGCCGTAGAGACGCTCGGGAGGACGCGCACCGACGTCGCCGAGGAACACCAGCAGCCACAGCAGCACGGCGAACGTGAGGACGGCGGCCACGAGGAGTGCGGCGGTCGCGATGGCGTGCCAGTTCGCGCGGTCGCGCTCGTGCGGCTCGATCGCCATGGTCGGGATGACGCACGCGAGCACCACGCTCGCCGCCAGGAGACATCCCGCGATGATCGCCACCGCGACGAGCCGCTGGTAGCCGGCGTCCGCCGCGCCGTCGCCGACGCAGGTCTCCCAGCCGCCGATCCCCGTGCACTCGGTGTACCAGCGCATCGCGCCGTTGAGCGCCGTCACCGCCGTGGTGAGCAGGATGGCGGCCGCCAGATGAACGCGCGCGAGGTCGCCGACGATCCGGTTCGCCCAGAAGCCGGGGTGCGCGAGGACGGCGGTCGGGGCATCCGGGGGCGGGAGCTCCCCGCCGATGCGGGCACCCCGCCGCCAGAGGCCGCGCCCGCTCGGAGCATCGTCCGCTCCGGCGCCGGATGCCTCCTCCGAGTGCCACTCCATGCCGGGCAGCACGTCGTACCGCACCCCGGCGATCGCCGACAGCAGCCACAGCCCCACGACGGCCAGGACGGGCGCGAGCGCGAACAGCGCGAACCGCTGTCCCGTGGTCCACGCGCCCAGCGGCTCCAGGATGCCCGCGACGGGGGTGCAGAGGGTCGCTTCAGCGCCGCACTGCGCGGCGAGCACATCGAGAGCCACGGTGATCGCCGTGGCGGTGAACAGCAGCGTGAGGAGCATGCCGAACAGTCGTCCCGCGCCGGCGGTGATCGCGGCCCAGACGCGGGTGCGGAGCGCGTCGGACGGAGAGCTCAGCCGCCGTGACCACTGCACCGCATTGCCGATGCTGAACGGCAGGATGAGCGCGTACAGCACGCGGGCCACCGTGGCGGCGACCACGCCGGCGGCGCCCGCCCTGCCGAGATCGGGCGTCGTGCGCACCATCCCGCCCCACGAATAGGCCTCGCGGACGATTCCGGGCGGAACGTAGCCGCGCTGACCTTGCCGCAGCGCCGAGAGTGCTGCCGGGGTCGGCCTCCAGAAGCTCCCGAGCTTGTCGCCGGCGACGCGCTCGACGTCTTCCGGCCGCAGATCCAGCAGCGACGCGGCGGTCGTGTTGTCGACGCCGTGCACGCGCAGTTCGAGCACGCCGGAGGGCTTGGTCACACGGCCCTTCGGGTACTCCTTCTCGCCGACCTGCACCTTCAACGTGATGGCCATCGCCCGACCCCCGGTAGCGCGGCTCCCCCCGAGCCACATGCTAGACCCGCGACGCTACGCTGGACAGATGCCGCTGAATGGTGAGTACAAGCCGAGCACGTCCGAGTGGGCCCGCACGCAGGCCGAGCGCTTCGAGGAGACCAACGGCGCCGAAGCGAACACGCTGCGGGGCAAGCCCGTCATCGTGCTGACGACCGTCGGCGCGAAGAGCGGCGGCCTGCGCAAGACGGCGCTCATGCGCGTCGAGCACGACGGCAGCTACCTCGTCGTCGCGTCGAAGGGCGGCGCGCCCGACGAGCCCCGGTGGGCCGAGAACATGCGTCGTCACCCGCACGTCGAGCTCGCCGACGTCGGCTTCCGGGGCGATTTCACCGCCCGCGAACTCGCCGGAGACGAGCGCACGACCTGGTGGGAGCGCGCGCTCGCGGTCTGGCCCGACTACGCCGAATACCAGAAGAAGACCGACCGTCAGATCGCGGTGTTCGTGCTCGAGCCGCTCACGGACTGACCGGCGACGGATGCCGGTGACCGGCATCCGTCCACACCCTCGCGCCGCACCGGGCGCCGCCTCTCCCGCGACGTAGAATCGTCCGGTCACCGAGAGGCGGGGCTCATGACGGAACAGCGGCGCGCGCCCTTTCCGCGTCCCCCGTGGGACCGGGTGATCGCGTGGGTCGCGGCCGCCGGAGTGTTCGCCTTCCTGGTCGTCGTGGGGGTCACCGTCGTACCGTCGGCGCTCGCGGAGCGCGATGCGATGGTCGCCGACGGCGTGCGGGCGCACGCGATCGGAGGGGTGGAGATCGTCGTGCCGCAGGGATGGGTGGTGACGGGCGGCGGCGACGGGCTGGTCGTGCGCACCCCCGACGGCGGACTCTCGGTGCGCATCGATGCAGCAGACGGCGACGCGCGGACGGTGCTGCAGGAGAGGCTCACCGCGGATCTCGGCACCGTGCCCTCGGCGACCGTCGGACCCTTCCGCTCCGAGGCGCTCGCGTCCGGGCTCCAGGTCGTCCACGCCGATGTGGGGGAGCGCGACCTCTACGCGGTCGTCGGCCGCGCCGGCGACGGCGCGGTGCTCCTCACGGCGACGACCGCCGACGGCCGCGCACTCCAGACGTATCGAGCCGCGCTCGGCCTCCTTCTGGACGGGGTGCGCGCATGAGCGGCCGCACGCGTCTCCTCGGCGCGCTCGGGGCACTCACCGTCGCGTCTGTCATCGCGGGCTGCGCCCCCGCCGTCGACGCCGCCTGGACGCCGCCGCAGTGGCCGGCCGCCGAGCTGCGTGTCGTGACCGCCCCGCCCGCCCCGCTCGATCCCGCGGCCGTCCCGGGTCTCGCTGGTCAGCGGCTCCGCCACGACGGGGTCGGCGTGCAGGCGCGGTTCGCGTACCTCCCCGGCACGTCTGCGTCCGTCACAGCGTTCAACGGTGCGCTCGATGCGGCCGTGCGCACGGTCGTCGATTCGCGGGCGGCATCCGTCGGTGCGGTCTATCAGCCGTCCGTCTTCTCCGCCGGCGCGGGTCTCGGCGACCGCGGGTGCGTGGTGGGGTCGACGCTGCTGCCGGCATCCCGGATCCTCGCCGACCCCGACCTCGGCCCCGCGGGAGGCGCGGGTGCCGCCGTCGTCTGCGACATCGTGACGGCGGCGGGCAGCATCCTCGGCGAGCGTGTCCGGGTCGTCTCCGGCGGTCCCGACGGCGTCACCTCCGACGTGTCCACGATCCTCTTCGCCGACACCGCGACGGGCGTCACCACGACCGGAGCGGAACTGTGGACGGATGCCGCCGCCGCCGTCCTCGGCGCCGACGTCGTCGAGGCGCTGCGGCGCGATGCCGGTGCGCTGAGCAACACCGCGTCCGACGGGGGAGGGGGCGCGCAGCTCGACGCCGTCCGCGCAGCGCTGTCGACCACCCTGCCCACCGCCGAGGGCACGCTGGTCTTCACGATCGCGTCGGGATTCACGAACCCGGAGCTCACCGAGCTCGGCCTCGCGGAGACGATCACGCCGCTGACGGTCGAGGTGCCCGCCGACATCGCGGCGCCGTTGCTCACGGATGCCGGCCGCGCTCTGCTCGCGGCATCCACCCTGCCCTACACGGGTCCGGCCGACGTGCCGGCCGGAATCGACTGGGTGAACTGCCGGCTCGTGCCGTGCGTCGCCGTGACCTACGACGACGGCCCCTCGGGCTACACGCCGGCGCTGCTCGACGAGCTCGCAGCGGCGGATGCCGCGGCCACGTTCTACATGCTCGGCGGCGTCGCCCGCGGCCGGCCCGACACCGTCGCACGGGTGAGTCGCGAAGGCCATGAGATCGGCACGCACACGTGGAACCATCCCCGGCTCCCCACCCTCGACGATGCAGCCGTGGCGCGGGAGATCGGCGATTCGCGCGGCCTCCTGCAGCAGCTCAGCGGACAGCCGATCTCGACCTTCCGTCCGCCCTACGGCGAGTACACGGCGCGCGACCTCGCGATCGCGGGGATCCCCGCGATCCTGTGGAGCGTCGACACCCGCGACTGGGCAGGGCCCGCCGACGACGTGCTGATCCGCGCCGGCGTCGACCAGGCGAAACCCGGTGGCATCGTGCTGTTCCACGACATCCACGAGCGCTCCGTGCGTGTCGGCCCCACCGTCTTCGCCGGCCTCCAGGATCGCGGCTTCACCCTCGCGACGATCGACCAGCTCTTCGGTGGATCGCCCCCGGCCGCAGGCGCCTGGCGTTCGGCCCCGCAGTAGCCGGGCGGCGGGCTCAGCCGCCCAGCAGCGACTCGATGGGTCCGCGGGCGAAGTAGACGACGAAGCCGGCGCCGACGATCCACAGCAGCGGGCTGATCTCCTTCGCCTTGCCCGACAGCGAGCGGATGACGACCCAGCTGATGAAGCCGGCGCCGATGCCGTTCGCGATCGAGTACGTGAGGGGCATGACCGTCACCGTGAGGAACACCGGGATGAGCGCCGAGAGGTCGGTCAGATCGACGTGGCGGATCTGCGACATCATGAGCGCACCGACGATGACGAGCGCGGCCGCGGCGATCTCGGTCGGCACGATCGACACGAGCGGTGTGAAGAACATCGCGAGCAGGAACAGTCCGCCGGTCACGAGGTTCGCGACACCCGTGCGAGCGCCCTCGCCGATGCCCGAGGCCGACTCGATGAACACGGTGTTCGACGACGACGAGGTCGCCCCGCCGGCGACGGCGCCGATCCCCTCGACGATCAGCGCGGACTTCAGGCGCGGGAAGTCGCCCTTCTGGTCGGCGAGACCGGCTTCGCGGGAGAGGCCCGTGAGGGTGCCCATCGCGTCGAAGAAGTTCGTGAAGACGAGCGTGAAGATGAGCATGATCGCCGCGAGGGCGCCGATGCGCAGGAAGGCGCCCAGAAGGTCGAACTGGCCGATGAGGCTCAGGTCGGGAAGGCTCACCCACTGGCTCGGAAGCTCGGGCACGGACAGGCCCCACCCACCCGGGTTCACGGTTCCGTCGTCGGCGAACTTGGGGCCGAGCTTCCAGATCGCCTCGACGATGACCGCCACGACGGTGCCCGAGACAAGACCGATCAGCAGCCCGCCCTTGATCTTCAGCGCCATGAGCACGCCGCACAGGAGAAGGGTGAAGACGAACAGCAGGACGGGGACGGTGGCCACCGATCCCTGCACGCCCAGACCCACCGGCGGCGAGCTCACGCCGGTCGCGGTGACGAATCCTGCGTCGACGAAGCCGATGAAGGCGATGAACAGGCCGATGCCGACGGTGATCGCCGTCTTGAGGGCGAGGGGGACGGCGTCGAAGATCATGCGCCGGAGGCCGGTCGCCGCCAGCAGCACGATGATGAGGCCGTTGATGACGACGAGGCCCATCGCCTCGGCCCACGTGACCTGCCCGACGACCGACACGGCGAGGAACGAGTTGATGCCCAGGCCCGCGGCGAACGCGAACGGCAGGCGCGTCACGAGCCCGAAGAGGATCGTCATGGCTCCCGCGGTCAGCGCCGTGACGGCGGCGACCTGCGGGAAGACCAGGCTGTCGCCCGCGATATCCGGGCTCCCCGAGAGGATGATCGGGTTCAGGATCACGATGTAGGCCATCGTGATGAAGGTGACGACGCCGCCGCGCACCTCCGCCCCGAGCGTGGAGCCGCGCTTCGTGATCTCGAAGAACCGGTCGAAGCCGCTCCGCGAGGAGTCGTCTACCGAGTCGGGGGCGGACGTGGGGGCAGTGGTCATGAAGGTCTCCGGGGGAATCGAGAAGAGCTCGTTCCCAGCATTCTCTCAGGCGCAGAACCCTCCGGGCCACCGGGCGCGCCCGGGGGTGACCGGGCGGCGCGCGTCGTAGGGTCGTGGAGGCATGCACCGCTTCATCGTCGCCTTCCTCGCCGCCTTCGACTCCGTCATCGCGGCGGCCGTCGGCATCGCCGCGGTCCTGGCTCCGCTGACGCTGCTGTGGATCTTCGGCTTCGGCGGATCGGCCCCGTGGGACGTGCTCTGGCCCGCCGCCGTGAGCGTCTGGCAGCTCGGCAACCTCGTGCCGCTGCACATCCGGCTTCCTCCCGAGTACCTCGCCGTCGCGGGCATCGGCGAGAGCGAGGCGGCGTTCCTGCTCTCCCTCGCGCCGCTCGCGTTCGCCGGCTTCACGGCGGTGTTCGCGGCGCGCTCGGGGGCACGCGCGTCGCGGGCGGATGCCTGGATGACGGGTGTGGTCGTCGGCAGCCTCGTCTTCGGTGGCCTGACCGCGGGAGCGGCCCTCACCGCGCGCAACCCCGTCGCCGCGGTGCATCTGTGGCAGGCCGTCCTGTTCCCGACCCTCGTCTTCGCGGTGCCGGCGCTGCTCGGTGCGGTCGTGACGGAGTGGCGCGAGGCGGGATCGGGCCTCATCGCTCGCGTGCGCGACCGCATCGAGGCCGCTCCACGCGGCTGGGGCGAGGCTCCGGGGATGGTCGTGCGGGGGAGCGGCGTCGTGCTCGCCGGCCTCATCGGCGTCGGGGCGCTCGGGGTCGCCGTGGCGATCATCCTGGGCGGCGGCGAGGTGATCGCGCTGTTCGAAGCCGCGAACGTCGACCTGGTCGGGGTGATCGTGCTCGCGCTGGGTCAGCTCGTCTACATTCCGACGCTCGTCGTGTGGGGTGTCTCCTACGTGGCCGGACCCGGGTTCGCCCTCGGCGCCGGATCATCGGTCTCGCCGGGCGGGACGCAGTTGGGTATCGTGCCCGGCGTGCCGATCCTCGGCATCCTGCCCGAGCAGCAGTCGCCCTGGATGCTGCTGCTCGCGCTGCTGCCGCTGGCACTGGGGGCGTTCGCGGGATGGGTCGTGCGCTCGCGGCTCGTCGCGGCCGGACCGTCCGGCGAGCAGACGTCGCCTCCCGAAGACCGGCCGTGGACCGCCGACGCGGAGGGCGAGCACGAACCCGTCTCCGCGCGTCTCGGGATCGCCGTCGGCATCGCGCTCGTCTCCGCGGGCGGCGTGGCCCTCCTCTCCTGGGTCGCATCGGGCTCGCTCGGTCCGGGTCGTCTCGCGGACGTCGGGCCGGCACCGGGCCCGGTGGCGCTCGCGGTCGGGCTCGAGGTGCTCGTGGGCGCGGCCATCCTGCTGCTGTCGCCGCGTCGTCGCGGATCGAGCCCCGAGGCCCGTGAGGCCGACATCGACGTGTTCGCGGCGGTGCCGGTCGCTTCGCCGAACGCGTTCGAGCTGCGCGCGGCGGGAGACGCGGACACCGCGCGGGTCGTGCCCCCCGTGGTGACGACGGAGCCTGCGCTGTCGGAGAAGCCTGCGAAGAAGCAGAAGCCTGCCGAGAAGCCTGCGAAGAAGCAGAGGCCTGCCGAGAAGCAGACACCTGTGAAGACGCCCACGCCTGCGAAGAAGCCCCGCGCGGCGAAGAAGCCCACGCCCGCGTCCGCCGCGTCCACGATCGCGGAGCCGGATGCGGTGACGGCGCCCATCGAGCTGCCGGGCACATCGGAGCGACCGAGCCCGCCGGTAGACTAGCCGCGTGTTCACGGTTGCCGTCCTGATCTCGGGAACGGGGTCGAATCTGAGGGCTCTGCTCGAGGCGGCGGCCGACCCCGATTACCCCGCGCGCGTCGTCGTCGTCGGCGCCGACCGCGACGCCGATGGGCTCGCGCACGCCGAGGACTTCGGCATCCCGAGCTTCACGGTGCCCTACGCCCGCTTCGCCTCGCGCGAGGAGTGGGGCGACGAGCTGGGAGCGCAGCTCGACGTGTGGAAGCCCGACCTCGTGGTGCTGAGCGGTCTCATGCGTCTGCTGCCCGCCGGCCTCGTCGACAGGTGGACACCCCGCGTCGTCAACACGCACCCGGCGTACCTGCCCGAGTTCCCCGGCGCCCACGGCGTGCGCGACGCGCTGGCGGCGGGCGTCGCGCAGACCGGCGCGAGCGTCATCATCGTCGACAGCGGGGTCGACAGCGGACCGATCCTCGCCCAGGAGCGCATCCCCGTGCTCCCGGGCGACGACGAACACGCCCTGCACGAGCGGATCAAGCCCGTCGAACGCCGACTTCTGATCGATGTCGTGCGCCGCATCGCGACCGGCGAGGTCGACCTCGCCGCCGTATCGGCCGCACACGCCCACTGACCCCCACACGAGGAGCCCTCCCCATGGCCGGACCGAGCCACGACCCGTCCCTGTACCGCGACCGCGACAGCGTCCCCATCAAGCGGGCGCTCGTCTCGGTCAGCGACAAGTCCGACCTCCTGGGACTGGGCCAGGCGCTCGCCGCCGCGGGGGTCGAGATCGTCTCCACCGGCGGGTCGGCAGCGCTCCTCCGCGAGTCGGGCCTCACGGTCGTCGACGTCGCCGACGTCACGGGCTTCCCGGAGTCGCTCGACGGCCGCGTGAAGACCCTGCACCCCGGCGTGCACGCCGGCCTCCTCGCCGACCTCCGCCTCGAAGACCACGAGCGCCAGCTCGCCGACCTCCAGATCGCGCCGTTCGAGCTCGTCGTGGTCAACCTCTACCCGTTCGTCGAGACGGTCGCCTCCGGCGCCGCGGCCGACGACATCGTCGAGCAGATCGACATCGGCGGCCCGGCGATGGTGCGCGCGTCGGCGAAGAACTTCGCCAACGTCGCGATCGTGGTCTCGCCCGAGTCGTACCCCGCGATCATCGAGTCGCTCGGCACCGGCGGCACGACGCTCGCCCAGCGTCGCGAGCTGGCCGCCCGCGCCTTCGCCCACACCGCGAACTACGACCGGGCCGTCGCGACGTGGTTCGCCGACGGCACCCTCGCCGAGGGCGAGGACCTGCCCCAGCACCTCACCATCAAGGCCGAGCGCCAGGCGACGCTGCGATACGGCGAGAACTCGCACCAGCGGGCCGCGATCTACACCCGCACCGGCGGTCACGGCATCGCGCAGGCGACCCAGCTGCAGGGCAAGGAGATGTCGTACAACAACTACGTCGACGCGGATGCCGCCCTTCGCGCCGCGTTCGACATGGTGCTCCCCGCCGTCGCCATCATCAAGCACGCCAACCCGTGCGGCATCGCCGTCACCGCCCCGAACGCGCTCGACCCGATCGCCAGCGCCCACCTGCGTGCGCACGAGTGCGATCCCGTCTCGGCGTACGGCGGCGTGATCGCCACGAACGGCACCGTGACGCTCAAGATGGCCGAGAACCTCCGCGACATCTTCACCGAGGTGATCGTGGCGCCGGCCTTCGAGCGCGAGGCGCTCGAGGTCTTCAAGCTCAAGAAGAACCTCCGGGTCCTCCAGCTCCCCGCCGACTGGCAGCAGGAGCGCATGGACGTCCGGCTCGTCTCGGGAGGCCTCCTGCTGCAGGACGCCGACCGGTTCCCGGACGAAATCGCCACGGTCGCGAAGGACTGGCAGCTCGTCACCGGCGAGCGCCCGAGCGACGAGGAGATGACGAACCTCATCTTCGCGTGGAAGGCGTGCCGCGCGGTCAAGTCCAACGCCATCGTGCTCGCGAAGAACTCCGCGACCGTCGGCATCGGCATGGGCCAGGTCAACCGCGTCGACTCGTGCCGCCTCGCCGTCGAGCGCGCGGGGGACCGCGCGGCGGGCTCGGCCGCGGCATCCGACGCCTTCTTCCCCTTCGCCGACGGCCCGCAGGTGCTGCTGGATGCCGGGATCACCGCGATCGTGCAGCCCGGCGGATCGGTCCGCGACGCCGAGGTCATCGAGGCGGCGCAGGCCGCGGGCGTCACGATGTTCTTCACGGGGGAGCGTCACTTCTTCCACTGAGCACGGCAGCGACTGTCGCAGGTCCGTGCGAGGGTGGCGGGATGCTGACACCGGGAGTCGAGCTCGACATCGCGCTCGCGCATCGCGAGCCCATCGACCTCGACGGGCTGTTCGCATGGATGGTCGCGCGCGCGATCCCCGGCGTGGAGGTCGCCACCCCGGAGCGCTATGCCCGGGCCCTGCGCCTCGACGGCGGCCCGGCGTGGTTCGAGCTCACACGCGCACCGGCGGGAGGACTCCGGCTGCGTGCGCGCGCCGCCACCTCGGCCGATCTCGTCGAGGTGGAGGTCAGGGCTCGGCGCCTGTTCGATCTCGACCACGATCCGCTCGAGGTCGACGAGGCGCTCGCCCAGCACCTCGAACTCGCCCCTCTCGTCGCCGCGATGCCCGGCATCCGCGTTCCAGGCGCCGCAGACCCGCATGAGATGCTCGTGCGGGCGATGGTGGGGCAGCAGATCACGGTCGCCGCCGCGCGCACGGCGCTCGCGGCCCTGACGGAGGCGCTGGGGGAGCGCATCCCCGAGGTGGAGGGCACCGACCGGCTCTTCCCGACGATGGAGGCGATCGCGGCGCACGGCCACGACGTGCTGCGCGGCCCCGCCGCCCGCGTTCGGGCGCTCATCGGAGCGGCCGGCAGTCTCGCAGACGGATCGCTGACGCTCACGAACGCCGATGAGGGGGCGCAGCAGCGCGCGGCCCTGCTCGCGATGCCCGGAATCGGGCCGTGGACCGCCGACTACGTGCGCATGCGCGTGCTCGGAGACACCGATGTCACGCTTCCGGGAGACGTCGTCGTGCGGGCGGGAGCCGCCGCGATCGGCATCCCCGCCGATCCGAAGGGCTTCGCCACGTGGGCGGAGCGCACGTCGCCCTGGCGGAGCTATCTCACGGCCCATCTGTGGCGCGCAGCCCCCGTACGTCCGCGTACACGGGGCTTGCGCCCCGCAGTCTCACAGACATAGTCTGGAGGGCTGTCGCGTCGCCTCCGGGAGACCTTCGACCGCGTCACACCACGAACCAGGAGGTTGCCATGTACCAGGCCATCGTCATCGCCACGAAGCCGGCAGCCGTCCTCGCCCCGTTCGGGCGCACGACGCGCGAGGGATGATCCGAGGGGTCCACTCCCGGACGGCATAGTTCCGTCCGCTCCCGCGTTCTCCCCGTCGAGGCCCCCGGCCTTCGCAGGCTCCTCCGCGCGCCGTCACCACTTCTCCGTCTCGCCGCTGTGCGGCATCCGCTCCACCCTCCTCAAGGATCATGACCACGTCATCCACCGAGAGACTCTCCACTCTCCGGGCACTCGCCCGCCTCCTCCCGTTCGCCAAGCCGGTCCTCCCACGACTCGCCCTCGGCGCCCTCAGCGCGCTCGTCGCGAGTCTGCTGGCCCTGGCGATCCCGCTCGTGCTCGAGGCGGTCATCGCCGGCCCGATCGCGTCGGGCGACCAGACCCTGCTCGTCTGGGGCGCGGTCGCGATCCTCGGGCTCGGCCTCGCGGAGGCCGTCATGGTGTGGCTCCGGCGCTGGTTCGTGCTCGGTCCCGCGACGATGGTGGAGTACGAGATCCGCACGTCGTTCTACGCGCGCCTGCAGCGTCTCCCCGTGGCCTTCCACGACAAGTGGCAGTCCGGTCAGCTGCTCAGCCGCATGATGCAGGACATCAGCATGCTGCGCCGGTGGATGGCGTTCGGCCTCGTGCTGCTCGTCGTGAACGTCCTGACGATCGTCGTCGGCGCGGTGCTGCTGTTCCGCTGGCACTGGCTGCTGGGTACGACCTTCCTCGTCGTGTCGATCCCGCTGTGGTTCGCCGGTTCCCGGTTCGAGAAGCGCTACGGCACCCTCGCGCGTCAGAGCCAGGACCAGGCCGGCGACCTCGCCACCTCGGTCGAGGAGAGCGTGCACGGCATCCGTGTGCTCAAGGCGTTCGGTCGCGGCAAGCACGCGCTGCAGAAGTTCACGCGCCAGGCCGAGACGCTGCGCGAGACCGAGCTCAGCAAGGCGCGCGCGGTCGGTCTGATCTGGTTCTGGCTCGTCCTCCTGCCCGACATCGCCTTCGCACTGTGCCTCGGCGTCGGGATCTACCTGACCGCCGCCTCGCAGCTCCAGCCCTCCGAGCTCGCCGCGTTCTTCGTCATGGCGACCGTGCTGCGCTGGCCGATGGAGTCGATCGGCTTCCTGTTCTCGTTCATGCTCGACGCGCGCACCGCCACCGACCGCCTCTTCGAGGTGTTCGACGAGGAGAACACGATCGTCGATCCGGCGGAGCCCGTGTCGATCGCGCAGCCCCGGGGGGAGCTCGTGTTCGAGGACGTGCACTTCCGCTACCCGGATGCCGCGGCATCCGAACGCGACCTCATCAACGGGGTCGACCTGGCACTCCGCTCGGGCGAGACGATGGCCCTCGTGGGGCTCACCGGCTGCGGCAAGACGACCCTCACGACGCTGCCCACGCGTCTGTACGACGTCACCGGCGGTCGCGTGATGCTCGACGGCGTCGACGTGCGCGACCTGAGTCTGAGCGAGCTGCGCGGTCACATCGGCATGGCGTTCGAGGATTCGACCCTGTTCTCGCAGACCGTGCGGGAGAACGTGCTGCTCGGGCGGGAAGACCTCGAGCCCGGGAGCGCCGAGGCGGAGCGCGTCATGCGCGAGGCGCTCGCCGTGGCGCAGGCCTCCTTCGTCGAGGATCTCCCCGACGGCGTCGACACCGTCATCGGCGAGGAGGGCCTGTCGCTCTCGGGCGGTCAGCGCCAGCGCCTCGCTCTGGCCCGCGCCGTGGCGGCCCGCCCCGCGGTGCTCGTGCTCGACGACCCGCTCTCGGCGCTCGACGTCGAGACGGAGACCTTGGTCGAAGACGCGCTGCGCGACATCATGCGCGACACGACGTCGCTCGTGGTGGCCCATCGCCCGTCGACGGTCATGCTCGCCGACCGCGTCGCGCTCATGGAGGGCGGTCGCATCACGGCCGTCGGGACGCACTCCGAGCTGCTGCGCACGAACGACCACTACCGGCACGTGATCTCGAGCCTCGAGGTCGAGCAAGCCCGCATGCGGGAGAGGGAGGTGAACCTGTGAGCACCGCGACTGTCTCCGGAACGAGCGGCGAGGACCGCTCGGACTACACGCGCGACGAGAGCCGCGCCATCCGCCGTCGTTCGCTGCGCCTGCTGGGCTCGCTCGCCTCTCCGGTGCGCTGGCAGCTCGTGCTCGCCGCCGTCGTGCTCGTCGTGTCGACCGCCCTGCGGGTCGTCGGGCCTGCGCTGATCGCGTACGGCATCGACACGGCCCTCCCGGCCGCGGTCGAACGCATGGACTGGATGCCGACCATCGGCGTCGTCGTGGTGTACCTGCTCACGGGCATCGGCGGTGCCGGTCTCATCGGCTGGTACGTCGTCGTCGCCGCCCGCCTCACGCAGGCGATCATGCTCGAGCTGCGCAAGCGCATCTTCGTGCACACGCAGCGCCTCAGCCTGGAGTTCCACGAGTCCTACACGTCGGGACGGATCATCTCGCGTCAGACGAGCGACCTCGACACGATCCGCGAGCTCCTCGACGGCGGCCTCAACGAGCTCGTCTCCGGCGTGCTCTTCGGGCTCTTCACGCTCATCATGCTGTACCTGCTCGACTGGCAGTCCGGCCTCATCCTGACCGCGGCCGGGATCCCGCTGTACTTCCTGATGCGGTGGTTCTACCTCAGCTCGCAGACGGTGTACCGCGAGTCGCGAGTCGTGAGTGCGAAGGTCATCGTCAAGTTCGTCGAGACGATGACGGGCATCCGCGCCGTCAAAGCGTTCCGCAAGGAGCAGCGCGACGACGAGGAGTTCGGCGACCTCGCCCTCCAGTACCGCGACGTGAACGTCCGCTCGATCCGGCTGTTCGGCACGTTCGAGCCGGGGCTCATGGCCACGGCGTCGCTGGCGCTCGCCCTCATCGTGCTGTGGGGCGGCATCCGCATCGCCGACGGCTCGCTCATGGTCGGCGTGCTGCTGGGCGCAGTCATCTACGTGCGCAACTTCTTCTCTCCGATGCAGGAGGTGGCGTTCTTCCTCAACTCGTACCAGTCCGCCACGGCCGCGCTCGAGAAGGTGTCGGGCGTGCTCGAGGAGCGGCCGACGGTGCCGGATCCCACGCAGCCGGTCGACCTCTGGGCGGCGAAGGGGCACGTCGAGTTCCGCGACGTGACGTTCGGATACGCCGAGGGGCGCACGATCCTCCCGCACTTCTCGCTCGACATCCCCGCAGGTCAGACGATCGCGCTCGTCGGAACGACGGGGGCGGGCAAGTCGACGCTCGCCAAGCTCGTGTCGCGGTTCTACGACCCGTCGCGCGGCTCGGTGTCGCTCGACGGCGTCGACCTGCGCCTGTTGCACCCGAAGGACCTCCGCCGCGCGATCGTCATGGTGACGCAGGAGGCCTACCTGTTCAGCGGCACGGTCGCCGACAACATCGCGCTCGGCAAGCCCGACGCGACGCTGGAGGAGATCAAGGCCGCGGCCCGCGCGGTGGGGGCGGATGCCTTCATCGAGGCTCTGCCCGACGGCTACGCCACAGACGTCAACAAGCGCGGCGGCCGGGTCTCGGCGGGGCAGCGTCAGCTGATCTCGTTCGCCCGGGCGTTCCTCGCCGATCCCGCCGTGCTGATCCTCGACGAGGCGACTGCCTCTCTCGACATCCCGTCGGAGCGTCAGATCCAGGATGCCCTGCAGACGCTCCTCGCCGACCGCACGGCGATCATCATCGCGCACCGCCTCTCGACGGTCGCGATCGCCGATCGCGTGCTCGTGATGGAGCACGGCGACATCATCGAGGACGACACCCCCGAGGCGCTCATCAGCGGCACGGGCAAATTCGCCCAGCTGCACGCGGCCTGGCGAGAGTCGCTCGTCTAGCCCCGGCATCGCGCGATCGCATCCGAATATCGGAGATTCGCACGATCCTCGGAGCTGTGGAAGGGATTCCTCCGAGTTTCGAGTGATTGTCCGAATTTCGGATGCCTCGGGCAGCGGTGCTCAGGTGTCACGCGAGGTGCGCGCCCATCGCGACCGCTCGCGCGAGCACCCGCTCCACAGCGGGCCAGTCGTGGACCACCTGCGCGTAGGTGAATCGCAGAACCGTGTAGCCGCGCAGCGTGAGCTCGGCGTCGAGAGCGACGTCGCGGGAGCGCTGGGTCGCGCTCGAATGGAATGCGTAGCCGTCGATCTGAACCGCGAGACGGGTGCCGATCAGGAAGTCGATGTGATGCCCGGCGATCATGACCTGATGCACGATGGTCAGCTGCCAGCGGAACAAACGAGTAACGAAGATCGTCTCCAGGCCCGAGTCGGACAGACCCCGCACGGCGTCGGCGCAAGCACGGGCGGGCAGCGAGTTCCAGCGGACCCGCCGGAGGGCCTCGACATCCAGCCGCTCGCTGCGCACCGCCGACTCCCAGACGACGAGTGCGTCTTCGGGTGGGAGGCACACGGCGACGTGCGCCAGGGTGTCTTCGACCGACTCCAGCAATCCGTATCCGGGCGGAGGGGCGATCGCCCTGGTCCAATGGACCATCGGTGGCGTGTCCGTGTCGGTGGGGGGCATGACGGGTGATGCGCCGTGAGGATCGACGTGAAGGTGCAGCTCAGCGGAAGCCGTCTCGGGAATCCACCAGCGACGCCGGCGCGCGGCGGAGACACAGGCCAACCGTCCTCCGCTCAGCGCGGCGGCGCGCAGATCAGGCGGCGCGGCATCCGTCGCCAGCCAGTTCCGTCGTAGGCGTGCGACCTGCTCGGCGCGTACGGCGGCCCGCTGCGCCGCGATCGTGAAACCCGCCGCGAGGGCAGCCTGCCGATGCGCGATGCCCCCGCTGGCTGAGATCCAGCCGGGGAGGGAGAGGTGCGTCCGCATCGCTCGATGATCCCCCATGAGCCGCGCGCGCTGACCGGCATCTGGCCTCCCGTGCACAACCACTGTTCGTCCGCGCGTGGGGAGGACGCGCGACGCCTCGGGAAGTCGGAGTTTCGCACGAATTTCGGATGTCGAGCTGCTCTCGATCCGAGAACTGTGCGATTCTCCGAAATCGAGGCGAGGGTCGAGACCGCGCCGAACCCGCGCTGCCACACCGAAGGCGACGAGGCCTCGGTGGGGGAGGGGAATCCGAGGCCCCGCCGCCGGATCGAGTGGGCCGCGAGCGGCCGATCAGCTGCGCTTCGCGTCCCCAGGTCCGCTAGAGGCGGATCTCCGCGATGACCTCACCGTACTCGGTCTCTCCCACCGGCGTGAAGCCCACCCGCTGGAAGAAGGCCCCGGGGCCGTCGTCGCCCGCTTCGTAGATGACGTCGACGTGGTCTTTGCCGCGGCTCTTGGCCTCGTCGAGAAGACTGCTGACCGCGAAGCGGCCGACGCCGCGGCCCTGGTCGTCGGCGTCGACGTTGATGCGCCACAGCACGGAGCGGAAATGCTCCTGCGGGGCATCGTCGTCGAAGTTCGCGCTGACGAACCCGACGACCTCGTCGCCGTCGAGGACGACGCGCTGCCAGGCCGTCACGGGGTTCGCGACGGTGCCGGCGAGGGCGTACGAGACGGGGGCGAGGTACTGCTCCTGCCCGGGCTTGAGTGACAGATTGTTGACCGCGACGATCGTCGCGGCGGACAGTTCGACCAGTCGCAGTTCACCCATAGCGCCCAGGGTATCCCGGAATCCGGACCTCTGCCCGCTGTCCGCGGCCGGGACAATCACGATCCGGCCTGGAGCAGGGCCAGCCGCGAGTACAGGCCACCGGCGGCGGTGAGCTCGGCGTGCGACCCGGTCTCCACGACGCGCCCGTCCTCGACCACGACGATGAGATCGGCCCCGCGCACGGTCGACAGTCGGTGTGCGACGATCAGCGTCGTGCGTCCGCGGCGGGCGCGGTCGAGGGCCTCGGTGACGCGGGCTTCGGAGTGCGCGTCGAGGGCGCTCGTGGCCTCGTCGAGCACGAGGATGCGGGGGTCGCGGATGAGCGCCCGCGCGATCGCCAGGCGCTGCCGCTGGCCGCCGGACAGCCGGGAGCCCCGCTCGCCGACGACGGTGTCGAGCCCGTCCGGCGAGCCCGCGACGATGTCGAGCGCATTGGCCTCGGCGAGGGCGGCGAACACGTCGACGTCGGTGACGTCCGGGGCTCCGTAGGCGACGTTCTCGCGCACGGAGCCGGCGAGCAGCACCGTCTCCTGCGGCACGATCGACACGAAGCGCCGGAGCGACCGCAGATCGAGCTCGGCCAGATCGCGGCCGTCGACGCGCACGACTCCGGACTCCGGGCGCACGAACCCCAGCACGGTGTTCAGGATCGTCGACTTGCCCGATCCTGACGGGCCGACGAAGGCGACGGTCTGCCCGGCGGCGATCTCCAGGTCGACGCCGTCGAGGGCGGGATGCTCGTCGCCGGCGTAGCGCACCACGACGTGCTCGAGCCGAAGGTCTCCCCGGACGCGGGTGACCTCCGCCTTGCCGCGGCTGTCCTCCACGTCGAGCTCTTCGGCGACGTCGGCGATCGAGCGCATCGCGTCCATCCCGCGTGTGAAGATCGGCGCCGCGTTCATCAGCATCACGATGGCGTTCGTCAGCATCCCGAAGTAGGTGCTGAGCAGCACGACCTGACCGGGGGTGATCGGCACGATGCCGCTCACGGCGAGCGTCGCCGCACCGACGAGGCAGAGGAGCCCCAGCACCTGGTACGAGATCCACGAGAGCGCGCCGAACCGGCCGTTGAGCACGTCGAGGTCGCGTCCGGCTCGTCGCACGGAGTCGGCGCGCTCGGCGATCCGTGCCGTGGCGACGTCTTCCAGCCCGTGGCCGCGGGTGATCGGCATGAGCGCGGCCATCTCGCTCACGTGGGCCGAGAGCTGCTCGACCTCGAGCCGGAACGCCTCGTTGCGGGTGGCCGCGCGGCGGCGGATGTACACGATGAGGGATGCCGCGATGGGGATCGCGACTGCGAAGACGCCGACGAAGAGCGGAACGGTCAGCGCCGTGATGAGCACCGCCCCGACGAGCGTCGACAGCGCCGAGACGACCGTGGGGAACAGCTGCGCGAGCATGAGCTCGAGGTTCTCGACGTCGCGCACGATCTTCGTCTGCACGATCGAGGCGCTCTGCCTGTTGTGGAAGCCGAGCGAGAGTCGCTGCAGCCTGGCGGCGAGCCCGGCGCGCACCGTGTAGGCGAGACTGCGGTTCGCCGTGCTCGTGAGGTGGACGACGATCATGTTGAACGGGTAGTTCAGGGCGAGCACGGCGACGGCGACGAGCGCCCACCACCCGATGTTCGTCACCGGGCCGCCGGCGACGACGATGTCGATGATCGCCGCGGTGACGGGCGGGAGCACCCAGACCGCGCTGTCCTTGATGACGAAGGCGCCGACGGCGAGCGACATGCCGATGCGGTGGGGGCGCAGCATCCGCAGCAGCGAGCGCAGCGGCTGCGACCGCCGCATGCTCGCGGTCAGGAGGCCCTCGGGATCGACGAGCGAGATCCGACCCGTGCGCGGAGCGCTCACGACGTCGCATCCTCGCGCACCACCGCGACGGCCCCGGCGGCGAGGGTGATGTCGCCCTCCACACGGTCGCCGGAGACGAGGTCGACGCCGACGGCGGGCACGCGGGCAGGGGCTGCGGAGTGGTTGATCAGGAAGAGCCAGGATGCCCCGTCGCCGACGCGCCGCACCGCCTCGACGCCGTCGAGCACCGGGACGGCGGCGCCGACGCCGGAGGCGGACACGACGGCGCCCACGAGATCGTCGAAGCCCTCGACGACGAGGCCGGACACGTACCAGGCCGAACCGTCGCCCACGTTGCGGCGGGTGATCGCGGGCCATCCGGCGAGCACGCCGGAGGCGTAGCGGTCGACCACCTCGGCGTCGACGACCCGCAGCCGCTCCGCCCAGTCGGCGACGACCGCCCCCGAGCTGAGGGTGACGGCATCGCCCTCCTGCAGCGGGTGGAGCTCTTCGCCGAACACGCCCAGCAGCGCACGGAAGGCTGCGGGATACCCGCCGACACGCACGCGGTTCTCCTCGTCGACGATGCCCGACAGAGGCCCGATGACGACCGTCGCACCGCGCGTCGCGGCATCCGCGATGGAATCCGCGACGGCATCCGACACGGCGTACATGCCGGGCACGATGAGCAGCTCATAGGCCATGAGATCCGCCTGCGGCGCCACGACGTCGGGAACGAGGCCCCGTGCCGACAGTGCTTCGTGCCAGCGTCGGCTCTCCGCCTCGATCGGCAGGCCGGGGAGCGGAGGCTGCGCCTCCTCCCAGGCCCACTTCGCGGGGATGTCGGCGACGATCGCGGTGCGCGTGGGGGCGACGAGACTTCCCGCGACCTCACCGAGGCGGTCCACGAGGCTCCCCAGCGCCACCACGTCGCGCCAGTGCCGCGTGTCGGTGCCGGCGTGAGGCACCATCCCCGAGTGGAACTGCTCGACCCCGGCGGCGGAGGCCCGCCACTGGAAGAAGAGGGCTCCGTCGGATCCGTGCGCGATGTGCTGCAGGCTGTGGCGTGCCATCTCGCCCGGCGCCTTCGGGGTGTTGCGCGGCTGCCAGTTCACCGCGGATGCCGCGTGCTCCATGAGCAGCCAGGGCGCCGAACGGTCGAGCCCTCGGGCGCGCGAGGCGACGAAGGCGATCTCGCGCTCACGGTGCGGGTCGGCGGCCTGCGCGTAGTGATCGATCGCGACGACGTCGAGGTCGTCTGTCCACTGGGCGTAGTCCGCGACGCTGCCGCCGACCGCGAGCATGAGGTTCGTAGTGATGGGCTGCGTCGCGCCGGCCGAGCGGAGGGCGTCGCGCTCGCGGCGGAACTGTCCGAGCAGCTCATCGGAGGCGAAGCGGTCGTAGGCGAGGAGCAGAGACGGGTTCGTGCCCGACTCGCTCGCCAGCGGCGCGCTGACGTCGTCGAACGAGCGGTACCGCAGGCCCCAGAAGGCCGTGCCCCACGCGCGGTTCAGCGCATCGATGGTGCCGTGGCGCGCGCGACACCAGGCGCGGAACGCCGCGCTGGACTCCTCGCAGTAGCAGAGGCGGTTGCCGCCGCCGAACTCGTTGCCCACGTGCCACATCGAGACGGCGGGATGCCGTGCGTACCGTTCGCCCAGCCGACGTGCGATGCGGGTGGAGTACTCGTGCCACGTCGGGTGGCTCGCGCACCAGCCCAGGCGCCCGCCCGCATGGAAGCGGATCCCGCGGCGATCGACCGGGATGATCTCGGGGTGGGCCCGGTGGAGCCAGGTCGGGGGAGCGGCGGTCGGGGTGGCGAGGTATATGCCGATTCCGGCATGGGCCAGCATCCCGATGATGCGGTCGAACCAGTCCCAGTCCCAGACGTCGTCGTCGACTTCGAGGAAGCCCCAGGCGAACACCCCGAGGGTGACCGTGGTGACGTGCGCATCGCGCATGAGGGCGATGTCCTCACTCCAGACATCCTCGTCCCACTGCTCGGGGTTGTAGTCGCCGCCGAAGAGCAGGCGCCGGCCCGTCATGCCGTGCCGGCCCGCTGCACTGCCGTGGTGAGCGGATGCGTCGGAGCCAGGTCGGCGAGCGCCACGACCCCGTCGATCCCGGCCCCCCGCGGCGCCACGATCTCGACGTCGGAGCGCCCGGCGGTGAGCTCCTCGGCGAACGCAGCGCGCAGCGCGCTCGAGCGGAACACACCGCCGATCGCGCACACGGCGAACACCTCGTCGTCGGCGCGCACCCGGCCGATCGCCGTCGACGCGCTGGTCGCGAGCTCGGCCGCGGCGCGACGCGTGATCGCGAGCGAGACCTCGTCGCCGTCGGCCGCCAGCACGGCGACGTCGGCCGCGAATCCGGCGACGATGCGCACGCGGTTCTCGTCGGCCTGCAGCGCCATGTAGGCCTGCGAGAGATCGGGCCACGTGGCCCGAACGATGTCGGTCAGGCCCGTGGCCGGTCCACGGCCGTCGTACGCGCGCATCACGGCGTCGAGGGCCTCGCGTCCGATCCAGTAGCCGCTTCCGGCGTCGCCCATGATGTAGCCCCAGCCGTCGACGCGCGAGATCTCGTGCGGTCCGACGGCGAGGGTCACGACCCCGGTGCCGGCTGCGACGACGGCGCCGTGACGGTCGCCCAGCGCGCCGAGGAACGACGTCGTGGAGTCGTGCGCGAGCGTCACCCCCCGCAGGCCCGTGTCGTGCACGAGTGACAGGAGCGCCGAGGCATCCGCATCCCGCGCCGTGAGCCCGGAGATGCCGGCGGAGAGGATCTCGGGTGTCGCGTGCGTGCGCTCGAGCGAGGCGCGCACGACGGCGGCCAACTGGGGGAGGAGTGACTCGTGCGTGTCGATGCCGTGGAACACGAGGTCGTCGCGGCCTCCCGGCGTCTGGAGGCGCACCTTCATGCCCGTCTGGCCCGCGTCGATCGCGAGCACGCTCCTCGGGGTCACGACTGCTCCTCGGCTCGTGCGCGGGGGCGTCCTGCTCCCAGCGCGGAATAGGTGGTGCGCAGGAATGCTCCCGCGGGCTTGCCGTACGGGCAATAGTCGTCGTTCGTCTCCGCGTCGGCGAGGTCGTAGAGGCGCGGCGGCCAGTCCCACAGGAACCACCCTCCGACCCACGGGCGGCGCGCGCACGCGGCGAACATGTCCTCGTACCAGGCGAGCTGCGCGGCACCCGAGGGGTCGCCCGGCAGGCTCCAGTCGTTCGGGATCGCCGGCGAGCCCTCCCGCGACGGGCATCCGGCCTCGAGGAACACGAAGGGCTTCCCGTGCGCCTCGACGACGCGCTCGATGCGGTCGAGGTGCTCCTCCCACGTGCCGAGGGGGTAGTAGCCGCTCGACGAGATGACGTCGACGGCGTCCCACCACGTGACGTGGTCTTCCTGGTACTTGTCGCAGTTGTACGTCACGAGGCCCGAGTACACCGCCCGCACGTCGGCGATGAGCGCTCGCCAGTGCGCATCCTGCCCGTCGGCGCGCACCATCTCGCAGCCGATGCAGAGCATCTCGCCGCCCTCGGCCTCGGCGATCCGGGCCGAGTGCAGGATGAACGCGCGGTACGCCGCGAACCACTGCGTCCAGCTGGGCTCGTTCGCCACATCCCAGTCGAAGAAGCCGATGTGCGCGCGCCATGTTCCGTCGGCGACGTTCACGACGGGTTTCAGGCACACTTTCATGCCGAGAGCGCGCGCCTCGCGGATCGCCCATACGACCTCATCGTCGGTCACGGTCGGAGCGTCGCCGTACGGGATGTCTGTGGAGAACGCGGTCGCCTGCAGGGCGGCGTATGAGATCGCCGTCCACGTCACGGCGTGATCGGCCATCTTCGCCATCGAGTCCGCGGCTCCGGGCGTCGCCCAGGTGCCTCGCACTCCGGTCCACCCCCACGTCATCCCGCATACGGGTGCGTCGAGGGCGCTCACGAGGTCACCAGCTGGTTCGCGCTGCGCAGCACCCGCGGATCGGCGAGCGACGACGCATCCAGTTCGCCGTCGTGGTGCACGAGGACGCGCACCGACTCGCCGGGGAGCAGAGTCAGGAGTCCGTCCTCGGCGTGCGCCGTGGGGTGCACCTTGTCCACGAGCAGGGCGACGTCGCGGGTCAGCACGCGGGCCGAGATCGTGACCTCCGTGCCGCCGGGCACGGCCGTCGTGGTCAGCGCGAGGTCGTGCGCGGGCAGAGCGGAGTCGCGCGGCTCGGCGAAGAACCAGAACCCGCGGACTCCGGATGCCTCGGCCACGAGCAGCTCGCCCGCCGCATCGCCCGCGGCGGCGACGCCCGCCTCGATCGGCACGACGAGCGTGCTGCGCGGCGCCACCGAGACCTCGACGACGATGCCCGCGAGGGCCCGCCCGTCGAACGACAGGCGCCGGATCTCGAGCCGGCCGCTCCACGTGTCGCCGGTGTCGTTGCCCAGGACGACGGCCAGGCCGCCGTCGCGGGGCTGGACCGTGATCACCCGGGGCGCGAACGCGTTGCGCAGTGCGTGGTACAGCGGCTTCGCCCGCTCGGCGCCGTCGATCGCCGCCCACGAGGTCACGGGCCAGCAGTCGTTGAGCTGCCACACGATGGCGCCCATCGTGTGCGGCGCCCATGAGCGGAAGTGGTCGAGAGCGGCTCCGACCGCGTTCGCCTGGTTCAGCTGCATCGCCCAGTGCCAGGTCTCCATGTCGTCGGGCAGGCGGAAGTGCGGCAGCAGGCCGTTGGTGAGCTTGACGTTCCCCTCCATCGCCTTCTGGTGCACGATCATGCCCGGCGATTCGGGCGTCAGCGGGTCGTCGTCGAGCGACTCCGTCAGCGTCGTCCACGTCGGGGGGCCCTGCCAGCCGAACTCTGCGACGAAGCGCGGCGTGTGCTCGCGGTAGGTCGTCCAGTCGCGGTCGTTCCACTGGCGCCAGAGGTGCACGGTGCCCGAGCCCGGATCGAGGGGGTGCGGCCCTGTCTGGGTGCCGCTCGGCGCGTCGGCCGACAGAGTGGGGTCCCAGCCCATGCCGGCACTGAACGGGCTGCCGGGGATGTACGGCACGTGCGGTGCGAGCTCGGAGATCAGGGCGGGGAACAGTTCGTAGTAGTAGTGCGCGCCCCACGTCCTGCCGTCGAGTCGGCGCTGCCAGCCCCAATCGGCGAACCCCTCGAGCGTCTCGTTGTTGCCGGTCATCAGCACGAGCGAGGGGTGGGAGGCCAGGCGCACGATGTTCTCGCGCGCCTCGGCCTCGACCTCCGAGCGCAGCGGCTCCTCCTCGGGGTAGGCCGCGCACGCGAAGAGGAAGTCCTGCCAGGTCAGCAGGCCCAGCTCGTCGGCCAGGTCGTAGAAGTCGTCGGATTCGTAGAGCCCTCCGCCCCACACCCGGATGAGGTTCAGGTTCGCGTCCAGGGCCTGGCGGAAGCGGCGCTCCACGCGGGCGCGGTCGACGCGCACGGGCAGGGCGTCGTCGGGGATCCAGTTGACGCCCTTCACGAAGACGGGCTGGTCGTTGACGACGAGCGTGAACGCGTTGCCGGCGGCATCCGGGCTCTGATCCCACTCGACGGTGCGGAACCCGACCGCGCGGTGCGTCGCGTCGATCACGTCGTCCGCATGGAGGCGCACGTCGACGACGTAGCGCACCGGCTCGCCGTAGCCGACGGGCCACCAGCGCTCGACTACTGCGAGGTCGAGACGCACGCGCGCGCGGTCGCCGTCGACGTGCACGGCCGCGCTGGGCAGAGCATCCGCGTCGAGACCGGGGCCGTTCGCGGCGAGCGACACCGACACGTCGGCGTCCGAGGCATCCCGTTCGATCACGACGTCGACCTCGACGAACCCTCCGTCGCCCTCGGGCGTGGCGGTCACCCGCACCTCGGCGAGTCGGGCGCCCGACCACGACTCGATGCGCACGGGCTGCCACGGACCGCTCGTGAACGTCGCGATGCCCCAGTCCCAGCCGAAGTTGCAGGCCGACTTGCGGATCGCCTCGTACGGCAGGGGATACGGGCGTGGGCGGGCGCCGAGGGCGAGGCTCTGCGTGTTCGCGTACGGCACGGGCGCGGAGAACGCGATCTCGAGCTCGTTGTCGCCGTCGACCAGCAGAGCTCCGACATCGAAGCGGTACGAGCGGTGCTGGTTGGCGGTCTCGCCGAGCAGCGTTCCGTTCAGCCGCACCGCGGCGACGGTGTCGAGTCCCTCGAACACGAGGTCCTGGCGTGTGCGGCCGTCGGGTTCCCACGTGAACGTTGTGCGGTAGGTCCAGTCCACCAAGCCGATCCACGCCACGGCGGCTTCGTTCACCCCGTGGAAGGGATCGGGGATGAGTCCGGCGGCGAGGAGATCGACGTGCACCGTGCCCGGAACCGTCGCCGGAACGACGGCGGATGCGATCTCGGCGGGAGCCGGACCCGCGGCGGCGCGCACGGTCCATCCGTCGTGAAGCGTGCGGGTGGAGAGAGAGGTCACTTGACGGCTCCTGCGGTGAGGCCCTTGTAGATCCAGCGCTGCAGCAGCAGGAACACGATCAGCGTCGGGATGATCACGACGATCGTGCCCGCGGCGATCACCTCCCACTGCGCCCCGAACGGACCCTTGAATCGGAAGAGGGACGTCGAGATGAGTCCCTCGGACGGCAGATAGAGGAACGGGGCGTAGAACTCGTTGTAGATCGCGATGCCCTTGATGATCACGACGGTCGCGATGGCGGGCTTGAGGAGGGGAAGTACGATGCGCCAGTAGATCGTCCAGCGGTTCGCTCCGTCGATCATCGCGGCCTCGTCGAGCGAGATCGGGATGCCCTGCATGAACTGGATGAACAGGTAGATCGCGATGATGTCGGTGCCCATGAAGAGCAGGATCAGCGCGGCCTTCGTGTCGTACAGGCCGAGACCGTTCACGAGCTGGAACGTCGCCACCTGCGTCGTGACGCCGGGGATGAGCGTGGCCAGGAGGAACAGGCCGAACACGAGCTTCTTGCCGCGGAACGCGAAGCGATCGAGGGCGTAGGCGGCCATCGTGCCGAGGAAGATCGTGCCGACGATCGAGACGGCGAGCACGATCGTGGTGTTGAAGAACCCCTCCAGCATCTTGCCGCTGGTGAAGGCCGTGACGAAGTTGTCGAAGTTGAGCCAGTCCGACGGCGGGTCGAACGGTCCGGTCTGCGCGTACTCGGTCTTGGTCTTGAGGCTCGCGAACAGCAGCACCGAGAGCGGCAGGAGGGTCACGATCGCGGCGATGACGAGGCTGACGTACTTCGCCGTCGTGGCGGTCATGCCGCCCAGGCGCTCGCCGACCGAGCGGCCCTTCGCGACGCGGCGCGGGGGCAGGGACGTGGCGGTCATGTCAGATCCACCTTCTCGTCGGGGAAGACTTTTCGCTGGATCACGGTCACGATCAGCACGATCGCCAGCAGCACGACGGCCATCGCCGACGCGAGCCCGACCTGCCGGAAGCTGAAGGCGGTCTGCAGCGTCTGGATCACGAACGTCGCCGATCCGTTCGCGCCGCCGGTCATGATGAAGGGCACTTCGAACACCGACAGGCTTCCGGCGATCGCGAGGATGAACGACAGTCCGATGATGCGACGGATGCCGGGGAAGATGATCGCCCAGAACTGCTGCCACCTGTTGGCGCCGTCGAGCTCCGCCGCTTCGTACAGCTCGTGCGGGATCGACTGGATCGCACCGAGGAACAGCACGAAGTTGAGGCCGGTGTAGCGCCACACGGAAGTGCCGGCGAGCGACCAGTTGACGATGTCGGGGTTGCCCAGCCACTGGGGCGGCTCGGCCACGCCGAACCACGCCAGCACGGTGTCGAGGGTGCCGCCCGGCTGGAAGAGGTAGAGGAAGACGAAGCCGACCGCGACGCCGTTGATGAGGTACGGGAAGAACAGGATGCCCCGGAAGAGGCTCGAGAACCGCGTCGAGAAGCTGAGGATCGCCGCGAAGTAGAGGGCGATCGCCATCTGCACGAACGACGCGACGAAGTAGTACAGGCTCACCCAGAACACGCTGAAGATGCGCGGATCGGTGAACACCTGGATGTAGTTGTCGAGTCCGACGAAGTTCTTCGTCAGGTCGATGCCGTCCCAGTCGGTGACGCTGTAATAGAACAGGTTCAGCGCCGGCCAGTAGGTGAACAGCAGGAGGAGCCCGACGGCTCCGGCCAGGAAGAGCCAGGGGGTCAGCTTCTGCAGGAACGAGCGTCCTGCTGTCCCGCGTGCTCCTCGGCCGGAGCGGCCGGCTGCGCGGCGGAAACCGCGCAGCCGACCGGCCCGGACGGGTGCAGACAGGACCGCAGGGGCATCCGCGGGTGCGGATCCGGGTGCTGCGATCGCCATCGTTCGCGTCCTTTCGTCGTACGTGATCAGCCGGCGAGCTTCGCGGCGGAAGCGCCCCAGCGTTCGTTGAGCTCGGCGAAGTAGCTCTCCTTGTCGCCGTCGGCGGCGCCGCGGGCGATGTCGACGAGCTTCTGACGGTAGATCGGGCCGTAGAGGTCGATCTGCGAGTCGTCGGCGATCGAGTTGATCAGACCCTCCTTGCCCGCGGGGGCGGGGTTGATCTCCATGAGCTCGACACCGGCGTCGGTGAAGCCGGCGAGGTTCGGCGGGAGCTCCTTGTCGAGCACCGGCGAGATCATGCCCTGGGCCTCGGTGTAGCCCGAGTCCTCCACGACCCACTGGATCCACGCCCACGCTGCCGCCTTGGAGGCGGAGTGCTTGCTGACGGCCAGGTTGTAGTCGCCGCCGATGACCGCGAACTGCGTGCCGTCGACGTTGGCCGGGAAGGCCATGTAGCCGATGTCGTCGGCCGAGCCGCCGTTCTCCTCCGCCGCGGCCTGCATCTGCGAGATCGCCCACGAGCCGAGGGGCATCGTCGCGATCTTGCCCGTGCCGAGATCGACCTTGGACTGCTCCCAGTTCGTGGTGAGCGGGTCGGGCTCGGTGAGGCCCGCAGCGACGGTGTCGTACAGCAGCGAGTCGATCGCGTAGACATCCGTGCCCTCGGTCCACGGTGCCGGGTCTTCGGCCATCGTGATCGGCGCGTCGGGGTCGTCGGTCACGACGCCCAGGTTGCCGAAGCTCTGGGTGAGGGGCCAGCCGTCCTTGTAGTTCGTGTACATCGGGATCGCGTCGGTGTTGTCGGCGACCTTCTGAAGTGCGTCGAGCCACTCGTCCTCGGTCGTGGGCAGCGTGGTGACCCCGGCCTCTTCGAAGACCTTCTTGTTGTAGACGATGCCGTTCGCGTTGCCGCCGAACGCGATGCCGTACTGCGTGCCGTCGAAGCTCGCGGCCGGCAGGAAGCGGTACGTGTCGGCGAAGTCGGCCGTCTCGCCCAGAGGCTCGAGGAACTGCTCGAACTGGTCGGGCTTGATGGCGGGGATGCCGATCACGTCGCCGTAGTTGGTGGTCGACATCCGGGTGAGCATCTCGCCTGCGTAGTCGGTGATGCCCTCGAACGTGACATTCACGTCGGGGTACTTCTTGTTGAACTCCTCGGCGTACTTGTCGAAGGTGCCGTCCTCGACGAGATCGGTGCGCCAGGTGACGACCTTGATGTCGCCCGTCACCTCGCCGTCGATCGTGTTGGAGGCGTCGCCGCCCCCGCCGCCGCCGGAGCATCCGGCGAGTGCGACACCCGCGACGGCGAGCACCGCCAGGCCTGCGAGTCGTGTGCGTGCCATGTTCTTTCTCCTTGTCAGGTTCACCCTTGAAACCGCTACGCGCCGCGCCTGCTCCATCGTCGAGGGGGGCCCGCGCGGCCCACAGTAACCCCGCTCGTAGCGGCTTGACAAGGCCCCGATGTCAACGCTGTCTGACCCTGTCCGATGACTCCCAGATTCGATGAAAATCGGCTTGGACTGGGCTTTATATTCTCGATTCCCCGTCAATCGATCGCCAGATGTCTCGCGAATGTCCTACGTCGTCATTTCGACGATCCGCTGGTATTCTGAGCGTGACAGGAGGACCGATGACGGTTCAACAGCGCGCGACGCTCGATGACGTCGCCCGACTCGCGGGAGTCAGCTCGAAGACGGTGTCGCGCGTCTTCACGCAGCGCGAGCTCGTGGCCCCCCAGACGGTGGAGCGTGTTCTGGGCGCAGCGAAGCGCCTGCGGTTCCGACCCAACACGCTGGCGCAGGGCCTGCGGCGCGGAGGCGGCACCAAGACGGTGGGCTTCATCATCGGCGAGCTGAGCAACCCCTTCTACTACAAGGTCGCGGCGGGTCTCGAGAAGGAGCTGTCGGCGCACGGGTACAGCCTCGTCGTGGCCACGACCGACGACACCGAGGAGGGCGAGGGCCGCGTCGCCGACGCCCTGCTCGCTCAGCGCGTCGGGGCGCTGCTGCTCGTGCCCGTGGGTGAGGACCAGTCCTACCTCGAGGGCGAGCGACAGCTGGGCACCCCCGTGATCTCGATCGACCGTCCGGCGCGCAACCTCGCAGCCGACTCGATCGTGCTGGAGAACCGGACCGCCGTCCTCGAGGCGACGAGGCGTCTGGTGAGGCTCGGTCATCGCCGCGTGGCCTACGTCTGCAACCCGGCATCCGTCTACACTCAGGTGGAGCGCCTCGGCGGCTACCGCCAGGCCATGGCCGAGGGAGGGGTGGCAGACACCTCCGCGTGGGAGGTGCTGCGCGACGACCTGTCGCTGCCCGCGCTCGACCTCATGCGCGAGCTCATGGACACGCCGCTCCCGCCGACCGCGATCATCACGGGCAACAACCGCATGACGATCGGCGCGCTGCAGGCCCTCCGCGAGCGCGGCGACGACGGACGCACGGCACTGATCGGCTTCGACGACTTCGACACCGCGGACGTGCTGGGGGTGTCGGTGATCTCCTACGACCCGCTCGAGCTCGGGCGGCGGGCCGGACGCCTCGCCATCGAGCGCATCGCCGACCCGTCCGGCTTCATCCAGCAGATCACCCTGCCCACCTGGATCATCGAACGCGGCACGGGCGAGCGCCTGCCCGCGCCGGAGGCCGGAGCGGATCCGACCCTGATCGCCCCCGCCCGGGGCATCCCGCACACCTGAGAAGAAGGAGAAGCCGTGCCGCGTTTCGATCTGCCCCTGGAGCAGCTGCGCACCTACCGACCCGAGGTGGCCGAGCCGGCCGACTTCGACGCGTTCTGGGCCGAGACCCTCGCGCAGTCCCGTGCGCTGGCAGCACCCACGCGCATCGTCCGGATCGACTCGCCGCTCACCCTCGTCGACGTGCACGACCTGACGTTCACGGGCTTCGGGGGAGACGAGGTGCGCGCGTGGTACCTCGCGCCCGCCGGGGCATCCGGTCCGCTCCCGACGATCGTGGAGTACAACGGCTACGGCGGCGGCCGCGGCCTCCCGCACGAGCGCATCCAGTGGGCGACGAGCGGGTACGCATACGTCTTCATGGACACGCGCGGACAGGGGAGCGTCTGGGGCACCGGCGGGGCGACCGCGGATCCGCACGGCACGGGGCCGTCGGCCCCCGGCTTCATGACGCGGGGCATCGACGACCCCCGCGGCTACTACTACCGACGCGTCTTCACCGACGCCGTGCGGCTCATCGACGAGGTGCGCGGGCTCGAACTCGTCGATCCGGAGCGGGTGCTCGTGACGGGCGGGAGCCAGGGTGGCGGCATCGCGCTCGCCGCGGCGGGCCTGTGCGAGGGGCTCCGGGGAGTGATGGCGGATGTCCCGTTCCTCTGCCACTTCGAGCGCGCCGTCGGTCTCACCGAGGCCTACCCCTACCAGGAGATCGTGCAGTACCTGTCGGTGCACCGCGATCTCGTCGCCCAGACGTTCCGCACGCTGTCGTACTTCGACGGCGTCAACTTCGCCCGGCGGGCGACGGCACCGGCGCTCATCAGCACAGCGCTGCACGATCAGGTCTGCCCGCCGTCGACGGTCTTCGCGGCCGCGAACCACTACGGCGCAGACGTCCAGGTCGAGGTGTTCCCCTTCAATCAGCACGAGGGCGGGCAGGGCTTCCAGTGGGAGGCCCAGGCCCGGTGGGCACGCGATCTGCTCGATGCCGAAATATCTTGACGTCGAGATACTTTCACCGGTGCGTTAGGCTGGTTCACGACTCCGAACGAAGGCGATACTGGTGACCGATTCGACCATCATCTACACCTACACCGACGAGGCGCCGGCCCTGGCGACCGCCTCTTTCCTCCCGATCGTGCAGGCGGTCCTCCGGCAGGCGGGGGTCGACATCGAGACCCGCGACATCTCGCTCGCGGGCCGCGTGCTGGCGGCCTTCCCGCAGAAGCTGACCCCCGAGCAGCAGGTGAACGACGCGCTCGCCGAGCTCGGCGGCCTCGCCACCCTTCCCGAGGCGAACATCATCAAGCTGCCGAACATCTCGGCATCGATCCCGCAGCTCAAGGCGACGATCGCCGAGCTGCAGGCCGCGGGCTTCGACATCCCCGACTACCCCGACGACGCGCAGTCGCTCGAGGACAAGGACATCCAGGCCCGCTACGACCGCATCAAGGGCTCGGCCGTCAACCCGGTGCTCCGTGAGGGCAACAGTGACCGCCGCGCGCCCCTCTCGGTGAAGAACTACGCGCGCAAGCACCCGCACCGCAACAAGGCCTTCCCGGCGGGTTCGAAGACGCGTGTCGCCACGATGGGCCACGACGACTTCCGCAGCAACGAGAAGTCGTGGGTCGCGGCCCACGACGACGTGCTCACGATCCGTCACACCGCCGCCGACGGCACGGTCACGGTGCTCAAGAGCGGCCTGAAGGTGCTGCCGCGCGAGATCATCGACGCGACGTTCCTGTCGGCATCCGCCCTCGACGCCTTCCTCGCCGACACCCTCGAAACCGCCCGCACCGAGAACCTCCTGTACTCGGTGCACCTCAAGGCCACGATGATGAAGGTCAGCGACCCGATCATCTTCGGCCACGTCGTGAAGGCCTACTTCGCCGACGTGTTCGCGCGCTACGGCGACCGCATCGCGGCGGCGGGCCTCACGCCCAACAACGGACTCGGCTCGATCCTCTCCGGCCTCGGCGCCGTCGAAGGCGGAGACGAGATCGCCGCGGCGATCGCCGCCGATCTCGAGCACGGCGCGCGCCTGTCGTACGTCAACTCCGACAAGGGCATCACCAACCTGCACGTGCCCTCCGATGTCATCGTGGACGCCTCCATGCCCGCGCTCGTGCGCAACGGCGGCAAGCTGTGGGGCGTCGACGGCGGCGAGGACGACACGCTCGCCGTGATCCCCGACTCCTCGTACGCCGGTGTCTACCAGGCGGTCATCGACGACGTCATTGCGAACGGTCCGCTCGACCCCGCCACGATCGGCACCGTGCCCAACGTCGGACTCATGGCCCAGGCGGCCGAGGAGTACGGCAGCCACGACAAGACGTTCGAGATCGCCGCCGCCGGCGTCGTGCAGATCGTCGACGGTGACGGCGAGGTCGTCATCGAGCACGACGTCGAGGCCGGCGACATCTGGCGTGCGACGCAGACCAAGTACCTCCCGGTCGTGGACTGGGTGCGCCTCGCGGTCAGCCGGGCCCGGGCGACGGGTTCGCCCGCGGTCTTCTGGCTCGACGTCAACCGCGCGCACGACGCGCAGGTCATCGCGAAGGTCTACCAGGCGCTCGCGACGATGGACACCCACGACGTGCAGATCTCGATCCTCGCGCCGGCCGAGGCGACGCGGTACACGCTCGCCCGCATGCGCCACGGCCTCGACACCATCTCGGTGACCGGCAACGTGCTGCGCGACTACTTGACCGACCTGTTCCCGATCCTCGAGGTCGGCACGTCCGCCAAGATGCTCTCGATCGTCCCGCTGCTCGCCGGCGGCGGACTCTTCGAGACGGGCGCGGGCGGCTCGGCCCCCAAGCACGTGCAGCAGCTCGTGGAGGAGAACTACCTCCGCTGGGACTCGCTGGGCGAGTTCTTCGCGCTCGCGGCCTCGCTCGAGCACGTCGCCGAGTACACGGGCAACGCGAAGGCCAAGGTGCTGGCCGACACGCTGGATGCCGCGACCGGCACGTTCCTCGAAGAGGACAAGTCGCCCGGGCGGGCCCTCGGCACGATCGACAACCGCGGGAGCCACTTCTACCTCGCGCTGTACTGGGCGCAGGAGCTCGCGAAGCAGACGGCCGACGCCGAGCTCGCGGCGACCTTCGCGCCCGTCGCCGAGGCCCTGGCCGCGCACGAGAAGCAGATCGTCGACGAGCTCATCGCCGTGCAGGGATCGCCTGCCCCGATCGGCGGCTACTACCGCCCCGACGTCGCCCTGGTGACGGCCGTGATGCGCCCGTCGCAGACGTTCAACGAGATCATCGACGCCCTGTAGGCGGGACACGACGAAGGGGCGGATGCTTCGGCATCCGCCCCTTCGTCGTGTGAGCCTCGCGGTGAGGCGTCAGTTGTGGATGTAGACGTCGGTGCCCTTGGGGGCCCAGTTGTAGACCTGCTCGGCCCGCCACTCCGGCATGCCGACGCAGCCGTGGCTCATGCGGTTGCCGAAGTTGTTGTGCCAGTAGACACCGTGGAACGCCTGTCCGCCGTTGAAGTACGACGACCACTTGACGTTCGGGGTCGAGTACGTGCCGATCGGGTTGCCCGCGGCGTCGCGCTCCGTGCCGTTCATCGTGTGCAGCGGCGACTTCCAGCCGACGGTGTAGTTGCCCGTGAAGGTCGGCGTGTTCGACTTTCCGCTGGAGATCTTCCAGCTGTCGACGACCACGTCGTTCTCCTTGAGGTACAGCATCTGGTCGCTCAGGTCGACCTCGACGACGCGGATGACGGTGGCGGTCGTGAACGGCACCTCGGTGAGGGGGAGCTGGTACACGCCGATGCCGGTCTCGAGCTGGTCGGCGAACGAGTTGGCCATGCCGCTCGTCGAGTCGAGGGTGCGTCCCGTCACGCCCACCGTGGGGGTGCTCAGGATGTCGCCGCCCTTGTTGGCGATCACGATCGAGTTGACGGGAGCGCGGTCGACGAGGGCGGGCAGACCGTCGACGACGGCCTGGATCGCGGCCTGGTCGGCGGAGATCTCGAACACGCCCTCGTCGTCGGCTGCGACGGTCAGCCACGATGCGGCGACGGTGCGGTCGACGGGGACCGTGCGCTCGGTGCCGACGTAGAAGCCCACGCTGTCGAGGATGCCGTTGAGCTGTGCGACGGCGGCGTCGGCGGATGCCGTGGTCGTGAGGGCCTCCACAGGCGCGGCGACGACGTCGAAGTCGACCGTCGTGTCGCCGGCGACGAACGCGCTCTGGAGTGCCGCCTGCAGGGCATCGACGTCGACGCCGGTGCCTTCGACGGCGGGCGTGGCGACGTAGGCCGCGGTGGCGGCGTCGAAGTCGACGGTCGCGTCGACCGGGTCGACGTACAGCGAGGGTGCGGCCGCCCGGAGGGCTTCGGTCGCCTTCTCGGCGTCGATCGCGACGACGGCGGGTGCGGCATCGGCGTTCCAGGCGCCGACGTTCCACATCGGGTGCTGGGCGAAGGCGGCGTCGGCGAGGGCGCGCGCATCGACCGATGCGCTCAACTCGGCGCCGGTCAGCGAGACGTCTCCGCCGTCGCCCGTGAGCACGACGGTGGTCTCGGCCAGGCGCTGCTCGATGGCGTCGGCTGCGGCACCGGCGGTCAGTCCGCCGACCTGCACGCCGGCGACGGCGGTGCCGGGGGCGATCAGGATGAGCGACGCGGCGACGAGGCCCACGACGGCGATGCCGGCGGGAACCGCCATCCACAGCCAGCGGCGGCGCTTCTTCGGCTTCGGCTCGGCAGGTGCCCACTCCACAGGAGGCGAGCCCGCGCCGTCGGCGATGACCGCCGTATCGGCGGCATCGGATGCCGCATCGTCGGCGCCAGGTCTCGTTGCCAGATCAGTCACGCCATCACCCCCCGGAATTCAGCGAAACACGTCACTCCATGGTAAGGGATGGGTCGGCCGCAACAGCGCTGCCAGGTAACGGTCGCGTGACGCTCTCGCGAAACGCGTTCGCCGGGCGACGGGGCGTCAGCCCGCGCAGAGCTCCTGGAACGTCTCGGTCGTCTCCTGGAAGCTCTGACCGATCTCCGCCATCTCGCCGAGCTTCGACACGTCGCCGTCGACGAGCGCCTGCATGATCTCGGACGTCTTGCCGAACATCTCCTGGAGCGAGGGGAGGAGGGCTGCGACCTCGTCGTTCGACACCTGCGACGCCGCGCCGGCGATGCTGTCGGCGGCATTGCGCATCGCCTCGACGACCGAGGCCGGATCGGCGCTCGCGGCGCTCTCGAACTCGCTCGTCGCCTCGGTGATCGTCTGCTGCACGAGCGCGCACGCCTCGGCCACGGTCTGCCCGTCGCCCGAGGAGCCGCCATCCGTTCCGGCGCCCGCGCTCGTGCTCGTCGTGGGCGACACGGTCGGAGCCGTGCAGGCGGTGAGCCCGAACAGCGCGACGGCGGCGAGCGTGAGTGCGGTGATTCTGCGGTTCATGACGAGGCCTCCTGCCTTCCACCGTACGTGACCGTCGGGTCCGGGCGTCGCCGCGTCGAGCACCTCTCCGGCGGCTCTGCGACACGAATCCTCAGGATCCGCTCAAGACGCGCTTTAGTGCGTTGTCCACCATGTGGGGGACGGCTATGTTCGTACTCGGAGCTGAGAACGGCGCTGGGGATCTTGGGGAAGGTCAGCCGCTGTCACTCCACTGGGGAAGGGCCTGGGGCCATTCACTTCTCCGCTTCATTGCGGAAGTCGCCCCGGATGCGTCACGTTGCAGTTGACGCGTCCGGGACGACCCGCACTGATCCCTCTCACTCGTCGGCAAGCAGCGCGACCGCGTCGGCGACCTGGCCGAAGAAGGTCGCCTGATCGCCGAGTTCGCCCGGTTGCGCTGTCGCCCCTTGGATCGTGATCACGAACGCGCGCCCGTCTGCCCGCTCGAGGTACCACGAACCGCCCAGCACCCCGATCGAGCTGCCGGCCTTGAACGCGACGTAGGTCCACTCGTCGCCGAGGTCGCCGAGACCGTTGTTGGCGGCGAGGATGTCGCGGATCGGCGCGCCGGCATCCGTCTTCGTCAGTTCCTGCAGTGCGAGGTGTGCGGCGGCGAGGTCGTCGGGTGTCGTGAACCAGTCGAGTCCGTCCTGCCAGACGGGGGTGGTGACCGCCGAGACCGGCACATCCAGCAGCCCGGCCGGAAGCGCGCCGAGCACGGCGCGCTTCTCGGCGGTGGTCGTCGCGGCATTCCACGCGACGCGGGCCTGTCCGCCGTCACCGCCCTCGCCCCAGCCGAGTTGGAAGAGCGCACGCGTCGTCGGCATCGGGGTGTTGAGCGCCGGATCATGGTGACCGAGGTCGACGAGAGACTGCTCCAGGGCGTCGGGTCCGACCGCGGCCATCAGCATGTCGGTGGCGGTGTTGTCGCTGATCGCGATCATCTGCTCCGCCGCTTCCTGCACCGTCACCGTCGTGCCGGACGGCACGTTCTGCAGCTCCCCCGACGGCAGGCTCTTGAGGTCGTCGGTGACCGTGAGGGGCGTGTCCCAGGTGAGCTCTCCGTCAGCGACCGCGTGCGCCACCGCGCCGAGCACGTAGAGCTTGAACATCGAACCCGACGGCTTCGCGGAGGTGTCGCCGACGGCACTTCCCGCCCCGGCTGCGGCGACGCGGTCGGCTGCCCCGTCGGTGACATCCGTGACGGTCAGTGTCGTGTCGGCGGCGAAGCCCTCCACGGCGTCTTCGAGCTCCGACCAGGAGGCTGCGGGGACACGGTCGGCGGCGGAGGCGGAGAACAGCAGCCCGGCGATGAGCCCGTCGGCATCGACCGCGATCTGCATATCGAGCGCGTCGCCCGACGCCGGCCTGATCGTGATCAGCGCCGAGTCTCCGGCATCTTGGACAGCGGTCGGCACCCAGGGGCCCTGCGGTGCGAGCTGGGCGAAGACCGCGGCGAGGTCCGCCGCGCTGATCTGCTCGAGCAGAACGGGGGAGAGGCGCCCGCTCGATTCGGAAGCGGGGTCGTCCACCTCACCGTTGATCGAGTCGAGCACCCACTGCGCCTGCTCGCCGAGCACGCTGTCAGGAAGCGCCACCGACGGGGCGACGGCGCTGGCCGATGCCGTCGGCGTCGCGGCCGGAGCGGGTGAGCATCCGGCGAGGAGGCCGACCGCGATCGCGGCGCTGGCCAGCGCCGCGGCGGTGCGCCGTCGGGTCGGGGTGGTCGCGGTCAGAGTTGATCGTGAAGCATCCATCGCTCCAGGCAACCCGATCTGCTCCGACGCGGCATCCCCCCGTGGGCTGATCCTCCTCCCCCGCGGCGGGGAGGAGCGCCCGGCATCCGCCGCCGCCCCGGGTTAGGCTCGTCTCCCGGATCGCGGGGGGAGGGTGGGCATGGAGCGTCGCGTGCTGCGCGGTGCGCTCGCCATGGTGGTGGCGCTCGCTCTTGCCGGCTGTTCGACGGTTCCCGGTGCGCCCGACGTGGTCGGGGAGGGCTACCCCGGAACATGCCTGCCGGCGGAGCTGTCATGGCCGACGGACTTCCTGGAGTCGCTGCCGGGGGAGTCCCGCGCGGTCGGGGGGCGCATCGTCGGCCTGCGCCTGGAGTACAGCGACTCCGCGTGGGTGTGGCGGCTGAGGAGCGCCGACACCGCGCGTGACGCGTTCGGTGAGGCTGTGGATGATCCGAGCGTGGGCAAGGAGTCGATCGTCGACGTCCGGACCCTCGGACTCGTCGCCAGCCGCCAGATCGAACTGACGGAGGCGGAGCAGCAGACCGCCGGGATCGGCGCCCTCGAGGCGGCTCAGCTCTCCGGCGAGACCTGGCCCACACCGCTCATCATCGAGATGACGCGCGTCATGGAGCGCGACGCGCCCGCATGGCGCATAACGACGTGCGACACGGAGACCGGCGCGCACTCCGTGATGACGCTGCGCTGACCGCCGCGGAGAGTGCCCGCATCCCGGCCATCCGTCCGTCAGTGCGTCAGGTCGGTCGGATTCTTGGTGAGAGCCGACGGGCGACCGATGGCGAACCAGCTCACCGGCCCCACGACCGGCACGAAGAGCACCACGAGGGTCCACACCAGCACGACCACCGGCGTGAGCGACTTCGAGGTGCGGGCGATCGACACGAGCGCCGCCCCGAGCAGCGCGAGCACCACGAAGACCGCGACCGACCACCAGACGTCGTACGCCGCGGGCACCAGGGGGTTCGCCATTCTTCGAGGCTACGTCAGCGTGTGCAGGCCCTCAACCCGGGCCGTCGGCTCGCAGGATCGGTGAAGGGCGGACCTCGACGGCGTCCGTCAGGCGCGCACGGCGAAGACGACGCGGTTGTCCTCGTACGAACCGACGGAGGAGTCGAACTCTCCGCCGCACGTGATGAGCCGCAGCTCGTCGGCCGTCGTGGCACCGAACACCGGCATCGTCGGGAAAGCCGCCTTGGCGTAATCGGCGACCTTGGTCACGCGATAGGTGTGTACCGTGCCGTTTGTGTCGGTGACGCTCACCGTGTCGCCGACGTCGAGCTCGCGGAGCCGCATGAAGATCGCCGGACCGGTCGCCGAATCGACGTGACCCGCGATCACGGTCGGTCCACGCCCGCCCGGGCGCCCGCCGGGTGCGTACCACCCGACGTCGTCGAAGTCGGAAGGCACCTCCATGCCGCCGTCGGCGGCGAGTCCGAGATCGATCAGAGGTGAGTCGAGATCGATCCGGGGAATCGCCACGCGGGCCGGAGGGACGCCGATCGGAAAGGGCGTGAGCGTCGGGGTCGGAGTCGGGGTCGGCGACGCAGCGGGGGTCGGCGGTGGCGTCTCGCGCGGAGCAGTCGGTGCCGCATCGGCCACCACCGTCCCGCACCCCGACAGCAGTGCGGCCGCCAGAGCGAGGGCCACGCATCTCGACCTCGTGCGGTGAAGCGCACGACGCCGAGACGGGTGGCGGAGGGGGGTCATCGGGTCGCGGCTCGACGACGCAGGTGGAGTCCGACGCCCGCCGCGGCGAGGAGTCCGGCGGCGCCGGCGGCGATCCCGATGCCCATGCCGATGTCGGCTCCGGCCGCCGGGTTCGCGGCCGTGGCGGTTCCGCCGGCACCCGTGTCCACGCCGCCGACCGGCACCTGCGTGAGCTGGCCGCGCACGACACCGGCCGTGTACGAGACCGTGTGCGAGTCAGCCGAGAATCCGGCCGGGTTCGCCTCGAGCTGAGCGAGCGTGAAGCCGGATCCGGTGTCGGCGCCGTTTGCGACGACACCCGTCGTGAACGGACCCTGGAGGCAGCCCGAACTCGTGCGGGGGCCGTCGCCGATCGGCGTCGGGTTGGGGAACGCGATGCGCGGGGGGCCGGACTGCCCGGCGTTCGCCTGGTGGATGTGCGTCGCCGTGCGGGCGGGGCTCTGATAGTCGCCCGAGACACCCGTCAGTTCGATGTCGTAGCAGATGATGTCGAGGTCGGAGTTGACCCGGAAGGAGAAGGTGCCGGTCGCTCCGGGCTCACCGGGCGTCGCGACACCGTCGGTGTTGACGACGGCATCCGGCGTGGCCATCACGGTGAACGCGCTCGTGAACGACGAGGGCTCGTCGACTTCGGTGTCGGCATGAGCGGGCGCGGCGATCAGGGTCAGCCCGAAGGCTGCGGCGGCCCCGATCGTGACGGCGAGCGGCGATGTCTTCTTCAGCATGAGTGGACCTTTCGTCGGGGACGCCGGATGCATCCGCTGACGGGGCATACGTCGCGGATGCGGCATCCGTTCATCGATTCGTTCCGAATCTCGAATGAACGTCACGGGCGTCACCGACGTATGCCTTGTCGACGACGAAGACGCTGGGAGGCGCCATGCACGCCGCCCGACGGCCGCGACCGCTCGACCCCGACAGGGCCCGGACGAGCTCTGCGCCCGCGTTCGACGCGACGCGCGCGTTCGACGATCACGCGTCGGCGCTCCTCGGCTTCACCGTCAACGCGCTGCGCGACCGCCACCTCGCGGAGGACTGCGTCCAGGAGACCTTCCTGCGCGCCTGGCGCGCGCGGGATCGCTTCGATGGCGATCGGGCCACCGAGCGCACCTGGCTGTTCGCCATCGCACGCAATGTGATCGCCGACGCGCTTCGCGCGCGCTCCCGGATGCCCCGGATCGGCGGCGACGACGAGCTCGAGGGCCTCCGTGCCGACACGGCAGACCCCCTGGAGAGGCTGCGGATCGTCGAGGGCCTTGCACGGCTGAGCGCGCCCCACCGCGAGGTGGTCGTCGCGATCCATGTGCACGGGCGCAGCTATCAGGAGCTCTCGGATGCCACCGGCGTGCCCGTCGCGACCTGGCGCACACGCGCTTTCCATGCCCTCCGCGCACTCCGCGGCTATCTCGAAGGAACGGAGGAAGCCGATGCACACGCCTGACGATCGCATCGAGGAACTCATCGCGGCCGCGGTGGCCGGAGACCTCTCAGCTGGCGAGGGAGAGGAGCTGCGCCGGCTCTCCCGGGAACACCCCTGGATCGAGGTCGAGATCGACCGCCTCCGAGATGTCGCCGCGCGGGTGGGCGACGCGCACCCGGGATGGACCGACACCGTCGTGACGGAGGCGCTCCGCGAGCGCATCCTCGGGGGGATCCCGGCGCAGGCGGCACCCGTGGTCCGGCTGCGCCGCGCGTGGCTGCATCCGCTCGTCGGCGCCGCATGCCTCGTGGTCGGACTCGCGATCGGAGCAGCCGTTCCCGCCGTGACCTCGCTGCCGCCGTCCGGCCCGCCGGGCACCCTCGGCGCGCACGAGCCGCTCGTGGTCGAGGAGGGGAGCGGCATCGACCTCGAGGCGGATCTCGTCGCCCACACGTGGGGCACGGAGGCGATCCTCGACGTGCGCGGACTCACCGTCGATGCGACCTACCGGGTCGTGTTCATCGGGGAGGACGGCACCGAGTACGCGGCGGGCGAGATGCTCGGATCATCGGTCCCGATCCACTGCCGCCTCAACGCCGCCGTGCTGCGGGAACAGGCGGTGCGGTTGGAGATCCGCGACGACACCGCCACGGTCATCGCCAGCGCCGACCTCCCCGACGCCTGACGCGCGAGGAGGAGGAGTTCACCCGGTCGAACGGGCCGGATGCGAGGGTGCGGTCAGCCGTTGAGCAGGTCGGTCTCGGCGACGAGCTCGAGTCGCGATTGGAGAAGTGCGGCTGCGTCGCCCATGCCGACGACGGCCCAGGCGGCGATGATCACCGCGAGCGCCGAGAAGAACAGGATGCCGGGCCAGGGCGCCCGGCGCACCACCGTCATCACGAGTGCCCCGAGACCACTGAGGATCGCGATTGTCTGACCCGCGACCGTGGCGAAGGCCATGCGGATGGCGCTGTCGGCGGTGAGGGCGCCGTAGCTGTTGAGGGCGAGTGCGAGGAGGCTCGGGACGACGAACACCCCGGCGAGGAGAAGCGCTGTCCGACTGCGCCAGAACGGCGTGCGTGCAACGGTGACTCGTGGCTCGACGGCGGTGTCGCTCATCCCACGACACTATTGCGACTGCGCACGCCGCGCGAGGCCCCCCGCCGGTATGCTCGCACGTCGGCGCAGAGTACCTGCCGATATCCGGCGCGGAGGCTCCCGACCACTCTGCTACGGCGTGACGATGTTGAACCCGGGATCGCCCTTGTCGAGGACGCCGAGCAGGGCGTGAAGTGCCCCGGCGTCGCCGGCGAGCGTGAAGCCCGGGCTCTCGAGGTCGCCCCCGGCGAGGGCGATCAGGCGCGCCTTCGTGAGAGTGAGGGTCGCGTCCGCGTCGCCGGACGCTGCGCGGGAGCGGTAGACGAGGACCCCGTTGCGGAGCGTCAGACGATAGCCGGCATCGAGGTCGGTCAGTGTCACGTCGATGTCGATGGTGAGGTCCCAGGCCCGGGGACCGTTGACCGAGATCGCGAGGGAGTCGAAGAGCTGCTCCGCGCTGAGCTGCGCCACGAGCGCGGGCGCCGAGGCTACGGCAGGAGTGCCGAAGTTGCCCTCGCGCAGCTCGGTCGCGCCGGAGAGGAAGAAGTTGCGCCACGTCCCGTTCTCCGCGCCGTAGGCGAGCTGCTCCAGCGTGTCGGCATAGAGGGCGCGCGCATCGGCGTGATCCTCGTCGGTGAAGATCGCCTGGTCGAGCAGCGTCGCCGCCCAACGGAAGTCGCCGTCGTCGAACGCGGTCCGGGCGATCTCCACCACGCGGTCGATGCCGCCGATCGCGGCGACGTAGCGCTCGGCCTGCTCCGCCGGTGCGTGCGGCCACAGGCGTGCGGGGTTGCCGTCGAACCACCCCATGTAGCGCTGGTAGATCGCCTTGACGTTGTGGCTGACCGAACCGTAGTAGCCGTGTGCGTTCCATGCCGAGGTGAGGGCCGGCGGCAGCTGGATCATCGCCGCGATCTCGGCGCCCTGGTATCCCTGGTTGATCAACCGGACGGTCTGATCGTGGAGGTAGGCGTACAGGTCGCGCTGGGTGGCGAGGAAGGCGATGACCTCTTTCTGGCCCCAGGTCGGCCAGTGGTGCGATGCGAACGCGACATCGGTGCGGGCGCCGAAGGTGTCGATCGCCTCGGTGAGGTACTGCGACCACATGTGAGGATCGCGGACGAGGGCGCCGCGCAGGGTGAGCAGGTTGTGGAGAGTGTGGGTGGCGTTCTCGGCCATGCACAGCGCACGCCTGCCCGGGAAGTAGAAGTGCATCTCCGAGGGCGCCTCGGTACCCGGCGCCATCTGGAACTCGATCTCGACGCCGTCCACCACACGGGTCTCGCCGGTGGTGCGGACGTAGTCGGTCGGGACGATGAGCCCGACCTCCCCGGTGGACGTGGTCTGCCCGAGACCGGCGCCGACGGCGCCGAGCGGGCCGCGGGCCAGCGCGGCACCGTACATGTAGCCCGCGCGACGCCCCATGGCAATTCCGGCGTAGACGTTCTCCGACACGGCGTGCTCGACGAACCCCTCGGGGGCGATGACGGCGATGCGGCCGGCGTCGACGTCGTCCTGCTTCGCGACTCCGAACACGCCCCCGAATGGTCGATGTGACTGTGCGTGTAGATGACCGCGACCACCGCGCGCTCGCCGCGGTGTCGGCGGTACAGCGCCAGGGCGGCCGCCGCCGTCTCGGTCGAGATGAGGGGGTCGATCACGATGACACCGCTGTCGCCTTCGACGAACGTGATGTTGGAGAGGTCGAAGCCGCGCACCTGGTAGATGCCCTCGACCACCTCGTACAGGCCATGTCGCGCCGCGAGCTTCGACTGGCGCCACAGGCTCGGGTTCACCGAGGTGGGTGCGTCGCCATGGAGGAAGGAGTAGCTGTCGGCGTCCCAGATCGTCCGTCCGTCGGCTGTCGCGATCACGGCGGGCTCGATCGTGGCGATGAAGCCGCGATCGGCGTCGTCGAAGTCCCTCGTGTCGTCGAAGGGGAGTGCGGACAGCAATGCCGCATTCTGTGCTTCGATCGCGGGGGTTGCGGGCTTGTTGGTGTTCTGCATGGCGCGGCTCTTCTGCTGTCTGGGGGGTGGCGCTCTCGACTATGCACCCGGCACCCGCATGTGGCAATGCACTCGGCGGTGCCGGATCTCGGCGCGTCGTAGGGTGCGTGCACGCACCTGATCTCCGCGCTCGCCTGCGGCGCGATGACGTTCGTCAAGTCGCCGCGCTGCCGCACGTGTGTCGCGCCTCCCAGACGTCGTCGCGCCGGGGTCAGGCGTAACGACGGACAGCCTCGCGGATGGCATCAGCGTGCTGGTAGATGTCTTCGAGCGAGTCGAGCGCATGCCGCGTCTCGTTCTTCTCCGGGTCCAGCAGTCCGAGGTACTTCTGCTTGCCGTTGAAGTGAAGGCGTGCGACGGGCTTGCGGTTGTTGTCATCGAGGAGTACCGCGAAGTAGCTCTTCGCGTCCCTCTGAGTGATGCGCTGGGGCTTCACCTCGCCGCAGGCGATCGCCTTCACGATCTGATATCCCTCGAGTTCCTCGAGCGTGGTCTCGATCTCCGTGTCTCGGTCCAGATCGTCGACCACGACAGGTTCGCTCGTTACGGTTGCATCCGCGATCGGCATCGTGGTCACCCCGAGTGCGCTCTTCAGCCTGTCGTTGACGCTCTCTGTCAAGAACTGCCGGGAGGCCTTGCCGACGAGAGAAGTGAACTGCTCGCGGACCTTCTGGGTGAAAGATCCGTCGTAGACGCGAACAGTGAAGAACTTGATCCACTCGTCAGAAGGCTCGCGGAATTGCTTTGCGATCTCGCGCTTGAGAGCACCGACGTACTTGAGCTCTTCGGCGGCATTGATGATTGAGTCAAGATCGAAGCTGTCCTTGCTGAGCTTCTGAATCTCAGGGATCAGCGTCTCATCGATGTCGAGGAGGTCCAGCACTAGGAACGGCTTGGAGTCCATCCGATTCGGCGCGTCCAAGTCTGTGTAGAACTGCCAAACAACACCGTTGGTCAGGACCGCGAGCCGCGCATTGGTGACAGAGAAATAGCGGAACAACTGCGATGCGTGCTCAATCTTCAGCTGACCCATCGATGCCTTGCACTCGATGAGAATCTGGACTTCGCCATCGCGAACGATGGCGTAGTAGACTTTCTCGCCCTTCTTCGTACCGACGTCTGCGGTGAACTCGGGCACGACCTCGAGTGGATCGAAGACGTCGTACCCCAGGATCGTCGAAATGAACGGCATAACGAATGCGTTCTTCGTCGCTTCCTCAGTGCCGATAGCCGTGGCCTGGTTCTTGACCTTCGTCGCAAGCGACGCGAGTCGATCCTCGAACTCCATTGTTTCCCTGTCTCCCGGTAACACTCAATCCTGCCGAGCGTATCGGAGCGCACAACGTTCGTGACGCGCAAGCCGGGGTCGGGATCGCCGGCGGGCCGCTCAGATCGCCGATGCGAGCTCGCCGTAGCCCATCGCGATGAAGAAGGAGAGTCCGGCGAGGACGATGCACAGGGGAGTCATCGTGTAGCGCTCGGGTCTGCTGCGCGAGATCGCGTTCATCACGATGCCGAGCATGAAGTAGGCGAAGACGACCCACGCCGCGACGTCGGAGAACCATCCCCCGAAGACGTCGATCGCGCCCACGCGATCCCAGGCGATCGTCGCGATCAGCGCGTACACGAGGATCGACACCGCGCTGCCGATGCGCAGCCGGGCCGGCAGCACTCGATGCCGGCCGCCCCACGCGAAAGCGCCCAGGGGAGCGCCGAAGATGAGCGCCGTCTGGAACACCGCCAGCAGCCCCAGCAGAGCGGTGAGCGCGAGAGCGAAGGGCACGTCACCCACCGTAGTGCCGAGGTGTGGGCGGCGCGCGGCATCCGCTCGCACCGGATGTCGAGAATGTAACGGTTTTGTAAACCCGCCGAGCAAACCTCGCTGAGAGCTTGCGGAACGCCTGTATGTAAGTTCTACTAACAAACATGACGGCATCGGATGTGCAGCGCGGCTCTTCCACTCTCGAGCCTGCGCACGCCACGACGGGAACCGCCCACGGGCGCTCCTTCGGCTCGGGTCGCGCGCTGCGACAGGGCGGCAAGGTCCTGCCCGAGCACGCCCGCGGTCACAACCGCGCACTCCTGCTGCAGACTCTCTTCCACCAGGGCGCGATGAGCCGGGCCGACCTCTCCCGCGAGACCGGCCTCACCCGCGTCACGATCTCCGACCTGGTGGCCGACCTGATCGCCGACGGCTTCATCGCCGAGATGGGCATGCGCGAGGCATCCGGCCCCGGCAAGCCCGCCATGCTGATCGACCTCGACCGCGACGGCCACCGCATCGTGGGCCTCGACCTGTCGGGCAGCGACGCGTTCCGCGGTGCCGTCCTCACGCTCGACGGCGACATCGTCGTGCGCCGCGAGGTGCCGGTGCCCGACGCCGACACGCTCCTCGACGCCGTCGTCGAACTCGCCCGCGCCCTCGTGGCGGACTCGCACGCCCCCGTGCTCGGCATCGGCGTCGGCACGCCCGGTGTCGTCGACGACCGCGGCGTGATCCTCACCGCACCCAACCTGCGCTGGGCCGGCTTCGACCTTGAGTCCGCGCTCGAGACGGCGCTGGGCCTTCCCGTGCTCGTCGCGAACGACGCCAACGCCGCGGTGCTCGCGGAATACACCTTCGGCGGTGCCGGCGACGACGTGCTGCTCGTCAAGGTCGGCCGCGGTGTCGGTTCGGGTCTGCTCTCCGCGGGCCAGCCCATGCGCGGTGCGCACTTCGCCGCAGGCGAGATCGGCCACGTCACAGTCGGCACCGACGGCGGACCGCTCTGCGTGTGCGGCAAGGTCGGATGCCTCGAGGCGTGGCTCGCCGTGCCCGCGCTCTCCGCGCGCCTGGCCGCCGCGACCGACGACGCCGCGCGCGAGAGCATCCTGCGCGACGCGGGGGAGCGCCTCGGCATCGCGCTGGCGCCCATCGTCGGCGCCCTCGACGTGTCGGAGATCGTTCTCTCCGGCCCTCAAGAACTTCTCGACGGACCACTCGCGCAGGCGACCGTCGAGACCCTCCGAGCACGCACGCTCGCCGAGTTCCACGACGGTGTGCGGGTTCGGATGACGGAGCAAGGCCAGGACATCGTCCTGCGCGGAGCCGCCGTCATGGTCCTGTCGGGACAACTCGGGGTGTCGTAGCCACAGCGCGACGCCCGCAGCCACGGGGCATCCACCAGGACTCCCGTGAACAACTCCCCCCGGATGGGTCACCCGGCCCTCCATCAAGAGAACGCAAAGGAAGAACCATGAACAAGAAGCTCGGAGCCCTCGGGCTCATCGGCGCTTCCGCCGTCGTCCTCGCCGGCTGCGCCGGCGGTGGCGGTGCGGCCCCCGAGGCCGAGACCGGCGAGATCACGGTCTGGCTCGTCGGCACCGACACGCCCGACACGGCGCGCGACTACCTCAAGAAGACGTTCGAAGCCGAGAACGAGGGCTGGACGCTCAAGGTCGAGGAGAAGACCTGGGCCGACACGGGTGAGGCGTACGTCGCCGCCCTGTCGTCGAACGACTCTCCCGACGTGGTCGAGGTCGGCAACACGCAGGCCATCGGCTTCGCCGACCAGGGACTCTTCGCCGACATCTCCGACATCAAGGCCGATCTCGGTGGCGACGACCTGCTCCCGGGCCTGGTCGACGCGGGCACGTACGACGGCACGTTCTACGCCGCTCCGTACTACGCCGGTGGACGCATCGTCTTCTACGACCCCGCGATCGCCGGAGAGACGCCCCCCGCGACTCTCGACGAGTACGTCGCCAAGGGCGTCGAGCTCACCACCGACACGGTGTCGGGCATCTACGCCCCCGGCCGTGACTGGTACAACGCCCTCGCCTACGTGTGGGCCTACGGCGGAGAGATCGCCGTGCAGGACGGCGACACCTGGGACGCGCAGTTCTCCAGCAGCGAGTCGGTCGAGGGTCTGACCAAGCTCCAGGAGGTCTACCAGAACGCGACGAACGCCCCCGCCGACGGTGACGAGTCGTCGCCGCAGGTGCCGTTCTGCGCCGGTGAGGTCGCGTACCTCTCCGCACCCGGCTGGGTGAAGTGGTCGATCCTCGCACCGACCGACGCCGAGAACCCCGGATGCCCCGACACCTACGGCAAGAACCTGTCGGCGTTCCCGCTCCCGGGCGTGAAGGCCGGCGAGACCGCGCCGATCTTCGCGGGCGGCTCGAACGTCGCCGTCGCCACGAAGAGCGACAGCCCCGAGAAGGCCAAGGCCGCGCTCAAGGTTCTCCTCTCCGAGGGCTACCAGAAGCTCCTCGCCGAGGGTGGACTGACCCCGGCGCTCATCTCGGCGGCGCAGTACCTGCCGGATGACGCGATCACGCAGGCGCAGGCCACGGCGCTCGCGAACTCGAAGTTCACGCCCACCAGCCCGAACTGGGCCGAGGTCGAGAGCTCGCTGATCATCCCGGACGCGCTCGTGAAGATCGCCCAGGGCGGCGACGTCACCGAGATCGCGACCGGCCTCGACGAGGCGATCGAAGCGATCCTCAACAAGTGATCCCCCGGGGGTCCCGGGACGCACAGGCGACCCGGGACCCCCTTCCCCTGCCAGAACACACCACCCGAGGAGCCGGCATGAGCGTCACCGTCGCCGAACCCCGCGAGCCGGACACGCGCCGTCGCGCGCCGCGGAAGACCCCGCCGCGCGTGCAGACCGAACGAGAGAAGCGCCGCCGCCGCGCGCAGAGCCGCGCCGGATGGGGTCTGCTCGCACCGTCGCTCATCATCCTGGGCGTCATGGTGGGCTACCCCGCCGTGCTCATGGTGATCCAGTCGTTCACCGACTACACGATCAAGAACAAGGTCCAGGGCACGCTCCCGAACTTCGTCTGGTTCGACAACTACATCGAGGTCTTCACGACCTCCGGTTTCCCGATCGTGCTCGTGCGCAGCCTCGCGCTCATGGTCGTGCTGACCGTGCTCAACATGACGCTCGGCATGCTGGTGGCGGTTCTCATGACCCGCCTCGGCCGCGGATGGCGCATCGCCGTGTCGGTCGGCCTCCTCCTCGCCTGGGCGATGCCCCCGCTGTCGGCGACGGTCGTCTGGGGCTGGATCTTCGACACCCAGTACGGCCTGGTCAACTGGCTGCTCAACACGGTCACCGGCACCACCGACTGGTCGAACCACTCGTGGCTCATCAACCCGTGGTCGTTCTACATGGTGCTCACGATCATCATCGTGTGGCAATCGGTGCCCTTCGTGGCCTTCACCACCTACGCCGCGCTCGGCCAGGTGCCCGAAGAGGTGCTCGAAGCGGCATCCCTCGACGGAGCCAACGGCTTCCGCCGCTTCCGGTTCATCACCTACCCGTACCTGCGCAGCGTCCTCACGGTCGTGCTGGTGCTCCAGGTGATCTGGAACCTCCGCATCTTCACGCAGGTGTACGCCCTGCAGTCGCGCGGCGGGATCGCCGCCGACACCAACGTCATGGGCACGTATCTGTTCCGTCAAGGGCCGGGCGAGTTCGGGATCACCGCGGCCATCGGCGTCGTCATGGTCATCCTGCTGCTGGCCATGTCGTGGGGCTACGTGCGCAACACACTCAAGGAGGAGGAGCTGTGAGCACCCAGGTCACCGCTGCGACCCAGCTGAGCACCGTCGGCGTCGAGGAGCTCGAGGAGACGCCCCGGCCGCGATCGCGCCGCCCCGGCCCCCGCAAGCCGCTCGGACGGCTCGTCCTCAACATCTGCGCGTTCATCGTCGTCGTGGCCTCGGTCTTCCCGGTCTACTGGATGGTCAACATGTCGCTCACGCCGAGCAACAAGATCATCAGCCGGACGCCGAGCCTCATCCCGCTGGAGTTCACGTTCCAGAACTACGTCACGGCCTGGACGCGCGAAGCCGCCCCGGGGCAGACGGACTTCCCGCACGCGCTGATGACGTCGTCGATCGTGACCGGCGGCGTGATCCTGGTCACCCTCCTGTTCGCCTTCCTGGCCGCGGTCGCCGTCGCACGGTTCCACTTCAAGGGCCGCGTCGGGTTCATCGTGGCGGTGCTCATCGTGCAGATGATCCCCGGCGAAGCGATGATGTTCACGATCTACGGCATGATCGACGACTGGCGCCTGATGAACACGATGCTCGGCCTCGGCATCGTCTACGTCGCCGCTGTCGTGCCGTTCACGATCTGGACCCTCCGGGGATTCGTCTCCGGCGTCCCCGCCGACCTCGAAGAAGCCGCGATGATCGACGGATGCACCAAGTCGCAGGCGTTCTGGAAGGTCACCTTCCCGCTGCTCGCGCCGGGGCTCGTCTCCACCGGCATCTTCGCCTTCATCCAGTCGTGGAACGAGTTCACGATGGCGCTGCTCCTCATGAAGGGCTACAACCTCACGCTCCCGACGTGGCTCAACTCCTTCCAGTCGGCCACGTCGGCCACGAACTGGGGTGCCGTCATGGCCGGATCGACCCTCATCGCCATCCCCGTCGTCATCTTCTTCCTCATCGTGCAGGGCAGGATGACGGGCGGCCTCGTCTCCGGGGCGGTCAAGGGCTGATGCGCGCGCGTTGTCGAGCCGCTTCTCACGGAGAGGGCGGCAGATGAGGGTCGGGCTGGATGTCGGAGGCACCAAGACCGCCGCGATCGCCGTCGACGAGTCGGGGCAGATCCGGGGGCGCGTGCGCCTGGCCACCGGTTGGGGCGGGGATGCCGTCATCCAGACGATCATCGCCGCCGTGCGATCGCTCGGCCCGGAGGCGGGCATCGGTCTGGACGCGATCAGCTCGGTGGGCATCGGCATCCCGGGACAGGTCGATGTGCGCACGGGCCGCGTCGAGCACGCCGTCAACCTCGGCGTCGCCTCCCTCGAGCTGGCGGCGGCCGTCGAGCCCGCGCTCGGCGTGCGCGTCCGCGTGGAGAACGACGTGAAGGCGGCGGCGCTCGGCGCCTACGAGCTGCACGGCGGCTCGGGCTCGGTCGCCTACCTCAACCTCGGCACGGGCATCGCAGCCGGTGTCGTCGACGGCGGCGTGCTCTCGCGCGGAACGCGGGGGACGGCCGGCGAGGTCGGCCACGTGTCGGTCGATCCGAACGGACCGCTCTGCCGCTGCGGCCAGCACGGCTGCATCGAGGCGTTCGCGGGCGGAGGCTCGATCGAGGCGCGGTGGGGGAGGCCCGGCGCGCTTCCCGTGCGCGACGTGTTCGACGCCGCCGACGCGGGCGATCCGCGGGCGATCGAGCTGCGGGCGGGCCTGGCCTACGGCGTCGCCGCAGGCGTGCGGGTGCTCGTGCTCACGACCGACGTCGACTCCGTCGTGCTCGGCGGAGGCGTCTCGGCGCTCGGCGCGCGACTGCTCGACGACGTGCGCGCGGAGCTCGCCGCGAGCGCCGCGGCATCCCCGTTCCTCCGTTCACTCGCGCTGGAGGAGCGCGTAGAGTTGCTGCCGGCGGGATCCCCGGCGGCGGCGCTGGGAGCTGCGCTCATCGGCGCGGCCCGCGACCCCGAGGAGGCGCTCGCCCATGGCTGAGATCATCATCGTCCCGTCGAAGGCCGAAGCCGGCGCCCTCGTCGCCGACGAGATCGTGCGCCTCATCCGCGCCACTCCCGACGCCGTGCTCGGGCTCGCGACGGGCTCGACCCCCGTGCCGGTGTACGAGGCCCTGCGCTCGCGGCTCGAGGGCGTCGACGTGTCGCGCGTGCGCGGCTTCGCGCTCGACGAGTACGTCGGGATCGATCCGGCCCATCCGGAGTCGTACCGCTCCGTCATCACGCGCGAAGTCGTCGAGCCCCTGGGCCTGACGCCGGAGCTCATCCACACGCCGAACGGCGCACTCGAGGGCATCGAGCACGCCGGGGAGGACTACGAGGAGGCGATCCTCGCGGCAGGCGGAATCGATCTGCAGATCCTCGGGATCGGCACGTCGGGGCATATCGGCTTCAACGAGCCCGGCTCGTCGTTCGCGTCGCACACCCGCGTGAAGACGCTCATCGAGCAGACCCGCAAAGACAACTCGATCTACTTCGATTCGATCGACGATGTGCCGATGCACTGCATCACGCAGGGGCTCGGCACGATCCTCCGCGCGCGCCATCTCGTACTCCTCGCGTTCGGCGAGGGCAAGGCGGCCGCCGTGGCGGGCGCCGTCGAGGGGCCGGTCACGGCATCCCTCCCCGGCTCGGCGATCCAGCTGCACCCGCACGCCACGGTCGTCGTCGACGAGGCGGCGGCATCGCAGCTCGCGAGCGCCGACTACTACCGCTACGCGCTGGCGAACAAGCCGGCCTGGCAGGGCATCTGACGCGGTCCGATCTTCGGACTCCTGCACCGAATCCGGATGCCGCGCGGACGTGGGCTCCGAATTCGGTGAGATTCTCCGAATTCCGTGGGCGCGGAGGTCAATCGGTGAACACCTTGCCGGGATTGAGGATGCCGAGCGGGTCGAAGACCGCCTTGATCTGACGCTGCAGCTGCCACTGGTCGTCGCCGAGCTCGTCGGCCAGCCAGCGGCGCTTGAGCACGCCCACTCCGTGCTCGCCGGTGAGGGTGCCGCCGAGGTCGAGCGCGGCACGGAACAGCTCCCCGGCGGCGTCCCACACGGCGGGCGGCACGTCGGGACCGGGGAACACGAAGTTCGGATGCAGGTTGCCGTCCCCGGCGTGCGCCACGACGGGGATCACCAGCCCGTACGCGCGCTCGATGCGGGCGATCTCGTCGAACATCGCCGGCAGCGCGCTGCGCGGCACCGAGACGTCTTCGATCAGGGTCGTGCCGAGCGTCTCCATCGCGGGATGCATCGACCGCCGGATCGCGAGCAGCCGCTCGCCCTCTTCACGGTCGTGCGACACGGCCACCGTGCCGCCGCGCGTGCGCAGCACGTCGGCGATCAGCTCGGCCTCGGACGCCGCGACGGGTCCGTCGGTCTGGATCGTCAGCTGCGCCGCACCGGGCGTCGGCGCGGGGAGCGAGAGCAGCGCGTGGACGGCCGCCAGGCTCGCGGCATCCATGAGCTCCATGATCGCGGGCTGCGCCCCGGTCGCGGTCACCGCGGCGGATGCCTCGGCGGCCGACCGCACGTCGGGGAACACCGCCGCGATCGTGCAGACCTCGCCGGGCACCAGCCGGCGGAGCTTGAGGGTCGCGCCGACGACCACGCCGAGAGTGCCCTCCGACCCGATGAGCAGCGACGTGAGATCGAGGCCGGTGACGCCCTTCACGGTGCGGTGCCCGAGGCGCACGAGGCGTCCATCGGCCAGGACGACGTCGAGGCCGAGCACGGCGTCGCGCACGACGCCGTACTTCGCGCAGAGCAGGCCGCCGGCGCCGGTGGCGATGTTGCCGCCGACGGTGGAGATCGCGCGGCTTGCGGGATCGGGAGCCCACCACAGACCGTGCGGGGCGAGCGCGGTGTTGAGATCGGCGTTGAGGATGCCCGGCTCCACGACGGCGAGGAGGTCGTCGGCGCGCACCTCGAGGATGCGGTCCATGGCGCGCACCGAGAGGGCGATCTCGCCCGTGCCGGTGTTCGCCCCTCCGGCGAGGCCCGTTCCGGCGCCGCGCGTCACGACGGGCGTCGCCGTCGCGGTGGCGATGCGCATCGTCTGCTGCACGTCGTCGACGGTGCGCGCGTGCACGACGGCGAGGGGGGTTCCGGATGCCGCGTGCCCGGACTTGTCGGCGCGGGCGGCGTCGAGCGAGGCCGGCGTGGTGTCGACACGGGTGCCGAGCGCGTCGCGCAGGAGCGCGACGACGTCGGAGGTCACGCGAACCGGCGGCGCCCGGCGAACACGCCCGTGGTGACGGCGATCACACCGAACGCGAGGCCGATCCACGCCTGACCCATCGCCCACCAGGCGATCGTCGCCGACACGTAGACGAGCAGCTCGACGGCGCCGCGGACGAACGGGTGCACGGCGAACACCGCACGCGGCGAGACGAACAGCGCCCACACGAGGATGGCGGCCAGCGGTGCGCCGATGCCGGCGACGATGTTCCACGGGAAGGGCCACGAGGCGAAGCCCCAGATGGCGAGCGTCGCGAACGCGAAGAGCTCGCAGACGAACGCGAGGATGTCGATCCCCGAGAGCGGGGCGCGCGTGCCGGGTGCGGGTTCGGCAGGGGCCTGCGGCGCGACACGGGGGAGTTCGGACATGGCGCCCATTCTACCGGCGGTCGCCGGCGAGGATCACGGTGTCTGCGGCTCGACCGGGCGTGCGGGTTCGGCCGCCGGTGCGTCGGCCGTGGCGGGCTCCGGAGCCGCGGGAGAGGGTGCGGCATCCTCGGCTCCGACGGCGTCGGGAGCAGCTCCGCGGGCTTCGGCTGGCGGGGTGCCGCCCGCGACATCGGCGGCAGGTGCGGCGTCGGCCGGGACCGCGGTGCCCGTGGGCTCCGTGACGTCGGCGGGAGCTGCGGCGTCGTCCGGCGCCGCGACGTCAGCGGGCGCTGCAGGGTCGGCGGGAGCGCCCGTGCGGTCGGCGGTGTCGGCGGGAGGAGTGTCTTCGACCGCGACGTCAGCGGCGGCGGCCAGGTCGGCGGGCGGCACGACCTCGACCGGCGGATCGGGGTCGATCGCGCCGAACGGGTACGGGATCTCGAACGTCGTGGCATCGCCGGTGCGGTCGTCGACCGCGTACCGCAGTTCGCCCACGCCCAGTCGCACGTCGGGCCAGGTCGGATAGAAGGAGAACGACGCGGTGCCGTCTTCGTCGGCCGTGGTCGTGTCGCGCACGTCGCCGCCGATGGAGAGCTGCACGGTCGCACCGGGCTCGCCCGTCAGCTCGAGCTCGACGACCCAGTAGCTGAACCCGTCGTCCTCCGGCACCCAGCGCCCGGTCACCGTCGTGACCCCCGGCGTGCCCTCGGGCAGCGGGTCGACGGGATCGGTCGGCGTCGGCGTCGGGGTCGGCGCAGGATCGGTGGGCGTCGGGGTCGGCGTCGGCGTCGGGGTCGGCGCGGGCGGGCTCGGCGCGGGCGGAGCGGGCGGCGTCGTGGGCGCGGGCCCCGGGTTCGACTCCGGCTGCGTGATCGGCTCGGCCGGCGGAACGACCGGAGCGACGATCGGCGGAAGAGCCGGGATGTCGCTCGGCGACGGGGACGAGGCATCCGGGATCGTGGTGGGCTCGTCGACCGTCTCGGTCTCTTCGGCGACGGTGTCGTCGGATGCTTCGACGGCGGAGGGCGGGGAGACCAGGCCGGGGAGCACGACGGCTCCCGCGACGACTCCGCCGACCACGAGCACGCTCGCCGCGACGAGGGCGATCGTGGCCCCCGCGCCGGAGAGCACACCGCCGGCGGTGGCTGCGCCCGCGGCGGCTGCGCCCGCGGCGGCTGCGCCTGCTGCCCCCGCGCCGCCGGCACTCGCGCCGGCGCCTCCCGCGGCGGCGCCGCCGGAGCCGGCTGCGCCGCCGGAGCCCGCGCCGCCCGAGGCGGCGCCGGATGCGCCGGAGGCCGCGACGAGCGTCGCACCGCCGTCGCCCGGGAGCACGGTGACGGCTCCCTGCACGACGGACGACGGCATGGCCGCCAGCGCGACGATCGGTGCGCCGCCGCCCTGCAGCGTGGCCAGGTACGAGGCGGTGCCGGCGATGCCGATGGTGAGCGGGAGGAGCACGAGGGCGAGCCGGTTCGAGACCTCTTTCGCCTCGGATGCGACGATCGTGCAGCGCGCACAGTCCGCGAGGTGCCGATCGATCTTGCCCTTGTCGCGGGGTCCGAGGTTGTCGCGGGCGTAGGCGCCGAGACGCTCGATGGTCCACTGGCAGTCGGAGCCGTCCTCGACGGAGCGCAGATGCGCCTGGATCCACGCCTCGCGCAAGCCCTCGCGGGCGCGGAACGCGAGCTGGGCGACGGCGGTCGCCTTCATGCCGAGGAGAGGCCCGATCTCGGCGGGCTTCATCTGCTCGATCTCGGAGTACCAGAGCACTTCCTGCCACCGTGTGGGGAGGCTCCGGAAGGCCTGGGCTGTGATGCTGCGGTCGAGCGCGTCGGAGGTCGCCTGCTCGTTCGTCGACGGGTCTTCGACGGTCTCGAGCTCGTCGATCGTGCTCTCGCGGCGTGCACGGCCCCAGCCGGCGGCCGTGTTGCGGATGCTGGTGAAGAGGTACGCGCGGAACGAGCCGGTGGGCCCGCCGCCCTTGAGGATCGACTGATAGATCTTCGCGTACGCCTCCTGCACGAGGTCGTCGGCGTCGAGACTCGTCGTGACGGATCGTGCGACCGTGATGCCCGAACGATAGTGACGCCGCCACAGCTCGCCGAAGGCGGCACTGTCGCCGGAGCGCGTGCGCAGCACGAGATCGGCGTCGGCGATCTCGCCGAGGCCTCCTGGCACAGCGTCTTGTTCAGTCACAGCAACTCCGGGGCACGGTGGTGCGACGGACGATTCCGTCGTCATCCAAGAGACGCGGATGTCGGGGATTCATTACGCGCCTCTCCCCATTCTCACAGGGTCCGCTGCGCCGCGCATGTGAAATCACCTGATCGGCGGTCAGATCCCGGCATCCGCGGAAAACTCCTCGAAAAAGTTCCGAAGAACGGCGTAATAGATCGGGGGGCACGTCGTCTCATCACCAAGAGACAATGCTCGTCCTCTCCGGGGGGCTGAGGGCGAGCAGCGGTGGATGGGGGTTCGGTCGAAAGACCGCCACACCGTGAGGTGGATTCGGAAGGAACTCGGGGGAGGGACTTCCGAATCCACCATCTCTTGAACGGGGGAATCTGCGGCCGCTGCACCGTGGGGGATGCAGCGGCCGCCCACCCCCGTCGACGCTCCGCCGGCATCCGGCGTCGAGCCCGCGCCGCGTCAGGCGGCGACGCCGGCGGCCCAGACGCCGCGCACGTCGAGACCGGCGGTGAGCAGCACGGCATCCGCCAGTCGTCCCTCCGTCAGCGCGCCCAGATCGGCCGCGCGGCCGATCGCGCGCGCGGGGATCGACGTGAGCGACGCGAGCGCCTCCGTGAGCGGGATCCCCGCGGCGACCGCGAACCGCAGGGCGGCATCCTGGGTGAGGGTCGAACCCGCGATCGCGCCCCCGTGCACGAGCCGGGCCGTGCCGCCTTCGACGTCGACCTCGAGGGCGCCGATCTCGTACCGGCCGTCGGCGCTTCCCGCGGCGGCCATCGCGTCGGTGATCAGGGCGACCCGGCCGGGCGCGGCCGCATACGCGAGGCGGACGACTTCGCGGTGCAGGTGCACGCCGTCGGCGATGACCTCCAGCGTCACGCGCGGATCCGCGGCGGCCGCGGCGACCGGGCCGGGATCGCGGTGGTGCAGGCCGTTCATGGCGTTGAAGGCATGCGTCAGGATCGTCGCGCCCGCGTCGAACGCCGCGACGCTCTGCGCGAAGTCGGCCGACGTGTGCCCGACCGCCGCCGCGGCGCCGGCGGCGACGATGAGGCGGATCGCGTCGAGCCCGCCCTCGAGCTCGGGCGCGATCGTGATCTGGCGCACCGAGCCCCGGCCCGCGTCGAGCAGTCGGGACACGGCCTGTGCGGCCGGTGCGCGCAGCAGCGCGGCGTCGTGCGCGCCCTTGCGCGCCACATCGAGGAACGGTCCTTCGAGGTGGGATCCCAGGATGTCGGCATCCGTCGCGGTGAGGTCCGCGACCATCGCGGCCCGCCGCTCCAGCGTCTCCAGCGGGGCCGTGACGAGCGAGACGACGGCGCGCGTCGTGCCGTGTGCGCGGTGCACCGCACGTGCCGCGCGGATCTCGTCGGGCCCGTCGTCGAACGCGAACCCGCCGCCGCCGTGGCCGTGGATGTCGATGAACCCCGGAGCGAGCAGAGCACCGGCCCCGGCGAGGGCCGAGCCGTCGACGACCTCGTCGGCGCCGGCATCCGTCCAGCCGCGTCCCGTGCCGACGGCCGCGATCCGCTCCCCGTCGACGCGCACCCACGCGTCGTCGACGATGCCCGCGGGCGAGACGAGGCGGACCGAATGGATGACGAGGGTCATTCGTGCTCCCAGGGGATCTCCGTCGAGGGGTGGAAGGCGATGCCGAGACTCGTCCACAGGGGGCCGAGGGCGCCGACACGCGTGCGGAACGACTCCCACGTGCGGAGGCCGCCGGTGCCGGTCGCGGGCGACCAGCCGGCCTCGGCGGCGGCCGCGATGCGGGGGAACGCCATCTCATCGATGTCGCCGAGGTCGCGGATCGTCTCGGTCCACATCGGCGCCTCGACGCCGAGGATGTCGGCGTCGTCGATGCCGGCGATGACGTCGGACGGCTCCCACGCGTAGGCGCGCTCGACCGACGTGACGCCGTTCGCCCACGTGAGGCCGAGCGGAGAGTCGGCGGAGTGCTTCATGTCGAGGTAGATCGCGTCGGCGGGCGACAGGATGAGCCCCGCGCCGTGGGCGACGAACGCCCGGGCCTTGTCGTCCATGCCGTCGGTCGGGGTCACGAAGCCCCAGTACTGCCCGACCGTGGTCGGAGCGAGGCCCGGGGCCGAGCCCGCCTCGTGCCACGCGACGGGCGTCTTTCCGAGGCGCTCCACGAGAGTCGTGACGCGCTCCATGAAGTGCGCGAAGTCGGCCGGGTCGGTGCCCAGTGCCTCATCGCCGCCGACGTGGAGGTAGGGCCCCGGGGTCATCGCGGCGAGCTCGCCGAAGACGTCGGCGAGGAAGTCGTAGGTCGCTTCGTCGTGGATCCGCAGCGAGGAGAACCCGACCGCCATGCCCTGGTACGGCTCGCCGGCGGTCGGGAGATCGCCGCCGTAGACGCGCACGACCTCTGCGATGTGCTCCGACAGCACGGGGGCCTCGACGAGCTCGGGATACGCCAGGCCGACGGCGTGCGTGTGGCCGGGGGTGTCGAACTCGGGCACGACGATCATGTGGCGGGCGGACGCGTAGGCGACGAGCTCGGCGTAGTCGGACTTCGTGAAGAAGCCGCCCGGGTCGCCGCCGATCGCGTTGCCGGCCGTGACCGCGGTGAGCTCCGGGCGCGAGTCCAGGTGGAGCCGCCAGGCCTGGTCGTCGCTCAGGTGCAGGTGCAGCGCGTTGAACTTGAGCGTCACCGCGCGGTCGATGTAGGCCTTGACGGTGTCGACGCCGTGGAAGTGGCGGGCGACGTCGAGCATGACCCCGCGGTACGCGAAGCGCGGTGCGTCGTCGATCCGCACCGCCGGGATCGACCATCCCTCACCGTCGCGCGAGATCAGCTGCCCGAGGGTCTGCACGCCGTAGAAGAGACCGGCCGCATCGGCTCCGGTCACGGCGACGGATGCCTCGCCGGCCACGATCCGATACGACTCCGCGGCCGCCTCGGTCCCTGAGTCCGTCGAGGGGTCGATCCGCAGCTCGATCGCCGGCCCTGTGCCCGCCGGCGTCATGCCCGTGCGCGCGCCGATCAGTCCGGCGAGGGCGGAGACGGCATCCGGATCGCCCGTCACCGACGTCGCAGCGGTCAGCGCGAACGGCGCGGCGCCGCTCGCCTCGAGTGCGGCGGGGGCGGGAACGACGGAGGGAACGGTCACGGTGTCTCCATTCTGGTCGGGGGGAGCACACGCGGCCAGAGCCACCGCGAGGGTGACGGCGGCGACCGCGGCGATGCGTCGACCATTCATGTAAGGATCCTTAACAAAAGGGATGGCGAAAGCCTATCAGCGGCACATCGGATATGCTCGACGAGTCGCGACTGGCGTTGAGGTGGACCACCACCGGGGAGCGGCTGACTACGGCATTCGACCGCGCGCCTGGGCCGATGTTCTGCACCCGCGGGTGCGCGAAACCACCTCGCCGTCGTCAAGGAGATCGTCATGACCGATCAGTACTTCAACGCCCCCCTCTCAGAGGTCGACCCCGAGATCGCCCAGGTGCTGGAGCGCGAGCTCGAGCGTCAGCGCGGCTACCTCGAGATGATCGCCTCCGAGAACTTCGTGCCTGTCTCGATTCTGCAGTCGCAGGGGTCGGTGCTGACGAACAAGTACGCCGAGGGCTACCCGGGCCGCCGCTACTACGGCGGCTGCGAAGAGGTGGATGTCGCGGAGGAGCTCGCGATCCAGCGCGCGAAAGACCTGTTCGGCGCCGAATTCGCCAACGTCCAGCCGCACTCGGGAGCGACCGCCAACGCGGCCGTTCTGCACGCGATCGCCCGCCCGGGCGACACGCTGCTCGGGCTCTCGCTCGACCAGGGCGGTCACCTCACGCACGGCATGAAGATCAACTTCTCGGGCCGGCTCTACAACATCGTCGCGTACGGCGTCGACCCCGAGACCTCGGTCATCGACATGGCCGAGGTGCGCCGCCTCGCGATCGAGCACAAGCCCAAGGTCATCATCGCCGGCTGGTCGGCGTACCCGCGCCAGCTCGACTTCGCCGCATTCCGCGCCATCGCCGACGAAGTGGGCGCGATCCTCTGGGTCGACATGGCGCACTTCGCCGGTCTCGTCGCCGCCGGGCTCCACCCCTCGCCAGTGCCGCACGCCCACGTCGTCTCGTCGACGGTGCACAAGACGATCGGCGGCCCGCGGTCGGGCTTCATCCTCACGAACGACGCCGACCTCGCCAAGAAGCTCAACACGGCTGTGTTCCCCGGTCAGCAGGGCGGCCCGCTCATGCACGTGATCGCGGCGAAGGCCACGGCCTTCAAGCTCGCGGCCACCCCCGAGTTCAAGGAGCGCCAGGAGCGCGTGCTGAGCGGTGCGCACATCATCGCCGAGCGCCTCTCGCAGCAGGACGTCAAGGATGCCGGCATCGCCGTGCGCTCGGGCGGCACCGATGTGCACCTCGTGCTCGTCGACCTGCGCGATGCGGAGATCGACGGCAAGCAGGCCGAAGACCTCCTGCACGACATCCACATCACCGTCAACCGCAACGCGGTCCCCAACGACCCGCGTCCGCCGATGGTCACGTCGGGTCTGCGCATCGGCACGCCCGCGCTCGCGACCCGCGGCTTCGGCGACGCCGAGTTCACCGAGGTCGCCGACGTGATCGCGCTGGCGCTCCTGCCCGGTGCCGACATCGAGGCGCTCCGCGCCCGTGTCGCCGCGCTCACGGCCGCGTTCCCGCTGTACCCCGGCCTGACCCAGTAGCGCTTGCTCGATTGCCCGCTCGCTCGCAGCGTGCCGAGAATCCCCCGCTCGCCTGAGAAACCCGGCGATGCCGGGTTTCTCAGGCGCCGGCGGGTTTCTCACGGAAGGAAACGCCCATGACGGCACACATACTCGACGGCAGGGCCGCAGCGGCCGAGATCAAAGACGAGCTGCGCGTGCGCGTCGCGGCGCTCGCGGAGAAGGGCGTCGTGCCGGGCATCGCGACCGTGCTCGTGGGCGCCGACCCGGCTTCGCAGCTGTACGTCGGCATGAAGCACCGCGAGTCCGAGGCGATCGGCATGAACTCGATCCAGGTCGAGCTGCCGGCCGACGCGACCCAGGCCGACGTCGAGGCGGCCATCGACGCGCTCAACGCCGATCCGACCTGCCACGGCTACATCGTGCAGTTGCCGCTGCCCAAGCACCTCGACACCGACGCCGTCCTGGAGCGGATCGACCCCGCGAAGGATGCCGACGGCCTGCATCCGACGAATCTCGGTCGGCTCGTGCTCAACGTCAACGCGCCGATCACCACTCCGCTGCCGTGCACGCCGCGCGGCGTGATCGAGCTGCTGCTGCGCAACGGCTACGACCTGAACGGCGCGCACGTCGTCGTCGTCGGTCGTGGCGTGACGATCGGCCGCTCAATCGGGCTGCTGCTCACGCGCCGGGAGATCAACGCGACGGTGACCCTCACCCACACGGGCACGGCCGACCTCGGTGCCCATCTGCGGCAGGCGGATGTCATCGTCGCCGCCGCCGGGGTGAAGCACATCGTGCGGGCCGAGCACGTGCGTCCGGGCGCCGCGGTGCTCGATGTCGGAGTCACGCGGGAGGTCGATCCCGAGACCGGCAAGAGCAAGGTGCACGGCGACGCGCATCCGGATGTCGCGGAGGTCGCGGGCTACGTCTCCCCGAACCCCGGCGGTGTCGGCCCCATGACCGTCGCCCTGCTCATGACGAACGTCGTCGAGGCGGCGGAGCGTACGGTCGCCTGACGCGGAGGCAGCGCGAACGTCGGAGAATCGCGCGAATGTCGGAGGATTCGGCGACGATCCTCCGAGATTCGGGCGATCATCCGAAGTTCGGGCGATCCTCCGAACGGAACAGCGCGCCGGCGGCGGTCAGGCCGTGAACCGGGCGAGGAACTCCCGCGTGCGGGCCTCGCGCGGAGCGCCGAAGAGCTGCGACGGCGGCCCCTCCTCGACGATCGTGCCCTGGTCGAGGAACAGCACGCGGTGGGCGATGTCGCGGGCGAACGCCATCTCGTGCGTCGCCATGAGGATCGTCGCGCCGTCTTCCGCCAGCGTGCGGACCAGTTCGAGCACTTCGCCGACGAGCTCGGGGTCGAGGGCGGAGGTGATCTCATCGAGCAGCAGCACCTCGGGGTCGGTCGCGATGGCGCGGGCGATGGCGACGCGCTGCTGCTGCCCGCCCGAGAGCCGGTCGGGGTGTGCGCGTGCCTTGTCAGCGAGGCCGACGCGCTCGAGCAGCGACATCGCGTGAGATTCGGCGGCCGCGCGCGGCATCCGGTGCACGACGCGCGACGCGAGCGTGACGTTGTCGAGCACCGTGAGATGGGGGAACAGGTTGTAGCCCTGGAACACGATGCCGAACCTCCCGCGCACCCGGTTGGCGTTCACGCGGGGGTCGGAGATGTCTTCGTCGCCGAGCAGGATGCGCCCGTCGTCGATCGGCTCGAGCAGGTTGAGGCAGCGGAGGAGGGTGGACTTGCCCGACCCGCTCGCTCCGATGACGGCGACCACTTCGTGGACGCCCAGCTCGAGGGAGACCCCGCGGAGCACGTCGCGGGCGTCGAAGGACTTCCAGACGCCCTCGGCGCGCAGCAGCGCGGTCATACGAGCGATCCCGTCTGCTCGCGGCGCCGCAGCCGCGCGGCGTACCAGTCGGTGAGGCGGATCGTGGGGATCGCCAGGAGGATGAACAGGATGCCTGCCACGATGTACGGCGTGAAGTTGTACGTCTGCGACGACTCGATCTTGGCGGCGAGGACGGCGTCCATCGCCCCCAGGATCGAGATCAGGCCCACGTCCTTCTGCATCGCGACGAAGTCGTTCATGAGCGGGGGCGTGATCTTGCGGAACGCCTGCGGCAGCACCACGCGACGCAGCGTCTGGAGGTAGCCGAGCCCGAGGGCGCGCGCGGCGAGTCGCTGCGACGGGTGCACGGCGTCGATCCCGGCGCGGATGACTTCGGAGACGTACGCCGAATACGTCAGGGTGACGGCGATGGTGCCCAGCACGATGACCGGCATCCGCACGCCGATGAGGGCGGGCAGGCCGAACCCGATGATGTACAGCACGATGATGAAGGGCAGTCCGCGGAAGATGTCGGTGTAGGCCGCGGCGAGGACCCGCAACGGGAAGAACACCGGCCCGGGGAGGGTGCGCAGCAGCGCCAGGACGAGCGCGAACGCCGCCACCGTGATCAGCGACAGCCCCAGCACCTGCAGGTTGAGGAGGAATCCCTCCCAGATGCGGGGGAGCGAGGCGAGTGCGATCGCGGGGTCGAAGAACGACCGCTGCACCGCCGCCCATCCGGGGGTGTTGACGACCGTCACCCAGACGATGGCCGCGAACGCCAGCGACGAGGCGACGGCGATCAGGACCGACCGCTGCGACTGGCGCGCACGGTACGCCCGACGCTCCACCTCCAGTGCGCTCGGGACGTGCGCGCTCCGCGGCGGGGCGTCGATCGGATCCGGGGTCACGGCTCGACCGTACCCGAGCGGGCCGGGCGGGTCGTCACTTCAGCAGTGTGACGCCCTGGCCCGCTCCGAGCCACTCGTCGGTGATCGCGGCGAGCGTGCCGTCTTCGCGCAGCGCGTCGACGGCCTCCGTGACCCGCGCGGTGAGCGGCGAGTCCTTGGCCAGCACGACGCCCCACTCGTCGGCGATGCCGCCGGCGGGCAGCTCTCCCACGATGAACGAGTTCTCGATGTAGGGGTATCCGACCGCGAGGTAGGCCGTCGGGAGGTCGATGACGAACGCATCGAACTGTCCGGCGTTGAAGGCCGCGACGGCGTCCTCGTTCGACGCGTACAGCAGCGGGGCGGTGGTGGGCTGGATGACGTCCTCGATCGTCTGCGCGCTCGTCGAGCCGGCCATCGCCCCCAGTGCCAGGCCCTTCAGCCCTTCGATGGAGTCGACGCCGTCGGCGGGGCCGCCGTTGATGCCCACGACGGCCTGGCTGGCCGAGTAGTACGGGGAGGAGAAGTCGACGGCGCCCTTGCGCTCGTCGGTGATCGTGTACTGCTGGATGTTGAAGTCGAAGTTCTTCGGCCCCGGTGCGATGGCGGCCTCGAAGCTCGTGCGCACCCACTCGACGTCTTCCGGGGCGAAGCCCAGCTGATCCGCGATGGCGTAGGCGATGGCAGCCTCGAAGCCCTCTCCGGACGACGGGTCGTCGTCGACGACGTAGGGCTCGTACGCGATGTCGCCCGTGGCGATCGTGAGCTTGCCCGGCGTGACGAAGCCGGCGTCGGCGTCGGGTTCGCCGGAGGCGCCGCCCGCGGGAGCCGATGTGGCGCAGCCGCCCAGGACGAGCGCGGTCGCGGCGAGCGATGCGGCGATGACGGTGCGCAGGGAGGGACGCGACATGGGGGAGCCTTCCGGGTCTCGGGTGCGGCGCCGCTGCGTGCAGGAGCGCGGCGCCGTCCCTCCATTTTCCCCGGCCCCCGCGCGCGGCGGGGCCCCGCAAGACCGATTGTTACATTCCGTCCAGCAACCGGCTCGTCAGAGCTCGTCCAGCATCCGGCGCTGTTCGGGGGTCAGGCCGTCGTGCAGCTCGTCGCGAGCCGCCCTCGACTCCGCCGAGGGGATCGCGGGCGCGGCATCCGTCGTCGTGGCCGTGCCGCCCGTCGCCCGGTCGTACAGCGCGCCGGCGTGGGACTCCACACGGTCGTCGATCGCGTCGTAGATGATCCAGGCGAGCAGCAGCGCCAGCGGCGGGAGCACCCAGCCCCAGAACCAGCCGTCGACGTTCACCCGGCTGAGCCACACGACGAGCACCCAGATGATCCACTGCACGACGAACACGATGCCGAACTGCACGAGCTTCTCGCCGGCCTTCGTGCGCTGCGACGCCGACTTCGCCGCCATCCCGGAGAAGAGCTTCGTGACGGCGGGCTTCAGCCAGATCGTGGCGGCGGTCAGGATGACGCCCGCCCAGAGCGCGGCCCAGCCGACGTTGACGCCGGGGAGGAGCCATCCGATCAGCAGCAGCACCGCGACGGTGAACACGTACAGCGAGACGAATCGAACGAGCCAGGCCTTCATGCCTCAAGGGTGGCACGAACCGTGGCTTCGCGACCAGTCGTCAGGACGAGACGAGGTCGCGCTCGCGCACGCGGGTCGAGGATGCCGCCGCATCCGTCGCCCCGTGGGCGCCGGCCCGTGCGATCCAGCCCTCACGGGTCGGCTGCGCGCTGAACCGCACGGGCGCGAACCGGGTGATGCCGACGGTCTTGACTCCGCAGTAGGCGAGGGTGGCCCGGGAGAGACTGGTCTCGGCCGCATTGCGGTACACGAGGCGGTTCCATGCACGCGGGGAGTCCATCGTCATGACGATCCGCGCGGTCCGCCCGGCCAGCAGACGCTCGGACAGCGCCGACTTCTCGCGGTAGCGGAACGTCGCGTTGGAGAGGAACACGCGGTCGATGAACGCCTTGAGGGCGGCGGGGTAGGTGCCCCACCACTGCGGGTGGAAGAACACGAGGTGGTCGGCCCACTGCACGTCGTCGAGGTAGCGCGCGACGTCGGGATCGAGTGGACGGTCGGCCTCGGTGCGGGGCGCCCGCAGCTCGTCGCGGTGCGTCGGGTGGGCGGGGATGGGGTCGGATGCCAGGTCGATGACCCGCACGTCGGCGGCGCCGGCGCGGGCCGCGGAGATGTAGGCCGTGGCGAGCGCATGGGTGAGGGTGTCGGGGAGCGGCGTGCCGATGACGACGAGGATGCGGCGGGTCATGCGAGGGGTCCTTTCTCGGACACGAGGTCGGTCAGCAGGGCGAGCTGGCCGTTGAGGGTGGGGACGTCGATGCCGTGTGCGGCGAGGCGGGGGTCGCCGAAGAGCGCGGTGAACTCTGCCTCCAGCTCGCCGCCCGCCGCCTGCACGAGTGCGCGGGCGCGCGGGGTGAGGGTGACCAGCACCCGGCGGCCGTGGGCGGGGTCTGCGGATGCCTCGATCCAGCCGTCGGCGACGAGCGCCGGCACGCGCTTGCTGACGGCGGCCTTCGTGACGCCGAGGCACCGGGCGAGCGTCGTGATGTCGACCGGCTCGACGTCGGCGGCGGCCGCGAGGAAGTGGAACGTCGCGAAGGAGACGCCGTGGCGCGTGCGCAGGAAGTCCTCGGCGAAGGCGTCGAGGGTCGCGACGAGGTGGTGGATCGTCGAGGTGATGCGGTCGGCCATACGAGAAGTAAACCCGTTGACAACGTATATGTCAACGGGTTTACATGAGGGCCGGGTCAGCCGATCGTCACGAGCTGCGTGATGTCGTCGTCGGGCAGGACGTCGACGACGGCCGTCACGGTCAGTTCGAGCAGGTTGACGCCGCCCGAGATCGTGGTGAGGAACGCCGTGTCGGCGGCATCCCGTCCCGTGGCGATGCGCACGAGCGTGGAGCGGGGGGCGAGCGTCGTGGCGTCGACGACGCGCCATTCGCCGTCGACCCACGCCTCGGCGACGGCGTGGAAGTCCATCGGGAACAGGCCGGGCGCGTAGACCGAGACGAGCCGGGAGGGGATGCCGAGCGCGCGGAGGAGGGCGACGCACAGGTGCGCGTAGTCGCGGCACACGCCCTGGCGCGCGAGGAGCGTGCGGACGGCGCCATCGGTGGGCAGCGACGACCCGGGCACATAGGAGAGATGGGTGCCCACCCACGACGCGACGGCTCCGAGCAGCTCGGCGTGGTCGGTGATGCCGGCGAACTCCGCGAGGGCGGTGGGGCGCAGCACGTCCGATTCGGCGTAGCGGCTGGGGAGCTGCGCGACGAGGAGGTCGTGCTCTCTTCCCACCGGCGCCGCGCCCGGGCCGGGGATCATCGCCGAGTACTCGACGACCAGTTCGCCCTTCGTGCTCGCGACGCGGTGCAGTCGCGATCCGGTGGGACCGAGGATCTCGTGCTCTGCGACGGGTGCGCCGTTCAGGGTCGCCGTGAACTGCTCGCGGGCGGGCGTGTAGTGCCCCGACACCGCGATGGCGAACAGGAGGTCGGAGGGCTCGGTGACATCCAGGACGATTCGGCTCGTGAGATCTCGCTGCATGCGACCAGCCTGGCACGCGCGCATTGCCGACATGTATCGGCTGGATGGAGGTCTGGTGCAGGTGGTATACGCGCCGGTGAGTGCAGGGTTGCTGCTTCGCCTCGGCGTCCAGCGCGATCGCCGAGCGATCCCGAGAGAATTGACGCAGAAGACGGAGTGATCGTATACGATCCAACGGAGGGGATGCCGGTGCCGGCATCCGCCCCAGCGACGAAGGAGTTCCCATGGGTGAGGACCGCGAGGCCGAGCTGCTGGCGCAGGTGCCGGACCGGCTGTTCATCGGCGGCGAGTGGCGGACGGCCGAGGCCGGCAAGACGCTCAAGGTCTACGACCCGGCCACGGGAGAGGTCGTGAAGGAGATCGCCGACGCGTCTCCCGCCGACGGCATGGCGGCACTGGCCGCTGCGGATGCCGCGTTCCCGTCGTGGTCGCGCACCCCCGCCCGTGAGCGTGCGGAACTCCTGCGGCGCGCGTTCGACCTGCTCCAGGAGCGCAAGGAGGAGTTCGCACTCCTCATGACGATCGAGATGGGCAAGCCGCTGGCCGAGGCGCGCGGCGAGGTCGCCTACGGTGGCGAGTTCGTGCGCTGGTTCAGCGAGGAGACGCCGCGCATCCAGGGCCGCTACGGCGCGAACCCCGAGGGCACCGGACGGATGATCGTCTCGCAGCACGCTGTCGGCCCGTGCTTCCTCATCACCCCCTGGAACTTCCCGCTCGCGATGGCGACGCGCAAGATCGCTCCCGCGCTCGCCGCGGGCTGCACCGTCGTGATCAAGCCGGCCGAGCTGACCCCTCTCACGACGCTCTACTTCGTGAAGCTCCTCGAAGACGCCGGTCTCCCCAAGGGCGTCGTCAACGTCTTCACGACCTCGACCTCCAGCGCGGTCTCGGCTCCGATCATCGCCGACCCGCGCCTGCGCAAGCTGTCGTTCACCGGATCGACGCCCGTCGGCGTCAAGCTCCTCGAGCAGGCGGCAGGCGGCGTGCTGCGCACCTCGATGGAGCTCGGCGGCAACGCGCCCTTCGTCGTGTTCGACGACGCCGACCTCGACAAGGCCGTCGACGGTGCGATCGCGGCGAAGTTCCGCAACATCGGCCAGGCCTGCACCGCGGCCAACCGCTTCATCGTGCACCGCTCCGTCGTCGACGAGTTCGCGCGTCGCGTGACCGAACGCGTCACGGCGTTCGGCATCGGCCGCGGCACCGAGGAGGGCGTCACGATCGGGCCCCTGATCGACGACCGCGCGGTCGCGAAGGCCGACGAGCTCGTCACGGATGCCGTCGCCCGCGGCGCCGATCTGCGCACGGGGGGCAAGCCGGTCGACGGCCCCGGCACGTTCTACCTTCCGACGGTCCTGTCGGACGTGCAGCCGGGCAGCGACATCCTCCGCGAGGAGATCTTCGGTCCCGTTCTCGCCATCGTCCCGTTCGACGACGAGGACGAGGCCGTGCGCATCGCCAACGACACCGAGTACGGACTCGTGTCGTACGTCTACACCGAGAGCCTCGCGCGCGGTCAGCGCATGATCGAGCTCCTCGAGACGGGGATGATGGGGCTCAACATGGGCGTCGTCTCCAACGCGGCCGCGCCGTTCGGCGGATGGAAGCTCTCGGGTCTCGGCCGCGAAGGCGGTGCGGAAGGCATCCACGAGTACCTCCAGACGAAGTACACGCTCACGCCCAACCCGTTCTGACGTCTGCGCGCACGACGCGCGAAGATGGGGTGATGTATGCCGCGAAGCTCGCCGACGAACGTCTGCGCTCCCACCGGCTGACCGCGCGCGCTCCGTCGGTCGCCGCGGCGGCCGAGCACCTGCTCGCGACGCAGGCGCAGGAGTTCTGGGGCGGCCGCTGGGCGCTCGCGGTGCGGACGAAGGGCGAGCCCGCCCTGTCCGACGTCGACGCCGCCTTCGACCGCGGCGCCATCGTGCGCTCCTGGACGATGCGGGGCACGCTGCACATCGTCCCGCCCCGCGACCTCGCGTGGGTGCTCTCGATCACCGCTGCGCGTCAGATGAAGCAGTTCGCGCCCGTGCTCCGGAACATCGGGCTCGACGACGGGCATCTCGCCGCTGCCGAGCGTGCCGTGCGCTCGGCGCTCCGCGGCGGGAATCGTCTGACGCGCGCCGAGTTCTCCGACGTCGTCGCCGGGGCCGGCATCGATCCGGGCGGCATGCGCACCGGGCACCTCGTGTCGGCGCTGTCGATCCGGGGAGTGGTGTGCTGGGGTCCGGTCGTCGTCCGTACGGGCGCCCCGAGCCGCGAGCAGCACCTCGTGCTGACGGAGGAGTGGATCACGGATGCCGCGGCCCCCGTCGATCCGCTCGCGGAGTTCTACGTGCGCTATCTGGCCGCGCACGGCCCCGCCGGCCCGTCCGATTTCGCCTGGTGGGCGGCGCTCCCGCTCGGCGTCGCGCGCGAGGCGGCGGAGCGTGCGACCGACCGGGTCGTGGAGGTCTCGGAGGGACTCTTCGTGGTGGCCGGCGCGCGTCCGCGCCGGACCCCTCCGACGCCGCCCGTGCTCGCGCTGCCGCCGTTCGAGGAGTACTACCTCTCCTACGCCGACCGCGCGGCGACGTGCGCGCCGGAGTTCACCGCGGTCATCGGGCCCAGCATGAACGGCATCGTGCGACCGATCCTCGTCGCACGCGGCGAGATCGCGGGCGTGTGGTCGCACTCGGTCGCAGTCGGCCGCCACCACCTGCTGCCCGAGGCCGAGCTGTTCGCTGCCGCGCGGGCGACGGATGCCGAGATCGCGGAGGCGCTCGAGCGCTTCCGCCGCTTCATCACGTCCTGACGGCCCTGCCGGTCGCGGTCAGCCGGCGGCGTGCCGGTCGAGGAACTCGTAGACCTCGTTGTCGTCCACGCCGGGGAAGGCGCCGCGGGGAAGCGGGGAGAACATGTGCTGGTGCACGCGGGCCGAGGGCCACGCCTTGCCGGCCCACCGCTCCGCGACGGATGCGGCGGGTCGGCGGCAGCACGACTCGTCGGGGCACGTCGACACGACGCGCTTGTGCGTCTCACGCCCGCGGAACCACTTCGCGTCGTCGAACGGCACCCCCACCGAGATCGAGAACTCGCCGGCCGACGTCGTCCCGGTCTGGGTCGAGCACCAGAACGTGCCGGCCGGGGTGTCGGTGTACTGGTAGTGCTCGGTCGTGCGGTTGTGCTCCTCGAAGGCTGCGCGCGCGAGGAACTTCCGGCACACGATCTGCCCCTCCACGGCGCCCGTGACATCCATCGGCACCGGCAGGTCGTCGTTCTCGTAGACGCGGGAGATCGCTCCGGAGCCGTCGACCCGGAGGAAGTGCAGGGGGATGTCGAAGTGATGCGTCACGAGGTTGGTCAGCCGCATGCCGGCGGCCTCGTGGGTCACCCCGAACGCGTCGCGGAAGTCCTCGACGGCGAGGTCGCGCTCCTTCTTGCGCTGCGCGAGGAAGGCGACGGATGCCGTCTCGGGCATGAGGGCGCAGGCGGCGAAGTAGTTGATCTCCAGCCGCTGCCACAGGAAGTCGGCGTAGTCGGTCGGGCGCTGATGGCCGAGCAGACGGTGGGCCATGGCCTGCAGCGCCATGGAGCGCAGCCCGTGACCGCCGGGGATGGATGCCGGGGGCAGGTAGATGCGCCCGTGCTCGAGGTCGGTGACCGAGCGGGCGGAGTGCGGAAGATCGTTGACGTAGAGCAGCTCGAAGCCCAGCTGCTCGGCCATGATGCTCACCGTGCGGTGCGTCAGGGCGCCCGATACGTGGCCTGCGGACTTGAGCTGCTTCTCGGCGAGCTTCTCGATCTCGGGCAGGTAGTTGTCCGCCGCCCGCATGCGCAGGCGCAGCTCGGTATTGGCCCGGCGCGCCTCCTCGGGCGTCGCGATGGCCTCGCGCTCGCGGCGCTGCAGCTCGCGGTGCAGTCCGAGCACCGACTCGATCGTGTCGTCGGAGAGCCCCTTGGTCACGCGCACGGGCGGGATCCCGAGCTGGCGGAACACCGGGCTCGACTGTGCACGCTCCAGTTCGATCTCCAGCGCCGCGCGCCGATTGGGCGGCTCGTTGGAGAGCAGGTCGGTGACCGCGACGCCGGTCGCACTGGCGATCGCCTGCAGCAGCGAGAGCTTCGGCTCGCGCTTGCCGTTCTCGATGAGGCTCAGCTGACTGCCCGCGACCCCGACCTTCTCGCCGAGTTCGTCCAGCGTGAGACCGTGCGAGACCCGCTGGTGGCGGATGCGGTGACCGAGGGTCGAGAGCTGGAGAGGGGTGGACGCCATTCCTTGAGGATATCTAAAGAATCGGAGAATTTTACGAAGATCTCGAACGTAAGGGTTCGCTTTTCCGAGTCAGAGTGGAGGTGCGCAGACGAGCGCCCGCCGACCGAAAGGACTCGACATGGCCCTGGCCGACATCTTCACGCGACCCGCCACCGGAGGAATCCGTCAGGTCACTCCGACGGCCGCCTACGGCGCGCGCCCGTCGATCGCCGGTCCCGGCATGGCAGCGCTCGAAGAGTGGGTGGACGGCGTCGCAGTGCTCACGAAGCCCGACCGCATCCACTGGGTCGACGGCTCCCGTTCCGAGAACGAGGCCCTCCTGCGCGGGATGGTCGACGACGGCACGCTGATCAAGCTCAACCCCGAGTGGCGGCCGGGTTCGTACCTCGCCCGTTCGCACCCGAGCGATGTGGCCCGTACGGAGGGACGCACCTACATCGCCTCCGAGGCCGAGATCGACGCCGGCCCGACGAACAACTGGGCCGACCCCGCCGAGATGCGCGAGACGCTGACCGGCATCTTCGAGGGCGCGATGCGCGGACGCACGATGTACGTCGTGCCGTTCTCGATGGGCGCCGTCGGCGGTCCTCTGTCGCACATCGGCGTGCAGATCACCGACAGCCCCTACGCCGTCGCCTCGATCGGCATCATGACGCGCGTGGGCACCGACGTGCTCCGCGAGATCGCCACGGGGGCGGCGTGGGTCAAGACGATCCACTCCGTCGGAGCGCCGCTGGCTCCGGGCCAGGCCGACGTGGCGTGGCCGTGCAACGACGAGAAGTACATCGTGCACTTCCCCGAGACGCTCGAGGTCTGGTCGTTCGGATCGGGCTACGGCGGCAACGCCATCCTCGCCAAGAAGTGCTTCGCGCTGCGCATCGCGTCGGTGATCGGCCGCGACGAGGGATGGCTCGCCGAGCACATGCTGCTCATCCGCGTGATCTCGCCCGAAGGCAAGGCGTACCACGTCGCCGCGGCGTTCCCCTCGGCCTGCGGCAAGACCAACCTCGCGATGCTGCGCCCGACGATCCCCGGATGGCGCGTCGAGACGCTCGGCGACGACATCGCGTGGCTGCGCCCCGGCGAGGACGGGCGCCTGTGGGCGATCAACCCCGAGGCGGGTTTCTTCGGCGTCGCACCCGGCACGGGCGAGTCGACCAACGTCACGGCGGTCGAGACGCTCTGGGGCAACACGATCTTCACGAACGTCGCGCTGCGCGCCGACGGCGACGTGTGGTGGGAGGGCCTGACCGACACGCCTCCCGCCGAGCTCACCGACTGGGAGGGCAACCCCTGGACGCCCGCGATGGGTCGCCCCGCCGCGCACCCCAACTCGCGCTTCACCGTGAGCGCCGGGCAGTGCCCGCAGATCGCTCCCGACTGGGATGCCCCGGAGGGCGTTCCCCTCGACGCCATCCTGTTCGGCGGTCGCCGCGCCACGAACGTCCCGCTCGTCGTCGAGGCCACTGACTGGACGCACGGCGTCTTCCTCGGGTCGAACATCTCCTCCGAGCGCACGGCCGCCGCCGAGGGCACCGTGGGCGAGCTGCGCCGTGATCCCTTCGCGATGCTGCCGTTCTGCGGATACAACATGGCGGACTACTTCGGGCACTGGCTCTCGGTGGGGCAGAAGCTGCGGTTCGACCGCGCGCCGCGCATCTTCCAGGTGAACTGGTTCCGCAAGGGCGCCGACGGCCGCTTCCTCTGGCCCGGATTCGGCGACAACGCCCGCGTCATCGACTGGATCATCCGCCGCGTCGAAGGCGCCGTCCCCGCCGTGGACAGCCCCGTCGGGCGCCTGCCGCGCACGGAGGACCTGAACCTCGACGGCATCCACGTTCCGCAGCAGGACCTCGACGAGCTGTTCGCCGTGGACCCCGCGCTGTGGCTGAGCGAGACCGACCTCACCGAGCAGTTCTACTCGACGTTCGAAGGCCGGGTCCCCGCGCCGCTCTACGCCGAACTCGCCGCCCTCCGCTACCGCCTCCGGCGCGCACAGGGCTGAACCGCCGCGTCGCCGTACTCCCGGATCCGGAAGGGTCAGACCAGGAGCTGGTGCTTCGCGAGGTCGCGGTACAGCGGCGTCGAGACGACGAGCTCCGAGTGCGTGCCCTCGCCGACGACCCGGCCGTGGTCGAGCACGACGATGTGATCGCTGTCGACGACCGTCGAGAGTCGGTGCGCGATGACGATGAGCGTGCGACCGGCTGCCACGGCGTCGATCGCCTCCCGCATGCGCTGCTCGTTGAGCCCGTCGAGCGACGACGTCGACTCGTCGAGCAGCAGCACGGGAGGCGCTGCCAGCAGCGCGCGGGCGATCGCGAGGCGCTGACGCTCGCCCCCCGACAGCTTCACACCCGATTCGCCGACCGGCGCGTCGACGCCGAGCGGATTGCGCTCGAGCACCTCGCCCAGGTTCACGGCGCGCAGGACCCGCTCGCAGTCCTCGTCGGTCGCGTCGGGGGAGGCGAGTCGGAGGTTGTCGGCGATCGTGCCGGCCAGGGTCGGGGCGTCCTGTTCGACGTAGCCGAGCTGCGCACGCAGAGAATCGCGGGGGAGCAGCCGCACGTCCTGCCCGCCGAGGAGGATCGCCCCGCTCGTCGGATCGTAGAACCGCTCGATGAGCGCGAGCGTCGTGCTCTTGCCGGCGCCCGAAGGGCCGACGAGGGCGACGCGGGCGCCGCGCGGCACCCGGAACGAGACTCCGCGCAGCACCGGGGCGTCGACGGATGCCTCGGCCGACGCATCCGCCTGCTCTCCCGTCGGGAGCACGACGGTCGACGTGTCGACGTGCGCGTTCTCGAGCGCGGCGATCGCTTCGGTCTCGGCCGTGCGGCGGGCCTTCACGACGGCCTCGGGGTAGGCGAAGTGCACGTCGCGGAATTCGATCGCGATCTCGTCGCCGCGTCCGCGTCCCCCTTCGTGCGGGTCGGATGGCGCCGCACCCGCAGGAAGTGGGACGTCGACCTGCGACACGCGGGCCGCGATCTCGGCATCCGACTGCTCCTCGGTCGGCAGATCGAGGACCTCCTGGATGCGGCCGAGCGCGCCGAGGGCCTGGTTCACCGACGTGATGGCGCCGAAGAACGAGCCGAGAGGCGCGATCAGAAGGAAGAGGAACATCACGAAGGTCACGAGCGCGGCGACCGAGATGGCTCCGGAGGCGACGCGGAAGCCTCCGAGCCCGAGCACGACCAGGAGTGAGACCTGCAGGGCGATGTTCGCGATCGGCACCACGAGCGCCGACACCTTCGCGATGCGCACGCCGATGCCGTAGGCCTCGCTCGCGGTCGCCGAGACGGAGGCGATCTCGCGCTCGGTCGCCCCCGACGCCCGCACGGTGCGGATCGCTCCGACCGCGCGCTCGACGCCGGAGGCGAGCTCGCCCACCTTCTCCTGCTGCGCCGTCGTGGCGGTGCGGATGCGTCCGCTCAGCACCGTCACCCCCACGACCGAGACGCCGAGGACGACGACGATCGCCAGCAGCAGCAGGGGATCGATGAACGCCATCGCGACGAGTGCGCCCACGAACAGCAGCGCGTTGCCGATCGAGTCGGCGAGGCCCTGGGTCAGCACGGCGTACAGCAGCGTCGTGTCGGTGCCGACGCGCGAGACGATGTCTCCGGTGCGGCGGGCGTCGAACTCGCTGATCGGCAGTCGCAGGATGCGCGCGATGAGCTGGCGGCGGGACGAGTAGACGACCGCCGTCCCGGTGCGCTGCAGCAGATAGTGCTGGAAGCCCCCGATGAGCGAGGCGGCCACGACCAGACCCACGATCGCCCACACGAGCATCCCGAGCGCTTCGTTGTTCTGCACGCGGTCGATGACCTGGCCCACCAGCAGCGGCTGCGCGAGGGTCGTGACGGCGCCGACGATGCTCAGGACGGCGACGATGACGAGGACGCCCTTGTGCTCCCACAGGAACGGCAGCAGCTGCTTCAGGCTGGCGCGCGGCCCGTCCTGCGGGGCGCGGCGGCCGCGGCCGCGCGGTTTCGTGGCGGTGTCGGACACGGGTGTACCTCTTGTTCCTGCGGTGGGGGTCACCTTCGACCGTACTTCTTGTGGGCGGCCTGCTTCGTCACACCGAGCGCTCCGGCGATGGCCTGCCAGGAGTAGCCGAGCGTGCGGGCGCGGCGCACCTGCACCTCCTCGGCGCGCGCGAGCTCGGCGCGCACCGCGGCGAGTCGGTGCAGCTCCGCGATCGGCTGACCGGGTGGATCCGACCCGATCAGGGTGCTCAGCTGGTCGCCGCTCATGAGTGTCTCCTCCCGCTGCCGCCCGAAGGCCCGCGAGTCAACTCTCGTTGACGACTTCCCGTATGTCAACCCTTGTTGACGTCGGGTCCCGCCGGCGTCGTGCGCCGCCGGATGCGGAGAAGGACGCCGCCGACCGCGATCAGTGCCAGTGCGATCGACGCGAACGCCGTCGGATCCGCGCCGCCCGAACGGGCGAGCTGCCCGGTGGGGGGATCGCCCGGAGAGGGCGCGGCCGGGTCGACCGGGTCGACCGGATCGACGGGAGGAGGCGGGGGAACGGCGACGTAGGCGACCACGACCGCCGCGGAGCTCGCGGTGACGGCCCCGGCATCCGTCGACGCGCGCGCGGTGTTCGCGACGGCCGCGCCCGCCGAGGGCACCGTGTACGCAGCGGTGCAGGCGAGTGCGGCACCGGGGGCGAGGGCGGCGACCGGTGCGCAGTCCGCGGCCGCCAGGTCGGTCGAGACCGACGGCGGGGCGAGCGTGACCGTCCCGGTGTTGCGTACGACGATGTCGTACGAGACGACGTCGCCCGCGGCGCTGTAGGTCGCGCGATCGGCGGTCATCGTCACCTCGAGTGCCCGGGTCTGCACGACCGGGACGGTGCTCGGCTGGGGGACGGCCGCGACCGGACCGCCCCATGCCGACCCGGTGGCCGACCACGAGCGGAGGATGACGCCGGCATCCACATCCTCCTGCGTGACGGTGTGCGTCGCGGTGCACGAGAGGGTCGCGCCCGGCGCGACATCCGTGCCCGGACAGGAGAGGGATGCCGGTCCGTCCGCCGTGACGGCGGCGCCCGTGACGGTGACGGTGCCCGTGTTGGCGAGAGCGAGGTCGTACGCGATGACGTCGCCCAGCGCGACCGGACCCGTCGGGGCGGCGACCGTGAGCGCGATGCCCGCCCGGTCGGTGACCAGCGAGGGCCCGATGAAGCCGAAGCCCACGTTGACGGCGCCGCCGGCGAGCTCGTTGTCGCCCACGATGACGACCATGCGCGACACAGGAGTCGCCGTGTCGGCGACGAAGCCCACCCAGCGGGTCGTGTTGTTGCCGCATGCCGCGATGTCGCCGCCGCATCCGGCCTGTGATCCGACCGGGGCGATGGTCTGCTCCGACAGCAGGACGCCCGCCGAGTCGTAGAGCCGCAGGAGAGCCGGGATGCCTGCTCCGTCGGTGCGCGTCTCCAGATCGGCGAACCACGCGCCGAAGCCCAGGACGGGTCGGCTGAACGTGAAGTCCAGGGCGTCGCGCGTCGTGTTCTCGCCGGCGCCGCCGAACGAGGTGAAGGCGAAGCCGTTGCCGTTGGTGCAGCCGGTGTTCCCCAGGATGACGGAGGGCCGGGGCGCGCCTCCCTGCAGCGTGAGACCCGCTCCGGTGCACACGGCGGTGCCGGGGTTGGGGGAGTTCGCCACGAAGACCGGCGAGGCATCCGTGCTGTAGCGTGCGCGCTGCACCGCTGCCGTCGTGCCGTCCGCCGCCGTCAGCAGCACGCCGGTGACCGGGGTGCCGACGGGGCCGGCGAGGATCGACGGGGCGGGCGGTGCGGCCCCTCGGGCCGTCAGTGCCGCAGACCACGGATCCCGCAGCGCGCTGGCCGCCAGGCGGGCGGCGACGCTGCCGCCGCCGACCTCTCCGCCGGTGATCACCGAGACCGCGGCGGAGGCGGGCGCGGCGGACAGCACGATCACCGTGGCCAGCAGCGCGATGACCGTCGTGCGCCATCCGGCGCGCGTCCGACGTCGGCGCATCGATCCCCCCAAAGACGACGCGCCGCTTCGGGACGACCGCGTCGCGATCAGTGTACTGGCGCGCGAACCGGCGCCGGCCGCTGCCCCCGAGGTGCATGTCGTGGACCGCGGGTAGGCTTCTGCGGGTGTCCGCACCCGTGATCTCCGCACAGAACCTCGTCAAGACCTACAAGGTCAAGGGCAAGCCCGACTTCGTGGCCGTCGACGGCCTGTCGTTCGAGGTGGCTCCGGGCGAGTCGTTCGGTCTGCTCGGCCCCAACGGCGCCGGCAAGTCCACCACGATGAAGATGATCGGCGCGGTCTCGACGCGCACGGCCGGCGAGCTCAGCATCCTCGGGCTCGATCCTGATCGCTACGGACCCGAGATCCGCTCGCGGCTGGGTGTCGTGCCGCAGCAGGACAACCTCGACGGCGAGCTCAACGCGCGCGAGAACCTCTACATCTACGGCCGGTACTTCGGCCTCCCCGGCAAGGTGTGCCAGGAGAAGGCCGACGAGCTGCTCGCGTTCGCGCAGCTGGAGGACAAGGCCAAGAGCAAGGTCGACGCGCTGTCGGGCGGCATGAAGCGCCGCCTGACGATCGCGCGCGGACTCATCAACGACCCGCGCATCCTGCTGCTCGACGAGCCGACGACGGGGCTCGACCCGCAGGCCCGCCACGTGCTCTGGGATCGCCTGTTCCGTCTGAAGGAGCGCGGCACCACCCTGGTGCTCACGACCCACTACATGGACGAGGCGGAGCAGCTGTGCGACCGCCTGGTCGTCGTCGACAAGGGCTGCATCATGGCCGAGGGCACGCCCGCGTCGCTCATCCGCGAGCACTCGAGCCGAGAGGTGCTCGAAGTGCGCTTCGGCTCGGCGCGCAATCAGGAGGTCGCACCGCAGCTCCAGGGCATCGGCGACCGCGTCGAGGTGCTTCCCGACCGCGTGCTGGTCTACACCGACAACGGCGAGCACGCGCTCGAGACGGTCACGGCGCGGGGCCTCGAGCCGATCACGTCGCTCGTGCGCCGCTCGTCGCTCGAAGACGTGTTCCTCCGACTGACGGGAAGGTCGCTGATCGAATGAGCGGAGCGACGACGGATGCCTCGCTCGACGCGCTGCGCGCCGAGGCGATGGAGTGGGGGCGCAAGCCCCGCAGATACGGCACGTGGTACGTCACCGAGCACATGGTGCGGGCGATGCGGGCCTACGGCTGGACGATCATCGTCGGCGCCCTCGGGCAGCCGATCCTCTATCTGCTCGGCCTGGCCGTCGGGCTCGCGGCGCTCATCGACGCGCCGATCGCCGAGGGCGGTGTCGAGGTGTCGTACCTCGTCTTCGTCGCGCCGGCCCTGCTCATGACCGCTGCGATCTCGGTCGCGTCGGAGGAGTTCTCCTACCCGGTCATGGCGGGGTTCAAGTGGCGGAGGTACTTCTTCGGCTTCAGCGCGTCGGCGCTCTCTCCCGGCCAGATCGCGGGGGGCGTCGTGGCGGGCGCGTCGGCGCGCATCCTGTTCGTGTCGGCGGCGTACTACCTGTTCCTCTGGATCTTCGGCGCGGTGCCGGATCCTGCCACCGGGTGGATCTCGATCGGCATCGGGCTCCTCGCGGGCCTCGCCTTCGGCATCCCGTACCTGGCGTACTCGGCGACGATCACCGAGGACAAGGGCCAGATCGCCCTCGTGCAGCGCTTCATCTTCATGCCGATGTTCCTGTTCTCGGGCACCTTCTATCCGCTCGCGACGCTGCCCCTGTGGCTGCAGTGGATCGGGTGGGTCTCGCCCTTGTGGCACGCATCCGAGCTCGGCCGCATCGTGACCTACGGCAAGCCCGCCGAGCCGTGGGCCATCGCGGTGCACGTCGGCTATCTGCTGCTGCTGTCGATCGGCGCCTACCTGCTCGGGCGGCGCACGTTCCAGAGGAGGCTCGGGGAATGACCGCCGTCATCGACGTCGACCCGGCTGTGCGCGCCGGCGGCGTGCGGGCCCTGTGGGCCGGAAACCCGCAGGCCGTCGTGCAGCGCGGGCTCATCGCCGCGCGCTCGTCGAGCTGGGCCGTCGTGCTCTCCGGCTTCTTCGAGCCCGTCTTCTATCTGCTGTCGATGGGCATCGGCCTGGGCGCGCTCATCGGCGAGGTCCAGACCTCCGGCGGCGTCGAGGTGCCCTACGCGGCGTTCATCGCACCGGCGCTCCTGGCGACGTCGGCCATGAACGGCGCCATCTACGACTCCACGTGGAACGTCTTCTTCAAGCTCAACTACGGCAAGCTCTACGAGGGCATGCTCGCGACGTCGCTCGGCCCGCTCGACGTGGCGCTCGGCGAGATCCTGTACGCGCTGCTGCGCGGCCTGCTTTACGCCACCGGCTTCATGGTCGTCATGCAGCTGATGGGACTCAACCTCGCGTGGACGGCCATCCTGGCCCTGCCCGCGGTCGTGCTCATCGCCTTCGGCTTCGCCAGTCTCGGCATGGCGGTCACGAGCTACATGAAGACCTTCCAGCAGATGGACTGGATCAACTTCGTGCTGCTGCCGATGTTCCTCTTCTCGGCGACGCTCTACCCGATCACGATATACCCCGAGTGGATCCAGGGCGTCATCATGGCGTTCCCGCTGTGGCACGGCGTCGAGCTCGTCCGGGGGCTCACCACCGGCATCCTGAGCCCGGCCATGCTGTGGCACGTGCTCTACTACGTCGTCATGATCGCCGTGGGCCTCGTGTTCACGACCAAGCGGCTGCGCGCGCTCTTCCTCGACTGACCCGCTGAGACGACGGATGCCCCGGACCGCGTGGTCCGGGGCATCCCGCGTCGTCCGGCTCAGCGCCAGATGACGGCGAGGCCGGCGTTCAGCAGGGTCAGGATGCCGATGCTCCAGAAGAGCGCGGACGGGACAGAGCCCTCCCGGCGCTGCCGGGCCGCCCCGATGCCGAGGATCGCTCCGATCGCGAGCAGCACCACGAGCTTCACGCCGAGCTTGACGTAGTTGAGCTCGTACGAGATGCCCCAGGGAGCTGCGAGGGCGAGTCCGGTGACGGCCGCGATGGTCATGCCGATCGACATGAGGCGCGTGAAGTGGGCGCGCCGGGCGACCGCTTCGACGAGCCACGCCCCGAAGAGCACGGCGAAGCCGATGATGTGCAGGTAGACGACGATGTGCCGCAGGATCTCCATGACCATCAGGCTACCTGAAGGTCGCCGATGGCCGAAAGAGCGGCGGGGGCTCAGGCCCGCAGCGCTCGGAGCACGAGGGCCGTGGAGATGGCGGCATCGGCGGCCTCGGCGCCCTTGTCCTCCTTCGACCCCTCGAGGCCCGCACGATCCAGCCCCTGCTGCTCGTCGTCGAGCGTCAGCACGCCGAAGCCGACCGGCTTGCCCGTGTCGAGGGCGACGCGGGTGAGGCCGTCGGTCGCCGCCGACGAGACGTATTCGAAGTGGGGCGTGCCACCGCGGATGATGACGCCGAGCGCCACGACCGCGTCGGCGCCGGCGTCGAGGGCGACCTTGCAGGCCACCGGCAGCTCGAACGATCCGGGCACGCGCACGAGCCGCCACGAGGCCCCCGACGCCTCCAGCACCCGCTCGGCGCCCGCGATGAGCCCGTTCGTGATGACGTCGTGCCACGTGCCCGCGACGACGACGACGTCGAGTCCCGTGGCATCCGTTCCGCCCGTGATGGGCGCTCCCTTGCCGCTCATGCTCCGGCTCCTTCGGTCAGTCGCGAGCTGTTCAGAGCATCGCTGAGGTCCTGTTCGGCGATGATGTGGCCCATCCGCTCGGCCTTCGTCGCGAGGTACTGGTGGTTGTTCGGTCCGACGCCGACCAGCAGCGGCACCTGCTCGACGATGTCGAGGCCGAGACCGCGCAGCTGGTTCACCTTGTCGGTGTTGTTGGTCAGCAGCCGGATCCTGTCCACGCCGAGGTCGGCCAGGATGCCGGCGGCCGCGGCATAGTCTCGAGCGTCGGCGGGGAGGCCGAGCGCGAGGTTGGCATCGACCGTGTCGAGGCCGCGCTCCTGGAGGCTGTAGGCGCGGAGCTTGTTGATGAGGCCGATGCCCCGGCCCTCGTGGCCGCGCATGTAGATGACGACGCCGCCGTCGGTCTCGATCGCATCGAGGGCGGCGTCGAGCTGCGGCCCGCACTCGCACTTGAGTGAGCCGAACGCCTCACCCGTCAGGCACTCCGAGTGCACCCGCACGAGCGGGGCGTCTTCGGTGAGGTCGCCGGAGACGACCGCGAGGTGATCGGTGCCGGTCACCCGGTCCTTGTACGCGAGGAAGCGGAAGTCGCCGTGGGAGGTCGGAACCTGGGCCTCGGCGCGCAGACTCACGCGGCGCTTGTGCACGGCGTGCGCATGCGGGACGTCGACGGGCTCGGTCTCGTCGAGGTAGGCGATGAGCTGCTCGATCGTGATCACGAGCACGCCGTCGCGCTCGCCGAGCTCGATGAGTCCGGGCAGGCGCATCATCGATCCGTCCTCGGCGACGACCTCGGCGATCGCGCCGACGGGCTGGAGCCCCGCGAGGCGCATGAGGTCGACGGCGGCCTCGGTGTGGCCGCCGCGCTCGCGCACGCCTCCGTCGACGGCGCGCAGCGGCAGGATGTGACCCGGACGGATGACGCTGGACGGCGTCGACTCGGGGTTCGCCAGCACATTGAGGGTGTGCGCGCGGTCCGACGCCGAGATGCCCGTCGACACGCGGTCGGCTGCGTCGACGCTCACGGTGTAGGCGGTTCCCCGGGCGTCCTCGTTCATGGCGACCATGGGCGGCAGATCGAGGTTGTCGGCCCAGTCGGCGGGCATGGGCGCGCAGATGAAGCCGCTCGACCAGCGCACCGTCCAGGCGATCCACTCGGGCGTCGCGAGCTCCGCGGAGAGGATCACGTCGCCCTCGTTCTCACGGTTCTCGTCGTCGGCGACGATGACGGGACGCCCGGCGCGCAGGGCGTCGAGAGCGTCGGGGATGGTGGCAAGGCTCATCGCGAGCCCCCTTCGTTCGAGGAGATCTGTGGAGTGGACGCGGAGGTGCCGAAAGCGAGCATCCGCTGCACGTGGCGGGCCAGGATGTCGGTCTCGAGGTTGACGCGGTCGCCGGCGACGCGCGTCCCCAGGGTGGTGGCGGCGAGGGTCTCGGGGATGAGCGACACCTCGAACCAGTGGCCGTCGGAGCCGGTCGCGGGTGAGACGTCGCTGACCGTCAGCGAGACGCCGTCGACCGCGATGGATCCCTTGTCGACGACGAGCGGGGCGAGCTCGGCCGGGAGGGCGATGCGCAGGACGCGCCACTGGGCGCCGGGGCGCACCTCCAGCAGCTCGCCGGTGCCGTCGATGTGCCCCTGGACGATGTGCCCGCCGAGACGGCCGTGCGCCCGGGTCGCGCGCTCGAGATTGACCGCGCGGCCGGCGGCGACGCCGGACAGCGTCGACATGTCGAGCGTCTGGCGCATGACGTCGGCGGTGAACCAGTCCTCGCCCTGATCGACGACGGTGAGGCACACGCCGCTGACGGCGATCGAGTCGCCGTGGGCGGCATCCGTCACCGCCTTCGGCGCGCGCACCGTGAGCCGCACGCCGTCGCCGGACTCGTCGACGGCCGTGACCGCGCCGATCTCCTCCACGATTCCCGTGAACATCAGTCGTCTCCTCCCGGGACCGCGGCCCCTGAGTGTGTCTTCCCGGTCCCCGAATCCGTCGACCCGGTGCCCGAGCCTGTCGAAGGGCGGGGGGCGGCCACGACCAGCAGGTCGTCGCCGAAGTGCTCGACGGATGCCACGCGGAGTCGCAGCTGATCGTCGATGGTCTGCACCCCGATGTCGCCGAGGGCCGGCATCCCGCCGCCCAGAAGCGTGGGAGCGATGTAGGCGAGGATCTCGTCGACGAGCCCGGCGCGCAGGAACGCGCCGGCGATCGTCGGCCCGCCCTCCACGAACACCCGCTGCACCCCGCGGTCGCGAAGGTCGGCGAGCAGAGCGACGAGGTCGCGTCCGTCGTGCTGCACGAGGGCGAGCGGATGCCTGCGGACGGCGGCGTCGGCGGGCACCGGGCGCACACCGAGCACGACGGGCATCGGCTGGTGGTCGTACCGCGAGCCGTCCGCCGTCCGGGCGGTGAGTGCCGGGTCGTCGGCGAGGAGCGTGCCGGTTCCCACGACGATCGCGTCGGCACGGGAGCGGCGGCGGTGCACGTCGGCGCGGGCATCGGGGCCGGTGATCCACTGGCTGGTGCCGTCGGAGGCCGCCGCTCGACCGTCGAGCGACTGCGCCCACTTGACCGTGACGAACGGGCGACCGAGGCGCTGCACCTCGAGCCAGGAATGGAGCAGGGCGGCCGCATCGTCGGCGAGGACGCCGGACACGACATCCACTCCCGCATCGCGCAGCCGCTCGGCACCGCCCGACGACTCCGCGCCGGGGTCGTCGGCGGCGTACACGACTCGCGCCACGCCCGCGCTGATCAGGGCTTCGGAGCACGGGCCGGTGCGCCCCGTGTGATTGCACGGCTCGAGGGTGACCACGGCGGTGGCCCCCCGGGCCGCGCCGGGAGCGAGCTTGGACAGAGCGTCGACCTCGGCATGCGCCGTGCCGGCGCCCCGGTGCCAGCCTTCGGCGAGCACATCGCCTGCGGGGGAGAGGAGGACGGCGCCCACTTGCGGATTCAGGCCGCGCGGGCCGTGCGTCGCCAGCTCGAGGGCGTGCCGCATGGCACGTCGCTCCGCGTCGTTCGCCGTCATCCGTCCCGTCCTGAGTTCCGAGTTCTCGGACTCCGGGGCAACGGGAAGTGCCGGCCGCCGACCGATGTCGACTGCCGTCGTGCGCCTCCCATCCGGACTAGCGATGGCGTCGCCATCGCATCACCGTCGGTCCCGGAATCGCACCGGATCAGCCTGGGCAGGATATCGAAGTGATGACCTGCTGCGGCTCGCGGACTATCACCGCCGGTTCGGATTCTCACCGACCCCGGAGCACGTAGATGCTCATGAGCTTACTCAACGCCGGGCGCGACGTTTCATTCCGTGTCGCTTCCGTGTGACGGGAAGCGACACGCCCGCGGCGTCGGCCGTCAGAAGGGCACGTTGCCGGCGCTGCAGTAGGAGCCGGGGGAGTGCACGCCGTGCGCGATGCGCAGCTCAGCCTCGTCGTCCTGCGTCGTATCCGGCGCGAACGGGGCCGCGACGTTCCAGACGAAGCCGGCCTCGTCCGGATTGCGACGCGCGTGCTCGCGCAGACCGACGGGGAGGAGACGCAGTCGCCGGTCGACCCACTCGGCGTCCCAGGGGCCCTCGGCGGCGATCTGCTCGGCGGCGCGGAACTCGTAGTAGATCGTGCGCCGGAGGCGATTGCCCTGCACCGCCTCGCTGCCGTGGACGATCATCACGTCGTGCACGAGCACATCGCCGGGCTCCAGCTCGACCTGGATGACGCCGGGGGCGTCCCAGCCGTACTCCTCCTGGAGCTGGCAGACGTCGACCGGCGCGAGGTGGGACCCGGGGGCGACGCGTAGCGCACCCTCGCCGGCGCGAGAGGCATCGAGGTAGACGTCGACGTTGAAGATCCGCCGCGTGCGGGGGTGCACGGCATCCTGGTGCCAGTCGATCGCGGCGCCGTCGCCTTCGTCCTTGAACACCAGCGACTCGTACGTGGGGACGAGGTTCGGCCCCGCGAGGCTCTCGGCGATGCCGAGCACGGCGGGGCTCCCGAGCAGCTCGAGCGAGGCCGACCGGCCCTTGCTGTGCAGGTAGTCCACCCGGAACATCCGCCGCTCGCCACCGCGCTGCGCGTAGTGGTAATCCGCAGCGGCGGGGTCGTCGGGCCCGACGTCGCGCCCGTCGCCGATCCATCCGTCCGCTGCGGCACGGAGCCGATCGAGCAGGGGTGCGGGGATGCGGTTCCTCAGGACGAGGTATCCCTCGCGATCGAAGCGCGCGATCTCTTCTGCGCTCAGGTGGTACGGCTGAGTCGCGACGGGGGGTTCGATGGTGGTCGTGGTCGACATGAGGCTCTCCTCGGATCAGGGACGCTTCCACGTTAGGAAGCACTATCCCGCACGACCTCCGCGATAGAGGGGAGGAATTCTGGAATAGTGAGGACCATGGACGCGGAGCGGGCGTCGTTCGGGCTGGACTGCTGGCAGGGGCCGACGCGGGGGATGACCGCGGCGCACCGGCACGACGATCTGGAGTTCAACCACGCCGACGTCGACCTGGAGTACGTCATCGACGGGCGCAGCCGCGTCATCCCGGCCGGAACGGTGGCCGTCTTCTGGGCGGCGCGCCCGCACCAGCTCGTCGGGGGCACGGACACGGGGACGGAGACGTGGCTCACGGTGCCGCTCCGGCAGGCCCTGGCCTGGCGGCTCCCGGCGGGGTTCATGCGGAGGATGATGGCGGGCGAGGTCGTGGCGGTTCCGGCGACTCCCGGGATCGGTCTCGACGAGCGCGCGCCGCGCTGGACGGGAGAGCTCGCAGCCGGAGGGCTCGCTCACCGGATCGCCGGGCTCGAGATCGAGGCGTTCGCGCTGCGTCTCGCAGACGCCGCCGACGCCGCCGCCGAGGGCGTGCACCTCGACGACTCGGCGCTCCGCCGCGACGGCGGTGCTCCCCGCGCCGCAGCGGCGGCCATGGCCGCTCTCATGTCGGAGCGCTCCGCGGAGGATCTCTCCGTCGGCGACATCGCCGGGCACGTCCACCTCCACCCGCAGTACGCGATGTCGGTCTTCCGCGCGGCGCTCGGCATCACGATCGGCGACTACCTCGCCCAGTGCCGGGTGGCCGCGGCGCAGCAGCTGCTGCTCACCACCGATCTCGCCGTTCCCGATGTCGGCTTCGCCGCGGGCTTCGGCTCGCACAGCCAGTTCTACGATCGCTTCCGCAGATGGTGCGGAGAGACTCCGGCCGCCTACCGCCGCCGACTGCGCGCGATCTGACGGCGCGTCGCGCCGCCGGTCAGGCCGACTCCCGCCACACGATCTCCGACTGGAGGAGGACCTCGCGAGGAGCGGCGTCTCCGCGCAGCTGCTCCAGGACGAGGGCGGCCGCCTCGCGCCCGAGCCCTTCGGCCGGCTGCCGGACGGTCGAGAGGGCGGGGAGAGTGCGCCGCGCCCACGCGCTGTCGTCGAAGCCCACGACACCCACATCGTGCGGCACCCGCCTGCCGGCCGCGCGGAGGGCCTCCATCGCTCCGGCCGCGATCGCATCCGACGCGGCGAAGACGCCGTCGATGTCGGGCGCGCGCTCCAGCAGGGCGGTCATGCCCTCCCTCCCTGCGGAGTAGGAGTACAGCGCGACCCGCTCGACGAGGGCGTCGTCGTAGCGTTCGCCGAGGGCGTCGGTGAAGCCGGAGAGCCGCTCCGCCCCGGAGTCGCGATCGAGGGCGGCCGCGATCATGCCGATCCGACGCCGACCGGTGTCGACCAGTTGCTCCGTGATCGCGCGCGCCGAACCGCGATTGTCGATGATGACGAACGCCGCCGAGGTGGCGCCGGGGGGATGGCCGACGAACGCGGCGGGAAGACGCAGCCGCTCGACGACCCCCGCGATGGGGTCGTGGGCGCGGGCGGAGACGATGATCACCCCGTCGACCGAGCCGCCGGACAGATACCTCGCGACGCGTTCGGTGTCGCGTTCGGAATCGACGATCAGCACCGCCATCTGGTGATCGGCTTCGGAGAGCGCCGCATTCGCGCCGAGCAGGATCCCCCCGATGTTGGGGTCCTCGATGAACAGCGAGTGCGGCTCGTGCACGATGAAGGCGATGGTCTCCGTGCGCTGCATCACGAGGTGTCGAGCCGCGGTGTTCGGCACGTAGCCGACCTCCGCGATCGCCGCCTCGATCGCCCGCCGGGCGGACGCGGAGACGTAGGGGTCGCCGTTGACGTAGCGGCTGATCGTGCCGCGCGACACGCCCGCGACGACGGCCACGTCGTGGACCGTGGCGCGGCGCGGTCGTCCGGATGTCGTCGACACGCGACAACTGTATCGTCCGCATCGCTTGACATCCCGCAGGACCCGGTGCCATTCTGTGTACGTTCACAGAAGCTCGAAGAAGATCTTCTCTCCTCGAATCTGTGCACGTGCACACCTCGCCGAAGACGTCGACCCGGGAGTCCCGTGAACCGCCCACTAGCAACGACCGAGCGCAGCCTCGCTCGTCCCCGCTACGAACACCGCGGCATCGACTTCGGGTGCGACTACAACCCCGAGCAGTGGGACCGCAGCGTCTGGCGCGAAGACGTCGCCCTCATGCGCGAGGTGGGCATCAGCCTGGTCGCGGTCAACATCTTCGGCTGGTCCGAACTGCAGTCCCCGGACGGCTCCCTGGACTTCTCGGGACTCGATGAGATCATCGGGCTGCTCCACGACGCCGGCATCCGCGTCAACCTCGGCACGGGCACCGCGTCGCCGCCGCCCTGGTTGACGACGCGGCATCCCGAGATCCTTCCCGTCGTCTCCGACGGCACGACCAGATTCCCCGGGGGGCGGCAGGCGTGGTGCCCGAGCTCGCCCGTGTTCCGGCAGTACGCGCTCGCCCTCGTCGATGCCGTGGCCGAGCGCTACGGCGAGCATCCTGCCGTCGCTCTCTGGCACGTGTCGAACGAACTGGGCTGTCACAACGCCCTCTGCTACTGCGATCGCAGCGCCGCCGCATTCCGAGAGTGGCTGCGCGCGCGCTACGGCTCGATCGCTGCGCTGAACCGCGCGTGGGGGACGAGCTTCTGGAGTCAGCGCTACACCGATTGGGAGGAGATCGGCACCCCTCGGCTCACCCTGTCGACCCGCAATCCGGGCCAGGTCCTCGATTTCTCGCGCTTCAGCTCCGACGAGCTGCTCTCCTATTACCGCGCCGAGCAGGCCGTCATCCGCCGCCACAGCAGTGCTCCGATCACCACGAACTTCATGGTCACGGCGCACATCCGGGAGCTCGACTACTGGACGTGGGCCCCGGAGGTCGACGTCATCGCGAACGACCACTACCTCGACCATCGCCTCGAACACCCGGCGGCCGAGCTGGCGTTCGCGGCGGATCTGACGCGGGGGCTGTCGCACGGGGCGCCGTGGATGCTGATGGAGCACTCGACCGGGTCGGTGAACTGGCAGCCTCACAATCTGGCCAAGGCCCCGGGCCAGATGCTCCGCGACTCCCTGCAGCACGTCGCGCGCGGCGCGGATTCCCTCTGCTTCTTCCAATGGCGGGCCTCGGTCCAGGGGTCGGAGAAGTTCCACTCCGCCCTCATCCCGCACGCCGGCACCGACTCCGCCCTGTGGCGCGAAGCGCTCGAGCTCGGCGACGTGCTGGAGCGACTGGGCGAGGTGGCCGGCACGCGCGTCGTCGCCGACGTCGCGCTGCTGTTCAGCTGGGAGGCGTGGTGGGCCGCCGACGCCGAGAACCGTCCGAGCGAGGCGGTCTCCTACCTCGACCAGGTGTGGGCGATCCATCGGGCGCTGCGCGCAGCCGGCGCCGAGGTCGACGTCGTCCGCCCCGGCGCTGACCTCTCGGGCTACCGCCTCATCGTCGTTCCCGGGCTGCACCTCGTGCGCGACCAGGAGGCGGCGACCGTCGATGCCGCGGTCGCCGCGGGCGCTCACACCCTCATCACCTTCTACAGCGGCATCGTGGACGAGAACGACCGTGTCCGTCCCGGGGGGTACCCGGCCGTCTGGCGCGACCTGCTCGGCATCCGCGTCGAGGAGTTCGCGCCCGTCCTGCCGGGCGACGTCGTGTCGCTCGAGTCGGGTGGCCGGGCCTCGCTGTGGACCGAGCGGATGGTCGCGCACGACGCCGACGTCGTCGATCGCTTCGTCGGCGGCCCCGCCGCGGGGATGCCCGCGCTGACCCGGCGTCGCGGAACAGCCGGCGACGGTGACGCGTGGTACCTCGGCACCTTCCCCGATGAGGCCGCGCTGGCGCGCATCCTCGACGACGTGCTGACGGCGGCGGGTGCGAACCGCCTCGCGGACGCGCACGCCGACGTCGACGTCGTCCGCCGAGCGGGCACCGACCGCACCTACCGCTTCATCATCAACAACGGCACGGACGACCTGGTGCACCGCGCCCGCGGCACGGACCTGGTGACGGGCGAGGGCGTCTCCGGGAGCATCCGCATCCCCGCCGGCGCCGTCCGAGTGATCCGAGAGGACATGACCTCATGACCACACGCACTGCCACGGAAGCGCTCGTGACACCGAAGAGCGGCGGGAGCCAGCCCGTGCGCGCGCGCGGACGCATCCCGCACAAGGGCGCGATCATGTTCTTCACGGCGCCCTTCGTGGTCCTGTTCCTCCTCTTCTACCTCCTCCCGATCGGCTACGCGATCTGGCAGTCGCTGCTCGTGGTCGAGCGCGAGGGGACCTTCGGCGAGGCGCGGGAGGTGTTCGGCGGCCTGTCGCAGTACGTCCTCGTCTTCCAGAACGAGGCCTTCTGGGAGTCGGTCGGCCGGGTGCTGCTGTTCGGCGTCGTCCAGGTGCCGATCATGCTCGCGCTGGCGCTCTTGTTCGCGCTCCTTCTGGATTCGCCCCTCCTGCGCGGCAAGAAGTTCTTCCGGCTCGCGTTCTTCGTGCCGTACGCGGTTCCCGGCGTCATCGCCGCGATCATGTGGGGCTTCCTGTACTCGCCGAACCTGTCGCCCTTCACCGTCCTCACCGGCAACGTCGACTTCCTCTCCGCCGATCTGGTCCTGTGGGCGATCGCGAACGTCGTGACGTGGGTGTTCGTCGGCTACAACATGCTCATCATCTACTCGTCCCTGCTGGCGATCCCATCCGAGATGTACGAAGCGGCGCGACTGGACGGGGCGGGCCAGCTGCGCATCGCCTGGTCGATCAAGATCCCGATGGTCCGGCCCTCGCTGGTGCTGACGGCGATCCTGTCGATCATCGGCACGCTCCAGCTCCTGGCGGAGCCCCAGGTGTTCCGCTCGTTCAGCTCCTCGGTCACGAGCACCTTCACGCCCAACATGACGATCTACGCGACGTCGGCGATTCCGAACGTGAGCCTCGCGGCGGCGTTCTCGGTGGTCCTGGCGCTCGCGACATTCGTCCTCTCGTTCACGTTCTTGCGCATCACCCGACGGAAGGCGGACTCATGAGCGACGTGCTGGACACCCGGACGACGGTGCTCCCCGACTCCGCCCGTCGCGCACGGGGCGCCCGGACCGGCCGGGGCCCGCGGGAGAGCGTGATCTCGCGCACGGTCGCGATGGTGATCATGCTCGTCTTCACCCTGTACTTCCTCATCCCGATCTGGTGGCTGCTCGTCGCCTCCACCAAGACCAGGGGCGACCTCTTCTCCACCAATCCGCTCTGGTTCGCAGAACCGGCGCTCTGGCAGAACATCACGTCGCTCCTGAGCTACGACGGCGGCATCTACGTGCGCTGGATCGTCAACAGCGTGGGATACGCCGGCATCGGCGCCCTCGTCGCCACGGTCGTCGCCGGGATGTGCGGCTATGCACTGGCCAAGTACCGGTTCCGCGGCCGCGAGCTGATGTTCAACGTGATCCTCGGGGGAGTGCTCGTGCCGGCCACCGCGCTCGCGCTGCCGCTGTTCCTGCTCTTCAGCCAGGTGCAGCTGACCAACACCTTCTGGGCGGTGTTCCTGCCCAGCATCGTGAGTCCGTTCGGCGTCTATCTCGCCCGCGTCTTCGCCGAGGCGAGCGTGCCCGAGGAGCTGCTCGAAGCCAGCAGGCTGGACGGAGCGGGCGAGGTCCGCACGTTCTTCACGGTCTCCATCCGACTGATGGTGCCTGCCCTGATCACGATCTTCCTCTTCCAGTTCGTCGGCATCTGGAACAACTTCTTCCTGCCGCTGATCATGCTCCGCAGCGAAGAGCTGTTCCCGGTCACCTACGGGCTCTACGCCTGGAATTCGACCATCAACCAGTTCCCCGAGCTGCGCGGCTTCGTGCTCATCGGGGCCCTGTTGTCGATCATCCCGCTCATCGTCACGTTCCTCCTGCTTCAGCGCTACTGGCGCACGGGCCTGGGTTCCGGCGCGCTGAAGTGACAGACCCCGGCCGGATCCGACCGGTCGGCCCCTTGCAAGACACCACCGAGAGAAGAGAGAAATGCGTCACATGAAACGAGTAGGGGGCGTGGCGGTCCTCGCGACCGTCGCGCTGACCATGGCCGCGTGCTCCGCGGGCGGCGACGGAGGCGGCGGCACCGATGCCGCAGCCTGCGCGCCCTCCGAAGGCGACGTCACGCTCACCTTCACGTCGTGGATCCCCGGGATCGAGGATGCCGTGGCGATCTGGAACGACGCCAATCCCGACATCCAGGTCGAGGTGCAGACCGGCCCCTCCGGGAACGCCGGCACGTACCAGAACTTCTTCAACCAGCTCGAGGCCGGGAACGCCCCCGACCTGGGCCAGATCGAGTACGACGCGATCCCGAACTTCCGCGTGCAGGACGGTCTCGAGGACCTCGCCGCGTGCGAGGAGATCGTCGCCGCCGAGGACCAGTTCGTCGACTGGACCTGGGGGCAGGTGACGCTCGGCACCGATTCGGAGGTGTACGGCGTCCCGCAGGACTCGGGTCCGATGGCTCTGTTCTACCGTTCCGACCTGTTCGAGCAGAACGGGATCGCCGTGCCCACGACCTGGGCCGAGTACCGTGACGCCGCCGTCAAGGTGCGCGAGCTGGGTGGGTACATCACGAACTTCTCCCAGTCCGACATCAACCAGTTCGCCGGGTTCGTCTGGCAGGGCGGTGGCGAGTGGTTCGGCAACAGCGGTGACGAGTGGACCGTCGACCTGACCGGCGATGTCTCCACGACCGTGGCCGACTACTGGCAGGACCTCATCGAGAACGACCTGGTCGCGGTGTACCCGCCGTGGACGGATGAGTGGAACAACGCCTACAACTCCGGCGAGGTGTGGACGTGGAACTCCGCCGTCTGGGGAGCGAACTCCATCGCGAGCGGGGCGCCGGACACGGCGGGCAAGTGGTCGGTCGCGCCGTCGCCGCAGTGGGAGGCCGGACAGGCCGCCGCAGGCAACTGGGGCGGATCCTCGATCGCCGTGTTCAAGGGCACCGATCACCTCTACGAAGCGGCGAAGTTCGCTCTGTGGCTGAACTCGTCGGAGGAGGCGCTCACGTCGCTGAACAAGACGGCGGCGATCTACCCCGCCACCAAGGCCGGTCTGGAGCTGCCCGTGCTGCAGGAGGGCGTCGAGTTCTACGGCGGCCAGAAGATCTACGAGGTCTTCGCCGAGGCGGCCGGACAGGTCAACCCCGACTTCGTCTGGGGCCCGACGATGACGCAGACCTACGCCGACGTCTCCGACGGATTCAAGGCGGCGATCTCCGGCGACGGCACGCTGGGCGATGCGCTCAGCGAAGGCCAGGAGAAGACCATCGCCGCTCTCGAGGCGCAGTCGATCCCGGTCGCGAAGTAATCCATTCCGTGATCCACCCTGTCCGTGCCGCGGGCGTCAGTCACCCGACCGACGCCCGCGGCACGGGCATGCCGACGGCGGTGCCGATGCGGCTAGTCGACGAGCCCGCGCGCCGTCGCCTCGTCGAGGACGATGTCGGTCGCGAGACGTGCGGCGAGCGCGCCTCGCAGACTGTCGAGTTTCGAGATGCCCGACACGACGCACATCCGCCGCTCGACGCGGCGCAGCACGTCGAAATGCGGACCCGTGGCTCGATCGTTCAGGGCGATGCGATCGCTCGATCCGTCCGCGCGGAAGAACACCGTCGCGACATCGCCGACGACCCGCTCCGCGGCGAGGCTCTCCAGGTCGGGCGGCTCCAGGTACCCGCCCGAGTAGACGTGGCTCGGCAGCTGCGAGTCGGCGGATCCGGTGCTGAAGACGACGAGGTCCATGGTCGACTGCAGGGCGAGGATGCGTCGCGTGCTGCGCTCGCGCCACATCGCCAGCTTCGTGCGCGGGTCGTCGAAGAACGCCGGCACGGGGAACTGCTGGACGGTGCCTCCATAGGCGGCCGCGAATCGGCTCAGGATCTCGCTGGCGTAGAGCAGCCCGGTCGTGCGGGTGTTGCCCGAGCCGTTCAGCTGCACGAAGGTCGTGCCGTGCACGGCCTTGGGCACCAGACGCCGGCTCATCGCGGCCGTGGTGGCGCCCCAGGCCACGCCGATCGTCATCTCCGAGCCGACGAGCTCGCCGAGCAGGTGCGCCGCGGCCGCCGCGACACGCTCGAGGCGCTCGACATCGGTCGCGTCGTCCGGAACGGGGACGACGTGCGCCGTGACGCCGAAGCGCTCGGAGACGTGCTCCTCCAGTCGCTGCGGGGCCTCGAAGGGGGAGCGGATGCGGATGTCGACGATGCCCGTCGCGCGCGCGAGGGCGAGCAGTCTCGACACGGTCGACCGCGAGGTCCGCAGTTCGGCGGCGATCGCCTCCATCGTGCGGTTCTGGACGTAGTAGAGATGCGCCGCGGTCAGCGCGCGCTGCGTCGCCCGCGCGTCATCCGTGTCGTCCCGGTCCGCAGCATCCATCCGGTCATTGTGCACGTATGTGCACGAGGGCTGCAAGAAAGGGCAATGATGCGACGATGGATCATGACGACAGCGTTCACGAACCAGGGGAGATCATGACGCGGCGCGACTTCGACGAACTCACCGCACGGCCCTACGCGGACGTGCTCATCATCGGCGGCGGCATCAACGGGCTCGCGACGTTCCGCGATCTCGCCATGCAGGGAGTCGATGTGGCGCTGGTCGAGCAGGGCGACTACGTCAGCGGAGCCTCGGCCGCGTCGTCCCACATGATCCACGGCGGCGTCCGGTACCTCGAGAACGGCGAGTTCCGCCTCGTGCACGAAGCCGTGACCGAGCGCAACGCGCTTCTGCGCATCGCGCCCCACTACGTGCGGCCGCTGCAGACGACGATCCCGATCTTCACGACGTTCTCCGGCGTGCTCACGGCGCCGCTGCGCTTCCTCCGCCATGGCAAGGGCAAGCATCGCGAGCGGGGGGCGGCGCTCATCAAGATCGGCCTCGTGATCTACGACTCGTTCTCCCGCGGCGGCGGCCTCTTCGGCAAGAGCACGGTGCAGCGGCACGCGTTCGTCGGCCGCAAGCGCTCGCTCGCCGAGCTGCCCGCGCTGAACCCCGGCATCAAGTACACAGCCACCTACTGGGATGCCTCGCTGCACGATCCGGAGCGCCTGGCGCTCGACGTGCTCCGCGACGGCGTCGCCGCCGGCGGCGACCGGGCCCGTGCCGCGAACTACACCGCGGCGGTGGGCGTCCGGGACGGGCGCGTGCTGCTGAGCGACCGCGTCACCGGTGAGGAGGTGCCGTTCGCGGCATCCGTCGTCGTCAACGCCTCCGGGCCCTGGACCGATCTGACCAATGAGGCTCTCGGCGACCCCACCCGCTACATGGGCGGCACGAAGGGCTCGCACATCGTGCTCGACCACCCCGAGCTGCTGGCGGCGACCGGCGGGCGCGAGCTGTTCTTCGAGCACAAGGACGGCCGCATCGTGCTCATCTACCCGCTCAAGGGACGCGTGCTCGTGGGCACGACCGACCTCGAGCACGACATGGCCGAGCCCGCCGTGTGCACCGAGGCCGAGGTCGACTACTTCCTCGATCTCGTGCGTCACGTGCTGCCCTCGATCGCCGTGGACCGCTCGCAGATCGTGTTCCGCTTCGCCGGCGTGCGGCCGCTTCCCGGCCACGGCGACCTCGCCCCGGGCTTCGTCTCGCGGGACTACCGCATCGAGGCCGAGCCGCTGCGCGGTGGGAGCGCGACAGTGCTGAGCCTCGTCGGCGGCAAGTGGACGACGTTCCGCGCATCGGCCGAGCACCTCGCCGACCGGGTGCTCGAGCTCCTCGCCCAGCCACGGCGCAGCTCGACGAAGGGCGTGCCGATCGGCGGCGGCGCGGGCTACCCGGCCACGGAGCGCGCACGGAAGCAGTGGCTCACGACCTACCAGGACGGCATCGGACTGGGTCGCGCGGCGACGCTGCTCGACCGCTACGGAACCGTCGCCGCGGACGTGATCGCTGCGATCGCCGACGACGAAGACGACGCCGTGCTCGGGTCGGCGCCGGGCTACAGCTCCGGAGAGCTCCGCCACCTCGCCCGCACCGAGGGCGTGGTGCACCTGGCCGACATGCTGCTGCGACGCACATCGCTCGCGTTCACGGGCGGAGTCACGGTGGAGTCCGCGTCCGAGATCGCCGACGCCATCGCGCCGGTGCTGGGGTGGGATGAGGCGACCCGCCGCGCCGAGGTCGAGCACGGACTCGCCGCCGTCCACGCCGCCGACCCGACCTGGCAGGCGGCTCCGGCTCCGGCTCCGGCTCCGCGCACCGCGTCGCGATAGCCTGACCGGACCGGCGACACCGCGAGGAGGCGGAATGGGCGAGTACGTCCTGGCACTGGACCAGGGGACGACGTCGACGCGCGCGATCGTGTTCGACGCGCGCGGGCAGGTCGTCTCGGTCGCGCAGCGCGAGCACGCGCAGATCCTGCCGCGGGCGGGCGAGGTCGAGCACGATCCGGTGGAGATCTGGACGAGCACCGAGTTCGTCATCGCGGGCGCCCTCAGCAGGGCCGGCATCGACGCGGGCGACATCGCGGGGATCGGCGTCACGAATCAGCGCGAGACGGCGATCGTGTGGGATCGCCGCACGGGGCGCCCCATTCACAACGCCCTCGTCTGGCAGGACACCCGCACGCAGCCGCGGATCGACGAGCTCGCGGCGGAGGGCGGCATCCGCCGCTTCGCCGATCAGACCGGTCTGCCCCTGGCGACGTACTTCTCGGCCTCCAAGCTCGCCTGGATCCTCGACCACGTGCCGGGCTCGCGCGCGGCGGCCGAGGCGGGCCACCTGATCTTCGGCACGCCCGACACGTGGCTCGTCTGGAACCTCACCGGCGGGTCGCGCGGCGGCATCCACGTCACCGACGTCACCAACGCCTCCCGCACGCTGCTCATGGACCTGCGCACGCTCGACTGGGACGACGACCTGCTCGCGGTCTGGAACATCCCGCGCGCGATGCTGCCGGAGATCCGCTCGTCGTCGGAGGTGCTCGGCGAGGCCCAGCTGCCCGGAGTCGCGCGAGGCATGCCGATCGCCGGCATCCTGGGCGACCAGCAGGCGGCCACCTTCGGCCAGGCCGCCTTCGACCGCGGCGAGTCGAAGAACACGTACGGCACGGGCAACTTCCTCCTCGTGAACACCGGGACCGACATCATCCAGTCGACCCACGGACTGATCACCACGGTCGCCTACCGCTGCGGCGACGAGCCGGCGCGCTACGCCCTCGAGGGGTCGATCGCCGTCACCGGATCGCTCGTGCAATGGCTGCGCGACAACCTCGGCATCATCCAGCGCTCCGAAGACGTCGAGAGCCTCGCCTCGTCCGTCGCCGACAACGGCGGCGCGTACTTCGTTCCGGCGTTCTCGGGGCTCTTCGCCCCGTACTGGCGCCCCGATGCACGCGGTGCCCTGGTCGGCCTGACGCGCTTCGTGAACAAGGCGCACATCGCGCGCGCAGCCCTCGAGTCCACCGCGTTCCAGAGCCGCGACGTCATCGAGGCGGCGGCGGCCGACAGCGGCGAGACGCTGGAGGAGATCCGCGTCGACGGGGGCATGACCCGCGACGACCTCCTGATGCAGTTCCAGGCCGACATCCTCGGCATCCCCGTGGTGCGTCCGAAGGTCGTCGAGACCACGGCGCTCGGGGCGGCGTACGCCGCCGGCCTCGCCACCGGGCTGTGGAGCGGGCGCGATGAGCTGCGGTCGCACTGGCAGGAGGACACGCGCTTCGAGCCCCGGATGCCGGAGGCCGAGCGCGAGCGGCGCTACCGGCAGTGGAAGAAGGCCGTGTCGAAGTCGCTCGACTGGGTCGACGAGGACGCGTGGATCCTGACCTCCGGCGAGGGGTGAGCGCTTACTTCAGCAGGCGCGAGAGGCGCCGGTCGGCGAGCACCTTGCCGCCGGTCTGACACGTCGCGCAGTATTCGAGGCTGTTGTCGGCGAAGAACACGCTGCGCACGGTGTCTCCGCACACCGGACAGGTCTCCCCGCGGCGCCCGTGCACCTGCATGCCTCGACGCTTGGCGTCCTTGAGCTCGGCGGGGGGCTTGCCGGATGCCTCGGCGATCGCCTCCGCGATGGTCGCCTGCATCGCGGCGTAGAGCCGATCGATGTCGTCGTCGGCGAGCGTCGCGGCGAGGGCGTAGGGAGACATCTTCGCGGCGTGCAGGATCTCGTCGGAGTAGGCGTTGCCCACCCCGGCGATCGTCGCCTGGTCGCGGAGAACGCCCTTGATCTGCGTGCGGCGGCCCGCCAGGAGCCCGGCGAGAGTGTCGCGGCTGAAGGACGGGTCGAGAGGGTCGGGTCCGAGCCGTGCGACTCCGGGCACGTCCTGCGGATCGCGCACGACGTAGTAGGCGAGGGACTTCTTCGTGCCGGCCTCGGTGAGATCGAACCCCGACCCGTCGCTCAGCGCGATGCGCAGCGCGATGGGGGTCTTGCCGGGCTTGATGAGGGTCTGCGGGAGCTGTTCATAGAACCGCAGCCAGCCGGCCTTCGCGAGGTGGAACACCAGGTGCGGACCGCTCGTGGAGAGGTCGATGAACTTGCCGTGCCTGGTGGCCCCGGAGATCGTCGTACCCACCATCGCATCGATCGGCGGGTCGTAGGTCTTCAGCGCCGCGATGTTCGCGACCGACGCGCGCGTGATCTCGAGACCGGTCAGACGCTCCTGGAGGAAGTCGACGAGCCCCTGCACCTCGGGCATCTCGGGCATGCGCCCATCCTGTCACGCCCTCCCGACGCGTGCAGCCGCTCCGTCGTCGAGGACGGCCCACCGCTGCGGCGTACGGTCGTCCGAGGCCAGGAGCGCCGCGGCCCAGCCGTCGTCACGGCCGGCCGAACCGGTGAGCGCCTGGCGGCGAAGACCCTCGTACCGGAAGCCGAGGGTGCGGGCGGCGCGGGCCGACGCGATGTTGCCGACCACGGCGTTCCACTCGATCCGCGTGAGCCGGCCTCCCTCGGGGGAGAACCCCCACTCGACGACGGCTCGCGATGCCTCGCTCACGAGCCCCTTCCCGCGCGACCAGGGCGACACCCAGTAGCCGAGCTCTCCGTCGCCTCGACCGCTGAGGCGGTACAGGCCGATCATGCCGGCGAGCACGTCGCCCTCGCGCATCGCCCACGTGACGTGGGCGCCGCTCTCCCAGTCGGCCGCGACGCGGGGGACGAACTCCTCGGCGTGGCGCCGCTCGTACGGCGACGGCACGGTCGTGTATCGCTGGGTGTCCGCGTCCTGGCAGGCGTCGAAGATGGAGTCGACGTCGTCTGCCGTCGGCAACGACAGCTCGAGCCGCTCCGTGCGCAGGATGACGGGCTGCATCATCCGCCGATGATCGCGCAGGGTGTCACCGGGTCCTCCGCAGGAGACCCACCTTGTCGTAGACGGCGCCGAGCGTGCGGTTGGCGACATCCTCCGCCTTCGCGGCGTTGGCGGCGAGCACGCGGTCGAGTTCGGCGGGGTCGTCGAGCAGCTCGAGCGCACGCTCGCGCACGGGACCGAACTCGTTCACGACGACCTCGGCGAGGCCCTTCTTGAAGTCGCCGTAGCCGCGACCCGCGTACTCGTCCTCGATCGCGGGGATCTGACGCCCGGTGAGCGCCGCGTAGATCACGAGGAGGTTCGACACCCCCGGCTTCGCCTCGCGGTCGTACCGGACGGTGCCGTCGGAGTCGGTGACGGCGCGCATGACCTTCTTCGCCGAGACGGCCGGATCGTCGAGCAGCCACAGCACGCCCGCGTCGGACTCGGCCGACTTCGACATCTTCGCCGTGGGGTTCTGCAGGTCGTAGATGCGCGCGGTGTCCTGCTGGATGACGGGCATCGGCACGCGGAACGTGTCGCCGTAGCGCGAGTTGAACCGCTCGGCGAGATCGCGGGTGAGCTCGACGTGCTGCTTCTGATCGTCACCGACCGGCACGATGTCGGTCTGGTACAGCAGGATGTCGGCCGCCATCAGCACGGGGTAGGTGAAGAGCCCGACGGATGTCGCGTCCGAGCCGTAGCGCTGCGACTTGTCCTTGAACTGGGTCATGCGACCGGCTTCACCGAAACCCGTGACGGTGGAGAGGATCCACGCGAGCTCGGCGTGGGCCGCTACGTGCGACTGCACGTACAGCGTCGACTTCGCCGGCTCGATGCCGGCGGCGATGTACTGGGCCGCGGTGCGGCGCGTCTTCTCGCGCAGTTCGGCGGGATCGTTGGGCTGCGTGAGGGCGTGCAGGTCGACGACGGAGAAGAACGCGTCATACGCCTCCTGCAGGTCGCGCCACTGCATGAGCGCACCGATGTAGTTGCCGACCTGGAGGGAGTCGGCGGACGGCTGCATGCCGGAGTACAGGCGGGGTTTGCTCATCCCACGATCCTATTTGCTCCGGCGCGGCGACGACGCGGGGCGGGGTGCGCTCTCGCGCGTGGCCTCGGGCGCCCGAGGGCGGTCAGAGCCCCAGCCGGTAGTCGGCGACGACGGGGGCGTGGTCGCTCCAGCGCGTGTCCCACGACGGGGCCCGCACGACGCGGTAGCCGGAGGCGCGCTCCGCGAGGGCCGGAGTGGCGAGGTGGTAGTCGATGCGCCATCCGGTGTCGTTGTCGAACGCCTTGCCGCGGCTCGACCACCAGGTGTACGGACCGTCGACCTCGCCGGCGGACGCGCGGCCGACATCGACCCACCCGAGGCCGACTCCGCTCGACCCGTCGGCCCCCGTCACAGCGTCCCCGCGTGGGCCGAGGAACCGGTCGAAGTACGCGCGCTCGCGGGGGAGGAACCCGGCGCGCTTCACGTTGCCCTTCCAGTTGCGGATGTCGAGCTCGCGGTGCCCGACGTTCAGGTCGCCCATGATGAGCGCGAGGGGCGACTCCTCGGCCAGGCGTGACATCCGCGCCTCCATCGCGTCGAGGAACGCCCACTTCGCGTCCTGCTTTGCCGTGCCGGCTTCGCCCGTCGGCACATATGCCGAGACGACCGCGAGGCGCTCGCCGTCGATGTCGAAATCGGCCTCGATCCAGCGTCCGGCTGAATCGAGCGCGTCGTCGCCGAGCACGCGCCGCACCTCGACCGTGTCGTCGCGCGAGACGACGGCGACGCCGGCGCGGCCCTTGGCGAGGGCTTCGTCGTTGACGATCGTCCACCCCTCGGGCAGAGAGTCGCGCAGCTGCTCCTGCGTGGCGCGCACCTCCTGCAGGGCCATGATGTCGACGCCCGCATCGTCGAGCCAGGCGAGCATGCCGTTGCGGGCGGCGGCGCGGATGCCGTTGACGTTGATAGACGCGATGCGGACGGAGCGAGGCACGAGGATCAGCCTAACCGCGGCATCCGACATCGCTATTCGAGCAGGATGCCGCGGCGCGGTGCCGGGGGAGGCGCCGATGCCGTCACCTCGGCGAGCTCGTCCCGCGCCTCCCTGACGGCACGGTCGGCGGCCCATCGGCGGAACCACGGCGCGTCCTGCCTGGCGTGCTCCGCGGTCCGCAGCCGGACCTGGGCCGCGAGCAGCAGCGCCTGGTGCTCCTTCTCGAGCCGCTCGGCCTCGGTCAGGTGCAGCAGCGGAAGGTTCCTGTCGTTCGCGGCGACGGCGATCCAGGCGGAGGCCACGAGGATGATGACGCCGATGATCCGGAACCACAGGAGCAGCCCGACGAAGATCGCGAAGGTGGCCAGGAGCGTGTTGGTGGGCGTGTAGATCAGCAGCCAGCCGGCGCCGAGCTGGAGCACCGTGATGGCGCCGCCGCCGAGGAGTGCGCCCGGCCACACCCGGTGCCAGCGCAGCGATGCGCCGGTGAGGAACTTCACGAGGGCCGCCAGGGCGGCCGAGTAGATCGCGAACGACACCGCGATCGATGCGAGACGGATGCTCAGCTGGTAGCCGATCGACTGCGTGCCGAGGGCGAACAGGTCGAAGAGGAGAGTGAGTGCCCACGTGCCGATCGCGGTGGCGGCGAAGCCCAGCAGGAGGGCGATGCCGAAGACGGCTGCCGCGAGCAGATCGCGCGCCTTGAGCAGGAGGTAGCTGCGACGGTCCGGCGGAATGCCGAAGATGTCGCGCACGGCGCGTCGGGCGAACGTCACGAACCCGATCGCCGTCCAGATGAGGGTGATGAGCGCGATGGAGCCCGTGACGCTCAGCACGCCGGCGCTGCTCGCCGCGATCTCCGTCACCTGCGCGGTGGTGAAGACCCCCGTGGTGGAGTCGTCGGTGGCGATGAGACCGGGGAGATAGCTGTTGATGGCGGCGATGAGGCCGTCGATCGCGTCCTGACTGCCTCCGAGCCAGAGCCCGGCGATCGCGAACGCGACGTACACCGAGGCGAAGACGGCGAAGAGCGCCTGATAGCTCACTCCGGCTGCCAGGAGGAAGCCGTTGTGCTGGAGGAAGTGTCGCCACACCCGGACCGGGAACCATCCGAGCGTGCGCTGCGTGATCCGCGCCGCGCGGCTCAGCGGCACGTCGAAGCGCTCGCGCAGCTGCTCCTGCGTCGACTCCCAGCGCTCGCGGAGGCTTTCCTCCTCTTCGCGCGCTGTGGCCGCCACCGCCTCGGGGGCGGGACCCCGCACTCGCCGCTCGCTCACGATGCCAGATTAGCGAGCGGCGGATGCCGCGAGCGGCGCAGTGCGGAACCGGGGGACGAGGAAGAGGATCGCCGCCAGCGCGACCGCGGGGATCAGGAACGCGATGCCCAGGCCCGGGCCGTCGGCGAGGAGACCGAGTGCGACCGCTCCGAAGATCGATCCGGCGTAGTTGAAGATGTTCACGCGCGCGATCACCTGGTCGCTGTGCTCGGGCGCGATCTCTCCCGCCGCCCCGAACGTCACCGGGATCAGGATGCCGGTGGCGACGCCGGCGAGCGCGAAGCCCGTGATCGCGGCGGCGGGGAAGGGGAGGACGGCCACGACGAGGCAGCCGATCGCCGACACGACCACGGCCACGGTGACGAGCCGTCGGCGTCCGAGGCGCGTGACGAGCCGATCGGTGACGAGTCGGGTGACGAGCACGACGCCCTGGTAGGCCGCGTATCCCAGCGGCGCGACCCAGGCGAGGCTCCGGAGCTCGTCCTGGAGGTAGACGGTGCTCCACGTGCTGATCGCCGAGTCCGAGATGAACACGGCCAGGATGACGAAGCCGAAGATCCAGATCCCGGCGCGGGGGAGCCGGCCTCGCTCGGCGGCGGGCAGCGCCTCGTCGATCGGGACCTCGCGGAGGGCGAGTCTGGCCACGACGAGTGCCGCGAGCAGCGCGACGACCCCGGCGGTGGCGAGGGCGATCCCCGCGCCGAGCGCGGAGAACGCGACGAACGAGACGAGGAGGGCACCCACGATCGCGGCCGCGGTCGCGGCCGCGAAGAATCCGCCCAGGAGATGGCTGCCGTGCGCTCGCTGCACCGCGACGCCCTGCATGGCCGCCGCAGCGTCGACGCAGCCGAGCCCCACCCCGAACAGGACGAACGCCGCGAAGAACGCGGCGAAGGGCGTGGGGAGCGCGATGACCGGCAGGAACACCGCCTGCACGAGCAGGCCGAGCGCGAGGGCCGCCCGGCTGCCCCAGCGCACGGCGACCGCATTGGCCACGACCGAACCCGCCGCGGCGGCGAGCGAGACGCCGAGCACGATGATCGACACGGTCGCGTCGTCGACCTCCTGGCGCGCCTTGAGCGCGGGGAGCGAGGTCACGACGACGGCGTAGCCGAGCCCCTGCGACGCATAGGCGGCCGTGACCGCGAGACGGGACGAGCGAAGCGGAGCGGGGGGACGATCCATCCGCTCATCGTGGCACAGGCGGGGCCTGCGCCACGTGGGGTCAGCGTCCGCCGCGGAGAACCGCCTGTTTGACCTCGGCGATGGCCTTGGTCACCTCGATGCCGCGCGGGCACGCCTCGGTGCAGTTGAAGGTCGTGCGGCAGCGCCACACGCCCTCCTTGTCGTTCAGGATGTCGAGGCGCACATCGCCCGCGTCGTCGCGCGAGTCGAAGATGAAGCGGTGCGCGTTGACGATCGCGGCGGGGCCGAAGTACTGCCCGTCGGTCCAGAACACGGGGCACGACGACGTGCACGCGGCGCAGAGGATGCACTTGGTCGTGTCGTCGAAGACCTCGCGGTCGACGATCGACTGGATGCGCTCCTTGCCGGGCTCGGCCTTCGTGCCGGGGATGAGGAAGGGCTGGACTTCGCGGTAGGAGGCGAAGAACGGCTCCATGTCGACGATGAGGTCCTTCTCGAGCGGAAGGCCCTTGATCGCCTCGACGTAGATCGGCTGCGAGATGTCGAGGTCCTTGATGAGCGTCTTGCAGGCCAGGCGGTTGCGGCCGTTGATGCGCATCGCGTCCGACCCGCAGATGCCGTGCGCGCACGAGCGGCGGAACGACAGCGAGCCGTCGACCTCCCACTTGATCTTGTGCAGCGCATCGAGCACGCGGTCGGTGGAGTAGAGCTCGACGTCGTAGTCGACCCAGCGCGGCTCGTCGTCCACCTCCGGGTCGAAGCGGCGGATGATGAACGTGACGAGGAACGACTGGATGCCGGTGTCCGCGCTGGACGGCTCCTGAGCGGCTTCGAGAGCCGACTCCTCGACGGCGACGAGGGCGGCCATCAGTACTTCCTCTCCATCGGCGGGTAGCGCAACTCGCCGGCTTCGTCCTTCGTGAACACGACGGGTTTCCAATCGAGCCGGATGTGGTCTTCGGGATGCGACGAGTGGGCGTCGCCGGAGAGGTAGGCCATCGTGTGCTGCATGTAGTTCTCGTCGTCGCGATGCGGGTAGTCGTCGCGCATGTGACCGCCGCGGCTCTCCTTGCGGTTGCGCGCCGTGACGACGACGACCTCGGCCAGGTCGAGCAGGAATCCGAGCTCGACGGCCTCGAGCAGGTCGGTGTTGTACCGCTTGCCCTTGTCGTCGACGTGGATGTTGTTGAACCGCTCGCGCAGCTCGGCGATGACGTCCATCACCTCGGCCAGCGACTCGTCGGTGCGGAACACCTGGGCCTTGCGGTCCATCTCGTCCTGCAGGGTCTTGCGCAGCACCGCGATGCGCTCCGTGCCGGGGTTGTTGCGCAGGCCTTCGATGAGCTCGCGCACCTCTTTGGCGGGGTCTTCGGGCATCGGCACGAACTCGGCGGTCTGCACGTACTTCACGGCGTTGCGGCCGGCACGCTTTCCGAACACGTTGATGTCGAGGAGCGAGTTGGTGCCGAGGCGGTTCGAGCCGTGCACCGAGACGCACGCGCACTCGCCGGCGGCGTACAGGCCCGGCACGACCGTCGTGTTGTCGCTCAGGACCTCGGCTTCGACGTTGGTCGGGATGCCGCCCATGGCGTAGTGCGCGGTCGGCATGACGGGCACGGGCTCGACGACGGGGTCGACGCCGAGGTAGGTGCGCGCGAACTCGGTGATGTCGGGGAGCTTGGTCTCGAGCACCTCGGCGCCCAGGTGGGTGCAGTCCAAGAGGACGTAGTCGCGGTGCGGACCGGCGCCGCGTCCTTCTGCGACCTCCTGCACCATGCAGCGGCTGACGATGTCGCGCGGCGCGAGGTCTTTGATGGTGGGGGCGTAGCGCTCCATGAAGCGCTCGCCGGAGGCGTTGCGGAGGATCGCACCCTCACCGCGGGCGCCCTCGGTGAGCAGGATGCCGAGACCGGCGAGACCGGTCGGGTGGAACTGGAAGAACTCCATGTCCTCCAGCGGCAGCCCCTTGCGCCAGATGATGCCGACGCCGTCGCCGGTGAGGGTGTGGGCGTTCGAGGTCGTCTTGAAGATCTTGCCGAACCCGCCCGTCGCGAAGATGACGGCCTTCGACTGGAAGACGTGCAGGTCGCCCGTTGCGAGCTCGTACGCCACGACGCCGGCGATCTTCGTGGAGCCGTCGTCGTCTTTCACGGTCACGAGGTCGAGCACGTAGAACTCGTTGAAGAAGTTGATGCCGAGACGCACGCAGTTCTGGAAGAGCGTCTGCAGGATCATGTGGCCCGTGCGGTCGGCGGCGTAGCACGCGCGGCGCACCGGAGTCTTGCCGTGGTCGGCGGTGTGACCGCCGAACCGACGCTGGTCGATCTTGCCCTCGGGCGTGCGGTTGAACGGCAGGCCCATGTTCTCGAGGTCGATCACGGCGTCGATGGCCTCTTTGGCGAGGATCTCCGCAGCATCCTGGTCGACGAGGTAGTCGCCGCCCTTGACGGTGTCGAAGGTGTGCCACTCCCACGAGTCCTCTTCGACGTTGGCGAGCGCAGCCGCCATGCCGCCCTGCGCCGCGCCCGTGTGGGAGCGCGTGGGGTAGAGCTTGGAGATCACCGCCGTCTTCGCGCCGGGGCCCGCCTCGATGGCGGCGCGCATGCCGGCGCCGCCGGCGCCCACGATGACGACGTCGAACTGGTGGTAGTGGACGCCGTCCTTGACGTAGGACTCTGCGGTCTGGGTGCTCACGGTCAGGATGCCTTCTGGTTCTTCGTCGTCGTGGTCACGTCGTCGCTGCGGGTCGTACGGGTCATCGAGCCGCGCACATCTCGATCAGCCAATCGGTCTTGCTCGTCTCGATCCCGATGCACGGGTCGAAGGTGAAGACCACGAGCGTGCCGAGGAGGATGAGGAATCCGGCGGCGATCCACAGGGACCAGACGAGGACCTTGCGGGTCTTCTCGTGGAGCACGTAGTCGTTCACGATCGTGCGCATGCCGTTCGCGCCGTGGATGAGGGCGAGCCACAGCATCAGGACGTCCCACCACTGCCAGAAGGGCGTGGCGAACTTCCCGGCGATGAACGCGAAGTCGAGGCCGTGGATGCCTTCGCCGAGCATCAGGTTGACGAAGAGGTGCCCGAAGATCAGGACGACCAGGAGCACGCCCGAGACGCGCATGTAGATCCAGCCCCACTTCTCGAGGTTGGGCCCCGAGCGGCGCGTGGCGACGTGCGGAGTGCGGGGATCGGCGATCGTGGTCATGTCAGTGGCCGCCCTCTCCGAATCCGGCGAACGCGAGGATCAGATGACGCGGGGCGAAGCCCGCCATCGTCACGGCCCAGACGCCCAGCACGCCCCACCAGAGCTGGCGCTGGTGGCGCGTCGCCCACGGCCAGATGTCGACCGCGATGATGCGCAGGCCGTTGTAGGCGTGGTACGCGATGGCCGCGACGAGCACGACCTCGCCGAGCGCCATGATCGGGTTCTTGTACGTGCCGATGACGGCGTCGTAGGCCTCCGGCGACAGGCGGATCAGCGCCGTGTCGAGCACGTGGACGAGGAGGAAGAAGAAGATCGCGACGCCGGTGATGCGATGCAGCACCCACGACCACATGCCTTCCCGGCCTCGGTACAGCGTTCCCCTCGGAACTCTCGACGTGGTGTCGGACGCCGACGGTATGACGCGTGCTGGTGCAGACACGATCGTCCTCCCTGAATCGAACATGTGGTCCACCGGAGCCTCGTCAGCGGGGGCGAGACGGCGGAACCGGCGTCACGAGGGCGCCTCCTCCATCCTATTCCCGGCGGGAGGCATGGGCATCGTAGGGGAGCCTAAGTCTCTCGATATCGAGAGATTCCTCACTTCGAGGACAAGAAGGGCGGTTCTTCGCCTCCCTCCGGACGGGCAGCTCCGCAGATAGCCTGAGGTCATGGCCGATCTCATTCCGGACTTCTACGCCGTCATCCCGGCCGGCGGCATCGGCAGCCGGCTCTGGCCGCTCTCGCGGGCCGATGCGCCGAAGTTCCTCCACGACCTGACCGGCTCGGGGCACTCGCTGCTGCGCGACACGTGGGACCGCCTCGAGCCGCTCGCCGGCGCGGACCGCATCGCGGTGGTGACCGGGCGCGCGCATCGAGCGGCCGTCGAGGCCCAGCTGCCGGGAATCGACGACCTCAACGTCTTCCTCGAGTCCGAGCCGCGCGACTCCTCCGCAGCCATCGGCCTGGCGGCGGCGGTGCTCGTGCGCCGCGAGCCCGACGTCATCATCGGGTCCTTCGCCGCCGACCACGTCATCCGTGTGCCGCACTTGTTCGAGTGGGCCGTCCGCCAGGCCGTCGCGACGGCGCGCGCGGGGTACATCTGCACGCTCGGCATCCAGCCGTCCGAGCCCTCCGTCGGCTTCGGCTACATCCGCAAGGGCACGGAGCTCGTGGTCGACGGCGCGCCGGAGGCCGCCCTCGTCGAGCGGTTCGTCGAGAAGCCCGACCTCGAGACCGCGAAGGCGTACTTCGCCGATCGCTCCTACCTGTGGAACGCGGGCATGTTCATCTCGCGCGCAGACGTGCTGCTGGCCGAACTCGCCGCGAACGAGCCCGAGCTGCACGCGGGACTCCTCGAACTCGCGGAGGCCTGGGACGACCGCGACCGGCGCGGGCCGGCGGTCGACCGCCTGTGGCCGGGGCTCAAGAAGATCGCCATCGACTACGCCGTCGCCGAGCCCGCGGCCGAGAAGGGGCGCCTCGCCGTCGTGCCCGGGCACTTCGACTGGGACGACGTGGGGGACTTCGCCAGCCTCGCCAAGCTCAACTCGCACGGCCGCAAGAACGACCTCGCGATCCTCGGCCCCAACGCGACGATCCTCGCGGATGCCTCGAGCGGCATCGTCGTGAGTCAGACCCGTCGCGTCATCAGCCTCATCGGCGTCAAGGACATCGTCGTGGTCGACACCGACGACGCGCTGCTGGTCACCACCAGCGAGCACGCGCAGCGGGTCAAGGGCGTCGTGGACGCGCTCAAGATCGGCGGCCACGGCGACGTCCTCTGACGCCGTCTGCGCCAAGCCGTGACGGAGTGAGTCGGCTCTGTTGCGTCTTTGTAACCATTTCCCGGCTGGGCCTGCGCGGGAATGCAAGCAGGCCGTCACACTCTGTAACTTCGATACCGCCCTGCGAGGTACGCGGGGCTCCCTGTACGGAGGCGTGACTTGACCATCACAACCACCAAGAAGTTCGTCGGTCTTGCGGGGGCGGCGGGGCTCGTCCTCGCGCTCGCGGGCTGCGGCTCGGCCCCGACCACCGACGGCACCGGAAGCGCGGCACCCGAAGCCGGCTCCGACTTCATCCCCTGCCTGATCTCCGACGAGGGCGGCTGGAACGACAAGTCGTTCAACCAGTCGGCCAAGGAGGGCATGGACCGCGCAGCGGCCGAGCTCAACGTCGAAGCGATCGAGGTCGAGTCCAGCTCGGCGAACGACTACGCGCCCAACCTCGAGAACCTCGTGGCCGAAGGCTGCACGTTCATCATCTCGGTCGGCTTCAAGCTCTCGGCTGACACGATCGCCTCGGCGACGGCCAACCCCGAGATCGAGTACGCCATCATCGACGACCGCGCCGACGCCGACGGCGACGGCGAGACCGACGCGCCCAACATCAAGCCGCTCCTCTTCGACACGGTCCAGGCCGCATACCTCGGCGGATACGCCGCGGGTGCATGGTCGAACGCGGCCGGCGTCGACAAGGTCGGCACGTTCGGCGGCATCCCGATCCCGCCCGTCACGATCTTCATGGACGGCTTCGTCGACGGCGTCGCCAAGTACAACGAGGACAAGGGCGTGAACGTCGCGACGTTCGGCTGGGATGTCGCTGCGCAGGAGGGCGCCTTCACCGGCGGCTTCGCGGCGAACGACGGCGCCAAGCAGACCGCCCAGGGCATCATCGACCAGGGCGTCGACGTCATCCTCCCCGTCGGCGGACCGATCTACCAGAGCGCCGCAGCGGCGATCACTGACGGCGGCGGAAGCACCGTCATGCTCGGTGTCGACTCCGACCTCGCCGTCGCCGACCCGAGTGTCGCCGACCTCGTGCTGGTGTCGATCCTGAAGCGGATCGACCAGGCCGTCTTCGACGCCACGATGCAGGCGGCCGCCGGCGAGTTCGACGCGACGCCGTACGTCGGCACGCTCGAGAACGAGGGCGTGGGCCTCTCCGGCTTCGGCTCGTTCGAGTCGCAGCTCCCGGACGGCCTCGTCGACGAGCTCGACGCACTGCGTCAGGCGATCATCGACGGCGACCTCGAGGTCACGTCGCCCGCTTCGCCGTAAGCGACACACCCCGCGCCGCGGTCGGCCGGATGCACAGCGCATCTGGCCGACCGCGGCCTTTTGGCCCTCAGACCCGACTAGATAGGGTGCACAGTATGAAGCTCGAGCTCCGCGGCATCACCAAGCGGTTCGGCAGCCTCGTCGCCAACGATCACATCGATCTCGTGGTCGAGCCGGGGGAGATCCACGCGCTCCTCGGCGAGAACGGGGCGGGCAAGTCGACCCTCATGAACGTCCTCTACGGCCTGTACCAGGCCGACGAAGGGGAGATCCTCCTGGACGACGTCGTCCAGCACTTCCGGGGTCCGGGCGATGCCATGGCCGCCGGCATCGGCATGGTGCACCAGCACTTCATGCTCATCCCCGTCTTCACCGTCGCCGAGAACGTCATGCTCGGTCACGAGTCCACCAAGGCGCTCGGCTCGCTCGACCTGAACAAGGCCCGGGCCCACGTGCGCGATGTCGCCGCCCGCTTCGGCTTCGATGTCGACCCCGACGCCCTGGTCGGCGATCTGCCCGTCGGCGTGCAGCAGCGGGTCGAGATCATCAAGGCGCTCTCCCGCGATGCGAAGGTGCTCGTCTTCGACGAGCCGACCGCCGTGCTGACGCCGCAGGAGACCGACGAGCTCATGGGCATCATGCGCCAGCTCCGCGACGAGGGCACCTCGATCGTCTTCATCACGCACAAGCTGCGCGAAGTGCGCGCCGTCGCCGACCGCATCACCGTCGTGCGGCTCGGCAAGATCGTCGGCGAGGCGCAGGCCACTGCCTCCAACGCCGAGCTCGCGTCGCTCATGGTGGGACGCGCGGTCGAGCTCACGGTCCACAAGGATCCGCCTCGTCTCGGCGAGGGCGGCCTCGCGGTTCAAGGACTCCGCGTCGTCACACCCGCGGGCGTCGTCGTCGTCGACGATGTCACCTTCGACGTGCGGCCCGGTGAAGTGCTCGCCGTCGCGGGCGTCCAGGGCAACGGGCAGACCGAGCTCGTCGAAGCGCTCGTCGGCCTCGCGACGGGGGTCAGCGGCTCGATCACCCTCGGCGGCACCGAGCTCGTGGGCAAGTCCGTGCGCGCCATCCTCGACGAAGGCGTCGGCTTCGTTCCCGAAGACCGCAAGGAGGACGGCCTCGTGGGCACGTTCTCGGTCGCGGAGAACCTCATCCTGGACCGATCGTCCGACTCCGAGTTCGTCACGGCCGGCACCATCCGCAGAGGCGTGCTCGACGAGTTCGCGAAGGCCCGCATCGAGGAGTACGACATCCGCACGCAGAGTGCCGCTACCGCAGCGGGCACCCTCTCCGGGGGCAATCAGCAGAAGGTCGTCATCGCCCGCGAGATGAGCCGGGAGCTGCGACTGTTCATCGCGGCCCAGCCCACGCGCGGCGTCGATGTCGGATCGATCGAATTCATCCACCGGAGGATCGTCGAGACGCGCGACGCCGGTGTGCCCGTCGTCGTCGTCTCGACCGAGCTCGACGAAGTCGCCGCCCTCGCCGACCGGATCGCGGTCATGTACCGCGGCAGGGTCATCGGCATCGTGCCCGGAGACACGCCGCGCGACGTGCTCGGGCTCATGATGGCCGGAGAGATCCCCGAAGGAGTGGCCGCATGAGCGACCTGACGCCCGGTTCGAACCCGAACCCTCTCAAGGGGATGCCGGAGGAGCAGCTGCCCGCGGCATCCGGTCCCCTCACGGGGACGCCCGACATCGCTCCGCCGCCGAGGCAGAACGTGTTCATCAAGGAGCTCCTGCGCGGGAGCGCGGTCACGACGATCCTCGCCGTGGTCGTGGCGATGGTCGTCGGCGGCATCCTGATCGCGATCACGAACGAAGAGGTGCAGGCGGCCTCCGGGTACTTCTTCGCCCAGCCCGGCGACACGTTCGTCGCCATCTGGAACGCTATCTACGGCGGGTACGAGGCCCTCTTCCGCGGCTCGATCTTCAACGCGCGCGCCGCGGACTTCGCCACCGCGATCCGGCCCTTCACCAACACGCTGGGCTTCGCGGCCCCGCTCATCGCTGCCGGACTCGGCGTCGCGGTGGCGTTCCGCGTCGGACTGTTCAACATCGGCGGCCGCGGCCAGATCCTCATCGCCGCGGCGACGGCCGCGCTTCTGACGTTCCACCTCGACCTCCCCCCGTTCATCCACATCCCGCTCACGCTGGCGGCCGGCATCGCCGGCGGCGCGATCTGGGGCGGGATCGTCGGTGTCCTCAAGGCCCGAACGGGCGCGCACGAGGTCATCCTGACGATCATGCTCAACTACGTCGCGTTCTATCTCGTCGCGTGGATGGTGCGCACCCCCGGGCTTCTGCAGCGCGAAGCCGAGGATCAGCCGATCTCCGACCCCACACCGGCATCCGCCCAGTTCCCCGAACTGCTCGGGCCACGCTTCCCGTTGCTGGACTGGGGCTTCGTCATCGTCATCCTGGCCACCGTGTTCGTGTGGTGGCTCGTCGAGCGCTCGTCGCTCGGCTTCCGCATGCGCGCCGTGGGAGAGAACCCCCACGCGGCGCTCGCGTCGGGCATCTCGGTGCAGCGCATGTACATCTACGCCATGCTCTTCGCGGGCGGCCTGGCCGGCCTCGCGGGCATGAACCAGATCCAGGGCGCCGTCACGAGCGGATTCGACGGGCTCATCGACGCCGGCATCGGCTTCGATGCGATCACCGTCGCGCTCCTCGGGCGCAGCCGTGCGTGGGGCGTGTTCGCCGCGGGCATCCTGTTCGGCGCCCTCAAATCCGGGTCGTTCACGATGCAGGCGTCGCAGGGGATCCCCGTCGACATCGTGCTGGTCGTGCAGTCGCTGATCGTGCTGTTCATCGCGGCGCCGCCGCTCATCCGCACGATCTTCTTCCTGCCCAAGACCGATGCGGAGAAGGCGGCGAAGGCGAGAGCCAAGGCCGCGAAGAAGGCGGTGAGCGCATGAGCACGACCTCCTCGGTGATCTCCGACGGATCGTCCGCCGATCAGACCATCCAGCTCGCGACCGTGCGCGTGCGGCACAAGAAGTTCGCCATCACCCTCGCGATCGTCACCGTCCTGCTCGGACTGCTGTTCCTGCTCGCCCCGCGCGACGGCATCAGCACGTTCCGGCTCGGCGACCCCGGCTCCGTCTTCGCCCTCCCGAACGTGGGGGTGCCCACCGCAGCCACCTGCTGGGCCGTCTTCGTCCTTCTCGTCCTGCTCACGCTGTGGGCGGTGTGGGATGCCTACGGCTACCGCCGCTCGCCGGTCTGGCTCGCGATCGCGTACGGTGTGCTCGCCGTGTTCGCCTTCCTCACCTGGGCGGCGGCCGACGGCCTGGTGCCGGTGACGGGCCTGCTGTTCGGGGCGGTCTCGCTCTCGGTGCCGCTCGTGTTCGGAGCGCTCGGCGGTGTCATCGGCGAGCGGGTCGGCGTCGTCAACGTGGCCATCGAGGCGCAGCTGCTCCTCGGCGCCTTCAGCGCCGCGCTCCTCTCGAGCATCACCGGCAGTCCGTTCGTCGGCCTGTTCGGCGCCATGATCGGCGGAGTGCTCGTCGCCTTCGTGCTGGGCGCTTTCGCGATCAAGTACCTCGTCGAACAGGTCATCGTCGGGGTCGTGCTGAACGTGCTGGTGACCGGCCTGACGGGCTTCCTGTACGGTGTCCTGCTGGTCCCCAACGCCGAGGCGCTGAACACGCCCATCCGCTTCACGCGCTTCGAGATCCCGCTCCTGTCGGAGATCCCGATCCTCGGGCCGGTGCTGTTCAACCAGACCTTCATCGTGTACCTCATGTACGTCGTGGTCGCGGTCGTCGCGTGGGGCATGTACCGCACGCGCTGGGGCCTGCGGCTGCGCGCCGTGGGTGAGCACCCCCAGGCGGCAGACACGGTCGGCATCAAGGTCAACACCTCCCGGTTCTGGAACCTGTCGCTCGCCGGCGCCATCGCGGGCATCGGCGGTGCGTACTTCACGCTCGTCTCCGTGCCGCAGTTCGGCAAGGAGATGACGGCGGGTCTGGGCTTCATCGCCCTCGCCGCGGTGATCTTCGGCCGGTGGGACCCGCTGCGGGCGACCCTCGCAGCCCTGCTGTTCGGCTTCGCGACGAACCTGCAGAACCTGCTCACGGTGCTCAAGACGCCGATTCCGAGCGAGTTCATGCTGATGCTGCCGTACCTCGTGACGATCCTCGCGGTCGCCGGGTTCGCGGGGCAGATCCGCGGTCCCGCCGCGGCCGGCAAACCGTACATCAAGGGATGACGCGGCCACGAGCTGCGGCATCCGTCCACACCCAAGGGGAGCAATGACCGACATCGACTGGGACGAGCTGCGCGCCGTCGCGACGGAGGCGATGCAGCGTGCGTACGCACCGTACTCGCGCTACAAGGTGGGTGCCGCGGCCCTCGTGTCGGACGGCCGCATCGTGCAGGGCTGCAACGTCGAGAACGCGTCGTACGGCGTGACGCTGTGCGCCGAGTGCGGTCTCGTGTCGGATCTCGCCATGACGGGAGGCGGACTCCTCGTGGCGTTCGTGTGCGTCAACGGCGAGGGCGAGACGATCATGCCGTGCGGTCGCTGCCGCCAGCTGCTGTTCGAGTTCGCGATCCCCGGCATGCTGCTGGAGACCGTGTCGGGCATCCGGACGATCGACGAAGTGCTGCCGGATGCCTGGGGCCCGCGCGACCTCGAGGACGCGCCGCGATGAGCGCCGTCGAGCCGTTCGACGCCGTCGACGTGATCCATGCCAAGCGCGACGGCGGCGCCGTGGCCGAGGACGCCCTCCGGTGGATGGTGGATGCCTACACCCGCGAGTACGTCACCGATTCCCAGATGGCCGCGTTCGCGATGGCCGTGTTCCTCAACGGCATGGAGCGCGACGAGATCCGCGTCATGACGGAGGCCATGATCGCGTCCGGCGAGCGGATGAGCTTCACCGAGCTCGGCAAGCCGACCGTCGACAAGCACTCCACCGGCGGCGTCGGAGACAAGATCACCCTTCCGCTCGCCCCGCTCGTCGCCGCCTTCGGCGTCGCGGTGCCGCAGCTGTCGGGCCGCGGTCTCGGTCACACCGGCGGCACGCTCGACAAGCTCGAGTCGATCCCCGGCTGGCGTGCGGCGCTGTCGAACGAGGAGATGTTCGCCCAGCTCGCCGACGTGGGCGCCGTCATCTGCGCCGCAGGTTCCGGCCTCGCCCCCGCCGACAAGCGGCTGTACGCGCTGCGCGACGTGACCGGCACGGTCGAGGCGATCCCGCTCATCGCATCGAGCATCATGTCGAAGAAGATCGCCGAGGGCACCGACTCCCTCGTGCTCGACGTGAAGTTCGGATCGGGCGCCTTCATGAAGGACATCGACCGTGCGCGCGAGCTCGCCCGCACGATGGTGGCGCTCGGCACCGACTCGGGTGTGTCGACGACGGCCCTCCTCACGAACATGAACACCCCGCTCGGCCTCGCGATCGGCAACGCCAACGAAGTGCGCGAATCGGTGGAAGTGCTCGCCGGCGGCGGCCCCGCCGACATCGTCGAGCTGACGGTCGCACTCGCCCGGGAGATGCTCGCCCTCGCCGGGCAGCCCGACGCCGACGTCGACGCCGCGCTGAAGGACGGCCGGGCGATGGATGTGTGGCGGGCCATGATCCGCGCGCAGGACGGCGATCCGGATGCCGCGCTGCCCACGCCCCGCGAGACCCACACGGTCGTGGCCGACGCCTCCGGCGTCGTGACCCGCATGGACGCCCTGCCCTTCGGCGTCGCAGCCTGGCGTCTCGGCGCCGGACGCGCGCGACCCCAGGATCCGGTCGTCGCCACCGCGGGCGTCGACCTCCACGTCAAGCCGGGCGATCCCATCACCGCCGGTCAGCCGCTGTTCACCTTGTCGGCGGAGGATGCATCGAGGTTCCCGCGCGCGATCGACGCCCTCGAGGGCGCGTGGGAGATCGGGGCCGAGGCCCCGGCATCCGTCCCGCTCGTGCTCGAGCGCATCACCGCGTAGTCTCGTCCGGTCCCTGAGCTCGTCGCAGGGACGGCCCGATCCCGAACAACAGGAGACCAATTCCATGCCGATCGAACAGCACGGCGACGCCGTCATCCAAGGGGTCTCGCTGCGGAGCCTGCCCAAGGTCTCGCTGCACGACCACCTCGACGGCGGCGTGCGGCCCGCGACGATCATCGAGCTGTCCGACGACCTCGGCCTCGAGGTGCCGTCGGACGATGCCGACGACCTCGCAGACTGGTTCGCGGAGAAGAGCGACTCCGGCTCGCTCGTGGAGTACCTGAAGACCTTCGACCTCTCCGTCGGCGTGATGCAGACGCCGGAGGGGCTGCGCCGGGTCGCCCGCGAGTTCGTCGAAGACCTGGCGGCCGACGGCGTCGTCTACGGCGAAGTGCGCTGGGCGCCGGAGCAGCACCTCACGCGCGGACTGACGCTCGCCGAGGTCGTCGAGGCCGTGCAGGAGGGCATCGAAGAGGGCGAGGATGCGGCGGACCGTTCCGGGCACGACATCCGGGTGGGTCAGCTCATCACCGCGATGCGCCACACCGACCGCTCGCTGGAGATCGCGCGTCTGGCGGTCGAGTTCCGCGGACGCGGGGCCGTCGGATTCGACATCGCCGGTCCCGAGGACGGATTCCTCCCCTCACGGCACCGCGCGGCGTTCGACTACCTCGCGTCGGAGTTCTTCCCCACGACGGTGCATGCCGGCGAGGCCGCGGGGCTCGACTCGATCCGCTCGGCGCTCATCGACGGTCGTGCGCTGCGTCTCGGCCACGGCGTGCGCCTGGCCGAGGACCTCGAGGTCGTGCAGCGCTCGGGCGAGGAGGTGCTCGTGCAGTTCGGCGACCTCGCACGCTGGGTGCGCGACCGCGAGATCCCGCTGGAGCTGTCGCCGTCGTCGAACCTGCAGACCGGGGCGATCGAGCGCTGGGGCACGACCATGGAGGACCACCCCTTCGACCTGCTGTACCAGCTGGGCTTCGCCGTGACGGTCAACGTCGACAACCGCACGATGAGCCGAACGTCGCTCACGCGCGAGCTCGCCGTGCTGGCCGAGACGTTCGAGTACGACCTCGACGATCTCGAGACGTTCCAGCTCAACGCCGCCGCGGGCGCGTTCCTGCCCGTGGAGGAGCGCGAGGAGCTGATCGAGCTCATCGCGGAGGGCTTCGACTCGTAGTCCGGGTGGGGGATGGCGGGCGGTCGCTCCGTCCGCCCTTCTTCGGCATCCGTGTGCACACAACTCCTCATCAACTGAGGTTCCCGGGTGTGTTCAGGGTGCGACACGCCGCTGCGGAGTCCCGGATGAGGAGTTGCGTGCACCCGCCCGGGTGTCCCGCGACTGCAGAACGGTCTTCAGCACGGCCAGCGTCTCCTCGCGCCGGTAGAGGATGTCCTCGGCGAGGGGCCGGATCGTCGTGTAGCCGAGGGATGCCGCGGCGATGTCGCGTCGTCGATCGCGCTTCTGGGCCTCCCACCCCTCGTGGTGAGCTCTGCTGTCGCACTCCACGATGAGCCATCCGTCGACGACGAAGTCGACTCGTCCGACTCCGGGGATGCGTACCTGCAGCTCGACGGAGCATCCGAGTCCTCGAAGCATCAACCGTAGGATCGTCTCCGGGCCGGACTCGCTGCGGCGGTCCAGCAGGGGACGCAGGCGCCGGTAGCGGCGGGGAAGAAGCGCGAAGACCGCTGCGAGATCGTGCTCGTCGACGAGCCGAAGGTGCCATGCGCTGTCCAGCGTCGCGATCGCGTCGCGCGGCGACTGGCATCGGCACGCCTGCGCGAGCGCCTCGACGAGTGACGTCGCGAGACACCGGCTCTCGACCGTCGTTCGGCGCCAGTGCCGCCGGACGTCGTGCGCCGTCGGCGGTATCCGGCTCATCCCCACGCTCACCTGCATGTGCAGGCGCCCGTCGCCCTGGACGAAGACGCCGAGTTCGGCGAGCAGCGAGACGCAGTCGAGCCGCCCGCCCTGGCGCGCGGCGCGCACCATTTGGGGGCTCGTACCTGAGGCCACATACACATTCCGCCGGGGTCGGAGGATCGTGCCGTCGCGGACAGCTCGGGCGAGGGAGCGGCGCGTGAGGCCGCGCGCCGCGAGGGCGGCCGAGCTGTACGAGGTCGTCGAGAGGAGTCGTCGTGCGGATTGCAGTCGGTTCGGCATCCCGCCACTCAAATCCCGCGTGACAGGGCGTCCTTCGCGAGGGGATCAGTCCGGGGATGAGCGGATGTCGGCGCCGTCCGGGGAGGAGCCGCCGAGCGCCAGCGCCGCGTGCGCAACTCCTCAGATATCGATCCGGGACGGCGTGTTCGTGGTTCGACACGCCCGCGTGACGCAGGAATAAAGGAGTTGCGCGCGCTGACGAAGGGGTCGGGAGCATCGCGGCCCGGGCCGCGCGTCAGCGGCGGGCGACGTCCGGGTGGGTCGCGAGGTAGGCCTCGAAGGCCTCGGCCGAGGTCTTGGACGGGGTGAATCCGAACTCGGTCTTCAGGGCGTCGTTGGCGAGCACGGGCCGGTACCGGAGGAATCCGACCTGTTCGGGGCCGTGCACCGTGAGCCGCAGTGCGCGGCCCACGCGGAGGCCGAAGGCCAAGAGACCGGCGGGCACGGTGAGCGTCTTCTTGCCCAGCCGCTCGGCGATCCGGTGCACGGTCAGTCTGCCGTCGCCGGCGACGTTGTAGATGCCCGGCGGGCCGTCGGTCGCGGCGCGTGCCATCGCGGCGGCGACGTCGTCGACCCAGACGAAAACGAAGGGAGACTCGGATCCCCGGATCGCGAGGAGCCGAGGGCCGTCCCAGAGGGCCGTGATCTGGTTGCGCACCGTCGGGCCGAGGATCGTCCCGATGCGGAACACGACCTGTTCGAGCTCGGGGTGCGCCGAGCGGAACGAGCCCAGGAGCTGCTCGACCAGTCGCTTGTGCTTCGAGTACGCGAACTCGTCGTTCCCGCGCACGGGGTCGCTCTCGCGCAGCCAGTCCGGATTGTCGGCGTGGTAGCCGTACGCGGCACCCGACGACGACACGACGATTCGGCGCACGCCGGCGGCGACGCACGCCTCGAGGATGTGGCGGGACCCGTCGACGTCCACGCGGTACTCGAGCTCGTGGTCGCGGCCGGGGTTCACGATCGCGGCCAGGTGGACGACGACGTCGATCCCGTGCCGTTCGAGAAGGGGCACGATGCCGGCCGGCCGGGTCACGTCGCAGTCCTCGTACACGACACCGTCGAGCGGATGCTCCGGCCGGCGCACATCCCCGGCCACGACGAGGGCGACGCCGGGGTGGGCGACGAGCGCCGCTGCGACATGCGAGCCGAGGAATCCGGCGCCCCCGGTGACCAGGACGCGAGCTCCGGCGCTCATGCCGCCTCCGCCGCCTCGGCGAGCCCGCGCCGGGTCGCATCACCGCGGACGGAGCCGGTGCGGCGCTTCGTGTGCCGCGCCCACAGCGCCGCGACGACCAACCCCGCGATGATGTCCCAGATGCCCCACCAGCCGGCGACGATGGCCATGCCGCCGAGGCCGCCGAAGAACGTGAAGACCAGGCCGAGGCCGAGCCCCGCGTTGCGGATGCCCACCTCGAAGGTCATCGCCTTGCGCTCCCGCGTGCCGAGCCCGCCGACAGCGGCGGTCGACCACCCGATCGCGAGAGCCACCGCGTCGTGGATGACGACGGCGGCGAGGATCACGCCGATGAACGCGATGAAGTACGCCCAGTTGCCGGCCAGCGCGGCCACGATGAACCCGACCAGCGCGATCAGGCTGAACCACTTCACGAACGGCTGGACGCGCTTCGCGAGCGCCGGCAGCTTCGCCCGCACGGTGAGGCCGACCACGAAAGGCAGGCCGATGATGAGGAGGATCTCGACGAGCATCTGCCAGCCGTTGAGCGAGACCGCCTGCAGGAGGGCGCGGGTGTCGTCGCGCAGCGATCCCCAGAATGCGATCGACAGCGGCAGCGCGAAGATGTAGATCAGGTTCCCCACCGCCGTCATCGACACCGACAGGGCCACGTTGCCGCCCGATCGGTGCGTCAGCACCTGCGAGATGTTCCCCGGCGGGCAGCACGCCACGAGGATCATGCCGAGCGCCATCGAGGCCGACACCCGCAGCACGAGCGTGAGGCCGAACGTCACGGCCGGGAGCACGACGAGCTGCGCAAGGATCGCGATGACGAGGGGCTTGGGGCGGCGCAGCACGACGCGGAAGTCGTCGGGCGTGGTGTCGAGCGCGATGCCCAGCATGATCAGGCCGAGGACGACGTTGAGGATCATCAGCGTCCCGGGCGTGAAGTTCAGGACGACGTCGTCGATGTTCATGAGCTCGCCTTCGAGGTCGGACGGAGGGATGATCGCCGGATGCGTCGGCGCTTCGCCGGGACCCCGGCATCCGGAACCTCACGCAGCTGCGTCGTCGCGGCGCGCACAGCGGAGCGGTAGGCGTCCTTGTTGACGTAGTACGACATGCGCTCGAGGCCGAGGTAGCGGTATCCGCCGGTCAGGTCGGGCCAGGGCTCGCCTGCCACACGCGCGCGGAAGGCCGCCTGCCGGGACGGCGGAGCGGAGAGGTAGGCGGCGATGAGCTCCGCCTGCTCGTAGCGCCCCTGCCAGCCGATGCCGGATGCTTCGATCATGCCCATGACGAAGAGACCGTTGAACGACGGCGGGAAGACGTTGAGGAAGAGCCGGGGCGACCAGCCCGTCCAGTTGAGCTCGGCGCGATCGACGAACGGGTAGTCGAGGGTGTAGCCCGTCGCCAGCAGCACCGTGTCGTACTCGCCGGACGAGCCGTCGCGGAAGCGCACCGTGTCGCCGTCGAATCGGTCGATGTCGGGCCTGATCTGCAGATCGCCCTGGCCGAGGTGATTGAGGATCAGCGTGTTGACGATCGGATGCGACTCGTAGATCTTGTAGTCGGGCTTGGGGAACCCGAAGTGCACGGGGTCGCCGGTGAAGGCCTTCAGCACGCGCCGGTCGACGAACTGCTTGAGCGGTGCGGGCAGGGGCTTGCCCTGATTGAGGGTGTCGGAGGGGCGGCCGAAGAGATAGCGCGGCACGAAGTAGTACCCGCGGCGCACGCTCATGTCGACGGATGCCGCGTGGTGCACGGCGTCGACCGCGATGTCGCAGCCGGAGTTTCCGGCGCCGACGATGAGTACGCGTTTCCCCGTGAGCTGCGTCGCGGTCTTGTATTCCGATGTGTGCATGAGCTCGCCGGAGAACTCGCCGCGGAAGGTGGGGACGTTCGGCTCGGCGAGGGTGCCGTTGGCCAGGACGATCCCCGCGTAGCGCTTCTCGACCGGCCCCGCGGCACCGGCGGCTCGCAGCATCCAGGTGCCGTCGTCCTCCCGGGCGACCGAGGTGACCCGCGTATCGAAGCGGAACCGCTCGGTGAGTGCGAATCGGTCGGCGAAGTCGCGGAAGTAGCGGATGAGGGTGCGGTGGCTCGGATAGTCGGCCGTGGTGTCCATGGGGAACTCGGCGAACTCCGTCGTCGTGCGCGAGGAGATCAGGTGCGCGGACTCGTACATGGTGGACCGCGGATTCTCGATGTCCCAGAGCCCCCCGACACCGCGCGAAGCCTCGTAGCCGTCGAAGTCGATGCCGGCCTTCTGCAGCGCCCGTGCTGCCGACAGGCCCGATGGCCCTGCCCCGATGACGGCGTACGTCGGATCGCCCATATCGCTGTGCCACTCCTTCGTCCCGGGCCCCAGTGCCCGTGCGACCCCTCGATGTTAGCCGCTGTTAACCGAGGTGCGAATCACACGGGGAGGAGGGCCAGGATTCCGCGGACGAGCACGACGGTCGCGCCCGCCCAGGCGATGGACAGCATCGCGAGCCGGGCGACGCGTGCGGGCACGAGACGCGCGAGGAGGGTGCCGACGAGGATGCCTCCGACCGTCGCCGCGACCAGGAGCCACACGTCTCCTGCGGGGGAGGCGGGAAGGCCCCGCAGCGCGACCGACACGAGGCTGAAGGCGACGAAGATCACCTGCACGCTGGCCGCGAACCGGCGCTGCTCCCATCTGTCGCCGACCGCGTACGCGGCCAGCGCCGGGCCGGAGAGCCCGCTCGCGACGTGCATGAAGCCCGCGGCCGAGCCCGCCACGACCGCGCCCGCACGCCCCTGGAGCGAAGTCGACAGGGCCGGGATCCACCCCGCGACGAGCGCGAAGTACGCCATGGCCGCGATGAGGAGGAGGAGCGCCGCATCGGGCAGCACACGCACGAGCACGGCGGCGAACGGTGAGGCGACGAGACCCGGCCACACGAGCCACCACGTGCGCTTCCACTCGACCTCCCGCCACACGAGCGGCACCGCGGACGACGACGCGACGAGGGCGAGGAGGAGGCCGATCGTGATGCCCTCGACGGGTCCGAAGAGGAGGACGACGGGGCCGAGCAGGACGAGCACGAAGCCGAGACCCGTGATGCGCTGGATGACCGCCGCGACGAAGGCCGCGACGCACGCCAGCAGGATCACTGCCGGAGTCCGCCGGCGAAGGCGCCGACCGCCTCCGTGAGCTGTGCCGTCATGTCGGCATCCGAGATCGTCGGCGTGCCGTCGCCCGCCTGGGGGCCGTAGTCTCCGAACGAGGCGTGGCTCGCACCCGGGATCTCGATCATCATCGCATCGGCGGGCAGCAGCGGCCGGGCATCCGCGATCTTCTGCGGAGTCGACAATCCGTCCTCCGACCCTGCGATGCTCAGCACGGGGAGATCCGTGCCCGACAGGTCGTTCGAGCAGTACGACGCGAACAGCACGAGGGCATCGGCGTCCTCAGCGAGAAGACATGCGCGCACGCCCCCCAGCGAGTGGCCGCCCACCATCCACACGTCGACGTCGGGGGCGAGGTCGGTAAAGGCCGAGAGCGGTCGCAGGTCGAAGAACGCGAGGTTGAGCCACGGCTTCGTGATCACGACGGTCACGCCGTCCTCTGCCACGACGCCCGACATCTTCGACGCGTAGGCCCAGGCGTCGACCTTCGCGCCGGGGATGTACACGAGCCCGACGTCGGTGGCTCCGGATGCCGGGGAGAGCACGATCGCGCCCCCGTCGTCGGTCACGACGATGCGGTCGTCGGCCCGCACGGCCGCGAGAGGCTCGGGTTCGGCGGCCATGACGCCGACCTGACTCCACACGACCAGGCCGAGGACGGCGGCCACGAGGAGCGCGCCGATCGACGCGAGGATCCACAGGAGGATGCGGCGGCCGCGGCGGCGAGGCTTCGGCGACGGCGCGGGGGAGTCGGGGGTCACGGGCGGCAAGTCTACGTGGCGCCTGTGACCCCCGGGGAGTGCTCAGCCGGCCAGCTCGGCCTGGCGGGCCTCGACGATCGCCTGCACCCGCGGGAACAGCGGGTGGTCGGTGTCCAGACCGGTGACGGATGCCGTGAAGTCCTCGGCATCCTGCTCGCGGAGCGCGGCCTGCAGGGACACCGACTGCTCGTCCTCGGCGTCGTCGAACCGCAGGGCGGCCGCCATCGCCGCGACGAGCGCGTCGACGCCCAGACCGTGCTCGGCGGCCTCGGCCGCGGGTCCGACGAAGCGCTCGTGGCGCGACAGCTTGCGCAGCGGCTGGCGTCCGACGCGACCGACGGTGTCGGGGAGCAGCGGGTTGCGGAAGCGGTTCAGGATCGTCGCGCGGTACGCCGCGAGCTCCGCGGCATCGAGCCCGTGCTTGGCCTCCAGGAGCGCCGAGGTCTCTTCGAGGGTCGCCGCCACCTTCGCGGCGATGGCCTCGTCGGCCAGGACGTCGGAGATCCGCTCGATGCCCGCCTCGGCGCCGAAGTACGCCGTCGTGGCGTGGCCGGTGTTGACGGTGAACAGCTTGCGCTCGATGTACGGCGCGAGGTCGTCGACGAAGTGCGCGCCGGGGATCGTGGGCGGATCGTCGCCGAACGGGGGCAGCTCGATCGCCCACTCGAAGAACGGCTCGACCGTGACGTCGACCCCGCCCCCCTCGGGCTGTCCGGGGACGATGCGGTCGACGGCGGTGTTGGCGAACACGGCACGCGATGCGAGGGCGTCCCACGCGTCACCGGCCTGCAGCATGATCTCCTCGCGCAGGATGTCGGTCGCGTTGATCGCGTTCTCGCACGCCATGATCTGCAGCGGCGGAGACGACGGGTCGCGCAGCGCGAGCGCCGCCACGATGGGCGGCGCCACGAACTTCAGGATCGTGGGGCCGACGGCCGTGGTGACCACGTTCGCCCCGGCGATCTCCTCGACGAGCTCGGCGGGGTTCGCCGCGCTGTTGATCGCGCGGAATCCCGTGACGACGGTGTCGCCGCCGCCCTCGCCCACGGCGTGCACGGTGTAGGAGTCCGCCGCGTTGATCGCGTCGACCAGCGAGGACGCGACATCCGAGAACACCACCTCGTAGCCGCCTTCGTGGAGGAGCAGGCCCACGAATCCGCGCCCGATGTTGCCGGCGCCGAAGTGGACGGCCTTCACGACGCGTTCACCGACCCGGCCAGAGCGGCGAACAGCTCCTCGGGCGAATCGATCGCCTTCAGACGCTCGACCTCGTCCTCGTCGGAGAACAGGATGGCGATCGCGGACAGGATCTCGAGGTGCTCATCGCCCTTCCCGGCGATGCCCATGACGAACGTCACGGGGTTGCCGTCCCAGTCGACGCCGCCGTCGTAGCGCACGACCGACAGCGCCGAGGCGAGGATCGCGCTCTTGGTCTCGTTGGTCCCGTGGGGGATGGCGAGCTCGTTGCCCATGTAGGTGGAGACGGTCTCCTCGCGCTGCTGCATCGCGTCGAAGTAGGCGCTGGTCACGGCGCCGGACGATTCGAGGATGTCGGCGGCTTCCCGCATCGCGTCTTCACGGCTCGCACTGCCGGAGTGGATGCGCACCTGCCCGATCTGGAGGACGTCACGTGCCATGGTCTTCGCCTTTCTTCGGTTTCGGATGCTGTCACCCGATGCCGTCGTCGCGGACGGCGTCGTGAGACCAGTCTCTCCCGTCGGGGCCCGGACTGCGCGGCCGGGTCCCCACGGCGGAGGCTTCGGAGCCGGGGGCATCACGCCGGCCCGGCTCCGAAGCGGTCTCTGCTACGCGCCGTGCTTCTGGTCCTCGACGAGCTTGACGACCTCTTCGTACTTCGGAGAGTTCATGAAGTTGTCGACGGACACGTGGATCGCACCGGGCGTCTGCGTGCGTGCGCGGTCGATCAGCTGGTTCTGCGTGATGACCAGGTCGGCCGTGCCGTCGAGGTTCGCGATGGCCTTGTTGACGACCGTGACCCCTTCGATGCCGGCCTTCTTGATCTTGTTGCGCAGGACACTCGCGCCCATGGCGGACGAGCCCATGCCGGCGTCGCAGGCGAACACGATGTTCGTGATCTGCTTCGTCGCCACGATCCCGCCGTCGGCGATCCCGCCCGTCTCGGCCTCGGTCTCGAGACGGTCGACGGCCTCCTGCGCCTCGCGGACGGCCTCACGGTCGCCGGGGTCCGCCGCACGGAGGGCGTCCAGCGCCGCCGACGACTTGCCCTTGTTGGCGGCCGTCTGCGACACCGCGCTGGCGAACGCGTCGCCCTCGGCGAGCAGGTCGCGCTTGCGGGAGGCCCGCAGGATGACGCTCGCGACCAGGAAGGTCACGACCGCGGCGAGCACGACCGACAGCAGTACGACGAGGAGGTTCGGCACGCCGCCGGCCACCGCCGCCGCACTGACCGCGAAGATGCTGCCCGGGGCGGCAGGGAAGACCAGACCGCCGCCGAGGAGCATGTTCGTGGTGACACCCGTGGCGCCACCGGCGATCAGGGCGAGGATGAGGCTCGGCTTCATCAGCGCGAACGGGAAGTACACCTCGTGGATGCCGCCGGCGAACTGGATCACCGCGGCGCCCGGGGCGGAGGCGCGGGCTGCGCCGATGCCGAAGAACGTGAACGCGAGGAGCAGGCCGAGACCGGGGCCGGGGTTGGCCTCCAGCAGGAAGAGGATCGACTTGCCGTCGGCCTCGGACTGCGTGAGACCCAGCGGCGTGAGCACACCGTGGTTGATGGCGTTGTTGAGGAACAGCACCTTCGCCGGTTCGATCAGGATGCTCGTCAGCGGCAGCAGGTTCGCCTCGACGAGCCAGTTCACCGCGTTGCTCAGCACGTTCATCAGGCCGTTGACGAGCCACGCGATCGGGTAGAACCCGACGATCGCCATCACGAAGCCCCAGATGCCCGCCGAGAACATGTTGACGAGCATCTCGAAGCCCGAGCGGATCTTGCCGTCCCACAGCGAGTCGAGCCACTTCATGGTCCACGCGGCGAGGGGGCCCATGATCATCGCGCCGATGAACATGTGCACCTGGCCGAGCTCGCCGGCATCCGGGTTCTCCGCCAGTGCCGCGGCGTTGAACTGTGCGATCAGCAGGTCGGAACCCGCGATCGCGCCCATCGTGGCGATGATGCCCACGACACCACCGCGCTGCTTGTAGATCATGTAGCCGCCGGTGTAGCCGATGACCAGGGGCAGCAGGTAGTGGATGAACGGGCCGACGATCGTGGCGAGGTCGGCGTTGGGGGTGAAGCCCTTCGCGATGAAGAACATCGTGAAGATGCCCCACGCGATCAGGGCGGGGATGTTCGGCATGATCATGCCGGACAGGAAGGTGCCGAAGCGCTGCACGCGTACGCGTGCACCCGGTCCGGTCTTTGCGGGTGAAGACGCCGTTGTCATGGCTGTGTCTCTTTCTTTCGGGTTGCCGCGGCTTCCAGCGCGGCGGAGCGTGCTCCCGCGGCGTCGTCCGCCGTGAGAGCCGCCTCGGCGATGACGCGGGCATCGTCGAGGGTGTAGTCGAGCAGCGACGCGCGCACATCTGCCAGCGCGGTCGGTGCCATGGAGAGGGAGTTCGCGCCGAGACCGACGAGAACGACGGCGAGCAGCGGATCTGCGGCGGCCTCGCCGCAGATGCCGACCGGCTTGCCGTTGGTGCGGCCGGCATCGCCGACCTCACGGATGAGGCGCAGCACCGCCGGGTGCCACGGGTCCTGGAATGATGCGACCGAGCCGAGCAGACGGTCGGCGGCCAGGGTGTACTGCGTGAGGTCGTTCGTCCCGATCGAGGCGAAGTCGGCGATCGCCAGCACGCGGTCGGCGAGGAGTGCCGACGAGGGGACCTCGACCATGACGCCGGCCGTCTTGATGCCGTAGTCGCGGCACAGGTCGGTGAAGTAGCGCGTCTCCTCGACCGTGGCCACCATGGGCGCCATGACCCACAGATCGGCCTGCGTCGCGGCATCCGCCTGCTGCAGCGCCGTGAGCTGCTCCCGCAGGATGTCCTCGCTCGCCCGGAGCGCGCGCAGGCCGCGGAGGCCGAGCGCGGGGTTCTCCTCGTGCGCGTCGTTGAGGAACGCGAGCGGCTTGTCGGCTCCGGCATCCAGCGCGCGGACGACGACCTTCTTGCCGGGGAACGCGTCCAGCAGCTCGGTGTACGCCTCGCGCTGCTGCTCGACGGTCGGGGCGTTCGTGGAGCTCAGGAAGAGGAACTCGGTGCGGAACAGTCCGACGCCCTCGGCCCCGAGCTCGACGGCCTCGGCCGCGCCGCCGGGCTTGCCGAGGTTCGCCAGCAGCGGGATCGGCGTGCCGTCGCCGAGAGCGCCCGGCGTCAGGGGAGCCGATGCCGCGTCGCGGCGCGCGTCGGCGCGGTTCTGCGCCTGCTCGAGCTCGTCGGCGGTGGGGGCGGTCGTCACGACGCCCTTCGCGGCATCCACGATGACCGGCTCGCCCTCGGCGAGTGCCGCGGCGGCGGCCACGCCGACGATCGCGACGATCGACTTCTCACGGGCGAGGATCGCCGTGTGCGATGTGGGGCCGCCGTCGGTCGTGATGAGTGCGAGCACCTTGTCGAGGTCGAGGAGAGCGGTGTCGGCCGGTGCGAGGTCCTTGGCGACGAGCACGAACGGGTGGCCGGGGTCGGGCACGCCGGGTGCCGGCACTCCGCGGAGGTGGGCGATGACGCGCTGCGCGACGTCGTCGAGGTCGGCCGCGCGCTCGCCGAGGTACCCGCCCATCGCCGTCAGCTGGTCGCGGAACGACGCGAAGGCGTCGTACACGGCCCATTCGCCGGTCTTCCCCTGGCCGATCCTGGTGTCGACCTCGGACTCGAGGGTCGGGTCCTCGGCCATCATCGCCTGGGCCTCGAGCACGTCGCGGGCGGCGCCGCCCGCCTTGGCTCCGCGCTCCTCGAGCTCGCGGGCGACCGCGCTGACGGCTTCGCGGACGCGCGCCGTCTCCTCGTCGGCGGTCTTCTCGCTCGGTGCGTCGCTCGGAGCCGGGAGCGGCTCCGACATCCGGGCCACCGGGCCCTGTGCGACGCCCAGGCCGATTCCCACTCCTCTGAGTTCGGGCATGGTTCAGGCCTCCGCGTCGTGGTCGGTGGACAGCAGGTCGGCGAGCGTGTCGAGTACGTCGACCGCGTTCTCGCCCTCGGCCGACAGCGTGACGTAGTCGCCGTGCTCGATGCCGAGGGAGATGACCCCGAGGATGCTCGCGGCGTTGACCGGAGTGCCCGAGTCCTTGGCGATCGTCACCGGGATGCCGGAGTCCTTGGCGGCGGCCGCGAAGAGCTTCGCGGGACGGGCGTGCAGTCCGTGGGATGAACCGATGCGCACGGTCCGGGTCGTGGGGGCCATGTCGTTGTCCTCTCTGTCGTACGTCATGAGTCGGTGTCCTCAGCGTCGCCTGTCGAAGGCCGCGCGTCTACAGGACGCGCGGAGGGCACGCCGCCCGCGGTCGGAAGGTTCCCCCCGGAGCTTCCGACCGCGTCGCGGACGAGTGCGAGCGTCCGCGTGCCGTCGAGATCGGTGAAGATGTCCGGCGGCAGCAGGATCACCGTCGTCCCGCGGGGGACGGCATCCCGCTCGATGCGCTCCAGCGCATGAGAGAGGTGCGGACCCACCAGGACGACGTCGGCGGCATCGAGATCGATCGGGAGTGAGAGCTCGGTGCCGGCGAAGGCGGAGTACGCGAGACCGCGGTTCTGCGCCGCATGACGCACCCGCTGTGCGACGAACGTGCTCGACGCGCCCGCGCCGCACACCACGAGAATCCGCATTGATCTCAACTCCTCTGCGTCGATTCTTGTGAAAACGCTGGGAACGGACAACCACGTCTGTTTCCGCCCCTGCGGAACGATCCGTGCCCGCGGGGACGCGGATCGGGGTCGCCGCCCGTCGCGCGTGGTTGACTGGAGACGCGCGCAGCGAGGACGGCGCGCGTCGCCGGAGGAGCATCGTGACCAGAGCGCGCCAGGACCGCCTGCTCGGTCTCCTCGCGCGCGACGGCGAGTGGGCCACAGCCGCGACGCTCGCCGATGTGCTGGGCGTCACGCCCCGCAGCATCCGCAGCTATGTCACCGCGGTCAACGCCCGCGTGCCCGGGGGTGCGGCGATCGAGTCGGGTCCGCTCGGCTATCGCATCGGATCCGAGGCTGCCGCCGCGCAGCGCGCCGGCGCGGCGACGGATGCCGGAACTCCCCGCGACCGGCTGCACACGCTCGTGCGGCTCCTCCTGGACTCGTCGGACGGCATCGACGTCTTCGAGACCGCCGAGTCGCTGCACGTGAGCTCGGCGACCCTCGACGCCGATCTCGCGCGCGTGCGGAGCCTTCTCGGGGGCACCGAGCTCACGCTCGAGCGGTCGGCGTCCCGTGCGCGTCTGCGGGGGACCGAAGCGGCGCAGCGCCGCCTCCTGTCGCGGCTCGCGCACGATGAGATGGATGCGGGATCGTTCGACCTGGAAGCGCTCCGCCGCACGCTCGGCACGGAGTCGGTCGGCGCCCGCGCGTTCGGTCCGTTCAAGGCCGAACTCGTCGCCGAGCTCGGCGCGCTCGGCTACTTCGTCAACGAGTACGGCATCTCTGATGTCGTCATGCACATCGCCATCGCGGCCGACCGGGTCGCCCGTGACCGGGCGCTGGAGACCGTGGTGCGCGACGTCAAGCCCGATCAGGCCGAGGTCGGCGCGATCCTCGCACGCCTGGCGTCGGCGCATCTGGGCATCGAGCTGGGCGCAGGCGACGTGCAGCACCTGTCGACGCTCGTGCTCACCCGGGTCGTCGCGCCCGGGGCCTCGCCGTCGGCTGCCGCGCGCGAGCGGCTCGACCCCGAGGTCGAGGCGGCGGTGCGCGAGGTCGTCGGGCTCGCGGCATCCGAGTTCCTCGTCGACGTCGTGCACGAGGACTTCCTCCTGCGCCTCGCGCTGCACGTGCAGAACCTGCTCCACCGGTCGAAGGAGCAGGCGTGGTCGCGCAATCCCCTGACGCGCTCGCTCAAGGCCACGTACCCGATGATCTTCGAGGTCGCGGTGTTCATCGCCTCCGGTCTGCAGCAGCGGCTCGGCATCCCGCTCCTCGACGATGAGATCGCCTACATCGCGATGCACGTGGGCGGGCGCCTCGAACGCAGCCGCCGCGCCGACCAGCTCCTCACCGCGACCATCGTGTGCCCGGGGTACTACGAGCTGCACGAGCTGCTGCGCTCGTCGGTGGACCGCTCGCTCGGCCAGGCCATCGAAGTGGTCGGCGTCGAGACCCGGGTCGATCCCGACTGGGCGTCGATCGACACCGACCTCGTGCTCACCACGATCGAGCCGGCGGTCCCGGGCGATCGGATCGTGCGGATCCAGCCGTTCCTGACGGGGGCGGACGTCGAGCGCGTGCAGGCTGCGGCAGGACGCATCCGTCGCGGCCGGCGCCTCGCACGCCTGCGCGACGAGCTGTCGCGCTACTTCTCGCCCACGGCGTTCGTGCGCGGGCTCGACGGACTCACGGAGGACGAGGTCATCCGGCGCCTCGGCGCGCTGCTGGTGGATCGCGGCGTCATCGACGACGACTACGTCGAGCGCACGATCCAGCGCGAGCAGCTGTCGTCCACGGCGTTCACCGACGCGCTCGCCGTTCCGCACGCGCTGGGCATGACGGCGACGCGTACGGAGATCGCGATCGGGATCGCCGATCCGTCGATCCCGTGGGGGGAGGGGCGCGTGCAGGTCGTGGCGCTCGTGGCGTTCTCCGAGACCGACCGCGAGGCCTTCCAGACCGTGTTCGAGCAGTTCGTCGAGGTGTTCAGCGAGCGCGACTCGGTGCAGCGCATCGTGCGTCGCGGCACCGGGTTCACGGCCTTCCTCGACGAGCTCGTCGCCGTCATCGACGGCTGATCCGGGCGGCGCGGGCGGGGTCTGCGCCTCGCGCGCCGGTCGTTCCGGGTGCGGTCAGCCCTGCGCGAGTCGCTCGCGCAGGCCGAGGCGCACGGCCGGCCACTCGGCGGGCAGGATCGAGAAGACGACGGTGTCGCGCAGGGTGCCGTCGGGGCCCAGCTTGTGGTTGCGCAGCACGCCGTCCTGCCGGGCGCCGAGCCGGGCGATCGCGGCCCGCGACTGGCGGTTGTGCCAGTGTGTGCGGAACTCGACGGCGATCGCATCGCACGCCTCGAACGCGTGGCCGAGCAGCAGGAGCTTCGACGCGGTGTTCACGGCCGAGCGCTGCGCCTCCACGCCGATCCACGTATGGCCGATCTCGACGTGACGATTCTGCTGGTCGATGTTGCAGAACGTGGAGGTGCCGACGACCTTCCCCGTGTCGCGGCGCCGCACGGCCCACGGGTTCATCGTCCCGGCGTCCCGCCACGCGAGGCGCTGCGCGACATCCGCCGCCATCGTCTCGGGCGAGGGGACCGACGTGTACCAGGCGTGTTCGAGCCCGACGGATGCCGCGGCGAGGTCGTCGGCGTGATCGAGTGAGAGCGGCTCGAGGCGCACCCACTCGTTCTCGAGCGCGACGGGATCGGTGAGGAGCATGACGCGAGCCTAGAGCCCGGGCCGCGCCGAACCCGGCTCAGACCCGGTCGGACTCGTGCATCGCCGACTCGGCTGCCGCCGCGCCCGACGCGGGGTCGGCGGCGCCGGCCGCCTGACGCGCCGCCGCCACTGCGCGGCGCCCGGCGGGCAGCCCCACGGCGGCGCCCACGACGACGAACGTCAGGATGCCCGCCGCGACGAGCAGCATCTCGATCGGCACGACGTCGGCCAGGGGGCCGAACACGAGCATCCCGAACGGCATGGCGACCGACATAACGATGCCGACGAAGCCGAAGACGCGGCCCTGCCGTTCGGGCTCGACCGTCTCCTGCAGCAGCGTCATCGACGGAGTCGAGAAGAACGGCACGATCAGGCCGGTGAGGAACATGAACCCGAAGAACACCCAGATGCTGGGGGACAGGCCGAGTCCGATCGAGAGGGCGCCGAACAGGAGCGACGACGTGATGATGAGTCCGATGCGGCTGCGCTTCGCGAAGAACGTCGCGATCAGGATGCCGCCGAGCACCATGCCGATCGAGAACGACACCTCGAGCACGGCGAGGTTCACGACATCCTGCGCCGCACCCGCCGGGAACGAGCGCACGAGCATGAGGGGCGTCAGGTTCGACGGCGCCACGGTCAGCACGAAGATGATGGCGAACAGCACGAGCAGCCAGCGGACGAACGCGTGATGCGCGACGTAGCGCACCCCGTCGACGAGGTCGGCGAAGTACCCGGTCTGCACGTCGGCGGCGCGACGGATCGTAGGCACGGCGATGAAGGCGAGGATGCCGATGCCGATGATCGCCGTCACGACGTCGATGAAGAAGATCGGGATCAGCGATGTCGCCGAGCCGTCGTTCGAGATCGCGGCGGCGGCGTAGATCGCGCCGGCGGCGGCGGGCGCGAGCAGCGCCATCGCCGACTGCACCGAGCCGAAGACGCCGTTCACGCGGATGAGGTGGCGCGTCGGCACGACCTGGGGGAGGAGGGCCGAGACGGCCGGGGTCTGGATGCCCGCACCGGCCGAGCGGATCGCCAGCGTCGCGAAGATCAGCCAGACGGCGTCCACGCCCGTCATCATGATGATCGCCAACGTCAGCGTCGTGGCCGCGATCGCGGCATCCGCCCCCATGATGAGGAGCTTGCGGTTGTGGCGATCCGCCCAGACGCCGCCGAAGATCGACACGATCGCCTGGGGGAGGAATCCGAAGACCGCCGCGAGCGTCATGATGAGGCCCGACTGGTACGTGATCGTGAGGTACCAGAACACGGCGTACTGCACGAGCATCGACCCGAAGAGGCTCACGGTCTGCCCCGCCAGGAACGCGACGGTGCGGCGCAGCCATCGGGGCGGGTCGGCGGGCTCGGGGGCGGATGCTTCGGGAGCGACGGCCGCTGGGTCGGCGGCCGCGGCGTCGGTCGCACGGGTGTCGGCGTCGTGCGCCCTGCTGTCGTCTGCCATGTCTCCGCCCCGGTCGCCTTCTCACGATATATCGCGAGTTGCACCCTAGCACAGGCGGCCGACGCGCCGTCAGCCGGGCTCAGCCGACCGCGTCGAGCATCTCCCGCGCGCCCGCCGAGAGCGCGGCGATGCGCTCCTGCGCGTCGCCCGCCGAGGCTCCGCGCACGTCGAGGTAGAGCTTGAGCTTCGGCTCGGTGCCGCTCGGGCGCACGATGACGCGCGAGCCGTTCTCGAGCCAGAAGCGCAGCACGTCTCCCGGTGGGAATCCGTCCACCCCCTCGAGCAGATCGTCGACTCCGGTCACGGCGGTCTCGCCGATGCGCTCCGGATGCTGCCCCCGCAGGGCCGACATGATCTTCGCGATGATCGACACGTCGTCCACGCGCACCGAGATCTGGTCGCTCGCGAAGTGCCCGAACGTCTCTCCGAACTCTGCGAGCAGATCGGCGACCGTGGCACCGCGACCCCGCGCCTCGGACGCCATCTCGAGCATCGCGATGGCGGCGGAGATGCCGTCCTTGTCGCGCACCGTCTCCGGGTTGACGAGGTATCCGAGCGCCTCCTCGAACCCGAAGATCAGTCCGGGAGCCCGCGAGATCCACTTGAAGCCCGTCAGCGTGGAGTGGAAGTCGAGGCCGTGGTGCTCGGCGACCGTCTGCAGGCCGGGCGACGACACGAGCGAGCACGCGAGCGACGCACCGGGCGCGGCATCCTGAACCCGTCGGGCGGCACGCCAGCCCAGCAGCAGGCCGATCTCGTTGCCCGTCAGGCGGCGCCAGCCGCCGTCGGCCGTGTCGTCGGGGATCGCGACGGCCAGTCGATCGGCATCCGGATCGTTCGCGATGACGAGCTCGGCGCCGGCCTCGCGCGCGGCCTCGAACGCGAGGTCCATCGCGCCGGGCTCCTCGGGATTGGGGAACGCGACCGTCGGGAACGCCCCGTCGGGCGAGATCTGCCGCTCCACGAGGACAGGAGACGGGTAGCCCGCGACGTCCAGGATGCGGGAGAAGGTCTCCCACCCGACCCCGTGCATCGCCGTGTAGGCCCACGTGAGACCCTCGGCCCCCGCGGGCGCGGGGCCCACGGCCGCGGTCGCCGCGATGTAGGCGTCGACCACGGACTCCGGCGCGATCTCGTAGCCGAGCGAGCGGGGGAGCGCGGCGACGTCGCCGGCGTCCGCGACGCGCTGGATGTGCGCGGCGATCTCGGCGTCGGCAGGAGAGACGATCTGCGCGCCGTCGTTCGCGCCGCCGAGGTACACCTTGTAGCCGTTGTCGTTCGGCGGGTTGTGGGATGCCGTCACCATGACGCCGGCGGCGGCGCCGAGGTGGCGCACGGCGAAAGCGAGCACGGGAGTGGGCAGCAGGCGGGGCAGGAGCACGGCGCGAAGGCCCGCGCCGGCGAACAGCTCGGCGGAGTCGCGCGCGAACACGTCGGAGTTGCGGCGTCCGTCGTATCCGATCACGACGAGCGGGGCGGATGCCTCGGTCCCCTCGTCCGCCGTCTCGAGCACGTACGCGGCCAGACCTGCGGCGGCCTGGGCGACCAGGACGCGGTTCATGCGATTCGACCCGGCTCCCAGCTCGCCGCGGAGCCCTGCGGTGCCGAACGCGAGTCGCGTGGCGAAGCGGTCCTCGAGCGAGGCGCGCGCGTCGGCGTCGCCGGCGTCGGCCCGGGCGAGCAGGTCGCGCAGCTCCGCCCGCGTCTCGCCGTCCGGATCCTGCGCGAGCCAGGCTTCGGCGCGCGCGATCGCGTCGCTCACAGCGCGCCGACCACGCGGGCGAGGAGCGAGGCGATTACGGGCTCGGCTGCCTGTCCGGCCTCGATGACCTCCTGGTGGCTGAGCGGCGTCGTCTGGATGCCGGCGGCCATGTTCGTGATGAGCGACATGCCGAGGATCTCCATGCCCGCCTGCCGGGCGGCGATCGCCTCGAGGGCCGTCGACATGCCCACGATGTGTCCGCCGATCGTTCGGGCCATGCGCACTTCGGCCGGCGTCTCGTACTGCGGACCACGGAACTGGCAGTACACCCCCTCATCGAGACTCGGATCGATCGACCGGGCGAGGTCGCGCAGACGCTGCGAGTACAGGTCGGTCAGGTCGATGAACGTCGCGCCCTCGAGCGGCGACGCACCGGTCAGATTGAGGTGATCGCTGATGAGCACGGGCTGCCCGGGGCTCCATGCGGGCTTGATGCCGCCGGCGCCGTTCGTGAGCACCATCGTGCGCGCACCGGTCGCGGCGGCGGTGCGCACGCTGTGCACGACCCGGCGCACCCCGTGGCCCTCGTAGTAGTGCGTGCGCGCGCCGATGATCAGGACGTTGCGCCCCTTCGGGGTCCGGATGCTGCGCAGCGACCCGACGTGGCCCTCCAGGGCCGGTCTGCTGAAACCCGTGACCTCGGTGGCCGGGATCGTCGCGGTCGTCTCTCCGATGAGCTCCGCGGCGCGGCCCCAGCCGCTGCCGAGGGTGAGGGCGATGTCGTGGCGCTCCACCCCGGTCAGTCGTGCGATGTCGGCGGCGGCCTCCGCGGCGATCTCGAACGGGTCGGCCGTGGGGTCGTCGAGCGGGTTGTCGATGGCATCTGACATGCCCCCACTGTAGGGATGCGGCGCGGGGGAGGCCAGCCGCCGCGCGCACCCTGGTCGTGGGGCGCGGTCGCGCCTGGGAGAATGGACGACATGTCCTTGAGCTTCGAGCGCACCCAGAGCGTCGCGATCATCGGCGGCGGCCCCGGCGGCTATGAGGCGGCACTCGCCGCCGCGCAGCTCGGAGCAGAGGTGACGCTCGTCGAACGGGCGGGCGTGGGCGGGTCGGCCGTCATCACCGACGTCGTCCCGTCGAAGTCGCTCATCGCGACAGCAGACGCGGCCGTGGCGATCTCGCAGGCGGGCGAGCTCGGCGTGCAGCTGTTCGCCAAGACCGAGGCCGGCAGGCCCTTGAAGCCCGAGATCGCGATCAACCTCGCCGCGGTGAACCGGCGTCTGCTCTCGCTCGCGCGCCAGCAGTCCGACGAGATGCGCGCCTCGCTCGTCGATGCCGGCGTGCGCATCATCTCCGGCCACGGACGCCTCGAGACCGACAACGCGGTGGTCGTGTCGACGGGCCCTGGCGGCACCGACTTCGACCGCATCGAGGCCGACACGCTCGTCGTGTCGGTCGGCGCGTCTCCGCGCGAGCTGCCCAGCGCCCGGCCCGACGGCGAGCGCATCCTCACGTGGACCCAGCTGTACGACATGAAGGCGCTCCCCGAGCACCTCATCGTCGTGGGTTCCGGCGTCACCGGCGCCGAGTTCGCCGGCGCCTACATGAACCTGGGCTCGCAGGTCACGCTCATCTCCAGCCGCGATCAGGTGCTCCCGGGCGAAGACGCGGATGCCGCGGCTGTGCTCGAGCGGGTGTTCACCCGCGGCGGCATGACGGTGCTCTCGAAGTCCCGCGCGGACCGGGTCGAGCGCATCGGCGACGGAGTCCTCGTCACGCTCTCGGACGGACGCACGGTCGAGGGCAGCCACTGCCTGATGGCGGTCGGATCGATCCCCAACACGCAGGGCATCGGCCTCGAGGAGGCGGGCGTCCAGATGACCGAGTCCGGTCACATCCAGGTCAACCGCGTCGCGCGCACCTCGGTGCCCAACGTCTACGCCGCGGGCGACTGCACGACGTTCGTGCCGCTCGCGTCGGTCGCGTCGATGCAGGGCCGCACGGCCGTCTTCCACGCGCTCGGCGACGTCGTCATCCCCCTCGAGCGCCGTCGCATCACCTCGAACATCTTCACGGCTCCCGAGATCGCGACGATCGGCTGGCAGGAGAAGGACATCGCCGAGGGCACGATCGACGCCGTCGTGCACAAGCTGCCGCTGGCGGCGAACCCGCGGGCCAAGATGATGGGCATCAAGGACGGCTTCGTGAAGCTCATCGCGCGGCAGGGCTCCGGCAGCGTCGTGGGCGGCGTGATCGTCGGCCCCCGCGCCTCCGAGCTCATCTACCCGATCGCGATCGCCGTCGAGCGCCGGCTCACGGTCGACCAGCTCTCGCGCGTGTTCGCCGTGTACCCGTCGCTCTCGGGCAGCATCACGGATGCCGCGCGGGCGATGCACGTGGTCGACCACACCATCTACGGGGCCTGATCCGCCCGCGCGGGCGTGCTCCGCGCTTCAGAACTGCGGACATCCGTCGTTCCGCGGATCACGTCGGGCTCGGGTATCCGAACGAGTGCGGATCTCCGGAGAAGCGAGACGGACGGGTCCAGAGGTTCCGGTCGCGTCGGCCGTTACGGCGTGAGGATCGTGAGGAGCTGGTGCCCGGCCGACACGGTGGTGCCGGGAGGCGCGTCGATCGCGCCGATCACGCCGTCCTTGTGCGCCTGGATGGGCTGCTCCATCTTCATCGCCTCCAGCACGACGACGAGGTCTCCCTTGACGACCGGCTGACCTTCGGTCACGGCGACCTTGACGATCGTCGCCTGCATCGGAGCCTTCACGGCGTCGCCGGATGCTCCCGCCATGACGGTCGGCGCGTGCGAGCGGCGCGACGGCGGCACGGCCACGGGCCGCCCGATCTTGGTGGGCGACGCGACGATGCGGTCGGGAAGACTCACCTCGAGGCGCTTGCCCGACACCTCGACGACCACGGTGTGGCGCGAGGGGGATTCGGTCGGGCTCTCGAGCTCGCCGTCCCACGGCGGGATGTCGTTGACGAACTCGGTCTCGATCCAGCGCGTGAACACGCCGAACTCGCCGTCCTCCGCCGTGAAGGCGGGGTCGCGCACGACCTTGCGGTGGAAGGGGAGCACCGTCGGCATGCCCGACACCTCGAACTCGTCGAGGGCGCGACGGGAGCGGGCGAGCGCCTCCTCGCGGGTGCGTCCGGTCACGATGATCTTGCCGAGGAGCGAATCGAAGGCCCCGCTGACGCTGTCGCCCGCCGTGACACCGGAATCGAGACGGATGCCGGGGCCGCCGAACGTCTTGAACTGGTGGATGTTGCCCGGCTGCGGGAGGAAGCCCCGTCCGGGGTCTTCGCCGTTGATGCGGAACTCGATCGAGTGGCCCTCGGCCACCGGGTCGGGGTAGTCCAGCGTGCCGCCCTCGGCGAGACGGAACTGCTCGCGTACGAGGTCGAGGCCGGTGACCTCTTCGGAGACGGGGTGCTCGACCTGGAGCCGGGTGTTCACCTCGAGGAACGAGATCGTGCCGTCGGCGCCGATGAGGAACTCGCACGTGCCCGCGCCGACGTAGCCGACCTCCCGCAGGATCGCCTTCGACGCGGTGTAGAGGATCTCGTTCTGCGCGTCCGACAGGAAGGGCGCAGGCGCCTCCTCCACGAGCTTCTGGTGGCGCCGCTGCAGCGAGCAGTCGCGAGTCGAGACGACGACGACGTTGCCGGCGGCATCCGCGAGGCACTGCGTCTCGACGTGGCGCGGCTTGTCGAGGTACTTCTCCACGAAGCACTCGCCGCGGCCGAACGCCGAGATGGCCTCGCGCGTGGCCGAGTCGAACAGCTCGGGGATCTCCTCGATCGTGCGCGCGACCTTGAGTCCGCGTCCGCCGCCGCCGTATGCGGCCTTGATGGCGATCGGCAGGCCGAATTCCTCGGCGAAGGCGACGACCTCATCGGCTCCGTCGACGGGACCCGGGGTGCCGGGGGCCAGGGGTGCGCCCACCTTCTCGGCGACGTGGCGTGCCGTGACCTTGTCGCCGAGTGCCTCGATGGCTTCGGGGGAGGGGCCGATCCAGATCAGGCCCGCGTCGATGACGGCGCGGGCGAAGTCGGCGTTCTCGGCGAGGAAGCCGTAGCCGGGGTGCACGGCGTCGGCGCCCGAGCGTCGCGCCACGGAGAGGATCTTCTCGATGGAGAGGTACGTGTCGGCGCTCGTCTCACCCCCGAGGGCGTACGCCTCGTCGGCGAGCTTGGCGTGCATCGCGTCGCGATCCTGGTCGGCGTAGACGGCGACCGACGCCTTCCCGGAGTCGCGCGCGGCGCGGATGACACGGACGGCGATCTCGCCGCGGTTCGCGATGAGCACCTTGGCGATCTGAGGCATGGATGCCAGCCTAGCGAGCACACTCGGCTCTCCTTTGACCGCTTCGCACAAGAAGCAGGTCAATACGTGGGCGTCCTGCTACAACGCAGGACGTCCGTCACGGGGTGTCTGGCCGGTTCCACAGGTCCGTCCACTCGACGTCGAGCTCGCGCACGAGGCGCCGCAGTGTCGACAGCGACATCCCGACGACCGTCGACGGGTCGCCCTCCACGCGCTGGATGAACGGCCCGCCGAGGCTGTCGATCGTGAAGGCGCCGGCGACATGGAGGGGTTCGCCGGAGGCGACGTACGCGTCGATCTCGGCATCCGTCACATCCGAGGCGAACGACACGGATGCCTCGGCCACGGCGTGCGCTTCGCGAGGTGACGCGCCCGGCTGCAGGCGATACACGCTGTGACCGGAGTGCAGCACGCCGGTGCGGCCTCGCATCGCGTGCCAGCGCGTCGTCGCCGCCTCGTGCGTGTAGGGCTTGCCGAGCACCTCGCCGTCGAGCTCGAACATCGAGTCGCCCCCGATCACGACGCCGTCGAAGCCGAGCGAGTCGAGCCGCGCGGCCACTTCCGCGGCCTTCCGGCGCGCGAGGAGCAGCACGTGCTCGGCGGGGGCGAGAACGCGCCCCTCGGATGCCTCCACCGCCGCGATCACGGCTTCCTCGTCGACATCCGGCGACGCCGTCTCCGGCTCGATCCCCGCCTGCTGCAGGAGCATGAGCCGGGCGGGGGAGGTGGAGGCGAGGCAGACGCGCATGCTCCCACGCTAGCGATGTGGCGAGTCGTCGCGTGTGGAAGAGTCGAGGGGTGGATGCCGGAGACCTCATCGAACTCGACGTGACCGACGTCGCGCACGGCGGCGTGTTCGTCGGCCGGCACGAGGGGCGCGTCGTGTTCGTTCCCGATGCGATCCCGGGCGAGCGGGTGCGCGTGCGCCTCACCGACGTCGGCAAGGCGTCGTTCTGGCGCGGTGACACCCTGCAGGTGCTCGATGCGTCGCCGCACCGCCAGGCGCACGTGTGGCGCCAGGCGGACATCGACGTCGCGCCCGAGGATCGACCGGGCGGCGCCGACTTCGGACACATCGACCTCGCGCACCAGCGCGAGCTGAAGCAGCGCGTGCTCGCCGACGCGCTCGAGCGCATCGGCGGTTTCGACGATCCGTCCGTCGTCGTGGCCTCCGCTGCCGCACCCGACGATCAGGAGCCCGAGTCGGCGGACGGCACCGGGTGGCGGACGCGCGTGAGTCTCCACGTCGACGCGGACGGACGCATCGGGCCCTTCGCCGCCCGCAGCCACCGCGTCATCCCCGTCGACGACCTGCCCCTCGCCACCGCGGGGGTCGAGGGCGCGGCCCTCCGGCTCGCGCTCGCGCAGGCCGGCCGCGTCGATCTCGTGCAGCCGGCCGACGGCCGCGTGCGCGTCCTCCCGCGGCCGGAGGAGCGACGCGAGCCGCGGAAGAGGGGACGGCGCCGCCCGCCGGCACCCGCCCCGGCGAAGAACGACCCGACGCGCGAGGTCGTCGTCGAGCGGGTCGGGGGGCGCGAGTTCCGCGTGGACGCCGGCGGCTTCTGGCAAGTGCACCGTCTTGCGGCGCACACGCTGACCCGGACGGTCGACACGGCCCTGCGTCGCCTGGGTGACCAGGGTGCCGCCATCGACCCCGACGGGTGGCACCTCGACCTGTACGGCGGCGTCGGTCTGTTCGCCGCGACCCTGGGCGACCTCGGAGGGCCGTCGACCCGGATCACGAGCGTCGAATCCGACCCGCGCGCCACCGAGCACGCCGGAGAGAACCTGGCGGAGTGGATCGGCGCGCGGGCCGAGACCGATCGCGTCGACCGATTCGTGGCCAGGCTCGGCGCGGAGTCGTCGACAGCGGAGCGCGATCGGCTGGCTCGCGGCGTCGTGCTGCTCGACCCGCCCCGCTCGGGTGCCGGACGCCAGGTCGTCGAGGGCATCGCCGAGCTCGCCCCGGCCACCGTCGTCTACGTCGCCTGCGATCCGGTCGCGCTGGCCCGCGACCTCGCCGTGTTCCGCGGGGTCGGGTACGACACGACGGCGATCAATGCGGTGGACATCTTCCCGAATTCGCATCACGTCGAAGCCGTGGCGACGCTGACCCGCCGGAGAGCACCGCGCTAGCCTGAGGAACATGACGCGCATCACCCTCATCGACGATCACGAGTCCGTGCGGCTCGGGCTCGAAGCGGCGTGCGCGCGCGCCGAGGCCAAGGAGGTCGTGTTCTCGGGCAGCACCGTGACGTCGTACCTCGATTGGCGCATCTTCAGCAAGGCTGCGCCGGCCGATGTGGTCGTGCTGGATCTGACGCTCGGCGACGGCACCACCGTCACCGAGAACGTCAGCGCCCTCGTCGCCGACGGGTCGAGCGTGATCATCCACTCCGTCGCCGACCGCCCCGCCGCCGTGCGCGAAGCGCTCGCCGCCGGCGCCGCCGGGGTCGTCAGCAAGTCGTCCCGCATCGACGACGTCATGGCCGCGATCGGCACGGTCGCCCGGGGCGAGCCTCTCAACAACGTGGAGTGGGCCAGCGCTGTGGAGAGCGATCGCGCGTTCGCCGATGCGCAGCTCTCGGCGCGCGAGCGCGACGTCCTGCGGCTGTACGCGGCCGGTCTGCCGCTCAAAGTGGTCGCCGACCGGCTCGGCGTGGCGTACTCCACCGCGAAGGAGAACATCACGCGCGTCCGGGTGAAGTACGTGGAGGTGGGGCGCCCCGCCCCCACGAAGGTCGATCTCCTCCGGCGCGCGATGGAGGACGGCATCCTCTCGCAGCCGGCCCCGGATCAGCGGGAGGAGAACTGAGCACGGTGACGGAGGCCCGGCAGAGCATCCTCGACGAAGCGTGGGGTCTGATTCCCCAGACGCACGAGACGACCGCGGGCACGGGCTCGTTCACGCGGACCCGCGTCGAGCGGATCATCGCGATCGCGATCGGATTCGGGTCCCTCGCGCTCGGCCTTCAGGCCTTCCTGAGCGCACTCGGCTCGACGGACGAGAATCCCGGCTGGCACCTCCCGCTGCTCATCGCGATCTTCGGATCTCTGACCCTCATGATCGTCGCGTGCCTCGTCGGCCGCGGCGCGAAGATCGCCGCGGGCCTGTTCGCGATGGTCTACCTGGCCTGCCTCGCGCTCTGGCCCATCGCCACGGCGGGTGCCACGCCGTCGCCCACGCACGCGCCGTGGATCTGGTTCCTCGTCAACATCGCGACCCTCGCGACGGTGCTCGCGTTCCCTCTGCCGCTGCAGATCTTCTGGACCGTGCTCATCCCGGTCGTCTACGGCGTCGTCCGGCTCTCCATGGGCGGCTTCGGCCCGGAGGACCTGTGGATCGCGGTGGCGCTGGACGTGTCGTTCGCGCTCATCCTCGGCGGTGTGCTCCTCAGTCTCGGCTGGGTCTTCCGCTCGGTCGCGAACAACGTCGACATCACCCGGGCGTACGCCGTGGAGTCGTATGCCGCGGCTGCGTCGGCGGATGCCGCGGAGAAGGAGCGCGTCGCCGTCGCCGCCCTGATGCACGACAGCGTCCTCGCCGCACTCATCGCGGCCGAGCGCGCCGACTCCCCGCGCCAGCGCACGCTCGCGATCGCGATGGCGAGAGAGGCGCTCACCCGTCTGGCCAACACCGAGCAGGACTCCGGCGAGGGCACCGACGAACCCACCGATGCCAGCGCCATCGCGGACGCGATCGAACGCGCGGCGGGCGACCTCGGCTTCTCGATCGTCGCGGAGCGCACGATCGAACCCTGCCCCGCCGCGATCCCCGGCCGCGTGGCCCGGGCGCTCGTCCTCGCCGCCACGCAGGCGATCGCGAACGCGATCGAGCATGCGGAGGCGAGCGGCCTCACCGTGTCGATCCGCGGCGTGGCCAATCCCGTGGGGGTGCGCATCGACGTGCGCGACACGGGTGGAGGATTCGCGGTCGACGAGGTCGCGGATGACCGCCTCGGCATCCGAGGGTCGATCATCGCGCGCGTCGCGGCCGTCGGAGGCACCTCCCGCATCGATTCGGGCCGCGTCGGCACGACGGTGCGCCTGGAGTGGCGGGAGGGCGAGTCATGATCAGCGTCCGCACCATCCTCGTCGGCCTCGGCTTCGCGTTCACCGGCTACCTCGCCGCCCGCGGTCTGTGGTGGACCGGACCGACCCCGGTCGAGCAGCCTTTCGTGATCCTCGCGGCTCTCGGCCTCTACCTCGCCACGACCTGGCTCTGCCTGTTCTGGGAGCTGCGCCCCGCCCGCGCGGGGGAAGCGGCGACCACCGCGACCGACGCGATCACCGTGCCCCGGCACAGCCCCGCCATGCCCATCTGGGCAGCCCTCCTCGCCCTCGCCTGCGCGATCATCGTCCCGAGCGCCATCTCCATCGCCGTCGGCCCTGATGCGCGCAGCGCCCTGTACGCCACGTGGTATCTCGGCGGCATCGGCGCTCTCATGACGATCGTCATGGTTCGCCGTCGCCCGTGGATCGCGTGGATCGGCATGGCCGCGCTCGCCGCCGCCTCGATGTTCTGGCTCGGGCCGCTCCCGGCCCTCGGTCTGGGCCTCGTCGGCTCGTTCGTGTGGGTCGGCGTCGCACAGCTGCTGCAGTGGTCGATGGATCGCGCCGCGCGCGATACGAGCAAGCTCGCGCAGCTGCAGCGCGCGGCATCCGCCTGGCAGGCCTCGCAGAGCGGTCGCCAGCGCGAGCGCCGCGTGCAGGTGCAGCGTGCGCTCGCCGTCGCCGGCCCCGTGCTGGCCCGCGTGATCGCCACGGGCGGCCGCCTCGACGACGAGGAGAAGATGCAGGCGCTGATCGCCGAGGGGACCCTCCGCGACGAGCTGCGCGGACCCCGTCTGCTCGATGACGCCGTGCGCGCCGAACTCACCACGGCGCGCCGCCGTGGTGCGACCGTCACGGTGCTCGACGAAGGCGGACTCGACGGACTGGACGACGCGGCGCTCGCCAAGATCCGCGCTCAGCTCGCCGAGACCCTGCGCACCGCGGTGTCGGACCGCATCTTCATCCGCACGTCCGCGCACGACGCGGTGGCCGTCACCGTGGTGGGTCGCTCGGGCGAGCACGCCGGGCTGTCGGACGAGGATGCCGTCGACCTGTGGCGCGAGATCGCACGCCGAACGTGAAGCGCTCCCCGCCCAGGCGGGGGAGGGATGCCTGGTGCGGGGAGCGTAGATCGGAGAAGGTGAGGGGCGGCGAAGCCGCCCGCCCCTCACCTGACGGACGGTTACCCGAAAACCGTCCGTATGGCCGAACCCAGGACCGACACAGTGCGGCGGGCCAGGACAGCCGAACGCGAGAGCGTTCCAGCACGTTAAGTATCCGAGCCGGGCGGGCATCCCGTCTGTAGGTATTTCGGGGGACAGTTTCTCCCGAGTCTGTCAAGACCTCTCCTGCGGGCGCTGTCGAGGCCCTGAAGAGGTCAGCCGGCGAAGCGTCCCCAGGGCACATCTCGACGCAGCGGGGGACGCAGCGAGCGGGCCGAAACCGCCCACGCGGAGCGCGCCGGAGTGTCGTCGGCGATCTCCGCGGCGGCTTCGCGCTCGTAGGACTCGGTGACGACGGCGACGAGCGCGGCGAGCTCTTCCTCGCTGGCGCTTCCGCGCAGCACGTCGACCGTCACGCCGGTGTCGTCCACCGGATCCCCCTGACCCGTCATAGCGGGATGTTACCGTGCTTCTTCGGCGGCAGACTGGCCCGCTTGCCGCGCAGCGCGCGCAGCGCCTTCGCGATCGCGACACGGGTCTGGGCCGGTTCGATGATGCCGTCGAGCTCCCCGCGCTCGGCGGCCAGGAACGGCGACGCCACGTTGTAGGTGTACTCGTTCGCGAGGCGCGTGCGCACGGCGGCGACATCCTCGCCGGCCTCTTCCGCCTTCTTGATCTCCCCGCGGTACAGGATGTTCACCGCACCCTGGCCGCCCATGACGGCGATCTCCGCGGTCGGCCACGCGAGGTTGATGTCGGCGCCGAGCTGCTTGGACCCCATGACGATGTACGCGCCGCCGTAGGCCTTGCGCAGGATCACGGTCACGAGCGGAACGGTGGCCTCCGCGTACGCATAGAGGAGCTTCGCTCCGCGGCGGATGACACCCGTCCATTCCTGGTCGGTGCCGGGGAGATAGCCGGGCACGTCGACGAGCGTCACGATCGGCACCGAGAACGCGTCGCAGAATCGGACGAATCGGCTGGCCTTCTCGCCCGCCTCGATGTTCAGGGTGCCGGCCATCTGCGACGGCTGGTTGGCGATGATGCCGATGCTGCGTCCCTCGACCCGACCGAAGCCGATGACGATGTTCGGAGCGAACAGCGGCTGCACCTCGAGGAACTCGCCGCCGTCGACGATCGTGCGGATGACGCCGTGGATGTCGTAGGGCTGGTTCGCGGAATCCGGGATCACCGAGTTGAGGGTGCGATCGGCATCCGTCGTCTCCCACTCGAACCCGGTCTCGTACACGGGGAGCTCGGCCATGTTGTTGTCGGGCAGGAAGCCGAGGAGCGTGCGCACGTAGTCGATCGCGTCGTCCTCGTCCTCGGCGAGGTAGTGCGCGACGCCGGAGCGGGTGTTGTGTGTATAGGCGCCGCCGAGCTCCTCCATGCCGACGTCTTCGCCGGTGACGGTCTTGATGACGTCGGGGCCCGTGACGAACATCTGGCTGGTCTTGTCGACCATGATCACGAAGTCGGTGAGGGCGGGGGAGTAGACCGCACCGCCCGCCGCCGGACCCATGATGATCGAGACCTGCGGGATGACGCCGGACGCGCGCGTGTTCAGGCGGAAGATCTCGCCGTACTTGCCGAGGGCGACCACGCCCTCCTGGATGCGGGCTCCGCCGGAGTCCAGGATGCCGATGCACGGGATGCCGCTGCGCATCGCGAGCTCCATCACCTTGATGATCTTCTCGCCCGCGACCTCGCCGAGCGATCCGCCGAAGGTCGTGAAGTCCTGCGCGTACACCGCGACGGTGCGACCGTGGATCGTGCCGACACCCGACACGACCGAGTCGCCGTACGGACGCGTGCGGTCCATGCCGAACGCGGTCGTGCGATGGCGCACGTACTCGTCGAGCTCGACGAAGCTGCCGGGGTCGACGAGCAGGTCGATGCGCTCGCGCGCCGTCAGCTTGCCCTTCGCATGCTGCTTGTCCTGCGCGATCTTCTCGGGTGCCACAACGGCTTCGTTGTAGCGATTGCGAAGATCCGCGATCTTGCCGGCGGTCGTCGAGAGGTCGGGCTCATCCGTCACGGATTCCACCCTAGCGCCGGGGTTTTCTCCCCGGTGGGAGGTGATCGACAACGGCCGGGCGGATCTGCTGTGCGAGTCCGCGGGTCCCGCGTCAACCCCTCGTCGTCGCCCGGGGGCCGCAGGTACCGTGGCGTCATGCCCATTCCCGAAGCCGGATACCCGCTCGCCGCCGCCGTGAGCCCCCGTGTGCAGGTGACCGAGCACACCGGTTCCACCAACGCCGATCTCGTGGCCGCCGCCTCCTCCGCCCCGGCGGAGTGGCCGCACCTGTCGCTCCTGCTGACCACCGACCAGCGCGCCGGGCGCGGACGCCTCCACCGTTCGTGGACGGCTCCTCCGGGCACTGCGCTCGCCGTGTCCGTGCTCGTGCGCGTGGAGCGTCTGCCGGACTTCGCTCGGGGCTGGATCCCGCTCATCGCGGGCGCGGCCATGACCCGCGCCGTCGCGGCGCAGGTGCGCGGAACCGGTCACACGGCCGCCCTGAAGTGGCCGAACGACGTGCTGCTGGACGGCCTCAAGGTGTGCGGCATCCTCGCGGAGGTCGTGCCGGGGCATCCGGATGCCGTGGTGGTGGGCGCGGGCGTCAACACCCGCATGCCGCGCCCGGACCTCCCTGTCGAGACGGCCACCTCGTTCCATGCGCTGGGCCTGGAAGCCGACGAGGATCGGCTGCTCGCGGACTACCTCACGGCCCTCGACGAGCAGCTCGTCGCGCTCGCCGAGACCCACGGCGATGCCGCCGCCGCGGGTGTGCGCGGCGAGATCGAGTCGCTGTGCGCGACGGTCGGAAGCGACGTCGTGGTCTCGCTGCCCGACGGTGCCGCGCTCGAGGGGCGCGCGCTGCGCATCGACCCCGACGGCCGCCTGGTCGTGCAGGCCGGGCCCGCCGAGACGGCCGTGTCGGCGGGCGATGTCGTCCACGTGCGCTGACGCGTCGGAGGACACCCCGGGGCAATGGCGCGCCGTGTCGACGGCGCCCCGCACAATGGGAGCATGAGCCAGCCGCCGACCGTGGGAGGGCGTCCCCTCACCCCGGCACCCGGCGCGCCGACGCCGGAGTTGCGCGTCGCGAAGTTCCGCGGTCACGCGCGTCGCCTCGTGTGGCCCGCGCTCATCCTGGTCGCCTCGGCGGGGGCGGTGGGCTACTTCTACGGAAACCTTCCCGCTCCGTTCGAGAATTGGATGCTCGTCGCCGCGGCCGCCGTGGCCGTGTTCTTCCTCGCTCTCCTGCCGTTCCTGGCCTGGTGGTCGCGCACCTACACGATCACCACGCGACGCGTCATCGAGCGGTACGGGATGCTCTCCACCCACCGGCGCGAACTCACGCACGTCCGCGGCTACACGATCCAGGTGCGGCGCGGTCCTCTGCAGCGGATGTGGGGCGCCGGCACCCTCGTCCTGTCGAACGCCGTCGACGAGCCCCTCCGGCTGGTCAACATCCCCAGCGTCGGCCTCGTCCACGAGGCGCTCGTGGATCAGGTCGAGGTGAGCCAGATCCTCGCCCACCGCGACGCGCAGGCGCTCACGCCGCCGCCGCTTCCCGATGGAGCCGCCTCGGCGCGCTGACCGTGCCGCCTCGGACCGGCCGCGCGCACCGAGCCGACCTGGAATGATGGAGGCGACGAGAGGAACCTCATGGCGCTGCGTGTCGGAGTTGTCGGCGGAGGGCAGCTGGCCCGCATGATGATCGCCCCGGCCGTCGAGCTCGGGATCGAGATCCGGGTGCTCGCCGAGGAGGCGGGAATGTCGGCATCCCTCGCCGCCACCGCGGAGGGCGACTACCGCGACGTCGACACCGTCCTCGCCTTCGCGCAGGACGTCGACGTCGTGACGTTCGATCACGAGCATGTGCCTCAGGACGTGCTCGCCGCCCTCGTCGGCGGCGGGGTGGCGGTCCATCCGGGGCCCGACGCGCTCCGTCACGCGCAGGACAAGATCGTGATGCGCACGAGACTCGCCGAGCTGGGGATGCCTCAGCCGGACTGGGCCGCCGTCTCGAACACCGATGAGCTGCAGGTCTTCCTCGACGCGCACGGCGGACGAGCGGTCGTCAAGACTCCGCGCGGCGGATACGACGGCAAGGGCGTCCGCGTGATCGGCGCCGCCACGGAGGCGGACGACTGGTTCGCCGCGCTCGCCGAAGACACGCACGGCGGCCGGCTGCTCGTCGAGGAACTGGTCGATTTCTCCCGCGAACTCGCGCAGCAGGTCGCCCGTCGCCCCTCCGGCGACGTGCGCGCCTACCCCGTCGTCGAGACCGTGCAGCGCGGGGGAGTGTGCGCCGAGGTACTCGCCCCCGCCCCGCACGCCAGCATCCGCTGCAGTGACGTGGCGGCGCAGATCGGGGTCGCCATCGCGGAAGGACTGGGTGTCACGGGGATGCTGGCAGTGGAGCTGTTCGAGACGACCGACGAGCGACTCCTCGTCAACGAGCTCGCCATGCGTCCGCACAACAGCGGTCACTGGACCCAGGACGGCGCCGTCACCTCGCAGTTCGAACAGCACCTGCGGGCCGTGCTCGACCTGCCGCTCGGCGACCCGTCGCCGCGCGCTCCCTGGTCGGTCATGGTGAACATCCTCGGCGGGCCCGAGAGCGACGCGCTCGATGACCGCTTCGCCGCGGCGATGGAGGCCCATCCGGCCGCGAAGGTGCACACGTACGGCAAGGCACCGCGTCCCGGTCGCAAGGTCGGCCACGTCACGGTGTCGGGCGACGACCTCGACGACGTCGCCTACGAGGCGCGCGCCGCCGCATCCCACTTCCTGGACTGACGTTCCGCGCTGGAGATCCGCTCTCGCGCGGACGGTCCACGTCGCGACTGTCCGACGAAGCGTGGATCTCCGCAGAAGTGAGGCGCGCAGGCGTCAGCGCGACGGAAGCCCGCGCTGCGCGAGCCAGTCGCGCATGGGCTCCCGCCCGTGCAGACCCGCCACGTCGCGCACGCGCGCCACGATGGCCCGCACCCACCCCGAGGCGCGGCCGTGCGTCTCGTTGTACGCGCGCAGGGTCTGCTCGTAGGCGGCGACGGCGGCGGGCTGGACGGGGACATAGGTCTCCCGCGAGTGCACGACGTCGATGCCGAGCCGCGGCTTGATCCCGGCGCGCTCGTGCGGATCCGGCCAGCCCAGCGCGACGCCGAACGTCACGACGGCACGCGGCGGGAGCCCGGCGATCTCCGCGGTGATCGCGGGGTGGTTGCGGAGCGAGCCGAGGTAGCACGTGCCCAGACCCAGCGACTCGGCCGCCACGACGGCGTTCTGCGCCGCGATCGCGGCGTCGACGAAGCCGACGAGAGTGGTTTCGAGGTAGTCGACGGCGACGGCCGCCTCCCCCTCTCCCGCCGCGATCGCGGCCGCGCGCGCCCAGTCGGCGACGAACAGCAGGATGACGGGAGCGTCGGCGATCAGCGCGCTGCCGCCGGCCTCGTTCACGAGGCGCCGGCGAGCCTCGGCGCTGCGCACCTCCACGACGCTCCAGGCCTGGTTGTTCGACGAGCTCGACGCCGACTGCGCGGCGGCCACGATCGCGGTGACGGTCTCCTCCGAGATCGGCTGCTCGCGGAACTGCCGGACCGAGCGGTGGGAGAGGAGCCGGGCCAGCGTGTCCGAAGCGAGCAGGGCGGGCTCGGTCAACCGGGGCGCGCCCGACCCGTAGCGCTCGGCGAGGAGCGCGTTGACATCGAGGGGATCGTGGTCGAGCGGAGAAGTCGAGGTCATGCCCGCGACAACGCCGGGCGGGGCGCCGAACTTCCCTCTTCCGTGCTGGCGGCACAGGATGCCCGCCCCTCGTCGGCGGCGACGCGCGCCGTTGCGGGGTTCTCGCAGGTGTGCGCCCTAGCCTGGTCGAGTGAATGTCCCTGTGAACGACGTGCCGCTGCACTCGTCCCACGCGCCCCTCGTCGGCGTCGTCATGGGCTCCGACTCCGATTGGCGCGTCATGAGCGACGCGTCGCAGGCGCTCACCGACTTCGGGATCGCCCACGAGGTCGAGGTGGTCTCGGCTCACCGCACGGTGGACAAGCTCGTCCGGTACGGACGCGAGGCGCGTCGTCGTGGCATCCGGGTCATCATCGCGGGAGCCGGCGGAGCCGCTCACCTCCCGGGCATGCTCGCATCGGTCACCGCGCTCCCCGTCATCGGGGTGCCGGTGCCGCTCGCCTACCTCGACGGCATGGACTCGCTGCTCAGCATCGTGCAGATGCCCGCGGGCATCCCCGTCGCCACCGTCTCGATCGGCGGCGCGAAGAACGCCGGGCTCCTTGCGGCACGCATCCTCGGCACGTCCGACGACGAGCTCGCCGACCGCGTCGAGCAGTACGCGCGCGATCTCGAGGCGGTCGTCGAGGAGAAGAACCAGCGGCTCAAGGACGGACTGTGAGCGTCATGAGCCCGCCGCGCCCGCAGGCGACGGCCCCGCGTCCGCGCTCCGTCGTCGAGGAGCGGCCGCTGCGCCACCCCGACGGCTCGCCGTCGATGATGACGCGTCGCGGCTGGTGGCTCGTCGTCCTGAACTTCCTCATCCCGGGATCGGCGCAGGCTCTCGCCGGCAACCGCCGCCTCGGCCGGATCGGACTGGGAGCGACGCTGGCGCTGTGGGTGGCGGTGATCGTGACGGTCGCCGTGGGGCTGCTCTGGCGTCAGGCCCTCGTCACCGTCGCGACGAACTGGTTCTTCCTGCTGTTCGTCCAGGTCGTCCTGCTCGCGTTCGCGCTGCTCTGGGTCGTCCTCACGATCGACACGCTGCGGCTCGTGCGGCTCGTCCGCGTGAAGTCCGCGTCGCGCTTCGGAATCTCGATCCTCGCGGTCGTCCTCTTCGTGGTGTCGGGCGGGGGAGCCGTGTACGCGTCGCAGCTCGCCGGCTCCACGCGCGACGCGATCGGACTCGTGTTCGGTCAGAGCGGGCCCACCGTGCCGCCGTCGAACGGGTACTACAACGTCCTCCTGCTCGGTGCGGACTCGGGCGAGGGCCGCGACTCGATGCGCTTCGACAGCATCTCCGTGGTCTCGATCAACGCCGACTCCGGCGCCGTCACGATCACCGGCATCCCGCGCGACCTCCCGCACGCGCCGTTCCCGGAGACGAGCCCGATGCACGCGCTCTACCCCGACGGTCTGCAGGGGCACGACTCGTCGACGTGCGGCTGGGGCTCGGGCATCAACCAGCTCGTCAACGCGGTCGAGATCTGCGGCGACGGCGACGCGCTCTACCCCGACACCGCGTCGGTCGGTTCGCGCCCCGCGGTCGAGGCGACGAAGGATGCCGCCGAAGGCATCCTCGGCATCGAGATCCCGTACTACGTCTTCATCGACATGCACGGCTTCGCCGCCCTCGTCGACGCGCTCGGTGGCGTCGACATCACCGTCGCCGAGCGTCTGCCCAAGGGCGGCGGCCCCGCGTACGCGGGTCAGTCGGCCGAGGAATGGGCGATCGGCTGGATCGAGCCCGGTGCCCAGCACATGGACGGCGACACCGCGCAGTGGTACGCCCGCTCCCGGTACACCACGAACGACTGGGATCGGATGCTGCGGCAGCGCCAGCTGCAGGAGGCGATCCTCGCGCAGTTCACCCCCACCACGGTGCTCACGCGGTTCAACGACATCGCCGCTGCCGGCTCGGCCATCGTCGAGACGGACCTGCCGCAGTCGATGCTCCCGTACTTCGCCGAGCTCGCGATCAAGGCCAAGGAGCAGGCCGTCTCGACGATCGAGCTGACCCCCGCCGGCGGCATCGACGAGTTCGACCCGGACTTCTCCTACATCCGGTCGCTGGTCGACGCGTCGCTCCACCCCCCGACGCCGACACCGTCACCGGAGGGGTGACCGGTGGTCGCCACACTCCGCGTCGTCCTCGACACGTCACCCGAGCCCGATCTGCGCATCGCTTCGCGCGAGCTGGCGCGGGCCCTCGTGGCGACCACCCCACGCGGCTGCGAGGTCGAGGCGATCGCCCCGGCCGGCGACGGCGACGGCGTGCGGGACGCCGTCCCCGGCCTGTCCGACGTGTACACCTCGCGCCTTCCGCGGCGCGAGCTCGCGACGGCGTTGCAGCTCGGTGCGCCGTCGGGCATCGGCGGCGGCCTGATCCACTCGCCGTCGCTGTTCGCTCCGCTCGTGCGCCACGATCGCGTGCACTCCGGCGACCAGACCGTCGTGACGATCTGGCACCTGCGCGCCTGGGAGGCGCCGGACGAGGTGGGTCGCGGAGCCGCGGCGTGGCAGAAGTCGATGCTCAAGCGCGCCGTCAAGCACGCAGACGCCGTGGTGGTGCCCACTCACGCCCACGCCGCCCGTCTGCGGGAGATCGCGCCGAAGCTCGGCGATCGCGTGCGCGTGGTCGCCGGCGCAGCGCCGCTCGGCTTCATCGTGCCGCGCGACGAGATCGGACGCCGCCGCGATCTCGGGCTTCCCGAGGGCTTCGTCTTGCTCGCCGGGTCGGCCGACCCCTCCGACGGTCTCGGTCAGGCGTTCGCGGCCGTCGCGGCGTCCGGCGTCGACCTCCCGATCGTCGTGATCGGCGCGCGGGAGGGGGAGGAGCCCGCGATCGCGGACCTCGCCTCGGCCGCCGGCATCCGCGAAGGCGTCGTGCACGTGAGAGGTGCGCTCGACGACCCCGATCGCGCCGCCGTGCTCGGCGCGTCGGTGGCGTATGTCACCGCCGGGCAGGGCACCGCGTTTCCCTGGAGGATCGTGGAGGCGCTCGCCCTCGGCGTCCCGGTCATCGCCGAGGACACCGCCGTGCATCGCGAGATCATCGTCGACGGCGGTCTGCTCGTGTCGGGGCCGGATGCCGCGGGCGCCGCTCTGGCGCAGGCGCTGGGCTCCTCGGCCGCCGCTGAGCGGCTCGGCGTGCTGTCGGGCGATCGCGGACGGGCCTTCGACTGGCGCGATGCCGCGAACCGCGTGTGGGAGCTGCACGCCGAGCTGTAGGACTCGACCGCCCGAGAGGTCATCACGAGCCCGGCGTGTTGCAGTGCTCTCCAACTGATCGTTGGTATTCACCAGTCACTTCAGTCACACTGATCACATGAAGCTTGTTCTCGGACGTTCGGTGCGCGCGTCGACAGCGCGCCTCGCCGTCGCCTTCGCGATCTGCGCCGCGCTCTGTGTCGGACTGCTCCCCACGGCTCCGGCATCGGCGGCGACGGGCCCTGCTCCGGCGATCGCCGGTCCGAGTGGTCCCGCGTTGACAGCCGACCTGTCGCAGTTCCGCCCCGGGAACATCATCTCCGACGCCGTCTTCTACAACTCCGGCACCATGTCGGAGGGGCAGATCCAGGCGTTCCTCGACTCGAAGGTCCGATCGTGTGCCGCAGGGAACACCTGCCTCAAGGACTACTACGACACGTCGCGCGCCATTGAGGCGAACGCCATGTGCGGCGCCTACCAAGGCGGAGGAAGAGAGCGAGCCTCGACCATCATCTTCCGGGTCGCGCAGGCGTGTGGACTCAACCCCCAAGTCATCTTGGTGATGCTCGAGAAGGAACAGAGCCTGATCACCCACACGAACCCCAGTGCGACGCGCTACCGGATCGCGATGGGGCAGGGCTGCCCCGACACCGCGGCGTGCGACACGCGCTACTACGGCTTCTTCAATCAGGTCATGGGAGCCGCGTGGCAGCTGAAGCGCTACGGCAACCCACCCGGAACGAGCCAGTACTTCACGTGGTACCCCGTCGGGCGCGTCTCCAATGTCCTCTACAACCCGAACGCAGCGTGCGGTTCCTCCCCCGTGCTGATCGAGAACAAGGCGACCGCTGCGCTGTACTACTACACGCCGTACCAGCCGAACGCCGCAGCGCTGCGTGCGGGCTACGGGCTCGGCGATGGATGTTCGGCCTACGGCAACAGGAACTTCTATCAGTTCTTCAATGACTGGTTCGGCGCAAGCTCAGTGGCAGCCAACAGTCCCTTCGGCAATGTCGAACTCGTCGCGGCATCCCCCGGCGAGTATCGCGTCGTGGGGTGGGCGGCCGACCCCAACTCCACGGAGTCGCTGGCCATCCATGTCTACGTTGGCCCCGTGGGGTCGGCTCACTTGGCAGCAGTCGAGCGTGGAGATGTCGGTGCGGCGTACCCGGCGTTGGGCAGCAAGCACGGATTCGACGTGAAGATCCCTGCGACGGGATCGGGAAGTGTCAACGTGTGCGTGTACGCCATGAACGTAGGTGCGGGGGCGAACGTCCTCCTTCGCTGTCAGCTCACGGATGCGATGAGTGGAGCGCCCCAAGGCAAGCTCGAGTCCGTGCGTGGCGTCGACGGAGGTGTTCAAGTCACCGGTTGGGCTCTTGATCCCGATCTGGTCGGTCCGACTTCGGTGCACGTCTACGTGGGCAATGCAGGGACGGCACTGAACGCGGGGGTGGCTCGATCCGATCTTGTCTCGGTCGCCTACCCGTCGGTTTATGGGGTAAACCATGGCTTTGACGCGAAGCTCGCCGCGGCTCCGGGCGTATACACAGTATGTGTGTACGCGATCAACTCTGGCCCGGGCACGACCACGGCACTGGGGTGCCAGACAATTACGGTGCCCGGTGCAGCCGAGCTCGGGCGCGCGCCGGTCGGGGCATTGGAATCGGTTGTCGTTGTCGGCGCTCGAGCGGAGGTTACGGGGTGGGCACTCGACCTTGACACGACCGCGGCTATCAAGGTCCACCTCTACGTCGGAGCAGCCGGGAGCGAAATCACCGCGAACAGACCACGATCTGATATCGGTGCGCAATACCCCGGGTTCGGGCCTGACCATGGATTCTTCGACAGCGTTGCCCTCCCGGTCGGAGTGAGTTCCGTATGCGCCTACGCGATCAACAACGCGGCAGGCGGCAACACCCTCCTCGGGTGCAAGAACGTCACAGTAGCTGCTCCCACCGCTGATCTCGGTCGCATGCCCTTCGGCAACTATGAAGGGGTCACTCTCGCTGGGAACATCGCCGTCGTCTCGGGCTGGGCGATCGACCCCGACACCGCAGCTCCGATCAAGGTGCACGTCTATGTGGGGGGTGCGGGCTTCGAGTACACCGCGGATAAGGCTCGGAGCGATGTCGGATCACTCTACCCGAGTTCGGGCGCGAATCACGGCTTCTCGGAGACGATCACGTTGCCGACCGGCACTTCCACCATTTGCGTCTACGCGATCAATAACGCAGCAGGAGGGCACCCACTCCTTGGTTGCAGGGTGGTGAATGTGGTGCCGACGAGTCCCGATCTGGGGCGCGCCCCATTTGGGAACCTCGAGTCGGTCACCGCCGTTACGGGAGCAGTAGATGTCGTGGGTTGGGCGATCGATCCAGACACCTCCGCGCCCATCAAGACTCACGTGTATGTCGGGCCTGCGGGTGCGGAGTACACGGCTGACAAGTCGAGGTCTGATGTGGCCCGCGCGTACCCCGCCTTCGGAGATCGACACGGAATCTCTGAGCGGGTTGCCGTCGCAGCGGGCGTGCATCGCATCTGCGTGTACGCCATCAACAGTGGCGTCGGTGGCCACACACTGATGGGTTGCCGGGACGTGACGGTGCCCTGACCCGCGATCTCCGGGTTCTTTGACGATCCCACCCCGAATCTCACCGCGGCCGGCTGAGGCCGCGGTGAGATTCATGTGGACGCGTTGAGAATCGCAGGCAGCGACGCGGCGGCGTCCGCGACGGAGAGTCCGGTCGCGGTGATCTTCGACAGGTCGAGGACGCTGTTGCGCGGGCGAGGGGCCACCGGTGCGGAGGCCGCGCCGAAGTACTCGTCGGTCGACACCCCTGTGATCCTCGCCGCATCGTGCCCGGTGAGCTCGAAGACCCGCCGGGCGATGTCCGCCCACGTCGTGGGCTCGCCCCCGCCGGTGAGGTTGTAGATCCCGGACGCCGCCCCGCTCTCGAGGAGGTGCCGGATGCCGCGCGCGATGTCGCCCGTAAAGGTCAGGCGCCCGACCTGGTCATCGACGACCTTCGGATCGATGCCCCGCTCGGCCAGCGAGGCCATGGTGCGCACGAAGTTCTTGCCTTCGCCGATGACCCACGACGTCCGGACGATGTAGTGGCGCGGCACCGCCGACACGACCGCATCGCCGGCCGCCTTCGTCTGGCCGTACACACCGAGCGGACTGATGGCGTCGTCCTCCGTGTACGGGCGCTCCAGCGAGCCGTCGAAGACGTAGTCGCTCGAGACATGCACGAGGGTCAGCCCGTTCTCGGCGGCGATCCGCGCGAGCGCCGCCACACCGGTGACGTTCGACGCCCAGGCATCCCGTCGGCCTTCCGGCGTCTCGGCCGTGTCGACCGCCGTGTAGGCGGCGGCGTTGACGATCGCGCCGTAGTCGCGCCAGCGGCGGGCGTCGACGAGGCCGGGGTCGGCGACATCGAGCTCGGCTCTGGTCGCGAACTCGACGTGGTCCTCGCCGGCGAACTCCTCGCGCAGCGCGAGTCCGAGCTGGCCGCCGGCGCCGACGACCAGGATCTTCCGCGGCGGGATCGGGGTGACGTCGGCGAGGCGCGGGTGGGCGAGGTCCTTCGGGGAGATCTCGACGTCGGAGAGCGCGATGGGCCAGTCGATCGCCACGGTCTCGTCGGCCAGGTTGAGGAACGAGTACGACGCGTCAGGCGACCAGTGGTCGTTCACGAGATAGGTGTACGCCGTGTCGGGTTCAAGCGTCTGATACGAGTTGCCCACGCCGCGCGGGACGAAAATCGCCCGGGAGGGGTCGAGCTCGATCGTGAAGACCGTGCCGAACGAGGGACCTTCGCGCAGGTCGACCCACGCGCCGAAGATGCGGCCGGTGGCGACCGAGACCCACTTGTCCCACGGCTCGGCGTGGATGCCGCGGGTCGTGCCGACGGCATCGTTGAAGGAGATGTTGTTCTGCACCGGGCCGAAGTCCGGAAGGCCGAGCGCCGTCATCTTCTCGCGCTGCCAGTTCTCCTTAAACCAGCCGCGCGAATCGCCGTGGACGGGGAGCTCGAGCACGACCATCCCGGGGATGGGTGTCTCGAGGGCGGTCAGCTGCTTGCCGAACTCCGTCATCACTGGCCCTTGGTCGCGTAGAAGGCCTCGACGCCGTCCTTGGTGCCCGCCCACCACGACTCGTTGTCGCGGTACCACTCCACGGTGGCCGCGAGCCCGGCTTCGAAGTCGCCGTACGACGGTGCCCAGCCGAGCTCCGTGCGCAGCTTGGTGGAGTCGATCGCGTAGCGGAGATCGTGACCGGCGCGGTCTGTGACGTGGTCGTACGCGTCTTTCGGCTGGCCCATGAGCTCGAGGATCAGCTCGACGACATCTTTGTTGTTCTTCTCGCCGTCAGCGCCGATGAGGTAGGTCTCGCCGATCTTTCCCTTGTCGAGGATTGTGAGCACTGCCGACGAGTGGTCGTCGGCGTGGATCCAGTCCCGAACGTTCTCGCCTGCGCCGTAGAGCTTCGGACGGATGCCGCGGATGACGTTGGTGATCTGACGGGGGATGAACTTCTCGACATGCTGGTACGGCCCGTAGTTGTTCGAGCAGTTCGAGATCGTCGCCCGCACGCCGAACGAACGCACCCACGCACGCACGAGAAGGTCGCTGCCGGCCTTCGTCGACGAGTACGGCGATGAGGGGTTGTAGGGCGTCTGCTCGGTGAAACGCGCCGGATCGTCGAGCTCCAGGTCGCCGTACACCTCATCCGTCGAGATGTGGTGGAACCTGCGGTCATGACGGCGGGCTGCCTCGAGCAGGGTGTACGTGCCGATGATGTTGGTGTCGAGGAACGGTCGCGGATCGTGCAGCGAGTTGTCGTTGTGCGACTCGGCGGCGTAGTGCACCACGGCATCGGCGTCGCCCACGAGCCGGTCGACGAGCTCGGCATCGGCGATGTCGCCGTGCACGAAGTCCAGTCGCTCGGCAGGGAGCCCGTCGAGCGAGGCGATGTTGCCCGCGTAGGTGAGCTTGTCGAGCACCGTGACGTGGTCGTCGGTGTGCGAGATGACGTGGTGGACGAAGTTGGAGCCGATGAATCCGGCACCCCCGGTGACGAGGAGTCTGCGCATGCGTCCAGGGTACTGGTGGCTTCCTGTGGAGTTGGCGGGCAGAGGTGTTTCAGGTTGGCTCGGCCCGTCCTCGATGGGAGACTAGATCAATGCGCGGAATCATCTTGGCCGGCGGCACGGGTTCGCGGCTTCATCCGATCACGCTCGGCATCTCGAAGCAGCTCGTTCCTGTGTACGACAAGCCGATGATCTACTACCCGTTGTCGACCCTGCTTCTCGCGGGAATCCGCGACATCCTCATCATCACGACCCCCCAGGACTCCGACCAGTTCCAGCGGCTGCTCGGAGACGGCGAGCGGTTCGGCGTCTCGATCACGTACAAGACCCAGCCGTCTCCCGATGGTCTCGCGCAGGCGTTCATCCTCGGCGAGGAGCACATCGGGTCCGAATCCGCTGCGCTCGTGCTCGGAGACAACATCTTCTACGGACAGGGCATGGGCACACGTCTGCGCCAGTACACCGAGCTGACCGGCGGGGTGGTCTTCGGATACTGGGTGGACGAGCCCTCCGCGTACGGCGTCGTCGAATTCGACTCCGACGGCAGCGTCGTGTCGCTCGAAGAGAAGCCGTCGCACCCGAAGAGCAACTACGCCGTGCCTGGCCTGTACTTCTACGACAACGATGTGATCGAGATCGCCAAGGCCCTGCGGCCGTCGCCGCGCGGAGAGCTCGAGATCACGGACATCAACAAGGTCTACCTCGAGAGGGGCGACCTGCGCGTCGAGCTCCTCCCTCGCGGAACGGCTTGGCTCGACACCGGAACCTTCGACTCCCTCAGCGAGGCGACCGACTTCATCCGCACGGTCGAGAAGCGCCAGGGTCTGTCCATCGGATGCCCGGAAGAGGTCGCATGGCGGATGGGATTCCTTTCGGACGACGAGCTCCGCAACCGCGCTGAGCCCCTGGTGAAGAGCGGATACGGAGCGTACCTTCTGAAAGCGCTCGCCCAGGGCAATCGTTGATGTCCACCGGGCTTCCAGCGCACGCGCCTGCGGTTTTTCCTGTGGGTGGTCGTCGTCTTGTGGTGTATGTGGTGTGGGATCGGCGGGGTGAGGTCGAGGACTATATTCCGTTCGCGTTGGCGGGGTTGCGGGAGCATGCGGCTCGTGTGCTGGTGGTGGTGAATGGTTCGTTGTCGGCGGAGGGTCGGGCGAAGCTGGAGCCGGTGTCGGATGAGATCCTGGTGCGCGAGAACCGTGGGTTCGATATCTGGGCGCATAAGGATGCGTTGGATCATGTGGGTGCGGGGCTCTCGGAGTTCGATGAGGTTCTGCTGACCAATGACACGTGGTTCGGTCCGGTGCGTCCGTATGGTCCGGTGTTCGAGCGGATGGGTGCGGAGTCGGTTCATTTCTGGGGGATGACCGATCATGCGCGTGAGGAGCCGAATCCGTTCACGGGTGAGGGTGTGTTGGATTATCACCTGCAGTCGTTCTGGATCGCGGTGCGGCGGGAGATGTTCCTGTCGGAGGCGTGGGCGGAGTATTGGCGGGATCTGCCGGTGATGCCGGGGTATTTCGATGCGGTCCTCAAGCACGAGGCGGTGTTCACGGAGCATTTCCTGTCGCGGGGGTTCTCGTCGGGGGTGGCGTATCCGTCGGCGGATTATCCGACGGATCATCCGGCGCTGTTCAATGCGGATCTCCTGCTCGCGGACGGGTGTCCTGTTCTCAAGCGTCGTCCGTTCTTCCACTACCCGACGTTCCTGGACAGACACGGCGTCATCGGCCGCGAGATCCTGCAGAAGGTCGCGGCCTACGACTATCCGATGCCGCTGCTGTGGGAGGACCTCGCCCGCAATGTCCCGCCGAAGACGCTCAACGCGGATGCGGCGATGCTCGAGGTGCTTCCCGAGATCGACGTCTCGTACGACCCCGAGCGACCCCTGCGGATCGTCGCCATCCTCAACATCACGAACGTCGACATGGCTGACGAGATGCTGGACCGCGTCGACCACCTCCCGGGCGCCGACCTGGTGATCACGACGAATGAGGAGCGACGCGCGGAGAAGATCCGTCGGCTGCTCGCTGAGCGGCCACATCCAGCCGATCGTCGCACGGAAGTGCGGGTCGTGCCGTCGAAGCTCGGGCGCCATATGAGCGCCTTCCTCATCGGCTGTCGCGACATCCTGCTCTCCGACGACTACGACCTCGTGCTCAAACTCCACTCCAAGAGGTCGTCGAAGAAGTCGCACAACGCGAGCAGGTACTTCACGCGCCACCAGTTCGAGAACCTCTCCAGCTCTCCGGGGTACGTCGCCAACGTGCTGGCGCTGTTCCAGAAGGAGCCTGGCCTCGGCGTCGTCTTCCCGCCTATGGTCCACATCGGGATCCCCACCATGGGCCAGGGATGGTCGGGTTACCGCCCGCTCATCGAGGACTTCGTGGAGGAGCTCGGCATCAAGGTTCCCCTCGACGACGTGTCGCCGCTCGCCCCGCTCGGGGGCATGTTCTTCGCCCGTCCCGAAGCTCTCCGAGTGCTCCTGCGTCGCGAGTGGACGTACGACGACTATGCGCCCAAGGGCAAGGATCGACTCCTGCTCGGCCCCGTCCAGGAGCGTCTGATCGCGTATGCGGCGGGCGAGAGCGGCATGCACTGCCGAACCGTCCTGAATGCAGAGCATGCCGACATCAGCCATACGGCGATCGAGTTCAAGCTCGACCAGCTCTCGTCCACGACCCCGGGCTACCCCATCGATCAGATCCAGTTCCTCCACCGTGCCGGATGGACCGGGCGAGGGGGAGCGGTGCCGCTCGCGCGGATGTACCTCCGCCTCAATCACCCCCGGGTCTCCCACGCCATCGACCCGGTGTACCAAGCCGCGCGGCGTGCGGTCATCCGGGCGCGCGTGCTCAACGATCGACTGCGAGGACGCTCGTGAGCGCGTCGGCCGCGCCTGCGGTTTTTCCTGTGGGTGGTCGTCGTCTTGTGGTGTATGTGGTGTGGGATCGGCGGGGTGAGGTCGAGGACTATATTCCGTTCGCGTTGGCGGGGTTGCGGGAGCATGCGGCTCGTGTGCTGGTGGTGGTGAATGGTTCGTTGTCGGCGGAGGGTCGGGCGAAGCTGGAGCCGGTGTCGGATGAGATCCTGGTGCGCGAGAACCGTGGGTTCGATATCTGGGCGCATAAGGATGCGTTGGATCATGTGGGTGCGGGGCTCTCGGAGTTCGATGAGGTTCTGCTGACCAATGACACGTGGTTCGGTCCGGTGCGTCCGTATGGTCCGGTGTTCGAGCGGATGGGTGCGGAGTCGGTTCATTTCTGGGGGATGACCGATCATGCGCGTGAGGAGCCGAATCCGTTCACGGGTGAGGGTGTGTTGGATTATCACCTGCAGTCGTTCTGGATCGCGGTGCGGCGGGAGATGTTCCTGTCGGAGGCGTGGGCGGAGTATTGGCGGGATCTGCCGGTGATGCCGGGGTATTTCGATGCGGTCCTCAAGCACGAGGCGGTGTTCACGGAGCATTTCCTGTCGCGGGGGTTCTCGTCGGGGGTGGCGTATCCGTCGGCGGATTATCCGACGGATCATCCGGCGCTGTTCAATGCGGATCTCCTGCTCGCGGACGGGTGTCCTGTTCTCAAGCGTCGTCCGTTCTTCCACTGGCCGCCCTTCCTGGACCGGCACGGCGTCATCGGCAGGTGGCTCGTCGACGACGCCCGGCGATACGGGTATCCGGTCGACCTCATCCTGAGCAACCTGGCACGCAATGTCGAGCCGAAGGCGTTCAATGCCGATCTCGCGATGCACGAGGTCCTGCCCGAGATCGACGTCTCCTACGACCCCGAACGGCCGTTCCGGATCGCCGCTCTGCTGCACATCTTCTACGTCGAGATGACCGACGAGATGCTCGACCTCGTCGACACGCTTCCGGGCGTATACGACCTCGTCGTGACCACACCGGATGCCGACAGGGCGCAGCAGATCCGAGAGATCGTGGCACGGCGTCCCCGCGACGGTCGGGGGGTCGACGTCCGCGTGCTCGCCTCCAACGACGGCCGTGATCAGAGCGCCTTCCTCATCGGTTGTCGCGACATCCTCACATCGGACCGCTACGACCTCGTCGTGAAGCTCCACTCGAAGAAGACGCCCCAGGACGGATACAACATCGGTCGTCACTTCAAGTCGCAGCAGTTCACGAATCTCCTCAACAGCCCCGGCTACACCGCCAACGTTCTCGGACTGTTCCAGAAGGAGCCGGGTCTCGGCCTCGTCTACCCACCGATGATCCACATCGGTTACCCCGCCATGGGCCGTGGATGGTGGTCGAACAAGCCGGCATTCGAGAAGCTGTGCCATGTGCTCGGCATCCGGGTTCCCCTCGACGAGATCTCTCCGCTCGCACCGTACGGGTCCATGTACATCGCTCGTCCCGAATCGCTCCGACTCCTCGTGGAGCACGACTGGACGTACGGGCAGTTCGGCGGGGCGGAGGCCTACCAGGACGGCGGACTCGCGCACGTGCTCGAGCGGATGCCGTCATACGCCGCGGCGGAGCTGGGCTTCCACACCCGCACGATCTCCACGGCCGAGTACATGTCGATCAGCCACACGTCGCTGGAGTTCAACCTCGATCAGATCTCGACGACTCTGCCCGGAGACAATGTCGAGAAGACGATGTTCATCAAGAGCGCCGGCTACACCGGCGAGGGTCGTCTACGGGACTTCGTGCGCATGTACTTCTCCCTCCATCCCCGCGTCGGCCGCAAGCTCGGGTGGATGCTGGATCGCTCGAGCCATTTTCATCGCGCGCTGACTGTGCCGCGCCGTGTCCTGTCGATCCCGCGTCGCGCGCTCAGGCGCCTCCGCCGCAGCCTCGGCCACGCCGGAGGGACGTCGTGAGCCTCGCGCCGCACGACGGTCGGGCGGATGCCCACCTGCGCGCGGATATAGTGCAGTGACCGTTCTGAGACCCGAGTAGGAACCGTGGATACTTCCGCACGCTTCGAACGGCTCGCTCGCGAGCCGTTCATCACCGTCGACCCCGGTGGTCTCCGCACCAACCGGCGTGGAGGCAAACTGCGCGAGATCGCGTCCCGCCGCGAGCTTCTCAACCTGCTCGTACGGCGAGACCTCCAAGCGCGCTACCGAGACAGCTTCCTCGGGTTCCTGTGGACCGTCATCCGCCCGATCATCCAGTTCCTGATGTACTTCATCGTTCTGGGTCAGTTCCTGCGCGCGGCCCAGGGCATCGACCAGTTCGCGATCTACCTCTTCTCCGGGTTGACCCTGTTCGCGTTCTTCAGCGACATGGTCTTCGGCTCGACGGGATCGATCATCGGCAATGCCGGGCTGGTCAAGAAGATCTACCTGCCCCGCGAGATCTTCCCGCTCGCGAGCATCGGCGGCGCGGCCTTCATGTTCGTCGTCCAGCTGGGGATCCTGCTCCTCGCGGCGGTCCTCTTCAAAGCGCTTCCCGCACCCGCCGAGATGCTGTGGTTCTTCCCCTCCGTCGGACTGATCCTGGTCTACGGTGTGGCGATCGGACTCCTCCTCTCCGCATTGAACGTCTACCTCCGCGATATCCAGTACCTCACCGAGGTCGTCATGATGCTGGCGATGTGGGCGTCGCCGATCGTGTACTCGTGGCAGATGGTGACCGACGCCATCAACCGTCTCTCGCTGCCGTCGTGGGTTCTGGAGATCTACGCCGCCAACCCGATCACCATCGGCGTCCTGGGCTTCCACCGGGCCTTCTGGGGCGCTGGGACGCTGGCGGACTACCCGCCCAACCTGGGTCTGCGCATGCTGATCGCGGGCCTCATCGGCCTCGTCCTCCTGTGGATCGCGCAGCGGGTCTTCACCCGCCTCCAGGGCAACTTCGCGCAGGAGCTGTGATGACCGACGACATGACCACGGCACGGCCCGACATCGTGCGCCTCGCGGGCGTGACGAAGTTCTTCCGGGTACGCAAGGACAACAGCCTGAAGGACCGCATCGTGCATCTCGGGCGGCTCGGTAAGGCCCACCGACAGGACTTCTACGCTGTCGACGACGTGACGCTCACGATCGAGGCGGGCACCACGGTCGGACTCATGGGAGCGAACGGGTCGGGCAAGAGCACCCTGCTGAAGCTCATCGGCGGGATCGTGTCGCCCTCGAGCGGAACGGTGCAGACGCGCGGTCGGATGGCGGCTCTGCTCGAACTCGGGGCGGGATTCCACCCCGACCTCAGCGGACGTGAGAATGTCTTCCTGAATGCATCCATCCTCGGTCTCACCCGCGCTCAGATCGACGAACGATTCGACGACATCGTCGCGTTCAGCGGGATCGGCGATTTCATCGACACCGCGGTGAAGTTCTACTCCTCGGGCATGTACGTGCGCCTCGCTTTCGCCGTGGCCGTGCACACCGACCCCGACATCCTCCTCGTCGACGAGGTGCTCGCCGTCGGCGACGAGGCGTTCCAACGCAAGTGCATGGAGCGGATCCAGCTGTTCCGCGAGGAGGGGCGCACCATCATCCTCGTCAGCCACTCCGCGCAGCAGGTCGCCGAGTTGTGCGATCGCGGCGTCGTCCTCAGCGACGGCAAGGTGGTGTTCGATGGCGACACGAACGAGGCCATCGGCGCGCTGCGGAACGTTCTCGACGGCCGACGCGCCGACGAGGCCGCACGCGAGGAGACGATCCACCCGATCCAGGTGAAGAGGATCGAGATCCTGGATGCGGACGGCCAGCCTGCAGCCGAGATCTCCGAGGGTGATCCGATGACGATCCGGGTCTCCGTCGACGCTCTGCGCCCGATGGAGCGCTGGGAGGTCGGGTTCAGCATCGACACACCGCTCGGGCAGATGGTGCTCGCATCGAACACCGACATCCTCGGGGTCCGCCTCGCCCCCATCTCCGGACCGACCCGCGTCGACCTCTCCATCGCGCAGGTGCACTTCGGTCCCGGTCAGTACTTCATCAACGCGAACGCCGCCGGAGTGAGTGAGCCCAGCAGTCACGGCCTCAAGCAGGGCGCGCTCCTCACCGTCCGCGGCGACACCAGCACGATGGGCACGGTGTCGGCCAAGGTGAGCGTGGCGGAGCGCTCCGAGTGACCCGATCCGCCACAGCGGGCGTCATGCTCACGTTCCACCCCCCTGCCGAAACCGAGGGCAACCTCGTCGCCCTCCTCGGCGAGGTCGACCGGGTCTTCGTGGTCGACAACTCCCCAGATGGCTCGGCGCGCGAGGTGCTCTCCAGGTTCGGCGACGACCCACGGGTCACCTTCCTGACGCAGGACGGGAACGTGGGGGTGGCGGCGGGATTCAACGCCGGCATGCGTCGCGCGCTGACCGAGGGGTACGACTTCGTCTGGATCTTCGATCAGGACAGCACGGTGACTCCGGGCATGCTGGAGGTGCTCCTCTCGGTGCACGGTGCGGCCGGGCCTCGGGCCGGGATCGTCGGGCCGGCGCTCCGCGCCGAGGAGACCGGATTCATGTATAACGCGGAGCGGGGATCGGGATGGGCTCCACGCGAGGTGCTCATCTCCTCGGGCGCGCTCTTCCCTCGCGGGATGCTCGAGGAGATCGGCCTGCACGACGAATCGCTGTTCATCGACTACGTCGACCACGACATCTCTCTCCGCGCCCGTCGCGCGGGATGGGTCAACCTCAAGGCGTTCGATACGGTGCTCGACCATCGCTTCGGTGCATCGCAGGAAGCGCGTCTCTTCGGCAGACGGGTCTATCTGTCCAATTACTCGCCCATGCGGCAGTACTACATGTCGCGGAATCGGCTCCTCCTTCTCCGCCGGTTCGGGCCGGGTCCGTGGTTCCGCGAAGACGTCGCCTACAACCTCAAGGCGTGGATCAAGGTCCTGCTCTGCGAGCGAGACCGTCCTCAGAAGATCGCCGCCGCCATGCGCGGCACGAGGGACGGCATCAGCAACAAAGCATCGTGAGCGGGACCGCCATCAGCGCGTGAGCTCTTCACTGTCGATTCCGGGTTCGACGACGCCATTGCGCAGCACGACGTAGAGGAGGGCGAAGATACCTGCGAAACACACCGTCCCGATGATCCAGATCCCCATGGGAGACGGGCCTGTCACCCACCACCACTCCGCACCGGCCCCGGGATCGATGGCGTTGCTGTCTGCGCCAACGGTGTATCGGCGGATATTCGCGTGCAGGGCAAGCGACATCGCTACGGCGAGCGCCGTCCCTGCGACGAGCGAACGCGGCCCCTGCCATGCGGCACTCGCTTGGGGAGTCAGGCTTGCGACTCCGACGAGAATGATGATGAGGGGGAGCAGATACCGCGACTGCACCTCCGTACCGACGACGGCCCTGGACTGGGCAAGCAGGACGAAAGGAACGAGCCACAGCGCGCCGAAGGCTGCCGCGACGGCCAGTGCCCGCCGCGCAGTAAGGCGGTGAATCCCGATGAAAATGGTTGCGGCGAACACGGCGAAGGCGAGATTGGTGACGGCAGCCGGGGGCACAGTATCCAGCCAGCCGAGGCCCGATGCACCGAACGCCCCGTACCACAAGACGGGGACACCAAACAGATTCGCGAGCTGCTGTCCGCCCGTCAGGGGTGGGTTGTCTGTCGGAAGACCCGCGGCGAGTGAAGCGCTCTGACCCGATGACAGGTAAAACCCTGCGCAGACGGCGACGATGACGGCGGCGGCGATACCGGGCACGAGGAGGGACCGTGCGTGTCCTCGGCGTACGCCGAGGACGGCTGCGAGCACCACCGCGAACACCGCGTAGATGGAGGAGTCGGCCCGTGAACCGGCCCCGAGCACTGCCCCCAACACAGCGAGCGAGCCCAGGGCGACTTGGCGACGACCCGTCGTTTGCGTAGCCCCGTAGAGGGAAACCCAGATGATCGCTGCGGCGAGCATGGCCCATGACGAAGGGTTGGTGGACGCGAAGACGAAAAGTCCCAGTGGCACGGACGTTGCCAGTATGGAGATCACTAGAGCGGGCCGTAGGCGCGTTGGCAGAACGAAGAACACTGTGGACAGAATGCCTACGATCAACGTCGAATTGAAGATCCGCATAGTGATCACAGATGTCGTCACGTCCGGTCCGACGAAGACAGACATCGTGGTGTAGAAGAGGGGCGGATAGAGTCCGACCGCGTTCATCCAAGTGGCCTCGGACAGGCCAGATTCATCGGAGATCCAGCAGGCGGCACTCTCGTTGGGCTGGAATGCGTAGCAAGGCGCTGTCGTGACAGGTGTGGGAACGAGTCGGGTCGAGTCGTCTCCCGACGGCTCGCAGAGGCCCTCGCGATCGCCCAGACCGCACCAGATCGATGGGAGATGGAAGTTATCGTCGGGGCTCGAGCCGACTGGGGAAGCAAATGCCCAACTGACGAGTGTCATCAAGAAAAGAATCGGAACCGCGATGGATGCCACTCGCCGGGCTCTTCCAGGGGATCCGTTTATCACCGTCCCATGGTAGTCGTGACCGGATCGGATCCCCGACTAGACTCCGTAGACGTGTCCGCACCTGATTCCCAACCCCCTTCTACCGGGGGCGTACCTTCTTCTGTTCGCGTGGCGGACGGAGCAGACGTCTCGCCGAGCGCAATCATCGGTGATGGGAGTTCGATCTGGCATCTGGCTCAGATTCGCGAGGATGCCTCGCTCGGAATCAATTGCGTCGTAGGACGTGGCGCCTACATCGGCACCGGGGTCGTGCTCGGCGACAATTGCAAGGTTCAGAATTACGCCCTCGTGTACGAACCCGCTCGACTCGCCGATGGGGTGTTTATCGGGCCCGCCGTGGTTCTCACCAACGACACCTACCCTCGCGCCATCAACCCGGACGGCTCACTCAAGAGCGCGCACGACTGGGACCCTGTGGGTGTAACGGTCGAGCGAGGTGCGTCGATCGGCGCGCGCGCCACCTGCGTCGCGCCGGTCACTGTCGGTGCGTGGGCGACGGTGGCCGCGGGTGCCGTAGTAGTCAAGGACGTGCCGGCTTTCGCCCTCGTGGCGGGTGTGCCGGCGAGGCGCATCGGTTGGGTCGGGACCGCCGGCATCCCGTTGCGAGAAATGGAGCCCGGAGAGTGGGAATGCCCCACGACCGGCGAGCGATACGTCGAAATCGACGGGATCCTCAGAAAGGCGGAACAGTGATCGATTTCATTCCCCCAGCCAAGCCCATCATCGGGGACGATGAGCGCGCTGCCGTCGACCGAGTTCTGCGCAGCGGAATGGTTGCGCAGGGGCCCGAGGTCGCGGCGTTCGAGAAAGAGTTCTCCGCACACTTCGTGCCGGGTCGACCCAGCGTGGCCGTCAACTCTGGTACGGCAGGACTGCATCTCGGCTTGATCGCGTCCGGTGTCGGAGTAGGCGACGAAGTCATCGTGCCTTCATTTACGTTCGCTGCGACCGGGAACTCTGTCGCATTAGCGGGCGGAAAGCCCGTATTCGCCGACATCGAGCCCGATACTTTCACACTGTCTCCCGACTCCGTCGAGGCGGTGATCACAGAGAGGACGAAGGGCATCATGCCGGTCCATCTGTACGGTCATCCCGCGCTCATGGGTGAGCTCGGAGCGATCGCCGCCAAGCACGGTATTGCCCTCTACGAGGATGCAGCCCAGGCACACGGTGCCTCGCTTCACGGAACCCCTGTCGGAGGCTTTGGCTCGTTCGCAATGTTCTCTCTCTACCCAACGAAAAACATGACCAGCGGCGAAGGCGGCATGATCGTCGCGGCCGATGAGTCGATCGCACGCAACGCGAGGCTCCTGCGAAACCAGGGCATGGAGAAGCAGTACGAGAACGAGATCGTGGGCTTCAACGCTCGCATGACAGACATCCACGCCGCCATCGGACGAGTTCAGTTGACAAAGGTTGGTGGCTGGACCAAGACTCGGCAGGACAACGCGGCGTTCCTGGATGCTAATCTGTCGGGCGTTGTCGTCCCGCCGGTCCGCGATGGCGCCGTGCACGTTTACCACCAGTACACGATCCGTGTCGTTGATGACCGCGACGGATTCGTCAAGGCACTGCGCGATGAGTATGGAATCGGAAGCGGTGTCTACTATCCGATTCCGAATCACCGTCTCCCGTCTCTCGCCTCGTACGCCCCAGGTCTCGAGCTTCCTGAGACGGAACGCGCATCGCGCGAAGTCGTCTCGATTCCCGTCCATCCCTCGCTGACGCAGGACGACCTCGAGCGCGTGGTCACTGCGGTGAACGCTGTCGCGCGGGCGGGTGCCTGATGGCCGATCTTCGTGCGGGGCTCATTGGGCTGGGCATGATGGGTCGCCATCATGCCCGCATTCTCCGGGACGTGCCGGGTGTTGAACTGGTTGCCGTTGCTGACCCGGGGGGCGATCCTCATCGTGTCGCCGGTGGGCTGAGTGTCCTTCATGGTGTCGATGACCTCATCGCTGTCGGGCTTGACGTGGCCATCGTCGCGATTCCGACGAGATTTCATGCGGAAGCCGCGCTCGCGCTCGCTGAAGCGGGGATTCACACCCTCGTAGAAAAGCCGATCGCTGAAGACACCGTGACCGGGTACACGGTGGCAGAGGCGTTCTCCGCACGTGGTCTCGTAGGCGTCGTCGGACACGTCGAACGATTCAATCCCGCTCTGCAGCAGTTGCGCGCGCGGCTGGCTGCAGGCGACGCCGGCGATGTGTATCAGATCGCCACACGCCGCCAGAGCAGTTTCCCCGGTCGGATCGGCGACGTCGGTGTGGCGAAGGATCTCGCGACGCACGATGTGGACCTCACTGCGTGGGTGGCGCAGTCGGGCTATGCGTCGGTGTCGGCGCAGACTGCCCATAAGAGCGGTCGCGCTCACGAAGATATGATCTCGATGACCGGGCGGCTGAGAAATGGAATCATTGCCAATCACCTGATCAACTGGCTGAGCCCCATGAAGGAGCGGGTTACCGTAGTCACCGGGGAGCGAGGAACGTTCATCGCCGACACTGCGACTGGTGACCTCACGTTCTACGCGAACGGTACTGTCGCCTTGGAGTGGGAGTCGGTCTCTTCCTTCCGCGGAGTGTCGGAGGGCGATGTGACTCGATTCGCGTTCGCGAAGAAAGAGCCTTTGCGCGCCGAGCTCGAGGCGTTCAGGGACGCGGTCCTCGGAGCTCCCACCGAGCTGTCAACCATGGCTGAGGCCGCGCACACGCTCGAAGTCGTTGAGTCTGCGCTTCGGTCCGCGTCGGGCGGCGGCGCCGTCGTCTCTACCGTCCGCGCTTAGGCCCGGCCTCATCGGCGTCGCGGAACGGTGCATACGACGGTGTTGAGGGCGTTGCCTGGATGTCGAGCTGCAACGCGCTGATCAGCATCTGGGTGCCTATCATGAGTGGGAGCGCGGCCAGCATGACAGTGGCTGCCGTTGCGATGACCGAGGCGGCAATCTGGAATACCATCCAGATGCTCACCGCGATTCCGAATAGGAAGAGAGCAAGGCCGAGGAACAGCAACAGCGCGATCGGGGAGAACGACCAGAGTACGTAGCGATACCAGACTCGGGTCCAAAATCCCACGGTGAGCCGGTTGATGAGCTCGGGCACGACGTTGCGCAGCTTGATGCTCGAGACTTCGTCCCCGTACACCGCTGGGATGGGGACGTCGACCGCGGGCACCTGAAGGATGTTCAGGTGCATGAGAAGATCGTTCTCGAAGCTGTAGCGCTTGGCGACACGATCGAGCGGCAGCCTGCGCAATACTTCGGTGCGCACGGCCGTGTAGCCGTTCTGGGGGTCGAAGAGGTTCCAATAACCGGAGGCGAGCTTGGTCATAAAGGAAAGAGTGATGTTCCCGAAGACCCGGTAGCGGGGCATTCCGTCGAAGGACTCTGGTGAGTAGAAGCGGTTTGCCTTTGAGAACCCGTAGCCGTCGTCGGTGACGCGATCGAGAAGGGCCGGAAGATAGTCCGGATCCATCTGTGCGTCTCCGGCCATGATGACGTGGACGTCCGAGCCGAGCTCGATCCCCGCCTTGTGCCCCGTGATGATGGCACCGCCGACGCCCTGATTCACTTCGTGGCGGATCAGCGTGACACGTGCATCCGCGACCCTGGCGACCGCGCCGCTCGTGTCATCCGGACTGCAGTCGTCGACGATGATGATGTCGTCGACATATTCCGGCATGGTTTCGATGACCCGTGCGATCATCAGTTCTTCTTTGTAAGCGGGAACGACGGCCGCGATCCGAGCGCCTTTGTACATCAGTCAACAACTTTCCGGGCTGCGAAGACCCAGTAACGATATGCGAAGTAGTTCCAGATCGTCGTGGTGACCACTGCGGCCACCTTGCCCACGATCCAGGGGAGACCCAGGGCATCTGCTGCCCAGACGATGGCGGTGGTCGCGACCGTGTTGACACCCACGAGGATCGCGTATTTCACCACGCTGGGGGCGACGCCGTCTGTGGCCCGGAATGCGACGGTTCGCTGGAGCGTGTAGGTCACGGCAAAACTCGTGAGGAACGCGACTGGGGTACTGATAGTAAGGGGAACGAGGAAGACCTCATGCAGTAGCCACAGCACGAATACATCGAAGAGAAAGCTGAAGCCGCCGACGGCCAGATACCTGACGGCGCTCGACGACCATGCGCGGGAGATCAGCGACGCCGACCGGGAGAAGCGGTCCGAATGCATGTTCTCCATCATCACATGCGCCGCGCCGGGAACATGCCTTCGACGGCGCCGGTAGTGTGGGCTGGAGGCCAACAACCGGGAGGTCAGGACGATGGATATCCTCATCGTAGGGTCGGGATTCTTCGGCCTTACGATCGCCGAACGAGCCGCCGCTGCAGGGCGCAGTGTGACCGTTATCGACCGCCGCGCCCACATCGGCGGAAACGCATTCAGTGAACGCGAGCCGACCACCGGCATCGAGGTCCACAAGTACGGCGCCCATTTGTTCCATACGTCCAATCAGCGAGTTTGGGACTACGTGAATCGTTTTACGCGGTTCACCTCGTACGAACACCGCGTCTTCACCACGCACGCCGGCGTGGTGTACCCCATGCCAATCAACCTTGGCACGATAAATCAGTTCTTCCGATCGGCCTATTCACCCGCAGAGGCACGACAGCTTCTGCAATCGCAGACGTCGGGCTCGTCATTGTCGGACGCGACAAGTCTGGAGGAGAAGGGCATAGCCTTGATCGGTCGGCCTCTGTACGACGCTTTCATCCGCGACTACACGGCGAAGCAGTGGCAGACCGATCCGCGTGAACTGCCCGCCGAGGTGATCACGCGCCTGCCGGTTCGGTACACCTACGACAACCGCTACTTCAGCGACACCTGGCAAGGGTTACCCAATGACGGGTACACGGCGTGGCTCGAGAACATGGCGGACCACCCCCGGATCGACGTGGTTCTCTCGACGGATTTCTTCGACGAGGGACAGCCCTTGAACAAGCGCGACGTCGTCGGTCAGGTTCCCGTGGTCTATACCGGGCCGCTCGACGCTTATTTCGGCCACTCCGAAGGCAAACTCGCATGGCGCACACTCGACTTTGAGCAAGAGGTACTCGACGTCGGTGACTACCAAGGGACGGCGGTGATGAATTATGCGGACCTCGACGTCCCGTTCACCCGCATCCACGAGTTCAAGCATTTCCACCCTGAGCGGTTCGACATCTACCCCATTGACCGGACTGTGGTGGTCCGTGAGTACTCGCGGTTCGCTGACGCGGCTGACGAGCCCTACTACCCCGTGAACACGCCCGACGACCGTACCGCTGTCCTGGCCTATCGGCGGCTTGCGGAAGCGGAGAAAGATGTCTACTTCGGCGGACGCTTGGGGACGTACCAGTACCTCGACATGCACATGGCCATAGGGTCTGCTCTATCGATGTGGAGCAATCAGCTGGAGTGAGCCGCGCCGCGTCCGACGGACTCCCAGCGTCCGATCGGGCACAATAGAGTCATCTCGCTCTCTTTCGACGACTGTCTCATGTCGGGCCGGTGTTGGCTCGGCCATGACGGACGCGATTGATCGGATGCTGAAAGTGTCCGCTGTTCCCGGGCGTGCGACGGTCGAGGCCGTCCGACAACCCTGCCATTCGAACGAGAAGGATCCATGCACTCGTCAGGCTCTCTTTCCGCGACCAACAGGATGTGGCCGCGTTCGACGAGTCTCTTTCTCCTCCTCGTGGGTGCCGTCCTCAGCTTCGCGTCGTTCGCCGCCGTCGTCAGCATGCCGGAGCTTGCGTGGGAGGCGGATCGGGGCGCCGAACTGAGGGCCACGTACGAGACGTATCACGAGACTGGCGTTCTTCTCGTCAAACAGATCGACACGGGTTCGCCGCGGACGCAGAGCGCGGCCGCTTCGGACCCGGGCAGCGATCGTGTCGAACTGATCGCTGCTGCATGGAATGACGACACTGGCGCGTATCTCGCTGCAAGCCTGATGGGTCATCTCACCGGCTCGACGTCTCCGTACCCCGGCCTCTCCCTCCTCATGGCGATCCTCGTAGCGACGCCACTGCTCTGGCTCCCCACGTCCGTCGCACGCATCTTCCGTCGAGCCAGAGCCGGGTATGCACTGATCTTGCTTCCCGCCGCGATGTGGCTGCTCAATCAAGGAACGATCCTCGTGGGGACGGAGTACGGGCTCTCGGACAGCGTGAGCACTCTGCGCGTACACGCGTTCTACGGCGTCGCGGCGTCCCTTGCATTTCTCTCCTTGGCGCTCATTCTGCACTTGAGTACGTACAGACTCTCGTGGACGCGTGTCATCGTGGCGAGTGCCGGCCTTGTCTTCATTGCGGGATTAGGGAACGTCACCAAGTCCTTTTCCGGCGTCGGTGTCGCGATCGCGGTTGGGGTCTTGTGGTGGCTCATGGTGAACGACCGTCTCAGATGGGTTCGCGCTCTTGCCGCAGCCGTGGTGGCCGTTTCCCTGTCGGTCGGCATTCAGACAGCGGTCACCACGCTCGTCGACGCGGGGCGTTCCAGCGCGATCTTGACGACCAGCGCGGAGACGCCCGATTTCCACGGCACATGGCAGCAGTTGTACCTGGGACTGTCGCACCCTCAATCGATCACAGGTGAGCCGTCGGTCTTCGAGATCTCACCCGATCCTGAGGAAACGCGCGAACTTGTCGCTGAGGTCGCGCCCGAGGTCACGGTCGGAAGTGCCGAGTACGATGCGATCCTCCGCGATGCGTACTTCACGGCCATCTCAGCAGAACCCCTCGACGCCGTGGGTCTGTACCTGGCGAAGGCCCTCTACGTGATCAAGCAGTTCGGTGCGATGATCGCCTTCATCATCGTGGCGTACGTGATCGCGATGATGAGACGATCACCCCAGCGAAGATTGCTCAAGGCCTCTCTCGCCATCGCATCGCCGACGCTCATGGTTGGGCTCGCGTCGGCCGTGCTGGTACTTCCCGACCTCTATCATTACGCAGAGCTGTCCGCTGCCCTCGGCCTGTTGGTGACGGTATCCCTCGGAGGACTGGTCTGGTCGCTCACCTCCATGCCGTCCCACGTGCGCTCGATGGAGCGCAGTCGGCTCAGTCGGCGTCTGGGGGCGCGCCTCGCGCCCGACGACGTCCGGTCACACACCAGCGTGATCGTGCCCACTCGCAACGGCGAGTCCGTCATCGGCGACACGATCGATCAGTTGGCAGAACGCCTTCGCTCAGGCGACGAGATCATCGTCGTAGAGAACGGCTCGACGGATCGCACCACCGCCGTGCTCGAAGATCTGGAGGGGTCCTGGAGCCATGGATGCGCTCTCGTGGTGTTGCATTCGGGCGCCGGTCTCGGCGAAGCATTGCGCACAGGAGTTCTTGCGAGCTCCGGTCAGTGGTTGTTGCTGACTGCGGATGACCTGCCCTTCGGTTTCTCCGATCTGCAGGAGTTCAACAAGCTGTCGGCAGATACAGTGGTCGCGGTCGGGTCGAAGGCGCACCCGGAGTCCGAGGTCGTCCGCAGCAGCAGACGTGTCATTCAGTCCCGCGTCTTTCGTTTCCTGCGTGCGGCACTTCTGCAGTCTCGGGTCGGAGACAGTCAAGGGACAATCTGGGTCGAGGGCGACTGGGCTCGTTCTTTCGCCCTCCTCTCGCGCGAGATGGGTCTGATGTGGACGACCGAGCTCGTGCTCGCTGCCGAGCAGCAGGGGATCAGGGTAGAAGAGGTCCCCGTCTCACTGAGCGATGCGCACGAGACAGGCTCGAGCCGATTCCGTCTTGCGGATGCCTGGGCATCGGTTGTCGGGTTCACTCGGCTTGCGGTCTACAAAGACGATTACGCCAATGAGACCTGGACACGAACGACTGCCCAGTTGGAAGAAGAGCAGAGCAGGGCCAGGGAGGGGAGTACGCGTGCTGACAGGTAACGCCGTGACGGCGCGCACCGATGAGGGCGTTTCAGTTGCGCGCGGGGGGTCTCTACGCAGACTGTTGCCTCTCACCGGAGTCCTCACTGCGCTGCTCGCAGTCCTGCAGATCTGGGGGACGATCGGATTCGGCTACTTCGCCGGGTGGGGCGATCACTTCGTGCTGTCCGTCGAGGGACTCAGCTGGGCCCATCCAGGAGCATTTCGCAACGACTGGTTCATGGAAGTCGCACCTCAGCCGCACTGGTTCTTCGATGTGCTCACCTTTGCCGGCGAGAGCCTGGGAATCCTGTCGTTGGTTTACGTGGTGTTCTGGGGCCTCGGGCTTGTTGCGTTCAGCCTTGCCACGGCCCTCATCGCCTATCGATTCTTCCCGTCCATCGTCTGGCCCGTCGCGGTGGGCGTCACTATCGTCACGGCCATCACTCCTTGGGCCATCGGTGGCACAGGCTCAGGGATGATCGCGCAGGCTCTTCCCGCCGTTCTCTCGGCCAATCTCATATACCTGTTGATCGCAGGTTTGCTCACCGGTCGCCGCATCCTTGTCATCGTGCTCGCGCCGCTCATCGCGATCGTTCACGTACAGCAGGGTTCGATCGCACTCGTCCTTCTCGCGTCGATGCTTGTCGTGGAGGGTGTACGTGAGCGGAGGGTGGACTGGTATCTGGGGGCAGCCCTCGTCTTGACAGCTGCCTTCGTCGCGTTCGGGCTCACCCTGCGTCCCGTAGCGTCGAATCTCGAGGACTTCGTCCGGATCTGCGACCAGGTGATCCCGTTCCATTGCGCGGCCCACCTGTGGACTCGAGTAGAACTGCTGTCAACGATCGGGCTCATCGTCCTGGCGGTGTTGAGCGCGGTGGTCCTTCCGCGGTCTCATCGGTGGATTTGGTACGCGACTGTGGGACTAGCGACCCTCGGCTACACGCTCGGATTTGCCAGCGATGCGCTTCGTATCCCTTTCCTCGGGACGATTGCGCAGGGCGTCAACGTTTACCGGCTCGGAGCTGTTCTCGTTCCGTTCGCCGTATGGGGTCTGTTCGCTCCGCTTCTTGTCCGGCTGCGCGGGTGGAAGGTTCCGGTCTTCCTGGTTGCCTGGGGCGTGGGATGGATCGCTTATCTTACAGCGCCGGGGTTCCCCACGGATCTCGGGCCTCGCCTTGTGCTGATGGGCCTGGCACTTCTCGGACCAGTCGTGTGGTTCACCCTCTCGACACTGAGGTCAGCGGACATTGCCCGACGATCAGCGTCAGCCTCGCTCGTCGCGGGCCTCGTGGTGCTCATCGTCACAGCCGTCAGCGGCGGTCTGACGTTGCGTGAGCCATCCTTCACATTCATCGGTGACCCCAACCTCCGCACCTGGGGCGAAGAGGTCCGCGAGGTTGTGCCGGAGGGCGCGGTCCTAGTGGCCCCGCCTCGCTTCGAGTGGGTGAAGCTGATCACCCAACGCGCCGTGATCGCGGATTGCAAGGATGTTCCCTACGGTGGGGAGGCGTGGGAGGAGTGGCAGCGACGCCTGGATGTACTCGGAGGTTACAAGCAATGTGTTGCTCCTGGCCCGCTCCTGTATGACAAATTGTCCGCCGACCGCTTGATCGAAGTCGCGGATGAATTCAGAAGCGACTTCATCGTGGTGAACCCCGGAAGTCCCGAGACTGTCTTCGCTCTCGAGGATCGTGGCTGGACCCGTGCGGTGACGCCGGTGGCATCTGCCGGCGCCGAGCTCCTCCAGCGGCCGCCCAGATGAGTGACTCGACGGCTACTGAATAGACTCGAACCCGTGACCACAGCCGCCGTCGGCGCCCCGGGATCCCCCCGCCGCTACCTCCACTCGCTGTGGCTTCTCTCCGCGCGAGATCTGCGCGTACGCTACGCCACCAGCGCGCTCGGGTACCTCTGGTCGGTGCTCGATCCGCTCGTGATGAGCCTGATCTACTGGTTCGTCTTCACGCAGATCTTCAACAAGGGCGTCGGTGAGGACCCCTACATCGTCTTCCTCATCACCGCTCTGCTGCCGTGGGTCTGGTTCAACGCGGCCGTCGCCGACTTCACACGGGCCTTCAACAAAGACGCGCGCCTGGTGCGATCGACGGCGATCCCTCGCTCGATCTGGGTCAACCGGATCGTTCTCAGCAAGGGGATCGAGTTCCTCTGCTCGCTTCCCGTCCTCGTGCTCTTCGCCGTCTTCGCCGGAGCGACGGTGAACTGGGGCCTCTTGTGGTTCCCCGTGGCGGTCCTCCTGCAGACGATGCTGCTCGTCGGCCTCGGACTCATCGTCGCTCCGCTGTGCATGCTGTGGGGTGACCTCGAGCGCACGACCCGGCTCATGCTCCGGGCACTCTTCTACGCCACGCCGATCATCTACAGCGTGAAGGATCTCCCCGGCATCTTCCCGGAGATCATGGCCTTCAATCCGCTGGCAGGGATCTTCACGCTCTACCGGGTCGGGTTCTTCCCCGACCAATGGGACACGCTGAGCGTCGTGGTCGGGGCTGTGGTGAGCATCCTCGTCCTGCTGATCGGGATCCAGGTCTTTCGCCGCCTCGAGCGCCCTGTGCTGAAGGAGCTGTGATGACGGATCCCGCTCTCGCGATCGAGGTGCGCGACCTCGGCGTACGGTTCCGCCGCAACCGCCGCGGCCGCCGCAGCATCAAGGACCTGTTCTCCGACTCGACACGACGCAGTGCCCCGAACGAGTTCTGGGCGCTGCGCGAGGTGTCGTTCGCTGTGAAGCCGGGGGAGTCCATCGGCGTCGTCGGGCGCAACGGCCAGGGGAAGTCGACGCTGCTCAAACTCGTCGCCGGGGTGCTGCTGCCCGATGAGGGCCGTGTCACGGTGCATGGTGGCGTCGCCCCTCTGATCGAGATCACGGGCGGCTTCGTCGGCGACCTGACGGTGCGCGAGAACGTACGACTCACGGCGGGGCTGCACGGGATGTCGCGCGCCGAGGTCGCGCGGCGGTTCGACGGCATCATCGAATTCGCCGAGATCGAGAACTTCGTCGACATGCCGTACAAGCACCTCTCGAACGGCATGAAGGTTCGTCTGGCGTTCTCCGTCGTGTCGCAGCTCGACGAACCGGTCCTCCTGGTGGACGAAGTGCTCGCTGTCGGAGACAAGGCCTTCAGGGAGAAGTGCTACAAGCGGATCGACGAGCTCCTCACCGAAGGCCGCACGCTGTTCTTCGTCTCGCACAACGAGAAGGACCTGCGGCGCTTCTGCACCCGTGGTCTCTACCTCGACAAGGGCCGCCTCGCGCTCGACGCTCCGCTCGCCGAGGTGCTCGACCGGTACAACGCCGACTACAACGCGGGCTGAGGGCTCAGGCGTCGGTCAGCGAGCGTCGGCGGCCGCGAGCGGCGCCATCGGCCGCCACGAGGCATCCCGAGCGATCTCTCGGCCGTCCTTCAGGCCGCGGAACAGATTCGACGTGCCGCGGACCTTGCGCTCGACCGCGACGAGGCGGATGAGCTCCTTGCCGAATGTCATGGCGGTGCCGAGGCCGAACAGCACGGGGTTGTGCACACCGAGCGAGCGGTAGTACTGCTTCATGTGGCCGCGGTTGCGCATGATGTAGTACCGATAGGCGTCGCTGGACGCGTTCATGTGGCGGATGCCCATGTCCCACTGCTTGATCTCGCGGGTGCGCCGCAGCACGAACTCGTCGACGATGACCGACGTGGTCTTGCGGGAGGCGAGCCAGCCGTACATCTGGTCATCCCAGTAGATGAAGAAGCGCGGGTCGGGCAGGCCGATCTGCTGCACGATGTCGCGATGGATGAACATGCCCTCGAAGCATCCGGAGTTCATCTCCTTGTAGCCCGATTCGTCGAAGCCCGACGGGGCGAAGGGGATGGGGATGCCGAGCGGCTCTGCGATGCGGTACTGCCAGTAGAAGGCGCTGCCGTCGTAGTCGTAGCGGCGGCCCTGGATGCTCTTGAACCGCGGAGCCCACTTGCCCATCTTCGCGAGGCCGTCGGGGATGACCTCGACGTCGTCGTCCATGAGCCAGATCCACTCGGATCCGAGGTCGTAGGCGACGCGCATGCCCTCGCTGAACCCGCCGGAACCGCCCGTGTTGGTGTCGAGGCGGCGATAGACGAGCTCGGTGCCCAGGCGTTCGCGGTAGGACTCGACGACCTCGGTGGTGTCATCCGTGGACGCGTTGTCGACGACGACGATGTGGCCGGGCTTGGGATCCATGACGACCATGCTGTCGAGCAGCCGCGTGAGCAGTCCGGAGCGGTTGAACGTGACGACGGCGATCGTGGCCGACGCGGGATCGAAGGGCTGATTGGTCGACGTCACGGCGCTCTCGGAGGTCAGGGTCATGGCCCGTGAATCCTACCCTGCCCGGTCGGGCCGTTCCTGGACGCGCGATCCGCGCCGGCCTGCGGACGGCAGGCCGGCGCGGATCCTGCACTCCTACTTCGGCGTCACCGTGTTCGACTTCGCGGACGCCGCAGACGAGCCTGCCGCGTTGTCGGCCTTGACGGTGAACGTGTACGCCGTTCCTTTGGCGAGGCCTCGGAAGGTCGCGCTGCGACCGGATGCCGCGGTCGTGATCGTCTGACCGCCGGGACTGGCCGTCACGGTGTATCCCGTGATCGCCGAGCCGCCGGTCGATGCCGGAGCCTCCCACGCCACGACCACGAGGGCGGCGGCGAGGCGGGCACGCACGTTGCCGGGCGCCGTCGGCACCGTGCGCGGAGTCACGGCTGCGGACGCGACGGACGCGGTCGAGCCCTTGGCGTTCTTGGCCGTCACCGTGAAGGTGTAGGCCGTGCCGTTGGTGAGTCCGGTCACTGTCGCCGTGCGGGCGGTGGCGGCGACGGTGGTCGTCTTGCCGCCCGGGCTCGCCGTCACGGTGTACCCGGTGATGCTGGATCCGTTGCTGGCCGACCCGGTCCACGAGACCGTGGCCTGGGTGTTGCCCGCCGTGGCCTTCACGCCCGTCGGCGCGGTCGGGGGTGCGGCAGGTGTCACGGGTTTCGGCGCGACGGCGGCTGTCGACGAGCCGACGGCGTTGCGCGCCGTCACCGTGACGGTGAGCAGGCCGCCGTAGGGCAGATCCGTGATGATCGCCTGGCGGGCCGAGCCGTCGACCGTCGCCGTCCCGTAGACGATGCTCCCGAATTTCGCCGTCGCGGTGTAGGCGGTGATCGGGGACCCTCCGTCCGAGGTCGGCGTCTTCCAGGTGACCGTGGCCGTGCGGTCTCCGCCGAGTGCGCGCACGTCCAGCGGCGCGCTGGGCGCCTTCGCGGCGGGCGCGGCGCCCGGCGTGACGGTGTTGGATGCCGTCGAAACCGGCGACGTCCCGAATCCGCTGGTCGCGGTGACGGTGAAGGTGTACGCCGTTCCGTTGGCGAGACCGGGCACGACGACCGATCTGTTCGCGCCGTCCGTGGTCACGGTCGCGCCTCCGGGCGATGCCGTCACGGTGTACAGGTAGGTGGGCGCGTTCGCGACGCCCGGATTCGCCGGCGCCTGCCACGAGACGGTGGCCTGGGCGTCGCCGGCGGCGGCCGTCACCGAACGCGGCTCGCTCGGGGAGGCTCGGCGGATGACGAGATCGGGGGAGGGCACCGAGATGATGCGCGGAGTGCCGGAGACCGTGAGGAGCTCCGCCTGCGCGTCCGAGGGCACGAGCCCGGGCCAGAACCCCGCCTGGTAGTCGCCGAGGGCATCGCTGTAGGACGCGGACGCGTAGACGGTGTACGCCTTCGGGTCGACGTTCACCAGCGTGTACGTTCCATCGGCGGCGGTCAGGACGCCGGTATAGCCGGTGGTGTACCCGTTCTCATCGGTGTGGTTGAGGTTGACGTAGACGCCTGCCGCAGGTCGTCCGTCGGGATCGACGGTCGTGCCGCGTACGACGAAGCCGCTGCCGGCGACTGCCGCGGTGCCGAGTGCGGCTCCGGCGGCGCCGATCGTGACAGGCGCGCTGCCGTTGTACGCGACCTCTTCGCCGGGCGCGTAGGCGGTGACGGTGTAGCTGCCGGCCGGTACGGCGACCGACCAGGACTGCGCCCCGTCGACGGCGGAGTACGGCGCGGAGTAGTACCCCAGAGTCGGGCTGGAGAGGCTGATCCATCCGTCGGCGGCGACCGGGAAGCCCGTGACGGCCACGGTCCCCGTCACGACCACGCCCTCCGTGAGGGTGAGGGTGCCCAGCGCGGCCGACGCCGTGAAGGCGCGCTCGTCGTCCGCGCCCCCGGCCCTCAGCGTCCCGTCGGCGGCGAGTCCTGCCCGCACGAAGGGCTCCGGGCCGGAGACCTGCACGCTCACGGAGGAGGAGTAGCGCACCGTCACGGAGAACGTTCCGTCGGCAGCGGTGGTGGCGGTCGCGGGCGGGATGTCTGCGCTGTCACCGCACCGGCACGAGTTCGGCGTGCTGACGACGGCACCCGGGACGCCGTCGCCTGCGGAGTCGACGATGCGGCCGGTGAGGGTGAACGGTGCAGCCGGCGGCGTCGCCGCCTGCGCGGGAACGACCGCACCGAAGACGAAGAGCGACGCGACCGCGAGGGCGGCCGCGGCACCGCGCAGCAACGTTCGCAGAGAGGGTGGGGAGATCGTGTTCGACACGTGGCACATCCTGATTCCGCCGGGCTCTGGGGTCGCCCGGCGTCGGGAGTCTACGGGCGGAGGGCACCCCTCTGAAGGGAAAAGTCTTACCTCCGACACGCGGCGTGACGGGGCATCCGTCAGGGGATGCGGTCGTGTGGAAGGTCGTCCGCTACGCGGCTCCCGAGCGCGTCGACGCGCTCGCGCCACGATCGCGAATGTCCGGCGCGCACGGCGCAGATGACCAGCAGGACCCACCCGGAGCCGGCGAGGGCGAAGCTCTCGAACATCGAGTCGACGAGGATCGTGGTCAGGATGAGCGGCGTCCACGCGTAGACGACCGAGCGGCGCTCGCCGGCGACGAGCCACGAGCGCACGAGGGCGATCCCGACGAAGCCGAGGAACAGGATGAGCCCGACCCAGCCGAGCTGCAGCAGGACGTCGAAGTACGCGTTGAGCGCGGTCGCGTGGCTCTGGTCGAGCGTGAAGTTGATCGCGATGAACGGGAACTCCAGCGGCGGCCACGGGCCGAACCACCCGAACCCGACGATCGGGTCGCGCCGCACGTACGCGAGGATCGTCGCCCACAGTTCGGCGCGGGTGGAGAAGTCCGATCCAGCGCCCAGCCAGGCGATGATCGTATGCCGCAGCACGTACGCGACTCCTATGCCGACCACGACGATGCCGGCGAACGTCCACTGCACCGATGTCCGCCGCTCGGCCGGCGTGTGGCGCACGATCCACAGCGCGCCCGCCGCCGCACCGACCGCGACGGCGAGAACGGCGACCGTCGGCGAATCAGAGAGCGCGGCGAGGAGGCCGGCGAGCGCGACGGAGAACACGGAGAGTCCGGGACGGACCGATTGCGTGCGATATTCCACCAGGAACGTCACGAGTGCGATGACGGCGACGAAGCCCAGCAGATTGCGCGTCCCGAAGATCCCCTGGACGGGACCGAACTCGGCGATCCTGCCCTGGATGCCGAGGAAGCGGAACGGCATGTCGAGGAGGATGCCCGCCAGGATCTCGAGCCCGAGCGAGATCGACAGCAGCCAGCGCATCACGTCGCCCAGGGCGCGCGCCGTCTGGAGCGTGTCGCGGACCTGCCCGATCGTCACGGCGAGCACGGCGAGGGCCGCCGTGGAGAGTCCGCTCCAGAACGTGGAGGCGGGATCCGTGCTCCAGAACACGCTGACGACCGCCCATCCCACGAACGCCACCAGGGTGGTGGGCACGAGTCGCACGAACGACACTTCGTCGCGCCGCGCGACGAGGATCGCGATCGCGAGGAGGCAGAGGGCCGCGATGATGGTGGCGTACGTGACGCGGCCCGCGACCCGCTCGATCGCGAACGACGAGAAGACGGCGGCGAGCACCGCGAGCGTGAACGCACGGGCGAGGGATGCCGAGACGAGCAGGTCCCGGAGCCACCGCCCCTGCGCGGGGGCCGCGGCGGCCGCGCTCATGCCCTCGGCCTGCGGCGGGGCGCGGCGACGGCCGTGAGATCCTGCTCGATCGCGAAGCTCTGCTCGGCGGGGCCGACGCCGATGTGCGGCGACTGCTTGATCTTGAACGCGAACATCACGACGAACATCCAACCCCACAGCAGCAGCGGCCCGGACTCCGCGATGCCCTGCACCAGCAGGACCGTGGCCAGGAGCGAGGGGAGGAGCGACAGCGAGGAGTACGGCCGGTCGGCGCGCAGGTCCCAGCGCGGGCGGTCGACAGCGAAGAACCATGCGCGCCAGACGAACGCGAGGTACGTGAGCGCCATCAGGACCACTCCCACGGCGCCGAGCTGGAAGAAGACGTCGATCCACATGTTGTGGGCCTGCTGCACCGATACGCCGTGGTCGATGATCCACCCGCCGAACGCCGGGTCGGCGGTCACCCACGGCGTGGCGAAGCCCCAGCCGATCACGGGTCTCTGCGTCGCTCTCTCGAGGACCGCGGCCCAGATGTCCTCCCGCCCCGTGAGGTTCGACTCGCGCCCGAGTGCTCCGAAGATCTGCTCGCGGAAGAAGACCAGGACCAGCGCCGAGACGACGCCGATGGCGGCGTACGCCAGGTAGTACTTGGTGCGCGCGCCGGGTCGATCCGCGCGACGCATGAGCAGGATCGTCGCCAGCACGACCACCACGGCCGCCGCCGCGAGGTACGCCGTCGCCGACGAGGCCCGGTAGAACAGGTAGGCCGATACGGCGATCCACAGGAGCAGGGTGACGCGTCTGGTCGCCCGGCCGGCGTAGAGCAGACCGAAGACGATGATCGCCATGAGCGCCACGGGTCCGAGCAGGTTCGCATTGCCCATGATGCCCTGGATGCGGCCGCCGCCGAAGAGGTTGTTGCGCGACCAGTACTCGATCGGGTCGAGCTTCTCGGTGCGCGGGACGAAGCCCGGCAGGAGCGGCACGCGCACGAAGATCGACACCCACAGTTCGAACACGAGCGACAGGCCGATGACCCACTTCAGCGCGGAGGAGACGGCCCGCACGAGCTCGCGCCAGGTCAGGAGCGAGCCCACGAACAGCGCCTGCACCGTCGTGATCACCAGGAGAAGGAGAGTCCAGGCCGAGACGGCGGGCCACGCCGACCAGATCAGGGAGAGGATCGCCCACACGACGTAGCCCACGACGAACCAGGGGAGTCGCTGCCAGTGCACCGACGGCCGCACGGCGAGCCACAGCCCGATCGACAGGAGAGCGCCGCCGATGACGACGGCGCCGGCCACGACCTCGCCGAACGCGTGGACCCAGGCGGTTCCGGACAGCGCGGTGAACAGCACGAAGATGCACCACGCGCGTAGCAGCAGGTGCCCTGTCTTCTCGCGGACCGGGGCTGCCGGGGGCGCCGCGACCGGGTGCTTCGTGTGGACCGCCATCGTGATATCAGGCTACCGGAGCAGCCTGTCTAGGCTGGGGATGTGCTGGTACCCCTCGCCAATGCCCCGCGCGACTATCCGTGGGGGTCAACGACCCTGCTCGCCGAACTCGAAGGTCGCACCCCGACGGGGGCGCGCGAAGCCGAGGTGTGGTTCGGCGATCATCCCGGTTCGCCCGCCCGGGTTCCCGACGGACGCACGCTCGGAGAGTGGCTCTCCGAGGAGGGATCGGATGCCGGAGCGCCTGCCCGGCTGCCGTACCTGCTGAAGCTGCTGGCCGCGGCATCCCCGCTGTCGATCCAGGTGCACCCCTCGAAGTCGCAGGCCGAAGCGGGCTTCGCGCGCGAGGAGGCGGCGGGGATCCCCCGCGATGCCGGTGAGCGCCTGTACCGCGACGACAACCACAAGCCCGAGGTGCTCGTCGCACTCAGCGACACCTTCACCGCGCTCGCCGGTCTCCGCGACATCGACGCGACCAGGCGACTCGTCGCAGCGCTCGGCGCGCCCGCCGCACCGCTGGCGGCGCGGCTGGAGGGTCCGGATGCCTCGGCGGCCCTGATCGACACGGTGGCCTGGCTCCTCTCCGGCAGCGCCGCCGCCGAGGTCGACGACGTCATCGCGGCGCTCGCGGATGCCGATGTCCCCGAGTTCGACGCGGAGATCGCGACGGTCGCCCGCATCGCGCAGTCGGCCCCGGGCGATCCCGGCGTCGTCGTGGCGCTGCTCATGAACGTCGTCACTCTGCGCCGCGGGGAGGCGCTGTTCCTGCCGGCCGGCGTGCTCCACGCCTACCTCGAAGGGCTCGGGGTGGAGCTCATGTCGGCGAGCGACAACGTCATGCGAGGTGGGCTCACCCCCAAGCACATCGACGTCGACGAGCTCGTCCGCGTGCTCGACCCCCGTCCCGGCCTCGAGCCGCGTCTGCATCCCGTCCCGCTCGGCGACGGACTGGAGCGGTTCGACGCGGGAGTCCCCGATTTCGCGCTGCTGCACGCGCGGATCGGCGGCACGGCCGCAGTCCCGGTGGGGGGAGCATCCATCGCCGTCGTGACCGAGGGCGAGCTCCGGCTGCGCGGTGCGGCGACGGGCGAGGAGAGGCTCCTGCGACCCGGCCAGGCGGTGTTCGTCACCGCGGACGAAGGGACGCTTGAGGCATCCGGAACCGGCGAGCTGTTCCTCGCCGGACCCGGCCGCTGACCGCGCCTCCCGTGCGGTCGAACCGTGTGCCTGCCGGGCGTTCTCTCATCGTTACCCGTGCGCGACACGCCGACGGCGCGTCGTGAAGCTTCAATGAACCCTTGAGGCTTTATGGTTCGCGACTTGACCCTGAGGAACTACACGGGTGTAATTATGCGTACGCGCTGACCAGCGTGGGGGGAAACACCGGGGGGAGAACGAGATGACGGGCTACCGTTCAGGCGTTCCCGACAATTGGTTCGTCGATCCGGTCAACCTCGGGGTTCCCGGGGTGCGGCGTCCAGCCGAGACCGATGACGAGAATCCGCTCGGATGGCAGTCCGACGCGCTGTGCGCGCAGACCGATCCGGAGGCGTTCTTCCCGGAGAAGGGCGGCTCCACGCGCGACGCGAAGCGCGTCTGCACGACCTGCGACGTCCGCGACCGCTGCCTCGAGTACGCCCTCCAGAACGACGAGCGCTTCGGCATCTGGGGCGGCCTCAGCGAACGCGAGCGTCGCAAGCTGAAGCGCCGCGCCGGCTGAATCCGCCCGACCGCTCCGATCTTGTCGGAGTGGCGCGCGCCTCCGGGGGAGGCCGTGCGGTCCGCCTAGGCTGACGACGTCATGCCCGCTCGAGTCCACGCTCTCCTCTTCGTGCGCCCCGACGGGCGCACTCCCGCCGCGCACCATCTGCGGCGGACGCTGAGGGCGCTCTCCGAGCAGCGGCGCCCCGTCGACGCCCTCACGATCGTCGTGTGCGGCACGGACCCGGGCGTGGCCGAAGCCGCCGCATCGTCGGGCGCCGAATCCGTCATCACCGCCCCGGCGGGCACCGGCTACGCGGAGGCATTGAGTCTGGCCACGCGCAGGGTGAACGCGGATGCCGTGTGGCTTCTGGCGCAGGACACCGCACCGCAGCCCGAAGCCCTGCAGCGGCTGACCGGTGCGCTCGAGCTCGCGCCGTCGGTCGCCCTCGTGGCTCCCAAGCTCGTGCGCTGGGACGACGCCACCGAGATCGTGTCGCTCGGCGTGACGATGACGGGACTCGGCCGCACGGTCGGGATCTCCGACGGCGAGCTCGACCAGGGCCAGCACGACGCCGACGACGACGTCCTCGGAGCCGACGTGCGCGGACTCCTCGTGCGCGCCGACGCCTGGGCGCAGCTCGACGGCCTCGACCGCGCGCTCCTGGGCGCCGATGAGGGACTCGACCTCGCGGTGCGTGCGCGTCTCGCCGGCGCTCGCGTGGCGCTCGCGCCCACCGCCGTCGTCGCCGTCGCCGGCGACGGGGTCGCCGGCGCACCGGCTCCGCTGACGGGCCGGGCCCGTCGACGCCGCGCGTTCGCCGCGCGGACGGCGCAGCTGCACCGTCGTCTCGCGTATGCGCGGCCTGCGGCGCTGCCGCTGGTGTGGCTCACGCTGCTGCCGCTCGTCGTCTGGCGCACGGGCGTGCACCTCGTGCGCAAGCAGCCGTCCCTCGTCGGTCCGGAGTGGGCCGCGACCTTCGTGGCCTTCTTCCGTGTGGGCGCCGTCGTGCGCTCGCGGCGCCGCATCGCGCGTCATCGCACAGCGTCGTGGGCCCAGATCGCGCCCCTGAGGATCTCGCAGTCCGCCCTGCGCCAGCGCTTCGACGACGACCCGGATGTCGCCAACGCCGACGCCGCTCCGCAGCGCGGAGAGCTGCGGTTCTTCGCCGGCGGTGGCGCCTGGCTCGTGCTGGGGGCGCTCGCGACATCCCTCGTCGCCTTCCCGATGCTGCTGGCGTGGCCCGTGCTCGGCGGCGGAGCCCTGCAGCCGCTGCGGACGACGTTCGCTCAGCTGTGGGCCGACGCCGCCTTCGGCTCGCGCGGCCTCGGGCTCGAGACCGTGGGACCTGCCGATCCGTTCGCCGCGGTGCTCGCGGTGGTGGGGAGCCTCTGGCCCGCCGACCCCTCGCGCGTTCTGGTCGTGATCTGGGTGCTGGCCCTTCCGCTGGCCGCCCTGGGCGGCTGGTTCGCCGCCACACGGGTGACCGACCGCGCCACGCTGCGCTTCGCCGGCGGCGTCGTGTGGGCGCTCGCCCCGACCTTCCTCGCCGCGCTGTCGCAGGGACGCCCCGCCGCCGTCCTCGTGCACCTCCTGCTGCCCTGGCTGTTCTTCGCCGGCTCCGTCGCCCACCGCTCCTGGGTGCCGGCGGGCGCCGCATCCCTCGTCCTCGCCGCCGTCGTGGCCGGCGCGCCGTCTCTCGCGCCCGCCCTGGCGGTGCTGTGGGCGGTCGCGCTGATCCTCACGTTCGCCCTCCGCGCCGGACGCGGAGCCGCCCGCATCGCGTGGCTGGCCGTGCCTTCGCTCGTGCTGTCGCTGCCGCTCGTGTGGCACCAGGTGCGCGCCGGGCTCCCGCTCGCGCTTCTCGCCGATCCCGGCGTGCCCTGGGTGGGACCCGAAGCGGCGGCCGACGGCGTGGGGCGTTCGCTCCTCGCCGCGGGCTTCCCCACGACCGACCCCGGCGGATGGACGGAGTTCCTCGCCGGCGGCGCCACGTGGTGGGTCCCCCTGCTCGTCGCCCCTCTCGCCCTTCTGGCCCTCGTCGCGCCGCTCACCCAGCGCTGGGCGGTGGGTGGAGCGCTGCTCGGCGTGACGGCGCTCGGCCTGGCCACGGCGTTCGCCGCCGTCGGCATCTCGGTGACGTTCGTCCAGTCCGCTTCGGTGGCCCTGTGGCCGGGCTCCGCGCTCAGCCTCGCGTGGCTCGGCGTCACCGCCGGCGCCCTCGTGACCCTGGATGCCGGCATCGCGCCGCGATGGGGCTCGGTTCGAACCCTCGGGGCGGTCGTCGCGATGACGGCGATCGCCGTCCTGGCCTTCCCCGGCGTGACATCGGTCGCCCGCGGAACGGCGCAGCTCCAGAACGGGCCGGCGAGCACGCTGCCGGCGTACGTGGCGGCCGCCGGGCGTGACGACCCGGATGTCGGCACGGTCGTCCTCACGCCGCAGAGCTCCGGAGGCGTCGCCTCCTCCGTCGTCTGGGGCGGCAGCGAGACCATCGGCAGTCAGGCGACGCTCTTGTCGACGCGCACCGTCGCGACGGCATCCGACCAGGAGCTCGCCGACCTCACCGCCGACCTCGTCACCTCTTCGGCCGCCGACGTCGTCGACGCACTGCGCGGCCACGGCGTGCGCTTCGTGCTGCTCTCCCCGTCTCCGTCACCCGAATCGGATGCGGCGCGCTCGTTCCGCCTGCAGGCGCAGACCTCGCTCGACCAGCGCGACGGTCTCGATTCCGTCGGAGAGACGTCCAAGGGCACGCTCTGGCGCGTCGAGGGCGGAGAAGAGACGCGCTTCACCCCGCCCGCATCCGTCGACCGCACCGCGGGATGGATCGCCGCGATGCAGTTCGGCGTCGTCGCGATCGCCTTGCTGCTCGCGATCCCCACGTCTGCGTCGCGCCGCGCCGCACGCCGCACCCCCCGGGTGGTCGGCCCGCACTGGCAGGAGGGCCGATGAGCGATCGCAGATTCCTCCGCCTGGCATCCACGAGCGCCCGGCTCCTGATCGGCACCGTCGTGTCGGTCGCCGCCGTGGTGGCCGTCGTGACGGCCGTCTCGCTGCCCTGGCCGGTGGTCGAGCGCGCGCCGCTGTCGATCCAGGCGACTCCCGAGCCCGGTGACACGATCGCGGTCTGCGACGGCCCGCTGCTGGCGCTCGGCCGACAGTCCCAGGCGGCCGCGGAGCTGTCGCTCGCGGCCTCCGCGACTGTGACGGCAGGAGTCGCGGAAGGCGCGTCCGCCGCCACGGAGTCGCGGCTCGAGTCGCCGAACGTCACGAACGCCGATCCCGTCCCCGTCTTCACCGCGGCGCCCGAAGACGGCGTCCGCTCCGACGTGGCGGCCTCCTCGTCCGCGTCGGTGCGCTCGGACGACCTCGCCGGCTTCGCGGCATCCGCGTGCCGTCCGCCCCTGCTGGAGTCCTGGCTCGTCGGCGGGGCCGGCACGACGGGGGCGGCGGATCTCGTCGTGCTCTCGAACCCGGGCGACGTGCCCGCGGCCGTGCAGCTGACGCTCTTCGGCGCGCAGGGCGAGTCGACCCCGGCCGGTGGCTCGATCGTGATCGCCCCGCGCACACAGCGCGTGCTCCCGCTGGCCGGAATCGCGTTCGGCGAGGACAGCCCCGTGATCCGCGTCACCGCCACGGGCGGGCCGGTGCAGGCCTCTCTGCAGACGAGCATCACCCGCACCCTGGTGCCCGGCGGAGTGGATCAGTCGGGAGCCCTCGCCGCCCCGACGCGCACCGTCGTGATCACCGGGATCGATGCCGCTGCCCGGGCCGAGACCGACGATGCCACCTCGCTCCTGCGGCTCCTCTCGCCGTCGGCCGACACCACCGCGTCGGTGACCGTCATCCCCGTCGGCAGTACGACCCCGATCGGCGAGCCCTCCACGATCCCCCTCACCGCGGGGAGTCCGGTCGAGGTCGACCTGGGCCTGCGCGACGCCGGTCGCTACACCGTGGTCGTCGCGGCCGACCAGCCGGTCGTGGCCGCGGCCTGGCAGGCGACGGGGCTCGGCGAGGGCGACGACTTCGCGTGGTACACGCCGTCGGACGAGATCGCCGTTCCGACGCTCTTCGCGACGCCCGCAGGCGCTCCGCCGCGCGTGACCCTCGCCAACACGGCGGACGTCGACGCCGCGGTGCGGATCGCCACGACCGACGGATCCTTCTCGACCGAGGTGGCGGTGGCCGCCGGATCCTCCGTCGACGTGCCGCTGCCGTCCCGCGGCGTGTATCTGCTCGACCCCGGAGCGACGACGGTGCGCGCCGCGGTGTCGTTCGCGTCCGCCGGTGCCCTCGCCGGCTTCCCGGTCTGGCCGGCGGATGCCGCGGCGCAGGCGATCACGGTCTACCCCTAGGGTGAGGTCAGAAGTACCGGAAGCGCTCCGGACCGAGGTCCCAGGGGTCGCGGTCGAGGTACTCCGCCGCAGCGCGGAAGACGCAGCTCTCGACCATCATCCTGTGGTGCAGATCGTCGTTGCGGTGCAGGTGGCTGAGCCGCTCGATCGGGATGCGCCAGAGGATGATGCGCTTCTGGTCTGCCAGCACCTGCCAGCGGGGGATGCCCTCGGCATCCGTCGCGGGGGGCATGTCGCCGATCTCGAAGCTGACGTCCCGGAGCTCCTCCCACGCGGAGCGCAGGAACTCCGCCGCCGTGCCGACCGCGAGATCGAACCGGTCGACGCGCGTGTCGAGCGGGGGGAGGGGCGGACGCACGACCGGACTGCGGTTCTCGCGCCCGTGGCGCCCGTGCCGGGAGGGCCGACGCAGGGGCTGCGCCGTCGCCTTCGCCTTCCGCCACGCCATGCTCCGATCCTAGGCGAGCGCGGTGCGCGCGGCACCGTGCACAATCTCACGTCGGAGATGTAGGTGACCCGCCGCGCGGGGTCCGGTTGGAACCGCGTCGTGCGGCGTGTCTCCTACATCCTTGACGGCGAAGTCCGTGACGGCGAATCGGGCCGGATGCCGGAGCGGGCGGGGTGCGGCGCGGCATCCGGAGGGTGTCGCCGACCGCGACTAGCGTGAGGCAGATGCGCGACAGACTCTGTTCGAAGGTGGGCTGCGCCCGCGAGGCCGTCACGACCCTCACCTACGATTACGGCGACCAGATGGCGGCCGTCGGCCCCCTCGGCTTGGCGCCCGATCCGCACGCCCACGACCTCTGCGCGATCCACACCGACCGTCTGTCGGTTCCCCAGGGGTGGGTCGTCGTGCGGCACGAGACGCTCCGCATCTGAGCGGAGGACCGGTCCTCCCGCTCCGTGGGAGAATGGGCGGATGCTCACCCAGACGCCCGTCGCCGACACCCGTGTCCTCGAGTTCGAGGTCGCCGACCTCGCCCTCGCCGAGGCGGGCCGCCACCAGATCCGCCTCGCCGAGAACGAGATGCCCGGGCTCATGGCCCTGCGCGAGGAGTTCGGTCCCACGCAGCCGCTGAAGGGTGCGCGCATCGCCGGATCGCTGCACATGACGGTGCAGACCGCCGTCCTCATCGAGACGCTCACGGCGCTGGGCGCTCAGGTGCGCTGGGCGAGCTGCAACATCTTCTCCACGCAGGACGAGGCCGCCGCGGCGATCGTGGTCGGCGCGCACGGCAGCGTGGATGCCCCGCAGGGCTCGCCCGTCTTCGCCTGGAAGGGCGAGACACTCGCCGAGTACTGGCGTCTGGCCGACCGGATCTTCGACTGGTCGGCGGAGGGCTTCGACGGGCCCAATCTGATCCTCGACGACGGCGGCGACGCGACGATGCTCCTGCACAAGGGCGTCGAGTTCGAGGCATCCGGTGCCGTTCCCGACGCCGCGGCCGGCGACAACGAGGAATACCGCATCGTGCTCGACACGCTGCGGGCGAGCCTCGCCCGCGATCCGCAGCGCTTCACCCGCATGGCGAAGGACGTCATCGGCGTCACCGAGGAGACCACGACAGGCGTGCACCGCCTGTACGAGCTCGCGGCAGCGGGAGACCTGCTGTTCCCGGCGATCAACGTCAACGACTCGGTCACCAAGTCGAAGTTCGACAACAAGTACGGCATCCGCCACTCCCTGCCCGATGGGCTCAACCGCGCGACCGACGTCCTGATGGGCGGCAAGGTCGCGTTCGTCGTCGGCTACGGCGATGTCGGCAAGGGCGCCGCGGAGGCGCTCCGCGGCCAGGGCGCCCGCGTCATCGTGGGCGAGATCGACCCGATCTGCGCGCTCCAGGCCGCGATGGACGGCTACCAGGTGGCGCGTCTGAGCGACGTCGCCGAGCAGGTCGACATCGTCATCACCGGCACGGGCAACAAGGACGTCGTGACCGTCGACCACCTGCTGGCCCTCAAGCACCTCGCGATCGTCGGCAACGTCGGCCACTTCGACAACGAGATCGACATGGCGAGCCTGGAGGCGCTCCCCGGAGCGTCGAAGGTCGAGATCAAGCCGCAGGTGCACGAATGGCGCCTGCCGACCGGACGCAGCATCCTCGTCCTCTCCGAGGGCCGGCTCATGAATCTCGGCAACGCCACGGGGCATCCGTCCTTCGTCATGAGCGCGTCGTTCACGAACCAGGTTCTCGCGCAGCTCGAGCTCTTCACGAACATCGAGGCGTACCCGACCGAGGTCTACGTGCTGCCGAAGGCGCTCGACGAGAAGGTCGCGCGGCTCCACCTCGCCGCCCTGGGGGTGGAGCTCACCACGCTCAGCCCCGAGCAGGCCGCCTACATCGGCGTGCCGGTGGAGGGGCCGTACAAGCTCGACCACTACCGGTACTGACGGCGGCGGTCAGCGCGCGGGGAAGCCCCGGGGGCCGGCGGCCTCGCCTGCGGTGAGCGCCGCCACGCGCTCCGTCTCGAGCACGATCGCGCGCAGCTCCCGGTCGCGGCGCACGGCCACGACCGCGCGCAGCAGCACTTCGGGCTCGACCTGCGGCAGGGGCGAGACGTGCGGGGCGACCTCGGCGGCGAGCGACGCCGCGATGCGGGCGCGCGCCGGCGGTGCCATGCGTCCGGCATTCTGGGCGAACTGCGCCGTGCGCCGGGCCAGGCGATCGGGCAGCCGGCCGACATCCGCGATCTCCGCCCAGCCGACCAGGATCTCGGGCACGCCCGGAGCCGGATCGGGAAGGCGGGGGGTGCGCGTGCGCTCCGAATACGTGCCGGCGAGAAGGTCGCCGAGCCGCTGCGAACGCGGCGTGAAGGCGCCCACGAGGGCGGCGACCGCCCCGAGGGTGAGCCAGATCTCCAGGATGCCCGCGAGAGCCCGCAGGAGAGCCTGACGGAATCCGGATGCCCCGCCGTCGGCGCGCACGATGCGGCCGCCGACGGCGAGCTTGCCGAGGCTCCGCCCCCGCGACACGGTCTCCACGACGGTCGGGATCACGACCATGACGACCACCAGCACGACGATGACGAGGGCCCGCTGGAAGCCCGCATCGATGACGCCGTTCGCGACGAGCCAGTTCGAGAGCAGGGCGAGGAGGACGAACAGCACGACGCCGATGACGAAGTCGATCAGCGCGCCGACCCCGCGCAGGAAGAAGCCGACCGGCTGGACGTCGAGCGCCACCGCCTCGCCTGTCAGCACCTCGTCCTGGCGGATCTCCACGACGGATGCGACGGCGGCCATGCGTAAAGTGAATCACATGGACCTCGACGCCCTCACGGCCGCTCGCCGGGAGGAGTGGGCTCGGCTGGACGCCCTGAGCGCCGCGCGACGGCTGACCGGCGGCGAGGTCGACGAGCTCGTCACGCGCTACCGCTCGGCATCCGCCGACCTCGCCGACATCAAGACATCCGCCGGCAGCACGGTGCAGGGCGACTACGTCTCGACGATGCTGGCACGGGCGAGGCTGCGCCTCACGAGCGGCCCCGACAACGTCGTGAAGCAGCTTCCGCGGTTCTTCCTGCGCCAGCTTCCGGCGGCGCTGTACCGCCTCCGCTGGACCACGCTCGCGATCGGCCTCGGATTCGTCGGGGTGGTGGCGCTCGTCGCCTTCTGGGTCTCGGGCGACGCGGCCCTGGTCGCTTCGCTCGGCCCTCGCGCCGAGCTCGAGCAGTACGCCGAGAACAGCTTCACCGAGTACTACACCGAGAATCCCGCGGCGGTGTTCGCGGGCACCGTCTGGACCAACAACGCCTGGATCGCCGCGCAGTGCGTGCTGTTCGGCATCACCGGGTTCTGGCCCGTGATGGTCCTCGTGCAGAACGCCGTCGGCGTGGGCACGGCGGCCGCCGTGATGCTGGCCTTCGAGCGCGGCGACGTGTTCCTGGTCTGGATCCTTCCGCACGGGATGCTGGAGCTCACGTGCATCTTCGTCGCCGGCGCCGCGGGGCTCCACATCTTCTGGGCGTGGGTCGCGCCCGGTCCGCGGTCGCGGCTCGAGTCGCTCGCGGCAGCCGGGCGGTCGCTCGGAACCGTCGCGGTCGGGCTCGTGTTCGCCCTCGCGCTCGCGGGGCTCGTCGAGGGATTCGTGACACCGCAGCCGTGGCATCCGGCCGTCAAGCTCGTGCTCGGCGCGCTCGCGCTCGGCGTCTTCCTCGTCTACATGCTGGTCATCGGCCGCCGCGCGCATCGCGACGGGGAGACCGGCGACCTGACCGAGTTCGAAGCCGGGACGCCCACCCTCGTCTCGGGGTGACGGATCAGGCCGTCTTCGCGTTCTCGAAGAGCGCGCGGTAGGCGAAGCCGGCGATCAGTGCGCCGACGACGGGGAACACCAGGAACACCCACAGCTGCACGAGGGCGTCGGGTCCGCCGTAGAGGGCGGTGGCGATCGATCGCGCCGGATTCACGGACGTGTTGTCGATCGGGATCGTCGCGAGGTGGATGACGGTGAGCGTCAGCCCGATCACGAGCCCGGATGCCGCGCGGTTGCCGCGGGTCGGGTGCGTCACCCCGAGGATCACCGTCACGAAGACGGCGGTGAAGAGGGCTTCGACGATGATCGCGGCCCCGATGCCGAAGCCGCTGGGAGACTGGGCGCCGAATCCGTTGGAGGCGAACCCGTTGTCCTGCACGCCGGCCAGCCAGCCGGCAGGGCCCGAGAGGCCGATCAGGACGATGAGGGTCGTGGCCACCGCCGCGCCGATGATCTGGGCGATGACGTAGGCCGCCACGCCCTTCCACGGGAAGCGCCCGGCGGCGGCGAGACCGACCGTGACCGCCGGGTTGAAGTGCCCGCCGGAGATCGGGCCGAACGTGTAGACACCGGCCGCAAGGGCGAGTCCGACTGCGAAGGAGACGCCGATGAAGCCGACCCCCTTATTGGCCGACTCGGTGCCCTCCCCGAAGCCTGCGGCGAAGAGCGCCGTCGAGATGACGGCGAGCACGAGGAGGAACGTTCCGAGCGCCTCCGCCACGAGCGCCGTACTCGGTCGCACGATCGTCGCCTTCGCATCGTTCATGTCCGTGTTGCTCCGAGTTCTCGCCGGGTCGGCGTGCGTTCCTGTGAATCACCTGGGGGGTGCGCTACGGTCTCGATGACGACGCGAACCGCTCCGCGTCTCTTTCTTACAGGAGGAAACCTCATGTCGGGCACGCTGCGCAGTGCACTCGCCGAGCTGATCGGCACATTCGTCTTCGTCTTCGCGATCATCAGTGCCGTCAACAGCGGAAGCGATCTGACACCGCTGGCGATCGGCTTCGCGCTCATGGTCATGGTCTTCGCGACCGGCCACATCTCGGGCGCGCACCTGAACCCGGCCGTCTCCGTCGGAGTCTGGCTCCGCGGCGCCATCGACCTCACGGGACTTCTCACCTACATCATCGCTCAGCTCGTCGGCGCGTCGCTCGCGGCCCTCGTGAGCTTCGCGCTCTTCCCCGCGGCGACCGACGCGATGCAGGTCGACGTCGGACCGGCGTTCCTCGTCGAGGCCCTCTGGACGTTCGTGCTCGTCTACGTCGTGCTCAACGTCGCGACCTCGAAGGACCACCCCAACAACTCGTTCTACGGCCTGGCCATCGGCTCGACGGTGTTCGTCGGCGCCGTCGGATTCGGCAGCGTCTCCGGTGGCGGCTTCAACCCCGCCGTCGCGCTCGGGCTCGCCATCACGGGTCAGTTCGCGTGGGGCTCCTACTGGCTGTACTTCCTGGCCCCGATCGTCGGCGGCGCGGTCGCCGCCGTCGTCTTCCGGGTGCTCAACGCGCACGACAAGCTGCCCGCGAAGTCCTGATCCCGTCGAGACGGCGTCGACCTGGCGGACCCCCGCTCGTGTCGGCGCCGTTTCTCGTTCCCGGGGCGCTGTCGCGCCCGCTCAGAGCCGCCCCGCGGCCTTGAGCGCGAGATAGCGGTCGGCGATGCGCGGCGGGAGGTCTTCGGGCGTATCCGCGATGGCCTCGCCGCCCGCCCGCCCGATCGCGGCTGCGACCGTCGCCGCGTCGCGCGCGGCCCGCTCGGCGGCGGCCTCGCGGTAGACCTCGTCGGCGTCGGGGTGCAGGACGGCGGGGGGCGCGGCATCCGTCACGGTCCCGACGAGCAGGTGCGCGCCGCGGGCGACCCGGGCCAGCGAGCCGAGGAAGCCGCGTGCGGCCTCCGGCGCGTCCTGCGCGGTCAGCACCACGACGAGCGAGGGGCGCGAAGTGAGCGTGCGGATCTGGGCGAACGCGGCGTCCCAGTCGGTGTCGATGAGCTGAGGCTCGACGGGAGCCATCGCGTCGACGAGGGCCGGAAGGAGCGACGGTCCGTCGACGCGGGTCACCCGCGCCCGCACCACCCGGTCGAACATCACGAGGTGCGTGTGGTCGCCGGCGCGGGTCGCGAGTGCGGCGAGGAGGAGGGCGGCCTCGATCGCGGCATCCAGTCGCACTCCGTCGCCGACGCGTGCCGCCGCCGTGCGTCCGGTGTCGATCACGATGACGACGTGCCGATCGCGCTCCGGACGCCACGTGCGCAGCATCGTGGTCGAGGAGCGCGCCGTCGCGCGCCAGTCGATCGAGCGCACGTCGTCGCCGCGCACGTACTCGCGGAGGGAGTCGAACTCCGTGCCCTGCCCGCGCACCTGCACGCTCGTGTTGCCGTCGAGTTCGCGGAGCCGGGCGAGACGGGACGGGAGGTGCTTGCGCGACGTGAAGGGCGGGAGGACCCGAACGGCGCCGCGCGCGTCGATGCGGGACTGCCGTCCGGCGAGCCGCGCCGGACCGTCCGAGCGCACGACCACGAATGCGCTCGCGAGCTCTCCGCGGCGGCGGGGGAGGAGCGGGATCCGCAGCTCCCGGCCCTCCGCCGCGGGGATGTCGATCGCGAGCCGGTCGGCGGGCGCTCCGGCCGTCGGCTGCCACGCATCCCGCACCCGTCCGCGCAGTCGCCGCGCACCGGTGTTGCGCAGTCGCAGCGTCGTCAGGACGTGCTCGCCCAGCAGAGCGCGCGCGGGGACGGTGCGCTCGATCGCGAGCACGCGCGGATCCGGCGCCGCCCACGCATCGACCAGCGCCAGGACCGTGCACAGCACGATCCACCCGACCGCGCTCACCCAGGGGTCGACTCCGCCGAGGGAGAGGAGCACGACCGGGATGCTGCCGAGCACCACGAGCACCGGGAGTCGACCGGTGATGTACATGCCCTGCTCCTCTCGATGCGGATGTCGTGCGCGGGATGGATCAGATGGGGACGCGGGTCTGCTGCAGCACCGCGCCGAGCACGGCATCCACCGACACGCCCTCGAGCTCGGCATCCGTCCGCAGCCGCAGGCGGTGCCGCCACGTGGGCACGACCATCGTCTGGACGTGGTCGGGCGTGATCGCCGGCGATCCCCCCAGCCACGCCCAGGCCTTGGCGGCGGCGAGCAGCGCGGTCGTCGCGCGCGGCGACACGCCCAGTTCGACCGACGGGCTCCGCCGCGTGGCCTGGGCGAGGTCGACGACATAGCCGAGCACGTCGTCGGCGACGGAGACGGATGCCGCGGCCCGCTGGGCCTCGCGGATCTCCTCCGCCGTCACGACGCGCGCCAGGCCCGCACCGGCCAGGTCGCGGGGATCGAAGCCCTGCGCATGCCGGCGGAGCACCGCGAGCTCGGCGTCGCGCGGAGGCAGATCCACGACGAGCTTCAGCAGGAACCGGTCGAGCTGCGCTTCGGGCAGTGTGTAGGTGCCCTCGTGCTCGATGGGGTTCTGCGTCGCCGCCACGAGGAACGGATCGGGAAGCGGGCGGGTCACGCCGTCGGTCGAGACCTGACGCTCCTCCATCGCCTCCAGGAGCGCCGCCTGCGTCTTCGGCGGCGTGCGGTTGATCTCGTCGGCGAGCACGATGTTCGTGAAGATCGGTCCTTCCCGGAATTCGAACTCCCCGTTCTTCGCGTCGTAGACGAGCGAGCCCGAGACGTCGCCGGGCATGAGGTCGGGTGTGAACTGCACGCGCTTCGTGTCGAGGCCGAGCGCCGTCGAGAACGAGCGCACGAGAAGGGTCTTCGCGACGCCGGGGACTCCCTCCAGCAGCACATGGCCGCGTGCGAGCAGTGCGATCAGGAGCCCGGTGACGGTGCCGTCCTGGCCGACGACGGCCTTGCCGACCTCGAGGCGGACGCGATTCATCGCCTCGCGCAGAGCGGCGTCGTCCGGATGGGTCATGGGGTGCTCCTCGTTCGTCAGGGCGTGGGTCGGGGATGAGGCCGCGGTGTCATGCGCGGTCGGCCTCGGGGGAGGGGCGGGTCGCCTGGTGCACGGCCGCCTCCAGGGTGCGAAGGGCCTCGTGGAGCGCGACGAGCTGCGCGGCGGTGGCCGGAAGGTCGTCGAGCAGGATGTCGTGCACGCGCGCCCGGTCCCAGCCGGTGCGGGCCGCCGCGGCATCCGCGATCTCGGTGGCCGACGCGGCGGGGCCGAGCGCGAGGCGGCGCGCGATGCGGCCGAGTGCGCCGATGCGCAGCTGATCGGCCGCGTGCAGTGCATCCTGCGACCGCGCGTAGAGGCGGGCTCGGCCCTCGGTCGTCTCCGACGCCCGCACGGTGACGGGAAGACGCTCGGCGACGAGGGGGCCGAAGCGCCGCCCGCGCCAGATGCCGGCGGCGACCGCGGTCGCGAGGAGCAGGACGATGACGGGACTGACCCACGGCGGAGTCAGCTCGCCGAGGGTCGGTGCGCCCGTCAGGTCCGAGTCGGCGACACTCGGGACGTACCAGACGACCGTCGCGTGACGCCCGAGCAGGTTGAGCGCGAGCGCCGCGTTGCCGTTCTCTGCGAGGGACTCGTTGGTGAACAGCGTGAAGCCGTCGACGGCCGTGCGGCGCATCTCGCCCTCGCTCCGGACGAGCAGCCCCCACCCGTCGCCGCCGTCGTAGCAGGCCGTGATCCCGTCGGCGCCGCTCGGCTCGAACAGGGCGCCGGGCGCGATCGCGCCCGACCTCTCGGCTTCGGCCAGGTCGCACGCAGGATCGACCGGGTCGTCCGTGCCGGATCCCGCGAGCACGGAGCCGGGGAGCAGGAGTCGCAGGGTGCGGCTGCGCGGGTCGAGCAGCACGACATCGGCCGCGCCTTCCGCCAGCTCGGAGATCGCGTCGTCCGAGAGGGCGGGTGCGTCGGGCAGCGCCAGCGTCGCGTCCGCCGAGGCGAGGGCGGATGCAGCAGACATCCGATCCTTCGCCACCACCACCTCGACCCCCTGGCCGCGCAGCAGCTCGACGACGCCGCGCGCCCCCGTCGGCCCGTACGAGTCGGGGTCGAGCGCATCGCGCTGCGCCCACGTGCCGCCGGCGAGGAGGGTGCCCAGGACGGCGACGATCAGCACGACCGCGCCGATGCAGACCCAGGCCCCGACACGTCGGCCGCGGGTCGTGCGGACTTCGGCGACGGCGCTCACGCCGCCACCGCCTGTCGCTGCACGGGGCGCGCCGCGGCGAGGGCGTCGTCGACGGCCGCGACGCGCGCATAGAGGTCGGCCGTGCCGGGCCGCCGCAGGTAGCGCACGTCGTCGAACGCCGCAGCGGCGGACTCGAGCTCCTCCGCCGATGCGGGGAACGGCCGGCCGGCGGCGCGCGCGAACGCATGGACGGTCGCCCCGGGGGGCGTGTCGACGATGCCGCGCTCGGCGACGCCGCGGGCGAGGGCGCGGAAGCGGAGCACGATCGCGGCATCCCAGTCCCCGGCCGCGGCCTTAGATGCGGCGTCTGTACGCAGCTGCGCCGCGGACCGGTCCTCGACGTCGCCGAACAGCTCGCCGACGACGCCTCGGGAGCGGACCGACCGGCGCGGCAGCCCCCAGACCAGGATCGCCACGACGATGAGCACGGCCACGACGATCGCGGCGATGATGACCATCGTGCGGCCGAGGCCCTCCGGGACGTCGCCGGTGAACAGCGAGACGATGAAGTCGCGCACGGCCCGCGCGGCGATGTCGAACGGCGAGGGCTCCGCGATGTCGTAGGCGCTCTTGGCGAGCTCCTCCTCGGCCCAGCGGCGTGCGTCGTCGCCGTCCGGCGTCAGCGGGGGTCCCGCGTCGGCGAGGCGCGCGCCGAACAGGCGGGTCAACGCCACGGCGACTCCGGGTCGCCGCTGTCCGGCGCGCCGGGCGCGGTCCAGGAGGTGGGCGCCGCCGGCTGGGGCGCGGGCGCGGGAGGCGCCGGAGAGACGGATGCCTCGGCCGGCGCGTATGCGGGCCCGGTCGGAGGCGGGTAGCTCGCGGGCGACGCCGGCGGAGGGGCCGTCGGCGCGTATCCGGGCACCGGCCCGGCGGCCGTGGGCTGCGGGTACGGGGCGCCCTGCGGATACCCCGGTCCGGGCATCGGATACCCCGGTCCGGGCATCGCATACCCCGGGGAGGGCGGCGGGTAGCCCTGCGCCGCGGAGGCCGCTCCGGCCATCGGATAGCCCACGGGCATCGGCGGTCGCGGAGCGAGCACGCGGCCGATGCCGACGGTGTACGGATCGGCGAGATCGGGGGCCCCGGCATCCCGTCGCTCCACGTACTGCAGCAGATCGAGGTCGAGGCCTTCGTGGCGCATCCGGCAGTCGATGTAGACCAGGGCGGCCGCCGTGCTCTGCACGACGAGCGCGACGCTCTGCACCACCAGGAGCAGGGCCTGAGCGGCCACTCCGGCGATGATGATGGCGATCCAGGCCTGGGCGTCGGGATCACCCGTGGGCGTGATGATCGTCGTCAGCCCGGAGGTGAGGAACGAGAACGGCAGGTTCACGACCTGGCCGAGCGCGCTGAAGACGACGGAGATGATGACGATGACCCCGAGCGCGGCCCAGAATCGTCCGCGGGTCAGGCGCCACGACCGGGCGATCGCCTGACGGATGGTGGCGCCCTCCAGCACGATCGCGGAGGGGACGAGGAGCAGCTTCGTCGACAGCCAGAAGTACAGAGGGAAGGATCCGAGCACGAGGAACACCGTCATCCCGATCGCGATCGGGAGAGCGGCGGTGCCGATCGCGAAGACCCCCGCCGCGACGGCGGCGACGATCAGCAGCACGACGAGCACCAGCAGGAACGAGTAGCCGATGAGCCGCCAGGCGACGGGACGGAACCGCCGCCACAGCTCGCGCAGCGGCAGCTTCTCGGCGAGGGCCGCGTGCGAGACGTCCCGCACCACGATGCCCTGCACGATCGCGCTGAGGGCGCCGAGGGCGAGGGAGAGCACGAAGGCGGCGCCCGCCGTCAGGACGATCGAGCCGGTCAGGACCGCGTCGAACTCGTCGGTGCCTTCGCGCAGCGTGTCGAGGCGGGAGAAGGTCGACCACGCCACGAGCCCGACCACGACGAACAGGGCGGTGTAGGCGATCACCTGAACGCCCATAGCGAATCCGAGGAGGACCCGGGGGTTCTGACGCAGCGCCGCGAACGAGCGGCCCAGGATCGTGCCGAAGGTGAGCGGGTGGAGCGGGATGATCCCTGGTCGGGATGCCGGCGTCCAGGCCGGATACGTCACTGGTCCTCCGTCACGTCGAGCGGTGCCGTCCTCCTATCGTGTCACACGCCTCCCGCGCGGTTCGGCTCGTCCTCAGCCACGTCGACTACTGTGTGGTGAGCGCCACTGGGGGCGATGCGCACGCGCACGCCTCGCCTGTGGCCGGAGCAAGAAGGACGAACCCGCTGCCCATGACTTCACGCATCCTGGTGGTCGACGATGACACCGCGCTCGCCGAGATGATCGGCATCGTGCTCCGTACGGAGGGATTCGACACCGTCTTCTGCGCCGACGGCGCGCAGGCCGTCGACGTCTGGCGCACGGAGCGCCCCGATCTCGTGCTGCTCGACCTCATGCTCCCGGGGATGGACGGCATCGAGATCTGCACCCGCATCCGCACGGAGTCGGGGGTCCCGATCATCATGCTGACCGCGCGCACCGACACGGCCGACGTCGTCAAGGGACTCGAATCCGGAGCAGACGACTACATCGTCAAGCCCTTCAATCCGAAGGAGCTCGTCGCCCGCATCCGCACGCGCATGCGACCCGCCACGCAGACGGCGAACGACGTCCTCCGCATCGGCGACCTCACGGTCGACGTGGCAGCTCACGAAGTCCGCCGCGCCGACGCCGTCATCGCCTTGACGCCGCTCGAGTTCGAACTGCTCGTCGCGCTCGCCTCCAAGCCGCAGCAGGTGTTCTCCCGCGAGATGCTGCTCGAGCAGGTGTGGGGCTACCACTACAAGGCCGACACGCGCCTGGTCAACGTGCACGTGCAGCGGCTCCGGGCCAAGGTCGAGCTCGACCCCGACAACCCCAAGATCGTGACGACGGTGCGCGGCGTCGGCTACCGCGCCGGCGCCGTCGTCTGAGGATGCCGTGGCCGACGCGCGCACCGCGACCGGCGCCGTCCGCACCCCTCTGACCGGATGGCGCGACTGGCGCACCTGGCCGGGGAACGTCGCGGCGCTGTGGCGGCGCTCACTGCGCTTCCGGACGATCGTGGTGACCGTCACCCTCTCGGCGTTCGCGATCATGGTGGCCTGCGCGTGGATGGCCCTCGCGATCCACAACGACCTGTTCGAGTCGCGCCTGAGCCAGGTCGAGCGCGACGCGCAGCAGGCGACGCAGGCCGCCCAGGCCACGCTCGACGCGGCCGCCGTCGAGGGTGACGCCGTGCAGCTGCAGATCCTGTGGAGCGGCGTGCAGCAGATCATCGGGCAGCAGTCCGAGAGCGACCTGATCGCCGCGTTCCGCATCGACCGGTCGCCGTCGCAGATCGCCCCGCAGGATGTCTACTCCCTCGACGAGTCGCTCATCTCCGACGGGCTGCGCGACGCGGTGGAGAGCGAGCAGGGCGCGACGAAGCAGTACTGGCAGTCCGTCGATCTCGCCGGGGCGACGGGGGAGCGCCCCGGCATCCTGGTCGGCCAGCAGCTCGACGTGCCGGATGTCGGCGCGTACGCGCTCTACATCGCCTACGACCTCGACGCGTCCTCGCAGACGCTCGCGTTCGTGCAGGGCACTCTGTGGGTGGTGGGGATCGGTCTGGTGCTGCTCATCGGCGGGATCGCGTGGTTCGTGCTCCGCTCCGTCACGCGACCGATCGGCGAGGCGGCCGACACCAGCGCGCGCCTGGCGGCCGGCCAGCTCGGCGTGCGCCTTCCCGTGCGGGGCGAGGATGAGCTCGCCACCCTGGGTCGCTCGTTCAACGCGATGGCCGGCAGCATCGAGTCGCAGATCAAGGAGCTCGCCGAGCTGTCGCTCGTGCAGCAGCGGTTCGTGTCGGATGTCTCGCACGAACTCCGCACGCCGCTGACGACGATCCGTCTCGCCTCCGACATGATCAACGACCAGCGTGACGACTTCGACCCCGCGACGGCGCGGGCCGCAGAGCTCCTCCAAGCCCAGGTGCAGCGGTTCGAGACCCTGCTCACCGACCTGCTCGAGATCAGCCGCTACGACGCGGGTTCGGTGCAGCTCGAGCTCGAGCCGACGAGTCTCGCGCACCTCGCCGAAGACGTCGTGGCCTCGATGCAGCAGGTCGCGGAGCAGCACGGCACCGACGTGCGGGTCGTCGCTCCCGGGGGATATTCCCCCGTCGACATGGACCCCCGGCGCGTACGGCGCATCGTGCGCAATCTGCTCGGCAACGCGATCGAGCACGGCGAGGGCCGTCCCATCGTCGTGACCGTCGACAGCGACCAGCAGGCCGTGGCGATCGGCGTCCGCGACTTCGGCCTCGGGATGCGGCCGGGAGACGCCGAGCGCGTGTTCGACCGCTTCTGGCGCGCCGATCCGTCGCGCAAGCGCACCCTCGGCGGCACGGGTCTGGGCCTCTCGATCGCGCTCGGCGACGCGCGTCTCCACGGCGGCGAGCTGGCGGTGTGGTCGGAGGTGGGCCGCGGATCGCATTTCGTGCTGACGCTGCCCCGCCACGGTGGCGTGCTGACGGCGCCGTCGCCGATCCCGGTCGACCCGGGTCAGGATGACGTCTCCGGCGTCGGCGCGCTAGACCTCACCCAGCCCATCGAGCTCCCGCGTACGATCTCGAAGAGGGGGGCCCGCTCATGAAGCGCATGCGCGGAGTCCTGGTCGTGATCGTGGCAGGCGTGCTCGCGCTCACCGGCTGCGCGGGATTCCCCGTGACCGGCCAGGTCCAGAACGGCCTCGAGCCCGGTGACAGCGCGGGCGGCCCGGACTTCGCCGTCCGCCCCGACAGCCCGCAGCCCGGAGCGACCCCCGAGCAGATCGTCAACGGCTTCCTCCGTGCCGGCTCGGGCCCCGGGACGCTCCAGACCTGGAGCGTCGCACGCGAGTTCCTCGCCCCGGGCACCGAGTGGGACCCTCAGGTGAGCGTCACGATCGACGCCCCGGGGGAGCGCTCAGCGCCGATCGTCATGGACGACGGCGGCCATGTCGAGCTGACGATCGCTCCCGTCGCGGTCGTCGACGCCGCGGGCGCCTACGGTCCGTCGGATGCCGGGACGAGCCGACTCACGTTCGAGCTCGAGCAGGTCGAGGGCGAGTGGCGCATCACGCAGGCCCCCGACGGCATCGTGCTCGACAGCAACCAGTTCCCCACGGTGTTCCGCCCGTACTCGCTGCAGTACTTCGATCCCACCTGGACGTACCTCGTGCCGGATGTGCGGTGGTTCACGAGGTCGAACGTGCGGGCGCAGATCGCCGAAGCGCTGGTCGAGGGCGAACCCAGCCCGTGGCTCGCGCAGTCGGTGACGTCGGCGTTCCCCGAAGGGGCCGCGCTCGCTCAGCGATCGGTCCCGCTCCTCGACGGCGTGGCGCAGGTCGAGCTCACCCCGCTCGCGCTCGAGGCCGACTCCGTCACGCGCGACCGCATGCAGACCCAGCTCGTCGCGAGCCTCGCCTCCGCCGGCGTCGGCGGCGTGCAGATGTCGGTCGACCGGACCCTCGTCGAGGCGCAGGAGGTCGAGACCCGCTCGACACGGGTCGCCGCGCTGCCGCTCGTGCTCACGGATACCGGATTCGGATTCCTCGCAGGGGAGGAGCTCACCCCCGTGGAGGGCCTGTCGGAGACCATGGTCTCCCTCGCGGCGGTCGCCATCCAGACCTCGCCTGAGCGCGACGCCGCCGCTGTGCGTCTCGCCGGCGGTGAGGTGGGACGCGTCACCGCGGAGGAGGGCTTCGTCGCGCTCGATGTGCGCACGGGCCTCGTGGACCCTTCGATCGACCCGTTCGGCTTCGTGTGGAGTGCGCCGCACACCGCCCCATCCGATCTGTCCGCCTTCGGGCCGGACGGCACGCGCGTCGACATCCTCAACGCCTTCCCCACCGCCACCCAGCTCACCGCGATGTCGGTGTCGCACGACGGCGCCCGCATCGCCGCGCTCGTCACGAGCGGCGGGCGCACGTCGGCCTGGATCGCCGGCATCGTGCGCGACGCCGACGGCGTGCCGCAGAGCCTGAGCGACGTCGCGCTCCTCGTCGGCTGGGCGCCGGGCGTCGGGCAGGGCATCGCGTGGATCGACGACGTGACGCTGGGCGTGCTCGCGGTCACCGGCGAGGAGTCGCGGGTGCTCGAGCAGACGGTGGGAGGCCCGGCGATCTCCACGACCGGCGAATCCAACGCGACCTCGATCGCCGGAGGCAACACGACGTCGCCGGTGCGGCTGCGCACGAGCGACGGCGGCCTGCTGATCAAGCGTGGGGCCAACTGGCAGCGCACCGCCTCCGACATCCGCGTGCTGGCGACGCAGCAGGGCCTCCCGCAGTAGCGCTCCTCCCCAGAGGGTCCTCCGGGACCGTCCTCGCGCAGATCGTGACGGATGCCTCGGTTCGGCGCGCCTCGGCGGCATGCTCGTCGGCATGGCCGCCGAGCACTCCGTCATGTCACTCGTCGCGCGGGCGTGCGCCGACGCCCTCGCGCTGCTCCTCCCCGTCGACTGCGCCGGGTGCGGCCTCCCGGACGCTGCTCTCTGCGACGCGTGCATGTCCGCTCTCGGGCCGACCGTCGTCCGCCGCGACGTGGACGGACTCGCCGTGTACGCGGGTCTGTCGTTCGACGGGGTGTGCGCCCGCGTCGTCCGGGCGTTGAAGGGCGACGGCCGCACCGGACTCGCCCGCGCCCTCGCCCCGGCGCTGCGCGCGGCGGCGGCCGCCGTCGGCGACGTCGACACGGTGGTCGTCGTCCCGACCGCGCGCGCGGCGTTCCGACGACGCGGCTACCGCGTCGCCGACCTCCTCGCGCGTCGTGCAGGGCTGCGCCCCGCACCGTTCCTGCGCATCGTGCGCGCCACGGCCGACCAGCGCGGACTGGCGCGCGACGCCCGCAGACGCAATGTCGCGGCGTCGCTGCGCGCCCGCGACGCGACCGGACGCCGCGTCCTGCTGGTCGACGACGTCGTGACCACGGGCGCGACGCTCGCGGAGGCCGCACGCGCCCTGCGGGAAGCCGGAGCGGTCGTCGTGGGCGCCGCGGTCGTCGCGGCGACGCCGTCGCGCCGAGGCGGTAGCGCACCCGGGTGACGTATCGGTGACACATGTGAAACTGCCAGGTGTATCTGGGGCGTGCGACCACTAGCGTGGAGAGCACAAGGCGACTGATGGTCCGCCCTTGACCGGGCGGACCGGAACAAGGAGGTCAGGGATGGATACCAACATCGTCGGCGTGGGAGTGGGCATCACGGATCGCTTCCGTTCGGTGGTTGACGAGAAGTCCACTCGGATCGCGACTCTCGCGCCGCGTGCGCAGGGCCTCGACGTGAAAGTGACGCACCGGGCCTATCACAACGGGCGGATAGAGGACGATACGGTCGAGCTCACGCTCACCGGCAAGGGTCCGATCATCCGCGCCGAGGCGACCGACGGCGACAAGTTCACGGCCCTCGATCTGGCCGTCGACAAGCTCGCGGAGCAGGTGCGTCGCGCGAAGGACAAGCGCATCGACGCGCGCAACCACCCCCGGGGTGCCCGCCTCGACAAGGAGAGCGGTTCGCTCTCGGGAATCGACGTGACACCGGCATCCGTCGAGGTGCTGCGCGCCGTCGCGACCGGCGAGGTCCCGATCATCACGGGCAACGAAGACGAAGCGGACTACACGCCCGTCGTCATCCGCACGAAGGAGTTCGGGCCGGAGTGGATGACGGTCGAAGAAGCCGTCGACCGCATGGAACTGGTCGGACACGACTTCTTCCTGTTCATCGACGTCCGCAGCGACCACCCGAGCGTCGTGTACCGCCGCAAGGGCTGGGACTACGGCGTGATCTCCCTCACGACCCAGGCGAACCCCGCCGAACTCGCGTCCTGATCGCAGACTCCGGATGCCCCGACCCGCGTGGGTCGGGGCATCCGTCGTTCTGCCAAAGGGAGCGCGATGTCAGTCGAACATGCCGTCCAGGAGCGAGCCGATCACGAGGCCGCCGAGGATGCCTCCCATGAGGCCGTTGCCACCGCCGTCGTTGCCGCGCCCGCCGCGACCGCCCCAGCCCTGACCGCCGCCCCAGTCTCCGCCGCCCTGCTGCGGGCGGGACGCGTCGATGTCGCGCTGCGCGAGCTGCAGGCACTCGTTCGCGAGGAACGCCACCCGCCGTGCCCGTGTGATCGCCTCCTCGCGCTTCTCCTCCGGAACCGTCGATCCGCCCATCGAGGCGCGCTGGCCGAGGAAGGCATCGAGGTCGGAGCGGACGCGCTCCGCCTCGGCGAGGCGGGTGCGCGCGTCGGCGCCGATCCAGCCCCGGTGCCCGGCGAGCACGTCGCGGGCGATCGCGAGCTGCTGGTCGGCGTCGTCGATCGCGTGGCGCACGTGCTCGACGGGGATGACGGGGCGGGAGGCGTGCTCGCGCGCCGTGTCGAGGGCGGTGTTCGCTTCGCGCAGCCGGGTGAGATGTGTGAACGGGTCGGTGTTGACTCCGCCCGCCGGCAGCGCGGCGAGAGCGGCGCGCAGGGCCGTCGCGGCCTCGACGACGGCCGGAGTCTGGGGCACGTCCTTGGCCTCGACGAGGTCGTTGCGGGAGTCGACGATGATCGCGGCGAGCGTGGACTCCGCCTTGAGCGCCTCGATCTCGTAGTTCTCGACGGCGTCGAGGAGCGCTTCGGCCCGGCGCACGGACTCCGTCGCAGCCTCGAGCGCGAGGTTGGCCTGGTCGCGCTGTCCGGCGTCGCGCCGCCGCTCCGACACGCCTGCGCTGTGCTCGGCGAAGCCGAGGAGCTGCTCGGCCTCGGCCGGGTTCGACGAAACCTGCGTGAGCGCTTCGGGTGAATAGCGGGCGGCCAGGCGCGTGAGGGTGTCACGGGCGGTGGGGATGCGCTCGCGCCAGCGCGCGGCATCCCGTCGCACCGCTTCGAGGATCTCGGGAGCGCGGCGCGCCCGGGCGATCGGCTCGGCGAGGGCCTCGGTGCGATCGTCGAGCAGCTGCTCGGCCCACTCGCACAGCTGCACGATGCGGGCGTTGCGGGTGCGCAGCTCCTCGTCGGTGTCGGGGATCTCGTCGTGGTTGAGCTGGTGGAGGTGGAACGCCTCGCCCATGTGCTCCTTGACGGCCGCGAGGGCGTCGCGCAGATCCTTCGTGGGGCCGGGACCCAGTTCCGCGTCGGCGAAGGCGAGTTCGTCCGTCGTCACGCGGATGCGCTCATCCGCCGCGACGAGCGCCTTCTGCGCGCGTCGAGCGAGATCGGCGTCCTGGACCGCGAGATCCTCGCGCTCCTTCTTGCGATTGCCCCAAAAGCCAGCCATGCATCGATCCTATGGACTGCTGCTCGGAGGGCGCTGTGCGCGGAGTGCGCCGTGAGCGATCACGCCCGCCAGGGTCTCAGTCCCGGGAGGTGCCGTGGCGGGGCTTGCGGGACGCGCGGTCGCCCTGCGGCGGCCGGTCGTCGAACGACCGGCGCTGGGGAGCGCCGGTGTCGGGTCGGATCTCGATCAGGCGCCCCGAGATCCGCGTGTCGGCGAGGCGGTCGAGCGATTCCTGCGGGAGGTTCGCCGGCAGTTCGACGAGCGAGAAGTCGGGGCGGATCTGGATCGATCCGAAGTCGCCGCGGCTGAAGCCGCCCTCGTTGGCCAGGGCGCCGACGATCTGGCGGGGCTCGACACGGTGGCGCTTGCCGACGGCGATGCGGTAGGTCGCGAACCGGCCGTTGCCCGACCGCGGGCGGCGCTCGCCGCGGTCGCCGTCGCCGCGGGCACCGCGATCGGACGTGGAGGATCGCGGACCGCGCTCCTCGTGCGGGCGGCGCTCCGGCTCGGCATCCGGCTCGAGCAGCAGCGGCGACTCGCCCTGGGCCACGACGGCGAGGGCGGCGGCGACATCGACCTCGGGAACGTCGTTGTGCTCGACGTAGTGCGCGATGATGTCGCGGAACCGCTCGATCCGTGCCGTGTCGCCGAGCGCCTCGGTGATGCGGTCGTCGAAGCGGGCGAGTCGCGTGACGTTGACCTCGTCGACGCTCGGAAGCTGCATCTGCGTCAGCGGCTGGCGCGTGGCGCGCTCGATCGAGGTGATGAGTCCCCGCTCGCGCGGAGTGACGAAGCTGATCGCGTCGCCCGAGCGTCCGGCGCGGCCGGTGCGGCCGATGCGGTGCACGTACGACTCCGGGTCGGTGGGGATGTCGAAGTTGACGACGTGCGAGATGCGCTCGACGTCGAGGCCGCGGGCCGCGACATCCGTCGCCACCAGGATGTCGAGCTTGCCCGACTTCAGCTGGTTGACGGTGCGCTCCCGCTGCACCTGGGCGATGTCGCCGTTGATGGCGGCGGCGGAGTACCCGCGCGCACGGAGCTTCTCGGCGACCTCCTCGGTGGCGCTCTTGGTGCGCGCGAAGACGATCATGCCTTCGAAGTTCTCGACTTCGAGGATGCGGGTCAGCGCATCGATCTTCTGCTGCCACTGCACGATCAGGTAGCGCTGGGAGATCGTCGCCGAGGTCGTGGTCTTGGCCTTGACCGTGATCTCCTCGGGGTCGTGGAGGTACTGCTTCGACATGCGACGGATCGCGGCCGGCATCGTCGCGGAGAAGAGGGCCACCTGCTTGGTGGCGGGGGTGTCGGCGAGGATCGTCTCGACATCCTCGGCGAAGCCCATCTTGAGCATCTCGTCGGCCTCGTCGAGCACGAGGTACTTCAGCTCGGACAGGTCGAGCGTGCCCTTGTCGAGGTGGTCCATGATGCGACCGGGCGTGCCGACGATCACGTGCACGCCGCGGCGGAGGGCGGACAGCTGCACGCCGTATCCCTGACCGCCGTAGACGGGGAGCACGTGGACCCCCTTCACGTGGGACGCGTACTTCTCGAACGCCTCGCAGACCTGCAGTGCGAGCTCGCGCGTGGGTGCGAGCACCAGGGCCTGCGGGGTCTTCTGCGTCACGTCGAGCCGGTCGAGGATCGGCAGTGCGAACGCGGCGGTCTTGCCGGTTCCGGTCTGTGCGAGACCCACGACGTCCCGCCCCGCGAGGAGGGTCGGGATGGTCGCCGCCTGGATCGCGGACGGCGTCTCGTATCCGACGTCGCGCAGGGCCTTGAGGACGTGTTCGCCCAGTCCGAGGTCGGCGAACGTCATCGCGGCGGGCTCGACGGGAGCCTCGACATCGACGGGGGCATCGTGGGAAGTCACGCTTCAGGTTAGTGCGTACCGCCTGGGAGGCGACAGGATGCCTCTCCGCCCGCCGCGAGAGGCTCCGGTGTCACGCGGAGGCGACGGATGCCGCGGCCGGCCGCCCGCGCCGGGGGCGGTCCGTCGACAGCGGAAGGCTCCGCTCCTGCAGCGGATGCTGCGAGAGCCGGTGCGCGGTGTGGTCGAGCCACCGCACCTCGGCCTCTGCCGCGAAGATCATCGAATCCGCGACCAGCGAGCGGGCCAGGTCGGCGGCGTCCGCGTCGTCATCGCCGCGTGCGCGGCGGAGTCGTTCGAGCGTCGCGACCGACGTCGCACGCTGCGTGCCGATGACCTCCGCCACGTCGACGCCGGGGAGCGTCGCCGCGACGGCGAGCTTGATCGCGAGCTCGTCCCGTGTGCCCGGGCCTCGTCGGACGGGGGCGGCGAGCCACGCGGCGACGTCGGCGCGTCCGGCATCCGTGATCCGCCAGTAGACGTGGCCCTGCTCGTCGACATCGCCCTTCGCGACCAGTCCGTCGCGTTCGAGCCTGTCGAGCGTGTTGTAGATCTGCCCGACGTTCAGCGGCCAGGTCGATCCGGTCCTGCGGTCGAACTCCGCCCGCAGCTGGTAGCCGTAGCACGCGCCCTGGTCGAGGATCGCGAGCAGACTCTGCCGTACCGACATGGGACTCCTGACGAGATCCGGATAAGTGATTACCGAGTATATGCATACCCGGTATGTCTTCTCGTCGCCGCGCGGGGCCCCGCAGGGGAGGCGGGCTTCCTCCTCCAGCGGACACAGCGCGTTCCAAGGTCACGGGCGGATAACATGTGTGAGGTATGCCCGTAGCCGGTGCGCTTCTGCGCGCGCGGACGGCACGGCGCTCGCAGCGCCGCCCCTGACAGATGGAGACACTCCGTGGCCAATCCTCTCGAGAAACTGCTCCGCGCCGGCGAGGGTCGCATCCTCCGGCGTCTGCAGCAGGTCGTGAAGGCTGTCAACGCCCTCGAAGAGGACTACGCCCAGCTCACCGACGACGAGCTGCGCAACGAGACCGTCGAGCTGCGCGCCCGCCACGAGGCCGGTGCGACGCTCGACCAGCTGATGCCCGAGGCGTTCGCCGCCGTCCGCGAGGCGGCCAAGCGCACGATCGGACAGCGCCCGTACGACGTGCAGGTCATGGGCGGAGCGGCCCTGCACCTCGGGAACATCGCCGAGATGAAGACCGGTGAGGGCAAGACCCTGACAGCGACCTTCGCCGTCTACCTCAACGCGATCGCCGGCAAGGGCGTCCACGTCATCACGGTCAACGACTTCCTCGCGAGCTATCAGGCCGATCTCATGGGCCGCGTGTACCGGGCGCTCGGGATGTCGACCGGCACCATCGTGGCCGGGCAGACCCCCGAGGTGCGTCGCGAGCAGTACAACGCCGACATCACCTACGGCACGAACAACGAGTTCGGCTTCGACTACCTCCGCGACAACATGGCGTGGCGCAAGGAGGACCTCGTGCAGCGCGAGCACTTCTTCGCCATCGTCGACGAGGTCGACTCGATCCTCATCGACGAGGCCCGCACGCCGCTGATCATCTCGGGACCGTCGTCGGGCGAGGCCAACCGCTGGTTCGTCGAGTTCGCGAAGATCGCGAAGACCCTCGAGCCCGGCGTCGACTACGAGGTCGACGAGAAGAAGCGCACGATCGGCGTGCTCGAACCCGGCATCGAGAAGGTCGAGGACTACCTCGGCATCGACAACCTCTACGAGTCGGCCAACACTCCTCTCATCTCGTTCCTCAACAACTCGATCAAGGCGCTGGCCCTGTTCAAGCGCGACACCGACTACGTCGTGATGAACGACGAGGTCATGATCGTCGACGAGCACACCGGCCGCATCCTCGTCGGACGCCGCTACAACGAGGGCATCCACCAGGCCATCGAGGCCAAGGAGGCGGTGCCGGTCAAGGCCGAGAACCAGACCCTCGCCACCGTCACGCTGCAGAACTACTTCCGCCTCTACGACAAGCTCTCGGGCATGACCGGTACCGCCGAGACCGAGGCGGCCGAGTTCATGTCGACCTACAAGCTCGGCGTGGTCCCGATCCCCACCAACAAGCCCATGATCCGCAAGGACCAGGCCGACCTCGTGTACAAGAACGAGCAGGCCAAGTTCGCGCAGGTCGTCGAAGACATCGTCGAGCGCCACAAGTCCGGTCAGCCGGTGCTCGTGGGCACGGTCAGCGTCGAGAAGAGCGAGTACCTCTCGCGCCTGCTGGCGAAGAAGGGCATCAAGCACGAGGTCCTCAACGCGAAGAACCACGCGCGCGAGGCCGAGATCGTCGCCCGCGCCGGCCGCCTCGGCGCCGTCACCGTCGCCACGAACATGGCCGGTCGAGGCACCGACGTCATGCTCGGCGGCAACTCCGAGTTCCTCGCCGTGCAGGAGATGAAGGCCAAGGGCCTCGATCCCGTCGAGACGCCGGAGGAGTACGAGGCCGAGTGGGATGCCGTATACCAGGCCACCCGCGACGTCGTCGCCGAGGAGGCCGCCCAGGTCGTGGCCGCCGGCGGACTGTACGTGCTGGGCACGGAGCGGCACGAGTCGCGTCGCATCGACAACCAGCTCCGCGGTCGTTCCGGTCGTCAGGGCGACCCCGGTGAGAGCCGGTTCTACCTGTCGCTCACCGACGACCTCATGCGACTGTTCCAGTCCGGCGCCGCCGAGGCGATCCTGGCGCGCACGAACTTCCCCGACGACGTCGCCATCGAGTCGACCATGGTGTCGCGGGCCATCAAGAGCGCCCAGTCGCAGGTCGAAGGACGCAACGCCGAGATCCGCAAGAACGTCCTCAAGTACGACGACGTGCTCAACCGCCAGCGCGAGGCGATCTACTCCGACCGTCGTCACATGCTCCAGGGCGATGACATCGCCGATCGCGTCCAGCACTTCATCGAGGATGCCGTCAACGCCGTCATCGACGACCACACCGGCTCGGGCCACACCGAGAGCTGGGACTTCGATGCGCTGTGGACCGAGCTGAAGACCATGTACCCGGTCAGCGTGACCATCGACGAGGTCGTCGCGGAGGCCGGCACGAAGGGCCGCATCACGCCCGAGGGCCTCAAGCGCGAGATCCTCTCGGACGCCAAGATCGCCTACCAGAAGCGCGAGCAGACGCTCGGCGAGGCCGCCACGCGCGAGCTCGAGCGTCGCGTCGTGCTGCAGGTGCTCGACCGCCGGTGGCGCGACCACCTCTACGAGATGGACTACCTCAAGGACGGCATCGGCCTGCGCGCGATGGCCCAGCGCGACCCGCTCATCGAGTACCAGCGCGAGGGGTACCAGATGTTCCAGTCGATGATGGGGCAGATCAAGGAGGAGTCGGTCGGCTACCTGTACAACCTCGAGGTCGAGGTGCGCCGCGCCGACGGAGAAGCCGCAGAGGTCGAGGCCAAGGGTCTCGCCGCGCCCGCTGTCGAAGCGCAGCGTCTGCAGTACTCCGCCGCGAACGACGCCGGCGAGGTCGAGGTGCGCAACGACCGCGGCCAGGTGCAGCGGGCGGCGACAGACAAGCTCCGCCAGGCCGCGACCGCGGCATCCGCTGCTCCCGCCGAGCCGCAGGAGGCGCCGCGCGGCGCCTTCGGACAGCGCACGGATGCCGCGGCGGCCCCCGCCGCCGCACCGCAGAACCGCGCTCAGCGTCGGGCGGGCGAGAAGAAGAAGTGAGCCGTACGCCGGCTGTGCCTCGGTTACTCTGAGGCATGGCCGGCGGTCCTCTCGTCTACCGATATCCGACGGCGCGTGCGACGACGATCGTCGGCGTGTCGGCCACGGCGGTCGCGCTCCTGGCGGCCCTGTTCGTCCCGTCGCGGGACGCGGCATCCTTCCTCCCTCTCGTGGCGGCGGGAGCCTGGATCGCCTGGGTGATGTGGGGGTACCCGTTCCTCCGGCTCGACGAGCGGGGGATCACGGTGCGCAACAGCTTCTCCACGGTCGAGATCCCGCTCACCGCGGTCGTCGAGATCACCGCCGGCTCCAAGCTCACGATCCGCACGGCCGATCACCGCACCTACATCCCCGTGGCAGCTCCGGGGAGCGGAGTCAGCTTCTTCTGGAGGGCGCAGCGGGCGAAGGACGCGTACGGCGATTCCATCGTGCCGATCAAGGGGGTGGATGCCCTGCGACTCGACGCGTTCCGCGAGCGCACGCCCGCGACCGTCATCGCCGACACGATCTCGCGCCGCATCGACCAGCTGGGCCCGCGTGCCGCCGGTCCGCGCTCGGTTCCGCCGCCGCGCGTCAACCGGGAGATCATCGTCGGCACGATGGTCGTGCTCAGCATCAGCGCGGCGCTCCTGCTCATCGTCCTGTGAGATCGATCCTGCCGCGCGACCGGGGATAAAATTAGTATTCCCTCACCGACTTGGCGCTCATCGCGACCGTTGCCTACGCTCGACACGGATCGACGCGCCGCACGACATCCGCGTCGCCGATCCGCAGGGGTCCATCGGGGCCTCTGCCGCCGATGAGGGGGAATCATGGCAACGAAGTTCGACATGGGCGCCGACACGCTGAGCGTTCTCAACAAGCAGACCTCGGTGCAGACCGACAACCTCGGCGCGCTCATCATGCAGCTGGCCCAGGCGTCCGAGCCCGTCGAGAAGTCCTTCCAGGGCCCGGCGCGCGCGGTCTTCGATCTCTTCCAGGCGAACGCCCGCGGACTCGCCAGCGAGATCAACCGTGCGCTCGGAGCGATCCTGCAGGGGTCGGTCGGCATGGACACCTCGGTGCAGCAGGGCGTGCAGGAGCAGGCCGACGCCACCCGCACCATCGACGGCAGCCAGGATTACACCGGCTTCTCCGGTCGCGCCGTCTGAACCCGTCGTCCACGAGACCCGAAGGAACGAGAACATGCCTCAGTCAGACCGCGTCGCATTCGACATCAACGACTCGCAGTCCGCGCAGACCAACTTCATCGCCGTGGCCACTCGCCTCGAGCAGCTCATCGCCGAGCGCGACAAGCAGGTGAAGACCGCCATGGCCGACGCCATCATCGACGGCGCCGACGCGACCTACCTCGCGAAGGAGCAGCGCTGGACCACGATCTCCGAGAACACGAAGAGCATCGTGCAGGCGCTCAAGCAGGCGATGACCGACAACGACGCTACGGCGCAGTCGGCTCTCTCCAAGGCGAAGGCGGCCGTCGACGCGATCGCGTAGACAGACGACGAGGGTCACGGCCCACCGCGTGCGGTGAGGCTGCGGCCCGACCTTCGCGCTGAGAAAGGGGGACGGCATGGGGTTCGACATCCAGTTCGACGCGGTCAAGACCATCCTGACCGCGGTCAAGACAGAGGCCACCGAGCTCTCGGACGGCATCGACGTCGACGCGCTCAACACCGACGTCGGCGCGTTGGGCGCGGCACCCGCGCCCGCGGTCGCCACGGCGGTCGCCGAGTTCCTCGAACTCGAGTCGCCGACCATCCAGAGCATCGGCAACAGGATCACCGCGTGTCTGGTGGGGGTGACGACCGTCGGCAACAGCTACGCGACCGCGAGCGACGAGATGCTGCAGACGATCCAGACGCAGGCCGTCAACGCCGCCGCGTCCGGAGACTTCGCGTACTTCGAGAGCGCGTGAGAGGCCTGACCGCATGACGAATCCCTCGGTCCCCGACATCAGCGCTCACCCGCTGAACAACATGAACACGGAGGCCATCGAGGCGGCCGCTGCCGCCATCGAGAGCCTCGGCACGACCATCAGCGACAACGGCACACAGGCCGCGGCCGCGTGGACGCCCATCACCGAGGCGTACAAGGGCCCGGGCGACGCCCAGTTGCTCGGCCTCATGACCCCCGTCGGCACGATGTCGACGAGCGTCGGCGAGCGCACGGCATCGGTCGCCCGCAGCCTGCGGACGTTCAAGGAGACCGCCGACGATATCAAGGCGTCGATGACGACGCTCAAAGCGGATCTCATCACTCACAAGGCCAACGTCAACGCCTTCGAACCGACCCAGACCGTCAGTCACGGCCGCGTTCCCCGCTCCTACGGCGCGCAGGACTGGTGGGACGACAGTTCGCTCAACAGCGAGAACGAACGCATCATGAAGGGCCTGAACGACGCGGTCGAGCGCATGCACGAGGCGGAGCGCACGTGCGCGAACGCCATCCGGGCGCTCAACTGCCTCGTTCCGCTGACGGCCGGCGGCGGCAGCTACGAAGAAGGACAGTACGGGGTCGACACGATCCCGCACGAGACGGAGACCCCGTGGGGCACGGCGTCGCCCGACGACGAGAACTGCGCCGAGGCCGCCGGAAGCTGGATCGTCAACGCCGGCAAGGACCTCGTGGGACTCGTCGGCATGCGCTGGGATGAAGACGGCGACTTCTCGTGGACGATGGACAACTTCCAGGAGACGTGGGCCGGGATGGCCACGCTCGTCTCCCGCAACCCCGAGACGGGCGAGTGGGGCGACTGGGGCGTCATGGGCGACAGCTGGCTCAGCGCCGTCAAGGACTTCATCGCCTACGACCGGTGGGGGGAGAACCCGCAGGGCGCGGCGACGGATGTCGTCCTCAACGTCGGCACGTCGTTCATCGCGGGTGCGGGCATCATCTCCAAGATCACCAAGCTCGGTCGACGCGGACACGTCGACGTCGACGTGGATGTCGACATCGACGCGGTCGACTTCGACATCCCCCGGATCGACCTCGACGTCGACATCGATGTGGATCTGGGGGACCTCGACCTCGACCTGGACTTCCCCGGCGACCGACCGGACCTGCCTGACTCCGACGGAGCGGACCGACCGGATCTCGTGGACCGTCCCGAGGGTGCGAACGTGCCCGAGGGTGCGGATCGCCCCGACGCTGCGGATCGCCCGGAAGGTGGCGCGGACGGCTCGCCGGACGGCGTGAACACGCCGGACGACGGCGTGAACACGCCGCATGACGGCTCTGACGGCTCCAACGACTCGGCCGACACTGACGGCAGCGGCGATCCTGCGTCGCCCATCGACCCGAACTCTCCGACCCGGACTCCTGCCAGCGATGTGGATCTCGTCTCGTCCGACGAGTTCCGTGATGCCGCGGCCGAGCATCAGACCGCCGTGCAGGACCGTCAGTCGGCGCGGGATGCCCGAGCCGATGCCGTCGCACGCCTCGACGAGCTGGGAATCCGGGTCGCGCCGAGCGATCTCAACGTCGGCTCCATCGACAAGACGATCGCCCGGCTCAGGGCCGACGTCACGAGCGACTTCGACTTGACGCCCGATCAGCTCGCCGAGCGGATCGAGGCGCTCAACGTGCTGCAGCGCACGGCGTGGGAGGATCGCGTCACGCTCACCGCGCAGGTGGATGCGTCCGAGCATTTGGGCGACGTCGCAGCGCAGGACGTCATCCACTCCCTGGACGCGGATGTCGTCGTCGACGGGCGGGGCGCTCCTTCCGGTCAGTTCGACCAGGTCGGGCTCACCCGCTCGGGTGACACGCTCATCGTGGCCGAGGCGAAGGGAGGATCCTCGACCCTCGGGAACGGCCGCAATGTCCACGGCGTGCAGGCCCTCCAAGGATCGACTGCCTACTTCAACGAGATCTTCCGGATCGATCCGCAGCTCCAGTCATACCTCGCCCAGAATCCTGACGTCGTGCGGGGGCTGATGGACGGCTCCATCGAGCTGCGGTATCTGCTCGTCACCGCCAAGACCGGGACGAGCGTCAAGATCGAGAACCTGGTGCTCGATCCCGCCGTCCTGCGACTCAGCCTGCCTGAACTCACCGGGATAGGCTGATCGCATGACCGTGAGCTACGCGACGATCGACGAAATGCGTGCGATCGTCGATGCCTTCGCTGCCCTGTCCTGGCCGGCACCGAAATCCGACGCCGTCGCCATCGGGGAGCGTCTCGGGTGGACGTTGCGGCTCGAACTCGAGAGTGGTCTGGAGTACGCGACCGCTCTGTCGTTCGGTCGCACGCCGGCGAGCATCCTGCTCGATGACGACCACCTCGCTCAGGCCACGATCCACGTTTCCTCGCGCATCGACGAGGACGATCCGGCGCAGGTGGCCGAGCTCGACCTCGCCTACGATGACGTTCGCTCGATTCTCACCGGCATCTTGGCCGATCCCGCCCGCACGCGTCGCGGCTCGAGTCCCAAGACGAGCTGGGACCTGTCCAACGGAGGCCGCCTGGCCGTCGCGCATCTCGGGTTCGTCGTGGCGATCATCGTCATTCAAGAGCGCTACGCGGCTGTGGAGCGCGCGGAAGAGCGACGTGGGGTGTCTGAGGACGAGTATCCCGGCTCGGAAGACTGATGGTCGACCCTGAGTGATGGTCGCCCCGGTACTGGTGTGCGCACGCGGTCGGGGAGACCTCGGCACGGCGGACGTTGTCGCCAGGTGGACTCGATGACCGTCGACCAGGCCACGATCGATGAGGTGCGGACGATCGTCGACATCTTTTCTGCCCTCACATGGCCTGCCCCGAAGGCGGAGATCTATCCGGTCGCTGAGTCCCTCGGGTGGACCTTGCGATCCGATCGCGAGAAGGGCGTGGACTGCATCGCGTCCTTCTCTTTCGGTCGGTCATTGGCCACCATCGCCTTGCTCCGCGGCATGATCTCGGAGATATCCGTCGCGGTGTCCTCACGAACCGACGAAGCCGATGAAGGGGATCGGAGATCCCTTGCCCTCGCCTACTCGGACACGCGATCCGTCGTGGAGGGAATCCTCGGCGAGCCTTCTCGAGTGCACCGCGGCACCTTCCCGAAGACGTCTTGGGATCTCGCCAGCGGAGGCCGACTGGCGGTTGCCCGTGTGAAGCGGGAGGTACTCCTGATCGTCATCCACGAGGAATTCGCCGACGTCGAGCGCTTCGAGGAGGCGCGCGGTATCCCGGGCGACCGCGGTCCCTTGGCGGACATCCCATGATGACGGCGGTGTGCGCCCGATGCGGTGAGACCCTCGTCATCGGTGCGGCGCGCTGCCCGGCGTGCGACGGTGCGATCGCCGGTGCCGTGCTCGACCCGGTGCTGGTCGGACCCCTCGCGGGCGGCGCCGCCCCCGCATCCCCCGTGCGGCGCGCGCTGTCCTGTGCGATCTCGCTCGCTGCGCCTCTCGTGGTGGCCGCGGGGATGCTCGCCGCGACGCTCAGCCTCGGGGTGCCGGCGGCCCTGCTCTTCGGCCTCCTGGCCGGAGGGGTCGCGGGTGCGGTCGAACTCGTGGGGTGGCTGCGGTCCGGACGCGCGCTCGGCGGACTGCTCACCTCCACCCGCACCGTCCGAGCGGACGACGGAACAGCGCTGTCGTGGCGTGGGCTGGGGCATCCCTTCTCCCGCAACGCCCGCGGCATCCCGGCGCCCGATGCGCCCCAGGGACCACTCGGCCGCTTGTTCGGATCGACCACCGTCGTCGTGCGCGGCGACTCCGATCCGCTCGCACTCGCGACCCGTGGCATCGCGACGCTGCCTCCGCGCATGCCCGGCATCGTGGCGCGCGACATCCATGCGCCCGCCCTCACCCTCGTCTTCGACGGACGGATCCGGATGCCGCTCGTGCGCAGCGTCGTGCTCGGACGCAACCCCCCACCGGTCGGCGGCGACACCGTCGTCGTGTCGCTGCCCGACATGTCGCGCTCGATCTCGAAGTCCCACGTGCGCGTGGATCGTATCGACGGCCGTGTCTTCGCGCAGGACCTCGGATCGACCAACGGCACGCAGCTGGTCGAAGGCGATCGCACCGTCGATCTGCGCCCCGGCGAGCACGTCGAGGTGACTCCCGGCGCGCACCTGCTGCTGGCCGGCCTCGTCCTCCGCGTCGACGCACGCGAGGGGAGCGCGGCCGCATGAGCGCTGCGAAGCCGACGTACCCGCATCCGCTCCTCGATGCCACGGCGACAGGTGTGGTGATCACGCGTTCCTCCGCTGCCCGGGTCGCCCTCGGTGCCGGAAGGTCCGATTTCTTCGTGGCGGCCCAGCGCCGCGGGCGCAGGCCCGTGCTCGTGACATCGTCCGACGCCGTGCTGAGCGACAGCCTCGTGCGGGTGCTGCAGGAGTCCGGCGGGGCATGGGGCGTCGCCGAGGGCGATACGGCGTGGGACGGACTCACCGGGCGAAGACTGCGCATCCCGGAGGCGGCGGACCGCCGCCCCGCACTCGGTCCGGAAGACCTGCATCCGTCGTTCCTCGAGCCGGACCCCGCAGCGCAGGCGTTCCGCGTGCGATTCTCCGCCGCGCGCCGACACCGCAACGCGCTCGAGACGATCCTCGGCGGCGACATCGAAACCCTCGCCGAGGCGACCGCCGGTGTCCTGCCGGTCGGCTGGGGACCGCACGAGCCGTCCGGATCACCGTGGAATCGTGGTGCGCTGACCACTCATGCGCGCGAGGCCGGCCAGCCGACCCGCTACCTCGTGGCAGGTCCCCGCGCCGCGCACGAGATGCACGGGTCGATCGCGGTGCACCGTACCCGCCACGGCATCGAGGAGCTGAGCGAGCTGGTCGTCGCGCTCGGCGATGAGGCCGATCCCGACCTCCCGCCCCGCGTGTCGGCCGTGGCCGGTGCCCTGGCGGCGCTTGCGCCCGGCATCCCCCTCTTCGCATCGGCCTTCGCCGATCCCGGCCGCGCCGACCTCTTCCGCGCACCGCGGATGCCACGGCCGGGGTGGCCTCTCGCACTCCTGATCGGCGCCCCGGGCGTGCGGGCTCTCGACGTCGACGTGAACGCACTCGCGGCCCGGCACGCCGGGATCCTGCTCGGCACGCGCCGCATCCCGTCCCTGCTCATCGACCTGACCGACCGCGATCCCGTCACGGCGTGGGCGCACCTCCGCTCCCTCGCCGACGACCTCGGTCCCGAGCGGCTGACCGCCGCCTCACCCGTGCTGTCCGGGCTGCTCTTCGGAGGTGCGACGCGATGATCGATCGGGATGCTCTGCTGCTCGAGGCCGTGCGCGTCCATCGCGAGCGGCTCTCGGCGGCGCTCGTGTTCGGGCCGGTCGCCGCCCGACGATCGGTGGGCACGAACATCCAGCGCTTCATCGGCAGCATCGTCGTGGCCGCGGTGGTGTGCGCCGTGTGCGTCGCCGTGTCCTTCATCGGCAGCGTCGTGGCGCAGCAGGAACGCGAGAGGCAGGAGCAGGATCGCGCCGCCGTCGTGTGGGAGGCGCCGCCGCGTCCGGGGGAGGACTGGATATGACGTTCACGCGACTCACCGTGGTCGGAGCTTCGCGTCGAGCGGATGTCGTCGTGCCCGACGATGAGACGTTCGCTGCGCTCCTGCCCGATCTCCTCGATCTGCTGGGGGAGGCGTCGCACTTCACCGGAGCGCCCGTGAGACTCGTCCGCCGCACGGGCGAGCAGGTGGAGCTCGCGGCGACCCCGGGGGAGCTCGCGGTGGTCGACGGAGATGTGCTGCGCATCGTCCACGAGGAGGAGGCCCCACCCCCGCCGGAGGTCGCCGATGTCACCGAGGTCGTCGCCGAAGCCCTCGTGGGTCGCGGCGATCGGTGGGGTGAGACGGCGCGATACGTCGTCGGTGCGCTCGCGGTCGGTGTCGCCGCTGTGCTGCTCGGGTACGTCGCGAGCCGGGGACTCGACGATTCGAGCGCCGTCGCCGTCCTCGGAGGCACGTGGATCGCGGCGCTCGTCGTCGCCGTCCTCGGCGGTCGGCTGCGGCGTCCCTGGACGAACACGTGGGCCACGGCCGTGGCGCTCGGACTGTCGCTCCCGCTCGCGCAGGCCGTCCCCCTCGAACCCGGGGCGACGGGGTTGCTGCGCAGCGCCCTCCTCGCCGTCGTGCTCGTGTCTGCAGCGCTGGGCGTGGGCTTCGGCATCGCGCGTCGCCGGACCGCGCCCGCCTGGGGCGCGCTCGCCGGCGTCGGCGGGGCCGGCACCTGGCTCGCCCTCTCGTACACCGTGCTCTCGCCGACCGCGTCGGCAGGACTCGTGGGGCTCGCGGCGCTCGTGGTCATCGGCATCCTCCCCTCGATCGCCCTCGCCACGTCGGGCCTGTCGACACTCGACGACGCCGCGATCGCCGGCGAGCTTCCATCGCGGCCTGCCGTCGCGACATCGCTGGAGGACGCCTACGCGAGCCTCGCCTGGCTGAGCGCACCCCTCGCGCTGACGGTCGGCGCGGCGGCCTGCCTGCTCGCGCTGTCGGGAGAGCTGTACGCCCTTCTCCTCGCGATCGCGATGGGACTCGTGCTCTCGCTGCGTACGCGGCAGTTCCCGCTGACGGTCCACGTGGCCCCGCTCTGGGCGGCCTCGGTCGCCGTGCTGATCGCCGTCTCGGCCTCCCCCTTGCTTCCCGGCTGGGCGGGCATCGCGATGCTGATCGGTCTCGGTGTGGCCGGGGTCGCGCTGGCGGGCATCCGTCCGACCGCGCATGCGCGGGTGCGTCTGCGCCGCTGGGGCAATGTGCTGGAGCTCTTCGCCGTGCTCGCGACGGCGCCGCTCCTCCTCGGCGTGCTCGCCGTCTACCCCGACCTGCTGCAGGTCTTCCCATGACCCTTCCCGTGAGCCGGCCCGCCGCCGCGCACCGGCCGGTCGCCGCGGGCGCGTGGGGGTGGGCAGAACGCCAGCGCGTCCTGGTGGACCTCGATCGCCGCGTCCGCACACCCATGGCGACCAGTCGTCGCATCTCGCTGCTGTCCTTGGCCGGAGGCACGGGCACGTCCACGATCGCCGCCGGCACGGCCGCGGTCGCGGCCCGGCGGCGCGGCACTCCCGTGCTCGCCGTGGACGCCTGCGGTGCCGCAGAAGGCCTCGCCGCCGGTCTCGGGTTCGCGCCGGACCAGCGCCTGACACTCCCGGATCCGGTGCGCGCCGACCCGCAGACGCTCGCGGAGGCCTCGCACGGGCTCCCGCCGCGAGACCATCTGCGCTACCTCGGCCTCGGCCATCCCGCGTCGGCATCCTGGCCCGCCTCCGTCGAGGAGTGGCGGGCGTCCACGGCCTCCATCGGGCGCTTCTTCCCGCTCGTCTTCACCGATTGGGGACGCCGCCGCGACCTGCGCGACATCGCCGACATCGCCCGCGCTTCGCACGCCGTGTGCCTCGTCGCAGACGCCGATCGCGCAGGACTCGCCGGAGCGACCTCGCTCGTCGCGGCGATCCGGGGAGAGTCCCACCGACCGGACGTCGTGGTGGTGCTCGTCGATCGCGCTCGGCGCGGGGCGGCCGCAACCCGCCTCCGCCTCGGTGAGAGCGACGGGCGCGTGCTGCGTGTGCCGTTCGATGCGGCACTCGCCTCCGGGAGCGCGCCGTCGCGGCGCACCCGCCGCGCGATGCTCGCCATCGCCGCCGAACTCGTCGAGGGCGCAGGTGCACGCGCATGACCGTGCGGATCGTCCACCGGCCGGCACGCATCGTGCATCCGCCGCAGGCGCCCACCTCGAGCGAGGTGGCCGCTCCGCCGCGCGCCCCCGATGATCCACGGGGCTTTCCGCTGCAGATGCTGCTGCCCGTCGTCGGCGCGATGTCGTCGGTCGTGATGATCACGGTGCTGCGCACCAATCCCGTCATGGTGCTGGTCGCGGCGATCATCTTCGTCGTCGCGGTCGTCGGCGGCCTCGGCATGGCGCTGAGTCAGCGCGGTCAGGCTGCGCGTCGCCGTCGGGTGCAGCGCGAGAACTTCCTCGGATACCTCGAAGATCAGCGCGGCGAACTGCGCCGCCAGGGCGATGCGGTGCGCGAGTGCGCCCTGCTCGCGTCACCTGCGCCCGATGCGCTGGCCGACATCGTGCGCGATCCCGCCCGCCGCTGGGAGCGCCGCCGCCGCGACGCGGATTTTCTGCGGCTGCGCGTCGGCAGGGGACCGGTCGACTGGCACGCCCTCACCCTCCCCGTCGACACCAACCCCGTCGAACCCCACGACGAACTGCTGCGCGGTGAGCTCGCCCAGTTGCTGCGGCACTACTCGGTGGTGCACGGGATGCCGGTGACGCTCGATCTGGATCGCGTCGGCGACGTGTCGATCGTGGGGCCGCGCATCCAGACGCTGGCGATCGCGCGGGCGCTGTTCGTGCAGACCGTCGCCTTCCATGCCCCCGATGACGTCGCGATCGCCCTCGTGTTCCCGCCGGAGCGGAGCGCCGACTGGGCGGGGCTCGACGTCGTGGGCCATGTTCAGGACTCCGACCTCTACGACGGTCCGGTCGCGGTGCGCCGGGTCGCCCCGACGATCCCGCGACTGTGGGCGCTGCTCGCACCATGGCTGAAGGAACGGTCGGATGCCGTCGCCGCCGAGAAGCGCACGGGGCGTCGGGGAGCGGCGGAGCGGATGTCGAGGCTCGTCGTCTTCGTCGACCACGGTGCCGACACCGCCCACGCCCCGCCGTCACCCGAGCGCGAGGCGTCGCTGCGCGAACTCGGCATCACGATGATCCATCTGGTGGATGACCGGCTCAAGGAGCCTTCCGAGGTGTCGGTCCGCATCACCGCGACAGCGGAGGCCGTCGTGGTCGACGACGTGCGTGTCGAGCAGCCCGCCACCGGCATCCGTCCCGACACACCGACGCTCGGCGAGACGGCGGCGCTCGCCCGCGCTCTGGCGCCCCTCCGCCTCAGCCGCGCCGACGCGCGAGAGGCCGATGCCGCCGATGCCGTCGGGGTGCTCGAGGCACTCGGCTACGCGTCGCTCACGCCCGACGACCTGCGGGCTGCCTGGCGGCGTCGCCGCTCGGATGCGGAGTTCCTCCGGGTCCCGATCGGCGTGGACGACGCCGGAGAGCCCGTCGAGCTCGACCTCAAGGAATCAGCCCAGCTCGGCATGGGCCCGCACGGCATCGCGATCGGTGCGACGGGCTCGGGAAAGTCGGAGCTGCTGCGCACCCTTGTGCTCGGTCTCGCACTGACGCATCCGCCCGACGACATCGCGATGGTTCTCGTGGACTACAAGGGCGGTGCCGCGTTCGCGCCGTTCAGCGCCCTTCCCCACGTCGCCGGCGTCATGGACAACCTCGCCGATGACGCCCAGCTCACCCGTCGCGCACAGACGAGCATCGCGGGCGAGGTGCGACGCCGGCAGGAGATGCTGCGCGATGCCGGCTCGATCGCGTCGATCAGCGCGTACCGCGCGATGCGCGATCAGCATCCGGAGCTCCCGCCGATGCCGCACCTCCTCCTCGTCATCGACGAGTTCGGCGAACTGCTCACGGCTGAGCCCGACTTCGTGGACCTTCTGCTGACGATCGGCCGCATCGGCCGCTCGATCGGGGTGCACCTCCTCCTGTCGAGCCAGCGCATCGAGCAGGGCAAGCTCCGCGGCCTCGACACCTACCTCTCGTACCGGATCGGGCTGCGCACCTTCTCCGAGAGCGAGAGCCAGGTGATCCTCGAAACCAACGACGCGTACCACCTGCCCGCGATCCCCGGCTACGGATTCCTCAAGGTCGACACGACGCAGTACACCCGGTTCCGGGCGGGGTATGTCTCGGCCCCGCTGCCCGAGCCCTCCGAGCCGGATCCCGACGAGCGTGCCACGGCGCTCGCGCTGCCGGTCTACAACACGATCGAGGCGGATGCCGCCGGAAGCCCGACCGACGAGGCCGAGGCCCGCATCGCCACCCCGGCACACGTCGGGCGGAGCCTGATGGACACGGCCGTCGAGATCCTGCGCGACGCGGACCAGCCCGTCGCTCCCGTGTGGCTGGCGCCGCTGCCCACGAAGTTCGCCTTCGAGCGCGTCCGGGGTGCACAGCGCCCTGGAGCGCTGATGGTGCCGATCGGGCTGCTCGATGATCCGCGCCGCCAGCGCCAGGATGCGTGGATGCTCGACCTGACCAAGGGCGGCGGCCACCTCGCCGTGTTCGGTGCACCCCAGACCGGACGCTCCACGGTGCTGCGCACCCTCGCGCTCAGCCTCGCGCTCACTCACACGCCGGACGAGGTGTCGATCTACGGTCTCGACCTCTCCGGTGGAGGCCTCGCCCGCGTCGAGCCCTTCCCGCACGTCGGCGGTGTGGCGACCCGTTCCGACCGCGAGCGGATCGGACGACTCCTCGACGAGCTGCTCACCATGGTGCGCGCCCGCGAGACGGTCTTCCGAGAGCGCGGCATCGATTCGCTGCCGGTGCTGCGTGCGCGCCACGCGCGGGGAGAGGTGCCCGAGATCGTCGCGCCCGACGTCGTGCTCCTCGTCGACGGCTTCGCCCAGCTCCGCGGGGAGTTCGAGGAGTTCGAGGAGCGGCTGATGGAGCTCCTGGCGCGCGGCGGGTCCTTCGGCATCCATCTCGTCCTCGGCATGAATCGGTGGAACGACCTTCCGATGCGCCAGCAGTCGCACATCGGACAGCGCATCGAGTTCCGCCTCAACGATCCGATGGACTCCCAGGTCGGGCGCAAGATCGCAGACACGCTCAAGGAGGCGGGGCCCGGGCGCGCGGTCACGGACGACGGACTGTTCGGTCAGGTCGCGCTCCCTGTACAGACCGTGGTGGACGACGAGGAGATCGGACCGGCCCTCGAAGAGCTCGCGCAGCGCTTCGCCGAGAGCTGGAGGGGACCCTCGGCTGCCCCGATCCGGCTCCTGCCCGACGTGCTCGATGCCGCGGACCTCCCCGATGGTCTGGACGAGCCCGACCGTGTGCCGATCGGTGTCCGTCAGGACGACCTCGGCTGGGAGTACTTCGACCCCCGCCTCGAGCAGCATCTGCTGGTGTTCGGCGATGCGGGCAGCGGCAAGTCGTCGTTCCTCCGCGGGGTCGCGGAGGGATTCCTCGAGCGCTACACCGCCGACGAGGTGGTCTTCGCCGTGATGGACGTGCGCGGCCACGTCGCACCGGTCGTCCCCGAGGAGTACCTCGGCGGCCACGCCGCGAACGCCCGGCAGGCGATGGCGCTGTCGGCGTCGGTCGCCCAGGAGCTGCAGCGGCGGAGCGATCCCGCCGAAGCGGCGCAGAAGCCGGGTCCGCGGGTCGTGGTGCTGGTCGACGATCACCACATCCTCGGCTCGGGCGGCGACGACCCGCTCGGCCCGCTGATCCCCTTCCTGCCGTCGGCGCGCGACCTGCGCCTGCACGTGTTCCTGACCAGGCCCGTCGCCGGTTCCACGCGCGCATCGTTCGATCTCGGCCTCCAATCGCTGCGCGAGACGGGAGGCACGGGAATCGTGATGTCGGGTGAGCGGTCGGAAGGACAGGTGTTCCCGCGGGTGTACGCGGAGCAGATGATCCCCGGGCGCGGGCGCATCGTCCGGCGAGGGCGTCCGCCTGCGGTCGTCCACCTTGCGCACTTCCCGTCCCGCGACGAGCAGCCTGTCGACGGCGCAAGGAGCGACCATGCCTCGTGAGTTCGTTCTGGTCACACGCCGGATGCCCGACACCGACGACCTCCGTGCAGCCGCGGCGATCTGCGGGGTGGAGAACGCGAAGATCGCTCGGGCCCGGGACGGCGCCCTCGACCTCGTCCTCGACGTGGCCGATCGCGTCGTGCTCTCGGTCGAGTACACGCAGGTCGTCGCGGTGCCCGACGAAGTCGAGCGTCTCGCTCCGGCCGCCGCGGCCGTGCTTCCGGGAGAGGTGTTCTGGACCGAAGCGTGGGCGCGCGACGACTCGTCGGCCGGGAGCACTGCGTCGGCCGAGATCGGCGCGCGGGTCGCGGCTGCGCTCGCCGTGCGGTGCGACGGAGTCTGCGTGCTCGAAGACGGGTCGCTGGCGTGACGCCGATCACAGATGTGCCGTCGGCCCGCTCCGGCGACCAGATCGAGTCCCGCCTGGTCGTGGCGGGCGTCGGCGGCGGCGAGGGGGCGAGCACCGTCACGGCGCTGCTGGCCACGCTCCTCGCCGACGCCGAGGGGCGGGCCCGTGCGGTGCTCTCCCGGGCAGACGATCCGATTGGAGATCGGCTGGACTTCGCGCCGGGGGAGGACGGAGTCATCGCGGATGTCGGTCCGCACGGCGCCGATGAGACCCTCCGCCCCGGTGACGTCGCGATCCTCGTGTGCGCGGCCACCACGGGCTCGATCGAGCGTGCCCGTGCGCGCCTCGTCGATGCGGATGCCCGAGGCCTCGCCGCCGCGGCCCTCGTCGTCTGCGCACGCACGCCCGCAGAGCAGCGAAGCGGCCGGGTCCGTGCACGACAGGCGGCACTCGTCGATCGCCGTATCGTGCCGCTCGCCTTCGACCCGGCGCTGGCCGATGGCTCTCGTGTCGATCTCGACAGGCTGGCGCCCGCCTCGATCGAGGCCGCGCGCGCGATCCTCGGACTCCTGGGCATCCCGCGCTGACCTCTGACGGCGGTCCACCCACGGTCGACCGGCCCGCTGCGCGCCCGGGTATCCTGAGCCGATGAGTCCCCGCCGCACCCTCGATCAGTCGAGCAAGCTGAAGAACGTCCTCTACGAGATCCGCGGACAGGCTCTCGTCGAGGCCGACCGGCTCGAGACCGAGGGCCACACGATCCTCAAGCTCAACACGGGCAACCCGGCCACGTTCGGCTTCGAGGCTCCGTTCCAGATCGTCCGCGACATGATCGAGGCGATTCCGAACGCGCACGGCTACAGCGACAGCCGCGGCATCCCGTCCGCCCGCCGGGCCGTCGTCTACCGCTACGAGCAGGACCCGACGTTCCCGCGATTCACGCCCGACGACGTCTTCCTCGGCAACGGCGTGTCCGAGCTCATCACGATGGTCATGCAGGCGCTCCTCGACGAGGGCGACGAAGTGCTCATCCCTGCGCCGGACTACCCGCTCTGGACGGCCATGACGAGCCTCGGCGGAGGCACGCCGGTGCACTACGTCTGCGACAACGACAACGGCTGGCAGCCCGATCTCGACGACATCCGCTCGAAGGTGACGCCCAAGACCAAGGCGATCGTCATCATCAACCCGAACAATCCGACCGGTGCCGTCTACACCCGCGAGACGCTCGAGGGCCTCGTCGAGATCGCGCGCGAGCACTCGCTGCTGCTGCTGTCCGACGAGATCTACGACCGCATCCTGTTCGACGGGGCGGAGCACATCCCCACCGCCTCCCTCGCGCCCGACCTGCTCTGCTTGACGTTCAACGGACTCTCCAAGACCTACCGGGTCGCGGGGTACCGGTCGGGGTGGATGGTCGTGACCGGTCCGAAGTCCCACGCGAAGGGATTCCTCGAGGGCATCACGCTGCTGGCATCCACGCGGCTCTGCCCCAACGTCCCCGCCCAGCACGCCGTGCAGGCCGCGCTGTCGGGTGTGCAGTCCATCGACGCGCTGATCGGGCCGTCCGGTCGCCTGCACGAGCAGCGCGACACGGCGTGGGAGGGTCTCGAGAAGATCCCCGGCGTCTCGTGCCACCGCCCCCAGGGCGCGCTGTACGCCTTCCCGCGTCTCGACCCCGACGTGCACGAGATCCACGACGACCAGAAGCTCGTCCTCGACTTCCTGCTCGCCGAGAAGGTCCTCCTGGTGCCGGGGACCGGCTTCAACTGGCCCACCCCCGACCACCTGCGCATCGTCACCCTGCCGGAGGCACGCGTCCTGGCCGAAGCCGTCGAGCGGCTCGGCAACTTCCTGTCGTCGTACCGGCAGTGACCGGGACGGATGCCGCGGCATCCGTCGACACGGAGTGAGGAGCCCGGACGGGCCACGCCGTTGTGACCTGCCCGGGGATCGCGGAGCGCTGCCGGTTCAGAGCAGCGCGAGAGAGGTGGCGCGCCAGCGCCGGTCCATGCCCTCGAGCCTCAGCGCGACCGCACGAGTGCGCGCTGGGCCGCGGACGATCACGACGGCTTCGACCACGCCGTCGGCGGGGGAGGACTGGTGCACCGACATGATCTGGTGCACCGTCCGCGTGGCGGGAACGCCGCGGGCGCTGCGGGCGCGCGTGGCGAGGTTGGCTCGCGTGACGAGCTTGCGGTACGCGTCCTCGGTGAGCCACCGCGCGAGCTGGTCGACGTCGCGGACACCCGCGAACACCTCCAGCACGCCGCGCGTGAGGTTCACCACGAACGGCTCGGGGCTCGGAAGATCATCGGAGGACGTGCGCTGCGGTGCGAAGTACTCGGAGAGCTCTCTCACATCGGCGGGGGCGAATGCGCGGGCAGTGGCCGCGGGCGACGGTGCCATGGGTGCCTATCTCGACAGGGGGATGTCTTGCGGAAAGTAGAACACACCGACGGCGCAGGTCAAAAACGGACGGACGCCTGTGGATAAGTCGTGATCGACTCGTAATCGTGGCCTACTCTCGCGGGGTGCGCTGGGATCGCTTCTTCGAGGACCTGGAGGATCAGGTCGCCTCCGAATGGGAGGCCGAACGCGCTGCGCTCGACACCGAGGCCGAGCGGCTCCGGCTGTCGAAGGTGGGACTGCGGGCGCGACTGGAGGCGCTGGCGGCGACCTCCGTGTCGATCGAGTTCGTCGACGGCACGGTCGTGTCGGCGGAGGTCAGCGGCGTGGGTGCCGACTGGGTCGCACTCGCGCCGCAGGGTGCGAGATCCGCGGCGATCGTCGCCCCGCTGGCGGGCGTCGTGAGCATCGCGATGCCCCACGCCGACGTCCTGCGCAGTGCCCGGCCCCCGGTCGCGGCGCGCTCGCCGCTGGCCGATCGTCTGACCTTCGGCTACCTCCTGCGCGACCTCGTCCGCCGCCGCACCGCGGTCGCGATCCAGCTCGCCCACGGCCGGCTGCTGACCGGCACCGTCGATCGTGCGGGCGTCGACCATCTCGACATCGCCCTGCACGAGCCCGGCTCTCCACGCCGGACGTCGGAGGTCACCGGGCACCGGCTCGTCCCCTTCGCCGCCGTCGCGTGGGTGCGCATCGACGGGGGCGTCGATCTGCTCTGACGCGGGGTCAGTCGGCGTGGCGGACCGGCCCGGTGCCCCACAGCTCGGGGAAGCTCGCCTCGCTGGACTCGCGCCACAGCGCCATGCGGCGCTCGGCCTCGATCTGCGCCGCGAGATAGTCGGCGACGCTCTGCTCGTCGATGCGCAGCCGTGCGGGGGACCCGACACGGACTCCGCGCAGCTGAGTCTGCTCGACGAGATCGACGACCTCGTCGATCGAGATGCCCAGCACCTCCGCGACCGCCGCGGGCGCGATCAGGCGCACGGCGGAGACCTGGGGCTCGGGCATATCCACCATTATGGCGACCCGAGGGGGTGAGCGCAGGGGGTGAGCGGGGCTTGTGGATAATCCGGAGGCGTGTCGCGCGGTCTGACGCACGATGGGGACATGAACGCTCCCGATGCCGTCCGCGCCCGCCGTCACGCCTTCTGGGGCGATGCGAGGTTCTTCCTCGGCATCGCCCTCATCGCCGTCTCGGTGGCGGGCGTGTGGTTCGTCGTGAGCGCATCGCGTCACACGGCACCCGTCTACGCCGCGGCGCGCACGATCGTCGTCGGGGAGGTCGTCGGAGCCGACGACGTGCGCGTCGTCGAGGTTGCTCTGGGGCAGGTGGCGGGGACGTACTTGGGCTCCGACGACCTGGCGGACGGCATCGTGGCGACACGCACGATCGGCAGAGGCGAGCTCGTGCCGCAGGCGGCGGTCGGTCCTGCCGGCGACGCCCGCACGACGCGCGTCGTGGTGCGCAGCGACGTCGACGTGCCGGCGTCGATCGAGCCGGGCTCGATCGTGGAGATCTGGGAGGCCCCGCTCGTCGAGCGGGGAGTGTTCGACGCGCCGCGCATCCTGGTGCCCGATGCCACAGTCGTGTCGGTGGCGCGCGACGAGTCGATGATCGGCGGGGGAGCGGCGGCGCTCGAGCTGGTCATCCCGCGCTCCGACGTCTCGGCGACCCTCGCCGCCATGTCGGGAGGCTCGTCCCTGTCGGTGGTCGAGACGACCGGGGCGGCGCGATGAAGGCGGTCGTCGCCGTCGACGGACCGCGCGGGTCTCTCCTCGCCGAGGCGCTGCAGCGCGAGGGCATCGAGATCGTGGGGGTGACGGCATCCGTGGCCCCGGCCGAGTTCGCCGCCGATCGCCTGCCCGAACTCCACGACGCCGACCTCGCCGCCGCGCTGAGCGCAGCCGACGCACTCGTGCTGCAGGCCGACCGGCTGTCGCTGACGTCGGCGCTCGTCGGTCTCTGCGATCGGAGCGGAGTGCGGATCCTGCCGCTGTGCGCGGAAGCGGTCGACGCTCCGCTGGCGGGCATGTTCGGTCTCGCGGCCGCACTGCCGCTCGACGCCGAGCCGTGGCGGATCGCCGAAGCGCTGGCCTCCCGCGCCGAGCCCGCCGTGACGACGGCCGCGGCGTCGGCGCGCGACGAGCCCCGCATCATGGTCGTCTGGGGGCCTCCCGGCGCACCGGGGCGTTCCACGATCGCCATCGAGCTGGCGGTCGAGCTCGCCCGCGGTGGGCGCCGGGTCGCCCTCGTGGACGCCGACACCCATTCGCCGTCCGTCGCTCTGCAGCTGGGCCTCGCCGACGAGGGGCCGGGCTTCGCGGCCGCCTGCCGGCAGGCCGAGCGAGGCGAACTCGACGTCGGAGAGCTCGCCCGCATCGGCGTTCCGCTCGGACGCACGGGCGTCGATGTGCTGACCGGCATCAACCGGCCCTCCCGGTGGCCGGAGCTCACCGACTCGCGGGTCACGGCGGCGCTCGAGGTCTGCCGCGAGTGGGCCGACTACATCGTCGTCGACGTCGCGGCTCCGCTCGAGCGCGACGAGGAGATCGTCAGCGACCTCGACGGGCCGCGTCGCAACGCCGCGACGCTCGCCGCCCTGCGAGCGGCCGACCTCGTCGTCGCTGTCGCGGCAGCCGACCCCGTGGGGGTCTCGCGGTTCCTGCGGGCGCACGCCGATCTGCGCGCGACGATCGGCGCGACGCCGGTCGCCGTCGTGGCCAACCGCCTGCGCCCCGGCTCGCTCGGCATCGACGCCCGCGGGCAGGTGCGACGCACGCTGGAGCGGTTCGGCGGAGTGCGCGACGTGTGGTTCGTGCCGTGGGACGCCCGCTCGACGGATGCGGCGCTCCTGGCCGGTCGTCCCGTCGCCGAGACCGCCCCGAAGTCGCCGCTCACGCTCGCGATCCGACGGTTCGTGGGCGAGGCCCTCGTTCCGGCGCCGCCTGTCGAGCCTGCATCCCGGTCGCCAAGACGGGGGAGGGGTCGCGGCATCCGTCGCCCGTCGCGCACGGAGCGCTCCGCCACAGGACGGGCCTCGGCTGAGATCGCGCCTCGGTAGGCTGGAGGCGTGTCGACCCTCAGCGATCTCGTCTACGCCCAGGGGCGCTCCAGCGCCGCCGACGTCGAATGGCTGCACCGCCTGGCAGGGGACGGACAGCTGCTGGCCGACCTCGCGTTCGCCGACATCGTGTTCTGGGTGCCGACCGAGGACGATTCGTTCATCGCGATCGCCCACACGCGCCCGAGCGGGGCCGCGACGCTGTTCTACCGCGACATCGTGGGCGACCGCGTGCGTCCGCAATGGCGCACTCAGGTGCGCGACGCGTTCCTCACGTCGGTGATCGTCGATTCGGCCTCACCCGACTGGTTCGAGGAGACTCCCACCCGCGTCCGCGCGGTGCCGATCGTCCACGCGGGGCGCGGCGAGGACCCCCGGGTCATCGGCGTGCTCACCCGGCACACGAACCTCGGCGACGCCCGCACTCCCTCGCGGCAGCAGATCACGTTCAACGACTGCGCCGACGAACTGTTCCGCATGATCGCGACCGGCGAGTTCCCCGATCTCACCGCCCCGACCTCCCCCCGTCGTGGGGCGCCCCGTGCGTCCGACGGCCTCATCCGGCTCGACGTCGACGGCATGACCACGTTCGCCAGCCCGAATGCGCTGTCGGCGTTCAACCGCCTCGGCTTCGACGACGAGCTCGAGGGCGAGTCGCTCCTGGAGGTCGTGACGCGGATCCTCCCGTCCAAGCGGCAGTTCGACGAGTCGCTGCCCGTCGTGCTGTCGGGGCGCGCGCCGTGGCGGAGCGACCTCGAAGCGCGCGGGGTGACGGTGTCGCTGCGGACGATCCCGCTCAAGGACCGCGGGACCCGCATCGGCGCGATCGTGCTGTGCCGCGATGTGACGGAGATCCGCCACCAGGAGCAGGAGCTCATCACCAAGGACGCGACGATCCGCGAGATCCACCACCGGGTGAAGAACAACCTCCAGACCGTGGCATCCCTCCTGCGCATCCAGGCGCGCCGGTCACACTCGGAAGAAGCCCGAGAGGCGCTGACGCAGGCCATGCGGCGAGTGTCGGCAATCGCGGTCGTGCACGACACGCTCTCGGAGGGACTCGCGCAGAACGTCGACTTCGACACGGTCTTCGACCGCGTGCTCAAGCTCGTGGCCGAGGTCGCCGCCGGCGCCAACACGCGTGCCCAGACGCACACCACGGGGACGTTCGGCACGCTCCCGAGCGAATACGCGACACCGCTCGCGCTCGCCCTCACCGAGCTCGTCACCAACGCCGTCGAGCACGGCCTCGCGGGCAAGGAGGGCGACGTCGAGATCATCGCCGAGCGCACCGACGACCACCTCGAGGTGCGCGTGCGCGACACCGGCTCGGGCCTCCCGGAGGGTCAGGTGGGCCGGGGCCTGGGCACGCAGATCGTCCGCACGCTCATCCAGGGCGAACTGGGCGGCGCGATCGACTGGCACACGATCATGGGAAGCGGCACCGAGGTCACGATCGAGATCCCGCTGCGCTGGATCGACCGCTCGGGAGCCTGATCGCCCGTCGCCGACCGCGTGCGCGGGTGCCGCGGAGGCATCCGCTCCCTCGTCCGCGCGCGGAACTCCTCACTTTTCACGGGAGCACGGGGTGTCGCGTCGACGACACGCCGACATCACGCCGGAAGTGAGGAGTTGCGGGCGGGGGGCCGGATACCGCGGAGGGCCGGATCTCCCGGGAGGCTCGGTTCCTGCGAAGGGTCAGCTCGCGCGGCGGGCGCGGGCGGCGCGGCGCTTCAGGGCGCGGCGCTCGTCTTCGGAGAGGCCGCCCCAGACGCCGGAGTCCTGACCGGTCTCGAGGGCGTACTGCAGGCAGACCTCGGTGACCGTGCAGCGAGCGCAGACCGACTTGGCCTTCTCGATCTGGTCGACGGCCGGACCGGTGTTCCCGACGGGGAAGAACAGCTCGGGGTCGACGGTCAGGCAGGCGGACTTATCGCGCCAGTCCATGGTGATGCTCCTTGATGCGGAAGTAGGTGTGTCCAGGGCCCATGTTCGGGTCGGATACCCTGTGGGGAGTGCGAGCGATCGCTCGCCCCACGTCGCTGTGGGAGCACACGGCTTCATCAATCGTCCCACAGCCCCATGGTCGAATCAAGGGTTTGACACGGCCGATCCCCGGGGCGACCTGTGTATTCTCTGGGCGGCATGGAGGATCCGCACAAGCGATCCGCCGCGAGACACGGAAAGGTCAGGGATGCGGACACACACCGCGGCGCGCGTCGCGTCGGCGCTCGTCGGGCTCGAGGGGATCGCCCTCCTGGCACTGGCCGGATGGCAGATCGTCGCTCTCGCGGGCGGAGACACCGAGTCCGCCGTGAGCGCGATCGCGCTCATCGTGCTGACCCTGGTGGCCGCGATCGCCGTCGTGGCATTCGCCGTCGGCGTGTGGCGGGGCTTCTCGTGGGCGCGCTCGGGCGGCATCGTGACGCAGGTCATGATCCTCGCCGTGGCGCTCGGCGCAGCCACCGGCGCCTACGCAGAACCGCTCACCGCGCTCCTCATCGCGCTGCCGGCCCTCGTGACGTTCATCGCGCTCCTGCTCACGGCTCGCGAGGCGGGTGCACAGGCACGGCGCGAGGCATCCGCCGGCGACACTCCCGAGGGCTGACGGCTCAGCCGACTCCGACGAGCGTCCGCACGCGGGCGACGTGGCCCGTCGCTCGCACGTTGTGGAGGGCGTGCTCGATGCGTCCCTCGGCGTCGATCACGAACGTCGAGCGGATGACGCCCTCCACGACCTTGCCGTAGTTGACCTTCTCGCCCCACGCGCCGTACGCGTCGTGCACCGAGTGGTCGGGGTCTGAGAGCAGATCGTAGGTGAGCCCGTCGCGCTGCCGGAAGCGCTCGAGCTTCTCGGGCAGGTCGCGCGAGATCCCGAGGACCGTGTAGCCGGCCGCCTGCAGGGGCGCGAGGCTGTCGCGGAAATCGCAGGCCTCGGTCGTGCACCCCGGGGTCATCGCCTCGGGGTAGAAGAACAGGATGACGGGGGCGCCACGCAGGCTCTCCAGCGTCACGGAGCGCTCGTCCTGATCGAGGAGCGTGAAGTCGGGGGCGGGCTGTCCGGGTTCGAGGCGAGGTGAGGTCACGTGCTCCAGCCTAGGACGGCTGGTGCCGGGGGCTCGGCCGATCGGACGCCGTGGCGAAGGTCTCCAGCAGCCGCTGCAGCGAGTCGTACCGCTCTGCGCCGCGCGGGCCGAGCCGTCCCTGGCTGACGGCTTCCGCGATCGCGCAGTCGGGGGCGTCGGGCAGGTGCGTGCATCCGCGCGGGCATTCCTCGGCGATGACGGCGAGGTCGGTGAAGCCCTTCACCAGGTTGGCGGGATCGACGTGGCCGAGACCGAAGGAGCGGACGCCCGGGGTGTCGATGACCCAGCCACTGCCCCCGTCCCCGCGGTAGCGCAGTGAGACGGTCGAGCTCGACGTGTGGCGTCCGCGTCCGGTGACGACATTGACGTGCCCGGTGGCCCGATGCGCGTCGGGCACGAGGGCGTTCACGAGCGTCGACTTGCCCACCCCGGAGTGCCCGACGAAGACCGTGGAGTGCCCCACGAGGGCTGCGCCGATGCGATCGAGCGGCATCTCGAGTCGGGCGCTTGTGAAGACTTCGAGGTCGAGACCTTCGAAGTGGCCGAGGAAGTCGCTCGGATCCTTCAGATCGGTCTTGGTCACCACGAGCATGGGCCGGATGCCGGCATCCAGCGCCGCGACCAGGTAGCGGTCCACGAGCCGCTCACGGGGCTCGGGATCTGCCGCGGCCACGACGACGAGCATCTGATCGGCATTGGCGACGACGATGCGCTCCACCTGGTCGGTGTCGTCGGCGCTGCGGCGCAGCAGCGACGTGCGCTCCTCGATGCCCACGATCCGCGACAGGGTTCCCTCGTCGCCCGTGCGGTCGCCGACGACGCGGGCGCGGTCACCCGTGACGATCGACGTCTTGCGCAGTTCGCGGGCACGGGTCGCGGTGAGCACGCGTTCGTCGTCGGTGTCTTCGTCGACGAGCACGGTGTAGCGGCCCCGGTCGACGCCGAGCACGCGGGCGATCACGGCATCCGCGTGCGCCGGGCGCCGTTTCGTGCGCGGGCGATTGGCCTTCGGATTGGGGCGGACGCGGATGTCCGCCTCGTCGAACTCGTCGAACTCGTCGTCGGTGTCGTCGAGCCAGCTCACGATGCGTGCAGCGCCTCCGGGCGCGCGGACGGATCGCCGGGTGCGCCGTCGAGCATCCGCTGCCACAGGATCGGGAACTCGGGCATGGTCTTCGCGGTCGTTCCGATGTCGTCGACCACGACCCCCGGGACGGCGAGGCCGATGAGGGCGCCCGTGGTGGCGAGGCGGTGGTCGTGATGCGCCTTCCACGCGCCGCCCGTGAGCGGGGCCGGGACGATGCGGATGCCGTCGGCGAGTTCGTGGGCCTCGCCCCCGAGTGCGCGCAGATTGCCGATGAGCGCGGCGATGCGGTCGGTCTCGTGCCCGCGGATGTGCCCGATGCCGTAGAGCGTCGACGGCGCCTTCGCGAAGGCCGCGAGGGCGAAGATCGTCGGGGTCAGCTCGCCCGCGGCGGAGAGGTCGAGGTCGACGCCCTGGATGCCGTTCGAGCCGGCCGTGACCGTGAGCGTGCCGCCCCGGCGCGAGACGCGCGCCCCCATGACCGGCAGGATGTCGGTGAGCATGGCGCCCGGCTGCGTCGAATGCGCCGGCCATCCCGTGACCGAGACGCTGCCGCCGGCGATCATGGCGGCAGCGAGGAACGGCGAGGCGTTGGAGAGGTCGGGCTCGAGCGCGACGTCCTTTCCTCGCACCGGGCCGGCGGGAACGACCCATTCGCCGGGCACGGGCCGCTCGACGTGCACGCCGCGGTGCGCGAGCGACTCGACGGTCATGTCGATGTGCGGCATGCTCGGCAGGCGCTCGCCGCGATGGATGAGATGCAGCCCGACGTCGAAGCGGGGCGCCGCGAGCAGCAGGCCGGAGACGAACTGGCTCGATGCGCTGGCGTCGATGACGATCTCACCGCCGCGGACGTGTCCGCGACCCTTGACGGAGAAGGGGAGCGCCCAGTGGCCGCCGTCGTCGATGTCGACGCCGATGTCGCGGAGCGCCTTGATCATCGCTCCCATGGGCCGGTGCAGAGCGCTCTCGTGCGCGGTGATGGTCACGTCGCCCTGCGCGAATCCGGCGAGGGCGGCCACGAAGCGCATGACGGTGCCGGCCTGGCCGCTGTCGACGACGGTGTCGCCGGCGAAGGGCCAGACGGGCGTGACGACGAGGTCGTCGCCGAACTCGCCCGTGCCGGGGACCGCTTCGATCGCGACGCCGAGGGCGCGCAGCGCCTCGACCATGCGCGCCGAGTCCTCGGAGTGCAGGGGAGCCGTCAGGCGGCTCGGACCGTCGGCGATCGCGGCGAGGATCAGCTCGCGATTGGTCAGGGACTTCGACCCCGGAACGGTCACGACGGCGTGCAGCGGGGCGGCGGCGGTGGGCGCGGCCCATCGTCCGCGCGCAGCCGGCGCGGAGGGGAGGGAATACCCGTCGGCAGTCATCGGGTTCTACCCTACTGAACCCTTGGAAGGAGGCGGATGATCGCCACCCTGGATCCGCCCGTCCGTGACGCCACCGTGGAGTGGGACGCCCCGGACGTAGACTTGTTCGTGATGAACGAACAGGTCGATGCCGTGACCGACGCCCGCACCCAATTCGAGGAGCAGGCGCTTCCGTTCATGGACCAGCTGTACGCGGCCGCCATGCGCATGACGCGCAATCCGGCCGATGCCGCCGACCTCGTGCAGGAGACGTTCGTGAAGTCGTTCGCCTCCTGGGCGACGTTCACGCAGGGGACCAACCTCAAGGCGTGGCTGTACCGCATCCTCACGAACACCTACATCAACACGTATCGCAAGAAGCAGCGCGAGCCCTATCAGGGCACGATCGACGAGCTCGAGGACTGGCAGCTGGGCGGCGCGGAATCCACGACCGCGACGAGCAGCCGCTCCGCCGAGGCCGAAGCGATCGATCACATGCCGGCATCCGTCGTGAAGGACGCGCTGCAGGCGATTCCGGAGGACTTCCGGCTGGCGGTGTACCTCGCTGACGTCGAGGGCTTCGCCTACCAGGAGATCGCCGACATCATGAAGACCCCCATCGGCACGGTCATGAGCCGTCTGCACCGTGGCAGGCGAATGCTCCGTGAACTGCTGGCCGACTACGCGAAGGAACGCGGCATCGACACTGCCGCCACGAGGAGCACGAAATGACCGACTGCGGCTGCGAGAAGGCGCGACGCGATCTCGAGGAGTACCTGCGCAACGAGATCTGCACGACGGAGCACAGCGACATCAAGGAGCACCTCGACGGATGCCCCGGATGCCGCGACGAGGCGCTCGTCGCCCAGACGCTCACGGACGTGCTCGCCCGTGCGTGCAAGGAGACGGCTCCTGAAGAGCTGCGCGACCAGGTGCTCGCGAAGCTCCGCGCCGCCCACGCGACGGCCTGAGCGCGCTCAGCCGGTGCCTGCGGGTGCGAAGATCCGCAGCGCCTTCGGGACGACGTCGATCGTGAGCGGCAGCGCGCCGATCGGATCGCCGTCGGCATAGGCGGTGACGCCGGGCGAGGAGAGCCGCACCGACCGCACACGGTACGTCGACACTTCGCCGACGCTCGTGTGCGTGCCCTTGTAGACACGGGGCAGGAGTCGCAGCAGGCGCAGACGCCCCGCGGGCCGCACGATCGTGACATCGAGCACGCCGTCGGAGGGGTCGGCGTCCGGACAGATCGGGATGCCGCCGCCGTACGTGCGGCCGTTGCCCACCGTCGCCATCACGAGGTAGGTCGTGATGCTCTCGGTCGTGCCGTCCGCGAGCTCGAGCTCGATGTCGTAGGGGATGCCGGCGAGGGTCAGGAACTCGATCAGGATCGCGATGTTGTAGCGCGATCCGCCGCGCGGCCAGCGCATCGCGTTGGCGCGGTCGTTGACCTTCGAGTCGAATCCGCTGGCCAGCACGGTGCCGAACAGCCGCGTCGAGCCGTCCGCGCGCGTGACGCGCGCGAGGTCGATCTCGCGCGTGAGGCCCGCCGCGATCGCCTCCGCGGCGCGCGCGACGTCGAGCTCCTTCAACCCCACGGCGGCCGCGAGGTCGTTGCCGGTGCCGGAGGGGATGATGCCCAGCGGGATGCCGGTGCCCGCGACGATCTGGATCGCCAGGTTCACCGTGCCGTCGCCGCCCGCCACGACGACGGCGTCGGTGCCGAGATCGATCGCGGTCTGCAGGAGATGGCTCGATTCCTCGGCGCTTCCCCCCGAGATGATGGTGGTGCGCAGCCCGTGCGCACGCAGGCGCTCCGCGGCCTGCGGGGCCGCGCCCGTGTGCATCCCCGCCCGGGCGGCGGGGTTGACGAGCAGCGTGACGTTCATCCGACTCCCGGTCCCTGAGCCTCTCCTGGGCCCTGAGCCTCTCGAAGGGCGACGAGGGCTCCGGGGTTCATGATGCCGCGCGGATCGAGCGTGTGCTTCACGGCGCGCAGGACCGCGACCCCCAGCGGCCCGATCTCGTCCTCCAAGTAGGGGCGGTGGTCGCGACCGACCGCGTGGTGGTGGGTGATGGTGCCGCCGGCCTTCCCGATCGCTCGCGACGCGGCATCCTTCGCCGCCGCCCATTGCGCGGCCGGGTCGGCGGTCAGGGCCGCGATGCACGTGAAGTACAGCGACGCACCCGCCGGGTACACGTGCGAGATGTGGCACATGATCACGGGTTTGGTGCCGGCATCCGTCAGCGTCGTCGTCAGAGCCTCGGTCACCGCCGCCTTCAGCGCCGTGAGGTTCGACCACGTCGTGGCGGTCTCGAGCGTCTCGGCGAGGACCCCGCCGTCCAGGAGCGTGTCGCGCAGCGCCGGGGATGCGAACCGTCCGCGCTCCCATGACCGGGCCGGGTCTTCGCCGCGCGACTTCGCGCCGTGCGCCGTGAAGACCGCGTCGACCGCTGCGCGTGCGGCGTCGGCATCGGCATCCGTCATCGCTTCGAACGTGGCGATCGCCAGGCACCCCCGCATCCGGGTGAAGTGACCGCCCATCGTGGCGTTGATGCGCGTCTCGGTCTCATCCGACAGTCGCAGCACGGTGGGCCGGATGCCGCGCTGGGTGACATCGCGCAGCGCCGCCGCGCCCGAGGCGAAGTCGGGGAACGACCACGCCCCGTAGGCCGTGGCGGCCGGGACGGGGCGGATGCGGACGGTGACCTCGGTGAGGACGCCGAAGGCCCCCTCCGAGCCGAGGAAGAGCTGGCGCAGGTCGGGGCCGGCCGCGCTCGCGGGGGCGCGACCGAGATCGAGCTCCCCGCTCGGCGTGGCGACGCGCAGGGCGTGCACGAGGTCGTCGAATCGGCCGTAGCCGCGGGACGCCTGGCCGCTGGAGCGGGTCGCGGCGTAGCCGCCGATCGTGGCGTACTCGAAGCTCTGCGGGAAGTGCCCGAGGGTGAACCCGCGCTCTCCCAGCAGTTCTTCGGCCTGCGGACCGGTCGTGCCCGCGCCGAAGGTCGCCAGGAGGGACTCCGCATCGAGTTCGTGCAGGCCCGCCGTGCGGGCGAGGTCGAGCGCGATCACGGCGCGCTGCGCACCGGCGTCGGGGTCGACGCCGCCCACGACGCTCGTACCGCCGCCGAAGGGGACGACGGCGATCCCGCGTCGGTCGCACACCGCGAGCAGCGCGAGGATCCCGGCGTGCGACGACGGCGACACGACGGCATCCGGCGCGGTCTGCACGTCGTCGAGCCGGCGCGCGAGCAGATCGGGCGTGCTCTTGCCGCCGAGGTGCAGGAGGCGCACGGCATCCGATGTCGTGACGTGCTCGGGTCCGACGGTCTCGCCGAGCGCTTCGAGATCGGCGGCGTCGAGGCGGCTGGGGGTGAGAGCGGGGACGTCTCGACGGGGCACCGGATGCGCCTTTCCGGGCAGCAGTGCGGCGACGATCGCGCGGGCGCCTGCCGGAAGGTGCGCCGGGGTCGACCCCCACGCGTCCCACTCCGACCTCGGTGCGGGAGAGGGGACGGCGATGGGCGCGCGCTCGGGCTCGGGAGGGGTCCTCGTCGACATGAGCGACAGTATGACACATTCTGTATGGTTGTCACATGGTCGATGCAGCCCCCGTCCCCGCCGCCTCTGCGTCCGTCGCGCCGTCCGACACCGAGGTCGCCCTTCTCGACGCCGCGCTCGCGGAAGTGCTCGCCCACGGCATCCGCCGCACGACGGCATCCGACATCGCCCGTCGCGCCGGTGTCGCCCGTCAGACCCTCTACCGCTACTGGCCCGACGCGCAGGCCGTCTTCGCGACCCTCGTGACACGCGAGCTGATCGCGGTGCTGCCCCGCGAAGAGCCCGACGATCTCGACTCCCTCGTGGGACTTCTGGTCGCGACGGCCGACGGAGTGCGCCGGATGCCGCTGATGGAACGCCTCCGCGACACCGACCCGGAGCTCTTCGCGCGGTACGTGTTCGACCGCATCGGGACGAGCCAGCGCGTGATCCACGCGGACCTCGTGCGCCGCATCGCCGCCGGCCAGCGCGAGGGGTTCGTCCGCGCGGGCGACCCCGACCGGATGGCGGCACTTCTGCTGCTCGCCCTCCAGTCCGCCGTGCAGTCCGCCCCGCTCGTGTCGGAGTGGCTTCCCGACGACGGCTGGCGCACCGAGCTGGCCCGGATGCTGCGCGGGTACCTCGGGGAGATGTCGTGAAGATCGTCGGACGCACGCCGCATTCCTCGGCCCTGAACGCGACGAGACGCGCGCGCGAACTCGACGCGCTCGCGGGGGATCCGCCCATCGACCTGCTCGTCGTGGGCGGCGGCATCACCGGCGTGGGCATCGCTCTGGACGCCGCGAGCCGCGGGCTTCGGACCGTCGTGGTGGAAAAGCACGACCTCGCGTTCGGCACGAGCCGCTGGAGCTCCAAGCTCGTGCACGGCGGGCTGCGCTACCTCGCGACGGGCCAGTTCGGGATCGCCCACGAGAGCGCCTCGGAGCGCCACCTCCTCATGACGCGGATCGCTCCGCACCTCACCCGGCCGCTGGCGCAGATCGTGCCGCTGTACGAACCCGGACACGTCGCGCGCGGCGCCTACATCGGCGCCGGATACGGTCTCGGCGACGGCCTGCGCCGTGTGGTCGGGACGCCGCATGCCGTCCTCGCCGCCCCGGGCGTGATCGGCGCGGCCGAGACGCTCCGACTGGTGCCCGCCGTTCGGAGCGACCACCTCCGCGGCGGCCTGCGCGGGTGGGACGGTCAGCTCATCGACGACGCGCGGCTCGTGGTCGCGGTGGCGCGGACGGCGGCGGGGTACGGGGCATCCGTCCTCACGCGCGTCGAGGCGGTCGCCCTGACCGGCGACGGCGCGACGCTGCGCGACGTGCGGACGGGGGAGAGCCTCGTCGTGCGGGCGCGGGCCGTCGTCAACGCGACGGGGGTGTGGGCGGGCGACCTCGACCCCGACGTCCGCCTCCGCCCGAGTCGCGGCACGCACCTCGTGGTCGACGCCGCACGGCTGGGGGGATCGGATGTCTCGCTGACGGTGCCCGTTCCCGGCTCCTCCAGCCGATTCGTCTTCACCCTGCCGGCGGTGCACGGACGCGCCTACATCGGTCTGACCGACGTGCCCGACGACGGGCCGGTGCCCGACGTGCCGCTGGCGACCGACGACGAGATCGAGATGCTCCTCGCGACGGTGAACACCGTGCTCGCCGAGCCGCTCACGCGCGCCGACGTGCTCGCGACGTTCGCGGGCCTGCGTCCGCTGCTCGAGAGCGCCGACCACGGACAGACGAGCGACCTGTCGCGGCGCCATGCGATCCTCGAATCGGCGGACGGCGTGCTGAGCGTCGTCGGCGGAAAGCTCACGACGTATCGCCGCATGGCGCAGGACGGCGTGGACGAAGCGGTGCGCCTGCGCGCTCTGCCCACGGCGCGCGCCTCGCAGACGCGCACGCTGCCGCTCGTCGGGGCGTGGCCGAGGCAGCGCCTGAGCGAGATCGACGCGCCGCCCCGGTTCGTGCGGCGCTACGGCGCCGAGGCGACGTACGCGGCGTCGCTGCCCCCCGGTGCGGACGCCGCGCGCGGCGTGACGGCCCAGGAGCTGCAGTGGGGCGTGGCCGTGGAGGGTGCCCTGACGATCGACGATCTCCTCGATCGCCGCACGCGCGTCGGGCTCGTGGAGGCGGATCGGATCGCATCGATGGATGCTGCCGCCGCAGCGTTCGCGCGCGCCGGCGTCGATCCCCTCTGAGATGGCGCGGCTGGCAGGAATCCGCACAGGAACGGCCGTCTCACCGGAGGCGCGCGCCGGCATCCGCGACCACACTGATCGGATGACGACGGATGCCGCTCCCGCGCGCGCGGAGACGACCCACGGTCGTCTCGGTCTGGCGCAGGGGGTCGCGCTCTACATCGCCTCGGTGCTCGGCACCGGACTGCTCGTCCTGCCCGGCCTCGCCGCAGAGGTCGCAGGGCCCGCGTCGCTCGTGTCGGTCGCGATCGTCATCCTTCTCGCCGTGCCGCTGGCCGGCACGTTCGCGGTGCTCTCCGCCCGCTACCCCGACCCCTGTGGCGTCGCGAGCTACGTGCGCCGCGCCCTCGGCGGCACCGCGGCACGCGCGACGGGCTACTGGTTCTACTTCGGCGTCGCCGCAGGATTCCCCGTGCTCGCGATCCTCGGCGGCGAGTACATCACCGCCGTGACCGGCGCCGACCGCATCGCCGTGCCGATCATCGCCTTCGCGATCCTCGTCCCGCCGTTCGCGGTCAACATGCTCGGTCTGCGCACGGCGGGGTGGGTCCAGTTCGTGCTCACCGGGCTCCTCATCGGCATCGTCGTCCTCGTCGTCTCGGCCGCTCTGCCGGCATCCGACGCCTCCCGTTTCACCCCCTTCCTTCCGTACGGCTGGGGCGGGGTCGGCACGGCGGTGAGCCTGTTCGTCTGGGCTTTCGCCGGATGGGAGGTCGGGACGCACATCTCCGGCGAGTTCCGAGACCCGCGCCGCACGATCCCGGCGGCGACGGCGATCGCGCTCGTCGTGACGGGCGTGGCGTACCTGCTCCTCCAGGTGGCGACGGTCGGCGTGCTCGGCGATGCGGCCGGGGACTCCGCAGTCCCGCTGCTCGCGCTCGCCGACGCCGTCGCCCCGGGTACCGGGCCGATCATCGTCGGCGCCGTCGCGGGGATCGTCATCGTCGGCGTCGCGAACTCGTACCTCGCCGCGTTCGGCAAGCTCGGCGCCTCCCTCGCCGTCACCGGCGACCTTCCGCGATGGCTCGCCCCGGGAGCGGAGGCGGGAGGCGTGCCGCGTCGCGCGCTCCTGCTCACGTTCGCGATCGCGCTCGCGTACACCGCGATCGCGTTCGCTGCCGGCGGCGATACGGGAGCATTCATCCTCATCCACACGAGCAACATGGTGGCGATCTACACGGCGGGCATGATCGCCGCCCTCCTGATCCTCCCGCGCGGCACGGCGGGCTGGTGGATGGCGCTGGTCGCCGCGATCCTCTCCGCCGGGCTCCTCGTGCTCGCGGGCGCGAATCTGCTGCCGGCAGCGCTGCTGGCGGCAGCGGCGATCGCCGTCACGGCGTGGCGGCGTCTGCGTCGCTCGCGCTGACGCGGCGTTCGTGGGCCGCCGTCGCGGGCGGGGCATCGACGCCGTGGTGGGCATCGCGCGGACGACACAGCGCCCGTGCGGAAGAACCGCACGGGCGCTGTGTGACGGGCTTGATCAGCCCAGGTCGTTGGCGGCGAGCCAGTCCTTGGCGATGTCGGCCGACGAGCGCTCGTCGACCGTCGACTCGACGTTCAGCGCGACGAGGCCCTCGGGAGTGAGCGCGGCGCTCACGGCGTTGATCACGTCGGCGATCTCGTCGGCGATGTCGGCGTTCACGAGCGGCACGACGTTCGACGCGAGCAGGAGACCGTCCGGGTCCTCGAGGGTGACGAGGTCGTTGATGCCGATGGCCGGATCGGCGCTGTAGACGTTGGCGACCTGGATGTTGCCGGCGACGAGCTCGGGCACCGTCGTGTCGGCGGTCGGGTTGAACGTCACGTCGACGCCGTACACGTCCTTCAGGCCGGTCGGCCCGTACGGACGCGTCTCGAGCTCGGGCGCTCCGCCGAGCACGAGCGGCGAGATGCCGGCCAGATCGGCGATCGAGACGAGACTGTTCTCCTCAGCGAACGCGGCTGTGACGTTGTAGGAGTCCTGATCGGTCGCCGACGACTGGTCGAGCACCGTGAGGCCCTCGGGGAGAGCCTCCTGGAGCTGGGCGAAGACCTCGTCCGACGTCGTCGCCGTGGCCTCGGGGTCGAAGAACTGCAGCAGGTTGCCGCTGTACTCGGGGAAGAGGTCGACCGAGCCGTCTTCGAGCGACGGGAGGTAGGCGTCGCGCTGGCCGATGTTGAACTTGCGCTCGACCGTGAAGCCGGCGCCTTCGAGCGCCTGCGCGTAGATCTCGGCGATGATCTCGTTCGAGTAGTACGTCTGCGAGCCGACGACGATGGTCGACGAGTCGCCGGATTCGGCGGTCGAGCCGCTGTCGAGCGGATCGCCGCCCGACGCGCAGCCGGCGAGGGCGAGCGCTGCGACGGCCGTGCCGGCGAGCGCGAGGGACAGGCGGGTGCGTGTGATCTTCATGTGGAACCTCCGGTGTGGTGAGGGGCAGGGGAGTCAGGCTGTGGGTGCGGGGACGGACGTGGGGCTGATCGGAGTGCGTCGGCGGGCACGGGGCCCGTCGGTGCGCGGCACGGCGAAGCGCGCGACGAGCGCGAACAGGCCGTCGAGGAGAAGGGCGAGCACGATGATGATGATCGACGCGCCGAGGATCTGCACGAAGTCCCGGTTGGCGAGGCCCTGCATGATGTAGAAGCCCAGGCCGCCCAGGCCGAAGTACGCCGCGATGGTGACGGTGGCCACGACCTGGAGCGTCGCCGAGCGCAGTCCGTTGATGAGGAGCGACAGACCGAGCGGCACTTCGACCGTGAAGAGGATCTGCCGCTCCGTCATGCCGACGGCGCGTCCCGCTCCGATGACGGTGCGGTCGATGGCCTCGAAGCCCGAGTAGGCGCCGGCCAGGATCGACGGGATGGCCAGCAGCACGAATGCGACGACGGCGGCCGACGTCTTGTAGGACACGGGGATGAGCTCGAGGAGGAGGGCGACGACGCCGAGGGCCGGGAGGGCGCGGGCGGCTCCGGAGAGGAACACGGCCGTCTCACGGCCGCGACCGGTGTGGCCGATGGCCCAGCCCCACGGGATCGCGATGAGCGCCGCGATCAGCACCGAGCCGAACGTGAAGGCGAGATGCTGCCCGATCGCGGTCGGCAGCGGCGTGGAGCCTGCCAGGCGATCGGGCGAGAAGATCCACGCGAAGGCGTCGAGGAGGAGGTTCATGCGGTCACCACCGCTCGGCGTGCCGCGCGGGGGGTGCGCGTCGATCGGGTCCACGGCATGAGCGCGCGGCCGAGGACGACCAGAAGCAGATCGATCACGAGAGCGATCACCACGACGGCCACGACGCCGGCCAGGATCTCCCCGAGGATGTGGCGCTGCGCTCCGTTGGTGAAGAGGTAGCCGAGGTTCTGCACGCCGATCAGGGCTCCGACGGTCGCGAGGGAGATCGTGGAGACGGCCGTGACCCGCAGGCCCGCGAGGATGACGGGGCCGGCGAGCGGGAAGTCGACCGTCCAGAATCGTCGCCACGGGCCGAAGCCCACGGCGATCGCCGCATTGCGCGTCACCTCGTCGACCGAGGCCAGGCCGTCGGTCACGGAGCGCGTCATGATCGCGACGGCGTAGATCGTGAGGGCGATGATCAGGTTCGTCTGCGACAGGTACGGCACGCCGAAGAGCGAGAGCACGGCGAACAGCGCGAACGACGGGATCGTGTACAGCAGGCTGATGGTGGAAAGAACCGTGCCCCGCAGCCGGGTGTACCGGAACGCGGCCCACCCGATGGGGAGCGCGATCACGAATCCGAGCACGATCGCGATGGCGCTCTGGCGCAGATGCTCCACCGAGAGCTCCAGGATCAGCCCGAAATTGTTGAGGACCCAGTTCACGGAGGGCCCTCCACCAGGACTCCCTGCGTGCGTCCCGCTCCGTCGACGAGCACCGTGCCCCGCGGAGTGGTCTTCTTGTGCAGCGCGCGGGCACCGCGGTCGGCCCCGATGAAGCTCGCGACGAACTCGCTGGCGGGGTTCTCGATGATCTCGTCGGGCGTGCCGATCTGGGCGATGTGCGCGCCCTTCTCGAGGATCACGACCTGATCGCCGAGGAGGAACGCCTCGTCGACGTCGTGCGTGACGAAGACGATCGTCTTGTCGAGGTCGCGCTGCAGGCGCAGGGTCTCCTCCTGCAGCTCTTTGCGGACGATCGGGTCGACGGCGCCGAAGGGCTCGTCCATCAGCAGGATGTTCGGATCGACGGCGAGCCCGCGCGCGACACCGACGCGCTGCTGTTGGCCGCCGGAGAGCTGGCTCGGGTACCGGTCGGCCGAGGCGCGGTCGAGGCCCACGACATCCATCAGCTCCAGAGCGCGCGCCCGGGCCTGCTTCTTGGGAACGCCCTTGAGGACCGGAACGGTCGCGATGTTCTCGGCGACGGTGAAGTGCGGGAGGAGTCCCGCGTTCTGCAGCACGTAGCCGATGCCCCGCCGCAGCTGGACGGGATCGCGGTCGGCGATCGGCTCGTCGTCGATCGTGATCTGGCCGCTCGTGGGCTCGACGAGACGGTTGATCATGCGCAGCAGCGTGGTCTTGCCGCAGCCGGAGGATCCGACGAAGACGGTGGTCTTGTGGGCGGGGATGACGAGGGTGAAGTCCTCGACCGCAGTGGTGCCGTCGGGGAAGCGCTTGGTCACCGCGCGGAACTCGATCGCCATGCTGTCCTTTCGGGCGGGATTCAACCCAACCACAGGTCTCGGACACGAGGCTCGAAATCACGTCACTCTTGACGCGGAGCGTCATCTGTGTGTAACCCGACCCGTCGCCGCCGGACACGCTGCCCGGCGTACCGTAGGCGCATGACCACACGCGAATACGACCTCATCGTGATCGGCGCCGGACCCGTCGGGGAGAACGTCGCCGACCGCGCCGTCCAGGGGGGCCTCACGGCCGTCATCGTGGAGAGCGAGCTCGTCGGCGGGGAGTGCTCGTACTGGGCGTGCATGCCGTCCAAGGCGCTGCTGCGCGGTGGTGCCGCACTCCGCGCCGCGCGCGACATCGCCGGCGCCCGTGAGGCCGTCACCGGCCGTCTCGACGTCGCCGCGACGCTGCAGCGCCGCGACGGCATCACCCACGAATGGAGCGATGCGTCGCAGGTGGAGTGGCTCGAGACGGCGGGCATCGACCTCGTCCGAGGGCACGCCCGGCTCAGCGGAGACCGGGAGGTGTCCGTCGAGGGCGCGGACGGCGCGACGACGGTGCTGCGCGCGCGGCACGCGGTCGCGGTCTGCACGGGGACGGATGCCGCGACCCCCGACATCCCCGGACTCGCCGACGCGCGACCGTGGACGAGCCGGGAGGCCACGAGCGTGGAGACGGTTCCCGCATCGCTGGCGATCCTCGGCGGCGGCATCGTCGCGGTCGAGATGGCGACGGCGTTCGCGTCGTTCGGCACGGCCGTCACCGTCATCGCCCGCTCCGGGCTGCTGACCTCCCTCGAGCCGTTCGCGGGCGAGCTCGTGGGTGACGCGCTGCGTGACGCGGGCGTGACGATCCGCGCGGGGGTCGGCACCGACCGCGTCGCCCGTGAGGGAGCCGAGGTCGTCATCACCCTGTCGGACGGCTCGGAGGTGCGGGCGGCCGAGGTGCTCGCCGCCACCGGGCGCGCGCCCCGCACCGACGACATCGGTCTCGACGTCGTCGGACTCGCTCCGGGCTCGTGGCTCGACGTCGACGACACGATGCGCGTCCGCGGCTCCGACTGGCTCTACGCGGTCGGAGACGTCAATCACCGGGCGCTGCTCACCCACCAGGGCAAGTACCAGGCCCGCGCCGCGGGCGACGTCATCGCCGCGCGTGCGAAGGGCGACGACGTGCAGGATGCGCCGTGGGGCCGCCACGTCGCGACCGCCGACCGCACCGCCGTGCCGCAGGTCGTGTTCACCGACCCCGAGGTGGCGGCCGTGGGGCACACCGAGGCATCCGCCCGCGAGGCGGGACTCGACATCCGCGTCCTCGACTACGACCTCTCGTGGGTCGCGGGGGCGAGCACGTACGCCGATCACTACACGGGACGGGCGCGCGCGATCGTCGACCTCGGCCGCGGCGTGCTCGTCGGCGCGACGTTCGTCGGCCCCGACATCGCCGAGCTCCTCCACTCCGCCACCATCGCGATCGTCGGCGAGGTGCCGATCGAGCGGCTCTGGCACGCGGTGCCCTCGTACCCCACCGTGAGCGAGGTGTGGCTGCGCTGGCTCGAGGAGCTCGGTCGCTGATCCCGCTACGGCGCCGGGTACGGCTGGGCGCGCAGGAGCTTCGCGAGGTGCGCCGTGTTGCGGGCGAGCGTCGCCGTGGTCTGCGCCACCTTCTCGGGGGTCTCGGGGAGATCGTTGTAGTCGACCGTGTGCATCGCCTCGCCGTTCCAGTACACGCCTCCCTGTGAGGGAATGCTGTAGCCGACGTCGCCCAGACCCTGGAACAGGTCGGCCGTGATGGCGTGGGCGCCGTCTTCGTTGCCGAGCACGACGGCGACCGCGACCTTCCCGGCCAGGATCGGGCGGCCCGCGTCATCCGTCTCCGACAGCTCGGCGTCGAGGCGCTCGAGAACGCGCTGCGCGATGCTCGACATGTGCCCCATCCACGTCGGGGTGGCCAGGACGAGGATGTCGGCGGCGAGGATCTTCGCGCGGATGCCGGGCCACTCGTCGCCGTCGCCCATGTCCTTGTCCACTCCGGGCTTGACGTCGAAGTCGGCGATGCGCAGCTGCTCTCCGCTGACGTCGTGATCGGCGAGCGCGTCGAGCACCTGCTGGGCGAGGAGCGCGCAGCTCGAGGGCGCGGGGGATGGCTTGAGGGTGCAGTTCAGCACCAGGGCGTGTGTCATGGCGGATTCCTCTCTTTTCGAGGAATCTAGGACCGAGGACGGGACGGACGTCGGGGGTTGACACCGCCCCGACCCGCCGTGCACGCGTCTACGCTCGTGACATGCGACCCACCCCCGAACCCGTCGCCGCCGGACAGGAGTCCGTGTGGGACTACCCGCGCCCGCCTCGCGTCGAGCACGTCGACCGCCGGGTGGTCGTCGTCCTGGGAGGGGCGACGATCGTCGACACGCGCGACGTCGTCCGCGTGCTGGAGACGAGCCACCCGCCGGTCTACTACCTGCCGATCTCCGCGTTCTCACCGGGCGCGCTCGTGCCGGCTGCGGGCAGCTCGTTCTGCGAGTTCAAGGGCGGCGCGCGGTACTTCGACGTGGTCGGGGGCGGCGTCACGGCATCGCGTGCGGCCTGGAACTACCCCGAGCCGTCGCCCGGGTACGGGGAACTGCGAGACAGGGTGGCGCTGTACGCGGGACCCATGGATGCGTGCGAAGTCGACGGCGAGGTCGTCGTGCCGCAGCCGGGCGGCTTCTACGGAGGCTGGGTGACCCACGACATCGTCGGCCCCTTCAAGGGGATCCCGGGCTCGATGGGGTGGTGAGGGCGGCCGCCCTCGGGCGGCCACCCCCACGACTGCTAGAGCGTGAGCGCCGTCTGCAGCAGCTCGGCCTGCTCGCGGGCGTGCACCTTCGGCGAACCGGTGGCGGGCGAGGCCGCAGCGGCACGCGTGACGCTGCGGATCGTGCGACCGTGCAGGTGCTTGACGACCTCGAGCGCGATGAAGGGCCACGCGCCCTGGTTCTCGGGCTCGTCCTGCACCCAGACCAGCTCGGCGCCGGGGTAGCGGTCGATGACGGCGTTGAGCTCGTCGACCGGCGCCGGGTAGTACTGCTCGAGGCGCACGAGCGCGATCGCCGGGTTCGGGTTCTTCTCGAGCTCGGCCTTGAGGTCCCAGTGGATCTTTCCCGCGTGCAGCAGCACGCGCTTCACACCGGATGCCTCGAGACCGCGGTCGTCGTCGAGCACGGGCTCGAACCTGCCCGACGTGAAGTCCTCCACCGAGCTCGTGGCGCCCCGCAGGCGCAGCATCGCCTTCGGCGTGAACACGACGAGCGGGCGGCGCGGACGGGCGTAGGCCTGGCGGCGCAGCAGGTGGAAGTACGACGCAGGGGTCGACGGGCGCGCCACGGTCATGTTGTCCTGCGCGCACATCTGCAGGTAGCGCTCGATGCGCGCCGACGAGTGGTCGGGGCCCTGGCCCTCGTAGCCGTGGGGGAGGAGGAGCACGACGCCCGACTGCTGGCCCCACTTCTGGTCGGCGGCCGAGATGTACTCGTCGATGACCGACTGCGCGCCGTTGGCGAAGTCGCCGAACTGCGCCTCCCACAGCACGAGCGAGTCGGCCCGCTCCACGGAGTACCCGTACTCGAACGCCATCGCCGCGTACTCGCTCAGCAGCGAGTCGTACACGTAGAAGCGGCCCTGGTTCTCGGAGAGGTTGGCCAGAGGCAGCCATTCCTGGCCGTTCGCCCGGTCGTGCAGGATCGAGTGGCGCTGCACGAACGTCCCGCGACGGGCATCCTGACCCGCGAGGCGCACGTTCGTGCCCTCCAGGAGCAGGGAGCCGAAGGCGAGGAGCTCGCCGAACGCCCAGTCGATCGATCCGCTGCGGCTCATCTCGAGTCGCTTCTCGAGCAGCTGCTGCAGCTTCCCGTGCACCGTGAAGCCCTCGGGCTTGTTCACGAACGCGTCGCCGACGAGTCGCACGACCTCGGAGCCCACCCCCGTCGTCTCGGGGGCGCCTTCGGCGGGAGCGACCGCGTCGAGGTCGGTCACCACGGGCGACGAGCCGGTCTCGGCCGCGTGCGTCTCCGCGAACGCGATCTCGAGGCCGTTCTGGAAGTCCTGCTTGGCCTTCTCGTACTCCTCCTCGGTGATGTCGCCGCGACCGACGAGAGCCTCGGTGTAGAGGCGGCGCACCGAGCGCTTCGCCTCGATGAGGTTCGTCATGAGGGGCTGCGTCATCGAGGGGTCGTCGCCCTCGTTGTGTCCGCGGCGGCGGTAGCAGACGAGGTCGATCACGACGTCGCGGTGGAAGCGCTCGCGGTACGCGAACGCGACCTGTGCGACGCGCACGACGGCCTCGGGGTCGTCGCCGTTCACGTGGAAGATCGGAGCCTGGATGGTCTTGGCGACATCCGTCGCGTACACCGACGTGCGGGCGTCGCCGGGCACCGTGGTGAAGCCCACCTGGTTGTTCACGACGACGTGCATCGTGCCGCCCGTGCGGTAGCCGCGCAGCTGCGACATCTGCAGCGTCTCGACGACGACGCCCTGGCCGGCGAAGGCCGCATCGCCGTGCACGAGGATCGGCAGCCACGAGAACGAGCCGATGGCCTTGCGGTCCTGCTTGGCGCGGATGATGCCCTCGAGCACTCCGTCGACGGTCTCGAGGTGCGACGGGTTGGCCGCCAGGAGCACGGGGACCTCCTGGCCGCCGTCGGCGACGAAGGTGCCCTCGGTGCCGAGGTGGTACTTCACGTCTCCGGAGCCGCTCTTGCTGCCCACGGCGACGGCGCCCTCGAACTCGCGGAACACCTGGCCGTACGTCTTGCCGGCGATGTTGGTCAGCACGTTCAGGCGACCGCGGTGGGCCATGCCGATGCCGACGCCGTCGAGGCCCGCCTGGGCCGCGCCCTGGAGGATCTCGTCGAGGAGAGGGATGAGCGATTCGCCCCCTTCGAGGCTGAAGCGCTTCTGCCCGACGTACTTGGTCTGCAGGAACGTCTCGAACGCCTCGCCCTGGTTGAGCTTCTCGAGGATGCGGAGCTGCTCGTCGTGACCCGGCTTCTGGTACTTGACCTCGACGTTCTCCTGGAACCACGCGCGCTGCTCGGGATCCTGGATGTGCATGTACTCGATGCCGATCGTGCGGCAGTACGAGTCGCGCAGCACGCCGAGGATGTCGCGGAGCTTCATGACGCGCTTGCCGCCGAATCCGCCCGTGACGAACTCGCGGTCGAGGTCCCAGAACGTGAGTCCGTGGTTCTCGATCTCGAGGTCGGGGTGGGTGCGCTGCATGTACTGCAGCGGGTCGATGTCGGCCATCAGGTGGCCGCGCACGCGGAACGAGTTGATGAGCTCCTGCACGCGGGACTGCTTGTCGACGCGCTCGGCGAGGTCGACGTTGATGTCGGGTGCCCAGTGGATGGGGGCGTAGGGGATGCGGAGGGCCGCGAAGATGTCGTCGTAGAAGTCGCGCTGCCCGATGAGCAGCTCGTGCACCTTCTTGAGGAACTCGCCCGATCCCGCGCCCTGGATGACGCGGTGGTCGTAGGTGCTCGTGAGGGTGATCGTCTTGCCGATCGCCAGCTCGTTGAGCGTCTTCGAGCTCGCGCCCTGGAACTCCGCCGGGTACTCGAGGGCGCCGGCGCCGACGATGCACCCTTGTCCCTTCATGAGGCGCGGGACCGAGTGGACGGTGCCGATGCCGCCGGGGTTGGTGAGCGAGATCGTCGTGCCCTGGAAGTCGCCGGCGGTCAGCTTGTTGTTGCGCGCGCGGGTCACGAGGTCTTCGTACGACGCGAGGAACTCGCCGAACGTGAGGGTGTCGGCGCGCTTGATGCTGGGCACGAGGAGCGCGCGGGTGCCGTCGGGCTTGGGGATGTCGATCGCGATGCCGAGGTTGATGTGCGCGGGAGCGACGACCGACGGCTTGCCGTCGATGTCGGCGTAGAACACGTTCTGGCTCGGGAACTCCTTGAGCGCCTGGATGATCGCCCACCCGATGAGGTGCGTGAAGCTCACCTTGCCGCCGCGCGTGCGCGACATGTGGTTGTTGATCACGATGCGGTTGTCGATCATGAGCTTCGCCGGAACGGTGCGCACGCTGGTCGCGGTGGGGACCGTGAGCGACTCGTCCATGTTGGCGGCGAGGGTCTTGGGCATGCCGCGGAGCGGCGTGACGAGGTCTTCCTCGCTGGATGCCTCACCCGCCGACGGCTGCGCCTTCGGCGCCTGCGCCGGGATCGGCTGCGCCGCGGCGGGCTTGGCCGTCGTGCGCGCGACCGGCTGCGCGCCGATGACCGGGATCGGCGCCGTCACGGGCTTCGGCTCGACCGGGGCGGCCGACGCCGACTCGGGCTTCGACTCGGTTCCGGCGGGCGGCGCTGCGGCCGCGGCGGCATCCTTCTCGCCTGCGGAGTGGTACGTCTCGAGGATGGGCCACCAGGCCTTGTCCACGGAGTTCTTGTCGACCTTGAACTGCTCGTAGAGTTCCTCGACGAGCCATTCGTTGGCCCCGAACTCTCCTTCGCTCGAAGTCCCGACGCCTGTCACCTGGCTCGACACGCCCGATCGCCTGCTTTCCTCAGTGAAGATTGGAGAACGTGCGGGGCTGGATCACGCCCACACGCACGACTGCTAAGCCTAACCCAGTCTGCGGCACGCCTCCCTGGGAGACCAGGCGGAGCGCGGCACGATCGCGCATCACTTTCCCCCCAGGAAAGAATCACTAGCCTTATCGCGTGGAATTCTATGGTGAGCAGCCCGTCGTCGACCTGACCTACTCCGACGTCTTCCTCGTCCCCCGGCGATCCGCGATCACGAGCCGTCTCGATGTCGACCTCGCCCCGCGCGACGGCAGCACGGCGACGATCCCGATCGTCTCGGCGAACATGAACTCGGTCACCGGACCCCGGCTCGCCGCGACCCTCGCGCGCCGCGGCGGTCTCGGTGTGCTCCCGCAGGACATGCCGCTGCAGGATCTCGACGCCGCGATCCGCTGGGTGAAGGATCAGCCCGTCCCGTGGGACACCCCGATCGTGCTGCCCCCGTCGGCGACCGTGGCCGAGGCCGCGCGCCTGCTTCCTCCGACCGAGGGGCACGGCATCGTCGTCGCCGAGGCATCCGGCGCCGGACTGAGGATCGACGACGTCCTCGGCATCGTCCCCGCCACGCGACTGGGCACCGCCCTCCCCGACGCGCGCCTGGGCGACCTCGCCCGCGGGCGGACCGCGTCGATCGACGCCGACGACGTCGAGACCGCGCGCCACGCGTTCGACCTCCTCGTCGCGACGGGCGCCGAGACGGTCTGCGTTCTGCACCACGGGTTCGTGGTCGGCACCCTCTCGCGCCGCAGCGCCCTGCGCTCGACGCTGTACCGTCCCGCCGTCGACGCGGACGGACGCCTCATCGTCGCCGCCGCCGTCGGCATCAACGGCGACGTTGCCGCGAAGGCGAAGGCGCTCGCGGCGGCCGGCGTGGACGTTCTCGTCGTCGACACGGCGCACGGGCACCAGGAGGGGATGCTGCGTGCGCTGCGCGCCGTCGGCGACCTCGACCTCGGCATCCCGATCGCCGCCGGCAACATCGTCACGGCGGAGGGCGTACATGATCTGGTCTCCTCGGGCGCCACGATCCTCAAGGTCGGTGTCGGTCCCGGCGCGATGTGCACGACGCGCATGATGACCGCCGTCGGGCGGCCGCAGTTCTCCGCCGTGCTCGAGACGGCGGAGGCCGCGCGCATCATGGGGGCGCACGTGTGGGCCGACGGTGGTGTGCGATACCCCCGCGACGTGGCCCTCGCGCTGGCGGCAGGAGCGGCATCCGTCATGATCGGCTCGTGGTTCGCCGGCACGATCGAGGCGCCGGGCGAGCTGCTGGCCGACGACGCCGGACGCGTCTACAAGGAATCGTGGGGGATGGCCTCGACCAAGGCCGTGCACGAACGGTTCGGCCGCCTCGACCCGTACGAGCTCGCGCGCAAGGAGCTGTTCGCCGAGGGCATCTCGTCGTCGAAGATCTACCTCGATCCGCTGCGGCCCGGGCTGGAGGACCTGCTCGACATGATCACGTCGGGCGTGCGGTCGTCGTTCACGTATGCGGGCGCGACGACGGTGCCGGAGTTCCACGACCGCGCGCACGTCGGGCTGCAGTCCGCCGCCGGCTACGAAGAGGGCAAGGCGCTCCCCGTCAGCTGGTGAGCGGGATGCCGGCTCCCGGCGGAGGCCGCGGACGGGTGCCGTAGACTGTTCAGCCTGATGGACGACCCTCCCAGTTGCAGACGCTCGCCCCACCGACCCGCCCCTGTGAACGGGGGTGATGCGTGATGGATTACGTCATGTTGGGCGTGGGGCTCCTGCTCATCGTCGGAACCGGTCTCTTCGTCGCGTCCGAGTTCGCCCTCGTGAACCTCGATCGGGCCGACCTCGAAGCACGCCGCGAACGCGGTGAGACGCGACTGGCGATGACGATCGCGGCGCTGAAGATCACCTCGACGCACCTCTCCAGCGCGCAGCTCGGCATCACGCTGACGACGCTGCTGACCGGATACACGATGGAGCCCGCGTTCTCGCGGCTCCTCTCGCCGGTGCTGACCTCGTGGGGGATGCCGGCGGGCCTCGTGAGCCCGATCGCGACGATCGTCGCGATCACGATCGCGACGGTCCTGTCGATGATCCTCGGCGAGCTCGTCCCGAAGAACTTCGCCCTCGCGCTGCCGCGCCAGACGGCCAAGCTCGTCATCCCGTTCCAGACCGCGTTCACCGCGGTGTTCCGCCCCGCCATCGTGGTGCTCAACGGCAGCGCCAACGGCGTGCTCCGCTCCTTCGGCATCGAGCCGAAGGAGGAGCTGTCGGGCGCGCGCACCGCGGAGGAGCTCTCCAGCCTCGTGCGCCGCTCGGCGAGCGCCGGCGTGCTCGAAGAGGACACGGCATCCCTCCTCGACCGCAGCCTCACGTTCGCGCGCCTCACCGCCGCCGACGTCATGACGCCCCGCCCGAGCCTGCACGCCGTGCAGGCCGGCGACTCCGCGGACGACATCATCCAGCTCGCCCGCCGCACCGGCCACAGCCGCTTCCCGGTCTACGACGACGACATGGACGACATCGTCGGCGTCGTGCACCTGAAGGCCGCCGTCGGCGTGCCCCGCGATCGCCGCGCCGACGTCCCGGCGATGGCGCTCGCGACCGAGCCGCTGCGCGTGCCCGAGGCGGTGCACCTCGACGGGCTCCTGTCCGAGCTGCGCGCCCGCGGCTACCAGATGGCCGTCGTCGTCGACGAGTACGGCGGCACCGCCGGTGTCGCGACCCTCGAAGACCTCGTGGAGGAGATCGTCGGGGAAGTCCTCGACGAGCACGACCGCCGCCAGGCCGGGGTCGTCCGCTCGGCGGACGGCGTCGTCTTCCCGGCGGATCTCCGCCCCGACGAAGTGCTCGACCGCACCGGCATCCGTGTGCCCGAGGGCGATGTCTACGACACCGTCGGCGGCTACGTCATGAGCGTGCTGGAGCGCATCCCCACCACCGGCGACACCGTCGAGATCGACGACGGCACCCTCGAGGTGCAGCGCATGGACGGCCGCCGCGTCGACCGCGTGAGGTTCACTCCGAAGCCTGTGCCGGACACGAACGAAGGGGGTGAGCGTGATGAGTGATTGGGCAGGAATCGCCTGGCTGTTCGTGCTGCTCATCGCCAACGCCTTCTTCGTCGGCGCCGAGTTCGCCGTCATCTCCGCGCGGCGCTCTCAGATCGAGCCGCTCGCCGAGAAGGGCTCCCGCTCGGCGAAGACCGCGCTGTACGCGATGGAGCATGCGACGCTCATGCTGGCCACGAGCCAGCTCGGCATCACGATCTGCTCGCTGCTGATCCTGAACGTCTCCGAGCCGGCCATCCACCACCTGCTCGCCGTGCCGCTGGGACTCACGGGATGGAGCTACGCCGTCATCGACGTCGTCGCGTTCATCATCGCGCTGCTGATCGTGTCGTACCTGCACGTCGTGTTCGGCGAGATGGTGCCCAAGAACCTCGCGTTCTCGGTGCCCGACCGCGCTGTGCTCATGCTCGCGACTCCGCTCGTGTGGGTGTCGAAGGTGTTCTACCCGGTGATCGCCTCGCTCAACTGGATCGCGAACCACGTGCTGCGTCTGTTCAAGGTCGAGCCGAAGGACGAGGCGGCCTCGACCTTCACCCTCGAAGAGGTGACGACGATCGTCAACCAGTCCCGCATCGAAGGCGTCCTCAACGACCTCTCCGGCACGGTGGCTGCGGCTGTGGAGTTCACCGACAAGAAGGCGAAGGATGTCGCGGTGCCCCTGGCCGACCTCGTCACCCTGCCGGAGAACACGACGCCCGACGAGATCGAGCGTGCCGTCGCCAAGCACGGCTTCTCGCGCTACGTGATCGTGGATGCCGAGGGGCAGCCGCTCGGATACGTGCACCTCAAGGACGTCCTGCGGGCGGCCGAGGGTCCGGATGCCGCGGACGACGTCGCCGAGCCGATCGCGTCGAAGCGCATCCACCACATGGTGTCGGTGCTGGAGACGACCGATCTCGAGGACGTGCTCGCCCTCATGCGCCGCGCGGGTCGTCACCTGGCCCAGGTGCGCGACCTCGACGGCCGCACGACCGCGGTGCTGTTCCTCGAGGACATCATCGAGGAGCTCGTCGGCGAAGTGCAGGACGCGACCAGGCGCCGCGCGTACTGACGACGACACGTGAAGCGCCTCGGGCCGATGGGCCCGAGGCGCTTCATCGTTCCGCTCCGCCGGTCAGCGGCGACGGCGGGCGCGCACGTACTGCGCCGGCCAGTAGTCGAGCGACTCGTCGAGATCGACCGACGCGCGCAGGCCGAAGTGGGGATCGCGCAGCCACTCTCGTCCCGACATGATCGCGTCGGCGTCGCCGGCGGCGAGGATCGACTCGGCCTGCAGGCCGTCGTCGATGAGCCCGACGGCGTTGACCGGCACGTCCGCCTCGCGGCGCACGTGCGCGGCGAGGGCGACCTGGTAGCCCGGGCCGACCGCGATCTTCTGGTGGGCGACGAGGCCGCCGCTGGAGATGTCGAAGAAGTCGGCGCCCCGGTCGGCCGCCCAGCGAGCCACCGTCGCGGTCTCCTCGATGGTCCATCCGCCCTCGGCCCAGTCGGTTCCCGAGAACCGCACGAACAGCGGGGCGTCCGCCGCGACGCGTCGTACGGCGTCCACGACGCGCAGGAGCAGGCGCGCGCGGTTCTCCAGCGACCCGCCGTACTCGTCGTCGCGGCGGTTGCTCAGCGGAGAGAGGAACTGGTGCAGGAGGTAGCCGTGTGCGGCGTGGATCTCGAGCACCTCGAACCCGGCATCCAGCGCGCGCTGCGCCGCGGCGGCGAAGTCGTCGACGACGGCGTCGATGCCGGCGGCGTCGAGCGCCTGCGGTACGGCGTAGCCCTCGTAGGCCACCGCCGACGGCGCGACCGCCTGCCACCCTCCGTCGGCGACCGGCACGGTGCCGTCTTTTCCGAGGAGCGGCGACCACGTCGAGGCCTTCCGGCCCGCGTGGGCCAGCTGGATGCCTGCGACGGCGCCGCGGCTGCGGATCGCCGCCACGATCGGCACCCAGGCGTCGCGCTGCGCGTCGCTCCAGATGCCCGTGTCCTGCGGCGAGATGCGGCCCTCGGGCGACACGGCGGTCGCTTCCGCCATCACGAGGCCGGCGCCGCCGGACGCGAACTGGGCCAGGTGGGTGTGGTGCCACTCCTGCGGCATCCCGTCGACGGCGCTGTACTGGCACATCGGCGCCACCCAGAGGCGGTTGCGCAGCGTGACGGCGCGGATCGTGGTGGGCGTGAACAGCAGGCTCATGTCTGTGGCTCCGACGGGGATAGGGTGTGGCGGTGTGGGTGAATCGGTGAGGGTGGCCGGATGGACGCGGGCGGACGCGGCTCGCGCCCTCCAGACGCCAACCGCGTCCGACGACAAGTATTCCCGAGGAGTCATAGGCCTCCGGACCGGCTCCGACGCGTATCCCGGTGCCGCCGTCCTCGGCGTCGAAGCGGCCTGGCGCACGGGCGTCGGCATGGTCCGCTATCTCGGCCCCGACCGCGCGACGGCGCTCGTGCTCCAGCGCCGCCCCGAGACCGTCGCGGCCTCCGGCCGCGTTCAGGCCTGGGTGATCGGCTCGGGGACCGATGCGGCGCACCGCACGGATGCCGAGACCGGGGCGCTGCAGGAGCTGCTCGCCGGCGAGGTGCCCGTCGTCGTGGACGCGGGGGCGCTCGACCTGGCGCCGGGCGCCGCCGCCCCCCTCATCGTGACGCCGCACGCGCGCGAGCTCCTTCGTCTGCGCGAAGCGCTCGGGCTCACCCGATCGGAGGGCGACCGCATCGCCGACGCGCGCGAGACGGCGGTGGCTCTCGGCGCGACGGTGCTGCTCAAGGGATCCGACACGATCGTCGCCGCCCCGACCGGGTGGACAACGGTCGTGTCGGCCGCGACGCCGTGGCTCGCGACCGCCGGCACCGGCGATGTGCTCGGGGGAGTGATCGGAGCCCTCGTAGCAGGTGCGGCCGCGCGCGGCGAGGCGCCGGATGCCGAGGCGCTCGGCCGGCTCGCGGCATCCGGTGCCTGGGTGCACGGCCGCGCGGGGGCGACGGCGGCGGCATCCGTCGGCCACGGGGGCGGACCCGTGACGGCGCTCGACGTCGCCGAGGCGGTGCCCCGCGTGGTCGCCGACCTGCTCGCACGCTAGGCGGCCCTGCGCCCGACCGTAGGATGGGCTCGTGTCGAGGCGAGCGGTGCTGTGGATCGCGTTCGTCGTCGTGCACGTGGGCGTGGCGGTGCTCGGGTTCGTGCTGCCGAACGAGCCGATGGGTGATGTGTACCGCGTCTACGAGCGGTGGTCCGGCGCGTGGCTGAACGGCGGCTTCGTCGATCCCGCGACCTACGCCCTGGTGAGCGAACGCACCTACATCGGCTTCGTCGGCATCACCGAGACGTGGGTGTACCCGCTCGTCGCGATCATCCCGATGCTGCTGACGTGGCTGTTCTCGTGGATCGCGGGCTACACGGTCGGGTGGGCGATCCTCGTGACGATCGCGGATGCCGTGGCGTTCGCCGTGCTCGTCGGCCGGGGTCGCTCGACCGGCCGCACCGTCGCCGCGTGGTTCTGGCTCAGCTTCATCGCGCTCCTGGGCCCCGTGGGCATGTACCGCCTCGACGGCTTCACCGTGCCGATCGCGATCCTGGGATGCCTCTTGCTCGTCGGACGCCCCTGGCTCGCCTCGATCCTGCTGGCCGTCGCGACGTGGATCAAGGTGTGGCCGGCGGCCCTCATCGCGGCCGCGGTCGTCGCCCTCCGGCGGCGGCTCGTCGTGATCGGGGGCGGGCTCATCGTGTCGGCCGTCGCCCTCGCGGGCATCGCACTGCTGGGAGGAGCGCCGCGGGCTTTCGGGTTCATCGCCGATCAGTCCGATCGCGGCATCCAGCTCGAGGCGCCCGTCGGGACGCTGTACCTCTGGCAGGCGGTGCAGGGCGTGCCCGGCTCGTTCATCTACTACGACCCCGACATGCTCACGTTCCAGATCACGGGTCCCCAGGTCGACGTCGTGATCGCGCTCATGACGCCGCTGCAGATCCTCGCCCTCGTGGCGCTCGCCGCGCTCGGCGCCGTGAAGGCCTGGCGCGGAGCGAGCTTCGCGTCGCTGTTCCCGCGGCTCGCGCTCGGCCTCGTGCTGGCCTTCATCGTCTTCAACAAGGTCGGCTCGCCGCAGTACATGACGTGGATCATCGCTCCGCTGGTGCTGGGGCTGGTCGTGGACCGCGCGCACTGGTGGCGTCCGGCGACCGTCGCGCTGGCCGTCGCTCTGCTCACGCTCGGCGTCTACCCGCTGACCTACGGCGGGCTGCTGTACGCCCAGCCGTTCGCCGCCTTCCTGCTCACGGCCCGCAACGCCCTCGTCGTGGTGCTGTTCGTCTGGGTCGTCGTCATGATCGCCCGGGTCGCCCCGCACCCCCACGTCCACGCCCGACTGCAGCGGCAGCGCGCCGCGGCATCCTGAGTCCCGGAGGTCTCCCATGCTCGTCGCCTTCTCCGTCGCCCCGTCCGGAACGCCCGAGGGCGGTGCCGTGCGCGCGGACGCGTCGGTGCACGATGCCGTCGCGGCCGCCGTCCGGGTCGTGCGGGAGAGCGGACTGCCCCACCGCACGTCGTCGATGTTCACCGAGATCGAGGGGGAGTGGGACGAGGTGTTCGACGTCGTGCGCCGGGCGACCGACGCGGTGCTTCCGTTCGGATCGCGGGTCTCGCTCGTCCTGAAGGCCGACATCCGTCCCGGGTACGGCGGTGAGCTCGACGGCAAGCTCGAGCGCCTCGAGCGGGCGATCGACGCGTCCGCCCACGACACCGTCGAGTCGTGATCCGGCGGGTTCGAATCGATTCGACAGGGTGCCGCATCCGCGGCTAGCATGACCGCGTGACCTCCTCGACTCTTGCGAGGGGTGCGGCGAAGTGGGCGCTCCTCTCCCTCGCCATCGGCAGCTTCGGCATCGGCATGACCGAGTTCGTCGTGATGGGCCTGCTGCCGAACATCGCGCAGGACCTCCTGCCGTCGCAGTGGGCCGCGAACTCCGACGACGCGATCGCCCAGACCGGCTGGCTCATCTCGCTCTACGCCCTCGGCGTCGTGATCGGCGCCCCGACCATCGCGGGCGCGGTGGCCAAGTATCCGCGTCACCGGGTCATGATCGCGCTGGCCCTCGCCCTGACGGTGTTCAACGCCCTGACCTTCCTCGCGCCGACGTTCGAGCTCGTCGCGGTGTCGCGGTTCCTGTCTGGCCTGCCGCACGGGGCGTACTTCGGCATCGGCGCCCTGGTCGCGGCCGACGTGCTCGGACCGGGCAAGCGCGCCCAGGGCGTCGCCTTCGTGCTGACGGGCCTGACGGTCGCGAACGTCGTCGGCGTTCCGCTGGGGACGTTCCTCGGCCAGCAGGTCGGCTGGCGGGCGGCGTTCATCGTCGTCGCGGCGATCTTCGCGCTCGCGACGATCTGCATCGGCTTCTTCGTCCCGGAGCATCCGGGAAGCCCCGATCGCACGATGCGGGCAGAGCTCAGGGTGTTCCGCATCGGGCAGGTCTGGCTGGCGCTCGGCGTGGGAGCGATCGGCTTCGGCGGATTCTTCGCGGTGTACAGCTACGTCGCCCCCGTGGTGACGGAGGTCGCCGGTTCCCCCGAGTGGGCCGTGCCGATCGTGCTCGTGGTGATGGGGCTCGGCATGACAATCGGCAACCTCGTCGGGGGCCACCTGGCCGACCGGGATCTGAAGCGCACGCTGGTGGGCGGGCTCGTGGCCCTCGCCGTCGTCCTCTCCCTCCTCGCGCTGACGTCGCAGTGGATCTGGACCCTCGGCGGCTTCGTCTTCCTCACCGGCTTCGTCGCGGCGGCGCTCAGCCCCACGATCCAGACCCGACTGATGGACGTCGCGCAGGACAACCAGTCGATCGCGGCCGCCCTGAACCACTCGGCGCTCAACATCGGCAACAGCCTCGGCGCGCTCCTCGGCGGCCTCGTCATCGCCCTGGGCCTCGGATTCGTCGCCCCGGCGTGGGTGGGCGTCGGGCTGTCGCTCAGCGGACTCGCCCTGGCCCTGGTGAGCCTCGCACTCGAGCGGCGACGGGAGCCCGTCGCGGTCTGAGCGTGCGCGTCGCGGCGGCGGCGATGCCGCGTCGTAGGCTGAGTCGGTGCCCGAAGACGCGCCCTCCTCCGCCGATCGAACGCTGCAGGCCCTTGCGGCCGCGTTCGACCAGACACGCCCCCGGCGGCCGGAGGACGATCACGATCCCGACGTCCCGGTCGCCGCGACCGTGCTGATCCTGCGCGACGGCGACGGTGGTCCCGAAGTGCTCATGATCGAGCGACCCGACCGTGGATCGTTCGCCGGAGCGTGGGTGTTCCCCGGCGGCAAAGTCGATCCGGGCGATGCGGAGTCGGACGACGCCGCCGAGGAGGACACCGCGCGGTGGGCAGCCGTCCGCGAGACCCGCGAAGAGGCCGGGCTCGAGTTCGAGCCCGACGAGCTCGTCACGGTGTCGCGCTGGGACCCGCCGCCCGGGCTCCCGCTGCGCATCCGCACGTGGTTCTTCGCGGCGCGGGCGACGGATGCCGAGCTCGTCCTCTCGGTCGACGAGGTCGTCGCGGCGGCGTGGGTGCGCCCGGGCGACGTGCTCGAGCGTCACGGCCGGGGGCAGATCACGCTGTATCCGCCGACGTGGGTGACGCTCCACGACCTCGCCGAGGGGCGCGACGTCGAGACGATCCTCGAGCGGCACCGACGGGAGGGCATGCGGCACTTCGGGACGGCGGCGCGACGGGGGAGCGAGGGGCCGATCATGCTGTGGTCGGGCGACGCGGAGTACGATCCGGATGCTGGCACCTCGCCGTCTGCCCGACACCGTCTCGAGCTGGGCATACTGCCCTGGCGGTATACGCGCAAGATGTAGACGCATCGGAAATGCCGTCGATACTGTGACCCCGTGGCGGGATCCGCAGGGACGACGCGCGGGTGGTGGCGGACGGGAATCGTCGGAACACTCCTCGCGGTGCTCTTGGTGGCCATGATGCCGTCGATATCGACCGCCGTGCCCATCGTTCCGTTCGCGCCGCGCTTCTCGGCGGACGACAACGGGACGGTGCTCGTCTTCGGCAACAACCTGCTGTCGTGCCCGGACTCCGAGCCGCGCTGCGCGGCGGCGAGGACGGGCACGACGGCCCTCAACAACAACGCGTTCGCGATGCAGAACCTCGACGCCGACGCCGATCCGTCGACGTTCAACTCGTCGAGCTCGACAGTGGCGGCTCCGCCCGACGGCGAGGTCCTGTGGGCCGGTCTGTACTGGGGTGCGCGCCTCAGCCGAGCACCGGGAGGCGTGGCGGGCGTCGGCGATCGGCGCGAGATGTCGCTGCGCACCCCGGGGTCGCCGACGTACACGCCGATCGCATCGCAGGCGAGCTTCGGTCCGACGGCGGGCGATCAGGCGTACCAGGAGTTCGCCGACGTCACCGCGCTCGTGCGCGCGGCGGGACCCGGCGCCTACTGGGGCGCGAACGTCGTCGCGGGCACGGGGGAGGACCGCTACGCCGGCTGGTCGCTGGTGGTCGTCTACCGCGCCCCGGGGCTCCCGCTGCGCAGCCTCACGGTGTTCGACGGCTTCGCCGATGTCGGGCGCGACGAGCCGCAGGTCGTCTCGCTCTCCGGTTTCCGCACGCCCGTGACCGGACCGGTCGAGACGCAGCTGGGCATCGTCGCGTACGAGGGGGACTTCTCGACATCCGGCGACAACGCCCGACTCAACGGCACGCTCCTGTCGACCACACCTCTGTCGCGGGGCAGCAACTTCTTCAACGGCACGAACGACGACAACGGCGTCAGCGTCTCCGGTCGCACGCCGGCGCACCTGAACATGCTCGGCTACGACGTCAAGAACCTCGCCGCCACCGGCATCCCGAACGGCGCGACCTCCGCCACGATCTCGCTGGAGAGCACGGGCGACCGATACTTCCCCGGCGTCGTGACGACCGCGATCCGCCTCTTCGCGCCCGATTTCACCACCAGTGCCAAGACGGTCGCGAATCTCGCCGGCCGCACGCCGGCGCTCCCGGGGGATCAGCTCGAGTACACGCTCACCTACCCGAACACCGGACAGGATCCCGCGACGGATGCCGTGCTGACCGATGTCCTTCCGGCCGGTACGACGTTCGTCTCGGCGGAGTCCTCCGCGGGCACGTGCACGGCCGCCGGGGAGGTCGTGACGTGCGCGATCGGCACCATCGGGGTGGGCGAGACCTGGCAGGCGCGCGTGCGCGCGGACGTCGGTCCGGATGCCGGCGGCACGACGCTGCGGAACGCCGCGGTGCTGGACTACCGCGCCGCGACCCTCGGCCGCGATCTCACCTACGTCGTCGCGCCCGCTCTGATGCCCGTCGACGCGGTGGCCGACCTCTCGATCGGCAAGACCCTGTCGCCCGACCCCGGGGTGGCCGGCGGACAGGTGACCTCGGTGCTGTCGATCGCGAACGCCGGTCCCAACACCGCCACCGACGTCGTCGTGACCGATCAGCTGCCGCCCGGCGTCGCCTTCGTGTCGGCGACCACGCCGCAAGGCTCGTGCGCAGCGGCCGGATCCGTCGTGACGTGCCGGCTCGGCTCCGTACCGAACGGGTCGACGGTGGATGTCGAGGTCGTGGTGGCCGTTCCCGCGGACTCCACCGCGACGTCGGTCGTGAACGTCGCGTCGGTGTCGTCGACCACGGCCGATCTCGACCCCGGAAACGACGCGGCCGGCGGATCGGTCGTCCTCACGCGCGAGGCGTCGCTCCGCGTGACGAAGACGGCTTCGCCGACGGCGGTCGCTCCGGGGGCGGCGACGACGTTCACCGTCACCGCGACCAACGACGGACCCTCCGACGCGGTCGACGTCGTCCTCACCGACTCGGTGGCCGACCCTGCGCTCGTGCTCACCGGCGCGACGGCGCCCGGTGCGACCTGCACGGTCGGCGGCGCGGCATCCCGCTGCTCGATCCCGCGCCTGGCCGCCGGCGCGTCGCTCGTCATGACCGTCGCCGCGCGCGTCTCTCCCGAGGCGGCTGAGGGGAGGACGCTCGCGAACACCGCCACCGTCGCCTCGAGCACCCCGGACGCGGATGCCTCCGACAACGCCGCCACCGCGACCATCACGACGACGGCGCCGCAGGCCGACCTCGAGACGACGAAGACGAGCAGCGACGCCCGGGCCGGCGGCCAGGTGACGTACTCGATCGTGGTGACCAACCGAGGCCCCTCCCTCGCGACCGCCGTGACCCTCGACGACGCGCTGCCGGCCGGACTGTCGATCTCGGGACTCGTGTCGAGCCGCGGCGAGTGCACGGCAGGGCCCACCATCACGTGCGCGCTCGGCGATCTGCCCGGACCGGACGCCACGGGCAACACGACGAGCGCCACGATCACCGTCGTCGCCGACATCGACCCGTCGGTTCCGCCCGGCGAGCTCGTGAACACCGCAACCGCGGCTTCCGCGACATCCGATCCCGACCCCGCCGACAACGCCGCGACTGCGACCACGAGTGTGACCGCCGTCGCCGACGTGTCCATCACGAAGACCGCGAGCCCGGTGCAGCCGGCGGCCGGCGAGGACGTCACGTTCACCGTGACCGTCGCCAACGCCGGACCCTCGACGGCGCGCGACGTGGTCGTGGCGGATGCGCTCCCGTCCGGGCTGACGCTGCTGGGGGTCGACCCCGGTCCGGGGGTGACGTGCACGGGCGCGCTGACCTGCGCGGTCGACGACCTCGACCCGCAGGAGACGGCCACGTTCGCCGTGCGGATGAACGTGCCGGCCGACTTCGACCTCCAGGCGGGCGCGGTCAACACGGCGGTCGTCTCCAGCAGCACGCCCGACCCCGCGCCGGGCAATGACACGGCCACCGCCACTGTGACGGCCCGCGCGATCTCCGACGTCGCGGTGCTGAAGTGGGACACGACCGATCTCCCGTCGCCTCCGGGCACGCCGCCACGGGTCTTCACGGCGGGAGAGACCGTGGACTACCGCATCGCCGCCCTGAACTTCGGACCGTCGGATGCCTCGTCGGCCCGGGTGGTCGACACGCTTCCGCCCGGTGTGACGTTCGTGTCGTCGGTGCCGGAGTGCGGGTTCTCGCCGCCCAACCAGGTGATCTGCGATCTGCCGACCGTCCCGAACCAGTTCGCGGCGATCTTCCCCGTCCGGGTGCGCATCGATCCGGGGCTGGCGGAAGGCGTGCTGCTCACGAACACCGTCGAGATCACCCTGACCGACCCCGACCGGGTCGATCCCGTGTCGTCCAACAATCTCGCGTCGGTCACCAACGCGGTGACCACCACCGCGAATCTCAACGTCGTCAAGCAGACGTACTCCCTCGACCTGCCGAGCTTCGGCTTCACCGTGCCCTCGTCGGCGCCGGCCGGGACGAACACGGGATACGGCATCGACATCCGCAACACCGGGCCCTCGGTGGCCCGCGACGCCGTCCTGGTCGACTCGTCGACGATGACCGACTTCTACGTCAACCGGATCGTGCTCCTCAGGCCCGGTCTCGACCCGCAGGACATCACCGCGAGCTGCTCGTGGAGCGGCGGCGATCTGCAATGCCGGATCGGCGACGTGCCGGTCTTCGCGGCCGGCGATGCGAGCTGGCGTGTGCAGGTCGACGGAGTGACCCTGTCCGATGCGGCGCCGGGGGAGTACGTCAACACCGCCACGCTGACCTCGCCGACGCCCGATGCCGACCTTTCCGACAACACATCGCAGGCCCCCATCACCGTGACCGATCCGGTCGCCACCCTGACGATCGACAAGTCGGTGCTGGCCGGCGACGACCTCACCGGCGACGGTGCCGCCGACATCGTCCCCGGCACGACGTTCGGCTACGACATCCGCGTCGCGAACGTCGTGGACCTCACTCGCGAGGGGGCCGCGGATGCGCCGGATGTCGTCGTCACCGACACCCTCCCGGCCGGTCTCACCCCGACATCCGCCTCGACAACCCAGGGCGCCTGCACGATCACCCTTCCGAGCACGGTCACGTGCGAGCTCGGCACGGTGAGGGGACCTGGGCGGATCCCCGCGCCCCCCGACGTGCTGATCACGGTGTCGGGAACGGTGTCGCCGACGCTGGCGGGGACGCCGACCGTGACCAACACCGCGACGGTCTCCTCGCCGGTCTCCCAGACCGTCTCCGACGCGGTGACGCAGGACGTCGTCGGCTCCGCGGACCTGTCGATCACCAAGATCGCCGACAGCCCCGAGGTCGCCGCGGGAGGACTCGCGGGCTTCAGCCTCGTCGTCACGAACGCCGGTCCCTCCGATGCGGTGCAGACCGAGGTCGGCGATCTCCTCCCCGCCGAGATCGTGTTCGATGCCGCGGCATCCGATCCCTCGTGCACGCCGATCGACGATCAGGGAGTCACGTACGTGTCGTGCCAGATCGGCACCCTCGCGGCGGGTGAGACGCGCATCGTGCGCGTGTCGGGCCGGGTGCCCGCCGGTCAGGCGCCGGCGGAGGTCGTCAACTTCGCCGCCGTGGCATCGCCGGTGACCGCCGAGCCGACATTCGCCGACAATCAGAGCGAAGTGCCCGTGCGGATCGTGCAGTCCGCCGACCTCGTCGTCACCAAGATCGCCGACACCGCGAGCCAGGCCGTCGGCGAACTCGTGACGTTCACGGCAGCGGTCACCAATGCGGGGCCGTCGGACGCCGTCGACGTCGTACTGAGCGATCCCCTCCCCGCCGGCCTCGAGTTCGTGTCGGTCGTCGGATCCGACGGCTTCGCGTGCGCGTTCGCGGCGGGGACGGTGACCTGCACGACGCCCGCGCTCGCGGCGGGGGCGGCCGTCACCGCGACGATCGTCGCCCGGCTCCCCGTCGGGATCGAGCCCGGTCCGATCGCCAACACCGCGTCCGCATCGTCCGCCACGCCGGATGCCGTCGCCGGCAACGACTCCGCGACGGCCGTCGTCGACGCCTTCATCATCGCGGACGCCGCCATCACGAAGTCGCTCGTGACCTCCGCCCCGGTCGCCGGAGAGCCTCTCGTGTTCGCGTTCGACGTCGTCAACCGCGGACCGCAGTCCGCGCCGCGGATCGTCGTGAGCGACGCGCTGCCCGCCGGCATGACCTACGTCTCGGCCGTCGTGCCCGCGGGCGGGTCGTGCGAGGTGACGGCGCCCGAGGGGATCGATGTGGTGACCTGCGAGATCGGGGCCCTCGACGTCGGCGCCTCCGTGCGGACGCTCATCACCGTCGACACCGACCCCGCTCTGCGCACGGTCGTGAACGGGGCGCTCGTGGGCTCCGCAGCGCTGGACGAGCTCAGCGCCGACAACTACGACGAGATCGCGTTCGCGCTCGCACCGCCGCTCGATCCGCCCGTGGATCCGCCGACCGAGCCGCCGGTCTCGGGCGGGGGCGGCGGTTCTGTGCTGCCGCCGACCGGAGGGTCGCTGCCCGGCGTCGCCCTGCTCCTCGCCCTCGCCCTCACCGCGGCGGGCAGCGCCCTCGTCCTGCGGAGGCGGCGGACCTGACCGGGGCGGGGCCGGAGCCCGGCGGAGACGGACCGGGTGGGAACCTGCGTGGCTGAGCGGTCGAGGATGGAGGAGGACACGCCGGTGCGGGTTCGGAGCGACGGCGTGTCGGCCGAGAACTCCTCCGGTCTTCGACGTGCGTCCGCGCAGACCCGTCCGGGTGGGGGACCGGTCGCAGGCCCCGCGGGGCGGGGGTCAGGCCTCGAGCAGCCGCCGCAGATGCGCGCCGACGGCGTGCGTCTCGATGAGGAATCCGTCGTGCCCGTAGTCGCTGGTCAGCACGACCGCCGCGTCGCCGTCGAGGGTGTTCGGGATGCTCCGGGCGATGCGGTGCTGTCCGTCGATGGGGAACAGGCGGTCGCTGTCGATGCCGAGCACGAGGGCCGTCGCGGTGACCCGCGCGAGGGCGTCTTCGATGCCGCCGCGGTCGCGCCCGACGTCGTGCGAGTTCATCGCATGGACGAGCACGATGTAGCTGTTGGCATCGAACCGCCGTGTGAAGCGGTTGCCGTGGAAGTCGAGGTAGGACTCCACGGCGAACCGGCCGCCGTGCCCGAGCGGGCTGACCCCGGACTGCCATGACCGCTGGAAGCGCTGGTTGAGCTCGGTGGGGGAGCGGTAGTTGAGCAGCGCCATGCGCCGCGCCAGGGCGAGCCCCCGGTGCGGACCGTCGCCGTGGCCGGCGTCGTAGTACTCCCCGCCCTGGAACCGCGGGTCGATCTCGATGGCCTCGAGCTGCACCGAGTTGAGCGCGATCTGGTCCGCGGTGTTGGCCGGGGGAGCCGACAGGATGCCGACGCGCGCGACGCGCTCCGGCATCCCGATCGCCCACTCCAGCGCGTGCATGCCGCCCATCGAGCCGCCGATCACGCCGGCCCATACGTCGATGCCGAGCGCGTCGGCGAGGCGCACCTGGGCGGCGACCTGGTCGCGGATGGTGAGGTAGGGGAACCGCGCGGCCCATTCGTAGCCGTCGGGGGCGATGCTCGCAGGGCCCGTCGAGCCCTGGCATCCGCCCAGCATGTTCGGGGCGACGACGAACCAGCGATCGGTGTCGATCGGGGCGCCCGGGCCGACGATGTCGTCCCACCAGCCGGCGGTCGGATGCCCCGGGCCGGCCGCGCCGCGCACATGGCTGTCACCGGTGAGGGCGTGCAGCACCAGCACGGCGTTGTCGCGCGCCTCGTTGAGCTCGCCCCACGTCTCGTAGCCGATGCGGTACGCGGGAAGGTCGCGCCCGCCCTCGGTGCGGAACGAGCCGAAGCTCGCGAACCGGCGCTCTCCGACGGGATCGCCGTCGCGCCAGGCGCCGGTCGCGGGCGGGCGACCGAGGAGCAGGCGCGCGTCGGCCTCCGTCACCGGTGCCGAGGGCACGGTGTCTTCGGAGGTCTGCCAGTCCATGCCGGGTCCCTTTCGCGGCGGAGTTCCAGGCTATGCGCTCGGTGCCCCGCCTCCTCGGACTGTTACGGCTCGGGACGGATGTCGGTGTCCGGTCGTATCCTCGGCGCATGAGCGCCGTCATCGACTACCTGCTGCAGGGCGATCCCGCGATCCGCTGGCAGGTGCTGCGCGACCTGACGGATGCGTCGCCGTCCGAGATCGCCGCCGAGCGCGCGCGCGTCGCGACGGAGGGCTGGGGCGCGCGGATGCTGTCGCTCCAGGCCGACGACGGCCGCTGGGACGGCGGCACCTACCGGCCCGGATGGGCGGACGAGGGGCGGCCGTTCTTCGACGCCTGGACCGCGACGCACTTCTCGCTGCAGGCGCTGTGGGAGTACGGCCTCGATCCCGCATCGCCGGAGGCCCGGCGGGCCGTGGCGCTCGTGCGCGACAACGTGCGCTGGGACTACAACGGCGCCCCCTACTTCGACGGCGAGGTCGAGCCCTGCATCAACGGGATCGCGCTCGGGATCGGGGCCTACTTCGGTCAGGACGTCGCCGGCATCGCCGAGACGATCGTGGGCCAGCCGATGGCCGACGGCGGCTGGAACTGCTGGGCCGAGGAAGGGTCGACGCGGGGATCCTTCCACTCCACGATCTGCGTCATCGAGGGCCTCCGTGAGTGGGAGGCGGCGACCGGCGGCACGGAGGCGTCGAGGGCTGCGCGGATCGCCGGGGAGGACTATCTCCTCGCCCGAGGGCTCTACCGCCGCGCCTCGACCGGGGAGGTCGCCGACCCCCGCATGACGATGCTGTCGTTCCCCGTCCGGTGGTTCCACGACGTCCTGCGCGGGCTGGACTACTTCCGCGCGGCCGACCGGCGCGACCCGCGTCTCTCCGATGCGATCGCGCTGCTGCGGGGCAAGGCCGACGCGAACGGCATGTTCCCCTACGAGAACTGTCACGAGGGTCCGCGCCTCTTCGCCCACGAGCAGGAGGGCGAGGGTTTCCCGAGCCGGTGGGTCACTCTGCGCGCGCTCCGCGTCCTGAGGTGGTGGGAGGCCGCGGCCTGAGGATCGTCCCGCTCGCCCCTCGACCCGCGGGTCGGCGCACCGAGGTATCAGCGACGCGGCATCCGTCCTCTTGCCGGCATGTCCCTCGTCGCCGAGCGTGTGCCCGCCGCCGCCCACGCGGCCCGTCGGCCCGCCCACCGCGCGCTGCGCGCGCTCTGGTTCTGGATCAAGCGCTACCTGCCGCCCGAGCTCGCGGGCACCGCCACGATGCTCGTCGCCGGCGTCGCGGTCGCGGCAGCTGCAGCGCCCGCCATCGTGATCGGACTCGTCGGGACGGCGGCCGAGAATATCGGCTTCTACAGCGTCGCGGCGATCACCGTGTGGCGCGAGCAGCGTGTCAACTTCCCGGACGACGGGATGCTCCGTCGCGCCCGGCGTGTGGCGGTCCTCCTCGTGCTCGAGTTCGGTCCTGCCGAGCTTCTCGATACGTTCCTCGTGCGCCCGGTCGCCCTGACGCTGGCCGTGCACCTTCTGCCCGACATCGCGCTCGGGCTGATCGTGGGCAAGCTCGCGGCCGACGTCGTGTTCTACGTGCTCGCCGCCACGGCGTTCCGCGTCACGGAGAAGACCGGGGTCCGCGGAGAAGCGCCGGCGACGCAGGTGTGACACGGCGGATGCCCCGGACCGTACGGTCCGGGGCATCCGCCCGTCGACAAGCTCAGGCGCCGTCGACAAGCTCAGGGGCCGTCGACAGGCTCAAGAGCCGTCGACCAGCTCGAGTGCCGGTGGAGTCGGCTCAGGCGCGAGCAGCCTCCGACACGCGGCGAGCCGCGGCGAGAGCCTGGTCGAGGTCGGCCTTCAGGTCGTCGATGTTCTCGAGACCGAGCGACAGGCGCACCAGACCCGGCGTCACACCGCTCGTGAGCTGCTGCTCGGGCGTGAGCTGCGAGTGCGTCGTCGAGGCGGGGTGGATGACGAGCGAGCGCACGTCGCCGATGTTGGCCAGGTGGCTGAACAGCGACAGCGAGTTGACGAACTCGCGGCCCGCCTCCACGCCGCCCTTGAGCTCGAACGACAGCACGGCGCCGACGCCCTTGGGCGCATAGTTGTTCGCCGCGGCGTACCAGGGCGAGGTGGGGAGGCCAGAGTAGTTGACCGTGGCGACGTCGGGGTGGTTCTCGAGCCACTCCGCGATCTCCTGGGCGTTCTGCACGTGGCGCTCGATGCGCAGCGAGAGCGTCTCGATGCCCTGCAGCAGGAGCCACGCGCTGATGGGCGCGATCGCCGAGCCGAGGTCGCGCAGCAGCTGCACGCGCGCCTTGATGATGTACGCGAGGCCATCGCCGACCGCCGTCGTGTACGACGCGCCGTGGTACGACGGGTCGGGCTCGGTCAGACCGGGGAACTTCTCGACGTTCTTGGACCACTCGAACGAGCCGCCGTCGACGATGATCCCGCCGATGGTCGTGCCGTGACCGCCGAGGAACTTCGTCGCCGAGTGGATGACGATGTCGGCGCCGAACTCGAACGGCCGGATGAGGTAGGGCGTCGCGATCGTGTTGTCGACGATGAGCGGCACGCCGGACTCGTGGGCGACATCGGCGACCGTGCGGATGTCGAGCACGTTGATCTTCGGGTTTCCGATCGTCTCGGCGAAGAACAGCTTCGTGTTCGGACGGACGGCGCGACGCCACTCCTCGGGGTCGTCCTGGTTCTCGACGAACGTGGTCTCGATGCCGAGCTTGGCGAGCGTGTACTTGAAGAGATTGTACGTACCGCCGTAGATCGAGCTCGACGACACGATGTGGTCGCCGGCCTGGGCGATGTTGAGCACCGCGAACGTCTCGGCCGCCTGACCGCTCGAGACCAGGAGGGCGCCCGTGCCGCCCTCGAGCGCGGCGACGCGCTGCTCGACGACGTCCTGCGTGGGATTCTGGATGCGCGTGTAGATGTTGCCGAACTCCGCGAGCGCGAAGAGGTTGGCCGCGTGGTCGGCGCTGTCGAAGACGTACGACGTCGTCTGGTAGATCGGGGTGGCGCGGGCCTTGGTGACCGGATCGGGCTGGGCGCCCGAGTGGATCTGCTTGGTCTCGAAGCGCCAGTTCTCGGCTGCGGACATGATGGGCTCCTGCGGGTCTGAGGCGGGCACGCGACGGGTGTTACGGCCTCCCCCGAGAGTAGGGAGCGGCCGCCGGAACGACAACGCCGGGGAAATATGACGTAACCGCTGCGGGTAGCGTGGTCGCATGACGAGACGTGCGGTCGTGACGGGAGCGAGTTCGGGGATCGGCGCAGCAGTGGCCAGAGCGCTGCGTGCGAGCGGGTGGGATGTGGTCGCCGTCGCGCGGCGCGCAGATCGCCTCGCAGAGCTGGAGAGCGAGGTCGGGGTCGTCGCGTACGCGGCCGATCTGACCGACGCCGCCGATGTGTCGGCGCTCGCGGCATGGCTCGAGGAGTCGGGCCCCGTTCACGCCCTCGTGCAGGTCGCGGGCGGTGCGCGCGGCACGGACCGGGTCGAAGACGGCGTGGCCGCGGACTGGCAGTGGATGTTCGAGGTGAACGTCCTCGCCACGCAGCGTCTCGTCGCCGCGGTGCTGCCTCTGCTTCGACGCACGGCCGTCGACGACGGCTACGTGAGCACGGTGTTCGTGACCTCGACCGCGGCGCAGACGGCATATCCCGGCGGCGCGGGGTACAACGCCGCCAAGGCGGGGGAGTCGATGATCGCCCACGCCCTGCGCCTCGAGCTCAACGGCGAGCCGATCCGCGTCATCGAGGTCGCACCGGGCATGGTCTTCACCGAGGAGTTCACGCTCAACCGTCTCGGCGGCGACACCGTGGGCGCCGAGAAGGTCTACGAGGGCGTGCAGGATCCGCTGACGGCAGCGGATGTCGCGGACGTCGTGGCCTATGCGCTCAACGCACCCGGTCACGTGAACCTCGACCTCATCACGATGCGCCCCGTCGCGCAGTCCGCCCAGCACCTGCTGGCCCGCGGTCCGCTGCGTCCGCGCGGGGGCACGGAGTGACGGCGCTGCCCGCGACGCTGGTCGACTACCCGGCCGGGGCAACCGCGTCCACGGGGGTGGTCGTCCACGTCGAACCTCTGCCGGACGGTCGCTCCGCCGTCGTGCTCGATCGCACGGCCTTCCACCCGGTCGACACCGCGTGGCCCGACCAGCCCGCCGATCGCGGCACTCTGCGCGTCGCCGACGCCGCGCCGGCGGAGATCGTCGAGGCCGTCGTCGGCGCGACGCAGGGCGGAGAGCTGCTGCTCGGCCGTGCGGTGCCGGTGCGCACGGGAACGGAGGGCTGGACCTTCGTCGTCGCGCACGTCGTCGAGGCCGACGGGATCTCCGTCGGCGACGAGGTCGACATCGACGTGGACGCCGACCATCGCGCGGCGCTGTCGCGCGGACACACGGCGTGCCATCTGGCGTCGCTCGCGCTCGATGCCGCCCTCGCGTCCGCGTGGCGCAAGGAGGCGCCGACGGATGCGCTCGGCGCCCCCGCCTTCGACGCCCTGGCGATCCAGGAGTCGCGGATCCTCAGCGACGGCTCGCACGACCTCTACCGCATCGGGAAGTCGCTGCGCCGCAAGGGCTTCGACCCCGCGGCGCTCGACGACCCCGCGGCGCTCGCGGCCGCCGTCGACGAGCGTCTCGCCGCGTGGATCGCGGCCGGCTCCGACATCCGGATCGAACGCGACGGCGAAGCCCTGGCCGATCGTCGCACGTGGGTGTGCACGCTGCCGGAGGGTGAGGTGCGCATCCCGTGCGGCGGTACGCATGCGACGTCGCTGGCCGAACTCGGCGCCGTGACGACCGCGTTCGCCGTCACCGCGGTCGACGGCGGGATCGAACTCGTCATGACCACGACGGCGCATCCGACCGACGCCTGATCCCGGAAGGACCCGCATTCCATGGCCAAGACGCTGCCGGAGCTCGCCGACGCCGGGCTGATGGATGCCGGCTGGGCGGACGCGCTCGCGCCCGTCGCGCCCGACATCGCCGCGATCGGCGAGCGCCTGCGCGGCGAGGTCGCGGCAGGCCGGCCCTATCTCCCCGCCGGTGACCGCGTGCTCCGCGCCTTCCAGCGTCCCCTCGCCGACGTGCGGGTGCTGATCGTCGGGCAGGATCCGTATCCGACTCCGGGGCATCCGATCGGGTTGTCGTTCGCCGTCGAGCGCGACGTGCGTCCGCTCCCGCGCAGCCTCGCGAACATCTACCAGGAGCTCGAGGACGACCTCGGCATCGCGCGCGCGCCGCACGGAGATCTCTCGGCGTGGAGCGATCAGGGGGTCATGCTGCTCAACCGGGTGCTCACGGTCGCCCCCGGCGCCGCGGCCTCGCACCGGGGATGGGGATGGGAGAAGGTCACCGAGCACGCGATCCGCACCCTCGCCGCCCGCGATGCGCCGCTCGTCGCGATCCTGTGGGGGCGGGATGCCGCGAACCTCCGCCCGCTTCTGGGTGCGACGCCGATCATCGAGTCGCCGCATCCCTCGCCGCTGTCGGCCCACCGCGGCTTCTTCGGCTCGAAGCCGTTCTCGAAGACGAACGCTCTGCTGGCCCAGCAGGGAGCGACGAGCATCGACTGGACCATCCCCGCGTAGGCTGTCGGCATGCTGGAGGAGGAATACGACAAGAGCAGACGCGTGCTCCCTCGGCATCTGCGCGCCCGGACCGAGGTCGAGCGCCCGTTCTCGTACGAGATCCGACCCGTTCAGCCGCGCGACCTTCCCGACATCCGCGAGATCTACAACTACTACGTCACCAACTCCGTCGTCACGTTCGACGAGAAGAAGTGGACGCTGGCGCAGTGGCGCGAGAAGGCCGACTACCTCGCGCGCCTGAAGATGCCGTTCCTCGTGGCCGAGTCGCCATCGGGCCAGATCCTCGGGTACGCCCTCGTGCAGCCCCTCTCGACGAAGTCCGCGTACCGCTTCTCGGTGGAGAACTCGATCTATCTGGGTCACGCGGCCGCGGGGAAGGGTCTCGGACGCGCGCTGCTGGAGGCCTTGCTCACCGCGAGCGAAGAAGCGGGCATCCGCGAGATGGTCGCCGTGATCAGCGACAAGGGCGCCGAGGCATCCGTCGCCCTGCACGAGAAGCTCGGCTTCGTCGAGGTCGGGCGGATGGGACGCGTCGGCTTCAAGTTCGGGCGCTGGCTCGGCACGATCTACCTGCAGAAGAGCCTCAAGCCCGTCAAGAAGCGCGGACTGTTCGCTCGCAAGAACGCGGAGTGAGGATGCCGGCTAGCGGCCGGCGCGCTCGCGCGGCGTTCCCCCGAACGACCGCACTTCTTCCACCAGCTGGCGCCACGGGCCCTCGAGCTCGTCGTCGGACAGGGACGCCTGTCGCGCCGGCTCGTCGGCGCACCGGGCGCTGATCCGCCACTGGAACCGGTCGGCTCCGCGCGGTGGCCCCGCGGAGTCGGATGCCTCCCACGGGCACTCGTCGATCAGGTGCATCCACCGCGGAGCATCCGTGGGCTGAGGCTCGGCGGTCCACTCGCGCTTGAGCCCGGCGATGCCGCCGGAGCGCACGACGTGCACGACGATGATGACGTCGGCGGGCGGCGCGGCGCCCGCGGTGTCGTGCCGATCGGCGGGGTCAGGCTCGCTCGTTCGCATCTTCGATCACGCCGACGCCGACCCAGGCGGCTCGGACGGCGGCGGATTCCTCCGAGTCCTCACCGTACTCGCCTGCGGCGGCCTCCAGTGTGGCCTGTGCGAACTCGTCGAACGTCGCACGGGTCGACAGGGTCCCTGCCGTCAGCGTGCGGTACCAGATGAGCCCCGCACGCTCCCACGCACGGCCGCCGAGTGCGGTGGCGGCGAGGTAGAACGCATGGTTCGGGATGCCGGAGTTGATGTGCACGCCGCCGTTGTCGTCGTCGGTCTCGACGTAGTCGCGCATGTGCGCCGGCTGCGGGTCGGTGCCGAGGACGTCGTCGTCGTACGCCGTGCCGGGGGCTGCGAGCGAGCGCAGCGCCGAGCCCTGCACGGCATCCGTGAAGATCTCGGCCCCCACGAGCCATGTGGCCTCGTCTGCCGTCTGCCGCAGGTGGTGCTGCTCGGCGAGGACGCCGAACACGTCGGAGAGCGACTCGTTGAGGGCTCCGGACTGCCCCTCGTAGACGAGGCCACCCGACTGCTCGGTCACGCCGTGCGCGAGCTCATGGGCGATGACGGTGAGCGAATTCGTGAAGCCTGTGAACACTTCGCCGTCGCCGTCGCCGAACACCATGCGCTCGCCGTTCCAGAACGCGTTGTCGTAGTCGCGGCCGTAGTGGACCGTCGCGAGCAGGGGAGCGTTGGCCGCGTCGATGCCCGCCCGGCCGTAGGCATCCGCGAAGAAGTCGAACGTCGCGCCCAGACCGTCGAAGGCCTCGTCGACCGATTCGTCTCCCGTGGCGGGATCGTCTTCGCCGCGCACGCGCACACCGGGCAGCACCTCTCGGTTCCTCGCGTCGGAGATCACCCGGTCGGGCGCAGGAGACGTCTCGGCGACCAGGCTTCCGCCTTCGTCGATCGACAGCACGAGGTTCTGCCGGATCGGCCGGTATTCGCGCGGAGCGGCGAGAGTCGCCCGGGCAGCGCTCGCCGCCTGCGGGAACTCGGCGTCGGCGGCGGCGATCCGGACGAGGAGGTACGGCGGCACGATCGAGGTCATGCTCCGAGGCTAACGCCGGGGGGAGACATCCCGCCGGGGAACGACATCCGGCTTCTCACAACGCCGGAGATCCGCGCTCGTGCGCAGGGGCTGCCGCGATTCGGACCGGCGAAGCCCAGATCTCCGACGTCGTGGAACGGGGTTCGCGGCTCAGTGCGGGTCGATCACCGGGATCGAGGCCAGGAGGCGCCGCGTGTAGGCCACCTGCGGCTGGAGCAGCACCATTTCGGTCGGACCCTCCTCCACGATGCGTCCGTCCTTCATGACGACGACCTGATCGCACAGGCTCTGCACGACGCCGATGTCGTGCGACACCAGCACGAGGGTGAGGCCGTCGCGCGCACGGAGCTCCGCGAGGAGGGCGAGGATCTGGGCGCGGACGGTGACATCCAGCGCCGAGAGCGGCTCGTCGCCGACGAGCAGCCGTGGCCGGTGCACGATCGCCCGCGCGATCGCGATGCGCTGCCGCTGCCCGCCGGAGAACTCGTGCGGGAAGCGGTCGGCCATGTCGGGTTCGAGGCCCACGTCCTCGAGCACGTCGTGCACGCGTGCGCGCCGATCGCCCGGGATGCCGAGAGCCCAGAGGGGCTCGGCGACGATCCGTCCGACGCTCATGCGGGGATCGAGGGATGCGTACGGATCCTGGAACACGATGCCGGTCTCGCGCCGCAGCCAGTGCAGCGATCGGGCGGCGGCGGATGCCTCGACCCGCCGCCCGTCGAACTCGACGGTGCCGGCGGTCGGAGTGTCGAGGGCGAGGAGCAGGCGGACGAGGGTCGACTTGCCCGATCCGGACTCGCCGATGATGCCGACGGCCTGACCCTCGTCGACGTCCAGATCGGCATCGTCGAGCGCCGTCGTGAAGCGCGCGGGCTCGAATAGCTTCGTCTTCGGCTGCGGATACCGCCGGGTGAGCCCGCGTGCGCTGAGGAGCGTCATCCCGCACCCCCGTCCCGCGGCTCTCTCCGGGGGTCCGCCCCGGACCCGCCGCCGGGGCGCCAGAGCGTCGCGGTGGCATCGCGCAGCAGCCCCTGCGTCACAGGGGAGGCGGGCGCGGTCAGCAGGGTGGAGACGGGAGCCGATTCCACGACCTGCCCGTGCTCGAGCACGATGCCGTGCGTCGCGATCTGCGAGAGCACGGCGAGGTCGTGGGTGATGAACACGAGCGACATCCCGTCATCCTCCACGAGCGACAGCAGCAGCTCCAGGATCTCGGCCTGGATCGTGACGTCGAGCGCGGTCGTGGGCTCGTCGGCGATGAGCAGCCGAGGCCGGCACGCGAGCGCCATCGCGATCGCCACGCGCTGACGCTGTCCACCGGAGAGCTGGTGCGGATAGCGGTCGATGATGCGCTCGGGGTCGGGGAGCGCGACGCGGGATGCCTCGGCCACCGCTCGCTCCCGGGCGGCCCGTCTGCCCAGGTGCTCGTGGATCCGGACCGACTCGGCGATCTGCCGGCCGACGGTGCGGATGGGGTTGAGCGCGGTGCGCGGCTCCTGGAACACGATGCCGATGTCGTCGCCCCGGAGCTCCGCGAGCTCGCGGTCGGGCATCCCGAGCAGCTCGACGTCGTTCCAGCGCACCGATCCGCCCGTCGACGCGCCGTCGGGGAGGAGGCCCAGGATCGCGAGGGCGGTCAGCGACTTGCCCGACCCCGACTCGCCGATGAGGCCCACGCGGGCGCCGTCGGGAACGTCGAACGTGACGCCGTCGACGACCCGCCGCCCGCCGAGGTCGATCGTGAGGTCCTGCACCCGGAGACTCATCCGACCACCCCCGGCACGTGGCGGATCGCGGCGCGCGGAGGAGCCAGCGGGTCGCGTCCGCGCGAGAGCGTCGGGTCGGTGGCCTCTCGCAGCGCGTCGCCGAGCAGATTGAGGCCGAGCACGGTGAGCGTGATCGCGAGACCGGGCCACAGCACCGAGAGCGGATACACCGTGATGTACTGCTGCAGCTCGGCGAGCAGGAGACCCCACGAGGGCTCCGTCACGGGGGCGCCGAATCCGAGGTACGACAGGCCGGCCTCCGCCAGCACGGCCACAGCCATGCCCCAGGACAGCTGCACGATGAACACCGGCGCGACGTTCGGCATCAGGTGCCGGACGAGGTTCTGCCACAACGTCAGCCCTGAGGCGCGGCCCGCGAGCACGAAGTCGCTGTGGAGCACACGGCGGAGCTCGGGCCGCGTGACGCGGGCGATGTTGACGCCGAACCCGATGCCGACCGACCACACCACGACCCAGAGCGACCCGCCCCAGATCGCCGAGATCATCATCGCGATGAGGAGCACGGGGAACGCGATCAGGATGTCGACGAAGACGGCGACCGATTCGCGCACCCACCGGGCGGTGAGGGCGCCCAGGGCCGCGAGGGCGATGCCGATGACCGTGGCGATCAGGCCCGCGCCCACCGCGACCCACACGGCCGTCCCGGCGCCCGCCATGAGCAGGCTCAGGATGTCGCGGCCCGTGCCGTCGGTGCCGAGCACGTGCGGCCAGCCCGGCGGGAGCCAGCGCTGCGAGATGTCGGTCTTCTGCGGATCGAACGGCGTCCAGAACTGCGCGACGAGTGCGGTCAGCAGGATGATCGCCACGATGAGGAGTCCGAAGCGGCCCGTCGAGAGGCGCCAGAGGCGGCCGAGCCACGCCCAGCGCGACGGGCGGCGCCCCCCGCCCGCGGTCCCTGAGCTCGTCGAAGGCGTCATGACGCCTCCCGCTGCCGGGGGTCGAGCACACGGTGCGTGAGGTCGACGAGGAATCCGATGATCAGGACGAAGCTCGTGAGCACGAGCAGCTCGCCCTGCACCTTCGACAGCTCGCGGTTGCCGACGTCGGTCACGAGCATGCGCCCGATGCCCGGCAGACCGAACAGCTGCTCGATGACCACCGAGCCGACGATGATGCCCGCCACCTGGAGCCCGAGCACCGTGATGACCGACAAGCCGACGTTGGGCAGGCCGTGGCGGATGAGTGCGGCGTTGCGGGTGAGGCCCTTCGCCGCGGCCGTGCGCACGTAGTCCTGTCCGACCGCCTGCAGCGTCGCGCTGCGCACGAATCTCAGCAGCATCGCGCCCTCCACGATGCCGATCGTGAGGGCGGGGAGCAGGAGCGAGCGCAGCGCGAGACCCGGCTGCGCCCACCCGGAGCGGGGGAAGCCCTGAGCCGGGAGCCATCCGAGCCACACGGCGAAGACGACCACGAGCATCATCCCGGCCCAGACGACGGGGACGGCGGCGAGGAGCTGCGACGTGACGCTGAGCGCGGTGCCCGCCGCGCGTCCGCGCTTCATGGCCGACAGCACGCCGAAAGGGAGGGCGATCAGGAGGGCGATGAGCAGGGACAGGATGCCGAGGGGCACCGTGACCTGCGCCTTCTCCACCAGCTCCGTGGCCACCGGGGTGCCGGTCAGCTGGGACGTGCCGAGGTCGCCGCGAAGGACCCCGCCGATCCAGTCGGCGTACTGGACCGGGAGCGGCCGGTCGAGACCGAGCCGCTCCCGGATCGCCGCGATCTGCTCGGGCGTGGCGTTGGTCCCCCCGATGACCTGGGCGATGTCGCCCGGCAGCACACGGAGGGTGAAGAAGATCAGCGCGCTGGCGACGAACAGCCCGAGCAGAAGCAGGGCCAGTCTCGTCAGCGCGTACCGGATCACCCGTCGCTCTTGGCGAGCTCGCTGAGGTTGAGGCGCTCGTTCACGTTGATGGAGGGCACACCCGTGATGTTACTGCCGACGGCCACGACGGAGGCGCCGTTGAACAGCCAGTCGGCGGCGGCATCCTCGGACACGATCTTCGCCGCCTGGCGCAGCAGGTCGGCGGCCTCCTCGTCGCTGGTGGCGGCGACGGACTCGGCGTACAGGCGCTGCACCTCGGGGTTGTCGTACGTGAAGTAGTACTCCGGGTTCGCCCAGTTCTCGAAGTCGCGCGCCTCGGTGTGCAGCACGTAGCTGAGCTCGTAGTCCTGGGTGCTGTACACCTTGTCGAGCCAGGCCGAGAACTCGACGGCCTCGACCTGCAGCGTCACACCGATCTCGTTGAGGTCGGAGACGAGGATCGTCGGGATCGTGGTGCCGTAGAACGCAGGGATCGTGAGCGTCAGCGACAGGTCCTCCTCGCCGGCCTCCGCCAGCAGTGCACGGGCGGCCTCGGGGTCGTAGGGCGCGACGTCGGCGAGGTCCTCGTAGCCCGGGTCGAGCTCGGGGATCGGGCCGTACTGCGTCGCCCCGGCGCCGAGCGCCTCGATGATGGCGTCGTGATCGATCGCCTGGCGGATCGCCTGGCGCACGCGCTGATCGGCGAGGGGACCGCTCTTCTGGTTGAACGCCAGCGTGCCCTTGTCGGTCGAGGCGCCGGTCACGACGGTGAAGTCGCCGTTGGCCTCCACCTGCTCGGTGAGGTTCGCGTCGAAGCCCGTCACGGCGTCGAGCTCGCCCGCGAGCGCGGCGTTGAGCGCCGCCTGGTTGTCGGGGATGTAGTCGAAGACGACCTCGGCGACCTGGGCCTTGTCGCCCCAGTACGCGTCGTTGCGCAGGAACGTGATGCTGTCGCCCTGCTTCCACGAGTCGAGCGTGTACGGGCCGGTGCCGTTCGTCTTGGTCTTGTAGTCGACGGCGTCGCCCTCCTTGAAGACGAGGCCCGCACGGCCCGTGAGGTTCCACAGCAGCGTCGAGTCGGGCTCCGCGAGGGTGAGGGTCACCGTCTGGCCGTCGGCCGTGATCGACTGCACGTTCGCGAGGCGGGCGGAGTCGCGCCACGTCGCCGTGTCCTTGCGGGTCTGGAGCGACCAGACGACGTCCTGCGGCGTGAGGGGCTGGCCGTCGTGGAACGTCACGCCCTCGCGCACGGTGAAGTCGTAGGTGAGGCCGTCGGACGACACCGTCCACTCGCTCGCGAGCGAGGGCACGATCTCCTGCTCGGGGGTGCGCGAGACGAGGCCCTGGTAGATGTTGTCGACGAGGATCTGGTCGAGCGCAGCGCCCGCCGTCTCGCGGATGTCGAGGTTGCTCGGCTCGAGCACGAGCCGGATCGCGACCGACGCGTCGGCGTTCGGGGCGCCCGTGTTCGTCTGGGTCGGCTCCGGGCTTCCGGCGGTGCAGGCGGTGAGCAGGAGCGCGCCGGCGGCAGCGAACGCCGCTGCGGCGAGGGCGGTGCGACGAAGCATGGGATTCCTTTCGGGAGCGTCCGCGTGCGGTTTCGGGGGTTGCGGACGCTGATTCTCAGGTGCGGTAGACAAGCCTAGATAACGACGCGGATGCCGCCGAACCGGGGGCCGTCACCGAGACACAAGCGTTAATCGACTCCCGCGAGCGTGCGCAGGCGCGCACCGAGCTCGACAGGGACCTCCTCCTGCACGTTGTGACCGGATGTCACGACCTCGACGGAGGCCGCGGGCAGGCGCTCCGAGAAGGTCGCGGCGTCCTCGTCCGTGACGTAGCCGTGGTCACCGCGGATGAGGAGGAGAGGCGCCGACACACCCGCGAGGTCGCGCCACCCGCTGTCGGACAGCACGGCCGTGAGCGCATCGGCATCCGGTGCCTGAGCCTTCTCCGGTGCCGAGGCGGCCGCGTTCGCGAGCCGTGCGAAGTGGTGCTTCCACTCGACCCGGCCGTCGTTGCGCACCCGGGAGTTGTGGAACACGCCGCGCTCGGCCGCGGCACGCGAGCCGCCCAGGCCGAACGCGAGCGCGCGGTCGACGAGCTCGTCGCGGGAGGCCCAGTCGGTGGGGCCCGAGAAGAACTCGCGCAGCTGCGCCGGCCCGCCCTGGGGGGAGATCCCCGGTGTGATGTCGACGACCACCAGTTCGCGGACGAGGTCGGGCGCGGCCGCCGCGACCGCTGCGGCGGTGAGCCCGCCGAGGGACTGGCCGACGAGCAGTTGCGGGCGGTCGGTCCACGCGGCGATGCCCGCGACGACGTCGGGTGCGAGGACGGATGCCACGTACGCCGCATCCGCCCGCCACGACGAGTCGCCGTGGCCGGGCAGGTCGATCGCGAGCGCGGGGAGGCCGAGCGCGAGGATCGTGGAGTCCCACGTGTGGGCGTTGAGGCCCGCGCCGTGCAGGAACGTGACGACCGGCGCCGCGCTCCCCGAGCCGCCCTCGGCCCCTGAGCCTGTCGAAGGGGCGTATCGCAGCGCCGAGAGCGTGCGGCCGTCGGGCAGGGTGATCGAGACGCGCTCGCCGCGGGGGATCGGGCCGTCGATGCCCCAATCGGCCGCCTGCGCGGGAAGGAAGGAGAACTCGTCGCTGGGTTCGCTCACTCCGCCATTCTGCCGTGTCCGCCCGGGCACCGGGCCCGGGGGTCGAGACGCTCGGTAATGTGGGGCCATGAGCGAACGTCGCGTGCACCTGTCACGGTCGGCCCCCGAGGCGTACAAGACCCTCGAGGCCTTCTCGCGGACGGTTGCCGGTGTCGCCGACGCGGCGGGCATCGACGCCCGGCTGCGCGAGCTCGTGCAGCTGCACACGTCGCAGCTCAACGGATGCGCGTTCTGCGTCCGGGTCCACGTCGACCGGGGCCTCGCCGCCGGACTCGACGCGGACGTCATCGCGCAGATCGCGACGTGGCGCGAGTCCGGCGTCTTCTCCGAGCGGGAGCGCGCGGCTCTCGAACTCGCTGAGGCCTTCACGTTCATCCATGAGGACGGAGTGCCCGACGAGGTCTACGACCATGTCGGCGGCATCCTGAGCGAAGAGGAGTACGTCGCGCTCAGCTGGATCCTCGTCGCGATCAACGCGTTCAACCGCGTCGCCATCGCGGGCCGGTATCCCGTCCCCCCTCGGGCGGCGGCCGCTCCGGCATGACGTCGCCGCTCGTCCCCGGGGCGCTCAACTTCCGCGACGTCGGGGGTCTTCGCGCAGGCGACGGCGCGACCCGCTCCGGCATCCTGTACCGCTCCGGGCAGCTCGCCCGCCTCGACGACAGCGGGCGCGGGGCGCTCGCGGCCCTCGGGCTCCGGCGCGTCATCGACCTGCGCGACGACGACGAGGTGGCGTACGAGCCGAGCAGGCTCGACGGACTCGGCATCCCGGTGCAGCGCGTGCCTCTGTTCCTCGGCTCGGTCGCGTCGTTCTTCGCCGACGACCTGACCCTCGCCGAGCTCTACCGTCGGATCGTGGACGACTCCGCGCCCGGTGTCGTCGAGGTGGTGCGCGGGGTGGTGCACGATCAGCCCGTCCTCGTGCACTGCACGGTCGGCAAAGACCGCACCGGGGTCACGGTGGCGATCGCCCTGGCCGCCGCGGGCGTGGACGAGGAGGCCGTGATCGCCGACTACGCCCGCACGGAGACGCTCCTTCCCGAGCGACGCAATCGGGCTGTGCTGCAGTGGGTGCGCGCGCAGCATCCCGAGGCCCGCAACCTGGAGGAGCTCACGACGCGCTCGCCGGCGCCCGTCATGCGCGATCTCCTCGCGGATCTCACGGCGAGGTACGGCTCGCCCTCGGCCTACCTGGAGGCGAACGGTCTGCGCGCCGATGAGCTCGCCGAGCTGCGTCGGGTACTGGTGGACTCTCCACGCTGATACTCAGGTAAGGCTGGCCTATCTCAGGCGTATAGTGGAGGTGTCATGATCACCACCGCCGAGCACAACGCCTCCGTCTGCCGCACGTCGCGTCACACGCGCGTGCAGCACCTCATCACGGCCGACGAGCACGCGCTCGCCGAGCTCGAGGCTCTCCTGGCGACCCTGCCGATCTGCTCGACGGGTCGCGTGTTCATCGAGGTTCCGGATGCCTCGTGGCAGGCCTCCCTCTCGGTGCCGGCGCGGATGACGCTGACGTGGCTCGACCGATCGGTCCGCAGCGGAGCACCCGGATCCGGGCGCGGCTGCGTGGCCGGTGAGGCGCTCTCGCGCGCCGTCACCGCGTGGGCCGACGAGATGCTGTGCACCGACGGCGACGACGCGACGCGCGTGCACCTGCTCGGCGGATACCTCGGCACGGCCGACATCGTCGACCACCTGACCGCGCGTCTCGGCATCGCGGCCGCCGCGATCCACACTCCCGAGCGTTTCGGTCTCGCGACCGCACGCTGACCCGCGCCGCCGCTCGCCGGTGGGCCGTCCGCCTGCCTGCGGCCCGCGAATGGCTGTCCCCCTGCTTCTCGACTGATCGAGAAACCTCGAACCGCCTGAGAAACCCCGCGACGCGGGCTTCCTCAGGCGAACGCGGGTTTCTGCCGGGGTTTTGCGCGGGACGGGGGTGGGAGGTGGGGTTTCTCGCGCAAACGAAGGTTCCTCCGAGGTGCGCGGGGGCGGGGACCGAGGGATGCCGGTCAGCGCGTGCCGCGCGGCACGTAGTTGCCGTCTTCGAGGCCGGCCTCGATCTCGAAGCGGTTGCGCAGCGGATCGCGTCCGGCGACCGCGTACAGCAGCGGCATCAGGAATCCGTAGCGCCGCCACTGTCGTGCGTGCACGGCCTCGTGGCGCAGCACCCGGTCGGTGACCGTCGTGTCGCCCGTCAGGTAGCAGCCGCCGACGCACACGCCCCCGCGGCCGAAGGCCCACTCCGGCATCCCGCGGAACACCCACAGCCCTTCGCGCTTCTCGATGCGCCCCGTGCTCAGCAGCGCCCCCCACGTCCACCCGACCGCGCTGCCGTACCAGTAGCCGACACGGCTGACGGGGCTGTCGAGGAGGAACCCCGGGAGGAAGCGGTCGATGCGCCGCCCCCGCACGACCGCACGCTCCGCCGCGGCGCGCCAGCCGGTGGGCGGGGTGGGGATCGGGCTCACGCGAGTGCTCCGACGACGCGGAGGATCGCGCCGAGATCGTCGTCGGCCACCGACGGAGACGCGGGGGAGTAGCCCGCGATGCTCGCCCCCGCGAGGGGGAACGCGCCCCGGAGACGGGTGATCGCGGCCGTCAGGTCGGCGACGGAGACGCCGAAGGGCTCGGGATGCGCGTTGCCGGCGATCGCCGATGGATCGAGCGCATCGAGGTCGACGTGCACGTAGACCGCATCGGCGCCGGTGGCACGCACGGCGGCGACGAGCGCCTCGGGGTCGGACAGCCCGTCGGGTGACACGATCGGGATGCCGTGCTCGGCGACGAACTCCTCTTCGGAGGGATCGAACGAGCGGGCCGCGGCCAGCACGACGCGCGACGGCCGGACGGCATCGGGAGACAGCGCGAGACCGTCTGGCCCGTCGCCGACGATCGCCCGGAGCACCATGCCCGCGAACGCGCCCGACGGCGTCGACTCGGCGGAGTTCAGGTCGGGGTGGGCGTCGATCCACACGACGGCGAGCCCGGGATGGCGCTGCAGCGCAGCCGCGACGGGCGCGACAGCGACGCCGCAATCGCCGCCCACGACGAGCACGGGCTCGCTGTGGCCCGCGACCGCGTCGTCGACGAGTGCGCGGATGCGCCGCAGCGCACTGAAGCGATGCACCCCGGTGCCGAGCGACTCGCCGGCCTCCATGGGGACGTCGAGCACGGTGGTGGCTGCGCGCGGCAGATCGCCCGCGATGGCCTGCGCCCCGTCGATGAGCTGCATCGCCCGTGACGAAGGGGATCCCTGCCATTGGGGCACCACGATGAACCGGGTCATGTCCACATCCTCCCGCACGGGGCGCGGCCGCGGCATCCGGTTCGCCCCGTGCGAAATCCGCTCTGCGTGAACAGGAGGACGACGACGGCGCCGGACCCCCGAGGGGTCCGGCGCCGTCGGTGTCGAGGTCTTACTGCTCGATCGCGCTCTGCGGCGTGCCGGCCTTGAGGGCGGCGAGCCGCGCCTCGACCTCGGTGAGCTCACCGAGGTCTTCGAGGCTCTCGAACTGCGCATCGAGCGTCGAGGCGGCGATCTCGGCCTTGCCGGCCGCCAGGGCCTCCTGGCGGCGGATCTTGTCTTCGAACCGGCCGAGTTCGCTCGTGGGGTCCATGACGTCGATCGACTTGATCGCGTCGTGCACCTTGTTCTGCGCCTCGGCGACCTTGGCGCGGGCGAGCATCTCGGAGCGCTTCGACTTGAGCTCCTCCAGCTTGCCCTTCATGCCGTTGAGGCCGCTCTTGAGCTTGTCGACGACCTCGGTCTGCGAGGCGATCTGCGGCTCGGCGGCGCGTGCTTCGCGCTCCTCGCCGATCTGCTTCTGCAGCGCGATCTTGGCGAGGCTGTCGAACTTGTCGGCGCCGACCGGGTCGATCGCGCGAAGCTCGTCGGCCTTGCGGCTCGCGGCGAGGGCCTTGTTGCCCCATTCGGTCGCGGCCTGCACGTCCTCCTGGTGGTCGCGCTCGAGCAGGCGCAGGTTGCCGATCGTCTCGGCGATGGCCGCCTCGGCGTCGGCGATGTTGTTCGTGTAGTCGCGCACGAGCTGGTCGAGCATCTTCTGAGGATCCTCGGCCGAGTCGATGAGGGAGTTCACGTTCGCGCGGACGAGCGTGGAGATGCGACCGAAGATGGACTGCTTTGCCATCGGTGTTTCCTTCCTGATGAGGGTGGATCTATCGGGGTTGACGAAGGGGAGAGGATGCCGCGGTGCGGCGGACGGGGTTGGTCAGAAGCGGCGTCCTCCTCGACGGGCGCGGGTTCCTCCGCCGCCGAAGCTTCCGGTGCGCATCCCGCCGCCGCGGCTGCCGCCCGACGACCCGCCGCCGAACATGCCGCCGAAGCCGCCGGACGATCCGCGGCTACCGCCGCCTCCACCGCCGCCGAGGAGGGAGTTGATGACGATGCCGCCCAGGACGGCGCCCATCATCCCGCCCCCGTTCGAGCCGCCGGAGGACCCGCCGAACATTCCGCCCATCCCTCCGCCGTCGAAGGCGCCGACGTCGTTCTGGGCTGCCTGGATCGACTGCGCGGCGAGCTGGTTGGCGCGCTGGGCGTATGCGAGGGCCTGCTCGGGGCTGGAGGCCTGGAGCTGCTGTGCCTGCACGAGCGACGCGCCGGCTTCGGCGAGGCGTGTGCGGGCTTCGGCGCCGACGGCTCCGCGACGCGCCGTGATGTAGTTCTCCGCGGCGGAGACCTGAGACTGGGCCTGCATGATCTGCTGGCCCAGCATCTGCTGGGCGCGCTGCGCCTGGGCCTGCGCATCGCGCACGCCCTGCACGACGCCGTCGATCTGCTGGTTCGCCGCTTCGAGCGCCTCGAGGGTCACGAGCGGACGTTTCTGCGTGCTCGCGAGGTTCGCCCGGGCGGCGTCGAGCTGCTGCCGGGTGGCGGCGATGACGCCGGCCACACGGCCGTCAGGGTCGGGGAGGGCACCGGCGGTGGCGATGTCGCGCTCGAGCTCGGCGATGAGGGCGACGGCATCCTGCTCGCCCTGCGCGAGGTCGGTCCCGAGCTTGTCGATCGCCTGTTCGAGCAGGACGGCCTGACCCACGGCCTCCTCGGCGGCGCGGATGCCCACGGCGGCCTCCCCGCCGTTTCCGGCGCCGATGGCCCGCTCGGCTGCGGAGAGCTGCTCATCGGCGAACGCAATGCGCTGGCGGGCCTGCTCGGGGTTGTCGGCGACCGTCGCGAGGGCGGCGGGCGCGTACGACGCGGCGAGCCTCGTGAGCGACGCCTCGGCGGCGTCGATGTCGGCGGCGGCCTTCACGCGCTGCTCCTGCACCCGCGCGAGAGCCTCGGGGGCGTTCTGCTCGAGCTTGCGGAGCTCGTCGAAGGCGGCGGCCTTCTCGTCGAGCCGCGCATTCGCACCCTCGAGCAGCTCGAGGATCTGCGCGTTCCACGCGCGCACCTGCTGCTCGCTGTCCGGCGTCGAGTCGTCGAGCTGCTGCTGCAGCGAGAAGGCCCTGTCGAGATCGGCCTTGGCCTGCCCGAGCGCCTGCTCGAACTCCACCGTCGCGGCGTCGCCGAACTGGGCCTTGGCGAAGCCCAGCTCCTGCTCGCTCGTGCGCAGTGCGTCATCGGTCTGCACGAGGGCGGATGCCGCGCGGCGCGCGAGCTCGGCGGTGGCGATCGTGTCGATCTCGTTCACGGGGCCGCCGCCCGGGGCGGCGGGCTGCGTCGCCCGGCGGCGACGGCGCGCGATCAGCCAGATCACGACGGCGATCGCGGCCACCGCGAGGAGGACCAGGAGCCACGGGAAGCCCGCTGCCGAACCGCCGCCGGCGAGAGCGGACTCGAATGCGGCGCCGGCCGCCGTCACGGCACCGGCGTAGTCGTTCGATCCCAGCGCCCCGGCTGCGGCATCCTCTACTGCGGTGATCTGCTCGTTCGAGAGCGGGCCCTCGGAATCGGCCGACAGGTAGAGCTGCCGGCCCTCGGTCGAGATCGCGAGGAGGTACTGCCGAGGACCCAGGCCGTTGGCCGTCGCCGTCTCATTGGCCCACCCCTCGCTGCTGGAGGGATTGGTGAACGCGTCGACGAACACGACGTAGAGCTGGGCGCCGGTGGAGTCTGCGACGCGGCTCAGCTCCTCGTTCGCGGAGGCGGCCTGCGACGAGCTGAGGACGCCCGCGTCATCCTGCACGAAGCCCGAACCCAGGTCCAGGGGATCGGTGGCCCAGGCGGCACCGCCCAGGCTCGAGATCATCACGACGACGGCCGCTGTGAGCGCCGCTGCCCATCGCGCACGCATGTTCCCCCTCCACGGGGCGTGAAGCAAGCCCCGCGCCGAGTCTATGCAGGGCGGAGCATGCGGCGGAAGGCGCGGGGGTGTGCGTTCGCCATGAAGCGCGTCGCTGCGCTGTGGTAATGCGCGCCGCGGGTAGCGTGGCGCACTCGGAGGGCACGCGATGGACGATCGATACGGCACGGATGTGCTGGCCGCAGGCTGGCGCGACCGTGCGCAGAAGCAGCTCCCGCGGGTTGCGGTGTCGCGGGGTCTCGTGGTGGAGGTCGCGGCCGACGGATTCTGCGGTGCGGTGACCGGCGTCGGCGGCGGCAACGTCGAGCTCGAGGATCGCCGGGGCAGGAAGCGGCTCTTCCCCTTGGGGCCCGGGTTCCTGATCGACGGTCGGGATGTCGTCCTCACGCCTCCCGCGCCGTCGGCGCCCGCTGGGCCGAAGAGAACGGCATCCGGTTCGTTCGCGGCTCCGCAGACGCGCGCCCGTGTGGCTCGCCCCAGCCGCATCCTCGTCGAGGGTCGGCACGACGCCGAGCTGGTCGAGAAGGTGTGGGGGGACGACCTGCGCGCCGAGGGCGTCGTCGTCGAATACCTCCAGGGCGTCGACCTGCTGGAGGAGCTGCTGGAGAGCGAGCCGCCGTCGGCCGAGCGCAGGTACGGCGTGCTTGTGGACCACCTCGTGCCCGGCTCCAAGGAGTCGCGCATCGCCGAGCGCATCTCGGCCGGCCGGCACGGGGCGCACCTGCTGATCGTCGGGCACCCGTACATCGACGTGTGGCAGTGCGTCACCCCCCAGGCGGTCGGCATCGCGCGCTGGCCGGAGGTGCCGCGCGGCATCGAGTTCAAGGTCGGAGTCTGCCGGGCGCTGGGCTGGCCCGCGCGCGATCAGGCCGACCTCGCCCGCGCGTGGCAGCGCATCCTCGCGTCGGTGACGACCTATCGCGATCTCGATCCGGCGCTGCTCGGCCGCGTCGAGGAGCTCATCGACTTCGTCACGGCCTGACCGTCGGCGCCCGGCTGCCGGGGCACCCGCGCACCAGCGGCCCGGCTACCCTTGTCGAGTGTCCGAGACCCCAGCCGAGCCCCGCCCGTACCGCGACAAGCCCGTGTCGTTCGTGCGGCGCAGCGGCCGGGTGACCGAGGCCCAGGACCGTGCGTGGTCGGAGCTCGCCCCGCACTACGTCATCGACGTCCAGCGGGATGCCGCCGCCACCAGCATCCTCCCCGGTTCGACCCTCGACCCGAACGCGGTGTGGGGGCGCACCGCGCCCCTCATCGCCGAGATCGGCTCGGGGCAGGGGCACGCGATCGTGCATGCGGCCGGATCGCGTCCCGACACGGACTTCCTGGCGATCGAGGTGTTCCGGGCGGGCCTGGCCCGCACGATGCTCGACGCCGATCGCGCCGAGCTCGGCAACCTCCGCCTCGTCGAGGCGAACGCCCCCGAAGTGCTGCAGCACCTGCTGCCCGAAGCATCCCTCGACGAGCTCTGGATCTTCTTCCCCGACCCGTGGCACAAGAACAAGCACACCAAGCGACGGCTGATCACGCCGGAGTTCGCCCCGCTCGCGGCCCACGCCCTGAAGGACGGCGGGATGCTGCGACTCGCGACCGACTGGGAGGACTACGCCGTCCAGATGCGCGAGTCGCTCGATCCGGCGCCCGGGTTCACGCGTGCCTTCGAGGGGGAGTGGGCGCCTCGGTTCGACGGCCGCATCGAGACCGCGTTCGAGCGCAAGGGAGCGCGGGTGGGCCGCGACATCCGCGACCTGTCGTACCGCCGAGTCCCGAGATGACGGAGATCCCCCCGGCGCCGTCGCCTCCGGCCGACCGGTGGCGGATCGTCCGGCCGCTCGCGCACCACGACTTCCGGATGCTGTTCTCCGCCGTCGTGCTGTCGGTGTTCGCCGCCGGGATGTGGGCCGTCGTGATGGTCTACAGCGTCATCGACGCGGGCGGCGACGAGCTCGCCCTGTCGCTGGTGGCCGCGGCGTCGGCCGTGGGCCTGCTCGCGTGCGCGATCCCGGGCGGCATCGTCGCCGACCGCGTGTCGCGGCGGCTCGTCCTGCGGGTCGTGGAGGCCGCCAACCTGCTCGCGATCTCGACGATCGTCGCGGCGGGGTTCGCCGGAGGCGTGACGATCCCGCACCTCGCGATCGTCGCGTTCGTGCTGGGCGCCGGGGCGGGATTCTTCTTCCCCGCGTACAGTGCGATCCTCCCGCGCATCCTCCCGCCCGGCCAGCTCCTGGCCGCCAACGGACTCGAGGGGGCCATCCGTCCCGCCCTCCAGCAGGCGGCCGGCCCCGCGGCCGCGGGCATGATCGTGGCCGCCGTGATCGCCCCCGCTCACGCGTCGGTGGGCGTCGCCCTTGCGCACGGTGTGGCTCTCGTGCTGCTCCTGTTCGTACGGCCCGAACCGCCGGTCGCCCACGACGCCCCGGTCTCGTCGGGGGCGCTGCGCGACCTCGTCGACGCCGTGCGCTTCACCGCTCGCACACGGTGGCTGCTGTGGACACTGCTGTTCGCGACGATCTGGGTGCTGGTCGTGCTCGGACCCGAGGAGGTGCTGCTCCCGTTCCTCACCCGCGACCGCATCGGCGAGGACCCGAGGTGGTTCGGCTTCCTCCTCGCCGTCTACGGCGTCGGGGGAGTGGTCGGGTCGATCGTCGTGTCGTCGCGGAAGCTCCCGCGGCGCTATCTCACCGTCATGACACTCGCGTGGGGCTTCTCGACCCTGCCGTACATCGTGCTCGGCTTCACCGACGTGTACGCGCTCATGCTGCTCTCCGTCTTCGCGATGGGGTTCGGCTTCAGCTACGGCAACGTCATCTGGGGAACCCTGCTGCAGCGGCGGGTGCCCACGCACATGCTCGGGCGCGTCTCGAGCCTGGACTTCTTCGTCTCGCTCGCGCTCATGCCCGTCTCGATGGCGCTCGCCGGACCTCTGGCGAAGGTCGTGCCGATCCCGGTGATCTTCGTCGTCGCCGGCATCGTGCCCTTCGTCCTGAGCTGGATCGTGCTGTTCATCGCGCGCATGCCGCAGGACGAGATCGCGCATCCCCTGGGAGACTGAGACCGTGCCCGCTCATCCGACCGCCGCCCTCGCCCCGAATCGACCCGTGGTCTCGTGGGCGATCGCGCCCGCTCTGCTCGTCTGCCTCGCCGCACCCGCCTTCTTCGTCGTGCGGATCGCCTGGCTCGGGTGGGTGCTGCTGGCCGCAGGTCTCCTCGCCGCCTGGCTCGTGGAGCGGCAGTCACGCTCCCAGACCGACTTCGCATTCGTCGCCGGCACGGGCTCGCCCGCGCAGGTCGCCGCGGCGCAGGCATCCGAGACGTCCGTCCGGCGTCCGAGCATCCTGCGCGACGCGTCGCTGATCGCCGTCGGTCTGCTCATCGTGAGCGTGATCCCGCTCAAGGCCGAGCTCGACAACCTCGCGATCCTGCGGTTCGCGCTCGCGCTCGGCGGAGCAGTGGCCGTGCCGTACGTGATCTCGCGCTGGGTCTACCGCGACCACGCGATCCGCTTCCCGTGGCGCGGCGGCGGGCGGTGGACGACCTTCCAATGGACGTGGCTCGTCGCCGTGCTGGTGCTCGGCTGGCTGATCCTGCCGTTCTACTTCATCACGTCGGGCGTCTACCTCAACTGGCCCGTCGTCGACACTCCCGAGCTCATCGCCCGGCTGTTCGTCGGCGTCGGCGCGGTGGGCATCTGGGACGAGCTGTTCTTCATCTGCACGTGCTTCGCGCTCCTGCGCCGGCACTTCGCCGACGGCACCGCCAACGTGCTGCAGATGATCGTGTTCGTGTCGTTCCTGTGGGAGCTCGGCTACCAGGCGTGGGGTCCTCTCCTGACGATCCCGTTCGCGCTGCTGCAGGGCTTCATCTTCATGAAGACCCGCTCGCTCACGTATGTCGTCACGGTGCATCTGCTGTTCGACGCCGTGGTGTTCCTCGTGCTCGTGCACGCGCACAACCCGGGGCTTCTCGACGGGATCTTCCTCGTCTGACGAGGCCCCGCTGCCCAGGCGCTGCTCAGGGCGGAGCGCTAGCGTGGGGGATGGATCCGGAGCCGGATCCCCGGACGACGGATCAGTACCCGGTGAGCGACAAGACTGGCCAAGGAGTCAGTCATGTCGTGGGTCATCCTCATCGTGTCCGGTGTGCTCGAAGCCGTCTGGGCGACGGCGCTCGGAAAGTCCGAGGGCTTCACCAAGCTCTGGCCCACGGTGGTCTTCGGCGTCACGCTGTTGATGAGCATGGGCGGTCTCGCGTGGGCCATGCGCGACATCTCGACGGGGACGGCCTACGCGGTGTGGGTCGGCATCGGCGCGTCGCTCACCGTGGTCTACGCGATGGTCACCGGCGACGAGGACTTCTCCGTCGTCAAGATGCTCCTGATCCTCGGCCTCGTCGGATGCGTCGTGGGCCTGAAGCTCGTCTCCACCGAGCACTGACCGGTCGGTATCCTTCACGTTAACGCTCAGGTGGAAGCGACTTCGGGGTGAATACTTGACGTCGCGCGGGGGCAGAGTATCTTCAGTCCTGCGAGGGGAAAACAGAGACGAGGAACCCGCAAGGGAGCCGGACACGGAGACAGATCTCGCACTGATGATCGCCCCGTGGCCTCGGCTCCGGGGCGATCTTCGTTTCTGATGGATTACGACCTTGGTCTGGGGATTTCTCACCTTGAAGTTGAGGATGAGATGACTTGGAAGTGAACCCTTGACGACCGGACACCGACGCGTATGTTTGGTCGTGCGAACAGAGAACGGAAACGGAACGGCCCGCAATGGCCGGGAGACGGGAACCGCCCCTCGCAGAATGATCGCCCCGGAGCTTCGGCTTCGGGGCGATCTTCGTTTTCGGCCCGCTGCGGGGTTGACCGGAGCAGGATCGGGCGGTTGCATCGAAGGATGCAGCACACCGTTTCGGCCGACGGCACCCGGATCGCCTACGACGCGATGGGGGACGGACCGACCATCGTGGTCGTGAACGGCGCCATGTCGCAGGCGCGGGATGCCCGTCCCCTCGCCGAGGCGCTGCGGGACGCCGGGTTCCGCGCCGTGACGTTCGACCGGCGGGCCCGGGGCGGAAGCGGCGACGCGCGCGGCAGCGAGCCCGTACGCGAGGCCGAAGACCTGGCCGCCGTGATCGAGGCGGTCGGCGGGGCCGCGGCCGTGATCGGGCATTCGTCGGGCGCCGTGCTCGCGCTGTTCGCGGCATCGCTCGGCGTGCCCGTCACCCGGCTGTTCCTGTCCGAGCCGCCGTTCCACTTCGGCGAGGACGAGCCGGCGGACGATCTGCCGGAGCGCCTGCAGGCGCTCGTCGACGACGGGCGCGGCGGCGATGCCATCACGACGTTCCAGCTGGAGGCGATCGGCCTGCCCGTGGCGATGGTGGAGCAGATCCGGTCCAGCCCCATGTTCGCCGACCTCGTGCCCCTCGCGCAGTCGACGGTGTACGACGCGACGCTCACTCGACAGCTCTCGACCCCGACGATCGCGATGGCCGACGTGGAGGCACCCGTCACGATCCTCTGCGGAGTCGACACCTTCCCGATGCTGACGTCCGCGGCGCAGCGACTCGACGAGATCATGCCGGATGCCGAGCTGATCGAGGTGCCCGAATCGGTCCAGCACCGCCTCGATCCCGCCGCGACCGTGCGGATCATCGCGGTCCGGGTTCCGGCGGAGTGATCCTGGCCCGCCATCGCGCGGTGATAGTCTCGATCGGTACGCCTCCGTAGCTCAGGGGATAGAGCGTTGGTTTCCGGTACCAAAGGTCGTAGGTTCGATTCCTATCGGGGGCACCAGTCGGGACAAGGGATCGCGGGTCACTCAGACCTCGCGGTCCCTTTCTCGAGGGCTCGCCGGTTTACACGATCCTTCCCGCGGACGCGCGAGGCGCCGCCGTGTACGTGCATGGTGGTGGATGGGTCAACGAGATCGTCCACCAGCACTGGCATCTCGCCGCCCGAATCGCCGCGGAGGCGTCGGTGGCGGTGACCGTCCCGATCTACCCGCTGATACCGTTCGGCACTGCTGCGGAGGCGCGCGAGAAGGTGCGTGCCCTGGTGCGCCGAAGTATCGACAGATACGGGGCGACCTGCCTGGCGGGCGATTCCGCAGGCGGCCAGATCGCCCTGTCCACGGCGCTGGCTCTTCGCGACGAGGGCGT
>NZ_FTPO01000002.1 GCF_900155915.1 Microbacterium sp. RU33B
CCCAGGGGGACCACGAGCACGCCGGTCGACAGCACCGGTTCTCCGTGCACATCCGTGGAGGTGTACATGATGCGCCACCCACGCGCGGCGAACGGGACGCCCAGCAGCGGGTCGGCCTTCACGATCGTCCCCGGTGTCGGGTCGATGGGCCCTGCCGGAGCCGTGTAGAACTCCGGCACGCCGGGGCGCTCCAGGGCGTTGCCCGCGACACGCGCCGTCTCGACGGCCACGAGTCCGCCCACGAACGCCAGGAGCGCCGCGAAGAACCCGAACGCGAAGCGATGGCTGGTCAGGTGTCTCATGTCTCTGATCCCCGCATTCTCCGCGCCCGTTCGGCCTTCTTCTCGGCATCGCGGGCGACGGATGCCGCGGCACGGCGCTCGTCCTCCAGGGCGGCGATGCCCTCCCGCCGCTCGGCCTCCTCGGCCTCGAGCCGGGCGAGGTCGGCTCGGAGTCCGGCGAGGCGCTCGGCGACGAGATCGGCGCGCTCGCGGGCCTGCCCCAGCTTCTCGTCGATGCGGGTGAGCTCCCGTGTGGCCGTGGCCGCCTCGCGCTCGGCCTCGCGCACCGCGCGCTCGGCCTCCTTGCGGGCGCGGCGTTCGGCGAGGTCGTCGCGCGATCGCGGCGGGGGCGGTGTGCCGTCGGGCAGGCTGCCCGAGACGGCGCCGTCGAGATCGACGGGATCGATGCCGTCGGCGACCAGCGGACGCACGAGGCGCCCGGATCGCACCGCGGCCGCGGCGGCGGGATCGCGGATCGCCGCGTCGATCGTCCGCTCGATCTCACCGCTCGCCGCGGTGCTGACTGCGACTCCGCGCGCCCGGGCGAGGTCGGCGGCTTGACGCGCCAGCGCGGAGACGAGCGCCCGACGCTGTCGGCCGAGGACGGCGAGCTCCGGCGCGTCGAGGCCGTCCTGCGCCTCGCGCAGCGCCGCGGAGAGCTCGAGGGCCTCGCCGAGCCCGCCTTCGCGGGCGAGGAGCGTCACCGCCCAGGCCGAGACCTGCGGTTTGGGCAGCGTCTTGATCTGCGCCGCGAGCCCGCGGTCGCCTTCGGCCGAGGCGCGGGCGTTGCGCGCCGCCGTGAACTCCGCCGGCGGGAGGGCGGCGAGGTCGGCCGCGACGGCGTCGATCGCGTCGTCGCGGGCTGGCATGGCACGAGCCTAGCGAGCGGGCTCAGTCCACCGCGATGCGCGCCGCCTGGCGCGCGGCGCCCAGCGCGACGTACTCCCCCGGCGCGGGTACCTCGACGGGGATGCCGAGCACGAGCGGAGCGATCCCGCGCACGGCATCGGACTGCGCCCCACCCCCGACCAGGAGAGCCCGCTCGAGCGGCACGCCGAGCCGGCGGAGCGCGTCGAGGCCGGCCGCCAGACCCGACAGCATCCCCTCGACCGCCGCCCGCGCGAGGTTCTCGCGCGTCGTGGAGGCCAGGGTCATGCCCGTGAGGGCCGCCGTCGCATCCGGGAGGTTCGGCGTGCGCTCCCCCTCGAAGTACGGCACCAGCACGAGGCCGTGGGCGCCCGGTGCGGCCGCGAGCGCGAGGCGGCTCAGCTCGGTGTGGTCGACGCCGAGGAGGCCCGCGATGGAGTCCAGCACCCGTGCCGCGTTGAGCGTCGCGACGAGCGGCAGGAACCGCCCGTCCGCGTCGGCGAAGCCCGCGACCGTGCCGGTGGGGTCGATCGTGCGCTCCTCGCTGACGGCGAAGACCGTGCCCGAGGTTCCGATCGAGACAACGACATCGCCCGGCCCCGCACCGAGGCCCAGGGCGGCACCGGCGTTGTCGCCGGCGCCGGGGCCCACGCGGCGGCCGGCGGCATCGGTCACCCACTCCTCGGGCCCAAGGACACGCGGAAGGACCGCGTCCTGGCCCAGTGCCGCCTCGAGCAGGGCGTGGTCGTAGCCTCCGGTCGCCGGGTTCCAGTACCCGGTGCCCGAGGCATCCGATCGATCCGTGACGAGTTCGTCGAGCACCGCGCCGCGCGGACCGTCGGGGCCGAAGCCGCGCAGCCGCCACGTCAGCCAGTCGTGCGGCAGGGCGACGGCGGCCACGCGCGCCGCGTTGTCGGGCTCGGCGTCGCGCAGCCAGCGCAGCTTCGTGATCGTGAACGACGCGACGGGCACGAGGCCCGTGCGCTCGGCCAGCTCATCGGCGCCGAACTCGGCGGTCAGGTCGGCGGCGGCCGCGGCGGAGCGCGTGTCGTTCCACAGCAGCGCATCGCGGATGACGCGCCCCTGGGCGTCGAGCACCACCATGCCGTGCTGCTGGCCGCCGATCGCCCACGCGGCGATGTCGTCGAGACCGCCCGCCTGCGCGATCGCCTCTTCGAGAGCCGTCCACCAGGCGGCCGGGTCGACGGATGTGCCCTCCGGATGCCGCGCCCGACCCTCGCGCACGATCGCGCCGGTCGCGGCATCCGTGATCACGACCTTGCACGACTGCGTCGACGAATCGACGCCCATCACCAGGGTCATGGCGGTCAGCGCGCGCCGAGGAGGTGCTCGGTGGCGAGCTGCTGCAGGCGCACGAAGCCGAAGCCGTGGCCGCCGAGGTACGCGTCGGCGTCGAAGTCCTCGTAGGCGGAGCGGTCGGCGAGGAGCTCGTCGTACGTCTCGCCGGGGTTCAGCGTCGGCACGGAGAGCTCGGCGACCTTCGAGGCCTCGAGCGCCTCCTGCACCTCGGGGTCGGCGCGGAAGGCGGCGGCGCGCTCCTTGAGGAGGAGGTAGGTGCGCATGTTGGCGGCTGCCGAGTCCCACACGCCCTTCTCGTCCTCGGTGCGCGAGGGCTTGTAGTCGAAGTGCCGCGGGCCCTCGTAGGCCGGGACGCCGCCGGGGCCGCCGTTCTCGAGCAGGTCGACGAGGGCGAAGGCGTTGTGCAGGTCGCCGTGGCCGAACACGAGGTCCTGGTCGTACTTGATGCCGCGCTGACCGTTGAGGTCGATGTGGAAGAGCTTGCCGTGGTACAGCGCCTGTGCGATGCCGGCGGCGAAGTTGAGCCCCGCCATCTGCTCGTGGCCGACCTCGGGGTTCAGGCCCACGAGCTCGGGACGCTCGAGCGAGTCGATGAAGGCGATGGCGTGGCCGAGCGTCGGCAGCAGGATGTCGCCGCGGGGCTCGTTGGGCTTGGGCTCGATCGCGAAGCGGATGTCGTAGCCCTTGTCGGTCACGTAGTCGCCGAGCAGGTTGACCGCCTCGCGGTAGCGCTCGAGCGCCTGACGGATGTCTTTCGCGGAGTCGTACTCCGCGCCTTCGCGCCCGCCCCACATGACGAACGTCTTCGCGCCCAGCTCGGCGCCGAGGTCGAGCTGGCGGAACACCTTGCGCAGCGCGAAGCGTCGCACATCGCGGTCGTTCGAGGTGAACCCGCCGTCCTTGAAGACGGGGGCGCTGAACAGGTTCGTCGTCACCATCGGCACGATCAGGCCGGTGTCGGCGAGCGCGCCCTTGAGGCGGTCGATCTGGGTCTGACGCTCGGCATCGGTCGATCCGAAGGCGAACAGGTCGTCATCGTGGAACGTGAGCCCGTAGGCCCCGAGCTCGGCGAGCTTCTCGACCGCGTGCACGACGTCGAGCGGGGGCCGGGTGGGCCCGCCGAAGGGGTCGGTGCCGTTGTAGCCGATGGTCCAGAGGCCGAACGAGAACTTGTCGGCGGGCGTGGGGGTGGGCATGACGCTCCTTCGCGCAGCGGTGTTTGTTGTTGTTGACAACCTATCGCATGCGGGCATCCCCGTCCAGGGCGCGAGCGTCGAAACTCTCGGATGCGGGAGCGAAAGTCGTGCCACAATCGGGGACGAGCGGACTGACGGAGCCCGCAGAGCCGGGAGGTGCGCCGATGGCGACGGACGCGCGCGTCACACTGGCGGAGATCGCGGCGGAGGCCGGCGTCTCCCTCGCGACGGTGTCGAAGGTGCTCAACGGGCGGACGGATGTCTCGGCCTCCACCCGGGCGCGCCTCGAGGAGGACCTCGCCCGGCACGGGTACCGCCGCCGCAACTCCACTCAGCGCGGCGAGTTCGTCGAGCTCGTGTTCCCCGAACTCGAGAGCGCATGGTCGATCGAGGTCATCGAGGGCGTCGAGGGAGTCGTGAAGGCCGCAGGCCTCTCACTCGTGCTGACCGTGAGCGGCAACCGGCACGCGCCCGCGGAGGAATGGATCGAGGGGGTGCTCCGCCGCCGCCCCGTGGGCGTGGTCATGGTCTTCTCCGACCTCGCCCCGCCGCAGCGCGAGACGCTGAGGCTGCGCGGCATCCCGTTCGCCGTCGTCGATCCCGCCGGCGACCCGCCCGACGACGTCCCCTCGATCGGCTCGGCGAACTGGTCGGGCGGCCTGATGGCGACCCGCCATCTGATCGAGCTCGGCCATCGTCGCATCGCCGCCATCACGGGCCCGGAAGACATGATGTGCTCGCTCGCCCGCCTCGACGGCTACCGCTCCGCGATGAATGCGGCCGGGCTCCCGGTCGATCCGGCCTGGGAGCGGTTCGGCGACTTCCACACCACCGGCGGCGAATCGCACACGCGGGAGCTCCTGGCGCTCGCCGAGCCTCCCACGGCGATCTTCGCGGGCAGCGATCTGCAGGCGCTCGGAGCATTCGCCGCGGCGCGCGACGCGGGCCTGTCGGTGCCGTCGGACCTGTCGATCGTCGGCTACGACGACATCCCGCTCATGCGCTCGATGACCCCGCCCGTGACCACGGTCCACCAGCCCCTGCGGCGCATGGGCGAGGAGGCGACGCGACTCGTGCTGCGCATGGCCGACGGCGAGCAGCCCGAGACCCTGCGCATGGACCTCGCCACCCACCTCGTGGTGCGCGGCAGCACGGCCGCGCCGGCAGCCTGATCACCCCGGCGCTAGGAGACGACCCGCGCCGCGAGCGCCACCTCGACCGTCGGAACGAGCGCGCGCGTGTGGTCGACGACCCGCACGGATCCGGTGAGCGCCACCTCGACGGACGACACGAGGTCGCCGCTGGAGCGCCCGGCGCTCAGCACGAGCGCGCCCGGCTCGACGATGCGCGCCAGCGCCCGACCCGTGTACGAGGCGAGGTCGGCGGGCACCTGGAAGCGCACGTCAGCCGCCTCCCCGGCCGCCAGCGCGACCCGCGCGTAGCCGATGAGCCGCTGCACCGGCCGGGGCACCTCGGCCACAGGGTCGTGCAGGTACAGCTGCACGACCTCCACACCGTCGCGCGCACCGGTGTTGGCGATCCGGAGGGAGAGGGAGAACGCACCATCCGTGCTCGCCTCTTCTGTCTCCGACACGAGATCGCTCCACTCGAACGCCGCGTACGACAGGCCGTGTCCGAACGGGTACGCCGGCGACGGATCGATGTTCGACACGTCGGTCGCGCGCGCCAGCGGAGCGGCCAGGTACGTCGTGGGCTGCGAGCCGGACGTGCGGGGGATGCTGACCGGCAGCCGTCCCGACGGCTCGACCCGCCCGCTGAGCACGCCGGCGATCGCCGCACCGCCCTCCTCGCCCGCGAAGAAGGCCTCGACGATGCCCGCCGCCTCCTGCACGGCTCGGCCGAGCGCGTACGGGCGACCGGCGAGCATCACCACGACGGCCGGGATGCCGGCATCCAGCACCGCATCGATCAGCAGCTGCTGCGCGCCCGGGAGCGCGAGCGATTCCGCATCGCAGCCTTCACCGCTGGTGCCTCTGCCGAACAGCCCGGCACGGTCGCCGAGCGCGAGGATCACGACATCCGCCGTCGCCGACAGGGCCACGGCCTCCGCGATCCCGTCGAGCTCTCCGCCGTCGACGCTCGTACCGCGCACGTGCTCGATGACGGCATCCGGGTACTCCTCCCGCAGCGCCTCGAGCAGCGTCGGGATGCGGATGCCGAGCGCGACTCCCGGATGCTGCGACACCACGTGCGTGGGGAACGAGTAGCAGCCGAGGAGCGCGTACGGGTCGTCGGCGTTGGGTCCGATCACCGCGATGCGGCGCCGGACGCCGCGCGCCAGCGGCAGCGTGCCGTCGTTGCGGACGAGCACGATCGCCTCCTCCGCGAGCCGGGCGGCGAGGGCGCGGTTCTCCCGCGGGTCGAGGTCGATGGCGCCGCGGAGCGCCTCGGGGTCGGAGAGGTCGACGCCGGCGAGCGCCGGGGGGATGACCGACCAGTCGGGATCGAGCAGACCCAGCTGCTCCTTCTGACGGAGCACGCGGCGCAGCGACTGGTCGACGAGCGCCGCGTCGACGATGCCCTCCTCGACGGCTCGCCGGAGGGGCTCTCCGAAGGTCTTGACGGTCGGCAGCTCGACGTCGACGCCCGCGGCGAGCGCCTGGCCCGCGGCATCCGCCCAGGTGTCGGCCACGCCGTGCAGCAGCTTGAGGAACGCGACCGAGAAGTAGTCGGCCACGACAGTGCCCTCGAAGCCCCACGTCTCGCGCAGGAGCCCGGTGAGCAGCGACCGGTCGGCCGCCGTCGGGACGCCGTCGAGGTCGGTGTAGGAGTTCATGACGCTGCGCACACCGGTCTCGCGCACGGCGAGCTCGAACGGCGGAAGGATCACGTCGGCGAGCTCGCGCGGACCGATCGACACCGGCGCGAGATTGCGACCTCCCTTGGATGCGGAGTACCCGGCGAAGTGCTTGAGCGTGGCGACGACACCGGCGCTCTCGACGCCGGACACGTACGCCGCGCCGATCGTGGCGACGAGGTGCGGATCCTCGCCGATCGTCTCCTCGACCCGACCCCAGCGCGCATCGCGCACGACGTCGAGCACGGGGGCGAGCCCCTGGTGCACCCCTACCGAGCGGAGGTCGTCGCCGATCCGCCTGCCGAGCTGCCCGACGAGATCGGGATCGAACGTCGCACCCCATGACAGCGGAACGGGATAGGCCGTCGCGCCCCATGCGGCGAAGCCGGCAAGGCACTCCTCGTGCGCGATCGCCGGGATGCCGAAGCGGGAGGCGGCGCGCAGCCGCTCCTGGGTGCGCGCGAGCGACAGGGCGCCGAGCGCGGCATCGACCGGCTTCGTGCCGAACGGACGCGTCAGCTGCCCGAGCCCGTGCGGGAGGAGCGCGTCGAGGTCGACGGCGTCGTCGAGGTCGTGCTGGTGCGGGGCGACATCGCCGCCCTCGTCGGAGGCTCCGACCCAGACCCCGTAGAGCTGGGCGATCTTCTCCTCGAGCGTCATCTGCGCGATCAGGGTCTCGACCCGATCCGAGTGATCCGTGTGCCGCGTCATCCCTTCACCGCCCCGGTCAGACCGCCCACGATGCGCTTCTCCGCCATGAGGAAGAACACGAGGGCGGGGATCATCGCGAGCGACGTGTACGCGAGCACCGCGCCGGTGTCCTGCGAGTACTGCGTGGAGAACTGCGTGACTCCCAGCGGCAGCGGCCACAGCTCCTGCGGGAGCGAGCCGGTGCTGATCACGAGCAGGGGCAGCAGATATCCGTTCCAGCTGCCGACGAACGCCAGGATGCCGACGGTGACCAGTCCGGGCTTGGACAGCGGCAGCAGGATGCGCCAGAAGAACTGCAGGCGGGATGCTCCGTCGATGACGGCGGCCTCCTCCATCTCGTCGGGGATGGCGCGCAGGAACGGCACGAGGATGATGATCGTCGTCGGCAGGGCGAACGCGATGCCCGGGATGATGACGCCCAGGTACGTGCCGTGCAGGCCGAGCGTGCGCAGCAGCAGCGTGAGGGGCAGCGCGGCCACCGTGAGGGGGAACATGAGCCCGGCGGCGAACAGCGTGTACAGGCCCTGGCGTCCGCGGAAGCTGTAGCGGGCGATGACGTACGCGGCCATGATGCCGGCGACCACGACGCCCGCCGTCGTGCAGACGGCCAGGACGACGCTCGCGAAGACGTTGCCCCAGAAGCGCGGCGCACCGAGCACCGACGCCCAGTTCTGCAGCGTCCACGGATCGGGGAACCCCGCCGGGTTGGCGTTGAGGTCGGCCGTGGTGCGGAAACCACCGATGAAGACGTACAGCACGGGACCGATCGCGACGGCGGCGACGACGAGCGCCACGAGGTAGACGAAGGGCTGGCCCCAGTCGAAGCGGCGGCCGGCCTCCTGGGGAGGCGCGGGCTCGCGATCGAGGTCGGGGGCGAGTTCTGCGACGGCGGACATCAGCGCACTCCGGAGGTGACGGCGCCGGCGAGGTCGCGGCGGAGGGCGAAGCGCTGGTAGACCAGCGCGATGACGAGGGAGATGACGAAGAGGATCACGGCGATCGCGCTGCCGTAGCCGGGCTGCCCGGCGAACTGCCCCTGCTGCACCATGTAGGTCGCCATCGTCTCCGTCGCCATCTGGCGCACGGTCGGGGCGACGGTGACCCACACCATGTCGAACACCTGGAGCGAGCCGATGATCGAGAGGAACGCCCAGATGCGGATGGTCGGCGCCAGGAGCGGAAGCGTGACGTGGCGCTGGATCTGCCACCACGAGGCGCCGTCGATCGCAGCCGCCTCGCCGAGCTCTTCGGGCACGCCCTGCAGCCCCGCGAGCATCAGGAGGATCGCGAATCCGATGTACTTCCAGGTCAGGATGAAGAAGATCGTCCACAGGGCGATGTCGGGATCGGCCAGCCAGTTCGCCTGGAGGAAGCCGAGGCCGAGCCCTTCGAGCATCGCGTTGACGCCGCCGCTGGGCTGCAGGAGGAGCTTCCAGCTGAGACCGGCGATGACTTCGGCGAGCACGTACGGCACGAAGATCATGAGGCGGAAGACTGCGCGCCCCTTCATGCGGCGGTGCAGCAGCAGTGCGACGGCGATCGCGAGCGGTCCCTGGATGAGGAGGGAGAGGAACAGGATGAAGAACGTGTTGCCGATGGCCTTCAGGAACTCGGGCGTCGTCAGCGCGCGCACGTAGTTGTCGAGGCCGACGAAGCGGTCGGCGTTCAGCATGTCCCACCGGAACGCGGCCGGCAGGTTGAAGAGGCTGTAGACGGCCGCGAGGGCGACGGGGACGATGACGAACCCGACGAAGAGGATGAGCGCCGGCGCGACGAAGAACACGATCTCGGCGCGCTTGCGGGTGCTGCGCCCGATGCGCCGACGCGGGGTACCGCCCGGACCCGCGGTGACCGCGGGCCCGGGCGTGGTGAGGGTGGTCATCCGACTACTTCAGCGTCGCCGCTGCGTCCTGCATCTTGGTCACGATGTCGGCGGGGGTGCCGGCACCGGCGAACAGGTTGACGATGCCTTCGTTCATCGCGTTGCCGACGGTCGTGCCGTACTCGGTGTCGAGCCACAGCTGCACGAACGACGACGCGGCGAGGCCCTCCGCGACCATCTTCAGGTTGGGGTCCTCGAGGGATGCCTGTGCCGCGGAGACCGTCGGGATGCCCGACCCGCTGGCCGCGAACTTCTTCTGGACGTCCTCGCTCAGGATGAAGGCGAGCAGATCGGCGCACTCCTTGGGCGCGTCCTTGGCGCACGCGAACCCGTCGCCGCCGCCGAGGGCGGCCTTGGGGTCGCCGTTGGAGCCCTCGATGGCCGGGAACGGGAACCAGCCGAGGAACTCGGGGACTTCCTGATCCGCCGTCAGGCCGCCGATGACACCGGCGTTCCAGTGGCCCATGAGCTCCATGGCCGCCTGGCCGTTCGCCACGAGGCCCGCCGACGAACCAGCGCCCGTCTGTGCGGGAGTGCCGAGGAAGCCCTCCTGGAACGGGTCGATGCCGATGAACGTCTCGAGCTCATCGCCCGCCTGCTCGAAGCACGGGTCGCTGAAGTCGTAGTCGGCAGCCGCCTGCGTGAGCGTCTCGGGCGAGCAGGAGTGCAGCGCGAACTGGTACCACCAGTGCGCGGCCGGCCACTTGTCGCCCGCGCCGACGGCGATCGGCGCGACACCGGCGCCCTTGAGCGCCTCGACGGCGTCCTTGAGCTCGTCGAGCGTCTCCGGCGGAGCCGAGATGCCGGCCTGCTCGAAGAGGTCCTTGTTGTACCAGAAGCCCTCGATGCCGAAGGTGAACGGGACGCCGTAGGTCTTGCCGTCGACCTGCCACGGCCCGGAGGTCGCGCCGACGCTGGCGATCGTCTCGGGGATGACGTCGTCGAGCTCCATGAGGTACTCGTTCGAGACCTGGTCGCGGATCTCGCCGCCCGGCCACACCTGGAACAGGTCGGGGCCGTCGCCGGACGCGAGCGCGTTCGGGATGAGGGTGCGCTGCAGCTCCTCGTTCTGATAGCCGGTCTGCTCGACCTTCACGCCCGGGTTGGCCGCCTCGAACTCCGCGGCGACCTCCTCCCAGACGGCCGGCAGCGGACCCGACGTGGCGTTGTGCCACCACGTGATCGTGACGTCTCCGCCGGACTCGGCCGACTCTCCTCCTCCGGCGCACGCGGCGAGGGTGGCTGCCGCGAGACCCGCGGCGGCGATTCCCGCCGCGACGCGCACGATGCTGCGTCTGTTCATCTTCGAACCTCTCGAAAGTTTCGACGTCTACGTCGAAAGTGTTGTGGACGCCTCCACGATAGGTGTCCCGGCATTCGTGGTCAAGGGCAACAAATAGCGATCAGGTCACGATGCGGTCTCGTAGAGTGGTGCGCGTGACGGAGTCGGCAGGCGGTGTGCGGCAGCGCAACCTCGCGCGCATCCTGCGCATCGTGCACCTCGAGGGCCCGCTCTCGCGGGCCGCGTTGACCGAGGCGACGGGGCTCAACCGATCCACGATCGGCGACCTGGTGGTCGAGCTCATGTCCGCAGGGCTCGTCGAGGAGCGTTCACCCGATCCCCGCCGCCGGGTCGGGCGTCCGTCGCCTGTCGTGGCATCCGACCCGCGCGTGGTCGCGCTGGCGGTCAATCCCGAGGTCGACGCGCTCACCCTCGCGGTGATCGGCCTGGATCGTGAGATCCGCGACCGCGTGCGCGTCGAAGTCGACCACCTCCTCTCCCCCGAAGAGACCGCAGCGCTCGTCGGCACGCACCTCGCTGCGTGGCGCGAGGGTGCCCTCGCCGACGCCCGCGTCGTCGCGGTGGGTGTCGCGGTGCCGGGTCTCGTGCGCGCCACCGACGGGCTCGTGCGCCACGCGCCCCACCTTCTGTGGACGGATGTCGCGCTGCGCGACCTCGTCGAGAAGGCGACCGGACTGCCCGTGGTCGTGGGCAACGACGCCGGAATGGGCGCCCACGCGGAGCACCTCTTCGGCGCCGCCCGCGGAGTCGACGACGTCGTCTACCTCAACGGCGGGGCCAGCGGCATCGGCGGCGGCCTCATCGTGCACGGGATACCGGTGGGCGGCGCGGGCGGGTACGCCGGCGAATTCGGACAGAACCGACCCGGGATCGCGGACTCCTCCGATCGCCGCTCGGCGGGCGGAGTGCTGGAGGACGACGTCAGCCGCACCCGGCTCCTCGCGGCGCTGCGCCTGACCACCGCCGACGAGCCGGCGCTGGCCGACGCGCTGCGGACGTCGCGCGCACCGGGCGTCGTGGAGGAGGTGGCGCGGCAGCGCCGCATCCTGGCCACCGCGCTCGCGAACGCCGTGAACGTGCTCAACCCGTCGATGATCGTGCTCGGCGGGTTCCTCGCGATGCTGGCCGAGCAGGACCTCGACGGCCTGACGGCGGCGGTGCAGGCTCAGGCGATGCCCGCGAACGGGGAGGACCTCGTCATCCGGTCGGCCGCCCTCGCTGAGGACCGCCTGCTCATCGGCGCCGCGGAGGCCGCCTTCGCCGACCTGCTGCGCGAACCGGGTGTCAGCGCGGTCCCCGCCACTGCGCACGAGGCGTGAGCGGAACGAGCGGGGGCACCGCGGGCGCCGACGCGATCGCGACCCGGGCCCCGCGCCGGGAGGACTCGAGCAGCGCGGTCATGATCTCCAGCACGTGGAGTGCGATCTCACCCGATGCGCGGCGATGCCCGGCCACGAAGTCGAGCAGGCCGACACCGCGCGCCGCGTCGACGTAGCCCGCACGCGGGGCGATGATCCGCTCGTCGGTCGACCCGTCCGCCGGGCGCAGGTGGACGTCGCCGGAGAAGTGGTTGGGGTCGGGGAGCACGAGCATGCCTTCGACTCCGTGCACCTCGATGGGCTCGGCGCGCGTGGCCACCGCGTCGAAGCTGAACGTGACCGTCGACAGTGCTCCGCCGACGTGGTGCAGAACCCCCGTGACGTGCGTGTCGACGTCGACCGGGATCTCCTCGCCGGCGCGTGGACCGGACCCGATGACACGGGTGTCGCGGGCACGACTGCTCGCGCCCTGCACCGCGTCGACCGGTCCGAGCAGATGCACGAGGGAGGTCAGGTAGTAGGGCCCCATGTCCAGGAGCGGTCCGCCGCCCGGCAGGTAGTAGAAGTCGGGGTTGGGATGCCACGCCTCGTGTCCGCGCGAGAGCCAGGTCGCCGTCGCCGAGACTGGCCGTCCGATCACCCCGGCCTCCACGACCGCACGGGCCGTCTGGATGCCGGTGCCGAGAACGGTGTCCGGCGCACCTCCGACGGCGCGACCGGCGACCCGAGCCCGCTCCATCACGTCGGTCGCTTCGGCGAACGTCGCGGCGAGCGGCTTCTCCCCGAACACGTGCTTGCCCGCCGCGAGCGCCGCGATCGCGACCTCGTGGTGAGCGGACGGGACGGTCAGGTTGAGCACGGTGTCGACGTCGGGATGCGCGTACAGCTCGGCGGGGGTCAGCGCCCGCACGCCCGGGAGCTCGGCGGCTACCGCGCGAGCGCGCTCCGGGTCGCGGTCGGCGACCGCCACGATGCGCGCGCCGTCGGCGCCGACGAGCGTGTCGAGGTAGGCGCGCGAGATCACGCCCAGCCCGACGATCCCGATCCCCTGTCCGTTCATGCCCTGTCCGTTCATGCTCTGGCCGCCCATGTCAGTCCCCTCTCCACGATCGTGCGCACCCGTGCGTCCTCCAGGACGTCGATGCTGTGCCCCGGCGTGCACACGAACACCCGGCCTGCTCCCCACAGCCGCGTCCACACCGCGGGTGAGACGATCGGCCGATGCCACGGATGGTACGGCTGCACCGGATGTGTCGTCGTGGCCAGCACGTCGATGAGATCGTCGTGCAGCACCCAGTACTGCTCGGTGGTGAGCTCGAAGTCCTCGATCCCGGCCGTGATCTCCTGGCTGCGCCCGAGATCGGTGATCTCGACGGTGTGCGTCAGGAAGTTGTCGCTTTCTCCCCCGAGACGCTCACCGGGCGCCTTGCTCGGATGCGTCGCGAACTGCCCGCCGACGAGCTGCAGATAGTCCGCGCTGCCGCGGTAGGAGTCCGCGATGCCGCCGTGCCAGCCTCCCAGGCCCGTGCCCGCCTCGACGGCGGCACGGAGCCCCTCCAGCGCGGGCCGCGAGATCTCCGACATCGTGACGGCCTGCACGATCAGATCGGTCTCGGCCATGGTCGCGGCATCCGCATAGATCTCGTTCGACGCCTCGATCCGCACGTCGAATCCCTCCGCCTCCAGGAAGGGGACGAACAGGTCCGTCGCTCCGACGGGGTGGTGCCCGTCCCAGCCTCCACGCACGATCAGCGCTCTCCGGGGCATCGTGTCTCCCTCCACGGCGCTCGACCTCGACGACGCCTGGATGACGAGCGTGCCGCACTACCCTGCGCGCCGCTTACTATTTGCGCAAAAATGGTCGGATGGACGCTGATCCGGCCGCTCGCGCGACCCTCGCGGATGTCGCCGCGACGGCCGGCGTGAGCGTGTCCACCGCTTCGCGCGCACTCACCGGCAAGGGAGAGCTGTCGGGGGCGACGCGCGCGCGGGTGCTCGCGGCCGCGCACGGCCTCGGATACTCCCGTACGGGCACGCGTCGCGGCCGTCCGCGCACCGGCACATCGCGGCTGTTCGACCTCGTCCTCGGGCACTTCCACGATCCGTACTCCGACGAGGTCACCGTCGGCGCGCGCAGCGCAGCGGCGGCCGCCGGGTACGACCTGGTGCTCATGGCGGAGCGCGACCGCCCCGACGACGACTGGCCGGCCCGCATCCGCGCGCGCGGCTCCGCCGGCGTCGTGCTCGGCATCGTGGTGCCGACCGCGACGCAGCTCGCGCTGCTGAGCGAAGCCGCGATCCCGGTGGTGCTGCTCGATCCGCGCGCCGAGACGTCGCCGGCACTGCCGAGCGTGCGCACCACCGACCGCGACGGAGGGCGGGCGGCCGCCGCTCACCTCGTCGCGGCCGGGGCCACCCGGTTCGTCGTGGTCGTGGGCACCCCGGCCTACCGATTCGGCCGCGCGCGCGTGGAGGGGTTCGAGGCGGAGATCGCCGCCCTCCGCCCGGATGCGTCGGTGCGGCGCATCGACGCCGACTGGGCGGGCCGCGACGCGCGGCGGGCCTGCCGCGACGCGCTCGCGCCCTCCTGCGATGACGAGGTGATCGGTGTCTTCGCCTGCTCGGACGGGCTCGCGGCCGGGGTGTACGGCGCGGCGGACGATGCGGCACGCCGGATCGGTCGCGACCTGCTCGTCGTGGGCTTCGACGACGTGCGCGGCGCGCGGCGACTCGCGCCACCGCTCACCACCGTCCGCCAGCCCATCCGCGACATGGCGGGGGATGCCGTGCGCATGCTCGTGCGCGCCGCGGAGGGCGAGCTCCTCTCGACCGTGCCGCACGTGCTGCCCACGACGCTGGTCGAGCGGGGCTCCACGCGGGGACCGCGGAATGCCCTCGCGGCGCGCGCGGACGCGCCGCTATCGTCGACACCATGACCCGGCCAGACGATGCCCAGCTGCAGGAGATGGCCCGCGATCATCTCTGGATGCATTTCGCGCGCCAGTCGGTGATGGCGGAGGGATCCGGCATCCCGATCATCGTCAAGGGCGAGGGCCACCACATCGTCGACTCGACGGGCAAGAAGTACATCGACGGGCTCTCCGGGCTGTTCGTCGTCAACGCCGGCCACGGCCGCACGCGGCTCGCGCAGGCCGCCGCACGTCAGGCGGAGGAGCTCGCGTTCTTCCCGATCTGGTCCTACGCCCATCCCGCAGCGATCGAGCTCGCCGACCGGCTCGCCTCGTACGCACCCGGCGACCTGAACCACGTGTTCTTCTCCACCGGCGGCGGCGAAGCCGTCGAGACCGCGTTCAAACTCGCCAAGCAGTACTGGAAACTCGCCGGCCAGCCCACCAAGCACAAAGTCATCTCCCGCGCCGTCGCCTACCACGGCACCCCCCAAGGCGCCCTCGCCATCACCGGCCTGCCCGGCATGAAGTCCATGTTCGAACCCGTCACCCCCGGCGGGTTCCGCGTGCCGAACACCAACTTCTACCGTGCCGCCGAGATGGGCGCCCCCACCGGCAGCATCGAGGAGTTCGGAGTCTGGGCGGCGGACCGCATCGAGGAGATGATCCTCTTCGAAGGCCCCGACACCGTCGCGGCCGTGTTCCTCGAACCCGTGCAGAACTCCGGCGGATGCTTCCCCCCGCCCCCCGGCTACTTCCAGCGCGTGCGCGAGATCTGCGACCGCCACGACGTGCTCCTGGTCTCCGACGAAGTCATCTGCGCATTCGGGCGCATCGGGGAATGGTTCGCCTGCGACGCCTACGGCTACCAGCCCGACATGATCACCTTCGCCAAAGGCGTCACCAGCGGATACTCACCCCTGGGCGGCACGATCGTCAGCGACCGCATCTACGAACCCTTCACCCACGGGCACGTCTCCTTCCCCCACGGCTACACCTTCGGCGGACACCCCGTCTCCGCAGCCGTCGCCCTCGAGAACCTCGACATCTTCGAAGAGGAAGACCTCAACGCCCGCGTCCGCGAGAACTCCCCCATCTTCCGCCGCACCCTCGAACAACTCCTCGACCTCCCCATCGTGGGCGACGTCCGCGGCGACGGCTACTTCTTCGGCATCGAACTCGTCAAAGACAAAACCACCCGACTCACCTTCGACGCCGACGAATCCGAACGGATGCTCCGCGGATTCCTCTCCAAAGCCCTCTACGACGCCGGCCTCTACTGCCGCGCCGACGACCGCGGCGACCCCGTCATCCAACTCGCCCCACCCCTCACCACCGGCCCCACCGAATTCACCGAGATCGAACAGATCCTCCGCACCGTCCTCACCGAAGCCTGGACCAAGATCTGATGGACGGCGCGAGCCTGATCACGGCGGGGGTCGCGCTGTTCACGATCTGCAACCCGATCGGCACGATCCCGGTCTTCCTCAGCGTGACGGAGGGCAAGAGCGTCGCTCAGCAACGTCGGATCGCGGTGATGACCGGCGTCGGGGTGTTCACCGTGCTCGCGGTCTCGCTGCTTCTCGGTGCGTTCATCCTGCAGTTCTTCGGCATCGGCGTCCCCGCCCTCAAGATCGCCGGCTTCCTGTTCGTCGCCACGATCGCGTGGGCCATGATGACCAAGTCCGGCGCGATCCTGCCGACGACGAACGCCGGCTCGCCCGCGATCGTGCCGCTCGCGATGCCGGTCGTGGCAGGACCGGGCGCCATCGCGCTCGTCATCGCCTTCGCCAAGGAGAACCCGGCCCTCCTCGACTACGCCTGGGGCCTGGTGATCGTCGCGATCTCTGCCGTGGCCACCGCGGTGATCTTCTTCTTCGCGCCCTACCTCGCTCGGCTCCTGGGGCCTGCGGGCATGCAGATCTTCCAGAAGCTGTTCGGCCTCATTCTGCTCGCGATCTGCGTAGAGCAGATCCTCACCGCGATGCCGAAGATCTGGCCTGGGCTCGCCGGCTGAGGTCCGCCCGCCGCCATGACCCCTCCGGCGGCGCTCGCTGAAGCCCGATATCATCACGATGGGAGTGCCGCAAGGGGGTTGCGGGGGTGTACAGGGGGGCACGGACATGGCGTCACGGAACAGATCGACGGTCGCCGAGCACCCGAGCATCCGCGCGCGACGCCGCGGCCGAGGCGTCGCCTGGATCGCGGGCGGCGCGACCGTCGTGCTCGCCGCGGCCGCCGTCGCGACGTTCCTGCTCATCGATCCGCTGCATCCGTCGTCTCCGGCCGCCGGCTCGAACCCCGGCGCCTCCGTCAGCCCGACCCGGACACCGACCCCGACCCCCACGCCCACGCCGCTCACCGAAGCCGAGCAGCTGCTCGCCGCGGCAGACGATCCGAACGCCTGCGCCCTGACGTATGCCGGTGACGGCATCAGCTCGCCCGTCGTGCGCCAGGACCAGGGCACGCTGTACCGCGACCTGCTGCTTCCGGTGCGCGAGGGGTGGGTGTTCGCCGGCTGGTATCCGACGGTGGCGGATGCCGCGGGGTACGTCGACGCCGCGCGCGTCAACGGCTCCGACGTGGTCGCGTGCTCCGATCAGCAGGTCACTCTGCACGCCGCGTGGATGACGCCGGAGCAGTTCGCCGCGGCGGGAACGCGCGTGCCGATCCTCATGTACCACCAGTTCACGGCGAAGCCGGAGGGCGAGGAGGGCTGGCTGCGCGGCAACTACGCGTACGTCGGCGACTTCGAGGCGCACATGAGCCACCTCGCCTCGACCGGGTTCTACTACCCGACCTGGGACGAGCTCGAGGGCTTCATCGACAGCCGCGTCTATCTTCCGCCGCGCTCCGTCATCGTCACCGACGACGACGCCGACCAGAGCTGGTTCGATCTCGCGGTGCCGATCGTCGAGCGCTACCGGGTGCTCTCCACTTCGTTCATGATCACGGCCTACCGCCAGGATCCGCCGCCGAGCATCTACGTGCAGCGCCGCTCGCACACGCACGACATGCACCGAGGCGGGGCGAACGAGAAGGGTCTCATGGTGAACCTCACCCCGGAGGAGATCGCCGCCGATCTGCGCACGTCCGCCCAGGTGCTGGGTGTCGGACAGGTCGTCGCCTACCCCTACGGGCACTACGACCAGCGGTCGAAGGACGGTGTCGTGCAGGCGGGCTACACGATGGCCCGCACGATCGAGCCCGGATTCGTCGTGCCGGGCACCGACAAGCTCGCCCTCCCCGTCGTCCGCATCGACTACGGGACGACCGTGGACGACCTGATCCGCCGGATCGGCTGAGAGCGATCGGATCCTGAGAGCGATCAGATCTGCGTGCCGCAGACGCCGCAGAGACCCTTCGCCGAGACCTCGATGAAGCAGTTGGGGCACATCGCCCGCACGGCGTCGGAGGGCAGGGGCCGCTTGGTCGGCGCCGCGCGCTCGACTCGCGGCGCGGGCCGTGCGGAACGCGTCGGCCGCGTCCCTCCCCGCGTGGCCGCAGGAGCCGTGGGCGGCGCCTTCACCTGGGGAACGTGCGCGCCGCAGTAGAACCGCACCAGACCGTGGTGATGGTGGGGATGGGGATGCTTGAACGCCCAGATCTCCGTCCGCGCGATCGCCTCGGACTCCGGTCCGCAGACGAAGCAGCGCGCGTCCTCACCGGGGACGACCTCCGCGAGCACCACAGGGGTCTCGAACGGGAGGTTCTCCCGCCAATCGGCCGCCGATGCAACCTTCATGATCGTTCCTTCCGTCCCCGCACTCGATCTAAACACGGTTGCGGCGCCAGCGGTGACCGGGGGCTGCATCCGCCTGCCTCGGTATAGTGGAGCCGTCCGGCGGATCGCGTCCGCCGGTGCTCGAAAAAGGAGCACACCAGCTCGCGGCGCAGACGCCGGCAGCGCGGGACACATACGGCCTCGTCATCCGTACCACTCGCAGGAGCTCCTCCATGCCCACCGTCTCCGCGCACGTCGCGATCACCCTCGCCGCCCACATCGACCACGTCTTCGGGGTCATGGGCAACGGCAACGCCTGGTTCCTCGACGCGCTCGAGCGGCAGACGGATGCCTCCTACACGGCGGTGCGCCACGAGGCGGGCGCCGTCGTCGCGGCCGACGCGTACTACCGGGCGTCTGGGCGCATCGCGGCGGCGACCGCCACGTACGGCGCCGGGTTCACCAACACCCTCACGGCCCTCGCCGAGGCCGTGCAGGCGCACGTGCCGCTCGTGCTCGTGGTCGGCGACGAGCCGACCTCGGGCCCGCGTCCGTGGGACGTCGACCAGATCGCCCTCGCGTCGGCGGTGGGCGCGCGCACCTACACGGTCGGACGGACCGATGCCGCCGCCACCGCCGTCATCGCGATCGAGCACGCGCTGACGTACCGCGTGCCGACCGTGCTCGCGATCCCCTACGACGTCGCGACGCTCGAGGCGGGCCCCGTGCCGACCGCACCCGTGCCCCGCCTCCCTGCCCCGCTCGAGCCCCGTGGTCCGTTCGCGCTCGCCGGCGTGGAGTCGCTCGCGCGCGCGCTCGCCGGCGCCGAGCGACCCGTGCTGCTGGCCGGACGCGGAGCATGGATCTCCGGAGCGGGTGCGGCCCTCGGGGCCCTGGCCGATGCGACCGGCGCCGTCACGGCGACCACGGCGCTCGGTCGCGGCGTCTTCCCGCGCCCGGAGTACGACCTGGGCGTCACCGGCGGGTTCGGCGCCGAGGGCGCGATGGAGCTGATCCGCGAGGCGGACGTCGCCGTCGTCTTCGGCGCGGGTCTCAACCAGTTCACGATGCGCTTCGGCGACCTGTTCGCCCCGGGGACGCACGTCGTGCAGGTCGACGTCGCCCCCGCGGCGACGCATCCGCACGTCGGCGGCTATCTCCGCGGCGACGCGCGCCTCGTGGCGGAGTCGCTCGTGGCGGCGCTCGAGGGGATCGGTGCGACGCCCTCCGGGTGGCGCGAATCGCTCGACATCCCCTCCCTCCGCGTCTACGAGCCCGGCGAGGCGGTCGCACCCGATGGGCGCCTCGACCCGCGATCCGTCGCGGCGCGGATCGGCCAGCTCCTCCCGGCCGACCGCGTGGTCGTCTCGGACGGCGGGCACTTCATCGGCTGGGCCAACATGTACTGGCCCGTCGCGTCCCCCGACCGCATGATGATGGTCGGCACGGCGTATCAGTCCATCGGATTGGGCTTCCCATCGGTGCCGGGCGCGGCCCTCGCCCGGCCCGACTCGACCGTCGTGCTGACGACGGGCGACGGCGGCGGTCTCATGGCCCTGGCCGACCTCGAGTCGGCGGTGCGGGTCGCGGGCGGCCGCGGCCTCGCGGTGGTCTGGAACGACGGTGCCTACGGCGCCGAGGTCAATCTCTACGGACTGAAGGGCGTCGCTCAGGGGCCGATGATGATCCCGGACGTCGACTTCGCCGGGCTCGCCCGCGCCGTGGGCGCCGAGGGCGTCACCGTGCGGACGCTGGACGACCTCGATCGGCTCGCCGCCTGGGCCGCGGAGGACGCCGCGACCCGGCCCTACCTGCTGCTCGACGTGCGCATCTCGGGCACCGTGGTGGCGCCGTACCAGCAGGAGATCATCCGCGTGAACTCGTGATCACGCGACGAGCATGCTCCGCGTGAAGAAGGCGGCCAGCTCGTCCGTCGCCTGCAGCGGGAAGACGCCCGCGACGTACTGATCCGGACGCACGACCACCACGACGCCGTCGCGCGACAGTTCGCGCTCATCGAAGATGTCGGTGGTCGTCCAGGCGCTGGGGGCCGCGGCGAACACCTTCTCCCAGTCCATGAGACCGAGCGGGCCGGTGCGGGGACGGAAGAGCTCGGGCACCGCCGTGACGTCGACCTCCTCGTGGGGTCGCTGGTACACCGCCTTCACGTCGAAGACGGCATCCGCATCGGCGCCCGCCGGTGTGTGGCGGCGGAGCGGCGAGTCGGCGGACGTCGACATCCACTCGGCCCACGCGGAGAGGGCGGGGGCCTCACCGGCATCCGAGAAGGCGTAGATGCGCCACCGGCCATCGGCTTTCGCATGGTGTCCGAGGTGCACGCGGTTGCCGTCGGCGGCCATCACGACCTCCGAGCTCTTGAACCGCTTGCCGACCGGGAAGCCGGCCGCGAGCGTCTGGTGCGCGGCATCCGCCACGATCTGCGACGGTCCGTACTGCGTCATGAAGCCCGACGGGAACTCGGCGGTGGCGAGGTAGTAGGTCGCGAGCTCGGTGGGGTCGGAGATCTCCTCGGGCTTGCGCGCCATGAGCGAGGACCACTCCTTGTCGAAGTCGATGAGCTGCTGCGCGACGGGCTGCCGTTCGGCCGAGTACGTCGACAGGAGAGATTCGGGGCTGCGTCCGGTGAGCACCGAGCCGAGCTTCCAGCCGAGGTTGAACCCGTCCTGCATCGAGACGTTCATGCCCTGACCGGCCTTGGCGCTGTGGGTGTGGCACGCATCGCCGGTGAGGAACACGCGCGGCGTGCGGCGGTCGCCCTCGGGTACGTCGTCGAACTTGTCGGTCACGCGGTGGCCGACCTCGTAGACGCTGTGCCAGGCGACCTCCTTCACATCGAGGGAGTACGGATGCAGGATCTCGTTCGCCTTCGCGATGATCCCCCCGATCGGGGTCTGGCGCACGCGCCGGTTGTCGTCCTCGGCCACCGCGCCGAGATCGACGTAGACGCGGGAGAGATAGCCGCCCTCGCGCGGGATGTGCAGGATGTTGCCTGCTTCGGCGTTGATCGCGCACTTGGTGCGCCAGTCGGGGAAGTCGGTGTTCACGAGAACGTCCATGACGCCCCACGCGTGGAGCGAGATGCCCCCCAGATGCTTGCGGCCGATCGCCTCGCGCACGCCGCTGCGCGCGCCGTCCGAGCCGACGACGTAGGCGGCCCGCACCGTGCGCTCCTCGCCGGCGTGCTCCCCGGCGACGTGACGGAGGCGCACTTCGACGGGGTGCGAGCCGGTGTCGTGCACCGTGAGGCCGACGAACTCGATGCCGTAGTCGGGCTCGATGCGCGCCGGCCCGTTCGCGGCGGCCTCGGCGAAGTAGTCGAGCACTCGGGCCTGGTTGACGATGAGGTGCGGGAACTCGCTGATGTGGAACGCGTAGTCCTCGGTCCGGGCCGTGCGGATGATGTCGCCCGGGTTGTCGGGATCGGGACCCCAGAAGTTCATGTACCCGATGTTGTAGGCCTCTGCGACGATCCGCTCGGCGAAGCCGAAGGCCTGGAACGTCTCGACGCTGCGGGGCTGGATGCCGTCGGCCTGACCGAGCACGAGCCGTCCGTCGCGACGCTCGACGATGCGTGTCGTGACGTCGGGGAACTGCGACATCTGCGCCGCGAGGAGCATGCCCGCAGGCCCCGAGCCGACGATGAGCACGTCCATCTCGTCGGGGAGGTCGGCGGGGCGATCGATGCCGGTGCCCGCGGCATCCTGTACCCGGGGATCCTTCGACACGTAGCCGTGGTGGTGGAACTGCATCTGGACTCCTACGCCTTCGACATGCCGTAGATGGGACTCTGCGCCTGCTCGGCCTCGTGATCGGGACCCAGCGGGATGCCGGAGCGGTCGCGCAGCAGCAGCGAGCCGAGCAGGCCCAGCACGACCATTCCCGCGAGGTACCACGTCACGGCCATCGTGCCGCCGGTGGCCTGCACGAGCGCCTGGGCGATCGTGGGGGCGAACGCGCCGCCGAGGATCGCGCCGATCGCGTACGAGATCGAGACCCCCGAGAAGCGGATGGATGCCGGGAACAGCTCGGTGTACAGCGCCGCCTGCGGGCCGTACGTGAAGCCGAGCCCCACCGTGAGGATGACCAGGCCCACCGTCAGCAGGCCGACGCTCCCGGTGTTCACGAGCGGGAACAGCGAGAAGACGCCGATCAGCAGCGCGCCCCAGCCGATCAGGTACGTCGTGCGGCGGCCGATCCTGTCGGAGAGCCAGCCGGCGAGCCATGTGAAGACGAGCCAGGAGACGGCCGAGAGCGTCACGGCCCACAGCACGTCGGCGGTCGCGAGGCCGATGGGGCCGGCGGGGTCGGTCGCGTAGCGCTGGATGTACCCGCCGGTGGTCATGTAGCCGACGGCGTTGTTGCCCGCGAACACGAGCGCGGCGAGCAGCACCAGGAGCGTGTGCTTGCGGAACAGCTGGACGATCGGCATCCGCGTCTGCTCCTTGCGCTCGGCGAGCTCGAGGAAGACCGGGCTCTCCTCCACGCGGCGACGGATGTAGTAGCCGACGAGGATCAGCACGACCGAGAGGAGGAACGGGATGCGCCAGCCCCACTCGAGGAACCACTCCTGGCTCGGCGACAGCGCGGCGATCAGGGCCATGACGCCCGACGCGAGGAGGAGGCCGAGCGGAACGCCGATCTGCGGAGACGCGCCGAAGAGTCCGCGCTTGGTGCGGGGAGCGTGCTCGACGGCCATGAGCACCGCTCCGCCCCACTCGCCGCCGGCCGAGATGCCCTGCAGGATGCGCAGGAAGATGAGCAGGATCGGCGCCGCGATGCCGATCGCCGCGAAGGTCGGGAGCAGCCCGACGAGGGTCGTGGCCACGCCCATCAGGATGAGGGTGAGCATCAGCACGAGGCGGCGGCCGTACTTGTCGCCCAGGTGGCCGGCGAGGAACGCGCCGAGCGGGCGGAACAGGAAGCTGATGCCGACGGTGATGAAGGAGAGGATCTGCGCGAACTCCTCGCCCGCGGGGGCGAAGAACAGCTGGCCGAAGACGAGGCCGGCCGCCGAGGCGTAGATGAAGAAGTCGTACCACTCCACCGTCGTTCCGACCACGGTCGCGAAGACCACGCGGCGTCGGTCGGTGCGGGTCGCGATCGTGCCCGTCGGGGTGAATCCGACGTCGTTCTGCGGCTGCGAGATGCTCAAGATGACTCCTTTGTCCGACCGGCGGAATGCTGCTTGTCCGATCGAAAGCGATCATATACGATTTCAGATACGACGCAAGAGCGAGGGAGCTCCCCATGACCGAAGCCGCCGCCCCGGACGGGCGATTCTCGGGCCTTCCCGGACGCCCTGGCAAGATCATCGCGGTCCATCTCAGCTACGAGTCCCGGGCCGCACAGCGCGGCCGCAGGCCCGCCGCGCCGTCGTACTTCTTCAAGCCGTCGAGTTCGGTCGCGGCATCCGGAGGCGTCATCGAGCGCCCCGTCGGCACCGAGCTCCTTGCGTTCGAGGGCGAGATCGCGCTGGTGATCGGCACCCCCGCGCGTCGCGTGTCGATGGCGGATGCCTGGGACCACGTCGCGTGGATCACCGCCGCGAACGACTTCGGCCTGTACGACCTCCGCGCGAACGACAAGGGCTCGAACGTGCGCTCGAAGGGCGGCGACGGCTTCACCCCGCTCGGTCCCGATCTCATCGACGCCCGCTCCGTCGACCCGGCCGAGGTGCGGCTGCGCACCTGGGTCAACGGCGACCTCGTGCAGGACGACTCCACCGCCGGCCTCATCTTCCCGCTCGCCCAGCTGGTCGCCGACCTGTCGCAGCACTTCACCCTCGAGGCCGGCGACGTGATCCTCGCCGGCACGCCCGCCGGGTCATCCGTCGTGGTCCCCGGAGACGCCGTCGAGGTCGAGGTGACGGCGGCGGATGCCTCCTCCGGCCGGCTCGTGACGACCGTCGTGGCGGGCACCGGGGCGGGGTTCGACGTTTCCGTCGGGTCGCTCCCCGCCGTGGACGATCTGCAGCGCGCGGAGGCATGGGGCACGCGGGAGGCCGCCGGACTCCCGCCCGAGACGGGCGGACGCCTCAGCGATGACCTCAGGGCCAAGCTCGAGCGGGTCCCCGTCGCCGGACTGTCGCAGCAGCTGCGCACGCGCGGGCTCGACAACGTCACGATCGACGGCGTGCGTCCGCTGCAGCCGGGCGCGAAGCTCGTCGGCACCGCGCGCACCCTCCGGTTCGTCCCGAACCGCGAAGACCTGTTCGCGTCGCACGGCGGCGGCTACAACGCGCAGAAGCGCGCCTTCGACGCCGTCGAGGAGGGCGAGGTCATCGTGATCGAGGCCCGAGGCGAAACGGGCTCCGGCACCCTCGGCGACATCCTCGCCATCCGCGCTCGCACGCGTGGCGCCGCCGGCATCGTCACCGACGGCGGCGTGCGCGACGCCGATGCCGTCACCGCCGTCGGGATCCCGGTCTACACCTCCGGCGCCCATCCCGCCGTCCTCGGCCGCAAGCACGTTCCGTGGGACCACGACCTCACGATCGCCTGCGGCGGCACGACCGTGCAGCCGGGCGACGTCATCGTCGGCGACGCCGACGGCGTCATCGTCATCCCGCCGGGCATCGTCGAGGAGGTCGTCGACGCGGTGCTCGCCCAGGAGGACGAGGATGCCTGGATCGCGGCGCGCGTCGCGGAGGGGCATCCCGTCGACGGGCTCTTCCCGATGAACGCCGAATGGCGTGCCGCATACGAGGAGGCCCGCGCGTGACCCCGGCCGAGACGCTCAGCAAATCGCAGCAGGCGTATCACTGGATCAAGACGCGCATCGCCAACCAGGAGTTCACGCCCGGCTACCGGCTCGTGCTCGGCACGATCGCCGGCGAGCTCGACATGAGCGTCGTTCCGGTGCGGGAGGCCGTCCGCCAGCTGGAGGCCGAGGGCCTCGTGACGTTCGAGCGCAACGTCGGCGCCCGCGTGTCGATGGTGGACGACTCGCAGTACCGCTTCAGCATGCAGGCGCTGTCGATCCTCGAAGGAACGGCGACCGCTCTCGCCGCACGCCGTCTCACCGCCGACGACCTGCGCCGGGCCCGGTCGATCAACGAGCTCATGACCGAGAGGCTCAGCGACTTCGACCCGCGTGCCTTCACCGGGCTGAACCAGGAGTTCCACGCGATCCTGTTCGGCAAGTGCGCGAATCCGCGCCTGCTCGAACTCGTGAACGCCGAGTGGGCGCGCCTGGGCAACCTCCGCGACTCGACCTTCAGCTTCGTCCCCGGACGGGCCGCCGAATCCGTGCGCGAGCACGAGAACATCGTGCGCCTCATCGAGATCGGGGCGCCCCTCGGCGAGATCGAGAAGTCGGCGCGGCGTCACCGCTCGGCCACCCTCGACGCCTACCTCATCCACGAGCACCCCGACGAGGCCCTGGGCCTCCCGGCCTTCTGACGTCTTCGCAAAGGAGCACCGCATGACCAGACACATCCCCGCCGACCTTCCGACGCGGATCCAGCACTACATCGACGGCGAGTTCGTCGATTCCGCCGACGGCGACACGTTCGACGTGCTCGACCCCGTGTCGAACGAGGTCTACGGGCAGGCCGCCGCCGGGAAGAAGGCCGACATCGACCGGGCCGTCGCCGCCGCGCGTCGCGCGTTCACCGACGGACCGTGGCCCCGCATGCTGCCGCGAGAGCGCGCGCGGATCCTGCACCGGATCGCCGACATCGTCGAGTCGCGCGACGCCCGCCTCGCCGAGCTGGAGTCCTTCGACTCCGGGCTGCCGATCACGCAGGCCCTCGGCCAGGCCCGCCGTGCCGCCGAGAACTTCCGGTTCTTCGCCGACCTGATCGTCGCCCAGACCGACGACGCGTTCAAGGTGCCCGGGCGCCAGCTCAACTACGTCAACCGCAAGCCGATCGGCGTCGCCGGCCTCATCACGCCGTGGAACACGCCGTTCATGCTCGAGTCGTGGAAGCTCGGTCCGGCGCTCGCCACCGGCAACACCGTCGTGCTCAAGCCCGCCGAGTTCACGCCGCTCTCGGCGTCGCTGTGGGCGGGGATCTTCGAGGAGGCCGGCCTCCCCCGCGGAGTGTTCAACCTCGTCAACGGACTCGGGGAGGACGCAGGCGACGCCCTCGTGAAGCACCCCGACGTGCCGCTCATCTCGTTCACGGGCGAGAGCTCGACCGGCAAGCTGATCTTCGGCAACGCCGCCCCGTTCCTCAAGGGGCTGTCGATGGAGCTCGGCGGCAAGTCGCCCGCGATCGTGTTCGCCGACGCCGACCTCGATGCCGCGATCGACGCCACGATCTTCGGCGTCTTCTCGCTCAACGGCGAGCGCTGCACCGCCGGGTCGCGCATCCTCGTGGAGCGCTCGGTGTACGACGAGTTCGTCGAGCGGTACGCCGCGCAGGCATCACGGGTGAAGGTCGGGTACCCGCACGACCCCGCGACCGAGGTCGGGGCCCTCGTGCATCCGGAGCACTTCGACAAGGTGATGTCGTACGTCGAGATCGGCAAGACGGAGGGGCGCCTGGTCGCCGGCGGCGGGCGGCCGGAGGGCTTCGAGACGGGCAACTTCGTCCAGCCGACGGTCTTCGCCGACGTCGCCCCCGATGCGCGCATCTTCCAGGAGGAGATCTTCGGGCCGGTCGTCTCGATCACGCCGTTCGACGACGACGCCGAGGCGCTCGCCCTCGCGAACGACACGAAGTACGGGCTGGCCGCGTACGTGTGGACCGGCGACCTGAAGCGCGCGCACAACTTCGCCCAGTCGGTCGAGGCGGGCATGGTGTGGCTCAACTCCAACAACGTCCGCGACCTGCGCACCCCCTTCGGCGGCGTGAAGGCATCCGGTCTCGGACACGAGGGCGGCTACCGCTCGATCGACTTCTACACCGACCAGCAGGCCGTGCACATCACGCTCGGCGAAGCCCACAACCCCACCTTCGGCAAGAAAGCGTGAGATGACCACCCGCGACGACATGACCCTGACCTCCTCCGGCTTCTACGTCAGCCAGGAGGCGCCCATCCACACCGACGACCCGGTGCCCACGCCCACGAGCCCGGCCCCCGACATCCTGCGCTGCGCGTACATGGAGCTCGTCGTGACCGACCTCGCCGCGTCACGGCAGTTCTACGTCGACGTGCTCGGGCTGTACGTCACCGAAGAGGACGGCGAGGCGATCTACCTCCGCTCGACCGAGGAGTTCATCCACCACAACCTCGTGCTCCGCCAGGGCGCGGTGGCGGCCGTCGCCGCCTTCTCCTACCGGGTGCGAACGCCCGACGACCTCGATCGCGCCGTCGCGTTCTACGAGGAGCTCGGATGCCGCGTCGAGCGGCGACCCGGCGGGTTCGTGAAGGGCATCGGCGACTCGGTGCGCGTCACCGATCCGCTGGGCTTCCCCTACGAGTTCTTCTACGCCACCGAGCACGTCGAGCGCCTGTCGTGGCGCTACGACCTCCACACCCCCGGCGAGCTGGTGCGCCTCGACCACTTCAACCAGGTCACGCCCGACGTGCCCCGGGCGGTCGCGTACATGCAGGACCTCGGATTCCGCGTGACCGAAGACATCCAGGACGACGAGGGCACGGTGTACGCCGCGTGGATGCGGCGCAAGCCCACCGTGCACGACACCGCCATGACCGGCGGCGACGGGCCCCGCATGCACCACGTCGCTTTCGCGACCCACGAGAAGCACAACATCCTCGCGATCTGCGACAAGCTCGGCGCCCTCCGCCGCTCCGACGCGATCGAGCGGGGTCCGGGCCGGCACGGCGTCTCCAACGCGTTCTACCTGTACCTGCGCGACCCCGACGGCCACCGCGTCGAGATCTACACGCAGGACTACTACACCGGCGACCCCGACAACCCGGTGGTCACGTGGGACGTGCACGACAACCAGCGCCGCGACTGGTGGGGCAACCCGGTCGTGCCGTCGTGGTACACCGAGGCATCCCTCGTGCTCGATCTCGACGGCAACCCGCAGCCCGTCGTCGCCCGCACCGACTCGTCGGAGATGGCCGTGACGATCGGCGCCGACGGGTTCTCGTACACCCGCCCCGCCGAAGGCGCCGCGTCGATGCCCGAGTACAAGCTGGGCAACCAGCTGTGACCCTCGACGACGCCGTCATCGCGTCGATCGCGGACGAGCTCGCCGAGGCCGATCGCACGCACGGCGTGATCCCGCGCATCACGGCCCGCCATCCCCACGCGACGGTCGAGGACTCGTACGCGATCCAGGGAGTCTGGCGCGACCGCATGATCGCGGGCGGGCGTCGCCTCGTCGGGCGCAAGATCGGCCTGACGTCGAAGGCGATGCAGCAGGCGACCGGCATCACCGAGCCCGACTACGGCGTCATGTTCGACGACACGGTGTACCGGACGGGCGCCGAGATCCCGGTCGACCTGTTCTCGAACGTGCGCATCGAGGTCGAGCTCGCGTTCGTGCTGAAGCATCCCCTCGAAGGACCCGACTGCACGCTCGACGACGCCCTCGCCGCGATCGACTACGCGGTGCCCGCGCTCGAGGTGCTCAATTCGCACATCGAGCTCGAGGGTCGCACCATCGTCGACACGATCAGCGACAACGCGGCCTACGGGGCCATGGTGCTCGGAGACGTGCACAGGCGCCCCGACGAGATCGACCTGCGCTGGGTGCCCGGCGTGCTCTCCCGCAACGGCGAGATCGAGGAAACCGGCGTCGCCGCCGGCGTGCTCGGGCATCCGGCCACCGGTGTCGCCTGGCTCGCCAACAAGTTCGCCCAGCACGGCGCACGGCTCGAAGCCGGCGAGATCATCCTGGCGGGGTCGTTCACCCGTCCCATGTGGGTGTCGCGGGGCGATATCGTGCACTGCGACTACGGACCGATGGGAACCATCACATGCAGCTTCGTCTGACGCCGACCTTCCGCGATCTGCTGCGCGATGCTCCGCGCACGCAGTACGGCGTCTGGACGTGCTCGGGCTCCGCGCTGGTCGCCGAGATCTGCGCCGGTGCGGGCCTGGACTGGATGCTCATCGACATGGAGCACGCTCCGAACGGCCTCGAGTCCACGCTCGCGCAGCTGCAGGCCGTCGCGGCGTATCCGATCGTCCCCGTCGTCCGCGTGCCCTCGGGCGATGCGGTCACCCTCAAGCAGGTGCTCGACCTCGGCGCGCAGAACGTCCTCGTGCCGATGGTCTCCTCCGCCGACGAGGCGCGCGCCGTCGTCGCGGCGACCCAGTACCCGCCCGCGGGGCGACGAGGTGTCGGCAACGCACTGGCCCGGTCGGGCCGCTGGAACCGCATCGACGACTACCTTCAGACCGCCGCCTCGCGCGTGTCGGTGTTCGTGCAGATCGAGACCGCCGACGGCGTGGCGGCGGCGGCCGAGATCGCGGCCGTCGACGGCGTCGACGGCGTGTTCGTGGGGCCCTCCGACCTGGCCGCCTCGCTCGGGCTCATCGGTCAGCAGACGCATCCGGATGTCGTGTCCGCCGTGCACCGCACGTTCGACGCCGTGCGCGGCGCCGGCAAGCCGGTCGGCGTGAACGCCTTCGATCCCGCCGTCGCCGAGACCTACGCCGCAGCCGGCGCCGCCTTCGTGCTCGTCGGTGCGGATGTCGCCCTCCTGGCCCGCGGCACCGAGGCGCTCGCGGCCCGCTTCATCGGTGCACCCGACGGGGGTCGCGCGTCATACTGAGCGCATGACCTCCGCCGCGCCGTCGTGGGTGCTGCACTTCGACCTCGACCAGTTCATCGCCGCGGTCGAGATCCTGCGACGCCCCGAGCTGGCGGGCAAGCCGGTCATCGTCGGCGGACGCGGCGATCCGACCGAGCGTGCCGTCGTCTCGACCGCATCGTACGAAGCTCGGGCGTTCGGCGTCGGGTCGGGGATGCCGCTGCGCATCGCGGCCCGGAAGATCCCGGATGCCGTGATCCTGCCGGTCGACGCGGAGGCGTACACCGCGGCATCCGAAGAGGTCATGGAGACCCTGCGCGCCCAACCGGGCGCGACGGTGCAGGTGCTCGGGTGGGACGAGGCGTTCATCGGCATCCGCACCGACGATCCCGAGACGTACGCGCAGCAGGTGCGCGCCGCGGTGCTCGATCGCACGGGGCTGCACGCGAGCATCGGGATCGGCGACACCCTCGTGCGGGCGAAGGTGGCGACCGGGTTCGGGAAGCCGCGCGGGGTGTTCCGTCTGACGGCCGCGAACTGGCTCGACGTCATGGGCGACAGACCCACGATCGATCTGTGGGGCGTCGGGACGAAGGTGTCCAAACGCCTCGCAGGTCTGGGCATCGGCACGGTCGCCGAGCTCGCCGTCGCCCCGGACGCACCGCTCGTGGCGGAGTTCGGACCGAAGATGGGCCCCTGGTACGGCTCGCTCGGCCGCGGCGACGGGGCATCCGTCGTCGACGACACGCCGTGGATCGCGCGCGGCCGCTCGCGCGAGACCACCTACCAGCACGACCTCACCGACCGCGGCGAGATCGAGGCGGCGGCCCGGGAGCTGCTCGGACACGCCCTCGACGACATCGCCGGCGAAGGGCGCCCCGTCGTGGGGCTCGGCCTCAAGGTGCGCTATGCGCCGTTCACGACGAAGACGTTCACGCGGAAGATCGCCCCCACGTCCGACCGCGGCGCCGTGCTCGCGGAGGCGGAGGCGCTCATCGCCAAGATCGACCCCGACCGTCCGGTGCGGCTGCTCGGCATGCGCGCGGAGATGGCGATGCCCGACGACGCGCGCGAGGGACACACGCCCACCCGCGGCGGCTGGTGACCCGCCCGTCCGGCGGTGCCGCCCAGGGGACTCTCAGAAGAACTGGCGCCACAATCAGGTTCGAGAGGTAGATTCAGTGGCGATGAACGTTCCGATTCTGGGCGGCCCCTTCCACGGGGGCACGATCGAAGCGCCGCGCCGCACGACGGCGGGGCTGATCGTCGCGCTCGACGCCGGCGGCGTCGGCGCGGACTACCGCCTCGCCTCCCTCGACGGACGCATCACGGCGGTGCTCGCGGAGCTCGTCGAGGCCACGCCTCCGTATGCCCTCCGCTCCGTCATCGACGAGCGCTGGGAGCAGGAGCTGCGTGCCGCGGCGGAGCGCGCGGACGGCAGCACCGCGGACGAGCGGGAACGCGCGACGGGCCTCATCTGAGGCGTTCCGCCGCGCGGTCCAGAAGGCGGCGACCTGACCGGTCCCGCACGGATAAACTGGCAGGCATGCCTGATTCCCCTGTGGTTGGTTCGAGCCGTGTGAAGCGCGGCCTTGCGGAGATGCTCAAGGGCGGCGTCATCATGGACGTCGTCAACGTCGAACAGGCGCGCATCGCCGAAGATGCCGGTGCCGTCGCCGTGATGGCTCTCGAGCGGGTGCCCGCTGACATCCGTGCCGAAGGCGGAGTGTCGCGCATGAGCGATCCCGACATGATCGACGCGATCATCGACGCGGTCTCGATCCCCGTGATGGCCAAGGCCCGCATCGGGCACTTCGTCGAGGCGCAGGTGCTGCAGCAGCTCGGCGTCGACTACATCGACGAGTCCGAAGTGCTCTCCCCCGCCGACTACGTCAACCACATCGACAAGTGGCCCTTCACGGTGCCGTTCGTGTGCGGCGCGACCAACCTGGGCGAGGCGCTCCGCCGCATCACCGAGGGCGCGGCGATGATCCGCTCCAAGGGCGAGGCCGGTACGGGCGACGTCTCCGAGGCCACCAAGCACATCCGCACCATCACGGGCGAGATCAACCGCCTCCGCGCGCTCACCAAGGACGAGCTGTACGTGGCCGCCAAGGAGCTGCAGGCGCCCTACGAGCTGGTGGCCGAGGTCGCCGAGACCGGCAAGCTCCCCGTCGTGCTGTTCGTCGCGGGCGGCGTCGCCACGCCGGCCGATGCCGCGATGATGATGCAGCTCGGCGCCGACGGCGTGTTCGTCGGATCGGGCATCTTCAAGTCGGGCAACCCCGTGCAGCGCGCCGCGGCGATCGTGAAGGCCACCACGTTCCACGACGACCCCGCGGTCATCGCGGAGGTCTCCCGCGGACTCGGCGAGGCGATGGTCGGCATCAACGTGTCGGATCTTCCGGCGCCGCACCGGCTCGCCGAGCGCGGCTGGTAAGCGCTCCGCCGTGAGCCGTCGCGTCGGGGTGCTCGCGCTGCAGGGCGACGTGCGCGAGCACGTGCGCGTGCTCTCCGAGCTCGGCGCCGATGCCGTGCTCGTGCGCCGACCGGACGAGCTCGCGTCGGTCAGCGGTCTCGTCATCCCCGGTGGGGAGTCGAGCGTCATCGACAAGCTCTCGCGCGCCTTCGGGATGCGCGAGCCGGTGCGCTCGGCGATCGCCTCGGGGATGCCGGTGTACGGCACCTGTGCGGGACTCATCCTTCTGGCCGATCGCATCACCGACGGCATCGTCGGCCAGCAGACGTTCGGCGGACTCGACGTCGCGGTGCGACGGAACGCCTTCGGCACGCAGGTCGATTCGTTCGAGACCGACCTCGCGGTGCCGGCGCTGGGCGAGCCGCCCGTGCACGCCGTGTTCATCCGCGCGCCGCTGGTGGAGCAGGTCGGCGACGGCGTCGAAGCGCTTGCCGCTCTCGACGACGGCCGCGTCGTCGCGGTGCGTTCGGGCGCCCTGATGGGGACCTCGTTCCATCCCGAGGTCACCGGCGAGCACCGGTTCCACGAACTCTTCCTCGAGATGGTGCGGGCCGCGTGACATGCCGCCGGGTCCGGACGCCGTTCTCGATCTGACGCGGGAGCTCATCGCCCTCGACTCGGTGAACCCCGGACTGGTGCACGGCGCCGCGGGGGAGCGCGACATCGCCGCGCACCTCGCCGCACGACTGGCGGCATCCGGTTTCGACGTCGAGCTCGTCGCGCCTCCCGGGGACGACGCGAGGGTCAGCGTGCTCGGCGTGTGGTCGGGCACCGAGCCGGGCCGGACCGTCGTGGTGAACGGACATCTCGACACCGTGGGCGTCGACGGGATGGACGAGCCGTTCGCCGCGCGGATCGAAGGCGATCGCCTCATCGGCCGCGGCGCGAGCGACATGAAGGGCGGAGTCGCGGGGATCGTGATCGCCGCCGAAGAGCTCGTGCGCCGCGGCGTCCCGGGCCGGGTGGTCGTGGCGCTCGTGGCCGACGAGGAGGACGCGAGCGTCGGCGCCTCCGTGGTGCTGGGCCGGCTGCGGGAACGGGACATCACGGCGGATGCGTGCGTCATCGCCGAGCCGACGTGGCTCGACCTCGCCGTCGCGCACCGCGGGTTCGCCCTGTACGAGGTGACGCTCACCGGCCGAGCGGCGCACTCCTCGCAGCCCGAGCTCGCCGTCGACGTCATGCCGGCGTTCGCGAGGCTCTTGGCGGATGTCTCGCGGCACGATGCGGCCCTGCGTGACGTCGAGCTGCATCCGCTCCTCCCCCACGGCTCGCTCATGACGACGGTCGCGCGCGCCGGATCGGCGCCGTTCACCATCGCGGCTCGGGCCGAGCTGTCGATCGAGCGTCGCACGGTGCCCGGAGAGCCGGTCGACGTGGGGCTCGATGAGCTCCGGGCGCTGGTGTCGGCCATCGGAGCCGAGTTCCCCGGTGTGACGGCATCCGTGGAGACCGTCGTCGCGCGGTCGCCCTGGCAGCTGGATGCCTCCGGGCCGGCCGCCGAGCTCGCCGACCTGCTGGCAGGCTGCCTCGCGTCGGCGGGACGGGATGTCGGTCGCATCGGCGCTCCGTACTGGATGGAGTCGGCGCTGTGGCAGGAGGCGGGGGTGCCGACGCTCGTCTGCGGCCCCGCGGGCGGTGGACTCCATGCCGTTGACGAATGGGTCGACCTCGAGCAGCTGCGGGTGTTCCCCGGCGTGCTCACGGACGCCGTCGAGGCGTTCCTCCGGAGCGCGGCACGGGGCTGACACACGGTCCCGCGCTCCGTCACGCGGCGCGGAACACCGGCACGGGTCGTTCCGGGCGGACGAGGTATCTTCGCCCGGTCGGGGAGGTCCATTCGATGGCACCGCCGGAGTCGTCGATCTGGCGGACGGTCCATCCGCCGTGGTGTTTCACGGTGTGGTGACCTTTGCACAGGGGAGCGAGGTTGCCGAGCGAGGTGTCGCCGCCGTGGTCCCAGGCGAGGGTGTGATCGATCTCGCAGCGGGAGGCCGGCATCCCGCATCCTGGGGCCATGCACCGGTCGGCCCGCCAGCGCACGAGCCTGCGCAGGGCTTCGGGTGGCCGGTACTGTTCCCGGCCCACGGAGAGCACCATCCCGGTTTCGGGGTGGGTGAGTATCCGCGTCCATCCCTCGGCTCCTCCGCACAGCTCCCGCGCCCGTTCGCGCGGGATCGGTCCGACACCCTCTACGACCGCCGGGCCGGTCGCCTCCTCGTCGAGGAGGCTGAGAACCGGGACGGTGACGTTCACGGTCGCCCGGATCCCTCGCGCCGACGCGGGGTGCGCGGTCGCCTCTCCCTCGATCAGGAGGTCGCACAGGGCATCGGCGCGCAGCTGATCGCGTGTGCGCTCCTCGCACTCTTCCGCGGCGAGCACCTTGGCGATCGCCGTCGCTCGTCCGAGGATCGCGTGCGCCTCCACCGAGGGGATGAGGGCGTGCAGCCACGCCATTCCGTCCTCGACGTGCTCGACGACCACCCGCCGCCGGGTCAGCGCCTCCGCATGCCGCTGCGCGAGTGTGACGGACTCCTCCGCGGCGATCAGCTTCTTCAGCATCCGGCGGAACGATCCGACGGGCTGTTCCTCCGCCAATGCCACCGCTCGCCCCAGCACCGCGTCGCGAGTCGCGGGGGATGCGACATCGAGCTCGCCCACCAGGATCTGCGCGTGCCGCTCCGTCATGCGCGCGCGGCCCAACGACGCCAAGGCCGCCGGATACCGGTGCACCAACGCCTCCGCCGCAGCCATCAGGTCACCGGCCGCGTGCTCCGTGATTCGCAGTGCCGCCGCCAACTCCAGCCGCACCGACCGCTCGACCACTCCCGTCAACCCCCGCCCGAACCGCTCCGCCTCCGCGCACGCCTCGAGGCGCAGCGCATCCACCCGCACCAGCCGGTCGGCGGCGAACACCGCCATCATGTCGGCGACCTCCACCACCCGATCGACCGCGTCGAGTTCCACCGCACCGTACGCACTCGACGCATTGGCGGTGTCGAGGTCGGATTCGGAGGACATGCCTCATTATAGAACATATGTTCGAATATCGCAATCATCTCACGGAGTCCCCGCGAAAGTCGGCTCGACCCTTCGACACGCTCGGGGACCACCCCTCGACGCGCTCAGCCCCCGACAGGGCCACGGCCCCAAGAACACACACAACCGGGCCGGCCCCCTCGGGTGAGGGGCCGACCCGGCCGGAGGCGGGAGCCCCTTACTTCGTGACCTTCACCGACAGGGGCGCGCTGACCGTCGTGCCGGCGGCGTTGGTGAACTCCACCGTGTACACGTACGTGCCCTTCACCTTGCCGGTCACCGGCAGCGCCATCTTCTGCGCGCCCGGCGTCGCGGCGACGAGCGTTCCGGAGCCCACCGCCGCACCGCCCTCGAGGAACCGGTAGGACGTCGCGTTCGTCCCCCACCAGAGGTCGGCGGTGACGGTGTACGACCCGTCGCCGTCCCCGTTGTCGGCCGACAGCACCGGCTTGCCGGGCGAGGCATCCGTCACCTTCACGGTGAGCGGCTGCGTCGCGGTCGTGCCCTTCGAGTTCACGAGCTCTCCCGTGAACCGGTAGGTGCCGTTCTTCAGTCCGGCGATCTCCACGACGGTCTTCTGCGCGCCCGGCGTCGCCATGACCAGGGTCTTCGACGACACGAGGACGCCGTCCTGGTAGAGCTTGAACAGCGAGCCGTTCTCGCCCCACCACAGGTCCATCGTCAGCTGGAACGTGCCGTCCTTGAGACCGGTGTCCCATCCGTCGTTCGACGACAGCACGCCCTTACCGGGCGCCTTCGTCGCGCCGTCGTTCGACGGCACCTCCGGCAGCGTGACGGCGGCGGTGGCCGCCGACCGTGCGCTCTCGCCGAGCTCGTTCACCGCGACGACCTCGTAGGAGTGCGTCGACCCGAGCGCGAGTCCCGCGACGGTCAGCGAGGTGTCGGTGGTCGAGCCGACGAGCTCCTCGGTTCCGGCGTTGTAGACCCGGTAGCCGGAGAACCCGCTCCCGACCGGGGTCGAGGCATCCCACGACACCGTGATCGACGTGTCGGTCGCCTTCGACGCCGTCACCGATCCGGGCGTACCCGCGCGGGTCGTGTCGGCCACGGCGATCCAGCTCAGCACCGGATCGGACGTCCCCGTCCCGCGCGCCGCGCGGAACAGCACCGTCGTCTCCTCCGCGAGCGCGAAGGCGATGGTCGAGGTGCCCTGAGCCGACGAGGAGGAGAGGTTCACGGGCGTGCCCGCGATCATCTCGTCGCCGATCGTCACGCTCGGCGCGACCTGGCGCGTCACGCCCCACCACTCCTGGTAGCCCGAGGTCAGCTCGTACGAGCCGGCCGGCAGCGTGAGTCGGTAGTCGACCGACCCGCCGGCGCTCGCCCACCATCCGGTCGTGCGCTGCTTGTCGTAGGTTCCGGTCACTCGGGCCTTGGCCCCGACGAACCCGGCCCCGCTGTCGATGGGGTTCACCAGACCCCAGCCCGCCGCCTCGTCGAACGCGGCATCCGCCGTCTCGTTGCGCAGCAGGTCGCCGCGCAGCATCGCCACCGCGTCGAAGGCGGGCGAGGTTCCGCCGCCGAGGGTCGATGCCGCGTCGATCAGGTACACCGTGCCCGCGGGCACGACCTCGACGTGGAGAGAGACGGGCGTCCCACCGGCCGAACCGGCCAGCGTCTCGACCGCGTACGGCGTGGTCCCCTCGACGGCTCCCGTCCAGGTCACCGGCACGTCCTGCGTCGCGCCGCTGATCGTCGCGAGGGCGACGGTCTCCGGAAGCTCGGCCTCCGTGCCCGCTTCGACCGCGATCCGGTAGTCGCCCACCGGCAGGTAGGCGACCTCGACGAGAGCGTCGATCGCGGCCGACAGCGCGGCGGATGCCACATCCACCTGCTCCTGCGTGGCCAGCACGTCGTCGAGCACGACCTTCGACGCGATGCCGACGCTGCGCATCTGCTGCCACGAATCGGCCGTGTAGGCGCGGCGCGGGGCCTCGGATGCCTCGGTCAGCAGCGCGGAGAGCGCCGCTTTGTCGACGACGATGCGCTCGTCGTTGATGCCGATCCAGCTGAGCGCAGGCGCTTCGGTGCCACCCGCGCCCGACACCGAGAACGTCACCGTGGTCGGCTGAGTCAGGGTGAACGCGCCGCGGATCACGGCGGTGCTGCCGAGCGACCCGTTCGGGAAGGCGTGCGTGCCGAGCGCTACCGTCACCGGCAGACCCGCGGCGTCCGCGTAGCCGAGCGAGGTCGTGATCCGCCGGGTGCGGTTCGTCCCAGGATTCCACCATTCGGTGTGACCCGAGGCGATCTCGTAGTCACCGGCCGGCAGCGTGAACCGGTAGGCGATCGGCACACCGGTGCCCGACGTGTACCAGCCGGTCTCCTTCGCCTTGTCGTACGGCGTGACGTTGAGCCGGCCCTTGCCGGTGTAGGTGCCCACGCGGCCCCACCCGGCAGCGGCCGAGTAGGCGGCATCCGGCGTCGTGTTCACGAGCGAGTCCCCGGCCGCCGCGTCGATGGCGGGGAAGGCCGTGCCGTCGGCCGGCGCGTTGGCGTCGACGAAGTAGCGCGTGCCCGCAGGGACGACCTCGACGTACGCGCTCACCACGAGCGACGGATTGTTCACGAACGTGCCGTCGACCTTGACCAGGTCGTAGGGGTTCGCGAACTGGCCGGCGGTCGCCTGCCAGGTCACGGGCGCCTCGATCGTGCCGCCCGCCTCACTCGTCGCGGTCAGCGTCTCCGGCAGCGACGGCACGATGCCGGGCGCCGACGTCAGCCGAGGCAGGCTCTGCGTCACCGTCACCGGCCGCACGGCCGGGTCGACGGGGCCGGTGCCCGATCCCCCGATCATCACGTCGACGCCGTCGAGCGTGAACGTTCCGCTGGTCACACGCACCGTCACGGTGTGCGGACCGTCGGCGAGGCCGCGCAGCCAGTACGACGTCTGCCGTGTGCCGACGGCGCCGACGTTCGCCGTGCGTGCGGGCTCGCCGTCGACCGTGATCGAGAGGGCGGATGCCGCGGTGGCGCCGAGCAGGTTGAACCCGGTGCCGTCCATCTCGAACGTGAACGAACGGCCCGTCGACAGCACGTGCTGCGTGCGGTTGAGGTGCGCATAGCCGGCCTGCGTGAACGAGAAGCCGTTCGGGTACGAGATGCGCGAATCGGCGTCGTCGATCTTGACGGCGTGCCACGACAGTCCGTCGATCGGCGTCACCGCGAGATCGTCGAACCACGTGTTGTAGTAGCCGCTCACGAGAGAGATGCGGCCCGACATGATCGGCGTCGCCGACGTGTCGGCGTAGGTCGCGAGCACCTGGCCGTCGAGCGTCGCCGTGATGACGTTCTCCCGCGCCTCGACCGTCAGGGTGTGCCATGCCGACGCGTCGAAGAGGAACGTGGTCCCGGTCTGCACCACGGTGTCGCGCTTGCGCAGCTCCCACCGGCCGGTGTCGAACACGCGCACGCTGTAGCCCGCGAGGTCGGCGCCCTCGGCGACGACCTGCCGGACGCCGACGCCGGCGAAGTTGCCGAGGGTCGCGTCGCGCGCGACCTGGTCGAGGGTGAAGTCGACGGATGCCGCGTAGTTCGTCCACGAGTGGTCGCCGAGCACGGTCGCGGGGTTCGCCGTCGACACGTTGCGCTGCGAGCCGTCGCCCCACACGTTCCACGTGTAGCCGCGGTTGCCGGCATGGATCCGCTGCTCCATGACGTTGCCCCGATCGCCTCCCGACGCGATCACCTCGAACGCGCCGTTCTGGTCGGCGGTGTACCGGGGGGATCCGCCGCGGCGGGTGACGTAGTCCATCGCGACGCCGTTGACGTCGGCGACGGGATACCCGGCGTACTCGTAGTCGTCGGTGTAGGGCAGCGGCAGCACATCATCGGTGGCCGGCGAGGCGTACTCGCCCGAGACGTACTCCTCGGTCGTGCCGTAGATGCCGTCCGGAAGCGTCGAGAGGGTGAGCACCGAGTAGGGCTGCACCTGCACCTGGTACACATCGTGCGCGACACCGCCGATCGTCTCGGTGCGCACCGGCACGACCTTGCCGATGTTCTTCAGGTAGTTGGCGTCGTAGGCCTCACCGGCATCCGGTCCCCGCGTCTCCCACACCGAGAGGGGCGTGTCGCCGTCGGTGCCGAGGTTCGCGACCTTGACCTCGAAGTCGCGCACACGCGACGTGTTGTTGGCGTGCACCTGCGAGAACTCGACCGGCGCTCCGGCATCCGTCTCCGCCTTCGGCGTGCGCAGCGTCAGCAGCGTGCGGGTCGACGAGTCGACGTTCGTGCCGCCGTCTCCCTTCGTGCCGTCGCCGCCCGAGGCGCCCTCGATGTACTCCCAGCCCTCTTCGATGAACTGCTGGAAGTGGCGCACCATCGTGATGCCGACGCCGCCCTCGTAGTACCCCGACCACGGGTCGGAGGCGCGGATGAGGTGCTTCGGCGAGTACTGCGAACCCTCGTACATCGCGCTCACGGCCGGCTGGAACAGGAAGGTGGTCATGTGGCCGGGGTTCGGCTGCGTGCCGGTCCAGCTGTACGAGGTGATGAAGCGGTCGGCGATGTCGACCGCGCCCACCGTGCCGCCGATCCCCCCGCGCGCGGGGTCGGCGTTGATGCGGTACTGCGGGTCGATCATCGGCGAGACGCCCTCGGAGTACAGCACCTCCATGCCGAACTCCTTGTTGAGGCGCGTGAGCGCCGGGTCGCCGGCGATGTCGTAGTGATAGCCGATCGCGTCGACCTGCTCGAGGGCCTCCGGGTTGGCGAGGACGGCGCGCGAGACCGCACCGACATTGCGGTACGAGTCGAGGGCGACGATCTTGACCTGGGAGTAGTCGTAGCGGGCGCCGGGCTTGACGGCATCCTGCTCGAGGCGCTTCGCGAAGTCGACGGTCCAGTTGAGCTCGGACGTGATGTAGTTCGCGTGCACCTCGTTCTGCGACGGGCTCAGGTAGTCGAACTCCACGCCGTACGTGTCGTAGGCGGCGTCGATCGTCTCCTTGTACCACTGGTAGCGCAGGTTCCAGTCGCCGTTCGTCCACGACGGCTCGCCCCAGCGCAGGGCCTCGACCTCGATGTGCGGGTTGATCGACTTGGCGTCGGCGATGAAGTGGAAGCCGGCGCCGCGCAGCACGTTGGCGGGCTCGTCGGCGGAGCGCTTCGTGGCCGGCTCGGTGCCCGACGACGTGTTGTTGTCGGCGCCGAGCTCCACCTTGATGTGCTTCAGGCCCGCCCCGGTCTCGGGGTCGAAGATGAGACGCATGATGCGCCAGTACACGTCGGGCTGCTCCTCCTTGTAGTCCAGGAGCAGGTTGGAGGTGTTGTTGCACGACACCGACCCGAATCCGCCGAAGGTGTTGAACGGCAGACCGGCGGCGTCGCGCTCCACGTCGTCTCCGTTGACGAGCACCTCGGCCCACGACGTCACGTCGTCGTACGTGAGGGTCGGCAGGTCGGCGACGGCGGCGGGCTGCACGGCGGAGGCGACGGGCGCGGATGCCGTCGCCGCCGTGGCGGGCGGAGCGATGAGCGCTCCGGACAGAACGAGTGCGCCGACGGCGATGGGCGCGACGAGAAGTTTCGACAGCTTCGGCATGGGGTGTCCTCGACAGTGAGTTCGGCCGGCACGTTCCGGCTCCTGCATCGAATCACCGGGGTGCGGATTCCGGAAGGAAATCGATCCGTTTCGAACACACTCGATCCCACTCACACGATTGCGACCGGACCAGTACGCTGGGGCGCCATGAGCGAGTCACCGTTGCCTCCGCCGTTCGGGCTGTCTCGTCGGGAGCGGATCCTCGACGAACTCCGCCGCACGGGATCGGTGCGCGTGGCCGACCTGGCCCGCGAGCTGGGAGTGGCGGAGCTCACGATCCGCCGCGACATCGGCCAGCTCGCCGACCGCGGACTGCTCACGCGGGTGCACGGCGGTGCGACGCTCCGCAGCCGCCTCGACACGACCGTGCCGGCCGGTGCGGCGGTCGCGGCGCCGACGCGCTTCCGCGTGGGCATGATCGTCCCCTCGCTCAGCTACTACTGGCCGCAGATCATCATCGGCGCACGCGCGGCGGCCACCGAGCTCGGCGTGCAGCTCATCCTGCGCGGGGCGAGCTACTCGGTCGAGGATCAGCGCCGGCAGATCTCCTCCCTCGTCGAGTCGGGCAGCCTGCACGGGCTCATCGTCGCCCCCGATGCCCAGGGCGCCGACGGGCAGGCTCTGCTGCACTGGCTGGAGTCGCTCCCCCTCCCCGTCGTGCTCGCCGAACGTCGCGCCCCCTCCGCGCTCGCGCTCACGAGCCTGGAGTGGGTCACGACCGATCACGTGTTCGGCGGCTCGCTCGCCGCCGACCACCTCGCCGCGCTCGGACACCGCCGCGTCGGCATCCTGACCTCCGCCGGATCTCCCACGTCGTGGCACCTGCGGCGCGGATGGGACCGAGCGATCGCGGAGCTCGGACTCGACTGCCCGGTCGACGTCGATCTCGACGCCACCCTCGACACGCTCGACGGGCGCGGCCGCGAAGCCGTCATCGCCGGTCTCCTCGATCGGTGCCGCGAGAGCGGCGTGACCGCCCTGCTCATCCACTCGGACCCGCAGGCCGTGCTGCTGCAGCAGTACGCCCGCGACCACGGCTGGGCCGTCCCCGGCGACCTCGCGATCATCGCGTACGACGACGAGGTCGCCGAGAGCGCGGAGCCGGCGATCACCGCCCTCCGACCCCCCAAGCAGCACGTCGGCCGGCTGGCCGTCGAGACCCTCGTCGATCGGCTGACCGAGGGACCCCACCGACCCGTGCAGCGCACGTACCTGCTGCCCACGCTGCATCTGCGGGAGTCCACGCGCGCCGCGGGCCGGTGAGGCCGACTGAGCCCGCCGATGCCGGTACCGTCATGGTCATGACAGCACAGGCCGCCGATCCGGGCTCCGCCCCCGCGCAGACGATCGGACTCGAGTCGCTCGCCATCTACATCGCTCTGGCCACCGGTGCCGTCGGCGCGATCGTCGGGATCGTGGTGGGGTTCATCCCGAACCTCCCGCTGTTCGGCGATCTGTCGTTCGGCTCCATCGCCGCGCTGGCGGCGGGCGTCGTCGCGGCCGCAGCGTCGGGTGTCGCCTACTGGCGCGTCCGCGCGATGCCCGGCCAGGAGTGGCGCCTCGCCCTCTCGCCCTTCGTCTTCAGCGTCAACGCGGTGGGAGTCGTGCTGGTGCACTCCGTGCTCGCCGTGCTGTCGGTGCTCGCGGCCTTCCTGGTGCTCGGCCGCGGCTTCATCGGCCTGACGGTGGTGCCGTTCTGGTCGATCACCCTGATGGCCGTCGTGCTCGGGCTCACGGCGTACGTCGTCTACCTCTCGGCCTCCCGCCTCACGACCCTGCGCATGTCGTCGCTGCTGATGGGCTTCGTGACGATCGGCACGCTCACGGCGATGGTGACCACGCCCGATCCGGACTGGTGGAAGATCCACTTCAGCCACCTCGGCACGTTCTGGAGCCTGTCGAGCCTGACGTTCAACGGCACTCTCGTCGCCGGGGGACTCCTCGTCACCGCCTTCGCCGTCTACGTCGCCAACGACATGCGTCCCCTCGTCCCCGCCGGCCGTCTCGAGCGGGCGAACAGCCCGAAGACGGTCGCCACGCTCTTCGTCGTGATGGGGATCATGCTCGCCGGAGTCGGACTCGTGCCGGTCAATGTGAGCCTGCTCATCCACAACCTGTCGGCCTCCGGCATGGCCGTCATGTACCTCGTGCTGCTCATCGGAGGGCCGTGGATCCTCCGGGGGATGCCGCGCGCCTACTTCCTCGCGAGCTGGGTGTTCCTGGGCTCGCTCCTGGCATCCCTCGTGCTGTTCATCACCGGGTTCTTCGGACTCACGGCGTTCGAGATCATCGTGTTCGCCCTGATCTTCGGCTGGATCTCGGTGTTCATCCGCTTCCTCGGGGTGGCGGGCCAGAATGCCTCCGCCACGGCATCCTCCGTCGTCAGCTGATGCGGCGGCGGTAGACGACCATCGCGATCGCGTAGGCGACCACGAGGATGCCGACGCACCAGGCCAGCGCGACCCAGAGCTCGGGACCGACCGGCTGACCGGCGAACACCGACCGGATCGAGTCGACGATCGACGTCACCGGCTGGTTCTCGGCGAACCATGCCACCGGGGCCGGCATCGTGTCGGTCGGCGCGAAGGCCGAGCTGACGAACGGCAGGAAGATGAGCGGGTAGGAGAACGCGCTCGCGCCGTCGACGGTCTTGGCGGCGAGACCCGCGATCACGGCGACCCACGTGAGCGCCAGGGTGAACAGGATCAGCATGCCGGCGACGGCGAGCCAGTCCCCCACGCTCGCGCCCGTGCGGAACCCGAGGAGCAGCGCGACGCCCACGACGATGACGAGGGAGGCGACGTTCGCTGCGAGCGACGTGAGCACATGGGCCCACAGCGCGCTCGACCGTGCGATCGGCATCGACTGGAAGCGCTCGAAGATTCCTCCCTGCAGGTCGGAGAACAGACGGTAGGCGGTGTACGCGATGCCCGATGCGATCGTGATGAGCAGGATGCCGGGCAGCATGTAGTCGATGTACGAGGTCGTGCCCGTGTCGATCGCGCCGCCGAAGACGAACACGAACAGAGCCATGATCGCGACCGGGGTGACGGCGGTCGTGATGATCGTGTCGGGGCTGCGGAGGATGTGGCGCAGCGATCGTCCGGTGAGGACGGCGGTGTCGCCGAAGAAGTGCGCGGTCATGTCGTTCGTCCTCACTTGTCCGTTCCGTCGCCGACGATCGCGAGGAACACGTCCTCGAGACTCGGCTGCTTCTCGACGTACTCGACCTCGACCGGGGGCAGGAGCTCCTTCAGCTCGGCCAGCGTGCCGTTCGCGATGATCGTGCCCTCGTGGAGGATCGCGATGCGATCGGCGAGGTGCTCGGCCTCATCGAGGTACTGCGTGGTGAGGAGGACCGTCGTTCCGCGACCCGCGAGCTCCTTCACGGCCTTCCACACCTCGATGCGCGCCTGCGGGTCGAGGCCCGTCGTGGGCTCGTCGAGGAAGATCACCGGCGGGTCTCCGATGAGGCTCATCGCGATGTCGAGCCGCCGGCGCATGCCTCCGGAGTAGGTGCCGGCGCGTCGACCGCCCGCCTCGACGAGCCCGAAGCGCGCGAGCAGGTCGTCGGCGATGGCGCCGGGGTTCTTCAGGTGGCGCAGCCGCGCCACGAGCACGAGGTTCTCCCGTCCGCTGAGGATCTCGTCGACGGCGGCGAACTGCCCCGTGAGGCTGATCGACTCGCGCACGTCCTGCGCCTGTGCCGCGACGTCGAATCCGTGCACCACGGCGGTCCCGGCATCCGCCTTCAGGAGTGTGGCGAGGATGCGCACGACCGTCGTCTTGCCGGCGCCGTTCGACCCGAGGAGGGCGAAGATGCGCCCGCGGTCGACCTCGAAGTCGACCCCGCGCAGCACATGCAGGTCGGAGAACGACTTCTCCAGGCCCGCCACGCGGATGGCGGCGTCGCCGCTCACGCGGACTCACCCCGTTCGGCGTCGTCGATCGCCTTGGCGAGGCGGGCGCGCTCCTTGTCGATCCACTGCGCACCCGTGTACGCACGCGCGAACTCCTCGGCGAACTCCACCGGGTCGGCGCCCACGATGTCGCGCACCGGCGTGCCGTCGGCGGCGGCGCGCTCCCACAGCTCGACGAGGTCGCCCTGCATCTGCACGAGAGTGGCGCCGTCGACGACACCGCCCGAGTACATCAGGTAGCGCTGCACGGCCTTCGCCGCACCGACGTACGGCACCGGCAGAGCCTCGAGCCTGCGCTGGTACTCCTTGTACCGCTTCTTCTCCTCGAGCGATCCGGTCAGGAACTCGATCCACTTCGCGGCCATGTCACTTGCCTCCTTCGTGGAGCTGTTCCAGGCGTTCGGCGAGGAAGCTCCACGTTCCCCAGAACTCGGTGAGGTAGTCGGCGCCGTGCGCGTTGACGGTGTAGACCTTGCGCGGTGGGCCCTTCTCGGACGGCACCCGCTCCACGTCGACGAGACCGCGCTGCTCGATCCGCACCAGCAGGGCGTAGACGGTGCCCTCGGCGATCTCGGCGAACCCCTGCTCGCGCAGCCACGCCGTGATCTCGTAGCCGTAGGCCGGCCGACGCGACAGGACGGCCAGCACGATGCCCTCGAGAACTCCCTTGAGCATCTCGGTCTGCTGCTTGCCCATCGACGCCTCCTCGCTACTCAGTGTCGTTGACTACCACTAGACGGTAACACTAAGTACCGGTAGTCAGCAACACTGAGGACCGCTGAAGGTCAGACGGAGACGTACTCCTTCTCGACGAGGGTGAGCACGTCGTACGTCGCGACCGTCTCGTCGTTCTGGTTCCGGATGACGGCATCCCACCGCACCTCGCCGTACTCGTCGGTCTCACGCGGCGTGATCTGCTTCGCGGTGAGAGTCACGCGGATCGAGTCGCCCGGCGACACCGGTGTGACGAAGCGGAGGTTCTCGAGTCCGTAGTTGGCCAGCACGGGCCCGGGCTCGGGGTCGACGAAGAGCCCGGCCGCCCACGACACGAGGAGGTACCCGTGAGCCACTCGGCCCGGGAAGAACGGGTTGGCGGATGCCGCGGCCTCGTCCATGTGCGCGTAGAAGGTGTCGCCGGTGAAGTGCGCGAACATCTCGATGTCGTCGAGCGACACCTCCCGCGACGCCGAGGCGATCTGGTCGCCGAGGGCGAGTTCGGCGAGGGACTTGCGGAAGGGATGCCGGTCGCGCCGCGACGGGGCGCCCTCGTGCCACACGCCCGTGAGCGCTGTGAGCATCTCCGGAGAGCCCTGCACGGCGGTGCGCTGCATGTGGTGCAGCACCGCCCGGATGCCGCCGAGCTCCTCCCCGCCGCCGGCCCGCCCCGGTCCGCCGTGTACGAGGTGCGGCACCGGAGCGCCGTGACCCGTCGACGTGCGCGCGTTCGCGCGGCTGAGGAAGAGCACCCGCCCGTTGAACGCGGCGATGCGGGTCATGAGCTCGGTCGCGACATCCGGGTCGTTCGTCGCGACGCTCGTGACGAGCGAGCCGCCTCCGAGATCGACGAGATCGGCGGCCTCGGAGAGGGTGTCGTAGCCGACGATGCTCGACACCGGACCGAAGGCCTCGATCTCATGCACGGCGGGGGTCGTGGCCGCGTCGAAGGCGACGAGGATCGGCGCGATGAACGCTCCCTCCGGAGCCTCCCCCCGCGTGCCGTCGGCGCGCACGACCTCGGGGGCATCCGTGGATCCGACGACGATCCTGCCGCCGGCGGCCTGGAGCGCCGCGACCTGGCGCAGCACGTCGTCGCGCTGGTCGAGGGAGACGACCGGGCCCATCGTGACCCCCGCGGCATGCGGGTCGCCGATGACGACGCGGTCCGCGACGGCGGTGCGCAGCGCCTCGATGACGGCGGGGACGGATGCCGAGGGAACGATCGCCCGCCGGATGGCCGTGCACTTCTGCCCGGCCTTCGTGGTCATCTCGACGAGCAGCTGCTTCACGTATGCGTCGAACTCGGGTGTGCCCTCGGTGGCGTCGGGGCCGAGGACGGACGCGTTGATCGAGTCGGTCTCGCTCGTGAACCTCACCCCCGCGGAGGCGCGGGAACGCAGCTTCTCGGCGGTGGAGGCGCTCCCGGTGAATCCGACGAGGTCGCCCAGCCCGAGGTGGTCGAACAGATCGGGGACGCCGCCGCTGACCAGCTGCAGCGAGCCGTCGGGCAGCAGACCCGAATCCACGAGGATGCGCACCCAGGCTTCGGCGATGTACGCCGTCGGCGTCGCGGGCTTCACGACGGTCGGCACACCGGCGAGGAACGCGGGTGCGAACTTCTCCAGCGATCCCCACATCGGGAAGTTGAAGGCGTTGATCTGAACGGCGACCCCGGGGAGGCGCGTGAAGATATGCCGTCCGAGGAATGTGCCGTCCTTCGAGAGCGGCTCGGGGGGCCCGTCGACGTACACCCGACTGTTCGGGAGTTCGCGCCGACCCTTCGACGAGTAGGTGAACAGCACGCCGATGCCGCCGTCGATGTCGCTGAAGGAATCGCGCACCGTGGATCCCGACCGCTGGGACAGGTCGTACAGCTCCTCCTTGCGCTCCGTGAGGGCGACCGCGAACTGCTTGAGCAGCACGGCGCGCTGGTGGAACGTGAGAGCCCCGAGGCTCGACTGACCCTCCGTGCGGGCGTAGTCGAGGACGGCGCCGAGATCGAGGCCGTCCGCGCTCACCCGCGTGACGACCTCGCCGGTGGAGGCGTCGCGGACCTCCGCCGCGGCGGCTGAGCCTGCCGCAGGGTCGTGCGACGGAGTCCACCACGATCCCCGGACGTAGCTCGGCAGGATTCCCGCCCCTGTGGTCGCGATCGTCACGGTGTGCTCCATTCGTAGAATCCGCGGCCCGTCTTGCGGCCGAGGTGGCCCTGCGCGACGAGCGTGCGCAGGAGCTGCGGGGGCGCGAACCGCTCGCCGAGCGCCGCATGCAGCTCCTCGGCGATGCCCAGCCGCACATCCAGCCCGACCAGGTCGGTCGTGCGCAGCGGCCCGACGGGATGCCGGTAGCCGAGTTCCATCGCGGCGTCGATGTCGGCGGCCGACGCGACGCCCTCCTCCAGCATCCGGATCGCCTCCAGACCCAGCGCGACGCCCAGGCGACTCGACGCGAAGCCCGGAGAGTCGCGGACGACGACGGCGGTCTTGCCGATCGCCGCGACCCAGCCGCGCGCGGCCTCGACCACGGCGTCGTCGGTGGAGGCGCCGACGACGATCTCGACGAGAGCCGACGCGGGCACGGGGTTGAAGAAGTGCAGACCGACGAACCGCTCCGGGCGCTGCAGTCCGGCCGCCAGGTCGTCGATCGAGATCGACGACGTGTTCGAGGCGAGGACGGCTCCGGGGCGCTGCGCCGCCTCCACGCGGGCGAGCGCGTCGGCCTTGAGCGCACGATCCTCCGGCACCGCCTCGATCACGAGCTCGCAGGCGGCGAAGGCCGCGATCTCGGTGCTCGTCGTGAACGCGTCGCCGCGCTCGATCCAGCCGGGCGGCGCGTCGCCGCGTTCGATCGAGCGGGCGATGATGCCGCGGACGCGGACGGCCGCGGCATCCGCCGACGACGCGTCGCGCTCGACGACGGTGACGTGGGCACCGGCGAGGAGGAAGGCGTGCGCGATCCCCGCCCCCATCCTGCCTCCGCCGAGGACGCCGACCCGGGCGGGAGCGCGGCCGCTCACGTCCGCCTCCTCTCGAGGAACTCGGTCATGCGCCGCGCCTTCTCGGGGCTTTCGAAGAGCTCGGCCTGCAGCTCCAGGTCGATGCCCGGATGCCGGTCGGCGGGCGCGAGCAGCGCTGACTTCGTGTGGCGGGTCGCGAGGGGATCGTTCGCCGCGATCCGGTCGGCGATCGCGTGCGCGGCCGGCAGGAGGTCGTCCGGGGCGTGCAGCGACGACACCAGACCCCACTCGAGTGCGTCCGCGCCGGTGAGGATGCGGCCGGTCAGCAGGAGCTCGCTCGCCCGAGCGTGCCCGACGATCTCGGGCAGACGCCAGGTCGCACCGGCCGCGGCGATGATCCCGAGGCCGGTCTCGGGATTGCCGATGCGCGCCGCGGGAGTGGCGACGCGGATGTCGGCCGCGTACGCGAGCTCGGCTCCCCCGCCCAGCGCCCACCCGTCGATCGCCGCGATCACAGGCATCGGCAGTGCGCGCACGCGCCGGAAGACCGTCGTGTTGATGCCCCGGCGCGCGTCGTCGGCCCGCCGCTCGCGCAGCTGCGCGATGTCGGCGCCCGACGCGAAGATCCCGCCGGCACCGGTGAGGATCAGCGTGCGGGGCGCGACTTCGAGCCGTGCGCACAGGAGGTGGAGGGCATCCACCATCTCCTGGTCGATCGCGTTGCGGGTGCTCGGTCGATCGAGAACGGCGACCGCACGGTCGGGCAGCCAGTCGATGCGGAGCACGGATGCCTCAGCCATCGACCCGCTCCAGGATCATCGCGGTGCCCTGGCCGACGCCGACGCACATCGTGGCCAGCCCGTAGCGCGCGTCCTCCCGCTCCATGCGACCGAGCAGCGTCACCACGATGCGACATCCGCTCGACCCGAGAGGATGCCCGAGCGCGATGGCGCCTCCGTCGGCGTTCACGATGCCGGGGTCGAGACCGAGGCGCCGCATCGAGGCCAGGGCCTGCGACGCGAAGGCCTCGTTGAGCTCGACGGCGCCGATGTCGGCAATCGCGAGCCCGGCCTTCGCGAGGGCCTTCTCGGACGCCGGCACAGGACCGAGCCCCATGATCTCCGGCGCGAGCGCCGCCGACGCCGACGCGACGATCCGGGCGCGCGCGACGAGGCCCAGGCGCGCGACGGCCTCGGCTCCGGCGACGACGACGGCCGACGCCCCGTCGTTCAGCGAGCTCGCATTGCCCGCCGTCACCACCGACCCGCCCGCGACGACGGGGCGCAGGCGAGCGAGGGCCGGGAGCGACGTGTCGCGGCGAGGACCCTCGTCGACGTCGACCGTGCCCCGCGCCGTGGTGACGGGAACGATCTCTGCGGCGAACCGGCCGGCGTCGATCGCCGCGACCGCACGCTCGTGGCTGCGCAGCGCGAACGCATCGGCGTCCTCCCGCGAGATGCCGTCGAGGCGGGCGACCTCCTCCGCCGTCTCGGGCATCGACAGCGTCGCCTTCTCGCGCGCGGAGAGGCGCGGGTTGGCGAATCGCCAGCCGATCGACGTGTCGAACGCCTCGCCGGGAGGCGCCCAGGCCCGCGCGGGCTTGGCCTGCACCCACGGCGCGCGCGTCATCGACTCGACACCGCCGGCGACCACGATGTCGGCGTCGCCGGCGCGGATCATCTGCGCGGCGAGGGCGATCGCCGACATCCCCGACGCGCACAGGCGGTTGACGGTGAGTCCCGGGATGTGGTCGGGGAGCCCCGCGAGCAGCACCGCCATGCGGGCGACGTTGCGGTTGTCCTCGCCCGCCTGATTCGCCGCGCCGAGCACGACTTCGTCGATCTCGTCGTGCGGCACGCCCGCGCGGGCGACCGCCTCAGCGACCACGAGGGCGGCGAGGTCGTCGGGGCGGATGCCGGCGAGCGCTCCGCCGTAGCGCCCGACGGGCGTGCGCACGCCTCCGATCAGATACGCCTCAGACATCGTCATCCAATTTCCTTACCGATCGTTCAGAAATCATCGCAGAATCACGAGGCAGACGCAAAGGACGACGGCGGGTCGATGTCAGACTGGGCACGTGACGACTGCCGACCCCGAGCCCGCCCGACGGCGCGGACGCCCCGGTTACGACCGGGATGCCGTGCTGGCCGTCGCTGTGGCGCTCTTCAACGAGCAGGGCTACGACGCCACCTCGGTCGCCGATCTCGCGGCCCGCCTCGGACTGACGAAGTCGGCGATGTACCACCACTTCTCCTCGAAGGAGCAGCTGCTGGAGATGGCGCTCGACGAGGCGCTCGACGGCCTCGAAGGCGTGCTCGCCCGCCCGGAGGCCCTCACCGGGCCGCCCTCCGAGCGCCTCCGCTTCGTGCTCCGGGCGGCCGTCGAGGTGCTGCTCGACCGCCTCCCCTACGTGACCCTGCTGCTGCGCGTGCGCGGCAACAGCGACGTCGAGCGGGCGGCGCTCGCACGCCGTCGGGCTTTCGATCACGCGGTCGCCGCGCTCGTGCGCGAAGCGCAGGCGAGCGGGTCGGTGCGGGCCGACGTCGACAGCGGCATCGTCACCCGCCTGATCTTCGGCATGCTGAACTCGACGACCGAGTGGTACCGCCCGACCGGCCCCGCCGACCGTGATGCGCTTGCGCACGACATCCTCACCGTCGCCTTCGACGGGATCAGCCCGCGCTGAGCCCGCGGCCGAACCGCGGAGCGCGCTTCTCCTGGAACGCCGCGAAGCCCTCGCGGTAATCGTCGGTGTCGCACAGGGCCACTTGGGCCGCGTTCTCCGCTTCGATCGACGCCCACAGCCCGAGCCGCTCGTCGCGCAGCCTCCGCACGAGGTCCTTGCTCGCGAGGAACGCCCGGGTGGCGCCGCGGGCCGCGTTCTCGGCCACGGCGACCGTGGCGGCCTCGACCTCGCCTTCGGGGAGCACCTGCGAGAAGAGGCCGGACTGCACCGCCTCGGCGCCCGACATGAGGCGTCCGGTGTAGACGAGGTCGAGGGTCTTGTGCGCTCCGAGCCTCTCGAAGAAGAGCGCATGCCCGCCCGAGTCGAGGGTGGCGCCGAGCGCCGCGAACGGCGAGCCGATCTTCGCGGTCTCGGCGACGTAGACCACGTCCGTGGCGATGAGGAGGCCGAGTCCCACCCCGAGGCACGCGCCGTGGGCGGCGGCGAACGTCGGCGCCGGGAAGCGCGACATCCGCTGCAGGAGCGGAGCGACCAGCCCGTCGAGGTATCCCGAGACGTCGTCGTCGCGGGGGTCGACGCGCGAGATGTCGCGGCCCGCGCAGAACGCCCGGCCCGCACCGCGGAGCACCAGCGCACGCGCACCGGCCGCCTCGGCCTCGGTGTACGCCGCGTCGAGGTCGCGCAGCGCCTGCTCGTCGAGTGCGTTCAGCTGGGCGGGATTGTCGAGCACGATGTGCGCGACGGCGTCGTCGATGCGCAGATCGATCACGGAGAACCTCTCAGACGTCGTAGTCGACCGCGACGCGATCGCTCGTGGGATGGGACTGGCACGTCAGCACGTAGCCGCGGTCGAGCTCATCGGGTTCGAGCGCGTAGTTCTCGGTCATGGTGACCGAGCCGACGAGCAGGCGCGCACGGCAGGTGCCGCACACCCCGCCGGCGCACGCGAACGGCACGTCGGGTCGCACCCGCAGCGCCGCGCTGAGGATCGACTCGTTCGCGCTCACCGGGCTCTCGATCGTCGACGACTGCCCGTCGAGTGTCACCTCGATCGTGCGGACGGGCTCATCGGCCCGCACGATCACCGGGCGACCGGCATCCGTCTCGTCGCGGCCGGGCTCGCCGGTCGTGAACAGCTCGTACCGCACGTGCGCGCGGTCGACGCCGATGTCGTCGAGGGTGTCGCGGCACAGCTGCAAGAGATCGAACGGACCGCACAGGAACCACTCGTCGACCGTCTCGGGGAGCACGAGCGCGTCGAGGATGCGGCGCAGCCGGTGGTCGTCGATGCGCCCGGACAGCAGAGGCGCCGACCGCTGCTCCCGCGAGAGCACGTGGTGCAGCGCGAGCCGCGTCGGATAGCGGTCCTTCAGGTCGGCGAGGTCCTCGAGGAACATCACGTCGGTCGTGGCCCGGTTCGTGTAGACCAGGGTGAACCGGGATGTCTCGGACCGTGCCAGCACCGTGGAGGCCAGGGCCATGACCGGCGTGATCCCGGAGCCCGCGGCGACGGCCGCCACGTGGGCGCCGTCGAGGTCGGGGAGCATCGAGGTGAACCCGCCCTGAGGGCTCATGACGTCGAGCTCGTCGCCGGGGCGGAGATCGGTCTGCGCCCACGTCGAGAACCGCCCGCCCTGATCGCGCTTGATCGCGACGCTGACCGTTCGGACCCCGGCCGCTGCGCCTGAGCTCGTCGACGGGGCCCGGCACAGCGAGTAGGAGCGGCGCACCTCGCGACCGTCGATGTGCGCACGGAGGGCGACGTGCTGGCCGGCGAGGTAGTCGAACTCGCCCGCGAGCTCTGGCGGCACGGCGAACGTGACCTCGACGGACGACTCCGTCAGCGGTCTGACCTCGGAGACGCGGAGCGTGTGGAAGCGTGCGCGGCGGCGCATCAGTGCACCTTGAAGTGGTCGAAGGGCTCGAGGCAGGCCCGGCACTCGAAGAGCGCCTTGCACGACGTCGATCCGAAGCGCGACACCTCGCGGGTGTCGAGCGATCCGCACTGCGGGCAGCGCACGGCGAGCGCGAGACGGATCGGCCCCCGTACGGCCGCGCGGCCGGTCGGGGGGGCGATGCCGTACGCCTCGAGCTTGCGCTTGCCCGCCTCCGACATCCAGTCCGTCGTCCAGGCCGGCGAGAGTGTGAGCCTGACTTCGACGTCGCCGAATCCGGCGGCGGTGAGGGCGAGGACGAGGTCGTCGCGGATCGTGTCCATCGCGGGGCAGCCCGAGTAGGTCGGCGTGATCGTCACCACGACGCGGTCGCCGTCGGCGTCGACGCGGCGGAGCACCCCGAGGTCGTCGATCGTGAGCACGGGCACTTCGGGGTCGAGGACGGATGCCGCGACCTCCCGCGCGCGCTCGGCCGTCACCATGTCGCCCCCGGGTGCTGGCGGGCGAGCACCTGCATCTCGGCCAGGAGGTAGCCGAGGGTCGGGAAGTGCTCCCCGCGTCGACCTCCCCCCGAGGACACGAACCCGCGGGGGACGTCGATCTCGGCCTCCGCGAAGACCGCCGCGATCACGGCGTCGAACGCCGGACGGAGCTCGGACGGGCGCGGCGCGATGCCGGTGCGGGCGAGCCGCTCGGTGAGCTCCTCGTCGCGGAACAGCTCGTCGACGTACGGCCAGACGTCGCCGACGGCGCGGATCATGCGCCGGCGCGACTCGTCCGTTCCGCCCGCGAGGCGCAGGGTCCACTGAACCGCGTGATCTCGGTGGTAGTCGACCTCCTTCACGGCCTTGGCGGCGATGGCGGCGAGCGTCGCATCCGTCGAGCGCTGGAGAGCCGCGTACAGCTCGAAGAGGTACACGGATGCCGCGAGCTGCCGGGCGATCGTCCGGGCGAAGTCGCCGTTGGGCTGCTCGAAGAGCCAGGCGCTGCGGAACGCCGGCTCGTCGCGCCAGTACGCCAGGTCGTCCTCGGAGCGTCCGTCGAACGTGCCGGAGTAGTGCAGGAGCGAGCGGGCGTGCCCCAGCAGGTCGAGGGCGATGTTGCCGAGGGCGACGTCCTCCTCGAGCTCGGGTGCGCGGGCGATCCACGCGCCGAGCTGCTGCGCGAGGATGAGCGCATCGTCTCCGAGCCAGCGCGCGTACTCGGCGACGTCGGCGGAGGCCGCCGCGCCGGCAGACCCCGTGAGCTCCTCCGACAGGATGCGCTCGTCGACGGTGACGTCGCCGTGAGCGTCGGGCACCGGAGCCGGTCGGGAGGTCACAGGTGCGGCACCCCCTCGGACGCGGTGTAGTACACCGCGTGCCGGTAGTTCTTCCCGGCGGGCGACTCGAAGAACGCGCCCTTCGAGTCGGGATCGCTCGTCGTGATGGCATCGGCGGGAACGACCCACAGCGACGTGCCCTCGCCGCGGCGGGTGTACAGGTCGCGGGCATTGCGGAGGGCGAACTCCGCGTCCGGCGCGTGCAGCGAACCGGCGTGCACGTGCGACAGACCGCGGTTCGCGCGCACGAACACCTCCCACAGCGGCCAGGTCTCGCGGTCGGATCCTCCGGGGGTCGCCATCACGCCACCGCCGTCTCGACGAGCGCGGAGACGGATGCGGCCACGGCCTGCTTGCGCGCGTACTCGGCCGCGGCCTCGCGCACCCACGCGCCCTCCTCGTGGGCGTCGCGCCGGTGCTGCAGCCGCACCGCGTTGAGCGGACCGCGCCCGGCGAGCACCTCGTGGAATTCGGTCCAGTCGATCTCGCTCATGCGCCACTCCCCCGTCGCCTCGTCCCAGCGCAGCTCGGGATCGGGGAGGGTGACGCCGAGGATCTCGGCCTGGGGAACCAGCATCCCGATGAAGCGCTGTCGCAGCTCGTCGTTGGAGAAGCGCTTGATCTTCCACGCCATCGACTGCGCCGAGTTGGGCGAGGAGTCGTCCGGGGGACCGAACATCATGAGCGACGGCCAGTACCAGCGGTCCACCGCATCCTGCGCCATCTCGCGCTGCGCAGGGGTCCCCTGCATGAGCGACAGCAGGATCTCGAAGCCCTGCCGCTGGTGGAACGACTCCTCCTTGCACACCCGCACCATCGCGCGACCGTACGGTCCGTAGGACGCGCGGCACAGGGGCACCTGGTTGCAGATGGCGGCGCCGTCGACGAGCCAGCCGATCGCTCCCATGTCGGCCCACGTGGGGGTGGGGTAGTTGAAGATCGACGAGTACTTCGCCTTGCCGTCGATCAGCTGCTGCGTCATCTCGTCGCGGGTGATGCCGAGGGTCTGCGCGGCGGAGTAGAGGTAGAGGCCGTGGCCCGCCTCGTCCTGCACCTTCGCCATGAGGATGGCCTTGCGCTTGAGGCTCGGCGCCCGCGTGATCCAGTTGCCCTCCGGCTGCATGCCGATGATCTCGGAGTGCGCGTGCTGCGAGATCTGACGGATCAGGGTCTTGCGGTAGGCCTCCGGCATCCAGTCGCGCGGCTCGATGCGCTGATCGGCGTCGATGAGCGCATCGAACTCCGCCTGCTCGTCGTGCGGCTCGAGATCGGGGATCATCGTCGACTCCTCTTTACAGAACGTTCGTTCAGTAACGATAATCGAGGGATGTCGATCGAGCAAGAGAGCGCCAATGCTGCAGCAGCGGCCGAGGCTCGCCCGATGATGCGGCGTGACCGTGCGTCGGCGATGCTCGGCATGGTGGTGCAGCGCGACGAGCCCGGGCGGGCCGTCGTGTCGATGTCGGTGCGAGCCGACATGACGAACGGCTTCGGCCTCACCCACGGCGGGCTGGTGTTCGCCCTCGCCGACACCGCGTTCGCGATCGCCTGCAACGACGACGACTTCGTCACGGTGGCCGCCGGCGCCGAGATCGCGTTCCTCCGGCCGACGCGCGAGGGACAGCGGCTGACGGCGGATGCCCGCCGCCGGTCGGTCGCGGGCCGCACGGGCGTGTACGACGTGACGGTGACGGATGACTCCGGCGAGGTCGTCGCAGAGTTCCGCGGCCGGTCGCACACCACCCGGGAGCGATTCGCCTGACGCGTCAGCCGGACGTGCGGCGCGGGCGCGGCGCGTGGGGCGGCGGCACTTCCTTCGCCGCGATGACGGCGCCCCGCGGAATCCGCTCGACGCCGCGCACGCCGTCGACCACGATCGTGTCGTCATCCGCGCTGAGCAGCTCGCCCAAGGCATCCGTCGCCTGCCCCGACGGCAGGAGGTAGCGCACCACGACCCGGTGGCCGGGTGCGGGCAGGTTCACCATGCGCCGGGGGCGTAGTCCTTGAGGAAGACGCCGAAGAGGTCTTCGCCGGCCTCTCCGCGCACGATCGGGTCGTACACCCGGGCGGCGCCGTCGACGAGGTCGAGCGGAGCGTGGAAGCCCTCTTCGGCCAGGCGCACCTTGGTGTGGTGCGGGCGCTCGTCGGTGATCCAGCCGGTGTCGACGCTCGTCATGAGGATGCCGTCGGACTCGAACATCTCGCGCGCGCTCGTGCGCGTGAGCATGTTGACGGCGGCCTTGGCCATGTTGGTGTGCGGATGCCCCGGACCCTTGTAGCCGCGGTTGAAGACGCCCTCCATCGCCGACACGTTCACGATGTACGTGCGCCGTGCGGGGCTCGCGGCCATCGACGGCCGGAGCTTGGAGATGAGCAGGAAGGGCGCCGTGGTGTTGGCGAGCTGCACCTCGAGCATCTCGAGGGGATCCACCTCCTCGACCTTCTGCGTCCACGAGTTGATGTGGTCCTCGTCGGGGATGAGCCCACCCGCGTCGATCGCCGTTCCGGCGGCGAGGCGCTCGAGCGAGCTGGAGCCCGCCGCCATCGCCTGCTCGGTGAGCTCGTCGGCCCGCGATGCCGCTGCGGCGAGGATCGGGTGCGCCGACACGGAGCGCTCGAGCGCCTGCGGATGCTGGTCGTTCGTGTGACCGAACGTCACGAGCTCGGGGAGCCGGCCGTTCGGCAGCGGCGCGAGCTCGGCGTCGACGAGCGGCTGGTACGCGCCCTTGGAGCGCCGCACGGTCTGGGTGGCGTTGTTGATCAGGATGTCGAGCGGCCCCGCCGCGGCGACGTCCTCCGCGAGCCCGATCACCTGGGCGGGATCGCGCAGGTCGATGCCGACGACCTTGAGCCGGTCGATCCACTCCGGAGAATCGGGCAGGCTCGTGAAGCGGCGGACGGCGTCGCGCGGGAAGCGGGTCGTGATCGTCGTGTGGGCGCCGTCGCGCAGGAGGCGCAGCGCGATGTACATGCCGATCTTCGCGCGGCCGCCGGTGAGCAGCGCGCGCTTGCCGGTCAGATCGGTGCGGGCGTCGCGCTTCGCGTGACTCATCGCCGCGCAGCTCGGGCAGAGCTGGTGGTAGAACGCGTCCACGAGCGTGTACGGCTGCTTGCAGATGTAGCAGGCGCGGGCCTTCAGCAGCGTGCCGGCGGTCGGCGCCGTCGTTGCGGTGCTGATCGGGATGCCGCGCGTCTCGTCGTCGATGCGATCGGGTGCGCCCGTCGCCGTGGCCGCCACGACCTCGCGGTCGGCCTGGGCGATCGCTTCGCGGATCTCACGGCGGCGCACCCGCTTGACCGCCTTGAACATCGCAGCCGTCGCGCGGCGGACGGCGACGAAGTCGGGGTGCGTCTCGTCGAGACCCGCCATGCTCTTCAGCACCCGCAGAGTGGCTTCCAGGTCGGCCGGATCGATGCCGCTCGGGGGCAGGTCGGGCGTGGATGCGGTCTCGTCGGGCACACGCGATTCTACGTCGCGCGGCCTGTCCGTTCGCACCGAGGTCAGTGCGTTCGGTCGGAGAATCCTCGGACGTTCGGAGTATTCAGGGGGATTCGTCCGAATCTCGCGCGATTCTCCGACCGGGGGCGGGAGCGGACCACCTGTTAGCGTGCGACGGTGACCTCCTCCGACGCCGCTCCCCGCCGCATCCACGTGTCCGCCGCCGTGATCCACGACGCCGACGGACGCCTGCTGCTCGTGCGCAAGGCCGGAACGAGCGCCTTCATGCAGCCCGGCGGCAAGCCGGAACCGGGTGAGAGCGGCGCGGAGACCTTGAGCCGCGAACTCGAGGAGGAGCTCGGCATCCGGATCGCGCCGGCCGACATGCGGCCGCTCGGGGAGTTCACGGCGTCCGCGGCGAACGAGCCCGGATTCCTCGTCGTGGCCGACGTGTTCGCCGTCGACATCGCCGATCAGACCCCCCGGATCGCGGCCGAGATCGCCGAGCTGCGGTGGATCACGCGGGCCGACGCCGACGACCTCGAGGTGGCGCCGCTGGCGCGGGAGAACTTCCTCCCGCGCTGAGCGCGCCCGGGGGTTCGGGCCGTCGACCCCGGAACTGCTTACGGTCCGCGGACGAATCCGCCGGCGCGCCCGATGCCGCCGGACACGAGGCGTACCCTGAGGGCGTGAGCACGGATGTGTCGCGCGTCGTCGCCAACGACGACCTCGTCGATCGGCGCGTGCTCGTCGTCGACGACGACCCGACCGTCGCGGAGGTCGTGGCGGACTACTTGAAGGCGGCCGGATTCGTGGTCGACGTGGTCGCCGACGGGTTCGCGGCCATCGACGCGGCGGCTCGGATCTCGCCCGACCTCATCGTGCTGGATCGGATGCTCCCCGGCATCGACGGCGTCGAGGCCTGTCGCCGCATCCGCCTGCACTCCTCCACGCCGATCATCCTGCTCACAGCGCTCGGCGCCGAGGAGGACCGCATCCGCGGCCTGGAGGCGGGCGCCGACGACTACCTCAGCAAGCCCTTCTCCCCGCGCGAGCTCGTGCTGCGCGTGCAGTCGATCCTGCGCCGCTCGGTGACCGAGTTCGCTCCGGAGTCGGTCCTGCGGCGCGGCCCGTTCCAGATCGACCCGTCAGCGCGGGTGGCGCGCCTGCACGGGCGCGAACTCGCGCTCACCGTGCGCGAGTTCGATCTGCTCGTGTTCTTCGTGCGTCATCCGCGACGCGCGTTCAGCCGCGAGGAGCTCCTGCCCGCCGTCTGGGGGTGGACCCACGGCGACCCCTCCACCGTGACGGTGCACGTGCGGCGGCTGCGCGAGAAGATCGAGTCCGACCCGACGCATCCCGCCCTCCTCACGACCGTGTGGGGTGTCGGCTACCGCCTCGACATCGAGGAGCGCGCCGATGAGCTGGCCTGAGATCCTGCAGGTCGCCGGGCTGTCGCTCGCGATCACGATCGTCATCGGCGGCGCAGCGGCCGTCGCCCTCGTGCTGCTCCGGCACGCGTCGCTCGTGCTGCAGATCTGCGTCCTGTTCGTCGGCTCGGTCCTGTCGGTCGTGGCGAGCATGGTCGGGGCGTCGTGGCTCATGTACCTCTCGCCGCACGACCTCACGGTGGCCGTGAACGCGGCCGTCATCTCCGGCCTCGTCTCGCTCGCCCTGTTCGTCGGCCTCGGCACCGTCGTCGTGCGGAACGCGGGTGCGCTCTCGCGCGCCGCCCAGCGGATCGGCGCCGGCGAGACGGTCGATGCCGTCGCGGCCGGCTCCAGCGCGGAGTTCGCCGCGCTCGCTCGCGACCTCGTCACCACGAGCGCGAACCTGGCGGAGGCGCGCGAGCGGCAGCGCCTGGCCGAGGAGTCGCGCCGCGAACTCGTCGCCTGGATCGCCCACGATCTGCGTACGCCGATGGCCGGGATCATGTCGATGGCGGAAGCCCTCGAAGACGACGTCGCCTCCGACCCTGCGCGCTATCACCGGCAGATGCGCGAGCAGATCACACGGCTGTCGGCGATGGTCGACGACCTGTTCGAGCTGTCCAAGATCGACTCCGGGACACTCCGGCTCTCGCTCGAGCCGGTGTCGCTCTACGATCTCGTGTCCGACACCGTCGCAGACCTGCGTCCGCTCTCGCAGGGTCGGGAGATCCGCATCGCCTCGCGGCCCGACAGCCAGGTCGTCGTGCAGGCCGATCCGCGAGAGCTCTCCCGCGCGGTCGCGAACCTGCTGCTCAACGCCCTCCAGCACACTCCCGAGGGGACCCCGATCACCGTCGCGGCGTCCGTCTCCGACGGCTTCGCGTCGGTGTCGGTGACCGATGCCGGGGGCGGGATCGATGAGGACGACCTCCCGCGCATCTTCGACCCGGGCTGGCGCGGCGCACCGGCCCGCACGCCGCAGGCGCTGGACCGCCCCGGGGCCACGCTGCTGTCGAGCGGGGCGGGCCTCGGACTCGCGATCGTGCAGGGGATCGCCGCTGCCCACGGCGGCGAGGTGACCGCGCACAACGTGGCGGACGGATGCCGGTTCGACCTCGTGCTGCCGACCCCCGCGGGCTGAACTCACCCGGGATCAGCGACCGCCGAGGATCTCCTCGAGCCGCTCGATCGGGTCGTACCATCCGGCATCCAGCACCCAGGTCTGCACCTGCTTGTCGAACCCCGTGATCACTCCGATGCCGACGAGCACGAAGATCACGCCGATCGTCTTGCGGAACCATCCCCGCGGATCGGCGAGCCAGCCCAGTCGGCGCACCAGCGTGCGACCGAGCAGGGCGATGAGCAGCAGCATCCCCGCGAGCCCGACGGCATAGGCGATGATCGCGAGCAGGCCTTCGACGAACGACACGGGCAGCACGGCCGCGACGATCAGGGCGTAGGTCGGACTGCAGCTGGAGAAGACGGGCCCCAGGGCGGCGCCGGTCAGGATGTCGCCGCTCACGCTCTGCCGGGCGACCGAGCGGTCGAGGAGCGCTCCGCTGCGGGACTGGAGGCGCAGGGCCGTGGACACGCGATCCCACAGCGCCGGGAAGATCAGATCGACACCGAGCATGACCAGGATGCCGCCCGAGACGATCTGCCACACCTGCGGCGGGATGCCCAGCAGCGCGGTGGTCGCCTTCAGCAGCAGCGTGAACACCACGACGCTCACGGCCAGGGAGCCGGCGATGACGAACGGCCGCCACCTCGCCCGCCGTTCGTCGCCGGTGCGGACGGCCGATCCGCCGACGATGACCGGCAGGAGCGGCAGCACGCACGGGGCGGCGACGGTCAGGATGCCGGCGGCCAGCGCGAGCCCGAGCATCGCGATCATGAGGGGCCCGCTACGGCTGCGCCGCGACCAGGGCCGCGATCGACGGGTCGTCGTAGAGCACGCGGGACGAGATCGCGGTGCCGTCGTCGTCGACGAAGACCACGGTCGTCTGCAGCGTCACACCGTACTGCCGGCGCAGATCGGTGCGGGAGTCGTAGTCGACCTTGAACACCGTCAGACCCTCGGGAGCACCAGCGGCCCGCAGCTCTTCGTCGAGCTGCCGGCAGTTCGGGCACCAGGTGGCGTGGAAGAACAGCACCTTCGGCCCTGCGGTGCGGGCGATGATGCCGTCCTCGTAGTCGAGGTACGCGCCCGCGGCCATCGGCTCGGGCTCGGCCGGGACCGGGGTCTCGGACTCCGCCGGGGCGGTCTCGGCGGGTTCCGCCGTGGCGCTCGGCGTCGGCGTCGACATCGCGTCCGGGGTGGCGGTCGTGCCCGTCGCCGCGCTCGCGCATCCGCCCAGCAGGAGGGCCGCCGCGACGGCCGCCGTGGCCCCGATCAGTCGCCTGTGCATGGCATCCGTCCTCTTCCGCAGCCGGTGGCGGCTGCTGGTCATCACGGTACTGACGACGGCTCGGGCGCAGGCCCCGCAATGATTACCGTCTGCGAACGACGGGTCTGTGCCACGCTCTTCCCCTGTTCGAGCGCGCACGCCACACTGGTGCCGTGCCGCAGCGAGCGGCCAGGACCTGAAGGGGAGCATATGGGCATCGAAGACATCGTGAACCAGGGGAAAGAGTTCCTGGAGCAGAACAAGGAGAAGATCAGCGAGGCACTCAAGTCGGACCAGGCGGAGGATGTGAGCGACAACGTGCTCGACGCGGCCGCCGACTTCGTCAAGAAGGTCGCGCCCGACTCCATCGACGAGCACGTGGACAACGTGCGCAACGCCGCCGACGACGCGATCGGCAGCAACAACAAGTAGTGAGACGGTCGGCCGTGCGCTCCGAGGACGGAGCGCACGGCCGATCTGCGCGCACTCAGGGGCGCAGGCGATCGGTGGCGTACCGACTCGGCGGCACCGAGAACGCCGCGCGGAAGACGCGCGAGAAGTACAGCGGGTCGGAGAACCCCGTGCGCCGTGCCACCTCCCCCACCGACAGGCTCGTCGTGCGCAGCAGCAGCGCGGCCTCGTCGAGCTGGCGCCGACGGGCCCAGGCGAGCACAGATGTGCCGGTGTAGCGCGCGAACAGCCGTTCGGCGGTCGTGACGCTGCACCCGCCGATCGCGGCGATCTCCGCCACATCGGGTGCGCGGTCGAGGTGCTCGACGATGTGGTCGATCATCGCCCGGAGCGCGACGGGCTGGAGGGGCGCGGGTTCGGCCGCCGCCGCCGCGTCCGCGTCGGCGAGGAGAACCCCGAGGGCGCGCAGGGATTCCTCCGACGGCGCGCCCTCGAGGAAGCGCTCGACCCCGTACGACGCGAGCGAGATGATCCGCTGACCGGCGATCGAGGCGGCGGGCAGGAGCCGGGGCTCCTCCTCCGCCGCTCCCGTGCGCCACGGCGCGTCGAGCAGCGGATCGCCCGCTCGATGCGGAACGTGGGGCGCCACCGGGTGGTCGTGGCGGTGTCGCGGGACGACGTGCGCCGTGCCGACGTGGAAGGGCGTGCGCACGTCGGCGGCGTACGCGACGTCGTGCTGCCACGGGAGCCGGAGGATCGATCCCGCGTCGAGGCGGAACTCGCTCCCCCGCGAGCGCACGAGACCGCGGCCCTGCAGCACCCACAGGAAGCAGACGCTCATCACGCGGGCATGGGAGACGCTCTCCCCGGCACGGAACCGGTACCAGTTCGCGCCGATGAGCGCGGCGGATCCTCCATCAGGGTCGTCGGTCCGACCAGCCGGGCACGCGTCCACGAACATCAAGCTACCGCCGACCTGATCGAAATATCCATACATCGCTCACCTCGCGCATGGCGCCCCACCCTCGCCGCGCCGTACCGTCGGACAACGGCTGCGAAGGAGCTCCCATGAACATCACCGTCGACCGCGATGCCTGCGTCGGAGCGGGTCAGTGCGCCCTCATCGCCGGAGAGCTCTTCGATCAGGATGACGACGGTCTCGTCGAGCTCCTGGAGCCCGAGCCGGATGCCTCGCAGGAGCCGCTCGCCCGCCGCGCCGCGGGCCTCTGCCCGGCGCGCGCGATCACGGTGAGTGCGTGACCGCCACCCGGTCGGATGTCCTCGTCGTCGGCGCCTCCATCGCCGGACTCGCCACGGCCGAGGCGCTGCGCGAACGAGCGCCCGCGCTCTCGATCACGGTGATCGGAGACGAGACGCACGTGCCGTACCGGCGACCCGCCCTGTCGAAGCAGGTGCTGACAGGCCGGTGGAGCGCGGATGCCGCGGCGCTCACGTCGCGGGCGGCACTGGAGCAGCGGGGCATCCGGCTGATCACCGGAGCACGGGCGTCCGCCTTCGACGCCCGCTCCCGCACGGTCGTCGCGGGCGGCGACGAGCACCGCGCCGACCGCGTCGTGATCGCCACCGGCGCCGCGCCGCGACGACCGGACGGCCTCCCCGCGGCCCGCACCTTCCGCACGCTCGATGATGCGCTCGGGCTGCGCTCCGCCGTCCGCGAGGGATCACAGGTCGCCGTGGTCGGCGGGGGCGTGCTCGCCGCCGAGCTCGCGGTGGCGTGCCGCGGGCGCGGAGCGCGCGTCGCGCTGGTGACCCGCAGCGGGCTGCGGCTCGGAACGACCCGCGATCTGCTCGCCGGCCCCCTGCGGTCTCTCCTCACCGGGCAGGGGATCGTGGTGCACGACGGGGCCGTGCTGGCAGCGGCGTCGCTCGGCGGCGACTCCACCGCGCTCGACGTGTCCGACGGCACGCGCGTGGTCGCCGATGTCGTCATCGGCGCGATCGGGTGCGATCCCGCCACGGACTGGCTCCACGGCTCCGGCCTCGAGATCCGCGACGGTGTCGTCTGCGACGCGGACGGCCGAGCCGCAGACGGCGTCTTCGCCGTCGGCGACGTGGCGCGCTGGGGCGCCCGCGACGACCCGTCCGCCCGGCGCGTGGAGCATCAGACGTCGGCGATCGAGGAGTCGCACGCCGTCGCCGCGACGCTCACCGGCGGCGACCGCACTCCGCCGGGGCTGCCCTACTTCTGGTCGGAGCTCGGCGGCACCCGCGTGCAGGCGCTCGGCGACTTCCCCGAGGGGGTGGTGCTCCGGATGCTGCATCCCGGCACCGACCGCTTCGTCGCCGTCGCCGAAGACGCACGCGGTCGCATGCACGGCCTCATCGGGTGGAACGCTCCCCGTGAGTTCCGCTCGGCGCGGTCAGCGCTCTCCGATGCCCGAACCCCGACCTCCCCCGCCGTCGCCCAGGAGTAGCCCATGGACATCGTCACCCCGCCACCCGCCTGCCCCGCGCACCGCACGCTGCCGCTGGACGGCACGCCGCTCGCGCCGTCGCCCCGGTTCGCGCAGTGGCGCTCGGAGGCCCCGGCCACCCCCTTTCACTATCCGGACGGCCACGACGGCTGGATCGTCACCGATCACGCGCTCGCCCAGACCGTGCTCTCTCATCCGGAGTTCAGTCAGCTCCCGCAACGGATGACGGCCCCCTGGCCCGACGCACCCGCCGATCCGCTCGACGAGCGGGGCGAGGCGGCCATGCGCGCGGCGAACCTGCTCGCGCTGGACGAGCCCGACCATGTGCGGCTGCGCCGGCACATCACGAGCCGGTTCTCGGTGCGGTCCGTGCGGTCGCGCACCGAGGAGATCGCCGCCATCGTCGCCGCCGCGGCGGCGCGCCTGCGCGCGCTCGGATCGCCGGCTGACGTGTTCCAGCACTTCGCCCGACCGATCTCGGTGGCGGTGCACGCGCTCGTGCTCGGCATCCCCGATCATCGGATCGACGACTTCGACCGACTGTTCGCCGATCCGTCGACGAGTCAGGAGAAGGCCGACTTCGTGCGCGCCGTCCTCGACGAGCGTCGCGGTGACCCGGGAGAGGACGTCGTCAGCGACCTGCTCTCCTCCGAGCTGACGGATGCCGAGATCGAGGGACTCGTCATGGTGCTCATGACGAGCGGCCGCGACTCGGTGGCGTACATGATCTCGACGCTCACGGTCGCCCTTCTTACGAACCCCGATCAGCTCGACGCCGTGCGCCGCGATCCGTCGCTCGTTCCGGGAGCGGTCGAGGAGATCATGCGCTTCGGCGCGATGTTCGTCACCCTCTTCCCGCGCACGGCCGTGCGAGACCTCGAACTCGACGGCCTCGCCGTGCGCGCCGGCCAGACCGTGTCGGTCTCGGCCGCGGCCGCGAACCGCGATCCCTCGCGGTTCGACGAGCCCGACCGGTTCGACGTGCAGCGCGACAGCTTCGGCCATCTCGGCTTCGGGCACGGTTCGCACGGGTGCGTCGGCCAGCAGCTCGCCCGTCGAGAAGTGGCCGAGGCGATCGGCGCACTGATGACGGGCTTCCCGGGTCTCCGACTCGTCTCCGCCGAGCAGCTCGCCCCGATGCCGTTCGCCCACCCCGTCGCGACCTACGAGGCCGGCGAAGTGCTCGTCGCGTGGGACTGAGTCCGCAGCGCCGGCGGTGCTGATCGGCGGAACGGCGCACGCGAGGGTGGGGACGATCTCGCGCCGGTGGGCGATGAGGTAGCCACCGGCGATCAGCAGCTGGATGCCGGACAGCACGAGGCGGCCCTGCGTGTCGGTGACAAAGAACTGCACGGCGAAGAGCGCCGCGAGCAGCACCGCCGACGACACCCGGAAGCGCAGCGCCAGGATGAGGGCGACGCCCAGGATCGTCTGCGTCGCCGTGAGGACGAACTCCTCGATCTGACGGGCGTCGAGACTGAGCTGGCCTCCCCCGCCGCCGAAGAAGTGCGCGATCGGCAGCGATCCGACGAGCAGGCTCCACTGGTTCACCTTCGACGCGATCAGCGTGGCGATCGCCGCGCCGCCGAGACCGCGGAGGGCGAACAGGACGGCGATGATGAACTCCGGCGCTTCGGATGCGAGAGGCGCGAGCCACTGCACGAGGAAGAAGCTGTCGATGCCCAGCGCCCCGCCCGAGCCGACGAGCGCCTCGGCGAAGGGCTCGGCGCAGATCAGGATCACGGCCGCGGCGCCCGCGAACAGCGCGACGACGAGGGTGCGACGGGCTGTCGTCGGCAGCGCGGCGATGTCGGCGGCGGCACCGACGAACTCCTCCGGCTCGTCGCCCTCCGTGCGGCTCGCGCGCCACAGGTAGAGGCCGAAGCCGACGATCAGCAGGACGCCGAACCAGATCGGGATGGCCCCCAGGAGCGGGATCGCGAAGGCCGCCAGCCCGAGGACGGCGAGGAAGCCGACATCCATCCGCGTGTTCTCGGGGATGACGAGGCGGAAGCCCCGCACCGGAGCCGATCGCCGACGGGCGACCACGAGCGCGACGATCACGATGAGCGGCCAGCCGAATCCGAGGAGCAGCCGGTTCGAGCCCGTCATGTTCGCCGCGGCGAACGCGGCATAGGACGCATCGCCCCCTGCCTGGAACGCGTAGTAGAGGTCGACCGCGTACTCGGGCAGCACGGCGATCAGCGCGAGGAGCGCGATGGCGAGGGCTCCGGAGATGTCTTTCTGCGCGGCCTCCGCCGCCCACGCGAGCAGGAAGCTCGCGGCCACGACGGCCGCTCCGAACAGCAGCATCTCGATGACCGGCGGAGCCGACGTTCCGGTGAATCGCAGGATGAGGGCGGGCAGGGCGACGGCCGCGCACAGCGCGATCCGGCCCGCGAGCGAACGAGGCATGGGGGATCCTTCCGGTCAGGCATGACCGGTGACGGATGCGTCGGGAGGGGTCGGCCATGCAGTGGCCGAAGGTCTCGCTCGTCCGTCGGATCACCGCCGGGCGGGGCACCGGGCGCTCATCGTGAACGCCAGCATGTCGACACCACCACGAGCCTGATCGGCTCGGAGCTACTCCCCTTCGCTCCTTCCAGCCTGCCCGATCAGACGGCGGGAACCCAGCCGACGGGAGGGATTCGCAGGTTTTCGGGTGGCCGGATCCGCTGCGCCGACACGATGACGCGCGGTGCCGCCGTCGCTCAGGACCGGTCGGACACCCGCAGCCACCGGAACCCGTGGGCGGGGAGGTCGAGTCCGTCCGACAGCGACACCGAGTCGCCCGTCACCAGGTCGGCCGCCGTCGGCGCCCAGCCCGAGAGGGTCAGCGCGTCGATCCTCGCCGGGTGATCGCCGACGTTGGCGAGCACGAGCACCTTCGACTGCGCGGCATCCGCACGCACGAATCCGACGACCGCGGAGCTGTGCGCGTCGAACGGCCACAGCGTGTTTCCGCCGAACTCCGGCGTCGCACGGCGGATCGAGAGGAGGTCGGTCAGCCGCCCGAAGATCCGGCCGGCGGGAGTGGAGGCATCCGTCCGTTCGGCGTAGTTCTTCTCCGGACGATGCGGGCGATGCACCCACCGGCTGTCGCCCGCCTCGTCGGGGTCGTCGGCGTAGGAGTAGTCGTTGAGCTGCGCCACCTCGTCGCCGAGATAGAGCAGCGGGATGCCGCCCGTCGACATCGCCAGCGCGTGCGCGAGCACCACGCGGTCCTCGCCTGCGGGGTCGCCCGCCTCGACACCGGCCAGGGACGCCGTCGTCCCCGCCACCCGCGCATCGCCGGTCTTCGGGTTCTCCTGGAAGGGCACGCCGCGCGCGAACGTGCCGGGTGCCCGCCCGACGTAGAAGTCGTTGAGGAAGCGGCGGTGCCCGAACGCGTCGATGCCGAGCTCCGCGGCATCCTCGTCGGCGAACGTCCATCCGATGTCGTCGTGGCTGCGCACGTAGTTGACCCACGCCGTCTCGGGAGGAAGCGCGTGGCGGCGCTCGAGCGCCTGCTGCAGCAGGCGAGCGTCGCGGGTCGCGAGCGCCTCCCACGTGAGCGCCATCTGCAGCGGGTTGTACGACAACTGGCATTCGTCGGGCGAGATGTACTCCGCCACCTCGTCGGGGTGCACGATGGCCTCCGACTTGAACAGCAGGCTCGGCGCCGCCATGCGCAGCACGGCATTGAACGCCTGCAGGAGGAGATGGGCCTCGGGGAGCGACTCGCACGCGGTGCCGAGCCGCTTCCAGATGAACGCCACGGCATCCATCCGCAGGATCTCGACTCCCTGGTTCGCCAGGAACAGCATCTCGCCGGCCATCGCCTGGAACACGGCGGGGTTCGCGTAGTTCAGATCCCACTGGAAGTGGTAGAACGTCGCCCAGACCCACCGCCCGTCGGCGAGCTGCACGAACGACCCCGGGTGGTCGTCGGGGAAGATCTCCCGGGTCGTCCGCTCGTAGGCGTCGGGCATGGTGCGGTCGGGGAAGATCAGGTAGAAGTCCTCGAAGCCGGGTTCGCCGGCGACCGCCTTCCGCGCCCACTCGTGCTCGTTGCTCGTGTGGTTGAAGATGAAGTCGACGACGAGCGAGATGCCCGCCAGCCGCAGCTCCGCGGCGAGCGCGGCGAGCTCCTCCATCGATCCGAGGGCCGGATTCACGCGCCGGTAGCTGGAGACCGCATAGCCGCCGTCGCTGTTGCCTTCGGGACTCTCGAACAGCGGCATGAGGTGCAGATACGTCAGGCCCAGTTCGCGGAAGTACGGGATCTGACGACGGATGCTGTCGAGCCCATCGCCGTACCGGTCCACGTAGCAGACGCCCCCGAGCATGCGCTCGGATTCGAACCATGTCGGATTCGCCTCGCGCTGAGCGTCGAGCGCCTTCAGCTCGAGCGGCCGTGTCGCCCACGACGACGCGGCGAGCGAGCAGACCTCCCCGAGCCGCTCCAATCCGTGCGGGTGGTCGCCGTACAGCTCGGAGAACAGTCGATGCAGACGCGGGAGGTGCGTGCGCGCGCGGAAGAGGAAGTCGTCGTCGGCGCCCTGCGCGCGGAGCGCCTCGAGGATCCGGGCGATGTCTTCGGTGCCGTCGGCGGTCAGATGCGACATGGGTCAACTCTCTCGCACGTGCGCGGATCCGTGGGCATCCTCAGCGCAGCTCGGTGATCCTCGCCGGGGAGACGAGTCCTCCGACCTCCACCTGCTGCCCGAGGTAGCGCACGTGGGTCTGCAGACGCGACCCCTCGCCCTGCGTGATGTCGAGGTCGCGGCCGAGCTCGGCCGACAGCCGCACCGCCGCGGATCCGGTCGCCTGGTCCTCTCGGATGCCGAGCTCGGGGGCGAACATGCGCGCCCGGACGGCTCCGGATGCCTCGTCGCTCCAGGCCCACACGTAGTGCATCCCGAGCCCGTAGGCGTCGGGGTCGACGGCGGCGACCTCCCCGGGGGAGTCGAGGCGGTCGAGCTCGAAATCGGGCGCCCACTCCGCGAGCGCCGTGACGAACACCCGCTCGCCGTCGACGCGCACCCGCACGCGGCCCGCCGGCACGTCGAGCGCCTCGACCTCGTCGCCGTTGCGGTGCAGCCAGGCCGCGAGACCCACCGTCGGATGCCCCGCGAACGGCAGCTCGCGGGCGGGGGTGAAGATGCGGGCCCGCGCCGATCGACCGTCGATCGCGTCGATGAAGATCGTCTCACTGAAGCCCAGATCCGCCGCGATCTCCTGCTCGTGGCGGTGCGTCGCCGGCGAGGCCCAGACGATGCCGAGCGGGTTGCCGTGCATTCCGCTGTCGTCGACGAAGACGTTGACCACGTTCACGAGGAGGCTCACGACAGCCGAGTCTGTCAGACCCGGCCCCGTGCGGGCGAGCCGCCTAGGAGAGCGCGAACCGCGTGCCGACCAGCGCCTCGGATGCGTCCCAGAGCCGGCGGGCGGCATCCGCGTCGGTGAACGGAGCCCACAGCTCGCGTCGTGCGGGCGGACCGCCGACCACCCGGGTGGGGCCGTAGAACTCGTCTCCTCGCGCGGTCGGATCGGTCGCGGCCACCAGTGCCGGCAGCGCCGCGCTCTCGATCGTGCCGGCGATGCCGAGGCGCGACAGCAGACGCACCATCCGTCGCCCGCCGGTTTCCTTCTCGCGCCCCATCCCGGGCTGGGCGGCGAGCAGATTCGTGGGAGAGACGCCCGGGTGCGACAGATTGCTGCTCACGCCCCACCCCTCCGCGCGGCTGCGTGCGTCGAGTTCGCGGGCGAACAGCCCGACGGCGATCTTCGACCGGGTGTAGGCCGTCATGCCGTCGTAGCCGTGCTCCGAATCGAGGTCGCTCACGTCGATCTCTCCCGTGCGCGCGGCGATGCTCGTCTGGTGCGTCACCCGTGCGCCCCCGGCTCGCAGCAGGGGCAGAAGGCCCAGCGTCAACGCGAAATGGCCGAGATGGTTCGTGCCGAACTGCAGCTCGAACCCGTCCTTCGTCGTCTGGCGAGTGGGCGGAGTCATGACGCCGGCGTTGTTGATCAGGATGTCGATCGGACGACCCTCCGCGCGGAGTTCCTCCGTGAGCGCGGCGACCGAGTCGAGAGAGGACAGATCGAGGGCGCGGGTCGAGACGACGGCATCCGGCACCGCGCCGCGGATGCGGGCGAGGACCGCCTCGCCCTTGGCGGGTGAGCGCACGGGCATCACGACGTCGACGCCTGCGGCGGCGAGGCGTTCGGCGATGACCCGCCCGATGCCGTCGCTGGCGCCGGTGACGACGGCGCGCGTGCCGTGCAGGTCGGGGATGCGGATGTCGGGGGTGCGAGCCATGGCGGGGTCCTTCGAGCGAGGCGGAGTCGGTCTGCGATCCATCGTCTCCGCGCCGGCCGTCCGGAGGCAGTGCCCGTGGATCCGTGGATCGCCGATCCACCCCTCCGGTCTCAGGCGAGGGTCTGCGTGCCGATCACGGCCAGCAGGCGCAGCTTGTTGTGGCTCTCGCTCCCCGGCTCCGCCGTGTAGACGAGCAGGCGATGGGACTGATCGGGGTCGAGGAGCGTCTGGCAGCTCAGCTCCAGTGCGCCCACCTCGGGATGCACGAAGCGCTTGATCTCGGGCGGGCGGACGCCGACTTCGTGCGTCGCCCACAGGCGGCGGAAGTCGTCGCTGCGGGCGAGCAGCAGATCCGCCAGGTGCGCTACGCGCGACTCCGGGCCGCGCACGGCGACGAGTTCTCGCAGGCCCGACGCATAGACCCGCGACAGCACCTCCTGCTCGTCGGCCGGGTACGGAGCCCGCGCCGAGGGGTCGGTGAACCATCGATAGCCGATGCTGCGTTCCGGCCCCTCGCGCTGTGAGGCAGGCCCGGTCAGGGCGATCCCCACCGGGGTCTGGCGGAGCGTCTCGCCGACCTCCGTGACGATCTCGGCGGGCGTGTCGGCGAGGCGGTCGAAGATGCGCAGCAGACCGGGGCTGATGTGCTCGCTGGAGACGCCGCGGGCTGGTGGGTGGTGCCCGGCGAGGCGGAACAGGTGGTCGCGCTCGGCGAGCGAGAGGTGCAGCCCCTGGGCGATCGCCGCCGTCATCTGCTCGGACGGGTGCGGGCCCGTCCCGCGTTCGAGCCGCGCGTAGTAGTCCGTCGACATGTGGCAGAGCACGGCGACCTCTTCGCGGCGCAGTCCGTCGGTGCGCCGGCGCGGACCGCGTGTCAGGCCGACGTCCTCGGGCTGCAGCGATTCGCGTCGCCGACGGAGGAACTCCGCCAGACCCTCCCGGTCGATCATGTCGCCCCTCCCGTCGACTCCTTCCTACCGTGGCGGGCGGCGGCGAGCCAGTCACTGCCGATCCGCCCCTGGGCCGCCAGCCGGCCGATGAGACCGCGCGGGCGTCAGGGCAGGAGGGCGCGGAGCGGGAAGTCCTGTCCTTCGAGGATCAGCTGGGCGGCGACGCCGGTGCGCTGGTTCACCACGACCGGGGCGAGCAGGTTCACCCCGAGCCCATCCGCCGTGAGCTGCGCCACGACGAGCAGCAGCGCGTCGTCGGGCGAGAGGAGCAGGAGCAGATCGGTCTGCTCGTCGGAGAGGACGGGGGCGTAGTCGGGCGCCACGTCGCGAGGGTCGACGAGGAACAGCCGCACCGACGCGTCTTCCAGCGCCTGCAGCGAGAAGAGGCCATCGACTTCGGAGACCTGGTCGAGCTCGAACGCGGTGTGCGGGGAGAGCCCCGGCGGCGGTGCGACGAACTGGAGGACGGCGCTCACGCGAGGAAGTCCAGGAGAGTGGGCTGCAGCACGCGGCCGGTCACGGCGAGTGCGGACTTGTAGACGAGCTCCTGCGCCTGCAGCTGCACGAGCACCTCCACGGCGTCGACGTCTTCGACCGCCGCACGGCGCGTCTCGAGTGCGACCGTCGAGTCCAAGGCCGCCTCCTTCGCGCGTTCGATCTGCAGCTGCCGCGCCCCCACGGCGCCCTGGGCACCGAGCATAGCCTGCAGGCGGGAGTCGATCTCCCCGAGGCGCGGGCCCACGTTGGTGCCGGCGCGCAGCTCGGCGGCGATCGTGTCGACGAGGGCGAAGATCGAGCCCGCGCCGGTGCCGAACACCTCGGCGCCGTCGGCGTCCACGCGCACGCTCTCCGCGTCGGACACGCGGCGGCGGACGTCCGCGCCCGCGGCTCCGCTGAAGGTGTAGTCCGAGGCGAACGCGGCCGTGTCGGAGGTGCCCGCGAACACCGATCGGCCGAGATAGGTCGTGTTGGCCTGAGCGCGCAGGCTGTCGCGGAGCCCCTCGAGCTCGACGGCGATCGCCTCGCGGGCGGGGGCGTCCATCACGCCGGAGTTGGCGCCCTGGACCGTCAGATCGCGGACGCGGCCGAGCAGCGCCGTGGAGGACGAGATCGCGGCATCCACCGTGGTGACCCACGCGAGGCCGTCGTCGATGTTGCGGGAGTACTGCTCCGTGCGCCGCTGCGCGGCGTGGAGGCCGAGCGTCATCGAGGCGGCGGACGGGTCGTCGGAGGGAGCGGCGAACGCCCGCTGCGACGTGGCCTGGGCCTGGAGGCGGGCGAGATCGCTCAGGCCGCCCTGCAGGTGGCGCATCGCCGTCTGGGTCATCGTCTGCGACGTCACTCGGGTGATCATGTCGGTCCTCCGGATCGGGTTCGGTCTCAGCGTCCGACGACGCCGGTGCGGTTGATCAGCACGTCGAGGGCCTCGTCGACCGCGGTGAGCACGCGCGCCGCCGCCTGGTAGGCGGTCTGGTAGGTGAGCAGGGTCAGCGTCTCCTCGTCGCCGTCGACGCCGGCGACCGACTGCTGGGCCGTCGCGGCGGCCACCGCGCTGGTCTCTGCGAGGCTCGCGCGGCGCGCGTCTCCCGCGGTCGCGACGGCCAGCCACGAGACCACGCCCTCCCACACCGCGTCGGGGCCGCCGGCCTGTTCGCCGATGCGGGCGAGCGCATCGGCGTTCGACGAGTCGAGCGGTCCGCCTCCCGGGCCCGCGAGGGCGAGCCCGTCGCGGGAGGTGGGCACGACGACGAGCCCGAGGGCGGCCGGGACGCCGACCGTCTGCGAGAAGAACGCGCCGCCCGGCGTGCCGTCATGGGTGAATCCGGCTTGGTGCTGGGCATTGACGGCGGTCGCGAGGTTCGCGGCGAGCGCGTTGTACGACGAGGCGAGTTCGCCGAGCACGCCGCCCTCGCCTGCGGGGGCCAGCACCGACAGCAGGCCGCCGAGCTCACCGCTGGCGACGACGGCCGCGCCGCCGGTCTCCCACGCGATCGTGACCGGCTGACCCGCCTCGATCGAGGTGGGCCCCTCGACGACGAGGCGCCGGGCGCTCGTGCCCGCGACGAGGGCGTTGCCGTCGACGCGCAGCGTCAGGGTGCCGTCCGGTTCGCTGCTCGCAACGGCCCCCGACAGCCGGGCGACGTTCTGCGCGAGCAGATCGCGCCGGTCGATGAGCTCGTTCGCCGGTGCTCCGGAGCCAATCGACTCGCGGATCGCGCCGTTCAGCTGGGCGATCTCGGTCGCCGCGGTGTGGATCTGCATGACCATCCGGTCGGCCGACGTGCGCGCCGCAGACCACTGGGCGGCCACGTCGCGGTAGCCGTCGGCGATGCGGGCGACGAGCCCCTCGGCGCTGCTGAGGAGGACGGCGGCGGATGCCGGCGAGTCCGGCGTGTTCGCGAGGTCCTGCCATCCCGCCCAGAACCGCGAGAGGCGGTCGGCCAGCCCGTCTGTGGTGGGCTCGGCGAGCGCGGACTCCGCCGTCGCCGCGGCGTTCGCCTTCGTCGACCAGTAGCCCGACGCCGCGAGCGTGTCACGCACGCGGGCGTCGAGCACGCCGTCCCCGAGGCGGGCGATGCCGTCGATCGACACGCCCTGCCCCGGGACCGGTCCGGTGCTGAACCGGCCGGACAGCGCGACCGCGCTGAGGGCCGACGTCTCCAGCCTCTGGCGCGTATAGCCCTGCGTGGTCTGGTTGGCGATGTTCTGGCCCACCAGATCCATCCCCCGCCGGGCCGCGTTCAGCGCCGTCGCGGCCGTGCTCAGCCCACTGAAAGTCGACATCGTGCCCTTCTCATCACATCTTCCGGTCCACGATGCGGGCGGTGTCGTCGCGCTTGCGCTCACCGTGGGTGGTGTACTCGCCCGTACCGGCGGCGAAGCCCGTCAGCGTCTCCTCGACGGCGAGCGCCGCGGTGCGCAGGTGGATCTCGTTGGCGTCCTTGAGGCGCGCCACCTCAGCCATCAGGGCGGCGAGGGCGTTCCGGTGCTCCGTCAGGACGTCGCGCCAGGCATCCGTCGGCGCCACGTCGATCAGCGCCGAGAGCGTCGCGGCCTCCGGCGCCCCCCATTCGCGGGCGACCGAGGCCACCTCGACGTCGCGCGACAGTCCCGACGCGCGCTGACGGTCCAGCACCTGCTCGACCTCGCGGGTCGCGAAGTGCACCCAGCGCATGCTTCCCGACTCGAGGAGCAGTCGCTGCTCCTCGAGCTTGAACAGAAGCATCTCCAGAAGCTCGCGCTCGTGCCACAGCCTCATGGACAGCTCGTTGGCTCCCATGTTTCCTCCCCAGTTTTCGTTTCCTGCCGTATCCCCAGACACGAGCCGCACCCGGGCGCGGCTCACCTACTCCTATCGGCGGCGGACGTCTCAGGGTAATGAAAGTTTTATGAGAGGGTTCTCATACAACTAGCATGTGCTCGACGTACACCGCAGCGACGGACCCCCCATCCCCGCAGAGCGGATCCCCCAGGAAAGAGGTGCGCACCGCTGATGGTCGACCGTGCTGAGCGCAATCGCCTCGTGGAGGCGAACCTTCCCCTGGTCGGATACCTGGCCAGTGACCTCCATGCGCGTGCGACGCACGTGCCGAAGGAGGAGCTCGCCTCCGTCGGCGCGCTCGCGCTGGTGACCGCGGCCGACGCCTTCGATCCGTCGCTCGGTGTGCCGTTCGGGGCCTACGCGCGTCGTCGCATCCTCGGCGCGTTCGCCGACGAGATGCGTTCGATGGACTGGGCCTCCCGCGGTATCCGCAAGCGCATCAAGGAGGTCACCGCCGTGCGCGAGACGCTCACCGCGGCGTTCGGACGCACCGCGACCGCCGACGAGATCGCGACGACGATGGGCCTGCCGCGCGCGGACGTCGTCGAGGCGCTGGCGGATGCCGGACGCACGGTGACCACGATTGACGACGAGTCCGTCCTCGACATCGCGGCCGACATCCCGTTCCCGGAGGAGTCCGCCGAGCTGCGGGCCCGCCGCGACGTGCTCACCCGCGCCGTCGCCGCGCTCCCCGAGCGCATGCGCGCGATCGTGCAGGCGATCTACATCGAGGAGCGGCCGGTGAAGGATGTCGCGGAAGAGCTCGGCGTCTCGCACTCGGCCGTCTCGCAGCAGCGATCGGAGGCCATCCGGCTCCTCCGCGACGCGCTCGACCGCTTCTTCTCCGACGGCGACACGCCCGTTGAGGTGACGTCGCGGGTGTCTCCCGCGACCCGCGACGCCTACTTCGACCGCATCGAGTCAGGCGGCGACGCCGCGTCCGCACGAGAGCCCGCGGCGAGCGCCTAACGCACCCCGCATTCCTGCCGATAGCGGATGGTGGAGCCCACGGACGGGCTCCGGAACATCCCACTCACGGAGGAACACATCATGGGAATGCAGATCACCACCAACGTCTCGGCGCTGAACGCCTACCGCAACCTGGCGAGCAACCAGAACGATCTGTCGAAGTCGCTCGAGAAGCTCTCCAGCGGCATGCGCATCAACCGCGCCGCCGACGACGCCGCCGGTCTCGCGATCTCGGAGGGGCTCAAGTCGCAGATCTCGGGCAACGCGGTCGCCGCCCGCAACGCGCAGGACGGCATCTCGGTCCTGCAGACGGCGGAAGGCGCGCTGACGGAGGTCCACTCGATCCTCCAGCGCGTCCGCGACCTCGCCGTGCAGGGTGCCAACGACTCGAACAACGCCGAGTCGCGGGCCGCCATCAAGCTCGAGATCGACGAGCTCGGCGCGGAGCTGACGCGTGTCGCGGAGGCCACGAACTTCAACGGCATCAAGCTGCTCTCCGGCGGCAACACGCTGACCTTCCAGGTCGGCGCAGGCGACGTCTCGGCCGAGGACCAGATCGCGGTCACCCTGACCGACTTCTCGGGCCTCGGTGCGACGATCGCCGGTCTCGACGTGACCGACGCCGCGACCGCGCAGGCGGCCATCACGGCGGCCGACACGGCCATCGGCCAGGTGTCGGATGCCCGCGCCAACCTCGGTGCGTCGCAGAACCGCTTCGAGTCGACGATCAACAGCCTCAACGTCGCCGGCGAGAACCTGGCGGCCGCGAACAGCCGCATCGCCGACACCGACATGGCGGCGGAGATGGTCAAGTACACCGCCTCGAACATCCTCGCGCAGGCGGGGCAGGCCATGCTCGCGCAGGCCAACCAGTCCGGCCAGGGCGTTCTCCAGCTCCTGCGCTGAACCCTGTAGAGGAGCCCCGCACCGCCTGGGTGCGGGGCTCCTCTCGCACCACGCCGTCGAAGGGAACCAGAGCCGATGAAGATCGACGGGCTCGCATCCGGACTGAAGACCGCGGAGATCATCGACGCGCTCATGGACGTCGCCGAGATCCCCCGGAGCCTTCTGAGCGGCAAGTCCGACGACAAGAAGGCGATCATCTCCCAGCTGCAGTCGCTGAACACGAAGCTGCAGGAGCTGTTCACCGCCGCCAAGACCGCAGCCGGCCCGTCGGCGCTGGCGCAGATGACGACCACGAGCTCCGACCCCTCCGTCGTGGTCACGGCGGGGCCGGGCGCCGGCCCCGTGAACACGCGGATCGTGGTGGACCGCACCGCCACCGCCCACACGATCGTCACCGCCGCCACCACGGGATTCTCCGACGTGCCCCTCGTGCTCACCGTCGAGAACGCGGCGGGCGAGCTCGTGCGGATCACCCCGGCATCCGGTTCGCCCTCCGACGTCGCGAAGGCGATCACCGCCGCCGATGCCGGAGTCACCGCGAGCATCGTCGGCGCGGGAGTCGACGGCGACGGCAACCGGCTGTTCCGCCTGCAGGTCACCGCGACCGCGTCCGGTGCGGCCGGAGCGTTCCGCCTCCACCTGGGAGACGAGACCGCCGTCACGGCGGGCACCGCGAGCGACCTCGCCGCAGAGCCCGGTGCGGCCGTGATCGCGGAGGGCCAGGATGCCGTCATCCGCCTGTGGGCGGGCACGGCGGCGGAGCAGACCGTCACCTCTGCCGTCAACATGTTCGACGATCTCTTCCCCGGTGTCGACGTCTCCGTCTCGAAGGCATCGGCCGACCCGGTGACCATCACCGCCGGCGCCGACGCCGACGCACGGGCGACGGCGGCCGAGGACTTCGTGAACCGCATCGCCTCGATCCTGAAGGGCCTGGCCAACGGCTCGAAGGCCACCGTGGCGACCGGCGCGGGAGAGACCACGACACTCGGCGTCTTCACCGGCGACTCGACCGTGCGCGCGCTCCGCAACGCGCTCGCCGACGCCGTGCAGTATCCCGTCGACGGCGTCTCCCCCTCGAGCATCGGCATCTCGATCGACCGCTACGGGGTGCTCGCCTTCGACGAGGAGAAGTTCGCGGCGGCCCTCGCGGGCGACCCGACACGGGTCGAGGAGGTGTTCTCCGGCCTGGCCACGCGCGTCTCCGAGGTCGCCGACCGGTACAGCGACAAATACGACGGCCTCCTCACGGCTCGGATCACCGGGCAGGAGACCGAGGTGCGCAGCATCGCCGACCAGATGGAGCGCTGGGACATCCGCCTCGAGCAGCGCAGAGCGACGCTGGAGCGCACGTACGCCGCACTGGAGACGATGCTCGCGAAGTTCCAGTCTCAGTCGTCCTACCTGACGACGCAGCTGGCGAGCCTGCCCACCTACGACACGGGGAAGTGAGAATGAACGACGTACTCAAGGCACAGCAGCGGTACCGCGACGAGGCGATCCTCTCAGCCAGTCCCGAGCGCATCGTGACGATGCTGTACGACCGCCTCCTCCTCGACGTCGACCGAGCCGAGCGGGCGCAGCGCGACGGCGACTGGCCGGCCGCCCACGAGCAGCTGCAGCACGCTCAGGCGATCGTCGCAGAGCTCGCCGGATCGCTCTCGGGCGGATGGGCGGGCACCGCCGACCTGCGGGCGCTCTACGCGTATCTCACGCGCACCCTCATCGGCGCCAACATCGGCCGCGACCCGGAGCGCACGCACGAGTGCCGCGAGCTGATCGCCCCGATCCGGGATGCCTGGCACGCCGCTGCCGCCGCGCTCGCGGAGAAGGTGCCGGCGTGACCGCAGCGGCCGGCGACGCCGCGTGGACGGCCCTCCTCGACCGCTTCGAGCACGACCTCGACACGGCAGGAGACGCGGCGGGCGACTGGCATCCGCTCGGCACTCCGCTGCCTCCGCACCTCGTCGATCGGGCGCGGGCGCTCGTGGCGCGGCAGGCGGAGCGGATGTCGCTCCTGCACGCCGAGCTCGTCGACACGCGCGCGCACCTCGCCGCCCTCGATCTCGTGCCTCCGTCGCGCACGATCACGGCGGCCTACGTCGAACGAGACGCCTAACGCCTCGGAGCGCCCAGCCGATAGATGATCTCGAGCACGGATTGCTCGCCTCCTCGGCCACGGATCGGCCACGTCTTCAGCGACGGAAGCAGCTTCGTGTTCGAATCAGTGACGGTCTCCGCGCTCACGAGCGCATTGAACGGTCTCTCCCAGCGCCAGCGCGCGATCGCGGACAACATCGCGAACATCAACACCCCGGGCTACCAGGCGAAGCGCGTCGCATTCGAGGACGCCCTCGCGGCCTCGGTCGCGCAGGGTGACGGCAGGGTCACGCCGACGGTCAAGACGTCGCTCGAGCCGACGCGCACCGACGGCAACAACGTGAACCTCGACACCGAGACGCTCTCCAACGTCGACACGCTGCTGCGCTACCAGTTCGCCACCCAGGCCGTCGGCGGCGCGTTCGCGTCGGTGCGCACGGCGATCCGGACCACGTCATGACCTTCGACGCCATCGGCATCGCCGGCACGGGCCTGACCGCGCACCGCAAGTGGCTCGACGCGATCAGCGACAACATCGCGAACATCAACACGGCCGCCGCGCCCGGTGAGGACGTCTTCCGGCAGCGGTACGTCGCCGTGCGCGCCGGCGAGGAGTCGCCCGGCGTCTACGTCGCCGGCACCGCACTGGGCGATGCCGAAGGTCGTCTGGTCTTCGAGCCCGACAACCCGCTCGCCGACGCGGAGGGCTACGTGCGCTACCCGTCGGTCGACCTGGGCGACCAGATGAGCCAGCTCATCCTCGCCCAGCGCGGCTACCAGGCCAGCGCCGCCGTCGTCGACCGTGCGAAGACCGGCTACGAAGCGGCCCTCCAGATCGGGCGCAGCTGATGCCCGTCTCCGGAATCGAGGGCATCGGCTCCCCCATCACGCTCCCCACCGCTGCGCGCGTCGGCACCGGTACGGGAGACGACACCTCCTTCGCGCAGAGCATCACGGGCGCCGTCGACGAGCTGCGCGGCCTCCAGTCGCAGTCCAATGAGCTCGCCGTCGCCGCCGTGACCGGCGACCTCGACGACATCCACAGCGCGATGATCGCGTCGACCCGCGCCTCCGTCACGCTCGAGCTCATCTCGGCCGTGCGCAACAAGGGCGTCGACGCGTTCAACGAGATCATGCGGATGCAGGCCTGATGCCCGCCGCCGTCAGCTCGCTCTTCGCGCGGATGCGCCGCACGGTCGACGGGTTCAGCGTCGCGCAGCGCACGATCGCCCTCATCGGCATCGCCGCACTCGTCATGGGCGGCTTCGCCCTTGCGACCTGGCTCACCCGCCCGTCGCTGTCGCCCCTGTTCACCGGGCTGAGCGCCTCCGATGCCAGCGCCGTCGTCGAGCAGCTGCAGGGCTCCGGGGTCGCGTACGAGCTCGCCGACGGAGGATCGACCGTGCTCGTGCCGGAAGGAGCCGTATACGAGCAGCGCCTGGCCGCCGCCGCATCCGGTCTGCCCAGCGCCAGCTCCGACGGCTACACCCTGCTCGACGACATGGGGGTGACGAGTTCGGAGTTCCAGCAGTCGGTCACCTACAAGCGCGCCATCGAGGGCGAGCTCGCCCGCACGATCGCCGCGCTCGACGGCGTCGGCACCGCGTCGGTGCAGCTCGCGATCCCCGAGGAGAGCGTCTTCGTGGCGGAGACGATCGATCCCACGGCATCCGTCTTCGTCGAGACCACCAACGGCACAGCGCTCGCCTCCGCGCAGGTCGAGGCGATCGTGCACCTGACCTCCGCGGCCGTCAGCGGGATGAAGCCCGAGAACGTCGCCGTCGTCGACCAGGCCGGACGCACCCTCTCCGCGGTGGGCGTGGGCGCCACCGGCGGTGCCGACCAGCAGGCCGGAGACCACGAGGCGCGCATCGCGGCCGGGATCCAGCAGATGCTCGACACGGTCGTCGGCGCCGGCAACTCCACCGTGACGGTCGCGGCCGAGATCGACCGTGCGACGAGCGAGCGCGTCGAGGAGACGTATGCGCCGGCCGAAGGCGTGCTTCCCTCGTCGGAGCAGAGCAGCACCGAGAAGTACACCGGCGGCGCCGGCGGCACCGAAGCCGGCGTGCTCGGCCCCGACAACATCGCCGTGCCGTCGGGCGACGGCGACGGCACGTACGAGTCGACCGAGACCATCCGCAACAACGCGCTGAACCGTTCGGTGGAGACCACGACCACTCCGGCCGGATCGGTCACCCGCCAGACCGTGTCGGTCGCCGTCGACGAAGCGGCGGCGGGGGCGATCGGCGTCGGGCAGATCCGCGATCTCGTGTCGACCGCGGCCGGGATCGACCTGGCGCGCGGCGACGAGGTGAACGTGGAGGTCGTCGCGTTCAGCGACACCGCCGCCGTCACGGCGCAGGAGGCGCTGGAGGCCGCGCGGATCGAGGCGGATGCCGAGCGCATGGCCGAGATCGTGCGCGTCGCGGTGATCGCGGGGGCCGTCGTGCTGGTGCTCGTGGCCGCCGTGATCAGCGGCATCAGCGTCTCGCGCCGCCGGGCACGCACCGCGGAGCTCGAGGGCGGCAAGGTCGCCTCGCTCCTCATCGACGAACCGACCGACTCCTTCGCCGCTCTCCTGCACACCACCCCCACCGCGCAGCTCGAGGCGCGCACCGCAGGGCTGGCGACCGCACTCCTCGAGCCCGAGCCCGAGCCCGACCCCGAGCCCGTCCAGATCAGCCTCGACCGTCGGCGGGCCGAGCTGGGCGAGTTCGCGCGGCGCGATCCCGCGCGCACGGCCGAGCTGCTGCGCAGCCTCATGGGCGATCGGCAGGACGCATGAGCGCCCTCACCGGCATCCAGACCGCCGCGGTCGTGATGATGAACCTCGACCACGCGCAGGCCATCGAGGTGATGCGCCACCTCAGCGAGCCCGAGGCGGAGGGCATCGCGGGCGAGATCATCCGCCTGCGCAGCCTCGACGCCGAGACGACGGCGCGCGCGCTGTCGGACTTCCATCGCATCGTGCAGGGGCACCTGCCGCCCGCACGGGGAGGTCGCGACATCGCCGCGGGGCTGCTGGAGGCCTCGTTCGGCGCCGAGCGCGCGGCCGGTGTGCTCACCCGGGTGTCGTCGGCCATGACGGGGTCGTCGTTCGACTTCCTCACGTCGGTCGAACCCACGCAGATCGCGGGACTCGTCGACGGCGAGCTGCCCCAGACCACCGCCCTCGTGCTGGCCCACATGCCCGTCGACCGGGCAGCGGCGGTGCTGGCCGAGCTCGCCGATCCGCTGCGCACCGACGTCGCGCAGGCGATCGCGACGATGGGCACCGCCTCGCAGGATGCCGTCGCTATCGTCGCCGACTCGCTGCGGGCGCGCACGGGGGTCTTCGCGACGCGCGACGCCCCCGAGACGCTGGGCGGCGTGCAGCCGCTCGTCGACATCATCAACCGCTCCGGCGCAACGGTCGAGAAGGCCCTGCTCGAAAGCCTCGAGGCCCGCGACAGCGTGCTCGCCGAAGACATCCGCTCGCGCATGTTCACCTTCGCCGACCTCGTGATGCTCGACGACCGCGACGCCCAGCGCGTGCTGCGCGGCATCGACATCCGCATCCTCGCGCTCGCGCTCAAGGGTGCGCCGCAGGCCGTCGCCGACGTCATCCGCCGCAACATGTCGGAGCGCAACCGGGAGAGCCTCGACGAGGAGACCCGGCTCCTCGGCCCCGTGCGCGTGTCGCAGGTGGAGGAGGCGCGCGCGGAGATCGTGCGCTCTATCCGCGTTCTCGAAGCCGACGGCGACATCCGGATCCAGCGCGGAGACGAGGACGAGTATGTCGCCTGAGACGTTCGCCATGGTCTCCTTCCCGCGCATCGGCAGCGCCGCGGACGCCGCCGAGCGCGCACGCGCACGGGCACGCGGCTATGCGGACGGACACGCCGAGGGGATGCGGATCGCACGCGCCGACGCGCAGCGCGCGGCTGCCGAAGCGCTCGCGCTGCGCCGCTCCGCCGACGATGCGGCCGCCGTCGTCGCCGCCTCCGCATCGACCGCGCTCGACACGGCGGCGGTCGCGCTCGCGGACCGCGTCGAGACCGTCGCGTTCGTCGCTCTCGAGCGCGTGCTCGCCCACGCCGTCGAGCTGGCCGAGACGATCCTCGAGCGCGAGCTCGCCGATGACGTGCGCTCCGCTCTCGTCGCGTCGCTGCGGGCGGCCACGGCGATCGACGCCGGCGATGATGCGGCTCCCGTGGTCGTCGTCAGCACCCGCGACCTCGCGACCCTGGAGCGACTGGGCGCACAGCCCGACGGTGTCGCCCTCGAGGGCTCCGACGATCTCGCACCCGGCGACGCCGTGGTCCGCCTCGCCGACGGCGACGTCGACCTGCGGGTGGGCGCCGCCCTCGCCCGCGCCCGTGCCGCACTCTCGGAGGCGCCCTGATGGCGGGCGCGTGGGGGGCGGTGCTCGAGGCGGCACGACCGGAGCGGTCCGGCACGGTGTCGCGCATCGTCGGTCTGAGCGTCGAGGTGCGCGGCATCGCGAGCGCCGTCGGCGGGCTCGTGTCGATCGGCGACGGCGTGACGGCCGAGGTCGTCGCGGCCGAGCGCGACGCCCTGCGCTGCATGCCGCTGTCGCCGTCGAGCGGTCTGCGGGTCGGCGACCGCGTGGTCGCGGCATCCGGTCGCCTCCGCGTACCGGTCGGGCGCGGCCTGCTCGGCCGCGTCGTCGACGGGCTCGGACGCGCGATCGACGGCCGCGGACCGATCGTGGCCCCCCTCGTCGGCCTCGAGCACGAGACCCCCTCGGCCATGACCCGCACGCGCATCTCGGAGCCGCTCGCCCTGGGCGTGCGGGCGATCGACACCCTCACGCCGGTGGGGCGCGGCCAGCGCATGGGCCTGTTCGCCGGGTCGGGCGTGGGGAAGTCGTCGCTGCTGTCGATGATCGCGCGCGGCTCGTCGGCCGACGCGAACGTCATCTCGCTGGTCGGCGAGCGCGGCAGGGAAGTGCGCGAGTTCATCGAGGACGACCTCGGGCCCGAGGGCCTCGCGCGATCGGTCGTCGTGGTCTCGACATCCGACCAGCCCGCCATGGCGCGACTGCGCGCCGCGTTCACGGCGACCCGCATCGCCGAGGCCTTCCGCGACGACGGCGCGCACGTCACGCTCATGATGGACTCCCTCACCCGCGTCGCGATGGCCCAGCGCGAGATCGGCCTCGCGGCGGGGGAGCCTCCCGCGACCCGGGGCTATCCGCCGTCGACGTTCCCCGTGCTCGCGCGTCTGCTCGAGCGAGCGGGCACCGACCACCGCGGCTCGATCACAGGCGTGTACACGGTGCTCGTCGACGGCGACGACCACAACGAGCCGGTCGCCGACACCGTGCGCTCGATCCTCGACGGGCACATCGTGCTCGACCGCTCCCTCGCCCTGACCGGACACCACCCGGCGATCGACGTGCTGGGATCGGTCTCGCGCCTCGCCGGGAAGGTGACCGGCGACGAGCAGCGGCGACTCGCGACCGCCCTGCGCACGGTGCTCGCCGCGCGACGCGACGCGCACGACCTCATCGGCATCGGCGCCTACCAGGCGGGCGCGAACCCGCGCGTCGACGCCGCTCTCGCCCACGAGGACGCGATCGAGGCGTTCCTCACGCAGCGGCTCGACGAGCAGGCGCCGAGCGAGGCGTCGTGGCAGCAGCTGCGCGCGCTGGTCGCCGCGTTCGGAGACCTCTCATGAGCCGGCAGTTCTCGCTCGCGGGGCTCCTGCGCGTCCGCGGCCTCCAGGAGCGCGCCGCTGCGGAGCGCCTCTCGCGCGCGCACATCCAGAGCGCGCAGACCGAGGCGCGCGAGCGTCAGGTGCGCGCCGCGCTGTCGGCCTCGCCCGACGACGTGGGCGACGTGCGCTCGCTCACCGCGCTGGCGGCGAGCCGCGTGGCCGCCCGCAGCATGCTCGCCGACCTGCGGGCCCTCGGCGAGATCCAGCAGGCGGCGCTCGACGAGGCAGGGCACGCCCATGCCGCCGCGCGGCGCGACGAGCGCGGACTGGCGCGCCTGGCCGACGCCCACGCGCGGCGCGAGCACGCGCGTGATCTGCAGGCCGAGCAGACCGAGCTCGACGAGATCGCCCTCCGCCCCCGAACCGAGGAGACGACATGAGCCTTCCGGCGGCGCTGGCGCGCGTCGATGAGATCCAGCAGCGCATCCAGACGTTCTGGACGAAGACCCCGCCGTCCGAAACGGCGGGTCTGGCTTCGGGATCGGCCGCCACAGCGTTCGCGTCGGCGCTGGAGGGCGTGCTCGGCCTCGCGACCCCGACCGCCGGGGGCGTCACCGGGTCCGACATCGTGACGCAGGCCGAGAAGTACCTCGGAGTGCCGTACGTCTTCGGCGGCGAGGACGAGAGCGGAATGGACTGCTCAGGGCTCGTCCAGCGGGTGCTCGGCGATCTCGGGATCGAGTCGCCGCGGCTCGTGTCGGGCCAGGCCGGACTCGGTGTCGAGGTGCCCTCGCTCGCGGAGGCGCAGCCGGGCGACCTGCTGGTGACGAACGGGAACACCCACATCGTGATCTACGCCGGAGAAGGCAAGATCATCCACGCCCCGCGTCCGGGGAAGGACGTCCGGCTGGTCGAGAACTACCTGACGGATGCCGACATCTCGACGATCCGACGGGTCGCTCCCTCAGCCGGCGCCACCGCGAGCGCGAGTGCGAGCTCCTTCGTGCTGCCGGCAGCCGGCTCCCCGGCTCCCCTCGCGCCCGCACTGTCCCTCACCGCAGCGGCATCCGCTCCGGCGCCCGTCTCCCTGCCCGCTTCCACGCCGGCGCCGATCGGGCCGGTCTCCGCGGCACTGTCCTCCGCGACGTCGACGGCCTCCGCGCCGCTCTCCGCCGTGCTGTCGACGCTCGCCTCCTCGGCCTCCGCCGGCACCGGGCGCGGGGTGCCGGCGTCGGCCGATGCGGCCGTCACGGCGGCGTTCGCGGCGTTCGCCGGCACGGCGTCGACCGCGCCGGATGCCGTCGCCGCACCGGCGTCCACCACCCCTACGGCCGCACGGCCTCCGCTGTACTCGCAGGTCGCCGCGCCCGTCCTGAACCTCACCAGGGCGCCCGACGGCGAGCACACCCTGACGCTGCGGGTGACGCCGGAGAACCTGGGGCCGGTCACCGTCCGCGCCCAGATCTCGGGCGGCGCGATCCACGTCGAACTCGTCGCCCCCTCGGACGCCGGCCGCGACGCGCTGCGCACCCTGCTCGTCGATCTGCGACGCGACCTCGCCGGCCTCGTCGCGCACTCCTCGCTCACCGTCGCGCCCACCGGCGACGGCGCGTCCGGCCAGAGCTCCACCGGTCCCGGCGCCGGGTGGTCGACGGGCTCGGGCTCGGGCTCGACGTCGTCGGGCCAGCCGGGGCACCCCGGCGCGTCGTCCTCCGGCGCCGCGCGCACGCCGCACGCCGGTTCCGATGCCGATGCCGAGGCATCCGCTGTCCCGTCCGTCCCGGTCGCCGCCGGCGCCGGCATCGATCTCTACGCCTGACCGAGAGGACTCCATGCCCACCGTCGATTCGATCTCCGCTGCGAGCCGCGCCGCCGCGACCGCCGACACCGCACCCCCCGCGAAGAAGCAGGCCATGGATGCCGAGGTCTTCCTGCAGCTCCTCGTGACGCAGCTCTCCAACCAGGATCCGAGCTCGCCCATGGACACCAACCAGATGATGGCGCAGACCACGCAGCTGGCGATGATGGAGCAGCTCACCGCGCTGACCACCACTTCGACCGAGTCCTTCGCACTCAGCATGCGCCAGACCGCTGCCGCGCTGATCGGACACGAGGCCTCGTACGTCGACGCCGAGGGCGTCACGCGCACGGGCGTCGTCTCGCGCGTCTCCTTCGCCGACGGCGGCGTCCCCCTCGTCGTGATCGGCGACGCCTCGGTTCCCCTCGACTCCCTCTCCGGCCTCTCCGCCGCCTGATTCCGCATCCCTCAGAAAGGCCACGCCATGCTCCGCTCCCTCTACGCCGGAATCTCCGGGCTCCGCTCGCACCAGACCATGCTCGACGTCACGGGCAACAACATCGCCAACGTCAACACGACGGGCTTCAAGGCATCCGCCGTGCAGTTCCAGACCTCGCTGTCGCAGATCGTGCAGAACTCGCGCGTCGCGCAGGCCGATGCCGGCGGCACGAACCCCGCGCAGGTCGGTCTCGGCGTGCAGGTCGCCGGCATCCGCACGAACTTCGCGCAGGGCTCGACGCAGGCGACCGGGGTCCCCACCGACCTGATGATCGCCGGCGACGGATTCTTCGTCGTTCGCTCGGGCGCCGAGACGCTCTACACGCGCAACGGCTCGTTCGGCTTCGACGCCGCCGGCCGCATGGTGACCGCAGACGGAGCCCTCGTGCAGGGCTGGGCCGCGCAGAACGGCCAGATCGCCACGGGCGGACCGCTCTCCGACATCAGCCTGCCCGTGGGGGCCACCTCCCCCGCGACGGCGACGACCACGGCGCGCGTCGCCGGCAACCTCCCCTCGGACGCCGCGGTCGGCGACACGCTCGCGCGCGACATCACCGTGCACGACGCCGAGGGGACGGCGAGCCTGCTCTCGCTGACCTTCACCCGCACGGCCACCGGCTGGGACGTCACCGACGGAACCGCCACGACGAGCCTGACATTCACGGACGGCGAGCTCACCGGCCCCGCCTCGCTCACCGCCGGCGGCGTGACCGTCGACCTCTCCGACGTCACCGGCTACGCCGACCTCCGCACCGTCGCGATCGCCGGGCAGAACGGCCGGGCGGCCGGAAGCCTGCTGTCGTACTCGATCTCCGCCGACGGCAGCCTCATCGGCGCGTTCAGCAACGGGGCGTCCGAGGTGCTCGCCCAGCTCGCTCTCGCCTCTTTCGACAACCCGGAGGGGCTCGAGAAGGCCGGTGCGTCGCAGTACCGCTCCGGCGCCAACTCGGGCGATCCCGCCGTGGGCCCCGCGGGCGCGGACGGCATCGGCTCGCTGGTCAGCGGAGCGCTCGAGATGTCGAACGTCGACCTCTCGCAGGAGTTCACGAACCTGATCGTCGCGCAGCGCGGCTTCCAGGCCAACGCCCGCATCATCACCACGAGCGACGAAGTGCTCCAGGAGCTGACGAACCTGAAGCGCTGACGAACCGGCCGTCGGCGCCGCCTAACGGCAGCGCGCCGGCGGCCGACAGTCACCCTCGAAGGCCCAGGACGGGCCGGATGCCTCGCACAGGATGTACGGGGCGGAACTTCCAGGATGGAGCCCATGATCGTCCTCACGCGTCTGAACCGCAGCCGGTTCGCCGTGAATCCGGACCTCATCGAGAGGATCCAGGCGGCGCCCGACACGACCATCGTCATGGTGGACGGAGCGACCTTCGTCGTCTCCGAATCGATGGACGACGTCATCGAGAGCGTCGTCCGCTTCCGCGCCCGCGTGCTGTCGGCCGTCGGCGAACAGCACGAGCCCGAAGAGGTCCTCTGATGGACATCGCGCTCATCCTCGGCATCCTGGCCGCCTTCGGCGCCCTCTACGCGATGATCACGATGGAGGGCGCGCACGTCGAGGCGCTCCTGCACCCCGCGCCGATGATCCTCGTGTTCGGCGCGACCATCGCGATCGGCGTCGCGAGCGGAACGGTGCGCGACACGATCTCCGCCGTCTCGGCCCTCCCCCGTGCATTCAAGGGCATCGGCGGCGCCTCCTCCGACGCGCTCATCCGCAAGATCGTCGGCTACGCCGAGACCGCACGAGGCGAAGGTCTCCTCGCGCTGGAGAGCGCGGTCGACGACGAGCGCGACCCGTTCCTGCGCCAGGCGCTGCAGAACATCGCCGACGGGACGGATGCCGAAGACCTCCGCCTCATCATGGAGGACCAGGTCACCTCGGCCGCGGCCCGCAACCGCACGGCGTCGCGGTTCTACACGATGATGGGCGGCTACGCCCCGACCGTGGGCATCGTGGGGACGGTCGTCTCCCTCACCCACGTGCTGGAGCAGCTCGACAAGCCCGACACGCTCGGCCCCCTCATCGCCGCCGCGTTCGTCGCCACCCTGTGGGGTCTGCTGTCGGCCAACTTCATCTGGCTGCCGATCGGCGGGCGCCTGCAGCGACTCGCCGAGCTCGAGGTGGACCGCATGACGCTCCTCATGGAGGGCATGCTCGCCGTGCAGTCGGGCAGCGCGCCGCACCTCGTGGAGGAGCGCCTGCGGGCCCTCGCCCCCGACGCCCCCAAGAAGAGCTCGCGCCGCACGAGCGACGCCCCCTCGATCGAGCAGATCCCGTGAGCGTGCGTCGACGCCGGCGCGTGGCCGCCGAGCACGGCCACGACGGTCCGGACGAGCGCTGGATGGCGTCGTACCTCGACATGATCACGGTCCTGATGTGCATGTTCATCGTGATGTTCGCGATGTCCACCGTCGACCAGGGCAAGTTCGAGGCGCTCCGCGCGTCGCTCGCGACGGGCTTCGGCGCCGATCCCTCCGAGCTGACGGATGTCTCGGAGGGCGTGGTGGTGCCCCCTGAGCTCCTCGACGCCGCCGGCGAGGGCTTCACGAAGGTGGCGCTCACGGAGGCCGCAACGGAGTACGACTCGCTGGAGGCGCTGCGCGTGCAGCTGCAGGCGACCCTGGACGCGCAGGGCCTCGGCGACGCGGCGACGTTCACGATCGACGAGCGCGGACTCACCGTGGGTCTCGTCAGCGCCGAGACGTTCTTCGGTTCCAACAGCACCGACCTGAGCGACAAGGCCCGCGCGATCCTGGGCGCGCTCGGCGGGGTGCTCGCGACGCAGCCGAACGAGATCTCGGTCGAGGGCCACGCCGACTACCGCTCGCCCGGGGCGCCCTTCCCCACCAACTGGGAGCTGTCGGTCGGGCGGGCCACCGGAGTGCTCCGCTTCCTCGTCGAGTCGAGCGGGGTCGCCCCCGAGCGCATCCAGGCCGTGGGATTCGGTTCGACCCGTCCGATCGCACCGGGGGTCAGCGACGCCGAACTCGCCCAGAACCGGCGGGTCGACATCGTCGTCCTGTCGGATGCCGACGAGTCGGTGCGCGAACTGCTCCCGACCGTGATGACGGAGGTCGCCAACCGGTCCTGACACCTTCTGCGCACCGAGCCCGATCCACGCGGGCTCCCTCCTTACGGGCGTCCTCCGCTGCCCGATAGTGCGACTCGTGGACGACATCGCGCATGCTTCTGCGCACGAGCGCGCCCTGGTCGCAGCCGAGCCCGAGCTGTACGACTTCGGGCGGCCTGCGGCGCTTTCGCGCGAGCACGCCCGCGCCCTCGCGGGCGCCTTCGACGCGTTCGCACGCCAGTGGGCGATGCAGCTGACCTCGAAGATCCGCGTCCGCTCGCACATCGCCGTCGAGCGCGTCACGCTCGAGACGTACGACGAGTACGCGCTCACCCTGCCGTCGACCACGACCCTCGTCGTGTGCACGATCGGCGGGTCGGACGACCGCGGGATCGTGGAGTTCCCCGTCCCCACCGCCCTGTCGTGGATCGCGCGGATGGTGGGCGGCGAGGTGCCGCAGCAGCTCGACGGCCGTGCGCTCACCGCGCTCGAGCAGTCGCTGCTGCGCGCGCTCATGGACGACACGCTGGCGCACCTGAGCACCGCCCTCGGTGTGCTGCTGACAGGCGGGATGTCGGCGGGCTCGGTGCAGTACAACGCCGCGTTCGCCCAGATCGCCTCCGCGCAGGACCTGTTCGTCGTCGCCCGGTTCTCGATGCGCCTCGGCGATCGGACCGAGGCGGCCACCGTCGCCCTCCCGGCCACGATCGTGCTGGAGCGCCTGTCGCGCACGGCATCCGCGACCCACGAGTCCGCCGATCCCGCCGTCGTGCGGATGCAGGTCGAGGAGACGCCGGTGGAGCTGACCCTGCGCATTGCGACCCGGCCGGTGCGACCCGGCGACGTGCTCGGCCTGGCGGTCGGCGACGTGCTCGCCCTCCCGCACGGCCAGGATCGCCCACTCGACCTCGCCATCGGCGAGCACGTCGTGGCCACCGCCGCCGTCGGCACCAACGGCGCCCGGCTCGCGTGCGTCGTGACCTCCGCACATCCTTCCCCCGCCCTCTCCGAGGAGTCGCAGTGACCACGACCACCACCACCGTTCCCGAGTCCGCCGCGGCCGCCGCGTTCGCCGCGCGGCTGCCCACAGCGGGCCGCACCGGCATCCGCCCCTCCCATTCCTCGGGCGACACCGGCGATGCCGTGATCGTGTCGTCGGTGGGCGAGGTGAGCGCCGAGATCGCGGTCCAGCTGCTCGACACCTCCGCCCTCGTCGACGGCAGCGCGGAGGCGCCGCTCACCGAACGCCTCCACGACGCCCTCGAGTCCGCGGCGAGCGCGCTCGGGCCCTGCGTGCTGGGCGAGCCCGTCGTCGGCGACGCCTCGGCGCTGTTCTCGCACCCGTCGGTGCAGGTGTACGACCTCGTCGACGAGGCCGACCGCACGATCGGGCGCCTGGCCGTGCGGGTGACCCGCGCCGCGGCCGCCGCGTCGTCGCGGCGGCTGCACCGCATCGCCGGAGTCGAGATGGACCTCACGGTCGAGATCGGCCGCACCCGGATGACGGTGCGCGACGTTCTCGACCTCGAGCCCGGCCGCATCATCGAGCTCGATCGCTCGGCGGGCGCCCCCGCCGACGTGAAGCTCAACGGGCGCCTCATCGCCCACGGCGAGGTCGTCGTGGTGGACCAGGACTACGCGGTGCGCATCACGCGCATCATCGAGAACACGGAGTCGTGACCTGGACGATCTCCTCCTGGGCCTGCGCGTCCTCCTCTCCCTCGCAGCGGTGCTCGGCGCGCTGTGGTTCCTGCAGCGCCGCCTCGCCCGCGGCGCTCAGCGTCGCCAGAGCACCGAGACCGTGCGCGTGCTGGGCCGTCAGTCGCTGAGTCCGAAGGCGAAGGTCGTCGTCGTCGAGATCGAAGGCTCCCGCTACGTGCTGGGCGTCACGGAGCGCGGCATCTCGGTCGTCGACCGGCTGCCGCGTCCGGGCGTCGCTCCCCTCGCCGCGCTCGACCCCGGCGACGGCGCCGACGACGAGGGCTTCGACCGCATCCTCACCCTCGTCCGCGACCCCGACGACGCACCCGTCGTCCCCCGGCTGCGCGAGCGCCGCCGGCAGGACCCGCTGCGGGGCTCGATCCTCTCCTCGGCGACCTGGCGTCAGACCGCGGAAGCGCTGCGTCGTACGCGATGAGCGCCCGCAGGGCATCGCTCGCGCTCGGTCGGGCGGTGGGTCTCGCCGCCCTCGTGCTGCTCATCGGCATCCTGAGCCCGATGCTCTTCGCCGAGCCCGCGCACGCATCCGCCTCCGCGCCGTCCCTCGGCGTGGTCGAGCCGACGCCCCCCACCCCGGCGGCGACACCGCCCGCCGGTGCCGGCACGGGAGTGACGATCGACATCAACGGCATCGACGGGTCGCCGTCGGCGTCGATCCTCGCCCTCCTGGGCATCACGCTGCTGTCGGTCACCCCGGCGCTGCTGCTCATGATGACGTCGTTCACGAAGATCTTCGTCGTGCTCGCGATGACGCGCAACGCCCTGTCGCTGCCTACGATCCCGCCCAATCCCGTGCTCGCTGGCCTGGCGCTCTTCCTGTCGCTGTTCATCATGTGGCCGGTGCTGGCCGACATCAACACGATCGCGGTGCAGCCCTACATCGACGGCGACATCACCTTCGCGGCGGCCGCTCAGCTGGGCTCCGAGCCGCTCAGCGCCTGGATGCTCCGCCACACGCGCGAAGAGGATCTCGCGCTCATGACGCGGATCGCCTCGCTCCCCAATCCCGCCGACGCGTCGGAGGTCCCGCTGCAGACCCTCATCCCGGCGTTCATGATCTCGGAGCTGCGGGCCGCGTTCATCATCGGCTTCGTGATCTTCGTGCCGTTCCTGGTGATCGACCTCGTCGTCGCGGCGGCCCTCATGTCGATGGGCATGATGATGCTCCCGCCGGTGATGATCTCCCTGCCGTTCAAGATCCTGCTGTTCATCCTCGTCGACGGGTGGGGCCTCATCGTGACGTCGCTCGTGGAGAGCTACGGAGGGGTCCCGTGACGCCCGAGGCCGTTCTCGACATCGGGCTCGAGGGACTCACGATCGCGGCGAAGCTCGCCGCCCCGCTGCTCGTGACGGCGCTGGTCGTGGGCTTCGCGATCTCGCTCCTGCAGTCGATCACCCAGATCCAGGAGGTGACGCTGTCCTTCGTCCCCAAGGCGATCGCCGTGGGGATCGCGCTGCTCATCGCCGGGAACTGGATGATCGCCGAGGCGATCGCGTTCACGCACACGATGTTCGACCGCATCCCCCAGCTCCTCTCGGGCGGCTGAGGTGAACATCCCCGTGGACTTCGCGTGGCTCGAGGCGACCGGTCTCGCGGCCGTGCGGCTCACGACGTTCCTCGTCATCGCGCCGCCGTTCTCGTACCGGGCGATCCCCGCCCGGGTGAAGGCGATGCTCGGCATCGGCCTCGCCCTCGCCGTCAGCGGCGCGGTCGCCCCCGGCTACGAACCCCTCGACACGGGCGGATTCCTCCTCGCGCTCACCGCCCAGGCGATCATCGGGGCGCTGCTCGGCTTCTTCGTGCTCGTCTGCTTCTCGGCCATCCAGGCGGCGGGAAGCCTCATCGACGTCTTCGGAGGGTTCCAGCTCGCGCAGGCGTTCGATCCGCAGATGCTCGTCAACGGCGCCCAGTTCACGCGTCTGTTCCAGATGACCGCCCTCGCGCTCCTGTTCGCCTCGAGCGGGTACCAGCTGATCCTCGCCGGACTCGTCCGCAGCTTCGACGCGGTGCCCGTCGACGGCATGGTCGGCCTCGCCGATCCGGCATCCGCGCTCATCACGGCGGTGTCGCAGATGTTCCTCGCCGCCGTGCAGATCGCCGGCCCGCTGCTGCTCGTGCTCTTCCTCGCCGACGTCGGGCTCGGCCTCATCACGCGCGTGGCCCCGGCGCTCAACGCGTTCGCGATGGGCTTCCCCGTGAAGATCCTCCTCACCCTGATCCTCGCCGGCGCCGTCATGATCACCCTCCCCTCCCTCGTGGGCGCCCTCGCCGAGGACGCGTTCCGGATGCTGCGCGGAGTCGCACCGTGAGCGGGAGCGACGCGGGCGAGCGCACCGAGAAGGCCACCGAACGGCGCCTGCGCGATGCGCGCCGCAAGGGGAAGATCACCCGGAGTCAGGACCTCACCGCATGGCTGGGCATCGGCGCCGCCGCCCTCACGATCCCAGCGGCGATGCTCGCGGGAGCGGCGGCGGGCACGGAGCAGTTCATCGGGGTGACCTCCGTCATCCGCCATCCCGATCCGGAGACCGCCTGGGCGTTCCTGACGGCGTCGATGGAGTCGCTTCCGACGATACTCGGCATGATGCTCATCGCGGTGTCGATCGCGACGCTCGCGGGCGCGGTGATCCAGGGCGGGGTGCATCTGCGGGGGGTGCCGGCGCGCTTCGAGCAGTTCGACCTCGGCGCCGGCATCCGTCGCCTGTTCAGCATGCAGTCGCTCTGGGAGGGCGCGAAGGCCCTTCTCAAGACGGCGGCCATCGGACTGGCCCTGTGGTTCGTCATCGCCGGCCTCGTGCCCCTGCTCACCGCGAGCGGGTCGCAGTCGCTCGTGAGCCTGCTCGACACCGCGACATCCGGGGTCGGCCTGCTCCTGTGGACCGCGATCGCCGTCGGCATCGTGCTGGCCGCCGTCGACGTGTTCGTGGTGATGCGCCGCAACCGGCAGCACACGCGCATGACCAAGAAGGAGGCGCGCGACGAGCACAAGAACTCCGAGGGCGACCCCCTCATCCGCTCGCAGCGCCGCGCGCGGCAGATGGCGATGAGCCGCAACCGCATGATCGCCGCCGTCGCCGGCTCCGACGTCGTGCTGGTCAACCCCACGCACATCGCGGTGGCGCTGCGCTACGAGGCGGGCAAGTCCGCGCCGCGCGTGGTGGCGAAGGGCAGCGGCGTCATCGCCGAGCGCATCAGAGACCGGGCGACGGATGCCGGAGTCCCCCTCGTCCGCGACATCCCGCTGGCCCGCGCGCTCAACGCGGCGTGCGAACTGGGCCAGGAGATCCCGGCCGAGCTCTACACGGCGGTCGCCCGCGTGCTCGTCTTCGTCGACTCCCTCACCCGCCGGGGCGCCGCGCGCGGTGTCCACTCACTTCCCCCGAGGAGGGAACCATGAGGAATCTGCTGCCCCGCATCGCCGTCCCCGTCGGGGTGGTGGGCATCATCATGCTGCTCGTCGTGCCGATCCCCCCGGCGCTGCTGGACGTTCTCATCATCGTGAACATCATGTTCGGCCTCGTGGTGCTGCTCACCACGATGTTCGTGCGCAAGCCGCTCGACTTCTCGGTGTTCCCGTCGCTGCTGCTGGTAGCGACGCTGTTCCGCCTCGGTCTCAACGTCGCCTCGACGCGCCTCATCCTCGGCGAGGCGCACGCAGGGGCCGTCATCGAGGCGTTCGGCGCGATCGCCGTCGGCGGCTCGCTCATCATCGGCATCGTCGTGTTCCTGATCCTCGTGGTGATCCAGTTCGTCGTCGTGACCAAGGGAGCGGAGCGCGTCGCGGAGGTCGGGGCGCGCTTCACCCTCGACGCGATGCCGGGCAAGCAGATGGCCATCGACGCCGACCTCAACGCCGGGCTCATCACCGACGCCGAGGCGCGCACCCGGCGGGCGGAGGTCGCCGCCGAGGCCGACTTCTACGGGGCGATGGACGGCTCGTCGAAGTTCGTGAAGGGCGATGCGATCGCCGGGCTCGTCATCATCATCATCAACCTGGTCGGCGGCATCGCGATCGGCATGGTCTCGCGCGGCATGACCTTCGACGAGGCGATCAACACGTACGCGCTCCTCACGATCGGCGACGGACTCGTCACCCAGATCCCGGCGCTGCTGATGGCCGTCTCGACGGGCATGATCGTGACCCGCTCGAACGCCGAGTCCGAGATGGGCGAGGCGGCCTCGTCGCAGCTCGGCCAGTCGCGCAACGCGCTGATCATCGCCGGCGGCGCCGCGATCGTGATGGCCTTCATCCCCGGGATGCCGATGCTGGCGTTCCTCGCGGTCGGCGCCCTGCTGCTCCTGGCGGCCCAGCGGGTCCGCGCGGCCGACGCGAAGAAGGCCGACGACGCCCCCGAGGCGGAACCGGCGGCGGTCGACGGCACCGACGAGCTCATGGAGCAGATGCGGGTGCACTCCCTCGAGATCCTCCTCGCCCCCGACATCGTCGACCTCGTCACGGGCGGTCCCGACGATCTGCTCGCCCGGGTCAAGGCGCTGCGCCGCAAGACCGCGGGCGAGCTCGGTCTCGTCGTGCCGCCCGTGCGAACCCGCGACAGCATCGAGCTCCCGCCCACCACCTACGTCATCCGCGTCGCCGGTGTGGAAGCGGGCCGCGGCGTCGCGCCCCGCGGCGCGCTGCTCGCCCTCGGCCAGGGGCTCGAGACGCTGCCAGGCCCCTCCACCCCCGACCCCGTGTTCGGCATCGACGGCAAGTGGGTCCCGCTCGAGATGCGCCACAGCGCCGAGCTGGCCGGCGCAACGGTCATCGACCGCGCCTCGGTCATCATCACGCACCTCTCGAGCGTCATCCAGACGCACGCCGCGCGTCTGCTCAGCCGGGAGGACGTGCGCCAGCTCACCGACGGGCTCCGCCAGATCAGCCCCGCGGCGGTCGAAGAGCTGACGCCCGCGCTGCTCTCGCTCGCCGAAGTGCAGCGCGTGCTGCAGGGCCTGCTCGCCGAGCGCGTCCCGATCAACGACCTCGTGCGCATCTACGAGGCGCTGGCGCTCCGGGCGAAGACGTCGTCCGAGCCCGAGGGACTCGTCGAGGCGGCGCGCGCCGCGCTCGGCCCGGCGATCGCGACGCGCTTCGCCGAGAACGGCCGGCTGCGCGTGGTCATGATCACCCCCCTCCTCGAGCAGAGCATGCTCGAGGCGCTGCGTCCGAGCGAGGACGGTGTGCAGATCGTGCTCGATCCGCACCGGATGGAGGCCGTGATCGAGTCGGCGAAGGCGGCTGTGGCATCGGCCGGTCCGGGGTCCGAGCCCGTGCTCGTGTGCGCGCCGTCGCTGCGCCCCGCGGTGCGCCGGCTCCTCTCCGCTCAGACCGACGGCCTGCCCGTGCTGTCGTACAGCGAAGCGACCGCCGGGGCGCTCGCGATCGACACTGTCGGCATCGTGCGTGACGCGGTCGTCGAGCCGCGCCCCATCGGCGCGCCCTGACGGAAGTAGGCTGGGCGGATGCTGGTGCTGACGAGGCGGATCGGTGAGCGGGTGCTCATCGGCGACGACATCGAGATCACGGTGCTCGACGTCAAGGGCGACAGCGTGCGCATCGGCATCCAGGCACCGCGGGAGACCCGCGTCCAGCGCGCGGAGATCGTGGCGGCCGTCGAGACCGAGAACCTCGCAGCGACCGGCTCCGCGGTCGGCGACGAGGCCGCGATCCTCGACGCCCTCGCCCGGCGCCGCCGCGAGACCTGAGGTCGGTCGCTCAGCCGCGGTGCGGCGGCCGGTGCGGAATCGGGATGGGTCGGGTCGGTCCGGCGCTGCGATGCCGATGCCGGAAGGCGTGGATCTCGCCGAGCACGTCGTCGAGCGAGTCGAACCGCGTCTGCGGGCGGTCTCCTCGCATCCAGGTCACCTCGTAGCCGTCCGCGCCGCCTGCCACGGTCGCGATGATGTGCCGGGAGTCATCCCGTGCGACCGATCGATCGCACACCCTCCACGAACCGGGGCCGGTGACCTCGAGCTCGATGGCGTTCGCTCGCATCATCACGACCTCCTCACCTCTCCTCGCGCGGGAGAGCTGAGACTCCCGCCATGTCAGCCTCTCCCGCCTCGGCCGCGCACGCACGGGGGTTGTCTCCGCGCGCCGGGTGTGCCACGCGTGCGGGCGGGAGCGGCGGAACATACGCGGTCACTTCCCCGTTGTCCACGGCCTCTCCGCGCACGTCGCGGTCCACCATGGTGGGTGAGCCCCCTTTCGATCGGAGATCCCATGTCGGTCACCCTCTCGCGCATCACGGCCGCCGATGCCGGCGAGGTGCTCACGATCCAGCGCGCCGCGTTCGTCTCGGAAGCGCTCCTGTACGGCAACGCCGACATGCCTCCTCTCACGCAGACGCTCGAGGAGCTCGAGGCCGAGCTGACGGATGCCGACGGCTGGGTCGCCCGCATCGGCCCCCGCCTCGTCGGTGCGATCCGGTCGCGCGAGGCCGACGGCGTGCTGCTGATCGGACGCATCGCGATCGCCCCCGACGTGCAGGGAGAGGGCGTCGGGAGGATGCTGCTCGAGGCGGCCGAGGAGCACAGCAGCGCCGAGTGGGCGGAGCTGTTCACCGGCAGCCTCAGCGAGGCGAACATCCGTCTCTACGAGCGCTGCGGGTATTCCGAGAGCGAGCGCGTCGAGCACGGCGACGGCACGGCGCAGGTGTTCCTGCGCAAGCGCCTGCGCTGAGCGACGCGTTCAGCCGGTCGCGCGGATCGTCGCCGTGAAGTCGGTCGTGATCGCCCGGAGCGCGGCCGGATCGTCGAACGTGCCGATCGGCATGATGCCGCTGAAGGTGCCGACGTCGGCGTAGGAGAGCACGATCGACTTCGCCGGCGCGTAGTAGGCGATCGTGCCGACGGGCGCGCTGCTGCGCGCGGGGGCCCCGGACGTATCGGGTGCGACGGGCAGGGGTGCGATCTTCTCCTGGCCGCCGTAGTCCTCGAACGACAGGGTCAGCGGCAGCTGCGCTGCGATCGAGGCGGCGATCGTCGAGGCGTCGAGCGTTCCGACGATCTCCGATCCGCCGATGTCGATCGTGATCCGCGTGGTGGTCTGCGGCATGGCTGCTCCGGGGCTCCGGCTCGTGTCGAGCGGCGTCGGGGATGCCGGGGACGACACGGGGGACCCGCTCGGCACGGGCGTGGCCAGCGGGGTGGCCACGCATCCCGTCAGCGCAGCGAGGACGACCGCGCAGGCGGTGAGGGCGGTACGACGACTCACGAATGCCTCCTACGGCGTCAGCAGGACCTTGATGGCGCGTCGTTCGTCCATGGCCCGGTACCCTTCGGCGGCGTCCTCGAGTGGCAGAGCGAGGTCGAAGACCAGACCGGGGTCGATCTTCCGGTCCCAGATGAGCTGGATGAGCTCGGGCAGGAACCGGCGCACGGGCGCGGGGCCGCCGTGCAGGTGGATGCCCGAGAAGAACAGCTCCAGTCCGTCGAGCGAGACGCCGTGCGAGACGCCGACGTAGCCCACGTGACCGCCGGGCCGCGTCGCGCGGATGGCCTGCATCATCGACTCCTGCGTGCCGACGGCCTCGATCACGCTGTGCGCGCCGAGGCCGCCGGTGAGCTCCTTGATCGCGGCGACACCGGCATCGCCGCGCTCCTCGACGATGTCGGTCGCCCCGAACGCCCGCGCGAGAGCCTGACGGTCGGCGTGGCGCGACATGGCGATGATCCGCTCGGCGCCGAGTTCGCGCGCCGCGAGGATGCCGAGGAGCCCCACGGCACCGTCGCCGACGACGGCGACCGTCTTGCCCGGGCCGGCCTCCGCGGCGACGGCCGCGAACCACCCCGTGCCGAGCACATCGGATGCGGCCAGGAGCGACGGGATCAGCTCGGGATCGGGCTGACCCGGCGTCGCGACGAGTGTGCCGTCTGCGAGGGGGATGCGGGCGTACTCCGCCTGCGTCCCGATGGCACCCATCGGCTGCGCGTGCACGCACCGCGACGGATAGCCGGACAGGCAGATCTCGCACGTGTTGTCCGAGGCGAAGAACGACCCGACGACGAAGTCGCCGACGCCCACCGTCGTCACGTCCGCGCCGACCTCGGTGACCACGCCGACGTACTCGTGCCCCATCGGCGTGTGGTCCGCCGGCTCCGCTCCCCGGTAGCCCCAGAGGTCGGATCCGCAGATGCAGGAGGCGGTGATCCGGATGATCGCGTCCGTCGGCTCGAGGATGGTCGGGTTCTCGCGGTCTTCGACCCGGACGTCGCCGGGTGCGCGCATGATGACTCCACGCATGGTGGTGTTCTCCTTAGTTGTCGGTGAGGGGGAGGCGTGCCGGTGTCGGTGCACCGGCGAGGACGAGGGAAGCCCCCGCCAGAACCACGGCGCTGACCGTGACCGCACCCAGGGGGAGGATGCTGGTCGCACCGGCGACGCCCACGAGCGGTGCCGCCACGGCGCCGAACCCGAAGCGGACCATTCCCAGCAGCGAAGAGGCTGTGCCGGCCATCTGCGGGTAGTCGGCGAGGGCCAGCGTCGTGGCGGGTGGGGAGGAGATCGCCACCCCGCTCGCGAGAAGGAACAGCGCGACGATCACCAGCCACAGCGGCATCGCGGACACGCCCGCCAGGAGCAGGCCGGCGGCTCCGGCGCCGGCGACGGCGACGCCGAGCGCCAGCGTGCCCGCGATGCTCCAGCGCTCCGACGCTCGACCCGCGAGATACCCGAAGACCATGAAGCCCGCCGAGTTGAGTCCGAATGCGAGTGCGTACTGGAGCGGAGTGAGGCCGTAGACGTCCTGCAGGACGAACGTGGAGCCTGCCAGATAGGCGAACAGCGCCGCGTAGAGGAATCCCTGGGTGAACACCGCACCCAGGAACTGACGATCGGTCGCGAGCGCGCGGAAGTCGCGGAGCGTCTCGACGAGCCCACCGGACGTCCGCCGATCGGCGGGAAGGGTCTCGCGGAACACGATCAGGGTGACGATCAGGATGCCGGCGCCGATCACGGCGAGGAAGACGAAGAGCCCTCGCCAGTCGGTGATCGCGACGAGCACGCCGCCCAGGAGCGGTCCGAGGATCGCAGCGAAGCCACCGATGACCGTGAGCCTGCCGTAGAAGAGGATCAGCGAACGGCCGGAGTAGATGTCGCGGCCGGCGGCCTGTGCGATCACGATGCCGACGCCCCCGGCGAGGCCCTGCACGAGACGGGCGAGGATCAGCAGTTCCACGGTCGGGCTGATCGCGCACAGCACGGATGTCGCGATGTACGCGACGATTCCCGACAGCAGGATGCCTCGCCGACCGTACCTGTCGGAGAGCGGTCCCGCGATGAGCTGTCCGGCGGCCAGTCCGATGAGGCAGGCGGTGACGGTGAGCTGGGCGACGGAGGTGACCGCCCCGAGCTCGACGGACAGCGCCGGGAGGGCCGGGAGGTAGAGGTCCATCGAGATGGGGCCGAACACCGTCAGCAGGAGCAGCAGTGCGGGCAGGACGGGTGCCCGTACGGTCGTCGCGGTGGGGGCTGCGGTCATGGACCCAGCCTGATGCCGGGGGGATCGCCGCGGGAGTCCCTGCTGAGAGGTGTACCGCCAGGGCACCCCATGGGAGGATCGGCCGATCTACCGTAGGGGAATGGACAACCGAGAAGAGGTGCGCGAGTTCCTCATGACCCGCCGCGAGCGGGTCACCCCCGACGCGGCCGGGATCTCGGCGGGTGCCCACCGTCGCGTCAAGGGGCTGCGACGCAGCGAAGTCGCCCTGCTGGCCGGAGTGAGCGTCGAGTACTACGCGAAGCTCGAGCGAGGTGCCATCGCCGGCGCATCGGGGGCCGTGCTCGATGCCGTCTCGCGAGCTCTCCAGTTGAACGACGCCGAGCACGCGCACCTGCTCGACCTGGCCCGGAATGCCGACGGCATCCCCTCGTCCGGGCGCCGGCGCCGCCGCTCCACGAAGCCGGGGCCCCCTCGCGCCAGCCTCGAGTGGGCGCTCGCCTCGATCACCGACGCCGTCGCGGTGGTCCGCGATCAGCGGCAGAACCTGATCGCGTTCAACGAGCTCGGCCGCGCCTTCTACTCCCCGCTCATCGGCGACGGCGGGCGCACGCCGAACTTCGCCCGCTTCCAGTTCCTCGACCCCGCGGCTCGCGATTTCTACCCCGACTGGGAGACCTTCGCCGACATGTGCGTCGCCGTCATCCGCGCCGAGGCCGGCCGCGACCCGCACGACACGGGCATCCAGGACCTCGTGGGCGAGCTCTCCACGCGGAGCGACGTGTTCCGATCGCTCTGGGCCGCCCACAACGTGCGCACCCACGGGACGGGCACCAAGCGGTTCGTGCACCCGGTCGTCGGGGAGGTCACGCTCGTCTACGAGGAGCTGGCGCTCACGGCCGACCCGGGTCGCGTGCTGCTCATCTACACCGCAGAGCCCGGCTCTCCCTCGGCGGAGCGCCTGCGGCTCCTGGCGTCGTGGGCCGCCGAGTCCGCGCCCGCCCGCCCTCCGGGCTGAGCAGAGCGGCGCGGCGATGATCGGGCGACGAGGTGAGGCATCCCCTCGTTCCGTGGTTCACTCGGGTTCGCTAGAGTCGCCCCGAGCCGGATGCACCTGTCCGGCACCGCGAGAGGAACCTCCCATGCCCGAGGACAGGTCCATCGACGAGGATCGCGCTGTCGCCGAGATCGCCGAACGCCTGCAAGAGCGCTTCCCCGACAAGCCGGCGGCCGAGATCGTCGCCGCCATCGACGAGGCCCGTGCCTCGTTCGACGGCGCGAAGGTCCGTGATTTCGTGCCGGTTCTCATCGAGAAGGAAGCCAAAGCCCATTTGAAGGGCAAGCGCTGACCGCCGCCGTCACCCGGCGGCGCGTGCCCGAAGAGCCCGCAGCACGCGGCCTTCGACCAGCACGGGCACGTAGTCGCGCAGATGCGCTCCGTCGAATCCCGTCAGCTCGTCGGCCACCATCTCGAACAGCGTCGACTCGTCGACCTCGGGGTACCGGCGCGCGATCCGGTCGACGATGTGCACGAGCTCCTCGTACTCATCCGCGGGCCGCGTCACGCTCATGATCCCAGGATGCGCCGATTCCGCGCATCCGGCCACCCTCAGTCCAGTCCCCAGAACGAACCGCTGAGGCCGACGCTCCGGAAATAGTCGGCGGCCGCGACCGGCTCGCGTCGCACGTAGGGGGTGTCGAGCCGGCCCTCGTACCAGTGCGCCGCGAGGTTCCACAGCGTCTCGAGCGACATGACGTGGCCGCGGCCGTTGCCCGTGAGCGACAGCCATTCCGCCACGCACGCCTCGTCGCAGAAGATCGACTGGTTGTCGCACGCGTGAGCGGCATCGGGCCAGATGCGGTCGGCAGGCGTGAGGAAGTGCGCCACCTGTTCGCCCTCCGGTGGCGCCTGATCGGTCACGACCCACGCGTGCGGGCGTTCGCAAGCCGGGCATGTGGTGGGCGCGGGGAGTGAGGGACGAGGTGGGGAATCGCGAAGGAGTCCCATGCGCATCCGCCCCACCAGAGCGTCCGCGGGCCCATCACGGAGAAGCCGAACGACCGCGTGGCGAACGGGTGCGCCATCTCGATCTCGCCGTCGCGCAGCACGACGTGACGCGCTGCGGCGAGCTCGGACAGCGCACGGCAGTAGTCCTCGTCGCTCAGCGCGAGGTCCGCGGCGAGCAGGTCGTGGGTGGGGATGCCGCCGGACTCGGCGAAGCGCGCGTAGATGCGGTGACGGACGCGCTCCGCGGTGGGGGTGAGAGCTGCCGCGCTTCGGAGTGGGTCGGCGGACCCTGCGCTTCTGGCGCTTCAGCCTGCCCGAACGACCGTCGACCGCGTCTGTGACGACGCGGACTCTCGATCTCCCCGGTTCCGTCTTCGAACAGAAGGCTCGGCTCTTCGAGCCCGTCGGCGTGCCGGGACCCCGTCCGACGGTCTTCTGGATTCACGGCGGCGGGCTGGTCAGCGGCACGCCGACGGTGGACGACCGCACGAACATCGCGCTCGCGCACGATCTCGGCGCCACCGTGATCGCACCTTCCTACCGACTGGCGCCCGAGCACCGCGCTCCCGCAGCCTTGGACTGTGGAGTTGGTCGGTCTTTGGCGGTGTTCTGTTATCGCTCGGTGTCACAGCAGATCTGGTCAGTGGTGGCGGCGGCACCGTTCGCATCGTGCCCATCAGCTCAGGACCGTCAGCATCGTTATCGCTTTGGTCGCTTCGCCAACATTATGCGCGGCCAGGCACCAGAAACGGCCCCGCATGATTGCGCTACTCGTTACCGGTCGGCGGCTTGGAACGTGGGGATGCCTCGGGGTCGTTGACCCCGAGGCATCCGATCGATGGCGTTTCAGCCGCCGTGTTGCGCGATAATTTGCACGATGCGCGCGGCGTGCCCTAGCGCAGTGTTCCGGTCTCGCTGACGTTCCCGGCGTTGTCCGTAGCCCGGTATTGGAACGCGATCCGCGATCCTCCTGCCGCGAGCACCGGTCCTCGGTAGGTCCGCCAGGGGGTCGTCACGGTGCGGTTGCCGACCCGGATGCTGTACCGGTATTCGATGCTGGCCACGCCCGATGTCTCATCGGTTGCCGTGAGCGTCGCAAACACCCGCAGCCGGCTGCGTTCGGCGGTGACGGTCGGGGCTGTCCCGTCGATCTTGACCTCCGTCGTGACCGGCTCGGAGACGTTGCCGGCGGCATCCGTCGCTCGGGCGGTGACGGTGTACACGCCATCCTGGTCGAGGGTGAGCGGGCCGTCCTGCACGGCGAACTCGCCACCGTTGATGCTCACCTCGACCACCGGCGCGGGGTCAGTCTCATCGGCTGCCGTGAACGTCAGAGTGACCGGGGCGGTGTACCAACCGTTGTCGCCGTTCGGTGTCGCGGGGTCGGCGGTCACCGTGAGGGTCGGCGCGGTGACGTCGGGTTCCTCGACAGTGATGGTCCCGGTGGCGCGAATATCCGCCGACGAGCTTCCGACGTGCAGCGGGACAGACCCCGAGGGGGTCACCCACGAGTCGGTCTCGACATCCCAGTACTGCAGGGAGCGCCGATCGATCGGGATGGCGACCTCTGCGCTTTGACCGGGATCCAGGCTCACCCGGGCGAAACCGGCCAGGGCGAGATCCACCGTCTCGACGTCCGTCGGAAGGTTGCCGACGTACGCTTGGACGACCTCGGTGCCCGCGGTGTCGCCGGTGTTGGTGACAGTGACGGTCGCCGTCGTAGCGACCGGGTCGGTTGCGTTCGGGTCGACCGGTCCGGCCGTTGCGGTGTCCGCGTACTCGAAGGATGTGTACGAGAGGCCGTGACCGAACGGGAACAGCGGCGTTGCGCCCTGCTCGATGTAGGCCTTGTAACCGACGTAGATACCTTCGTCGTACACGGTGGTCGGGTCGACCTCGGTGATCTGTGTGAAGGGATGCTGGTGGTCACCTCCGACGGCGTCGACCTGTGCATCGTCGACCGGGAACGTCACCGGCAGCTTGCCGGACGGGTTCACGTCGCCGAAGAGCAGCCCGGCGACCGACCGGCCCTGCGCCTGACCGGGGTACCACGCCTCGAGCACCGCCGAGACGTCGTCGATCCACGGCATCGCGACCGGTCCGCTGGTGGCAAGCACCACGATCGTGTTGTCGTTGACGGCGGCTACCGCCTCGATCAGGGCGTCCTGGTCCTGCGGAAGTACGAGCGACCCGCGGTCGGCGGCCTCTCCCGTGTAGTCGCGGGCGACGATGACCGCGGTGTCCGCGGTTGCGGCGGCAGCGACGGCCTCCTCGATGGTCGGGTTCAGGACACCGGCCGGCGGTACCCAGCCGAAGCGCACCATCGCCCCTGGCTGATCGTTCAGACCGCCATTGAGCTGATTCGGCGCGTCGGTCTGGTAGCTGATCTCGACGAAGTACTCCTGCCCTTCGACGAGGTCGATCGCGACGGACTGCGTGCCGTAAGTGGTTCCGGGGTCGTCGATGATCGTCTCGCCGTCGACAAGCAACTTGCCAGATCCGAGGTGGCTGAGGGACAGCTCATACGAGCCGCTGGCCGGAGCAGTCAATGTGCCGCTCCAGACGACGGAGATCGGTTGAACGGCGAAGCCGACTCCAGGGCTGGGTACCTGTGAGGTGTTGATCGGGTCGTTCGAGATGCCGGTCCGGTAGTTCACCTGCGGCTCGGTGCGGATCAGCCTCGGCTCGCCTTGGAACCCAAATCCGAACCAATAGAACGCGGACAGGCCGTCCTCGTCGGCGCCGCTGGAAGGCCGAAGCACCGATGAGGGTACCGGCACGGGACCGGGGAGGGTGTCAGCGAGTGACACGGCGTCGGTGCCCGGCGAGTAGGTGACGTCGGCTGCTGCCCGGTCGGTGATCCCGTCGAGGATGGTGGTCAGCTGGGCGGGGCGCTGGATCGCGCCGCTTCCGCCGCCGTCGATGTACCAGTCGGCGTCCGAGCCGATCACGGCTATTGACCCGCCGTCGTCGTCGAGGGGGAGGGTGCCGTCGTTGGTGAGCAGCACGGCCGACGCATCCGCCACGGCGCGGGCGACCGCATCGTGGTCAGCGATGGTTTGCGCGTCCAGGGGAGTGCTCGCCGGCTGCGGGTTCTCGAACGATCCGGGCGGCGGGTTGTCGATGATGCCCAGCGCGAAGAATGTCCGCAGCACCCGGCGGGCGGCGTCCGTGACCCGCTCCTCGGACACCTGGCCGTTCTGCACGGCCGCGACGAGGTTCCCCCCGGCGAACTCGGTGCCGGGTCCGGACACGTCAAGACCGGCCTCGTAGTCGGCGAAGGAGTGGGTGGCGTTGAAGTCCGAGGAGACGTAGCCCTGGAAGCCGAGCTGGCCCTTCAAGATGCCGTTCAGAAGCTCGTCGTTGCCGCAGGCGTATTCGCCGTTGACCTTGTTGAACGCGCACATCACGGCGCCCGGGTCGGAGTCGCGGACCAGGGTCTCCCATGGGCGCGTGTAGACCTCTTGCAGGGTCCGCTCATCGACCACCGCGTCCACATGCCCGCGGCGGGTTTCCTGGTTGTTCAGGTTGTAGTGCTTCGCGATCACAGAGATGTCCTGGCTCTGCGTGCCGATCGTCTGCGCGGCGGCGAACTCACCGCTGACCAGTGGGTCCTCCCCGAATGCCTCCCACATGCGACCGTTCAGCGGTGTGGTCAGCAGGTCCATCGTCGGCCCGGCGAGCCCGTTGAAGCCGAACGCCCGCGCCTCGTTGGCGGCGACAGCGCCGTACGCCTCCGCCGCTCCCAGGTCGAACGTCGACGCCAGCGCGATACCGACCGGCAGCGCCGTTGAATCCGTGTCCGTCGCGGCGACCCCGCAGCATCCGTCCTTACCCCGGATCGCGGGGACGCCGTACTGCGGCAGACCCGGCCCCCCGGACTGAATGAGAAGCGTCACCTTCTCCTCCAGTGTGAGCACATCCACCAGCAACTCCGCGCGCTGATCGGGCGAAAGTGAAGTATCCATCCACGGATCGTCGACCGCGGCCACCGCCGGTGCCACCGGCCCCACCGCGATCACGGCGGCCAGAACAGCCGCTCCCATCCATACGAGACGTGCTCGGGAGTTGATCATCAGCTTTCCCTTTGAATGGGGGGCAGCGATGGAGTCCTGTTGGTCTTCTTCGACACCCAGACATGTACATACTCAAAAGACCGCGAGGTCTGAACGGCGAGGTTGCGGCCGAACAGGCAAGACAATACGCAGACCGATGACGCCGCCACAACCCCTCGGGCCGACTTTTTTGAAACGCATCAAGGAATTCAATGCGCGCCGGCTGATGCTCCAGACCGCCCCAGCGCGGTGACCGCGAGCCGGACGGCCCACCACCGGCGGGCCCCCAGCACGAGCGAATGAACGCTGTAGATTGGACCCTCGTAATCGATGCGCTGGAGGGCACCGGCACACAGGCTCGGCATGTGTGCGGCCGACAGGCGCTTTGCCGCCGCACTGACAACAGAGCTCTTGCGGTAAAGGCTGCAGGGCAGACGATTGCACGGTCGGACGGGAGTAATGAGTGGCTGGATTTCATGAGCAGGGTCCGCGCGGGCTACGCGTATCTCGGCGAACCGTTCTTGGGGCGGGCGGGCTGGTCATCGCATCCGCCCTGGCTTCGGCGTGCAGCCCAGCTCAGGAACGGAACAGCAGTACGACAACTGCGTCCCCAGATCCGGCCCCATCTCCGGATACTGCTGGGTCTGAGTGGAATGTCGTCTGGGAGGAGAATTTCGCAGGACCAACGTTAGATCCTCGGGTGTGGACGTTGGCGGACTACGGCGGCAATCGGGACTTGAACGAACAGCATTACAACGATCCCGCAATGGTCGCGCTGGAAGAAGGCAATCTTGTTCTTCATGCGCGTGCGCAGGAGCGAAATGGCTACCCTTACGTCGCTGGGAGCATCTCCTCCAAAGACAAGCTGACCGTGGGCCCGTATGGTCGGTTGACCACGAGGCAGCTGTTGGGACCGGGACACGGTCTCGGATTTGGCGTATGTCTGTACGGCGCTGACATTGACGCTGTCGGCTGGCCGGGTTGCGGAGAGATTGACGCCACGGAGATTGCCTTGGCGCGACCGACCTCTCCGTTTGCCTCGATCCACGGTCCCGGCTACTCCGGCGGTTCACCGATCTCTGTCACAGGGGATATCCCGTCCTTGGTCAATCGCTGGGCCGAGCACGTCCTGGAGTGGGAACCTGGCCGCATCACCTGGGCGATCGACGGACAGATTTACCATGTCGCGGAAGCGTCCGACCCGCGAGCCGCTGCGGTCTGGCCCTTCGATCAGCCCTTTTTCATCACGATCGTACTGACCGTCGGGTCTCACCTGTCGGGGCCAGTGGACGCCACCACATGGCCGCGAGACGAAGCAGGCAATGAGATCGACCCGTACGCAGTCGTTGATTTCGTGCGGTTCGAGCAACGCGCAAGCTAGCCGAAGAACTCGTCGGCAGTGTGGGAAGCCGGGTCGATCAATCCCGCAGCCAGATGTCGCCGAGCGATGAGCGTCGGGCAATCAAGTGGGGCTCGAGGATCACAGTTTCGCGTGGAGACTCCGGGGCAGCGATCCGATCGAGCAGGAGATCGGCCGCCGCGCTTCCCATCTCTTCGCCCGGTTGGCTCACCGTCGTGACGGGGATCGCACTTTCGGACGCGAAGTGATTGTTGTCGTATCCGGTGATGGCCAGGTCCTGCGGTACGCGAAACCCTTCGGTTGGGGACAGCGTCTCGATCAGTCCGATCGCCAGCAGGTCGGCCGCGGCGATGATTCCGTCATAGCGGCCGGGACCCATCGACAGGATCTCCTCAGCGAGCTGGCGTCCGTGCCGAATCTGGAGACCACGCGTCTCCAGGACCTCCAGCGACGCATCCGGAACTTCGCGGACTGCGGCAGAGGCTCCGCCATACCGATCTTTCACGGCGCCGAGAAAGAGAGGGCCGCCGACGAACAGAAGCCGGCGACGGCCGAGGTCGAGCAGGTGTCGTGCTGCTAGAGCGCCGCCGTGGCGTTCGTTCACGACCACGCCGGCGTAGGCGTGGCTGGGGGACTCGAAATTCACGAGCACGGTCGGCGTGCTCTGCAGAGGGAGTCGCTCCGAGCGAATCAGCGCAGTGTCAAGGGGTGCCAGGATAATGCCTGCGACTCGTGCCTGCTCGAAGAGCTGGAGGTTGCGGACCTCTCTGTCGGGATCGATGTCGCTGTTCACGATCAACACGTTCATCCCTTGACGGCGCATGACCTTTTCGGCGCCCCGGGCGATGTCCACGAAGAAGGAGTTGCCCAGGTCGGCGACGACAAGACCGACGGCCGTGCTGGTGCCTGCGGCGAGGAATCGGGCGGCGTCGTTGCGCACGAACCCCAATTCTGCGATCGAGGCCAGGACCCTGCGCCGCGTCCGTTCGGTTACCTTCTGAGGACTGTTCAGGGTGTTCGACACGGTTCCCAGGGCCACGCCGGCGTGTGCCGCGACGTCAGCCATGCTCGGCTGGGAGCGGCTGTGGGCCCTTCGGTCGGTGGCCATGATCATCCTCCTGAGGGTTTTGCGGCGCCATGGTGTGCCTGCTTTCGACAGTATTGCGCCGCCAGCCCGGGTGCTACCTCTGTGAAGCGTTTCACGAATTGGTAACGGCGAGTTGACCTGGATGCACGGAGGTGCAATATTGCTCATGAAGCGCTTCAAAACGAGGCGTCGCATTCAAGGAGGAATTGTGACCACAGCAACCACCCGCCTTCGGCGCCTGATGCCCGCTTTCGCGGTGCTCGGGGCGGGAGCGCTTGTCCTCGCGGGCTGCACCGGCAGCGCGGACTCGACCGGCGGAGGCAGCACTGGCGAGTTCACGTACTTCGGACAGACCGAGAACACCACCATCATCGGCACTCTGGAATCCCTCGCGGACGGAGTCTGCAGCGATGCGAGCGGGGCGGCGCCGTTGACAGCCGACTCGATTCCGGGAGCCAACTGGGATCAGCAGCTTCAGCTTCTCGCCGGCCAAGGCGCGTTGTCGAACATGAGCATGGCAGCGGGGACGCCATCGCTGATGAAGGAGTTCATCGAGAACGATCAGGTCGTCAACCTGTCTGAGGAGCTCGAGAAGCTTGGTGTCGCGGACAAGATCCTGCCGGCCGCGGACTCGACGCTGAAGGCCCTCTACGACTCCGAAGACCTGTACGCGCTACCCACAGAGTTGAACATCGAGGGCTTCTGGTACAACAAGGAGATTCTTGAGGCCAACGGTGTTGCGGCGCCCGAGACATGGAGTGACCTGGTCGCCGCAGCGGAGACGCTGAAGGCGGCCGGTGTGCAGCCGTTCATCGCCGCCGGGCAGGACGGGTGGCCGGTCACTCGCCTGGTCGGCAACTACATCCTGCGCGACCTTGGACCCGACGCGCTGCAGAAGGTCGCGGACGGCGACGCCAGCCTGACCGACCCCGAGTACGTCGCCGGCGCAGACGCCGTTGCGGCGCTGGGATCTGCAGGCTACTTCGGCGCCGCACCCGGATCGATCGACTACACCACCGCGATGAACCAGTTCCTCACGGGCGGCGGCGCGTTCTTCTACATGGGCAGCTGGGCGTTGGGCAACTTCAACAACCCCGAAGAGAATCAGATCGGCGTCGAGAACATCGGCTTCGCCCCTTTCCCTGCCGTCGAGGGCGGCGCGGGCGACATCAACGAGGTTCCCGCCAACGCGGGCATCCCGGTGATGTTCACCACCCAGGACTACACCGACGAGACCGCCGAGTGGCTCAAATGCGTTGTGGAAGGCTACGGCGACACGGCACTGGAGGAGTCGGGGGTGATCACCGGCTTTGCCATCGATGAGGCGCCGAGCGATCTGCCGGAACTGACCACGCTCGTGCAGGACACGATCGCCGGAGCCTCCGGCAGCGTGCTGTGGTTCGAGTCGGCGTTCAGCCCGGAAGGCACCACCGTCAGCCAGACCAACGGCGGTGGACTTGCCTCGGGCACCCTCAGCGGCGAGGAGTTCATGCAACTCGTCCAGGCTGCCAACGAAGGCTGATCCACTCTCTCCAACATGCCGGGGGCGGGTGCCACTACCCGCCCCCGGTGTCATATTGACGAGGAATCGATTGTCATGCTGAAGCTTCTCGGTGATCGGCGCGCCGTGCTCGTCCTGCTCGGACCGGCGCTGCTGCTGTACACAGCGATCATGCTCGTGCCCATCTTCTGGTCGGCCGGGTACACCGTCCTTGACGGCAACGCGGTCCGCGGCTTCGAGTTCGTCGGCCTCGCCAACTACGTCGAGTTCTTCCAGGACCCGACCGCGTGGGAAGCCGTCTGGTTCACGATCCGGTATGCGCTCATCATGACGATCCTGCAGGTGGCCTTCGGCTACCTCCTCGCCATGCTGTATATCTTCTACCTGCGCCGCTCTTCCGCCTTCATCCGCACGGTCGTGTTCTTTCCGGTGGTGCTTCCCACGGTCGCGGTCGCGCTGCTCTTTCAGAAACTGTTCGAGGCAGCGCCAACGGTGGGGCCGATCAACGTCGTCCTCGAAGCCATGGGTCTGAGCGCCGTCGACTGGTTCGGACAGCCGGCCGCTTCGTTCGGCGTGATCATCCTGATGGATCTCTGGCGGTCGATGGGCTTCTATGCCGTGCTGCTTTACGCCGGCCTTGTGGAGATCCCCGAGGACATCATCGAATCTGCCCGGCTCGACGGCGCCGGCGGGTTCCGACTGGTCCGCTCGATCGTCATCCCGCTCTCGCTGCCGGTGCTGCTATCGGCGATCATCTTCAGTATCAACGGCACCCTGAAGGTGTTCGATACCGTCATCGCCCTCACCAACGGCGGACCCGGGACGGCGACCACCCCGTTGACGCTCTACATGTTCCGCACGTCCTTCAACTACGGCGAGTTCGGCTACGGCTCCACGGTGGCGATGATGCTCACCATCCTGTGCCTTCTCGTGACGGTAGTCATCTTCCGGTCCACGCGCCGCGACCCGATGAAAGGCTGAACCTTGTCTGCCCTGACTTCGACCGTCGGCACCGACCGCAAGGTGCCCTTCTCTCGCCGCCTGCGACGGCTGCCGCTGTTGATCGGCGTTGCGCTGCTGCTGATCATCATGATCTACCCGGTCATCTGGATGTTCCTCGGATCGTTCAAGACCCAACCTGAGTTCCTGAACGAGCCCTTCTGGAGCCTGCCCCAGCAGTGGAACCTCGACAACTACATCTCGGCTTTCGTCGACGGCGGGCTCGGCATTTACATCCGAAACAGCGTGATCGCCGTCTTCCCGTCCCTGGCGATGATCATCCTGCTCGGCGTAGCAGCTGGTTTCGCGCTTGAGGTGATGGTGTGGAAAGGCCGCGGTACCGTGCTGATCGCCTTCCTGATCGGCATCATGGTCCCGGTCCAGATGATCCTGCTGCCGCTGTTCACGATCTACTTCAATCTGCGACTGACCGGAACGCTCTGGCCGCTGATCATCACCTACATCGCGATCGGGCTGCCCCTGACAGTGTTCATGATGGCCACTTACATGCGGGCGATTCCGCGGGAGATCTTCGAGGCGGCCGCGATCGACGGGGCGAGCGTGTACCGGATGTTCTGGTCGATCGCGCTTCCTCTGATGCGCAACGCCATCTTCACCGTCGGCCTGGTGCAGTTCTTCTTCATCTGGAACGACCTCCTCATCGCCCTCACGTTCACCAGCCGCCAGGACCTGCGCACCATCCAGGTCGGACTCCTCAACTTCACCGGTGAGTACGGCGCGGTGGACTACGGGCCGACATTCGCGGCGATCTCGGTCAGCGTGTTGGGCACACTCCTGATCTACCTGTTCCTCAACCAACGGGTCATGAAGGGTCTGACGGCCGGATCGGTGAAAGGCTGAGATGACCGGGACAATCACAGAGGTCTGGCTGGAGAACCGACGGGGAGGCACGCTTCTCGGCATCGACGAGCCGGCGCCGCGGATCTCGTTCATTCCGTCCGAGCCAGCACCCGCATTCGAGCTGGAGCTGGGCCGTGACGACCCGGCAGGGGGCACCACAACGACAACCGTGACCGTCAGCGGCAGCCGGTTGGTCGCCTGGCCTTTCGAGGCGCTGGCCGCCCGTGAAGGCGGGGACCTTCGGATTCGTGTCGCGGGTGCGGAAGCCTGGTCTGCGCCGATACGGGTGGAAAGAGGCCTCGGAGGAGACTGGCGCGCCGATTTCATGTCACCCTCTCTCCGCGCCCCGCACGGCACCATCCGGCCCGCGTACCTGATGCGCGCTGTCTTCGATCTCGAAGCGATGGGCGTGGATGTTGCCGAGGTGGCGCGTGCACGGATTTACGTCACAGCCCACGGGGTCTACGAGCTCGAGGTAAACGGCACCCCGGCGGCGGATGATCGTCTCGCACCGGGATGGAGCAGCTACCGGCACCGGCTGCGCTACCGGACGCTCGATGTCACTTCCTCCATGCGCGGCGGGAAGAACGTGGTCGGTGCGTGGTTGGCTGACGGGTGGTACCGCGGACACATCGGCTTCGACGGCGGGCTGTGGGACATCTACGGAGCCGATGTCTCGCTGCTCCTTCAGCTCGAAGTAACGATGTCCGACGGTCGCCATCTGGTCGTAGATCTCGATGACTGGTGTGCGCAGGAATCCCCGATCGTGGGCGTCGGACTCTACGAAGGCGAAACGTACGATGCGCGTCTGCTGCCGCCCGGATGGTCGGAGCCCAGCTTCGACGCCACCGGTTGGGTACCCGCACACCGGCTGGACCGCACCCAGTTCAGCGGGAGCATCGAAGCTCACACCGCGTTGCCCGTGCGTGAAATCGAAACGCTCACGCCGGTTTCCGTGCAGCGCGTCGCCAGCGACCGCATCCGGCTGAATTTCGGACAGAACATCTCAGGGGTTTTGCGCATCCGGCCCCGGGCTCCTCGCGGCACCACACTGCGCCTGCATCATGCCGAAGTGATCGAAGACGGACTGCTCGGCACCCGCCCCCTCCGGGGAGCGGCCTCGATCGACACCTACATCAGTGCCGGCGCCTCGGACGAGGCCTGGGCTCCGCGGTTCACGATCCACGGGTTCCAATACGCCGAACTCGAAGGGTGGGTCGGCGATCTTGAGGACGGCGATGTCGAAGCGGTCGTGCTGCATACCGACATGCGGCGCACGGGATGCTTCGACTCCTCCCACCCGGGGCTCAATCAGTTGCACTCCAACGTGGTGTGGAGCATGCGTGACAACTTCGTCGACCTGCCCACCGATTGCCCTCAGCGTGACGAGCGTGTCGGGTGGACCGGCGACATCCAGGTCTTCGCGCCGACGGCGCTCAGCCTGTACGCCGCTCATGGCACCCTCACCGGGTGGCTTCGCGATCTCGCCGCGGAGCAGGCCGAACATGGGCACGTGCCCAATTTCGTCCCGTGGGTGGAATGCGGCTTCCCCAACTTCCCAACCGCCGCGTGGGGGGATGCCGCGGTGATCGTGCCGTGGGAGATGTATCTCAACGACGGCGACACCGGCATCCTGGTCGCCCAGTACGACAGCATGCGCGCGTGGGTCGATCTCGTCGACGGGCTCACCGGTCACACCGGGCTGTGGAACTCGGGTTTCCAGCTCGGTGACTGGCTGGATCCGACCGCACCGCCCGACAGTCCCGGCGACTCCCACACCGACCGTTACCTGGTCGCCACGGCGTACCACGTCAAGACCGCACGGATCCTCGCCGAAACCGCGATCCTCCTCGGTCGCACCGACGACGCGACCACGTATACCGCCATCGCCGAACGGGCGACGCGCGCCTTCCAGGCCGAATTCATCAGCCCCTCCGGCCGCGTTGTCAGCGACACCGCGACTTCCATCGCGGTTGCTCTCGTCTTCGACCTGTTCCAGAACGACGATCAGGTCCGCCGCGCGGGTGAGCGGTTGCTGCACCTGGTCGGTCACGGGGGGTTCCACATCAGCACCGGATTCGTCGGGACACCGATCATCTGCGACGCATTGGTGCGGGCCGGGGCCGTGGACTACGCGTATCACCTGCTGCTGCAGGATGAACTGCCCTCTTGGCTTTACCCCGTGTCGATGGGCGCCACCACGATCTGGGAACGATGGGACAGCATGTTGCCGGACGGAAGCATCAACCCCGGAGACATGACCTCCTTCAACCACTACGCGCTCGGGGCTGTCGCGGACTTCCTGCACCGCGGAGTCGCCGGGCTCTCCCCGGCCGCGCCCGGGTGGGCCAAAATCCGGTTCGCTCCGCAACCCGGCGGTGGGCTGACCCACGCATCGGCGCGCTACGACAGCGTTCTCGGGACAGCCTCCTGCCAATGGAAGCGCGAGGAGGGCACGCTGACGGTGTCGGTGCTAGTCCCCCCCGCATCCGAGGGTGTGATCGTCCTGCCCGGCAGTGAAGAGCACATCGTCGTCGGGCCCGGACGGCACACCGTCACCACCCCCTTCCGTGACGTCGCCGACGATCCGGCGGCGCCGTTCTTCGGCTGGCGGCGCGAGCAGCAGGTGGACGCATGATCCGTCCCGGAGTGCCGTGGTTTGACACGGACGGCAACCGCATCCACGCGCACGGCGGATCCGTGATGGAGGTCGACGGCACCTTCTACTGGTACGGCGAGAACAAGGAGCGCTCCACACCCGGCAGCGGCATCTGGCACTGGGGTGTCCGCTGCTACTCCTCACGTGATCTGGTCAGCTGGCAGGACCGCGGCCTGATCATCCCGCCCGACGAGCACGACCCCGACTCGCCGCTGCATCCTGCGCAGCTGTTGGACCGTCCGCACATCATCTTCAACCCGCGCACAAGGAAGTACGTGTGCTGGATCAAGGTGATGACGAAGGGGTCGATCCAGCGGTCGACGGTCCTCACTGCCGATTCGATCCTCGGCCCGTACGAGATCGCTCGCAGCTGGCTGCGGCCCTTGGATATGAGCGCCGGCGACTTCGATCTGGTGGTGGATCCTCACGACGGCAAGGGCTACTACTACTTCGAGCGGGTTCACTCGGAGATGATCTGCGCAGATCTGACCAGCGACTTCACGGATGTCACAGGGTACTACTCGACGCACTTCCCGCAGCCGCAGCCGCCGTTCGTTCGGGAAGCACCGGCGTATTTCACCCGTCACCGGCTTCATTATCTGCTCACCAGTGGCACGACGGGCTACTACCCGAATCCGTCGGAGGCGGCCCTCTCCCGCAGCTACCACGGCCCGTTCGAGGTGCTCGGTGATCTGCATCCGGCCGACGAGTCGCGTACGTCGTTTCACTCGCAGATCTCCTCGGTGTTCCGCCACCCCGGTAAGAAGGACCTCTACATCGCCGTCGCCGACCGGTGGCTTCCCGGCTACCTGGACCACGGGGCCCGCGCTCACCAGGCGTTTGCGGACCACTTCGCCCCCGGGAACGACGGAGACGAGCCGATGGAGGAGTTCGCCCATGTCGACACGTCCGTCGCGGACTACGTGTGGCTCCCGATCCGGTTCGAGGGAAACCGCCCCATCATCGACTGGCGGGAGGAGTGGAGCCCTGACGAGTACGAGGACCGCTGAGACCCGCGTGACGCGCATTCAGTCGCGATGACTTACGTCACCGCGGACGTCAGCCGCCTACCAGACGGAACTGCTGTTCCGGGATGTTCCAGCTGGCCGGACCGCTTGCCAGTGGGTGCACGTTCGGCCAGGATCCGTAGCGCTCCCCGGTGACCTGAAGCGCGGTGCCTCGGGCTTTGTTCAGGAGCCGGTAGTAGCCATCGCCGGAGGGCACGATCTGCCAGAGCTGCTCGTCCCAACCGAGCGAGCTGGACACGGCAGCGACGTTCCACACGGTCGACCAGCCGGCGTAGTTTTCCCCGGTGGTGTGCAGTACCCGCGTTGGCGAACTGAGGCTGGTGAGGCGGTAGTAGCCGTCGCCTGCGCTGGTGATCACCCACTGTTGCTCGATGGTGTTCCATGCGCTCGGTGTCGCGACGGCATGCGTGGCGTCGGGATTCGCGAGGTAGGCGTCGCGGGTGTTCTGCACCGCCAGGTCTGGGTACGCCTTGTTCACCAGTTGAAAGGTTCCCAGGCGCTCGTCCGTCTGGGTCACCGACGAGTCCCAGCGGTAGGTGCCGACGGTCATGGCCGGCAACGTGTCGGTGACCACACCATCCGGCGACCTGAGCGCGACGGTCCGCGAGCTGGCTGCCCCATTGGCGACGACGACCACGATCGTGCCGTCCGGGTTCCGGAAGGCGACGTTGCTGATATCGGTGGATGTCTGGCTGGACCCTATGCGTACAGCACCGGCGCGGACGAAGCGGGAGAGCTGTCCGTAGAGGTAGTAGTCGCGGTTTGCGGTCACGGAGTCCAGGTTCCCGGCGGGAACCGTGAAGGGGAGGGAGCAGCATTCCGCGCGGAGAGGGCCGGTGTTGGGTTCGCCCGTGGTGTCGAGGAAGCTGAGCCAGTAGGTCCAGCTCTGCAGCCCGTTACGGTATAGCTCCATCACCCGTCGTAGCCCCGCCTGCCAGTTGCCGTCGACCTTGTTCGCCTCCCCGTTGATCCCGTAATAGCTGCGCTCCGTGAGGTGGATCGGCATCCCCGGATACCGCAACGCGAATTCGGAGAGCACGGAGGGGTCATCGCCGCTGTAGTCGTGGATCGCGACGCCATCCACGTACTGAGCCGAGGCCGGGTCATCCAGAATCGGGGGAACGAAGTCGCGGAGCCGAGGAGGGTTGTCGTCACCGACCCAGATCTGGGTGCCCAGGCCCGCGCGTTCCAGTTCCGGGCCGAGATGCCCCTTGATGTAGTCACGCATCTGCTCGCCGGTCCACTCGCCGGTCGGATAGTTGATGATCACCCGTGGCTCGTTCTGCGGTGTGATCGCCGCGATCGGGACGCCGTGCGACTCATAGGCCTGGATCGCCAGTCGCTGGTAGCGGGCAAGTTCGTCGTAGTACTCAGGCTTGACGAACCCACCGTTGATCAGGCTGCCGTTCGTCTTCATCCACGCCGGCGCCGACCACATCGACAAATAGAACCGGACGCCGGGATTGATCTCACGTGCTCGCTGGGCGATCGAGATGATGCCGGCGTCGATGTCTTTCTGAATGGAGAACCCGGAAAGTGACTCATCCGTTTGCCCCGGGGGGGTGTCGTTGTATGTGTAGAACTCTTCGGAGCAGAAGTCGGCGCATCCGAGGGAGAGCCGGATCAAGTCATAGCCGTTTCCGGTGGTGGGGCTGAACAGCGATTGAAGCACCTCCTCCTTCTTCGCCGGTGAGAGGCGTGCAATGTTCCACACGCTGCTGCTCTCCAGCGACTGGCCCTGACCGAAGACGCGCTGATACTCCGCCCCCGGATCGACATCGATGAGAGTGTCCGGCACAGCAGACCCCGTCGCCGCAAGCGGCAAATCCGGCCGCGCGGTGACCGCGTATTGCCCATCCTCCGAACTCCAGGTGACCTCCGCGACCGGCGTCTCAGCCCTACTCGAATCCGCGGAGACGACGACAATCGCTCCCAAGAGAGCCAGGGCCGTCAGCCCGGCAAGCAACCGTGAGTGAAGCGCTTCAATCCTCAACCCCATTGATCTCCTCCTTGAGACGAACGAGCAGGGCGCAGCCCATTTGGACGTTTCAATGAGAATAGGCGGCGGGCGCCCCGGTGTCTATCGCAGTAAGGCTCTGGATCCGATGGTTATCGCCGCTGACCCGTACTCGATTGCGGGAAACGCCGAGTGCGCGTGCGAGTACGGCAGCCCGTCGTCGATGAAGACGGAGTCGCGCGCGGGGTCGGCCTCGTAGTTGATCACGCGGACCTCGCCTCACGCGGCCCGCGATCACCTGGCCGAAATCGACGATCGCACCTTCGGGGGTCTCGACGACCTCGACCGCCGCACGCTTGAGCACCCGGCGGATCGGCTCGCCGATGAACGACCGCAGCACGTCGTGGTCCCGACCGACCTCGGCGACCGGCATCCACTCACCGTCGTCGAAACCCGCGCGATCCCACGCCGTGGGCACGGCGCGCCGGTCGTAGTGCTCGCCGACGAAGAGATCGGCGTACGCCCACGGCCCGGTCGTGCTGCGCACGTCGGCGCCCGAGGCGGTGACCTCGGTCGTGCGGTCGACGTACTCGAGGTGCAGTTGCCATATCGCCGACGTGCGCGTGCCGAACTGCGCGCTCGATCCGGTGAGTCCGAGCCGGCCGGCCCACCACCCGTCGGCGAGCGCGACGCCGAGCACGTTCTCACCCTCCACGAGCGCAGCCGTCACGTCGTAGCACTGCACGCTGATGCGGTGCTCGTACGAGTCCGAGCCCGGCGCGAGTACCTGGTCGTCGGCGGGCCGCCCGTTCACGAACGCGGAGTACACGCCGCGCGCGGTGGCATAGAGCCGCGCCCGCACGAGCTCCTCGCGCACGACGAACTGCTGCCGCAGCAGCTGCGGTGGGCGCAGACGCTCTTCGGGCGGCGTCTGAGGTCCGAGCCCGCGGATCCAGTCCACAATGCTCCACCGCTCCACGACTGCGTCCTGCTGCGCGGGCTCGACCCACGAGGCGACCCAGTCGTCGGCATCCAACAGCCCCGTGTCGAACGCGGATGTCACCCAGTCAGTCCATGCGTCGCCTGCGCGGCTGCGCACGCGGCACCGGTACGCGGTGTTCGAGGCGAGCCGTTCACCCGCGTAATCTATGAGCGACGATTCGGCGCTCTCGACGACGCCGGTGTGCCACACCACGCGATCGCCGGCGGTGACCACGAGCTCATACGCGTCCTGGGCGTGGTCCGCGATCCACGAGAACCGCGGTGTGCGCGTACCGATCCCGATCGGGGACTGCAGGTACTCGACGCGGAGGTCGTGCACGGCGCTCACCCGGAGTCCGCTTCGCGATGGTGAAGCCGGAGCTTCGCCAGGAGGTCACCCCAGAGCAGCCGCATGTCGAAGTCTGCGACCACGCGACCGCCGGCATCCGGCCGGAAACCCGGGTCGAGCGCGACGACCGATGCGAGTGCACTGTCGCCGAGTGTGATGACGCCGTGGAGGGTGACGAACGCGGGAAGGTCGAGCAGGCGATCGGCCAGCCAACTGCCCGGATACGAGGCGTGGGCGAGATCAGCCCGGACCTCGGCGACCGACACGCGCAGGCGCTCGTAGGTCTCGAGCGGAACCTGCGCCACCGGAATGCCCGACGCGAGGACGGATGCTGCGGCCGGAGCATCCGTATCGCGGTTGTACTCGGGGCCACCACTGGAGCTCCCGCCGATCCATACGAGGGTCGCGCGTTCACGAATTGTCGGCTCGAGGGCGAGCGCCGCCGCCACATTGGTCAGCGGTCCGCCGCAGAGGATCGCGAGGGGTACGCCGGACTCGGGGGTGTCCGACTCGCGCACGCACACCTCGACCATCGCCCGCGCGGCGTCCGACGGCTCGCCGCCGGCGGTGAAGTCCTCGGCGACGGCCACGATGTCGTGGTGGGCCCTGTCGAGCACCCCGAGCAGGGCGTGGGCGGTGCGCGCCCCGAGAGATGCCGTCGCCGAAGCGTCGATGCCCGCCAGGTGGGCGAGCACCGGATCGACCGGGGAGCAGGTGATGAGCTCCACCCGCACGTCGTCGGTCAGCAGGACGTGCGCGAGCGAGACCAGCCCGTCCGGGTCACCGGCGAAGTCGTTGTCGACGATCACCCGCCATCGCAGCCCTGCTATGGTGCCTCCTCGATTCGAGCCGGACGGGCTCAGTCGCCGGCGGTGAACCGCGTGGTCAGCGTGCCGATTCCTTCGATCTCACTGACCAGCACATCGTCCGGTCCGATGAAGCGCTGCGGGATGCGGCGGTTGCCGATGCCGGAAGGGGTCCCCGAAAAGATGATGTCACCCGGCAGCAGTCGGCAAACGGCCGACAGCCGCACGAGCAGCTCGGGCACGTCGTAGAGCATCATCGAGGTCCGCGAGGACTGCATCCCTTCGCCCGACAGACTGCACGCGATCGCGAGGTCGTCCTTGTTAGCGAACTCGTCGGGCGTGACAAGCCACGGCCCGGTCGGCCCGAAGCCCGGGAACGACTTGCCGAGGCTGAACTGCGGGGCAGATCCTTGCATCTGCGTGATGCGCTCGGAGATGTCCTGTCCGATCGTGAGGCCGGCGACGTGGTCCCACGCGCTCTCGCGATCTAGCTTGTACCCCTCACGGCCGATCACCACGACGAGTTCGACCTCCCAGTCGACGTTGCCCTCAGGAAGAGCGACCACGGTGTCGGCGCCGACGATCGACGACGGGAACTTCGTGAACGTCACCGGCATCGAGTCCGGCGGGTAGCCTGCCTCCGCCGCGTGCTCGGCATAGTTCAGACCGATCGCGAACACCTGGCGCGGGCGAGGGACAGGTGCGGACAGCAGCTCCGCCTCGAAGGCGATGCGTTCCTGGAACTCGGAGAGAGCGTCGCCCGCCCAGGCGGAGAACTCCGCCCACGCTTCCACCAGATCCTGCGGATCGGGGCCGAAGCGGCCGTCCGACGCCCGCTCGACATCGATCGCGCCCGCTTCCGTGATGACGACGGCGCGACCGCCGAGGTTCGCGATTCTCACCAGTCGACCCGCTGCGGCGCGGGCTCGCCGTAGCGCTCTTCCCACGAGATGACCTTATTGCGCAGCGTCCCAATGCCGGTGATCTCGGCCTCGATCTCATCGCCGGGCTTCAAGTAGAAGTCGAAGGGGTTCGGCTGCACGGCGGCGACGCCTGAGATGGTGCCGGTCGTAATGATGTCGCCCGCGCTGTAGATCTGCGGCGAGTGGTACGCGACCAGGTGCGGAAATTTGATGCGCGTCTGGTTCGTGTTGCCATGCTGACGCACCTCGCCGTTCACGCGCAGCTGCATAGGCAGCTCATGCATGTCGGGCACCTCGTCGCGCGTGACGATCCAGGGGCCGATCGGGCAGAACGTGTCGATGCCCTTCGAGAAGGAGAAGACGCCCGACTCCATCTCCTTGCGCTGGATGTCGCGCGCGGTGATGTCGTTGAACACGGTGAAGCCCGCGATGTAGTCGTCCGCCTCGTCGGGGCCGAAGAACTTGCCCGACTTGCCGATGATGATGCCGAGCTCAAGCTCGTAGTCCAGCTCCTTCGTGAGGCCCTCGGGGTAGACGATCTCATCGTCCGGGCCGATGATCGCATCGATGTTCTGGAAGAACACGATGCCCTTGTGCACCGGGTGCGACCAGTCCACGGCGGTGAGCTCGTTGTGGTGGTCGGCGAAGTTGCCGGCGGTGTGGAAGAACTTCTTCGGGCGGATCGGCGCCTCGAGCTTCACGTCGGCATACGCGAGCCGTTCGCCGGTCTCGGTGACATGGCCACCGCGCTCGAAGTACTCGCGCGTCGAGGGCACGTCGAGTTCGATGACGGTCCCCTCTTCGAGTTCCAAACGGCCGACCCGGCCGCCGTCGAAAGTGATGAGCTTCATTGTCGTTATCTCCTAGATCTCGGTGGCGCGCTCAGGCGCCGACCATGTTGAAGCCGCCGTCGGCGAGCATGTAGCCACCCGTGAGGTGAGCTGCTTCGTCGGTCGCGAGCCACAAGCACGCGCCGGCGACGAACTCGGGCGGCGGGATGACGCCCATCGGCGTCTGAGAGATGAGCACCTCGCGGCGACCGCCCTTCCAGTCCTCGCGATTGATCAGCCGCTCGGTCTCCATGAAGCCCGGCGCGAACGTGTTCACGCGCACCGCGGGGGCGAACGCCTTGGCGTAGGACTTCGTGATGCCGAGGATCGCGTACTTCGCCGCGGCGTACTGAGGAGCGCGGGCCGAGCCGCGGACGATCACGGTGGAGCCGACCTGCACGATGTTGCCGTGCCCCTGCTTCAGCATCCGCTCACCGAACTCGTGGGTCATGAGCAGCGTGCCCTTGACGTCGATGTCGATGACCGCGTCGAGGGCTTCCTGGGTCAGCGCGTCCCAGTTCATCTGCTCGCTTGAGACATCACCGACGTTGTTGACGAGCACATCGAGGGTGCCGAACGCAGCCCAGACCTCATCGGCCATCTCCTTGATCTGGTCCCACGAGCCGATGTCGGCCTGTACGAGGATGCCGTCGCTGCCGGCCTCGCGGATGCGCTCGAGCGTCGCTTCGGCACCTGCTTTCGACGAGCGGTAGTGCACAGCGACTTTCGCGCCCTCCTGTGCGGCGCGCACGGCGATCTCGGCGCCGAAGCCGGTGCCGGCGCCGGTGACGAGCACGGTCTTGCCCGCGAAGCGGGGGAAGATCTGGGTCATGGGGGTGTCTCCTGTCGTCTCGGTAGGTCTCAGACCAGGGTGCGGCCGCCGTCGATGTACATCACGTGGCCGGTGATGAAGCCGGCGTGACGTGACGACAGGAACAGCGCGGGGCCGGTCAGTTCGTCGGGGGTGCCGAGGCGGCCGGCCGGAACCAGGCTCTCGAGGTCGGCTCGCTTGCCGGGCTTGGCGAGCTCCCCCGCGGTGAGCGGGGTTTCGATGTAGCCGGGCGCGAGTGCGTTGACGGTCACTCCGGATGCCGCCCACTCTCGCGCCATCACGCGCAGCAGCTGGTTGATGCCGCCCTTGGATGCCGCGTACGGTCCGTGCGAGTGGTGAGCGAGCAGACCCGAGACGCTCGAGAGCGCGAGTACGCGGCCGTAGCCCTGGTCGACCATGTGGCGGCCCGCGGCCTGAGCGAGCCCGAAGACCGACGACAGGTTGACGCGCAGGATGTGGTCCCATTCGTCTTCGGTGAACTCGAGGATCGGCCGGCGGTCGTTGATGCCGACGGCGTGCAGCATGACGTCGAGCCCGCCGAGCCGGTCGACGACTTCGGCGACGACGCGCTGCCCCGAGCCGTGTTCGGTCAGGTCTGCCTGAAGCAGCTCGTGGCGGGAGCCGAGCGCCCCCAGTTCGGCGCCGATCGCGTCGAGAGCACGCTGATCGCGATCGATGACGGCGACGGATGCCCCCGCCCGGGCGTACGCGAGCGCGCAGGCGCCGCCGATTCCGCCCGCGCCGGCGATGAGCACACGGGCACCGGTCAATCCGAGCCAGTTCGCGTCGGCGCGGGTGTCGAGTTGGGCCTCGATCGACATCGACGCCTCCTTGCCATCTCGTGGTCTGTTCATTCAGCAAAAGTAACTTTCGCTAAGTGAATGTAACCCGCTAAGGTGAAGGCTGTCAATCCGAGCCGAAGAGACACCTGCAGAAGGAGGCGCGCATGACCCACCGCATCCGCCCGCTCACGCCCGGCGAACTGGACGCGCAGCAGCGCGCGCTTCACACCACGATCACCAGCGGCCCCCGCGCACAGGGCGTCCAGCACTTCGCGCTGACGGCGGCGGACGGATCGCTGCGCGGGCCCTTCGACCTCATGCTGCGATCGCCGGCCGTCGGCGCAGCGCAGCAAGAGCTGGGCGCTGCGATCCGGTATCGCACGGCCTTGACGGATCGCGCACGCGAACTCGCGATCCTCCTCGTGGCGGCCCACTGGAACAGCGCGTTCGAGCGCGAATCGCACGAAGCGATCGCCCGCGCCAGTGGGTTCACCGATGTCGAACTGGCGGCGATCCGCGCCCTGGACGTCGATGTCTTCGAGGGCGAGGAGCGTCTCGTCGGCACCGTGGTCATCGCCCTGCTGGACGGCGATCTGTCGGACGTCGCGTGGTCCGAGGCATCCGCCGCCCTCGGCATCGGCGGCGTGTTCGAACTCACCGCGCTCGTGGGCTACTACTCGACGCTGGCCCTGCAACTGCGCGTGTTCCGCGTCGAGTGAATGATACGGTTTCACTCTATGAAAGCCGATGACACGACGGACGGTGGCTCCGAGGCCGCCAAGACCGGCAGTCGCTATCGCATCGAGGCGCTCGCCAAGGGCCTCGATGTGCTGCGGCTGTTCGACGAGTCGGCCACGTCGCTGAAGCTTCGCGAGATCTGCGACCGCACCGGCATCCCCATGCCCACCGCCTTCCGCGTGGTCGCCACCCTCGAAGAAGGCGGCTACCTCGAACGGCTTCCGGACGGCAGCATCCGTCCCGGCGTCTCGGTCCTGCTGCTCGGCTCCGCCGCACTGCGCGGGTCGAGCATCGTGCAGCTGAGCGAACAGCCCCTGCGGCACCTCGCCGAAGAATCCGGCGAGACGGTCAACCTCGGTGTGCTCGTCGGCGATCAGGTGCTCTACCTCGCCCGCCTGCGCAACTCCGACCTCGTGACGGCGAACATCCAGGTCGGATCGACTCTTCCGGCCGCGTACACCTCGATGGGCAAGCTCCTGCTGGCCTACCTCAGCGAATCCGAACTCGCGAGCGCCCTTGCGGGTCATGATTTCGCGAGGGATGCCGGACCCAACGCCGCGCGCTCGCTCACCGAACTGCGCGAACGACTGGCGGTCATCCGAGAGCAGGGCTACGCGCTGCAGGATCAAGAGGTCGCCGCCGGGCTGCGTTCGGTCTCGGTGCCGGTGTTCGGACGAGACTCCGCCAGGCCCGCGGCCGCGATCAACATCGCCGTCGCGTCGTCGCGGCACGACCTCGAGTCGCTGCGCGGCCCCCTGCTCGAGCGCGTGCGCGCGACGGCCGACGACATCTCGCGGTTGCTGCGCGCGACCTGACGCCGAAGCCGCGGTTCAGCGCCCCGCAACGGCGGTGCCGATGAGCGACAGCGTGCGTTCCGCGGACGGATGCCCGATCTCGTTGAGATACCCGTGCATGGCTCCGCGTTGGCGCACGACGTGCACATCGACGCTCGCCAGCACCAGTTCGGACGCGAAGGCCTCACCCGAGGCGCGCAGACTGTCGAGCTCGGCATTGACCATGAGCACGGGCGGGAAACCCGCCACGTCGTGACCGCCGGGAAACGCGTAGCCGTCGGGGTCGTCGCCGTCGGGGAGGTAATTGCGGTTGATCCCGTCACGAGACTCCGGGGTGAAGATCCGCGACGCGGGGACGCCCTTCAGCAATTCGGTGAGCTCGGCGTTCGCAGCCACGATCCCGTCGTGCAGAGACGGGTAGACCAGCGCGAGCAGGCTCGGCATCGACGTGCCCCGATCTCGCAGCCGCATGGTGGCGCCGGTCGAGAGATTGCCGCCTGCGCTGGCGCCACCGAGCGCGATCCGGGTCGGAAGGGCGCCCAGCGCAGCGGCATTCTCGACGGCCCAGTCGAAGGCTGCCACCGTCTGCACCGACGCGACCGGGAATCGGGCGCGAGGACCCGCTGCCTCGATCTCGGCACGGATCTCTTCCGGCGAGGGCGCCCCCGAATCCTCGGGAGGCGGACCCAGCGCCGACACGGCGTCGAGGGGCGCGAGCGTGTAGTCGACCGAGACGACGGTCGTGCCGAGCGCACTGAGCCTGCGTCCGACCTGATCCGCTTCGGGCATCTCGAGCGTGCCGAACATGAAGGCCCCGCCGTGCAGCCATACCAGCGCCGTGCCGTTCGGTGAATCGGCGGGGTAGACCCTCACGCGAAAGTCGAAGCCGGCGGCTTCGAGCGGAACGTCATACGTGTCAACCACGGGTTTCTCCTTCGGGGATGTACATCGGGATCGTTCGGACATGGATGCCGGGCGCCAGTGCCTCATCTTCGCGTCGCGCGAGGCGCAGTACGGCCTCTGCGCCCTCGGGCACGGTGACCTCGACCCGGAGATCAGGCCCATCGAGGTCCCACCGCACCGCGGCGGTGCCGCGCGGCGTCTGCAGGCTCGAGCCCGCCCACGTCAGCCCGCCACCGGGCTGTGGAGCGATGAGCATGCGACGGTAGCCGGCCTCCAACGGAGCGAGACCCGCCACCGTGCGATGCATCCAGTCGGCCACGGCACCGAAGGCGTAGTGGTTGAACGAGGTCATCTCGCCGGGGTTGATCGAACCGTCGGGAAGCATCGAATCCCACCGCTCCCAGATCGTCGTGGCGCCCATGGTCACGGCGTAGAGCCACGAGGGAGCTTCGCGCTGCAGGAGCAGCGCGTACGCATCGTCCAGGTGCCCGGTCTGCGTCAGGGCGTCGGCGACGAACGGGGTGCCGGCGAACCCCGTGCTGATGCGATGACCGGCGGCGCGCACGACCTCGGCGAGACGGTCACCGGCCCGCTGACGGTCGTCCGGGGCGAGGATGCCGAAGGCGATCGCCAGGGCGTACGCGGTGGCGCTGTCGCTGTGCACCCGGCCGTCTTCGACGTAGTGCGCGCGGAATCCTTCCCCGATCCGGTCACGGACGGCGGCGAACTCTGCGGCGTCGGCCGTTTCACCGAGAATGGCGGATGCCTCGGCCATCACCGAGGCCGTGCGGTAGGCGCTGGCCGTCGCGACGACCGCCGAGGGGGCCTTGGATTTGCCCGGGTCGTCGGCCGGGGCATCGGGATCCAGCCAGTCCCCGAACTGGAATCCGGTGTCCCACAGCCCCTCGGGCGACAGCAGCGCCGCGACCGATCGCAGGTGCGCGGTCATCAGCGGATACGCCGACCGGAGCGTGCGCTCGTTGCCGTACGCGGTCCACAGCGCCCACGGCACCCACACCGCCGCGTCACCCCAGATCGCGGTGGCGCCCGGCTCGGGGAACCCGGTGTTCAGGTACTTCATGACATTCGGCACGACGACGGGCACCGACGCCTCCGGCGTCGCGCGACGCTCGAGTTCGACGTCGACCAGCCAGTCCGCGAGGAACGACTCGACGTCGCCCAAGAACGCCGCCGTCGGCGCGAAGACCGCGATGTCGCCGGTCCACCCGAGGCGTTCGTCACGTTGCGGGCAGTCGGTCGGCACGCTCAGGAAGTTGCCGCGCATTCCCCACACTACGTTGCGGTGCAGCTGGTTGAGCTCGGAATCCGAGCACTCGAAGAATCCGATCTCGGGAATGTCGGTGCCGATGACGACGGCGGTGAGTGCGGCGGGGTCCAGCTCTCCGGGCCACCCGGTGACCTCCGCGTAGCGGAACCCGTGAAAGGTCAGCGTCGGCTCGAAGACATCCTCGCCGCCGCTCAGGATGTACCGGTCGGTCGCCTCTGCGCGGCGCAGCGGGCGCGTCCCGAGTTCGCCGTTCTCAATGACCTCGGCATGCCGCAGGGTGATCTCGGTGCCCGCGGGCCCGCTCACCGCGACGCGCACGAAGCCGACGAGGTTCTGCCCGAAGTCGACCAGTGTCTTGCCGGCGGGCGACGTCCAGACACGCTCGACGGCGAACTCGCTCAGGCGGCGGACGGGTGGGGATGCCTCGGTTACGAGCTTCTCGAGGTCGAAATCGGCAGCGTGAACGGCCCCCCACTCGCTGTCGTCGAACCCGGGAAGCAACCACGAGTCCTCGCGCAGCCGTGCGTCGATGGTCTCGCCGTTGTAGAGGTCGTCGGCGAGGACGTCGCCGTGCGATGAGCGCCATGACTCGTCGGTCACGACCCGCTGCACGTGCCCGTCGGCAAAGACGATCTCGAGCTCGGCGTACCCTGCGCGCTCGTCGCCGTAGACGGCGCGCTGGCCGGTGAAGCCCAGCCATCCGCGCCACCATCCGTTGCCGAGGCGCAGAGCGAGCACTGTGCGTTCGGTGATCGCATCCGTCACGTCATGCTCAACCACCCGCACGCGCCACTCATAACTGGTCCACCCGGGCACGAGCAGCTCGTCGGAGCTCGGGATGCCGTTCACCCACGCCTCGACAGCGCCCAGCGCGCTGGTGCGCAGCGTCGCTCGGGCCACGTCTGCGTGGCCGGCATCGAGGGCGAACTCGGTCCGCAGCAGCGGTGCGGCTTCGGTGGGGCTGTCGGGCGCGATCATCTTCGCGTGGGTCATCGTGATCCGCTTCCCGGTGAGTAGGCATGGACGTCGTGGCCCGCGCGGTGTGCGCGGACCGCCAACGTGGTGACGAGGTCGGCGTACATCAGTCGCATGTCGATCCCTGTGAACACGCGGACGGGAGGGAGCCCCGGAAGGGGCTCGCCGTACGATCCGTCGTCGAGGATCGGCATCCGCGCCACGAGATGCGACGGTGAGGACGACGGCTCCGCGCGAAAAGTTCCCCGCAGTGCCGTCAGCAGCACGAGGGGACTGTCGCCCAGCACGGCGCATTCGCCGAGACTCGCACCGAGCATGCGCTCGATGCGATCGGTGAAAGTGCGCCACCGGTCGACGAGGTGCGCGCCGAGGGGGCCCAAGGGGGCGATGTCACGATCCAGCTCGGACCACGAGACGAGGCACTGCGCATAGGTGGGTTCGGGCACCTGCCAGATCGGCACGGCGGAGCGGAAGAGGGTTTGCGCCGCTCGCAGGTCCGTGCTCGTGTTGAACTCCGGGTCGCCTGCTGCTCTCTCGTACCCCATGCCGCCGATCCACACCAGCGTCAGTCGCTCCGCGATGCGAGGTTCCAGAAGGTAGGCGGACGCGAGGTCTGTCAAGCCACCTCCCGCGGCGTAGAACAGAGGGATGTCGGTGTCGTCGCGCATCGCTTCACGGATGATCGCCCGGGTGGTGACCGACGAGGCCGGCGCCGCAGACAGCGCGAGAGCCTCTCGTGCGCCGCGCATCGCCCGCAAGGAGCTGCCCGACAGCGCGAGGACCTCGTCCGCCGCCACCACGCCTTCGCCGACAGCATCGCGGTCGGGCGAGATCATCACATCCGGGAGCCGCGACGAGATCACCTGGACGACCTCGACGGACGAGCACAGTACATGGTGGGCGAGCTGGAAGAGTCCGTCGGGGTCGCCGGCGAAGTCGTTGTCGATGATGACTCGGGCGCGTGCTGGCATCGAGGGATCCTTTGGTCAGTGTCGATGGCGGTTCAGCGAGTGACCCGGTCCACGAACCGGAGTGCGGGGTCGAACACCAGATCTGTGTCGTCGAGCCCCTGCCAGAAATGGCGGCCTCCCTCGACCGCGAGCAGCTCGACGTCCGCACCGACCGTGTGCAGCGCGGCGGCGAGTGCCGCGCTCTGCGCGAACGGCACATGCTCATCCGCCGTCCCGTGGGCGATATGGAACGGTGGCGCTGCGGCGTGCACCTGGAGGGCCGGACTCGCGGCACGCGCGAGAGCCGGGACGGATGCCGCAGGCCCCCCCAGCCAGCGCGCCTCGCGGGTGTCTTCGGGGGCGTCGCCCATCGGGTGGTCGGCCATCGCGAAAAGATCGGCCGGTCCGAACCAGTCCACGACCCCGCGCACATCATCGCGGCCGAGCCCCGCGAGCGCGGCCAGGGTCGCACCCGCAGACACCCCCCAGAGCACGAGGCGCGAAGCATCCACCCCGTACTCTCCGCCGTGCCGAGCGAGCCACTCGATCGCCGTCTCGACATCGTCGAGCTGCGCCGGAAACCGCGCCTCGCCGCTCAGTCGGTACTCGCACGACGCGACGGCGAACCCGGCGGCCACGATGCGGTCGAAGGACTGTGCATCGCTGAGGCCCGGAGTGAAGACCTTGCGGCTGCCGCGGAGCCAGCCACCGCCGTGCAGAAAGACGACGACGGGCGCACCGTCGACATCGGGCGCGCGCAGATCCAGCGAGAGAGGCCGAAACTCCTCCCACTGGACGTAGTCGATCTCGAGGATCGCAGGCACGGGATCAGTCGCGGAATCGGAACTCGGGCATGAACTGCGTCCAGTACTTCTCACCCGCGGCGCGCATGACGGAGAAGTCCGGGACGAAGACCCCCTGCGGCTCGGTGGCGTCGGTCTTCTGGCCGATCGCGTGGAAGAAGCGCTCGAAGCCCGCCGTGCCGGCGCCGAACACTGTGGTGGTGTTCTCGATCTTGAACGCGTGCACGATACCCGCGGGCACGAAGGCGAAGTCGCCGGTCGTGAGGGTCGTCTTGGAGTGGTAATCGGCCTGATCGTCCATCCACACCGAGATCTCGCCGTCGACGACGTAGAAGAATTCGTGCGTGCGGTGGTGGATGTGCGCGGGGATGCGGTCGCCCCGAGGAGCCTTCATCGTCCATGCTCCATACTGATCGCTCGTCTCGTCGCCGGAGGCGAGGATCTCGAACAGTTGGTCGAAGACGAGCGACTTCTCACCCTGCCCATTGCCGAGCACGTACGGCTTCGGAGCCGCCGGCAGAATCCCGGCGAAGGCCACCTTGTCGGGGTCGTCGGTGGGGAAAGTGGTCATGCTTACCTCCTTGTAAGTGTGCGGATGCCGTTAGGCAACAGGAGCTCTCGGGCCGTTCCGATGACTCGCTCCAGATGTCTCAAGTCTCGCGAGAATGCTGACCTCGCGGAAGTTCGTACTCCCTACTCGGCGTTAGCCTGAGGCTAAGATCAGGGCATGGATGTGCCTATTCACGTCGTCCGATACTTCTGTGTGCTCGCCGAAGAGCTGCACTTCGGTCGAGCCGCCGAGCGCCTGTCGATCACGCCTCCCTCGCTCAGTCAGCAGATCAGTCGGCTCGAGCAGCAACTCGACGTGAAACTCTTCGACCGCAGCCCGCGCAAAGTCGAGCTGACGGTCTACGGCCGCGAGCTCCTCCCCCTCGCTCGAAGGGTGCAGGACGACCACGATCAGTTGCTGGCATGGGGTCGCTCGGTGCAGCGCGACCAGCGCACCCCGCTGCTGCGGGTCGGCGTCGTCGCCGCAGGTGCAGGGGCGCTGACCACCGCGGCGATCTCGGCGACCATGCAGGCCATCCCGCAGGCGCGCATCGAGATGCGCCGCCTCGGCTTCTTCGACGTCGCGACGGAAGTTGAGAGCGGTCGTGTGGACGTCGTGTTCGCCCCGTCTCCGATGCCGCTGCCGCCGCGGATGCGCATCGAGCCGCTGTGGCTCGAGCCGCGGGTCCTCGTCGTCCCCGCAGAGCATCCGCTCGCGGGCCGCGACTCCGTGTCGATCCTCGAGACGAACGACGAGGTTTTCGTGGCGGTCGCCGGCGGCGTCCCGGAGGTCGTGAACTGGTGGATCGTCGATCCGCGACCCGACGGCACGCGCCCGAGGCGCGGTCCGACGGCCGACAGCGTCGACGGCCTGTTCGAGCTCGTCGCGGCCGGCGCGGGCGTCAACATCGCGGGGCAGTCGGCGTCGCGTCAGTATCGACGGGACGAGCTCGCGTTCATCCCGGTCTCCGACATCGAGCCGGCGACGATCGTGCTCTGCAGCCTCAGCGACTCGCCGAACCCCATGGTCAAGACGTTCCGCGAGACCGCTCAGTCGCTGTCGCCGCTGGTCGACGCCGCATTCCACTGAGACAGGACTCGCGTCAGGCCGCCGCGGCGGCCTTCGCCTCGGAGCGCAGCACCTTCCACGCTTCACGCCGTCGCGCCTGCTCGTCAGGATCGGGCACCGGTGAGGCTGCCATGAGCACGCGAGTGTACGGATGCTGCGGATTGTTCATGACCTCGGACGTGACACCCTGCTCCATGATGCGTCCACGATTGAGGACGATCACCCGCTGGGCGAGGAATTCGACGACCGCCATATCGTGGGCGATGAACAGGTAGCCGAGATCGCGTCCCGCGCGGAGGTCGGCGAGGAGATTCAGCACCTGCGCCTGCGTCGACAGGTCGAGCGCGCTGACCGCCTCATCGCACACGACCAGGCGAGGGTCGGTGACGAGCGCGCGCGCGATCGCGATGCGCTGGCGCTGGCCACCCGAGAACTGCCGGGGGTACCGCTGGATCGAGTTCGCCGGAAGACCCACCGACTCGACGACGGCGCGAGCCCGTTGGTCGCGTTCGGCGCGCGCGACACCCGCGACGCGCAGCGGCTCGGTGATCGCGTCGCCGATCGGACGTCGGGGGTTCAAGGACGAGAACGGGTCCTGGAACACGGCGCGAAGGTCGCCCTGGAGGCTACGTCGCTCCTTCGCGCCGGCGTGCGTGATGTCACGGCCCTCGAAGATGATCTGGCCCTCGGTGACCGGCTGCAGTCCGAGTATCGCCCGGCCTATCGTGGTCTTGCCCGAGCCCGACTCCCCCACCAGGCCCATCGTCTCGCCCCGTGCGATCGTGAACGACACGTCGTCCACCGCGTTCGGCCCACTCTTGCTGTAGCGGATGACGAGGTTGCGCACCTCGAGCAGCGGTGTCTGGTCGTCGGTCATCGTTCTTCTCCGATCGTGATCGGCTCTCGCCACTCGTCCTGTCGGCCGCGAACCTCATCGCGACGGATGCAGCGGACGGCACCGTCTCCCTCGGCGCGTGGTTGAAGGTCGATCGTCGTGCTGCAGACGTCCTGGGCGAACCGGCACCGCTCGACGAAGCGGCATCCGCTCGTCATCGATCCCGGCAGCGGAACCTGACCGGGGATCGACGCCAACCTCGTGGTGCCTTCGAAATTGAGGATCGCGTGGGGGTCCGCCGCGAGAAGCGCCATCGTGTACGGATGCTCGGGCTGCAGGAGCACATCGCGTACCGGCCCGGTCTCGACGATCTGCCCGGCGTACATCACCGACACTTCGTCGCAGAGGTCGGCGACCACACCGAGGTCGTGCGTCACCAGGATGATCGACATGCCGCGCTCGGCGATGAGTCGTCGCAGCAGACCGAGGATCTCGGCCTGCACCGTGACGTCGAGCGCCGTGGTCGGCTCGTCGGCGATCAGCAGGTGCGGGGTGCCGGCGAGGGCGAGGGCGATCGCGACGCGTTGCGCCATTCCACCCGAGATCTGGTGCGGGTAGCTCTTCAGGACGCGGGGCACATCGACGATGCCGACGTTGGTGAGCAGCTCGGCGGCGATCCGCTTCGCCTCTGCCCCGCTCACGCGGCGCAGGCGCTTGATCGCTGCCGAGAGCTGCCAACTGATGGTGAACATCGGGTCGAGGGCGCGCGTGGGCTCTTGCGAGATGTAGGCGATCTCGTGCCCGCGCACCTTCGCCAGGGTCTTCTCGCCTGCCCCCGCAAGGTCGACTCCACCCCAGGCGATGCGCCCGGAGCGTACCGAAAGTCCGGGCGAGAGCAGTCCGAGCAGCGAGTACGACGTCACGCTCTTTCCGCAGCCGGACTCGCCGACAAGGCCCATGACGGTTCCGGGTCGCACGCGCAGCGAGACTCCGGTGACCAGCGCCGGTCCGTCGTCGACACCGATGACGAGGTCCTCGACGATCAGTTCGCGTTCCTCCGCGGGAACGGAGGCAACGACGGATGCCGCCACCTCCGTGGGAACGTGAGCGATCGTCGACGTGGAGGGCGCAGCATCCGCCCGGTTCTTCTTCCGACGGATCGAGATGAGCGGTGGCGGCATCGCCGTGCCGCCCGCGAGGACGTCGGCCAGCGCGTTCGCGGCGATGATCGTGAGGGCGAGCACCGCACCCGTAGGAACCATCAGCCAGGGTTGCTGGAAGATGAAGCTCGACGCGGTCTGGATCATTCCGCCCCACGTCGGCTCGGGCGGCTGGGGGCCGAGGCCGATGAAGGCGAGGCCCGCCTGGAGCCCGATCGCCGCACCGAACAGCAGTACGAACTGCACGATCACCGTGGTGGACATGTTGGGCAGGACGTGCCGGATGCTCGCGGCCATCGGCCGGACACCGTCGACGGCCGCGGCCTCCACGTAGAGCTGCTTGTGCAGCGACTTGGCCTGGCCGAAGAAGACCTTATACATCGCACCGAAGACCAGAACACCGAACGCGGCCATCACGAGCGGCATGTTCGTGCCGACCGCGGCGATGAACGCCAGGATGATGACGGTGCCGGGAAGCGACAGCACGATCTCGCTGACGCGGTTGACGACGGTCTCGGCACGCGCGCGCCGAGCCGCCCAGAGCGTGATGGGCACCGTGATCAGGACGGCGACGATCGGCGTGATCAGCGCGACGAGCAGGGTCGGCGCTGCCGCAGTGACGACGCGGGAGAGCATGTCGCGGCCGAGCTCATCGGTACCGAGGAGGTGCGCCGCAGAGGGACCCTGCAGGACCGCCGAGAGATCTTGCTCGAGCGGTCCGTAGCGGAGCCACAGGGGTCCGGTGAGCGAGGCGATGACCAGCCCGACCAACCAGACGATCGCGACGATCGCGGTCGGAGAACGGAACACGCGGCCGCGGATGCGACGCGGGGGCCGCGCGCGGTGCTGCAGGATAGAGGTCGTCGAGACGGTCATGACGCACGCAGTTTCGGGTCGAGGGTGCGGGTGAGCAACTCCAGCGCCAGGTTGACGAGGACGACCACGAAGGTCGCGACGAGGACGAGCGCTTGGACGAACGGCAGGTCGGCGGATCCGGTGGCCACCTGCATTGCCTGGCCGATGCCGGGGAGCGCGAAGAGGACCTCGATGATGACCGAGCCGCCGAACAGGATGATGAACTGAATCGCGACGCTCGCGAGGATCGGAAGGCTGGCTCCGCGCAGCGCGTGCACGTAGATGATGCGATGCGTCGGAGTGCCGACCGCGCGCAGCGTGCGCATGTGCTCTTGCGTGAGGGTCTCGGCCATCGATGCGCGCGTCTGCCGGGCGATTCCGGCCATGGACGTCAACGCGATCGTGATGACCGGCAGCACGAGCGACCGCGCCCAGGCCTCGGGGTTCACATCGAACGGGACGAAGCCGGTCGCGGGCAGCAGTCGCAGCTGGACCGCGAAGACGTAGACGAGAAGCACGCCGACCCAGAAGGCCGGCAGCGAGAGAAGGATGCCGGAGAGCACGGTGATCACCCTGTCGACGGCCCCACCGCGGACAGCGGCGGTGACGCCCATCACGATGCCGAGGACTGCACTGAGGAGAGTGCCCAAGACGGCGAGTGCCGCCGTGACAGGGAGCCGCTTCGAGATGTCATCGGCGATGTCGCGCCCGTCGATCAGCGAGACGCCCAGGTTGCCCTGCAGGACCTGAGCGACCCAGTTGCCGTACTGGATGATCCAGGGGTCGAACCAGCCGACGCTCACGTTGTACTCGTAGACCTGCTCGGGCGTTGCAGCTTGACCGAGCGCCACACCACCGGGCGTGGAGCCCGACAGATGGACGAGCACAAAAGCGAGGAAGGTCGCGACGAACAGCGTGAGGATCGCGAAGGCGATCCGTTTCACAGTGAAGGTGAGCATCATCACTCCCAGAGACCCGGTGCCGACGTTAGTCGTCGGCACCGGGTCAGGTGGTCAGGACGCGGGCGTCAGCGTCGACAGGAGCGGGAACGAATCCGTACCGGGGAACGTCGGCTCGTCGATGACGGACTCGTTGTAGGCCCACGGCGACAGCTGCTCGAACAGTGGGATCAGCCATCCCGACTCGGCGATCGAGCGGTTCAGATCGGTGAGGGCGGCGGCCTGGGCATCTGCGTCACCCGAACCTGCGGCGGCACCGAAGGCCCCTGCGGCACCCTGGATCGCGGGGTTATCGGCCTTGTGGAAGTTCGCGAAGCCGAACAGCACTCCGAAGACGTTGCCCGGAGGGTTCGTCCAGGTCAGCGCGATCGGGCCACCCACGGGCGTGGTCTGGACGGCGGCGAACTGTTCTTCCGTCGACGACGCGTTCTTCAGGGTGACGTCCACACCGATCTCGGCCCAGTACGGCTGGATCGCCTCCCAGTCGCGCTGGCTCTGTGCGCTGACGATGACCTCGAATGCGAACCCATCACCGTAACCGGCCTCGGCCAGCAGGTCCTTGGCCGCTTCGGGGTCGTAGGCGAATTCCTCTTCGAGCTCGGGGATGTACCCGGGGCTGTCGGCAGGCAGGACGTTGGCCGTCGGGATGTCGCCGGGGTGGATCGCCGCGACGTAGGTCTCGCGGTCGATGGCGATCGAGAGCGCGTTCCAGACACGAGCGTCGCCCCACTGCGGCGCGAGCGCGCCCTTCTTGTCGAACGGCAGCAGGTTCTGCACGACACCCCCGTTGGCGACCACGGCGACTCCGCCGGACTCGGCCTGCGCCGTGGTGGCAGAGGTGATGTACGCCGTGTCGACCTCACCCGAAATCGCCGCGTTGACACGCGCCACGGGGTCGAGGATGGGCCGGAACTCGTACGACTCGAACGGATAGGCGTCCACATCGGGGTGGTCGGCCTTCTTCACAAGCACGTAGGAGTTGCCCTTGATGGTGGCGTCGCCGTCGATCTCGAGCGGGCCGGAACCATCTGCTGTGGCGTCGAGGCTGCCACGGTCGGCGATGCCGGCGGGACCCACGATCGCGCCGGCCGGCATGACGAGGTTCGCCTCGAACCCGGGCTGAGGGGCTGCGAAGGTCAGGGTGACGGTGTCGTCGTCGACGACCGTGACGTCGCTGATGGCCTGCTCGCCGCCCTCGGCGAAGCCGCTGTAGGCCGAGAGGTCGGGGTCGCCGCGGAAGTCGAGGTTCTCTTTGACGAGGTCGGCGGTGACCGTCGATCCGTCCGCGAAGGTCGCGGTGGTGTCGAGGTCGAGGGTCAACTGGGTCTGGTCTTCGCTGTACTCGAAGTTCGTGACGAGGTCGGGGATGACCTTGCCCTCTTCGTCGAGAACGAAGAGGGAGTCGTAGATGCCCTCGAAGAACATGCGCTGGCCGGAGCCATAACGCAGCGGGTCATAGCCGAGCGCGGCCTGGTCCGAGTCGAGCCCGATGACGAGGACCGAGGCGTCGGCGGGTTCGCCGCTGCCTCCGTCGGTCGTTCCCGAGCCGGTGCACGCGCTGAGCGCGAGTCCTGATACGGCGAGCGCCGCAATGACGGCGGCGCCACGTGCTGTGGTTCTACGAGACATCCTGATCTCCTGTGATCGGTTAGCTGCTGCGGACTTCGGTGTCGCGGACCGCTTTCGGGAGCGATCCTTCGTTTACAGAGTGAGTGCCGCGGGGCCGTTTGGCCATTCGGAACCACTCGGTGGTGCGTTAGCGAGCGCCTAACATTCTGCTGCGCTTCACTTTTCCTAGTGAAACATGCTTTCATTCAATGAACAACTATTCGGCTATGGTGCGAGCGTTCAGAGAGGACCACTCATGCCCACTTCTTCCGCCTTTCCCGCCGACTTCCTGTGGGGCGTCGCTACCGCCGGCCACCAGAACGAGGGCGACAACACCACCAGTGACACCTGGTTTCTTGAGAACGTCACGCCGACGGTGTTCCGCGAGCGTTCGGGAAGGGCCACGAACGGGTGGGAACTCTGGGAGTCCGACCTCGACCTCGTCGCCGGCATGAACCTCAACGCCTACCGCTTCTCGGTCGAGTGGGCACGCGTCGAGCCCACTGAAGGCGAATTCTCGGAGGACGCCCTCGCGCACTATGAAGCGGTGATCGACGGATGCCTCGCCCGCGGCCTCGCGCCGATCGTGACGTTCAACCACTTCACGTCGCCGCACTGGTTCGCCGCGCGCGGTGCATGGCTCGACCCCGAGGCACCCGAACTGTTCGCCCGCTACTGCGGAGTGGTGATGGACCGCTTCGGCGACCGCATCCGCCTCGCCGTCACCTTCAACGAGCCGGATCTGCCCGAAATGCTGACCTGGGCAGGGCTGCCCGACTTCATCGTCGAACTCGAGGCGGCGACGCTGGACGCCGCCGCACGTGAGGCCGGAGTCGATCGTTACCGCGCAGGCAACGTCATGCTGCACGAAGACTTCCCCGGCATGCGTGCCGGCATGACGGACGCCCACGTCGCGGGCAAGGCAGCCATCAAGCGACGCCGCGCCGACCTGCCCGTGGGGCTCTCGCTCGCGATGTGCGACGACGTCGCCGTGCCGGGTGGAGAGGCGGTCCGCGACCGCAAGCGCGCCGAGGTGTACGACTACTGGCTCGAACTCGCGCGCGACGACGACTTCGTCGGCGTGCAGAACTACGAGCGCCTCACCTACGGGCCGGACGGGCTCGTGCCCGCTGCCGAGGGTGCGGTCGTCAACGGGATGGGCACGCCCGTCGAGCCGGACTCGCTGCGGGGTGCCGTCGTCTACGCGCACGACGTCAGCGGCGTGCCCGTGCTGGTGAGCGAGCACGGCGTGAGCACGCCGGATGACCGCATCCGTGCCGACTTCATCGCTCCGTCGCTCGAGGGTCTTGCACAGGCGATCGCCGATGGCGTCCCAGTCCTCGGCTACTGCCACTGGACGCTTATGGACAACTTCGAGTGGATCTTCGGCTACGGCCCCAAGCTCGGCCTGCACGAGGTGAACCGCGAGACTTACGAGCGCACGGCGAAGCCGAGCGCGGGCGTGTACGCGGAGCTGGTGCGAAAAGCTCGCGCCCTGTAGAGGCGCAGGAGTGACTCACCGGCGGGCAGCATATCCCGATCGAGTCGACACGCACATCGCGTAGAGGGATCGCGCCACGGCGGGCCCACAACGTTGCCACGACATGCGAAGACGCTCGACGCGCCATCTACTATGACGCTCCGCGGACGAGCTCCGCGATCTTGACTGGTCGGAGGACAGTTGCGGTGGGGCAGATTCCCACCGTAGGTTTTGCGGCCGAATCCCCGCGGTTCCGCGTTGGGATCGACGTTTCACATGCCCATCAACCAGCCCGCGAGTGAGAATTGAGGAAGTAGCGCATCTCACCGCCTTCTCTGCGGCGCAGCTGCCAACGTCGAGTCAGTGTCCACGCCCAGAGGCGCGCGGGGCGACGTGCCGATTCGGCGGCGTCGCCAGCGATGCGATCGATCGGCTTCGGAGCGTCACCACGCGACCACCCACCCCCGTTGGCGTGTGCTCCAGTTCGACAAACCGCGGCTCCTCGTCACCGCTCAGCCTGACGAGCACCCAGACCACCAGAGCGTCACCCGGATTGAGCTCACGCACTTCGCGCTCGAGGTAGACGGTCGCGGCGTACTGATTATGCCCCGCTGCCACTACGGCCCGTGGCCTGAGCGCCGGCACAGCCGCTGGCTTGCGGGTGACGTTGTGCATCAGCAGTGTGATCCGCCAGTTCTGCTCGATCACGAGATCCTCATCGACGACGGCGCCTTGAGGCTCGATCCGGACTCCGTCGATCGTCGTGGGCATCCGTCGGAATCGGCGACGCCGTCGCACAAGCAACGCTACGGCCAGCACCACTAGCGCCGCGCTGACGATGGTCACCAGCATCCCGTTCGCGAGGAGAAGCTGACCGAACGTGATTTCGTCCATTCCGATCACCTCACCGACCCACTCAGCGTGAATCTCACGGTACTCGCAACTTCCGACGTACTCACAGAATCCGGAGCGCCTGGCCCAGCTGCAGATAGAGCAGCGAGACCAGTTCCCCATTCACGCTGTATCTCACTCGCCCGCCGCGCTCCCACTCGGCCCGAGGCGGGTCCGCGATCAGCAGCCCCGACTCGAGCATCTTCTCTAGAGGACGGGCACGCCGAAAACACATTCGAACCGATCCGTTCCCTACCCAGACTTCCTCGAAGGATTCGTGCGAATCGATCTGCGCGGCAAGTCACCGAAGCAGCTGATGTTCGGGAACGGCCACGATCATTTGCGGCTCCCGAACTCACAGGACGGCTGGTTTGCCCGCGCGGTCCGCCGCGCCCAGCGGACAGACCCCGATTTTCCTCGCATCTCACCGCACGACTTGCGACACACCGCGGCAAGTCTCGCGATCAGCGCCGGCGCCAACGTCAAGGCTGTGCAGCGAATGCTCGGTCATGCCAGCGCCGCAATGACGCTCGACACCTATGCCGACCTCTTCGATGACGACCTCGACTACGTGGCCGACGCACTCAGTCGAGCTCGCAGCGCCCAGCGAACTGTCTTGATTGCCGAGGGTCCGACCACGGATCCCGGCGGCTTCCGAGAGCTTGGTCACGGTCGCACCCTCGACTCGTAGCGCTTCCGCGGAGGCCCCGGCGCCCTGGGCCGGCCAGGCCCTTTGACGCGCGTTCCGGCGCGGTTTTGCTCGTTCCTTACTCACGAGCCCGTTTCGAGAAAGACGAAAGCCCCGCGATCCCAGTGTTTACAAGGGATCTCGGGGCTTCGGCGATGGCGGTGACGGTGGGATTTGAACCCACGGTAGGGGTGAACCTACACAACATTTCGAGTGTTGCACCTTCGGCCGCTCGGACACGTCACCGCCGACGAGTTTACGTCACGCCGCGCGGACTCGCGAATCGAACGCCGACGAGCGCCTGAGCGGGGATAGGTTGGCGAGATGAGCGACGCACCGACGGGCACCCAGCGCGTCGTCCTGACGGTCGCGATCCTCGCCTCGTTCGTGTCGTTCCTCGACGGCACCGTGGTGAACGTCGCGCTTCCGGCGATCAGCCGCGAACTGGGTGGCGGACTGGTCACGCAGCAGTGGGTGGTCGACGCCTACCTGATCACGCTCGGCGCGCTGATCCTGCTCGCCGGCTCGCTCAGCGACGCGTTCGGCCGCATCCTGATCATGCGCGTCGGCCTCATCGGGTTCGGAGTGGCATCCGTCGCCATCGCCGCGGCACCCGACGCGCTGTTCCTCATCATCGCGCGCGCGCTCCAGGGCGCCGCCGGCGCGTTCCTCGTGCCGAGCTCACTCGCCCTCATCACCTCCACGTTCCGGGGTTCGGCGCAGGCGAAGGCGATCGGGCAGTGGACGGCGCTCACGACGGCGGCGATGCTCGTCGGCCCGGTGCTCGGCGGGCTGTTCGTCGACTTCCTCTCGTGGCGCCTCGTGTTCCTCCTCAACGTGATCCCGATCGCGGTGACGATCTGGCTGCTGCCCCGCACCGGGGTGAAGGACGTGCGGGCGCCCGCGGCATCCGTCGACTGGCTCGGCGCCGCACTCTGCACCCTCGGACTCGGCGGGTTCGTCTTCGCGCTCATCGAGCAGCCGATCCGCGGCTGGGACTCGCCCGTGGTCTGGGGTCCGCTGACGGCGGGCGTCGTGCTGTTCACCTGGTTCCTGCTGCATCAGCGCACGGCCCGCTCGCCGATCCTCCCCCTCAACCTGTTCCGGGTGCGCAACTTCTGGACCGGCAACGTCGCGACGGCCCTGATCTACGCCGCGCTGTCGCTGCAGGGGTTCGTGGTGGCGGTCTTCCTGCAGCAGGGCATCGGCCTGTCCGCCACCGCCTCGGGCCTCGCGAGCCTGCCGACCACCGTGATGATGGTGCTCCTCAGCTCGCGCGCCGGCGCGTGGGCGGGGAGGTGGGGTCCGCGCGTGTTCATGACGGTCGGTCCGATCATCATGGCCGGCGGATGCCTCCTCCTCCTCACCGTGTCGACGGAGTTCGCGTACTGGTGGCAGGTGTTCCCGGCGATGGTCGTGTTCGGCCTCGGACTCGCCCTCACCGTCTCCCCGCTCACCTCCGCGATCCTGGGATCGATCGAGACCTCACGCTCGGGCATCGCCTCGGCCGTCAACAACGCCGTCTCGCGGGTGGCCGGACTCATCGCGGTCGCGATGGTCGCCATCGTCGCGGCCGGCACCCTCGACCTCGACGGATTCCGGCGCGCGATCGTGTTCTGCGCCGTGCTGATGGTCGTCGGCGGTCTGGTGTCGTTCGCCGGCATCCGCACTCCCGACCCGCAGTCCGTCGAGGCGTGACGCTCCGGATGCCGCACTCGCGGGAGCTGCGCCGGTAGGCCACGCTGGAGGCATGGAGATGCCCGCCTTCGCCCGCAAGATCCTGCTCGCCGTGCAGGCGGTGATCGCCCTCACGTCGCTGCTCGGCGGCGGCGCGCTCATCGTGGGTGCGACGGCCGGCGAGAACCTCTTCGTGCAGGGCCTCCGCGCCGACTATCTCGAAGGATCCCCCTTCACGTCGTACCTGGTGCCCGGCATCCTGCTCGCCGTCGTCGTCGGCGGGATCCACCTCACCGCCTTCCTGATGCTCAAGCGCCGCTCCCACGGCAGCGTCTTCGCCTCGGCCGTGGCGGGTTTCGCCCTGCTGATCTGGATCTTCGTGCAGATGGTGTTCATCCCCTTCACGGTGCTGCAGGCCATCTACTTCGCCGCGGGCCTCGCCGAGATCGGCCTGGTGCTCCTGATGCTCGGGCTGTTCACCGACGACGAGGCACCCGAGGCCTGAGCGCCGGGTAGCCCGTGGCATCCGGCCCTGCCAGACTGAGCGCATGAGCGTGATCGAGAACTCGAAACTCACCGTCGTCGGCGCAGGCGCAGTCGGCTCCAGCGTCGCCTATGCCGCCCTCATCCGCGGATCCGCGCGACACGTCGCGCTGTACGACATCGCCACCGAGAAGACCGAGGCGGAGGTGCTCGACCTCTCGCACGGCACCCAGTTCACCGGATCGAGCGACATCATCGGCGGGTCCGACATCTCCGTCGCCGCCGGGTCCCACGTCGTGGTGATCACCGCCGGCGCCAAGCAGAAGCCGGGCCAGACCCGCACCGAGCTCGCCGGAGTGAATGCCGGCATCCTGAAGTCGATGATGCCGCAGCTGCTCGAGGTGGCCCCGGATGCCGTGTACGTCATCGTCACGAACCCGTGCGACGTGCTCACCGTCCTCGCCCAGGAGACCACGGGACTCCCCTACGAGCGCATCTTCGCGTCGGGCACGGTGCTCGACACATCGCGTCTGCGCTGGAAGCTCGCCGAGCGCGCCGGCGTCTCGACCTCGAGCGTGCACGCCTACATCGTGGGCGAGCACGGCGACACCGAGTTCCCGCTGTGGTCGCACGCGACGATCGGCACCGTTCCGATCCTCGACTGGGTGCCCCTCGACGGCCAGCCCACGTTCACCCCCGACGAGCTCGACCAGATCGCCGTCGACGTGCGCGACGCCGCCTACAAGGTGATCCAGGGCAAGGGCGCGACCAACTACGCCATCGGCCTGTCGAGCGCGCGCATCGTGGAGGCCGTCCTCAACGACGAGCACGCCGTCATGCCCGTCTCGACGGTGCTCGACCAATTCCAGGGGGTGAGCGGCGTGGCCCTCTCGGTGCCGTCGATCGTGTCGGCCTCGGGTGCGCTGCCGATCCCCGAGACCACGTTCTCGGAGAAGGAGGCGGGACTGTTCCGCCACTCCGCCGATGCGCTCCGGCAGGTCGCCGACTCCCTGCGCTGATCGACGACGACGGATGCCTCGGCCACCCCGGCCGGGGCATCCGTCGTTCACGGCTGGGGCGTGAGGTACTCGGCCAGATTCTGGAGGGACGCGGCGAGGCCCTCGGCGTGATCCTCGGGCGAGATGCCCGACGGCACGTCGTCGGCGCGGATCACGACCTCGGTGCCGCCGTCGACCGCGGTGAGGGTCCACGACATCCGCATCGTCCCGGCGAAGGCGGGATCGTCGGAGTCGAAGTCGGCGTCCTGCACGAACAGCTCGCCCGGAACCAGCTCGACGAAGCGTCCGGTCACGGCGTCGCTGTCGGAGGTGGACTTGCCGTGGCCGGGCTCGGCGTACGTGAGCGTCATCGCGTAGACGCCGCCCGGGCGGGCATCCCACTCGTCGATGCGCCCCGTCATGTCGTTCGGCGGCAGCCATTCGACGACCGCGAGGGGATCGATCAACGCCCTCCAGACCTCGGCTGGAGGCGTCGCGATCACGCGCGAGGCCGTGTCGGTGCGTCCCATCCCTCCACGCTAGAGGTGCATCCACCGCGGGTCGAGGAGGGATGTCGTGCCCCGGCGTTAGCCTGAACCCATGGCCGCGAAACGCCCCACCACGACCGCGCCGTACCGGTGCACCGAGTGCGGCTGGACGACGCTCAAGTGGGTCGGTCGCTGCGGCGAATGCCAGCAGTGGGGCACCGTCGTCGAGGCCGCGGAGCAGACCGGCATCGTGCGCTCCGTGTCGGCCATCGCCCCCTCGGCCGGCCGCGCCGCCCGCCCGATCACCGACCTCGACAGCACCGAGGCGCCTCGGCGCACCACCGGTGTGGGCGAGTTCGACCGCGTGCTCGGCGGCGGCATCGTGCCCGGCGCCGCCATCCTCCTGAGCGGCGAGCCGGGGGTCGGCAAGTCGACGCTGCTGCTCGAGGTCGCGGCGCAGTCCGCCCGGTCGGGTCGGCGCGTGCTCTACGCGAGCGCCGAGGAGTCCACGGCACAGGTGCGCCTGCGCGCCGAGCGCACGGGCGCCCTCCACGACGAGCTGTACCTCGCGGCCGAGACCGACCTCGCCACGATCCTCGGCCACGTCGACGACGTGCAGCCCGAGCTGCTCATCGTCGACTCCGTGCAGACGGTGTCGTCGTCGATGTCGGAGGGCATGGCGGGGCATCCGTCGCAGGTGCGCGAAGTGGCGTCGACTCTCATCCGGGTCGCGAAAGACCGCGGGCTGCCCGTCATCATCGTCGGGCACGTCACGAAAGACGGATCGATCGCCGGTCCCCGCATCCTCGAGCATCTCGTCGACGTCGTGTGCCACTTCGAAGGCGACCGCCAGACGTCGCTGCGCTTCGTGCGCGCCCTCAAGAACCGCTTCGGTCCCACCGACGAGGTCGGATGCTTCGACATGACCGGAGCGGGCATCGCCGAGGTGCCCGACCCGTCGGCGCTGTTCCTGGGCCACGGCGACCCCGTGCCCGGCACGTGCGTCACGATCGCACTCGAGGGTCGGCGCGCGCTGCCCGTCGAAGTGCAGGCGCTGACGATCGCCACCGGCGCCCCGAACCCCCGGCGCATCGTGAGCGGTGTCGACGCCGCGCGGGTGGCGATGGTGCTGGCCGTGCTCGAGAAGCGCGGAGACATCAAGGTCTCCGATCAAGACGTGTACGTGTCGACCGTCGGCGGAGTGCGGCTCGTCGAGCCCGCCGCCGACCTCGCCATCGCGATCGCGGTCGCCGGAGCCGTCAAGAACCGCGCGGTGCCGCGCACGGCGGTGGCGATCGGGGAGTTGAGTCTCGCCGGCGAGGTCCGCACCGTCGCGCAGGGCGCGCAGCGGCGGGCCGAAGCGACACGGCTCGGGTATCGCACGGTGGTGGATGCCTCCTCGAAGACCCTGCGCGGAGCGCTCGACGACCTCACCGCCCGGGCCCGACCGGCGCGGGGAGAAGGCATCCCCGACTTCTGAGGGTCAGGCGTCGAGCGCGGCGATCACGTCGTCCGGCGTCGCCTGCATCGGGTTCGGACCCGCGATGTCGAAGAACACCGTCGTGATCGCGGTGCCGTGCGCGCCCAGGAATGCGCGCAGCGCGGCTGGCGACTGCAGAGCGACCGCGGAAGGCAGGCTCTCGGGCTTGTGCGCCGCATCGCTGAACAGGAGCAGCGCCACATCGCCCGTGGTCGCGTCGCGGTAGGTCCACACCTCGCCCACGTCGAGCGGATTGTCTCGCTGACCGGGCTTCATGAGCGGGACGACCGTCGGACCGTGCCGCAGCGCGAACGCGACGGCGGCCATGTCCTGGGTCTGCAGGGCGTCGCCGAGCTGCGGGTTGCGGAACTCGAGGGGCGCCTTGCTGCCCTTGCGTGCATCGCGCTTCTTGCCGGCCATCCGTCTAGGGTAGCCGCGCGGAGCTTCGGCCCGAAGACCGTCCGCGGGCGCGGCCGTCGCTACGGCCGTCACCCGAAGACAGGGCATCTGCCGGCGACAGGCTGATCCACCCGGAGACGGCCTGTCGCCGGCTGATCGCCTGCGTCCGGGGGGAGGAGGGGCGGAGCACCTGCGCCGGAGCGGAGCGCCTGCGCCGGGGCGGAGTACTTGCGCCGGGGCGGAGCACCTGCGCCGGGGCGGAGCTCAGACGTAGAGGCGGCGCTCAGGCGCAGAGGGCGGAGCTCAGGCGCAGGTGCGTCGACCCCGCAGCGGTGCGGGCGGGTCAGGCGAGGAATCCGCGCAGTAGAGCCTCCGACCCGGCGAGATGCTCGAGGACGACCGCCTCCGCGGCATCCGCTCGCCCGGCGAGGATCGCCGTGACGATCTGCTCGTGCTGGGCGTTGGAGTGCTCGATGTTGCGCGGCAGGAGAGGAAACGTGTCGAGCCACGCGTTCACCCGTGCGCGGTTCTCGGCGACGAGCGCGACCAGAGACGGGATGCCGGCCACCTCGGCGATCGTGAGGTGCAGAAGGGTGTCGGCCCGGCGGTACTCGTCTTCGTCCGCCTCGCACGCGGCTTCGTGCCGCGCCCACAGCTCTTCGCGCACCTGCGGTGTGAGGGTGCGGCCTGCCGCAGCTCGGGCGGCCCCCGCCTCGAGCACGCGGCGCAGACCGAGGACGTCTTCGAGCTCTTCGCTCGGCACCACCCCGGGATCGGCCGGGCGTGGCAGCGGGTCGGCGACGAACGTGCCGCCGTAGCGGCCTCGCCGGCGCACGAGGTACCCGGCATCCGCCAGTTCGCGGATCGCCTCGCGCACGGTGTCGCGACTCACCGCGTACAGCGCGGCGAGCTCGCGCTCGGCCGGCAGCGACTCCCCCGGCGCGACCACGCCGAGCCGGACGGTCTGCACGAGCCGCGCGACGGTGTCTTCGAGCGCATTGCCCTCGCGCACGGGCCGGTACACCGCGCGGCGCACGTGGTGGAGCGGGGCATCCGTCATGCGGGCACCCCCCTGTGGTGCGCATGACTCCTCGAGAACGGCGTCGCCCCGGCGCGGCGCGGCGCGACTCGCCGATGCGTCGCCCGAACGGGAGGAGTTGTGCGCATGTCGGGGCCTACAGCGGGGTGACGTAGGCGCTCGTGATGCCGCCGTCCACGGTGAAGGTCGACGCGGTGATGAACGACGCGTCGTCGGAAGCGAGGAAGGCGACGGCGGCCGCGAGCTCTTCGGGCTGCGCGAACCGGCCCATCGGAACGTGCACGAGCCGGCGCTGCGCGCGCTCCGGATCCTTCGCGAACAGCTCCTGCAGCAGCGGCGTGTTCACCGGACCGGGGCAGAGCGCGTTGACGCGCACGCCCTGACGGGCGAACTGCACGCCGAGCTCGCGCGTCATCGCGAGCACGCCGCCCTTGGAGGCGGTGTACGAGATCTGCGACGTCGCCGAGCCCAGCAGCGCGACGAACGACGCCGTGTTGATGATCGACCCGCGCCCCTGCGGGACCATGTGCCGCAGCGCCGCCCTCGAGCACAGGTACACCGACTTGAGGTTGACGTCCTGCACGCGATCCCACGCCGGCAGCTCCGTGGTCTCGATCGAGTCGTCGTCCGGCGGCGAGATCCCGGCATTGTTGAACGCGATGTCGAGGCGGCCGAACTGATCGAAAGCCCCGTCGAACAGGGCGTTGACGGATGCCTCTTCCGCGACGTTCACGTGGCGGTAGACGCCGCCCACCTCGGTCGCGGCCTCCTCCCCCGTCGCCGGATCGAGATCGGCGATGACGACGAGCGCGCCCTCTGCGGCGAAGCGCCGGGCGGTCGCCAGACCGATGCCCGACGCGCCGCCGGTGATGATCGCGACCCGGTCCTCGAGTCGCTGGGTGAGATCCATCATCGGTCTCCTTCCTCGGGACGCATGCCCCGAATTCGGTCGGTACGGCGGGGGTGTTGCGGGATATTCCGGGACATCAGGGGGCGCATCAGGCGTCCGTCGCGAAGAAGACGTTCTTCGTCTCGGTGAAGTGCTCCGCCGCGTCGGGGCCGAGTTCACGACCGAGACCGGATGCCTTCATCCCCCCGAATGGGGTCCAGTACCGCACCGAGGCGTGCGAATTCACCGACAGCACTCCGCTCTTCACCCCGCGGGCGACGCGCACGGCGCGGCCGAGGTTCTCGGTCCACAGGGATCCCGCGAGGCCGTAGATCGTGTCGTTCGCGAGCCGGATCGCATCGGCCTCGTCGTCGAACGGCATCACGGCGACGACGGGGCCGAAGACCTCCTCCCGCGCGATGCGGTCCTCCGGCTGGGCGAGCACGACGGTCGGCGCGAACCACCACCCGTCTCCGTCGGGCGCCGAGCCGCGGAACGCGATGTCGGCGCCGTCCAGGAACGAGGCGACGGTGTCGCGGTGGGCTGACGAGATGAGCGGGCCCATATCGGTGTCGTCGCGCGACGGATCGCCCACCCGCCACGCCGTCACCGCCGGCTCGAGCAGCTCCAGGAAGCGGTCGTACACGCTCCGCTGCACGAGGATGCGGCTGCGGGCGCAGCAGTCCTGCCCCGCGTTGTCGAACACGGCGCCCGGCGCAGCCGCCGCCGCCTTCTCGAGGTCGGCGTCGGCGAAGACGATGTTCGCGCTCTTGCCCCCGAGCTCGAGCGTGACGGGCTTGAGTCCGCGCGCGCAGCCGGCCGCGACCTCCACCCCCACCTCGGTCGACCCGGTGAACACGACCTTGCGCACGTCGGGGTGCGTCACGAACCGCTGCCCGACGAGCGAGCCCGATCCCGTGATCACCTGGAAGAGCCCCGCGGGGAGCCCGGCTTCGAGCGCGAGCTCGCCGAGGCGGACGGCGGTGAGCGGGGTCAGCTCGGCCGGCTTCAGCACCACGGCGTTGCCTGCGGCGAGCGCCGGGGCGAAGCCCCACGACGCGATCGTCATGGGGAAGTTCCACGGCACAATGATGCCGACCACTCCGTACGGCTCGTGGAAGGTCACATCGAGCCCGCCCGCGACGGGGATCTGCTGACCGCTGAGCCGCTCGGGGGCGCCGGCGGAGAAGTTGAGCACCTGCGCGACGTGCGAGGCCTCCCAGCGGGCCGAACCGATCGGGTGCCCGGAGTTCTGCACCTCGAGGGCGGCGAGCTCGTCGACGTGGTCCTCGACCGCGCGGGCGAAGGCGCGGAGCGCGTCGGCACGGGCGACGGGGGCGAGGGCCGCCCAGCCGCGCTGCGCGTCGACGGCGCGGGCGATCGCGGCATCCACGTCGTCGAGCGTGGCCCGCGGCACGTCGCGGAACGCCTGGCCCGTCGTCGGGTCGATGAGGGTGAAGCTGGTCATGCGGTCTCCCTGCGTCGAGCGGCGTACGCGGATGCCTGGGCCACGAGTCCCGCGAACAGTCGCTTGTCGTCGGCGTTCTCCTCGGGATGCCACTGCACGCCCACGAGATACGCGTCGCCCTCCGCCTCGAAGGCCTGGACGAGGCCGTCGCTGGTCGCCGTCACGACGAGACCCTCGCCGAGGCGATCGATGCCCTGGTGGTGATAGCTGTGCACGTCGTATCCGCCGGCGCCGACCATCGCGGCGAGCGCCGACCCCTCCGCGACCTCGACGGTGTTCGTCGCGAACACGCCGCCGCCGATGCGGTACCTCTCGGTGCCGAGCGCTTCGGGCAGGTGCTGGTGCAGCGTGCCGCCGCGCGCGACGTTCACGAGCTGCAGGCCGCGGCAGATCGCGAGCACGGGGATGCGCCGCGCTTCGGCTCCGCGGAACAGCGCGAGCTCCCACGCATCGCGATCGGGCCGGGCGGGGTCGGTGAGCGGATGCCGCTCCGCGCCGTAGAGCTCGGGCTGCACGTCGAGCCCTCCGGTGAGGATGAGCCCGTCGAGTCCGTCGAGCACGGCGAGCGCCGCCTCCTCGGGCGAGGGCTGCGGAGGCAGCAGCACGGCGATGCCGCCGGCATCCGTCACCGATGTGAAGTACTGCTGGGGCAGGAACGCCGCCCGCACATCCCAGACGCCCTGCTTCGCCTGTTCGAGATACGTCGTGAGGCCGATGACCGGGCGGCGCACGTGTGCCAGATCGTCAGAGTCGTTCGAAGCCACGGACCCGCTCCCAGTCGGTGACGGCGGCGTCGTAGGCTTCGACCTCGATGCGCGCCTGATTCAGGTAGTGCTCGACCACGTCGTCGCCGAAGGCGGATCGGGCGATCGTCGATTCGGAGAACAGTCGCGCAGCCTCGCGCAGCGTGGTCGGCAGGTGCTCGACTCCCGCGGTGTAGGCGTTGCCGTCGAGACGCGTGGGCAGTTCGAGCTCGTTCTCGATGCCGTGGAGGCCACCAGCGATGATCGCCGCGATGCCGAGGTAGGGGTTCACATCGCCGCCGGGCACGCGGTTCTCCACGCGCAGCGACGCACCGTGGCCCACGATGCGCAGGGCGCACGTGCGGTTGTCGACGCCCCACGCGATGCCCGTCGGGGCGAACGAACCGAGCGCGAACCGCTTGTACGAGTTGATGTTCGGTGCGTACAGCAGCGAGAACTCGCGCATCGTGGCGAGGATGCCGGCGATCCAGTGGCCCATCAGCGGGCTGAATCCGTTGTCTTCGTCGCCGGCCATGACGGCCGATCCGTCCTCGCCGCGCACCGAGAGGTGGATGTGGCAGCTGTTGCCCTCCCGCTCGTTGAACTTGGCCATGAACGTGAGCGACTTGCCGTGCTTCTCGGCGATCGCCTTGGCGCCGCTCTTGTAGATCGTGTGCTGGTCGGCGGTCTCGAGCACCTCGGCGTAGCGGAACGCGATCTCCTGCTGGCCGAGGTTGCACTCGCCCTTGACGCCCTCGGTGTACAGCCCCGCATCGTCCATCGACAGGCGGATGTCGCGCAGCAGCGGTTCGAGCCGCCCCGACGCGAGCAGGTCGTAGTCGACGTTGTAGTCGGTGGACGGCTTGAGGTCGCGGTAGCCCTTGGCCCAGGCATCCCGGTACGTGTCGTCGAAGACGATGAACTCGAGCTCGGTGCCGGAGTAGGCCACGAGACCGCGCTCGGCGAGGCGCGCGCGCTGCACGTTGAGGATGTCGCGCGGCGACTGCGAGACGGGGCGACCCTCCTCCCAGGCGAGGTCGGCCATGACCAGCGCGGAGCCGGGGAGCCACGGGATGCGGCGGAGCGTGGCCGGATCGGGGAGCAGCAGCATGTCGCCGTACCCGGTCTCCCAGCTCGACATGGCGTAGCCGTCGACGGTGTTCATGTCGACGTCGACCGACAGCAGGTAGTTGCAGGCCTCGGCGCCGTGGTCGCGCACCTCCTCCTGGAAGAGTCGCGCCGACACCCGCTTGCCGACCATGCGCCCCTGCGCGTCGGCGAACGCGATGACGACGGTGTCGATCTCGCGTGCCGCGATGGCCGCGTCGAGTTCTGCGACCGTGAGGTTTCCCGGCATCCGACTCCCCTTCCGCCGTCACGGGCGCTTCGACCGTGGGTGGGACAACTGTAACGAGGAACTTACATCCAAAGGTAGACAGGCCCTACCAATAGGCATCACAATCATCCGCATGGCGCCCCCGCGCCCTCACCCGACGCATGGAGGATGTGCGATGTCCCAAGCGAGCAGCGAGTCCCGGAAGGTCGCGGGCGCGACCTATACCCGAGCCGGTCAGGAATACTTCGAGAAGCGCGGCCTCAAGAGGTCGGCCGGCATCTGGGGTCTGTGGGGTCTGGCGGTCGCCGCCGTGATCTCGGGCGACTTCTCGGGCTGGAACTTCGGGATCGCCTACGCCGGATTCGGCGGGATGCTGATCGCCTTCGTGATCCTCGTGGCGATGTACTACGGCATGATCTTCGCGATCGGCGAGATGGCGGCTGCGATGCCCCACACCGGCGGCGCGTACTCCTTCGCCCGCTCGGCGATGGGCCCGTGGGGCGGTCTGGTGACGGGCCTCGCCGAGACGATCGAGTACGTCGCGACCACCGCCGTGATCGTGTACTTCTCCGCGTCGTACGCCGATGCGATCACGAGCGAGCTGCTCGACTTCTCGATGCCGACGTGGGTGTGGTGGATCATCCTGTACGTCGCGTTCATCGCCCTCAACGCCGCCGGCGCCGCGATCTCGTTCCGGTTCGCGATCGTCGTGTCGATCATCTCGATCGCGATCATCCTCGTCTTCTCGGCGATGGCGCTGTTCTCGGGGCAGTTCAGCTGGGACAAGCTCTTCGACATCGCGCCCGACCCCGGCCAGACCGCGTTCCTGCCCCACGGCGTGCTGCCGATCCTGTTCGCCCTCCCCTTCGCGATGTGGTTCTTCCTCGGCATCGAGGAGCTGCCGCTCGCGGCCGAGGAGTCGCACAACCCGACGCGCGACATCCCGCGCGCGGGGTTCATCGCCCGCACGACGCTGATCATCACGGGCCTGCTCGTGCTGTTCCTGAACACGGGCGTCATCGGCGCCGAGGCGACCGGCGTCGCCGGCGAGCCGCTGCTCGACGGCTTCCGTGCGATCGTCGGCGACGAGCTCGCCGCGGTCCTGGCCCTCTTCGCCCTGATCGGGCTGCTCGCCTCGCTCCAGGGCATCATGTTCGCCTACGGCCGCAACATGTACTCCCTCTCCCGCGCGGGCTACTACCCGAGGTTCCTCTCGCTCACCGGCCGTCGGCAGACGCCGTGGGTGGCGCTGACCGTCGGCGCCGTGATCGGCTTCATCGCCCTCGTGCTCGTCGATTCGCTCGGCGGATCGGGCGGCGTCGCAGGCGCCATCGTGCTGAACATCGCGATCTGGGGAGCGGTCATCGCCTACGCGCTGCAGATGGTGTCGTTCATCATCCTGCGCCGCAAATTCCCGAACGTGAACCGTCCGTACCGCAGCCCGTGGGGCGTCCCCGGCGCCGTCATCGCTCTCGTGGTCTCGGTGCTGATCTTCTTCGGCTTCTTCATCAACGAGCCCGCACGCCCCGCGATCATCGCGATCGCGGTCGTGTACATCGTCATCCTCATCGGCTTCGCGCTGTTCTTCCGTCACCGCCTGGTACTCTCGCCCGAGGAGGAGTACGCCCTGTCGGGCGGCGAGCACGGCGACCCGCAGAGCGAGGGCTACGACGCCATGGAGGGCGATCTGTTCGGCGGATCGAAGAAGTCCTGACCGCGCTGAGACGGAGGGGTCGACGTCGTTCGGGGGGACGCGCCGGCCCCTTCTCCTGCGGCGGAGCGCGTCAGTTGAGGAAGAACTGCCGCGAGCCGTTGGACGGGATGCCGCCGATCTCCACGGTCAGGTGGTACGACGCGCCGCCGCCGGCCGCGCGCGGCCGGTCGGTGTCGGCGCAGGTCGACACCGACGAGCGTGTGCGGTCCCACGTGAGCGGCGTCGCGCTCGTGACGGTCTGGCCGGCGGCCAGCGTCACGATCATGTCGCTCGGCTCGGTCTGGCAGTCGGTGGAGCGCCACCACGTGTCGTTCCCGCTCATGATGGTGAACTTCTGGCTCGTCGTGCCGACGTTGATCGTGCAGTCCTTCGCGCCGTTGTTCGTGAGGCTGATCGACAGAAGAGGAGTCTGCGCGGCCGAGTAGGTCTCGGCATCCGTCATCGCCAGCACCGTCACATCGGCGGCGACGCAGGGCTTGGCGGTGCCGATCGCCGGGGCCGTGGGCTCGGCGTCGACGGGCGGTGCCGCGGGCTCCTCCGTCACGGTCGGGGTGGGGGTCGGCGTCGCCGCGGGCGACGAGGCGGACGCGCTCGGCGTCGGCTTCACGGCGGCGACGGATGCGCCGCTCCACGGCTGCGCGACGAAGAGCCAGACGATCAGACCCACGACGATCACGACGCCGAGCAGGAGGACCAGACGCCGACGCCGGTACACCGCCGGCGAGGGACGCTTCTTCCCGGTCGGAACGCTCACCTCTTCAGGGTACGTCGGCCCACCTGACCCACCCGCTGAGAAACCCCGCAACGCGTCAGAAACCCGGCGACGCGGGGAGTCTCACGCGTTGCGGGGTTTCTCGGCGGGACGGGATGCCGGCTCGGATGCGAACTCCTTGATCATGCGAGTGTTGCCGAGCGTGTTCGGCTTGACGTGCGCGAGGTCGAGGAACTCCGCGATGCCCTCGTCAGGGCTCCGGATGAGCTGGCTGTACACGTCGGGGTCGACGACCTGTTCGCCGATCGGCGAGAAGCCGCGGCGCGTGAAGAAGTCGACCTCGAACGTGAGGCAGAACAGCCGCGAGAGGCCGAGCTCGCGCGCGTTGGCCTCGAGCGCCTCGACGATCTCGCGCCCGACGCCGCGGTGCAGCCAGGCGTCGGCGACGATCAGCGTGCGGATCTCGCCGAGGTCCTCCCAGATGACGTGCAGCGCACCGCAGCCCACGAGGGCGCCGGAGGCATCCTCCGCCACGACGAACTCCTGCACGGCCTCGAACAGCACGACGAGGTCCTTGCCGAGGAGGATGCGGCGCTGCACGAACGGGTCGAGCAGTGCGCGGATGGCACGAACATCGGTCGTGCGGGCCGCGCGCACGGTGAAGCCGGGCCTCGGGGCCGCGGCATCCGGCGGAAGTGTCGTCACCCGGCAACCCTATTCCGCACCCGACGAGGGGTTTGTAACCCACGCGCAACAGGAAGGCACCAAGCTGGGGTCATGTCGATCAAGGTGGCTCTCGAGCACTACACCGCGTACGAGTTCTCTCGTCCGGTCTCCGTCGCACCCCACGTCGTCCGGCTGAGGCCCGCCCCGCACACGCGGACGCCCATCGAGGCGTACACGCTCGACATCCGCCCGAAGAATCACTTCCTCAACTGGCAGCAGGATCCGTTCGGCAACTGGCTGGCCCGGATCGTGTTCCCGGAGAAGGTCGACAAGCTCGAGATCACGGTCGGACTGGTCGCCGACATGATGGTGATCAATCCGCTCGACTTCTTCATCGAGGAGTACGCGCAGAGCTTCCCGTTCGCCTACACGGCCGACCTCGCCGCCGATCTCGCGCCGTACCTCCGCCCCGTCGATGAGAGCGAACGCGCCGCCGAGTGGCGCTCGCACCTCCCGGCTCTTCCGCCCGAGGGTCTTCCGACCGTCACGTTCCTGGCCCGGCTCAACAGCGCGGTCAACGGGGATGTCGCCTACAGCGTGCGCATGGAGGCAGGCGTGCAGTCGCCCGACTTCACGCTCGCGTCGGGCATCGGCTCGTGCCGCGACAGCGCCTGGCTCCTCGTGAGCCTGCTCCGCCAGTACGGACTCGCGGCGCGCTTCGTGTCGGGATACCTCGTGCAGCTCACCGCCGACCAGAAGTCGCTCGACGGGCCGAGCGGGCCGGAGGCCGACTTCACCGATCTCCACGCGTGGGCGGAGGTCTTCATCCCCGGCGCCGGATGGATCGGGCTCGACCCCACGAGCGCCCTGTTCGCCGGCGAGGGCCACATCCCGCTCAGCGCGACGCCGCATCCCTCCAGCGCCGCGCCGATCGAAGGGGCGACCGAGCCGGTCGAGGTGACCTTCGCGTTCCACAACGAGGTGCGCCGCATCCACGAGGATCCGCGCACGACCAAGCCCTACACGGATCGGCAGTGGGAGCGCATCGATGCCCTCGGCGAAGCCGTCGACGAGCGTCTGCGCCGCGGAGACGTGCGCCTCACGATCGGCGGCGAGCCGACGTTCGTGGCCCTGGACGACGCCACGAGCGCACAGTGGAACACCGACGCCGACGGCCCGGAGAAGCGCGCGCTGGCGAACGGGCTCGCCGAGCGGCTGCGCGCGACGTACGCGCAGGGCGGGATCGTGCACCGCGGGCAGGGCAAGTGGTACCCCGGCGAGCCGCTCCCCCGCTGGAACATCGCGCTGCAGTGGCGCACTGACGGAGCCCCGCTGTGGGCGGATCCCTCGCTCTTCGCCGATCCCTGGGGCTCCGAGACGGATGCCGAGGCCCACGCGCACGCGTCGGAGCTCGCCCACCGCGTGGCCGTGCTGATGGGCCTGCCGATCGGGCAGGTGCTCTCCGCGTACGAAGACCCGCTCGCCGCGATCGCCGCCGATCTTCGTCAGCCCACGGGCGAGCGGCCGGGTGAGGAGCCGGATGCCGCGACCGTCGCGGCCCTCGACAGGGCGAACCGCGACATCGCCGGCTGGGTGCTGCCGATCACGACCGGCGAGCGCTGGACGAGCCCCGCCTGGCGCTTCCGTCGCGGCCGGCTCGTGCTGATCCCCGGGTCGAGCGCGATCGGCCTGCGCCTCCCCCTCGACGCCATCGCGTGGACCGACCCCGATCTCGCCGGGGAGCCGTCGTACCTCGAGGCGGGCCTTCCGCCGGAGACCGGTATCCCGTCCGTCGAGGTCGTCGATCCCGAGGGCGCTCTCACGACGGCGCTGAGCTTCGAGGCCCGCGAGGGGTTCGTGCACGTCTTCCTGCCGCCGACGACCGATCTCGATTCGTACACGTCGCTGCTGCACGTCATCGAGCGGGCGGCGACGGATGCCGGCATCCGCCTCGTGCTCGAGGGCTACGGTCCCCCGCCGGACGCGCGCCTGACCCAGCTCATCGTGACCCCGGATCCGGGCGTGATCGAGGTGAACGTCCAGCCGACGTCGTCATGGGCGCAGCAGCGCGACCTGACGCTGACGCTCTACGACGAGGCCCGCCGGGCCCGCCTGTCGACCGAGAAGTTCGACGTCGACGGCACCCACACCGGCACGGGCGGCGGCAACCACATCACGCTCGGGGGTGCGCAGCCTATCGATTCGCCCCTCTTGCGCCGTCCCGACCTGCTCGCCTCGCTGATCACGTACTGGCAGCGGCATCCGTCCCTGTCGTACTTGTTCTCGGGCCGGTTCATCGGACCGACGAGCCAGGCTCCGCGCTTCGACGAGGGGCGGCCCGAGGCCGTCTACGAGATGGAGATCGCGCTCCAGGAGATCCGACGGCTCACCGCGAGCTCGGCCGCGGCCGACGCCCAGCCCGTCGAAGAGGCCGCCGCGCCGAGTCCGTGGATCGTCGACCGGGCCCTCCGGCACCTGCTCACCGACCTCACCGGCAACACCCATCGCGCCGAGTTCTGCATCGACAAGCTGTACAGCCCGGATTCCAGCCGCGGCCGTCTCGGACTCCTCGAGCTGCGCGGCTTCGAGATGCCGCCGCATCCCGAGCTCGCCCTCGTGCAGGCGCTGCTCGTGCGCAGCCTCGTCGCGATGTTCTGGGAGGCTCCGCTGACGGCGCCCCTCGTGCGGTGGGGCACGGCGCTGCACGAGGACTTCCTGCTGCCGCAGGGCGCGATCCGCGACATCGGCGACGTCGTCGCGGATCTGCGCGCGCACGGCATCGCGTTCGAGCAGACGTGGCTCGACTCCTTCACCGAGTTCCGCTTCCCCCGGATCGGGATGACGCGGATCGCCGCCTCCCCGGCGCCTGAGCCCGTCGAGGCGACGGAGGCCGAGGACGGCTGGACCGGATTCGGCGCGGGCGCCGGTGCGGCGTCGATCGAGCTCGAGCTGCGGCAGGCGATCGAGCCGTGGCACGTGCTCGGCGAAGAGGCCACGGCGGGCGGGACCGCGCGGTACGTCGATTCGTCGGTGGAGCGCGTGCAGGTCACCGTGCGCGGCATCGACCCCGCCCGGCATCTCGTCGCGGTCAACGGCGTCGAGGTGCCGCTGACGTCGACCGGCAACGCGGGCGAGTACTACGCGGGCGTGCGCTATCGCGCCTGGCAGCCGTGGTCGGCGCTGCATCCGACCATCGAGGTGGACGCCCCGCTCACGTTCGAGGTCGTCGACATCCCGTCCGAGGCGAGCCTCGGCGGAGCCACGTACCACGTCGTGCATCCCGGCGGCCGGGCGTACGAGCATCCGCCGGTCAACGCCAACGAGGCCGAGGCACGGCGCTCCGGCAGGTTCGAGCCGCAGGGCCACACCGCAGGCGCCTTCGACGTCGCGCGCGCCCGTGAGGCGGGTCGCCGTGCGGCGACATCCGATTACCCCCGTACGCTCGACCTCAGGAGGGTTCTCGAGGCGTGACGGTGCTCCGCGACTATGCCACGGCAGTGTCCCAGGCGACACTGCCGTTCGCCGTGCCCTCGGAGGTGAACGGGAGCCTCGCGCTCGACTCGGTGCTGCGCTACGACGAGGTCGTCGCCCCCGACGGGGGGCTCCGCCCCGCGTGGAAGGCGATGGCCGAGTCCGCGCTGTCGCTGACCCCTGAAGAGCTGCACCGCGTCGACGGCGAGATCACGCGGTTCCTGGCCGACGACGGCGTGACCTATGTGACCCCGGATGCCGGACCCCAGCCGTGGCAGCTCGACCCTGTGCCGCTCGTGCTCGACGCGGCAACGTGGGCGCGCCTGGAGATCGGGCTCGCGCAGCGGGCCGAACTGCTCAACGCGCTGCTGGTCGACCTGTACGGCGCGCAGACCCTTCTGCGATCGGGCATCGTGCCGGCCGCCGCGATCTTCGGCCACTCCGGGTTCGCCCGGCCCGCCGCCCGCACGAGCGCGTTCGACCCCCAGCCGCTCCTGCTCTCGGGCACCGACCTCGGCCGCGACGCCGACGGCGAATGGCGCGTGCTGGCCGACCGCGTGCAGGCCCCGTCGGGGCTCGGCTTCGCGATGCAGAACCGCCGCGTCATCTCGCAGGTGCTTCCCGAGCTCTACCAGGAGTCGGACCTGCACCGTATGGAGCCCTACTTCGCGGCGCTGCGGGCGGCGCTCGTGGGATCGGCCATGGAGGGCGTCAGCGAGCCGCGCGTCGTCGTGCTCTCGCCGGGCACCCACTCCGAGACCGCGTTCGACCAGGCCTTCCTCGCGAACGCCCTCGGCTTCCCGCTGGTGCAGGGCAGCGACCTCGTCGTGCACGACGGCTGGGTGTGGACGAAGCCCGCGCGCTGGCCCGGGGTCGTCCCCACCGAGCGCATCGACGTCATCGTGCGCCGCGTCGACGCGGAGTTCTGCGATCCCCTCGAGCTGCGCGCCGACTCCCGCCTGGGTGTCGCGGGTCTGGCTGAGGCCGTGCGCCGCGGCCGCGTGCGTCTGGTCAACGGACTGGGCACCGGCGTGCTGGAGAATCCCGCGCTCGTCCCGTTCATGGCGGCGGCGTGCGAGCATCTCCTCGGCGAGCAGTTGCGGCTTCCCGGAGTGCCGACCCTCTGGTGCGGCGACCCCGACGACCGCGCGGACGTGCTGGCGCGCCTCGCGGCGCGCGACGACGGACTCCTCGTGCGGCCCATCGACCTCCCGCGCGACTCGGTCGCGGGGCTCCACCCCGATGAGCTGAGCGCGCGGATCATCGCAGCCCCTCACCGCTTCGTCGGGCAGGACCTCCTGCCGCTGTCGCAGGCGCCGGTGTGGAGTCCGCTCGGCATGGCGTCGGCCCAGCCGCTCGTGCTGCGGACGTTCACGCTGCGCTACGGTTCGGCCTACCGCCCCCTCGTCGGCGGTCTCGCGACGGTGCGGGCGCATCCGGGCGCCGCACCGCGCACGAAGGACGTCTGGGTGCTCAAGGGCGACGAAGCGGATGCCGATCAGGGCCTCGCCGAGATCACGCCGCTGCCGTTCAGCCGCACCGTGCCGAGCCTGTCGCCGCGCGCGCTGAAGGACATGTTCTGGGCCGGCCGGTACGCCGAGCGCACGGAGGATCTCCTGCGCCTGGTGCTGACCACGCAGGCGCAGCTCGATCAGCTCGGCGCGCACCCCGGCGCCGCGAACGAGAGCGCACGCGTCATGCTCGGCGCCCTGCACCGGCTCGCAGGTTCGCGCTCGTCCGACCCCGAGGAGGAGTTCCGCTCGCTCCTGCTCGACGCCCGCAGGCAGGGCTCGGCAGCCCACTCGATCGTGCGCCTGCGGAACTCGCTCGAGGGCGTGCGCGATCAGCTGTCGGGCGACACCTGGCGCGTGTTCTCCGGCATCGAGCGCGCCAGCAAGGCCCTGCGCTCGTCGGCGCGCGCGCACCGGACGGCGGAGTCGGGCGGCCGCATGCTCACGTGCATCCTCTCGCTGCAGGGCATCACGGGCAGCATGATGCGCGACGCCGGCTGGCACATGATCGAGGCCGGCCGCTGGCTCGAGCGCGGACTGCAGCTGTGCCACCTGCTCGCCGCGACGGCCGTCGACCGCCGTGCGTACCGCACCGACCGCGACGTGCTCGACACGCTCCTCACCGCCGCCGAGAGCATCGTGACCCACCGCCGCCGCTACCGCGGATCGGTGCGGGTCGCCGACGCGCTCGAGCTCCTGCTCGTCGACCGAGACAACCCGCGCTCGCTCCTCTTCGCCCTCGGCGAGCTCCGTCAGCACCTCGCCGCCATGCCCGCGTCCACCGGCTCCACCCGTCCCGAGCGCCTGCTCGAGCAACTCGAGTCGGCGCTGGCCGAGATCGACGTCTACGAGCTGACGGCCACGAGCGACGTTCGCCGTCGCGCGCTCGACGACTTCATCGCCGACATGATCGCCCAGCTGGAGCAGCTGGGCGAGGCCATCGACCAGCAGCACTTCGAAGCGGGCCCGCCGCCCGTTCCGATCTCGGCGCTCGCCCTCGTCGAAGAGATCGAGGCCAGCGCATGAGGTACCGCGTCTCGCATCGCACGACCTACACGTACAGCAAGCCCGTGCAGGACAGCGTCGGCCTCTTCCACCTCATCCCTCGGGAGCTCCCCTGGCAGCAGGTGCTCGCGAGCGACGTCGAGGTGGCCCCGCTCCCGGGTGACATCAGCCGCGACCTCGACTACTTCGGCAACTCGTCGACGTACTTCCACGTGACCGAGCCCCACAGCTCGCTCGTCATCACCTCGACCAGCGAGGTCATCGCCGACAAGCCCGCCTACGACCCCGGTGCCCTGGCCGCACCGTGGGAGGCATCCCGTCCTCTCCTGGACTCCTCGGCCCCGAGCGCGTGGCGCGCCACCGAGTTCGCCCTGGAGTCGGCCCGCGCCGGGCACGTCGACGAGGCGACGGCATACGCGGCGGCGTCGCTCCTCCCCGGTCGGCCGATCGGCGACGCCGTGACCGACCTGATGCACCGCATCCACGCCGACTTCGCGTACGACAGCACCGCCACCACCGTCACCAGCACGGTGGCCGACGTCATGCGCACGCGCGCCGGCGTGTGTCAGGACTTCGCGCACCTCGCGCTGGCATGCCTGCGCGGCCACGGTGTCGCCGCGCGGTACGTGAGCGGCTACCTCGCGACGCAGCCGCCTCCCGGCAAGGAGCGCATCGTGGGGGCGGATGCCTCGCACGCCTGGCTCGCGGTGTGGATGCCGTCGTCCGACGAGTGGCTCGCGATCGACCCCACGAACAACCAGTGGGCCAATGACCGCTACGTCACGGTGGCGTGGGGCCGCGACTACGGCGACGTGTCGCCGGTGAAGGGCATCATCTACACGAAGGCGAAGAAGTCGACGCTGCGCGTGTCGGTCGACGTCGCTCCCCTCGAGCCCGCCCAGGTGTAGACCGTGTCAACCCCGGCAGCCACCTCGCGCGCGTGTGATTGGCTGTGGGAGTGAAGGCCTATCGCTGCCGCGTGTGCGGCAACCCCCTCTACTTCGAGAACTCGGTCTGCGTGTCGTGCGGCACCGGGCTCGGCTACGCGCGGGCGGAGCGCGAGATCGTGCCCGTCGATGCGAGCGGGGTCTATGTCGACGCCGACGGCTGGATCTGGCACGTGTGCCACAATCTCGGGCTGTCGGGATGCACGTGGCTGGCCCCCCTCGAGGGCGGCCAGTGCGTGAGCTGCGATCTCACCCGCACCCGACCGAACGATGCGGATGCCGCCGGCCTCGCCAACTTCCCTCTGGCCGAACGCGCGAAGAGGCACCTGATCGTCGAGCTCGACTCACTCGGCTTCCCGCTGGTCGGCAAGAACCAGGATGCCGTCAACGGACTCGCCTTCGACCTGCTGTCCTCGACGCTCGGCCAGGTGATGATCGCGCACAACGACGGCATCGTCACGATCGACCTCGCCGAGGGCGACGATTCGCACCGCGAGCGCGTGCGCAGCCAGCTCGACGAGCCGTACCGCACGATGCTCGGCCACTTCCGGCACGAGGTCGGCCACTACTACGAGTGGCAGCTCGTCGAGCTCGCGGGCGACCCCGGCCTGCTCGCGCGGGCGCGGGAGCTCTTCGGAGACGAGACCACCGACTACCAGGAAGCAGTCGACCGGCACTACCAGAACGGCCCGCCGACGGACTGGCGCCTGGCGTACATCTCCTCGTACGCCACGATGCACCCCTACGAGGACTTCGCCGAGACCTGGGCGCACTACCTGCACATCTGCGACACGCTCGAGACGGCCGTCTCGTTCGGACTCGTCCCCGCCGCCGAGCTGCTGGGCCGCGCGCGCTTCCGCGATCTCGTGAGCGACGTGTGGGTGCCGCTGTCGACGGCGCTCAACCTCGTGAACCGCTCCATGGGCAAGGACGATCTGTACCCGTTCGTCCTGGCCGACGCCGTCCTCGAGAAGCTCGACTTCGTCGCGTCGCTGCGACCCGCGGCCTGATGAGACGACGAAGAGCGGATGCCCGCAGGCATCCGCTCCTCGTCATGTGATCTTCTAGCTGCCGGCCGCGAGGTCGGGCGTCACGGCGATCTCGCCGGCCGCGATGACGCCGATGGCGACCTTCTCGCCGCGCGGGCCGTTCTCGAACACGAACTCTCCGTTGTGGGCATCCACCTTGACGTGGTCGCCGGCGTTCAGCTCGCCGTGGAGGATCTTCTCGCTGAGGCGGTCCTCGATCTCACGCTGCATCGCGCGGCGCAGGGGCCGTGCGCCGAGTGTGGGGTCGAAGCCGATCTCGATGAGACGCTCCTTGGCCGACTGCGACAGCTCGATCGTCATGTCGCGGTCCAGCAGGCGGTCGCCCAGGCGCTTCGTGAACAGATCGACGATCTGCACCAGCTCGGGCTTGGACAGCTGCGGGAACACGATGATGTCGTCGAGACGGTTGAGGAACTCGGGCTTGAAGTTGCGCTTGAGCTCCTCGTCGACCTTGCCCTTCATCCGCTCGTAGCTCGTCGCCGAGTTGCCCTCGACCTGGAACCCGACCGGTCCGCCGGCGATCGCCGACGAGCCGAGGTTGGTCGTCATGATGATGACCGTGTTCTTGAAGTCGATGACCCGGCCCTGACCGTCGGTCAGTCGTCCCTCTTCGAGGATCTGCAGGAGCGAGTTGAAGATGTCGGGGTGCGCCTTCTCGATCTCGTCGAACAGCACGACCGAGAACGGCTTGCGGCGCACCTTCTCCGTGAGCTGGCCGCCCTCTTCGAAGCCGACGAACCCGGGAGGGGCACCGAACAGACGCGAGACCGTGTGCTTCTCACCGAACTCCGACATGTCGAGCGAGATGAGGGCCGCCTCGTCGTCGAACAGGAACTCTGCGAGCGCCTTGGCGAGCTCGGTCTTTCCGACGCCCGTGGGGCCGGCGAAGATGAACGAGCCCGAGGGGCGCTTCGGGTCTTTGAGGCCGGCGCGCTGACGACGGATCGTCTTCGCGAGGGCGGCGATCGCCTCCTCCTGGCCGATGACGCGCTGGTGCAGCGCCTTCTCCATGAAGACGAGCCGGCTCGACTCCTCCTCCGTCAGCTTGAAGACGGGGATGCCGGTGGCCTGGGCGAGCACCTCGGCGATCAGGCCCTCGTCGACGACGGCGTGCGTCGCGACGTCACCCGAGCGCCACTGCTTCTCGAGGCGCAGACGCTCGGCGAGGAGCGACTTCTCCTCGTCGCGCAGCGACGCGGCCTTCTCGAAGTCCTGGTCCTCGGATGCCTGCTCCTTGTCCTGGCGGACCTTGGCGATCTTCTCGTCGAACTCGCGCAGCTCCGGCGGGCTCGAGAGGATCGACAGACGCAGGCGGGCGCCGGCTTCGTCGATCAGGTCGATCGCCTTGTCGGGCAGGAAGCGGTCGGAGATGTACCGATCGGCGAGGTTCGCCGCCGCCACGATCGCGCCGTCGGTGATCTGCACCTTGTGGTGCGCCTCGTAGCGGTCGCGCAGGCCCTTCAGGATGTTGATCGAGTGAGGAAGGCTGGGCTCGGCCACCTGGATCGGCTGGAAGCGCCGCTCGAGCGCGGCATCCTTCTCGAAGTGCTTGCGGTACTCGTCGAGCGTGGTCGCACCGATCGTCTGCAGCTCTCCGCGGGCGAGGAGCGGCTTCAAGATCGATGCGGCGTCGATCGCGCCTTCGGCGGCACCGGCCCCCACGAGCGTGTGGATCTCGTCGATGAAGACGATGATGTCGCCGCGGGTGCGGATCTCCTTGGTGACCTTCTTCAGGCGCTCCTCGAAGTCTCCGCGGTACCGGGAGCCGGCGATGAGCGAGCCGAGGTCGAGCGAGTAGACCTGCTTGTCCTTGAGCGTCTCGGGCACGTCGCCCTTGACGATCGCCTGGGCGAGGCCCTCGACGACGGCGGTCTTGCCGACGCCGGGCTCGCCGATCAGCACGGGGTTGTTCTTCGAGCGACGCGAGAGGATCTGCATGACCCGCTCGATCTCCTTCTCGCGCCCGATGACCGGGTCGAGCTTGTTGTCGCGCGCGGCCTGCGTGAGGTTGCGGCCGAACTGGTCGAGCACGGCGGAGCCGCCCTGAGCGGCCTGCTGCGACTCGTTGGCGGCACCGGAGACGGCGGCGGGCTCCTTGCCCTGGTAGCCGCTCAGGAGCTGGATGACCTGCTGGCGCACCTTGTTGAGGTCGGCGCCGAGCTTGACGAGCACCTGGGCGGCGACGCCCTCGCCCTCGCGGATCAGGCCGAGCAGGATGTGCTCCGTGCCGATGTAGTTGTGGCCGAGCTGGAGCGCCTCGCGCAGCGAGAGTTCGAGCACCTTCTTGGCGCGCGGCGTGAACGGGATGTGCCCCGTCGGCTGCTGCTGACCCTGGCCGATGATGTCTTGCACCTGCTCGCGCACGGCGTCGAGCGAGATGCCGAGGCTCTCGAGAGCCTTGGCCGCGACACCCTCACCCTCATGGATGAGACCGAGCAGGATGTGCTCCGTGCCGATGTAGTTGTGGTTGAGCATCTTCGCCTCTTCTTGGGCGAGCACAACGACGCGGCGAGCACGATCCGTGAATCTCTCGAACATTTCCATCCTCCGGCCTGGGCCTCGTGGCGCCTGGGACGCAGTCCTGGCGCGTTACATCGAGGGTAACCAGGCCACGGATGCCGTATGCCCGTGTTCGCCGTCGGCATACCGCGACGGGGGTTGCGGTGGTTATCGAGATTCGTTACGTTAGCGGTAATCGATAACAACGATAAACGTTAAGGACGTGATCATATGAGCAGCGAGACCATTCGGACCGGCACCGTGTCGACCGGCGACCGGGCAGGGATCTGGGTCTTCGTGATCCTCGGCGCAGCCCTCGCCGCCTGGGCGGTGGTCTCGGCGGTCGGGCGCATCCTGCAGGTCGCCGGCGGGCGAGACGTGCCGGTGTTCGCCCAGTTCGCGTGGACACCTGTCGATGCGCCGATCGGCGGCGAGGGGGCCGCGGTCCCCGTCGAGATGATGAGTGGATGGCTCACCGTGCCCACGCTCTCCGGCGCGGGGATCACGATCATCGTGCTGCAGCAGGTGCTGGCAGCGCTGCTGTCGATCGCCTTCGCCGTCTGCCTCGTGCGACTGTCGTGGGCGGTGCTCCGCGATCGCATCTTCAGTCGCCGCAACACGATCCTGGTGACGGTCGCCGGATTCATCGGGATCGCGTACCTGTTCACGGTCCCGTTCCTGGGCACGATGGCCGCGGGCGAAGCGTTCGCCCAGCTCGACGCCGACCGCATCGGCTTCCCCGTCCAGGGCTCGGACTTCGCCGTCTTCCTCCTCGCCGGCTTCGTCGCCGCCCTCGCATCGACGGTCTTCGCCGTCGGCGACCGCCTGCAGCGCGACACGAAGGGACTCGTCTGATGAGCCCGGCCGACCTCGACGACGACGGCCCCTCCGGCATCCACTGCCGGCTCGACGAGCTCCTCGCCGAGCGCGGCATGACGCTCACGAAGCTCAGCGAACTCGTCGGGGTGTCGATCGTGAACCTGTCGGTGCTCAAGAACGACCGCGCCCGCGCGATCCGCTACTCGACGCTCGCAGCGATCTGCCGTGCCCTCGACTGCGAGGTCGGAGACCTCCTGGTGCGCGCCGACTGACGGGTGGAATCCCGTGCGCGGAGAGTGCGCCTTCGGTCGGAGAATGCGCCTTCGGTCGGAGGATCCTGACCGAATCCTCCGACCGAAGCGGGATCCTCCGAGCGAATCGGTCCGGGTCAGTCGCCGATGACGGGGATGCGCACCTCGGGCTCGAAGCCGAAGCCGGTGAGCACGAGCTCGTACGCCTCGTCGGAGTCCGCACCCTCCACGAACAGGAGAGTCCCCTGCGCGCGGTAGTCGGTCGTGCAGACCTGGTCGGCCGCGGGCTCGGCGAACGTGGCGGTGATGACGCCGGCCTCGGCGACGACGGACTCCGCGATGGGGTAGCAGGCGCGCGATCCCGAGCCGTAGGTCACCAGGACGATCTGGTCGTCGTCGGCCCATCCGGCGCTCGGCGCTCCCTCCTCGGCCATGCCGCCGAGACCGGCGACGCCGTCGAGGTCGGTGTCACCGGAGGCATCGTTGTACGACACCTGGATCTCGAGGGGTTGCGTGGGGTCGACTCCGTCGGGCACGGCGACGAGCGACACCCGCGGAACGAGGTCGCGCGTGCAGGCGGCGTCGGGGTCGGCATCCGCGAGCGTCACGGTGAGGAGCCCGTTCTGGTACTCCGCGCTCTCCGCCTCGGGCACGCACGTCGAGCTGCCCTGCGTCACGATGCCGATCATGGTGCCGTCGGCGACCCAGGCCGCGTCGACCTCGAACTCCGCCGCCATGTCGTCGCCGTCGCCGTCGGGCGTGGCCGTTCCCTGGGGCGTCGAGGCGCACCCGGCGAGAAGGAGGACGGATGCCGCGAGGGCACCGAATCCGGCGAGGACTGAAGTGGTGCGTCGTGCCATGGGGGTCTCCGTTCGTCATCGGGGCATGCCGCAGCATCCCCTCTCGTGATCAGTGTCGTGGATGCCGCGATCGTCTCGCAATCGACGCGCGGATCACTGCAGGGCAGACGTGAGACGGGCGAGGTTGTCGAGGACGGTGGAGCGCAACGGCTGCTGCTCCCATTCCTCGAGGGTCAGTTCGCGGCTCAGTTCGCGGTACTTCGCCTCGACCGTGCGCATCTGGTGGGTGAACTCCTCGCCGCGCACGAGCATGGAGATCTCCAGGTTCAGACCGAACGAGCGCATGTCCATGTTGCTCGAGCCGACGATGGCCGTCTCGTTGTCGATCGTCATGGACTTCGAGTGGAGGATGTACGGCTTCTGGTACATCCAGATCTTCACGCCGGCTCGCAGCAGCGCCTCGTAGTAGCTGCGCTGCGCGTGGTAGACCAGCGCCTGGTCTCCCTCCTCCGACACGAAGAGCTCCACGTGGATGCCGCGCTGGCATGCCGTCGTGATCGCCAGGAGCAGGGCCTCATCCGGGACGAAGTACGGGCTGACGATGATGATCTGCTGCTGGGCGGCGTAGAGCAGGCCGGCGAAGAGCTTGAGGTTGTTCTGGAATTCGAAGCCGGGCCCCGACGGGATGATCTGGCAGTCGAGGTCGCCGGGGCCGGAGCTGACGTCGAACAGATCGATCTCGTCGGTGAGGATCTGGTCGGTCTCGCTGTACCAGTCCGAGAGGAAGACCGCGTTGACGGAGGCGACGACCGGGCCTTCGAAGCGCACCATCATGTCGACCCAGTGCAGGCCGCGCTTGATGTTCTTCTTGAGGTTGTAGGTCGAATCGGTGACGTTCTGCGAGCCCGTGAAGGCGACGCGGCCGTCCACGACGAGGAGCTTGCGGTGGTTGCGCAGATCGGGGCGCTGGTATTTGCCCCGCAGCGGCTGCACCGGCAGCATGAGGTGCCATTGCGCGCCCATCGCGTCCAGACGACGCAGCGTCGTCTTGTAGAAGGGCTTCCCGCGGTTGGCCCAGTGGTCCATCAGCACGCGCACCGTCACGCCGCGCTCTCTGACCTCTTCGAGCGCCCGGAAGAAGTTGTCGGTCGCGACATCCGCCTGCAGGATGTAGAACTCCACGTGCACGTACCGCTCGGCTTCGCGGATCGCGTCGGCCATCGCGTCGAGGCTCTCCTGATACTCCGAGATCAGGTGCGCGGCGTTGTCGCCGGCGAGCGGCATGGCCCCGAGGTTGCGGTTGAGGGTCACCAGCGACGTGAACCAGGCGGGGGCGTGCGGGCGGAGCGTTCCGAAATCGAGGCTCTCGCTCGTGTCGTGGATGTACTCGTTGATCTGCTCCTGCTTCTTGCGGCGCTTGCGCGGGAGGCGCGGATTGCCGATCAGGAGGAACAGGAACACGCCGATGAGCGGGATGAAGTAGATCGCGAGCAGCCAGGCCATCGCCGCCGTGGGGCGGCGGTTGCGCGGCACGACGATGATCGCGGTGATGCGCACGATCAGGTCGAACGCGATGACGACCCAGACCCACCACGTCGTATCGAAGGTGATCTGGACCACGGTGACTGCTCTCGGCTCGGGGCGTGTTCAGCTCAGCCTAGTGAGAGCGCCGACAGTCAGTGTTCGCGCGCACCGGGCGCGGCGGCCTGCGGCGCGACCGGCGGGAGTCCGCGCTTCGCGCGCTCCTCGGCTTCGATGCGCGCATACACGCGTCGCTCGGTGCGGTCCACGCGCATGATGCTGCGGAGCACGTAGAAGAACAGTCCACTGACCACCACGGTCGGCGCAAGCGACCAGAAGACGGCGACCCAGTAGTTGTCCACGCATCCAGGATACCCGCGCGGGGCTGTGCGGGTCCCCGGCATCCGTTCCTCCCCCGCGCATCGTGCGTCGTCGAGCTTCCCCAGACGATGTCCTTCACGGAATCGACCGCTCCCGCACCGCGAGGCTCGGCGCATGACGACCATCGTGAGAGCCGCCGATGCGGCTCAGTTCCTGTCCCTCGTCCCTCAGATGGTGGGCTACCAGCCCTCCCGCAGCCTCGTCGTGGTGCCGTTCGCAGGGTCGCGAAGTCTGGGCGCGCTGCGCTTCGACCTTCCCGTCACCGACGACGCCGACGAACTGGCGCGCATCGCGGCCACCGTCATGGGAATGCTCTGCCGCATCCCCGATGCCGACGCCCTGGCCTGCATCGCGTACACCGACGAGTCGTTCGCCGAGGGGATGCCCCATCGGGCGCTCGCCGCCTCCTTGGCAGATCGCGCCGACGAGTGCGGGCTCCGTCTCACCGACGCGCTCTGCGTCGCGGCCGACGCGTGGGGCTCGTACCTCGACCCGGACGCACCGCCCTTCGGTCGACCCCTCGGCGAGATCGACGTCGCGGAGTCCGCGCGACACCTCGCCGTCGCCCCGGGAGACCAGTCGACCGGTGCCGAGCTTCCGTCCACCGACCTCGCCGAGCGCGAGCGGGTGGGTCGCGCCCTCGTGTCGCTGGATGCTGCGGTGCGCGTCGTCTGCGGACCCGACGCCGGACCCGGCACCGCATCGCGCCTCTCCGGCGCGGGCACGGCGGGCGCCCCGGTGGATCCCTCCTCGGCCGACGCCGATCCGGACGCGAGCAGGATCGATCCCCGGGCCCTCGAAGCCCTCTGCCTGCTCGACGACCTGCCCTGCCTGTTCGAAGAGGCCCTCGAGTGGGATCCGGAGAGCCTTGCGCCGTTCGATGCCGCCGTCCTCGTATGGACGCTGTCACGCCCCTCGTTGCGCGATGTCGCGCTCGTCGGATGGTGCGGCGGGATCCAGGCGGGCGACGATGCCCTCGATGCGCAGCTGCGGTGGGAGGCGGGCGAGGAGTACCCGGCTCGTCTGGCGATGCAGATGTGGGGCGAAGGAGAGCGGCCGGATCCCGATCGGCTGGAGCGCGCGCTCGACGTCGTCCGCCGCGCGGCCGCCGTGGCGCCCGTCACCCACCGCGCCGGACCGCTCGCGACGGCCGCGTGGCTGTCGTGGGCTCTCGGGCGATCCACCCACGCCGAGAGCTACGCCGTGCGCGCCTGCGACATCGATCCCGAGCACGGCCTCGCCGAGATCGTGCGCTCGTTCGTCGCGGCCGGGCACCTGCCCGATTGGGCATTCCGCCGGCCGGCGCTCTGAGTCCGCGTGCTACTTGACCAGCGGGAAGAGGATGGTCTCGCGGATGCCGAGGCCCGTGATCGCCATCAGCAGGCGGTCGATGCCCATGCCCATCCCGCCCGAGGGCGGCATGCCGTGCTCGAGCGCACGGAGGAACTCCTCGTCGATGCGCATGGCCTCGAGGTCGCCGCGCGCTGCGAGCTTCGCCTGCTCGACGAAGCGCTCGCGCTGGATGACGGGGTCGACGAGCTCGGAGTACCCCGTGGCGAGCTCGAAGCCTCGCACGTACAGGTCCCACTTCTCCACGACGCCGCCGATCGCCCGGTGCTCGCGCACGAGCGGGCTCGTGTCGAGCGGGAAGTCCATGACGAACGTGGGTCGATCCAAGCCCGGCTTGACGAAGTGCTCCCAGAGCTCTTCCACGAGCTTCCCGTGCGTCGCATGCGGCGGGAGCTCGACGTCCTCCGCTTCCGCGAGGGCGATGAGCTCGTCGAGCGGGGTCTGCGGCGTGATCTCGCGCTCCGCAGCCTCGGAGAGCGACCCGTACATCGACAGGCGGTCCCACTGGCCGCCGAGTTCGTAGACGGTGCCGTCGGCCCACGTCACCGTCGTCGAACCGGTCACCGCGATCGCGGCGTTCTGGATGAGCTCCTGTGTGAGGTCGGCGATGCCGTTGTAGTCGCTGTAGGCCTCGTAGGCCTCGAGCATCGCGAACTCGGGACTGTGCGTCGAGTCCGCGCCTTCATTGCGGAAGTTGCGGTTGATCTCGAACACGCGGTCGATGCCGCCGACGACGGCGCGCTTGAGGAACAGCTCCGGCGCGATGCGCAGGTACAGCTCGGTGTCGAAGGCGTTCGAGTGGGTGACGAACGGGCGCGCCGAGGCCCCGCCGTGCTGCACCTGCAGCATGGGCGTCTCGACCTCGAGGAAGCCGCGGTCCGAGAACGTGCGACGGAGGCTCTCGTTGACCTTCGCCCGCGCGACGACGGTCTCCCGCGCGCGGTCGCGGACGATGAGGTCGAGGAAGCGGCTGCGGACCCGGTTCTCCTCGCTCAGCTCGTTGTGGAGGTTCGGCAGCGGCAGGATCGCCTTGGCGGCGATCGCCCATTCGGAGACCATGATCGACAGCTCGCCGCGACGGCTCGAGATGACCTCGCCCGCCACGAAGACATGATCCCCGAGGTCGACGAGCTCCTTCCACTCCTGCAGCGACTCCTCGCCCACGTTCGCGAGCGACACCATGGCCTGGATACGGCTGCCGTCTCCGGCCTGCAGTGTCGCGAAGCAGAGCTTGCCCGTGTTGCGGCTCGACACGATCCGGCCGGCCACCCCCGAGACCTCGCCGGTCTCGGCGCCGGCTTCGAGTGCACCGAACCGCGCGCGCAGGGCGGGGATCGTGTCGGTGATCGGCACGGCCACGGGGTAGGCGCCGCCCGCGGCATCCGTCCGCTCGGCGATGAGTCGCTCGCGCTTGGCCAGGCGGACGGCCTTCTGCTCGAAGACGTCCTCTTCGGACGGTTCGGGGGCAGCGTCGGGCGCGTTCGTATCGGTCATGTTCGCGGGGCTCCTCGGAAGTCGACCCCTGAGTCTACCGAGGGGGCGCTGGGCGGCCGCTGCTCCGCGGCGTGGGGGTCACTCGACGTCGAGTTCGGGAAGCGGAGCCGGATCGGCCCGCCCGGCGGTCTGCAGGGCGCCGTCGACGGCGGAGTGCACGAGAGTGGCCAGATAGGAGCCCGGATGCTCCACCCCGGCCTCCGTCAGAAGGGCGGCGGCCTGCGCCACGATCGAGCGCGAGAACTCGGTCGCCGTCGAGATCGCCTCCGCGTACGTCGCGCGGTTCTCCTCGGCGACGACGATGGGCTCGCAGCCGAGTTCGACGGCCAGCACCTGGGCGATCGGGAGCACGCCGGCGGGTGCGGTGACGGCCGCGTAGGCGCTCGCGAGGACGCGCAGGTCGACGGAGGTGCCGGTGAAGGTGATCGCGGGATGCACGGCGAGGGGGATCACGCCCTTCGCGACGGCAGGACTCAGGATGCCGGTGCCGTGGGCCGCGTCGGTGTGTACGACCAGCTGACCCGGCTGCCAGGCGTCGATCTCGGCCAGACCGGCCACGAGGCCGGCGAGTTCGGCACGCGGGACGGCGATCACGACGAGCTCGGCTCGGCGCACGACCTCGACGGCGTCGAGGATCGGCACGCCGGGGAGCATCCCTTCGACGCGCTCATCGTCGGAGCCGTGGGTGATGCCGACGAGCGCATGACCGGCTCCGGCGAGCGCGGCCCCGATCACGGGCCCCACCCGGCCTGCGCCGATGATGCCGACGCCGAGACGCCCCTCGCGCGTGGTCATCCGATCGCCTTCGGCTCGTCGCCGCCGGCGCCCGAATCGGACCACGGCACCGATGCGGGCACGGCATCGGCCTCCGCGCCCCACCGGTGCGAGCGATCGTCCGAGCTCGCCGTCACCGTGCGTCGCGCGACGTCTTCGAACAGGCCGAGCGCGGCGTCGCGGTCGACACCCGCCAGGTACGCCATCACCGGGCCGGTCACGGTCTGGCCGTTGATCGAGGCGATGCGCGCGAGGCGATCGAGCGGGCCCTGCTGGATCGCGATGCTCTGCAGCCGGGCGAAGGGCAGGATCGTGAGCTTGCGCCAGATCTGGCCGCGACGCAGGAGCAGGACGTCGTCGGCGAGACGGAAGCCGTTGCGGCGCCACGACAGCGGGCGCACCCACCAACCGCGCTTCGGCGTGACGATGAAGTCGCCGTCCTGCGGACCTCCGAGCACGCCGTCGCGCACCAGGATCGGCCACTCGTCCTCGGGCACGTCGGTGAGGAGAAGGCGGAGCACCCGCTCGACGTCGGCGGCGGTGCCCACGGGCAGCACCGTCGTGAACTGGTCGGTCGACGAATCGGCCATGCTGCGGCCCGTGAGCCGGTTGATCCGGATCGTCCACCAGCCGAAGCCGCGCCACAGGATCGACTGCGAGACCTCGACGGCATGCACGCGTCCCGGGGGCACGATCTCCGTGATCGTCGTCAGGAGGCCGAAGGTGATGCGCACGCCGTCGGGCGTCGGCGCGATCGAATAGCGCAGCGACTTGACGATCTGACGCACCCAGTATGCGCCGAAACCGATGAGGGCGGGGATGAAGCCGAAGAGCAGCCAGGGGATGCCGTTGACGGCACCCACGATGACGGCGGTGACGCCGACGAGCAGGCCCACGGTTCCGGGACTGATGACCTGGGAGGCGATGAGCCGGCCGACGGGGATCGCGACGACGGACTCCGGCTCGGCAGTGGCGAGGTCGTCGCCGGCGATCATGCCCGTGATCCCCCGGCTGACGGTGCCGGCGATCGCCGCCGTGCGCGATCCCGGCAGCGCCGAGGCATCCCGTGCGGCGCCCTTCTCGGCGAGCCGGCGACCCGAGGCGAGACGCAGGATGTCGGCCCGCACTTCTTCGGCGTTCGAGGTCGACAGGTACTCGAGCTTGACGTTGCCGTCGGTGCCGGCTCCGACGACCTCGAGCTTGGCGGCACCGAGCAGCCGCGCGATCATCGGGCGGGTGAGGTTGACGCCCTGCACGCGGTCGAGCGGAGCTCGACGCTGGGTGCGGAACAGGATGCCGCTCTTGACCTCGACGACGTCTTCGGTGATGCGGAACTGGTGGAAGCGCCACGACATGTAGAAGACGCCGAACAGGATGAGCAGCACGGCGAGCACCGCGACGATCGCCAGAACGTAGAGCTCGTTGACGATGATCCAGTCGATCGGGTCGCCGCTGGACTCCCACTCCGCGACCTCCTCGGCGGAGACATCGGGCACGAGACCGGGAAGGAAGATGTAGACCAGCCGATCGCGCAGGTTCGACACGATGATGCCGATGATGACGAGGAGGAAGAGTCCGCCCCGCAGGAGCGGCGTCAGCGGATGCAGCCGATGCCACTCCCCGTCGCTGAGGGGTGAGCGCACGAGAGCACCCGCGGGCGCCCGGTCGCCGGAGGGCTGCGGCGAACCATGCGGAGCTCCCTCCGGTGGCGACTGCAGCGGGGGGCCGGCCACAGGCGGTCCCGCGGGCGGCTGCGGCGGGGGCCCCGCCACGGGCGGTCCCGCGGGCGGCTGCGGCGGGGGCCCCGCCACGGGCGGTCCCGCGGGCGGCTGCTGCGGGAACCCGCCGGGAGGCCGACCCTGCCCGGGATCGGACGGAAGCGAAGGGTCGGTCATAGCCCGGTTCGGCGGCTCTCGGCCACCGCCACGAGGTGATCGCGCAGCGACTCGGCGGTCGCCTGCGGGAGCCCGGGGATCGTGACGCCGGTGGCCGCGGCGGCCGTCACGAGCTTGAGCTGGGCGATGCCGAACCCGCGGTCGAGGGGACCGTGCGTGATGTCGACGAGCTGCATGCGGCCGTACGGCACGGCCACCAGGCGCTGCCACAGGATGCCGCGGCGGAACACGAGATCGTCGTCTCGGAGCTGGTAGCCGATGGCGCGAGCCTGCCGCGGAGTGATGGCGATCATCCACACCAGGATGACGAGGAAGATCCCGCCGGGGATCCACACCCACGCCTGGTGCAGGACGAGGGCGAGCACCAGGGCGACGACGACCGTGATGAGCAGGACGCTGCCCATCGAGATGAGCTGGACCCACACGTACTTGGGCGAGACCTGGTGCCAGAGGCCGTTCTCGAGCTCGAGCCGGTTCGGTGAGGCGGGCTCGATGACCCGGTCGAACGTTCCGTCGTCGAGGGCTCCCCGGGTCTCGGCATCCGCGACCGGAACGGCGACGGGCGCCACGTCCTCGGCGGCGGAGGGGGCGGCATCCGGGGCGTCGTTCGTCAAGGGGCCGGAGGGGCGGGGGACGACCCCGTCAGGAGATGCTCCCGGGCTGTTCGTCATCGTCGTCCTTCCGAATGGTGCAGAGGTACTCGGCCACGAGGCCGGCGGCCACGAGGAGTGCCCCGCAGACGGCGGTGGCGATCACCGTGCCCAACGAGCCTAACGAAGGGTCGCCGGGTCGCGTCCCGACGAAGAGGGCGAGTCCGCCGGCGAACCCCGTGAACAGCGCGCCCAGGATGCTGGAGGCCTTCGACAGCGCGGCGACACGCACCGCGCGGAACGGGTTGACCGGTGACCCCGACGCTCCGCGGGTGGCACGACGGATCGGCCAGGCCAGGAAAACGACGAAACCGCCGAGCACCGCGAGCAGGATCGGCATCGTCACCGCGGGCGTGAAGGTCGGGCGACCGGAGGCGGTGAGCAGCTGGTCGACGAGGAACCCCACCCCCACACCCAGGATGGCGGCCACGATCAGGATGCCGGGACGGGTGCGCGTCACGGGGTGTCCCGCAGGTGCTCGAGGAGACTCTCCACCCGTCCGACGCCGGGCAGCTCCGCCTCGGGGTCGAGCGTGAGCCACGGCAGCAGGACGAACGCCCGCTGGGCGGCGCGCGGATGCGGGAGGGTCAGGGCGGGGTCGTCGCTGACGACGTCGCCGTACGCGATCAGATCGAGATCCAGCGTCCGGTCGCCCCACCGCTCCCGACGCTCGCGGCCGTGCCGCGCCTCGATCGCATGCAGGTAGCCGAGGAGCACGCTCGGGGCGAGGCGCGTCGTGACGAGGGCGACCGAGTTGAGGTACGCGGGGGCCTCGACATCCGGTCCGTCCGGCTTCAGCGCGACGGACTCGACCGCTTCGGCGACGCGCACGTCGTCGACGAGCGGCAGCGCGCGCAGCGCGTCGACCGCCGCCGACAGCGTCGCGTCGCGATCGCCGAGGTTCGCCCCGAGCGCGACGACCGCGACCGTCGCCGGTCGTGAGACGCGCCGCGCGTCGCCGGCGAACGGCTCGGTCAGACGCCTGCTCACTCGTCGCCTCCGAACAGCGCGTCCTCGATGAGGTCGTCGACCAGCTCGTCGATGTCCTCATCGGCCGACGGCGCCTCACGCGCCCGACGCACCGTGACCGAGACGTCCTCGAACGGCACCGTGATCGGCGCCCCGGGTTTGTGGATCGTGACGGCGATCATGCGCACGAGCTCGTAGGAGGCGAGGATGTCGCGCGCGATCGCGTCGGCGAGCGACTCGAGCAGGTTCACGGGCTCGCCCTGCACGAGCGCCACGATGCGCTCGGCGACCTCGCCGTAGTGCACCGTGTCGGCCACGTCATCGGTCTCGGCCGCACGCGTGGTGCTCAGGTACAGGGTCGTGTCGACGACGAAGTACTGGCCGTCCCGACGCTCTTCGTCGTACACGCCGTGACGCCCGAAGGCGCGCAGTCCCGTCAGTGTGATCTCGTCGGCGAAGTCCATGGATCCCCACTCTCCCATCTCGCGGCGACCTGGAGTGCGTCGCGCGTCGCGGCGACATCGTGCACGCGCACCGCCCAGGCCCCCGCCTGCGCGGCCAGCACGCTCGTGACGGCGGTCGCGAGGTCGCGCCGCTCGGTCGAGGCATCCTCACCGAGGGCATCGAGGAGGAACCGCTTGCGGCTCGTGCCCACCAGCACCCGGTGCCCGAGTCCGGCGATGCGCGCGAGGTCGCGCAGCACGACCCAGTTCTGATCGCCGCGCTTGCCGAATCCGATGCCGGGGTCGACGATCACCCTGTCGGGTGCGATGCCAGCCGCGGCCGCGGCGGCGACGCGTGCGGTGAGCTCCGCCGACACTTCACGGACGACGTCGACGTACGCGGCGCGCGCGTACATGTCGGCCGAGGCTCCGCGCCAGTGCTGGAGAACGACATCGGCACCGGTCTCGGCCACCGCGGGGAGCATGTCGGGGTCGGCGAGACCGCCCGAGACGTCGTTCACGATCCGCGCACCCGCCCGCACCGCGGCAACGGCCGTTTCGGCGTTCATCGTGTCGATGCTGACGACGGCGCCGGCCGCGGCGAGCGCCGCGACGACCGGGAGCACACGATCCCGCTCCACGGCGGGCTCGACGCGCTCGGCACCCGGACGTGTGGACTCGCCGCCGACGTCGAGCAGAGAAGCCCCCGCGGCGCGGAGGGCGAGGCCGTGGCTCACAGCCGCATCCGAATCGAGGAAGCGTCCGCCGTCGCTGAACGAATCGGGCGTCACGTTGACGATCCCCATGATGAGCGTCGTCACGCGCGGTGCCCTGTGCCGATCAGGGCGATCAGCTCCGCGCGGGCGGCGGGATCGGCGAGCGCCCCGCGGGCGGCGATCGTGACGGTCGCGGCATCCGGCTGCCGCTGGCCGCGCATCGTGACGCACTCGTGCGTCGCGTCGAGCACGACGAGCACGCCCTGGGTGTCGAGAGACGTGGCGATCGCATCGGCGATCTGCTCGCCGAGCCGCTCCTGCACCTGCGGGCGTGCGGCGAGCACGTCGACGACCTTCGGCAGAGCACCCAGACCCACGACCTGCTCGCGCGGCAGATACGCGATGTGCGCGTACCCGGCGAAGGGAAGCAGATGGTGCTCGCACGTGGAACGGAACCGGATGTCGCGCAGCATCACCGCACCCGAGGGAAGCGTCTCCGGGGCGGGGCCGTGCGCGATCGAGATCGTGTGGGCGAGGGGCGCCGAGGCATCCTCTCCCACACCGGCGAAGAACTCCGCGTAGGCGTCCGCCACGCGCTGGGGCGTCTGACGCAGCCCGGGGCGATCCGGGTCCTCCCCGATCGCCTCGAGCAGCTCACGCACGAGCGCGGCGACGCGCTCCCGATCGACGGCCACGGGCCGAGCCTACGCGGTCGCGGGGCGCGCCTGTCCGGACGGACGCCGCACGGTCGCCTTGCCGGCCGCTTCGCTCGGGGCTTCGACCGACGCGGCGAGACCCGCATCCTCACGGCGACGCGGCACGTCGACGGGCGGAAGGGTCGAGACCGGACGGTCTTCGCTGGAGAGCCACTGCGGCCGCGGAGGCAGACGCGTGACGTCCTTGAAGATCTCGGCGAGCTCGAGGTGGTCGAGGGTCTCCTTCTCGAGGAGCTCGAGCGCGAGCTTGTCGAGCACGTGACGGTTCGCGTTGATGACCTCGTAGGCCTCATTGTGCGCCTGCTCGATGAGAGCGCGCACCTCGGCATCCACTCTCTCCGCGACCCGCTCCGAGTACTCGCGGCCATGACCCATGTCGCGGCCCATGAAGACCTCACCCGACGCGGAGCCGAGCTTGACGGGGCCGACCTGCGTCGTCATGCCGTACTCGGTGACCATCTTGCGGGCGATGTTGGTCGCCTTCTCGATGTCGTTCGAGGCGCCGGTGGTGGGGTCGTGGAACACGATCTCCTCGGCGACGCGCCCGCCCATCGCGTACGTGAGCTGGTCGAGCAGCTCGTTGCGCGTGACGGAGTATTTGTCGTCGAGCGGGAGCACCATCGTGTAGCCGAGGGCCTTGCCGCGCGGCAGGATCGTGACCTTCGTGACGGGGTCGGTGTCGTTCATCGCCGCCGCCGCGAGCGCGTGTCCACCCTCGTGGTACGCCGTGATGAGCTTCTCCTTGTCGCGCATCACGCGCGTGCGACGCTGCGGACCCGCGATCACGCGGTCGATCGCCTCGTCGAGGGCGCGGTTGTCGATGAGCTGCGCGTTGGAGCGCGCGGTGAGCAGCGCGGCCTCGTTCAGGACGTTCGCGAGATCGGCGCCGGTGAAGCCGGGCGTCTTGCGCGCGACCACCTCGAGGTCGACCGAGTCCGCGAGCGGCTTGCCGCGACCGTGCACTTCGAGGATCTTCTGGCGGCCCTTGAGATCGGGCGCGTCGACGCCGATCTGACGGTCGAAGCGGCCCGGACGCAGAAGGGCGGGGTCGAGGATGTCGGGACGGTTCGTCGCCGCGATCACGATGACGTTGACCTTGGGGTCGAAGCCGTCCATCTCGACGAGCATCTGGTTGAGCGTCTGCTCGCGCTCGTCGTGGCCGCCGCCCATTCCGGCACCGCGGTGTCGTCCGACGGCATCGATCTCGTCGATGAAGATGATGGCGGGAGAGGTCTCCTTGGCCTGGGTGAACAGGTCGCGCACACGGCTCGCGCCGACACCGACGAACATCTCGACGAAGTCCGACCCCGAGATCGAGTAGAAGGGCACACCGGCCTCACCGGCGACGGCGCGGGCGAGCAGCGTCTTGCCCGTTCCGGGAGGGCCGTACAGCAGCACGCCCTTCGGGATGCGGGCGCCCACGGCCTGGAACTTCGTGGGGTCCTTCAGGAAGTCCTTGATCTCCTGCATCTCCTCGATCGCCTCGTCGGAGCCGGCGACGTCGGCGAACGTGACCTGCGGCATCTCCTTCGTGACGAGCTTCGCCCGGGACTTGCCGAACTGCATGACCTTGGAGCCGCCGCCCTGGGCGCTGGACATGAGGAACCAGAAGAGCAGGCCGAGCAGGATGATCGGGAGGAACAGCGACAGGAATCCGTCGAACCACGTCGCGCGCGGCACGGCATCGTTGAAGCCGTCCGACGGGTTGGCGGCGTCGATCGCCGCGACCACCTCATCGGCGCGCGCCGAGACGTAGTAGAACTGCACCTCGGTGGAGCCCTCGAACGCCTTCGACAGGGTCATGTCGACGCGCTGATCACCGTCGGTCGTGACGACCTCGCTGACGGTGCCGCCCTGGAGCAGCTCGAGACCCTGCTGGGTCGAGATCTGCTTGGCCGCCTGGAGGCTCGAGATGAGCGAGAAGCCGACGATGAGCAGCACCCCGATCACGAGGACGTAGAACAGCGGGCTGCGGGTGATCTTCTTGAAGTTCATGGTTCGGGCGTGGCCCGTTCCCTTTCGTCGGCGAGCCGTCAGCGCGGGGACGGATGCCGCGGCGACGTGGATTCAGGGTATCGCGGGCTCACCGTGGGGTCTCTGTGCATTCGCCGACGGCGTACACAGAACCAGCCGGGAAGGGTCAGGAGTACATGTGCGGCGCGAGCACCGCGACATCGCGCAGATTGCGGAACTTCTCGTTGTAGTCCAGGCCGTAGCCGATGACGAAGTCGTTGGGGATGTCGAAGCCGACGTATTTGCAGTCCACGACGACCTTGGCCGCCTCGGGCTTGCGGAGGAGGGCGAAGACCTCGATGGATGCCGCACCGCGCGACGCGAAGTTCTCCAGCAGCCAGCTCAGCGTGAGGCCCGAGTCGATGATGTCTTCCACGATCAGCACGTGGCGGCCGCTGAGGTCGGAGTCGAGGTCCTTGCGGATCTGCACGACGCCGCTGGACTTCGTGCCGGCGCCGTACGACGACACCGCCATCCAGTCCATCTCCATCTCGCGCGGCAGGGCACGAGCGAAGTCGGCCATCACCATGACCGCGCCTTTGAGGATGCCGACGAGCAGCAGCTCCTTGCCCTCGTAGTCGGCCACGACCCGCGCCGCGACCTCCTCCAGCTTCCGCTGGATCTCCTCCTCCGTGACGAGGACTTTCGTGATCTGGTTCTCGACGTCGGCCGCGCGCATTCTCAGAGTCTAGAGAGGACTGCGGCTGGTGCGAGCCCCGCGCTCCGGGATTAGTCTGGGCGCGAGCGGGCGACGGGGCCCGCCGCGAGCGAGGGAACCTGCGTATGGCCGCCATGGACGACATCCTGAAGTCCGTCCCGATCGATCAGATCGCGAAGCAGCTGGGCGTCGCCCCGGATGTCGCGCGCCAGGCCGTGCAGGAGGGCGGGGCGACGATCCTCTCGGGTCTGCAGCGCAATGCGCAGACGCCCGGAGGCTCGGCCGCGATCGAGAAGGCCCTCGGCAAGCATGCGTCGCAGCCCGATGCGGTCGACCTCGACGCCGTCGACACCGCCGACGGCGAGAAGATCCTGAATCACGTCTTCGGCGGGAAGGAGCAGGAGGTCGCCGCCAAGCTCACCGACGAGCCTCAGACCGCGGGCATCGACTTCGGCAAGCTGCTCCCGATGCTCGCCCCGATCGTCATGGGCATCCTCGCCAAGGGGCAGCAGAAGGCACCCGCGCAGGACGCTTCCGGTGGAGGCTTCGACATCGGCGGGCTCATCGGGGGCCTGCTGGGAGGCGGCTCGGGCGGCGGCGCGTCATCCGGCGGCGGCCTCGACATCGGCGGGCTGCTGGGCGGGCTCCTGGGCGGCAGGAAGTAGCGGTCAGGCCCCGCCGCGGGTCGTCGTCGGACTCACGACGACGATCTCGAGCGGCTCGGACTTCCCTTCCTCCGACGTCACCCAGGTGACCTCGACGTACCACTCGTCGCGGCGGAAGCCGTCGGCGATCCTCGTGCCGCCCGCCGTCTCGCGCACGCGCTCCGAGGCCCAGCCGTCGGACGTGAGCGACTCGGAGACCGTGCGGGCCGCGTCGGCGGAGGCATCCGTCGCCACCCCCAGGTCGAGCGTGCGCGACACCTGCCACCAGGCGGGATCGGAGGGGTCGGTGCCGACGTCGGAGCGGGCGGCGGAATCGACGATGTCGTCGCCGTCCGACCCCACGAGACCGGCGAGCTCCTCCGAGAGCCTCTCGGCCTCGACCCGGTATTCGTCGAGTCGACTCTCCGTGGCCATGGCGCATCCTCCCAGAAGCAGAGCGAACGTGAGGGCCGCCGTCGCGGCCACGATGCGGCGCATCATTCGACGCCCGCGTAGGTCGGCGAGTAGTCGTCTCGATCGATGCCGTCGATCGTGATGACGGAGCGCCCGGCGATGATCGTCTGGTCGGGGGCGAACAGCTCGACCTCGCCGCCCGTGATGACGCCGACGATGTTGTCGAACGCGCCCGTGCCGACCTTGAACACCGTGCCGTGCGCGTCGATCGCCGGCGGCGTGCCGTTCCCGGCGACGTTGTAGTCCTCGAGGCCGCCCGTCGAGGCATCCCCCGACGTCACGAATCCCGTCTCGAGGCGCGTGACGCCGTCGGCGGTGAGCGCCGACTGGCCGTGCATGTCGCCGGGGCCGGTGCCCTGGATGAGCCCCACGACCAGGTCGTTGCGCGCCATCAGGGAGTAGTGCGGCACATCCTTCGTGTTCGGGAAGTCGTCGAGCCCTCCCACGCCGCTGCCCATGCCCGCCGCCGAGACGTACAGGATGCGGTCGGCCTTCAGGCCGTCGCGCTCGGCGAGACCCACCGTCGCTCCGCCGTAGCTGTGGCCGAGCACGGTGAGCGTGCCGTTCTCCGGCACCGAGATCCCGGCGGCGAAGTCGCGCAGCCGCGGGGCGAGGGCGTTGGCGTAGCTCGACTGGGTGGCCTCGGGAATGGTGCCGGGGAACTCGCCGCCCGCCCACTGGAAGATCGCGCTGTCAGGACCGGCCGCGGCGTAGAGGTCGCGCCCCCGCGAGTCGGCGAAGTCCGTCATCGTGGTGCCCGTCCCGGGAACCGACACCGCGACGTGGCGCACCCACGACGGGATGTCGCCGGTCTGCGGGTCGATCGGCCCCTGGTACGTCGCGATCGCGTCGATGCGCGGATCGAAGACCACGACGCGGGCGCCGTCGTCGACGTGCGTGACGCGGTTCTCGTCCTGCCACGTCACCTTCTGCGCGAGGAGGCTCCGGTAGTACTCGATGAACGCCTCATGCTCTGCGATGCGTCCGTCATAGGGCGCCGCGACGCCCTGGTCGCCGTAGTAGGAGCGATCGACGGCGTCGTCGCGCTGCTGCTCGATCTTCTCGATCTCGGCTTCGCGGCGGGCGATCTCGTTCTCGATGTTGATCTTGTTGGCGGCGACGCGGTCGCGGATCGGGATGCCGTCGAGGTTTCCGATCACCAGCGGAGCGGCCGCGATCAGCGCCGCGCGCTGCTCGTCTTCCATGCCGTTCCACACCTGCCGGATCAGATCGGGATCGCCCAGCGCCGCGAGATCGTCGGCCGTGAGCCCGGCGACGTCTCCTGCCCAGAGGGAGGCGGCGGCCAGCGTCGCCCCCGATCCCTTCGAGGAGGTGAGTTCGCTGAACAGCGAGATCCCGGAGAGGCTCGCGGCGGTCTGGCGGTCGAGTTCGTCCCGCTCGCTCTGGAGGCTGTGGAAGGCGGACCGCGCGTCGATGTAGTCGTCGATGGCACCCTGCCACCGCACCAGATAGCTGTGGTCGCTCAGGTACATCCACGAGGGCAGCACGTCGTCCCAGCCGAGGGCCCAGCCCGTCACGAACTCGGATGCCGCGTTGAGCGCCTCCGCCCGCCGCTCGTAGATGCGCCCATAGGTGTCGTGGGCGTGGGCGATGGCCGCGGCGGCGCGGGCACGGATGCCGTCGAGCGCCGTCGCATAGCCGTCGAGGATGCCCGCGACCTCCGTCGCCGCGGCGGACGCGTCGTCGAGCTTGGCGGCTACCGCCACGATGCGCGGGCGCAGGGCGTCGACGGCCTCGCTCTCGAGCGGCCCCAGGGCGGTCAGGCCGGCGCGGGCCGACACGGCCCGTGCGGTGAGCGACGAGGCGCGGGTGGAGAACTGGTCGGCGAACGACCGGATGCCGCTCGGGTCGCCCTCACCCGGGTCGCCGTCGATGCCCGGGAGGGTCATGACGCTCCGGCCGCGAGCTGGGAGTCGGCATCGCCGAGCGTCGCCCCGATGGCCTCGGCATCCGTCGCCGTGTCGAGCACGACAGCGGCGAGCGCCCCCATGAGGCGCCGCATCAGGCTGTCGGCCCCGTCGAGGGCTGCGGCGACGTCGGCCGACCCCGTGACGACGGAGGAGAAGCAGAACGAGTCCGCCACCGGCTCGGCGGCCGTGCGCAGACGGGAAGCGGATGCCGCGATGTCGGCATCCGTGATGTGCAGGTCTCCGCTCACCACTCCCCCTTCCCCGTCTCCACGATAGACGTCATCCGGCGGTGAATTCGAGCCGCGCCCCCACGCGGGCTGCACGGCATCCGGGCAGGTCGAGCGGGCCCTGCCCCGACCAGTCCGTCACCAGGCGCGCGACCTCGAGCGTCTGCGCGCGCGTGAGGCTCTGACCGAACTCGGCCGCGACGACCGTGCGGATGATGCGGTGGCGCAGCGCCGCCGGGTTGGCCGCCAGAGCCGCGACCGAGACCGAGATGCCCGCCTCGGCGTGCTCGACGATGTCTTCGATCGTCTCCTCGATCATGTCGGCGAAGGCTTCCGCGTCTTCGCGGGCCTGCTCGGCGGTGCGCGCGAGGGCCTCGGCGATGCCCGGTCCGAGCTCGGCTTCGAGCACGGGCAGCACGGTCTCGCGCACCCGCACGCGGGCGAAGCGGGGGTCGGCGTTGTGCGGATCGCTCCACGGTTCGAGCTGTTCCGCCGCGCACGCGGCGCGCGTCGTCGCACGCCGCACGGCGAGGAGCGGCCGCACGAGCGCGATGCCGGGGGCGAGCTCGGCGCGCGGGGCCATGCCCTGCAGGCTCGCGGATCCGGCCCCGCGGGCGAGTCCGAGCAGCACGGTCTCGGCCTGGTCGTCGAGCGTGTGCCCGGTGAGCACCGCCACGGCCCCGCGCCGGGATGCCTCCGCGGCGAGGGTCGCGTAGCGCGCGGCACGGGCGGCGGCTTCGGGTCCGCCGTCGGCGCCGACCTCGACGCGCACCACGACGGCCTCGAGGCCGAGCCCCTCGGCCGCAGCGGCGGCCGCCGCCGCGACATCCGCCGACCCCTCCTGCAGCCCGTGGTCGACCGTGACGGCGACGGCGGTCACCCCCGCTCGGCGCGCTTCGAAGGCCGTGGCGGCCACGAGGGCGAGGGAGTCCGCACCACCGGACAGGGCGATGACGACGACCGCATCGGCACCGATCGGCTCGAGTGCTCGGCGCACAGCCGACCGCACCTCGGCGACGGACGGATGCAGGCTCGGACGGTGGGTCATCCGACAACGGTAACGGCCCACCCCCGCCGACGAAGCGGGCGGGGAGCAATCCTCCCGCACCATCGGCGTCGAGGCGGCGCGACTAGGATTATCGGCGGCATCCACCGATCGAAGGAGCACCCATGGGCGCGTACGACGCCGTCATCGAGATCCCGCGCGGCAGCCGCGTCAAGTACGAGGTCGACCACGGCACGGGCCGGGTCTTCCTCGACCGTGTGCTCTACACGGCGTTCGGCTACCCCACCAACTACGGCTTCTTCGAGAACACCCTCGGCGAAGACGGCGACCCGCTCGACGTGCTCGTGATCCTCGACTACGACCTGCACCCCGGCATCCTGGCGAGCGTGCGCCCCGTCGGCGTGCTGAAGATGAGCGACGAGAAGGGCGGCGACGACAAGGTCGTCGCCGTCATCGCCGGCGACCCCCGCTGGGACCACATCCAGGATGTGAACGACATCGGCCAGCACCTGCGCGACGAGATCGCGCACTTCTTCGAGCACTACAAGGACCTCGAGCCGCCCAAGTGGGTCAAGGTCGACGAATGGGCCGACGCCGCCGAGGCCGAGCGTCTCGTGGGCGAGGCGTTCGAGCGCTTCGCCGAGCACGAGGGCGTCACCAAGACGCAGGGTGAGGGCATCGCTCCGTCGACGCTGTGAGTTCCCGGTCTTGAGGGCCAGGAGAAGGGGTGGATGCTGCGGCATCCGCCCCTTCGTCTTCTCCGGAGGAACTAGACGCTGACGCCGCGGGCCCGGAGGAACGGGATGGGGTCGACTTGCGCGCCGTTGACGTAGACCTCGAAGTGGAGGTGGTTGCCGAAGGAGTTGCCTGTCGTCCCGACGCCGGCGATGTTCTGTCCGGCGTTCACCCATTGGCCCGCGCGTACGTACCGACCGCCGTCCACGATGTGCGCGTAGCTCGTGGCGATGCCGCCGCCGTGGTTGATCTTGATCCAGTTGCCGAAGCCGGGACCGGTGTAGCCGGAGTATTCGACCGTGCCCGCAGCAGCCGCGTAGATCGGCGACCATGCACCGGCGGCGAGGTCGATGCCGCGGTGGAAGGTACTGCCGCACCGCCCGCCGCCACACGTCGGCGTGCGCGGACCGTAGCCCGACGAGAGCCATCCCGTTCCTGGTCGGGCCCATCCGGATGCCTGGGGCACACCGCCGCCCTGCGCCTTGCCGGCCTGCGCAGCCGCGGCCGCGGCGGCTGCTGCGGCCGCCGCCTCGGCCGCCTTGCGCTGACGCTCGGCCTCGACGCCGGCCTGGTAGTCGGCGAGCGTCTTGGCAGAAGCGTCCTTGAGGGCCACGAGCTGAGCCTGCAGCTCGACGAGGTGCGTCTCCTGAGCGGCGAGCGCTGCTTCCGCGGCCGCGGCCGCGTTCTGCGCCTCGATCATCTTGGCTTCGGCGATCTTCTGCAGGCGGTCGCGCTCGACGCGCTGGTCCTCTGCCTGGAGGCCGAGGCTCTGCGCGGAGTTGCGGGCCGACGTGGCGTCGGCGTACACCGACTGGTTGCGCTCGAGGAGCTTGTCCATCGTGCCGAGGCGCGCGAGGAGGTCGTCGGCGTCGGCGGCGGATCCCGCGAAGAAGAGTTCGAGAGCGGTGTCGTCGCCGCCGTTGCGATACAGGCGGGAGGCGACGCGGCCGGCTTTGTTGGCGGCGGTCAGCGCTTCCTGGGCCTTCGTGTCGGCCTGGCTCTGGAGGTCGACGGCGCGCTCTGCGGCGGCGGTGTACTCCTCCTGCGCGACGGCGTACGCGTCCGCGGTCTGCTCGGCCACGGCCTGCGTGCGTGCGACTTCCGCCTGCAGCGACGCGATCAGTCCCTCGATGCGGGAGATCTCGCCGGCCTTGGCGGTCTCGTTCTGGCGAGCGCGCTGCACGTCGTCCCACGAGGGGTAGTCGGCGGCGAACGCACGGGGAACGTAAGCGGAGCCGAGGGCGGCGGCGCCCACGATGCCCAGGATGCCGAGCCCGAGCGCGGTGCGGCGATCGACGGCGGGCCAGCGCAGACGTCGCTCTCCGGAGGCGCGCGCGCCATCCGTGTCGAACGTCTTCTGGGACTCCACAGGAGCCTCCCGTCGCCGATTCACAACTTTCACACTAGCAACATGAGTCACAGACGCAACGGTTGCCCGAATTAAGTGTGCCTCCGATCGGCGGCACACGCACCGGCAATCTTGCCCCGCTCCTTCGCGCCGACCGGGCGGGCGCGCCCTCGATTGGCGAATCCGTGGGCGATTGCGTATGCTTGTCCCTCGGTAAGCGTGAGCCTCCACGGTTCGCTCGGCCCCATCGTTTAGCGGCCTAGGACGCCGCCCTTTCACGGCGGTAGCACGGGTTCGAATCCCGTTGGGGTCACCACTTACCGGCACAACTTAATACGCATGGCCCTGTAGCGCAGTTGGTTAGCGTGCCGCCCTGTCACGGCGGAGGTCGCGGGTTCAAGTCCCGTCAGGGTCGCTCCGAGCGACAGCCCCTTCTCGGAGGGGCTTTCGTCTAGGACGCGGCAGATCTGTTCATTCCGGATGCCGCGCGGCTCTGTAGCTCAGTTGGTAGAGCGCACGACTGAAAATCGTGAGGTCACGGGATCGACGCCCGTCGGAGCCACAAGGACCGTCGTTACAACGGTCCCAGAAACCCTCGCCTAGCTTCTACATGGCGGGGGTTTCGCTTTGCCCTGGTTAGGGTCTCTTTCCGAGGCGCCCGGGTCCGCCGCGGTGACGGTCGGTGTGCTGGCGTGACAAGGCGACACGTCAGCAGAGAATGGGCCAGAAACCGCCGTCGCGCATCGGGTTGGGCCGGTCTGGGGCCGGTCTCTGCCATGCTTCCCTCCCTGCGCAACAGCGCTCGGCTCGCGGCATTAACGAGACCCACTCATAGCCTGACTGAGGCCGCAGATGCCCAAATCCGAAGGGTTCGCAGCCTGAACCGATTGAGGGAGTTGTTCGCCCGCCGTCGAGGAGACCGGCGTCCCACCCCCGGGCGCTGACTCAGGCCAGCCCACAGACTGCCGCAGGTTAGCTCACCAACTCCCAGTAAGGATCTTGCGAGAGCTTCTGCTCCGCGACCAGAGATGCCATCCGCTTCGTGTAGCGCCTTTGGGGAATGTAGACCCAGCCCTGGTCTCCCTTAACTTTGTGCAGGACACCCTCGGTTACGAACTGCCGTAAGACCTTATCGGCGACTGTCTTGTCCCAATACGACTCGGTGCCCCTGACGAGGGCTTCTTCCCGCCGTCCGGAACCAGGCTGGAAGAAGAGCTTTTTCACAAGTGCCATCAGGGTCTTCTGAGAGTTGGTGAGGTTCAAAGTGCTAATGCGCGCAGACGATAGAGCCTCGTCATACTCCTCCACGAAAAATTTCGTTCCAAAAGCTGTCGGAAGATCTTCTCTGGAGCTCACGCCGACTAACCGGTCGACGAGGCAGTCATCGATGAACACGTTGTCAAAACGGGCATTGTCGAAGGTCAACTCAGACACATGCACGTTTGTGATGGTCAAGTTCTTGACTGACACATCTACGAACGAAAGGGAGGTCATCTCACCGCCATCGATGCTCAGCTTCTCGAAGTCGATCTCTTGATCATCTGATAGCAAACGTGTAGCCACGTAGTCAGCGGCTGCTTGCATGTTCCCGTGAGCGATACATTGCCTGACAAATTTGAGCGGCGAAGCGTCCTTCACCAAACGACGCGACCAAACTCTCATACCAAAATCGTCCAGCGGCTGTACCCAAATCTCGCGCGCGGCCTCCATCGCCGAGGTTGCGAATGAATGCTCCACCGCGAGCCCGCGCAAACCTCCCTTCGCGTACGGGTCGATGAACGTGCGGTCTGAGCTCTCGGCACCAATCCGCCCTAGGTAGGGAAGACGCTGTAGCAATATGGCCGACTCATCGATTGGCGCGTACCCCGTTACGGCAAAGAATGCCTCGTTCAACGCCTGGAGCGTAAGCCGCTCAGCGTAATCAGGCTGAGTCCGGGAAACTTGAGCGAGTCGGAGAAGAATGCGTTTGACTGTCGATGCGTCAATCGCGGCGTTGATGCGAGTTTCCCGATGGCATATCGCATCAACGACTTTCTCAAAGAAGTCCACCTCGCCGTCGGCGCTTTCCTGCAGGAGAACCAGCTCTGCGGGGTCGAGGGAGACCAGCAGCTGGCAGATCAAGGGCTTTCGCGGCATCCACTCCGGCACCGATGTCGAGTTCGAGTGAGTCGCTACATAGTTGGCTGCCTCCGCTTCGCTGAACTCCTCAGGGCATCGCAGCACTATGGTGTCGGCTTCGAGCCCGAGCGACTCGAGCATCTCGGTGTCGGAACTGAAGTAGTGGTCTCTGCCTGTGATCACAAGACCGGCTCCACCGCTGCTTTGAACGGCGTCTCGCACACCTTCGAGGCTCTTCCGTCTGACCTCGGCGAGCATCGCGGCATCGCCAGACCACGACTGAGAGCCAATCTCATCGAAACCGTCGAGAAGAAGCGGGTGATTTCCGCGCCGCACACTCTTTACTAAGTTGTCGGCAAAATCGGAGAGTCCGAGCGCATCCAGATGATTGCGGACCATGTGATCGAAACGGCGATATCCCCAGTTGTCCCGCAGGTCAATGGCAATGGGTGTGAATGAGTCCGAGGTGTCGGAGAGTGCACGGAACGTCTCTTTGACGCAACGGGATTTGCCGGTACCAAACTCGCCTAGGAGAATGATCCGTTTCTTGCCAGCGAGGGCGGCAGAAATGTCCTCCACGCTGTACTTTTTCCCTTTCGGGTCCACATATGAGATCGGCGTGAACGGCGACTCGTCAGATACGCCAGTCTGCGGCTCTACTGCGCTCCCGAAGGGTCGTCGCGATCGTTCATAAACATATTGACTGGAAGCAAGAAACTTTGATGCGAACGACTCGATTGTGTGAAACTCCACGCCAGCCGCATCAGCTGCGGCAGTAAGCGAGGGATGGTTGTTCTGCGACGTCACGAAATATGTTTCGGCATACTTTCCCTGCGACATGAGCGCCGCTTTCATCTGGGCCAGCTTCGTGACGTCGTCACGCAGTTTCGCAAGATCGTCACGAACGGATATCTCGATGAGGACGAGGTAATCCTTCCGGACGTGGACGACCCCGTCGCACTGTGTACCGGCGACCTGCTCGCTGCGGCAGGGTGACGACCACACCGCCTCGGCGATGGCACGAACCTCTTCTTCTACACTTTGCCAGCCCACGTCGCTTCCCCCTCCTATCGCAACTCTGGAAGCTAGTCTTTACTCGTTCAAGGCCGGGAAATACCGAATCCCGCGCGGGCGCCGTCGTTGTAGGCCGCTTGAAGCCTTGGAAGAACAAAAGCTTCGACGACTTCCGAACTCTTCTCAACGCCAAGCCAGGGGCGACCGAGCCTCTGCGCGGCGACCGCCGTCGTCCCGGACCCAAGATAGAAGTCGAGGACAAGCTCGCCAGGATCTGTCGCGATCTCCACAATGCGTTCGAGAAGTGCCAGCGGCTTGGGCGTATCGAACGCTGGACGATCGGGGAACTGTCGGAGGAGTGCCTTCTTCGCGCTTGAGGTGTCTCCCACTTCAGCAGCACCCCACACTGTGAAGGGTGCAAGACCTCCAGATTCGTTCTGGTATCGCTTCAAGCGCGGCTTTCCGTTGCCACCTCGTGGCCAATAGACACGCCCTTCCATGTCTAGTTGAGCGAGCCGCTCTGCCGTGTAGGTCCAGCATCGTCCGGGCGGCGGCTCGTGGTGGGCACCGGTAGGCGTCACGACGGTATAAAACTGACTCCGTGTGGCGTGCCCCGATTGCACGGTCATCGGCGCCGAACGCCAGGGTCCACGCGGGTCATCGTCCGGATTCGCAAATGCCCCGTCGTCAGACACCCCATTCCGGACGCGCTTCCAAGCGCGGGGTCCGTCCGGGGCGTACACGTGGATGTAGTCGTGCATCGAGCTAAAGGCCGTTCGGTTGTCCCGGGTGAGGCGCTTCTGCCAAATGACCGTTGCAACGAATGCCTCACGTCCGAACACCTCATCCATGACAGAGCGGGCGCGATGCTGCTCGGAATCGTCCAAGTGGAGCCAGACGCTTGCATTAGGTGCAAGTAGGGGCAGGACAGCCGTCAAGTTGTCGCGAAGCTCATCGAGCCACGAATCCGAGTGACGGCGATCGTCATAGTAGGCGAACCGCTCCCCGGTGTTATAGGGCGGATCGAGATAGCAAAGCTTCACCCGACCGCTGTAGTCAACGCCAGGCACCACAGTAGAGAGGGAACCGAGAGCAGAGCCCGCATCCCCGACGATGACGACGCCAGCGAGAAGCTCGCCGCAGACCATGCTCGGGATGCCGCGATCCCCAGTCACTTGATGGCGCGGATCTAGTCGCGCCGACTGCGAAACACCCAGGCTTGCGAGGTCGAGAGCTTCAAGAGTCAATACATCCACCTAACTTTCATGTTTTAATATACAAGACACAGGCTTGATGTAAAAGGTGAGCGATGGATCCGATGCGGGTAAGCGCTGACTTGTTCGGCCGCGGATGCCGCTTGCCCGTCGCCCTTTGGGTGCTCAGCCGAGAGTCAGGGCGGTTCTATCAGTCGGAGCCTCCCGCAGAACTTGGGCCGCCGACCGCCGTCAGGCAGGAGCTGGCTCGTCTGGCGAGGGCTGGACTGCTAGTCGAGGAAAGAAGTGAGGGCGGGAATCGCGTGTATTACAACCGCACGGACAGCCCCCTGTGGCGCGTCTTCGCCGAGGCCGCAGACGTGATCGCGAACAGTGACGCGGGCTAACCTGGTGCATCCTTCAAACATATGTTCGACCTCCGACACGCGCGCGTCCATGGGTTGGCTCCGATGACAGCTACTCCGCTGCGACCCATCCACTACCTGGGGAATAAGTCGCGCCACCTTCGACCCATCGTGTCAACTGTGTTGGGGCTGGCCGCACCGGGAACCTCGGTGATCGACTTGTTCGCCGGCACGGGCGTCGTCTCAAGGGAGCTCGCCAAAGCACGTCAAGTCACATCCGTCGACGTCCAGGCCTATTCTGCGACGCTGGCGCAGGCGCTCTGTTCACCGCGCAAGTACGACGCTCGCGAACGGACGCAGATCGTCGAGCGTGCTCGCAACTGGCTAGATGCATTGCCTTCTGAGGTCTCCGCTCTACTCGACTACGAATCCATGGTGACGGACGGAGCCAATACCGAACCCAGCCTCTTCGTGCTTCTGACAGAGGAAGGGTCTCTCACTCGCACTAATGCGACTGACCCGGCGCTCTCATCGGCGAAGGCGGACGCCCTAGCTGCCCTAACGACAGCAGGTGCCGTGATTACCTCCTACTACGGAGGTGTCTACTTTTCGTACCGTCAGGCGCTCGAGATTGACGCGCTGATGGCGGCGATCGGCCATAGCCACGCAACTCCGGCGGAAGCGACAGCGGTCGCAGCTTTACTCGGTGTTGCCAGCGACACTGTTTCGACAGTGGGAAGCCACTTCGCTCAACCCACTCGACTCCGTGCGAGGACGGGCGAACCAAAAGTCTCCTCGATCGTGAAGACTATTCGCGCTCGGTCCGCCTCTGTCCTTGTGTCGTACGAACTGTGGCTCCGTCGATATGCCGCACTCGATCCAACGAAGTTCGCGTGCAGTACGGTGACGTCGGACTTTCGCGCTGTCCTCGGCACTATCGGAGACGACGTTGGCGCAATCTATGCCGACCCGCCCTATACCCGAGACCACTACAGCCGGTTCTACCACGTGCTCGAAACGATCGCAGTCGGTGATGACCCGGGCGTAACGACGGCGCCTGGGTCAGACCAAGCGAGTCGTGGCCTATATCGCCTCAGCAGACACCAGTCTCCCTTCAGTATTCGGTCTCAGGTAGCGAGCGCATTCAATGTGCTCTTTGAGTCAGCGGGCCAACGGGCTATCCCCTTGGTTCTGTCATACTCGCCGCAAGGAAGTGGAACTCGCGCCCGCCCTGAAACACGACTGATGACTATCGATCGGATCGCTGCCGCAGCGCGCGCGCGTTTCTCTGAGGTCTACGTTGTGCCGATAGACACCTCAGTGCATAGCCGGTTCAACCGAACCGATCTTCACGGCGAGACCCCAGACGATGCTGAGGTTCTCATCGTCGCCCGCCCTTAAAGATCAGGCAGCTGGGTAGTCCACAGCGGTGAATTGTTCCATGCCTCACGGAACTCCGACACAGTTGATCGGACTCGTCGCTTTTCGCGAGCGGGGCCGCTCCACTTTTGAGAGAGGAATGAAGCCGCCTCTCCGTAACCAGGCTGACCTGGAAGTACAAGGGTGTAGAGGAACTGACCGGTCGCCAGCCGCACAAACACGCCGATCGGTGGCCCGTCGGTCGGGTAAGGAAGGCCGCCCGCGGCCGACAGTTCGAATCGATAGTTCTGGCTCGCGACCTCGACACTTTGCCGACTCTCGATGTCGCCAAGGTGACCATCACTGGAAACGCTCTGCAGGACAATTCGACGCTGTGAGCCCACCCTCGCTCCGAAGAATCCTTCATAATTCGCCCGATCGAAATTCGCTTGCTTCCAACGCGTTCCGGCCGCCGGTATTTCGGCGACCAAGACTTCGTCCTCGCCTACTGCGGCCGCTGGAGCTGGCGGGGAGGGGATCGGGACGCGCGGGTCGGGTCGCAGGCTGCGCTCGTTGCCATCGTTTGCGGCGACGCGGTTGATGATGCGGCTGTCGCTCAGCGGAAGGAGTGATGCAGCGTGATGGGTGACGAAACTCTGAATCGCGTCTAGGGCTTCCGTTGCCTCCGCGCCGGTCAGTTTGTTGACGACCATCGCTTCCCAATTCGACAGCAAACCACCCATCGTGAGGTTTCCCGAGCCCACGATAAGACTCAAGTGGTCGCTGTGCTCAAACCAGGCAAGCTTGGGGTGAAACAACGAAGACACGGGGCTCAAGAATGCCCGGACTTGAAGTCGGGGCCGCCGGGTTTCAATCTCGGAGAGTTTCGCGATCGCGCGACTGTCCGTGATCGTGTCGGTGCCCACAATCAGCCGAAACTCTGATCTCTGGAGAAGCTCCTCGATCACTACATCGTCCAGGAACGTGCGCGCTCCAGACGCATTCGCCCATGCGAAGATTCCCCCGCCACGGACTGCGCCAATCGACTCGAGCAGCAGGTGCTCGAGCAAATTCCCGCCCGGCGCACCAGGAAGCTGAAACTGCAGCATAGGTTGCCTATTCGTCGTTGGACCCTTGCGCCCACACTAACGAAACATCGGAGGACCTCGTAGGCGGAACGATCCTCGTCTCGGCTGACGTGCGAGAGCAGCATCGCCGGTCCCAGCGGGGACGGTATCTCAGCCCCGCCAGTGGGCGGATCCCTGGGGATTTTGCGATCAGCCGGGCCCGTCCTGGGCCGGGAACTCGGTTGTAACCATCGAGAACCAGCCATGACGGACGAGCATGAGTTCCGCGGAATCCTGCGGCAGTCGAGTATCAGCTGGCACCCGTAAACCCGTGTCATACAACTGAAAATCGTGAGGTCACGGGATCGACGCCCGTCGGAGCCACACGGACCGTCGTTACAACGGTCCCAGAAACCCTCGCCTAGCTTCTACATGGCGGGGGTTTTGCTTTGCCCGGGCGACCTCGGCTTGTCCGATGGACGAACGCCGTCAGGGCACCTCGGCGTAGGCAAGATAGGCGCCGGACTGCCCGGGCTGATGCACCCGGAAAACGGGGCGGAGGCCGGCCCGTTCGAGTACCGCGACCTGCTGAGGGACCTCCTCGTTCGTCATGACGACCAGGTCATGAAGTCCCCAGTCCTCCTCGATCCAGCGGAGCAGAGCCGAGAGCAGGCGGCGGTCGAGTCCATCGTCGAGCCGTGAGGTGCGCACCCAGAAGCTCACCGTTCCGCGGACGCGATCCCACCCGCCACCGGCCAGGGGCGTGATCTCCGCCGTCACGTACGAACGTGCATCACCGGGCATGAAGTAGACGCAACCGAGGCACTCGGACTCGTCCGGCGTCATCACCGTGTAGGTGAACCGCCGACCGGCGCGGTGCCCCCGTTCCATCTCCTCGATGTCGGAGAGGTTCTCCTCGATCGTGAAATCGTCGGCGGGCCAGCCGGACTGCTCCCACGGCCTCAACTGGTCGCGGCTGGCCATCACGGCGTCGAAGTCGAGCTCGACATCGGCGGCGACGAGGGGGCGCAGGACGAACTCCGGCGTCGTCAGCCGCTCGGGCACGGAGATCAGATCGGCGAAGTCCATGCGATGACGCTAGCGCGAGGCGGAAGAGACGGCTGGAGAGCCGCCCCGCGGCGAATCGCTCCGGCAGACGCGTCAGCACACGCGATCTACACCGCCCTCCCCCCGCCGTCGGCCCTCGCCTCACGGATGATCCGCGGGAGCAGCCGCACCAGGATCACCATCGCGACGAGCTCGACGAGGGTCTGGGTGACGACCACGAGCGGCGCAAGGTCGAACGCGGCCGGCAGTGCGAGGACGAGCGGCAGCACCACGAGGGAGTTGCGGGTCACGCCGCTGAACACGACCGCCCGGCGCGCCGGGACGTCGAGACCGACGACGCGGCCGGCCGCGGCCCCGACCGGCACCATCACCGCCGCGAAGAGGATGAAGACGGGGATCGCGAGGAGAAGCGCTCCCAGCTGCCGACCCACGCCGGCGATCTGGGACGCGACCACCACCGCGAGCGTGGCCATCATGAGCGGCACCATCGCCCCCAGCACGATCTCCTGGACGGCCGCTCCCGCGCGGGTGCGCGAAGCGGCGGTCTGGGTGAGCGCGGCGGCGGCGAGGGGGAGCGCGATGAGCAGCAGGAACGCCTCGACGAAGGGGAGGAGGTCGACGGCTCCGACGAACTCGGCGCCGGCGAACAGCCATAGATAGAGCGGGAGCAGGAGCATCTGGGCGATCATCAGCAGCGGTGCGGCGGCGAGCAGACGATCCTTCGCTCCGCCCGCGATGCCGGTGAAGACGATCACGTAGTCCACGCACGGAGTCAGCAGCACGAAGAGCACCCCGACGAGGAGCACCTGGTCGTGTGCGACGATCCGCGACAGCACGAACACCACGACCGGAACCAGGACGAAGTTGACCGCGAGGACCGTGGACAGGAACCGCTCGTCGCGGAGCGCCTGCCCGATCTTGGCGAACGGCACCCCGAGGAAGGTCGCATAGAGCAACAGGCCCAGCACCGGAGTGATCGCCAGCTCCGCCGGGTGCGCGATCGCCGGCACGAGCAGGCCCACGACGGCGCCGAGTCCGAGCGCGGCGAGGTATAGGGCGACTTGCGCCCGCTCCATCCACTCGACGCTCGCCCGCATCCTCCTAGCCTCCCAGGATTCCCGGTGAGAGCTGACCGGTCCGAACGTCGTCGCGGTCGCTGCGGCCGGCACATCCGCGAAGGAGGTTTTAGCACCCCGCATCCCCCCTGACAAGCCTCACTTCCCGGCACGGGCGGCGACTATGTTCGGTCTCGTGCACACCACGTCGGGGGATGCCTCCACGCCGCGAGTCAGCGGGCGTGACGCATGATGCTCGCATCGCGCACGGGTCTGCAGGGCCTCGCCGACCGCATCCTGGTCGAACGCGCGGTCGACAACGACGCCGCCGCGTTCACGGAGCTCATCCGACGCCATTCCTCTCTGATGCGCGCCTACGTGTATCGGATCGTGGGGTCGATGTCCGACACCGACGACGTCGTGCAGGAGGCATTCGTGATCGCGTGGCGGCAGCTGCCGACGCTGCGGGATGCCACGGCGGTGAAGGCGTGGCTCATGCGCATCGCCGGCAGGGAGGCCCTCGCGTTCGTGGGCAGGCGGCCCGCCGACGCAGAGCTCGACGAGCGTCTGGGCAAGGCCGCGACGCAGGGTCAGCCCGAGCAGACGGCGATCCGCAACGCGCAGCTCGCCGCGCTCTCGAATGCACTAGACAAGCTGAAGGAGGATCAACGCCGCTGCTGGCTCCTGCGAGAGATCGCGGAGTGCAGCTACGCCGAGATAGCTGACCAGATGGAGATCTCCGAGAGCACAGTCCGAGGCCTGCTCTCCCGTGCGCGGGCCAGCATCGCGATCGAGATGGAGGGATGGCGATGACCGACGACGACTCGACCGTCCTCGATTGCGGTCGCACCATCGAAGAGCTCAGCGAGTACGTCGACCGCGGTCGCCTCCCGTTCGATCCGGAGATCGAGACGTGCCCCGAATGCCTCAACGCCATCGAGGCTCTCGAGCGCGTCGGGCAGCTGTCGCGCGACATGATCGCCGACGATGCCGCCCACCTGCCCCGCCCCCCGGAGAGCTGGTTCGAAGGCATCCTGTCCGCGATCCACTCCGAGCTGCGCTCGGGGCGGAGCTTCCCGATCCACCACCCCGATCCGCGCGTCTCGATCACCGTCACCGAAGGAGCGGTCCGCTCGCTGGTGCGCTCCACCGCGGACGCCCTCGACGGCATCTACATCGGCCGCACCGAGATCGTCGGCGACGCAGAGACCCCGGGCGCGCCCGTGCACATCGACCTCACGGCATCCGTCGCCTGGGGCCGATCGATCCCCGACCTCACCGACGCGCTGCGCACCCTCGTCTACCGGGTGCTCGCCGAGCACACCGAGCTGAATGTCACCGCCGTCAACGTCTCCGTCGAGGAGCTGCACGGCATCGCCGACCAGGGGGAACGACGATGAGCACGACACCACCGGAACCGAGCGCCGACCTCGTCGCCCGCGTGCGCGCCGTCGACGGCGTCACCGACGTCTACTCGCCGCACAGCGCGCTCACGCGGATCCCCGGCCTGATCGCCGCCGCCACGGGGGCCTCGGACGACCGACTCGCCGAGGTCGCGGTCTCGATCCGCGACGGAGTGCCCGTCGTGGCGGCACGGATCGCGACATCGGTGGCCGACAGCACAGCGGATGCCGCACGGCGCGTCGCCGACGCGCTCCTGGCCAGCACGCCGCCCGATGCCGCCATCACGATCCAGGTCGCACGCATCCACTGAGAGGCGTCGGAAAACTCGTCGGAACTTTTTTGTGACGAATCCGGACGCTCACCCCTCTTATGTGTGAGGCCGAAAGAGACGGCCTCGGTCGACACCCACCGGGTGCGGCGAAGACTTGAGAGATAGGCATCCATCATGGCTACCGAAGACCAGAAGAACACCCCCGCCACCTCGGCGAGCACCCCCACGATCGCCTCGACGTCGCGCGTCGACCGCTCCGTCGGCACCGCGCACCTCGCGGGCGACGTCTCGGCCGCGGGCTCGACCGTGATCGCCGACGGCGTGGTCGCCAAGGTCGCCGGCATCGCCGCACGCGAAGTCGCCGGCGTGTACGCGCTCGGCGGCGGCGGAGCCCGCGCACTCGGCGCGATCCGCAACGTCGTGAACGCGACCGACCTCACGCAGGGCGTGCGGGTCGAGGTCGGCGAGACGCAGGCCGCCGCTGACATCACGATCGTGGTCGAGTACCCGATGCCGGTCCACGAAGTGGCCGCGAACGTCCGCTCGGCCGTCGCCGCCGCGATCACGCGCCTGGTCGGCCTCGAGGTCGTCGAGGTCAATGTCGAGGTCAACGACGTGCACCTGCCCAGCGACGACACGGCCAGCGAGGAGTCCCGCGTCTCATGACCGCCACCACCACCGGCGCCGTCCTCGGCGCCATCCTCGCCGCCTCGGCACTGGTGTTCGGATTCTGGGGATTCCTCCTGGTCGCCCTCTTCATGGGGATCGGAGCCCTCGTGGGCCGGATCGCGTCGGGCAAGCTCGACGTGCGCGCAGTGACCGACGCCTTCACGGGTCGGCGCACCTCCTGATGCGCGTCGACGAGTACGGCACCTCCGGTGGCGACCTCTCGCGGGTCGCCGCCGGGAAGGCCGCCGTGGCGGGCCGCATCGATGTCCAGGAGCGGGTACTCGTCAAGGTCGCCCAGGAGGCCTCGTCGGCCCTCATCGGCGTCAAGCGCAGCGACGTCTCGGTCGCCGTCGCCGACTTCCGCAACGGGATCGCGCTGAGACTGGCGACTCCGCTCCCCATTCCGGCCCTTCACGACACGGACGCCATCCGCGCGACGGCGCCGGTGCTCGAGCGCGCCGCGCAGCTCCAGGAAGAGCTGCGCGAGCGGCTCGGCCACCTGCTCGGGCGCGACATCGTCAAGATCAACCTCACCATCACCGGTGCGACCATCCCCGAAAGGAGGCGAGTGAGATGAGCAGTCCCGCACTCACACGCGTCGTGCGCCGCGAGACCCACTCGCCCCGCACCGTGGCGATGTTCGTCGCCGTCATCCTGCTGATCCTCGCGCTCGCCTACGTGGGTCTCGAGATCATCCTGTATCTCGCCGCCCAGCCGGCGCTCCTGCTCGGGCCCGGCGCCGGACTCGCATGGCTCGTCGGCCTGCCCTCGGGGCAGGGCGGCGGCATCGCGATCGCGGGCGCTGCGGTGCTCGCCCTCGTCGGCCTCGTCTTCATCGTGCTCGCCGTGACACCGGGACGACTGTCGAAGCAGCAGATGACGTGGGGCGATCGAGCGGTCGTCGTCGACAACGGCGTGATCGCCGCATCCCTCGCGCAGCACGTCAGCGACGAGACGGGGCTTCAGCGCGACGCCGTCGTGGTGGGCGTCGCCCACCGCACGATCGATGTGACCGTTCGGCCGGGGGCCGGCATCCCGCTCGAGCGTGACGACGTGCAGTCGATCGCCGACGCCGCCGTGGACTCCTACCAGCTGTCGCGCCGCGTCAAGACCCGCGTCCGCGTCGAGCGCCCGAAGGAAAGCGAGTGGGACGAATGAACAACACGAACCGCGCCCTCAACCGCATCGTCCTGTTCGTGATCGGACTCGTGTTCCTCGCACTCGGAGCCGTGGTGATCGCGGTGTCGACGTGGCCCGCCGCGGGCGAGGTCTGGACGTCGGCGGGCGAGTCCGCCGACGGATGGCTCGCACAGACCGCGGAGACCACCCTCATCGCGGGCACCTCGGCCACCTGGATCGGCGTGGGGGCCGTCGCGGCGATCCTCCTCGTCATCGTGCTCCTGATCCTCGCGCTCACGAGCGTGAGCGGGCGCCGGTCGAAGACGCTCCTCCGTTCGTCGGGGGCGCAGAACCCCCTCGGACGCGTGACGGTGACGGAGTCGTTCGTGTCGGATGCGATCAAGAACTCGCTCGACGCCGACGATGATCTGCTCTCGACGAGCGTCACGGCCAACACGATCCGCAAGGTGCCGGTGCTCCACGTGAGCGTCACGCCGAGGCAGAACACGTCGCCGCGACAGGTCGTGGAGCGCGTGGATCAGCTCCTCACCAACCTCGTCACCCTCACCGGGCAGGAGACGGCCACCTACGTGTCCGTCCACTCCGGACTGCGCGCCAAGCTCGCGCACGACCGCAGCCGGCTCTCCTGACCGGTTCAGACCCCCGACCCCAACAGAAAGGAGACCCCCATGGGCCTCGATGACAAGATCAAGAACGCTGCCGAAGACATCGCCGGAAAGGCGAAGGAAGCCTTCGGAAAGGCGACCGACAACGACAAGCTCGTCGCGGAGGGCAAGGCCGACCAGGCCAAGGCCGACGTGAAGCAGGCGGGCGAAGACGTCAAGGACGCCTTCAAGAAGTGATCCGACCCGAAGGGGGGAGGGCGACGGTGTCGCCTTCCCCCCTTCTCGTATGCGCGCGCCGGAGGTTTCGCTCCGTGACCCGCATCGCGCGCAGACGGCCAGGAGCTGATGGAGTGGGGGGGTGACCGCGTTCCCCCATGCCCTCGACCATGTCGTTCTCGCCGCTCCCTCGCTCGACGATGCGGTGGCGCTCGTCGAGGAGCGCACGGGCGTCCGAGCCAAGCCCGGCGGACGCCATCCCACCGGGACCGCGAACGCCCTCGTCGCCTTCACCGTCGGCGGGGAGCGCTCGCGCCACTATCTCGAACTGATCGGGCCGGATGCCGCATCCGGCGTCGCTCAGGCCGACGTCGAGACGTTCGGCATCCGCCACCTCACCGCGCCTCGGGTCGTCGCCTACGCGCTGCACCCCGACGACATCGACGTGCACGCCGCTGCGGCGAAGGCGGCGGGCTTCGACCTGGGGGATGTGAGCCCGTACTCGCGCACGACGCCGACCGGCGATCTCCTCGAGTGGCGGCTCACTCTTCCGCCGTCGGGTCAGTCCCCGGAGATCCCGTTCCTCATCGATTGGGGTTCGACGCCGCACCCGGCTCTGCAGGACCTGCCGTTGCTCGAGCTCGAGCGCTTCACGATCCGGCATCCGGACCCGGAGCACGTGCGCACTCTGCTCGCGGCGGTCGGCGCCGAGATCGTCGTCGAACAGGATGATGAGCCCGGGCTCGAGCTGATCGTCTCCGGTCCGCGCGGCCACGTCGCCTTCCGCTGACCGCACGACGAAGCGGCCGGGGCCCGTGGGGCTCCGGCCGCTTCGAGCGGGATCACGCGGTGACGCGGGCCTTGTCGTACTGTGCCGAGCCGTAGCCCAGGATGAGGAATCCGATCGCGGAGAAGAGCCACAGCAGGAAGACCGAGAACACGGCGCCCTGACCGAAGCCCTTGCCGATGCGCAGGGAGACGATGATGTGGAACACGATGTTGACGATCGGGATGAGGTACAGCAGTCCCATCCACGCCGAGAAGCCCGCGATCTTCACGAGGACGAACATGTTCACGATGGGGATGATGGCGAGCCATCCGGGGTAGCCGGCCTTGGAGAAGACCTTCCACAGTGCGATGACGAGGATGACGTACCAGATGAGGGCGAAGACGCCCGAGACGGACTGGAGGGCGGTGACGTCGGTCTGCGACGTGATGGAGGTGAGTGCGTTCACGCCCCACAGCATAGGGGCCGGGTGCTACGGCGCGATGACGAGATCGGCGATCACACCATTCTTGGTGGCGAACCGGTACCGCAGATCTGCCACACCTCCCGGGAAGTTCCCCTCGAGGCGCGCCCACACGACCCACCGACCGTCCTCCTCAGCGCTCTGCCCGAGCATGGTCGTGGTGTACGTGTACGCCGACGCGGCCTTGCCGAGCCATCCGCCGATCGCCTCGAGCCCGAGGTACTCGATGCCTTCGTCGACGACGCGCCCGTCAGACGCGAACAGATCGGCGATGTCGCGCCTGCTCTCCGGGTCGGTGTGATCCTCGAGGAAGCGGACGACGACCGGAGGGAGATCATCGGGGGCGTAGGCGGTGTCATTGTTCGTGTCGGTCATGGGATGTCTCCTTCAGGACGCGCGGCTGCCACAGCCCCCGCCCGCGCGGGGCTGAGGCTCTCGCCGGTGGAACCCGGCGTCTGAGGCACAACACCGCGCGTGCTCCGATCCATGCCCCCCGTGCGCGGATGATTTGCCAGGCCCGGCGGCGTGTGCGCAACATATTGCATGCCCATCCCCCACGGATCCGCCGGCGTCGACCGCTCGCTCCTGCGCGACGACGTGTTCCGGCGCCTCCGTGACGCGATCGTCGACGGCACCTTCCAGCCCGGCGAGCAGCTCAAGGACGGCGACCTCGCGGAGTGGCTGGGCGTCAGCCGCACGCCGATCCGCGAAGCGCTGCTGCGCCTCGGCACCAGCGGACTCGTGGTGGCCGTGCCGGGCCGATCGACGACGGTGACCGCGATCGATGCCCAGGCGGCAGCCGACGCACGCGACGTGATCGGGGCGATGCACGCGATGACCGTGCGGCAGATGGCGGGGAGCCTCGGCGACGACGACCTCGAGCGGATGAGGGACGCGAATCGGCGCTTCGCGGCTGCCGTCGACGCCGGCGACATCGACGCGGCGCTCGACGCCGACGAAGAGCTGCACCGCATCCCGGTCGAAGCCCTCGGAAACAAGGCAGTGGAGTCGGTGCTCGAGCACTTCGACCCGCTCGTGCGTCGAGCCGAACGGCAGCGCTTCACCCGCTACGGGCAATCGTCCGTGGCGGCGCACGATCAGCTCATCGACCTCCTGGCCGGGGGCGACGCCGAGAGCGCCTCGATCGTCGCCTTCGACATCTGGCACCGTCTGGAGACCGACGCGGAGGAGTGACGGTGCCGGCATTCTGATAGTCAGTTGCACTGTATATCGTCGGGCTGTACAGTCATACTGAACAGGAGGTCGCGATGAACCGCAATCCGCAGCTGCCGCTCACCGAGACGGTCTACTACATCCTGCTCGCGCTGATCGAGCCCGCTCACGGCTACGTCATCATGTCGCGCGTCGAGGCCATGAGCGACGGAGCCGTGCGCCTGGCCCCGGGCACGCTGTACGGCGCACTCGAGAACCTCGTGAAGCAGCGCCTGATCGTGCGGGTGGAGAGTCCCGACCCGCGTCGGAAGGTGTACGTCATCACGCAGGAGGGGTACGCGACCCTCGCGCAGGACGCCGAACGGATGTCGCACATGGTGCGCATCTTCGAACAGACCCGAGGGGGTGCTCAGCACTCATGAAGACCTTCAAGATGTTCGTCGACTTCGACAAGGAAGAAGCGTGGCTGAACCGCAAGGCCGCGGAGGGATGGGGTCTCGTCGGCGCCGGATTCCTGTACACGTTCGCCCCGATCGCTCCCGGTTCGGCCGTCGTGCGGGTCGACTACCGCCCCTCGATGAGCGCCGGCGATTTCGACGACTACCGGAACCTCTTCTGGGATGCCGGCTGGCGCCACGTCGCCGGATCGCGGTGGAGCGGCGCACAGTACTTCGCGTCGATCACGCGCGATGCGGACGCCGACATCTTCTCCGACCCGGCATCGAAGGCTCAGCGCTATCAGCGCGCGATGACGATGACCTCGGCGCTGCTCCTGCCGTTCTTCGTGATCACGGTCGCACTCTGGCCCCAGGGACTGCTGTCGCCGGACCTGTACCTCACTCCCGGACTGTGGGAGATGGAGGGGTGGCAGTTCGTGCGAGCGTTCGCCTTCGAGACGCCGTTCATGCTTCTCCGCATCGCCGGACCCGTCGTGCTGATCGGGGCGTGCGTCGCGTTCGCCGTGCAGATCGTCTACCAGTGGGTCCTCTACCGGCGGGCTCTCTCACCGACCAGGGTCTGACCCAAGTCCGGCATCGGCTCGCTGACCGGCGCCCAGACGATCGAACGTCGAGGCGAGGACGGCGGCGAGAACGAGGCCGACGCCGAGCCAGACCGGCATCCGGATCGCTCCTTCGACGAGCGCTCCGGATGCCGCGACCCCGGCAGAGCCCGCGGTGATCTTGAGCGCCCCCACCCAGACGAAGACCTGCGCCCGCGCCTCGAGCGGCGAGTACTCGCTGCGGGCCGCGAGCGTCGCCGCGAAGAAGAACGAGTTGAGCATGCCGGCAACGGCATACGCCGCGATCATCCAGCCGATCGAGGCGGCCAGAGCGACTCCCGCGAGGGCCAGCGCGACGCACAGAGCGAGCCGGCTCATCAGCGGATCGGCGTCGGCGCGGGAGGGGCGCACCATCACGCCGACCGAAGCCACGAGCCCACCCAGCCCGTAGGCCGCCGTGAGCGCTCCGGCCGTCGCGGCGGGCGCCCCGAGGCTCGGCGCGACCACGACGGCGGTCACCGGAAGCGCAGCGACGGCGAGCGCGACGGTCACCGTGAGGTACAGCGTCCGGCGCAGGGGCCCGCTGCTCAGCATGATCCCCAGGGTGCGCAGCGGTCTCGGCACGTCTCCCGCACCGGCCGGCGGCGAGGTCGGGAGGATCCGCACGAGCGCCGCGGCGGCGAACGTCATCACCGCGAGCACGAGAGCGGCCGTCGTGGGCGAGATCCACACCGAGACCGCCGCCACGATGCTCGGGCCGATCGTGCCGCCGAGCCCGTAGGTGGCGACATCCCAGCCCTGCGCTCGTCGCTGGCGCACGAGATCAGGGCCCGCGATCGCCGGCAGGCGACTCGAGATCCCCCCGGTGAGCAGCGGACCGACGAGCCCCGACGCGACCAGCAGCAGAGCCGTGACCCCCGTCCACACCCACGGGAACAGCAGCACGGCTGCGGCCAGCGTCGCTCCGTGCACCATGCACGCGACGGCGATCACCGTGCGCCCGTCGCGGGCCGTGTCGAGTCGGCGCGCGACGAAGGGGCCGAGCAGGTGCGGCGCCGTGATGCTCGCCCCGAGCAGGCCCGCCTCCCAGCCCGCACCGCCCGCCGTGGTGACGAGCAGCACGATCGCGACCACCCCGCCGCCATCGGCGGTGCGGGCGAGCGTCGCGGCGGCGACGTACCGGGCGAGGCCGCCGGCGGTGCGCGTCCCGCGCGCGCCTGCGAGGTCGTCCGTCTGGAGCCCGCCGGTCACGACGGAAGGAGGCCGAGGTCTCTCACGACCCGGCCCACACGCTCTCGCGCCGCCGCGTCGAGCCCCCGGAGAGGACGCGGGATGCTGTCGGGCTGCACGAGGCCCGCCATCTCGGCGATCGCGGCGATCACCCGGAAGCTGCCGCCGAACTCGGCGAACAGCTCCCACAGCGGCTGAAGCCGGTCGGACGCGGCGACGGCGGCCGCGGCATCCCCCGAGCGGGCCGCCCGCGTGAGCGCCACCGCCGGCCCCGGCAGCGTCCCCGCGATCACCGAATACCAGGCGTCGCAGCCCGCGTTCAGTCCGGTCGCCGCCGACGCATCGCCCGACACGCCGATCGTCACGCCGGGCGGCACCGCGTCGCGGATGCCGTCCACCCGAGCCCGCGCGGCATCCGGATCCGCCGGGACCCCCGGGATCTTGATCGACGCGACGCCCGTCAGCTGGGCGATGCGGGCGTAGAGCGCATCGGTGAAGTCGAACCGGGTCGTCGCGGGGTTGTCGTAGACGATGACCGGCACCTCGACGGCGGCGGTCAGCTCGTCGAACAGCCCGAACACGTCGTCGTCGGTGAGCGGCTGGTATGACACGGGGGCGACGAGCACCGCGGCGGCACCGGCATCCTGCGCATCGCGCGCCAGAGCCAGCACGTGCGATGTCCGCAGCGCCCCGACTCCGACGAAGACCGGTGTGGATCCGGCGTGCGCCAGCGCGAGACGCGCGACCCGGCGGCGCTCGTCGGCGGTGAGGTACGCGTACGAACCCGTCGAGCCGAGTGCGGTGATCGAGTCGACGCCGGCAGCCGCCGCTCGTTCGACGAGCCCGGCGAAGGCGCGCTCGTCGACGCGGTCGTCGTGCAGCGGCGTGAGGGGGAAGGCACTGAGGCCGGTGATGGTCATGGGGTCTCCGTTCCGAAGAGGAGCTCGGCGAGGTCGCCGGCGAACGAGGTGGCGTGCTCGGGCACGAGGGTCGCGGTCGTGACGCGGAGGGCGGGAGGAGGATCGGATGCCACGGCGAAGTCCGCGCCGCCGCGCACGAGCCATCCCCGCCGGTGGAGCGCCTCCACCACAGCCTGCTCGGGCCGATCGAGCGGGATCCACAGATTGAGGCCGTCGGCCGGGGGAAGGAAGGGGATGCCGCGCGCGGCGAGTGCGTCGGCGAGGGCCGCGCCCCGGCGGCGATACGCCCGACGCGCCGTGGCCAGCAGCTCCCGGGTCGCGGGATCTCCGAGCATCCCCGCCACGATGCGCTGGAGGATCGTGCTGACCCACACCGCACCGCCGAGCCGCGCCTCCAGGCGCGCCTCGGTGCCGGGATCGCAGTGCACGACGGCGAGCCGCAGATCGGGCCCGAGGAACTTCGACACCGACCGCACGAGCGCCCAGCGCTGGGAATCCGGCGGGGTGGCGCGCGCGTACGCCGAGTCGGCGATGGCGGAGAAGTGGTCGTCTTCGATCACGAGCACCGACGGATGGCGAGCCAGCACCTCGCGCAGCATCCCCGCGCGGCGCGGGGTGATCGTGGCCCCGGTGGGGTTGTGCGCGCGGGGCGTCAGCACGACCGCGCGCGCGCCGGCGACCAGCGCCGCCTCGAGCTCGTCGGGGAGCACGCCCTCGGCATCCATCCCCATCGGAAGCGCCGCGAATCCGTTCGCGTGCAGCACCCCCGCGCTCGAGAGGAAGCAGGGATCCTCGACGGCGACACCGTCGCCGCGCACGAGGTGCGCTGTGAGCAGGCGCTCGACGGCGTCGATCGCTCCCGCCGTGATGACGACGGACGCGGATGCCGGAACGTCTCCCCCGGCGCGGGCCTGCGCCCACGCCACGAGTGCGTCCTCGACGACGCGGTCGCCGTACACGAGGGGCTCGTAGCCGAGGAGGGCGGCGCCGATGCCCGGAAGCAGGGCGGGATCGGGGTTGCCGGCCGCGAGATTGACCACTCCGGCGGCGGACTCCATGCCCTCGCGGGGAGCGAACTCCCGGGCGCGGACGATGGTTCCTGCGCGTCCGCGTGCGGACACGACGCCGGATGCCGCGAGGTGGGCGTACGCGGCGGCGACCGTGTTGCGGTTCACGCCGAGATCGGCGGCGAGCGCGCGGATCGTCGGCAGAGGAGATCCGACGTCGAGCGCGCCGGAATCGACCTGGTCGCGGATCGACGTCGCGATGTCGGCGGCGGTGGCTCCCGTGATGCTGCTCACGCCGACACGGTATCGCGGGTTGTCCTATGACAAACAGATACGTCTGCTCTCCATCCGGTTCACGGCGATCGTTGAGCTCGCAGGCTTGTCGAAACTCGGTAGGTATGTATTGTTTATCGATAGACACTGACCGCTTATCGATAGGCGCTGCCCCATGAACCGCACGACGATCGTCGTCCTGAAGACGCTCATCGCGATCCTTCTCGCCCTCCTGCTGTTCTGCCAGGTCGTCGTGATCCCGCAGACCGTCGCCGGCCTCGCCACGGTCTACCCCGAGTTCTCGCAGCTCGTCGCCCCGGGGATCCTCGTGGGCGGCGTGTTCGCCCTGTGCGCCCAGGTGCTGCTCGTATGCGTGTGGCGCCTCGTGACCCTCGTGCGCGTCGACAGCATCTTCAGCGAGCGCGCGTTCATCTGGGTGGATGTCGCACTCGGCGCCGTGGCTCTCGCCACCGTGCTCGTGGTCGTGGCCCTCGTCGTTCTGATGAGCGCCGGCGCGAGTCCGCCGTCGATCTCGCTGCTGTGCCTCATCGGCGCCATCGTCGGCGCGGGCCTCTCGTTGCTGCTCGTGGTGCTGCGTGGCCTCCTGCGCAAGGCATCTCAGCTCGAGCGCGACCTCTCCGAGGTGGTCTGATGCCCATCATCATCAACCTCGACGTCGAGCTCGCGAAGAAGAAGATGTCGGTGAACGACTTCGCCGCCGCGATCGACATCACGCCCGTCAACGTGTCGGTGCTCAAGAACGGCCGGGCGAAGGCCATCCGCTTCTCCACCCTCGACGCGATCTGCCGGGTGCTGGAGTGCCAGCCCGGCGACATCCTCGTGTGGGTCCCCGAAGCGGATGCCGAGGGACTCGGAACGATCGACGCCCGACCGGCCGACACGGGGGCCGGCGCATGAGCGGCGTCGCGACGCGGACGCGCGAGCCGCTGTGGAGCGAGGTCGCGATCCGCCGCCTGCTCGACACCACGACCTGCCCGCTGTGCGGACGCGGCCAGGTCCTTTCCGAGCGATGCCGCCAATGCGGAGCCGACTTCGCGGGCGGCGTCGGGGCCGAGCTGTGGGATGCCTCGCAGTCGGCCGTCACCGCGCTCCGCGCCCGCCAGGCCGTGCTCGACCGGGTGCCCGTCGTGGCGCCCCGCCCGGTCGCACCACCCGTCGCGCCACCTGTGGCCGTGCGCGCCGCGGCCGCCCCGCGCTCGAGCGCCACGGTGCAGTCCGTGCTCGCCGTCGCCGGCGCCGGCCTCGTGGCGGTCGCGGCGATCGTCTTCACGTTCTTCACCCCCGACCTCACCGACCGGGGCGTGCGCAACGCGATCATCGCGACGGTCACCCTCCTCTTCCTCGGCGGCGCGCGGGTGCTCGTCGGCCGCGGGCTGCGGTTCTCGGCCGAGGCCGTCGGCGCGCTCGGCATCGTCTTCGTGGCCCTCGACGTCGCGGCGGTGGCGGAGATCTCCTCGGACTCGCCGTGGACCGCTGCCGCGATCGGCACCCTGCTGGCGGGAGCCGCCCTGGCGACCCTGGCCGTGCGGTTCGGCATCCGCGTCTGGCTGTGGTGCGCGAGCCTCGCGCTCGCGTGCGTTCCCGTCATGTTCGGCTTCGGAGGACCGGGCGGCTTCGCCGGCGTGCTGGGGTGGCTCGGCACCGCGGTGGCGGCGAGCCTGCTCATCGAGGCGCGCCGGTTCGTGGCCGCTCGCTTCGGAGGACGGCTGCGGGCCGAGGGCGTGACGCTGTCGATCGTGCAGCTCGTCGCCCTCCCGCTGACGTTCGCGGCCACGCTGACCTCCGAGCTCCTCTCCCTGTCGATGTGGACCTACGTGGGGCTGTTCGCCGCCGTCGCCGTGCTGGCGGGGTTCTCGGCCCGGCACCCGTGGAGCGGCTTCTGGAGCTTCGCCGCCGGCGGGGCCGCCGTGATGACGTTCGTCGTGCTGCCAGTGGCGGCCCTTCCCCGCGTCGAGATCACGACCTGGCTTCCCGCCGTCATCCCGCTCGCGGGGGTCATCGGGCTCCTCGTGGTGGGGGGCATCCCTCTTCCTTCGGCGGTGCGCCGCTCCGCGTTCCTCGGTGGTGCGATCGTCGGTGTCGCCGTGAGCGCGGTCGTGACGAGCGCGATGTCGGCCGGAATCGTGCTCGCCACCCTGCTCGGCGTCTCGGGCTTCATCGGCGACGCGACCGATGCGAACGCCGTCGGCGGCGTCACGGTCGGTCTCGCGGCACTCGCGGTCGGGCTCCCGGCCTTCTCCTGGCTGCAGGAGCGGCGGGCGCCGCGAAGCGAGCAGGTCGGGGCGGATGCTCCGGCGCTGCCGGATGCCGAGCCCACGATCCCCGAGTCATCCGTCCTCCTCGGCGCGGCGCCGATCGGCACGCGCTGGCTCGGGTATCTGGGGTTCTGGTACGCCGGTCTCGCCGCCCTGACGCTCGTGTCGACCCCCGCGATCACGCTGTGGGGTCGGATCGCGATCGGCCTCGCCCTCGCCGTCGCCGCCGGCGCCGCGGTATCGGGCATCCCCCGCCTGCGCACCGCGAACCTCGCCGTGCGCGTCCCGGTCGTGGTCTCCGCGCACGCGCTCGTGGCGTTCACCGCGATCCTCTCGTGGCGCGACCCCGAACTCGTGGTGGGAGCGGGCGTCGCGATCGTGGGCGCCCTCGCGGTGATCTCGCTCGCACTGCCGGCGCGGACGCGCTTCGTGCACGTCGGCGTCGGCTACGCCTATGCGCTCGTCGTCTTCGCGACGGCTCTCACCCTGCAGGGCGTCGGAGCCCTCGCGGTCGTCTGCCTGACGACGTCCGCCGGTGCTCTCGTGGCGATCGCGGCGACCTTCCTCTCCCGGGTCGGCGCGCGCGCGTGGTACGCGATCCTCGTCGTCACCTCCGTGCCGTTCGTGCTCGGCATCGTGCAGGTGGTCTTCGAGCGCAGCGGCTGGACGGCCCTCTCCACGGGCCTCATCTTCGCCCTCGCCCTCACGCTCGTGATCACGTCGCGCCCGGGCCTGGGCATCGCCGTGCGCAGCCTGGCCGCGGCGGTGCTCGTGCCGTCGGTCGCCGTGGTCGTCGTGTGCCTCGGCGCCCAGCTCCTCGCGGGCAGCGGATCACCCGTGGTCCTCCCCGTCATCGCGGTCGTGGTGGCCATCGTGCTCCCCACCACCGACACTGTGCGACGGGGCCTCGCCCCGCGGATCGGCGAGCACGATGCCGTGCGCGTCCGCCTCGCGATCGAGGCATCCACCCTGATCACCACGGCGATCGCGGTCGCCCTCGCCCTCGTGCGCGAGGCGGCCGGACTCGGCACCACATTCCTCGTGCTGACGATCATCGGCGCCGGAGCGGTCGCCGCCGGCCTGACGACCCGCCGTCGCTACGCGTGGTGGCTGGCCGGAGCCGCGTTCACCGGAGCACTGTGGTGCGTGTGGGGCATCGCCGGCGTCACCGAGATCGAGCCCTACCTCCTCCCTCCGGCGGTGGCCGCCGCACTTGTGGGCGCGGTGCTGACGGCCCGGGCGAAGCGCGGCGTCCCGCTGTACACGGCGGGCCTGGCAGTGGGGATCGTCCCGCTGCTGGCGCTCTCGGCCGTCGACGGGCCGCCCGCCCGTGCGCTCGGCCTCATCGGGGCATCCTGGCTCCTGGTCGCCATCGGGTTCGCCTTCGGAGCGGTCGCGCGGCGCACCGGTGGGATGTGGCGGCACGCGTGGCGTCTGCGCGCGCTCCGCATCCCGACCTTCGCGGCAGCCGTCGTCGCCGCTGCGGCGAGCGCGGTCCAGGGCGTGCGCTTCGGGCTCGGACTCGACACCGCGCCCGACGCCCTGTTCCTCACGTGCCTCGGTCTCGGGCTGCTCGGCGCCGTCCCTGCCGCGCTCTCGGCCCGAGGGCTGCGCACATCGGCGCTGCCGACATCCGCTCTCGCGCGCTCGCGCTGGCTGGCCGCCCCCGCGATCGCGTACGTGGCCGTGGCCGCGTGGGCCTCGATCGAGCGGGACTGGTTCACGATCTGGGCGATGTGGAGCCTCATGCTGGTCCTCCTCGCCCTCGTGGTCGTGACGTCGTGGCGCGCTCGCGGCAGAGCGACGACCCTTCCGCCGGTGTGGTTCGCGTTCACGCTGGCGTTCGTCACGGCCGTCGTCGCGTGGAGCCCTCGCGAGCTGAGGGTGGAATGGTTCTCCCTCCCCTTGGGCGCCTTCCTCCTGATCGCCGGTGCCCTGCACCTGAAGACGGATGCCTCGGCCCGCCGCACGATCGCGTCGTGGCCCGCGGGATGGCCGGGGTCGTGGCCCCTCCTCGGCCCGGGACTGGTCGTGATGCTCAGCGCGTCGATCGCCGCGACCTTCACCGACCCCACCACATGGCGCGCGATCCTCGTGATCGCCCTCGCACTCGTGGCGATCCTCGTCGGCTCGGGACGCCGCCTGGCAGCGCCGTTCCTCATCGGCATCGTCGTGCTCCCGGTCGAGAACGTCCTCGCCTTCGTCGTGCAGATCGGCCGCGGCATCGAGTCGATGCCCTGGTGGATCACGCTCGCCGTCGTCGGGGCCGTGCTGCTCATCATCGCCGTGACGTACGAGCGACGCGACGGCGAGAGCGCCGGGATCGCGGCGCGACTGCGCGACCTGGGGTGAGGGGTATCAACCAGCGGGTAACACACTCTTAACATTCGGTGTCGCATTCAGGACGCCGACCACTACCCATCAGCGGCGGTGCGGGGGTAGAGTGAAAACGCGCAGTCGCGGAGATTGGGAATCTTCGCTTTGTCGGATCTGGGGTCCACATTGCGCACTGGGGAGTACGGACTGATTCGTCAGGCCGTCGGCGATTTCTGGGGAAGACATGCCGAGCAATGCTTTTGAGCCGATCGTGTCGGTCGAACGATGACCGCGATCGACGACACGACGGGTGTGTTCGCACCGGTCGCTGCGCCGCGCGCGGAGAAGCCGAACACCAGGACGCTCATCACGCCGCGCACGTCGCGTGCGGTCGAGGACCGTCGGGTCTGGGAGCGCGCGTACCGCACGCGCCTGCGGATCAACGACACGGTCATCGCGCTGCTCACGTGCACCCTGGCATCCCTCATCTCGCTGTTCCTCATCGATCCCGCCCTCCTGCGCACCGACCCGTGGATCCTCGCCCGCATCCCTCTCGTCACTGCGTTCGGCTGGCTCCTCATGCTCAGCCTGTTCAGCACCCGCCAGCCGGCCGTCATGGGAACGGGCGCGACCGAGTACAAGCGTGTCGCGCACGCCACGGCGATGGCGTTCGGGTTCGTGGCGATCGCCTTCGTGGTCTTCCAGTGGGAGGGCCTGCGGACGCAGCTGTTCTTCGCGCTCCCCGTCGGCGTCGCCCTGCTCATCTTCAGTCGCTGGATGTGGCGTCGCTGGCTGCTCCGCCAGCGCGTCTACGGCGGCTACGCCTCACGCACGATCGTCGTGGGCAATCGCGATGACGTCGAGCACGTCGTCCGCACCCTCGGAGACAAGGGCGTCCTCGGCTACCGGGTCGTCGGGGCCGCGATCCTCGACGACGAGATCGGCACGCTGAACGTCGACTCGGTGTCGTATCCCCTCATGCACAGCACCACGTGGGTCTCGCAGGCCCCGACGCTCGAGGCCGACACGATCATCGTGGCGAGCCAGCCCAGCGGCGAGCCCGACTACATCAAGCACCTCGCATGGCAGATGGAGGGCACCGCGGCCGAGCTCGTGCTCTCCAGCCGGCTCGGAGACATCGCGGGCCCCCGCATGTCGCTGCGGCCCGTTGAGGGCCTTCCGCTCATCCACGTGCAGATCCCCGACTTCGAGGGCGGCTCGCACGCGTTCAAGCGGGCCCTCGACATCGTGGTGTCGTCTGTCGCACTGATCCTGTTCGCCCCGTTCGCGGCGCTGATCGCGCTCGCGATCAAGCTCGACTCGCCCGGCCCCGTGTTCTTCCTGCAGCGCCGCGTCGGGCGCGACGGCCAGGAGTTCCGGATGGTGAAGTTCCGCTCCATGCGCACCGACGCCGAAGCCCAGCTCGCGACGCTCATGGCCTCGAACGAGGGCGCCGGACCCCTCTTCAAGATGCACGACGATCCACGTGTCACGCGCGTCGGACGCATCCTGCGCAAGTACTCGCTGGATGAGATCCCTCAGTTCTGGAACGCACTCGTGGGCGACATGAGCGTCGTGGGACCTCGCCCGCCGCTGCCCGCCGAGGTCACCGCGTACGACGGCACCGTCATCCGTCGCCTCTACATCAAGCCGGGCATCACCGGCCCCTGGCAGGTGGGCGGGCGCAGCGACCTCTCGTGGGAGGAGAGCGTCCGGCTCGACCTCCGCTACGTCGAGAACTGGTCGGTCATCGGCGACCTCATCATCATGTGGCGGACGGCCAAGGTGATGATCCGTCCCGACGGCGCGTATTGATTCACTGCGGTTCCGTGGCGCTCACCTGCGGTCTCGGCCGATCGGGGAGAATGGCGTGATGAACAGTTCGGCCATCAATGATCCCGAGCATTCCAAGAAGAAGGTCGCCGATACTCGGCTCGGCCGCGTGCTATTCGTCGGCAGCTCCGGCGGGCACCTCGCGCAGCTGCTTCCACTCCGCGATCTGTTTCACCACGACGACCGATCCTGGGTGACATTTCCCACGACCGACGCCACCGGCGCGTTGTCCGAGGAGTCCGATGTGGTCTGGGCTTCTTACCCGACCACGAGGAACCTCCCGAACCTTCTCCGCAACACCTTGCAGGCCTGGCATTTGATGCGCTCTCGTCGCCCGGACGTGGTCATCTCCACAGGAGCAGCGGTGGCCCTCCCCTACTTCATCCTCAGCCGCTTCTTCGGTGCGCGAACCGCCTATATCGAGGTCTACGACCGGGTTGACAGCCCGACTCTCACTGCTCGCCTGTGCAGCCCGTTCACCGACCTTTTCGCAGTTCAGTGGGATGAGCAGCGCCGACTGTACCGAGACACCGTGACGATCGGACCGCTTCTGTGAGAATCGATTGGGTGCCCGGTCGGAGAGCTGTGCTCGTCATCACGGGCACGGACACGCATCCATTCGATCGGCTGTGCGCATGGGCAGACGACTGGGCGGCAGCTCACCCCGGCGATGATGTCGTCGTGCAGTACGGATTCAGCACTGGTCCCCAGATCGCGCGTTCCGTGAAGATGATGGCGCCGGCAGACCTGTCAGACGCGCTCGCTGAGGCCGATCTCGTCATCACGCACGGAGGACCTGGGACGATAGCTACGGTCCGATCGGCTGGCCTAATGCCGATCGTTCTTGCGCGCGACCCGGCACTCGGAGAGCATGTCGACGAACATCAGTTGCGCTTCGCCAAATGGGCCCACGAGCGCGGCCTCGGTATCGTGGTCGATGACACCGCTGAGTTGGAAGAGGCCATCGGACGGAACGGATCCATGAAGGGTGCAACGGCCGCCCACCCCGCCGCTCAGGTCGCCGCCTCCGTGGCGTCATTCGGGGAGAAGCTCCGCGTCCTCAGGAGCGGACGAGCCCCACGCAGGACTTTCCCCCTGTTGCGCAGGCCCCGCTGGCGCGACCCTGAGTAACCCGGGTGATGCGGAGCGTCAGCGATTGACGCGCATGAAGGCGTTGTCAATCGTCCCGTTGAATTGATCCGGCTCCCACGCAGCGATTGCCAACTTTGGCGTGAGCTTTCCTCCGACCGTGAGCGGCGTGCCTACTGATTTCGTCGCCACGCTACCGACTACGGAGTTGGTACGCGATCGCCATTCCGCACCCGAGTCGATGCGCGTCAGCGTCAGTGCGATCTCCGACCCCGTCCGGCTGCAATTGACGCGGTACCACACGTTGGGGGCAATGACATGCCCGATGCGAACAGTGGCTGTCTTTCGACTTCCCTTCACAACGCAAACGGCTGAACCGGAATCCAGTTCTATCTTGTATTGGCCCGAGTCGTCAGCCAGACCGCGCTGGATGAGATTGTCGCCATCGTTCTTGCCGCCCGAGACGGTTCGAAAGTCCGCGCCGAAGGAGAAGTCACGCGTACCGGGCGCAAGGACGTCCGTCCCGGTGGCATTTGTAACGGCCAGGACCGCTCCAGTCTCGGACCCGACCGAGGGGTAGACAGCGGCATCGCCGTTGCCTGGCCTCGATTGCAGGACGATCTTGCCGCCCGCGGCACTCACCGTCTGGGCCCTTACCGACGCACTGCCCGACACATTGGTCAGGTTGCCATCCATCTTGAGAGTGACTCCAACGGGCGTCGTGCTCGTGGATGCAGCCAGCAGCACGGAGACTACGAGAGTCACCGTTCCGCCGACAGCTCTAAGTCTGCGCACGTCAGGTCCCTTCCTCAGGTCACTCGCCTCCAGGCCGTATGCGAGATCGTTTCCCATGCTCCTGCATTTCCCTGATCAACACGGCCCCCTCGAATCGGGTGCGAGAGTGTGATATCGACCACCGAACTCCACTCCCACCAGAAGGTGATTGTCTCCGTTGCCTGACAGCGAATGTGGCCAGTGATCAGGCGATCGCGCGTGCGTCGTCACCGTTCACTCTGGAGCGCGTCGAACCATGCGCAATCGGATCGCGAAGGACGTTGGTGAGCTCATCGGGCGGCGATAAGGGCCACTCACGCATCGCCAACGCGCCGAGAACGAAGGCGATGGCGAGCCCAGCACCGAGCACGCCGTAGTAGAAAACCTCGACCAGGAGCGCACAGAGCACACCCGACGCGACGATTCCCGCCAAGTCAGGCCATTTGAAAGCGCGCACCGTCATCCACACGAGCACGGAGATGAATAGCAGCAGACCGATATAACCGTGAGAGAAGAGAACCATCCAGATCTGTCCCTGCGTACCAACAGGCGGAGCAAATCCGGAACTGGCTTCCGCAGGGCGGGGTGCTCCGAACCCGAACAACGGCGATGTCGCCGTGCGTGCGATGGTCTCGAAATAGACTCCCAAACGATCGTCGTTAGTTCCGCTGATCTCGAGCCTGTTCGATAGCCGGTCGGCGACCGGCAGGAGCCACACCAACAAAAGACCCGCGCCACCGAGCCCGGCGAGACCCAGAACTGCGCGTGTCCGTCCTTGAAGAGCCAGGCGCACCGCGATGACGAACGCGACGACACCCAGCCCGATGAACATTCCGCGGTTGAGTGTGAGGAAAGCGGGCACCGCCGAGACAGGCACCGCCACGATGAGACCCCACCGCCTCCACCCAGCCGGCATGCGAGTGATCAAAAGCAGGACGAGAGGAAGCAGAAGACTGTACGCGTTCCCCCAGTTATTGGTATAGAGGAATGGCGCAGACGGGCGAGGATCAATGTACGCCCACGCTTCGGGGTTGAATTGAGTGAGTCGGCGCACGACCATCTGCTGGATGAGGTCGTTTCCGAGAAGCGAGTCCGGCAGTACGTAGGAAAGAGGTGTCCGGATGACTGCTGTCGGAAATGCCAAGGCCAGATACCCGCCGACGATGATCCAGCCCCAGAACGCGGTCAAGTACGCCAGAAGCCTGTTCAGGCTGACGGTCGGTCGAGCGTTGTAGACATAGACGAATAAGACGGCGAACGAGGCGTACTGGGCAAATCGGAAGGCGAATCCCAGAAGCCTCCCGAACGAGTCGATCGCGACTCCGGAGAGTGCGATCCACATCAGAAGGGCGAGAACGAGACCGAACCCAATGGGAACGAGGCGCCTGCCAGTCTTTGCGATGAAATACGCCATTGCCGCCGCGGCGAGAATCCATGCAGCCTCCCCGAGGCCGAGAATCCACCAGACCGGATAGCCGACGAATAGCCAGGCGATAGGCCACGCCGGCAGCTCCGGGCGAGCCTCGGAGCGGTCGCCGCGAGGCCCGTGCAGACGCGTCATATTCCGCGGCCGAACCTGTGCAGCTGGACCATGATCCACTCCGGTTTCGCCACGCGGGCGACCACGAGCAACGCGAGCGGCGCACGCAACTCGGTCATCGACGATCGAAGGGTGGCGAAAGATAGCGCAACGGCGTCACGACGACGACCTTCGGATGCGCGCGCAAACGCGATCTGACCCTGGATCCGCGCAAGGCCTTTGGGGTCGTCCTGAAACTCCTCATACTGATCGAGGAGATACTCGAGTCCGGACGCCATCGTCGACCACCGCTCGAAGAAGAACGATGACTGATGCCACCTGATGCTGACGAAGGGACGCGGAATGTTCGCGATTGGCGCTCTACGTGCGGTCCGAAGAAGAAGCTCGTAGTCTTCGCCGAAGCCTCCCGGGACCGCGGTGGACACCATCCCCAAGTCCCGAAGCGCAGAGGTACGGAAGAGAAATGTCGATGGGTGCAGTTCCGTGTGACGGTCTCGCACCAGGTCTGAGAGCAGGATCGTATCTGTGGGCAGGTAACGAGGGTGGCTCTCGCCGTCGTATTCAACGACGATGCCCGTCGCAACCAGATCGGATTCGGGTCTACGCCGTAACTCGCCGACCTGTGCGCGGGCTTTTCCCGGCATCCAAACGTCGTCGTCATCACAGAAGGCGACAAACTCTCCCTCCGCCAGCTCGATTCCGGTGTTCCGTGCCCCTGCGAGACCGACAGCGTGCACATTCGGGACTACACGCACGTCAGCTTCCGGAGCGACCTCAGCGACGCTCGGGTCCACTTCGCTCTGATCATGGACAACGATGATCTCGATTCGGCCTACGCCCTCCTGCGCACTCACCGCGCGAACTGCATCGCGCAGGAAATCTGGACGGTTCCGCGTCGCAATGACGACACTCAGTGCCCGATCGTTCATCCGCTGTACCCGTATGCCGCTCGCAGAGGCGCTGTCAGCGCTTTGACAATTCGACGCTCACGCGTGGCCATGGATGCCTTCCAGGCATCATCCCGCCGAAGGGTGAGCACCCCTCGACTGAACCTCATGGGGTTCCCGGCCACAGTGTGCTGCGTGCGCAACTGCACACGACCCTCGACGGCCGGCCGGAAGCTGCTCAGCCCAAGCCGCTTGAGCGTGTGCGAGAGGGCCGCGGGGGGCTGAGCGACGAGGTCTTCGTAACGGAGCCGAACGGGGGTCACGCCCTTCGCGCGAAGGGCCTCCACCTCAAGATTCTGAAGCATCCACAGCGCGCTGCTCAAGGGACTCGAATAACGAACCATGAGAGCATCCTCCTCACTCTGGGCTTCCGGGCGATGTACGGCCTTCGACCAGGAGAAAGCGACGGCAGTAGCATCACGCACGATGTGGAGCACGCGAAGGTCGATCTCATCGCTGTTGGCGAGGGATGCCGCCAGACTGCCGTGCTTGCCGGAATCGATCACGAGGCGAGCGCCCGACACTTCCGCTGCGGCGTCGTAGATCCGCAGGTACAGATCGTTGTAGAGGCGTATGAGTCGACGGTAGTTGCTCGTCTGGATCGGCGAAAGCACCTTCGCGATGCGACGGTGGCGGTCGACGGCATCATGCAGCACTGAGACTCTCTCGAGATCGACGCGCGCCCAACCTCCGAAGGCGCGATCGCCGACTGCCAGCCAGAAATCACAGGCGGAGAACGGCGCCCCACATCCGCACAGCTCGTCCTTCACGATTCCACGATCCCACAGGTGCAGCACCTCACCGAGAGCGGCCACCTCGGGATGCGATCCCAGGACGCACTCAAGCATCGTCGAGCCACTGCGACCTAAACCTGCGATGTAAAGCACAGGCCCGACATATCTCATCCTCTCCTGCTCAGACATCACGGACTGCGCCTGTGCACTCATCGTCGGGCCTCCTTCTGCGGTGTGGCGTTGTCAAGGATCTGGTTGGCCCATGTGAGGAGTTCGGCCAGAGTGTCAGGCTTCAGCGCCACCCTTTCCCATCCCTCGAGGGCACGCGCGAGCCTGATAGCCCGAGCGACCAAGGTCACGGAGTACCACGCTCCCAGGTAACGCATCGTCCGCGAGGAATACCCCATTGATCGGAGCACCGGCTTCGCTGTCTCGAACGCCGCAGCGACACGCTCTCTGGTGCGCTTCGGGTCCACCGGACCCTGTGCGTTGGAGTACCAGTGCATGGTGTCCATGCCGGCAGGCACGTCCTCCTCGGCCGTTTCCCAGTCGAAAAGCCAGAGCGCTCCGTCACCATCGCGGGCGAGGTTCCAGCAGACGAAGTCGCCGTGCCAGAAGCCGGCCGCGGGGAGCACCGGCGCCTGATCCAGAATGCGGTCGACCACGCGGCGAACTTCTACTGCGAGCGCGGGCGGCGTAGTCTGATCGTCGTCGAAAACCGTCGACACGACCGACGTCACCTGGGCGAGCGCGGACCAAGGGTGCATTCCCACCAATGGCGCGGGACCGCGCGCCTCGGACGCGCTCAACGAATGTGCGCGCGGGGGAACGTCACGCACGCGGATCGGCATCGGCTCGGTAACGACGAATCGCCGGTCCTGCACCGTGCCCTCTGCGATCACGCCAGCTGCTCGAAAAGGGGTCACGGCGTACGGCGCGAGCTCTCGAAGAGCGCGGGCCTCGTTGTCGATCGAGGGAATCGTGATGCCGTTCCATCCGAGCTTGGCGAAGCCGAGGATGTCGCCGCAGGTAGACCTGAGCTCGAGCGTCGGCTTGGCGTTGGCAGCGGAACGAACCCCGAGTGAAGCTCGCACCTTCGCATGGCCGACACTTGCTCCGACCGCCTGGATGATGTCTCCGGTGGAGACCGTGCTCGAGACCGTCACGACGTCGTTCGAGAGTGGAATGCGCATCAGAGCGAGGGCGGACAGAACGCGCCGCACGGCCCGCGTCCGAAGCGAGCGAAGGAGCGCATATTCCCTCAACGAACGGGACGCGACTTTAAAGTCCCGGGGCACGAGGAACTTCGCTCGCGAGAAGCTCGGGATAACCCAGAAGCTCTGGTGTGCTGAGTACGCAGGATCTCCGTGCGGTCCGGCGACAACTGCTACGTCTCCACGCCGGATAGCAGGACCCCACATCTGCTCGGCGAGGTAGGCGACGTGTCGTCCGAGGCGAGAGTCAAAGGTGAACGGATCCATCTCCTCGTGCGGCATCAGCACTCAGGCTCATCCGTGAAAGTCCTATTCGTAGCCTTCCAAGAGCCGTCGAGGAGCGACATGGTCCAGCGCGTCAGAACACGCGTCGGTGACATTGCGTTGGGAACCGCCATTCCCTGTGTGTCGAGTACGGTGACCCCCGACCGATCGAGGCAGACGTCAACCACCATGGACGGTGGATCCGAATCGGGCGTGCGAGAGACGACGAGGGCTGAGATCAGCACAGTTTCGCCCTCGATCCGCCAGCCCTCCATAGCCGTCTGCTCCACCTCGTCGCGGAAGTCGGCGAGAGCCACTCCGTCGGCCACCATGGAGAGGTCAACCGGCACGGTCGGGTCGGTGAGCGCCTGATTGAGCGCCGCGACGGGTGCCACGACGATGCTGGAGGCATCCGACCCGGGCTCAACATCGCCTTCGACGGCCGCCGCCGGAAGAGTGGCGACCGGAACAGGAGACGGAGATGCAGACGACGTCGATGCCTCAGCAGCGTCGGGCATCGTCGCATCCTCGCGCTGAAGCGCCGCCGCGATGAGTACGCCGACGATCAACGCCACCACTGCGGACGCGCCTGCCGTGATCCAGAGGATACGGGCACGTTTCATCGCTACCCCCCAAGTCGATGACCCCCGGTGTTCATTGTAGAGCAGGGGAGAACTGGGGTGACTGACAGTCGCCCGTATACTGGCGATGGACGACTGGGGGAGGGCCTGCTGTGAAGTCAGGCGACGTCGAGAGCCGTGGTGCGCTGGGAGACGCTGCCCGCAGCTCGGTGATCAGCTTCATCGGCGCGATCACGACAGGGCTCGCAGGGTTCGCCCTCGCGCTGATCCTCGGTCGCGCACTCGGGCCGACCGCCACTGGTGTGGTCTTCCAGATGATCGCAGTCTTCACGATCGCAGGAGCCATCGCGAAAGTCGGTCTGGATACGACCGCAGTGTGGATGCTGCCGCGTCTAACGATCGATCGACGGGGTGACATTTCCCGTGTCACGGCTCTGCTCCTTCTGGGCGCACTGGCGGGCGGCGTAGCAGCATCCCTCGTCGTTCTCATTCTCGCACCCTTACTGGCTGCCGGGGGTCCGCAGCTCGCACTGCTCATCCGCTGGTCAGCTGCATTCCTTCCGGTGGCTTCAGTTCTCACGGTCGCATTGGCAGTCACTCGCGGGCTTGGCGGCATCCGCGACTTCGTCCTCCTCGGGTCTATCGCTCTGCCCGCCGGTCGCCTGATCGCCGTCGCCATCGCGGCATCGTTCGCCGGAGGCGCGTTCGCCGCCGGCATCGCTTGGCTGGCTTTGCTGCCGATCATCCTGATCATCGCGCTGATCCGCGTTCACGATGGCGTGCGCCGCGCGAGGGGAGGGTCCGGTTTGGCTTCAACGCGACGGCTCCTCGCACGCGAGGTCGCGACCTATAGTGGGCCGCGGGCTCTCTCGTCGTCGATCGAGCAGGCTCTCCTCTGGCTGGATGTCATCATCGTCGGGCTACTGACCGGTCCTGCCCTCGCAGGCATCTACGCGGTCGTGTCCAGGCTCATACAGACTGGGACGATGCCTTCGACTGCGATGCGCATCGTCGTCGCTCCGCAGTTCTCGCGCATGCTTCATCAGCAACGACATGCCGCCTTGAAGGATCTCTACCTGCGCACGACGCAATGGATCGTTCTCCTGAGCATGCCGGTGTACGTCCTGCTTTCCGTGCTAGCAGTCCCGGTCCTCGACATCTTCGGGCCCGGATTCGAGTTTGGGGCGCCAGCCCTGACGATCATGTGTCTGGGCGCGGCGATCAACTCGAGTACCGGCAACGTGCAGTCCCTTCTCCTTATGAGTGGGTTGAGTGGCCGAGCCGCGGTGAACAAAATCGTGGTGCTAGCGGTCAGCCTGACGCTGCTCTTCACCCTCATCCCGCTGTGTGGCCTCACCGGCGCAGCGGTCGCGTGGACCGTCTCGATGATTCTCGATGCACTTCTTGCAACTGTCACCGTCCGATTGCGGGTCGGTGTCCGATTGAGTGCGAGCCGCATTCTGTTGGCAATCGCAGTCTCGGCGACCGCCGCGGCGGTTCCCTCCGTCATCGCACGCCTGGTGTTCGGCGAGACACTCATTGCGCTGGTGTCGGGCGCGGCTGCGGCCGTCGTACTGTGGACAGTCTGCCTCTTTCTCACACGGCGATGGTTTGCGCTTGACGAAGCGCTCGCCTCGCTCAGGCGCCCGCCTCGTAGTGAGCAGAGCCTCGGAAAGGGCGAATCTTCATGAGCAGCATCAAGGATCGCGCGCCGGCGTGGATGAAGGACATCGCGAATGTCACGACACGCGGATGGGCGATGGCGACAGCAGCAGACCGTCCTCTCCCCGATTACCTGATCATCGGCTGCAAGCGCGGTGGCACGACATCAATGTTCAACTATCTCGTACGTCACCCAGGCGTGATGCACATGTACCCCGAGATTCGTGGGACGAAGAGCACCGATTACTTCTTCAAAGGATCAGGTCGCTCGGAGCGTTGGTACCGCTCGCACTTCCCTTCCGAACGCCACAGAAGGTCGTTGCAGCGCAACCTCGGCTACCGGCCGCTTTCCGGTGAGGCGTCGCCTTACTATGTCTGGGACCCCCGCATCGCCGGCAAGGTGCGAGATGTGGCTCCCGAGGTGAAGAGTATTCTCCTGCTTCGCGAGCCTGTTCGGCGCGCATGGTCGCACTACCAGGAACGTGTTCAGAACAAAGTCGAACCGCTGAGCTTCGCAGACGCACTGGATGCGGAAGACGCTCGCCTCGAAGGTGAGGTCGAGCGGATGCTCGCGGACCCGAGCTACTACAGTCCGGCACACGACTTCTACAGCTACCGTTCGCGCGGAGACTACGCACCACAGATCCGCAACTGGTTGGAGCACTTTCCGCGGGAACAGCTCCTGATTGTCTACGCGGAGGACCTCTACAGGAACACCGAGTCGACGTTCTCAGAGGTCTGCGACTTTCTTGAGATTCCGCGGATAGCAATGCCGACGAAGAAGTCCTTTAACTCGACCTGGCGCACGTCTGATCTGCCTCCAGAGACGGAGACCAACCGTCTCGCGGCCGTCTACGAGCCGCTGCGTGCCGAGGTGGAGGAACTAGTCGGCAAGTCAGCCCCCTGGTGAGCTCGCCTCTGAGCTGAACTCGCTACGGTCGGTGCCGACCATGTGTCGACCGTTGGCCCCTGTGGGGAGGGGCCAACGGTCGTTCCGTGCCAGGAGTTGCTCCGCTACGGCAGGGCCGTGACAGTGGCATGGAGTTTGAATGACAGGTCGGGCGTGCCGCGGTAGTTGACGTGCGTCTCAGCAGTGATCACGTTGGTGCCATCGACCAGCAAGTCGACCGGAACCGTCACCGTGACAGGGCTCGCGTTGGCTGCCGTCGTACGGGGCGGCTGCGGCGAGGCGAACGTCGTGTGCGTGATGGTCCCAGAAGGCATGCGCGATCGCACGACCTCGACACCGTTGACGTAGATCACGACACCGTCATCGGCGACCGACGACAAATCGAGCGACACAACCTTCGACGCATCCGCCAGAGAGAATTCCTTGCGGAAGTACACAGCCCGCGGCCGGGTGTCCGTTGCCGCCGCCACGTTCAGCGTCGTCGAGACCAACGAAGACCCGTAACCGATCGGCGCCGCACCCGAAGACCACGACGTTGCATCAAACGTCAACGACTTCCAATTCGCCGATGGCGCCGCGACACCGTAGTAGTACGACCACTGCGCGTTCTCCGCGACGATCTCCGCTGTCGTGGGAGTGCCCACCGAGACGACCGACGTCGCCACACCGGTTGCGCCAGCGTTATCCGTCACCGTCAACGTCACCGTGTAAGAACCCGCGACGTCGTACGTGTGCGACGGGCTCACCTCCGACGACGTCTGACCATCGCCGAAGTTCCACGCGTGCGAAACGATCGAACCATCAGCATCCGACGACCCCGCACCCGAGAACGCCACCGACAGACCCGAAACCAGCGACCCAATCACCGCAGACGGAACCTGATTCACAGATGTTCCACCCAAGACGGCCGTGGCACGGAGTTTGAATGACAGGTCGGGCGTGCCGCGGTAGTTGACGTGCGTCTCAGCAGTGATCACGTTGGTGCCATCGACCAGCAAGTCGACCGGAACCGTCACCGTGACAGGGCTCGCGTTGGCTGCCGTCGTACGGGGCGGCTGCGGCGAGGCGAACGTCGTGTGCGTGATGGTCCCAGAAGGCATGCGCGATCGCACGACCTCGACACCGTTGACGTAGATCACGACACCGTCATCGGCGACCGACGACAAATCGAGCGACACAACCTTCGACGCATCCGCCAGAGAGAATTCCTTGCGGAAGTACACAGCCCGCGGCCGGGTGTCCGTTGCCGCCGCCACGTTCAGCGTCGTCGAGACCAACGAAGACCCGTAACCGATCGGCGCCGCACCCGAAGACCACGACGTTGCATCAAACGTCAACGACTTCCAATTCGCCGATGGCGCCGCGACACCGTAGTAGTACGACCACTGCGCGTTCTCCGCGACGATCTCCGCTGTCGTGGGAGTGCCCACCGAGACGACCGACGTCGCCACACCGGTTGCGCCAGCGTTATCCGTCACCGTCAACGTCACCGTGTAAGAACCCGCGACGTCGTACGTGTGCGACGGGCTCACCTCCGACGACGTCTGACCATCGCCGAAGTTCCACGCGTGCGAAACGATCGAACCATCAGCATCCGACGACCCCGCACCCGAGAACGCCACCGACAGACCCGAAACCAGCGACCCAATCACCGCAGACGGAACCTGATTCACAGGCGCGACCGTCACGGAGGCAGACACCGATGTCGCCGCCCCGTCGTCGTCGGTCACCGTGAGCGACACCGTGAACGTGCCGCCCGACGCATAAGTGTGCGAAGGGTTCGCCGACGTGGACGTCTGACCGTCGCCGAAGCTCCACGAGTAACCGATGATCGAACCATCAGCGTCCGCAGAACCGGCGGAGGAGAACGCCACCTGCAGGCCGATGACCGACGATCCGATCACAGCCGTAGGGCCATTGTTCGGTGCGGCGACGGTGATCGTCTTCACAACGGTTGCCACGGCACCGTCGTCGTCCGTCACTGTCAGCGTCACTTCATAGGAACCCGCGGACGCGTACGTGTGGACGGGAGCGATCAGTTCGGACGTACCTCCGTCACCAAACGACCATCCGTAGGACGAGATCGACCCGTCGGAGTCAGTCGAGCCGGCCGCGTCAAACGTCGCGGTCAGTCCGGACATCGAACTTTCGAAGAGCGCCGTCGGCGCGTTGTTGGCTGCTGCCACCGTGACCACGGTCGATGCCGTGTGGGTCGCGCCGTCATCATCCGTCACCGTGAGCGAGACCGTGTAGGACCCGGACGCCGCGTAGACGTGGGTGGGCCCAGCATCCGTCGATGTCTCACCATCGCCGAAGACCCATTGGTACGACACGATCGATCCGTCCGAGTCAGTCGAGTCGGCTGCAGTGAACGTGACCGACAGGCCCGTTGCGACAGAGCCGATCACAGCGGTCGGACCGACGTTGGCAGGCGCGACCGTGACGGAAGCCGTCACGACGCCTTCCTCGCCGTCGTCATCGGTGACTGAGAGCGTCACATCGTAGGTACCAGCCGAGCTGTATGCGTGGGTCGGGCTGGATTCCGTCGACGTCGCTCCGTCTCCGAAGTTCCACGAGTACGACTCGATGGTGCCGTCGATGTCGACACTGCCAGCTGAGCTGAAGGCGACAGTCAGGTATGTCGCCACCGAGCCGATGACAGCGACGGGAGGCGCGTTCGCGGGCTCGACGGCTATGGTCGCCGTCGACGTGCCGGTCGCGCCGTCATCGTCGGCCACCGTGAGCGACACCGAATAGGTTCCGCCAGCGGCGTAGTTGTGGGCGGGTGTCGCCTGCGTCGACGTGCCACCGTCTCCGAAGTCCCAGAGGTAGGACACGACGTCGCCGTCGGAATCCGATGACCCCAATCCGTCGAATGAGACCTCGAGGAACTCGATTGACGTCGCGATCAAGGCGATGGGCGCCTCATTCGGCGCGACCGCGGCCACTGTCCGCTGCACAGAGTGCTGAGCGCCGTCGTCATCGGTGACGACGAGCGTGACCGTGAAGATACCGGCTGATGCGTACGTGTGCGTGGCGTTCACACCTGTCGCTGTGGCTCCGTCGCCGAAGTCCCAGACGTAGGACGCGATCGTTCCATCCGAGTCCGCGGAACCCGCTCCGTCTGCCGTCACCGTCAGGTCGACGATGGAGACGGTGGACGCGGCGACCGGCGGCACGTTGGGCGGGGCCGTGACAGTGATCTGAGCGATCGAGGTTGCAGACGCCCCCCGGTCGTCCGTGACCGTCAACGTGACCGAGTAGGTGCCGGGAGAGTCGTAGGTGTGCGTTGCGGCGAGTACCCCAGTGACGGAGGCAGAGCCGTCACCGAAGTCCCAGCTAGTCGCGACGAGGTTCCCATCGATGTCATTCGAGGTGGAACCGTCGACCGAGACCGTCAGATTCTCGACGGCAGAGGTGAAGCTCGCAGTAGGTGCGACGTTGTCGCGCCCCGTTCCCACGAGATAATGCCGCTCGATCTGCGCCGCTGTGAGAGGCGCGGAGTACAGTGCGAATTCGTCGATGCCACCAGCGAAGTACTGTGCACCCGCCCAGGTCGAGTCGCCCCCGAGTCGCCAGTACCCGCTGTAAGCCTGAGCCGGCGCGGGCAACGTCGTCTCCCCAATGAAGACGCCATCGACGAACAGTTGCAGCACACCAGAGCCGAGCTGTGCGACGACATGGTGCCATTCGCCGTCGTTGAGAGCGGTCGCGGTGGTGACCGTCGTCTCCTGACCGGTCCAGACTCCGGCCCGGAGTCGGCCGTCGGGAAGCATGAAGACCGCCCGATCGTAGTTGTTAGAGCTGCCCACGCGAGCGTTGCCGAAGCCGATAATCTTGCCACCGGCAGTCGTCGTGGTGCGGATCCAGGCCTCCGTCGCGTAAGACGTCGGGCCATCGATCAGGGCGTCGGCAGCGACGCCCTGGCCCTGTCCGTTGAAGGAGAGCGAGCCCAGGCCGCCGACGACCGCGGATGCGGAATTCGTGGTCGGCCCAGCGACCGTGCCCGCGCCGAATCCATTGCCCGACGCATCCTGAACAATTCCGTTCTTCGACTGGTCGAGTCGCCAAAACGCACTGGGAGTGTTCGCGAGAACAGTCCGCGCGTAAGCATCGTCAGTGACGACAGGAGGCAGGTCGATTCCCAGTGTGAAGTGCTGTGCAACCTTCGCCGCGCTCAGTGCTGTGGTGTACACGGCTGCTTCGTCGATGCGCCCGGCAAAATAGGCCGACGACGAGCCCCACGTGTTGTCGCCGCCCACGCGCCAATAGCCTGTGTAGTTCTCAGCGCCAGTCTGGGGGTGAGTGCCAGCGAGAACACCGTCGATGTACAGACGCATACCCTCGGAAGACTGCGTGGCAACCACGTGGTGCCATCGGCCATCGTTGTACGGGACCGACGAGGTGATCTTGTTCTCCACGCCCGTGTAGACGCCGAAGACGAGCCGACCGTCGTCCTGCATGTACACGTGACGGTCGTAGCTGTTGGAGCGACCGGACGGGGCCGTGCCGAAGCCGATGATCTTCCCGCCGCGGTTGGTAGTCGTCTGGAACCATGCCTCGGTCGAGTACGTGGTCGGGTTACTGACCGGCGTGGTAGACACAACGACGTCATCCGCGCCGTCGAACTGAGCCGCCGTGTTTCCGCTCACGATCCCGTCCAGACCGCGCGCGACACCCTGCTGGTACACGGCCCTGTTGTTCGACTTGCCACTGTCCGCCGCCACATCACGGGAAGTCTCGGCGAGTCTCCAGAAGGCCCAAGGCTCCTCGTCGAAGACTGCTCCGCCATATGCATCGACGGGGCGCGGCTGCTCGAGCACGAGTGCCAACGTTGTTCGCCCGTAGGCGCCGTTGATGTCACGTACGTAGAGCGTCACGCTGTACTGGCCACCCCCGACGTACTCGTGGACCACAGTAGGACCAGTCGTCGTGACTGACTCGCCGTCACCGAATACCCAGGTGTAGTCCTCAACGGCCACGGAAGACAGCGACGAGCTTGCATCGAACGCGACGCTGAGACCGGCGGGTGCGTTCGTGAATGCGGCGGAGGGCTTCGAGATTCCGCCCGGGACAGTGAGCGCACCGGTGCTCGCTGAGATGTTCCCTGCGGAATCGATGGCTCGCACGAAGTACCGGCGCTCACCCTTAAGCGGGACGATGACACTGGTCGATCGGGTCTCCGCAACCACGCGGTCGTCGAGCAGAATCTGATAGGTGCCGGCGGTTCCGGTGCCGAGGCCGCCGGACGGTGCCGTCCACGCGAGGGTGGTCGTCGTCGCCGATTGAGCTGTCATGCGGAAGTTCGTCGGCACGCCAGGCGCAGTGACATCAGCCTGTGGGAAGCGGGCGAATCCGCCCAACCAGGCTGATCCGCTCGCGGAGGTGCGTGCGCCGGTGATATCTCCGCCGACCCAGACCGTCTCGTCAGCGCTGCCCACCTGCACAGCCCAAGGTCCGCTGCCTGCCCGCGTGCTCAGGTTCGGGTTGAAGGTGGGGATGTAGGCGCCGGTGGTCGTGTCCCACGCGGCGACCCAGTGGATGTCATTGACCTCGGTCCAGCTGCTGCCGACGTTCGGCCACGTGTACGAGCCGGAGTAGGAGAACTGACGGCAGTGGCAGGTACCGAAGAGTTCAGTCCCGGTCGTACCGTATGCCTGGAAGTCGCCGCCCTGCGTAGCCGTGATGTCGCCGCTCAGTCGCTCGTAGGTGGCGTCGTCGAAAGAGAAGTTCGCGTGCTCGGAACCGCCGACCCAGACCCTATCGCCCACCTGCTCGACTGCCTGCTGGTAGCTGGACGCGGCACTCCAGGTCGGGATCCAATCGACGACGAGGTCCGCACCCGGCGCAGTGGACACTGCTGCGACATTCGAAGTCGTCGTGTCGCGGTACGACGTGAAGTTGCCCGCCGGGTACGCGACCGCACCGTCCGCGGAGACATCGACGTCGCGGACTCCGCCCTTGACCTCGGCGCGCCAGTTGGTGTCGGGGCGTCCGTCAGAGTCGATCCGCATAAGGTTGCGGCTGTACACACGCCCCCCCGCTGAGCCGGTTCCGTGGGTGAAGGCTCCGGCGATGTAGAGCTGGTCGCCGGAGAGTTGCGCCGTCTGAACGACGACAACACCACCCCCGACTGCGTTCTCCATCGTGAGATTCCAGCCCGCCGCCACGGCTCCCGTTGCGGGATTCAACGACACCGCTCCCACCGCCGGCTGACCGTTGACCGTTGTGAAGCGTCCACCTACGAAAAGGTTGCCGTTGGGGAGCGCCGCAAGAGCGTGAACCTGTTCGTTCAGTACGGGCGCGAAACTCGGGATGAATTCACCGGTGGTCGCGTTGAAAGCTGCGAGAAACGGGCGATCGACGCGCCCGGAGCCGGCCGATGTGCGCTGCACATAGGCGAAGTTGCCGCCCACGTACATCGTGTTGCCGATCTGTGCGAACGCCTGCACCTCGACAGAGCTCATGTGCGTCTCTGATCCAGCAAGTCCGCCGACACCCCACGGGTTCGTCAGAGCGAAGGACGATGGCTGCTTGCGGTTCTGCGCCACGGCCGTCCCCGTGTCAGGAATGCGACTGAACTGCGCACTGAAGTTTGAGATCTTGGGTCGCACGTAGATCTCTGTGACCGGCTTGGCATACCCCATGCTCGTCGTCGAGGACCACAAGTAGCTCGAGGCGTCCGGAGTTCCGCGGACCTGGCTGCCGTACGCGAACCCCCACGTGTAGTTCTGGTCGGTCTTCAGGCTCGAGTCGACCCGACGGAACGAGCTGTCGAAGCCGTAGTTGCCAACGGTACCGCCCGTGCCGGCCTGGCCGTCGAAGGAGAAGCTTGAGACTCCTTCCACGCTCCCCCAGGTCCACTTCCAGCCCTTGGCCTTCGCCAACTTGACCCGGACCTCCTGCCATGCAGAGCCGTCGATCGTCGTAGCGCGGCGCAGCCGCACACCATCAGCAAGCGCAGATACGGCTGTACCGTCGAGAAGGGCGTCGATCGTCGACGCCGACATCTGAGCAGTAGTTCCCGTCGGGGCCGCTGGCTGGAGCAGCGTAGCGTCGCTGCCCTTACCGATGTACTTCGTCTCAAGGCTCTCACGCCCCTGACCGACCTTGACCCATCCGCCACCATCGGTGACCATGTCGCAGTAAACCTGGACGGGACGAGGCATCGAGGGCGTCAGCACCCAGTATGCGCCGGACTCGGAAGTCGGGTTGAGCTGCTTGATCTCCCAACAGGATGCGCCTGCTGTGTCCATGGTCATGCCGGTGTAAGCGGCAGGATCGAGGAACTCGGTCGCAAGCTCCTCGGGCGTCGCAGCAGTCGCGACCGGCGCGACTGCGAGCACAAGGCCCGACGCGAAGATCGCGCCGATAGCAATAGCAGCGGTCGTCCTGCTCATCCGAGCACGCACAGCAGAAAACATCAGCAACCCCCAGCGTCGCACTTGCGCCTGTTCCAATCGGAACTTCCCCATTGGCGCACGTCCCACACGTGCACCTGGCGCTCAGCGAATAATCGCAGGTGATGGCCCTAGTTGTCAACCTGCGTCGACGGATCGAGCGTCTCGCGCAACTCTCTCTCGCTTCGGAGCTGCCTGCGACGCGTTCCCGACGTTATCCGCTGGCTCCGATTGCGGGGCCGGGCCTGTCGTGTCCTCCGGAACCCTTGGCGTGAGAAGAGCGCCAACGACCCGGGCATCCATCTCGTCGGCAGCCTCCAGAGTCGCCTGGATATCGGCGATACGGGTCACCGCTCTGGCGACCACAACGACAACGAGGTCGGATACGCGAAGGGCCGCCAGTTTGTCGGCGGTGCGTGTGGTGGGGGGCACATGCACGAGCTGGAGGACCCCGGGCGTCGCTGCGCCAGCGGAGTCCGCCAAGACCACCGTGGTCTCCACTCCGTTGTCTCGGAAGAGGGTGGCGCATGTGGCCGCGAGGGGCGAAGGCCACTCGGCTCCGCGTTCGTAGACGAAAGCGATCGATCGAGCTTCGTGCACACTAGCCACTCGAAGAAGCCGTTGAGTGGCAACCTCGATCGCGCCCATGGCGTCCGCGGGCTTGTCCCAGGATCCCAGGACGTCTACCTCGAGATCCCGGACGAGGTCACTGGCGCCGCGCACCGTCTTGCGCCGCGAGTGCGTGACGAATGCGGCGATCACACCGACCGCAAAGCCGGCGGCAACACCGGACGCTAGCGCGAGTGTGCGGGACGGCTCGACCGCCACGATTGTCATGGATGCAGGATTGAGAACCGATCCACCGGTCGTGTCCACACCTTCGAGAGAGCTGATCCGTGATAGCAGAGCTGCGATCTGAAGGTTCAGGATCTGCTGATCAGCACTGGCCTCAGAAGCGGCCGGGCTACCGGGAGGCTCCACGGACAGTCGTTCGATGGCCGTCGTAAGCTGCTGGCGAAGATCCCCGATGCGATCCCGGTCCCTCTGCACGACGCTGTCGATGCTAGCTGCGGCTTGGTCCGACCGCGCGGTGAGGTAGGCCTCCGCGAGCGCTCCAGCGCCGTCCCGAGCGCGAGATTCACGGTCAGCGCTGACGGCGATCGTCATCGTCGTGCTGTCAGCGCCAGCGGATACCGTTGTGCTCTTTCTCAGTTCGCTGGCGTTCCACTGCTCGCCCAAACTCTCGACAGCAAGGTTCGCGACTTTGAATGAGGAGGCGGTGACCGCCTCCGCCGTCATGTCGAGGATGTTGGATGCATTTCGGTTGGAAGCATAAGGGTCGGACGAGATCGGAAACACGGCGACGGTGGTCGTCGCGATGTACGTTTGCGGCACAGCCACCAGGTAGACCGCCGCGGCAAGGAGTCCCGCACCTGTAGTCGCGAGAATCATGGGCCAACGAGAAACCACGGCGGACCAATATCGTCCGAGGTCGATCGACGACTGCGCGCCGCGTACGTCTGTCATCTGCGTTTCCCCCAAAGCACGAACCGCAATTCTAACGGACCACATGCTGAAGGCCCGCTCGGTGCCGAGCGGGCCTTCAGCATGTGGTGGTCAGCGGGACGAGAGCACCGCCTGGCGCCACGCCTCTTTCGAGGGTCCGTCGAGAAGGCGCCAGTCCGCATCCCGCGTGGAGTGGAAATACGTCACGAAGAGGGCTCCGTTCTTCCTGCTGTAGTCCGCCACAGCGTTGAGCCATTCTGCGCGTTTGCTTCCGGTCGCGTCGCTGGGGATCTTGCGTGACCCCGTCTCGGCGATGGCGTAGGGCTTGCCGGCAGATTGTGCGACGCGCACGACCGAGTCGAAGAGGTCGGCAGGGGATGCGTAGTAGTCGCGTGTCGGGTCGTGGACACCGTTGTACGGATCGAACGCCATCACATCGATGACGTCTGCACCGGGATAGTAGGTGCGCCAGTCCCTCTTTGACGCGGCCACAGTCGTCCACTGCGTCAGGATCAAAGTCGGGTACATGTTCTTCTTGCACACCTCATCCGCGATGGCGTCGATGCGCTGCCATGCGCGACGGTACTGATCAGCGGTGAACTTCCCCTGGTCGATCATCGGTTCCGGCTCGTGGATGTAACTCCAGTAGATGGTGACATCCGCGGGAGCCTCCGTGAACCAGCGGCGGAACTCTGCGTCGTGCTTGCCAGACAGGACGTCTTGAGGCATAGGACGGAACGAGAGGACCAGATCGCGGCCCGCAATCATCGGAGCACGCGAGTGCGTCCACGCGAAAGGCATCCCGGGGTCGAACACGCGGACGATCGGGAGCTTTCCGAATAGTCCGTCAACCTCAGCCAACGCCTGAGCATGCGATTGACTGCCCGTGGAGATACTCGAGCCGAACTGAGTGCCCGTAGGAGCGGGTCTCGTGCACTTCTCCGGCGTTCCCGGTTGGGCGGGCAGCCCGGGCTCAGGATTTGTCGGGGGCACGGGCTGAGTAGGAGGGGCAGGCTCGACCGGGGGGACGACCGCGGTGGCATCGACGAGTGAGACCGAGTCGACACTCAGCAAGGACCTGCTCTGGTATCCCCAGAAGAGAACATTGATGTCGAGCGTGGAACCGGCGAATCGCGTGGTGAACTCCAGCGTGATCTGCGTCCACGATGTGCTGGAGAGCTTCACCCGCTTCTCATGCGTGTAACTCCCCCCGGCTGCGCTTTCGCGTGCCTTCACCGACGCCACGGCGTTCGGTTTGTCGGCCCGCACCCAGGCCGACAACGTGTAGCTCGTGCCCTTCGCGGCGTTCTTCACAGAGTCGAGGGCGTCATTCAGGACGACGGTCGAGAGGTCGGATGTACGCAGGACAGCGGCAGCGGAACCGTTCGGTCCCACGCTCTCAACTCCGAGCGAGTGCGCAGCCGGCTTATTGACCCGCCAACCCTGCGAGCCCTTCGAGAAATCGCCGTTCACGACGAGTTCACCGGGCGCAGAGGTTGCAGCCTGGGCGGAAGCAAGCGGGGTCAGGGTGAGGACGAGCAGGACTGCGGTGAGGACCGCTGTATGGAGACGCCAGGTTCTGGGCGCGCGATGATGGGCACTATGCATGGATCTCCTCGGGCAAGGATCCCGCGGCCGATAGCAGGCCAGCGGTGTATCAATTCGGGTACGGACTCTCCAGCGGCTATTGCGCGGAGGTCCTCGTGCAGGCTATGTGCAGCCCTAGGTCACTTCCGGCCCGATGAGAAGGGTCTCATACCGCTCTCACAATGCCGCGCGCCTCGAGAAGCTCCCGAATCTTCACTACGCACGCAGCAACTTCCGTGTTGGAAGTGTCGATCTGTAGATCCGCGTCGGAGGGAACTTCGTAAGGAGAATCGATGCCTGTGAAGTCGGGGATCAGACCGGCTCTCGCCTTTGCGTACAGGCCTTTTCGGTCCCTCGCTTCGGAGACCTCGAGCGACGTCGAAACGTGGACGAGAATGAACGGGTACTGCGGCTCGACCTTCGCCCTCATCTGGAGGCGAGACTCGGTGAACGGCGCGATGGGGGCGCATATTGCAAGCCCCCCACCCTCCGCAACCCGAGCGGCGACCCACGCCTGACGCTTCAGGTTCCGCTCGCGGTCCTGCCTTCCAAAACCCAGCTCTGAGGCCAGTTCTGCACGCACATGATCGCCATCCAGTAGCACGACGCCTTGACCCCCAGCGGCGCGCAAATCGTCGGCGAGGGCTCGGGCCACCGTGGACTTTCCCGCTCCGGAGAGACCCGTGAAGACGATCACTGCGCCGCGTTGAGAGGTCTCGATCGGGGCCAGCCGCCGATCAACGATCGAGGACGCCCCCGCAGCGCTCAGGATGGCCATGCTTCGGTCGCGACTCCCTGAGCCGAGATCTGACTCCGGCAGAAACGCGATCCGCGCGTCCGACATCAGAGTTGCACATTCGGAAAGCTGACGAAGAATCTCCAGCGAAGACCGACGGTCGCTCGACTCCTCCACGACGAAAGCGAGAGGCTCCGAGTGAGCGACGAGAGCGACGACATCGGCGGGTCGCAGGCGACCCCCGAACAGGACGACCTCCCTCCCGCTCAAAGCGTCCAGGCCGCCCAACCTGTGGCCCCGTGCGGGCCCGTGCTCCGGCGTGCGCAGACCCACCACAGGTCCCGCCAGCCACACTCCTGCCGAATCCGCTTTGTGCCCCTCGACGACGAGTTCTGCGAGCGGAGTGTTGTCGGGGTCGGCGATGCGCAGTCGACCGGCAGAAAAGGCAGTCTCGGCGACCGCCGCCTCGACCCTCAGGGACGCGGTGAGTCCCTCGCGATCCGCGGCCGGGAGCTTGTACGAGCGGTCCGCCCCCGCAATTCCCAGCAGAAGGAACTCCAGCGTTTCGAGTCGTTCACCTTCCAGCACCGCTTGAGGCACATTCACAGTCATGATCGAGGCCCGTTGGCAGGTCTTCTCGAGTCGTCCCCTGATTCAGGTCCGGGTGGCGGCGCTGCTTCTTTCTCATGTGGATCGCCGCTTTGCTGAGCCTGAGCACGTGCTTTGGCCGCTCGGGCTTCGCGCAACTCCGTGCTCGCCAGCGGTGGGAACCCGTAGTGGCGGCGGATCAGCATCCACACGACCGGGCCGAGCACGAGCGCCGAGATGAGGATGATCCCCGTGATCTCGTTGCTCACGCCGAGGAGCTTGAGACCCGACGCGAGCAGGACGAAGGCCAGCGCGCGCCGGATGATGCCGCCCGGCAGCCGTGCGGACAGCTGCGCTCCGATGAACGCACCGGGCACGCTGCCGATGATGAGCGGGATGGAGATGCCCATGTCGAGGTCGCCGTACATCGCGTGCGCGATCGCCGCGGAGGCGACGAGCGGCACGGCCTGGACCAGGTCGGTGCCGACGAGCTGACTGGCCTTGAGGCCGGGGTAGAGCAGCATGAGGCCGATGATGATGAGGGAGCCCGACCCCACGGAGGTCATGCCGACGATGAGGCCGCCCACGATGCCGAGGATGACGGTCGGGATGATCCTGACCCGCACCTCCGGTCGCTCCTGCGGGAGCGGTTCGCCTTTGCCGTCACGGGAGCGCGCACGCTCGACCAGGCGCATATAGGCCCGCACCATGAGCATCGTCGCCGTGAAGAGGATCGCACCGCCCAGCGCGTACTTGACGACCTCCTGCACCTGCTCGCCGTCGCCCAGGGCCTTGAGCACGAACACGCCGGCGAACGCAGAGGGCACGGAGCCGACGCAGAGCCAGCCGACGAGCTTGAGATTCACCGTTCCGCGGCGGAGGTGCACGAATCCACCCACGGGCTTCATGACGGCGCTGGCGACGAGATCGCTCGAGACGGCCGTCAGCGGAGAGACTCCGAAGAACAGCACGAGCATGGGCGTCATGAGCGCGCCGCCGCCCATCCCCGTCAATCCGACGACGATGCCGACGGCGAATGCGCCGATGATGAGGCCCCAGTCCATGTCTGGCATTGTTCCACAGCGTCACAAGGGCAGTTCGCCGTTCGCGTCGGCCGCGCTCTCTTGTAGGGTGTAGCCGGGGACTCATGCTCTGGGGGCATGTACTTCTGCCATCGCTGTGCTGGGGCGCAGCGGGTTCGGCAGTTCTGTCGTGCGCGGCATCCCCTTCACACCTGATCGGATCCTTGGGGGACATGATCGACGACAACGAACTCGCAGCCGAACTGGCGCGCGATGCGGGAGCACGGCTCCTCGAAGTGCAGAGGTCGGCCGAGCCGGCCGAGATCGGAACCGCGGCTCTGAAGGATCGCGGCGACCGCGTGAGCCAGGAGTTCCTCGCGACTGCTCTCACCGAGCACCGCGCGGACGACGCCGTGCTTTCCGAGGAAGCCGCGGACGACTCCGCCCGCCTCAGCGCTGATCGGGTGTGGATCATCGATCCGCTCGACGGAACGCGGGAGTTCTCCGAGAACCGGCACGACTGGGCCGTCCACGTCGCGCTCTGGGAGCGGGGCGAGCTCGCGGCCGGCGCCGTGTCCCTCCCCGCCGAAGACATCGTCCTCTCCGCCGCCGATGCAGCCCAGGAATGGGAGCGCCCCGCGCGCATCCGCCTCGCCGTCTCGCGCAGCCGTGCGTCGGCGCTCGTGCAGGCGCTCGCCGAAGAACTGGACGCCGAACTCGTTCCGATGGGGTCGGCCGGCTTCAAGGTCGCCGCGGTCGTCCGCGGCGATGTGGATGCCTACGTCCACACCGGCGGTCAGTACGAATGGGACTCCGCCGCACCGGTCGCCGTCGCGCGTGCGGCCGGCCTCTTCACGTCTCGCGTCGACGGCTCCCCGTTGGAGTACAACCGCGAGAACCCGTACCTACCCGACTTGGTAGTCTGCAATCCCCTGCTCGCGGACGATCTGCTGCGCCGCCTCGACGCACTCATGGAGAGGGAATCCTGATGAGCGAATTCGCCGACGCCCCCCGTTACGGGCTCACCCAGCTGGACTATCTCGAAGCGGAGGCGATCTTCATCATCCGCGAGATCGTCGCGGAGAACGAGCGTCCCGCCATGCTGTTCTCCGGCGGCAAGGACTCGATCGTGATGCTGCACCTCGCGATCAAGGCCTTCGCTCCGGCATCCGTTCCGTTCCCGGTGGTGCACGTCGACACGGGCCACAACTTCGACGAGGTGCTCGAGTACCGCGATCGCAAGGTGGCCGAGCTCGGTGTGCGCCTCATCGTGGGATCGGTGCAGGACGCCATCGACGCCGGACGCGTGCGCGAAGAGCCGAACGGCTCGCGCAACCGCATCCAGACCCCCGTGCTGCTCCAGACCGCGGAAGACCACGGCCTCACCGCCCTCATGGGCGGCGCGCGCCGCGACGAGGAGAAGGCCCGCGCAAAGGAGCGCGTCTTCTCGTTCCGCGACGAGTTCGGCCAGTGGGACCCGAAGAACCAGCGCCCGGAGCTGTGGTCGCTCTACAACGGCCGCATCCACAACGGCGAGAGCATCCGCTGCTTCCCGCTGTCGAACTGGACCGAGCTCGACATCTGGGAGTACATCGCGCGCGAGGGCATCGAGATCCCCTCGATCTACTACGCCCACGAGCGCGAGGTCTTCCTGCGCAACGGCATGTACATGGCCGTCAACCAGCACTGCCAGCCCAAGGCCGGCGAAGAGACCTTCGTCGAGACGGTGCGCTACCGCACCGTCGGCGACGCCACCCTGACCGCGGCCGTGCTCTCCCCCGCGAAGACGGCCGAAGAGGTCGTCCAGGAAGTCGCATCGACGCGCATCACCGAGCGCGGGGCGACCCGCGGCGACGACCGGGTCAGCGAGGCTGCGATGGAAGACCGCAAGAAGGAAGGGTACTTCTGATGGACATCCTGCGATTCGCGACGGCCGGTTCCGTCGACGACGGCAAGAGCACGCTCATCGGGCGCCTCCTCTACGACTCCAAGTCGATCTTCACGGATCAGCTCGAGGCCGTGGAGCGCACGAGCGAGCAGCGCGGCGACTCCTACACCGACCTGGCTCTGCTGACCGACGGCCTGCGCGCCGAACGCGAGCAGGGCATCACGATCGATGTCGCCTACCGCTACTTCTCGACTCCGCTGCGGAAGTTCATCATCGCGGACACCCCCGGTCACATCCAGTACACGCGCAACATGGTGACCGGCGCCTCGACGGCGGACCTCGCCATCATCCTGATCGACGCCCGCAAGGGCCTGCTCGAGCAGAGCCGCCGCCACGCGACGATCGTGTCGCTGCTGCGCGTCCCGCACGTCGTGCTCGCCATCAACAAGATGGACCTCGTCGACTGGTCGCAGGACGTGTACGAGGAGATCAGCGCGGACTTCCAGGAGTTCGCCGCACGCCTCGACTTCTCCGACGTCACGGCGATCCCGATGTCGGCCCTCACCGGCGACAACGTCGTCGAGCGGTCGGCGCACATGCCCTGGTACGAGGGCTCCGCCCTGCTGCACCACCTCGAGCACGTCTACATCGCCAGCGACCGCAACCTCGTCGACGTGCGCTTCCCCGTGCAGACGGTCATCCGGCCCCAGAACGGCCGCGGCGACTACCGAGGCTTCGCGGGTCAGCTCGTCAGCGGCGTGATCCGTCCGGGCGACGAGATCATCGCCCTTCCGAGCGGTCTGCCCAGCCGGGTGCGCTCCGTGAGCACCGCCGACGGCGAGCTCACCGAGGCCTTCCCGCCGATGTCGATCACGGTCCAGCTCGAGGACGAAGTCGACATCTCCCGCGGCGACATGCTGAGCAGGCCCAACAACCAGCCGGAGGCGATGCAGGACATCGACGCGATGGTGTGCTGGATGGACCCCACGGCGATGACCATCGGGGCGAAGTACGCGCTCAAGCACACGACGCGCACCGTGCGCGCTCTGGTGAAGGGCATCCAGTACGAGCTCGACATCAACTCGCTCCAGCGCGAGCCCGAGCCGGGTTCGCTTCCGCTGAACGGGATCGGACGCGTCACGCTGCGCACGACGCTCCCGCTCATGGTCGACCCGTATCGCCGCAACCGTCAGACCGGATCGTTCATCCTGATCGACGAGGCGAGCAACCGCACCGTCGGCGCGGGGTTCATCACCGAGAACTGACGCGGGTGGCGTCCTACAGCTCGCCGGGGGCCATGGCCTGATCGTCGAGGCTCTCCAGCGACCGACGGACGGTCGACTTCTTGGCGGACGGCGTACGCGGCGCGTAGACCACCAGCGAGTGGAAGACGAACCGCACGATGAACGCGAGCACGAGGGTGATGGCGGTCGCCACGACCGCCGTGAGGTGGCCGGTGTTGACCATCAGCGCGACGATGGGGATGCGCACGAGCAGCTCGACGTTGTTGAACGTGAACGACTTCGCGAAGCGGCTCCAGACACCGGATGCCTCGCCCGTCATGTCGCGGAAGACGAACCGCTCCTGCAGGACGAAGTTGCCGAGGATCGTGGCCTCGGCGGCGATCACGGCCGCCGGGAGGTAGTGCATCCCGAAGGACGTCAGCGCCCAGACGATCCCGAGGTTGACGAGCGCGCCGAGCCCGCCGATCACGGCGAACAGCGACATCTTGCCGAACCTCAGGGCCGTCAGCTGCGCGAGGAAGTGCATGCCCTGCCGGAACGACGCCTTCGAATCGCCGGCGTGGCGCGGTGCGAAGCGGAACGGAACTTCGGCGACCCGCATGCTCCGGCGCGCGAGCATCTCGAGCAGGATCTTGAAGCCGCGCGGGCGGAGCCCTCCGATGTCGATCCGGGAGCGGTCGACGGCGAAGAAGCCCGTCATCGGGTCGGTGACGTCTTTCAGCCGGATCGGGAACATCGCCTTCGTGATCGCCGTCGACGTGGCCGAGACCGCCACCCGTGCTCGGTCGGCGAGCCCCGTCGCCGCGCCTCCGCCGACGTACCGCGATGCCACGACCACGTCGACATCCCCCTGCCGGATGCGCTCGTACAGCTCGGGGATCTTCTCAGGCGGATGCTGGAGGTCGCCATCCATCACGACGCAGACGTCGGCCCGTGCATCTCGGATGCCTTCGAGCACCGCGCCGCCCAGCCCGCCTGTCGGACTGTCGCGATGGATCAGCCGGACAGGGATGGCGGCGCTGCGCGCGGCCTCCCGCACGACGTCGGGCGTGTCATCCGTGCTGTCGTCGACGAACAGGAGTTCCGCATCGACACCGTCGACGGCTGCGCAGACGCGCCGAACCAGCTCCGCGACGTTGGGAGCCTCGTTGAAGGTGGGCACGATGATGGTGAGTTGCATGTCCTGTGTCCGGCTGAGCGTCAGTTCCGTGTGACGTCCATCGTTTCACGCGAATCCGGGAGCGGCGCGCGTCCGGGGCGTCAGCGTCTGCGGTACGCGTCGTCGACGTCGAGAAGGGTCTGCACTTCGGTCGGGAGTCGTCCTGCGACGAGATCGGCGATCGTGACGCTCTCGAGGACGGCCCGGATGCTGGCGCGGAGCGCGACCCACACATCGCGCAGAGGTTCGGCCGGGCCGTCGTAGCGCATCGCTTCGGGCGCCAGCCCCCGGACGGCCGCGAGCGGGCCGTCGACGGCGCGGACGACATCCGCGATCGACACCGTCTCGGCCGGACGCGCCAGGACGTACCCGCCTCCGGAGCCGCGCAGCGCCACCACGATGCCGGCCTTCTTCAGGTCGCTGAGGATCGCTTCGAGGAACTTCGCCGGGATGTCCTGCGCCTCCGCGAGCTCGACCCGCGTGGCACTCCCGGTGCGCGCCGCCAGCTCAGCGAGCGCGCGGACTGCGTAGTCTGCGCGTGCTGTGATCTGCACTCTGCATCACCGCCCCGACGATCTCCGCCCACTCTAGTCGGAGCGACCGAGCGGGCGGAGTCGAGGGCGTGAGGGCTCAGAGCCGCACGGAGCCGAGCCCGCGCCGCCGTCGGATGCCGTTGGCGATCGACGAGAAGACGCCGTCGACGAGCATCCCGATGATGAGGATCACGATCATGACGGCCAGCAGCGTCGGGGCGTCCGCGAAGCTGCGGGCGTTCGAGAGGAGCACGCCGAGCGCCGTCACCTGCGAGATCGTCACGAGCAGCTCGCCCGCCAACAGCGAACGCCACGCGAACGCCCAGCCCTGCTTCAGGCCCGCGACGTAGGTCGGCAGGGCCGCGGGCAGGATCACGAAGCGGAGCATCTGGAATCCGCGCGCGCCGAGCGTGTGACCCGCACGCAGCAGCGACGGCGGCACGTCGTCGATGCCCGAGATGAGGCCGTTCGCGATCGACGGCGCCGCCCCGAGGACGATGACGAACAGGATCGCCTGCTCGGTGAGCCCGAAGAACAGGATCGCGAGGGGGAACCACGCGATCGAGGGCATGGTCTGCAGGCCCGACAGCAGGGCGCCGATCGCCGACCGCAGGATGCGCGACCGGGCGACGGCGGCACCGAGGACCGTGCCGATCACGAGGGCGACGGCGAAGCCGAAGACCGCGCGGGTCATCGTGGTCGCCACGCCCACCCAGAACGAGGGCTCGGTGGCGAGCTCGCCCAGGCGGGTGATGACGGTGAGCGGGTCGGGGAGCACGTACGACGGCTTGACTCCCGCGAGCACCAGCGCCTGCCAGGCGACGAGGACGATCGCGACCGCCAGCAGCGGCGGCCACGACTTCGCCCAGATCCTCCGGCCCAGCGGCGTCCCGCGCCGCTCCTTCACGACCACGGCCGGAGTCTTCACCGGCGGGGTGGTCGGACGTTCGACGACGGCGGTCATGCTGCCTTCTCCTCTTTCGATCCGGCCTGCTCATCGAGCAGATCGTGGAGGTAGGCGGCACGCACCGCGATCTCCGCATCGTCCATGCGGCGCGGTCGCGCCAGTTCGACGTCGAGCTCGCTCGCCACCCGACCGGGGCCGGGCTGCATCAGGATCACGCGGTCGCCCAGTCGCACCGCCTCGCGCACGTTGTGCGTGACGAAGAGGACGGTGAGCGCCCGCTCCGCGGCGATCCGCTCGATCTCGTCGTGCATCGCGTCGCGGGTGATCGCATCGAGCGCGGCGAAGGGCTCGTCCATGAGCAGGACCTGGCAGTCCTGGGCGAGCGTGCGGGCGAGGGCGACCCGCTGGCGCATGCCGCCGGAGAGCTCGTGGGGTCGCTTCTTCTGCACGCCCGGCAGGCGCACGACGTCGAGGAGCTCGGCGACGCGAGCGCTCCACGTCGACCGGGGAACCCCCGAGAGCCGCAGCGCGAGCTCGATGTTGCCCTGGACGGTGAGCCACGGGAAGAGCCCGGAGTCCTGGAACATCATCCCGACACGGCGGCCGCCGTGGTCGATCGTCCCGGCGGTGGGCTCCTCCAGTCCGGCCACGAGTGACAGGAGCGTGCTCTTGCCGCATCCCGAACGACCCAGGAAGCAGACGAACTCACCTTCGTGCACGACCATGTCGACATCCGAGAGGGCGAGGACCGGGGAGCGGCCGTACCGCATCGAGAGGTGCTCGATGCGGACGGCGGCAGGTGCCGTCGAGGTGCTCATTCGTCGTCCACCGTGTTCTCGCCGCGCTCCTTCAGCAGCGCGTTGAGGGGGTCGAGCACGTAGAGGCCGTCCAGATCGGTCTCCTCGAGGAGCCCGAGGTCGATCGCGTGCTGCGCCTGCTCCCGGAGGGTCGCCGGCAGCGGATCGGCGGTGAACACGACGTTCTCCCACGCCTTCGCGAGCTGGTCGGCCTTGGGCGTGGACCCGGAGATCTTCCCGATCTCCGTGGCGACGGTCGCCTGCGCCGCAGCCGGGTCTGCCTCGATGCTGTCGATCGTGTCGAGGAGGCCCGCGAGGAACGCCTCCACGGCGTCGGGGTGCTCCTGGAGGAACTGCGTGCGGACGATGACGTTCGTGGTGACGAACTGGCCGCCCTCCCACAGGTCGGGCTCGTTCACGAGCACGTGGGCGCCCGCTTCCTCCACCATGCGGGTGGCCCACGGCTCCGGAACCCAGGCGCCGTCGATGTCGCCGATCTGCAGTGCGGTGAGGGCCGTCGCGTTGTCCTGCGGCTGGATCTGGACGTCGCCGCCGCCTTCCGTATCGGTGGAGAAGCCCTCCTCCTTCAGCCAGTGGCGTGCGGCGACGTCCTGCGTGTTGCCGAGGCTCGGCGTGGCGATGGTCATGCCCTCGAGGTCGGCGGGCGTGTCGATCCCTTCGCGCACGACGAGCGCGGCGCCGTTGGCGGCTGCGCCCGCGATGACGTGGAGCGCCTGGCCGTTGCTCTTCTGCCAGCCGGTGACCGTCGGGCTCGGGCCGATGAAGCCGATGTCGATGCCTCCGGCGAACAGCGCCTCGATCTCCTCGGTGCCCGAGTTGAACGTCGCGGTCTCGATGGTGACGTCGTCGCCGAACGACGATTGGAACTGACCGTCGGCGAGCCCGATGATGGCGGGCGCGTGCGTCACGTTCGGGAAGTAGCCGATCCTGACGGTGTCGACCGACAGACCGTCCTCCTCGGCCGCCCCCGCGGCCGGCTCGGTGGTGCCCCCGGCGCACGCCGAGAGTGTGAAAGCGCCGATGGCGACAGCCGCCACGGCGAGCATGCGGAATGAACGCATTCGTGAATCCCCAGTCTCCGGCCCCCAAGCCGGTTCGAATGTATAGGGAATTAATACCACAGATTTGGTGTGGTTTATAGGGATAGTAGTCTTCGGGCGACACAGAGCCGTCCACCCTCCCCCCAGCATCCGTCCACGACAATGGAGTCATGACTTCGAACGACTCCCCCACCATCACGATGTTCGGCGCCGACTGGTGCCGCGACTGCGTCCGCACGAAGAAGCAGCTCGACGAGCTCGGCATCGCGTACGAGTACGTCGATCTCGTCGCCGTGCCCGAGGCCGCCGACGTCGCGCGCGAGATCTCCGGACGCACCAACATCCCCGTCGTCGTGTACCCGGATGCCAGCCACCACGTCGAGCCGTCGAACGCCGACGTCGAGACGAAGCTCCGCGAGCTCGCCCTCATCTGATGCGCGTCGACGCCGCTCAGTAGGCTGAGGCTCGTGGACGGCGTCGAGCACAACACCCGCACGATCGAAGGGTCGGTCGTCACCGACTTCACCGACCGCATGAGCTACGGGGGCTACCTCGAGCTCGACACGCTGCTCTCCGCGCAGCATCCGCTGTCGGATCCGGAGCACCCCGACGAACTGCTGTTCATCGTGCAGCATCAGACCACCGAGCTGTGGCTCAAGCTCGTGCTCCACGAGCTCGGGGCGGCGTGCGCCTACCTCCGCGCCGATCAGCTGGCCCCCGCGCTGAAGTGCATCGCGCGGGTCAAGCACATCCAGAAGACGCTGACCGAGCAGTGGTCGGTGCTCGCGACGCTGACGCCCGCCGAGTACGCGCAGTTCCGCGGTGTGCTCGGCAATGCGAGCGGGTTCCAGTCCGCGCAGTACCGCGCGGTCGAGTTCACGCTCGGCAACAAGAACGCCGCGATGCTGAAGGTGTTCGAGGGCGACCCGGCCACCCACGCCCTCGTCTCCGCGGCGCTGACGGCGCCGAGTCTGTACGACGAGTTCCTGCGGATGCTCGCCCGCTCGGGTTACGCGATCCCGGAGGCGGTGCTCGACCGCGACGTCACGAAGGCGTGGGAGTTCACCCCCGAGCTCGTGCCGGTCCTCACGGCGATCTACGAGGACCCGCAGGCGAACTGGGCCGCGTACGAGACGTGCGAGGAGCTGGTCGATCTGGAGGACAACTTCCAGTTCTGGCGGTTCCGGCACCTCAAGACGGTCGAGCGGATCATCGGCTTCAAGACGGGCACGGGCGGCTCGAGCGGCGTGCCGTTCCTCCAGCGCGCGCTGAGCCTCACGTTCTTCCCCGAGCTCTTCTCGGTGCGGACCGAGATCCGCGACAGTCCGCACCGGGAGACGCCGTGATCGACGCATCCGCCCTGCGCCATCTCGTCGGGGCGGATGCCACGCCCTGCCGTCGCGCTCTCACGGGCGAGCACGGCGTCGCCCTTCCGCCTTTCGTCGACCATCACGTGCACCTGCACCTCATCGACGCGCACGCACTGGCCGAGGGCGGCATCGCCGGTGTGGTCGACCTCGGCGGCGATCCCGTCGCGCTCGCGCAGCTGCCGAAGGGTGCCATGCCGCACGTGGCATATGCCGGAGCCTTCCTCACGGCGCCCGGCGGCTACCCGGTCGGCCGCTCGTGGGCGCCGACCGCGATCTCCCGGGAGGTGACGGATGCCTCGCTGCATCCCGGCGTCTCCGGAGGCGCCGCCACAGCGGTCGACGAGCAGGCGGCCTTCGGGGCATCCGTCGTCAAGGTCGCCCTCAACGCGGACGCCGGTCCGGTGCTCGATGCCGTCGTGCTCGCCGCCGTGGTCCGAGCCGCCGACGGGCACTCCCTGCCGGTCGTCGCGCACGTGGAGGGGGACGGGATGACGCGACGGGCGCTCGACGCGGGTGTCTCCGCCCTCGCCCACACCCCGTACAGCGAGACGGTGCCGGAGGCGGTCGCGGCAGAGGCGGTGGCACTCGGGCAGGTGTGGATCTCGACGCTGTCGATCCACGACGACTCCGACCGCGCACGCGCGACCCGCAACCTCGCCGGCTTCGCGAATGCCGGGGGGCGCGTGCTCTACGGCACGGATCTCGGCAACGGCGACCGCGACGTCGGCATCCAGCGCGACGAGCTCTCGGCGCTCGACGCCGCCGGCATCCGGGGCTCCGCCCTGATCGCCGCCCTGACCGACCCGTGGCCGCTCGACCACCGCGCGCACGGCATCGCGACCTTCGTTCCCGGCGACATCCCCACGACACTCGACGACGTTCCCGCGTGGCTGGCGCGCGCCACCGTCGTCCCCGACGAGGAGCTCCTCCGCGATGACACCTGACCCCTGGGACGCCGAGGCGCAGCGCCTCGACGCCGCCGATCCGCTCCACGGCTTCCGCGACCGCTTCGTGGGCTCGGAGACCCCGCTCGTGTACTTCGACGGCAATTCGCTCGGGCGCCCGCCGAAGGCGACCGTTGACCGTCTTCCGGCCTTCGTGGCCGAGCAGTGGGGCGGGCGCCTCATCCGCGGCTGGGACGAATCGTGGATGTCGCTGCCGTTCGAGATCGGCGACGAGATCGGCCGGTCGGTGATCGGCGCAGCGCCGGGTCAGACCGTCGTCGGCGACTCGACGACCGTGCTGCTGTACAAGCTCCTGCGCGCCGCGTTCGACGCCCGGCACGCGGAGGACCCCGCGCGAGTCGAGATCGTCGTGGACCGCGACAACTTCCCGACCGACCGCTACCTGGTCGAGGGCATCGCCGCCGAGCGGGGCGGACGCGTCCGCTGGATCGACGTCGACCTGTCGGCTGGCGTCACCGCCGACGGGCTCGCCGCCGCCGTCGGACCCGAGACCGCGGTCGTGCTGCTGTCGCAGGTCGCCTACCGCTCGGGCTTCCTGGCGGACACCGCGACCCTCACGCGGATCGCGCACGACGCGGGCGCGCTCACGGTCTGGGACCTCTGCCACTCGGCCGGATCGGTGCCCGTCGCCCTCGACGAGTGGGGCGTCGACCTCGCGGTCGGCTGCACGTACAAGTACCTCAACGGCGGGCCGGGCTCGCCCGCGTTCGCCTACGTCGCCGGCCGGCTGCAGGCATCCCTCGCCCAGCCGATCCAGGGATGGATGGGCGCCGCCGACGTCTTCTCGATGGGGCCCGTCTACGCCCCCGCCGACGGCATGCGCCGGTTCCTGTCGGGCACCCCGCCCATCATCGGGATGCTGGCCATGCAGGACACGCTCGCGATGATCGCGGATGCCGGCATCGAGGCGATCCGCGCGAAGTCGACCGCGCTGACGGAGTTCGCCGTGCGCCTGTCCGACGAGCTGCTGGCTCCGCTCGGCGTCGCGGTCGCGTCTCCCCGCGACCCCGCATTCCGCGGCGGGCATGTGACGCTCTCGCATCCGTCGATGCGCGAGGTGACCGCCCGGCTGTGGGAGCACGACGTCATCCCCGACTATCGCGACCCCGGCGGACTGCGCATCGGACTGTCTCCGCTGTCGACGTCGTTCGCCGAGGTGGTCGACGGGATGCGGGCCGTGGAGCGCGCCGTCCGCGGCCTCTCCGGCACGTAACTCCTCACGCTCGGGAGATGGTCGGCGCGTCGCCGGCGCGGCGCGCCCCGTCCGCACCGTTCGTGAGGAGTCGTGCGCAGTGGGCGCCGCGCATTCCACCGGCGTCGACCGCAGTACGCTGGCCCGCATGAGCAACGCTGCTCGGCGCGATCCCGACGCGCCCGCCGCCCCCCGCACCCGCCTGTCATCCGCGACGATCGCGCGCTACGCCACCGGATCGCTCGGCACGGGCGGGTTCGCGACCCTGCCCGGGCTCGTGCTGACGTACTACCTGACCGACAGCCTCGGCGTGGCCGCGCTGCTGGCGGGGGTCGTCATCACCGTCGCGAAGATCTGGGACGTCGTCATCGATCCCGTGATCGGGGCCCTCAGCGATCGCGACCTGCTCCGTCACGGCAGCCGTCGACGGCTCATGATCATCGGAGCCGTCGCGCTTCCGGTGTTCTTCGCGCTCACGTTCGCCGCACCGCCGGCGCTCGGCCCGACGGTCGGCGCGGTCTGGGTGCTCGTGGCCTTCGTGCTGACGGCGACGGCGTTCAGCCTGTTCCAGGTGCCGTACATCGCGCTGCCCGCCGAACTGACCCCGAGCTACGACGAGCGCACGCGCCTGCTGTCGTGGCGCGTCGTCGTGCTGACCTTCGCGATCCTCCTGTTCGGCGCGGGTGGCCCCGCCCTCCGCGGGCTCACCGACGATCCGACGCTCGGATACCTCGTGATGGGTGTCATCGCGGGCGTGGTCATCGCGGTCGGGATGCTGGTCTCCACGGCCGTCGCGCGGCGGACGGTCGTCCCTTCGACAGGCTCAGGGCGCGGGACGGGAGGACCGGGAAACGCGACGGGAGGGGCCGCGGCGATCGCGCGGACGAGCATCCGGGACCACTACGCCGCCGGCATCCGCACCCTCCGCCGCAGCGCGCCCTTCCGCGCACTGCTCGCCACCTTCCTGCTGCAGGCCCTCGCGACGGGGCTCATGCTTGCCGGTGCGCAGTACGTCGCGACGTGGGTGCTGCGGTCGGAGGATGCCATCCAGCTCCTCTTCCTCGCTCTGATCGCCCCGGCCCTCCTCGCCGCACCGCTGTGGGGCGTCGCCGCGAAGCGCGTCGGCAAGGAGCGCACCTTCGCCGTGGCGAGCATCGCCTTCGCGGTCGCGGCGCTCACGATCGTCGGGGCGGTGTGGGCGCCGGGAGCCTGGATCTACGCGCCGGTGGCGATCGCCGGCATCGCGTACGCGGGCATGCAATCGCTTCCGATGGCGATGCTCCCCGACGTCATCTCGCACGACGAGCGCACGACCGGACCCGGCCAGGCGGGGTCGTTCAGCGGTGTCTGGACCGCCGGCGAGACCGTGGGCTTCGCCCTCGGCGCGACGACGCTCTCGATCATCCTCGCCCTCACCGGCTACGTGTCGTCGACGGCGGGCGAGACCGTCACGCAGTCGCCGACCGCCGTCACCGGCATCGTGCTGAGTTTCAGCATCGTGCCCGCCGCCCTCATCGCCGTCAGCCTGCTGACGCTCTCGCGGTACCGCCTGCGTCGAGCGGACGTCGAGGGCGATACCCGGTAGCGGATGCCGTGGCATCCGGTTCCAGCGGGACGACCGGTGCCGCGGCGTATGCTGAGATCCCGTCTGCACGGCTGACCGCCCGAAGGAGAGCGCTGTGCCGCCCACCGCGAAGACCCCCGAGACCGCGCCGGCCGCGCCTGCGACGCGCGCCCCGAAGAAGCCCCGCGCGAAGAAGACCCCCGCGACCGCGCCGGCATCCGCCCCCGCTCTGGACACGGCGATCTCCGACCTGCGCACGGGAGCGATCGCCTGGTCGCACCTCACGCTCGACCAGCGATCGCGTCTGCTCGAGCGCGTCCGCGCGACGGTCGGCGCCGTCGCCGAGGAGTGGGCCGACGTCGCCGCGACGTCGAAAGGGCTCACCCCGGGGCATCCGCTCCGCGGAGAGGAGTGGCTGTCGGGTCCGTATGCCACGATCACGGCGCTCGACGCGTACCGCCGGTCGCTCGGCAAGCTCGCGCAGGGCGCCGGCCCGCTCGACGGCGTCCGCACCTCCGCCGCCCCCGGCGGGCGGCTCCGCGCCCACGCGTTCCCGCTCGATCCCCTCGACGGCCTGCTCCTGTCGGGGTACTCGGGCGAGGTCTGGTTCGAGCCGGGGGTGACGGATGCCGAGGCCCGCCGCTCCGCCGGACTCGCGCAGCTGCACCCGACGACTCCGGGAGGCGTCGGCCTCGTGCTCGGCGCGGGCAATGTGGCCTCGATCCCCGTGCTCGACGTCTTCTACGAGCTCCTCGCGCACAACCGCACGGCGCTGCTCAAGGTCAACCCCACGCAGGACGCCCTCGTGCCCGTCTTCGAGCGCGCTCTCGCCCCGCTGATCGAACCGGGCTTCGTGCGCATCACGACCGGCGACGGCGCGGTCGGCGCCTACCTCACGCAGCATCCGGGCATCGACCACGTGCACATCACGGGAGCCGCCCCCACGTTCGACGCGATCGTCTGGGGTGTCGGCGACGACGCGGTCGAGCGCCGACGCACGGGCACGCCGCAGCTGCGCACACCGATCACCGCCGAACTGGGCGGCGTCTCGCCCATCATCGTCCTCCCGGGCGAGTGGACCGAGGCGGACCTGCGCTTCCACGCCGAGCACGTCACCACGATGCGCCTGTACAACAGCGGTCACAACTGCATCGCCGGGCAGGTCGTCATCCTGAGCTCGGAATGGCCGCAGCGCGACGCGTTCCTGCGCGAACTCGAGCGCGCGTACGACGCGGCGCCCCGGCGTCCGGTCTGGTATCCGAAGAGCGGCGAGAAGCTCGCCGACGCCGCCGCGGCGTATCCGTCCGCCCGGTGGGGCGCCGACGGCACGCGCGCGATCGTCGAGCTGGAGCAGGGCGATGACGCGACCGCACTCGAGACCACCGAGTACTTCGCGCCCGTGCTCGGCGTCGTCGAACTCCCCGGCAACGGACAGCTCTTCCTGGATGCCGCTGTGGCGTACTCCAACGACCGACTGGCGGGCACGCTCGGCGCGAACCTGCTGATCGACCCCGTCACCGAAGACGCCCTGGGCGGCGGATTCGAGCGGGCGATCGCCGCCCTGAGGTACGGGGCGATCTCGATCAACTCCTGGACCGCGTTCGCGTTCCTGACCCCGAACCTGACCTGGGGCGGCTTCCCCGGCGGCACACGCGAAGACGTGCAGAGCGGCATCGGCATCGTGCACAACGCCCTGCTGCTCTCCGGCGTCGAGCGCTCCATCACGCGCGGGCCGTTCCGCCCGTTCCCGCGCAACGTCCCGACCGTCCTCCGCTCCCGGAGCCTGTCGAAGGGCTCGGTGCTCCCCAAGCCGCCCTGGTTCGTCACGTCCCGCACGGGGGCCGCCGTCAGCGAAGGACTCACCCGCTTCCGGATCGACGGCAACTGGGCGAAGCTCGTCGCGACGTTCACCCAGGCGTTCCGCGCATGAGCGCCCCGCGCGATCTCGCCGCCGACTACATCGTCGTCGGCGCGGGCTCGGCGGGCGCGGCCCTCGCCGCGCGGCTGAGCGAAGACCCGACGGTCTCGGTGCTGCTGCTCGAGGCCGGCGGTCCCGACAAGGCCCTCGAGCTGCACGTGCCCGCCGCCTTCTCGAAGCTGTTCCGCGGCGAGTACGACTGGAACTACGACACCGTGCCGCAGGAGCGACTCGGCGGTCGCACGGTGTTCTGGCCGCGCGGCAAGACGCTGGGCGGATCGTCGTCGCTCAACGCGATGATGTGGGTGCGCGGCTTCGCGGCCGACTACGACGAGTGGGCCGAGACCGCGGGCGACCGCTGGTCATGGAAGTCGCTCGTGCCGTACTTCCGGCGGGTAGAGCGCACGGAGGACGCGGCGGACGACACGCAGGGCACCGACGGCGCGCAGTCGGTCGAGCGCCAGCGCGACCCCCGACGGCACACCGCGGCCTTCCTCGAGGCCGCCCGCGAGGCCGGACACCGGGTCACGTCGGCGAACCTCCCCGAGGGCCAGGGGTTCTCGCAGACGATGACCTCGACGACGCGCGGCGCACGCGCCTCGACGGCGGATGCCTACCTTCGGCCTGCGCGGCGGCGTCGCAACCTGCGGATCGTGACGGGCGCGCTCGTCCGTCGCGTGACGTTCGACCCTTCGACGGGGGCGGGGGCGGATTCGGGGACCGCGGCGGGGGCGGACTCGGGGACCCCGGATCAGCCCCGGGCGACCGGCGTCTACGTCGACATCGACGGGATCACCCGGCACGCCGTCGCGCACCGCGAAGTGATCCTCTGCGGCGGCGCGATCAACACTCCGCAGGTGCTCATGCTGTCGGGCATCGGTCCCGCCGCCCACCTCGAGGAGCACGGCATCCCGGTCGTGGTCGACTCTCCCGGCGTCGGTGAGAACCTGCAGGACCACCTCGTCTCCGGCCTGGCTCCGGGTGCCGTGCCCGGCACCCTCTACGGCGCCGAGACGCCCGCACAGCTCGTGCGCTACCTCACGGGGCGCAAGGGCATGCTGTCGTCGAACGTCGCCGAGGCGTACGGATTCGTACGCACGGCCATGGCCGATCGGGCCGGCGTCCCGGGCGACCTCCCCGACATCGAGATCATCTTCGCCGCGGCTCCGTATGTGGGCGAGGGCCTCGTGCCGCTTCCCGCCGAGGGCATCACCGTGGGGGCGATCCTGCTGCGTCCGCGCAGTCGCGGAACGATCCGGCTCGCATCGGCCGACCCGTGGGCGAAGGCCGTCATCGATCCGGCGTACCTGACCGATCCCGACGGGATCGACGAGGCGACGATCCTGGCCGGTCTCGCCGAGTGCGAGCGACTCATCGCCACCGATGCGCTCCGCAGGGTCACGACCGGTTCGTGGGTGCAGCCCGACGGCGGGGAGGAAATGACGCCGCTCGAGCGGGCCGAGCTCTCGCTTCGCCGGTACTCGCACACGCTCTACCACCCGGTCGGTACGGCACGCATGGGGGAGGACGAGGCATCCGTCGTCGACCCGTCGCTGAGGGTGCGCGGCGTGCGCGGTCTGCGGGTCGCGGATGCCTCGGTGATGCCCACCGTGATCCGCGGCCACACCAATGCCCCCGCGATCGTCATCGGCGAAGTCGCTGCAGACCTCGTGCGCGGAGCAGGCGAACAGCCCACTTTCTGACGGGCGGACGGGCGGTCTGCTGTCCAGAACCGTAGGAGAACCAGTCGTGTGCAGCCTCAGCGTCGTTCACCGGCGGCGTGTCTCCTACATCCTCGACGAGGCGAGCCGTCTCCACTCCGCAAGACCGGCTCGGCACGGCGAGGACGGCTCAGCCGATGCTGGTCTCTGCGGGGCGGGGCTCAGACGAAGGAGTCGGCGGCCTCGCGCAGCGCGCGGGCGATCCCGGGTTCGGTGGCGGAGTGCGAGGCATCCGGGACCACCACGAACCGCGCCTCCGGCCACGACCGGTGCAGGTCCCACGCCGTCATGAACGGCGTGCACATGTCGTAGCGGCCCTGGACGATGACGCACGGGATGTCGCGGATCGCGTCGACGCCCGCGATCAGCTGCCCCTCCTCGAACCACCCGTTGTGCACGAAGTAGTGGTTCTCGATGCGGGCGAACGCCGTGGCGGCGGCTGGTTCGGCCATCGACGACACGAGGTCGGGATCGGGCAGCAGGGTGAGCGTGGAGGCCTCCCACGTGGTCCACGCGACCCCCGCGGGGATGTGCACCGCGGGATCGGCGTCGAACAGACGCCGGTGGTAGGCCTCGATCATGCGCGACCGTTCGAGCACGGGGATCGGGGCGATGAAGCCCTCCCACAGGTCGGGGAAGACCGCCGCCGCGCCGCCCTCGTAGAACCACTCGAGCTCGTGGCGGCGCAGGGTGAAGATGCCGCGCAGCACGAGCTCCGACACGGCATCGGGGTGCGCCTGGGCGTACGCCAGGGCGAGGGCGCTCCCCCACGAACCGCCGAACACCTGCCAGGCGGAGATGCCGAGATTGCGGCGGAGGAGCTCCATGTCTCCGACGAGATGCCACGTCGTGTTGTGCCGGAGATCGGCCGCCGGGTCGCTCGCATGCGGTGTGGAACGGCCGCAGCCCCGCTGATCGAACAGCACGATCCGGTACTTCTCCGGGTCGAAGAAGCGTCGCTGCCACGGCGACGTGCCGGCGCCCGGACCGCCGTGGAGGAACACGACGGGCTTGCCCGCGGGATTGCCGGACTGCTCCCAGTACACGCGGTTGCCGTCGCCGACCAGGAGCTCCCCGGTCTCGTACGGCTCGAGGGGCGGATAGAGGATGTCGTCGAGGTGCGCAGGGCCGTTCACAGGTCGCCCCCGGCGACCACGAACGTGTCGCACGACGCGAGGCCGTACTGGTAGCCGCGGGCGAACCAGCGCTGGCGCTGCTCGCTCGAGCCGTGGGTCCACACCTCGGGGTTCACGGAGCCGCCGGCCTGCTGCTGCATCGCGTCGTCGCCGACCGTGCGCGCCGAATCGAGCGCGTCCTGCAGCTGCTGCTCGGTGGGGGCCTCGAGATACGGCACCCCGTTCGCGTCGACCTGCTCGGTCATGTCGCCGATCCACGCGCCGGCGAAGCAGTCGGCCTGCAGCTCGGTGCGCACGCCGTTGCTGTCCTCGCCCGCGCCGTTGTCGGGGTACCGGCTCATGATGCCGGTGATCTGCTGCACGTGGTGGCCGTATTCGTGCGCGAGCACGTAGAGCTGGGCCAGCGACTGTGCTGACGCGCCGAAGCGCTGCTGCATGAGCTCGAAGAACGTCGGATCGATGTAGACGGTCTCCTCGGGCGGGCAGTAGAACGGGCCCGCCGCGTTGGATGCCGTGCCGCACTGCGTCGAGGTCGAGCCGTCGACGATGACGAGGCCCGGCGCCCGGTAGCCGTCGACGTTGGCGCTCCAGTACTGGTTGATCGCCTCGGCGCCGGCATCCATCCGGCAGTCGATGCGCGCGTTGGCATCGGCTCCCGTATCGCACCCCTCCAGCGCGGTGGCCTCCGAGCTCCCGCCCTGCGGCGCCCCGCCGCCGAGCAGCCCGGAGAAGTCGCCGCCGGTGAACAGATTGAGCAGCAGCACGGCGATGGCGCCCAGGCCCGCGATCCCGCCGCCCGCGGCGATGGCGCCACCCGGGCCGCGGCGCTGGGCCCCGCCGCCGCCGAGCGTGGCGTTGTCGTTGAACGTCATGCGCTCACGGTACCGCCCGAAGGCCCCGAGCGCCGGGAAATCGCAGGTCGGGACCGCCTCGCGCCGACCGCGGCAATAGGCTCGCCTCATGGCGTCCTCACCCACGACCGTGACCATCACCGGAGCCGGCGGGCAGATCGGCTACGCGCTGCTGTTCCGCATCGCGGCCGGCGACATGCTCGGCTCCGACCGCCCCGTTCGACTGCGGCTGCTCGAGATTCCGCAGGGCATGAAGGCGGCCGAGGGCGCGGCGCTGGAGCTGCAGGACGGCGCCTTCGATCTGCTCGCCGGTGTCGACATCACCGACGACCCGAGGGCCGCGTTCGACGGCACCAACATCGCCCTCCTCGTGGGCGCCCGTCCGCGCGGGCCCGGCATGGAGCGCGGCGACCTGCTCGCCGCGAACGCCGGCATCTTCGGCCCGCAGGGCGCGGCGATCGGCGCCGGCGCGGCAGACGACATCCGCGTCGTCGTCGTCGGCAACCCGGCGAACACGAACGCCCTCATCGCACGCGCGGCCGCACCCGACGTGCCCGACGACCGCTTCACGGCGCTCACACGGCTCGACCACAACCGCGCGCTCGGGCAGCTCGCCGAGGCGCTCGACGCGCCGGTGTGGGCCATCCGCGACGTCGCGATCTGGGGCAACCATTCCGCGACCCAGTTCCCCGACGTCTCGCACGCGCGCGTCGGATCACGGCTCGTGACCGAGGTGCTCGCCGAACGGCTCGGAGGCGCGGAGGCTGCCCGCGCGTGGATCGACGACACCTTCATTCCGCGGGTCGCTAAGCGCGGAGCGGAGATCATCGCAGTGCGCGGGTCGTCGTCGGTGGCCTCGGCCGCGAACGCGACGCTCGCGCACGTGCGCGACTGGGTGCTCGGCACGCGCGGCGGCTGGACGTCTGCCGCCGTCGTGTCGCACGGCGAGTACGGCGTGCCCGAGGGGCTCGTCAGCTCCTACCCCGTGACCAGCCACGACGGCACGTACCGGATCGTCGAAGGGCTGACGCTGTCGGATGCCGCCCGCGCCCGCTTCGAGGCATCCGTCGCCGAACTCGAGGACGAACGCGACGCCGTCCGGGCGCTCGGCGTGCTGTGACCCTGCCATGACGGCGGAGCCCCTCGAGATCATCCTGATCGGCATCGGCGCGGTCCTCCTCATCGCCCTCGCCTCCGCCGTGGCGCCGCGCCTGCGGCTCCCGGCCCCCGTGCTCCTGGTCGTCGTGGGGATCGTGATCAGCCTGATCCCGGCCGTGCCGCTGATCCAGGTCGATCCCGAGATCATCCTCGTCGGCATCCTGCCGCCGCTGCTGTACTCGTCGGCGATCTCCCTCCCCGCGATCGAGTTCCGCCGCGACCTCGCCCCCATCGCGGGGCTCGCCGTCGTGCTGGTCGTGCTGTCGTCGGCCGTGCTCGGCGTCGTCTTCCTCCACTTCATCCCCGTCATCGGGGTCTTCCTGGCGATCGCGCTCGGCGCCATCCTCAGCCCGACCGATGCCGTCGCGACCTCGATCGTGAAGCGGCTCGGCATCTCGCGTCGGGTCACGACGATGCTCGACGGCGAGAGCCTGCTGAACGACGCGACGGCGCTCGTGCTGGTCACCACCATGGTCGCGGCCTTCACGAACGGCCACGGCAGCGGCGACGTGATCTGGATCTTCGTGCGCGGCGTGCTGATCGCCCTCGTCGTGGGCGGCATCGTCGGCTGGATCAACCTGCGGCTGCGGGCGTGGGTCGGCGCCCCCGCAGCGAACACCGCGATCGGGTTCATCGTGCCGTTCGCCGCGTACGTCCCCACCGAGCAGCTCGGCGGCTCCGGACTGGTCGCAGCCGTCGTCGCGGGCCTCGTGACCGCCCAGGGCGCGGCCCGCAGGTTCACCCCGGAGCAGCGGATCTCGGATGCGGCGAACTGGCGCACGATCGAGCTCATGCTCGAGGGCGCTGTCTTCCTCATCATGGGCCTGGAGATCGAGAGCGTACTCGCCGCCCTCGGCCAGTCGGAGTCGGGCATCCTCCGCGCCGCCGCGCTCGCGGGCCTGGCCCTGGTGCTGATCCTCCTCGTGCGCGCGATCTGGGTGTCGATCCTCGTCTGGGCGCAGAGCTCCCGCGCCCGCAGTCGGCGCCGCACGCATCTGGAGCAGTTCGGCCGGCGCTTCCACCACGCCGCGGAGCACAGCCCGGAAGAGCTGAAGAAGCGGATGCGCGGGAGGAGCATCGCGAGCGTGCGCGCCCGCCTCGCGCGCGCCTTCGCCGACCTCGACTACTACCGCGCCTCGCCGATCGGGTGGAAGCACGGCACGATCATCGTGTGGGCCGGGATGCGCGGCGTCGTCACTCTCGCCGCCGCGCAGACGCTCCCGCGCGACGCTCCCGAGCGCCCCACGCTGATCTTCATCGCGTTCCTCGTCGCCGCCGGGAGCCTGTTCTTCCAGAGCGTGACCCTGCCGATGGTCGTGAGATGGCTCCGCATCGACGACGCCGCGGCGGGGGAGTTCGATCACGCGGAGCACGAACGGCTCCGCGGCGAACTGCGGCAGGCCGCGGCGGACGCGATCTCCACCCGGTCTCTTCGGGCCGGCGACGGCGAGCCGTTCCCGCCCGAGCTGATGTCGGCTGTGGCCCCGCGGTTCGAGGATCCACCCGAGACCGTCGACACCGAGGTCGAGCGCCAGATGCTCCGGCTGCGCCTCGCACTCATCGAGGTGCAGCGCGCGCGGCTGCTCGAGCTCTCGTCCGACGGCACGTTCTCCAGTGCGACGCTGCGCCGCTCCCTCGACGGCCTCGACGCGGATCAGATCAGCATCGAGCTGCGGATGAGCGGCACCGGCGAAGACTGACCACGCGGGGTGTGCGCGCAGTGCACAATAGAAGGACCCCTGGGAGGTGGTCATGTCGGAGATGACGGATGCCTCGGCGGCCGTGACCTCCGAGACCGGCGCGCTGGCGGTCCCGCACCCCGCCGCCGGGTGCCCGAAGTGCTTCACCGAGCTGCAGAGCGACCGCACCTGGTGGGCCGCGCGTCCCACCGGCGCACGCCTCGTCGGACTCGTCGTCTCGCGCGACGACATGCCGTCGGTCGTCGACCAGCGCAACGACCTCGCGCGGTTCGGCGTTCCGATCGAAGGTTTCCGCCACCCCGCGCCCGAGACGCTCGAGTCGTGGGAGGAGCGCCTCACGCGCCTCTTCCCCCGCCTGACCCGCGGCGATGTGCTCGTCGTCGCCAACATCCACGCCCTCGGCCGCAACACCGACGAGGAGACCCGCACGCTGCGCGACCTCCGCGCCCGCGGCGTCATCGTCAAGGTGCTGAGCCACGGCGAGCGCCACCTGCACGACGCCGAGATCTGACGAGCTCGCGACCGCGTTCGGCAGCTCGGAGCGCTGCCGGCGCTGCGTCGGCCTAGGGCGAGCACCCTCGCGAGGGGGTGGACGCCCGGCCGTTCTCGCGCACCACCGTGACCTCGATGCACGTCTCGCCCGCGGCGGCGGCGGGAACGAGCACGGTGGGGGCATCGGCGCGCTCGACAGCGGGGTTGGCGTCGTCGAGCGTCACGACGTTCCAGAGGTAGTAGTCGCCGTCCTGCGGGTCGGGGTTGACCCAGGTGAACGCCACGGACCCGTCCGCGGTCGGGGTTCCGACGACGTCGGCCGCCGGCGACACCGTCCCGCCCACGGGGTCGAGGGGTTCGGCCGTCACCTCGGCCGACGCGGTCGGCTGCGGCGACGCTCCCCCGACGATCGACGCCACGCCGATCACGGCGGCCACCACGAGCACGCCGACCCCGGTCAGCACCCACGGGAGCACCTTCCGGCGCGGGCGAGGCGTGGAGTCTGCGGGCGCATCGCCCGGTGCGACGTCCTCCTCCACGCCGGCCGGCGACTGCGCGGATGCGGGCGTCGGCGCGGGTGCGGGTGCAGGGACATGTGTCGGAGCGGGTGCGGGGATGGCCGGCGCTGCGTACACAGGGCGCTGGGCGCCGCTCAGCCGCACCGGTGGCCGCAGGAGCGTCTCGGCGACGTCGTCACGGCGCATCGTGTCGGCAACCCCGGCGGCGGTCGTGTCGTCGACGGATTCCGCGCCCCGCGCCGGACGCGTGGCCCCGGCCGCCGGGGCGGTCTCGGGGTCGATGCTGACGACCCCGCGGACGCGGGTGAAGTCCTCGCCCTCGTCGCCCTCGTCATCCGGCGATGGGGAGTCATCCAGGATGTCGATCGGGGTGACCGAGAGCGACAGCTCGATCTGCACCTTCTGCAGCGCGCGGGCGAGAGCGAGGGCGCTCTCCTGGCGTTCGCCGGGCGACTTCGCCATCGCTCGTTCGAGGGCGCGCTGCAGGGAGAGCGGGGCGTCAGGACGACCGAGAGGGGGCACGGCGAGCCGCTCGATGCGATCGATCAGATCGACGCTCGTGTTGCGCTGACCCGGCAGCTCGAACGGCGAATGGCCCGCCAGCAGCGTGTAGAGCGTCGCGGCGATCGCGTACACGTCGGAGCGTGCATCCGAGGTGGGCACGTCGGCGAACGACTCCGGCGGCGACCAGGGGATCGACATCCCCTCGGCCTCGTTCTCGACCGCCGTCGTCGTCGACGCTATTCCGAAGTCCGTGAGGGCCGGACGGTTGTACTCGGTGACGAGGATGTTGGCCGGCTTGATGTCGCGGTGCAGCACGCCGGCGCGGTGCGCGGTCTCCACGGCCGAGGCGACCTGCACGCCCACGCGCAGCGTCTCGGCGACCGAGAACGGCTCGCGCCGATAGCGCACCTGGAGGTTCGGCTTCGGGCAGTACTCCATGACGAGGTACGGGCGGCCGTCGTCGGCGACGCTCGCCTGGTGGATCGTCACGATCGCCGGATGCGTCGACAGCATGGCCATGACGTTGGCCTCGGCGGTGAACTCCGCGACGGAGCCGCTCGTCATGCGCTCGGGCAGCAGCACCTTGACCGCCACCCGCCGACGCGGCAGGTGCTGCTCGTAGAGGAACACGTCGGCGAAGCCGCCCGATCCGAGCAGGTCGAGATACGTGAACCCCGCGAGCTCGGGGGGCGCCATGGGCGCGCGTCGGGCACTCACGCCAGCTCCTCCACGTCGACCGTGATCCCGTCTCCGAGGTCGAGCACATCGCCAGGGACGACGACGGTCTGCTCGCCCGGATGCAGACGCGTGGGCGACGAGCCGGCGCGCAGCAGCAGCGTGCCGTTGGTGGTCTGGAGGTCGGTGGCGACGATCGTGTCGCCTTCGACGCGCAGCTCGAGGTGGCTGCGAGAGATGTCCTGCTGGGGGCTGTCGACGGCGACGAGACGCGGGAGATCGGTGCCCGACACCCGCGTCGACCGCGGCCGTCGACCGATGACGACGGTGCGATCGAGCGGCACGATCACCCCGGTCGACAGCCGCAGCCGTCCAGGAGCAGGCATGCGCGGCGGAGCGAGCGGCGGGACCGTGTCTCCCGAGCGGGCCGCGGCTTCACGCAGGGCCCGCGCCTGGGCGAGCGAGATGGTCTCCCCGTCGTGATCGCCGAGCCGCTCCACCACGATGTCTTCGATCGGGGCGGCGACCTCGAACGGGTCGCGCGTGAGCGCGTCATCGTGGGTGGTCACGACACGCGTGTCAGCGATGTCGGGATCGGGCGCAGCCTGCGGGAGCGGAGCACCGAACGCGGGGAGCGAGTCGACGAGCCAGCCGTCGGCCAGGGGGTCCGCGGAGCGCAGAGGCTCCGCGTCGGGCGCGGGAGCGGCGACGGATGCCGGTTCCGGCGCCGTGACGGGTGCCGGTTCCGGCTCGGGTGCGGGCTCCGCCGCGGAGGGCGCGTCGACCGCGACCTCGAGGGGCGGCACGGCAGGGGCGGCGACCTGTTCGTCGACGACCGAGGGCGCTGCAGCCGTTGCGGGCGCGGCATCCGTCGTCCACCGCAGTTCCACGACGGAGGCGAGCACGATGCCGTCGCGCACGACGAGGTCGAGCGCGTCGGGCGCGGCGCCCGGGGTCGTGACGCGCACGGCGCCGTCGCCCGGGATGAGCTGCTCCGTCCATGTCGTCACGCCCGCGCCGGAGAGCGTCGGACCTCCGGCCACCGCGACGGTGACCTCACCGCGCACGGCGATGCGCGTCGCACCGTCTTCCCTCAGGACCACCGCGAACGGCGGAAGGGTGGAGAAGGCGCCCGCGTGAGCGGACGTCAGCGCATCGAGCAGCCCGTGCAGGCCGCCGTCGTCGCCGAGCGCGTCCCACAGGCGGGAGACGAGGGCCGGGGCGGCGGCGCCGTCGACGACGACGGCTCCCGACGGCACGACGGCGGCGCGCCAGTCTCCGGGCGTGTAGTGGGCCGAAGCCGTCGTGGCGCGCGTCATCGCCTGTCTCCTCCCGCCGCCACGCGGGGGCGCGTGTCGGCGTCGAACGGGTCCGCCTCGGCGCTGCGCGCCGCGGACGGGAGTGTGCTGTGGATGTCGGCGCCGCCCGCGCGCGAGCGCACCGACAGCGCGTCGACGACGACGGCCGTGATGTTGTCGCGACCGCCGCGCCGCACGGCCTCGCGCACGAGCCGCTCCGCGGCATCCTGCGGCACGGTCTCACTCCGCAGGATCGCCTCGATCTCGGCGCGCGACAGCTCCCCCGGCAGTCCGTCGGAGCAGGCTAGCACGCGGTCGCCGGCATCGGCCGGGATCAGCCAGAAGTCCGCGTCGGAGTCACCGCCGCCGCCGATGGCGCGCGTGATGACGTTGCGGCGGGCGTCGACCGCGGCCGCCGCCGCATCCAGCTGTCCGCTGTCGACGAGCTCCTGCACGACGGAGTGGTCCACACTGATCTGCTCGAACACGCCGTCGCTGAGCAGGTACGTGCGCGAGTCGCCGATGTTGAACACGAGCCAGTAGCCCTCGTCGCCGACATCCGCCACGACGACGCCCGTGAGCGTGGTGCCCGCGCCGGCGCTGGTGCCGGCCGGGAGCTGCGCCACCGCGCTCCGCGCCTGCGCGAGCGCCGTCTGCACGTCGTCGATCGAGAGGCTGTCGCGTCCGACGTGGGCGGCGAAGACGTCGATCACGGTGCCGCTCGCGATCTCGCCCGCGTGGTGGCCGCCCATGCCGTCGGCGACGAGGAACAGCGGGGATGCGGCGAGCATCGAGTCCTCGTTGATCGCTCGGCGCAGCCCCGCGTCGCTCGCCGAGCCCGCGCGGGTCGTGATGAGGTCGGCGGCCTCGGTCACGAGGCCTCCCCGATGTGCAGGCTGCGGTCGCCGAACTCGAGGCGGTCGCCGGGGCGCAGCGAGACGCACAGCCCGGGCTCGAGGGGCGTGCGGACTCCGTCGCGCACGAGCGCCGAGCCGTTCGTGGAGTGCCGGTCGACGATCCATGGGCCCTCGGCATCCGCCCCCACCTCGAAGTGGGTCTTCGACAGCGACAGGGTCTCGTCGCGGACCGCGACGACGGCGGCCCCGTCTTCGGCCGACGGATTGCGGCCGAACAGCGTCGTGCCGTACACCGCGACGCGCTCACCGGTGTCCCACGTGAACGCCGCGACCGCGCGGCGTCGCGGGGGTGCCGCCACGGTCGCATCGTCCGCGACGGGGACCACGCGCGCGAGTGGCTCCGGCGTCGAGGCGACCGGCTCGACGCCGGCGGGCTCGACCTCTTCGGAGCGTCCGACACCGGGCACGACCGAGATCAGACCGTAGGGCGTGACCGGCGGAACGGCGCCCGTGCGGTTCGCCACCGGAGCGACGGCGCCCGACGTGAACCGCGGCGGGGGGCCGACCACCGGGGCCTGCGGGACGGGGGCGGGGTCGACGGGTTCGACGGCGGGCGCCGGTGCCTCGACCGGCGCGGGTGCCTCGACCGTCTTCGCGTCGCCCACGAACCCGCGCGCGGCCTTGTCGTGCCAGCCCTGCCGCCGTGGACTGCTGTCGAAGAGCGGTGAGAAGAAGCCCACGAGGATCGCGCCGGCCAGGCCCCACACGAGGTTGCGCAGGAGTGCCCGGCCGAAGCCGATCGGAGCCCCGGTCTCGACGTCGGCGAGACGGATGCCGAGGAGCCGCTGGCCGATCGATCCCCGACCCGCCTGCAGGGCCGTGTACACGAGCAGCCACGCGATCGCCGCGGCGAACAGGACGCCGTAGACGATGGCGAGGGCACCGAGCACCTGCTCGGGAGTCGTGGGGCGGATGACCCCGGCGACGGCGCCCGCCCCGATGCCGGCGACGACGCCCAGCAGCACCGACGGCACCGCGACGTCGATCGCATACGCGCCGACTCGGCGTCCGAGCGTGGTGGGTGCCGGCGGAGCCGACGGGGGCGTCGAGCGCGTCATCGATCCTCCTGCGGGGCCGCGCCGTCGGGCTGCGTCGGCGATGCGGGGTCAGCGGAAGGGTGCTCGGTCGGCGCGGACAGGGCTCCGACCGGGGCCGCACCGGCGGGCGCCGGGCGGACGGCGCGCGGAGGTCGCGCGAAGCGGGTGCCCGCGAGCAGGGAGCGCAGGCTCAGGCGGGCGCGGATGCGCTGCCAGAACGTGCGCTTGGCCCCCATCCCGCCGACCAGCTCGTCGACCTGCCGCCAGAACTCGTCGATGTCGGCGTCGGTGGGCTCGGTCGGCCCGAACACCTCGACGTCGGCGCGGCGGGCGAGCGTCGCGACGCGCGGCTCGGCGAAGGCCGCCTCGACGATCGCGGCGTCCTGGCCGCGCGTCGCCCCGGTGCGCACCGGGGTGCCGTAGTCGGTCGCGCGGTCGACGAGCTCGTCCCACCCGCCGCTGATGCGGTCGGCGGCGCGCTCGGCCCGGCGGCGCGAGCGGCGGCGCGCGGCCTTGATCGCCCCGATCACGAGGAACGGCAGCGCGAGCAGGAACAGCACCCCCAGCACCCCGGCGGAGATGAGCAGGATCATGACGAGCGGCCCGGCGTCGGCCGGCTTCTCATCCTCCGACTCGCGGTCGTCCGGGATCGTGGGCGGGAGGTCGACGGGCTCCTGCTCGGGCGGCGGCGGCTGAAGCACCTGCGGCTTCGGGTCGGCGCGGGGCTTGGTGGTCTGGTCGTTGGGGAGCTTGTCCTCGGGCGGCGCCGGGTCGACGGTCACCCAGCCGGCGCCGTCGAAGGCCACCTCGACCCACGCGTGCAGATTGTCGCCCCGGGCCTCGAACACCGGGAGCCCGGCTTCGTCCTCGCTGGGGTAGAAGCCCATGACGACGCGGGCGGGGATGCCGAGCTCACGGGCGAGCAGCGCCATCGCGGTCGCGTACTGCTCGTCGTCGCCGACCATCTGCTGGGAGTCGAGCAGCGACGTGATGCGCTCGGCACCGTGGCCGGCCCGCGAGAGGGGCTGCCCCTCGAGGCCGTGGCTGAAATAGCCGCCGTCGGCGAGCATCGACTGCAGCGCGCGCACCTGCTCGATCGGCGTGGTCGCCTCGGCGACGGCTGCGGATGCCGTGTCGGCGAACGACTGCGGAACACCGACCTGCTTCGGCATCCGGAGCGGGGCGAACTCCGTCGACGCGAGTGCTTCGTCGGACGGCTCGGACGGCAGCACGGTCTCGAGCGTGTACGCGTCGCCCTCCTGCAGGCGCAGCGTGACCACGCCCGTTCCCGTGCTCTCGTTGTAGTGCGCGGAGCGACGGAGATCATCGGCGCGGTCGCCGTCGAAGGTCACGGAGCGCACGGCCCCGGCATCCGGCATCCACACGCCCTGCAGCGCGCCGATCTCGACGCGCAGGGTGACCGGCGTGCCCTCGGCCTCGGCCGACATGTTGCCGCGCACCGGCGTGAAGGCGCTCGACGAGCCCGCGCCCTCGTCGGAGACGTTGTAGACCATTCCGCTGTAGGCATCCATCGTCGCGAGGCGGACACGCCCTCCTTCGGGCAGACCCGTAACGGTGAAGAGCGCCTCGCCGTCGTCGTCGCGGACATAGCCGCGGAAGCTCTGCAGCGGGCTCGGGTACTCGCGCACGTCGAACGGCGGGATGACCACGTCGCGCAGCACGTAGCGCGTCGTCGGCGGCTGGGCGGCGGCTCCCACGGCGACGCCCGCGACCGCGGCCACCGCGAGGATGGCACCGCCCATGACGACCCGCCGGGCGGTGCGCGCAGGAGTCGCTCCCGCGCCGTCGCCGAGAGAGACGGCCGTACGGGCCGGCTCCCATGCGCGGCGGACCGCGAGCCAGACCACCGCGACGAGGGCGAACGACACGCCCTGCACGACCGGGACGATCGGCTGCGACGTGCCGAGCGCGATCTCGGCGCCGAGGAAGAGGGCGGCCGCGCCCACGGCCCACCACGCCCGGCGGAGGCGCAGCGCGAGGCTCGCGGTGACGACGGCCGCGACGAGCGTGAGCAGGAACGGCACGAGGAGATGCCCGTCGGAGGCCGCGACGGGGGCGACGGTCGTCAGCAGCTGCTTCCACGATGTGACGACGCCGAGGGCGAGCTGACGCAGGGTCTCGATCGTCGGGATGACGCCCGCGAGCGCGGTGTGCGGCAGCGCGAGCGCGCCGCCGAACAGGAAGTAGGCGGCGATCGTCGCGGCGGCCAGCAGCAGGACGCCCCAGCGGAGACGGGCGCCGAGCCACGCGATCGCGAAGCCGAGCACGAGTGCTCCGCCCGCGGCGATGAGGTACTGCGGGCCGTCGAACGTCGGCCAGAAGCCGAGGATCGGCACGGCGAGCAGGAGCAGCGCGGCGCCGAGGTCGAGCACCTGGCGGCGCAGCGGGAGCGCGGGCGCGGCCGGAGTCGTCATGACAGGACCTTCCGGGCGGCGGCGGGGAACTGCTCGAGCGCGCCGAGCGTGAGCACGTCGGCCTCGCCGATCCGGCGGAGCGTCGGCGCCTCGCCGGTGCCTGCGACGACGGCGAGCGTGCGGGCGCCGTACGGCAGACGCGCGCAGGCTTCGCGCAGGGCCGCGGCATCCACGACGCTCCCCGTCACCAGCACGACGACGCTCGCCGTCGGAAGCGTCGCGGCGACGATGCCGGAGAGCTCGGCCACGCCGCCGTCGCGCGGGCGGGTCGCCTCGAGGGCGGCGAGCGAGTCGAGGAACTGCTTGCCGCTGGATGCCGGCAGCTCCCGCGCCTGCACCCGCACCTCGACGCGCTGCGAGTCGCGGAGGGCGCGCAGGCCGAGCGATCCCGCGGCGGAGACGGCGAGCTCGAACTCGTCGTCGGAGGCGTACTCGGCCCGATTGGTGCTGAGGGCGATGACGAAGTGCGACCGGCGGGTCTCTTCGTACTGCCGCACCATCACGGTGCCCGTGTGGGCGGTCGACTTCCAGTGCACGTGGCGCAGGTCGTCGCCCGGAGCGTACTCCCGCAGCGCGTGGAACGACACGTCGTCGCGCGACAGATCGGTGGCCGGGAGGCCCTCGAGGTCGCGGAGGAAGCCGAGCGACTGCCCGTCGAACGCCACGGTGCGCGGATGCACGAACAGGTCGACAGGCTCGTCGCGGCGATGCACGCGCTCGAACAGGCCGAGCGGATCGCCGCGCACGACGCTGACCGGACCGACCGCCAGCACGCCGCGGCGGGTGGTCGGGATCGCGAAGAGCTCCTCCGCCTTCTCGCCGGGGGCGAGGCGTCCGACCTCGAACTCGCCGCGGCCGGAGCCCACCGGCAGCACGACACGGGAGGGGAGGAGGGCGCGGCGGCCGGTGTTCGACAGCGTCAGCGCGCCGACGGCACGCTCGCCCACCACCACGCGGGTGCGCGTGAGGTCGAGGCCGACGTCGTAGGTCGTGCGACCGATCAGGAAGAGGAGGCAGAGCGCCAGCACGACCGTCAGCACGACCGCGGCGACGATGAGCTCCCACCAGCCCAGCTGCCCTCCGGCGATCCACAGCACGGCAGCAGTGACGAGGAGCGCCCACGCGATCGGCCGCACGACCGACAGCACGCGAGCGGCCGACGACGTCGCCGCGCGGGCGATGCGTTCTGCGCGTTCGCGTCCGTCGCGCGCGGCGACCGTGCTGGTGAGCGTCTCCCCCGACATCAGGCCACGGACCTCGCCTGCGGCGCGGCGACCTGCTCGAGGGAGCGCGCGATGATCGTCTCGGCGGTGGTTCCGGAGAACTCCGCCTCCGGGTCGAGCACGAGGCGGTGCGTCCACGCCGGAGCGGCGAGCTCGCGGATGTCGTCGGGGGTGAGGAAGTGCCGGCCCTGGGCCGCAGCCCAGACCTTCGCGAGACGGATCATCGCGAGCGAGCCGCGCACCGAGACGCCCAGGCGGGTCGAGGGGTCGTCGCGCGTCGCGCGCGCGAGCTCGGCGGTGTAGCGGAGGACGGCCGGGTCGGCGTGGACGGATGCGGCGAGGTCGGCCATGTCGGCGACCGCCCCGGTGGTGATGACCGGCTGCAGGAGCGAGGACGGGTTGCGCTCCGCGGATCCCGCCAGGATGCGCTCCTCGACGGCGAGCTCGGGGTAGCCGATCGAGGTCTTGATGAGGAAGCGGTCGAGCTGCGCCTCGGGCAGCTTGTACGTTCCAGCCTGCTCGATCGGGTTCTGCGTCGCGATGACGAGGAACGGCCGGCCCACGTCGTGCGTGATGCCGTCGACCGTGATGCGCGACTCCTCCATGACCTCCAGGAGTGCGGACTGCGTCTTGGGCGAGGCGCGGTTGATCTCGTCGGCGAGCACGATGGCCGCGAACACGGGCCCCTTGTGGAACTCGAACCTGTGCTGCCCCTGGTCGTAGATCGTGACGCCGGTGACGTCGGAGGGGAGCAGGTCGGGCGTGAACTGGATGCGGCTGCTCGTGCCCTGCACCGTGGCGGCGAGCGCCTTCGCGAGGCTCGTCTTGCCGGTTCCCGGCGCATCCTCCAGCAGCACGTGCCCTTCGGCGAGCATCGCCGACAGCACGAGGGCCACGACCTCGCGCTTGCCCATGAGGGCGCGGTCGACGTTGTCGACGAGGCGGGCGAAGGTGCTCTGGAACCAGGCCGCCTGTTCGGGGGTCATCGTCATCGGTCGTTCTCTTCTCTCATCGTTCGAGTCGTCGTACAGGCGACGCCGGGAGGGTCAGCACGTGGGCATGCCGGACATGTCGCCCGAGGTGCCTGCACGGCTCATCCAGTGACCGCCGCGGTCCGGCATCCGGAACCACACGGTGTCGCTCTCGACGTTCCAGTTGTTGATGTAGCAGTCCACGCGCTGGGGCCCGTCGCTCGCGCGCAGCCAGTACGACGAGCACGACGGTCCGTTCGCGTTGTAGCGGCTGTAGCTGAAGTCGGGCTGGATGCACGTCGCGTACGTCGGCGCGGTGATGTACCACTGTCGCGGCGGCGGCGGCGAGTCCGTCTTGGCGCTCACCGTGTTGCTCTCGGCCGCCTGCGCCGGGTTGGCGTTGTCGGTCACGCGCGCCCTGATCGAGTACGTCTGGTCGTAGCCGTTGCCGTGGGTCTGGCTGCCGCTGGCACCCACCGCCTGCCAGCCGCCGCCGTTGATGCTGATGTACATCTGCTGCGTGCGGCCGTTCCCCGCGGGCGCCGCCCAGTTCAGCCGGACGGACGTGCCGAGGTTCGTCGCGCTCACGCTCGGGGCGCCGAGCACGCCGTACGGAACCGCGGCGCCCGACGGGGCGGACTCCGCGCCGTAGTACGTCACGCCGTCGAGCGTCGTGACCGCGCGGAGGCGCACCGTGTAGCTCGTGCCGTTGGACAGTCCCGTGATCCGGTTGCCGTTGAGCGCGGCCCAGCCGCCGCCGACGTTGTACTCGTACCGCATCTCGCCGGTGTTCGCGCCGTTGGCGGCGCCCGGGGTGTACGAGACGACCATGGCGCTGTCGGGCGCGGGGGTCGACGCGGTGACGCCCGTCGGGGCACCCGGCGCCGTGAACGCGCGGCGCGGAGCGGAGGCCGCGCTGTCGGCACCCCATCCGGCCTTGTTGTGGGCGGCGACGGTGAACGTGTAGTCGGTGGTCGACGCGTCGATCGACACGGCCTGCGTCGTCTGGCTGCCGGCGATCCCGGTGATCGTGGAGACGACCGAACCGCCGCGGATGATGTTGAGGCGGTACTCGTCGATCGGGTCGCCGTTGTTGGCCGGCGGGCTCCAGGCGACCTGCATCTGGGCGCGCGGCGGCACGGGCTCCAGGCGCGTGGTGGTCGGCGCGCCGGCGGCGGAGGGGGGAGCAGCCGGGACCATCGGGGCGGAGTACCCGCTCCAGGTCGACGGCTCGGGCGCCCGGTTGTGCGCGCGCACCCGCACCTGGTAGTTCACGCCGTTCTCGAGACCCTCCCACCGGGTGGTGTTGCCGGTGACGTTGGTCTTCTGAGCGATGCCCGACGGCGGTGCCGGCGAGATCTCGAGGGTGAACGACTCGACCGGCGAGCCCGGCGTCGTCGGCGTCTGCCACGCGACGTCCAGGCTCCGGTCGCCGAAGGCGAGGGTGGGCGGGTTCGGGGTGTCGGGTCGGGCGTCGGGACGCGCCGTCTCGGATGCCGCGGACGGCTCGCTCGTGCCCACGGCGTTGGTCGCCGTCACGACGAAGTTGTACTCGACGTTGTTCGTGAGTCCCGTCAGAGTGCAGGTCGTGGCGGGGCACTCCCGCGTGTAGGCGTTGCCCGCGACCGAGGTCACGGTGTAGCCGGTGATGACGGCGCCGTTGTTCGGCGGCGGGCTCCACGCCAGCACGACGGTCTTGTCCTGCACGCTCGACACCGTCGGCGTGCCGGGGGCGTCGGGGCGGCCCTGCACCGTGAGCCGGATGCGGCCCTCGACCTCGCGGTCGGGATCCTTCGTGGCATCCGCGACGCGATAGCGCACGACCATCGTGCCGAAGAAGTCGTCGTCGGGTACGACCTCGACGCGGTCGCCGGCGACGCGGGCGGTCCCGACACCGGTCTCCACGGATGCCGACATGAGCGCGAGCGGAGTGTCGGGGAACGGGTTGAAGTCGTTCGCGAGCACGGAGACCGGCGTCATGCGGCCCTGGAACGCCTCGGCGACCGTGTCGTCGTTGGCGGTCGCGAGCGGACGCGTGGACGCCGTGACCCGCACGGTGACGCTTCCGCGGATCGGCTCGGTCTCGCCGTCGGAGATCTCCACGGTCAGCACCGTGGTCGAGCCCTTAGCCGTCGCAGCCTCGGTCGACACCCGCAGGCTCGCACCGTCGATCGCGGCGGAGTAGCCGCCGGGCGCCGAGCCGACGAGTCGGTACGACATGCCGGCGAGGTCGTCGGGATCGGGATCGGTCGTCAGGGCGCGCAGGTCGAGAGACGTCGCGTCCTCGCCGGGTGCGACATCCATCTGCCCGTCGACGAACGACGGCTGCTGGTTCTCGGGCGGCAGCACCGTGATCGGGATCGACAGCGTGGCCTTGCGACCCTTCGGGTCGTCGGGGCTCGTGCCGTCGGTGACCTCGAACGTGATCGCGTCCTGGCCGAAGTACCGGTCGGCCGACGTGTAGACGAGCGTCTTCTCGTCCTTCACGAGCGATGCGCCATTGGCGTGCACCGCCGACACGCGCTCGGCCTCGGTGATGACGACCTGCTTGCCGCCCGCGGCCTGCACGTGATCGGCCAGAGGGATCTCGATCGTCTCGCCGCTGCGCACTTCGACGCCGTCGGTCTTCGCGACGGGCGGCACCGAGCCGAGCGCCGGGACGAAGATGAACGCGGATGCCGCGAGGCCGTCCTGGTCGGTGATCGTGTAGGTCAGCAGCTGATCGGTCTCGCCCGGGGTGACGCGGATGCGGTTGTTCGCGAGCACGCGGGCGGCGTCGCCCTGCACCGTGAGTTCGAGCGCCTCGCGCGTGCCGTCGGGGTCTTCGTCGTTGGCCAGCACCTCGACGTCGACCGTGTCGTCTTCGGTCAGGTCCTGCGCGAGGACGCGGTCATCGCGCGCGATCGGGCGCTGCAGCGGCACGTCTTCGGCGACCGTGATCTGCAGCACCGCCATCGCCTCGGCGCCGCGCGCGTCGCGGATCGTGTACTGCAGCGACGTCTCGACCGGGCGGTCGGGCGAGGTGACCACGACGCGATCCCCGCCCTGCACGACGGCCGTCAAGCCGTCGACGTCGGGGAGCACCAGCCCGTCGGCGACGAGGCCGAAGCGGTCGCCGTCGGGGTCGGAGTCGTTCGCGGTCACCGGCACGGCCACGGTGCGACCCGGGCGCATGATGACGGCGTCCTTCACGGCGTAGGGCGCCTGATTGACGCCTTCTGCCGGTGCGATGCCGATGCGGATGGGCGCGGTCGCCTCCTTGCCGAGGCGGTCGCGCACGCGATAGGTGAACGCGTCGACACCCGTCGAGCCCTCGAACGCCTCGTACAGGAGGTAGTCGGCGCCCGTCTCGACGATGCGGCCCTTCGTCGGCGCCCTGTCGACGCCGACGAGCTGCACGGAGTCGCCCTCGGGGTCGATGCCGTCCAGCGGCACCGCGATGCGCACGCGCGATCCGCTCAGCACCCGCGAGGTGAGGTCGCGCGGGCGCGGCGCGGCGTTCGTCTCGACGTTGACCGGCAGCACCTGGATCGTGATGTATCCGGCATCCTTCTGCCCCGTGCTGTCGACGACCTCGTACGTGGCGTAGACCGTCCCGGGCTCATCGCTCGCCTTGAAGCGGACCGTGTCCTGCGACACGAAGATCTCGCCGTCGGCCGCATCGGGCAGGGGCGCCACCAGTGCCGGGGCGACGTGGATCTTGTCGCCGTTGGGGTGGTAGTCGTTCTCGAGCACGGGGATCGTCACGACGTCGCCGGCGCGGACGACCGCGGTGTCGTCGTTGGCCACCGGCGGCCGCAGCTGCGCGGGCGCCGGGACGGGGATGATGACGACCTCGCCCTCGGCGGTCTTCGACCCGTTCGAGATCCGGTACGTGATGCGCACCTGCTCCGCGAGCGCCGTCTGATCGGCGATGCGCAGGGTCTCGTGGTTGAGCACGGCGACGGCGACGCCCGTGCCGGGCTCGACCGTCACCGACTGCACGACCAGGATGCCGCCCGCGGGATCGGTGTCGTTGCTGAGCACGTTGACGAGCACTTCGCCGCCGCTGGGCAGCAGAGCGACGTCGCGCACCGCGATCGGCGGAAGGTCGTCCCCCGGTCCGTCGATGACGTCGACGCGCACGAGTCCGGGCACGGCGTTGGCGCCCGCCGAGACGAGGTACTGCACGTAGTAGACCTTGGCGACCTCGGCGCTGAACGTGAAGGTCTTGTTCGCGAAGTCCGGCACGATCGTGGCGCCGGGGGTCTCATCGACGCGGGCGAGGCGCAGCTGCTCACGCCCCGAGCTCGTGTCGTTCACCAGGGGCGAGATCGTGATCGTCTGCCCCGTGCGCACGACGACGTGGTCGGCGTTGGTGACGGGAACCGTCGACCCGACCGGACGCACGTCGAAGCGCACGACGCCTGCAGCCTCGTCGGTGCCGTCCGACACGACGATCGCGGCCTCCTTGCGACCCTGCGTGCCGCCGAACGCGCGGTAGGTGATGCGGCCGTCGGACGTGAAGTCGGCCTCGTCGCCGTCCGTCGCGACGACGGACTTCAAGAAGACGTCGTCGCCGTCGGGGTCGATCCAGTCGGGCAGCACGTTGTAGGTGACGGATGCCCCCGACTCGACCGTCACGGTCGTCGTGCGCTTCTGCGTCGGTGCGGAGTTCATCTCGAACCCATGCACGTTCAGGGTGACGGTGGCCGTCGCCCGGCCCTGGCGGCCGTCATCCACCTCGTACGAGAACGTCGTCGAGCCCTCGGCATCCGCCGGCACCGCGATCTGCAGGGCCGCGCCGTTGTTGACGGGCTGCACCGTGCCGAAGCCCGGGCCGCCGCCGGAGGCGGATGCCGTCAGCACGTCGCCGTCGGCGTCGCTGTCGTTGTCGAGCACGGGCAGCGACGTGGTGCGACCGGGGCGCACGCCGAACTCGTCGGGATTGGCGATCGGCGGCGTGTTGATGTCGCTGCGCTCGGGGAGCGTCGTCTCGACGGACTCCTCCGTGGTCTGCTCGTCTTCTTCGGTCTCGCCCTCGGGCGGCGTGACGTCCTGCCAGTTGTCGACGCGCTGCATGCTCTCGCTGGCCATCCACGCGGCGCCGCCGATGATGTCGTTGAGCACGACGACGTCGCGGTTGACGCGGAAGCGGAGCACGGACTCGGCGGCCGCGCCGTCGACGGCGCCCTTCAGATCGGATGCCTCGCCGACGCAGTCGCGGGCGAACGTCGCCGAGCCCGACCAGGCCGCGTACGCGCAGCCCTTGAGCCACACGGGCGCGGCGGGGACGCCGTCGGCGTCGGCGTCGGTGATCGAGGGGTCGGAGCCGTCGAACGGCACCCGCACGAGGGACGATGCCGTCGCGAGCGTCACCGCGTCGGCGGCCTCCGACGGCTGCTGCAGCACGGCGCTGTCGCCTTCGGCGATCTCGAACGTGCGGCCCTCCGACGTGTAGAGGGCACCCGAGGCGCCGTCGAGCACGACCGCGACGGAGCCGACCGCCGTGATCGAGACGTCGCGGAGCTCCTCCGCGTCGATGTCGCGCGACGACACGTCGCCGGGCGAACCCTCGGCGTCGACGGGGATCGTGAGCATCGTCGCGTCCGCGCCGGACACCGCGAAGACGGTGCCGTCGGTGCCGACCGTCACCGCGGCGCCCTCGCCCAGCGTGGCGACGGGGTCGGTGCCCTGGAACTCGAACGCGTCGATGCCCTCCGACGGCACGACCCAGAGATCGCCCGACGACGGGTTCATCACCGCCACCGTCGGTCCGCCGAGGACGACCTCGGCTCCCGCCGGAAGCTGGGCCGAATCGGTCAGGACCACCATCGCGGGGTCGATCGTGGTGACGGTGGCATCGCCTGAATCGACGACGAGAACGGTCTCACCCGACTGGAGGATGTCGTACTGGTCGCCCGTCGTACGCAGGCCGCCGTCGAGCACCTGCGACTCGTGGTTGAAGTGTCCGACCAGCATCGCCGAGCTCTTGGTGACCCAAACCCCGCCGTCGTGCAGGTCGACCTCGGTCGTGGGGAAGCCTTCGTAGCCGACGGCGAGCAGCGTGATCGTGAGGGCGGATGCCGTGACGACGCCGGCCGACGCCAGGGTGCGCGGGCGCGCGCGCAACCATGCGAACGACTTCATGTGAGCTCGAGCCTCCCCCAGGCACGTTTCCTCTGCGAAGCGTCGGGCCCCGGCTCCGTGCCGGGCGCTCCACACAACAGGTGTGGTGGTTCGTTAACCCTAACCCGCACCATCCAGTGGTATGGACCGTCTTCTTCCGCACTCCTGGGAGGACGCTGACGGTGTGCGCGGTCAGCCGCCGACGTAGGTCTTGAGGTGCTGCGCGGTCAGCGTCGCGCCCTGCGACACGAGGTCGGCGGGCGTCCCCTCGAACACCACCGTGCCGCCGTCGTGGCCGGCACCCGGGCCGATGTCGATGATCCAGTCGGCGTGCGCCATGACCGCCTGATGGTGTTCGATCACGATGACCGAGTTGCCGGCCGCGACGAGGCGGTCCAGCATCCCGAGCATGTTGTCGACGTCGGCGAGGTGGAGGCCGGTGGTCGGCTCGTCGAGCACGTAGATCGCGCCCTTCTTGGCCATCGAGATCGCGAGCTTGAGTCGCTGGCGTTCCCCGCCCGACAGTGTGTTCAGCGCCTGACCGAGAGTGATGTAGCCCAGGCCGACATCCATCATCCGCGCGAGCGTCGTCTGCGCCGGACCCTTCGTGAAGAAGTCGGCCGCCTCCGACGCAGACATCGCGAGCACCTCGGCGATGTTCTTTCCGTCGAGGAGGTACTCCAGCACATCGTCGCTGAAGCCGGTGCCGCCGCACAGCTCGCAGTTCGTCTCGACGGTCTGGGTGAAGCCGAGCGTGGTGATGATGACGCCGAGTCCCTTGCAGGCGGGGCAGGCCCCCTCGGAGTTCGCGCTGAACAGCCCGGGCTTGACGCCGTTCGCCTTCGCGAAGGACGCACGGATCGTGTCGAGGAGCCCGGTGTAGGTGGCGGGGCTCGAACGGCGCGAGCCCTTGATCGGCGCCTGGTCGACGACCACGACGTCGTCGAACGCCGGCACATTGCCGTGGATGAGCGAGGACTTGCCCGAGCCCGCGACCCCGGTGACCACGGTCAGGATGCCGAGCGGGATGTCGACGTCGACGTTCTTGAGGTTGTGCTGCGTCGCGCCGCGGATCTCGAGCTTGCCGGTCGGCGTGCGCGTCGCGTCCTTGAGCTTCGCGCGGTGGTCGAGGTGGCGACCGGTGATCGTGCCGGAGGCGCGGAGGCCCGCGACATCCCCCGTGTACTGGATCTCGCCGCCGTGCCGACCGGCACCCGGCCCGAGATCGACGATGTGGTCGGCGATCTCGATGACCTCCGGCTTGTGCTCGACGACGAGCACGGTGTTGCCCTTGTCGCGCAGGAGCCCCAGGAGCGCGTTCATGCGCTGGATGTCGTGCGGGTGGAGACCTGCGGTCGGCTCGTCGAACACGTACGAGATGTCGGTGAGGGGGGAGCCGAGGTGGCGGATCATCTTCGTGCGCTGCGCCTCGCCGCCCGACAGCGTGCCGGACGAGCGGTCGAGGGAGAGGTAGCCGAGTCCGATGTCGACGAACGAGTCGATCGTGTGGCGGAGCGTGTGCAGGAGCGGCGCGACCGACGGGTCGTCGACCGTGCGCAGCCACGCCGCGAGGTCGGTGATCTGCATGGCCGCGGCATCCGCGATGTTGATCCCGTTGATCTTCGCCGAGCGGGCCCCCTCGTTGAGACGGGAGCCGCCGCAGTCGGGGCACGCCATGAACTTCACGGCCCGGTCGACGAACACGCGCACGTGCGGCTGCAGCGAGTCGCGGTCCTTCGTGAGGAACGACTTCGTGATCTTCGGCACCAGACCCTCGTAGGTCATGTTGATGTTCTGGATCTTGACCTTCGTGGGCTCCTTGTAGAGGAAGTCCTCGCGCTCCTGGTCGGTGTAGTCCTGGATCGGCTTGTCCGGGTCCAGCAGGCCCGACTCCGTGAAGCCGCGCACCATCCACCCGTCGACGGTGTAGCCGGGGATCGTGATCGCACCGTCCGCGAGCGACTTCGTCTTGTCGAAGAGCTCGTCGAGATCGACATCGCTCACTTCTCCCAGGCCCTCGCAGCGCGGGCACATGCCGCCCGTCACCTCGAACGAGCGGCGCTCCTTGACGGTCTTGCCGGCCTTCTCGAAGGTCACGGCTCCCGCGCCGCTGACCGACGGGATGTTGAAGGAGAACGCCTGGGGCGATCCGACGTGGGGCTGACCGAGCCGGCTGAACAGGATCCGCAGCATCGCGTGCGCGTCGGTGGCGGTGCCGACCGTCGAGCGGGAATTGCTGCCCATCCGCTCCTGATCGACGATGATCGCCGGGCTGATGTTCTCCAGGCCGTCGATCTCGGGGCGGCTGAGCTGCGACATGAACTGCTGCACGAACGTCGGATACGTCTCGTTGATGAGCCGCTGCGACTCGTTCGCGATCGTGCCGAAGACGAGCGACGACTTGCCCGACCCGCTGACCCCGGTGAAGACCGTCAGGCGACGCTTCGGGATGTCGACACTGACGTTCTTCAGGTTGTTCTCCCGGGCGCCGATGACCCGGATGACCTCGTGCGAGTCAGCGATGTGGTGGTCGGACATGTTCCCCCTCGGATCGGTGCGACCCTACAGTGTGCACCGCCTCGCGGACATCCTGCTTCCTGAATCCTGCTCGGTTCGGGGGTGCCTGCGGTGTCGAGGATGTAGGAGACACGCCGACTCGTGCGCCTGAGACTGTCCGGCTCCGCGGATTCTCCTACGGTTCTCGACGCGAGTCGTCAGGGAATGAGGCGGACGACGTCCCCGCCCGAAGGCACGGCCGTCGTCACGATGCGCGTGTCGAACGTGGCCAGCTTCGCGTCGTTGGATGCCGCGAGGTGGAGGAGGTACGAATCGGTCACCTGCGAGCTCGCCAGCAGGCGCTCGGTGTGCACCGACGCATCCAGCAGGCTCACGGCGTCGGGGAGGAACACGTGGTCGCGATGGGCGACCAGGCTCGACAGACTCGCGAGCACGACGGGGGCCGGCTGGGTGTTGGGGTAGTCGGGATCGCTGACGACGCGTACGACGCCGTTCTGCACGGTCGGGCTCGTGTGCCAGGGCGCGGCTGCGCGCGACGCGAACCAGCGGTGGGCGCGGTCGTGGTGCACGTGGTTCGGATCGATCAGCGCGATCACGACGTCGACGTCGAGGAGATGGCGCGTCACGGCGCGTCGTCCCGCAGCGCGACCACGTCGTCGAGCGTCGCGGCGGGGACGGGCGATGACGGCCCGGGCAGCAGCACGATCCCGTTGCGCGTGCCGCCGTGCCGCCGCCGCTCCGTGAGGGTGGCACGGGCGAGCTGCGAGATCGCCTCGCCGAGGGTGATCCCGCGGGAGTCGGCGAACTGCTTCGCCGCCGCGAGCACGTCGTCGTCGATCGACAAGGTGGTGCGCATGCATCGAGCATCACGCATCACGCATCAGCTGTCAACGAGACCGAGGTCGCAGGCGCGAATGGCTGTCGGGTGCACGACTCCGCACGGGCGGAGCATCCCGCGCGTCTAGAGGCGCCGACGCGCCGCACCGGCGCGGAACATGCGGAGGTGCGCAAGGGCGGCGGTCAGGCCGCGGCGTCCGCCACCGGCGGCATCGCGACGGCGAAGTTGTCGCGGAAGACTCCGTCGGGATCGACCGCCGCCTTGATCGCCCGCAGCCGCGCGAGGGTGGCGGGAGGGAACGCCTCGGCGATGCGCTCCGGCCGCAGCGAGCTGTCGAAGCTCAGGTACATGCCCTGAACGTGCGAGGCGATCGTCGACCAGGCCGCATCGAGCCGCGCCGGATCTCCGCCGAGAGCCACCACGGAGAAGTTCGCCGAGCGGTGGGCGTAGGCCGTCGCCTCCTCCGCCACGTCGGCGACGGCACCGCCGACCGCGCGCAGCTGGAAGAAGTAGCTGTCGCCGCCGGCGAGCATCCGCGTCGCCGCGGCGGCGAACTCGGGCGTGACGTGCTCGATCAGGCCCGACCGGGAGTGCGGCTCGCCGACTTCACGCTGCGGGCCCAGGTCGGCGTTCGCCATGATCCGCGGATACGTCGTGAAGGCGACCGACTGCTGCACGAGCGGTGCGAGCTCGGCCAGCGGCTGCAGCCGCGCGATGATCGTGTCGGGGTCGTCGGAATCGATCACGCCGTACACCTGCGCGATCTGCGGCTGCCCCCGACGGGGAGCGCCCATGAGCAGGAACAGCGTCGTGTCGCGCGGTGCCGCTTCGACGATGCGGCCGTACCCCTCGATGAACGCGGCCGGATCGTCGAGCTCGAAGGCGAGCTGCGCCCAGCCGACCTGCCCCACGTCGTCGACCTCGAACTCGAACGACGTCACGATGCCCACGTTCGCCCCGGCGCCGCGGACGGCCCAGAACAGCTCGGGGTTCTCCTCGGCATCCGCTCGGACGAGGGAGCCGTCGGCGAGCACGATCTCCGCCGCGCGGAGGTGATCGATCGTGAGGCCGTGCTCGCGAGCGAGGAAGCCGATGCCGCCCGCCGTCGCGAGGCCGCCGACGCCGACGCCGCCGTAGTCGCCCGACGACAGGGCCCAGCCCCGTTCGCCGAGCACATCGGCCACGTGCGTCCACCGCGCGCCGGGCCCGACGCGCACGAGGCGCCGCTCCTCGTCGAGCACGTCGATGCCGTCGAGCCGTCGCAGGTCGATCACGATGCCGCCGTCGTTCGTGCTGCGTCCGCTGATGCCGTGGCCGCCGCTGCGCACGGCGAGCGGGAGCTGCGGATGCCGGCGCGCGAACGCGATCGCGTCGGCCACCTGCTGCGGCGAATCGGGCTGGAGAACGATGCCGGGCGAGCCGCCGCGCATGTAGGTGGCGCGCACGTCCGCATAGCCGAAGTCGCCCGGCTCGATGGCCGCGAGACCGGCGGGGATGTCGTCGTAGGCGATGCCCGGGCGTCGAGCGGAGAGCGCCGCCGCGGAGCGGCCGGACGCTTCGGCGGTGCCGCGCTGCGCCCGCTCTCGGGCGACCAGCTCTCGCACTACCGGGGCCACGTCTTCACCGAACTCGCGGAGCCCGCGGGGATCGTCGCTCGCGAGGATGAACGTGCTGATGCCGTCGTCGATCGCGAGCCGGGCGAGCCGCTCGGCGAACTCCCGCGGGTCGGTCGCGAGCTGCCCGACGTTCAGCAGACGACGGATCTCGCGCGGATCGCGGCCGGACTCCTCGGCGGCCGCGTCGATGGCGGCGTTGCCGCGGTCGAGGTCGCCGGGCTTCATGTACGCCAGCGACGGCAGCCAGCCGTCGCCCTTGCGTCCGGTGAGGGCCAGCATGCGCGGCTTGTAGGCGCCGACGAGGATCGGGATGTCGTGGGCGGGCCGCGGACCGCGCTTCGCGCCGTGCACCCGGTGGTGCGTGCCATCGGTGAACACGCCGCGGCGCTCGCTCGTGTCCCACAGCTCGCGGATGACGTCGATCGCCTCTTCGAGAGCCGTGACGGACTCGCCGGGCGTCAGGCGGCCGCCCCCCATCGCCTCGATCGCGTCCCAGAATCCGCCGGCCCCGAGACCGAGGTCGAACCGGCCGCCCGAGAGCAGGTCGAGGCTGGCGGCGCTGCGCGCCACGACGGCCGGAGGGCGCAGCGGGATGTTGAGCACATTGGGCGCGATCCTGATGCGGTCGGTGCGCGCCGCGACGAAGCTCATGAGCGTCCACGTGTCGAGGAAGGACGGCTGATACGGGTGGTCCTGGAACGTCACGAGGTCGAGTCCGGATGCCTCGGCAACCTGCGACAGAGCGACGGGGACCGACGGATCGCCGGCGGCGGGGGTGAGGAAGGCTCCGAACTCGAGCCGGTGTCCGTAGTCCATGGACTGTCCTTTCAGCTCGCCGCCGCGAGGGCGGCCTGCGCATCATGCGTGCCGATGCGCGAAGGGGATGCGGGGCGGATGCCCGACAGGAGAACGTCGAGCAGCACGGCGCGGTCGGCCGAGTCGCCGAGGCGCACCGCGTGCTCGATGCCGCAGACGAGGCGCTGCAGCTGGGCGGGCGAGAGGTCGGCGCGCACGACTCCGTCGCGCTGCGCGCGCGTGAGGACGGTGGCGTAGCCGGCGAACACCTCGGCCCGCGCAGCCGTGCACTCGCTGTGCACGGCGGGGTCGGCGCGCGCGAGATCGGTGAGGACGGCCTCCAGGCCGGCGTCGTGCAGCTGGAGATCGAGCGCGACGCCGAGGAAGCGGCGAAGAGCGGCGAACGAGTCGGGCTCGTCCGCGGCGGCGGCCGCCGCGGCCGTGAGGCGTGTCAGCGAGTCGACGCTGAGCGCCTCGACGAGGGCGTGCACCGTCGGGAAGTGCCGGTAGACCGTGCCGATCCCGACCCCGGCGTCGCGGGCGACGTCGTTGAGACGCAGCGCCCGCGCGTCGTGCTCGCGGGCGACCGCCAGGATGCGCTCGCGACTGCGTACGGCATCGGCTCGAGGACTCATGACGTCGATGCTACCGCATAAACGGATGATCTATCCGTTTATGCGGTACCGGTACGGCGCTCCTGCACAGACGGGGTCAGGCGGCTCCGGCGCGCCAGCAGCCGGCGACGTGGTCGTCGACCATCCCGGAGGACTGCATGAGCGCGTACATCGTCGTGGAGCCGACGAAGCGGAAGCCCCGCTTTCGGAGCGCCTTGCTCATCGCGTCGGACTCCGCGGTCGTGGCGGGCACGTCGGCGAACGACGCCGGGCGCTGCTGCGCATCCGGAGCGAACGACCACAGGAAGGCATCCAGCTCCCCCGGCCGCATGTCGAGGACGAGCTGCGCGTTCGAGATCGTCGCCAGGATCTTGGCGCGATTGCGGATGATGCCCGCATCCTGCATCAGCCGCTCGACGTCGCCCTCGTCGAAGGCGGCCACCGCGGACGGGTCGAAGCCGTCGAACACCTCGCGGAACCGCGGACGCTTGCGGAGGATCGTGATCCACGACAGCCCCGCCTGGAACCCTTCGAGCGACATCTTCTCGAACAGCGCGCGATCGCCGTGCAGCGGACGGCCCCACTCCTCGTCGTGGTACCGCGCGTACTCGGCGTCGGCGCCCACCCACGCGCACCGCGCGATCCCGTCGTCCCCGATGCGGATGCTCATCGGCTCAGCGTACGACCGGGCGCCGACACCCTCGGCTCGACGGCCGCGCTCACTTCTTCTTGAGCGACTTCTCCGAGACGGGCGCGTCCGACGACGCCTTCAGTGCGGCGTAGTGCGCCCGCGCCTCGTCCTGGCGCGCCTTCTCGGCGCCCGAGGCGATCGGGGCGCGCACGTGCTCGGGCTCGAAGCCGTAGGCGTCGACGAGGTCTTGCGCATGGGGCCGCAGCCGCAGGGCGAGACGGTCGATGTAGCGCGAGACGGATGCCGCGCGCTGCGTCGACAGCCGACCGTTGATCATGTGCCACGCGAGGTGCTTCTCGATCATCGACAGACCGAACAGGTCGCGCAGCCACGTGAGCACCTGCTTCGTGCCGGCGTCCTGGACGCGGTTCACACCGTCGGTGAACGCCTCCCACTGCAGCAGCTCGCCGTGCGCCCGCGCCGCCTCGATGAGCTCGGCCTGGTGCGCGTTGAACAGCGCCGCGGCCTCGGCAGGGGACAGCTTGGCGGCCGGGCGCAGCGCGGCGGCGACATCCGAGATCATCTGCTGCACGCGACCGGCGAGCAGATCGTGCTGCTGGTCGGCCCGGAGCCCCAGCTCGACCGAGCGCGCGGTCGAGCCGAAGTCGGCGACCGTCTGGCCCAGCTGACGCAGGCCCGCGCCGTGGAAGAGCTTGCCGGCGGTCTGTCCGACCGCGAACTTGGCGAGGGAGGCGGCATCCGCGTTCTTGAACTGCGTGGCGTAGTCCGACAGGAGCCGCTTGCCGACGAGCTGGAGCAGCACATTGTTGTCGCCCTCGAACGTCGCATAGATGTCGAGGTCGGCGTGCAGGCTCGTGAAGCGGTTCTCGGCGAGGAAGCCGGAGCCGCCGCACGCCTCGCGGCACTCCTGGATCGTGTCCAGCGCCGCCCACGTCGACAGCGGCTTGAGGGCCGCCGCGAGCGTCTCGAGGTCTTCGCGCTCCCGCGGAGTGTCGTTCTTCCCGCTGAAGACGGTGTCGAACTTCTTCAGCAGCTCGTCGTTGGCGAAGAACTGCGCGTAGTTCTGGGCGAGGAGCGGCAGCAGGCGGCGCTGGTGCTTGCCGTAGTCCAGCAGCACGACCTCGTCCGATCCGGTGCCCGAGTCGAACTGGCGACGCTGACCCGCGTAGGTCAGGGCGATGTACAGCGCGAGGGCAGTGCCGGTGGTCGCCGCGCCGTCGAGCGACACGCGCCCCTGGACGAGCGCTCCGAGCATCGTGAAGAAGCGACGGCCGGGACTGTCGATCTCGCTCGAGTAGGTGCCGTCGGCGGCGACGTCGCCGTAGCGGTTCAGCAGGTTCTCGCGCGGGACGCGCACGTGATCGAAGTGCAGGCGACCGTTGTCGATGCCGTTCAGGCCGCCCTTGACACCGTCGTCCTCGCCGCCGACGCCGGGCAGGAACGCGCCCTCGTCGTCGCGCAGCGGCACGAAGAAGCAGTGCACGCCGTAGTTGACGCCGCCGGTGATGAGCTGCGCGAAGACCGTCGCCGCCTTGCCGTGCACGGCGGCGTTGCCGAGGTAGTCCTTCCACGCCCCGCGGAACGGCGTGTGGATGACGAACTCCTCCGTGTCGGGGTCGTACGTCGCCGTCGTTCCGATCGCTGCGACATCCGATCCGTGGCCGGTCTCGGTCATCGCGAACGCACCCGGGATGGTGAGGTCCATGATGCCCTCGAGCCAGGCGTCGTGGTGCGGCTTCGTGCCGAGCTGGTACACCGCCGAGCCGAAGAGTCCCCACTGCACGCCGGACTTGATCTGCAGGCTCGGATCGGCGAGCACCAGCTCCATGAAGCCCGCGAGGTTCGCTCCGTTGTCGTTCAGGCCGCCGTACTCCTCGGGGAATGCGCGACGCGACCCGCCGTGCTCGACGAGGAGGTGCAGCTGCGACATCACGCGCTCGCGGTGCTCGGCCATCGGCATGCCCTCGATGCGCCAGAAGGCCGGGTCCTTGATCATCTCGCGCGCTTCACGGCGGGTGTCGGCCCAGGTTCCGAGCAGGAGATCGGTCACGGCGGGCACATCGATGCGGGGCTCGTGGGCCTCTTCGGCCGTGTGCGGCGCGGTGGGCGCGCCACCTGCGGGCGTGCGCTTGCTGGTGGCGGGCTTCTTGGAGCGAACGGCGGCGTCGGCCATCGGAACACCTCTCGGCTGTGAGTCTCGGCGGGGGGAAGATCAGTTATCACGGTAGGTGTCCCACAACGCCGACCCAACTCGGTTGTGACTCCTCGACAACGGGCCGCACCCTCGTCGGTCGGCGGGATTGTGCGGTGTCGACAGGGCGCACAGCCCGCGTTCAGACCGGCGGAATGTCGGGGGCCTGTCGGAGGATGTCGGAGACGAAGGGAGCCGGGCGCATGGAACACGACGACGCGCCGCTCGATCTGTCCGACCGGATCGCGGATGTCGACGAGCGCTTCGCGGGTACGGAGCTCGATGCGTCGCGGTGGTGGCCGCACTACACGCCGCACTGGTCATCGCGCGCACGATCCGCGGCGCGGTTCTCGGTCGACGACGGTCTCGAGCTGCGCATCGACGAAGACACTCCCCCGTGGGCTCCCGAATGGGACGGCGACGTGCGGGTGTCCCATCTGCAGACCGGGCAAAGGTCGGGGCCGCTCGGCAGCGGGGCGGGTCAGCACCGCTTCCGGAGCGGACTCGTGGTGCGCGAGGAGCAGCCGGAGCATCGGCTCTGGCTGCCGCACTTCGGCGTCATCGAGGCGCGCTTGTGCGCCGTCCGGCATCCCGACGCCATGGTGGCCCTGTGGGCGATCGGGTTCGAAGACGCACCCGAGGACTGCGGCGAGATCTGCATCGCCGAGATCTTCGGCTCCGATCTCGACGACGAGGGCGGGTGGGTCGGGGTCGGGGTGAAGCCGCAGAACGATCCACGGCTCACGAGGGAGTTCGACAGAGTGCGCGTCGACGGCGATCTCACCCGGCCGCACGACTACGCGGTCGAATGGATGCCGGATCGCCTGCGCTTCTTCATCGACGGCCGGCGGGTGGCGACCGTCCGGCAGGCGATCGACTACCCCGTGCAGCTCATGCTCGACCTGTACGAGCTGCCCTCGGCCGATCGTCCGCGCGACACCGCCGCGCTGCCGCACCGCTTCCGCGTCGAGCGCGTGCGCAGCTTCCCGCCGGCTTAGGAGCCCAGGTCGAGCCCGTGTCCGAACCGGAACAGCGGATCCTCCGTGTCGAAGGGAACGTCGGGGCGGGATGCCTCGACCGCTGCCGTCGACCGCGGGATGTCGAAGGGCAGCCGCCCCCGCGCCGTCGCCGCGCCGGTCAGCACGTCGAGCAGTGCGGCGCCGGATGCTCCCCAGTTCGCCGTGACGGCGGCCGCGGCCTCCACCAGCGGGGCCAGGATCGCCGGGCGATCGAGGAAGACGTCGACGACGGTCGGGACCGCGGCGGCGATCCCGGTCACGTGCGCGACGACCTCGGGCGCGAACTCGAGCGATCCCGCGTGGAAGTGGTCTTCGAAGGGCGTCCCGCGCACCTCGTAGGGTGCGTGCAGGCGGATCACGGCGGCATCCGCGTCCTCCACCCGCTCGACGACCTCGCCGTAGGCGGCGGCCACCTCGCGATCGATCCCCTCGACGTACAACCGGATGCCGCGGCGCAGCGGCAGCATGGGCCCGGCATCGTCTGATCGGTTCGTGAGCACCGTGATCGACGCGCGCTGGGCGGCCTCGCCCGCCGCGCGGAACTGCTCGCTGCCGACGATGCGCGCCGCGGCGTCGACGTCGACGAACGGGTCGTCGAAGAGTCCGAGGCGGAACTTCTCGCGGAGGAGGCGGCGCACCGAGACGTCGAGACGGGCCTCGTCGAGCAGACCCTCGCGCACGAGCTCGACGATGAGATCGGGGCTGGACTCGCCGCCGAACTGATCGACGCCGGCGTCCAGTGCGGCGAGCGCCCGCTCCCGAGGTGTGAGGTGTTCGAGGCCCCAGGCGCGTGCGGGATACGGGTGGCCCATGATCGGCCGGTCGTTGAGCACTCCCCAGTCGGCGCACACGATGCCGTCGAAGCCGTAGTGCTCGCGCAGCAGACCGGTGATGACGCTCTTGTTGAACGCGAAGCCGACCTCGTCGTGCTCCGTGCCCACCGGCATCCCGTAGTAGGGCATGATCTGGCTCGTCCCGGCGGCGAACGCGGCCTCGAACGGGAGCAGATGCAGGTCGAACCGGCCGCCGGGGTAGACCTGTTCGCGGCCGTACGCGAAGTGCGGATCCTCCCCGTCCTTCTGGGGCCCGCCCCCGGGGAAGTGCTTCGTCATGGTCGCGACCGAGTCGGCGCCGAGCGCGTCGCCCTGGAACCCGCGGATGTAGGCCGCGCCGAGTTCGGACGTGAGGGCCGCGTCCTCTCCGAACGTCTGCAGCTGCCGCGCCCAGCGGGGCTCGGTCGCCAGGTCGACCTGCGGGTGCAGCGCCACCCGGATGCCGACGGCGGTGTACTCCTGGCGCGCGATGTCGGCGAAGCGCTGCACGAGGGCGGCGTCGCGGAGCGCGGCCAGCCCCAGCGTCTCCGGCCACTTCGAGAAGGGGCCGGCGAGGATCGCCGCGCCGGGGTTGTCGCTGAAGTGGTTGCGCGGGTCGGTGGAGATCGTGACCGGGATGCCGAGGCGCGTGCTGCGGGCGAGCGCCTGCAGGGCGTTCTGCCAGCGGGCGATGTCTGCGGCGGAGTCCTGAGCGCCGAACAGGTTGAAGTGCGTCATGCGCAGTCCCTCGACGGCGGCCGCGTTCGAGGGGAGGCCGAACGCGGCCTGCTCCTCGGCGAGAGTGCCGCCCGGACCGGCGGTGATCATCGCGTGGAAGAGCTGTCCCGCCTTGTCTTCGAGAGACATCTCGGCCAGCAGCAGCTCGAGTCGCTCGTCGGGCGTGCGGTTCGCGTCGAACCAGGGACGGTCAGCATCATCGCTCATGCTGGCCATCATAAACCTAGTGGTCACTAGGTTTTCAAGGGATGTCCTACGCGTCGGCCGCGACGACAGCGAGCACCGCTTCTCCATAGGCCTCGCGCTTCTTCGCCCCGATGCCCGCGATGCCCTCGAGGTCGGCCATGGTCGCGGGGCGATGCTCCGCCAGCGCGCGCAGCGTCGCGTCGCCGAAGACGATGTAGGCCGGAACACCCTGCGCGCGCGACTGCTCGGCACGCCAGGCGCGGAGCGCCTCGAACAGACTCCGGTCACCCGCGTCGAGACTGTCGGTGGCGGCGGCCTTCCGGGCGCGGGCGGAGGCTCCCCCGGTGCGGCCGATCGTGTCGCGACGCAGCGGGACGGCGGTCTCGCCGCGGAGCACGCCCGCGGCCGCCTCGCCGAGCGCGAGCGTGCCGTACTCGCCCTGAGCGACGAGAAGCCCGCGGGCGAGCAGCTGTCGCACGACCGAGCGCCAGTCCTGCTCGGACAGATCCGCTCCCAGACCGTACGTGGCGAGCGCATCGTGGCCCTGCTGCCGGATGCGCTCGGTGGAGCTGCCGCGGAGGATGTCGATCAGGTGACCGGCGCCGAACGCCTGACCGCGCTCGCGCTGCAGCCGGACGATGGTCGACAGGAGCTTCTGCGCGGGGACGAGACCGTCGTAGGTCTCGGGCGGCTCCAGGCACGTGTCGCAGTTGCCGCAGGGCTCGGATGCCTCGCCGAAGTACCCGAGCAGGTTCTGGCGGCGGCATCCGACCGTCTCGCACAGGGCGAGCATGGCGTCGAGGTGCTGACCCATGCGGGTCTTGAAGGCACGATCCCCGGGCGACTGGTCGATGAGCCGGCGCTGCTGCACGACGTCGCCGAGCCCGTACGCCATCCACACGATCGAGGGATCGCCGTCGCGGCCCGCCCGGCCCGTCTCCTGGTAGTACCCCTCGACCGACTTCGGCAGGTCGATGTGGGCGACGAAGCGCACGTCGGGCTTGTCGATGCCCATGCCGAACGCGATCGTCGCGACCATCACGACGCCCTCGTCACGGAGGAACCTGCTCTGGTTGGCAGAGCGCACCGCGGCGTCGAGCCCTGCGTGGTACGGCAGGGCATCGATCCCCTGAGCGCGCAGGTATTCGGCCGTCTGCTCGACCGACTTGCGACTGAGGGCGTAGACGATGCCGGCCGTGCTCTCGCCGGGCGCGGCCGCCTGGTGCAGCGACGAGATGAAGGCCGTGAGCTGGCGGCGCGGATCGACCTTGGCGTCGATGCGGTACTGGATGTTCGGACGGTCGAAGCTCGACACGAAGTGCCGGGCATCGGGGAGCCGGAGCCGCTCGGTGAGCTCGCGGTGGGTCTCGCGGGTGGCGGTGGCCGTGAGGGCCATGCGCGGAACCCCGGGGAACCGCTCGCCGACGTCGCTCAGGGCGAGGTAGTCCGGGCGGAAGTCGTGGCCCCACTGCGACACGCAGTGCGCTTCGTCGATCGCGATCACGCTCAGCGTGCCCCGCTGGAGGAAGGCGGTCGTCTGACCCGAGTTCAGGCGCTCGGGCGCCACGTAGAGGAGGTCGAGCTCGCCCGCGAGGTACGCGCGCTCGACGGCCGCGCGCTCGGCAGCCTGCTGAGTGGAGTTCAGGTAGGCCGCACGGACGCCGTTCGAGATGAGGGCGTCGACCTGGTCGTGCATGAGGGCGATGAGCGGGCTGATGACGAGCCCGGTGCCGCGGCGCACGAGGGCGGGCACCTGGTACGTGATCGACTTGCCGGCGCCGGTCGGCATGAGCACGACCGCGTCGCCGCCGTCGACGACCTGCTGGACGATCGCGGCCTGCTCGCCGCGGAAGGCGTCGTAGCCGAACACCTCGCGCAAAACGGCGGCGGGATCGGCACCCGTGAAGTCGCGCCGGGGAGGGCCGGCAGCCGGGGCGGGCGACGGAGCCGGGGCGGGTGCGCGGTGTGCCGCGTACTCCTCGGGCGGCGCCTCGAAGTCGTCGGGCGGGGCGATGTCGTCGGGGCTCCACACGAGATCCGCGTAGGGATCGGCATCCCATCCAGAAGTCGTGGCCATCCGAACACCCTAACCGCGGGTGACGACAGCGATCCCCGGCTCCGGCGTGCCCGGGGTGACGGCGCACCTGTCCGCGGTGGGGAGGAAGCGCTGCTCAGAAGCCGCCTCCGCCGTCACCCCCGCCGAAGCCGCCCCCGAAACCACCCCCGTCGAAGCCCCCTCCGAATCCTCCGCCGTCGAAGCCTCCGCCGTCGAAGCCCGCTCCGTCGACGCCCATCGCGCCGTCGGTCGGCGACACCCCACCGATCTCGCCGACCCAGCCGGGCTCTCCGGAGATCCCGATCGAGCCGGCGCCGACGGTGAAGTACGCCACGAGCGACTGCGACGCGAGGAACTGGTAGGCCACCAGCCCGACGAGCACGGGGTTGCGGAAGAGGAATCCGAGAGGCTGATCACCGGCATCCGGGCGGGTGCCGGCCTGCGTCGCCTCGCGCTCGAGGACCGCCGTGGTGGTCGTGCCGTTGGCCTGCGCCCGCCCGATCACCCGGGCCAGCAGCGACGGCTCGGGCGCTTCGCGCTGCTCCTCCGGTGACATGAAGGGACGGAGCTCCTCGAACATCTCGCGCCGCTTCTCGGGCGGGAGCTCCGCGAAGGCGGCCCGGTGGGCGTTCTCGACGACGCTGGGAGGGAGCGTCCCGAGCAGGTACAGGTACCGAGAGATGCGCTCCTCCTCGGTCACGGCCGCGTAGGGCTCGGCGCGACGACGTCGGAAACGGTCCCACAGGGCCATGACGAACCTCCCGTGCTGAAGTGCTGTCAGGCTACGCCGCGCACCATTTGTCCGCGAGGGTCTTGACGACGTTCAGATTGCGGTTCGTCGCGGTGCCGAGGAGCTTCGCGGCCCCGAGCGGATCGACCACCCCGTCCTGGTACCCGGGGCGGAGGAGCGCGTGCACGGCACGACCGCGCACGATCATGTCACCCCGCTCCGAGCTCGTCGCCTCGACGGCATCCCGCACCGTCGCCGACGGCTCGTCCTTGAGCAGATACACGTAGTGCCGCACGTACTCGGGCGACGACAGCGCGACGGCTTCCGCGGCGAGGTCGGCGAACTCCCGGGCCGTGAAGACGATCGTCGGCACGTCGAACCCGCGATCGGCCTGGAACGCAGCCTCCAGACGCCCCTCGATCCGTGCTCGTGAGCGCATCGCCGACGTGAAGCGCACGTTGCCCGTGTTGATGTGCGTGGCGACATCCTCGAAGCCCGTCTCCTCGACGACACGACGGATGTCGTCTTTGGGGAACATCCGCGTCGGACCGAGGTTGATCGCGCGGAGGAAGGCGAGGTAGGTCGTCACAGCCGCAGCACCTCGGTCACCCGCACGACGGCCGTGCCCTCCTCCTCGGAGGCGGCGAGATCGACGACCGCGCGGATGCGCCAGTCGTGGTTCCCCTCGGGGTCGTCGATCGTCTGGTCGACGGTCCAGACGCCGTTCGCGGCATCCGTCTCATCGATGGCGCACAGGCTCGGCGAGCGCGCGGGACCGCCGGTGAGGATCATGTCGTGCTCGTCGTAGTAGGAGTCCAGGACGGCGGGCCAGTCGATTCCCGGATCGAGCGCCGTGAGCTCGTCGTCGGCCTGCAGGGCGGCGAGCTGAACCCGGCGGAACAGCTCGTTGCGCACGAGCACGAGGAACGCCCGGCGGTTGGTGAGCACCGACGGCGGCGCCGGCGGGACGACGGGTGCATCCGGGTCGGCCGCGGGATTGACCAGCGCCGACCACTCGTCGACGAGTGACGAGTCGACCTGACGGACGAGCTCTCCGAGCCACTCGATGAGATCGAGCAGGTCCTCCGTGCGCGCCTCAGCGGGCACGGTCTGGCGGATCGCGCGATAGGCGTCCGACAGGTAGCGCAGCACCAGGCCCTCACTGCGGCCGAGCTGGTAGAACGACACGAACTCGCCGAACGACATCGCCCGCTCGTACATGTCGCGCACGATCGACTTGGGCGAGAGCTCGAAATCGCGCACCCAGGGCTGGCTCGACGCGAACACCTCGAACGACTGCGCGAGGAGTGCTGCGAGAGGCTTCGGGTACGTCACCTCCTCGAGCAGCGCCATGCGCTCCTCGTACTCGATGCCGTCGCGCTTCATCGCCCCGACGGCTTCGCCGCGCGCCTTGTACTCCTGCTGCGACAGGATCGCGCGCGGGTCGTCGAGCGTCGCCTCGATCACGCTGACCACGTCGAGCGCGTAGTGCCCCGTGCCGACACTCCCGGCGCCCGTGCCGGCGTCCGAATCGCCGTCCGAACCTCGGAGATCTGCACGGATTTCGGAGGAATCCGGCTGGGAAGTCCGAGATTCGTCGAACTCTCCGAGATTCGTGTGCGAGCGGAAGGGGCGGGCAGACGACGCGGGATCGAGCAGCTCGATCGCGGCGAGCGCGAACGGCGAGAGCGGCTGGTTGAGGGCGAAGTTCGGCTGCAGATCGACGGTGAGGCGGATGTCGCGCTCCACGACGTCGACGATGCCGGCGATGCGGAGGGTGCGGAAGATGTCGATCGCCCGGCGAGCGAGCTCGAACTGCCGAGCGCGCGGCTCGTGGTTGCCGAACACGAGCGCCCGGACGTTGCCGAACACGTCGCCGCCCCGTCCGATCACGTTGATGAGCATCGCCGCGGTGAGCTGCATGTGCGGAGCGAGCGGCTCGGGGGAGGCCTCGACGAGACGCTCGAACGATCCGAGGCCCCAGTTGACGACGCCGGTGGGCGCCTTCTTGCGCACGAGCTTCTTGCGCTTCGCCGGGTCGTCGCCGGCACGGCGGAGGGCGACCTCGTTCTCGATCTCCCACTCGGGCGCCATCACGACGACGTTGCCGTGCGTGTCGTAGCCGGCGCGGCCGGCGCGGCCGGCGACCTGGTGGAACTCGCGGGCGCTGAGCTGCCGCATCCGGGTGCCGTCGTACTTCGACAGCGCGGTCACCACGACGGTGCGGATCGGGACGTTGATGCCGACCCCGAGCGTGTCGGTGCCGCAGATGACCCGCAGGAGGCCCTGCTGAGCGAGCGTCTCGACGAGGCGGCGATAACGGGGCAGCATCCCCGCGTGGTGCACGCCGATGCCCGACCGCACGAGCCGGGACAGCGTCTTGCCGAACGCGGTCGTGAAGCGGAATCCGCCGATCGCGTCGGCGATGGCGTCGCGCTGCTCGCGCGAGGTGATCTTCACCGACGCGAGCGCCTGCGCCCGCTCCATCGCCGCCGCCTGCGAGAAGTGCACGATGTAGACGGGCGCCTCGCGGTCGTCGATGAGCTTCTGCACGACTTCGTGCGCGGGCTCGCGCACGTACGAGAACGTCAGCGGCACGGGGCGCTCGACGCCGGTCACGAGCGCGACCGGGCGGCCGGTACGGCGCTGGAGGTCGTCCGCGATCGGCGTGACATCGCCCAGCGTCGCCGACATCAGGAGGAACTGCGCACGATTCAGAAGGAGGAGCGGCACCTGCCACGCCCATCCCCGCTCGGGGTCGCCGTAGTAGTGGAACTCGTCCATGACGACCTGATCGACGTCGGCGTCGGAACCCTGGCGCAGGGCGATGTTGGCGAGGATCTCCGCGGTGCAGCACACGATCGGGGCATCCGGATTGACCGACGAGTCGCCCGTGACCATGCCCACGCGCTCCGCGCCGAACACCTCGACGAGCGCGAAGAACTTCTCGCTCACGAGGGCCTTGATGGGCGCCGTGTAGTACGTGCGCCCTCCGCGGGCGACGCACGCGGCGTGCGCGGCGATCGCGACGAGCGACTTCCCGGTGCCCGTGGGCGTCGACAGCACGACGTTCGCACCGGACACGAGCTCGATGACCGCTTCGTCCTGAGCGGCGTACAGGGAGAACCCCGCATCGGCGGCCCACTCCACGAACGCGTCGTACAGCGCGTCGGGATCGGGCGCGTCCGACACGTCGGTGTTTCCGGATGCCGCAGCCGCCGCGGCGATCGTGTCGAGGAGAGTCATCGGTTCGAGTCTGCCCTGTGCGGCGGCTCCGCGGTTGCGCCGGACGGTCGCGGAACACCCGGGCGGCGACTTAGGTTGGAGCACAGACGACCGAGCGAAAGGCAGTGCCATGCCCGATACCGACGACGAACTCACCGTCTACCGCGACGACCCCGAGAGCCGCTACGAGATCCGGGTCGGCAGCGTGATGGCCGGATACACCGAGTTCGAGCCCGACGAGAAGGGCCGGCTCGTCTTCCCGCACACGGAGATCGATCCCGCCTTCGCAGGACGCGGCCTCGGCGCGGTGCTCGTGGGCAAGGCGATGGCCGACGTCGCCGCGCGGGGAGAGACCGTGGTCCCGCGCTGCAGCTTCGTGCGGCGGTACCTGCGCGAGAACGAAGTCGCGGGCCTCGACGTGCACTGGCCGACGCTCGACGGCGCGCCCGTCGACTGACGCGAGACGCCCATGACCAGGCTCGATGCCGGCGACGCCGAAGTGATCGACGTGTCGGAGCCCTGCGACGGACCCCGCGCGCTTCTGCTGACCGCGCGGGAGGTGCCGCTCGGCGGCGTGCGCGCCATGGAGGTGCACCGCAGCCTTCCCCAGCGCGACCTGCCGATGGTGGGTGCGTGGTGCTTCCTCGACCGCTTCGGACCGCAGGAGACGAAGATGCGGGTGGAGCCGCATCCGCACATCGGTCTGCAGACCGTGACCTGGCCGTTCATCGGCACCGTCCGCCACCGCGACTCCCTCGGCAGCGATGTGCTCATCGGTCGCGGCGCGCTCAACCTCATGACCAGCGGTGCGGGCATCTCGCACTCCGAGTACTCGCTCGGCGAGGAGGAGGTCGCCCTCGACGCCCTGCAGCTGTGGGTCGCCCTCCCCGAGTCGCGCCGCCACGGCGAGCCGGCCTTCGAGCGGCACGACGACCTTCCCGTGATCGATCTGCCGGCCGACGAGGGCACGGATGCCGCGGCGGTCGTCGTGCTCGGCGAGTTCGCCGGCACGACCTCGCCCGCCACGGTGCACACGCCGATCGTCGGCACCGAGATCCGCATCCCGCCGGGCAGTCGCGTGACCCTGCCGCTCCACGCCGACTGGGAGTACGCGCTGGGCGGCGTCGACGGCACCCTCGATGTGGAGACGGATGCCGAGCCCGTCGCGCTCGAGCCGCAGCACCTGCTGTACCTCGGCATCCGCCGCGAGGGCATCACGGTGCGATCGGATGCCGGCGCCACCGTTTTCCTCCTCGGCGGGGCCCCCTTCGAAGACGACATCGTCATGTGGTGGAACTTCGTCGGCCGCACGCACGAGGAGATCGTCGAGGCCCGCGAGGAGTGGGAGGCGGGCTCAGCGCGCTTCGGCCGGGTCGAGGGGCACGGCGACGTGCGCATCCCCGCACCGCCCCTCCCGGGCGTGCGTCTCACCCAGCGCCGCCGCCGGTTCTCGCCCTGATTTCTCCCGGCTCCGGGCCGACCGGCTGCAGGTAAGGCAAGGGTAAGCTGACGGTGTGGCCCGCCCGACCGCTCTCTCGACCCGCGTCCTGCTGATCTGCGCCGCGATCGGTGTGGCGACGGGTCTCATCGGCGGTGTCGCGGGGTGGATCACGCCGGTGGTGATCGCCGGTGCCGCACCCCTCTACGGCTTCGTGCTCGGCGTCCACGTGATCCCCGGCATCATCGCGCAGGAGGTGCTGCGGCTCCCCTGGGTCGCGCTGCTGGCGCACCTCATGGCCGCGCTCGCCGCGAGCGCGATGGCTCCCTGGTGGACGGCCCGCTTCATCGGCACGGCCCTGCTCTTCGGGGCCATCCAGGAGCTGGTCGCCGCGCTCACGCGCTACCGGGTGTGGGCCGCGTGGCGCTTCTTCATCTCGGCGGTCGTGATCGGCGTCGTCGTCGCCGTGGTGGTCGCCCTCGTCGTGCACCTGTCGACGCTCGCGATCTGGGCGCAGATCGCGTATCTCGTGCTCGCCGTGCTCGGCCCGGTGGTCTGGACGGCGATCGCGCTCGGCGTCGGCGCCTCGCTCCGTCGCGCCGGAGTCGCGCGTCGCATCAGCGCCTGACGCCGCGCCCGCGCCGAGAGCGGGCGGCTAGGTTAGGAGAGACTAAGCAGCCTCTCCCTGGAAGACCCGTGACCGCTCCCGCCCGCGACGCCTCCGCCGTACCCGCGGCGGCATCCGCGCCCCCTCTGCTGCGGGTGCGCGATCTCGCGATCACGCACGAGGGAGAGGAAGTGGCGACCCCGGCATCCGTCACCTTCGACGTGGAGGCCGGAGAGGTCGTGCTGCTGCTCGGCCCCAGCGGATCGGGCAAGTCGACGCTGACGCTCGCTCTCAACGGGCTGATTCCGCACGCCGTTCCGGCCACCGTCACCGGGACGGTCGAGGTGGGCGGACGGGATGCCGCCACCACCCCGGTCTCGGTGCTGTCGACGCACGTCGGCATGGTGTTCCAGGATCCCGATGCCCAGCTCGTCACGGGCACGCTCCTCGACGAGGTCGCCTTCGGACCCGAGAACCTCCGCCTTCCCGTCGCCGACGTGCTCGCCCGCGCAGAGGACGCCCTCCGCCGCGTGGGGCTCTGGGAGCGTCGCGCCGAGAACCCCGACCGCCTCTCCGGTGGTGGTCGCCAGAGGCTCGCCATCGCCTGTGCGCTCGCGATGGGGTCGCCGCTGCTCGTGCTCGACGAGCCCACGGCGAACCTGGACCCTCAGGGCATCGAGGAGGTCTATGCGGCACTGGCTGAACTCGTCGCCGCCGGCGACCGGGCGATCGTGCTCGTCGAGCACAACCTCGACGCCGCGGTCGGGTTCGTCGATCGCGTCGTCGTGCTCGATGCGGCCGGTCGTGTCGTCGCGGACGGATCGGTGGATGCCGTGCTCCGCGCCCGCGCGGACGAACTGCACGACAGGGGGGTCTGGCTTCCGATCTCCGCCATCGCCGCCCTGCGGCTGCGGCAGGCGGGCTTCGTGCTCGACCCGCTCCCTCTCACTCCCGACGAGCTGCACGCAGCGCTCGATGCCGCGCCGGCGCCGGAGCCTGCCCCGGCCCCCGAGCCTCCGCCCTCGACCACGGCCCCTCGACGCGCTCAGGGACCGGATGCCGCTCAGCGACCGGACGACGCGCCACCGCTCATCACGGTCCGCGACCTGCACCTCCGCCGCGGCAGGGTCGACGTGCTGCACGGCGTGAGCCTCGACATCCGCGCGGGCGAGTTCGTCGCCGTCGTCGGAGCCAACGGCGCCGGCAAGACGAGCCTCCTGCAGGCCATCGCCGGGGTCGTCCCCGCCCCGCGCGGCACGGTGCGCATGGGCGAGCTCGACATCGCCCGCACCCACGCGCGCAGGCTGGCGACGCGGATCGGCTTCGTGTTCCAGAACCCCGAGCACCAGTTCATCGCCCACACTGTCTTCGACGAAGTGGCCCACGGCCTGCGCGGCCGCCACCTGTCCGACGACGACATCCGAGAGCGCGTGGATTCGCTGCTGGCCCGCTTCGGCCTGACCGAGAAGGCGCGGACGCATCCGTTCCTCCTCTCCGGCGGGCAGAAGCGGCGTCTCTCCGTCGGCACGGCGCTCGTGGCGGGCGCCCCGGTGCTCGCGCTCGACGAGCCCACCTTCGGCCAGGACCGCGCTCGCGCCGACGAGCTGCTGAGCCTGCTGCAGGAGCTCAATCGCGACGGCACGACGGTCATCGTCGTGACACACGACATGCAGCTCGTGACCGAGTACGCCGACCGCACCGTCGTGCTGGCCGACGGCCGCGTCGTCGCGAACGGGCCGACCGCCGAGGTGTTCTCCGACGCGCGCCTGATCGAACGCTCGGGGCTGCGCCTACCCCCGCTGGTGCGTGCGCTCCAGAACGTCACGGGCCACCCGGAGCTCGCGCGCGTCGCGCGGCTGTCCGACCTCCCGGGAGCCCGGGCATGACCGTCGCCCCGACGCAGGGTCGGGCATCCGTCGATCCGTACGCCGACGCGGCACCGGCCCCGGCGATCCGGTTCCTGTACGGACTCAACCCCCTCGCGAAGTTCCTCGCCCCCCTCCCGGCGATGCTCGTCCTCGTGTTCGTGCGCGACGTCGCGACCCCGCTGGCGTTCGTCGTGGTGGCGTACGCGGTGGTGCTCGTGGGGGTGCGGTTCTCCGCGCGTCTGGCCGGCATCCTGTTCCTCGCCGTCCCCGCGGCGGTGCTCGCGATCGGCCTCGGATTCTCGCTGTGGACCGACGCCGCCCGCGTCGACGAGTCGGCCGTCGCCTGGCAGATCGGCGGGTGGACGATGTACACGGGCGCGCTGCTGATCGGGTTCGCCACGGCGCTCCGTCTGGCGGCCATCCTCTCGCTCGCCCTCATCGCCGGGCTCTCCACCACGGGTCCCGACCTCGTCCGCGCGATGGTGCAGCAGCTCCGCGTGCCCTACCGCATCGGCTACACCGCCCTCGCCGCGTTCCGCTTCGTGCCGCGCTTCGGCCACGAGCTCGACGTCATCCGTCAGGCCCACCGCGTGCGCGGAGCGCACGGCGGGCGGGGGCCGTTCTCGGCGATCGCCCGCTGGACGGGCTACGTCGTGCCGCTCCTGGCGGGCGCGATCCGCCACGCGGAGCGCGTGGCCCTGGCGATGGATGCCCGCGCCTTCGGCGCCCACCCCGATCGCACCGAGCGGCATCTCGTGCCCTGGCGCGCGCGCGACACGGTGTTCGTCGTCGCCCTCTGGGTCGTCTCGGCGGCCGTCTTCTGGGTCTTCTTCCCGTGGGGCCTCGCGTGACAGCGCACCGACGCCGGGTGCACGCCGGGGTGAATCGCGGCATCCCCCGCCTCCCGCGGGAGTCGCGCACCGCTCGGTAGACTCCCCTCACCCCCGGAGCAGAGGTCCACGTCATGGCACGCAAGCGGCACACGGTGGCGCGTCACGCGCGACTGCGGTCACCGCATCCCTTCGCGCAGTTCCTCACGATCGTCGCCGTCATGGTCGCGGTCGTGCTCGTGAGCGCCGGCGGGGTCGCCGCCTTCGCCAGCTACGACCTCGTCGAGAGCTTCGCCGCCGAAGCCGTCGAGCTCGAGGACCAGGCCCCCGTCCCGCCCGACATCGGCGCGATCGAGGGCGGCGTGAATCTGCTCGTGACCGGCATCGACGAGTGCGAGGAGGAGTTCGCCTACCTCTTCGGAGCCCGCTGCAAGGGTCCGGATGCCTCGGGCAAGCTCAACGACGTCAACCTGCTCGTGCACATCTCCGACGCGCCGCGCCGCATCACCGTGATCTCGTTCCCCCGCGACCTCATCGTTCCGATCCCGTCGTGCACGCGCCCGGACGGATCGCGCACCGGCAGCGGCACGGAGCCCATCAACGCCGCCTACACCTACGGCGGACTGTCGTGCGTCGTCAAGACGGTGTCGCAGCTGAGCGGTCTCAACATCCACTTCGCCGCCATGGTCACCTTCGGCGGCGTCATCAAGATCACCGACGCGATCGGCGGAGTCGACGTCTGCCTGCAAGACCCCATCCGCGACCGGAACACCGGGCTCGATCTCGACGCCGGCACGCACACCGTCTCCGGCATCACCGCGCTGCAGTTCCTGCGCACGCGCTACGGCGTCGGCGACGGCAGCGACCTCGGACGCGTGTCGAACCAGCAGCAGTACATGTCACGGCTGGCCCGCAAGCTCGTGAGCGAGGAAGTGCTCTCGAACCCGGCGACGCTGTACAAGCTCGCCTCGGTGTCGCTGTCGAACGTGACCCCGTCCACGACGCTGAAGAATCCCATGACCCTCGCGCAGATCGCTCTGGCGGTCAAGGACGTGCCCTTCGAGGACATCGTGCTCGTGCAGTATCCGACCCTCGGCTCACCCAGCGACCCGAACAAGGTCGTCCCCAACCAGTCCGCCGCGACCGCCCTGTGGGCGGCGCTCGAGACCAACCTGCGCCTCGAGCTCACCGGCAAGGTGGGTGCCAACGGCGCCGTCGTCGAGGTGACGCCGGAGGCTCCGGCGGTGACTCCCGATCCGACGGCGCCGGTCGAAGAGGTCGTCGCCCTCCCCTCGAGCATCACCGGCTCGACGGTGGCTCAGGAGACCTGCAGCGCGCGCAACCGCTGATCTGCCCCGACCGGTGCGTGCCCGCGGCCTGCCCGGCCGCGTTTCACGATCTCGGAGATCCACGCAACCTCGGATCAGATCCGCATGTTCGGCCCGATCCGGTGAGAATCTCCGAGGTTGTGAGACGTGGGTCGGGCAGCTCAGCGCTCCGCACGCGCGGCGCGCACCGCGCGGACGCGCGCGATCACCAGCGCCGCGAGCCCCGCAGCCAGGGTCGCACCGCCGGCGACGACGACGGATGCCGGGACACCGCCGCCCGTGGCGGCGAGCGCGGTCACTGCCGCCGCGGGCAGCGAAGCGGGAGCCGTCAGAGGCAGCGCGGCCGGCGCCGGCACCTCGGTACGGGGCTCGACGACCTGCGGCGTCACGGGCGCCTCCGGGGCGACCGGGGCGACCGGGGCGACCGGGGCGACGGGGGCGACGGGAACCTCCGGCGTGACCGGGACCTCGGGCTCCACCGGGACCTCCGGCTCCACCGGAACCTCCGGCTCCACCGGAACCTCGGGCTCCACCGGAACCTCGGGCTCCACCGGAACCTCGGGCTCGACCGGGACCTCGGGCTCGACCGTGCAGTCCACCGTGATGGCCCCCGCGATGCTCGCGATGCCCTCGCCGCCCTGCGCATCCCATCCGAGCACCAGGAAGATCGCCTGGTCGACGGCGGGCACGTCGAACACCGTGAGCGTCAGCGAGCCGTCGACCCACGATGCCTCCGTCGCGAAGTCCTCCTCGGTGGCGGAGTACACGCCGTCCTCGCCGAGGAGCGACTGCTCGATCTCGATCCGGGCGCCGTCGGCGAAGACCTTGCCCATGTTCCAGGTCAGGTTCACCTTGCCGTCGGCCGTGCAGGTCTGGTTCGAGAGGTCGGTGATCGAGGGCGCCCCCGCGGATGCGGGCGCGGCGAACGCGATCGATCCGCCCACGACGGCAGCGGTGGCGACGGCGGATGCCCCGATGAGACGGGCGAAGCGAGAAGTGCGCATTGGGTTCTCCCAGAGTGTCGAAAGGCGCGGCCCCGAGTGGCCGGCACTGATGAGATGCCGCACCGCGCCCTCGATCACGCGGAATTCTCGCGATTCACCGTCTCCTGAGGCCGTCTTGAGCGGATCTTGAGGTTCAGTCCTCCCATGCCGCCTGGGATACTGACCGGCATGCCCTCCCACGCCGTCGAAGACCTCTGGCCAGCCGCCGGAATCCGTGCCCGCGCGGGCGACCTCGAGCTGCGCTGGATCGACGACGACCTGCTCGTCGACCTCGCACGCGTCGCCGGACGCGGCATCCACGACGCCGATCGGATGCCCTTCGCGACGCCGTGGACGCGCGGCACGCCGGATGAGGTGGCCCGATCGGTCCTCGCGTACCAGTGGGACGTCCGCTCGCAAGTGGGCTCCGCCCGGTGGGTGCTCGAACTCGGGGTGCTCGTCGACGGCGTTCCGGTGGGCGTCCAGGGCGCGAGCGCGAAGGAGTGGAGCGTTCTGCGGAGCGCCGAGACCGGGTCGTGGCTCGGGAAGGAGCATCAGGGCCGGGGGATCGGCACCCGGATGCGGGTGCTCATGCTCGAGCTGCTGTTCGACGGCCTCGGCGCGCAGGAGGCCACCTCCGGCGCGTTCGCCGACAATCCGGCGTCCGCCGCGGTGTCACGGGCGGTCGGCTACCTCGACAACGGCGTCCTCAGCCATCCGCGCGAAGGCGCCGCCGTCGCGCACCGCAACTTCCTCCTGCCCCGGGAGCGGTGGCTCGAGGTGCGGGAGAGGAATCTGGCGCGGCTGGGAGCGGACGTCGAGCTCTTCGGAACCGAGCGCCTGCGCGCCGTGCTCGACGCCTCCTGACCGCGCGCACACGACGGCGCGCCCCGACCCGGGCGGGTCGAGGCGCGCCGGGACTCGTCAGCGCTTGCCGACGATCTGGCGCGAGACGAGGTCGCGCATGATCTCGTTCGTGCCGCCGTAGATGCGGTGCACGCGGGCGTCGAGGAACGCGCGGGCGATCGGGTACTCCGTGATGTAGCCGTAGCCGCCGTGCAGCTGCACGCCCGTGTCGAGCAGCTCCCACTCGCGGTCGGTGGCCCAGAACTTGACCTTCGCGGCCTCCTCGGCCGTGAGCTTCTCGTCCTTGTAGAGCATCATCGCGCGGTCGATGTACGCCCACATGACATCGACGGTGGTCGCCATGTCGGCGAGCTTGAAGCGCGTGTTCTGGAAGTCGGCGATCGGCTGGCCGAAGGCCTCGCGGCTCAGCGTGTAGTCGCGGGTCCAGACGTACGCCGCCTCTCCGGCTGCGGCCGCGGCGACGCCGATCGACAGTCGCTCCAGCGGCAGGTTCATCATGAGCTGGATGAAGCCGAGCCCCTCCTTGCCGCCGATGAGGTTCTCCTCGGGCACGAAGACGTCCGTGAACGACATCTCGGCCGTGTCCCAGCCGTGGAAGCCCATCTTCTCGAGCCTCTTGCTGTGGTCGAAGCCCTCCATGCCGTCCTCGAGGATCAGCAGGCTGAAGGCATCCGGTCGCGTCCCCTCGCCGGTCTTGACGAACGTCACGACGATGTCGGCGGTCTTCCCCGACGAGATGAACGTCTTCGCGCCGTTGACGACGTAGCCGCCGTCCACCTTCTTGGCGGTCGTCTTGATGCCGCGGAGGTCGGACCCCGTTCCCGGCTCGGTCATCGCCAGGGCGCCGAGGATCTCGCCCGTGGCCATGCGCGGGAGCCACTTCTCCTTCTGCTCCTGGGTGCCCATGTGCGCGATGTACGGCACGGCGAGGTCGTCCTGGATGCCGAGCGCACCGGCGAGCGATCCCTGCCCGGCGCCGATGACCTCTTCGAGCACGATCGAGCGGAAGCGGTAGTCCTGCAGCATCCCGGCGCCGCCGAACTCCTCGGGAACGGAGAGTCCGATGATGCCGGCCTCACCGGCGGCGAGCATGGTCGCGCGATCGATCTCGCCGTCGCGGTCCCACTGCTTGCGCTTGTCCTCGGTGGCGAACCGCTTGATGAACTCCTTGACGACCTCGCGGAACGCCTCGTGGTCCTCGTCGTAGATGTCGCGCTCCATGGTGAGCCCGTCCTTTCGTGAAAAGCGTCGGACGCGGGCTCGCCTGAGCCCCGTCGCCGTGAGGCGATCCTAGATCACCGAGGGCTCAGGACCGGAGCACGTGTGACATCGCATCCCACAGAATGCGGCACTCGGTACCGCGATTTGTGGGATGCCTCACTCCGGCCGATCCCGGCGACGGCAGACGCCTCAGTCGGCGTAGTTCGGCGCCGCGGGAAGGCCCAGGAACTCCTCGACGGTGTGGAAGCCGCCCGCGTGGTACGCGGCGGCGAGCTCGGTGCCGAGGTAGCGCAGATGCCAGGGCTCGGGCGAGTAGCCGGAGACGCCCGTCGCGCCGTCCTCGTAGCGCACGACCCAGCCGAACTCCCACGCGTGCTCGGCCACCCAGGCGGCCTGAGGGGTGCCGGCGAACGTGTCGAGACCGCCGCATCCGCCGTCGGCGCACGCGACGACATCCGCCGCCAGTCCCGACTGGTGCTCGCTGTAGCCGGGGCGCGCGCTCACGAGGTCGGCGCCGTCGGTTCCGCGGGCGCTCACCTGCGACGCGTAGGTGGATCGCTGCACGCCGTACGACCTGTAGCCGCTCGAGAGGGCGATCTCCCCGGCGCCCGCTCCCGCCGCGGCGGTGATCATGGCCGCGAGCGCGGCGCCCGCGTCGACGCGCAGCGGGCTGCCGGCGAGGTCTCGGACACCGACGGGCACGACGAGCTCCGGCGGCGAGTAGTCGATCGGCTCGTAGGGTCGGAGCTTGTTGATCACGACCCAGACGCGCGAGGGATCGTTCAGGGGGACGCAGGGGGCGCTTCCGGAGGCGACGGCCGCGCGGAACAGCTCACCGCCGCCCGCGAGGGCGATCGCCCCCGCATCGTCGCCGGCGGCGATGGCCGCGGTGAACGCGGGGTCGGAGCACACATCGACGAAGGCCGCCGCCGCGGTCACGTCCGGTGCCGGAATGGACTGCGCGGGCGCCGGCAGCGGGACGGCGACGGATGCCTCGGTCTCGACGGCCCTCTCCTCCGCGACGACGCGGGCGGCTGGCGGCTCCGCCACCGGCTCGCCGGTGACGGCGGCCGTCACCGCCGCAGCCGATCCCATCACGAGCACGGCTGCGACGAGCATCCCGAGCCCGGCGCGAATCCGCGCGGAGCGGCGCGTCTGGGCGTGTTTCGGGAGCAGATCGTCGGGGGCCGCGACGGATGCCGGTGACGGCTCGACCCCCTCTTCGGGTGCTTCCGGGTCGGCATCGGGTAGGGGTTCGGGCTCCGGTGCGACCGGGGTGGGGATGGGGGCGGACGCGGGCCCGGCGGCGCGGGACGACCGACGGGTCGGACGCGGGGAGGGTGCGGAGGGCTTGGGCTCGTCGGCGGACTCGGGAGCGGGCTCAGGGACGGACTCGTCGGCGGACTCGGGAGCGGGCTCCGGGACGGACTCGGGAGCGGGCTCGTCGGTCGCGGCCTCGGCATCGGGGATCGACTCGGACTCGGACACCGGATCCGGCGCGGGAGTCGCCGTGTCCGCGAGGTCGGTCGGCGTGCGAGAGTCGTCGTCCGATCCCGTGATCCGGCGGCGGAGGCGGCGCAGCAGCGGCACGCGCGGCTCGTCCTCCGGGCTGGCAGCTGCGCCGTCCGCGGTCTCGGACTCCGCAGGGACGGCCTGCTCGCCCTCTCCGGGGGGAGCGACCGCATCGGCGGCGCTCTGCGGGGCGACGACGTCTTCGGTCTGCCCCCGCGCGTCGAGCGCGATCGGCTCGGCGGTGGCCTCGATCGGGTCCTCGACGGAGCGAGCCCGGCGCTGGCGACGCGTCGGAAGCTCGTCGGCGGGCACCTCGGGCAGCGGCGGGCGCGGGGGGACGACGATCTGCACCGGTGCGGACGGCGGAGCCCACGCCGGTGCGGGCATCTCGACCCGTTCGACCGTCGCGTCGGGTGCCACATCATCCTCCGCGGCGGTCACCGCCGCAGAGTCGACCTCCGCGGGCGGAGTCGTCGCGGGCGCGGTGTCGACGAGTCCCGCGGCCACCGGCACCTCACCCGTGACGAGGGGCGCCTCCGGATCGCGGGTCGGCGACACGGCCACCCGGGCGCGTACCGGCGAGATGGCCGACGCCGGGCGGTCGCGGACGACGGGGTCGGTGAGATCGATGTCGGGGACGACGGGCTCCAGCGGCGGAAGCGGCTTGCTCGTGGCGTGGGGCCGCTTCCGCTCCGTCGTGAACGTCGAGCGGGCCCGGCGCGGCGTCGAGCGCTCTTCGGCGCCGGCGGCGGCCTCCGCCGAACCGGCCGCGGCATCCGTCACCCATCGGGGGAGCACGTCGTCATCCGTGCCGAGGGCAGGCGAAATCGTCTCGTCGCTGTGCCGGGCGGAGCGACGAGAGAGCGGGGGTCGGTTCGGGCCGTTCGCCGTCACTCGGCCATTCTCCTCTGTCGCGCGAGGTTCCCACGACCGCGGCCATGAGGGTGTCCTCACATTTCGTCTTTGTGTTCGAATGCTGTTGACAGATGATCGAAGATCTGTTCCCCTAGATCGATGCGGTGGCAAGGTCAGCAGCTCGGAACGGCGGATGCCGCGGCCCTGCCGGGCCTCGAACGCCTCGACGGACTCGTGCGGTCGGTGACCACTCCGGAGTTCGCCGGCATCACGTTCCACGAGGTCATGGCCAAGAGCGCCCTGAACCGCGTTCCGGGCGCCTCCGCCATGCCGTTCGACTGGACCGTGAACCCCTACCGGGGCTGCACCCACGCGTGCACGTACTGCTTCGCCCGCGGCACGCACGAATACCTCGACCTCGACGCCGGCCGCGACTTCGACTCTCAGATCATCGTGAAGGTCAACGTCGCCGACGTGCTGGCCAAGGAGCTGCGCCGGGGGACGTGGGCGCGCGACCCCGTGATGCTCGGCACCAACACCGATCCGTACCAGCGCGCGGAGGGACGCTACCGGCTCCTGCCGGGCATCGTCTCGGCCCTCGCCGAGTCGGGCACGCCGCTGTCGATCCTCACGAAGGGCACGCTGCTGCGGCGCGATCTGCCGCTGCTGCGCGATGCCGCGGCATCCGTGCCCGTGTCGATCGCGCTGTCGATCGCCGTCTTCGACGACGCGCTCCAGGCCGTCGTCGAGCCCGGCACGCCGACGGCTGCCGCCCGGCTCGACACGGTGCGCGCGGCGACGGAGGCCGGCTTCCGCGTGACGGTGTTCCTCATGCCGATCCTCCCCCACCTCACCGACTCGATTTCGGCGCTCGACGACGCACTCGCGCGCATCCGGGCCGCCGGCGCGGCGCGCGTCGTCTTCGGCGCCCTGCATCTGCGCCCGGGCGTCAAGCCGTGGTTCCTGCAGTGGCTCGGGCGCGAGCATCCGGAGCTGGTCTCGTCGTATCTCGGCCTGTACCCCGGCGCCTCCGTCACCGCACCCAAACCGTACCGCTCGTGGCTCGCGAAGCGGGTGCGTCCGCTGCTGCGGGTGCACGGACTCGACGGCCATGAGGAAGACGACGCGCCGCGTCGGTCGGCGGTGCCGGGCCTCGCCGCGCGGCGCGCCGTCGTGACGACGTCGCGCGGGCGCGCGGCGGAGGAGGCGGCCCGCCTCTTCTGATCGTGCGCGGCACACCCCGGGGCATTCCTGCCAGGGGTTGCCCCGGAGCCCGCCCGCGTGCTTACCATGACCGGATGCGCCGCGCTCCTTTCCTCCTCGCCGTCCCGCTCGCCCTCGTGCTCGCGCTCACGGCGTGCGGGGCGCCCGCACCCTCGGAGTCCGGCTCACGCCCACCGTCGGCGACCGCGAGTCGCACCCCGTCGCCGACCGCGAGCGCAACGGCCACCGCCACGCCCGCCCCCGACGAATCCGCACCCGCCGAGAGCGAACCCGTCGATCCGGGTCCGGACGGCCCCCCGCAGCCGATCCCGAGCACCGACCCCGCGTCGCTGGACTGGTTCGGGCTCGACAAGAACGCCGTCACCGGCAGCTGCCAGACTGCCCTCGCGGAGAACTTCCCCGGCGGCTCGATCGATCCCGCCCCCTCCACATCGGGACGCTCCGAAGAGACCGTGGTGTGGTTCAACTGGATCGTGCGCGCGTACGGCGACGCCCCCGACTTCGCGGCGACCTGCCAGCTCGGCCTCGACGGCACCTCGATCACCTCGGTCTTCGTCACCGTCCAAGACATCTGACCCCACGCGAAAGCCGGCCCCGCCCTCAGGGCAGGACCGGCTTCGGCAGCATGCTCAGGCGACCGGGTCGACCTGGCGTCCGGTGACTTCTTCGATCACGTCGTCGCCCGGACGGATCTCGTCGAACGGCGCATCGATCTCGGCGCGCTCCAAGAGCTCCGACATCCGGCGGCGACGCTGACGCGTGACGAGCGTCACGACCGTGCCCGCGCGACCCGCGCGACCCGTGCGGCCCGAACGGTGCAGGTAGGTCTTGTACTCGTCCGGCGGGTCGGCCTGGATCACGAGGTCGATGTCATCGACGTGGATGCCGCGCGCGGCGACGTCCGTCGCCACCAGGACGTCGACACGACCCGAGGTCATGCGCTCGAGGTTGCGTGTGCGCTTGGCCTGGTTCAGATCGCCGTGCAGGGCGAGCGCGCGGATGCCGACGTCGTCGAACTGCTCGGCGAGCATCTCGGCGTAGGCGCGGGTGCGCGTGAACACGAGCGTCTTGCCGGGGCGGTCGACGAGCGAGGTGAGGATCTCCGCCTTGTCGCGGTGATCGATCACGAGCACGCGGTGCTCGATCGTGCCGGAGTCCTGGTCTTCGCCGGCGACCTCGTACACGGCGGGCTCCACGAGGAACTCGTCGACGAGCGAGGCGACCTCGCGGTCGAGCGTGGCGGAGAAGAGGAGCTTCTGCGATCCGTCGGCCGTCAGGCGCAGGATGCGCTGCACGGGCTCGAGGAACCCGAGCTCGCACATGTGGTCGCCCTCGTCGAGCACCGTGATCCGGATGTCGGAGAGGTCGAGCTTGCCCTGCTTCTCGAGGTCTTCGATGCGACCGGGCGTGCCGATGATGATGTCGACGCCCTTCTTCAGTGCGCCCACCTGGCGCGCCTGGGGGACACCACCGTAGATCTGCGTCGTGAAGAGGCCGACCGAGCGCGCGATGGGCTGGATCGTGCGGTCGATCTGCAGTGCGAGCTCGCGGGTCGGGGCGAGGATCAGTGCCTTCGGGGAACGGCCGAACTCGCGACGCTGTCCCTTCTGGCTCTTCAGGATCGACTCCACGAGGGGGGCTCCGAAGGCGATCGTCTTGCCCGAGCCGGTGCGTCCGCGCGCGAGCACGTCCTTGCCGTCGAGGATCGCGGGGATCGTGGCGGCCTGGATCGGGAACGGCGTCGCCGCGCCCATGTCGCTCAGCTCGCGGACGATGTTGTCGCCGAGGCCCAGATCGCCGAAGGTCGTGTCGGCGACCTCACCGGCCTGGATGGCCTCGGCCTGGAGACGCTCGTGCACGACGTCGACGTGGTCCTGGTGCGCCTTCGGCTTCGTCTCGGCCGCCCAGTCCGAACGCGCGGGGCGCTCGTTGTCACGACGCGGGCGGTCGGTGCGCGGACGGTCGTCGAACGACCGAGCCGGACGGTCGGTGCGCGGACGGTCATCCCGGTCGTAGCGGGGCCGCTCCGTACGCGCCGGGCGCTCGCCCGCATCACGGCGAGGACGGTCGTCGAACGACCGAGCCGGACGCTCCGTGCGCGGACGGTCATCCCGGTCGTAGCGGGGCCGCTCCGTACGCGCCGGGCGCTCGCCCGCATCACGGCGAGGACGGTCGTCGAACGACCGAGCCGGACGCTCCGTGCGCGGACGGTCATCGCGGTCGTAGCGGGGCCGCTCCGTACGCGCCGGGCGGTCGCCCGCATCACGGCGAGGACGGTCGTCGAACGAGCGCGGCGGGCGCTCGTCGAAGCTGCGACGCGGCCGGTCGCCGAAGTCGCGGGGCGGACGCGCGTCGCCGAACTCCTTGCGCGCCGGGCGCTCGGTCCAGCGATCGTTCGTGCGAGGGCGCTCCGAGGCGTCGCGGCGCGGCGCGCGGTCTCCCGTCCGGGGGGCGCGGTCGTCGAAACGGCGGGGCGCGCGGTCGTCGAAACGGCGCGGGGCGCGGTCATCGCGGGAGTACGGTGCGCGGGCGTCGGACTCGCGGCGAGCGGGACGCTCGTCGCGAGAGGAACGCGGACGCTCGCCACCGGCATCGCGGCGCGGACGGTCGTCACGGTCGCCGCGACCGCCCTGGGCCTGGGAGCGGATGCCGCGCGACTCGTCGCGGCCCGCGCGCTCCTGCGCGGTCCAGCGGCGCTTCGCCGGGGCGTCCTCGGCCTCGGGGCGGTACCCGCGGTGGCCGGCGCTCCTGCTGCCGGTGGTGCCGGCGGACGCCTCACCCGGACGACGCTTGCGGTCCTGGTACGAGGTCTTCGCGCCGTAGCGCGGTTCGAAGTTCTTGGCGGCTCGACCGCCGGCCGGCTTCTTGCTCTTGGGCATGGGGTGTCCTTCTGGGTTCTCTGCGCACGAGAACAGCGCCCGCACGCATGCGGGCAACCCGAACATTCGTCGGCCGGGGCCATTCACAGTGATGGTTCATGCACACCTGATCGGTGCTCACCATCGGCCCTCAGGACTCACACACCCTTCCGCGATCTCGTCGCGGGGTCCAGAGCCGACCGCCCTACACTACCGGGGGCACCTGAGAGAAAGCCTCCCTGCATTTATCGAGCCTCATCGCGGTACGCTGTCAGGGTCGGTGAAAGCCGTCACCGCTGGGGAGCCCTGCCCGCCACCGGCGACACTGTCACATCGGGACCGCTGCTGGGGAGGCGGAGGCTCCGGATGGGACTGTTGCCGCATACACACCCCCCCGGTGACCCCTTGAGCCTTCTCGACATCTCCCCGCACCCTCCCGCTCTCGTCCTGCGAGCGAAAGCGGCCATCGCGCCGCCGACGCGCGCCTCTCCTATGCCTCCGTCTCATCTGCTCGCCCGCTGGGCCACCGCCATCCTCGTCGTCGGCGTGTTCCTGGCGATCCTCACGACCCGCGACTCCGTCTGGTGGGGTCTGCACTTCTCCCAGCTCGGCACGTTCGGCGACACCTCCTCGCGCCTGTTCAACGGAGCGACCCTGGCGGCCGGCATCCTGCTGTCGGCCTACGGCACCGTGATCGGCGCCGATCTCCCCGCGACCATGACCCGACGCCGCAAGCTCTGGATCCAGCGATCGCTCATCTCTGCGGGCGCGTTCCTGTCGCTCGTCGGCCTCGTTCCCATCCCCCTCTGCCCTCCGCTGCACGACATGATCGCGCTCGGACTGGTGCTCTCCTTCGTCTCCCTCATCGCCTCCTCCGTGCGATGCACCGGCCTGACGCGGGAGTTCCAGCGCTTCGCGCTGATCGGACTGATCATCCTCATCGCGGGGATGATCCTCCTCTTCAGCCACGTCATCACCCTCGCGGCCTACGAGCTCGCCGCCTTCGGCACCATGGGCGTCTGGCTCCTCCGTCTGCCCCTGGCCCTGCCGGTCCGCGCCCACGAGCCGGCCGAGTCCGCCGAGCCGGCGACGGCCCCGTCCGTCCGCGCCCCCCGCACTCCCTCCCACCAGGTGCCGCGCGCCTCCGTCGTGCTCTCCGGACCGGCGACCGCCCCGCGCCGCGTGCACCACGTGCGCCCGGTGTCATCTCCCCGCCCGCCCCGCCGGACCGTGCGAGCACACCAGGCGGCCCGCGGCTCGATCCGCGGCGGACCCCGAGCCTCCCGGTCGCGCGGCGTCAGCGCTCGTCGCTGACCGCCCCGCACTGCCCGCAGGACACACGCGCGTCACACGCGCGACCGACAATGGATGCATGGTCGAGTCCGAGGCATCCCACCCCATCACCGTCGCCATCGAGCGCCGCATCGACCCGACCCGGGCGATCGAGGCCACGAGCTGGATGCAGGCCGGCACCGACCTCGCCGCGGGCTTCACCGGCTTCCTCGGCTCGGGCTGGGTGCGCGCCGGTGAGACGAGCGACCTCTGGTACATGCTCTACCGCTTCCGCGACATCCCGACCCTCGAGGCCTGGGAGCAGTCGCCCCAGCGCGAATGGTGGCTCGAGTCGGGTCACGCGTTCGCGCGGGAGGTGCGCGTCGAGCGACGCACGGGCATCGAGGGCTGGTTCGACGCCCCGTTCGCCACGCACATCGAATCGCGGACGACGACGGATGCCGCCCCGGCGACGGGTCCGATCCAGCAGCCCATCCCGGCAGCGCCTCCGCGGTGGAAGCAGGCCGTGACGATCTGGCTGGGGTTCTTCCCGACGAACCTGCTCGCCTCCTGGCTGCTGGGCTTCGTCCCCGGCTTCGTCGAGTGGCCGCTGTGGGCCCGCGTGCTGCTGGCGACGGTGCTCCTCACACCCGTCATGACGTACGCGGTGCTCCCCTGGGTGACCCGGATGCTCCGCCCCTGGCTGCAGCGCGGGCGCGCGTAGCCCCGGTCCGAGCCGGCGGCGCGCCCAATCAGCTGCGGCGGAGGTCGCGACGCGTCCGGCGCTCCTGCACGACGGGCGCGGAGGAGGGCAGGCCCCCCGCGAGGGCGGGCTCGCCGGCGGACGGCCCGGCATCCGGAGCATCCCGGCCGTCGAGTTGCGCAGCATCCGTCCCGCCGTTCCTGCGGGCCGCACGACGCTCCTTCGCGCCCTCGACGAGGTTGTACAGCGTCGGGAGCACGAGCAGCGTCAGGACCGTGGACGACACGAGTCCGCCGATCACGACGATCGCGAGCGGCTGCGAGATGAACCCGCCGTGCCCGGTGATGCCGATCGCCATCGGGGTGAGGGCCAGGATCGTCGCGAGCGCGGTCATGAGGATCGGGCGGAGGCGTCGCGCGCCGCCGGCGATCGTCGCGTCGTAGGCCGACAGGCCCTTCTCGCGGTACTGGTTCACGAGGTCGACGAGCACGATCGCGTTCGTGACGACGATGCCGATGAGCATCAGGACACCGATGAGCGAGGCGACGCCGAGGGGCACGCCCGTGATGATCTGCAGCAGGATCGCTCCGGTCGCCGCGAAGGGCACCGAGATCAGCAGGAGGAGCGGCTGGCGGAGCGACTTGAAGGTCGCGACCATGACGATGTAGACGATCAGGATCGCGGCGAGCATCGCGAGCCCGAGCTGCGCGAACGCGTCCTGCTGCTGGGTCACGACACCGCCGAGCTCGGCGTCTGCGCCCGTGGGCAGATCGACGTCGGCGAGCGCGGTCGTGACGGTGGCGGATGCCTCGTTCAGCGCGTCGCCGCTGGGCGTGACGGTGACGGTCGCGGTGCGCTGGCCGCGCTGCGTCGTGATCGAGGTCGGGCCCTGGCTCTCCTCGACCGTCGCGACGGCATCGAGGCGGATCACACCGGTCGCGCTCGGGATCTCGAGCGCCCGGAGTTCGTCGATCGTCGCGGGCACGGCGTCCTTCGCCAGGTACACCGTCAGTCCGGTGCCGTCGATCTCGACGGTGCCGATCGAGCGGGGCTGCATGGTGTTCGCGACGAGCGCCCCGACGGCGACCTCCGAGAGGCCGAGCGAGGCGGCCGTGTCGCGATCCACGGTCACGGCGACGTACGGAAGGGATGCGGCGAGGTTCGAGGTGACCTGGTCGAAGCCGTCCTGGCCATCGAGAGCCGTCACGACCAGGTCGGTCGCCTCCTGCAGGGTGGCGGCATCCGGTGCCGTGACATCGACTTCGATGTCGCTCGATCCGAACCCTCCGCCACCGGCGGCCACCGTGATCGTGCCGACGTCGTCGAGGTCGGCGACGGCCTCCTGGACGGCGGTGCGCACGGCATCCTGATCGGCGTCGGGATCGGTCGTGATCGAGTACGTCACACCGCTTCCGCCGCCGGAGAACGCGTCGCGCAGGGCCGATCCGGACGAGCCGATCGAGGTCTGCACGCTCTCGATGCCCTCGATGTCGACGATGGCCGCTTCGACCTTCGCCGCGGCGGCGTCCTCGGCGTCGAGGCTCGCCGACGGGCCGACCTCCTGCGTCATCGTGAACGTGTTCTGGCCGGAGTCGCCGAGGAAGTTGAGCTTCATGAAGGGCGCGGCCGCAGCCGTGCCGGCGAGGACGAGCACGGCGAGGAGCAGCGTCACCCACGAGTGCCTGAGCGTCCAGCGGAGGATCGGCAGGTACGAGCGCTGCAGTCGCGACGGGGGCGCGGCGGGGTCTTCCGGATCGATCTCCTGGCCGGCGTCGTCGAGCAGCGGCTTGCCGGGGCGGAGGAACCAGTAGGCCAGCACGGGCACGATCGTCAGCGCCACGAAGAGCGATGCGAGCATCGCGATCGTGACCGTGAGCGCGAACGGGCGGAACAGCTCGCCCGTGACGTCGCCGACGAACGCGATCGGAAGGAACACGGCCACGGTCGTGATGGTCGACGCGGTGATCGCGGCGGCGACCTCGCGCACGCCGAGCAGGATCGAGGCCTTCTTGTCGGCCGTGCCGACGTAGTGGCGCTTGATGTTCTCGATGACGACGATCGAGTCGTCGACGACGCGTCCGATCGCGATCGTGAGCGCGCCGAGGGTGAGGATGTTGAGGGAGTAGCCGAACGCCTGGATGCCGACGAACGTGATGAGCACGCTCGTGGGGATGGAGATGGCGGTCACGAGCGTCGAGCGCACCGACATCAGGAAGATCAGGATCACGATGACCGCGAAGACGAGGCCGAGCAGGCCCTCCTGCGCGAGCGCCTCGATCGACTGCTCGATGAACGGCGCCTGGTCGAAGATGACCGTGAACTGCGCCTCCGACCCGATCGCGTCCTGAAGATCGGGGAGCGCTGCGGTGACGGCGCGCGACACGTCGACGGTGTTCGCGGCGGGAAGCTTCGTGACGGCGATCGTGACGGCCGGCTCGCCGTCGACGCGCGAGATCGAGGTCACGGGATCCTGCGCCTGGACGACCGCGGCGACGTCGCCGATCGTGACGGCACCGGCCTGGAACTGCGCGGCATCCGACGGCACGAGCGGGAGGGCGGCGAGCTCGTCGACCGAGGTGATCTTCGCGCCGGTCTGCACCGTGAGGGTCTGGTCGCCCTCGGTCACGGTGCCGCCGGGGAACAGCACGCCGTTCTGATCGAGCGCGTCGGTGATCGCCTCCTGGGAGTAGCCCTTCTCGGCCAGCAGCGCCGGGTCGGGGGTGATCGTGATGCGCTGGCCGCGGCCTCCGACGATCTGCGCAGCGCCCACGCCGTCGATGTCTTCGATGTCGGGGATGGCGGAGGCCTCGAGCTGGGCCTGGATCGTCTCCTCGTCGTCGTAGCCCGTGACGGCGATCTGGATGACCGGCAGATCGTCGATCGAGAACGACACCACGTTGGGCTCGACGCTCTCGGGCAGCGTGCTCTTGATGCGGTTGATCGCCTGCAGGATCTTCTGCTCGGCCGTCGCGAGGTCGGTGCCGTACGTGAAGGACGCCTGGATGATCGAGGCGTTCGTCGTGCTCGTGGCCGTCGTCGACTCGAGTCCGGGGATGCCCTGGATGGCGGTCTCGATGGGCGTCGACACGTCGTTGTTCACGACATCCGGCGACGCACCGGGATAGGTCGTCACGACCGACAGCTGCGGGAACTCGATCGAGGGGATCAGCTCCTGCTTGAGGCTCGTGAGCGCGAGGCCGCCGAAGATGGCGGCGACGATGGTCACCAGGGCGATGAGGGCACGGTTCTTGAGACTCAGGACGGCGAGATTGAACACGAGGGCCTTCGCAGGAGGAGGTGGGCGCCGCCGGGTTGCTGTGGGCGGTCGATACGCGGGTGTATCGGGTTCAGTATCCCATCGGGCATCCTGTGTTCTCGCCCGGAATCTCCGCGGAGTCGTCAGGTCGGCTGCAGTGCCGTGCGCAGAAGCGCGGGCGCGGCCTCCCGCAGCTCGTCGACCGCCGAGGCATCCCCCCGCAGGTAGCGGATGAGCGTGTTCTGGAACAGGCCGTCGAACAGGCCGTAGGCGAGTGTCGGAGCCAGCGCCGGTGCGCGACCTTCGAGCTCGGCGTAGCGCACCACCACCGCCCAGACCATGTCGTGCAGGAGGGCGTCGATCCGCACGATCGTGTCGCGGAACCCCTCCGTGAAGAGCGCCTGGTTGCGAAGGTCGTACCAGAGACGATGCAGGGATGCCTCGTCGCGCATCGTCGTCGACATCTCGAGCCCGAAGCGCTCGGCGAACTCCTCGCTCGTCTGCGCCGTCTCGATGATGGGGTCGTAACGCCGCGCGCACTCCGACTTGTAGTTCCACACCGCGAGGGCGACCAGGTCGTCCTTGTCGTCGAAGTAGTAGTGGAGCGATCCGTGGGAGAGCTCGGAATGCTGGGCGATGTCACGCATGCCCGTGCGGGCATATCCGCGTTCCGCGATCGCGGCGAGGGCGGAGGCGGCAAGCATCTGTCGGCGCTGACCGAACTTGTCGACACTGGCTCGGTCCGCACGCTCCATCGCTGTGCTCATGATCCCCGCGACCTCCTCAGGGCGATGATACGCCCCCCGACCAGCAGATTTCATGATCTTCAGGTCACGATCAAGACACTTGTCCAAAGAACACTTGTCATTCGTCCAGTTTTCTGATCTGCTGATCCCTGGCCATCGGACGGATGGCGCCGGACCGCGCATCGCGCACCGGCGCCGTGGGTCCGAATCCGTCGCCGGCTCCGGCCGGCGCGGCGGCGGGGCAGGCGTATCCGGGGGGACGACGCCGCCCCGCTGGATCCACATCCGCTCCGAAGGAGGACTGATGCTGGTGAGAGACACTCCCGACACCGTGATCCCCGAGACGAGCGATGCGCGCCTGCTGAGTGCGTCGGGCGACCTCGCCGACGTGCTCTTCGCGCGGCGAGTGGACGCCACCCAGCGCACGCTGCTCGACTACGGCATCACGACGGGAGACGTCGTGGCCGCCCGGCTCTCCGATCGTGGCGAGGTGCTCGTGCTCGTGTTCGCCGCACGACGGCTCGGGGCCAGCGTCGCGCTCATCGACCCCGCCAAAGGGCCGGTCGCGACGACGCGTGCCGTGCGCGCATCGGCAGCCGCGCTCCTGGTGGTCGATCGCGGCGTCGATCCCGCTCGGACGATCGCCCGCGGGCTCGTGGCGGTCGTCGCGACGGTCGACCACGTGGTCCACGACGCCGCGGCCTGAACCGCTACGAGAAGAGCCGCCCGACGGCGAGCCCCACGGCTGCGGCCACGACCGCGAGCACGAGCGTCGCGATCAGATTCGCGGACGCCCACGACCGTCGCCCGCGCTGCGCGAGCAGCGCCGTCTCGACCGACACCGTGCTGAACGTCGTGTAGCCGCCCAGCAGCCCCGTGCCGACGACGACGATCCAGTCGCCGGCGAACGTCGAGGCGATTCCGGTCGCGAGCCCGAGCACGAACGAGCCGGACACGTTGACGAGCAGGATCCCCAGCGGAAAGGCATCCGTCCGCCCCCGCATCACGGTCGCGTCGACGACGTACCGAAGCCCCGCGCCGAGGCCTCCGGCGATCGCGACGGCGAGGAAGAGCGGCCAGCCGGTCATCGCGTGCGTCCTCTCACTCGGCGTCCTCCGGAATCGCCGCGGGGGTGGCGCCCCCGCGTCCGACGCGCAGTCCGAGAGCGGCGCACGCCACGCCGCCGACGACCGACACCGCGGCGAGCGCGAGGCCGACCAGGGGTGCGGCGGTGAAGACGTCGACGGTCTGCACGGCGAACGCGCTGTAGGTGGTGAACCCGCCGAGCACGCCGGTGCCGAGGAAGGCGCGCAGCCGTGGGCGGGTGTCGCCCAGGCGTGCCACGACGAGGCCGAGCGCGAACGAGCCGAGGAGGTTGACCGCGAGCGTCACCGACGGCACCGCGAGGGGGTGGGCGTCGGCGGCCCACGGCAGCACCACCGCGGCACGCAGGGCGACGCCGATCGTTCCGCCGGCGATCACCATCAGCAGCGACGGGATCGACACGGCGCGGACGGAAGGCACGGCGTCAGGCTACGCCGATCCCTTTCTGAGCAGCGCGCGGATCGCGGACTCCGGCGAGACCCCGAGTTCCAGGAGTCGGCCTTTCTCGTATCTGGCGAACACCCGCGGGTCGATGTACGAGCTCCGCGCGACGGCCGGCGTGTTGCCGAGGGCCTCCGCCGTCGCCTGCACCGCGAGGTTCTCGGCGCGCTTGCGGTCGCGCGCCGTGTCGACGGTGCCGATCCGCGCCAGCGCCTCCGCCGCCAGGATCGTGCCGCGGAGGGTGCGGAAGTCCTTCGCCGTGAAGGTCCCTCCGGTGAGGGCCCGGATGTGCGCGTTGACGTCGCCCGGCGAGAGCGCGGAGCGTCGACGGCCCTTGTCGTAGGCCAGCAGCGGAGACCCCCGGCGTCCCGCCGCAAGGAGCTCGATCGCGGCGGCGAGGTCGGCGTCGTCCACCTCGAGGAAGGCGCGCTTCCCGCTCTTGGCCGGGAAGGACAGGGTGATGACGGATGCCTCCACCACGGCGTCCCGTCGCTGCAGCGTGGTGAGACCGCGGCTGCCGTGGCGTTCCAGGTAGCGCGACGATCCCATGCGGGGCGCCGCCTGGTCGAGCAGGCGGAACGCCGCGGAGAGCACGCGCTCCCGATCGAGCTCTGCGCGGCGGAGCCCCGTCGTCACCTTCCCGCGGGCACGGGGCAGGGCCTCGGCGAGCTGCAGCGCCCGCGCGAACTTCCCCCGGTCGCGTCGGGCCCGCCAGCCCGCGTGGTACAGGTACTGCTTCCTGCCCGCCTCGTCGGTTCCGACCGCCTGGATATGCCCCTGGGGATCGCGCGCGATCCACACGTCGACCCACGCGGGCGGGATCACGAGGTCGTGGATGCGTTCGCGATCTTCGTCCGACGCCGCCTGCCCGCGGGCGTCGACGTAGCGGAAGCCTGCTCCCGCGCGAAGGCGGCGGAAGCCGGGGTCGTCGCCCGGCCGCACACGCACGAGACCGGCCATCCCTGCACGCTACGCCGTGCAAGTTCACGGAAAGTGGGGCTTGACAGCCGGTATCACCGTCGCCAAGGGCCCGTCAACCCCCCGCGAAGGGCCCCTCGATCGTGCCAACGTGGAAGCACTGCCCGAGAGGCACGCCGCCCCACCCCGGCGGCCAAGACTAGGAGGCCCCCTTGAACATCGCCCTCATCATCATCATCGTCGTCGCCGTCGTGCTCGCCATCGTCGGCGGGCTGAACGCCGCACTCAACTGGCTGCTGTGGGTCGCGCTCGTCGTGGCCGTCATCGCCCTCATCGCCTTCCTCTTCCGGGTCATCAGCGGTCGCAACCGCACCTGATCTTCGAAGAGACGGATGCCCCGGCCCCTCAGGGTCGGGGCATCCGTGGTTTCCGCGCCCTACATGCGGGTCGCGGCGTACACCCGCAGCGCATCGCGCACGAACTCGGCGCCCTTCGGGCCGCCGTAGTTCTTCGCGAAGCGCGGATCCGCGACGTACATGTCGCCGATGGAGGCGACGTACGCCTTCGCGTCGTCGCCCGGCTCAGCTGCGGGCGTGCCCGGGATGCCGGTCAGCCACTCGACGTGCCGCCCGGCCAGCGCCTGCGCCTCCTCGGAATCCGGCGCGATCCCGGCATCCGCCGCGACGATCCAGTCCGAGTGGAGGTCGGCGACGCGCCCCCTGAACGCCGACTGCGCGTCGGCGTCCATCGACCGCCACCACGCGTCGCTCCGCGCGTACGTGTCGGCGCCCCAGCGCTGTTCGACCTCGTCCCGGTACTGCGTGTGGTCGAAGCCGTCGAACATCTTCTCTGCCATGAGTCGTTCACCTCCTCTCATCGCCTCGATGGTGGACTCGACCGCCGCGATCTGCCGCGACAGCCGGTGCTGCTCCTCGCGCAGCCACGAGAGGTGGCCGACGAGCGCGCGCTCCTCCGAGGTCTCGCGAGCGAGCACCTCGGAGATCTGCGAGAGGCCCAGCCCGAGGTCCCGCAGCAGCAGGATGCGCTGCAGCCGCACCAGGGACGCCTCGTCGTAGTGGCGGTATCCGTTCGGGCCGATGCTCGACGGCGCGAGCAGTCCGACCTCGCCGTAATGGCGCAGGGTTCTGCTCGTCGTGCCGGCGATCTTCGCGATCTGCTGGATCGACCACTCCATGTCGGCTCCTCCTCTCGTGTGAGCACCACGCTAAAGGTTGACGTGGCGTCAAGGTCAAGGCGGATTCCTGGGAGTTGGGCGACATGGCTTGACTAACTCGCGATATATCGTGTTACTCTCATCACATCACGATATATCGCGAAACGACCCTCAACAGAACCCGACAGGGAGAAGGAACAATGACTCTCGAGAAGTGGATCATCCACCCCGGCGAGACCCGCGTCATCGACGTGGAGGCCGTCCGGACCCTGAAGGTGGGCCTCGTCGGCGGCCAGATCGACGTCGTCGCCCATGACGAACCCGGCGCCCGCATCGAAGTGCACGGCGTCACCGTCAAGGACCTCCGCATCGAGGTGTCCGGCGACGTCGTGGAGATCGACCACCCGCAGCTGCGCTGGGACAACTTCCTCGAGGTGTTCCGCAACTTCGGCGCCGGCGGCCCCAAGGCCGAGATCAGCGTCGCGGTCCCCCGCTCCGTCGCCCTCACCCTGGGCGTCGTCTCGGCCAGCGCCCTGGTGGCAGGCCTGTCGACCGACGCGAAGCTCAACACCGTCTCGGGCGACATCCTGGTCGACGGCCTCCGCGGCGACCTGTCGGTCAACGCCGTCTCGGGCGACGTGCAGGTGCGCGGTCTCGAAGGCGCCCTGAGCGCCAACAGCGTCTCGGGCGATGTCGCGGCCACCGGCACGATCCGCAAGGCGACGATCGACACGGTCTCCGGGGCGATGCTCGTCGATTCGAGCGGCCCCATCGCCACCGTCAACCTGAACACCGTCTCCGGCGGCTCGACGATCCGCCTCGACGAGGGCTTCCCCGCAAACTACGTCACCCGCAGCGTGAGCGGACGCGTGCAGATCGACGGCGTCAAGCGCTCGACCTCGACGCCGACGAACTACGTCGACTCCGTCGGCGAGCTGAGCGGCATGTTCGCCGACGTGCGCGCGAACTCCGTGTCGGGAGACATCACCGTGCTCCGCCGCCCCGTCGCCGCCGCCCCGGTCGTGGAAGAGGGGGAATGGTGATGAGTCCCGTCTTCTCGCACGGCGACCTCCGCCTGTACCTGCTGAACCTGCTCGACGAGGGCCCGCGGCACGGGTACGACATCATGCAGGCCCTGTCGGACCGCACCGGCGGCACGTACACGCCCAGCGCCGGAACGATCTACCCCCGCCTCGCCAAGCTCGAGGAGGAAGGGCTCGTCACCAAGTCCATCGACGGGCGGAAGACCGTCTACGAGATCACCGAGGCCGGCCGTGCCGAAGTCGCCTCGCGGGCGGGCGACCTCGAAGGCATCGAAGCGGGGCTCACCGACAGCGTGCGCCTCATCGCCGACGAGGTCCGCGGAAGCGTGCGCGAGGCGATGAAGAGCCTCCGCGCCGATCTGGCTGCGGCGACGCGCGACGAGCGTGCGGCCGCCGCCTCCGCTCCTCCGCCGGGCGACGACCCCCGGGTGCAGAGTCGCGAGCAGATGCACCGCGCCGAGGCATCCATCGCCGAGTTCCGCGCACAGGTCCGCAGCGACCTCCGCACGCACCTCGCGCGCGGAGGCGAGCTGGCGGCCTCGGTCGTCGACGACCTCACCGGTGCGCTCGACGAGGCTTCGCGCAACCTCACCCGGATGCTGCGCGGCGGCTGATCGGGTCGGAGACCGGAGGAGATTCCAGGACGACACGCCCTCGGCCGCGGCCGGACGGCGTGTCGTCCTACATCTTCGACGGCGTCGCGCGGCACATCGGCCGCGACGGCGTCAGACGGGCCAGATCTCCTCGTCGTCCGGCACGGGCTCGCCGAGCGGGACGACCAGGATCGGCCGGTGCTGGCGATGCGCGAGGCGCGCGGCGACGGAGCCCGTGAAGAACTCGCGGATCGACTCGCCGATCCCGCGGCGGCGCGTCCCCACGACGAGGAGTCTCGCGTCAAGCTGCTCGGCGAGGTGCTTCATCGCGAGGGCGGGGTCGCCCACGAGCTGCCGCACGCTCCACTCGACCTCGACGCCGTCGAGGGTCGCGGCCGTCTCCGCCTTCACGGCGGCGAGATCGCTCTCCCCGGCCGCGATGTTCATGTCGATCGGAGCGGAGTGGACGTATCCGTCGGGGTCTTCGTAGGTGACGAAGCGCGACACGTCGACGTGCACCACGAGAAGCGGCACCCGCAGGAGCTTCGCGTACCTCGCGGCTTCTCTCACGACGCGGGACGGCAGCTTCGGCACGACCCCGACGATCACCGCACCGTGCGCCGCATCCTTCGCGCCCGCGTCCGTGACCTCGAATGCCTCATCCGACATGGATCGCCCCTCTCGCCCCGGTGCGGAGCCGCCGGCGCCCGGAAGCTCCGTGTTATTCTGAATGCTACTCTTACCGGCTACAGCCGGATATTGATTGCCCGGGCTTCGGACAGCGGAATGCCCGCAGTCAGCCCGCGACTCAGAAATGAGGGGGTCTCGCATGGGGCGTGGCCGTCAAAAGGCGAAGCACACCAAGATCGCGCGCGAACTCAAGTACGACACGTACAGCGTGAACTACTCCGCGCTCGAGCGTGAGCTCGGCCACCCGTCCGACGATCAGTACGTCGACAAGTGGGCCGACCAGTACGACGAGGGCGAAGACGAAGGCGGACGCAAGTCCGAGGTCGAGTCCGCTCGATAAGCCCTACGCGGCGGAGTTCCGTGCGTCCGCGCGCGCAGCGCGGCGGGCTCGCCACCAGGTCCAGAACCGGTCGAGCTGACGCTTGAGCCACTGCGCGACGCGACGGGCCCAGTGGAACTCGGTGCCCAGCACCGCGAGGCCGAGGAACACGACGAGCCAGCCGGGCCCTGGGAGGGGCACCAGCAGCAGGCCGCCGACGGTGAGCACTCCGCCGAAGACGCCCACCGCTGCGCGGTAGGCGACGTCGAGACGCGGATGCCGGGCCACCCACGCGCGCACGGAGCGCAGCACGCGGCGGATCGGACGGTCGGGACGCTCCCCCTCCGCGATCTCGGCGCGGACGGTGCGTTCCAGGGAAGCATCGGACATGTGCCGAACCTAACACGATATATCGCGATGAAGCTGTGAGCTTTCCCGGATCACCAGGAGCCGTGACGGCTCTCCCACTCGTCCTCGACCGTGCGGCGGCGGGCTGCGACGATCCCCGCCGGCACGGCGGCGCTCACCACCACGGCCAGCACCACGAGCGGCCCCGTCCACGACCCCGTGGCGTCGTACAGGATGCCGACGGAGACCGGGAACACCGCCACGATGGCGTAGCCGATGCTCTGCACGAAGCCGCTGAGCGCGACCGCGCCCTCGTGGGTGCGGGAACGGAGCCCGAGCAGCACGAGCGTCAACGGGAAGAGCAGCGGGCTGAGCCCGAGGAGCGCGACCCACAGCCACGTCGCCGTGGCGGGTGCGACGAGGAGCCCACCGACGCCCGCCAGCCCCGTCACGACCGACACCGCGAACAGCGCCCTCGTGGCGTGGAACCGCGCGACCAGGATCGGGACGACGAGCGAGGCGGGCAGCCCCATCGCCGCGAAGAGCGACAGGAGCGCGCCCGCCTGCGCCGGGGTCACGCCCGCGATCTCCACGAGGATCTGCGGCAGCCACGCGAACGAGACGTAGGCCAGCGTCCCCGAGACGGTGAAGGCGACGACCAGGGCCCACGCGAGCGGAAGGCGCCACATCCGTCCGAAGACCGCGGCGTTCGCCCCTTCGAGTCGGCCGTCGTCCGAGTTCCGCGTCCGTACGAGGAGCGCGATCCACGGGATCATCGCCGCGAGGGAGAACACCGCCCACATGCCCAGCGACGCACGCCAGCTCACGGCATCGGCTACCGGCACGGCCACGAGCGCAGGCAGGAACGTCGACACGGCGAGCAGCATCGAGTAGAGGGTCGTGACGAGGCCGACGCGGTCGGGGAAGTACGTGCGCACGAGGGGCGGCAGCAGCACGTTGCCGATGCCGACGGCGGCGAAGATGATCGCGGTCGAGCCCAGCAGGGTCAGTCCGGAGGAGGAGAAGCCACGCGCGATGAGTCCGACGGCGGCCACGGCCATCGCGATCACCGCGAGCCGCTCGAGACCGAGACGGCGCTCGAGCTGCGGTGTGAGCAGCCCGAAGACCGCGTAGCAGACGGGCGGCGCGGTGCCGATGAGCCCCACGATCGCCGGTGAGAGGGCGAAGTCGCGGTCGATGTGGTCGATGACGGGCGAGAGGGATGCCACGGCCGAACGCAGCGAGAACGCGAACAGCACGATGCCCAGCAGGGCCAGGGTGCGCCCGCGCCACAGCGGAAGCGGTGCGGCGGAGCTCATCAGGTCAGCCTAGGGGCGAGGATCCCGCCCCGGTGGGTCACGACTCCTGCGAGCCCTCGACCCATGCCAGATACTCGTCCGACACCGTCCCCGTCACATAGCGGCCGTCGAAGCAGCTCATGTCGAGGTCTTCGACATCCGGCGACCCCTCGAGGATCGCGGCCTTCAGGTCGCTGACCTCCTGATACACCAGGTAGTCGGCCCCCAGCTCCTCGGCGATCTCCGGGATCGTCCGACCGTGGGCCACGAGCTCCTGGCGGGAGGGCATGTTGATGCCGTACACGTGGGGGAAGCGCACCGGCGGCGCGGCGGAGGCGAACGTGACCGACTTGGCCCCGGCATCCCGCGCCATCTGGATGATCTCCTTGGAGGTCGTCCCGCGCACGATCGAGTCGTCGATCAGGAGCACGTTCTTGCCCTTGAACTCGCTCGACATCGCGTTGAGCTTCTGGCGCACGCTCTTCTTGCGCACCGCCTGGCCCGGCATGATGAACGTGCGGCCGACGTAGCGGTTCTTGTAGAAGCCCTCGCGGTACTCGAGGCCGAGCTTGCGGGCCACCTGCATCGCGGCGGGGCGCGACGAGTCGGGGATCGGCATCACGACGTCGATCGACCCGGCCGGGGTGTACTTCGCGATCGTGTCGGCGAGCCGCTCGCCCATCCGCAGTCGCGCTTCGTACACCGAGATGCCGTTCATGATCGAGTCGGGGCGCGCGAGGTACACGTACTCGAACGAGCACGGCGTGAGCTGCGGTGCCTCGGCGCACTGCTTCGTGTGCAGGTGCCCTTCGAGGTCGATGAACACCGCTTCGCCCGGCTCGACGTCGCGCACGACCTCGAAGCCCGCGTTCTCGAGGATGAGCGACTCGGATCCGACGATCCACTCGTAGCCGCCCTCGTCCGACACGCGCGTGCCGATGATGAGGGGACGGATGCCGAACGGGTCGCGGAAGGCCAGGAGACCGTAGCCCGCGATGAGCGCGATGGTCGCGTACGACCCCTCGACGCGCTCGTGCACGCGGCTCACCGCCTGGAACACCTCGTCGGGGCCGAGCTCGAGGCCCGAGATCGAGGACTGCAGCTCATTGGCGAGCACGTTCACGAGCAGCTCGGTGTCGGACGTCGTGTTGAGGTGGCGCCGGTCCTTGTGGAACAGCTCCTGGGTGAGCTCGCGGGTGTTGGTGAGGTTGCCGTTGTGCACGAGGACGATGCCGTACGGCGCGTTCACGTAGAACGGCTGCGCCTCCTCCTCGTTCGACGCGGTCCCCTTGGTGGCGTAGCGCACGTGGCCGAGGCCGATCTCGCCGAGGAGGGCCCGCATGTCGCGGGTGCGGAAGGCCTCGCGCACCTGGCCCTTCGCCTTCGCGATGTGGAAGATGCCGCTGCGCTCGGCGGTCGCGATGCCCGTGGAGTCCTGGCCGCGGTGCTGCAGCAGCAGCAGGGCGTCGTAGATCTCCTGGTTGACGGGGCCCCGTCCGACCATTCCGACGATTCCGCACATGGGTGTTGCTCGCTCCGTCTGTCTCGTGGGGTCTCAGTGGGAGTGGACGTCGCTGAACGAGCCGACCAGGCGCACGGCGCCGCCGTCGACGCCCTTGGCGCCCTGCTCGAACTCGCCGGCGGGACGCGCGCCGGAACGCACGACGCCGACCTGCCAGGCGGCGATGCCGTCTTCGGCGAGCGCCGAGATCGCGGCATCCGCCTTCTCGGGCGACACGACCGCGATGAAGCCGATGCCGAGGTTCCAGGTGCCCTCGGTGCTCTCCAGCGTCAGATCGCCGAGATCGGCGAGCACCCGGAACACCGGAGGCGGCGACCACGTGGAGCGCTCGACCTCCACCCAGGTGTCCTGCGGGATGACGCGCGCCAGGTTGGCCGCGATGCCCCCGCCGGTGACGTGGCTGAGGGAGTGCACGTCGTCGCCGAGCTGGGCGAGGAGGCGCAGGAGCGGACGCGTGTAGAGCCGGGTCGGCTCGAGGAGGGCCTCGCCCCACGTCGTCCCGAACTCCGCGGCGTGGTTGGCGTAGGGGATGCCCGCGCCGGTGACGATGTGCCGCACGAGCGAGTAGCCGTTGGAGTGCAGGCCGCTGGAGGCCAGCGCCAGCACGACGTCGCCGTCGTGCACGCGGTCGGCCCCGAGGATGCGGGAGGCCTCGACGACTCCGGTCGCCGCCCCCGCGACGTCGTAGTCGTTGATGCCGAGCAGACCGGGATGCTCCGCCGTCTCGCCGCCCACGAGGGCGGTGCCCGTCTCCGCGCAGCCGGCGGCGATGCCGCGTACGATGTCGGCGATGCGCTCGGGGAAGACCTTGCCGCACGCGATGTAGTCCGTCATGAAGAGCGGCTTCGCCCCCACGACGACGATGTCGTCGACGACCATTCCGACCAGGTCGAGACCGATCGTGTCGTGCTTGTCGATGGCCTGCGCGATGGCGACCTTCGTGCCGACGCCGTCGGTGCTGCTGGCCAGGAGCGGACGCTCGTACGAGGTCAGCGCGGAGGCGTCGAAGAGACCGGCGAAGCCGCCCACGCCTCCCAGCACCTCCTGCCCGTGCGTGCGCCGGACGGCGGATTTCATCAGCTCGACCGCGAGGTCGCCGGCCGCCGTGTCGACACCGGCCTGCTGATAGGGATTCACCGGGGCTTCGGGGGAGTCTGCGGCCACGGCAACAGCCTACCGGCGGGCCGGGGCGGCGGATGCCCCGGCTCCGGCCGCTCCGCCGCGCCCGACGATCGCGGACCTACAATGAACGGCATGGGCGGCACAGGAGCACCGGAGTGGGTGATCCGCGAGGACGCGGGTCAGCCGGTGCTGGTCGCCCTCTACCTGCGACAGGTGCTCGGCATCCGCTCCCCCGATGAGCTGCCGCACCTGCGCGGCATCCCGCCGCGGGTCAACGACCGCAGCGACGATGCGCAGGCGCTCCTCGAACGGCAGTGGCGGGAGTACTGGGCGATGACGGTCGAGCCCACGGCGCACCCGTCGCCGGTGCCCCTCGACCTCGTCGACGGCTTCCAGACGCTCGTCGCCCTTCCGACGACGGGCTCGGAGACGCTGATCGCCGCGATCACGCCGCACGCGGCCGAGGCCGTGGAGTTCGCCCGGCATGCGCACGAGCGGTACCGCAGCGACGCCGCCGCCAAGCCCGGCGTCTCGTACCGCGCCTACGCCGGGGCCATCGCCGAGCACGAGCGGCGGGTGGGCCGGCGGGCGCACTCGTTCGAGCTCAACGTCCAGGTGCTGCCGCTGTCCCAGCGCGGAGTGTGGTGGATCGGATCGCTCACGATCGCTGTGACCGACGGCTTGCGCGGGGATGTCGCGGCCTTCGACACCGCGATCCACCCGATCATCGCCGAGCTCGCCTGAGGTCTGCCCGGCTCAGGGCTCGAGGTGCACGGTCTCGCGATCGACCGTGACGTCGCGCGTCTTGCGGCTCATCACGCGGTCGAGCACGAGGGCGAGCACGCCGAAGACGAGGATGCCGACCGAGATGCAGATCAGGGCGAGGAATCCGAAGACCTGCCCCTGCGAATAGACCATCCCCGTGTTCGGGCTCTCGAAGAGGGAGCCCGTGAACGAGAACGTGAGGATCATCGCGGCGATGATGCCGAGCGCGCCCCCCACGCTGAGGAACACGCCGTACTTGGGGGCGCGGCGCACCTGGAGCGTCTCGATGTGGTCCTCCACGACGCGCCGAGGGGCGGCGGATGCCGCGGCATCCGGTTCGGGAGGGGTGAGCGCCTGGTCGGCCATGCCTCCATTGTCTCACCGTCCCGACATCCGCGGCCCGTCTCCGCGTTTGGTGTCCCAGTACGTGCGGGTGCATCGCCCGTACACCCACGTGAAGTGGGACACCGACCTGGGGCGTCGCCAGGACGTCAGGGCCTGAGAGGGAGGAGGTCCGACAGGTCGGAGCGCACCCCCGAGGCCACGATGCGCCCGGAGGCGGCGGCATCCGCCCACTGCTCGACACCCGTCGCGACGGCGATCCACGTGCGGGCGTCGGTCTCCACGACGTTGGGCGGTGTGCCCCGCGTGTGCCGCGGACCCTCCACCACCTGCACGGCGCCGAACGGCGGCACGCGCATCTCGACGGAGTTGCCCGGCGCCTTCTCGGCGAGGAGCTGCAGGAGGTAGCGCACGGCGGTCGCGAGGTCGGTGCGGGCGGGGGCGTCGGATGCCGCGACTGCGGCGAGCGCGGCGCGCCCCGCGTCGGTCGTGATCTTCTTCGGCATGCGCCCACGTTACGCCCGCCTTCCGGACCTGCCGGCGCCGGATCTGCTGCACCCTCGGCGCCGAACGCCCCCGGATAGGCTGGTCGCGTGAGAATCCTCGTCCTCGGCTCGGGCGCACGCGAGCACGCCATCATCCTCTCGCTCCTCTCGGAGGAGGCGGGGCACGAGATCTTCGCCGCACCGGGCAATGCGGGCATCGCGCAGGACGCGATCATCGTCTATCTCGACGCGAACGATCCGGTCGCCGTGACGGCCTACGCCAATACGCAGAACATCCACCTGGTCGTCATCGGACCCGAGGCGCCCCTGGTGGCCGGTGTGGCCGACGCGCTGCGATCCCGCGGCATCCCCGTCTTCGGACCCGGGAAGGCCGCCGCTCAGCTGGAGGGATCGAAGGCGTTCGCGAAGCGCATCATGGAGGCCGCGGGCGTCCCCACCGGACGCGCCGCCCGCGCCGTGTCGCGCGCCGAGGTCGAGGCGGCGATCGACGAGTTCGGCGCCCCCTACGTCGTGAAGGCCGACGGCCTCGCGGCGGGCAAGGGCGTCATCGTCACGACCGATCGCGACGAGGCGCTGGCCCACGCCGACACGTACCTCCCCCACGGCGCCGTCCTCGTCGAGGAGTTCCTCTCCGGCCCCGAGGTCTCGCTCTTCTTCCTCAGCGACGGCGACCACGTGCTGCCCCTCAGCCCCGCGCAGGACTTCAAGCGCCTGCGCGACGGCGATGCCGGCCCCAACACGGGCGGCATGGGCGCGTACTCGCCGCTGCCCTGGCTGCTCGAGCGCTTCGGCGGCGAGGACGCGTTCGTCGACCTCGTCACGCGCGACGTCGCCGAGCCCGTCATCCGCCAGCTCGACGCCGAGGGCACGCCCTTCATCGGCCTGCTGTACGCCGGACTCATCCTCACCGACGACGGCGTCAAGGTCATCGAGTTCAACGCGCGCTTCGGCGACCCGGAGACGCAGGTCGTGCTGCCGCGGCTGGTCGACCCGCTCTCCGAACTGCTGCTCGCCGCCGCGTCGGGGCACCTCGAGGATCTGGCGCGCCCCGCGTTCGCCGATGCCGTCGCGGTGACGGTCGTGCTGGCGAGCGAGGGCTATCCGCAGGCCCCGATCACGGGCCGCGCGCTGACGGGGCTGGATGCCGCGGCCGCCGTCGACGGCGTGCACCTCGCCCACGCCGCCACCGCCGGATCGGACGACGCTCTCGTCGCGACGGGTGGCCGGGTGCTCAACGTCGTCGGCCTGGGCACGACGTTCGCCGAGGCCCGCGAGCGCACCTACCGCGCGCTGGACGCCATCGGCCTCGAGGGCGGGCAGTTCCGCACCGACATCGCCGCCGGCGTCGTCGAGGGCTGACGCGCGCGGGAGGCGCTCACCGTGACCGCGGACCGGCTACGGCTGGACCACCCGCAGCCAGGCGCGGTCGATACCGTCGGTGTCGGTGAACGACAGCTGCACGACCCCGGCGTAGCCCGCCGTGGAGCCGACGCTGCTCGTCATCGGGGCGCCGCACTCGATCGTCCCCTCGACCAGCACGCGACCGGCATCGGCGGGGTCGGCGGTCGTCAGCGAATAGTCCGCGCGCGTGCCGAGGCACTCGCCTTCGATCGAGAACGGCCGGTCGGCGACCATGATCCCGGGACCCGCGACCGACGAGCTCGACGAGGGTGTGGAGAGCCGATCGCTCACGGCGGAGGCGATCTCGCCTGCGACGGGCTCGGTGGGGATGTCGATCGTGGCGCTCGGCGACGGGGCGGCGGATGCCTCCGCCGTCGGCGTTCTCGGCGGCGCCGAGGTCTCCGACCGGGTGTCCGTGGCGGCGGTGCAGCCCAGGAGCACGAGGGCGGAGGCGGCGGAGATGACGGCAGTGGCGACGAGTCGGCGTGACGATCTCATGCCTCCACGCTAGGCACGGCGTCCGGCCACGTCCCGGCCTTCCGCGGCGGCGACCGCTCGGCTACCCTCAGCGCGTCAGTGGCCGACCGCCGCGGCGGGCTCGGACCAGTCCGACGTGGCCGATTGCGGCGGACGCCGCAGGAACAGCACCGCGACGACGCCCACGAGCATCACGGCGGCGGGCAGGAGCGTGGCCTGGGCCATGGCCGTGGCGAATCCGTCGGCGATGGCCGGAGGGAGCTGCCCGCCCCCGAACCCGGCGTCCGCATCGGAGGCGCCGGGCAGGTTCGCCTCGAGCCGTCCCTGCATGAAGGCGGCGATCGCGGCCGAGCCCAGCACCGATCCGATCGTGCGCGTCGTGTTGTAGATGCCGGCGCCCGCGCCGGCCTGGCGCGGCTGGAGGTTGCGGGTCGCGGTGGTCGCGAGCGGACCCCACATTCCGGCGTTGCCGACGCCCATGAGGAAGGACGGGAGCAGGAACATCCAGATGGGCGTGTCGGGATGCATCAGCGCGGCGTACCAGACGAGCGAGATCGACACGAGCAGCAGGCCCGGCACCAGCAGGAAGCGCGGGTCGGTGCGATCGAGCAGTTTCCCCGCGAGCGGCGACAGGATGCCCGCCGCCAGCGCCATCGGAACGAGCAGCAGCGCCGCATCGGTCGGGGTGAGTCCCCGCGCGAGCTGCAGGAAGAACATGAGCGGCAGCGACATGCTCGTGACGGTGAAGCCGACGGTGGCGATGCCGAGGTTCGCGATGGAGAAGTTGCGGTCGCGGAACAGATCGAGGGGCACGAGCGCCTCGCTCTTCGTCTTCGCCTGCTGCCAGACGAACACGGCCATCGTCAGGACGCCGAGGGCGATCATCGCCCACACCCACACGGCCCAGTCGAACTTCTCGCCCTCCTGCAGGCCGAAGACGATGAGGAACAGACCGATGGCGCTCAGGAAGACGCCCAGCATGTCGAAGCGGTGCGGGTGCGTCTCGAGCTTCGGCACGAGCATCCAGGCCAGCACGAAGCCGACGACGCCGACGGGGAGGTTCACGAAGAAGATCCACTCCCAGCCGAGGCTGTCCACGAGCAGGCCTCCGGCGAGCGGGCCCACGAGCATCGCCACGCCGGAGGTGGCCCCCCACAGGCCCATCGCCGCCCCGCGGCGGTTCGGCGGGAACGTGCGCGTGATGACGGCCATCGTCTGGGGCGTCATGAGGGCGGCGCCGAGGCCCTGGACCGCGCGGAACGCGATGAGCATCTCCAGCGTGCCCGACAGTCCGCAGCCGAGCGAGGCGAACGTGAAGACCGCGAGGCCGATGAGGTAGATGTTCTTTGGCCCGAAGCGGTCACCGAGCCTGCCCGTGATGAGCAGCGGCACGGCGTAGGCGAGCAGGTACGCCGAGGTGACCCACACGACGTTGTCGAGGTTGTTGGTGTCGGGATCGAGCGCCGCCTTGATCGCGGGATTGGCCACCGACACGATCGTCGTGTCGACGAGGATCATGAAGAAGCCGATGACGAGCGCCCAGAGCGCAGGCCACGGGCTGCGCGCGGGGGGATTCGGGACGGATGCCGGGGCGTTCCGACGCGCGGCACGGGTGGGCGCCGCTGTCGCGGGCCCTGAGCTTGTCGAAGGGTCGGTCATGATCGTGCGGCCTCTCTCTGTGCCAGATAGCGTTCGGAACGGGGAGCGGTCTTGCCGCCCCATTCGAAGTCGTGTCGCTCGAGGCGCTCGATGAGCGCGTCCAGCCAGTCGAGCTCGGCCTGGGCGAGCGCGGCTTCGCGCTCGATCTCGACGAGGAACTGCTCGGGGACGTCCTTCGCGAGCGCGGACAGGCGTCCGTCGCGATGCCGCACGTGCGACGCCTCGAGGGCGACCCGCCGTTCGCGCAGCAGGGCGATGACCTCGTCTCGCTCGAGGTTGTGCGACTCCGCGAGCGCGATGCGGAACTCCACAGGGTGGTCGATGCGCGGCAGCTCGCGGCGCACCCAGTCGCCGACGGCGGCGGCTCCGGCATCCGTCTGCGTGTAGGTGGTGCGCTCCGGCCGGTTGCCCTCGCGAGCGACGCCGACCTCGGCGAGCAGTCCGGCCCGTTCCAGGCGCGCGACGGTGTGGTAGAACGTGCCGTTCGTGAGGGCGACGAGCCGGTCGTCCTGCCGCTGGCGCATGAGGCGGATCATCTCGTAGGGGTGCATGTCGTCTTCGGCGAGCAGCGCGAGGATCATGACCCCGAGGGGGGTGAGCCGTGCGGCGGCGTCCGTCATTCGATTACTCCGTGTCGATTAGTCCAGATGGACTATACACTCTGTCGCACGCCGGGACTAGCGTGGCCCCCATGAAGGACGAGGCTGCGCACGCACGGGCCCACGCGATCTTCGACCCCATCGCCGTCGACCTCCTGCGCCGGGAGGGCGTCGACATCGGTCCGATGTTCGGCAGCGAGGGTCTGCGCATCCGCGGCAAGGTGTTCGCGTTCGCAGGGTTCGACGCGTCGCTCATCGTCAAGCTGCCGCGCGAGCGGATCGACGCCCTCGAGGCCGAGGGCACCGCGGAGCGCATGGTGATGCGCGATCGCCCCATGAAGGAGTGGGCGCTGGTCGGGCCGGATGCCGCGGAGCACTGGCGCCCGCTCGTCGAGGAGGCGTTCGTCTTCGTCGACGGCATCACGCCCTGAGCCTGGGATGATGGCTGGGTGAGCTCCCCCGAAGACCTGCCCGGCTGGCGACACGTCTACTCCGGCAAGGTGCGCGACCTGTTCGTGCCCGACGCATCGACGGGCCCCGTCCACGACGACGGCGCCCTCGAGGGGCGGATGCTGGTCGTCGCGAGCGATCGGGTCAGCGCGTTCGACCACGTGCTGTCGCCCGGCATCCCGGGCAAGGGCACGCTGCTCACCACGCTGAGCCTCTGGTGGTTCGACCGGCTCGCCGGCGGCGACGGAGGGCGCGGCATCCCGAACCATCTCGCCGCGACGGCCGTGCTCGCCGGCGACGACCGCGTCGATCTGATCCCGGATGCCGTGGCCGGGCGCGCGATGGTGGTGCGCAACCTCGACATGCTGCCCGTCGAGTGCGTCGTGCGCGGCTATCTCACCGGATCGGGATGGCTCGAGTACGTCGACAACGGGACCGTGTGCGGCATCCGCCTCCCCGAGGGCCTGCGCAACGGCGATCGGCTGCCGGCGCCGATCTTCACCCCCGCCTACAAGGCGCCCCTCGGCGAGCACGACGAGAACATCTCGTTCGAGCAGACGGTCGAGCTCGTGGGAGCGGAGCGCGCCGAGCAGCTGCGCGACGTGTCTCTCGAGATCTACGAGCGGGCCGCGCGCACCGCCGAGCAGCACGGCGTGATCCTGGCCGACACCAAGTTCGAGTTCGGCACCGACGACGCGGGCGTGCTGACGCTCGCCGACGAAGTTCTCACGAGTGATTCGTCTCGCTACTGGGATGCCGAGGCCTGGCGTGCCGGCACCACCCCCGACGAGCGGATGGCGAGCTTCGACAAGCAGATCGTGCGGGACTGGCTCGCGGCGAACTGGGACAAGCAGGGAACCCCTCCCGAGCTTCCGACGGAGATCGTCGAGCGGACGGCGGCCCGCTACCGCGAACTCCTGGAGCTGCTCACCTCCGGCGCGTAGGGCTCCCCGAGCCTGTCCAAGGGCTCTCAGCGAACTCCCAGATAAGCTGGCGGGCGGATCGACCCCCACGCGAGGAGCAACACCATGCCCATCTGGCGCCTACACGGCAACGGCCGCACGCTCGCCCCCGGCGAGGTGGTGAAGCCCGACGAGCGCCTCGGCTGGCCGGCGACGATCGCGATCGGCGTGCAGCACGTCGTCGCCATGTTCGGTGCGACCTTCCTGGTGCCGGCGATCACGGGGTTCCCGGTCTCGACGACGCTCCTCTTCTCCGGCATCGGCACCCTGCTGTTCCTCGTCATCACGAAGAACAAGCTCCCCAGCTACCTCGGATCGTCCTTCGCGTTCATCGCCCCCGTCACGGCGGCCACCGCGAGCGCGGGCACCGGCTCGGCCCTCGCGGGCATCGTCGCGGTGGGCATCCTGCTCGCCGCGGTCGGCTTCGTCGTGCAGTTCGCCGGCCTCGGCTGGATCGACAAGCTGATGCCCCCCGTCGTCGCGGGAGCCATCGTGGCGCTCATCGGCTTCAACCTCGCGCCCGTCGCGTGGGCGAACTTCCAGGTGCAGCCGCTCACCGCGAGCATCACGCTGGCGGCCGTCATCCTGTTCGCCGTCCTCTTCCGCGGATTCCTCGGACGCATCTCGATCTTCCTCGGCGTGATCGTCGGCTACGTCGTGGCCGCCCTCAGCGGGGAGATCGACTACTCGAAGGTCGAAGCGGCGGACTGGATCGGGCTCCCGACGTTCGAGCTCGCGGACTTCGCCTCCCCCGGAACGTGGAGCGCGATCGCGATGTTCCTCCCCGTGGTCCTCGTGCTCGTCGCCGAGAACGTCGGCCACGTGCGCGGCGTCGCGACGATGACGGATGCCTCGGTCAACCAGCACACCGGTCGCGCACTCATCGCGGACGGCGCCGCCACGACGCTCGCCGGCTTCTTCGGCGGGTCGGGCACGACGACGTACGGCGAGAACATCGGCGTGATGGCCGCGACGCGTGTGTACTCGACCGCCGCGTACTGGGTGGCCGGCATCACCGCCGTGCTGCTGTCGCTGTCCCCCAAGGTCGGCGAGGTCTTCAACTCGATCCCCGCGGGCGTGCTCGGCGGGGTGACGACGGCGCTGTACGGCCTGATCGGCATCATCGGCATCAAGATCTGGGTCGACAACCGCGTCGACTTCTCGCGTCCGGTCAACCAGTACACCGCGGCCGTCGCGCTGGTCATCGCCATCGCCGGCTTCCAGATGCAGTGGGGCGACTTCCAGCTCGGCGCGATCGTGCTCGGTGCGGCCGCCGCACTCGTGATCTACCACGTGGGCAACGCGATCGCCCGGGCCCGCAGGACCGGCGCCGACGACGGCGGTCCGCTGCCCGTCATCGGCCCGCTCGGCGGCGACCCGCAGTAGCCGCGAGGGCCCGACGCGGCATCCGCTCTCCGTCCGCGCCCGCGAAGCGCTGCGGCGCGCACCCGTGCCCGGGAATGGCGACGCGACGGCGGAGGTTGTGGTGTCGCATGAGTGATGCATCCCCGGCCGCAGACCGCCTCGCCGCGGACACGGCGATGGGCGCGGTCACGCTGCTCGTGGGCGATCTCGACGCGATGACGGCGTACTACCGCGACGTCGTCACGCTGAGCGTGCTGTCGGCCGAGGGCGACACGGTCACCCTCGGCCGCGCGGGGCGCCCCCTCGTCGTCCTCCGCCACGAGCCGGCGCTGCGACACGCGCCCGGCGGGTCGGCCGGCCTGTTCCACACGGCGATCCTGTTCGAGACGCAGGCCGCGCTGGCCGCGGCCCTGTACTCGGTCGCCCGACGCGCACCGGGCACCTTCACCGGAAGCGCCGACCACCTTGTGAGCCGGGCGTTCTACTTCACCGATCCGGAGGGCAACGGCATCGAGCTGTACTGGGACCGCGCTCGCACCGCCTGGTCGTGGACGCACGGCCAGGTGGAGATGGCGACGCTGCACCTCGACCCGAACGCCTTCCTCGACGAGCACCTCTCCGACGACGTCCTCGCCGGCGGTACGGCGCAGGAGGCGGCATCCATCGGCCACGTGCACCTGTCGGTGGGCGACGTCGCGACAGCGCGCGCGTTCTATGTCGACGCGCTCGGGTTCGACACGACCGCCGAGCTCGGCAACACCGCCCTGTTCGTGAGTGCGGGCGGCTACCACCACCACATGGCGATGAACGTGTGGAACTCGCGCGGCGCAGGGCCCCGGATGCCTGCCCTCGGCCTCGGCCGCGTCGACCTCACCCTGCCGGACGCCGACGGACTCGGAGCCCTCGGTGAGCGCCTGAAGCACCACGGATTCGCCGTGCGCGACGACGGGCGCACCCTCGCATTCGACGATCCCTGGCGCAACGCGATCCTCGCGACCGCGGCATCCTGAGCCGCGGCATCCTGAACCGCGCGGGTCAGCTCCCGAAGCTCGCGGTCACCGCCGCACGCGAGGCGTCTTCGCTCGTGAGCACACCGCCATTGGCCACGTGATCGGCCGCGATCTCCGTGAAGACGATCCGCACGTCCTGTGCGCGCGCCCCGAGCTCGGCGACGGCCACCTCGGTCACGCGCTCGGCGAAGGCCCGCCGCTGATCGGTGGTGCGACCCGTCAGCAGCTCGACGGTGATGTTGGGCATGCGTCCTCCTCGGTCCGACTGTGTCGGCCCCAGGCTATCGATCCCGCCGGATGCCACGGCGAGTCGGCGGACGTGGAGGGTCAGGCCGAGTCGCGCACCACGAGCTCGGTGTCGAGGATCGTGACGTGGCGCGGCGACTGCCCCGCCAGCAGACCCAGCAGTGTCGACGCCATCCGCTCGCCCTGGAGGAACGACGGCTGGCGCATCGTGGTGAGCTGAGGGCGCACCGTCGTGGCCACCGGGGAGTCGTCGAAACCCATGATCGCGATGTCGTCGGGCACCCGGAGCCCTGCGCGGGCGAGCACCTGCAGGGCACCGCGGGCCATGAGGTCGCTGGCCGCGAAGATCGCCTCGGGGAGCTCGCCGCCGCGATCGAGGATCCGCTGCATCGCCGCGGCGCCGCCGTCGGCGGTGAAGCCGCCCTCTTCGACATCGCTCTCGGGGAGCCCGGCGGCGCTCATGGCCTCGCGGTATCCCTGCAGCCGGTCGAGCCCTGCCGGCATCGTGAGCGGACCCGTGATCGAGGCGATCCGCCGGTGCCCGCGTCCGATCAGGTACTGCGTGGCCAGCCGCCCGCCCTCGACGTTGTCGACGTCGACGTAGTAGTCGCGTTCGCGCTCACGCGCCGGGCGACCGCCGTACACGACCGGCACCGCGGCGGCGATGCGGTCGATGTAGGTGTCGCTCGTGTGGTGCGAGACGATGAACGCACCGTCGACGGCGCCGGAGCGGATGTACGACGTGGTCTTGTCGCCCGGGTCGTCGCTCGCGATGAAGAGGTTCAGCACGTAGTCCGAGCGACCGAGTTCGGCGTTGATGCCCGACACGATGGCCGCGAAGAAGGGGTCGCCGAAGAACCGCGTGGTGTCTTCGGGCACGATGAGCGCCAGGGCGTGCGTCTGCCGGCTCGCGAGCGAGCGGGCAGCGCGGTTGGGCACGTAGTTCAAGGCGGCGATCGCGCGCTGGACCGACTCGAGGGCCGCGGGGCTCACGGCCGTCGAGCCGTTCACGACGCGCGACACGGTCGATCGCGAGACCCCCGCAGCAGCGGCGACCTCCTCGATCGTGACGGTGTCACGCAGCGCGTCGATGCTCATCCGATGATTCTCTCCGAAGTTCAGCTCAGGGCGCCGACCGGCGCGGGGTTCAGCGATCGGTCGGCGATGATGCGCATGTACTCGCGGCCGCTGTCCTTGATCGAACGCTGCTGGGTGTCGTAGTCGACGCGGATGATGCCGAAGCGCTTCTCGTACCCCCAGGCCCACTCGAAGTTGTCGAGCATCGACCAGTAGAAGTAGCCCCGCACGTCGACGCCGGCCTCGGCTGCGTCGAGCGTAGCGCCGAGGTGCGCGCGCAGGAACTCCGTGCGCTCCTCGTCGTGTACGCGGGGTTCTCCGTCGTCGATGACGAGTTCGTCGTCGTACGCGGCACCGTTCTCGGTGACGTAGAGGACCGTGCCGGCGGGCTCGGCGTACTCGTTCCAGACACGCGTGAGGAGGCGGGTCAGCCCTTCGGACTGCACCTCCCAGTTCATGTTGGTGCGGGCGAGTCCGCGCTCGTTGGAGTGACCGCTGCCCGCCGGGAACGGAGACCGACCCGGCCGGTCGGTGGGGGCGTCGCCGCCCTTCACGGGCACCGCGGGCGCCTCTGCGCTCACCAGGTCGCCGTGGTAGTAGTTCACGCCGAGCGCGTCGATGTGCGTGGAGATGGCCTCGAGATCGCCGGGGAGGATCGCCGCTTCGAGGGCGGCGACGGCTGCGGCATCCACGGCACGGATGTCTTCGACGATGTCGGCGGGGTACTCGCCCCGGAACACCGGGTCGAGGAACCAGCGGTTGTGCTGGCCGTCGAGGCGCCGCGCGGCGTCGACATCGGCCGGGTTCGCCGGATCCTTCGGGTCGGCGACCGTGAAGTTGAGCGTGATGCCGAGATCGAGCGAGGAGTCGCGGGCGCGCAGCTCGCGCACGGTCTGGCCGTGGCCGAGCAGCAGGTGGTGCGCCGCGAGGAGGCCCTCCTCGACGCTGTAGTGGCCCGGTGCGTGCAGACCCGCGGTGTAGCTGAGGAACGACGAGCACCACGGCTCGTTCAGCGTCGTCCACACCTTCACGCGATCGCCGAGCGCGTCGTGCATGTCGAGCGCGTACTCGGTGAACAGGTCGGAGGTGGCCCGGTTGGTCCAGCCCCCCTTCTCCTGCAGCGCCTGCGGGAGATCCCAGTGGTACAGCGTCAGCCACGGCAGGATGTCGGCCTCGAGCAGCTCGTCGACGAGGCGGCTGTAGAAGTCGACGCCCTTCGGGTTGAGCGCCCCGCCGTCGGGCCGCACGCGCGACCACGACGTCGAGAAGCGGTACGTCTGCAGCCCCATCGACCTCATGAGAGCGACGTCGTCGCGGTAGAGGTGGTAGTGGTTGCACGCGACATCGCCGTTGTCGGCGTTGATCACCGCACCGGGCACACGGGAGAAGGCATCCCAGATCGAATCCCGGCGGCCGTCCTCGTGGGCGGCGCCCTCGATCTGGTACGCGGCGGTGGCCGCTCCGAACAGGAAGTCGGCGGGGAAGGGGCGGGGGGCGTGCGACTGCATGAGCGCAGATTCCTGACTGTGTGTGGTGCTCATCTCGGCATCAGCCCTTGACGGCGCCGGCCATGATGCCGCTCACCAGCTGCTTGCCGGCGAAGGCGAAGAGCAGGAGGAGCGGGATGGTCGCCAGCAGCACGCCGGCGAGCACGATGGAGTAGTCGACGAAGTAGTTCGCCTGCAGCAGCGAGAGCGCGACGGGGAGGGTCGGGCTCTGGCGGTCGAGCACGATGAAGGGCCAGAAGAACTGGTTCCACGCGCCGACGAACGTGAACAGGAAGAGCATCGCGGCGGCCGGTCGCGCCGCGACGGCGCCGACCGTCCAGAACGTGCGGATCATGGACGCCCCGTCGACGCGGGCCGCCTCGATGAGCTCGTCGGGGACCGACTGCTGGAGGTACTGCGTCATCCAGAACACGCCGAACGCGCTGGTGAGGGCCGGGACGATGACCGCGCCGATGTTGCCCGTCCAGCCGAGATCGGCGAACAGGATGTACAGCGGCACGACGCCGAGCTGCATCGGCACCGCCATGGTCGCCACGACGAAGGCCAGCAGCCACTTGCCGCCGCGGAAGCGGAGCTTGGCGAAGGCCCAGCCCGCGAGCGTGGAGAACAGGACGACGGATGCCGCGATCACGGTCGAGCTGAAGATCGAGTTCCACAGCGCGAGCCAGAAGTTGACGGCGGGATCGTTCATCACCGACAGCGCGTTGGGGATGAAGTTGCCCCCGGGCAGCCACGACATGTCGGGGTCATTGATCGTCGAGGAGTCCCCCGAGCCGATCAGGAACGACCAGTAGTAGGGGAAGATCGCCGACACGGCGACGACGCCCAGGCCCATGTAGACCCAGAACCCGGCGCGGACGCCGCGGATCTTGGTGGTGCGCGCGCCCCGACGGCTGCGCTTGGCGTTCGGAATGCCCTCCTCGACGATCGCGAGGGGCGGTGTGCTGATGCTCATCGCTGGACTCCCTTCCGTGTGCGGCGGGGCGCGGTGACGCCGCGTCCGCCCTCGTCGCGCACGAGGCGCCGCGTGATGAGCAGGTTGATGAGCCCGATCACGACGATGATGATGAACAGGATCCAGGCCAGCGCTGCGGCTCGACCGAAGTTGAACTCGCCCCAGCCGATGTTGTACAGGTACAGCGTGATCGTCAGCCACTGCTGGGCGGAACCGCCCTGGCCCGTGTTGTCGAACATGCGCGGCTCGTCGAAGATCTGCAGACCGCCGATGGTCGAGGTGATGATGACGAAGATGAGCGTGGGGCGCAGCGACGGGAGCGTGATGCTCCAGAACTGCCGGAAGGCGTTCGCGCCGTCGACGGTGGCGGCCTCGTAGTACTCGCGCGGGACGGCCTGCATGGCGGCCAGAAGGATCAGCGCGTTGTACCCGGTCCAGCGGAAGTTGACCATCGTCGCGATGGCGATGTGGCTCCAGAACGGGTCCTTGTGCCACGGGATCGGGCTGAGGCCGATGTTGCTGAGGATGTTGTTCACGAGACCGTAGTTGTCTCCGAACATGTTGCTGAAGATCAGGGCGACGGCGACCGGTGCCATGACGAAGGGCAGCAGGACGCTCATGCGCCAGAACGTCTTGGCGCGGATGTTGCGGTCGAGCATGGCGGCGATGAAGATCGCGAGCACCAGCTGGGGCACCGAGGACAGCAGGAAGATGCTGAAGGTGTTGCGCAGCGCGGTCCAGAACTTCGGGTCGTTCAGGATCCAGATGTACTGCTCGAATCCGACGAATTCGCCGGAGTTGCGCACGAGGTCCCATTCCTGGAACGAGATCGCGGCGGTGAAGACGATGGGGAACAGGCCCACGATCGCGAACAGGATGAAGAACGGCGCGATGTAGACGTAGGGGGAGTACTTCAGATCCCAGCGGCTCACCTTGTTGCGGAAGGAGAGGGCGGGTCTCGGCTGCTCCGGGGAAGGAGCGCGCCGGCTGGATGAGGCGCTGGCGCGGGTGTCGGTCGCAGTCACGATGGGCTCCGTATCGGCGGGGTGGACGAGGGTGGAATCAACGATGCGGGCCGCGCCGCCGGGGCGCGGCCCGCATCGCTGTCAGGGATCAGAAGGCCGAGACCTCAGCGACCCACGTCTCCCACGACGTCTTCTGGTCCTCGACACCATCGAACACGCGGTTCACCGCGTTCTGGAGGGCATCGTGGTACTTGAAGTAGTTCGCGTCCTTGTACGGCGTGACCGTGATGGCCTCGGACCGCTCGGCGAAGATCTGACCGGTCGGCGCGTTGTTGAAGAACTCGTTCGTCGAGTCGGTGATCGCGGGGTCGCTCTGGGCCTCGATCGCGCTCGGGAACTGTCCGGCGTTGACGAACGTCTTGGCCTGCTGCTCGGGAGCGGTCAGCCAGTCGGCGAGCGCGAGCGCCGCCTCGACGTTCTTGCCGTTCTCGGGAACGGTCAGGTACGAGCCGCCCCAGTTGGCGCCGCCGTTCGGGAAGACGTTGGCGACCTCCCAGCCGGTGACGTCGGGAGCGTTGCCCGAGATGATGCCGAGCATCCAGCCGGGGCAGAGCATCGTGGCGAACTCGCCGTTGGCCATCGACGCGTTCCAGTCGTCGCTCCACTGGCCCGAGTACGCGGCGTTGGGCACGGCGCGCTCGACGACGAGGTTGTAGGCCTCTTCGATCTCGGGGTTCTCGGTGGCGATGACGGTGCCGTCGGGCTCCGTGTACGTGTACTCCATCTGGTTCACGATGCCCTGGAGCACCGAGTTGGCCGCGTCGATCATCGGCTTGCCGGTGGCGGCCTTGTACTTGTCGGCCACGTCGAAGAAGTTGCCCCAGTCGCCGTCGAACAGCGTGGCGACCTCGTCGGGGGTCGAGGGGAGGCCTGCGGCGGCGAACAGGTCGGCGCGGTAGCAGATGGCCTGCGGTCCGATGTCGGTGCCGAAGCCTACGAGGCGTCCGTCTCCGTCGGTGGCGCCGGCTTCCTTCCAGTCGAGCCAGCGGCCCTTGGCGCTTTCGGGAACCTCGGCGAGGAGGTCGGAGTACTGCATCGCCTCGGCGAACCAGTCGATCTCGACGGCCTCGATGTCGGCGAGGCCTTCCTTGCCGAGCTTCTGGAAGAAGTTCGCACGGGCGTCGCCGGACTCGGCCGCCTTGTTGTGGACGATCTTCACGTTCGGGTTCTCGTCCATGTACTCCTGGAGGAGTTCATCGGTGTAGCCGAAGTTGTTGAAGGTGGCCAGCGTCAGCGTGATCTCGCCGTCGCCACCGCCTTCCGTGCTGGTGCCGCCGCCACCACCGGCGCAGCCGGCGAGGATGATCGCGGAGGTTGTTGCGACGCCGGCCACGAGGCCGATGCGACGCAGTGCGCGTGAATTCACGTTCACTCCTTTGTGTGATTGATTCGGGTCGTGCAAGTGCGTGGATCGCGTCCTGTCCCGGGGGGATGGGAGCGCTCTCACCGAACGCACATGACGCTATGGGATCGCTCCCACGATGTCAAGAGAGCGCTCCCAAAGGGCCGGTCACGGTTTGATCACAGCATCCGCCGCCCGCGGACGGAGCGCGGGGCGCGCGCGCTCTAGACTGGGACGGCACACCCACCAGCGACATCCGGAGCCTCGAATGCCCACCATCGTCGTCGACGTCATGCCCAAGGCCGAGCTGCTGGACCCGCAGGGGAAGGCCGTGTCCGGAGCACTCTCCCGGATGGGCGTGGACTCCTTCGCCGGCGTCCGCATCGGCAAGCGCTTCGAGCTCACCGTCGAGGGCGAGGTCGACGATGCGCTCCTGACCCAGGTGCGCCAGCTCGCCGACGACGTCCTCTCCAACTCGGTGATCGAAGACGTCGTCTCGATCGAGGTCGTCGAGTGAGCGTCCGCATCGGCGTCATCACCTTCCCCGGTTCGCTGGACGACGTCGATGCCCAGCGGGCCATCCGCCTCGCCGGAGCCGAGCCCGTCGCCCTCTGGCACGGCTCGCACGATCTGGAGGGCGTGGACGCCCTCGTCCTCCCCGGCGGCTTCAGCTACGGCGACTACCTGCGCGCCGGCGCGATCGCCGCTCTCGCGCCGATCATGGCCGAAGTGAAGGATGCCGCGGCATCCGGCATGCCCGTCCTCGGGATCTGCAACGGATTCCAGATGCTCGTGGAGGCCCACCTGCTGCCCGGCGGCCTGATCCGCAACGCGCACCAGCAGTTCATCCGCCGCGATCAGCGCCTGCGCGTCGAGAACGCCTCGACCGCGTGGACGAGCGGGTTCGAGGCCGGCCAGGAGATCATCATCCCGCTCAAGAACGCCGACGGCGGCTACATCTGCAGCGCCGAGACGCTCGAGCGCATTGAGGGCGAGGGTCTCGTGGCGTTCCGCTACCTGGGCGTCAACCCCAACGGCTCGCTCGACGACATCGCCGGCCTCACGAACGAGCGCGGCAACGTGGTGGGACTCATGCCCCACCCCGAGCACGCGGTCGAGGAGGGCTTCGGACCCGACACCCCGCAGGCGATGCGCTCGGGCATCGACGGGCTCGCGTTCTTCACCTCGGCGATCTCCGCCGTGGTCGCCGCTGCGGCCTGACCCTTCGACGAGTTCAGGGACCTGTCCTGAGGGCCACGGGGTCAGACTGTGCCTGCGGGCGGCCAGACGCCGATGATGAGGGCCATGACGACGACGGTCACGAGCTCGTGCGCGATGTTCATCGTGGTCAGCTGGGACGGCCGGCCCTCGAAGACGTCGTGCGTGATGAAGCGGGCGGCGGTGAACCCTCCCCACAGCGTCACACCCGTGACGATCGCCGAGATGAGGTAGCCGCCACCGTAGAAGTGCCAGGCGATCGCGGTCGATCCCGCGAGCACCCAGGCCGTGAGGAAGCTCACCACGACAGTGACCATGATCGGCAGGACGGCGCTCGAGTTCGCGGTGCGATCGACCCGCGCCAGCTTCTCCCACCTCGTGCCGAACACCTTCGGCGAGTACCAGACGGTGCCGACGACCATGCTCGACAGCGTCGCGAGCAGCACCGCCCAGTAGTTGATCTCGGGAATCCCCATGATCGCCTCCCCTTCGTTTCGAGCGCGAGGCTACTCCTGCCGTCGCTCTGCCGGGTGGCGGCGCGCACCGGGTAGCGTCGAACCGTGACCTTCGTGCTCTCCGTGCCCGCCCAGACCCTCGCCGACGACCTCGCCGACCTGACCGATCGCATCGAGATCGTCGAATGGCGGATGGACTCGCCCGCCCCCCGCGCGCGCATCGACATCGTGGTCCCGCCGTACATGAACGCGGGCAAGATCTTCCCCCTGCTCGACGGGCTCGAGACCGGCCTCGTGCAGGGTCAGTCGATCGGATACGAGGGCATCTCCGACGCGCTGCCTGCGGGGCACCGCTTCGCCAACGCGTCGTCGGTCCACGAGACCTCGACCGCGGAGCTCGCCGTCGCCCTGACGCTCGCGGTGCAGCGTCACCTGCCGGGCTTCGTCCGCGCGCAGGATGAGGGCGAATGGACGTCGGTCTTCGCGGAGAGCCTCGCCGACCGCCGCGTGCTGCTGGTCGGGTACGGCGGGATCGGCAAGGCGGTCGCCGCCCGCCTGGCCCCCTTCGAAGTCACCCTGCGCGCGGTCGCCTCACGGGCGCGCGTCGAAGACGGGATGCCGGTCCACGCCGTGTCGGAGCTGCCCGAGCTCCTCCCCGAGACCGACATCGTCATCCTGAGCCTTCCGGGCGGCGAGGAGACGCGGCACATCGTCGACGACGCGTTCCTGTCGGCGCTCCCCGACGGCGCGCTCATCGTCAACGTCGGCCGCGGCCCGCTCATCGACACCGACGCGCTCGTGCGGCATGCCGAGGCGGGGCGCATCCGCGCCGGGCTCGACGTGACCGACCCCGAGCCGCTGCCGTCCGATCACCCGCTGTGGAGCGCCCCCGGCATCCTGATCTCCCCTCACGTGGGCGGAGCGTCGACCGCGATGCGCCCCCGCATCGCGGCGCTCGTCCGTCGCCAGGTCGAACGGATGCTCGCCGGAGAAGAGCCCGTCAACGTGGTGGTCGACAAGCGCTGAGCGCCCGCGGTCACCGGGTGTCGATGTCGGCGCCCGACCACAGGTCGGAGCACTCGACACGCGTCGCCCCGTGCGCGGCCAGGTAGCGACCCGCGCCACGGTCTCCCGTCGACTCGGCTGCCACGGCGCCCCAGTGGTCTCGACCGATCAGGACCGGATGCCCCGGAACGCCCGCGTAGACGGCCTGCACGAGGGCATCCGCCCGTGACGACGTCGCGGCGAGGATGCGTGCCACCGCCGAGGCGGGGAGGTCGGGGGTGTCGACGGGCACGATCACGACCGCCTGCGCGCCACCCTCGTCGGCGTGTGCGAGGCCGGCGCGCAGCGACTCCGACACGCCCTCCGCCCATCGCGCGGCGACGATGCTCTCGACCCCGCGGGGGACGAACGCGGTCGCCGTCGCTGCGGCGGCGCCGAGCACGACCACGACGCGGGTGCATCCGCCGCCCTCCAGCGCCTCGACGGCACGGGCGATCCACGGCTCGCCGTCCGCCGTGCGGGCCAGGGCCTTGGGCGAGCCGAATCGCGATCCGGCTCCCGCCGCGAGGACGACGCCGAGCACCGAGCCATCCATGGTCACGACAGCGTAGCAACGGCGTAACGTGCTCGACCTAGCATGTGAGGATGCTCGAACTCGCGACCGATCTGCTCCCGCTCCTTCGCAACGGGGAGTCGGTCGCGGTCGCGACGGTCACCCGGGTCGCCCGCAGCGCACCGCGCGGGGCCGGAGCGGCGATGGCGCTCACGCAGGACGGCCGCGTGATCGGGTCGATCTCCGGCGGATGCGTCGAGGGCGACACCGTGCTGCTGCTCCGCCACGCTCTGACCACGGGAGAGGGCGCGACGGGGCGGTTCGGATTCACGGATGAGCAGGCGCATGCCGCGGGCCTCGCGTGCGGAGGCTCGGTCGACGTGGTCGTGTCGGTCGTGCGCCCGGACTCGCTCGCGGTCGCGGCGATGGAGCGGACCGCCCGCGGCGAGTCGGCGACCCTCGGAATCGTCGCCGCCGGCCCGGATGCCGGGCGGGTCGTCGCCATCGGATCGGGGAGCGAGACGCACATGCTCGACGCGGCATACGACGGACACGACGTCCTGGCGGTCGTGTCGGAACGGACGCCGCGGCTCCTCGTCTTCGGCGCGGGCGAGCACGCCGCCGCGCTGTGCCGGGTGGGCGCGGCATCCGGATTCTCCGTCACCGTGTGCGATCCCTGGTCGCTCCTGCTCACCGCGGAGCGCTTCCCCGACGCCGACCTGCTCGTCGAGGAGTACCCGCACCTCTTCCTCGACGCGCTCGACCCCGACGCTCTCGACGAGCGCACGGCGATCTGCGTCCTCACACACGACGAGCGCCTCGACGTGCCCGCGCTGCGGACCGCCCTGAGCCTCCCCGTGGGGTTCGTCGGTGCGATGGGCGCCCGCTCCACCGTCGACCGTCGCGCCGCTCTCCTGCGGCAGGCCGGGGTCGACGATGCGGCCCTCGCACGCCTGCACTCGCCGATCGGACTCGATCTGGGCGGGGCGAGTCCGGCGCACACGGCCCTCGCGATCCTCGCCGAGATCGTCGCCTCCCGTCACGGCGCGACGGGACTGCCCCTGCGGGACCTCGCCGGTCCGGTGCACGCCGGCAGGGCGTCGACGACGGATGCCGCGGCATCCTGCACGATCGCGGGCGTGCGGTGATCCGCGAGGGCGTCGGGCGCGCGGTCCGCGGGGAGCGCCGCTGACATGGACATCACCACCGTCTCCCACTACCGCCGCGCGCGCACCCGCGACGACCTCGCACTGGCGCCCGGCGAGGTGATCCTCGCGGGCGGCACGTGGCTCATGAGCGAGCCGCAGCCGGGAACGACCGGCTTCGTCGACGTGACGACGATGGGCTGGCCCGACATCGAGATCGCCGCCGGCGGGCTGCGCATCGGCGCGACCTGCACGATCGCGACGCTCGTGGCGTGGTCGCGGGGCGCCCACGAGATCCCGGTGCCGGAGGCGTGGGACGCCGTGGCCATGATCCCGGATGCCGCGAACGCCCTGCTCGCGTCGTTCAAGATCTGGAACACCGCGACGGTGGGCGGCAACGTGTGCCAGTCGTTCGCCGCCGGCGCCCTGATCTCGCTCGCGGTCGCCCTCGACGGCGTCGCCCGCGTCTGGCAGCCCGACGGAGGCGAACGCGTGCTCCCCGTCGCCGAGCTGATCACGGGCAACGCCGAGAACGCCCTCCTGCCGGGCGAGGTGCTGCGGTCGGTGGAGCTCCCGGCGCACGCGCTGGAATCGCGCGTGCTGCTGCGCAAGATCGCGCTCGCCGAGCTCGGACGCTCGGGCGCGGTGGTGACCGGTCGCGTCGACGGCGACGCAGCGGCCGTGTTCACCGTGACCGCGGCCACGCTCCGCCCGGTCGTGCTGCGCTTCGCGTCGCTCCCGGATGCCGCCTCCCTCGCCGCCGCGGTGGGCGACGCTCCCGGCTTCTACACCGATTCGCTCGGCGCGGCCGACTGGCGGCGCGGCGTGAGCATCGAGCTCGCCGAGCGCATCAGGACGGAGCTGGCGGCATGAGGATGCGGGTGAACGGCGCGCCGGTGGAGGCCGAGCCCCGTGCGGGCCAGTGCCTGCGCACCCTCCTGCGGGAGAACGGCCACACCGAGGTCAAGAAGGGGTGCGACGCGGGCGACTGCGGCGCGTGCGCCGTACTCGTCGACGGCGTGCCCGTGCATTCGTGCATCGTTCCCGCCATGAGGCTCGAGGGAGCCGAAGTGACGACGGCCGCCGGCCTCGCCGACGGCGACGACCTGCACCCGGTGCAGGAGGCGCTGATCGAGCACTTCGGCTTCCAGTGCGGATTCTGCACCCCGGGCATGAGCGTGACGGCATCGACACTGTGCGCCGACGACCTCGACGATCTCGATCGCCGCATGAAGGGGAGCCTCTGCCGCTGCACGGGGTACCGCCCGGCCCGGGAGGCGATCCGCGAGGCGGTCCTCGGTCCCGTGCGCGAGACCGGCCGGGGAGCGACGGCGGACGAAGGAGTCGGCGCGTCGGCGAAGCCCCCGGCGGGCCGCCGCGTCGTGCAGGGGCGCGAGCCCTACACGTTCGACGATCCGGTGGAGGGGGCCCTCGTGCTCCGCGTGGCCGGATCACCGCATCCGCACGCGCGCATCGTGCGCATCGACACCACCGCCGCCCGCGCCGTACCGGGCGTGGTCGCCGTCTTCACGCACGAGGACGCCCCCGCGAAGCGGTACTCGAGCGGGCGCCACGAGCATCGGGAGGACGATCCCGACGACACCCTGCTGCTCGACGATGTCGTGCGCTTCGTCGGCCAGCGCGTCGCGGCCGTCGTCGCCGAGACCGCCGGCGCGGCCGAAGAGGCGTGCCGCCTGCTGGAGGTGGAGTACGAGATCCTCCCCGCCGTGTTCGACGCCGAGGAGGCGCGCCGCTCCGGGGCTCCGCTGCTGCATCCCGACCGCACTCCCGATGAGCGCGTCGGCGACGCGGCACGCAACGTCGTGGCGACGCTGCGCGAGCGCACCGGCGGCGACGCCGACGAGGCCCTGCGGGCGAGCGCGGTCTCGGTGACCGGCACGTGGCGGACGGGGCGCGTCGTGCACGCACAGCTCGAGACGCACGGCTCCGTGGGCTGGCTCGACGACGACGGACGTCTCGTCATCCGCTCCTCCACGCAGGTGCCGTTCCTCACGCGCGACGAGCTCGCCCACGTGTTCGACCTCGACCCCGACCGCGTGCGCGTCGTGACCGCCCGGGTCGGCGGCGGCTTCGGGGGCAAGCAGGAGATGTTCACCGAAGACCTGGTCGCCCTCGCCGTGCTCCGCACCGGGCGCCCGGTGGCGTACGAGTTCAGCCGCACCGACGAGTTCCAGCGGGCCACCGTGCGGCATCCGATGCGGGTGACCGTGACGCTCGGCGCCACCGCCGAAGGGGTGCTCACCGCGATGAAGCTCGACGTGCTGAGCGACACGGGCGCGTACGGCAACCACGCGATCGGCGTGATGTTCCACGGCTGCGCCGAGTCGACGACGGTGTACCGCTGCCCCGTGCGCAGCATCGACGCCGAGGCGGTCTACACGAACACCGTGCCGTCCGGGGCCTTCCGCGGATACGGGCTCGGTCAGGTCATGCTCGGCGTGGAGTCCGCGATGGACCTGCTCGCACAGGAGCTCGGCATCGATCCTTTCGAGCTGCGGCGCATCAACGCCGTGCGCGACGGCGATCCCTTCCACCCCGAGGAGACGCCGGACGACGACGAGTACGAGGAGGATCTGGTGTGGGGCAGCTACGGCCTCGACCAGTGCCTCGATCTGGCCCAGGATGCGCTGCGCCGCGGCAACGGCGTCGCCGCCCCCGACGGCTGGCGCGTCGGCGAAGGCATGGCCGTGGCCATGATCGCCACGATGGCGCCGGGCGGCCATCACGCCCACACGACCGCCACGCTGCGCCCCGACGGCACCTTCCTGCTGGCGGCGGGCACCCCCGAGTTCGGCAGCGGTACCACGACCGTGCACCGCCAGATCGCGGCATCCGTGCTGTCGGCATCGTTCGACCGTCTCGACCTGTGGCATTCCGACACCGACGCGGTGGCGCACGACACCGGCAACTTCGCCTCCGCGGGCATCACCGTCGCGGGCAAGGCCCTCCACGCCGCGTGCGTCCAGCTGCGACACCGGATGCTTGCCCTGGCCGCCGAGCTCACCGGCACCCGGCCGGAGCAGGCGGTCCTCGGCTCAGACGGCGTGCAGACCCCGAGGGGACTCGTCGGGTTCGACCGGATCGTGGCGGCCGCCCCCGCCGACGAGTGCTCGCCGGAGGGCCTCGTGGCGCGGGGCAGCGAGCACGGGGCGCGCCGATCGCTCGCGTTCAACGTGCACGCCGTGCGCGTCGCGGTCGAGGAGTCGACCGGGACCGTGCGTGTGCTGCAGTCGGTGCACGCGGCCGACGCGGGCTTCGTGATGAACCCCGCCCAGTGCATCGGGCAGATAGAGGGCGGCGTCGCGCAGGGCTACGGCAGCGCGCTCTACGAGGAGGTGCTCCTCGAGGAGGGGCGCGTGACCAACCCGGTCTTCCGGCTCTACCGCGTGCCGCAGTTCGCCGACATCCCCGAGACCGAAGTGCTCTTCGCCGACACCTCCGACGCCCTCGGTCCGTTCGGCGCGAAGTCGATGAGCGAGTCGCCGTACAACCCCGTCGCCCCGGCGGTCGGCAACGCGATCGCCCGCGCCCTGGGATCGCGCCCGTTCGAGCAGCCCTTCACGCGCGAGCGCGTGTGGCGCCTCGCGCAGAGCGCCGGCTGAGCCGACCCCCTTCCCGCGACACGTCACGCGAAGGAAACACATCGACTCCCGTGCTGAAACGTGCGAGGAATAGCGTCGCCCTGATCACACTCCCCTCGAAGGGCACCCGATGGAAAACCACAGCACCCCGGCGCGCCGTCGCCGCATCCGATCCGCCTCGCTCATCGGCCTCGCCGCGGCCGCCGCGCTCGTCCTCTCGGCCTGCGCGGGCGGCACCACGCCCAGCGCGACCACCGGCGAGGGAGAGTCCGCATCGCTCGGCGAGATCAGCGTCCAGTACTCCTGGATCAAGAACGAGGAGTTCGCGGGCGAGTTCTACGCCTACGAGAACGGCTACTACGACGAGGCCGGATTCTCCGAGGTCACCGGCATCGCCGGCCCCGACACGGGCGTGGCGAAGCTGCTGTCGGGCACCGTGCAGTTCGCGCTCAGCGACGCCGCATCGGTCGGGGCCGCGGTGGCCGAGCAGGACGCGCCGCTGAAGATCATCGGAGCGACGTTCCAGAAGAACCCGTTCACGATCCTGTCGCTCGCCGACGGCGCCGACATCGCCACCCCGGAAGACCTCAAGGGCAAGAAGATCGGCGTGCAGGACTCCAACGCATCGGTCTTCGCCGCGCTCCTCGCCGCGAACGGCATCGACGCGAGCGAGCTCGAGATCGTGCCGGTGGACTTCGACCCGACTCCGCTCATCAACGGCGAGGTCGACGGATTCATGGCCTACCTCACGAACGAGGCGATCACGGTCGAGATGGCCGGATACCCGGTGACCAACCTCGCCTACGCGGAGAACGGCCTGCCGTACGTCGCCGAGACGTTCACCGTGACCGACCAGTACCTCGCGGAGAACAAGGAGCTCATCAAGGCCTTCCTGATCGCCGAGATCAAGGGCTGGACCGACACGTTCACGCAGTCCTCCGAAGACACCGTCGCGCTGGTGACCGAGTACTACAACGAGTCGGCCGCCGCCGGCGACCTGACGTTCGGCGAGCTCGACCCCGAGAAGGTCGCCGCAGGCCTCGCGGCGCAGGCCCTGCTGATCTCCACCGAGGAGACCGAGGCGAACGGACTGTTCACGATCTCCGACGAGCTCAAGGAGCAGACGCTCGCATCGCTGGCCACCTCCGGCTGGGAGATCTCGGCCGACCAGCTCTTCGACACGACGATCATCGACGAGATCTACGAGGAGTTCCCCGAGCTCAAGGCCTACCTCCCGTAGGGATCATGACCATCTCGTCGAACGTGGATGCCGGTGCCCGCACGGGCACCGGCATCCAGATCACCGGAGTCTCCAAGTCGTTCGCGCTGCGCGGCGGCACGTCCCTCCTCGCGCTGCAGGACACCGACCTCCACACCGAGAAGGGCTCGTTCCTGGCCCTGCTCGGACCGTCGGGCTGCGGCAAGTCCACGATCCTGCGGATCCTCGCCGCCCTCGAGCATCCGACGACCGGCACCGCCTTCGTCGACGGCGAGACCCCCGACCAGATGCGGTCGGGCAGTGAGCTCGGAATCGCCTTCCAGGACCACGCCCTGCTCCCCTGGCGCAGCGTGCGCAAGAACATCGAGCTGCAGTTCGAGGTCGCCGGGCGACGCGTCGACAAGGACTACGTCGACGAGCTCATCTCGCTCGTGGGGCTGAAGGACTTCGCGAACGCGAAGCCCGCCCAGCTGTCGGGCGGGATGCGCCAGCGGGCGTCGATCGCCCGCGCGCTCGTGCTCAAGCCCTCGGTCCTCCTGCTCGACGAGCCGTTCGGCGCGCTCGACGACATGACCCGCCAGAACCTCAACCTCGAGCTGCTGCGCATCTGGACGGAGAAGCCGGCGACGACCCTGCTGGTGACCCACGGCATCAGCGAGGCGATCTTCCTCGCCGACCGCGTCGCCGTCATGTCTCCGAGGCCCGGACGCATCAAGGAGATCATCGAGATCGACCTGCCGCGTCCCCGGACTCCCGACATGATGCGCACGCCCGAGTTCCACGCGTACGTCGACCGGGCATCCGAGCTGCTGTTCGGCTCGGACGGACGCGCGGAAGCGGAGGCGTGAATGGCCCGCGTGCGCGTCCCCACCTGGGCGGCCGGATTCATCGGCGCCGCCGTGCTGATCCTGGCGTGGTGGCTGTTCTCCCTGACGGCCTTCCAGGTGCAGGCGGGGACGAGCTTCACCCCGGTGCCCTCGCCCTGGGCCGTGTTCGCCTGGCTGTTCGTCGACGGCAACATCGCGGGGGCGTGGGGCGTCTTCCAGCCGACGATCACGGCCGCCGCGATCGGCTACCTGTGGGGCAACGGCATCGCGCTCGTGCTCGCCTCCTTCGTTCTCGTGTTCCCGAAGACCGAGACCGTGATCACCCAGATCGCCGTCGTCAGCTACTGCCTGCCGATCGTGGCGGTCGGCGGCATCTCGGTCGTCGTCCTCGGCGGCGCGAAGTCGCCGGGTGATCCGTCGGCGACGGCCATCTTCCTCTCCGCCCTCGTGTGCGTGTTCACGACGGTCGTCGGGGCGATCCTCGGCTTCAAATCCGCCGACCGGTCGTCGCTCGACGTGGTGCGCGTCTTCGGCGGGAGCTCCTGGACGCAGCTGCGCAAGGTGCGGCTCATCGCAGCCCTCCCCGCCATCCTGAACGCCCTGCAGATCGCCGTGCCGACGGCCTTCCTCGGGGCGGTGCTGGGCGAGTACCTGGGCGCGGTCACCGCGGGGGTCGGCCCCACCCTCATCCGCCTGCAGGGTCAGCTGGATGCCGCGGGCGTCTGGTCGGTCTTCCTGCTGTGCGCCGTGTTCGCGCTCGTCGCCTACGGCCTCGTCGGGCTCGTCGTGCGCTTCGTCACGCCCTGGGTCTCGGGGAGCGCGTCATGACGGAGAAGATCGTCGACACGGCGAATCCGCCTGCGCCCGTCACCGGGAAGCTCGCGCTGTCGGCCGATCCGGCGGCGCAGGCGAGCCTGGCCGCGGACCGCCGCCGCGCCGTGCGCCGCACGATCGGCCGTTCGCTCGGAAACGCGGCGATCACGTTCGCCGTCGTGCTCCTGCTGTGGCAGGCCATCATCAGCTTCAGCGGCATCTCGCCGTTCGTGGCGAAGGGACCGCTCGACGTGTGGGCGTTCCTGTTCACCGACGAGGATGCCGCCGCGCACCGGGCCGCCATGGCGCCCCTCGTCGGCCAGACGCTCATCGACTCGGCGATCGGCTTCGTGTTCGGCATGATCGCCGCGGTCGTGCTCGCGGTGCTGTTCAGCCTGTCGAAGTCCGTCGAGGCCGGCGTCATGCCCCTCGTGCTGCTCCTGCGCACGATCCCGCTCGTGTCGATCGCGCCCGTCATCATCCTCATCACGGGCCGGGGGACCGTGGCATCCGTCGCCGTCATCGGCACGATCGTGGTGCTGTTCCCGGCGCTCGCCAGCATCCTGTTCGGCCTCAGCCGCGCCAGCAGGCAGAGCATCGACGTCGTGCACGTGTTCGGCGGCGGGCGACTCACCGCCCTGCGCAAGGTCAGCATCCCCGGCGCCGGCCCGTCGCTCTTCGCCGCGGCGCGCGTGTCGGTGCCCGGCGCGGTCACGGGCGCGCTCCTGGCCGAGTGGCTCTCGACCGGCCAGGGCATCGGCGGGGCGATCCTGAAGTTCAACGCGCAGGCGCAGTTCGCGCAGCTGTGGACCTCGATCGCCCTCATCACCCTGATCACGCTGCTGCTCTACAACTTCGTGCAGATCGTCGAGAACATCGTCCTGGTGCGCATGGGCATGTCGACGTCGCACCGCTGACCGCCCCCGCCCTCTCCCTGCTGACGCCGAAACAGGGGCGGGCGGGTCAGCGGTCGGCGGCGAGCTGGAGCACCGCTTCGGCGAGAGCCCGGATGCCGAGCGCGACGTCGGCGCTCGACACCGACTCGTCGGGGTGGTGGCTCACCCCATCGGGGTTGCGGAGGAACAGCATCCCGATGTCGGTGATCGCGCCGAGCGCCATGCCGTCGTGACCCGCACGGCTGAAGATGACGGCAGGATCGTCGGCGCCGGGCGGGAGGGTGGCCAGGATGCCTTCGCGCACGATGTCCTGGAAGAGGGGCGCGCAGTGCGCGGCCGGCGCGCTGTGCACTTCGCGGGCGCGCCAGCGGAGGCCGCGACGACCCATGATCATGTCGAGGTCGTTCGTGATCGCCCCCCACACCCGGTCGCGCTCGCCGTCGAACTCGCCGCGGAGGTCGAGGCTGAAGCGCACCTCGCCCGGCACGACGTTCACCGCGCCCGGGAAGGCCTCGAACTGCCCGACCGTGCCGATGATGTGGTGCTCTGCGCGGCAGATGCGCTCCACGGCGAGCGCCGCCTCGCTCGCGCCCAGCAGCGCGTCGCGTCGCATGTCGTAGGGCGTGCCGCCCGCGTGCCGGGCTTCCCCCTCGACCTCGAGCTGGAATCGGCGGGCGCTCGCGATGGACGAGACCACCGCGAGCGATTCGCCGCGGCGGTCGAGCTCGGGACCCTGCTCGATGTGGGCCTCGAGATAGCCGACGAGCTCATCGGGATGCCGGGCCGCTTCGCCGATGCGCGCCGGATCGAGGCCGAACTCGAGGAAGGCCCGCCGCAGGGTGACGTCGTCGGCGTCGACGAGGTCCCACCAGTCCTCGTCCCACGTGCCGGCGACGGCACTGGAGCCGAGCAGCGCCTTGCCGAACCGGGTGCCCTCCTCGTCGGAGAACGCCACGACCTCGAGTGCGAACGGGAACGGCGAGAACGATGCGTCGTCGGCGCGACGACGGAGCAGGCGCACGACCTCCAGGCCCATGAGCACGCCCACGATGCCGTCGAAGCGTCCGGCGTCGAGCACGGTGTCCAGGTGCGAGCCGAGCATCAGCGCGGGCGCCTCGCGGGTCTGCGCGGGGTCGAGCCGGCCCAGCTGGTTGCCTGCGGCGTCCTGCCAGGTGCGCATGCCGATCTCGCGCATCCACTCGGCTGCGAGCCGGTTGACCCTCGCGTGCTCGGGAGACAGGTACACGCGCTCGATCTCGCCGGGCGTCGCCGTGACGCGCGCGAGCTCGTCGCAGCGGGCCATCACGCGTCGTGCGGCCGCCGCGATCGCGTCGGGCGATGCGTCGAGCAGGGGGGATGCCACGCCTCAGGCCTCCTCGCTGCCGTCGCCCGCCGGCGCGGAGGACACCGCGAAGACATCGGCCGCGGCCTCGACGCCACCGCCGACCGGAACGGCCGCGCCGAAGCGGCGCAGCACGGCTTCGAGGGCGACGAGGGTCGTGAGCACGGCGTCCTTGCGGGCGTTGTAGCCCATCGTCCCGATGCGCCATACGCGGCCGTGGAGCGGCCCGAACGACGTGCCGATCTCGATGCCGAAGTCCTCCAGCATCGCCTGGCGGGCCGCATCCCCGGGCACGCCGCCCGGGATCTCGACGGCGACGACGTTGCTCATCTTGTGCGCGAGATCGCCGAACGTGGCGAGCCCCATGCCCTGCACGCCGGCGAGCATCGCGGCGCCCGCCACCCGGTGACGCTCGATGACGGCATCCCGCCCCTCGAGCAGCAGCACGCGCGCGCACTCGCGCGCGGCGTACAGCATCGACGTCGCCTCGGTGTGGTGGTTGAGGCGGCGCGGACCCCAGTAGTCGAGGATCATGCCGAGGTCGAAGTAGTTCGAGCGCACGAAGTCGGCCGCCGACGGATCGCCGGGTTCGCGGATGCCGGCCTCCACCTTCTTGCGGGACTGCACGACCTCCACCGCTCGGGGCGAGAGTGTGAGCGGCGCCGACCCCGAGGGTCCGCCGAGGCACTTCTGCAGTCCGGCCGTCGCGGCATCCAGTCCCCAGGCATCCGCCTCGAACGCGTTGCCGCCGAGTGAGGCCGTGGCGTCGCTGTAGAACAGCACGCCGTGCCGGGCGCACACCTCCCCGATCTCCTCGAGCGGCTGGAGCATCGTGGTCGACGTGTCGCCCTGCACGAGTGCGAGCAGCGTCGGCTTCACGCGGACGATCGCCTCCTCGATCACGGATGCCGGGAACACCTGCCCCCACTCCGTCTCGATGGTGTGCACCTCGGCCATCGCGCGTTCGGCGATCTCGGCGAGCAGGTGGCCGAAGCGTCCGAAGACGGGGACGAGCACCCGGTCGCCCGGGCGCACGAGCGAGATGATGGCGGCCTCGATGCCGGCACGCGACGTGCCGTCGACGAGCACGGTCGCCTCGTTGCCGGTGGCCCACACCGCACGGTAGAGCTCCTGCGTCTCGGACATCGCACCCGTCATGAACGGGTCGTACTGGCCGACGAGCGGCGCCGACATGGCACGGAGAACGCTCGGATACGCGCCGATCGGACCGGGGCCCATGAGCAGGCGGGCAGGCGGGTCGATGGGCCCGGGGAGGGTGGTCGGCATCAGGACTCCGATCGATCGGCGACGAGGGCGGCGAGGCGTCGCGCGAGGCGGACGAGGGCGATGTCGGTGCCGGCGCGCGAGACCAGGCACACGCCCACCGGCGCGGATCCGCGCGACGCCGCGACGCTCAGCAGCGGCACCGACACGGCGGGAAGGCCCGCGATGGCGGCGGGGGTGGTCATGCGCAGCGTGGCCTGCCGGACGGCGTCGACGCGCTCGCCCCGCGCGGTGCGCAGCGGAGCGGGGCCGGGAACGGTCGGCAGGATGAGCACGGCGTCGCGGACGAACCCGGTGAGCTGCTCGCGGAGCGGATCGAGGGCGTCGCGGGCGGCGGCCTCCTGCGGCGCGGTGACGGCGGCGGCGAGCCGGAAGCGCTCGGCGACGGCGGGTCCGACCGCGCCGGGGTGCTCGCGCAGCCAGGCGCCGTTGTTGCGCCACGCCTCGGCGGCCTGCACCGTGCGGAAGGGCTCGTAGTACGCGTCGAGGTCTCCCAGCGAAATCCGCGTGAGGCGCGGGGCGTCGTCGCGCGCTGCGAGCCGCGTCAGCAGCGCGTCGAACGCCGCCCGGGTCGCCGGCTCGCACGCGGCGAGCGCCTCGTCGGGCACGAGGAGGCGCCACGGCAGGTCGGTCGCGGACTCGCCGAGGACGCTCTCGGTCGAATCCGACCCGTCGTAGCTGAGGCACCAGTCCACGACGCGCTGCAGCGTCGCGCCGTCGCGGGTGAGCCACCCGACCGTGTCGAAGCTCTGCGCGAGCGGCAGCAGGCCCTGGCGCGGCACGAGGCCGTGCGTCGTGCGCAGACCCCACAGGCCCTGATACGACGCGGGCACCCGCACCGACCCGGCGGTGTCGGTCGCGAGGGCGACGTCGGCCTGCCCGGCGGCGACGGCGGATGCCGGTCCGCTCGACGAGCCGCCGGGGAGCGCGCCGGGCACGGCTCCATTCGGAGGAGTCCCGTAGTGCACGTTGTCGCCGGCGATCGAGTACGCGAACTCGTCGGTGCGGGCGATGCCGCGCAGCGAGGCTCCGCCTCGCAGCAGGTCGCTGACGGCCGGCGCGGTCGTGGTCTCGGCCCGAGCGGAGTCGAGATACGCCGGGTTGCCGGCGCCGATGCGGTAGCCCTTGATCGCGAAGACATCCTTCACCGCCACGGTCAGGCCCGCCAGCGGTCCCTCCCACGCGCCCTGCCACAGCGGGTCGCCCACCGTCCGCCACACCGACCGGTCGAACGCGGCGGCCCGCGGAGTGACGTGTGCGGCCGTGATGAGCCAGCGCCCGTCGATCCGCTGCCAGAGCTGGGTCTGCAGTCCGGTGCCGCCGCCGGCGTAGCGCGACACCGACACGAGCAGCGCGGCATCCGGTCCGAGCGGACGGTACTCGACGCGCTCGATGCTCCGCGACGGCACTCCGCCGCGCAGGCCGCGGAACGCGCTGATCGCATCGTGGCCGACGAGGAGCCCGGCGGCATCGCCGCGCAGGGTCTGCGGTCCGGGCGCGAAGAACGCGTCGAGGGTGTCGACGTCGTTCGAGAGGATCGCGCGCTCGTAGTCGTCGAACGCCGTGAACAGGTCGGCGGGGATGCCGTCGGGGATGCCGTGCTCAGTCACGGTCGACCCCCGCGAAGTCGGCCTCGCGGATACGGGCGTGCACGCCGCACACGATGTCGACCACCTGGGAGATGTCGAAGTCTGTGGCCGCCGACAGATACGCATAGGCGAGGTGCTCGTCCATGCCGTAGCGCGCCTGCAGGAGGTCGAGCGCCGCGCGGACGCACCTCCTCATCGCCTCGCCGAGGTCGGGGTCGAGGCCGGTGGGCACGAGGTACTCGTCGGTGCGCACCAGAGGTCCGAGCACGTCGCCGAACTCGGCGAGCGCCTCGGTTCGCGGCACGACCTCGAAGCGGAGGGTCGCGCGCAGCGACGCCTCCAGCGCCGTGAGGGCGACCTCTCCGTCGCCCTGGGCGAAGTGCGGATCGCCGACGTACGCGAGGGCGCCGGCCACCTGAACGGGCAGGTACAGCGCGCTCCCCTCGACGAGCAGCTTGATGTCGATGTTCCCGCCGTGCGCGCCGGGCGGCACCGAGTGCGGCCGCTCGGATCCGGCGACCGCCACCCCCATCGTGCCGAGGAACGGCGCGAGCGGGAACTCCACCACCCGGTCGCCGCCCTCGACGACCGGGAGCACTCCCACGACCTCCCCGCCGCGCTCCTCGACGGGCGTGAAGACGCTGACGGTGCGCCCCGACCGCGGCAGCACCCCCACCAGCGCGCCCTTGCCGTGCCGGTTCGAGATCACGCCGTACGGCACCCGCGGCTCGAGCCGCACGACGGTGATCTTCAGCAGGTCGCCGGGCGCGGCATCCGTCACGTGCACCGGGCCCGTGACGACGTGCGGTCCGTCGCCGGCCGGGTCGCGCGAGAGGGCGGCCGCGATCTCGATCGCGTCGGCGAGCACGTGGTCTGCCGGGACGCCGTGCGCACCGAAGAAGGCGGCCGGATCCTTCCCCTGGTCCTCCAGGATGCCCTCGTGGCTCACGGTGTCGATCGTCACGGTGTCGCCGGAGGCGATCGTCAGCACCGGCGCATCGTCGGCGCACGGCAGACGTCCCCACAGGACGGTCGCGGGCGAGGCCGGGAGGTAGTGGTCGCCCGCGACGGCTCCGATGCCGGGCTGCAGGATGGTGGGGGTCATGTTCTCAGTGAATCCGATCGTCGGGCGATCCGCTCACACCGCGGCGCGGACGGGAGCGGAGAGGAGGCGTCCGGTGGCGGGACCGCGGAACCACGGCGCCTCGCCGGCGCCGCCCTCGCTGGCGTCGAAGACGGACTGGCCGTGCAGCCACGTGCGACGCACGCGCCCGGCGAATTCGCGGCCGTCGTAGGCCGTGATCGGGTTGCGGTGCCGCAGGCGTCGCGCATCGACCGTCATCGCATCATCCAGGCCGAACACCGTGAGGTGCGCCGGCGCGCCGACCGCGATGACCCCGGCGCCGTCGAGCCCCGCGACGCGGGCCGGCCCGGTGGTGAACAGCGGCACGATCACCTCGAGCGGGATGCCGCGTCGCCGCGCCTCGGTCCACACCGCGGAGAACCCCACCTGCAGACCGGCGATCCCACCCCACGCGAGGCCGAAGTCGCCGTCGCCGGTCGTCTTCAGATCGACCGTGCTCGGAGAGTGGTCGGTGACGATCGCGTCGATCGTGCCGTCGAGGATGCCGCCCCACAGCAGGTCGCGGTTGGAGGCCTCGCGGATCGGCGGGCAGCATTTGAACTCGCTCGCCCCGTCGGGGATCTCCTCCGCGGCGATCGTCAGGTAGTGCGGGCAGGTCTCGACGGTGAGGGCGACCCCGTCGGCCTTCGCCGCGGCGATCGCGGGGAGCGCACGGGCATCGCTCAGATGCAGGATGTGGGCGCGGGCGCCGGTGCGCCGCGCCGCGTCGATCACGGCGTCGATCGCCGACTGCTCGCTGGCCGCGGGGCGCGACGCCAGGAAGGCATCGTAGGAGCGCCCCAGCGGTCCGTCGGCCGCCAGGAGCGCCGGGTCTTCGGCGTGCACGATGAGTCGGGAGCCGAGCGCGGCGATCTCGGTCATCGCGGCGAGGAGCTGCGCGCGGTCGAGGTGCGGGAACTCGTCCACGCCGGACGGCGAGAGGAAGCACTTGAACCCGAAGACGCCGGCCGCGTGGAGAGGGGCGAGGGCGCCGAGGTTGTCGGGCACGGCCCCGCCCCAGAATCCGACGTCGACGAAGGCCGACGGCGCGGCCGCCGCCTTCTTGATCGCGAGCGCCTCGGCCGTGGTGGTCGGCGGCAGGGAGTTGAGCGGCATGTCGACGATGGTGGTCACCCCGCCGGCCGCCGCGGCGAGCGTCGCCGAGGTGAACCCCTCCCACTCCGTGCGGCCCGGCTCGTTGACGTGCACGTGGGAGTCGACGAGCCCGGGGAGCAGAACGGCGTCGTCGGGCACCACGACCGCCCGACGCGCGGCGCCCGACACGGGGCCGACCGCGACGACCACCCCGTCCTCGACGCGGATCTGCGCGGGCTGGAACCGCCCGTCGATCCACGCACGTGCGGCCCGTACGGTCAGTGACGATCGCGACACATCGACTCCTTGCTCGGATGCTCAGCCTGACGCATGCGGGTGACGGGTCCGTGACCACGCGTTTCCGGGGTGTGAACGGTGCCGCCCCTGCCCGCCCGCGGTGCGTGACTCCGCAAGAACGCCGACGGCTCGGCGGGTCGGGCGGGCGACACGCGGCGCGCACGCCGTTCCTGAGGAGTCACGCACCGGCGAACCCCGCCAGCGCCGCACGCCGCGGCGGCAGCGCGTACTCGTCGCGCTTGCTCGTGCCCACGCCCATCCGCACCATCGCCGTCGCCAGGCCCACGGCTGCGCCGACGCCGTCGATCACCGGGACGCCCACCCGCACCGCCAGGGTCTGGCAGAGATCCGTCATTCCGGCGCAGCCCAGCACGATGACATCCGCTCCGCCGGCGACGGCCTCGGCGCACAGCCGGGCGATCGTCTCGAACGACGCCGACGACGTGTCCTCGAGGTCGAGCACCGGGATGCCCGACCCGGCAAGCGAGGCGCAGGCCCGCGTCATCCCGTAGCGCTCGAGCAGGTCCTGCGCCCGCCCGAGCGTGCGGGTGAGGGTCGTGACGACGCCGAACGACCGCCCCGACAGGGTCGCGACGTGCATCGCGGCCTCGGCGATGCCGATCACGGGCACGTCGACGAGTTCGCGGGCCGCGTCCAGACCCGGATCGCCGAAGCACGCGATCACGTAGGCGTCGCTCCCGCCCGCAAGGAGGTCGCGCTCGACCAGGTCGAGCACCGCTGCGGCCGCGAACACCTCGTCGACGTGGCTCTCGATCGCGTCGGGTCCGGCATCCGGGCACACCGCGCTGATCTCGACGTCGGGTCCGGCCACCTCCCGGGCGGCGGCCGCGACCTTCGCGGTCATCGCCCGGGAGGTGTTCGGGTTGAGGAGCGTGATCCTCACGCCTTCTCCTGCGTCACGACGGGGATCTCGGCCGAGATCGGCGACGGCTCGGAGGCGGGGGTCGCCGCCGCGCCGTCGAGGGTGCCGTCGGAGATCCCGTCGGTCTCGCCCTCGAACGTGGGCACCTGCGGGTCGAGCTTCTCGAACAGCACGAACAGCCCGTAGCCGAGGGCGCACCCGATGAACCACGTGAAGTTGCCGATCCACGACATGTCGAACAGTCCCATGTCGGCGAAGGTCTTCGGCAGCACCGCGAGCAGGATCGTCGGGATCCCCGCCCACAGCAGCGTCTTCATGGCGTTGGGGTTGTAGCCGTTCTTGTACCAGTACGGACCGGTCTCCGACATCGTGAACATCTCGTCGGTCTTGATGCGCTGGCGGGCGGCGACGTAGTAGCCCGCGATCAGCAGGCCGAACAGGGGCCCGATGAGGGCGGCCAGCACGCCGAGCGAGTAGTGGATGGCCGTCGCGTTCGAATACCAGTTCCACGGCAGCAGGAACACCGAGCCGACCGCGGCGATCATGCCGCCCATGCGCCACGAGATCTTCTGCGGCGCGACGTTGGAGAAGTCGAAGGCCGGCGAGATGAAGTTGGCCACGATGTTGATGCCCACCGTCGCCGTGACGAACGTCAGGCCGCCGAGCAGGATCGCGAACGGGGTGTCGATCGCCTCGACCGTGTGGATGGGATCGAGGATGAGCTCGCCGAACACCGGCAGCGTGGCGGCCGCAGTGAGCACGGTGAGGATCGAGAAGAACAGGAAGTTGACCGGGAGACCCCAGAAGTTGCCCTTCTTCACCGCCGCGAACGACTTCCCGTAGCGCGCGAAGTCGCCGAAGTTCAGCATGGGCCCGGAGAAGTAGGCCACCACGATGCCGACGGCCATCGCCATGAGCCCGATCGTGCCCCAGAAGTCGTGCGGAGCCTGGTTCGGGTCGGAGAGGTTGAAGTCGATGTTCTCCCACCCCGCCTGCGACACGAGGTAGACCGCGAGGGCGATCATGACGACGTAGACCGCCGGTCCCGCCCAGTCGATGAAGCGCCGGATGACCTCCATGCCGTTCCAGAACAGCGCGACCTGGGCGACCCAGAGGATCGCGTACGAGATCCAGCCGAGGGCCGAGAGCCCCAGGAATCCGACATCGAGCAGCGCCTCGGAGCCGGGGATGAACTTCAGGAAGATGATGTTGAGCGACTGCGCGGCGAGGAACGTCTGCACGCCGTACCAGGCGATCGCGATGATGCCCCGGATGATGGCGGGGATGTTGGCGCCCTTGACGCCGAAGATCGCGCGGTTGACGACCGGGTAGGGCACCCCGGTCTTCTGGCTCGGCTTGGCGACGAGGTTCGTGAACACCTGCACGATCACGATGCCGACGATCAGCGCGACGAGCACCTGCCACGCCGCGATGCCGAGGGCGAACAGCGAGCCTGCGGTCACATAGCCGCCGACCGAGTGCACGTCCGACATCCAGAACGCGAAGATGTTGTACCAGGTCCACTTCTGCTTCTTCAGCGGAGCGAGGTCTTCGTTGGCGAGCCGGGGATCGTACTCCGGCTTCATGTTGCCGCCGCCGACCGGGTGACCGGCGGCCTCGACGATGTCGTGCGGACCCGTGAGGTCCGCGGGGGCGGGTGTGGTTGTCATGGCAGTACCTTCCAGGTGGGGAGCCGAACGGCTCCTCGGGTCATGGGATGGAAGACCTCGACGTGGAGTCCGCGGCCTGGTGGTGCTTGATGTGAAGCTATTGGTTCACCTTCGCGTGCGGATTTCTGCCGTGTAACGCCTGTGTGAAGTTCCCCCTTCACGATTCGCGTCTCTTATGATCGGGACATGCCCGAAGCCGTCGCCGAGCCCGCCCGCCTGGACGCCTCGGGCGACGTCGGCGCACGCCTGCGCGAACTGCGCAAGCAGCAGGGGATGCCGGGTCGGGCCCTCGCCGACAAGCTCGGCATCTCGGCGAGCGCCGTGTCGCAGATCGAGCGCGGCGTGCTGCAGCCCAGCGTGTCGCGCCTCATCGCGATCACCGACGCGCTCGGCGTCCCCCTCGCCGCCGTCTTCGACGCGCGCGCCGACCCCGTCGCCGAGGCCCAGGCGGCGGCCGGCGGCTTCGCGTTGCAGCGGGCGGATCACTCCTCGGCCGTCGTGCTCGACAGCGGCATCACGTTCCGTCGCCTGTCGCCCGGGCGCACGCCGGGCGTCGACTACTTCGAATCGACCTATCCGCCCGGCGCCACCGCGCACGCCGAGACGGAGCTGTTCACGCACGACGGCTACGAGGTGGGCACGATGATCTCCGGCGAGCTGACGATCGACTTCGACGACGAGCGCGTCGTCCTGCGGCCCGGCGACGCGATCAGCTTCCCGTGCTCGCATCCGCATCGCATCCACAACACCGGCTCCGAGGACGCCGTCGCGCAGTGGCTCATCGTGCACGCCGACCGCTGATCGTGCCCACACCGTAATCCCGGGGAAATCCGCCGGGGCTAGCCTCGCCCCATGGACCTCGCGGAGTTCAACGCGCTGACGGATGCCGAGGCATCGGCCGTCGTCGGCGTCTGGGCGGCCGTCCCGGCGTGGGTGGACGCCCTCGTGACCGCGCGCCCGTACGCGAGCGTCGCAGACCTCGACGCCGCCGCCCGGCGCGGCGCCGCGCAGTGGACGCGGGCCGACCTCGATACCGCCCTCGCTCGCCATCCGCGCATCGGCGACACCCCCGCCGGCGCCGGCGCGGAGGCCGCGGCGTCGCGCTCCGAACAGGCGTCGATGGGCTCCGCCGCGCGCGGGGTCGCCGCCCGGATCGCCGCGGGCAATGCCCGCTACGAGGAGCGCTTCGGCCGCGTCTTCCTCATCCGCGCCGCCGGCCGCTCGCCCGAGGAGATGCTGGCGGAGCTCGAGAGGCGCCTGGGCAACGACGCCGACGACGAGGCATCCGAGTCCCTCGACCAGCTCGCCCAGATCGCGCTCCTGCGACTGCGCACGACCGTCACCGACGACACCCCCGATCGGAGCTCCCCATGAGCCACATCACGACGCACATCCTCGACGCCTCCACGGGCCGGCCCGCGAGCGACGTCGGAGTCGTGCTGTCCGCCATCACGGGCGTCTCGGCCCTGGCCGAGACCCCCGGCGCGGTGCTCGCGCACGGCACGACCGATACCGACGGCCGACTCGCGATCGGGCCGGACGCCCTCGACCCCGGCGACTACTCGCTCACGTTCCTCACCGGCGAGTACTTCGCCCGGACGGGGACGCGCACCTTCCACCCCTTCATCTCCGTGACGTTCAGCGTCGACGTCGCGGACGGCTCGCCGCAGCACCTCCATGTGCCGCTGCTGCTCAGCCCGTTCGCGTATTCGACCTACAGAGGGAGCTAGCCATGGTGGACGTCCGTCTCGGCGCCAACAAGTACGGCAAGGCCGAGAACCGGGTCGTGCGCATCGTGCGCGACACGGCCCGGCACGAGATCATCGACCTCAACGTGACCTCGCAGCTGCGGGGCGCGGCGCTGGCCGACTCGTACCTGCTGGGCGACAACGCGCTCGTCGTGGCGACCGACACGCAGAAGAACACGGCGTTCGCGTTCGCCAAGGAGCACGGCATCCCGTCGCCCGAGGAGTATCTCCTGAAGCTCTCGGAGCACTTCGTCGGCTCGTTCGACTGGATCGACGGCGGGCTCTGGCAGGCCGAGCAGTACGAGTGGGATCGCATCGTCGCGGACGGAGCACCGCACGACCACTCGTTCGTGCGCCGGGGCCAGGGCACACGGCTGGCGGCGGTGCAGGTCGTCGACGGCGCCACGCACGTCACGGGCGGCGTCACCGACCTGACGGTGCTCAAATCGACCGGCAGCGCGTTCGCGGGATTCCCCCGCGACGCGTACACGACGCTCGTCGAGACCGACGACCGCATCATGGCCACCTCGATCACCGGCCGGTGGCGGTTCCTGCCGTCGGCCGTCGAGGCGGGCATCGACTACAACGCTCTCTACGACGAGGTCTGCGCCGTGCTGCTGTCGACGTTCGCGACGGTGCACTCCCTGGCGCTTCAGCAGACCCTCTTCGCGATGGGCAAGGCGGCGATCGAGGCGCGCCCCGAGATCGCCGAGGTGAAGTTCGCGATGCCCAACAAGCATCACTTCGTCTACGACCTCGCCCCCTTCGGCCTGGAGAATCCGGGTGAGGTGTTCATCGCGGCGGACCGACCGTACGGACTCATCGAGGGCACCGTGGTGCGCGCAGGGGTCGACAGCGCTCCGGATGCCTGGCTCGACATCCCGTCGTCGATCTGAGTCGCCCGCTCCTCGAACTACGCTGGTCGGATGCGCGCACACCTCGCTTCGATCTCCCTCCTCGTCCTCGGTCTCGGCCTGGTCTCCGGGTGCGCCACGAGCACTCCGGCGGAGGTTCCGGATGCCACGACCGCGCCGTCGGGCGCCTGCGCCTACGCCGAGGCTCCCGGAGCCGTCCGCGACGTGACGCCGCCGCCGGCCGAGCCCGAGGTCTCGGGCACCGTGACCGCCGTCATGACCACGTCGGCGGGTGAGATCCCGCTCACCCTCGACGCCGACGCGACGCCGTGCACGGTCGGCAGCTTCGTGTCGCTCGCCGAGCAGGGCTACTTCGACGACACCGAATGCCACCGGCTGACGACCTCCGACATCTTCGTGCTGCAGTGCGGCGACCCGTCGGCGACGGGCATGGGCGGCCCGGGCTACCGGTTCGGCGATGAGCTCTCCGGGTCGGAGACCTACCCCGCGGGCACGCTGGCCATGGCCAACGCCGGCCCCGACACGAACGGCTCGCAGTTCTTCCTCGTGTACGAGGACACGCAGCTCCCGCCGTCGTTCACGGTCTTCGGGCAGATGGACGCCGCGGGCCTCGACGTCGTGCGCGCGATCGCGGATGCCGGCGTCGAGGGCGGCGCGGGCGGCGGAGCACCCGCCACCCCCGTCGTGATCGACGCAGTCACGATCGGCTGATCCGGCCCTTGGGTGGGGACGCCCGGATCGGGCCCGGGCATCCCCACCACACCTTCTCCTAGCCCTTTCCGGGCTCGGTGGTCTTCTTCTCGTCGAGCACGACGGTGTCGATGAGCCCGGTGCCCTCGGCCTCGGGGTGCACGAGCGCGGCCGCCGCCGGGCCGCGCACGGCGTCGGAGGCGCCGATCGCAGGATCGTCCGCGTGCTCGCGTCGCATCTCCTCGGTGTTGAGCAGCAGGTTCAGCAGGATCGCCACGATGGCGCCCGCGCTGATGCCCGAGTCGAAGATCAGCTGGAACCAGTCCGGGAACCGGTCGTAGATCGTCGGCGTGACCGTGGGCAGGAGGGCGACGCCGACCGAGATCGCGACGATCAGCACGTTCTTGTTGTTGAACCGCACCTTCGCGAGCGTGCGGATGCCGGAGGCGGCCACCATGCCGAACAGGGCGATCCCGGCCCCTCCCAGCACCGCGCGCGGCACCCCCTCGACGATCGCCGAGATCTTGGGGATGAGGCCGAGGACCACCAGGATCACCCCCGCCATCGTCGCGACGTACCTCGAGCGCACACCGGTGAGCGAGACCAGCCCCACGTTCTGGGCGAATGCCGTGTAGGGGAACGTGTTGAAGACACCGCCGAGCACGGTGCCCAGACCGTCGGCGCGGAGGCCGTCGGCGAGCTGACGACGCGTCACGGGCTTGTCGACGATCTCTCCGACGGCGATCATGTCGCCGGTGGTCTCGGTCATGATCACGATGCCGACGATGATCATCGACACGATCGAGGCGAGCTCGAAGGTGGGCAGCCCGAAGTGGAACGGCGTGACGAAGGCGAACCATCCGGCGTCGCCGACACCGGTCCAGTCGACCATCCCGGGCACGAACAGTGCGGCGATCGTGCCGAACACGAGACCCAGCAGCACCGAGACCCGTGCGAGCGCGGCCGGGGCGAAGCGCTCGACGAGCACGATGAACAGGAGCGTGCCGAACGCGAAGGCGACGTTGATCGGCGGTGCACCGGGCTCTTCGGGCGTCGTGCCGCTGACGATCCATCCCGCGGCCACACGCATGAGCGACAGGCCGATGATCAGGATGACCGTCCCCGTCACGATCGGGGGGAAGAACCTCAGCAGCTGCGCGAAGAAGGGCGCGATCAGCACCATGAACAGACCGCACGCGATCACCGAACCGAAGATCGCCGTGATGCCGTGCTGCGTCCCGATGGCGATCATCGGTCCGACTGCGGCGAAGGTGACGCCCTGCATGAGCGGGAGCCGCACACCGAAGCGCCAGAACCCGACCGACTGCACGATCGTCGCCACCCCGGCGATGAACAGGTCGGCGCTGATGAGGAAGGCGAGGTCGCCGGCGGAGTAGCCCAGCGCCCCGCCCACGATGAGCGGCACCGCCACGGCGCCCGCATAGAGCGCGAGCACGTGCTGCAGGCCGAGGGGGAAGAGCCGGGCGAGCGGAGGGATGCCGTCGACGGAGTTGTCCGCCTTGCGCGCGGCCCGCTTCGCCGCCTTGTCGGCGGCGTCCTGCGCCGCGCGTTCCGTCGTGGTCATCGGCTCTCCCTGCTCTCGGGAGGCGGCGCCGGTGCGGGCATCCGCCTCGTCGCTACCGTGGAGACTAGAAGGACAGACCGCGTGCCCGCGAGGCATCCGGCCCACCTGTCGCAGAGGATTAACCGTCACGTCACATGTCGGCAATCCACTTCTTCGACACTCGACACGTCGGCTCGCTACCGCGATCGGCCGGAGAGGCGCACGCATGACGATCTACCGCGGCCACCTCGTGCACATCGCCGGCGCCCCGTCGCTCCCGCGTTCGCGCGATCATCTCGTCTCGGAGCCGGACGGCGCGCTCGTCGTCGACGCCGCCGGGAGGGTCGCCTACGCGGGGTCGTGGGCCGACGTGCCCGCAGCCTTCGCGCGCGACACGGTGATCCGCACCGGCGGGTGCCTCCTCCCGGGGTTCGTCGACACGCACCTGCACTTCCCGCAGACCTTCACGACCGATGCGTTCGGCGGCGGACAGCTGCTGGAGTGGCTGGAGCACTGCGTGTTCCCCGCCGAGTCACGGCTGAGCGACGCGGCCTACGCCGATGTCGTCGCGCGGGCGTTCGTGCGCCGTCGTGTGGCCGTGGGCACCACCGCCGCGCTCGTGTTCGGCTCCGCCTTCCCCGCCGCGCAGGACGCGCTGTTCGGGCGGACGCTGGAGGCCGGTCTGCGCATCGTGAGCGGCCGGGGCATCCAGACGGTCGGATCGCCCTCCGCCGCCGCCCTCCTGACCGGCGAGGACGAGGCGATCGCGCTGACCCGCGACGAGATCGACCGCTGGCACGGCGTCGAGGCGAGCGGTCGTGCGGTCGAGGCGCGACGGGCCCTCGCCCAGGTCGCCGTCGTGCCGCGGTTCAGCCTCTCCGTCACCACCGAGACCCTGCGCCGACTCGGCGATCTCTACGGCGAGGTGCGCGCGGAGGGGGTCTATTTCCACTCCCACCTCAACGAGAACGACCGCCCCGACGACGGCGAGATCGCCGCGGTGCGAGACGTCTTCGGGGTGCGCGACTACCTCGACACGTACGACGGTCTCTTCCTGACCGGTTCGCAGCGCGGCGGGGAGACCCTCCTCGGGCGCCGCAGCATCCTGGCCCACGCCGTGCACACGCACGACCGCGAGCTCGGGCGCCTCGCCGAGACCGGGTCCTCGATCGCGCACTGCCCGACGTCGCAGCAGTTCCTCGGCAGCGGCACGATGCCGTGGCGGCGCACGGTGCGCTCGGGCGTGACGATCGCGATGGGCTCCGACATCGGCGCGGGCGACGAGTGGCTGATCCCGCGTGTGCTCAACGACGCGTTCAAGGTGCACATGAGCGAGGAGGGCCTGCTCGCCACGGCCATCGATCCCGCACAGCTGCTGTTCCTGGGCACCCTCGCGGGGGCTCGCGCGCTCGATCAGGAGGACGTGTTCGGCAACTTCGACGTCGGGAAGGAGGCCGACTTCGTGATCGTCGACCCGACGCGACAGGACGGCTTCGCCGAGACGCTGTCGTTCGCGGCCGAGCAGGGCCCGGAGGCGCACCTGTTCACGCTGCTCATGGGGATGCGCGAGGCATCCGTCGCCGCCGTCCACGTGCGCGGACGGCGGGTCGCCGGGCCCGAGTGATCCGGGTCAGACCTCGAACAGCGCGTGCACGTCGCCCACGACGTCGCGCCCGCCCAGGGCGCACAGCTCCATCAGCACGCTCGTGCCGATGACGACGCCGCCGAGCGCCGGGACGAGTTCGTGGGCGGCCTGGATCGTGCCGCCCGTGGCGAGGATGTCGTCGACCAGCAGCACCCGCGTGCCGGGGGTCATGTCGTCGTGCGCCTCGATCGTGGCCGTGCCGTACTCCAGCGCGTACGAGACGGATGCCGCGGGCCGGGGCAGCTTGCCCGCCTTGCGGATGGGCACCAGGCCCACCTGCGCCGCGGTGGCGACGGCGCCGGCCAGCAGGAAGCCGCGGGCCTCGATGCCGGCGACGACGTCGAACCGACCGGCGAACGGCTCGATCATGGCGTCGATCACCGCACGCAGGGCGGCGGCATCGACCAGCAGCGGTGTGATGTCGCGGAAGAGCACTCCCGGCTCCGGGTAATCGGGGATCGTCGTGATGAGCGATTCGGCACGGGCGAGCTCGGCGTTCTGCACGGGACCACCCTACGCGGGCAGGTGCGACTGCAAGCGCTTGCAGTACTCTGGTCCGATGGCTTCTCCCCTCGTCGTCGACCACGCCGCCCGCTCGGAGCAGGGCTCCGAATGGTGGCGCTCCGCCGTGATCTACCAGATCTATCCCCGGTCGTTCTCCGACAGCTCCGGTGACGGCATCGGCGACCTGCCCGGAGTGACCGAGCGCCTCGACGACCTCCGCCGGCTGGGCGTCGACGCCATCTGGCTCTCGCCGTTCATGCGCTCACCCCAGAAGGACGCCGGCTACGACGTCGCCGACTACTGCGACGTCGACCCGCTCTTCGGCACGCTCGCCGACTTCGACGACATGCTCGCCGCTGCGCACGCCCGCGGCATCCGGGTCATCGTCGACCTCGTCCCGAACCACTCGTCCGACCAGCACGTGTGGTTCCAGGAGGCCCTGGCCGCGGCTCCCGGGAGCGCCGAGCGCGCCCGCTACATGTTCCGCGAGGGCAAGGGCGCGCACGGCGAACTCCCCCCGAACAACTGGGAGTCCGTGTTCGGCGGCCCGGCGTGGACGCGGGTCATCGAGGCCGACGGCCGTCCGGGCCAGTGGTACCTGCACCTGTTCGACTCGTCGCAGCCCGACTTCGACTGGTCGAACCCGGTCGTGTGGGAGGAGTTCCGTCGCGTCCTGCGCTTCTGGCTCGACCGCGGGGTCGACGGCTTCCGCGTCGACGTCGCCCACGGGCTGATGAAGGAGGACGGGCTGCCCGACTACACGCCCGACCCGGATGCCGGGTCGATGGGCGGCGACGCGGCATCCGTCCCCTACTGGGGCCAGCCCGAAGTGCACGCGGTGTACCGCGACTGGCGCAAGGTTCTCGCGGAGTACGACGGAGACCGGGCGCTGTGCGCCGAGGCGTGGCTGCCCACGATCGAGAAGACCGCGCTGTGGGTGCGCCACGACGAGATGCACCAGGCGTTCAACTTCGAGTACCTCGAGACCGAGTGGGATGCCGCGAAGCTCCGCGCCGTGATCCAGGAGTCGCTGCGCGCGTACTCCGCCGTCGGCGCCCCGAGCACCTGGGTGCTGTCGAACCACGACGTCGTGCGCCACGCGTCGCGTCTCGCGCTGACGGCCGAGAACCCGCAGGGTCACGGCATCGGTCCGCACTCGCCGGGCCAGCCGATCCCCGAGGTGGGGCTGCGCCGTGCCCGCGCCGCCACGGCCCTCATGCTCGCGCTGCCGGGCTCGGCCTACCTGTATCAGGGCGAGGAACTCGGCCTTCCCGAGGCCATCGACATCCCCGACGAAGCCCGCCAGGATCCGACGTGGTTCCGCACCGACGGCGAGCGCTACGGCCGCGACGGATGCCGCGTGCCGCTCCCCTGGGTGGCGGATGCCCCGGCCTTCGGCTTCAGCCCGTCCGGCGCCTCGTGGCTGCCCCAGCCCGCCGAGTGGGCATCGCACGCCCGCGACGTGCAGGAGGCCGACGACGCCTCGACGCTCCGGCTCTACCAGCACCTGCTGGCAGTGCGCGCCGGCGAGCGGCTGGGCGAGGAGTCGGTCGCGCTCGAGTGGCTCGACTGGGGCGTCGACGTCGTCGCGCTCCGACGCGGCGAGCGCCTGTTCGTCGCCGCCAACCTCGGCACGGAGCCGTTCGCCCTGCCCGTCGAGGGGTCGGTGCGGATCGTCGCGTCGAGCGCGCCCGTCGACGGCGTCTCCGTCGAGTCCGATACAACGGTATGGTTCGTGATCGACTGACATTCCCGCGGAAGCTCCGGCCTCCGCACCGAGACGAGGGCAGGACACCGTGGTCAGCATCGACGAGGTCGCCCGGCACGCGGGCGTGTCGACGGCGACCGTGTCGCGCGCGCTGAGTGGTCGGGGTCACGTCTCCGAGGCGACGCGCGCCCGCGTCGAGACCGCAGCGCAGGCGCTGGGGTACGTCGTCTCGGCGTCGGCATCCAGCCTCGCGTCGGGTCGCATGCGCAACGTGGGGGTGCTCGTGCCCTACCTCGACCGCTGGTTCTTCTCGACCGTGCTGAGCGGGGTCGCCTCCGCCCTCATGCGCCGCGGCTACGACATCACGCTGTACAACCTCACGGCCGACCACGACGCCCGCCGCAGCATCTTCGAGACCTTCCTGCGCCGCCAGCGCGTCGACGGCGTCATCGCGATCTCCATCGAGCTCGGCCACGATGAGACCGACCGGCTGCTCGAGCTCGACATCCCGGTCATCGCGATCGGCGGACCGAATCCGCGCCTGACCACGCTCACCGTCGACGACGTCGCGGTGGCCCGCCTGGCGACCGAGCACCTCCTCGCCCTCGGGCACCGCGAGATCGCGCACATCGGCGCCAGCCACGAGTACGACATCGACTTCCACATCCCCACGCACCGCCGTCAGGGGTTCGAGCAGGCGCTGGCGGATGCCGGGATCCCGGCGCGCACGTCGCTGTACGAAGCGGCGGACTTCACCGTCGCGGGCGGCTTCCGCGCCGCGAAGCAGCTCCTCGGCAGGCCGGGCGAACGCCCGACGGCGATCTTCGCCGCCTCCGACGAGATGGCGATCGGCGCGCTGCTGGCGGCGCGCGAGCTCGGCTACCGCGTGCCCGAGGATCTCTCGGTGGTCGGCATCGACGGCCACGAGCTGGGCGAGTTCTTCCGCCTCACCACGGTCGACCAGTTCCCCCTCGGCCAGGGCGAGCGGGCCGCCGACGCGATCCTCGCGGAGCTCGAGGCGAAGGACGGCGGTGCACTCCCCGTGGCTCCCGGCTCGCTGCCGTACGACCTCATCGTGCGCGGGTCCACCGCCCGCCTCCACGGCTGACCCGCTCGCCGGCGGCGGCGGCGCGGATAGGCTCGGGTCATGACGATCGACCTCGAGGCGCTGTACATCGACCTGCACCGGCATCCGGAGCTCTCGTTCCAGGAGACCCGCACGGCGGGGGTCATCGCGAAGCACCTCGCCGATCTCGGCATCGAGTTCGAGGAGGGCATCGGCAAGACCGGCATCGCCGCCGTCATCCGCAACGGAGACGGGCCCGTGGTCTGGCTCCGCGCCGACACCGACGGCCTGCCCGTGCCCGAGCAGACCGGGCTCGCCTACGCCAGCACCGCCCGCGGCACCGACCCGTCGGGCACCGACGTGCCGGTCATGCACGCGTGCGGGCACGACATGCACGTGACCGCGATGCTGGGTGCGCTCGAGCGACTGGTGAACACCCGGAACGAATGGTCCGGAACGATCGTCGCCGTCTTCCAGCCGGCCGAGGAGTACGGCGCCGGCGCACAGGCCATGATCGCCGACGGCGTGCTCGAGCGGTTCCCGAAGCCCGACATCGTGCTCGGCCAGCACGTCACCCCGCTTCCGGCCGGCACCATCGGCGTGCGCAGCGGCACGCAGATGGCGGCCTCCGACGGCCTCACCGTGACGCTCCTCGGGCGGGGCGGCCACGGCTCGCGCCCGCACTCGACGATCGATCCCGTCGTCATGGCGGCCGCCACCGTCATGCGCCTGCAGACCATCGTCTCGCGCGAGGTCGACCCGCGGCACGTCGCCGTGGTCACGGTGGGCTCGATCCACGCCGGACTGAAGAACAACATCATCCCCGCCGAGGCGAAGCTCGAGCTCAGCCTCCGCTACCCCGACGACGAGGCCCGCGAGCGCGTGCTCGCCAAGGTCGAGCGCATCGTGCGCGCCGAGGCCCAGGCATCCGGTGCGGAGCAGGAGCCGGTCATCGTGACCGACCACACCCTCCCGCCGACCATCAACGACGTCGCGGCGACCGAGCGGCTCGTCACCGCGTTCGACCGCGCCTTCGGCGACGGCACCGTCATCGACCCCGGAATGTTCACCGGCTCGGAAGACGTGTCGTGGTTCGCACGCGAGTCCGGCGCACCGCTCGTCTACTGGTTCTGGGGCGGCGTCGACCCGGAGAAGTTCGCGGCGGCGACCGCCGCCGGGCGCGTGGAGGTCGACATCCCGACCAACCACTCGCCGTTCTTCGCCCCGGTCATCCACCCGACCCTCGAACGGGGCGTCGACGCGCTCATCGTGGCGGCACGGGAGTTCCTCGACTGATCCCCCGGGCGTCGACCACGGCCTGGCCCGACAGCACTCCGGGGAGACCGCGGCCGTTCTTCGTGGTGAACAGCAGCACGATGCTCACGACGCCGAACAGCGTCACGAGGATCCCGCTCCAGTCGGGGACCAGCCCGAGCAGCAGATAGCCGCCGATTCCTCCGACGAAGCGCAGCGGACGCGCCACGGCGGCGGGCAGGGGTCCGCCGCGGTACCGCAGCTCGACCGCGAGATCGCCGATCGTGCCTCCCGTCACGAGCACGACCACCAGCCAGACCACGAGCGGAGCCGCCGCGGCGACCGTCGCCGAGATGCGCCCGTCGAGCACGGCGTCGTGGTCGCCCACGACGTACTCCAGCCAGAGCTGCACGCCCACGCCGGCGGCGAGCGTCACGATCGTTGTGCCGAGCCAGTCGCAGAGCATCGCGACGAACCGGCGACCGCGGGTGACGGGCCGCGGGGCATCCGGATCGGCGACCGCCGAGTAGCCCCGGTGCCGTTTGGGCACGACGAATGCGACGAGCGAACCGAGCACCGCCCCCGTCGTGTTGGTGAGCATGTCGTCGACGTCGAACACGCGATAGGCGCAGGGATACAGGCCCCACACGCCCGTCAGCTGCGTCGTCTCGATGAACAGGGAGAGTCCGAGGCCCACCAGGAGAGCGGTCAGGATGCCGCGTCCGCCGAGCACCCGCAGGAAGAAGCCGAGCGGCAGGAACAGCAGCACGTTGAACAGCAGCTGCAGCACGGCGGGATCGGTGAGGGTGTTGCCGGGTCGCGCGACGGCGCCGCGGATGTCTTCGACGAACTCGAGCACGTTCAGGTTCGTTCCGACGCACCGGAGGGTGTCGGGGTCGGGCAGCGGGAGCAGGGTGTACGTCCAGATCGCGAGGAAGTAGACGAGGAACGCCGCCCACAGCGCGAACCGCCCGAACGTGAGCGTTCCGCGCCGGCGATAGCTGACCGCGACGAACGGGACGAAGAGGACGAACCCGGCCGCCACCCCGAGGGCGATCGCCAGGACGCCCAGAGAGATCTGATCCACGCCCCGAGCCTAGGGGCGTAAGGATTTCGTGAGGATGTCGCGATCGATCCGTCCTCACGCTTTCCTTACGAGTAGCGTCGAACGCCGTGACAGACGAAAGCCCGGAATCGGTCGTCGAGACGCCGCTGGCGAAGCGGATCCTGATCGGCGATCCGCTCACGTCGGAGAAGCTCGACGATCAGCTGCTTCCCAAGAAGATGGCGCTGCCGATCTTCGCCTCCGACGCCCTCTCCTCGGTGGCCTACGCACCGCAGGAACTGCTCATGATCCTGCTCATCGGCGGCACGGCGTTCCTCGCGTTCAGTCCGTGGGTGGCCGTGGCCGTCGTCGTCGTGCTCTTCGTGGTCGTCGTCAGCTACCGCCAGCTCATCAAGGCCTACCCGTCCGGCGGCGGCGATTACGAGGTCGCGCGCACGAACCTCGGCGAGGTGCCCGGCGTCGTCGTGGCGTCGGCGCTGCTCGTCGACTACGTGCTGACCGTCGCCGTGTCGGTCGCCTCCGGTGTCGACAACATCATCTCCGCCGTCCCCGGGCTCAATCCGTTCCGCGTCGAGCTCGCGGTCGGCTTCGTCATCCTGATCATCATCGTCAATCTCCGCGGCGTCCGCGAAGCCTCCCTCGTCTTCGCGATCCCGACGTACCTCTTCATCGGGTCGGTCGCCGTCATGGTCGTCGTGGGCCTCGGCCGGTGGCTGCTGGGCGACACCCCCGTCGCCGAGAGCGCGCAGTACGCGGTGCAGGCCGAGAGCCTGTCGCAGGCCGCGGTCATCCTGCTCGTTCTGCGGGCGTTCTCCAGCGGATGCTCCGCCCTGACCGGCGTCGAAGCCGTCGCCAACGGCGTCCCCGCCTTCCGCAAGCCCAAGGTGCGCAACGCGCAGTCGACGCTGAGCCTCATGGGCATCATCGCGATCCTGCTGTTCTCGGGGCTCACGCTCCTCGCCCTGCTGGCGGGGGTGCGCTACGCCGAGAACCCCTGCACCCTGATCGGCTTCGACTGCTCCACCCCCCAGCCGAGCCTGATGGCCCAGGTCGCGTCCGCGACGTTCGGCGCGGGCTCGATCCCGTTCTTCGTCGTGCAGGCCGCGACGGCGTGCGTGCTGCTGCTCGCGGCGAACACGGCGTTCAACGGCTTCCCCCTCCTGGGCTCGGTGCTCGCGCGCGACGGCTACGCGCCGAAGGCGCTCAACACGCGGGGCGACCGGCTCGTGTTCTCCAACGGCATGATCATCCTCGGCGTCGTCGCGATCGCGGTGCTCGTGATCTACCAGGCGCAGCTGACGACCCTCATCCAGCTCTACATCATCGGCGTGTTCGTCTCCTTCTCCCTGGGGCAGCTCGGCATGGTGCGGCACTGGCGACGAGCGCTGCGCGAGACGACCCGCATCGAGGCGAAGCGCGATCCGCGGGCCGCTGTGGAACGCCGCTCCGCGGTCACGGGCCTGGTCATCAACAGCATCGGCGCCGGCATGACGGTGTTCGTGCTGCTGATCGTGACGGTGACGAAGTTCACTCACGGCGCGTGGCTCGTCTTCATCGCCATCCCGATCCTCGCGACGCTCATGATCGGCGTGCACCGCTACTACCGCGACGTCGCGCACGAGACCCGTATGGACGACGACGTGCACTACGGGTCGACCGGCGACCTCGCGCTCATCCTGGTGAACCGCCTGCAGAAGCCCGTGGCGAAGGCGATCGACTACGCCCTGGCCGCGACGCACGACAAGACGCTCGCGATCCATGTCGCGGTGTCGAAGGAGGACGCCGACGAGGTCCAGAAGGACTGGGACGAGCATCGCGTCCCCGTGCCGCTCGTCATCATCGAATCGCCGTTCCGCCACTACGCGCAGCCGATCGAGGCCTTCATCCGGGCCTACCGCGAGAAGCACGGCCCGTCGGTGGTGACGGTGTACCTGCCGCAGTACATCGTCGGGCACTGGTGGGAGACGTTCCTGCACAACCGTCGCTCCCGACGCATCGCGCAGCAGCTCATGATGATGCACGGCGTAACGATCACGCTCGTGCCCTGGCTGCTCGACTCGTCGGAGCTCATCTACGGCCGCCGGTCGCGTCCGCTTCCCGGGCAGGACCGTGCGGGTCGCTTCGTCGACACGTCGGGCGACGTGCTGCCGGTCGTCGAGCGGTCGAGTCTCGAGCGCCCCGACGACTGAGCCCGCGCCCCGGCGCGGCATCCCGCGTAGCCTGGAGGGGTGAGCACCGCGACCCTCGACCCCGTGGCCCTGCGCGCAGACTTCCCGCTGCTGGCGGGGCAGCCCGAGCTGGTGTACCTCGATTCGGCCGCGACGAGCCAGAAGCCGCAGGCGGTCATCGACGCCGAGGTCGGATTCCTCACCACGGCGAACGCCGCCGTGCACCGCGGCGCCCACACGCTCGCGGCCGAGGCCACCGAGCTGTTCGAGGACGCCCGTGAGACCGTCGCCGGCTTCGTCGGCGCACGGCCCGAGCAGCTCGTCTGGACCAGCGGCGCGACTGCGGGGATCAACCTCGCCGCGTACGCGATCGGCAACGCCACCCTCGGACGCGGCGCGCCCGCCAGCACGCGCTTCGCCCTCGCTCCGGGCGACGAGATCGTTCTGACCGAGAGCGAGCACCACGCGAACCTCATCCCGTGGATCGAACTCGCCGCCCGCACCGGCGCCGTACTGCGCCACATCCCGGTGCACGACGACGGCACGCTCGACCTCGACCGCGCCGGCGAGATCATCGGCGGTCGCACGCGGCTCGTGGCCTTCCCGCACGTGTCGAACGTGCTCGGGATCGTGAACCCGGTGGACCGGCTCGTGTCGATGGCGCGGGATGCCGGAGCCCTCACGCTCCTCGACGCCTGCCAGTCCGCCCCGCACCTTCCGCTCGACCTGCCGGCGCTCGGCGTCGATCTGGCGGTGTTCTCGGGCCACAAGATGCTCGGTCCGTACGCGATCGGCGGACTCTACGGACGGTCCGACGTGCTCGAGGCCCTGCCCCCCTTCCTGACGGGCGGCTCGATGATCACGACCGTGACCCTCGACGAAGCCGACTACCTCCCGCCGCCCCAGCGCTTCGAGGCGGGCACTCAGCCCGTGTCGCAGGCGATCGGCCTCGCGGCCGCCGTGCGCTACCTCGACGCGATCGGGATGGAGGCCGTCCACGCCCACGAGCGTCTGCTCGAGCGGCGGATGCGCGAGGGCCTGCGGGAGATCCCGGGGATCCGGCTGCTCGGCGACCCTTCGACGGGCTCCGGGACCGCGAGCGGGTCGGGGACCGGCGAGGTCGAGAGGGTCGCGCTGTCGTCGTTCGACGTCGACGGTGTGCACGCCCACGACGCCGGCCAGTTCCTCGACGCCCGAGGCATCGCAGTGCGCGTCGGCCATCACTGCGCGCAGCCCCTGCACCGCCGATTCGGCATGACCGCGTCGGTGCGCGCCAGCGCCGCGCTCTACAACACGGAGGACGACGTGGACGCATTCCTCGATGCCGTGGCCGGCATCCGCCCGTTCTTCGGAGTCGCCTCGTGAGCGGCCTCGAAGCGCTCTACCAGGAGCTCATCCTCGATCACGCGAAGCGCCGCGTCGGCTTCGGCCTCGCAGATGCCGAAACCGCGCACTCGGGCACGAGCCACCAGCGCAATCCCATCTGCGGAGACGAGATCACGCTCCGCGCGCGCGTCGACGGCGACGCCGTGAGCGAGGTCACCTGGGAGGGCTCGGGCTGCTCGATCTCGCAAGCATCCGCATCGATGCTCGCCGAGATCTCGCGGGTCGACGCCGACGGCGCCCCCCGGACGCTGACGCAGCACGAGGCATCCGCCCTCATCGCGCGATTCCGCGAGGCACTGCGCTCGCGCGGCACGATCGAGCTCGACGAGGACGAGTTCGGCGACGCCGCCGCCCTGAGCGGTGTCTCGAAGTACACCGCGCGCGTCAAGTGCGCGATGCTCGCCTGGGTCGCGCTCGAGGATGCGATGGCCCAGGCATCCGCCTGATCGGGCTCCACCCGACCGCCCTCCGTGCAGGAACCGTGAGGGTCGTGCGCTCCCGCGTATGGATTGCGTGAGGATGCCGATCGAGCCCTGAGCGGCGGTGTTGCATCGGATTCCGTGCCCCCACGGCACCCGCGCCACAGCAGTCGCGCGGCCACCCGATCCGATTGTGCGGAATTCCTGTGCTGGATGTCCTCTACCTCGCTGCCACGATCGCGCTGTTCGCGATCGTCGGACTGATCGCCACGGCGGTGGAGAAGCTGTGATCGTCTTCTCGATCATCGCGGCCACCCTCGGCGTCGCTGCCGTCGTCTACCTCGTCATCGCCCTCGTGAAGCCGGAGAGGTTCTGATGGATTCCTCGTCGATCTGGGCCGGAATCCTCCAGGCGGCCACCGTCCTGCTGATCCTCGGCCTGCTGTACCGTCCTCTGGGCGACTGGATCGCCCGCGTCTACTCGAGCGAGCGCGATGCCCGCGTCGAGCGCGGGCTCTACCGCGTCGTGGGCGTCGACCCTCGAGCCGAGCAGACGTGGCGGGCGTACGCCCGCGGCGTGCTGGTGTTCTCCCTCGTCGGCGTGCTCTTCGTCTACGCGCTGCAGCGCTTCCAGGCCGTTCTGCCCTACTCCCTGGGCCTGCCCGCCGTTCCGGAGGGCCTCGCGTTCAACACCGCGGTGTCGTTCGTCACGAACACGAACTGGCAGTCGTACTCGCCCGAGCTGACGATGGGCTACACCGTGCAGCTCGCCGGCCTCGCGGTGCAGAACTTCGTCTCCGCCGCCGTCGGCATGGCCGTCGCCGTCGCGCTCGTCCGCGGTTTCGCGCGGCACGGCTCGGCCACGATCGGCAACTTCTGGGTCGACCTCACCCGCGGGATCACCCGGATCCTGCTGCCGCTGGCCGTCGTCGCCGCGATCGCCCTGATGGTGGCGGGCGTGGTGCAGAACGTGAACGGCTTCACCGAGGTGGCCACCGTCTCCGGGGGGACGCAGGTGCTGCCGGGCGGCCCCGTCGCGTCGCAGGAGGCCATCAAGGAGCTCGGCACGAACGGCGGCGGGTTCTTCAACGCCAACTCCGCCCACCCGTTCGAGAACCCGACGCCGTGGACGAACGTGCTCGAGATCCTCCTGCTGCTCGCGATCCCGGTCGCGATGCCCCGTGCCTTCGGCCGCATGGTCGGCGACGACCGCCAGGGCTACGCGATCCTCGCCGTCATGGCCGGCATCGCGGTCGTCTCGATCACGGCGGTGACGCTGCTGGAGGCCCTCGGCCAGGGCACCGCGCCCCAGCTCGCCGGAGGCGCGATGGAGGGCAAGGAGGTCAGGTACGGCATCTTCGGCTCGACGCTGTTCGCCGGTGCCACCACGCTCACCTCGACGGGCGCGGTCAACTCGATGCACGACTCGTACACCGCGCTGGGCGGCATGATCCCGATGATCAACATGATGCTCGGCGAAGTCGCCCCCGGCGGCGTCGGGTCGGGGCTGTACGGGATGCTGATCCTCGCCGTGATCGCCGTCTTCGTCGGCGGTCTGCTGGTCGGCCGCACGCCCGAGTACCTCGGCAAGAAGATCGGTCCCACGCAGATCAAGCTCGCGAGCCTCTACATCCTCGTCACGCCGATCCTCGTGCTGTCCGGCACGGCGCTGAGCTTCGCGATCCCCGCGGTCCGCAGCGACATGGAGTCCACCTCGATCTGGAATCCGGGTGTGCACGGCCTGAGTGAAGTGCTCTACGCGTTCACCTCCGCAGCGAACAACAACGGCTCCGCCTTCGCCGGGCTCACGGCCAATACGCCGTGGCTGAACACGGCGCTCGGAGTGGCGATGCTGCTGGGCCGCTTCCTCCCGATCGTGCTCGTCCTCGCTCTGGCAGGATCCCTGGCCGCGCAGGAGAAGGTGCCCGCGACAGCGGGGACGCTCCCCACGCACCGCCCTCAGTTCGTCGGCCTCCTGGCCGTCGTCTCGGTGGTCATCACGGCACTCACCTACTTCCCCGTTCTCACGCTGGGTCCCCTGGCGGAAGGTCTCGTCTGACATGTCCACATCCACTCTCACCCCCGTCCCCGATTCGGTCGCCGCGTCCCCCCGCACTCCCGCGCGCTCGTTCGGGTGGTCGCAGCTCGTCGCGGCCCTCCCCGGCGCGTTCCGCAAGCTCGACCCCCGCGAGCTGTGGCGCAACCCCGTCATGTTCCTCGTGTGGGTCGGGGCGGCGCTCACGACCGCGATCGCGATCGCCGAGCCGTTCCTCGGCGGACCCGAGGCCTCCGGCGGCAGCAGCGTGCCGGTCGGCTTCACGTGGGGCATCGCGGTCTGGCTCTGGCTCACCGTGCTGTTCGCGAACCTGGCCGAGTCGGTCGCCGAGGGCCGCGGAAAGGCGCAGGCGGCGTCGCTGCGAAAGACGCGCACGAGCACGATGGCCCGGCGCGTGCGCTCCTACGACGCGTCGACGGATGCCGCGGCCGCGGCCGCCGAGACCGAGGAGGTGTCGTCCTCCGACCTGGCCCTCGACGACGTCGTCGTCGTGGTGGCCGGAGAGCTCATCCCGGGCGACGGCGACATCGTCCACGGCATCGCGACCGTCGACGAGTCGGCGATCACGGGCGAGTCCGCCCCCGTCGTGCGCGAGTCCGGCGGCGACCGCTCGGCGGTGACCGGTGGAACGCGCGTGCTGTCGGACCGCATAGTGGTGCGCATCACGTCGCGGCCCGGCGAGACGTTCGTCGATCGCATGATCGCGCTCGTCGAGGGGGCTTCGCGCCAGCGCACCCCGAACGAGATCGCGCTGAACATCCTCCTCGCGAGCCTCTCGATCGTGTTCGTCGTCGTGGTGCTCACCCTCAACCCGATCGCGTCGTACGCGGCCTCCCCCGTGTCGATCCCCGTGCTCGTGGCGCTGCTCGTGTGCCTCATCCCCACCACGATCGGCGCCCTGCTGTCGGCGATCGGCATCGCCGGCATGGATCGTCTCGTGCAGAGCAACGTCCTGGCGATGTCGGGGCGGGCCGTCGAGGCCGCCGGCGACGTCACGACGCTGCTCCTGGACAAGACCGGCACCATCACCTACGGCAACCGCCGGGCGTCCGACTTCGTGCGGATGCCGGGCGTCGGCGACGATGAGCTCGCCCGCGCCGCAGCCCTGTCGTCGCTCGCCGATCCCACACCCGAGGGGGTGTCGGTCGTCGAGCTGGCGGCCGCCCGCGGCATCCGGGTCACCCAGCCGCCGAGCGCGACCATCGTCCCCTTCACCGCGCAGACGCGCATGAGCGGGCTCGACCTCTCGGACGGCACGCAGGTGCGCAAGGGCGCCGGATCGGCCGTGCTGGCCTGGCTCGAGGCGGCCGGCGCTCCCGTCCCCGCGGGCACGCGGGCGCAGCTCACCGGCGAGGCCGACGCGATCGCGCAGTCGGGCGGCACGCCTCTGGTGGTCGCGACCCTCGACCCGTCGGGATCGGGCACGCTGCTGGGCGTCGTGCACCTCAAGGACATCGTCAAGGACGGCCTCCGCGAGCGCTTCGCGGAACTGCGGTCGATGGGCATCCGCACCGTCATGATCACCGGCGACAATCCGCTCACCGCGGCGGCGATCGCACGGGAGGCGGGCGTCGACGACTATCTCGCCGAAGCCACCCCCGAAGACAAACTCGCCCTCATCCGGCGCGAGCAGGAGGGCGGGAGCCTCGTCGCGATGACCGGCGACGGCACGAACGACGCGCCGGCACTCGCGCAGGCCGACGTCGGCGTGGCGATGAACACGGGCACGTCGGCGGCGAAGGAGGCCGGCAACATGGTCGACCTCGACAGCGACCCGACGAAGCTCATCGACATCGTGCGCATCGGCAAGCAGCTGCTGATCACGCGCGGCGCGCTCACCACGTTCTCGCTCGCCAACGACATCGCGAAGTACTTCGCGATCATCCCCGCGATGTTCATGGGGATCTTCCCGGGCCTCGCGGCGCTCAACGTCATGCAGCTGAGCTCCCCGGCATCCGCCGTCACCAGCGCGATCATCTTCAACGCGCTCGTGATCGTCGTGCTCATCCCGCTGGCGCTTCGCGGCGTCGCCTATCGCCCGGCGAGCGCGTCGCAGATCCTGAGTCGCAACCTCCTGATCTACGGTCTCGGCGGGATCGTCGCCCCCTTCGTCGGCATCAAGCTCATCGACCTCGTCGTGAGCCTCATCCCGGGCTTCTGACCCGGCCTCCCAGGAGATACGGACATGTCCCGCACCCGCACCACCCTCCGCACCGCCGGCGTCGCCGTCCGCGCGATGCTCGTCTTCACCCTCGTCCTCGGCGTCGGCTACACGGCGCTCATCACCGCGATCGGGCAGCTCGCCCTCCCCTGGCAGGCGAACGGCTCGATCGTGCGCGACGATGCCGGCACGGCGGTGGGCAGCGCCCTCCTCGGCCAATCGTTCACGGATGCCGACGGCGAGGCGCTGCCGGAGTACTTCCAGTCCCGCCCCTCGGCCGCCGGCGACGGCTACGACGGGGGCGCCTCGAGCGGCTCGAATCTGGGTCCGGAGAACGGCGACCTCATCGCGTCCATCGAGGAGCGGAAGGCGGCGATCGCCGAGCGCGACGGCGTCGACTCCGCCGACATCCCCGCCGACGCGGTCACCGCATCGGCATCGGGGCTCGACCCCCACATCAGCCCCGCCTACGCGCTGCTGCAGGTGGCGCGCGTCGCGGAGGCCCGCGGACTGGGCGAGGACGAGGTCCGCGCGCTCGTGGAGTCTAAGATCCAGTCACGGGACCTCGGATACCTCGGAGAGCCCCGCGTGAACGTTCTCGAGCTGAACCTCGCGCTCGACGACCTGCAGGGCTGAGAGGCTGAAGACGATGAAGCGGGGGCGGTTGCGGATCCTGCTCGGCGCCGCCCCCGGCGTCGGCAAGACGTACGAGATGCTCGAGGAGGGCCGCCGGCTGCTCGACGACGGGGCCGATGTCGTCGTCGCGGTCGTCGAGACCCACGGCCGTGCCGCGACCGCGGCGCGCACCGAGGGGATCCCCGCCCTCCCGCGTCGCGTCGTGTCGCACCGCGGGGTCGAGTTGACCGAGATGGATCTGGACGCCGTGCTGACGCGCGCGCCCGATATCGCCCTGGTCGACGAGCTCGCGCACACGAACGCCCCCGGCTCGCGCAACGACAAGCGCTGGCAGGACGTGCAGGAGATCCTGGATGCCGGCATCGACGTCATCACGACGGTCAACGTCCAGCACATCGAATCACTGAACGGCGTCGTCGAGCAGATCACCGGCGTTCCGCAGCGTGAGACCGTACCGGATGCGGTCGTGCGCGCCGCCGATCAGGTCGAGGTGGTCGACCTCGCACCGCAGTCGCTGCGCGATCGGCTGGCGGCCGGTGTCGTGTACCCCGCGGAGCGGATCGACGCCGCCCTCTCGAACTACTTCCGCCTGGGAAACCTCACCGCGCTGCGCGAGCTCGCGCTGCTCTGGCTCGCCGACGAGGTCGACAGCGCCCTGCGTTCGTATCGCGCCGAGCACGGGATCGACGGCACGTGGCAGGCGCGCGAACGCGTCGTGGTCGCCCTCACCGGCGGGCCGGAGGGCGAGACCCTCGTGCGCCGGGGCGCCCGGATCGCCGCGCGGTCGGCCGGCGGCGAGCTGCTCGCCGTCCATGTCTCGAGCCAGGACGGCCTGCGCACCGGCAGTCCGGGCGACCTGGCGACCCAGCGGTCGCTCGTCGAGTCCCTCGGCGGCACGTATCACCAGGTCGTCGGCGACGACATCCCCCGCACCCTGGTCGACTTCGCGCGATCCGTCAACGCCACGCAGCTCGTGATCGGCGTGAGCCGCCGCAGCCGGCTCGCGGCGGCCCTGACCGGGCCCGGCATCGGCGCGACGGTCGTGCGCGAGTCGGGCGACATCGACGTGCACATCGTCACGCACGGCTCCGCCGGCGGCCTTCGTCTCCCCCGGCTGTCCGGCGGCGCGCTGAGCCTCAAGCGCCGCCTCCTCGGCCTCGCGCTCGCGCTGACCGGCGGACCCCTCCTGACCTGGCTGCTCGTGACGATCCGCTCCGAAGACACCATCACGAGCGACGTCCTGGCGTATCAGCTGCTCGTCGTGGTCGTCGCCCTCGTCGGCGGCATCTGGCCCGCCGTCTTCGCGGCCGTGATGTCGGGGTTCACCCTCAACTTCTTCTTCGTCGAACCGTTCTACACGGTCACCGTCGCCGATCCCCGCAACGCCTGGGCCCTCGCGCTGTACGTCGTCATCGCGGTGCTCGTGAGCTTCGTCGTCGACCGCGCCGCCCGGGCCGCGCGGGCGGCTCGCCGCTCCGCAGCGGAGTCGGATCTGCTCGCCACCGTCGCCGGCAGTGTGCTCCGCGGCGGCAGCGCCGTTCCCGCGATGATCGCCCGCACGCGCGAATCGCTCAGTCTCGCCGGCGTCCGGCTGGTCGCCGCCGACGGCACGGTGCTCGCCACCGACGGCGAGCCGGGCGGCGAGACGGAGGTGCTGCCCGTCGGCCGCAGCGCCGACGGCACTCCGCGCGCCTCGCTCGAGCTGCACGGAGGAGCGCTCGACGCCTCGGAGCGCCGCCTCGTCGACGCGATCGTCGCGCAGCTCTCGGCCGCGCTCGAGCACACCGACCTCACCGCGACGGCCCGAGAGGCCGACGCCCTCGCCGAGACCGACCAGGTGCGCTCCGCGCTCCTCTCCGCCGTCAGCCACGACCTCCGCCGACCGCTCGCCGCAGCGGTCGCCGCGATCGGCGGGCTGCGCGCGGCCGGCTCCGAGCTCTCCGATGCCGACCGCCGCGAGCTGCTCGCGACGGCCGACGAGAGCCTGACCACGCTGTCGCGCCTCGTCACCGATCTTCTCGACGTGAGTCGCGTCGAAGCCGGCGTGCTCGCGATCTCGCTCGCCCCCGTCGACGCGGCCGGCAGCGTGCTCTCGGCACTGGACGAGCTCGCCCTCGGTCCCGATGACGTCGAGCTCGCCCTCGACCCCGAGCTGGGTCCGCTTCAGGCCGACCCCGTGCTGCTGCAGCGCGTGCTGGTCAACGTGCTCGCCAACGCGCAGCGCCACAGCCCGGCCGGGTCTCCCGTGCTCATCACCACGAGCAGCCTCGGAGCCACCGCCGAGATCCGCATCGTCGACCGCGGTCCGGGCGTGCCGCCCGAACGCCGGGGAGACATCTTCGCGCCGTTCCAGCGCCTCGGCGACACCGACAACACGGTCGGCCTGGGCCTCGGCCTCGCGCTCTCGAAGGGGTTCGCGGAAGGCATGGGCGGTACGCTGACCCCCGATGACACCCCCGGCGGCGGTCTCACCATGGTGATCTCGCTCCCCGTCGCCGTGACTCCCGACGAGAGGCCGCCGACGTGAAGATCCTCATCGCCGACGACGATCCGCAGCTCGTGCGGGCGCTGCGCATCACGCTCTCCGCGCACGGCTACGACGTCGTCGCCGCCCCCGACGGCGCGGCGGCGGTCGCCCTCGCGGCCAAGGAGCATCCCGACCTCGTGATGCTCGACCTCGGCATGCCCCGTCTCGACGGTGTCGGCGTGATCCACGCCCTGCGGGGGTGGAGCGCCGCGCCGATCCTCGTCGTATCGGGTCGCACCGGCTCGGCCGACAAGGTCGAGGCGCTGGATGCCGGGGCCGACGACTACGTCACCAAGCCGTTCCAGGTGGACGAGCTGCTCGCGCGCCTGCGCGCCCTGTCGCGGCGGGCGGTCGAGGCATCCGTCTCCCCCGCCGTGGCGTTCGCCGACGTGACGATCGACCTCGCCACCAAGACGGTCACCCGGGCCGGCGTGCGCGTGCACCTCACGCCCACGGAGTGGCGCATGCTCGAGTTCCTCGCGCGCAACGCGGGCGCGCTCGTGACGCGGCAGACGCTGCTGAAGGAGATCTGGGGCAGCGAGCAGGTCAGCGACTCGGGGTATCTGCGCCTCTACATGTCGCAGCTGCGCAAGAAGCTCGAGCCCGACCCCGCGCACCCCGCGCACCTGATCACCGAACAGGGGATGGGGTACCGGCTCGTCCTCGAGCCCTGACGGGTCCTGACGAAGGCGCCGCACGCCCGACTGCGCCCGTCTCCTGCGAGTGGGGCACTCGGCGGTCCGCTGGGTCCTCCACAGCCCGTAGCGGTCGGACGCAGTCCCCGATCCCGATCGCCCGGGTGAGAGCGGATGCCGCGAAGGGCGACGCTCTTCGCATGAACTGGATCGCACGTGCACCCCTCGACACGGTGTACCGGCGGCGTGAGAACGACGGCGAACCGGTGAACGACCGCCGTCTGCGCGCACAGATCGAGGCGGGCAGGATCGTCCGCATCGCGCGTGGGAGCTTCGTCGAGAGCTCCGCGTGGAACGCTCTCACCCCGCTCGCTCGACACGCCCAACGGGTGTGGGAAGCGAGCGCGCGGTTGCAGCGCGGTCAGGTGTTCTCGCACTTCGCCGCGGCTGCGCTCCACGGCATCGACATCCTCGGGCCGTGGCCGGATGCGATCGACGTGAGCATCGCTTCGAGTTCGGGCGGTCGCTCGAGCGGCGGCGTCCGTCGCCATTCGCGCCGACTCGGTGCCGTCGCTTCGGTCACTTGGGGCGAGCATGCGGTCACGACCCCGCTGCAGACGACGGTCGACCTGATCGCCGCGATGCGGTTCACCGATGCCGTGGCGGTGGCCGATCAGGCGCTCTGGGCGAGACGCCCCGGTGGTGCCGCGGTCGATCGACCGGCTCTCCTCGCCGCCACCGCGGATCGGCAGGGTCGCGGGGCCGCCAGAGCCGTGCGAGCCGCGGAGTTCTCGACGTCCCTCGCCGACAGCGTCCGCGAGTCTCAGAGCCGCGTCCTCATTGCGGTGCAGGGGTTCCCCGCGCCCGAACTGCAGACATGCTTCCGCCTTTCCAGCGGGTCGGATGCCTATGTCGACTTCTTCTGGCGCGATCACCGGCACATCGGCGAGTTCGACGGGGCTGGCAAGTATCTCGACCCTGCTCTCCGGGGTGGCGGTCCGCCCGAATACGCCGTGCTCGCCGAGAAGGATCGTGAAGACGACCTCCGACGGCAGGTCTCCGCCTTCTCCCGGTGGCGCACGCCCGCTCTGACGAGACCACAGCGGCTCTACGACATCCTCCGCTCCGCAGGACTCCCGACCGCGCGACCGCGTCCCGGCAGGTGAGGCCATGCGACTGCGGCAGTTTCCTGCGAGCGCGCCTTCGTGCGACGCAGCCCTCGCAGGAATCTGCAGCGGTCACGGGGAGATCGCGAGATCGGCCAGCCCCTGACGGTCAGCCCAGGCCCGCGCGCTCCTCGCCCGCCGGGGTGTCGCCGGCGACGGGCTTGCGGGAGAGGCCGACCGACCCGGCGCCCTTCGACAGCGCCGCGGCGACGGCGACGGACTCGTCGACGTCGGGGTACTGCGGGCGCAGCTGCACCGCGTGCAGCCGCTTCTGCTCACGCTTGGCCTTGTTCGCCGAGTAGATGAGGTTGAGCGCCTCGACGAGGATCGCGAACGCCATCGGCGCGTAGATCAATGCCTTGTCGATCTTGATGCCGAAGCCCTCCGCGATGAGGAAGACGCCGATGAGCAGCAGGAACGACAGCGCCAGCATCTTCACCGTGGGGTGCTTGTTGACGAAGCTGAAGATGAAGCGCGACGCGAACAGCATGATCCCGAACGACAGCACGACGACCGTGATGATGACGACGAGGTTCTCCGTCATGCCGACCGCCGTGATCACCGAGTCCAGCGAGAAGACGATGTCGAGCAGGAGGATCTGCGTGATGACCGATCCGAAGGTGATGGCCTTTCGGCCGCCGCCGGTGCCGTGCTCCTCCTCCGCACCTTCGAGTTTGTGGTGAATCTCGGTCACGGCTTTGTAGACGAGGAAGAGCCCTCCCGCGATGAGGATGAAGTCCTTCCACGAGAAGCCCATGCCGAACCAGACGACGACGTCTTCCTTCAGCGTGATGATCCACCCGGCGAAGAAGACCAGGATGACGCGGATGAGCATCGCCAGCGTGAGGCCGAGGTTTCTCGCCCTGGCCTGCTGTTCCTTGGGGAGCTTGGAGGCGAGGATCGAGATGAAGATGACGTTGTCGACACCGAGGACGATCTCGAGGACGAACAGCGTCAGGAACACCGCGATGAGGTCGGGCGTGAAAGCGAAGGAGAAGTCCACGGATCGATCGTAGGGGCGCCGATGCCGCTCACCTAGGCGTGATGCATTCCGGCCGGGTAATACGCACCCCGTAGCGTTGCTGACAGTGAAGGGCACCCGCCTGTAGCTCAGCGTCGGCCGCCAGGCCGGCATCCGAACGAAGTAGGTGCCTTCATGGCCACCATCGCCCCGGAAGCTCGACTCGGCCCCGTACGCCAGACGTACGCCGGCACCGGAACTTTCCCGCCCGTCGCCCGCGCCTACACCGAAGTGGCGCAGGTCGTCCGCGAGACGGGCCTGCTGGCCCGCGCACCGTGGTTCTACATCGGCGTCGGCGCGCTGCTCGCCGTCGGCTTCGGCGGAGCGATCACCGGCTTCATCCTGCTCGGCGACAGCTGGTTCCAGCTGCTCATCGCCGCGGCGTTCGGCATCCTGTTCACGCAGGTGTCGTTCCTGGCCCACGAGTCCGCCCACCGGGCGATCCTGAGCTCGGGCCCCGCCAACGACCGGCTCGGCCGCATCCTCGCGAGCGGCGTCGTCGGCATCAGCCTCTCGTGGTGGACCGGCAAGCACAACCGCCACCACGCCAACCCGAACCGGGTCGGCAAGGATCCCGACATCGAGATCGACACGATCTCATTCATCGAAGAGGATGCCGCCAAGGCCAAGGGCCTGCACGCCGTCATCACGCGCCACCAGGGCTGGCTGTTCTTCCCCCTGCTGACCCTCGAGGGTCTGAACCTGCACTTCCTCGGCCTCAAGCACCTGCTCTCCCCGGGCGAGGTCAAGGGCCGCTGGACGGAGCTCGGCCTCGTCGTGCTGCGCTTCGCCCTGTTCTTCACCCCGATCTTCCTGTTCCTGCCGCTCGGCATGGCGTTCGCGTTCATCGGCGTGCAGCTCGCCGTCTTCGGCGTCTACATGGGCGCGTCGTTCGCTCCGAACCACAAGGGGATGCCGATCATCGCGGCCGACGCGAAGCTCGACTTCTTCTCCAAGCAGGTGCGCACGTCGCGCAACATCCGCGGGGGCTGGTGGGCGACGATCCTCATGGGCGGCCTCAACTACCAGGTCGAGCACCACCTGTTCCCGAGCATGTCGCGCCCGCACCTCGCCAAGACCCGCGAGATCGTCAAGGAGCAGTGCGAGACCCGCGGTGTCCCGTACACCGAGACGAGCCTCATCGAGTCGTACGCGATCGTCATCGCGTACCTCAACCGGGTGGGCCTGTCCGCCCGCGATCCGTTCGACTGCCCGATGATCGGCCAGTTCCGCAGCGTCTGAGCTTCCACGACGAACGGCCCGGCCCCGCAGATGCGGGTGCCGGGCCGTTCTCGCGTGATCAGGCGGTGACGAGCGTGCGCTCGAGGCGCGCGTAGCTGGCCTCCATGCCGTCGGTCATCCCGGTCGCCAGCACCATGTCGCGGGTCTCGCGGTCGGGATACTCGATGAGCAGCGTGATGAGCGTCGCCCCGTCCTCCTCGTAGAGGGTGAGGTCGTTCAGCGTCGACGGGAAGTCGGTGCCGGTCATGTGCTCGGTGGTGACCGCTCGGCGCGGGGCCTCGCTCAGCAGGGTCTCGCCGTCGAATCCGAACGGCTCACCCGCTGCGGCGTCGAGAGGCTCCCACTCGTAGCGGTAGCGACCGCCGACCGACGGGTCGACCTCGCACGCCGACATGCGCCAGCCGTCGGGTCCGAGCAGCCACTGCTGGATCAGCTCGGGCTCCTGATGGGCGCGCCAGACGAGATCGATCGGCCCGTCGATGAGCCGGGTGATGCGCACATGCGTGTCGTCGAGCAGCTCGGTCTGCGTGCCCTTGCCCTGCGCGAAGTCGCGGAGCCCCTGCAGCACGAGGTCGAGCTGGTTCACGCCCATCGTGAGACCTTCGACCATGCCCATCGCGACGAGCTGCTCGAGCGCCTCCACCGAGGGGAAGTACGACGTCGAGACCACCCGCGCACCGTCGGCCGTCGCCTCGAACGCGTACACGGTGCGGGTCGCCGGCAGGTCGTCGACGGGCCGGCCGTCTTCGTCGGCGAACGAGTCGAGGATCGAGAAGGACGACGTCGGCTCGATCGCGAGGAACTCCCAGCGGCCGTGGTGACGCTCGCCCCGGGGGCTGGTCATGTAGTACCGCGCCACACCGCCGACGGCGAAGTCGAAGGCGGGGAAGGTCGCGGGGTAGCCGGGAGGGCCCCAGAACCTCTCGAGCTGACGCGGCTCGGTGAATGCTCCCCACACCCTCTCGACGGGGGCGGCGAAGTCCGCCGTCATCGTCAGCGTGAGGGTCTCGGGGTCGGTGGTGACGTCGGTGACGGGCATGGTCACTCTCCTTCGGTGGTGGTGCTGGTTTCGGATGCCGGTTCGGCGAGCAGTACGTCCAGGCGGTCGATGCGGGCACGCCAGAGGTCTTCGAAGTGGCGCAGCAGCGCCTGTGCGCGGGCGATCATCTCGGGATCCGCCCGGACGAGACGCTCGCGGCCCTCGGCCCGCTTGACGATGAGCCCCGCGGCCTCGAGCACGGCCACGTGCTTCTGCACCGCCGCGAACGACATGTCGTAGTGACGGGCGAGCGTCGACACCGATCGCTCGCCCTCGATCGTGCGGCGGAGGATGTCACGCCTCGTCGCCTGGGCGAGTGCGTGGAAGACACGGTCGATCTCGACATCGCTGAGCTCCTGTTGTGCAACCATTTGGTTGTACGTTAGACCCCGGATGCCGCGAGCGCAACCCCCGATCGCGCAGACATCGGCCGACCGCGGCGGAGAACTAGACTGAGCCTGTCCGGCATCCCCGAATCCTGGAGCTGAGCCGCGTGACCACCCCTCCTTCGGCCCCCGTGGCCGACACCGTCGAAAACGCCCTCGCGACTCCCGAGAAGGAGCAGCCGTACGCGGCCCTCGGTCTCAAGCCCGACGAGTACGCCCAGATCCGCGAGATCCTCGGCCGCCGCCCCACGTCGGGCGAGCTGGCGATGTACTCGGTGATGTGGAGCGAGCACTGCTCCTACAAGTCGAGCAAGATCTACCTGCGCCAGTTCGGGCAGAAGGTCTCCGACGAGATGCGCAAGAACCTCATGGTGGGGATGGGGCAGAACGCCGGCGTCGTCGACATCGGCGAGGGGTGGGCGGTCACCTTCAAGGTCGAGTCGCACAACCACCCGAGCTACATCGAGCCGTTCCAGGGAGCGGCGACGGGCGTCGGCGGCATCGTGCGCGACATCATCTCGATGGGGGCGCGCCCCGTCGCCATCATGGACCAGCTCCGCTTCGGCGACATCGACCACCCCGATACGGCACGTGTCGTGCACGGCGTCACGAGCGGCATCTCGTTCTACGGCAACTGCCTGGGCCTGCCCAACATCGGCGGCGAGACGGTGTTCGACTCGGTGTACCAGGGCAACCCGCTCGTCAACGCCCTCGCGGTCGGCGTGCTCCGCCACGAAGACCTCAAGCTCGCCAACGCGGTGGGCGCGGGCAACCAGGTCGTGCTGTTCGGCGCCCGCACCGGAGGCGACGGCATCGGCGGAGCATCCATCCTCGCGTCCGACACGTTCGCCGACGGCGGCCCCACGAAGCGCCCCGCGGTGCAGGTGGGCGACCCGTTCGCCGAGAAGGTGCTCATCGAGTGCTGCCTCGAGCTCTACCGCGACGACCTCGTCGAGGCGATCCAGGACCTGGGCGCCGCCGGCATCTCGTGCGCGACCTCGGAGCTCGCCGCCAACGGCGGCTCGGGCATGCGCGTCGACCTCGAGAACGTGCTGCTGCGCGACCCCACGCTCACGCCCGAGGAGATCCTCATGAGCGAGAGCCAGGAGCGCATGATGGCGATCGTGGCGCCCGACAAGCTCGATGCGTTCCTCGCGGTCGTGCGCAAGTGGGACGTCGAGACCAGCGTTCTGGGCGAAGTGACCGGAGACGGCCGCCTGCAGATCTTCTGGCACGGAGAGGAGATCGTCAACGTCGATCCCTCCACGGTCGCCGTCGACGGACCTGTCTACGAGCGACCGGTCGCCTACCCCGTATGGCTCGACGCGCTCCGCGACGATTCGGCATCCGCTCTCCCGCGCGATCTCGACGGCGACACGCTGCGCCGCCAGTTCCTGCAGCTCGTGGCGAGCCCCAACCTGGCCGACACCGCGTGGATCACGAACCAGTACGACTACTACGTCATGGGCAACACCGCCCTGTCGTTCCCGGATGACGCGGGCATGATCCGTGTCGACGAGCACTCCGGCCTCGGCTTCGCCATCGCCACCGACTGCAACGGCCGCTTCTGTCAGCTCGACCCCTACCAGGGCGCGAAGCTGGCCCTCGCCGAGGCGTACCGCAACGTCGCCGTCACCGGCGCCGCACCCGCCGCGGTCACCGACTGCCTCAACTTCGGCAGCCCCGAGAACCCCGAGGTCATGTGGCAGTTCTCGCAGGCGGTCGAAGGCCTCGCCGACGGATGCCTCGAACTCGGCATCCCCGTCACGGGCGGCAACGTCTCGTTCTACAACCAGACCGGCGACGTGCCGATCTTCCCGACGCCGGTCGTCGGCGTGCTCGGCGTGATCGACGACGTCGCACGCCGCATCCCCTCGGGCTGGCAGGATCCGGGCGAGAACATCTACCTCCTCGGCGTCACCGCCACCGAGCTCAGCGGCTCGGCCTGGGCCGGCACGATCCACGGCCACCTCGGCGGACGGCCGCCGGCGGTCGACCTCGCGAACGAGAAGAAGCTCGCCGAGCTGCTGCACGCCGCCGGCCAGCAGTCGCTCGTATCGGCCGCGCACGACCTGTCCTCCGGTGGGCTCGCCCAGTCGCTCGCCGAGGCCGCGATGCGCTTCGGCGTCGGGGCGCGCGTGTGGCTGACCGAGATCATGGAGCGCGACGGAGTGGATGCCGCGACCGCCCTGTTCTCGGAGTCGACCGGTCGCGCGATCGTGTCGGTGCCGCGCGAGGACGACGTGAAGTTCCGCGGCCTGTGCGACGGGCGCGGCTACCCCGTGCTCCGCATCGGCGTGACGGATGCGGCCGCCGACGGGGATGCCGCGGCGCTCGAGGTGCAGGGCGTCTTCACCGTGCCGCTGACCGAGCTGCGCGACCTCTCGCAGGGCACGCTCCCCGGCGTGTTCGGCGCCACGGTGTCGGAGCCGGTCGCCGGCTGACGCAGGGGTGCTCGCCGCGCGGCCGCGGCGGATTCCTGCGAGTGCGCCGTCGCGCGACGAAGCGCTGGCAGGAACCTGCAGCGGATGCCGCATCCGCTGCACGCGGTGCTCCGACGTACACTTGAGGGCATGAGCGACGACGACTACGCGGGTTTCGCAGACGCACGCACCAGGCGCACCAAGATCATCGCGTGGGTCGTGATCGTCTCCCTCATCCTGGTCGGCGGCGGCGCCACCGTGTTCGCCCTGATCTTCGGGTGACCGACCCCCTCCCTGTGTCATGACGGCGTGGACGGGTGACCCGGCGGACCGCGGTCGTCCGTCACGCCCCGCCACAGCGCGCAATCTGGGAGTCGCGCTCGCCAAGCTCGAGCACCAGCGGGCACAGCAGGCCGTGCTGGCGGCACGCACCGCCGCGAAGGCGGCCAAGGCCGAGCTGCTGACGGCCCGCGCCGACCGCTTCGGCGGGCGAGCCACCTTCCGCGACGTGCTCGCGGCGCACGCGCGCTACACGAACGCCCGCCGCGCCGTGCGCGCCGCGGTCGCCGCGGCCGAGGCGCGCCGTGCGAGCATCGACATCGCCCGGCTCGCCTCCCGCGGGCATGCCTCGACGCTGCCGCTCGCGCAGGTTCTCGCCGCCCACGACTCTGTGACGGCGCGCTGGCTCACGTACGAGACGGATGCCGCCAAGCTCATCGCCTTCCCCGCGATGAGCGATGTGCGCCACCCCCCGACGGCGGTGTTCGTGCGACAGCAGCGCATCGCGGTCGATCTGCGCCCCGCAGGACCCGAGGCCCGCATCACGGCGGAGCAGTTCCTGGCCTACCGCGACGCCGTGTCCGCCCTCGACGCGGCCTTCGTCGCCGCGGAGCAGGCGGCCTGGCAGCTCGCCCGCGAAGAAGACGCCCGTCGCGAGGTCGCTGCCCGAGAGCGGCGCGCCGAAGAGGCCCGTGCCCGGCACGTGCAGGCGCGGGATGCCGCCGAGGCGGCCGCGCGCGAGACGAGAGACGCAGCGGAGCGGGCCCGCGCGGAGAGCGAGGGAGCCAGGCATCCGTCCGCCCCGGTCTCCGACACCCGGCCCGTGTGGCCCGTGCCCGGGCGCACGCGCGCGACGCCTCCTCCGACCTGACCGCAAGCCAGGAGCCGCCCGGACGGTTAGCATGACAGGGTGGAGCCTCTGTTCGATTTCATCGGGCAATACTGGTGGCTCGCCTTCCCCCTCTTCGGTGTGCTGGCGGGCGTCGGCAATGCCTGGGAGCGCGGTGCCAAGCGTCGGCACCAGCGCCGCCTCGAGGTGATCAAGGCGAAGGCGCAGGTGAAGACGGCGCAGATCGCCGCCCGCAGCGGCCAGGCGTCGCCGGTCACACAGGCGATCGATGCCGCCGTCGCCGCCGGAGCGAGCCCCCGGCCGACGGCCACGGGCGACACGCAGGCCGACCAGCTGTCGCGGCTGTTCGCCGAGCACGACGCGGTGACCAAGCGCTGGCTCGAGTACGAGCTCGACGTCGCCAAGATGATCGCCTTCCCGGCCATGAGCGATGGCCGGCAGCCGCTCACCGCCGCGTATCTGCGGGCCAAGAGGGTGGCCGACGGACTGCGCCCCGCATCGCCCAAGGCCAAGCTCACGCACGAGCAGTTCTCCGAGTACCGCTCCGCCGTGACCGACTACGAGGTGGCGTTCGACCTCGCCGAGCGCGACGCCCGCCGCATCAAGGACACGACGTTCAGCGAGGTCGAGCGCAAGCGCCTCGACACCGCCAAGCAGCTTCTGACCATCGCGATCGACCAGGCCGCGACTCCGGCGGAGCGCCAGCTCGCCTACCGCCGCGTGCGCCAGGAGCTCGACGGTCTCATCTCCCTCTCCGATGAGGCGATCGTCGTCCTGGAGGAGCAGGTCGCACTCCAGATCACGACGGGCTCCGACGCGGATGCCGCGCCGGAGGCATCCGCGTCCGCCGCGCCGCCCGCCGCTCCCGCCGCGACGCCCGCGCCCGAGCCGCTCCCTGTTCAGCGACCCGCGCAGTGGCCCGTGCCCTCGCGTGAGCACAAGCCGCTGCCCGAGACGCCGCCCGGCACCACGCGCTGACCTGACCGCACCTCAGCATCAGCAGGCCTCGCCGCGAGCCGATCCTCGGTTCGCGTGCTCCTGACGCACGTCCCACTCGAGGGTTGACAGATCGCTGTCTTCGTTGCATGGTTAGTTGGTCAAGTAACTAACCAACTGAGTGGGGACGATGTGATCGAAGACGGCAAGCCGATCTTCCTCCAGATCGCGGAGAGCGTGGAGGGGGCGATCGTCGACGGATCCCTGGCCGAAGAGAGCCAGGCGCCGTCGACGAACGAGCTCGCCGCATTCCACCGCATCAATCCCGCCACGGCCGCGAAGGGAATCGCGATGCTCACCGAGAAGGGCGTGCTGTACAAGCGGCGCGGCATCGGGATGTTCGTCGCCGAAGGCGCGCGCGCCCGCCTGCTCGGGGAACGCCGCGATGCCTTCGCCGACCGCTACATCGATCCGCTCCTCGCCGAGGCGCGGACGCTGGGACTGGGTCCCGACGATCTCGCCGCTCTCATCCGCGACCGCGCGGCCGCATCCACCGACACGGAAGGAACCAGCCGATGACCGCCGTCATCGAGGTGAAGAACCTCACCAAGCGCTACCGCGAGACCCTCGCCGCCGACGATGTGAGCTTCTCGATCGAGAAGGACACCATCTACGGCCTCCTGGGTCGAAACGGCGCCGGCAAGACCACCGTCATGTCGATCCTCACGGCGCAGAACTTCGCCACGAGCGGCACGGTGCGCGTCTTCGGCGAGAACCCCTACGAGAACGCTCGCGTGCTCAGACGGATGTGCTTCGTCCGCGAGGGGCAGAAGTACCCCGACGATGCGACGGCGCGGCACGCCTTCCGGATGGCGCAGCTGTTCTTCCCGCACTGGGACCAGGCGTTCGCCGACCGTCTCGTCGCGGAGTTCCAGCTCCCCCTGAAGAAGGCCATCAAGAAGCTCTCCCGCGGACAGCTCTCGGCCGTCGGGGTCATCATCGGCCTCGCCTCCCGCGCCGAGATCACGTTCTTCGACGAGCCCTACCTCGGACTCGACGCCGTCGCCCGCCAGATCTTCTACGACCGGCTGCTCGAGGACTACTCCGAGCATCCGCGCACCGTGATCCTCTCGAGCCACCTGATCGACGAGGTCTCGAACCTCCTCGAGCGTGTCATCGTCATCGACCGCGGCCGCATCATCATGGACGAGGAGACGGATGCCGTGCGCGACCGTGCTGCGACGATCGTCGGCGACTCGGCCGCGGTCGATGCCTTCGTCGCCGGGCGTGAGGTCATCCACCGCGAGAGCCTCGGCCGCGTCTCGTCGGTCACGGTGCTCGGCGCCCTGACGCCCGACGACCGGGCCGCCCTCACGGCGGCGGGCCTGGATGCGGCTCCCGTGTCGCTGCAGCAGCTGATCGTGCGCACCACCCAGCACACCGCCGGATCCGCGGCGGAGAACATGACCTCGGAAGGAGCACTCCGATGAACCGCACGCTGAACGTCGTCCGGATGCAGCTGGTCAACCGACAGACCTACGTCTGGGTGCCGCTCATCGTCCTCGCGGGCTCGTGGCTGCTCAGCATCGCGATCTTCGCGATGATCCCCTTCGACGGCCCGAAGGCCGGCGGCGGCTCGTTCGCCCCGCTCTGGTACTTCCTCGCCGTCGGCGTCCAGGCTCTGACCCGCACCTTCCCGTTCTCGCAGGCGATGAGCGTCACGCGGCGCGAGTACTTCCTCGGCACGCTCCTGACGGCGGCCGCGACGTCGGCGATGCTCAGCGTCATCTTCGTGATCGGCGGACTGATCGAGCTCGCCACCGGCGGATGGGGCGTCAACGGCTGGTTCTTCCACCTCGATTGGCTGTGGGCCGCGGGTCCGTGGGGCGCTCTGCTGGTGTTCTTCGTCCTCGCGATGCTGTTCTTCATCACGGGCTTCTGGGCGGCGACGATCTTCAAGCGCTTCGGAACGCTCTGGCTGACCGTCGTCATCGTGGGCATAGGCGCGCTCCTCGTCGGCGCGATCTTCCTCATCACGCGGCTCGAGGTGTGGGAGCAGGTCATCACGTGGATCCTCGTGCAGGGCGCGCTCGGCCTGACGCTGTGGGGTCTCGTGCTCGCCGCCGCGCTCGCCGCGGTGTCGTTCGCGACGCTGCGCCGCGCGATCCCCTGAATCCATCGACGACGGATGCCCCGGACCGCACGGGTCCGGGGCATCCGTCGTCGTACGGTGTCAGCGGATCGGCACGGGCACGTCGATGCCGCCCTCGTGCGTGAGGCGGTCGCCCATCTGCACGAGGCTGGGCTGGGCGATGAAGCCGCCGGCGAACAGCGCCTGTCCTTGCGCGAACATCGGCGAGCGCTCCAGCAGCGCGCCCGGTGCGTAGCCGAAGATCTCGGCGAGCTCGTCGAGATCGCGCGGCGAGCTCATGCGCATGAGGGCGAGGTTGTCGCACTGCGACAGCGCGTTCGGGTGCACCTTCGACGGCCGCTGCGTCGAGAGCAGCAGCCACAGCCCGTACTTTCGGCCTTCCGCGGCGATCTGCACGATGAGTTCCGTCAGTCGCTGATCGACGGCGCTCACCGGGTCGGGGGAGCAGAGGTTGTGCGCTTCGTCGATGACGATGAGGCGACCGACGCGCTCTTCGCGGTGCGTCCACAGATGGTCGAGCACCGCGAGAGCGGCCGCTCGCGACTCGGCCTGCGTGGCGAACCCGCCCAGGTCGACGACGGTCGCGTCGGGACGCTCATCGATGTCGTCGGTGACCGACCGGCCGCCCCACGCCCACAGACCCCACTCGGCCACGCCGAGATTCTCGAGTCGGAGCGCGAGCCGATGCATCACCTCAGCCCCCGACGCCCGCAGATGGGGCACGAGGTGATGGTCCTTGATGCGCGGATACTCGGTCGCCAGGGAGAGCATCGCGTTGTACTCCTCGGCGTCCAGGATCGGATCGAGATGCACGACCGCCGCCTGCGATCGCAGCGGCATGTCGAGCATCCGGATCTTCAGCGGGTTGTCTCCTCCGGGACGGAAGACGCGGATGTCACGGGAGCCGAGGGCATCTGCGGCATCGACCGGCGCGTCCTGGCGGACGTCGGACAGCTTCACGAAGTCGGAGTTGGGGTCGAGGATGACCAGGGGGAGCCTCGTATGCAGCAGCACCTGCTCCAGCAGCACGCCCAGCGCGTAGGTCTTGCCCGATCCGCTCTGACCGCACCAGAAGGTGTGGCGGTTGAGCCTCTTGGCCAGCAGATGCGCCGGCGTGTGTTCCTCGGACTCGAGCAGGGTTCCGATGCGGAGGTCGGCCATGACGCCCACGCTAGGGCTCATCGGCTCCCCGGCGCCAGAGCTCAGCGGCCGTCGGCCGCCGCGGTGTGGTGACGGATGACTTCGGCCACGACGAAGTTGAACCACTTCTGGGCGAACTCGGGGTCGAGGTCGGCCTCGAGGGCGAGCTCGCGCAGGCGGGTCAGCTGACGCTCCTCGCGGGCGGGGTCGGAGGCGGGCATCCCGTGCTCCGCCTTCAGGATGCCGACCTGCTGCGTCGCCTTGAAGCGCTCCGCGAGCAGATGGATGAGGGCGGCGTCGATGTTGTCGATGCTCCCGCGGAGCCTCTTCAGCGTCTGCAGCGCCTCTGCGTCGGTGTTGTCGGCGGTGTCCACGCGTCGACCCTATCGCGGGCTCGGTCGCCGTCCGGGGTCGCAGTGTCTCTCACGCGAGTGTGCGCGGCTCTAGAGTGTGACCATGACGGACGGGACCCCCGCCTCCGAGCCCGTGCCGGGCTCCGAGGCCGTACGCGCACAGACCGCCGACACGACGGATGCCGACGCCGCCGACGTCATGGCGGCGGCCACCGCGTCGAGCGATCATGGCGGCAAGCCCTTCTGGGCCCGCCTCGACAGTCCGTTCGCCGTCGGGTTCCTGCTCACGCTCGGCGGTCTCGCGGCCCTTCTCCTGGGCCTTGCGATCGCGAACATCTCCACCGTGATCATCTACATCGCCTTCGCGATGTTCGCCGCGCTCGGCCTCGATCCCATCATCAAGTGGCTCATGCGCCGCAACGTGAAGCGCGCGTGGGCGATCACGATCGTCTTCCTCACGTTCGGCGTTCTGCTGGCGGGCCTCATGATGCTCGTCGTGCCGACGCTGGTCAGCCAGATCTCGGCGTTCATCACGAGCATCCCGTCCACGATCACGAACTTCACGAAGTCCGACTTCTTCTCGTGGCTCGAGAGCATCTTCGGCGACGGACTCGGCACGCTGGTCACCGACCTGCAGACCTGGATCACGAATCCGGCGAACATCGCGGCGATCTCGGGGGGCCTTCTCCAGGTGGGCGCCGGCATCGCGACGGCGATCTCGGGCGGGCTGATCGTCGTCGTGCTCACGCTCTACTTCATCGCGTCGCTGCCCGCGATCAAGGAGGCGCTGACGCAGTTCGCCCCCGCCCGCAGCCGCCCGAAGGTGCGCTCCATGACCAACGAGATCACCGACTCGGTCGGCAGCTACCTCATGGGCATGGTCGTGCTGGCGTTCTTCAACTCGATCGTGGCATTCCTGCTGCACTTCTTCCTGCAGCTGCCGTTCCCGCTGCTGATGGCGGTGCTGGCGTTCGCGATCACGATCATCCCGCTCGTGGGTCCGGTGCTGTACTGGATCGTCGCGTCGGTGCTGGCGCTGTTCACGAGCCCCATCGCGGCGCTCATCTTCGCGATCGCGTACCTCGTCTACATCCAGATCGAGGCGTACGTGATCACGCCGAGGGTCATGAGCAAGGCAATCTCGATCCCCGGCTCGCTCGTCGTGATCGGCGCGCTGATCGGGGGCACGCTGCTCGGGCTGCTGGGCGCGCTCGTCGCCGTCCCGGTCACGGCGTCGATCCTGCTCATCATCAAGCAGGTCTTCATCCCGAGGCAGGACGCCAAGACCTAGCTCGTGCCGGCTCTTCCCGCCGGGTCACCCTCGCGCGCCGCAACTCCTCACGAATCGAGCGGACCGGGCGTGTCGCGGGCCGGACACGCCGGGGCGCGGCGAGAACTGAGGAGCTGCGGTCGCGGAAGGTCACCTCGGCCCAGATGTCGGGTCGATGTGCACGAGTCGCGGATGCCGGGCGTCAGCGCAGCGGCACGAGACATGTCGGCGACGGCGCAGCCGCGCGGTGCCGCACCCGGCCGGGCACGCCGGTGCGCAGATCGAGCCCGAGGGAGGCGACCTCGTCCGAGCGCTGGCCGGCGACGAGGAGCGTGTCGCGCTCGACGTTGTGATGGCGCGGCCAGTCCACGCCCGACTCCACGAGGGCGAGCGACTCGAGCTCTCCTCCGTCGCCGCGCACGCGCAGCGCCGCGATCGTGTTGCTGCCGCGCACACCGGCGTACACGACGGCGTGGTCGCGGGAGGCCGCGATCTCGGCCGCGACGTCGACACCCGGGGTCGTGGCGGGAGAGAGCCGCGTCGCCGACACGATGCGCCAGGCGCCCGAGGCATCCGGCGCGAGCACGAACAGCTCGCAGGAGAGCTCCGTCACGACGTAGAGGTGTCCGCTCGGGTGCCACAGCATGTGCCGGGGGCCGGTGCCCTTCGGCAGAGACACCTGGTGCGTGGCCCGGAGCCCGCCTCCGGACGGACGCCAGAACCGCACCAGATCGAGGCCGAGATCGGTCGTCGCGACGATGCCGCCGGGCAGGTGGAGCGCCTGATGCGCCCGCGACGGCCGCGCTCCCTCGACGGCTTCGGGCGGAGGCGCGGGAGCCTCGTGGTCGGGCAGCAGATGCGCGTACTGCTCGCCCGCGGCGGCGCGCAGCGCACGCGACGCCGCGGCGAGATCGATGTCGCCCGCGAACTCGGCGTGGGCGACGGCATCCGGACCGTACGGATCGACCGCGGGCGCCGCGACGACGGGCGCGGACGGACGCCCGGTGGGATCGAGCGACACGCGCACGACCCGGCCGTCGCCCCAGCACGACGCGATCAGCGAGCCGCCGTCGGGCGCGACCGAGACATGGCATGTGGCCTCGCCCGTCGGCACCGGGGCGCCGAGCGCCGCGAAGCTCGTCTCGCCCGTGCGACGGAACGCCTGCACGGCGCCGGATGCCTCGAGCGCCGCGTACACGACGTCGAGAGACGGATGCGGCGCGACCCACGACGGCGAGCCCCCGGTGGACACGGCATCGCCCGTGAAGCCGAGGGAGCCGCCTGCGAGGGCGTCATCGGCCGACCCGGCGAGCAGCACCCCGATGCCCGAGGCGGCGCCGCCCATGTCGGCCGTGTACCCGCCGAGGAGGAACCGCATTCAGTCGATGAGGTCGTGGCGCACGATGACGGCGTCGCGCGCGGCGCCGACGCCGATCACCGAGATGCGGGTGCCGCTCATGGCCTCGAGAGCGAGAACGTAGTCCTGCGCCTCGATCGGAAGGTCGTCGAACGTGCGCGCGGTCGAGATGTCGTCCTTCCAGCCGGGCAGGTACTCCAGGATCGGCTTGGCGTGGTGGAAGTCGGACTGGTTGACGGGAACCTCGTCGAACCGCACACCGTCGACGTCGTACGCCACGCACACGGGGATCTCGTCGAGCCCCGTCAGGATGTCGAGCTTGGTCAGCACGAGGTCGGTGATGCCGTTGATGCGGGTCGCGTACCGCGTGATGGGAGCGTCGTACCAGCCGACGCGGCGGGGCCGGCCGGTGGTCGTGCCGAACTCGAACCCGCGCGAGCGCAGCCACTCCCCCTGCTCGTCGAACAGCTCGGTGGGAAACGGGCCCGATCCGACGCGGGTCGTGTAGGCCTTCACGATGCCGACGATGCGGTCCAGGCGATTGGGTCCGACGCCCGAGCCGGTCGCCGCGCCCCCCGCCGTCGCGGACGACGACGTCACGAACGGGTAGGTGCCGTGGTCGACGTCGAGCATCGTCGCCTGTCCGCCCTCGAACACGACGACGTCACCGGCATCCAGAGCCTCGTTGAGCTGCAGCGAGGTGTCGGCGACGAGCGGACGGATCCGGTCGACGTACGACAGCAGGTCGTCGACGATCTCGTCGACGGCGATCGCACGACGGTTGTAGATCTTCAGCAGCAGATGGTTCTTCTGGTCGAGCGCCCCCTCGACCTTCTGGCGGAGGATGTTCTCGTCGAAGAGGTCCTGGATGCGGATGCCGACGCGGTTGATCTTGTCGGCGTACGCCGGGCCGATGCCGCGGCCGGTCGTGCCGATCATGCGCTTGCCGAGGAACCGCTCGGTGACCTTGTCGAGCGTGCGGTGGTACTGCGTGATGATGTGCGCGTTCGCGCTGACCCGCAGGCGCGACGTGTCGAGGCCGCGCGCGTTGAGTGCTTCGAGCTCGGCGAACAGCACCTCGAGGTCGACCACGACGCCGTTGCCGATGACGGCATTCACGCCGGGCGAGAGGATGCCGGACGGCAGGAGGTGCAGCGCGTACTTCTCATCGCCGATCACGACCGTGTGACCGGCGTTGTTGCCGCCGTTGAACTTGACGACCCAGTCGGTGCGGTCACCGAGCAGATCGGTGGCCTTGCCCTTTCCTTCGTCTCCCCACTGGACTCCGACGATGACGATTCCTGGCATGAGAGCCCCCCGGGGCGTTCGAGGACGGGTTACACCCCATCCTATCGGGGGCGGAGATCGTCGCACGGTGCGGCGCGAATCCGCCCGGGTGACGAGATCGCCCGCTAGCGTGAACGCACGAGGAGGCTCCATGGTCTACGCATACGTCCGACTGGCTGCCGCGGCGCTGGGAGTCGCCGCGATCGTCGCACAGCTCATCCGCACCGTGTCGCGGGCGCTCGAGGCGACCACCGACTACGCCGGGCACGTCCCCACGGTCGTCGCGAACTTCCTGAGCTTCTTCACGATCCAGTCGAACGTGGCGGCGGCGGTGACCCTCGCCATCGGCGGGATCTGGATGCTGCGTCATCGCTCGTCGCCCGAGGAACCGCGCTGGTTCGCGATCCTCCTGGCATGCGTGACGACCTACATGGTCATCACGGGGATCGTCTACAACACCCTGCTGCGCGGTGTGGCGCTCGATCAGGGCGTCACCGTGCTCTGGTCGAACGAGGTCCTCCACGTCGTGATCCCGCTGTTCCTGCTGGTCGACCTGTTCATCGCTCCGAAGCGGCGGGCGCTGCCGTGGCGTGCGGTGTGGATCATCGTGATCTACCCGATCGTGTGGGTCGTCTACACCCTCGTGCGGGCGAACCTCATCATCGCGCCCGCCAACGGCAACCCGTGGTGGTACCCCTATCCGTTCCTGGATCCGCATCTGGTGCCGGGCGGATTCCTCGGCGTCGCCGGCTACGTCGTGGGCATCGCCGTGGCGATCATCGGAGTCGGCCTGCTCGTGATCTGGGTCGGTCGCTTCCGGGCGGCACGGCGGAGCGATGCCTGACCCGACGACCGGATCGGGCGCCGGGGCGCGGATCTGGACGGTGCTGCGGCTGATCGCGGCTCTCGCCATCGCGGCCGCGATCGTCGCCCAGGCCTTCCAGTCGTTCACCGGTGCGGTCCAGAACGGTCGCCACGTCCCGACCATCGTGGGGAACTTCTTCAGCTTCTTCACGATCCTCTCCAACCTGCTCGCGGTGCTCGTGCTCCTGTGGGCCGTGGTGTGGTTCTGGACGCGCGGCCGGCGGTCGGCATCCGAACCCCGTGCACTCGCGTTCGCGCTGGCGAGCGTGACGACGTACATGATCGTGACCGGCGTCGTCTACAACCTCCTGTTGCGCGGCTACCAGCTCGAGCCCGGTGCGGTCGTGCCGTGGTCGAACGAGATCCTGCACCTGGCCGGACCGGCGTTCTTCGTGCTCGACCTGTTCCTCGGGCCCCGCCGCCGGCGTCTCCCGTGGGGGGCGGTCGTCGGCATCATCGTCTTCCCGATCGTCTGGGTGCTCTACACGCTCGTGCGGGCGTCGTTCATCACGAATCCGACGACCGGCGATCCGTGGTGGTACCCGTATCCGTTCCTCGATCCCCACCGCAACAGCGGACCCGCGCTCCTGCTCTCCCTCGGCGGCATCGCGGTGGGAACCGCTGTCGTCGCCCTCATCGTGGTCTGGATCGGACGGCTGCGCGCACGCCGGAAGGACGTGCGGGCCGAGCCGATCGGAGCAGTCGAGGCGGTCGGGGTCGCTCTGCCGTCGGTCGCGGTCGCGGCGGCTGTCGCCGACCCCGTGCTCCCCGCCCCGCTTCCCTTGCCCGCCGCCGAGACGGTGGTCGTCGAACCGGAGATCGTCGAGGCGGAGATGGTCGAACCGGACGTCGTCCGGGTCGAGATCGTCGAGGCGGAGATGGTCGAGCCGGACGCTGTCGAGGCGGAGATCGTCGAGGCGGAGATGGTCGAACCGGACGCCGTCGAGGCGGAAGTCGTCGAGCCCGACACGGAGACCCCCGAGCCATCCGAGGATCGCAGCGACGGCTGACCGCCGCGAGAACGCAGCCCGCGGCCCGGAATTCGCGCGGGAACGCGCCCAACTAGACTGGCTCCCATGTCGAATGTGTTGACCTCCCTGCCCGTCGGCGAGCGCGTCGGCATCGCCTTCTCGGGAGGTCTCGACACCTCCGTCGCGGTCGCGTGGATGCGCGACTCGGGCGCCGTGCCGTGCACCTATACCGCCGACCTCGGTCAGCCCGACGAAGACGACATCGATGCGATCCCCGGGCGCGCGCTCGAGTACGGCGCCGAGATCTCGCGCCTGGTCGACTGCAAGACCGCCCTCGTCGAGGAGGGCTTCGTCGCCCTCGCGTGCGGCGCGTTCCACATCCGCTCGGGCGGACGCACGTACTTCAACACGACGCCGCTCGGACGTGCCGTCACGGGCACGCTTCTCGTGCGCGCCATGAAGGAGGACGGCGTCGACATCTGGGGCGACGGCTCGACCTACAAGGGCAACGACATCGAGCGGTTCTACCGCTACGGGCTGCTCACCAACCCGTCGCTGCGCATCTACAAGCCGTGGCTCGACGCCGACTTCGTGACCCAGCTCGGCGGCCGCAAGGAGATGAGCGAATGGCTCGTCGCCCACGACTTCCCGTACCGCGACTCCGCCGAGAAGGCCTACTCGACCGACGCGAACATCTGGGGGGCGACGCACGAGGCCAAGACGCTCGAGCACCTCGACGTGTCGCTCGAAACCGTCGAGCCGATCATGGGCGTCCGCTTCTGGGACCCGGCGGTCGAGATCGAGACCGAGGATGTCACGGTCGCGTTCGTGCAGGGCCGGCCCGTGTCGATCAACGGCGTCGAGTTCGCCGATCCCGTCGCCCTCGTGCTCGAGGCGAACAGGGTCGGCGGCCGTCACGGCCTCGGCATGAGCGACCAGATCGAGAACCGCATCATCGAGGCGAAGTCGCGCGGCATCTACGAGGCGCCGGGCATGGCGCTGCTGTTCATCGCGTACGAGCGCCTGGTGAACAGCATCCTGAACGAGGACACCCTCGCGACCTACCACGAGCAGGGCCGCCGCCTCGGCCGTCTCATGTACGAGGGACGGTGGCTCGAGCCGCAGTCGCTCATGCTGCGCGAGTCGATCCAGAAGTGGGTCGGCTCGACGATCACCGGAACGGTGACGCTGCGCCTGCGCCGCGGCGAGGACTACACGATCCTCGACACCACGGCCCCCGTGATGTCGTACGGACCGGAGAAGCTCTCGATGGAGCGCGTCGGCGACGCGGCCTTCGGTCCGACCGACCGCATCGGCCAGCTGACGATGCGCAATCTCGACATCGCGGACTCGCGCACCCGTCTCGAGCAGTACGCGGCGATGGGTCTGATCGGCGGACCGACGGGTGCGCTGTTCGGCACCCTCGAATCCGGCGGGGCGGAAGAGATCACCGAGCACGCGGTGCCGTACGACGCAGAGCGCGAGCGACTCGCGGGCGCCGTGGACGAGGCATCCGAGTCCGCGTCGTTCGACTTCGGCGCCGACTGATATAACTTGCACATTCGTGTGCAAGTTACTACCGTGGGGTGAGTGACGACACTCGACCCCGCTCCGCGACGCCCACGCAGGGATGCCCGTGAGAACCGCGCCGGCATCCTGGTGGCGGCAACCGAGACCATCGCCCGCGACCCGCACGCCTCGATCGATGCGATCGCGCGCTCCGCCGGGCTCACCCGACGCGCGCTCTACGGACACTTCGAAGACCGCGACGCCCTCATCCGCGAAGTCGTCGCCTCGGGCGCACGCCGTTTCAACGACATCGCCCTCCGCGTCGACGACTCCGACCCCCGGCTCGCCCTCGCCCGCCTCGCCTCCCTGCTCTGGCAGGAGGCGTCCCACGTGCAGGTCGCGGCGGCCATCGCGCTCGACGATGCACACGTTCACCAGACGGCCGACGCCCTGGCGCCGCTGAGGCGCACCGTGGTGGCGATCGTGCGGCGCGGCCAAGACGACGACCTGCTCCGCACCGACGTCGCCGCCCCCACGCTCGCGCGGCTGATCGAGGAGACCGCACGCGCCGTGATCACGCGGATGGATGCCTCGTCGCCCGAGGCGCGCTCGCTCGCCGTGCGCGCCGTGCTGAGCATCGCCGGGATGTCGTGGCGCGAGGCCGACGCACTGCTGAACGCACACCCCGAGGTGCTGGTCTGATGCGCGTCGAGCTGACGAAGGTCGCCAAGGGCCGCGCTCTCCCGCCGACCTCGGTCGCGTTCGCGTCGGGCCGCGCCAGCCTCGCCGTCGCCGAGACGGAGCAGCGCCCCACGGTGCTCGGTCTCATCGCGTCGGGCCGGATGCGGCCGTCGGCCGGCATCGTCACGATCGACGGCGTCCCCGATGCCGGGGCGCTGCGGCGGCGTGTGGCGCTCGTCGATGCGCCCGACGTCTCCGATCCCGCGCCGAACGTCATCGTGGCCGGCGTCGTGGGCGAGGAGCTCATGTTCGCCGGGCACCGCTCCGACCCGCTGGCCGTGCGCGGGTGGCTCGACGAGCACGGCGTGCGCGCTCTCGCGCGCGTACCGATCGCGGCCGTCGACCCGACCGTGCGCGTCCGCCTCCTCCTCGAGCTCGCCGCCCTTCGACCGGGCGTGGAGGGCGCGGTGCTCGTCTCGCCCGACCGCCACGGCGGCGACCCGCGCGACTGGTGGCGCCTCGCGCAGGAGTTCGCCTCCCGCGGTCTCGCGGTGCTCGTGATCGCCGGGGATGCGGCGGCCTCCGTCGTCGCCGAGGCGCCGCCCAGCCCGCGCACCGCACGGGTGCGGCTGCGACCGACCCGTCGCCTGGCGGCGGGAGGCCGGCGGTGAAGATCCCCGCTCTGATCGCCGCCGAGCTGCGACGCCTCACCTCCACGCGCATGTCGGTCATCGCGCTCATCGCGCTGATGCTCGTCCCCGTGCTCTACGGCGGCCTGTACCTGTGGGCGAACCAGGACCCGTACGGCCGGTTCGGCGACATCCCGGTCGCCCTCATCAACGACGACGCCGGCGTCGCGGCGACCGCCGACGAGCCCGCGGCGAACTACGGCGACCGCATCTCCGAGGATCTGCTCGAGGGCGCCGCGTTCGACTGGCGGCCGATGTCGAGGCAGGCCGCCGCCGACGCCCTCCGCGACGGCGACGTCGACTTCACCGTGACGATCCCGTCCGATTTCTCGGAGGCTCTCGCGAGCGTCGCGGGCGACGCCCCGCGCCAGGCCACGATCTCCCTCGAGACCAACGACGCGAACAACTACCTGGCCTCCACGATCGGCACGCAGGCCGTCGAGCGGATCCGGCGCTCGGTGGCCGAGCTCGTCGGAACGGAGGCGGCCACCCGACTGCTGACGGCGATCTCCGACATCCGCGGACAGCTCATCGAGGCCGCAGACGGTGCCGCGCAGCTGGCCGACGGCTCCGCCCGGGCGCTCGACGGCGCGACGCAGCTCAGCACCGGGTCGGCCGACCTCGCGACCGGCACGGGCACGCTCGCCTCGGGTGCGGCGCAGGTGGCCGACGGCAGCGCGCAGGTCGCCGCGGGCACACAGACGCTCGCCGGCTACGCCGATCGCGCCGGATCCGCAGCGCAGGATGCCGTGGCTGCGCTGCCGCAGGCACGTGCGGATCTCGCCGCCGCCCTCGCCGCCCGGGGGCTCGATCAGGCGCAGATCGACGCCGTGCTGGCCGAGCTCGATCCGCTCGCCGCCGCCGTCGAGCGCGGCAACTCCCGCGTGCAGGCCGCCGTCGACCGGGTCGACGCCCTCGCCGCCGGTGCGGGGCAGGTCGCGGCGGGCGCGGCGCAGGTCGCGGCCGGAGCGGATGCCGCGGCATCCGGAGCAGCACGTCTGAACGAGGGGGCCGGCGCCCTCGCCGGCGGCCTCGGCGCCCTCGACGGCGGCGCCGTGCAGCTGCGCGACGGACTCGCCTCAGGGGTCTCCGCCCTCCCCGACTCCTCGGCCGACCTCCGCGCGCAGCAGGCCGCGACGATCGCCGACCCCGTCGCCGTCGAGAGCGACGCGCTGGCCTCCGCGCAGGACTACGGCGCGGGCCTCGCCCCGTTCTTCGCCGCCCTCGCGGGGTGGATCGGCATCTACGCCCTGTTCCTCATCGTCAAGCCGGTCTCGCGCCGGGCCGTCACCGCGCTGCACTCGCCCGTGCGCATCACGGTGGCCGGTTGGCTCACGCCCGCGCTCCTCGGTGCGGTGGGGATGATCGCGCTGTTCGGCGTGCTCTCCCTCGCGCTCGGCTTCGGCTTCGTGCATCCGCTCGGCACGCTCGGCGTCATGGTCCTGGCCTCGTTCACGTACGCGGCGATCATCCTCGCGCTCAACGTGTGGCTCGGATCGGTCGGGCAGTTCCTCGGGCTCGTCCTCATGGTGCTGCAGCTCGTGACCGCCGGGGGCACGTTCCCGTGGCAGACGCTCCCGGCTCCGCTCGCGGCACTGCACCACGTGCTCCCGATGGGGTACGTCGTCGACGCGATGCGCCAGCTGATGTACGGCGGCGACATCGCACGCGTGGGCGGCGACGTGCTGGCTCTCGCCCTGTGGATGCTGAGCGCGCTGGCGCTCGCGGCGATCGGGGTCACGCGCATGACGCACCGGCGGACCCTGAGGGATCTGCAGCCGAGCCTGATCGGCTGACCTCCGATCGCCACCGGGGACGCGGCATCCGGCCGCCTCGGGTTACGATGCAAGTCGTCCCGCGCGACCCGAACACGCGAGACCCGGGCTCACTCTGGGTGGAATCGAGTCCGGACGGCAGCATCCCTCGAAAGAGCACTTCAATGTCGAAGACCACGAACGATCCCGATGCCGTCGAGCAGCCGCGCCCGAAGCGATCGATCGGGCGGATCATCGGCATCTCGCTCTTCAGCCTCCTCGCCGGCCTGATCGTGATCGCCGTCGCGGCCGCCGCCGTCGGCGTGTGGACCGTTCAGCGCTCCTTCCCCGAGGTCGCCGGCGACGTCGCCGTCGACGGGCTCGGCGACGCCGTCACCGTGCAGCGCGACAGCCTCGGCATCCCCTCCATCACGGCGAAGACGACCGACGACCTGTTCTTCGCCCAGGGCTACGTGCACGCGCAGGACCGCTTCTGGGAGATGGACTTCCGTCGCCACGTCACGAGCGGCCGCGTCTCCGAGCTCTTCGGCGAGTCGCAGCTGGCCACCGACAAGTTCCTGCGGACCCTCGGGTGGCGCGAGGTCGCCGAGCAGGAGGTCGAGAACCTCGACGAAGCGACGCTGTCGTACTACGAGGCCTACGCCGCCGGTGTCAACGCCTACCTGGCCGACCACCGGGGTGCGGATGCGTCGCTGGAGTACGCCGTCCTCGGGCTGCAGAACGCCGACTACGAGATCGAGGACTGGACGCCTGCCGACTCGGTCGCCTGGCTGAAGGCGATGGCCTGGGACCTCCGCACGAACATCGAGGACGAGACCGAGCGCGCCCTCCTCGCTCCCGACTACACCGCCGACGAGCTCGCCGAGCTGTACCCCGCGTATCCGTTCGATCGCAATCCCGTCATCGTCCCGAAGATCTCCGCGATCCCCGGGGCGGAGGCCGAACCCGCCTCGCTCCAGACCGACGCGACCGACGTCGCGACGGCCTCGATCGAGTGGGAGCAGGTCGACGGAGTGATCGAAGCCGTCAGCGCCCTGGTCGGCGACGCGGGCGAGGGGATCGGATCCAATTCGTGGGTCGTGTCGGGAGATCTCACCGAGACCGGGATGCCGCTGCTGGCCAACGACCCGCACCTCGGCGCATCCCTCCCCAGCGTCTGGCACCAGATCGGGCTCCGCTGCGAGAACGTCACCGCGACGTGCCCGTTCGACGTCGCCGGGTTCGGCTTCTCGGGCGTGCCCGGCGTGATCATCGGCCACAACGACCGCATCGCGTGGGGCTTCACCAACCTCACCACCGATGTGACCGATCTGTACCTCGAGAAGATCGAGGGCGACCAGTACTGGCGCGACGGCGCCCTCGTGCCGCTGGAGACGCGCACCGAGACGCTCAAGGTCGCCGGGGGCGACGACGTCGAGCTCGAGATCCGCTCCACCGTGCACGGACCGATCGTGTCGGGATTGACCGACGACTTCACCGCGATCGCCGACGACCCCTACACGGGCTCGGTGGGCACCTCCGCGCCGCCTGTCGACGACCTCGACGGCGAGTACGCCGTCGCCCTCCAGTGGACGGCGCTCACCCCCGGCACGACGGCGGAGGCGATCTTCGCGCTGAACCTCGCTCAGGACTTCACGGGCTTCCGCGCCGCCGCAGCCCGGTTCGACGTGCCGGCGCAGAACCTCATCTACGCCGACGTCGACGGCAACATCGGCTACCAGACCCCGGGCAAGCTCCCCGTCCGCGGTGCCGGCGACGGCTCGCTGCCGCAGCCGGGCTGGGATTCGACGTACGACTGGTCGGGATTCATCCCGTTCGACGACCTCCCCGTGGTCTACAACCCGCCCGAGGGATACATCGTGACGGCCAACAACGCGATCGTCGACACGACGTATCCGTACGCGCTCACGTCGGACTGGGACTACGGATGGCGCGCCGCGCGCATCGTCGATCTGCTCGAGCGCAAGATCGCCGTCGGTCCGCTGACGGCGACCGACCTGCGCGACATCCAGGCCGACAACGAGTTCTGGATGGGCAAGCGTCTGATCGCCGCGACCGCCGACCTCGACGTCGACGGTCCCGAGCGCGACGCGCTCGACCTCCTCGCGCAGTGGGACGCCCAGAACGACGCTGACTCGGCGGCGGCCGCGTATGCGAACGTCCTGTGGAGCGAGCTCGTGCAGGACCTCTTCGTCCGCGGACGCGAGAACCCCGCACCGAACGGGGATCAGGGCCGCCTCTTCCTGCTGGTCGACACGCTCCTGGACGATCCGACGTCGCCATGGTGGACGAACGAGGAGCTCGGCGTCGACGGACGCGACGAGATGCTCGCCCTCGCCGCGACCGACGCCTACGACCGGCTCGTGGAGCTGCAGGGCGACACCCCGGCCAACTGGAAGTGGGGTGATCTGCACGCGATCGAGCTGACGAGCGACACGTTCGGCGCGTCCGGCATCGCCCCCATCGAGTGGCTCTTCAATCGCGGGCCGTTCCCGGTCGGCGGCGGCTCATCGGTCGTGAACGCCACCGGGTGGAGCATCGGCGGCGGGTTCGCGACCTCCACCGTGCCCTCGATGCGCATGATCGTCGATCTGGCCGACTTCGACGCATCGCAGTGGAACCACCTCACGGGCACGAGCGGCCACGCCTTCCACCCGAACTACATCGACCAGACGGCGGCGTGGCAGCGCGTCGAGCTCACTCCGTGGGCCTTCTCGCCCGAGGCCGTGGACGCGGCGACGACGAACACCCTGGTGCTGACTCCGGCGGGCTGACCCGTCGGGCTCGGCGCCTCCGCCGGGGCGGATTCAGCCTCCGGACGCGGGCGGGGTGCGCTTGGAGTCGGCGAGCTCGTCGACGTACAGGCCGACCTCGTCGATCGTGCCGTTGCGGTAGGCCTGCCGGCCGACCATGTGCGCCGACAGCGGGGCCGTCGCGAGCTGGATCAGCACGACGGGCACGAGGAACGCCACCACCGGCCACGACCGCAGCGACAGGGCCACGGCGAGGCAGATGAGCACGAGCCCGAGCACCTGCGGTTTGGTCGCGGCGTGCAGGCGGGTAGGCACATCGCGGAACCGCAGCAGTCCGATCGCGGCCGTCAGGCACAGCAGCGCGCCGATGAGGATCAGCACGAGCGCGGTGAGATCGAGCGCGGCATCCCACGTCATGAGCGGCTCCCCTCCTGGTCGCGACGCGCGACGAACCGCGCGATCGAGATCGACCCGAACACGCCGACGGCGGCGATGATCAGCAGCAGCGGGAGCGTGCGGGTGTGCTGATTGATCGCCATCTCGGCACCCAGGGCGCACATCACGAGCGTCAGGAGCACATCGGATGCCACGGCGCGGTCGAGGATCGACGGTCCGATCACGATGCGCACGAGCGTGAGCAGGGCGGCGACGGCGAAGACCACGTAGATGGCGATGAGCAGGACGTTCATCGCTGTCCTCCCCTCGACAGGGCGGGCGACGGATTGCGCATCGACGCCAGCTGGGCACGCGACCCGACCGCGCGCACGATCCGCTCCTCCCAGTGCGCCACGGCGGCGCGCTGCTTCTCGAGGTCGCGCTCGTTGCGCACGCCGAGCACGTGCAGATACAGGATGCGGCGGTCGCGGTCGGCGTCGACGATGAGCGAGCCGGGGATGAGGGAGGCGGTCACGGCCGTGTGGGTCATGATGAGGTCGTCGTCGGTGCGCAGCGGCACGGCGATGATCGCGGTGCCCGGCCGGCGCCGCCAATCGAACACCTGCCAGGTGACCGTCAGCGAGCCGACGACCAGTGCGACGAGGAACTCCAGGACGAAGACGAGTCCCCACCACAGGTTCACGCGGCCGGAGAGCTCGACGGGCGGCAGCTGGAAGATCCGCGTCACGAAGATCGCCATCACGAGTCCGGTCAGGAACGCGACCACCGTGAACTGGCCCCACAGCAGCATCCACAGCGCGATGAGCCACACGAAGAACGGCAGCTGACGCCAGACCGCCAGGAACACCCGCTTGGCGGGGCGGTGCGCGAACTCCGGGGTCACTCGTCCGCCTCCTGCTGGATCTGCGAGATGCTGACCGGCTGGAGCAGGGCGTCGCCGATGCGCTCGCACAGCGTGTAGAGCGGACCGGCGAAGACCGTCAGCGCGACCGTCATGCCCACCATGCCCGCCGTGGCGGCGGTCATGATCTTCGGGATGACGCGCCGCTCGGTCTCGGTCTCGGTCGCGGCGGGCGAAGCGCCGAGGTACGAGATGCGAGCCTCGGTCTCGGCCGAGTCGTCCTCCTCGCGCCAGAACGACAGGTTCCACGCCCGCATGAGCGCGTAGAGCGTCAGCAGCGACGTCACGATGCCCGCCACGATGAGCACCATCATGATGGGCGTGCCCACCTCGGCCGCCGCGTCGAACAGCGCGAACTTGCCGATGAAGCCGGAGAACGGAGGAAGCCCGCCGAGGTTGATCGCCGGGATGAAGTACAGCACCGCGATGACGGGCGCCGCCCTCATGAGTCCCTTGACCTTGAGGATGGATGTCGAGCCCGCCCGGCGCTCGATGAGACCCACGGCCAGGAACAGAGTGGTCTGCACCACGATGTGGTGGACCATGTAGTAGATCGTGGCGCCGATCGCGGCCGGCGTCGCGATGGCGAGACCGAAGATCATGTAGCCGACGTGACTCACGAGCGTGAACGACAGGATGCGTTTGAGCTCCGCCTGGGCGACGGCGCCGAGAACGCCGACGATCATGGTCGCGAAGGCCACGATGAGCAGCAGGAAGTTGACGTCGTTGTCTGCGAAGAGCTGGGTCTCGGTGCGGATGATCGCGTAGACGCCGACCTTCGTCAGGAGTCCGGCGAACACCGCCGTGACCGGAGCCGGCGCCGTGGGGTAGGAGTCGGGAAGCCAGAACGACAGCGGGAAGACGGCCGCCTTGATGCTGAAAGCGAGCAGGAGCATGAGGTGCAGGACGAGCTGCGTGTCCTGCGGGAGCTCGGTCATCCGGTCGGCGATCTGGGCCATGTTCACGGTGCCGAGGGCGCCGTAGATCATCGCGATCGCCGCGAGGAACAGCACCGACGACACCAGCGAGACGACGATGTAGACGACGCCCGTGCGGATGCGGTTCTCGGTGCTGCCGAGCGTGATGAGCACGTACGACGCGACGAGCAGGATCTCGAAGCCGACGTAGAGGTTGAAGAGGTCGCCGGCGATGAAGGCGGTGAAGATGCCCGCGGCGAGGATGAGATACGAGGGGTGGAAGATCGAGACCGGCGTGTCGTCGTCGTTGTCGGCGGCTCCCTGGCCGACGGAGAAGAGGAGGACGGCCAGCAGCACGATGCTCGACACGACGACGAGCAGCGCCGCGAGACGGTCGACGTACAGCACGATCCCGAACGGCACCGGCCAGCCGCCCACCGACACCGCGATCGCCTGGTCGCCGACGTCGACGGCGTACAGCAGCACGGCGGCGATCACGAGAACGATCGTGAGGGTCGCGATCGACACCCCGACCTGCACCCGGCGGTAGCGCCCGGCGATGAGGGCGATCGCCGCTCCCAGGAGGGGGAGCGTGACGAGCAGGGGCACGAGGGCGCTCATGCGTCACCGCCCTTCCCCGGGGCGGTCGGCCCTTCGGAGGTGCGGCCGCGGTCGGGCAGATCGGAGGGCGCGTCGTCGAGCAGACCGGCGAAGTCGCCGTGCCCGAGGATGCGGATCGGAGCCGCCTCGGTCCCGACGAAGTCCGTGGCGTCGTCGGCGTCTGTATCCGCCTCGTCGTCCATCGCCTCTTCGGCGGCGAGACTGCGCTCGCGCACTTCGGCATCCGCCTCGTCATCCGACACCGTGTCGGCCTGACCGAGCTGCCACGAGCGGTAGATGAGCGCGAGGAGGAACGCCGATACGGCGAAGGTGATGACGATGGCGGTCAGCGTGAGCGCCTGCGGGAGGGGATCGGACATCTCGTCGACCTCGCCCGCCCCGAAGAAGGGGGCGATCCCCGGCTGGCCCATCACGATGAGCAGCAGCAGGTTGGCGGCGTTGCCGAGCAGCAGGAACCCGATGAGCACGCGGGTGAGGCTGCGCTCGAGCATCGCGTACACGCCGCACGCGAAGAGCACCGCCATGATCACGATGAGGGTCAGGGAGACATCCATCAGGCGCTCACCCCCCGGCCCCGCGACTCCTGGGACTGCCGGAGCGCCTGCGTCTGCCGGTCGACCTCGGCGCCGAGGCTGCGGAGCACGTCGAGCACCAGGCCGATGACGACGAGGTACACGCCGATGTCGAACAGGGTCGACGTCACGAACTCGATGTGACCGAGGATGGGGACGGTGGCCTCCCAGAACCAGCTCTGCAGCGGTGCGAGCCCGAACAGCAGAGGGACGATGGCGCACGCGACGGCGATGGCCATTCCGACGCCGAGGAGTCGGCCGGCATCCGCGGGAGCTGCGGCTCCGAGCTCGTAGCGCCCGCCGGCGACGTACCGCATGACGAGCGCCATACCGGCGATCAGGCCGCCCGCGAAGCCGCCGCCGGGGAGGTTGTGCCCGGCGAAGAGCACGTAGAGCGACACGACGATGATCGTGTGGAAGAGGATGCGCACGATCACCTCGAGGATGATCGAGCGGTTCTCCGGCCGCACCCGCTGGCCGCCGATCAGCCAGGCCTGGCGGTTGCCCTGGTTCGCAGCCGTCTGCGGGCGGACGCCCTCCGACGTCTCCACGAGGGGCCTGCGCGTGCGGTTCGCCGCCGTCGGCAGCGAATTGACCTCGGAGAGCAGATCGGAGCGGTGGGTGACGAAGACGAGGGATGCCACGCCCGTCGCCGCGAGGATCAGCACCGACAGCTCCCCCATCGTGTCCCACCCGCGGAGGTCGACGAGGGCCACGTTGACGACGTTCCTGCCGTGGCCGAGCTCGTAGGCGAGCGACGGGAACCGCTCCGAGATCGGCGTGGCCACCCGGGCGCCCGTCGCGACGAGGGCGACGGCGGCCATCGTGACACCGACCGCGGCACCGAGCACCGCGCGGGCCACGGGCCACACGGACGCGTTGTGCTCGCCCATCCGCGCGGGGATGCGCCGCAGCACGAGGGCGAACGCGACGAGGGTGACGGTCTCGATCAGGATCTGCGTCAGTGCGAGGTCGGGGGCGCCGCTGGTGGCGAACAGGAGCACCATGCCCAGACCGGTGACCGACACCAGCACGACGCCGGTGTAGCGCTTGCGGGCGCGGACGGCGATGAGGCCGGCGATGATCATGATCGGAGCGACCACGAGCTGCATGGGCGTCTGGAACGCGTCGAGCTGGGCTCGCAGCTCGGCGCTCGCGAACAGCGCCGTGCCCTCCGCCGCCACGAACACGACGAAGATCGTGCCGACGTAGACGGGCAGCGAACCCGTCTGGGTCAGGCTCGTGGTGAAGACCGAGAGCTTCGCGATGCCCCGCAGCACGCCGTTGTAGACATCGGATGCCGTGAAGGGCAGCGCCCGGCGCAGGGCGAACCTGCGCGTGAGGAAGAAGACGACGACGCCGAGAGCGATCGATCCCAGCGAGAGGAACAGTGCCGGCTCGAGTCCGTGCCAGAGGGCCAGGTGGTACGCGTACTCGGGTGCGGCGACACCGGGGGTCGACGCGGGAGCCGTGTCGGCATAGGGAGCCAGCGACGCGTCGACCAGCGGCGAGGCGAACCCCGCGATGAGCGTGATGCCGGCCAGGAGCACGGGGGCTCCGAGGAATCCGATGGGCGGGTCGGGCCAGGGGGTCGCCTCGATCTTCGCGCCGTCCCGGTCCTTCTTGGTCCAGAAGGCTCCCCACAGGAACCGGATGCCGTAGGCCGCCGTGAGCACCGATCCGACGACGACGCCGATCAGCGCGACGATGCCCCACGGTGCGCCGCCGACCGCCTCGTGCAGGAGGGCGGTCAGCGCCGCCTCCTTGGCGACGAACCCGATCGTGGGGATCACGCCGACCATCGAGGCGACGGCGATGATCGACGCGGTCGCCGTGACGGGAGCCTGGCGTCCGAGGCCGCTCAGTTCGCGGATGTCGCGGGTCGACAGCTGCCGATCGATGACGCCGACGACGAGGAACAGCGCCGACTTGAACAGCGCGTGACCGATGAGCAGCGCGAGGCCGGCGAGCGCGGCATCCCGCGTGCCGTAGCCGATCACGACCGTCAGGAAGCCGAGCTGGCTCACCGTGCCGAACGCGAGGATGCGCTTCAGGTCGTACTCGCGCAGGGCCTGGTACCCGCCGAGCAGCATCGTGAAGACGCCGAGCGAGATGACGATGGGCCGCCAGACCGGGGAGTCCGCGAAGAACGGTGCGAGGCGGGCGATGAGATAGATGCCGGCCTTGACCATCGCCGCGGCATGGAGGTACGCGCTGACCGGCGTGGGCGCGGCCATGGCGCCGGGCAGCCAGAAGTGGAACGGGAAGATCGCCGACTTCGACAGCGCGCCGACGAGGATGAGCACGAGAGCGGTGTCGACCATGGGCCCCGTGGGGACCTCGGCGAGGATCGTCGACAGGCTCGACGTCCCCGCCTCCACGACCATCAGCACGACGCCGATGAGCATGACCAGTCCGCCGAGCGTCGTCACGAGGAGCGCCTGGAGGGCCGCGCGACGGCTCGCCGCACGCGCGTTGTAGTAGCCGATGAGGAGATACGAGAGCACGCTCGTGATCTCCCAGAACATCACCAGCACCACGATGTCGTCGGCCAGGACGAGTCCGTACATGGCTCCGGCGAACGCGAGGAGGACGGCGGAGAACTGCCCGACACCCTCGGTCTTGCCGCGGAAGTACCAGCGGCAGTAGATCATCACGAGCGCACCGACGCCGGTCACGATGAGCGTCATGACCCACGCGAGCGTGTCCATCCGCATCGAGAGCTGGATGCCGAGAGCGGGGATCCAGTCGTAAGACTCGAACGGTGCGCCGCCGTCCATGACGACTCCGCCCTGGAGCGCAGCCTGGACGAACGCCACGACGGGCAGGACCGCGGCGACGTAGAACGCCCGGACGCCGATGCGGCCGACGAGCCACGGGAGGACCAGCGGGAGGATGGCGAACGCGGCCAGCAGTGCGAGCATGCGCGGCCTCCTCAGGGGGTCGCGGCCGAAGGGCGCGGGCGTTCGGGGTTCGTGTCCACTCTACCGGCGCGCCGGTGCGCCGTTCTCCCGCGGAGCGAAATCGGCGTCACGGAACGATCAGTCCGGCGGCGGAGCGGTGGTGTTGCCGACGCGGAAGACGCACGTGAACCGGAGCGACGCGGCATCCTCACCCGCGAGCATCGCCGCGACGGCCTCGCCGGCCGCCCGGCCCTTCTCCACGGCCGGCTGGACGAGCGTCGTCAGCTCGTACGGCGCGAGCCCGTCGACGACGATCCCGTCGAACCCCGTGACGCTCACGTCTTCGGGAACCCGCAGGCCCGCCTCCTCCACCGCTCGCACGACACCGGCAGCGAGCAGATCGCTCTGCGCGGCGATCGCGGTGGGTCGGTGGTCGGCATCGGCGAGGATCGCCCGTCCCGCGAGCAGCCCCTCGTCGATCGAACTCGCCGCCGCGGCGAACGCAGGGGCGTCGGGGTATTCATCGCGGGCCCCGGCCAGGCGATCACGGGTCACGTCGATCGTGAACCGCTCCGTGCCGTCGAGCCATCCGCGCTCCCACCCGGCGCGCACCGGCAGGGCCGCGATCGCGACGCGCTCGTGGCCGAGCGCGCGCAGATGCGCGAGCGCCCTGCGCTGGGCGTCGCGGTTGTCGAGGTCGATCTGCGGAACGCCCTCACCGGCATCGCCCTCGATCACGACCACGGGGATGCCGCGAGCGCGCACCGCATCGAGGGACTCGCGCAGCATCCCGCTGCAGCCCACCAGCACGGCGGCGTCGAGGGGCGCGGTCGTGAGCGTGGGGGCTCCGGCCGTCTCGTCGCGATCGCGCAGGAGCAGCAGACCCGCACCCAGCGGAGCGACGGCCGCGGTGAGGCCGTCCATCATGAGGATCTTCACCGGATCCTGGAACGTGCGGCCGAGGTGCTCCTCGAAGACCACTCCGACGATCCCGGATCGGCCGCGACGGAGAGATGCCGCGCGCGGGTCGGGTCCGGTGTAGCCGAGGGATGCCGCGGCATCCCGCACGCGCTGCTTCGTGGCATCCGACACCGGCGTCTTGCCGCTGAACACGACGGACGCCGTCGACGGCGAGACCCCGGCCTCGCGCGCGACGTCGGCGATGGTTGCGCGGCGCGTGCTCATGACCCCCGATGGTAACCCACCGGGTTTGCAGGCGTCGAATCGATTCGATACTCTGGCGCGATGCAGGAGACGCTCACCCGGACGAAGATCGTGGCCTGGCGCAACGCCATCTTCACGGTCTTCTTCGTGCTCGGGCTCGGCTTCGCCGCCTGGGCGTCGCGCATTCCGGCGGCCAAGGTCAATCTCGGCATCAACGACTTCGAGGTCGGGATCCTGCTGTTCGTGTCCGGAGGCGCGTCCCTCGTGGGCCTCTCGCTCGCCCCCCTGATGCTCGTGCGGTGGGGCGCCCGGCGGAGCCTGCTCCTGGCGCTCCTGACGTTCTCGGCGGGGATGGTGATCGTGGGGTTCGGCACCGATGCGGTGCCGTCCTACGCACTGGCGGCCGTGGGACTGGGCACCATGGGACTCGGCATGGCGGCGACCGACATCGTCATGAACGTCGAAGGCGCCGCGGTCGAGCAGGAGCTGTCGCGCACGATCATGCCGCTGTTCCACGCCCTGTTCAGCCTCGGCACCGTCGCCGGAGCAGGTCTCGGCATCGTCGTGACGGCGTGGGGCATCGGTGTCGGAGTGCACCTGTGGACGGTCGCGGCCGTCGTCGCGGCCTCCACGGTCGTCGCCGTCACGTTCGTGCCGCTTCGCGAATCGACCGACGATCCCGTCGACGACGACGCGGCGCCCGCGACACGGCGGGAGCGCCTCCGCGCGACGCTCGCCGTCTGGCGCGAGCCGCGCATCTACTTCATCGGGGCGATCATGCTCGGCATGGCGTTCGCCGAGGGCGGGGCGAACGACTGGCTGCCGCTCGCCGTCGTCGACGGTCACGACGGGACGCAGGCGCAGGGCGCGATCGCCCTCACGGTGTTCTCCATCGCGATGACCGTCGTCCGCGCGATCGGCGGACCGCTCGTCGACAGGTTCGGTCGCGTCTGGACTCTGCGGATCCTGGCGATCACGGCGGGCGCCGGCCTCATCCTCTTCATCCTGGCCCCGTCGTTCCCGATCGCGCTCATCGGCGTCGCCCTGTGGGGGGTCGGGGCGTCGCTGGGCTTCCCGCTCGGGATGTCGGCTGCGGCCGACGATCCCACCAAGGCCGCGGCATCCGTGAGCGCAGCCGCCACCATCGGCTACGTCGCGTTCCTGTGCGGTCCGCCGGTCCTGGGCTGGATCAGCCACCAGATCGGGCTGCTGCCGACACTGTGGATCATCGTGGGCCTGATCGCGCTGTCGGGCCTCGCCTCCGGCGCGGCCAAGCCGATCGCGGGCTCGAAGGTCGGCGCCGGCCACCACTGAGCCCCGTGTTCGGCCGTTAGGCTCATCGGGTGCGTCTCGTCATCGCCCGCTGCTCCGTGGACTACACGGGTCGCCTCACCGCCCACCTGCCCCTGGCCACGCGCCTGCTGGTGCACAAGGGCGACGGATCGCTCCTGGTGCACTCCGACGGCGGGTCGTACAAGCCGCTCAACTGGATGTCTCCGCCCTGCACCCTGACCGTCGAGGCTCCCGACGCGGACTCGGCCTCGGCGGGCGTGGTCGAGCACTGGCGCGTCACGCACGCCAAGACCGGCGATGCGCTCCTGGTGCGCATCTACGAGGTGATCCACGACTCGTCGCACGAGCTCGGCATCGATCCGGGACTCCAGAAGGACGGCGTCGAGGCCGACCTGCAGCGTCTCCTCGCCGAGCAGGTCGACGTCATCGGCGACGGCCTCACACTCGTGCGACGCGAGTTCCCCACGGCGATCGGACCCGTCGACCTCATGCTGCGCGACCCGGCCGGGGGCACGATCGCAGTGGAGGTGAAGCGGCGCGGCGACATCGACGGTGTCGAGCAGCTGACGCGCTACCTCGAACTGCTCAACCGCGATCCGCACCTCGCCCCCGTGTCGGGCGTGTTCGCCGCCCAGGAGATCAAGCCGCAGGCCCGCGTGCTCGCGACGGACCGCGGCATCCGGTGCGTCACGCTCGACTACGACGGCATGAAGGGCATCGAGTCCGGCGCTCCGCGCCTGTTCTGACCTGCTGCTACGGGGCGGAGAGTCCGAGCACGGGATAGAAGAGCTTCAGCCCTTGCTGGAGCCCACCCGTCAGGGCGCTCACCCCGTGGTCCGCTCCGGGAATCTCGATGTAGGTGACGGACATCCCTGCTGCCTTCGCGGCCGCGGATGCGGCTTGGGACGCCGGAACGAACCAGGGATCCACCGCGCCGATCGTGAAGACGGCGGTCACCCCCTCGTACTGGCCCGGTTTCGTGGCCATGATGCTCTCCGGCTTGGACGCCTCGAAGGCGGCCGCGTCACCGCCGAAGATCGACGCCGTGACAGCCGGGATGTCCTCGGACCCGGGGAACTCCTCTCCCGAGACATCGAGCAGGTTCTGCCAGAGATCCGGGTCGGATGCCATGTACTTGAACGCGCAGCCCCCTCCGTTCGAATAGCCCGCGATCACCCACTCCTTCGGATCCGCAGATACCCGGAGGTTGCCCTTGATCCAGGTGACGACGTCTTCCGTGATGTAGGTCATCGCGTTGCCCACGGCCTTCGAATCCGCGCAGGCCGGATCCGATCCGGATGGACCGATCTGGTCGGGCACGACCACGATCGGCGCCAGCCCATCGTGCCGAGCCGCGTAGTCGTCGAGGATGTCTGCGGCATAGCTCACGTCGGGGTTTCCAGGGAATCCCATCATGAGGATCACGACGGGGAGAACGGGCGCGTCCTCCCCGAGCGCTGCGGGAGGGAGATAGATCCCCGCGGGCCGCGCGTCGAACCTCGAGACGGTCGCCGGAATGACCTGCGTGCCCCGCTGCCCCTTCGAGGGCATGTCTGCCGGCGGCTTCCACGACTGGTAGAGCGGTCCGGCATCTGTCGTCTGATCCGGGTCCGGCGTCGGCATGTCGATCGGATTCTCGACCACGATGCCGAAGATGCTGCCGAGCGTGGGATTCAGTCCGTAGTAGGCGTTGACGCCGAGCACCCCCGCGATCGCGAAGACCACCACGCCGAACGCGGCCACGATCCGGCGCCAGGTCGCGGAGCCCCACAGCGACGCGATGGCGAGCCCGATCGCGGCGAATGCGCCCATCGCCCACCACAGCACCTCCTGCGGAAGCGGGTCGCCGAAGGCGCCGGTCGCGTTCGACACGAAATACACCGCGAGCGCGACAAGGGCGCCGGCGGCGGCGGCGACCGCGGCGACCAGGGCGGTGCGCGCCGTCCATCGGCGCCACAGCAGACAGACGAGAACGCCGAGCGCGACCGCGAAGACGATCCAGGGAAGGGGTCCGTCGATGACCGGCATGCTCCAGAAGGCCGACATGGCTCCTCCTCGCGTGGGGGACTTCGACACTAACCCGCGCGCGCCCGCCGGGGAAGAATCGATCCCGCCCGCAGGACAATGCCTAGGCTGGACACCATGCCGTCACGCTCGCCCTGGACCTGCATCCTGTGGGATGTCGACGGCACGATCGTGGATGCGTCGGACGGCATCCTCCGTCGCCTGACGATCACGCTCGACCACTTCGGCAAGACACCGCCGACGCGCGCGGAGCTCGTGCACTGGATCGGTCCCCCGATGTACGACTCGTTCCAGGCGAACGTGGGCATGACGCCGGCCGAGTCCGAGGAAGCGGTGCGCTGGTACCGCACGCTCGGCAAGGCCGACGGGTACACCACGGGCGCGAAGCTCTACCCCGGGATCGGCGAGCTCATCGCCGAGATCGCGGCCGCCGGCATCGCTCAGGCCACGGCGAGCTCGAAGCCGGAGCTCCAGGTCGCGGCGCTGATGGACCACTTCGAACTCGCCCCGCACCTGGCGGCGATCGTCGGGGCCACTCCCGATGAGAAGACCCTGGCGACGAAGGCCGACATCGTGGCCGAGTCGCTCCGTCGTCTCGAGGCATCCGGCGCCGACACGAGCAGACCCGTGCTGATCGGCGACCGGCATCACGACATCGAGGGGGGCGCCGCGAACGGCGTGCCCGTCGTGTTCGTGCGGTGGGGGTTCAGCTGGCCGCACGAGTCGGAGGGATCGGCGGCCACGGTGTCGACCGCCGACGAGCTGCGGGCCCTTCTGCTCGTCGACGACCCGCCTGCGGGGACGAGGGTCTGACGTGCTCGGCGCGCTGCTCGACTGGGTGATCCCGGTGGTCGTCGTGTTCGGCGTGACCGCGATCGCGATCTCGGTCGGGATCTGGGCGCTGCGCCGTGCGCGCCGCTCCCCGAGGGCGGTCGCCGCGGCGACCGCGGAGCGCACGCGGGCCGGATCCGCCCTCGTGCGCCTCGACGACGCCGTCGACGAACTCGAGGTCGAGGTCGGGCTCTCCGGTGCCCTCTACGGCGGTGGGGCGCCGTCCTCTCTCCGCCGAGCGCGGCTGACCGCGCAGCACGTGCGTGACGAATCGTTCGACGAGTACCGTGCGCTGACGGATGCCGACCCGCTCCCCTCCGAGGTGCGTCGCGTCTCGCTCCGCATCGAGCGGCGCGCGGGCGAAGCGCTGGCGACGATCGAGCGTGCGCGGGCCGAGCACCGGGACTGGATGCGGACGCATGTGTCGGCAGCGGCGCAGGTCGCGTCGGCGCGGACGCGACTCGACCGCCTCCGAGCGACCATGGGCGATCCCGACTCCCTGGTCGCCGAGCTCGCGGAGCACTTCGACGCCTCGGAGTGGAAGCCCGCCGCCGCGGCAGCCCGTACCGCCGTCACCGAGACGATCGAGGCCGAGCGGCTGCTCGACGCCGCCGCCGCCCTGGCGGACGACCCCACGCGCGACGCGCTCCCCGAGCTCGCCCGCGCCGAACGGGCTCTGCGCGGCGCAGAGGCCGACGTGCGCGTGCTGGAGGAGACGCATCGCCTCGTGACGCAGGCGTCCCAGGCCGTGCCGGGTGAGATCGGCGCCGCGCGCGCCGCCCTCCGGCAGGCGTTCACGATCCGCGAGCAGCTCGAGCCGGCCGAGTCCGAGCGCCTCGGGGCCGAGCTGCGGGCCTGCGAGGCCGAGCTCACCGCGCTGGAGAAGGATGCCGCGCGACGCCCGACCCGCACCGTCGACAGAGTCGCCCGCCTGCGGGATCGCCTCGACCTCGCGCTCGGGGATGCGCGCACCGCTCAGCAGCGCCTGCGCGGCGCGCGCACCGCACTCCCCGGAACGCTCGCAGCAGCCCGCAGCGCGATCGCGCAGGCCGAGGCGGCCGTCGCGCACGCCCGGGCCGGAGCAGATGCGCGCGTGCGCCTCGGCTCGGCACAGCAGGACCTCGCGGCCGCGCGACAGTCCGCGGATCCGGTCCAGGCCCTCGACATCGCCCGACGGGCTCTGCGGCATGCGGAGGACGCGTGGGCTCTCGTGGACTACGCCCGTCTGACCGACTCCTGAGGCGGGCATCGCTATCGTGAAGACATGAGCGAGACCGCGCCCCCGCCCCCGCATCCGGTCCTCTCGGTCGCGCGCCGCATCCCGGCGACCCTGTCTCTGGTGGTCGCGATCCTCGCGGTCGGCGTCATCTGGCAGGGCCTGTGGCGTCCGTTCGAAGACACGCCCACCTTCGACGCCGTGGCCTACGGCCTGCCCGCCCTGCTCGAGGGGCGGTGGTGGACGCCGATCACCGGCACGTTCTTCGTCAACCAGCCCTTCGTCTACATCTTCACGATCGCCGGATTCCTCGGCATGGGGTACCTCGAGGTGAAGCGCGGCTCGCGCGTCGCCCTCGCGTACTTCACGATCGGCCAGCTCTTCGCGATCTTCGCCACGGCGCTGCTGCTGTGGCTGGCGTCGATGGCGCCCTGGGCGTGGGCGCAGTTCGAGGCCACGCAGCTCGACGTCGGCGCCTCCGGCGGGACGATGGCCTGCATCGCCGCGGCCGTGGGGCTCTTCGCAGCGCCCTGGCGCGTCCGCGCCTGGCTCATGCTGATCGGCTTCGTCTTCATCGCGATGCTCTTCTGGGGATCGCTCGCCGATCTGGAGCACCTGTGCGCGGTCCTCCTCGTGCTCTTCGTCGACCGCACGCTGCGGGTGCAGCGCGTGACGGTCCGCGAGCAGCGGCTCGTCGCCCTCGCCAGCATCCTGGTCCTCGGCTCGGTCGAGATCGTCACGACGATCGTCCCCACCGACGGTCCCTTCGGCCCGACCGAGCCGGTGTCCGGCGGATTCCTCGACCTCGCCGTGGACCTGCTGGTCATCCTGCTCATCGCGAACGGCCTCCGACGCGGCCGGCGATGGGCGTGGATCGTCGCGATCGTCGTCGCATCGCTGAACATCCTCCTCGGAGCGCTTGTGCTGGTCGGGATCGTCATCGCGTCCCAGGCGCGGATCGAGGGCTTCATCGACGGCGAGACCGAGCTCGCCCTCGCGAGCGGCATCATGTGGCTGCTCTACCTCGTGTACCTCGTGTGGGTGCGGGCCGCCTTCCGGGCGCGCCGCAAGTCCACGCTCGGCACCGCGCCGGCTCCCTCGCTCGACGAGGTGAAGGACATGCTGCGCACCCACGGCGGGGGCACGCTGTCCTGGATGACCACATGGGACGGAAACGACTACTTCCGCGCGACCGACGGGATCGTCGCGTATCAGCGGCGCGCCGGAGTCGCGCTCGCCCTGGCCGATCCGCTCGGTCCCGAGGCATCCCGCGCACAGTCGGTGAACGAGTTCGTCGACGCCGCGCAGGCGGCCGGCCTCGTGCCGTGCTTCTTCAGCGCCGGGGAGGCGACGCGGGGCGCCGTCGGGGAGTCCTGGCGCAGCCTCGTCGTGGCCGACGACACGATCGTCGACCTGCCGGGCCTGAAATTCACGGGCAAGCAGTGGGGCGCGGTGCGCACCTCGCTCAATCGCGGCGAGCGCGAGGAGATGACCTTCCGGATGACCCGGCTCTCCGACGAGACCTGGGGCGTGCAGCAGCAGGTGCGCGCCATCTCGGAGATGTGGGTGGGAGACAAGGACCTCCCCGAGATGCGTTTCACCCTCGGAACCCTCGAGGAGGCGGCCGACCCCGAGGTGCGGCTGGCCCTCGCCCTATCGCCGAAGGGCGACGTCGACGGATTCCTGTCCTGGCTCCCGGTGTACGGCGCCGACGGCGTCGCGCACGGATGGACCCTCGACCTGATGCGGCGGCGCGAAGGCGGGTTCGGCCCCGTCATGGAGTTCCTCATCGGATCGTCCGCGAAGCAGTTCTCCGAAGAGGGAGCGCAGATCATGTCGCTGTCCGGCGCGCCGCTGGCCCACGAGTATCCGCCGGACGCCGGTGTCATCGCCGACCTCAGCGACAAGCTCGCCGACGCACTCGAACCCGTCTACGGCTTCGCGTCGCTGCACCGGTTCAAGGAGAAGTTCCACCCTCGGTACGAGACGATGTACCTCCTCTTCCGCGACGAGGCCGACCTCACCCGCATCGGCGCGGCTCTGACGCGGGCCTTCCTGCCCGACGCCACGATCCGTCAGTTCGCCGGAGCGGGTCTCGAGCTCATCCGCGGCTCGGAGAAGTGATCCACCCGCCCGCAACGAGAGAACGGGACATCGACGCGATGCGTCGGTGTCCCGTTCGGGTACTGCGTTGCCCCTGAAGGTCGACTGACGATCGACAGGAGCAGGTGTCTTAGATGGGGCGGATGTTCTCTGCCTGGAGGCCCTTGGGACCCTGCGCGATTTCGAACTCCACACGCTGGTTCTCTTCGAGCGCGCGGTAGCCGCTCGCCTCGATGGCGGTGTAGTGCGCGAAGACGTCTGCGCCACCCTCATCGGGGGCGATGAAGCCGAAGCCCTTTTCGGAGTTGAACCACTTGACAGTGCCGGTCGTGCTCATGAATTGCCGTTCCTTGCTGGGTTGCCGGCGCAGTGCGCGCCGATCAGGTCCGACACTAGGGCAATCAGCAGGGAAACCGCAGGGAAAAGTCACGGAAGGTGACACAAACGTTGCATCGCCCCCCGGAAGGTCCGTGCTCGCGGACCCCTGGACCATCGGACGCCCGGGCCGAGTCGGAGACTCACAGGCCCGGGCGTCGACGGATCCCCCCGGATAGGTCACGCCTGAGCGTGACTGCCACACTCTACCGATATATCGGGTTGTGCACACATCGCAGAGGCTTATCTGAGGAGAGTCTCACGGAGTCGTACACTGATCGCACTGTGACCATCGCCGACTTCGCCCCCGTCGATCCGCGCGGCGCCGTCCTCGGCGACGAGGTGTACGCGCGCATCGGAGAAGCCATCCTCGACGGCACCCTCCAGCCCGGCGAGCATCTGCGCGATCATGAGCTCGCTGCGCGGCTCGGCGTCTCCCGCACGCCCGTGCGCGAAGCTCTGCAGCGACTCGAGCGTGCGGGCCTCGTCGAGGTCGCTCCCAACCGCTACACGCGCGTGTCCATTCCGAATCCGAAGGTGCTCGCCGACACCCATGAGTTCCTCGTCCATCTGATGGGTAATGTCACCCGTCTCGCCCTGCCCCGCTGCACCGCTGAGGAGCTCGCCGAGGTGATCGCCCTGATGGATGACGTCATCGACGCGTCGAGGAAAGACGACATGTCCGGCATCCTGCGTGCGAGTTCGGCGATGTTCGAACGCCTCACCTACATCGCCGACAACGCCGCGATCCTCCGCGTCATGCGCGAAGGCGAGCTCGCCATCCGTCGAAGCCTTGCCGCATGGCGCCCCGCGATCTCGTGCCCGATCGACAGATCCGCCGCCTTCGAGCGATTCCGCGACGCTCTGGCGGCACGCGACGGCGACGAAGCAGAGCGTCTCCTGCGTGCGCTTCACACTCCGGCGTGACCTTTCCCGCGACAGTCCGGCTCGCTAGCGTTGACGAGGTGAGTCACATCGATCTCCGCCCCGTCGAGGACGACGACCTGGATGCCGTCTTCGAGATGATGCGCGACCCCGAGTCCGTGGAGGCGGCCGCCTTCACCGCCGAGGATCCCGACGACCGTGCGGCCTTCGACGCCTGGATCGGACGCCAGCGCCCGAACCCCGATGTCGCCTACTTCGTGGTGACCGAGCGAGGAGGGTTCGCCGGCACGATCGCGGCCTTCACGATCGACGGCGACCGCGAAGTGTCGTATTGGATCGCGCGCCACGCCTGGGGCCGCGGCGTCGCGACCGAAGCTCTGCGTCTTCTCGTCTCCCGCGAGGCGGAGCGACCGCTGTTCGCACGCGTGGCCACGCACAACGTCCGATCGATCGCGGTGCTCGAGAAGAACGGGTTCACCGAGGTCTCGCGCGACGTCGACTTCGCCCCGGGGCTGGGACGCGACACCGAGGAGATCGTGTACGCCCTGCTCCCCGCTCTCGACGGAGTGTGAGCGCACCCGCCGACGACGAAGGCCCCCGGGGATCCGGGGGCCTTCTTGTCGGTGCGCGAGGGGGGACTTGAACCCCCACGCCCTTGCGGGCACTGGCACCTGAAGCCAGCGCGTCTACCTATTCCGCCACTCGCGCGTCCGCGGCATCCGAAGACGTCGCGTACTCAACCTCCCGAGGATATCACGCACGGCACGCCCCGCCGGAATCGGCGACGTCCAGAACGAACCGTCGCACTGTCCACAGCCTGTGCAATTAGCATGTACCGAACCGGCCAGACTGCCAGAGGAGTCGCGTGGGACTACTTGACAGCTTCGAGAAGGGTCTCGAGCGCGCCGTCAACAGCGCGTTCGCGAAGACCTTCCGCAGCGGCATCCAACCTGTGGAGATCGCCTCGGCCCTGCGCAGCGAGCTCGACACCAAGGCTGCCGTCGTCTCGCGCGACCGCATCCTGGCCCCCAACGCGTTCACCGTGCGACTCTCGCCCGCCGACGACGAGAAGATGCGCGCGATCGGTCCGGCGCTGGGCGACGAACTCGACACGCTCGTGCACACCCACGCGAAGTCGCAGGGGTACTCCTTCGCCGGACCCGTCACGATCTCGATCGTGCGGGACGATCAGCTCTCGACCGGCACGCTGCGCGTGCAGTCCGAGACGGCGCAGGGCGGACGCGTGTCGTGGCGCGGCGTGGTCGACATCGACGGGAAGCGTCATCCGCTGGTCAAGAGCCGCACCGTGATCGGCCGAGGCAGCGACGCCGACATCACGATCCCGGATGCCGGCACCAGCCGCAAGCACGTCGAGATCCTCTGGGACGGCGAGCGCGCGATGGTGCGCGACATGAACTCCACCAACGGCACCCTCCTCAACGGCAGCAAGGTCGTCGAGGCGCCGCTCGCCCCGGACTCGACCGTCACGATCGGCCGCACCGACATCGTGTTCCGCGTCGTCGCGCAGGCGACGCCGCCCAAGCCGCCGCTCCCCGCCGACGTCACGCGCGCTTTCGACCTGCGAGGCGGCGGTCCCCTGTGAGCGAACTCACTCTGCTCCTCCTGCGCATCGGCTTCCTGCTGCTGCTGTGGTTCTTCGTCTTCGCCGTCGTCTACTCGCTGCGCTCCGACCTGTTCGGCGTGAAGGTGCGCAAGATACCCGAAGCCGCCGCCGCGCCGACCGCAGCACCCGCCGCGCAGGTGACCGCTCCCGTGGTGCCCAAGGCGGCGCCCCCGGCCGCGGCATCCGGTGCCGGCGCGAAGGCCACCACCTCCACCGTCTCGCGGATCGTGGTCACGAGCGGACCCAAGGCGGGCATCGAGCTGCCCCTCGGCGCCGAGCCGCTGACCATCGGGCGCTCGAGCGAATCCGGCCTGGTCGTGCGCGACGACTACACCTCGAGCCACCACGCCCGCCTCGTCCTGTGGGGCGATCAGTGGATGGTGCAGGACCTCGACTCGACCAACGGCACCTGGCACGACGGCGCCCGTGTCGCCGCTCCCGTCCCGGTCAAGGTCGGGGCCCCCATCAAGGTGGGCGCCACGACCTTCGAGCTGCGGAAGTAGCGGGCGGACCCCGCACAGATGGTCTTCCAGGGCTCGAGCGTCGCGATCTCGCACACCGGCAAGGTGCGCTCCAACAACCAGGACTCCGGGTATTCCGGCTCCAATCTGTTCGTCGTGGCCGACGGGATGGGCGGACACGCGGGCGGCGACGTCGCCTCGAGCCTCGCGATCGCCCTCCTGGAGCGCCTCGACCACCCCTACGCGTCGACGTCCGAGGCCGAGCGCGAGCTGCGGAACGGCATCGCCGACTCCGCGACGGAGCTCATCGAGACCGTGAACCTGCGACCCGAGCTCGCGGGCATGGGAACGACGGTCAGCGCGCTCATCATGGTCGACGAGTACGCCGTCATCGCGCACATCGGCGACTCCCGCATCTACCTCTACCGCGACGGCGCCCTGACGCAGATCACGACCGACCACACGTTCGTGCAGCGACTGGTCGACTCGGGCCGCATCACGCCGGAGGAGGCGCGCTACCACCCGCGTCGGTCCGTGCTCATGCGGGTGCTCGGCGACATGGATCCCGATCCCGAGGTCGACACGTTCATCATGCCGACGCAGCCCGGCGACCGCTGGCTGCTGTGCTCCGACGGGCTGTCGGGCGTGGTCGACGAACCGCACCTCGCGAAGGCCCTCGGCGTCGGACTGGCGCCCGGCCGCACCGCCGACATGCTCCTGAAGCAGGCCCTCGACGGCGGTGCGCCCGACAACGTCACGATCGTGCTCGTCGACGTAGGCGGCCAGCATCCGCTCTTCTCGGGCACCCCGACCATCGTCGGCTCGGCGTCGAATCCGATCGGCGTGGAGGTCCCCGCTGCGCGGCCCGGCCGCACGAGCTGGCTGCACCCCAACCGTCAGGCGGCGAACGAGCCGACGCACTTCGAGCCGGCCGCCGAGTTCCTCGAGGAGCTCATCGAAGAGGACCACCGCCGGGCGCGCCGCCGGCGGATCGGATGGATCGTCGGCTTCGTCGTGGTGCTCGCACTGCTGGCGGGCGCGGCGGTCGCGGGCTACCAGTGGACGCAGACCCGCTACTTCGTCGGCGCCGACGACGACACCGTCGTGATCTTCCGCGGGCTTCAGCAGGACATCGGGCCGATCAGGCTGTCGGTGGCCTACGAAGACACCGGCATCGTGCTCGCCGACCTGCCCGACTTCGACCGCATGACGGTGGAGGGGACGATCACGGCGCGCTCGCTCGCCGACGCGCAGCGCATCGTCGACAATCTCCGCACGGTATCGGGAGGTGGAGGATGAGCGGGACCGAGAACCTCACCGCCGCGCTGAGCTCCGACACCGCGGTGGTGCGGGCCCTGCGCCGCATCCGGGTTCCGCAGACGCAGCGCAACCGCGAGCTCGCCCTGCTCGTGTTCGCCTTCGCGATCAACGCCGCCTCCGTCGCGCTGGTGCAGCTCGGCGCGCTCGGAGAGATCGAGCCGACCTTCCTCATCTACTGCGGCGCGCTCACGGCCCTCGTCCTGGCGCTGCACATCGTGCTGCGACTGCGGGCACGCGACGCGGATCCGTTCGTGGTGCCCATCGCGACGCTGCTCACGGGGCTCGGCATCGCGATGATCTACCGCATCGACATCCAGCGCGACGTGCACGGGTGGGATGCCACATCCACGCGTCAGCTCGCGTGGGTCGCGATCGCCCTCGTCGCGACGATCGCCGTCGTGCTCGCCTTGAAGAACTACCGCCTCCTGTTCCGGTACACGTACGTCGCCGGGTTCACGGGTATCGCACTGCTGCTGCTGCCGGTGATCCCGGGTCTGGGCGCCGACGCCAACGCGGACGTCTGGGTCGACCTCGGCATCTTCTCGTTCCAGCCGGGCGAGCTCGCCAAGATCTGCCTCGCGATCTTCTTCGCCGGCTACCTGGTGCGAACGCGGGAGTCGCTCACCTCGACCGGCACCCGCTTCCTCGGCATGACCTGGCCGCGCGCCCGAGAGCTCGGCCCGCTCCTGGTGCTGTGGCTCGTCTCGATGGGCATCATCGTGCTCCAGCGCGACCTCGGAACCGGGCTCCTCATCTTCGGCATGTTCGTCGCGATGCTGTACGTCGCGACCGGCAAGACGAGCTGGGTGCTGATCGGCGTCGTGCTCGCCGTCGCGGGTGCGCTCGCGGCGACGCAGGTGCTTCCCTACGTCAGAGGACGCTTCACGAACTGGCTGGATGCCTTCAACCCCGAGGTGATCGACGCGAGCGGGGGCAGCTTCCAGCTCGTCGGCGGCATCTTCGGCCTCGCGCAGGGCGGTCTGATCGGCACAGGGCTCGGCCAGGGCCGGCCCTACCTGACCCCGCTGTCGCAGAGCGACTACATCTTCCCGAGCCTCGGCGAGGAGCTCGGACTCGTGGGCGTCTTCGCGATCCTCTGCCTGTACATGGTGTTCACCAGTCGAGGCATCCGGATCGGTCTCGCCGGCCAGGACGATTTCGGCAAGCTGCTCGCGACCGGGCTGTCTTTCACGATCGCGCTGCAGGTGTTCATCATGGTCGGCGGCGTCACCCGCGTCATCCCGCTGACGGGTCTGACGACGCCCTTCCTGGCGGCCGGCGGGTCGTCGCTCGTCGCGAACTGGATCATCGTCGCGCTGCTGCTGCGCATCTCGGATGTCGTGCGCAGCCGCCCCCGGGTGGTGATCGGCTGACATGACCAAAGAGCTCAGACGCCTCAGCATCCTGATGCTGCTCATGTTCGTCGCCCTGTTCGCCTCGACGAGCTGGATCCAGGTCGTGCGGGCCGAGGCCCTCGCCGAGAATCCCCGGAACGAGCGCGCGCTGCTGGATTCGTACCAGGTGCAGCGCGGGGCGATCGTCGCCAGCGGCACCGCGATCGCCGTCTCGACTCCGTCGAACGACAAGTACACCTGGCAGCGGACGTATCCGGATGCCGCGATGTGGGGCCAGGTGACGGGGTGGATCAATCCCGTCCTCGGCTCGACGACCGGCATCGAGCAGGCGATGAACCAGGAGCTCAGCGGCACGGCGGGATCGCAGTTCCTCTCGCGCCTCGAGCAGATCGTCACCGGTCAGCCCCAGCGCGGGTCGAACGTCGCACTGTCGCTGGACCCCGTGGTGCAGCAGGCCGCCTTCGAGGCGCTCGGCGAGCTGCAGGGCGCCGTCGTGGCGATCGAGCCGTCGACCGGGCGCATCCTCGCCATGGTGTCCAGCCCCGGGTTCGACACGAACGCGCTGGCCTCGCACGACGCCACCGCCGTGAACGCCTACTACGACCAGCTCGAGGCGAATGTGCAGCATCCGCTGTTCAACCGGGCCATCGGGGGCGACCTCAACCCCCCGGGTTCGACGTTCAAGCTCGTCGTCGCGTCGGCCGCTCTCGCGTCGGGCGACTGGACCTCCACGTCGACGCTGCCCAACCCGGCCTCGTTCCCGCTGCCGCAGTCGAACAACATCGTCTACAACGCCGGCGGCGGCACGTGCGGACCGGGCGAGACGGTGACTCTCGCCGACGCCCTCCGGCTCAGCTGCAACGTCCCCTTCGCCGAGCTCGCGCTGCAGCTCGGCGACAACGCGATCCGCGACGAGGCCGAGAAGTACGGATTCAACATGTCGTTCGCGACCCCGCTCGCCTCGACGGCGTCGAGCTACCCGCGGGCGCTCGATGACCCGCAGACGGCGCTCACCGGTTTCGGGCAGGGCAGGGTCACGGCCACGCCGCTTCAGATGGCGATGGTGTCGGCGGGGATCGCCAACGGGGGCGTCGTGATGAACCCCCGCATGGTGGACCAGGTGGTCGCCCCCGACCTCACCGTCCAGCAGACGTTCGAGAACACCGAGTTCGGGCGAGCGCTCGAGACGGATCTGGCCGAGGAGATGGTGCGGATGATGGTCGCCAATGTCAGTACCGGGGCGGCGTCGGGTGCAAGAATAGACGGCGTCGACGTGGCCGGGAAAACCGGCACTGCGGAGAACGGGTCGGACAAGCCATTCACGTTGTGGTTCACCGGTTTCGCCCCCGCCGACGATCCCCAGGTCGCCGTCGCCGTCGTCGTCGAAGACGGCGGAGGCAGAGGGCAGTCGGGAAGCGGTAACGCGATCGCGTCGCCGATCGCGAAACAGGTCATGGAGGCGGTGCTGGGAAGATGAGACCGACGCAGGGAGTGACCTTCGGCGGCCGCTACGAGCTGGACTCGCGGATCGCCATCGGCGGTATGGGCGAAGTGTGGGAGGCGACCGATCACGTGATCGGTCGCACCGTCGCGATCAAGATCCTCAAAGACGAGTACATGGGCGATCCGGGATTCCTCGAGCGCTTCCGCGCCGAGGCCCGCCACGCCGCGCTCGTCAACCACGAGGGCATCGCGAGCGTCTTCGACTACGGCGAGGAGAACGGCTCCGCCTTCCTGGTGATGGAGCTCGTCCCCGGCGAAGCGCTGTCGACGATCATCGAGCGCGAAGGGTCGCTCTCGACCGACAAGACCCTCGACATCGTCGCCCAGACCTCCGCGGCGCTGCAGTCGGCGCACGCCGCCGGCCTCGTGCACCGCGACATCAAGCCCGGCAACCTGCTGATCACCCCCGACGGTCGCGTGAAGATCACCGACTTCGGCATCGCCCGCATCGCCGACCAGGTGCCGCTCACCGCCACCGGCCAGGTGATGGGAACCGTCCAGTACCTCTCGCCCGAGCAGGCATCCGGACACCCGGCATCGCCGGCGACCGACACGTACTCGCTCGGAATCGTGGCCTACGAGTGCCTTGCGGGCAAGCGGCCCTTCACGGGCGAGTCCCAGGTCGCGATCGCGATGGCGCAGATCAACGAGCCGCCGCCGCCGCTCCCGCCGACCGTCGCCGTGCCGGTGCAGAACCTCGTGATGGCGATGATCGCGAAGAAGCCCGAAGAACGGCCGGCATCGTCCGCGGCCGTCGCCCGCGCCGCGACGGCGCTGCGCCGCGGGGATGTCGCCGCCGCGGCCGCCGCGGTGCCCGCGGTCGCGACCGGGGAATCCACCGGCGACGACCTCACTCAGCTGCTCGGCCCCTCGGAGACGCAGGCGGCGACGCGCATCCTGCCGTCGCCGGGCGCGCCGCCGGTGGACGAGGAGAAGACCGAGCGCAAGCGCAGCCCGTGGACGTGGCCCCTCATCGCGCTCATCGTGATCCTGGTGCTCGTGCTGGGCGGAACGCTCTTCGCGATCTTCTCCAACCAGGAGCCGGCGCCCGACACGTCGACCTCGACCTCGGCGAGCACGACGCCGTCGGAGACGCCCACACCCACACCCACGGTGGAGCGCATCAACGTCGACGCCCTCGGTCTCGTCGGCATGGAGTGCGGCGCAGCCCAGACGGCGGCGCGCGATGCCGGCATCCTGGTCGTCAACGTCGCCCAGAATGCTCCGGCGGCCCCCACAGCGGGCGACGTCGGCACGGTGCAGTCGATCAACCCGACGGGCAACCTCCTTCCGGAGAACGAACTGACTCTGACGTGCTTCGGCGAGGAGACCTCGCTCCAGCCGCCCGCAGCCGCGACGCTCTCGGCGGCGACGGTCGAGCCGAACGGCGCGCTCACCCTGACCTGGGCGGGCTACTCCTGCCCGTCGGGCACGGGCCAGGTCAGCGCCTACGGGTTCTCGGCGACGAACGGCACGTTCGCGAACGGACAGTCGAACATCGCGTTCGGCCCCAATGACCGCAACGGTCAGATCACCGCGACCAACGCCGACGGTCAGACGCTCATCGTGAAGTACACCGTCACCTGCACGGGCGGCTCGGGCGGTGCTCGGACGACGGACTCGTCGCCAGAGGTCACCGCGCTCATCCAGGCGGCGGCTCCCGCTCCGCCGGAGGGCGGCGAAGCACCCTGAGCGGCGCCTGACGCACGACGGCCCGATCCTGCCGACCGCGGGGTCGGGCCGTCGTCGGTTAGGCTGGGCTCTGTTCCATCCAGGGAGTGAGTGTGACAGCTGAGCCGCGCGTGCTTTCGGGGCGCTACCGCATCGATGAACTCATCGGCCGCGGTGGCATGGCCAGTGTCTATCGAGGCTACGACGAGACGCTCGGGCGCCAGGTGGCCGTCAAGGTCCTGAATCGCGACCTGGCGAACGACAACGCGTTCCGCACCCGCTTCCGCCTCGAGGCCCAGGCGGCCTCGCGCATGGCGCATCCGGCGATCGTCCGCGTGTACGACGCCGGCGAGGACAGCGAGACGTATCCCGACGGGTCGGTCCATCCGGTGCCGTTCATCGTCATGGAGCTCGTCCACGGCGCACTCCTGAAGGATCTCGTGGCCGACGGTCCGGTCTCCGTCGACGACGCGATCCGCTACGTCGACGGCATCCTCGAGGCCCTGGAGTACTCGCACCGCGCCGGGGTCGTCCACCGCGACATCAAGCCGGGCAACGTCATGGTGACGGATGCCGGACAGATCAAGGTCATGGACTTCGGCATCGCCCGTGCCGTGTCGGACTCCTCGTCCACCGTCGCCGAGACGACGGCGATCCTCGGCACGGCGGCGTATTTCTCGCCCGAGCAGGCCAAGGGCGAGCCGGTCGACGCGCGCGCCGACATCTACTCCGCGGGCATCGTCCTGTACGAGCTGCTCACCGGCCGTCAGCCGTTCCGCGGCGAGTCCCCTGTGGCGGTGGCGTACCAGCACGTGAGCGAAGCGCCCCTCGCGCCGTCGGAGGTCAACGAGGCGATCCCACGCTCGCTCGACGCCGTCACGCTGCGGGCTCTCGCCAAGGATCCGTTCCAGCGGTATCAGGATGCCGCGGGCTTCCGGGAGGCGCTCGACGCCACCGTCGACGGCAAGTCCCCGTCCAAGCGCAAGGTGGGCGCGCTCACGAGCGAGCTCTACGGGCCCAACCCCCGTCAGGCCGCCGAGACCGCCCGGTCGCTCCGCCAGCTCAGCACCGACACCACTATGAAGCGCACGCAGGCGGGACCGCCCGTCGCGTGGATCTGGGCGGGAGTCGGACTGCTCGCCGTCCTCCTCATCGCCGTCCTGTTCTGGGTGCTGACGCTGCGCACCGCCGAGAACACGGTGCCGCCGAGCGCGCGCATCGTGCCCGACGTCACGTCGATGACCTACGAGCGCGCCGCCACGATCCTCGGCGAGAACGATCTGGTCGCCTTCCGCATCGACGAGGCGAACGGCGATGTCGCGGAGGGCAACGTCATCCGCACGGATCCGGCCGCGGGCGCGTCGCTCTCCCCGGGTCAGCGCATCGAGGTCTACGTGTCCGAGGGCGAGGAGACCGCGATCGTCCCGACCCTCACCGGGCTCACCCAGGACGCCGCGGAGGCCGCGCTCGTCGCGGTCGGGCTCGAGATGGGCACGGTCCTGCAGCGCAACGACCCGTCCCTCACCGCCGGCATCGTGATCTCCGTCGACCAGCGCGAGGGCGCGACAGTCCCGGTCGGCACGACGGTCAACCTGGTGGTCGCGACCGGACGCGTCGTCGTGGTCGATGTCACGGGCTACACGATCGAAGCCGCCACGCGCGAGCTCGAAGCCCTGCAGCTCATCGTCGAGACCCTCGCCGATCCGAACTGCACGGCCAGCCCCGGCGGCGCCACCGTCGCGTCGCAGTCGATCGCTCCCGGCGAGGCGCCGGTGAAGTCGACGGTCTCGCTCGCATACTGCACCGGCCCCTGACCCGGCCGACTGTTCAGCGGTGCGGGGCGAGCTCCGCGCCGCGGGCGGCTGCATCCGTCACACCGACCCCCTCCAGCCAGTTGCCGAGCAGCCGATAGCCGCCTTCGGTGAGCACGCTCTCGGGGTGGAACTGCACTCCCTGCACCGGCAGACGTCGGTGCGAGAGGCCCATGATCACGCCCCCGGCGGTGCGGCTCGTGACGACGAGGTCTTCGGGAACCGATTCGGGAACGACGGCGAGCGAGTGATAGCGCGTCGCGACGAATGCCTCCGGCAGACCGGTGTACAGCGACGATCCGTCGTGATGCACCTCCGAGGTCATGCCGTGCATCAGCTCGGGCGCGTGATCCACACGAGCCCCGAAGGCCTCGGCGATCGCCTGGTGTCCGAGGCAGACGCCGAGGAGCGGGATGCCGGACTCCGCCGCCGCCCGCACGACGGCGATCGACGCGCCCGCGTCGGCCGGCGAACCCGGACCCGGCGACACGAGCACTCCGGCGAAGGAGGCGATGACGGATGCCGCGGCATCCGAATCGATCGCATCGGCTTCGATCAGCTGCGTCTCGGCGCCCAGTTCCTGGAGATAGCCCACGAGGGTGTGGACGAAGCTGTCGTGGTTGTCGACGACGAGGATCGTCACTCGACGATGACTTCCTGGGGGTTCACGATCATCGACACCCACGGGAAGACCCAGAACGCGAGCGCGTAGAGCACCGCCGCCAGCACGACGAGCAGGATGAGCACCCGCACGAACCAGGGTCCCGGGAGCACGTTCCACAGTGCGGCGTACATCAGGCGTCGACTCCGTCCGTGAGCGAGGCGGGCGGTCCCGCCGAGCGGGGGGTGAACGATTCGAAGACGCTGTACCCCACGATCCGCTCGGCCATGGAGAAGAACGGACTGCAGCTGGTCATGGTCAAGAACCGCTCACCCGCCGGGACGTCGGGCATCTGCGGCACCGGGAGCAGCACCTCGACCTCATCGGGCGTCACGTACTCGAGCGTGCGGAAGCGGTAGGTGTACCAGCCGTCCGCGGTCTCCACGACGACCGCGTCGCCGACGCGGAGCTCCGCGATGCGATTGAACGGCTTGCCCCACGTGGTGCGGTGCGCGGCGAGCGCGAAGTTGCCGACCTCGCCCGGCATCGGCGCGCCCGGGTAGTGGCCGATCCCGATCTTGTCGAGCGTCCGGGCGCGCGACACGCCGCCGGCGACGTTGACGGCGTAGTCCGCACCGAAGCGCGGGATCAGCATCGTCGCGAAGATCTCCGCGTCGGCGGGCTGCGCCATGACGGGCGGCTCGACGACCTCGGGCGTCGGCGGGGCGGAGGCATCCGGCGCCGCGGTGGGCACGAGCGCGTCTTCGTACTCCTGCTGCCACTGCTGGGAGAGGGAGTGGCCCTCGGCGTTGCGCTGGGCGGCGAAGATCCAATCGCCGACCCACAGCTGCCAGACGACGTACAGCAGGACGAGCACACCGGCGGTGATGAGCAGCTCACCGAGCACGCCGACCACCGAGGTGCCCCGGCGCGCACGCGTGTTCGCGGGCATGCTCACGTCCCCCGCACGGACCCCCACCGTGTCGTTCACACTCCGATTCTAGGAGCGCAAACTGTGTCGCGCCTGGGCAGGTAGAATCTCGTGCATGGCCCGATCAGGTAAAGACGAGGAACTCGTCGAACGCAGCGAAGGCGATGCGGCGCCCAATCCCGTCTGGTTCAAGCCGATCATGATCGGCCTGATGCTTCTGGGACTTGTGTGGGTCCTGGTGTTCTACCTCAGCGGCATGGCGTTCCCGATCCCCGACATCGGGCCGTGGAACCTCGTCGTCGGCTTCGGGATCGCGTTCATCGGATTCCTGATGACCACCCGCTGGCGCTAATTACACCGGTGTAGTTCTCCCCACCTGGGGATAGAGCTGTGGATAACTTTCCCACCGCGCAGGCCGCGGCATCCGGTGCGGTGCTCAGCGGTAGAGGAATGCCGGCACCAGCAGCAGTGCCAGGATCGCGATCGTGAAGCCCACGAGCAGACCGATCTGCAGTCCGCGCTGACGTACGGCGCGGGTGCGCGCGTAGATGAAGCCGACGGCGGCCCCCGCGACGAATCCGCCGAGATGCGCCTGCCACGAGATGCGGATCGCATCCAGCGCGCCGGCGAACGATCCCGTGGTGATCGCGCCGACCAGCGCGAACACGAACGGCAGAGCGAAGTTGATCACGATGATGATCGCGATGCCGCGGATGTTCGCCCCGATGTGACGCCCGATCACGAGCAGTGCTCCGAAGAGGCCGAAGATGCCGCCGGAGGCGCCGATGACGGGCGTGCCGAACGACAGCAGCGCGACACCCACCGAACCGCCGATGACGCTCAGCACGTAGAGCGTGAGGAATCGACTGCGGCCGAGCAGCGGCTCGAGGCTCCGGCCGATCATCCACAGCGCGAGCATGTTCAGCCCGACGTGCCAGAACCCCGAGTGCAGGAGCGCAGCTGTCACGAGCCGCCAGGGCTCGAACGTGCCGGAGAGATTCGGGTACAGCAGCGGCGCCCAGAACAGGAGGGCGTTCTCGACGATGCGGCCGAACCCGGGGATCTGCTGCAGCAGGAAGAAGACGCCCGTGATCCCGATGATCGCGTAGGTCGCGAGCGGCCGCGAGTCGCGCATCGCGACGGGCTGCAGGTGCGCGCGCCGCGCGGCCTTCTTCTGCGCCGGCGTCGCCGACTTCCGCTGCTCACCCATGCACTCCGGGCAGATCACGCCGACCGCCCCGGGCGTCTGGCACTCGGGGCAGATCGTGCGCAGGCACCGCTGGCAGAGCACGAAGCTCTGCCGATCCGGATGCCGGTAGCAGAAGTTGTCGGGATTGCGGGAGAAGTCGGCCGACGACACGGGCGGGGGTGTCAGACCGAGACGACGTCGACAGACTCGAGCACGACGGGCTCGATCGGCCGGTCGCCCGGAGCGGTCTTGACGGCGCTGATCGCATCGACGACGGCGCGCGACGCGTCATCGGCCACTTCGCCGAAGATCGTGTGCTTGCCGTTGAGCCACGGGGTGGGGTCGGTCGTGATGAAGAACTGCGAGCCGTTCGTGCCCTCGGCCTTGCCCGTGATGGCGTTGCGGCGGAGGCCGGCGTTGGCCATCGCGAGGAGGTAGGGCTGGGAGAACGTGAGCTCCGGGTGGATCTCGTCGTTGAACGTGTATCCCGGTCCGCCGACGCCCTGACCGAGCGGGTCGCCGCCCTGGATCATGAAGTTGGGGATGATGCGGTGGAAGACGACATCCTTGTAGAGCGGGCCCTCGCCGGGCTTGCCCGTGGCCGGGTCGGTCCAGGCGCCGGTGCCGTCGGCGAGGCCGACGAAGTTCTTCACCGTGAGGGGGGCCTGGTCGCCGAAGAGGTTGACGACGATGTCGCCGTGGTTCGTGTGCAGGGTCGCAACCGCGCTGTGCTGAGGCATACGGCCATTCTCTCAGAGTTCTGTAGGAACTCTCCCGCTCGCGTGTATGTCTGGCAGGATGGAGAGTCCACCGTCACGAGCAGCAGGGAGAGCCCCGTGAGCCTCAGCCGTAAGCGCAAGAAGGAACTCCGCAAACTCCAGAACCAGGCGCAGAAGCTCTGGGAGTCGCAGCAGGTGATCGTGGGTGAAGCCTCGCACGTCGCTCGCGAAGCGAGTCGTCAGCTCGGCAACTACAGCCGCGAGCAGGTCGTCCCCCAGGTCCAGGAGACCTACGGACGCTACGCCGCGCCGTACGTCGACAAGGGCGTGGCCGTGTCGAAGCAGGTCGTGAACAAGGGCATCGTCCCCGCTGCCGGCGCGATCGTCGGTTCGGCTCTGTCGGTATGGGATGCTGCGACCGACACCCGCGAGCGTCTCGCCGCCGGTCGCGCCCCCGCGTCGATCGACTGGTCGGACTTCGCGAAGCGCGCCGAGAAGTACGGCAACGCCGCGTCGAAGAAGATGGCCAAGCGCGTCAACGCCGTCTCGATCCCCGCTCCGAAGAAGAGCATGAGCGCCGGCAGCGTCATCGCCATCGTCCTCGGCATCGCCGCGGCAGCCGGTGTGCTCTACGCGGCCTGGCAGACGCTGCGCGCCGACGATGAGCTCTGGGTCGCCGACGACCCGCTGCGCGCTCCCGACGCGTGACCTCGAACGCAGGACAGGCCTCCGCGACGCAGCGCGTCGCGGAGGCCGCATCCGTTCGCGGGCTCGACATCGAGATCCGCGAGCGGCCCGCAGCGGGCAGTCTCGAGGAGGCCGCTGCGCTCCTCGGCATCCCGGCCGCGGGCATCGTGAAGACGCTCGTCGTCAAGCGCAGTGACGACACCTACCTCTTCGCCCTCGTGCCGGGGGATCGTTCGATCTCCTGGCCGAAGCTGCGCGCCGTCGTCGGCGTCAACAAGCTGCAGCTCCCTGATCCGGAGCGCGCCCTCGCCGCGACGGGATACGAACGGGGCACCATCACACCGGTCGGAAGCACGCACGACTGGCCGCTCTACGCCGACGAGCGCATCGTCGGTGAGCGCGTTGCGATGGGCGCCGGTGCCCACGGGTACAGCCTCTTCGTCGACGCGGACGACCTGATCCGCGCGTACGGCGCCGTCGTCGCCGACATCTCGCAGCCGCTCCCGTAGGACCGCTCCCGCAGGACCGCTCCTAGGCCAGGCCTGCCATGCCCAGGGCGATGTCGACCAGCTTGACCCTCTGGAGGGTCTTCACCTCGGCGAGCGTGAACCACTCGGCACGGTCGGTCGAGCCGCCGAGTTCATTGCGGAGACGGCCACCCGTGACATAGGCCCGGTACACGATGCGCAGCGCGTGCAGCGGATCCGTCGCCTCGGCGATGCGACGGCCGGGCGGGATCACGCGCGAGTGGATGCCGAGCAGGGCGCCGATCGTCACCTTGTACCCCGTCTCCTCGCGCACTTCGCGCTGAGCAGCGCGTTCGGGATCCTCACCCGGTTCGAGACCCCCTCCGGGCATCGTCCACGCGGCTCGTCGGCCCTCGTTCCAATGCGCCAGGAGGATGCGGCCGTCATCGTCGGTGATGACGGCGTAAGCAGCCACCCGCATATCCATGCTTCACCCTAACGAGCGGAGAACCGCGCGTGACGGACCACCGCGCAACCGTGGAGAACTCGGAGAACGGCAGAAGCCGCCCCTCGCGGAGCGGCTTCTTCGTGTGGAGCCTAGGAGATTCGAACTCCTGACATCCTGCTTGCAAAGCAGGCACTCTACCAACTGAGTTAAGGCCCCGTAGTGCGGTGATGTGTGGGGGTACCAGGACTTGAACCTGGGACCTCTTCATTATCAGTGAAGCGCTCTAACCGCCTGAGCTATACCCCCGTCAACCTCCAAGACTTTACCCGATTCGCGGGCAATCTCGAAATCGACGTCAGTTGGAGGTGAAGCCGACGAGCAGGCCTCCCGTGACCTTCACCGCGAGGTTGTAGATGCCGGCGATGACGGCACCCATGACCGTCACGACGATGAGATTGAGGATCGCGACGATGGCTGCGAACGCCATCACCTGGGGCAGGCCCAGGAAGGCGCGGATGGACGCGCCGTCGGTGATCCCCTGGAAGAACTCATCGATCTTGCCGATGAGACCGGTCGTGTCGATGATCAGGTACACGAGGAAGAACGACACGACGGTGACGATCGCGATCGCGACGGCCGCCAGGAACGACAGCTTCACTGCCGACCAGAAGTCGATGTAGACCAGGCGCAGGCGCACCTGCTTCGCGTTCGTCTTGCTCGTCGACTTCTTGGCGAGCTTGTCGGCTACCGTGCTCATGCGTCAGTACTTTCCTCGGGGGTCTCGGGGGAGGACTCGGATCCTTCGACGGACTCGGCCTCGGGGCCGGACTCGGTGGCCGCGGGGGCATCCGGGTCGGTGATCTCGGTGAGCCCACGCTCCCCGTTGCGCGCGATCGCAAGGATGCGATCGTCGTCGTCGGGACGGGCGAACACGACACCCATGGTGTCACGGCCCTTCGCGGGTACCTCGGCCACGGCAGAGCGTACCACCTTGCCGCTGGCAAGAACCACCAAGACCTCGTCGTCCTCGGAGGCGATCAGACCGCCCGCGAGAACCCCTCGATCGTCGTTCAGCTTGGCCACCTTGATGCCGAGGCCGCCGCGTCCCTGCACGCGGTACTCCTCGAGCCGGGTGCGCTTGGCGTAGCCGCCCTCCGTCACGACGAACACGAAACCGTCCTCGGTCGCAACCGAGGCCGACAGCAGACTGTCGCCTTCGCGGAACGACATCCCCTTCACACCCGACGTGGATCGTCCCATCGGACGCAGCGCCTCGTCGGTCGCTTCGAAGCGGAGCGACATGCCGTGGCGGCTGATGAGGAAGATGTCGTCGCCCTCGTCGACGAGGAGCGCGCTCACGAGCTCGTCGATGCCGTCGCCGAGATCGTCGTCGGACTCCTCGCCCTCATCGGATGCCTCGCCGCGCAGCTTGATCGCGATGATCCCGCCCTGACGGTTCGTGTCGTAATCGGTCAGGCGCGTCTTCTTGACCAGGCCGTTGCGGGTTGCGAGCACGAGGTACTGTGCGACCTCGTAGTCGCGGATGTCGAGGATCTGAGCGATCTCCTCACCCGGCTGGAGGGCCAGGAGATTCGCCGCGTGCTGACCCTTGGCGTCGCGCCCTGCTTCGGGCACCTCGTACGCCTTGGTGCGGTACACCCGGCCCTTGTTGGTGAAGAACAGGAGCCAGTGGTGCGTGGTCGTCACGAAGAAGTGCTCGACGACGTCGTCAGCGCGCAGCTGCGCACCCTTGACGCCCTTGCCGCCGCGGTGCTGCTGGCGGTAGTTGTCGCTGCGCGTGCGCTTGATGTAGCCGCCGCGGGTGACGGTGACCACCATCTCCTCTTCGGGGATGAGGTCTTCGATCGACATGTCGCCGTCGAATCCCGGCACGATCGCCGTGCGGCGCTCGTCGCCGAACTTCGCGACGATCTCGGTGAGCTCTTCGGTGATGATCGAGCGCTGGCGCGCCGGTGTCGCGAGGATGTCGTGGTAGTCGGCGATGAGTCGCTCGAGCTCGGCGGCCTGGTCCATGATGCGCTGGCGTTCGAGCGCCGCGAGGCGGCGCAGCTGGAGCGCGAGGATCGCATCGGCCTGCAGCTCGTCGACCTCGAGCAGCTCCATCAGTCCGGTGCGCGCGTCGTCGGCCGTGGGCGAGCGGCGGATGAGGGCGATGACCTCGTCGAGCGCATCGAGCGCCTTGAGGTAGCCGCGCAGGATGTGCATGCGCTTCTCGGCTTCGCGGAGGCGATACGCCGTGCGGCGGACGATGACCTCGATCTGGTGAGTGACCCAGTGCGAGATGAAGCCGTCGAGCGGGAGCGTGCGCGGCACGCCGTCCACGATCGCCAGCATGTTCGCGCCGAAGTTCTCCTGCAGCTGCGTGTGCTTGTACAGGTTGTTGAGCACGACCTTGGCGACGGCGTCGCGCTTGAGCACGATGACCAGGCGCTGGCCGGTGCGACCGGACGTCTCGTCGCGGATGTCGGCGATCCCGGTGATCTTGCCCTCGCGAGCGAGCTCGGCGATCTTGACCGCGAGGTTGTCGGGGTTCACCTGGTAGGGCAGCTCGGTGATCACCAGGCACGTGCGGCCCTGGATCTCCTCCACGGCGACGACCGCGCGCATCTTGATCGACCCGCGCCCCGTGCGGTACGCGTCGGCGATGCCGCGCACCCCGAGGATCTGCGCACCGGTGGGGAAGTCGGGTCCCTTGATGCGCTGCATGAGCGCTTCCAGCAGCTCCTCGCGGGAGGCATCCGGGTTCTCGAGTGCCCAGAGCGCGCCCGCGGCCACTTCGCGCATGTTGTGCGGCGGGATGTTCGTGGCCATGCCGACCGCGATGCCGACCGATCCGTTGACCAGCAGGTTCGGGTACCGCGCCGGCAGGACCGTCGGCTCCTGGGTCTGTCCGTCGTAGTTGTCCTGGAAGTCGACGGTGTCTTCTTCGATGTCGCGCACCATCTCGAGCGCGAGGGGAGCCATCTTCGTCTCGGTGTAGCGCGGGGCGGCCGCGCCCATGTTGCCCGGAGAGCCGAAGTTGCCCTGACCGAGGGCCAGCGGGTAGCGCATGGTCCACGGCTGGACGAGACGCACGAGGGTGTCGTAGATCGCGGTGTCGCCGTGCGGGTGGTACTGACCCATCACCTCGCCGACGACGCGGGCGCACTTGGAGAACGACTTGTCGGGGCGGTATCCGCCGTCGTACATCGCGTACAGCACACGGCGGTGCACGGGCTTGAGTCCATCGCGCACATCGGGTAGCGCGCGCCCGACGATGACCGCCATCGCGTAGTCGAGATAGCTGCGCTGCATCTCTCCCTGGAGATCGACGAGCTCGATGCGGCCGTGGTTGTGGCCGGGGACGTCGGTGGGGTTCTCTTCGTCAGCCATGTCTCTACTTTCGGTCGAAGTGTCGCTTGCTCGGATCGCGGCGGCGATCAGATGTCGAGGAAGCGGACGTCCTTCGCGTTCTTCTGGATGAACTGGCGGCGGGACTCGACGTCTTCGCCCATGAGGGTCGTGAAGATGAGGTCGGCGGCGGCCGCGTCATCGATCGTGACCTGACGGAGCGTGCGGGACTCGGGATTCATCGTCGTCTCCCAGAGCTCCTTGTCGTTCATCTCGCCCAGACCCTTGTAGCGCTGGATCGCATTGTCCTTCGGGATGCGCTTGCCGTTCGCGACGCCGTCGGCCAGCAGTGCGTCGCGCTCGACGTCGCTGTACACGTACTCGTGCGGTGCGTTGGACCACTTGAGGCGGTACAGCGGCGGCATCGCGAGGTACACGTACCCGGCTTCGATGAGTCCGCGCATGTAGCGGAACAGCAGCGTGAGCAGGAGGGTCGTGATGTGCTGGCCGTCGACATCGGCATCCGCCATCAGGACGATCTTGTGATACCGGGCGCGAGCGATGTCGAAGTCCTCGCCGATGCCGGAGCCGAACGCCGCGATCATCGCCTGGATCTCGTTGTTGCCGAGGGCGCGATCGAGTCGGGCGCGCTCCACGTTGAGGATCTTGCCGCGGAGGGCCAGGATCGCCTGCGTGTGCGGGTCGCGGCCCTGGACGGCGGAACCGCCGGCCGAGTCCCCCTCGACGAGGAAGATCTCGCTGATCGAGGGATCCTTCGACGTGCAGTCCTTGAGCTTGTCGGGCATCGACGCGCTCTCGAAGACGCTCTTGCGTCGAGCCGTCTCGCGCGCCTTGCGGGCGGCCATGCGGGCGGTCGCCGCATCGATCGCCTTGCGCACCACGAGCCGGGCCTGCCCCGGGTTGCGCTCGAACCAGTCGCCGAGCTGATCGCCGACGATCTTCTGGACGAACGCCTTCGCCTCGGTGTTGCCGAGCTTCGTCTTGGTCTGACCCTCGAACTGCGGTTCGGAGAGCTTCACCGAGATGACGGCGGTGAGTCCTTCGCGCACGTCGTCACCCGACAGGTTCTCGTCCTTCTCCTTGAGGAGGTTGTTCGCCCGGGCGTACTTGTTGACCAGCGTCGTGAGCGCAGCGCGGAACCCCTCCTCGTGCGTGCCGCCCTCGTGCGTGTTGATGACGTTCGCGTAGGTGAAGACGTTCTCGGTGTAGCTCGTCGTCCACTGCATCGCGACCTCGACCGAGATCTTGCGCACGAGGTCTTCGGACTCGAACTCGATGACCTCGTCGTTGACCACCTCGGCGTGCCGGGTCTTGTTGAGGTACTCGACGTAGTCGACGAGTCCGCGCTCGTAGAGGAACGAGTCGCTCGGCTGCTGCAGGACGAGCGCTCCGTCGACCTCGACCTCGGCCGCCTCGTCGGGTCGCTCGTCGACGAGGTCGATGCGCAGGCCCTTGTTGAGGAAGGCCATCTGCTGGAAGCGGGTGCGGAGCGTGTCGTAGTCGAAGTGCACCGACTCGAAGATCGTGTCGTCGGGCCAGAAGGTGATCGTCGTGCCCGTCTTGTCGCTCTCCTCGCCGCGCTCGAGCGGCGAGACCGGGAAGCCGCCGTTCGTGTAGGTCTGGCGCCAGGCGTACCCCTGACGGTGGACCTCGACGTCGAGGCGCGTGGAGAGGGCGTTGACGACGGACGAGCCGACGCCGTGCAGACCGCCGGAGACGGCGTATCCGCCGCCGCCGAACTTTCCGCCGGCGTGCAGCACGGTGAGGACGACCTCGACGGTGGACTTGCCCTCCGTCTTGTGCATGTCGACCGGGATGCCACGGCCGTTGTCGACGACGCGCACGGCGCCGTCGGGGAGGATCGTCACCAGGATCGTGTCGCAGTAGCCGGCCATGGCCTCGTCGACGGAGTTGTCGACGATCTCCTGCACGAGGTGGTGCAGACCGCGCGGACCCGTGGATCCGATGTACATGCCCGGTCGCTTGCGGACCGCCTCCAGTCCTTCCAGGACCTGGATCTCGTCGGCGCCGTACTCGTGGGGAACCTCCCCAGCGGGTCGCGATTCGGGTTCGGCGGACTCGCTGTCGGGGTTCACGGACGTCATATGCTCGAGCGCTCCAAAAAGTCGGTCGTACTACCTTTCGAGTCTACCTTCTCGAGCCCGTTCTCGGAACATTCTGCGGCCTTCTGAGGCCCTCAAATCGATCGGGAGGGTATCTGACTGGTCTCAGCCGTAGGTATCGCGCGGGCCACGCCCTGGAATCGTTCTAGGACCCCATTTCCACGAGGGAACGTCCGGCCCGATGAAGCGGATGCTCTCGACGCCGGCCGCGGGGAACCTCCGCACGATCTCGGAGAGGATCTGCGCGCGCATGATCTGCAGCTGCTTCGCCCACGCCGTCGAGTCCGCCTGGACCGTGAGGGTTCCGTCGGTGAATGCGACCGGCCGGGTGTGACGCGCGGTGTCTTCGCCGGCGACCTCCTCCCACGAGCGCACGACGTCTTCGCGGGCGAGCTGCGAGTCCCACCCGGACTGCCGGGTGAGGTCTGCCAGCACATCGCCCACTCCTCGCGGATCGCGTCCGGACGTGAACGGCTCGTTCTCATCGGCGGTCTTGCGCTCCCTGCGCTTGCGGCGGAAGGAGCGGGCCGACGGCTCGAGACCCCGGAGCCTCAGATACGTCGCGATCGTCTCGGGCACGTCGTCGGTGCCGGATGCCGAGGAGATGTCACGCATCGGATTCCTCCGTGGCGCTGATCGTGCCGGCTTCCACGCGGACGAGGCGCGCGCGGAGCCCCGTCGGCACGTCTTCCTCGACCGCTGCCGTGACGATGACCTGCTCGTAGTCTCCGGCGAGCGAAGCGAGCCGGGCTCGGCGATCGGTGTCGAGCTCGGCGAACACGTCGTCGAGGATGAGCACGGGGTCACCCAGGCGGGAATCCGCGCGCAGCAGTTCAGCGGACGCGAGTCTCAGGGCGAGGGCCACCGACCACGATTCGCCGTGGGACGCATAGCCCTTCACCGGAAGTCCGCGCACCCGCAGGATCAGATCGTCGCGGTGCGGACCCACCAGCGTCAGACCGCGATCGAGTTCGGCCGACCGGCGCGCGGCCAGCGCCGTGCGGAACCGATCGGCGATGGATGCCTCGTCGCCCGCAGCATCCGGAGCCGTCGGCCGCTGGGAGCCGTCTTCGGGATCGGCGCCGCTGACCGAGAGATCCCACTCGATGCGAGGCTCATGGTCCGCGCCGGCGATCGCCGTGTAGGCCGCGGCCAACGGCTGGGAGAGGTCGGCCGCCAAGGAGAGCCGCGCCTCGATGAGCTCGGTGCCGAGTGCGACGAGCTTGTCGTCCCAGACGTCGAGCGTCGAGAGCGCGTCGCCCCGGATTCCCCGAGCCTTCGCGGATTTCAGCAGCGCCGTGCGCTGCTTGAGCACCCTGTCGTAGTCCGAGAGCACGCCCGCGAACCGGGGCGAGCGCTGGACGAGCAGCTGATCCATGAAACGACGTCTCGACGACGGGTCGCCGCGGACGATCTGCAGATCTTCGGGAGCGAAGAGCACGACCTGTGCATAACGGGGGAGCTCCGCGGTGCGCACGGGCGCCCCGTTGACGCGGGCCTTGTTCGATCCCTGCTTGTTGAGCTGCACTTCGAGCTGCACGCGACGCTCTCCGTGGGCGAGCCGAGCCCGGATGATCGCGGCATCCGCCCCGTCGCGCACCATCGGCGCGTCTTGGGACACGCGATGCGAGCCGAGCGTCGCGAAGAAGGCGATCGCTTCGGCGAGGTTCGTCTTGCCCTGGCCGTTGCGCCCCACGAAGACGTTCGGACCGGAACCGAGCGTCACGTCGGCGACCGCGTAGTTGCGGAAGTCGACCAGACTCAGATGCTCCACGATCACTGGTCAACCTTCCTTCCGGCCTCCGACATGATCAGGCGGCCGAGGTGGCCGTCCCGCTCAGCGGAGGAGGAGATTGGGCTGCAGGAGGTACTTGAACGACTGCTCGCCCGACTTCTCCACCGACGTCTGCGGAGTGATCAGGACGGGACTGAGCTTGTTGGCGTTGTCGCTCGACGTGAACGTGATCCGCACGAACTCGCTCTTCACGGCCGCGAGCGACTCGAGCAGGTACTGCGGATTGAGGCCGAGGGTGACGTCTTCTCCGAGAAGCGTCGCGTCGACCGACTCCGTCGCACGCGCCTGCTCGGTGCCCGACGCGTCCATCGACACGCCTTCGGCCGTGAAGGTGAAGCGCAGCGGCGCGGACCGGTCGAGGACGAGTGCGACACGGCGGACCGCTTCGACGAGCTCGGCGGTGTTGGCCACGGCGTGGTGCTCGGTCTGCTCGGGGAACAGACGGCGGACGGGCGGGAAGTTGCCCTTGATGAGCAGCGAGGTCACGGTCTTGTTGCCGGCGGTGAAGGCGATGATCTCGCGATCGCCCGACCCGGAGAACGCGATCGAGATGTCGCCGCCGTGCGCGAACGTCTTGCCGACCTCGGTGAGCGTGCGGGCGGGGACCAGAGCCGTGGTGGCCTCGTCGGTGGCCGTGGTGCCCGAATCCCAGGGGATGTCGCGCAGTGCGACGCGGTAGCGGTCGGTCGCCACGAGGCTCAGCTTGGTGCCGCTGACCTCGAGCTGCACACCCGTGAGGACGGGTGTGACGTCATCGCGCGACGCGGCGAAGGCGACCTGCGCGATGGCGGTGGCGAAGTCCTCGGCCGGGACGACACCCGAGTCGCCGGAGACCTCGGGGATCGCGGGGTACTCCTGCACCGGCATCGATGCGAGGGTGAATCGCGCGGAACCACAGGACAGCACGATGCCGCCGTCGTCGTCGACCTCGATCTGGATCGGAGCGTTGGGCAGACGGCTGGCGATCTCGGAGAGCAGTCGGCCGTGGACGAGGATGGTGCCCGCCTCGTCGACGGTGGCCTCGATCGTGGTGCGCGCCGATGCCTCGTAGTCGAAGGCGGAGAGAGACAGGCCATCGGCGGATGCCTCGATGAGCACGCCGGCGAGGATGGGCTGCGGATTGCGCTGCGGAAGAAGCTTCACAACGAACGACACGGCCTCGCTGAACACATCGCGATTGACGTGGAACTTCACGAATGCTCCCTCGACTACTGGCTGGGTTCCCCATGCTAGTGCCCGCCCGCTTCGAAGCGAATGCGCCAGGTGTTTCGCACTGCTTCCCGTAGAGGTGATCGGATCGGATTGATCAAAGAAGAATTCTTGTCATGGTGTTAACCGCTGTGGAAACTGGGGACAACTCCGGCGATCCCTGCCGACGCATGGGAACTACACGCGTGTGAGATGTGGAATCGCCGTGGTGAACACATCCGGTCGGGTTGTGGACACATCGTCGCGATCCCTGCGTCATCCACAGCTCTGCACAGCCTGAGTGCTCGCTGCACGGGTTATCCACAAGTTATCCACACTGTGAAGAACGCACATGATGGTGTCGTTCTCGACGCGCGTCAAGCACTTTTCGAGGAATATGACGGCGCAGGTCATGTTCCTCGCGGCATCCGCGGCAGGGCCGGAGGATCAGCGGCCGGCGCGGCCGAGCTGCGTGGTGATCTCTGAGACCTGGTTGTAGATCGAGCGCCGCTCTTTCATGAGGTCGCTGATCTTCTTGTACGCGTACATCACCGTCGTGTGGTCGCGATTGCCGAACAGCTGGCCGATCTTCGGCAGCGACAGGCTCGTGCGCTCGCGGCACAGGTACATCGCGATCTGACGCGCGGTGGCGACGGCCTGCGACCGGCTCGAACCGTAGAGGTCGTCGACGGACAGCTTGAAGTAGGCCGCGGTCGCGGTGATGATGTCGGTCGGCGAGATCACGTTGGCGTCGTCCTGGTCCACGATGTCGCGCAGCACGGTCTGAGCGAGCGACATGTCGAGAGTCGAGCGATTGAGGCTCGCGAACGCCGAGACCCGGATGAGGGCGCCCTCGAGTTCGCGGATGTTCGACGACACGACGGTGGCGATGTACTCCATCACCTCGTCGGGAATGTGGAGACGTTCGCTCTGCGCCTTCTTGCGGAGGATCGCGATGCGCGTCTCGAGGTCGGGTGCCTGGACGTCGGTGATCAGACCCCACTCGAACCGGCTGCGCATGCGGTCTTCGAAGCCCGTGAGGTGCTTCGGCGGGACATCGCTCGTGATCACGACCTGCTTGTCGTGGTCGTGGAGGGTGTTGAACGTGTGGAAGAAGGCTTCCTGGGTCTCGGCGCGTCCCTGGAGGAACTGGATGTCGTCGATCAGGAGGATGTCGACGTCGCGGTAGCGCGCCTGGAAGGCCGAGCCGCGGTTGTTCGCGATCGAGTTGATGAAGTCGTTCGTGAACTCCTCGCTCGAGACATAGCGGACGCGGATGCCGGAATACAGGCTCATCGCGTAATCGCCGATGGCGTGCAGGAGGTGGGTCTTGCCGAGCCCGGAGTCTCCGTAGATGAACAGCGGGTTGTAGGCCTTCGCCGGCGCCTCTGCGACGGCGACGGCCGCCGCGTGCGCGAAGCGGTTGGACTGCCCGATGACGAAGTTGTCGAACGTGTACTTCGGGTTCAGTCGCGTGTCGCTGCGCGTGGCGACAGGCTCCGCCACCTCTTCGAGCGGAGCGCGCGCGACGCTGACGGGCATCGACTCCTGCACCGTGATCGGCGCGGTGAGCTGGGCGTCGGCCAGATCGGGATTGACCACGACGCGGAACGTGGACACCTCGCCGTCGACGGCGGCACGGGTGATGGCCTCCATGATCGGCGTCCGCATGCGCTTGTTGATCTGCGCGGCGGTGAGATCGTTCGGCACATCGAGGTAGAGCGTGCCGCTCATGATGCCCTGAGGCACGGCGAGATTGAGGAAGCCCTGCATCTGCGGGGTCACGCGATCGTCGGAGGAGAGCTCCTCCAGCACGGCTGCCCAGATCGGCACGTCTGGAATCTCGTGCGGTGACATGTCCCCCCCGGGGTGTGATGATGCGCCTCAGGTCTGCGGGTCGCCGGAGGATGCCTCACGTCCAGCCTGTGGATAACTGCCGGAGAGCCACGCTAGTCAGCAGGCCTTCCGGGAGCAAACTCCACTGTAGGCGCGCGCCGCGTGTCGGTGCCACGGGTGTACGTTCGCATTGTGGATAATGCCCGCCCGGGCTCTCAGTTTGAGTTCTGGCACATTCGGACGTACCCTAAATCGGTTGACTTATGCCTTCTGGCAGTCCCTGTAGCCGTGTCCCCGGTCTGAGCGTTCGGGTGACCCCCCGATCCGGAGTGATCTCATGAGCAAGCGCACGTTCCAGCCCAACAACCGCCGCCGCGCCAAGAAGCACGGCTTCCGCGCCCGCATGCACACGCGTGCCGGTCGTGCGATCCTCTCGGCCCGTCGTGCCAAGGGCCGCACCGAGCTCTCGGCCTGACCCGAGCGGTGCTCGCGAGGCCGAACCGGCTCACCCGCGGAGCGGAATACAAGGCCGTCGTCCGTCGGGGCCGTCGGTGTGCCGCCGCGCACACCGTGACGTACGTCCTCGCATCCGATGATCCCCGCGCGCCGCGGTTCGGCTTCATCGTGAACAAGCAGGTGGGGTCGGCCGTCGTGCGCAACACCGTGCGCCGGCGACTCAAGGCCGTCTGCGCCGAGGCGCTTCCGACGCTGCGGCCTGGTGCCGACATCGTGATCCGGGCTCTGCCCGAGACGGCCACGCTTCCCTTCGGAGAGCTCCGCGACGAAGTGTCCCGCTGTCTGCAGCGGAGGGCGGCGTGAGTTCCGCCACGCTTCCCGTGTCTGCGACCGGGAACGGCCACCTCGAAACGTCGTCATTGCTGCGGTCGATGCCTCTGCTCCCGCGCAATGCGGTGCTCGCCCTCCTGCACGGCTACCGCGCGACGATCTCCCATACGTACGGAGATGTCTGCAAGTACTACCCCTCCTGCTCTGCGTACTCCGTCACGGCGGTGCAGCAGCACGGCGCGGTGAAGGGTGCGGTGCTCACGGCGGCGCGCCTCGCGCGCTGCCACCCCTGGGCGAAGGGCGGCATCGACGATGTGCGCCCCCACAGGAACTTCCGTCACGACCTCACCCCGCACGGGTTCGTCGTGCCCATGAGAAAGGACTGATCCTTGCTGGATCTCCTCGCCACCGCCACACCTTCCCCCACGCCGGCCGCGGGCGGAGGTGGCTTCGATCTCTTCGGCATCATCCTGTGGCCTCTCAAGTGGCTGGTCGAGCTCGTGCTCGTCGCCTGGCACTGGCTCTTCACCGCGATCGGCATGGGCGAGGCCGAGGGCATCACGTGGGTGCTGTCGATCGTCGGCCTCGTCATCGTCGTGCGCACGGCCCTTATCCCGCTGTTCGTGCGGCAGATCAAGAGCCAGCGCAAGATGATGGAAATCCAGCCTGAACTGCGGAAAGTCCAGGAGAAGTACAAAGGCAAGCGCGATCAGCTCTCCCGCGAGGCCATGAGTCGCGAGACGATGGCCCTGTACAAGAAGCACGGCACGACGCCGGTCTCGAGCTGCCTGCCGCTGCTCGTTCAGATGCCTGTCTTCTTCTCCCTCTTCAGTGTGCTCAGCGACGTCAAGAAGCACGCCGAGAGCGGCATCGGCGGTGTCGGTCTGCTGAGTCCCGAGCTGACCAAGCAGTTCTACGACGCCAAGCTGTTCGGGATCGCATCGCTGCACGAGACGCTGATCGACGCGGTCAACTCCTCCAACACGACGGCCGTCATCATCTTGGTCGTTCTCGTCGTCCTGATGATCGCATCGCAGTTCTACACGCAGCTCCAGATCATCTCGAAGAACCTCTCCCCCGAGGCCAAGACCGGCCAGGCGTACCAGATGCAGAAGATCATGCTCTACGTACTGCCCCTCGGCTTCATCTTCTCGGGCGTCTTCTTCCCGCTCGGCGTCGTCATCTACTGGTTCGTGTCGAACCTGTGGACGATGGGGCAGCAGTTCCTCGTCATCCGCGAGATGCCCACCCCGGGTTCGGACGCGGCGAAGGCGCGGGAGGAGCGTCTCGCACGCAAGGGCAAGGCCCTGGATTCGTCGGGCAAGGTCGTGCCGATGGAGAAGTACCAGGCCGAGCAGCAGCGTCTGTTCGAAGAGGCTGAGAAGGCCCGGGCCGCGGCACCGAAGCGCCAGCAGCCGGTCAGCAAGCAGCGTGCCAAGAAGCAGGGTCAGAAGCCCGGCTCCGGCGCTCCCGGCAACACCCAGGGCAAGAAGCCGGATGCCTCGCCGTCCGGATCGACCCCCTCCTGACCAACGACTCCCGTCATCTGAGGAACTCATGACCGACACCATCACCGACTCGGCCTCCGCTGAGCGCACTCCCCCGACCGTCGCTCAGCTCGAGCAGGAGGGCGACGTCGCAGCGGACTACCTCGAGGAGCTCCTCGACATCGCCGATATCGATGGCGACCTCGCGCTGGATGTGCGCTCCGGACGCGCCTATGTCTCCATCGAGGCCCCCGAGGGCGGCTCGGTCGCGCGCCTCGCCGATCCCGAGACCGTTCAGGCGCTCCAGGAGCTCACCCGAATCGCGGTGCAGAACAGCACCGGGCGCTTCTCACGTCTCATCCTTGATGTCGGCGGCTCACGCGACACGCGTCAGCAGGAGCTGGCCCAGCTCGTCGATCGCGCGATCGCGCGCCTCGATGAAGGTGCCACGCAGGCGTCGCTGCCCGCCATGTCGAGCTACGAGCGGAAGCTCGTGCACGATGTCGTGGCAGAGCGCGGCTTCGTCTCGGAGTCGTACGGCGAAGGCGCCGACCGGCACACGGTCATTCGCCGCGCCTGATCCCGATTCACGTGAAACATCCATGACCTCCCTGATCGAGATCGAGCCGGAGCCGGCAGCGGCCGCGGTGATCTTCGGCGACCGGATCGAGCCGGCTCGGGCCTTCGCGGATGCGCTCGGGCGGTTCGGTGAGGAACGAGGCCTCATCGGTCCGCTCGAGCCCGCACGCCTCTGGTCGCGCCACATCCTCAACAGCGCCGTGGTCGCCCCCCTGTTCACGGGACGCGTCGGAGACGTCGGATCGGGGGCGGGATTGCCCGGCCTCGTACTCGCGATCGCCCGACCAGACGTCGAGTGGGTGCTGATCGAGCCGATGGAACGGCGGGTGGCCTGGTTGAACGAGCAGGTCTCGGAGCTCGGCCTCGACAACGTCGTCGTTCTGCGCGCGCGCGCGGAGGAATGGAAGGCCGGCCCGTCGCTGGATGCGGTGACCGCCCGTGCCGTGAGCGCGCTGCGGACCTTGGTGCCGGTGACGGCTCCCCTGGTCCGAGATGGCGGAGAACTCATTCTCCTGAAGGGCGCGAGCGTCGAGGCGGAGATCGACACCGCTGCGAAGCAGTTGAAGCGCCATCGCGTGACCGATGCCCGCGTCGAGGTCGTGGGCGCCCACCTGCTCGACGAGCCCACCCGCGTGTTCCGCGGGACGGTACGCGCCGCGCACTGACGTTTCACGTGAATCACCTTCGCGCCGTTCGTCGTCCGGCGGTCGCGGCGTGGGACGAACTCCTTCGTTTCACGTGAAACATCGCGGCGTCGTGGCGTCGCCGTCGCCGCCGTCAGTGGAGATGCCGACAGTGCAGCACCAGAGGCGCTGCGCAGTGAGGTGATTCCTCCGCTGACTCTCTCGACGTCGGATATCGGGTCTTGAGCGCACTACGCGGGACCCAGACCTGTGAACTCGGCTCCACGCCGCACGCCGGTCTGCGTGGTTCATCGCTGCGTTTCACGTGAAACATCTGGTTGTCAACGCCGTGCTCCCTTCACGCACACACGGATGGCTCGACCGCACACCTGACAAGGGCTCGAGGCTCAAACTGGTGCTTTCTCGCGGACTGACACTCCTCGTCGCGCCGGTCGGATCCTGCGAGACCACCTCCCGCGGAATACCGAGCATTCTGCGCACTGATGCCGCGAGCACCGATGGGGTCGTCGGCCGTGGGTGAGGTGGGGCGTGGGGCGATCGCGCCTGCTCTCCTGCGGAGGCAGAGGTACGCGTGGTGTCTTCACGTGAAGCACTCGGCGAGGCCGCGGGGCTGCGACGTCTCACCAGAAACACACCCCGCGCCGCGCGCGGTCGGCGCGACCACCGCACTTGCCTGAGAGACCTCTTCTTGCGTGGGCCGCGCGGCGCCCAGCGCATATCTCGACCCGGTGCGCTTTGCGTGGCCGCTCTGTGTCCACGCGAAACACGCCTTGGGGGTGTGCTTGACTTCGCTACGCGCATTCTGCCTCTCGCGAGCATCGCTTCGGCCAGGGCCAGTCCTCCCCGAGAGCGAGCGGCCTTCACCTCGTCGCCACTGTGTCCCATGGCAGGTGGGGCCGTGAACGAATCGCGGGGGTACCGGCTGCGGGGGCCGGTGTTTCACGTGAAACATGCGTCGTACCGCCTGCTCGCGGAAGCGAGCGCCGTGGTGGTTCCCACCGCTTTCTCGCGGCTGAACGGCTCCCGGCGCCTGGCCGTTGCTGAGCTCACTCTGGGTTACGTCAGCGTCCTTCACTGCGGCACACTCGCTCCACGCTCCACGTGGCGCCAGCCTCACGTCTGCTCAGCACGGCTCCGTGATTGTGTCATGGCACAACCGCACCCCGTCGCCGCCAGGTCTCCGCGTCGCGGCGAAGGAATGTTTCACGTGAAACACACCGCACCCGACACTCCACGGCGAGATCACCGACGGGATAGGCCGCCCCGGCGGGCGGGCGCGCTTATCACCGCGCGTCGCGGTTCGACGCCAGTCACATCGTGCGTTTCACGTGAAACACCCCCGCACCGGTTTCCGAACCCTGATGTTCCACGTGAAACAACGCCGAACGGGGAAGTGGGCGTCGGAGCGAGCGCATAGAGTGGAACACGCTCGTCGCACGCTTTCGGAAGGAACCAGGACACGTGACTCACCCCGAGGAATCCCCAGCCTCGGCACCTTTCTCCCTGGACGACAGCCCGATCATGCGCGAACTCGCTGATCTCACGGCGCGCCGCAAGGTTCTCGACGGTGTCGACCTGACTTTCTCGGGCAAGACCCGCGTGTTCACGGTGTCGAACCAGAAGGGCGGCGTGGGAAAGACGACGACCACCGTCAACGTCGCCGCAGCGCTGGCATCGGTCGGCGCTCGCGTCCTCGTGATCGATCTCGATCCGCAGGGCAACGCCTCCACAGCGCTGGGAGTGCCGCACACGGCGGACATCCCCAGCGTCTACGACGTGCTGATCGACGAGTTCCCGCTGGCGGACATCATCCAGGTCAGCCCGGAATCCCCCAACCTCCTCTGTGCTCCGAGCACGATCCATCTGGCGGGCGCCGAGATCGAGCTCGTATCGCAGGTCGCGCGCGAGCACCGGCTGAAGACGGCGCTCGACGACTATCTCGCGACTCACCCCGAGCACCTCGACTTCGTGCTGATCGACTGCCCACCGTCGCTGGGACTCCTGACGATCAACGCCTTCACTGCCGCGAATGAGCTCATGATCCCGATCCAGTGCGAGTACTACGCGCTGGAAGGCCTCAGCCAGCTGCTCGGAACGGTGCGGATGATCCAGAAGCACCTGAACCCGACACTTCATCTCTCGACGATCCTGCTGACGATGTACGACGGGCGCACACGCCTCGCGCAGCAGGTCGCGGAGGAGGTGCGCCAGCATTTCCCGGCAGAGGTGCTCAAGACCGTGATCCCGCGCTCCGTGCGCGTGTCGGAGGCGCCGAGTTTCGGGCAGACGGTGATCGCGTACGACGGACAGTCGGCCGGCGCGGTCGCCTACCGGGAAGCCGCCGTGGAGCTCGCTCGCCGAGCCGCCGCCGGTCCAGATACATCGGAACCCGAGCCGACGCAGGCTCAGGCATCCGCCACAGAAAGCGAAGGGGTCTCCTGATGGCCAAGCGAACGGGTCTCGGCCGGGGAATCGGCGCGCTGATCCCCACCAGCGACACATCCACCGAGGCGCGCCCCGTCGACGTCTTCTTCCCCGGGGCTCCGACGCCCGAGGCTGCCGAGGAGAGTGCCGCACCGGAGACCGTCGCCGATGCGCCCGAGGATGTCGTCGAGCTGCTGGAGGTTCCCGGAGCGCGTCTCGTGCACCTGGACCCCCACGCGATCGTGCCGAACCCGCGTCAGCCCCGCTCGGTGTTCGACGCCGACGATCTGGCCGAACTGGTGCACAGCGTGCGCGAGTTCGGCGTGCTCCAGCCCGTCGTGGTCCGTGACACGGGAGACGGCACCTACGAGCTCATCATGGGGGAGCGGCGCACGCGCGCCGCTCGCGAAGCAGGACTCGAATCGATCCCCGCCGTCGTCCGCGACACGGCGGACGAGTTCCTGCTGCGCGACGCGCTCCTGGAGAACCTGCACCGCTCGCAGCTGAATCCGCTCGAGGAGGCCTCGGCATACCAGCAGCTTCTGGAGGACTTCGGCATCACGCAGGAGGAGCTCGCCACTCGCATCGGCCGATCGCGCCCGCAGATCAGCAACACGATCCGCCTTCTCAAGCTCCCGGTCCCGGTGCAGCAGCGCGTGGCGGCCGGCGTCCTGACGGCCGGCCACGCGCGTGCGATCCTGGCGCTCGACGAGGTCGAGGCGATGCAGCGCCTCGCCGACAAGATCGTGAACGAAGATCTGTCGGTTCGGGCGGCGGAGGCAGCGGCCAAGGCGCCGGATGCCGGAGCCCGCCGCACCGTGAAGCCGCAGGCCGGCGCGCGCCGCGCGCACCTCGACGAGGTCGCCGAACGACTCGGGGATCGGCTCAACACGCGCGTGAAGATCACTCTGGGCGCAAGAAAAGGCCAGGTCGTGATCGATTTCGCCACCATTCAGGATCTCAACCGCATCCTCGAGGAAGTTGGCGAGTCGGGTTACGGCTCCGCCTGACCGAACCCGGAGATCTGCTCGGCGCGACGCCGGAGCGCGGTCGCCTCGGCGCGGTTTCCCGGAAGCTCGGCGGCGGCCAGGAAGGCCGCGACCGCGGCATCCGGATGCCCCGACCGCTCCAGCAGTTCCGCCCGGACAGCCTGAAAGGGTCGGAAGCCGCGGAGTTCGGGCTCCAGCTCGGAGACGATCTCGAGCGCGCGTTCCGGTCCGTCGACCATCGCCACCGCCACCGCGCGGTTGAGCGTGATCACCGGTGACGGGGCGAGGGCGGCCAGAGCGTCGTAGAGCGCGACGATGCGCGGCCAATCCGTGGCTTCGATCGACGGCGCGAGAGCATGGCACTGCGCCACCGCCGCCTGCAGCCCGTAGTACCCCAGACCGCGCCCGAACGACTGGGCCTTCGCGAGTGCAGAGTCACCGCGGCCGATCGCCGCGCGATCCCACCGTGCGCGGTCCTGGTCGGCGAGCATGACGGGGATGCCCTCGGCATCCACGCGCGTCGCGAACCGCGAGGACTGGAACTCCATGAGGGCGATGAGGGCGTGCACCTCGGGTTCACGCGGGGCGAGAGCCGCGGTCCGACGGGCGAGTCGAACGGCCTCGCGGGCCACGTCCGGCCGGAGGGGTCGTTCGACGTCGGCGGCGGAGTAGCCCTCCGTGAAGAGCAGGTACACGACCTGGAGCACGCTCGCGAGCCGTGCGGGACGCTCTGCGCGATCCGGGACCTCGAACGGGATCGCCGCGTCGGCGAGGGCGCGCTTGGCGCGCACGATGCGCTGCTGCACCGCGGGGACGCCCATGAGCAGCATCCGCGCGATCTGCTCGGTCGTGAGACCTCCCACGGTGCGCAAGGTCAGCGCGAGGCGCGCCGGAGCCGGCAGCACCGGGTGGCACGCGACGAACAGGAGCCGCAGGACGTCGTCGTCGATCGCATCGGGGTCACCGGCGCTCTCGACGGGATGCTCCCGCTCGTCGAGCCGCAGATCGTGGGCCAACAGCCCTTCGCGTGCCTCGAGCCGCTCGCGGCGCCGCCATCCGTCGATCGCCCGGCGCTTGGCGACGGAGAGCAGCCAGGCGCCCGGAGAGTCGGGGATGCCCGTCGACGGCCAGGCCGCCAGGGCTTCGACGAGCGCCTCCTGCGCAAGATCCTCCGCCCACGCGAAGTCGCCCGTATAGCGGGTCAGCGCGGCCACGATGCGCGCGGACTCGGTTCGCCAGACGATCTCGGTGGCCCGGATCGCACCGGCGGACGAGGCCTGACCGGATCCCGGATCCGAGCCCGCGGTCATCGGGCCACCTCGTCGGCGACCCGTCGTAGGCTGGAGGAATGCAGCCGCACGAGCCCCAGCCGCGCCGCCGCGCGAGCCTGGAGCTCCTGCGTGCCGAAGCCGCCGACGAACTCTCCGCCATCATCGCCGAGCGCCTCCGCGAAGGGGAGGACCCCTGGGACTTCATGGAGGACCTGCCGAGCATCGACGAGCTCGTGGTGTTCCTGCTCCGGGCGGAGAACATTGAGGCCAACGGCGGTGTGCGTCCCAACAAGGCCCGCCAGTACCGGGTCCTGCGACAGATCGCGCTCGACTACCCGCCGCTGACGCGTGCCGTCTGGCGGCTGCTCGGCGACGGGGAGACGCACCGTCGCTGGGATGCGACGGTGCGACTCGACGCGTCGTGAGAGACCGCAGGAGAGGGTGATCACGCGTTCGCGGCGCGCCACTCCTGCTCCTTCGCGAGCGCTTCCGCGCCCGCTCCCGATTCCCCGAGGTCGAAGTCGGCGAGGTCGTTGATCCGGCGAACCTCGAGTGACGTACCCGGTCCGAGCGGACACTTCCGCGCCCAGTGCTCCGCCTCGGCGCGGTCGGCGACCTCGATGATCCAGTAGCCGTTGAAGAACTCCGTCGATTCGGCGAACGGACCGTCGGTCACGGCCGGCGGCTGCGAAGAGAAGTCGACGTGGAACCCCTCCTTCGGGTCGCTGAGCCCTTCGGCGCTCAGGAACACGCCCGCCTTCTGCATCTCTGCGTTGTAGGCGCCCATGATGGCGAACATCTCGGCCATGTCCATGGTCTCGGCGGCGATCCTCGCCGCCTCCGGCTCCACGTTCATGATCAGCATCCAGCGCATGTCGTGCTCCATTCGTGTGTGGACCCGCGGGCCCGGGCGATGCCCTCGTGGCCGCCTCATCCCGTACGTCGAACGGCGGGAGCCCAGATCGACATCCTGGCGCACATCGGTCGGAAACTCGATGGATGCCGCGAACGGCATGGACGCGAAAGCCCCGCTGACCTGGGAAAGGTCAACGGGGCTTCGACGCGTCGCTGGATCAGCCGATGTACGCCGCGAGGTCCTGCTCGAGGGCGAACTTGGGCTTGGCGCCGATGATCGTGGTCTCGACCTGCCCCTTGTTGAAGACCTTCATCGCCGGAATGGAGGTGATCTGGTACTTCATCGCGAGATCGGGGTTCTCGTCGACGTTCAGCTTCAGGATCGTGATCTTGTCGGGGTTGTCGGCGGCGATCTCGTCGAGGATCGGCGAGACCATGCGGCAGGGCCCGCACCACTCGGCCCAGAAGTCCACGAGGACGGGGCCCTCGGCGTTGAGCACGTCTTCGTCCCACGTGCGGGAAGTGGTGGCCTTGGCGGTCATGTCGATCTCCTTGTCGAAAAGTCGTCTACAGGGTGGAACGCGGCATCCGGGAGGATTGTTCCGCGCGTCGGTCGGTCGTCAGGCCGCGTCGACGGCGCGACGGCCGTCGACCTCCGGAAGTCCGTCGATCTCCGAGGCATCCACAGCGGGGGCGCCCGCCTCGCCGAGAGCGGCGAGGAAGTGCTCGACGTCGAGGGCGGCGACCGTGCCGCTGCCGGCAGCCGTCACGGCCTGACGGTAGGTCGGGTCGATGACATCACCGGCGGCGAACACCCCGGGGACCGACGTGCGCGACGAACGGCCGTCGACCCACACGGTGCCCTCGGGGGTGAGATCGAGCTTGCCGTGCACGAGGTGCGTGCGCGGGTCGTTGCCGATCGCGACGAACACGCCGTCGAGCGCCAGGTCGCGGCGCGTGCCGTCGACGGTGTCTTCGAGGGTGACGCCGGTGACGGCATCCGTCCCCAGGACGTCGACGACTTCGCTGTTCCAGACGAACTCGATCTTGTCGTTCTTGAACGCGCGCTCCTGCATGATCTTGGAGGCGCGCAGCTCGTCACGACGGTGGATGACGTAGACCTTCGACGCGAACTTCGTGAGGAACGTGGCCTCCTCCATCGCGGAGTCGCCGCCGCCGACGACGGCGATGACCTTCTCGCGGAAGAAGAATCCGTCGCACGTGGCGCAGTACGACACACCGCGACCGGAGAGGCGGGTCTCGCCGTCGATGCCGATCTTGCGGGGCGCGGAGCCGGTGGCGAAGACGAGCGAGTCGGCTTCGTAGCTCTTGCCCGACCCGAGGATGACGCGCTTCACGGGACCGTCGATGTCGAGCTCGACCGCGTCGTCGTAGAGCACCTCGGCGCCGAAGCGCTCGGCCTGCTCCTGCATCTTGGTCATGAGGTCGGGCCCCATGATGCCCTCCGGGAACCCGGGGAAGTTCTCGACCTCGGTCGTGTTCATGAGCTCGCCGCCGGCTTCGACCGAGCTCGCAACGACGAGCGGAGCGAGGTTCGCGCGCGCGGCGTAGATGGCCGCCGTGTAGCCTGCCGGACCCGATCCGATGATGATGACCTGACGCACCAGCGCCCCCTCACGTTTGCTTCCTGAAGACTCAACACAGGGTACCCGCGGTGCATTCCGTTCGCGGTGTCCGGGGGCGGGATGCTCAGCGTCCGGGAAGGAAACGGCGCAGCATCGTGCCCACGGGGGCGAGTTCCGGAGCGCGGAGCACGATGAGCACGCCGAAGTACACCACGGCGGCGACGAGGGCGATCAGCATCGCGCCGACGGCGCCGAGCACGATCGACGACGTCGTCCACCCCTCCGCACCGCCCAGCAGCACGAAGGTCCCCCATCCCGCCGCGCCCGCCGGCACCGCGGCGACCAGGAAGCGGGCGAGGGACAGCATCCACATCCTCACCCGCAGCGACCCCACGATGCGGCGCAGCAGCACCGTGGCGATCACGACCTGCACGAGGATCGAGATCGACTGCCCGAGCGCGACGCCTGCCGCGCGGATCTCCGGCGGGAGCGGGAGGGCCGCCAGGGCGAGCACGACGGCGACGACCGCCTGCACGAGCGTGAACAAGAACGGCGTGCGGGTGTCGTTGTAGGCGTAGAACGTGCGCTGCACCGTGAAGAGGATGCCGAGCGGGATGAGGCCGACGAGGTAGCCCAGGAGCACCACCGCGGCATCCACCGCCTGATCCTGCGACTGCGTGAACACGCGCGAGATCGGCACCGACGCCGCGGCGAGGGCGGCGGTGGAGAAGACGATGAGCAACGACGTGACCCGCACACTGGCGGACACGTCTTTCGGCACCTCCGCGAAGCGTCGGTCGGCGACGTGCTCGCTCAGCTGGGTGAAGTACGGCGTCCCGATCGAGAGGGCGATGATCGAGTAGGGGAGGATGAAGATGAGTCCGGCGTTGCCGGCGATCGTCTGCGCCGGACCCTCGCCCGACGCCGTCGCGAACACGTTGGACTGCACGATCGCCGCGAGCTGGCCGACGAGGACCATCAGGAACGTCCAGCCGGCGAGGCGGGCGATGTTGCCCAGCCCCATCCCGCGCCAGCGGAAGTCCGGCGTCAGACGCAGGCCCGTGCGCTGCCAGAAGAGCAGCACCACCAGGGTCTGGATGACGATGCCGGCCGTCGCGCTCGCTCCGACCACCGTGATCATGCCGGAGGTCCAGGCATCCGGGGCCTTCGCTCCGCCGCCGAAGAGCGCGATGAACAGCCCGAAGCCGGCGATCGACACGATGTTGTTGACGATCGGCGCCCACGTGAACGGACCGAAGATACGCCGCGCGTTGAGCGTCTCGCCGACGAGGGCGTAGAGACCGTAGAAGAAGATCTGGGGAAGGCACCAGTACGCGAAGACCGTGGCCAGTTCGATCTGGGTGTCGGAGAACTCCCCGGCGTAGAGGCGCACGAGAAGCGGTGCGCTCGCCACAGCGGCGGCGGTGACGGCGAGCAGGATGACGGTGCCGAGGGTGAAGAGCTTCGAGATGAAGCGCTGGCCGCCGTCGTCGGCTCTCGACGCGGTGACGATCTGCGGCACGATCACGGCGGTGAGGATGCCCGTCGACACGATCATGTAGATGCTCGTGGGCAGTGAATTGGCGACCGAGAACGCGTCGGCGGATGCGGCGGCGCCGAGCGCCGCGACGAGCACGATGGCCCGCAGCAGCCCTGTCACACGGGAGATGAGCGTGCCGGCTCCGATCAGCACGCTCGCGCGACCGAGGCTCACAGGGCGTCCTCGGAGTGCGGGGCACGAGCCTCCGGGTCGTCGCCGTCGGTCGGCGGTGCGTCGGTGGCCACCGTGCGGCCGCTGTTGCGCGCGCGCCGACGGCGGAGCGTGCGGATGACGCCGATCACGAGCAGGCCGGCCACGATCGTGCCCAGCGCGATGATGCCGTACCGCTCCCAGTCGGCGCGCACGGTGACGAGGGCGACCTGCGCCTGCCCGACGGGCTGGAACGTGGGGCTGCTGAGCTCGAGGGAGACCTGCACCTCGCCGGATCCGATCTGGGCGTTCACCGGGATCAGGACGCGCGTGTTGCTGTTCTGGCGGGCTCGCACGGGCGTCGACCGTTCGATGTCGAGGCGGAGGTCGTCGGGACTCGCGTGCAGCACGACGTTGACCTCGAACGGCAGATCGTTGCGCACCCAGACCGGGATGTCGGCGTTCGGGCCGATCTGCTGGATGTCGGGCACCGGGAGAAGACCGACGGAGGACAGCGTGGCCGTCGTCTGAACGCGGTGGTCGGCCACGGCCGTCGCCCACGCGGCGGAGTCGCGGAGCCAGCCGACGCCCAGCAGCTGCAGGATCGCCGTGCGCTCCGGGCCCGTGAGCAGGCTCGGGTCATCGAGGATCGTGGCGAACCGGCCGAGCCCTTCCTCTTCGGAGAACAGAGTGGATGCCGCCGCCGACCGCTGCGGATCGGTGACGCCGTCGGACACCTCCGCGACGCCGGCCGGAGACTGCTCGAGAGCGTTCAGTGCGGCAGACACGACGCCGGGTGCCTGCGTCGCGGCGAGCAGAGTCGCCCCCATCGCGACCCGCGATCGCTCGGTCTCGCGTCCGAGCGACACCAGCAGGGCGGCGCCGCCGGCATCCCTCTGGGCGAAGGCGAGGTAGGCGGTGGCCACGGTGAGCTCGGCACCGCGCAGCGCGGAGTCATCGAGCACGGATGCCTGCTGCAGGGCGCGGGAGACCGCGGCGTCGTAGACGAGGACGTCGGCCTCGGCCGCGGTGTGGTGCGCCGTGACGGTCGCGCCGGCGGCTCCCGCCGTGGTCGAGGTGGACGGGAGCAGCGTGAGGGACCGCTGATCCTCGACGGTGATGCCGCCGAGGGTCGCGACCGTGGCCGCCGTCGCCGTGCCGTCGCCGGGCCAGAAGACGGCGGTGCGCTCCGGGCCGATGTACAGGAGCTCGTCGAGCGAGGGGTACGTCGGACGGCTGGGGTCGGTGGTCGCGGTGGGGGTCGGGGTGGGTGACGGCGACGGCGCCGCGAACGTGCTCGACAGCATCGCGTATCGCAGCGACGTCGGCTTCGCGGGGCGCGGGAGTCCGGCCTGGAGCTGGGCGACGACGTCCGCATCGCCGAACTGCAGCGCGAACCGCGAGTTGGGAAGCGCCAGCAGCCGCTCGAGCCAATCGGTCGCCGACGCCGGTGCGGCCGTGCCGAGCACGCGGATCGCCGCCGGGATCGCGGGATCGATCGCGAGGATCGCCGTCGTGCCGTCGACCGCGTCGAGGGCGCTCGTGAGCGCTCCCTCGGGCGCCGTGAGGGCCGCGAGCTCATCCGTCGTGAGCAGCCCCGTCGTGCGCGCGGCGGCGGTGATCGGCACGACGACGCCGAGGGGCGATTCGGCGGCGGCGGGATCGGGCACGATCATCGCGCTCGTCGAGGAGAGGAGCCCGTCGGGCCCGTCGTACGTCGCCACGAGGGGGTACACACCCGGCAGTCGTCCGGCGAGCACGGGGTCGGTCGCGGCCACCATGACGCCCGTGGTCTCCGCTTCGCCCGGGGCGACGGCGACCAACGTGGTCGAGCCCACGGGAACGAGGGGCCCCGCGCCGTCTCCCGCGAGCCAGGCGGCGAGTGCGGCGCGGTCGGCCAGCGGCGTCGCCCCGAGCGAGAGGGTCACCGGCGTCGCCGGAAGCTCCGCAGACGTGTCGTTGTCGAGCGTCACCGACACGGTCAGCGCGTCGCCGGGGCGCACGATGCCGCTCCCGACGGGTGACAGCGTGAACGTGGTCTCACCCGACGGAGTGGCGCTCGGAGTGGGCGACGGGGTCGTCGCAGCGGCGGCGCCCATCGCCGGGGAGCCGATCGTCACGGGGGCCAGCAGCGCGACGACGGCGAGGACGGCGGCCGCCCATCGTGAGCTGGGTGCTCGTCGGGGCGCTCTGCGCGGCGTGGGGGTCACGGTCATGGATGGGTTTCGCTCCTGTGCGATTCCGGACCGCACGGTCGAGGCGATTCTACGGTCCCCGCCTCCGAGCACCCCGGACGCCCGGCACGGTTGAATGGATTCGTGCTCCCCACCGCCGATCCCGCCCTGTCCCGCGCGCTCGCCGCCGACCTCGCCGCCGCGGGGTTCGACTCCGACACGATCCGCGCCGCGTGGGGCGCAGCGGCCGACACGGCGATCGTCCGGGGACTCCGAGGCCCCGCGCTTCGCGCCCTGGATGGTCGGCGCGACCCGCTGGCGGTGCTCGCACGGCTGTTCGTGCTCGGGATGCCGCAGCCGACCGCCGACGTCGCCGCGGCTCTTCCCGCGTGCGGCACCAACGGACTCGCACGGCTCGGGCTGGCCGAGGCATCCGCCGGCGACATCGCACCGACGGCGCTGCTGCGGCCCCAGGCGTTCGCCGACGAAGCCGGCAGCGTCGAGTGGTGGATCGCGAGCGACCTCGACGAGGCCGCGCTCGGCTCGGCGCTGCCCGAGGATCACGTGCTCGGAGTCGGCGGAGCCTCGCTCACCCTCGCCGGACTCCTCCTGCCGACCCCCGCGGCATCCGTGCTGGATGTCGGCACCGGATGCGGCATCCAGGCCCTGCGGGCGCGCAGATTCTGCGACGCCGTCGTGGCGACCGACGTCTCGGAGCGCGCACTGCGGTTCGCTCGGCTCAACGCGCTCCTCAACGGCGTCGACGGCATCGAGACGCGCGCCGGCAGCCTGTTCGAGCCCGTGGCCGGCGAGCGGTTCGAGCGCATCGTGTCGAATCCGCCCTTCGTCATCACCCCGCGGGCGGCGGGCGTGCCGGCCTACGAGTACCGCGACGGAGGGCTCGTCGGCGACGCGCTCGTCGAGGCGTTCGTGTCGGAGGTCGGGGTGCACCTGGAGCCCGGCGGCGTCGCCCAGCTCCTGGGCAACTGGGAGACCCGGGGCGATGTCGACGGCCTCGAGCGCGTGCGGTCATGGGTCGCAGGGTCGGCGGTGCCGCTGGATGCCTGGGTGATCGAGCGCGAGACCCTGGAGCCCCTGGAGTACGCCGAGCTCTGGATCCGCGACGGCGCGACCCTGCCCGGAACGCCCGCGTACGCCCGGCTCGTGGACGCCTGGCTCGACGACTTCGCCCAGCGGGATGTCTCGCGCATCGGCTTCGGGTACGTGCTGCTGCGCCGACCCGTCGGCGGAGAGCCGACGCTCGGTCGATTCGAGCGACTGCCGCAGCCCGTGCGCGGAGAGCTCGGGCCGCACCTCGCCGATGCGCTCGCCGCCCACGACGTGCTGGCGTCGATGACGGACGCCGAGCTCGCCCGGGCCGCCCTGGTCGTCGCCGGCGATGTCACCGAGGCGCGGCACCACCTGCCGGGTGCCGAGGCCCCCACCGTCATCGAGCTGCGCCAGGGCGGAGGCTTCGGACGCTCGTTCGAAGTCGATCCCGGCCTCGCCGCGCTCGTGGGGGCGTGCGACGGAGACCTCGGCGTCGGCGTGCTCGTCGACGCGATCGCGGAGCTGCTCGAGGTGGATGCCGGTGCGCTCCGCGCCGACCTCCTGCCGCGGGTGCGCGAGCTCGTCTTCGCGGGGATGCTGCGGTTCGCCGAGCCGGTGGCCACAGGCGGCGCTGGGTAGGCTCGATCCATGCTCAACATGGCCGAGGGCGTGCAGCGCCTCGGCGCGCTCGCCGAGTCTCCCGTCGTCGCGACGGTCGCCCGCGCGTTCGCCGACGCCGGGTTCGATCTGGCGATCGTCGGCGGACCGGTGCGCGACGCTCTGCTCGGTCGTGAGACCAACGACCTCGACTTCACGACCGATGCCCGTCCCGACGACATCCTGCGCATCGTCACCCCGATCAGCACCGCGCAGTGGGACATCGGCCGGGCGTTCGGCACGATCGGCGCCCGGGTCGCCGGCGAACAGGTCGAGATCACGACGTTCCGCGCCGACAGCTACGACGGCACGACCCGCAAGCCCACCGTCGAGTTCGGCGACACGCTGGAGGGCGACCTCGCCCGCCGTGACTTCACCGTCAACGCGATGGCGCTCCGGGTGCCTGGGCGGTCGCTGGTCGATCCGACCGGAGGCGTCGAAGACCTCGTGCGCGGCATCCTGCGCACACCCGCCGATCCGCGGGTGAGCTTCGGCGACGACCCGCTCCGGATGCTGCGCGGCGCCCGCTTCTCGGCGCAGCTGGCATTCGACGTCGACCCCGAGACCCTCGACGCGATCGCGCAGCTGCGCGGCACCATCTCGATCGTGAGTCCCGAGCGCATCCAGAGCGAGCTCGTGCGACTCCTCCAGACCGACGACCCCGTGCGCGGCATCCGGATCCTCGTCGAAACGGGTCTGATCGACGAGTTCCTGCCCGAGATCCCCGCCCTGCGCCTGGAGGTGGACGAGCACCACCACCACAAGGACGTGTACGAGCACTCGCTGACGGTGCTGCAGCAGGCCATCGAGCTCGAGCGGGAGCGGCATCCGGACACCGCACCCGACGTGCCGCTGCGGCTCGCGGCGCTGCTGCACGACATCGGCAAGCCCGCGACCCGCCGCCTGGAGCCCGGCGGGGGCGTGACGTTCCACCATCACGACGTGAAGGGGTCGCGGCTCGCGCGCAAGCGCCTGCAGGCTCTGCGGTTCGACTCCGACACCACGGATTCGGTCGTGCAGCTCGTCGAGCAGCACCTGCGCTTCTTCGGCTATGCCGAAGGCGCGTGGACCGATTCCGCCGTGCGCCGCTACGTGCGCGACGCCGGGCCGGAGCTCGAGAGACTGCACATCCTCACGCGGGCCGACGTCACGACGCGCAATCGCCGGAAGGCCGCGCGGCTGCGGTCGGCGTACGACGACATCGAGCGACGCATCGCCGAGCTCGCCGAGCAGGAGCAGCTCGACGCCATGCGCCCGGCCCTCGACGGCAACCGCATCCAGGAGGTGCTCGGCATCCGTCCGGGGCGCGAAGTCGGCGAGGCGTACAGGTTCCTGCTGGAGCTGCGGCTCGACGAGGGCGTGCTCGACGAAGACGAGGCCGAGCGGCGCCTGCGCGCGTGGTGGGCCGCCCGCGGCTGAGCCGCCGACGCGCCCCGCGTCGAGAACCGCAGGAGAATCGCCGAGCCGCACGCGCCGCGCGGGTCGATACGCGTATTCCTCCTCCGGTTCTCGACGGCACAGGCCTCCCCACCGCACGCCGACCTACACTGGACGCACGCTCTCCGCTCCCGATCGGAGCCCCCATGTCGTCACCGTGGACGCCGCGCCGAGACGCCTCGCCCGAGAACTCGCGCCTGCTCATCGAGCGCGCGCACGAGGAGCTCGTCGCCGGCAACGACGGAGACCGCCGACTCCTCGACGTGCGTCCGCTCGTGCGCGACTCGTGGCGCCGTTCGATCGACAGCCTCGTCGGCGCCGAAGGGCTGCCTCCCCTTGCCCTCACCTTCGAGGAACTCGAGGAGCTGCGGCTCACCCATCCGCTGGCGAGCGTCATGGACATGATCCGCAGCCTCCTCATCCCGGGCGACCCCGGCGAGTCGGGCGTCGCCGTCGCGGTCGGCGACGCGTCGGGCCGCCTGCTCTGGGTCGAGGGTGATCGAGGGGTCCGGCGGCTGACGGGCGACATGGGCTTCGTCGCGGGAGCGGACTGGTCGGAGGATGCCGTGGGCACGGCCGCGCCCGGCACGGCGATCCGGCTGGACCGTTCGGTGCAGATCCGCGGCGCGGAGCACTTCAACCGGCACGTGCAGCCGTGGTCGTGCACAGCCGCGCCCGTGCACGACCCCGAGACGCGGCGCATCCTCGGCGTCATCGACGTCACCGGCGGCGACACCGTGGTCACGCCGCAGGCGCAGCTGCTGGTGGATGCCACGGCGCGCGCGGTCGAGGGCGAGCTGCTGCTCGCGCGGATGCGGGAGCGGGCCCTTCGACAAGCTCAAGGGCCGGGCGGCGCTCAAGGGCCGGACGGCGCTCCGGGACCGGACGGGGGCGCGCGGCGCCACCGTACACGGCCGCGGGCGGAGACCCCCCGGGCGACGCTGCGCGTCCTGGGTCGTGACCGGGCGCTCCTCGAGCTCTCCGGCGGCGGTGTCGAGACCGTGTCCGAACTGAGCCTCCGCCACGCGGAGCTGCTCCTCGTGCTCGCCACGCATCGGCAGGGGCTGTCGGCCGAGCGGCTCAGTGAGCTCGTCTACGGCGGCGCCGACGGCACCGTCACCCTCCGCGCCGAGATGGTGCGCCTGCGGAAGGTGCTGGAACGCCACGCCCCGCACCTCGTGCCGGCCTCCCGGCCGTATCGGATCGACGCCGACCTCGACACCGACGCGCACCAGGTGCTGTCGCTCCTCGACCGCGGCGCGCACCGGGTAGCGCTCGCCGCCTACCGCGGAGACGCACTGCCGGATTCCACCGCGCCCGGCGTCGAGGAGTTCCGCGAGACCGTGCGCACCGCGCTGCGCGAAGCGCTCATGGCCGAGGCATCCGTCGACGTGCTCCTCGCCTTCTGCGACACCGATGCCGGCGCCGACGACGCGGAGCTGCTCAGACTCGCCCTCGGCATGCTCCCGGCGAGATCGCCGAAGCGCGCGGGGCTCGTGGCCCGCGTGGAGAGACTCGAACGGTCCTGATCCGACGCGCAACGCGATGCAACGTCGCGCGGCCTACCGTCGACGCAACGCGACACCGAAGTCGCGGTCACAGCGTCGAAGGAGACAGCAATGACCATCGTCGAAGAGGGCGTCTCGAGCGTCTACGCACCCCCCGGACAGCGCGGCTCGGTCGCGGAGTACCGCCCGCGCTACGGCCACTACATCGGCGGCGAGTTCGTCGAACCCGTCAAGGGCCAGTACTTCGAGAACATCAGTCCGGTCAACGGAAAGCCGTTCACCGAGGTCGGACGCGGCACCGTGGAAGACATCGACCGTGCGGTGGATGTCGCGTGGCGGGCGTTCGAGTCGTGGAAGAGGACCACCCCGGCCGAGCGCGCCAACATCCTCAACAAGATCGCGGACCGCATCGAGGAGAACCTCGAGGCGATCGCGGTGGCTGAGACGTGGGACAACGGCAAGCCCGTGCGCGAGACGCTGGCGGCAGACATCCCGCTCGTCGTGGACCACTTCCGCTACTTCGCCGGGGTCCTGCGCGCCCAGGAGGGCTCGCTCAGCCAGATCGACGAAGACACCGTGGCGTACCACTTCCACGAGCCGCTGGGCGTCGTGGGCCAGATCATCCCCTGGAACTTTCCGATCCTCATGGCGACCTGGAAGCTCGCCCCGGCGCTCGCCGCCGGCAACTGCGTCGTGCTCAAGCCGGCGGAGCAGACGCCCGCCAGCATCCTGTTCCTCTTCGAGATCATCGGCGATCTGCTTCCCGCGGGCGTCGTGAACATCGTGAACGGCTTCGGCATCGAGGCGGGGGCGCCGCTGGCCCAGCACAAGCGCATCCGCAAGGTGGCGTTCACGGGCGAGACGACGACGGGCCGCCTCATCATGCAGTACGCGTCGCAGAATCTCATCCCGGTGACGCTGGAGCTGGGAGGCAAGAGCGCGAACATCTTCTTCGAGGACGTCGCCCGTGCGAAGGACGACTACTACGACAAGGCGCTCGAGGGCTTCACGTTCTTCGCCCTCAACGGCGGCGAGGTGTGCACGTGCCCCTCCCGCGCGCTCATCCAGCGTTCGATCTACGACCAGTTCCTCGGCGACGGGCTCGACCGGGTCGGGAAGATCATCCAGGGGAACCCGCTCGACCCCGCGACGATGATCGGAGCGCAGGCGTCCAACGATCAGCTCGAGAAGATCCTGAGCTACATCGACATCGGAAAGCAGGAGGGGGCGAAGGTCCTCGCCGGCGGGGAGCGGGTCGACCTCGGCGGCGACCTCAGCGACGGCTTCTACGTGCAGCCGACCGTCTTCGAGGGTCAGAACAGCATGCGGATCTTCCAGGAGGAGATCTTCGGACCCGTCGTCTCGGTGACCTCGTTCGACGATTTCGGCGACGCGATCCACACGGCCAACGACACCCTCTACGGCCTGGGCGCCGGCGTGTGGAGCCGCTCGGGCGACACCGCCTACCGTGCCGGGCGCGCGATCGAGGCCGGTCGCGTGTGGACCAACACCTACCACCAGTACCCCGCACACGCGGCGTTCGGCGGGTACAAGCAGTCCGGCATCGGTCGCGAGAACCACCTCAAGATGCTCGACCACTACCAGCAGACGAAGAACCTCCTCGTCTCGTACGCCGAAGGGGCCATGGGCTTCTTCTGATCCGCTCCCTAGGGACGGGCGCCGCGACCCCAGCGCGGCGCCCGTCGTCCGGAAGGACACCACGATGGTCAGTATCGGCACGTATCAGCGGGTGGCGGTGACGGATGCCGCGGGCGAGCTGCTGCGGCAGCTCACCGTGCAGCACGGCCCGCTCATGTTCCACCAGTCGGGCGGCTGCTGCGACGGCAGCGCCCCGATGTGCTTCCCGGTCGGGATGTTCCTCACCGGTCCGAGCGACGTGCATCTCGGAACCCTCGAGGTGACCGGCCTCGATCCGATCGAGGTCTACATCTCGGAAGCGCAGTTCGAGTACTGGAAGTACACGCACATCACGATCGACGAAGTTCCCGGTCGCGGCGCCGGGTTCTCGGTGGAGGGCCCGACGGGCCACCGGTTCATCATCCGCTCGCGGATGCTGAACGACGCCGAGCTGGAGTACTTCGGGCTCCGCTGAGGGTCAGCGCAGGAACCCGCCGACGAAGGCTCCGAAGAATCCGAGGATCTGAGGGAACAGCCACAGGACGGCGAAGACGCCCATCACGATGATGGCGACCCACGGCACCCCGCGCTTGAGCCGTCGACCCGGTGCTGCGACCCCCGGCGGCGGGCGCAGCAGTGCGGCGGGCGCAGCGAACGGGAGTGCTCCGGGCGCGGCCGAGACGGGCGCCGCCGAGACGGATGCCGCCGCGACGGAGGCGAGCCGGTCGTCGCGCCACCGCGCCCACTGGGCGAGCTTGTCGAGCAGAGCCCCGACGGCACCGAAGAGCCAGGCCCACGTGGCCGGATCGAGCGTGGAGAAGTCGCGCTTGGCGTACAGGAGCAGCCAGTCGTCGACGATCTCGACGTCGAGGGCGGCGGCGTTGTCGATGAAGCGCGCCATGATGTCGGGCGTGAAGAGGTACAGGGCGTCCGCCTCGTATCCCGCAGGGCAGTACAGGGCGAAGTGCCGGTCGAAGTCGCCCTCGAGGCTCAGGCGCTGGTCCTTGTCGAACGTCGTGGGCAGGTTCGAGCCGAACAGGCCGTTGTTGCTCTGCGCATCGAGCACGATGTGCGGGAGCGGCACGTCGAGCTTCACGGCGACGTAGCCCCAGGCGTGGGTGGTGCGGTTCTTCCCGGAGCCCGTCGTGTAGCGGTAGTTCGCGAACTCGACGAACCGCGGTCGGTCCCCCCGCACGAGGTCGCTCGACATCCTCGAGCCGCCCTGAGAGAAGATCATGCCCGGGAGGGCGGGGTCGGCCAGCTGCGGAAGGTACGACATCCCGTTGCTGCGCGCGAACCGGTCCAGCCGGAACCAGCGTTCCCGCGACCCGTTCCAGCGGCGCACGAGCGTGAGGACGATCACCGTGACCGCGCCCCCGACGACCAGGAGCGGGATCACGGTCGCGGCGACGGAGAAGACCGTGCCCGTGCCGCCGCGGGACGCCATGGCGAACACGCTCGTGATGACCGTGAAGAACACGCTGCCGAACAGCGAGACGACGAAGAAGATCACCACGATGGCGATGACGGATGTCGCGCCGCCGAACGACGAGCCGACGAGCCCGCGCGCCCGAAGCTCCTGCGCGAAGCTGCGCACCGCCTGCCGGTCGACCGGGTCGACGAGCGGGCGCGCGTCGAACGCGACGGATGCCGGCCGGCCGCCCTCGCTCACGAGCCGGCCTCGTCGCCGGTCCAGGCGAACTCGGCCCCTTCGGAGACGGGCAGCGCCTCCAGCTGCGGGTCGTCCAGGATCGCCGCGATGAGCGAGGGAGAGCCCCCGACGATCGTGGAGTCGTAGTCGACCTCCGTCACGAGCACCCAGGCGTGATCGTCGGGCCACACCAGGCTCGGCGCGTGCGCGTCGGGCGGGAATCCGTGCGACTCCGCGACGACGTCGCGCCACGGCATCCGGAGCACCCAGTCGTCGTCGGTCAGCTCGGCGATCCCCCCGCGGAACAGGACGTGCGCGCGGTGCGGCAGCTGCAGGCGCGGGCCTTCGGAGATCTCACGCGACAGGATGCCCTCCTGCCATGTGGGCTGAGCGAAGACCTTGTTGAAGGGGTCCTTCGTGGAGCGGGAGAGCATCTCGTTGTGGGTGGCGAGCGGCGCGTACGTCACGTCTCCCGGCGAGCTCTCGTCGATCTGGAAGAACGCGCGCGACGGATGCTCGCCCAGGAAGCCCAGGATTCCGCCGAACCCCTCCCAGAGGGCGACGAATCCGGCATCCGGGGTCGTCGTGTGCGCCGCGAGGTGTCGCGCGATCGACGCGACGACGTCGGGCTCGAGGTCGCCCATGCGGGGCGCGCCGTAGCGCCAGCCCGCGGCATCGCGGGGTCCGTCTTCGTTCTCGACGATGATGCCCGGTGCCACCAGGCGGTCCCACTGCGCGAGTGGATGCATCGTGGTGCCGAGGGCACGTGCCGTCTCACGCCAGGTCACCCGTTCGGTGACGATCTCGGGATTGCGCTTCTGGAAGGCATCCCAGTCACGGCGATGCTGTGCATAGGGGAGACCCGGCCATGCCTCGCCCACCGGCCGGTCGCGCGACGCGGGGTGGAAGATCCGCGCATAGGCCGCGAAGCCGCGCGGCACGACCATGTGCATCGTCGACCAGTCCTCGTGGTCGGCGACGAGCCGCTCGCGGATCCAGTCACCGGCTGAGACGTCGTCGGTCCACTCCATGCCGCCCACGCTACCCGGCGCCGTGCGCGGCAAGATGGAGGCATCCGCACGGCGAGGAGGCCCACATGCCCGCGAGAGACCCCGACGACCTCGCCGCACTGCGCGCCGCTGCCGACATCCTGGGCATCGACGATCTGCTGAGCGAGGAGGAGCGGGCCACCCGCGATCGCGTGCGCGCGTTCGTCGACGCCGAGATCCGACCGCACATCGCCGACTGGTACGAGCGCGCCGTCTTCCCCGTCGAACTCGCGCCGATGCTCGGAGAGCTGGGTGTGCTCGGCATGAGCCTCGACGGGTACGGCTGCGCCGGTCGCTCCGCCGTCGAGTACGGCCTCGCCGCGATGGAGCTCGAGGCCGGCGACTCCGGCATCCGGACGTTCGTCTCGGTGCAGGGCGCCCTCGCGATGAGCTCGATCCACCGGTTCGGCAGCGAGGAGCAGAAGCAGGAGTGGCTGCCCCGACTCGCGAGCGGTCGGGCGATCGCGAGCTTCGCCCTCACCGAGCCGACGGCCGGGTCGGACCCTGCGAGCATGGCGACGTTCGCCCGCCGCGAGGGGGACGACTGGGTGCTCTCCGGAGCGAAGCGCTGGATCGGTCTCGGCTCGATCGCGCAGGTCGCCGTGGTGTGGGCGCAGACCGACGAGGGCGTGCGCGGATTCCTCGTCCCCACGGATGCTCCGGGGCTCTCCGTCGCCGTGCTGGGGCCCAAGCTGTCGATGCGCGCGTCGGTGCAGACCGAGCTGCGTTTCGACGACGTGCGCCTGCCCGCCTCCGCACAGCTGCCCGGCGCGCGTGGACTGCGCGCACCGTTCGCCGGTCTCGGCGAGGCGCGCTACGGCATCGCGTGGGGCGCGATGGGTGCGGCGCGCGACAGCTTCGAGGCGGCGCTTCGCCATTCCCTCCGCCGCGTGCAGTTCGGCCGGCCGATCGCCGCCTTCCAGCTCACGCAGCAGAAGCTCGCCGACATGGCGGTCGAGATCCAGAAGGGCACGCTCCTCGCCCTCCACCTCGGACGGAGGAAGGATGCCGGCATCCTGACGCCCGAGCAGATCTCCCTCGCCAAGCTCGGCAACGTGCGCGAAGCCCTCACCATCGCCCGGGAGGCCCGCACGATCCTCGGCGGCGAGGGCATCCTGCTCGAGCACTCGCCGCTGCGCCATGCGGCGAACCTCGAGTCGGTGCGCACGTATGAGGGCACCGACGAGGTGCACACGCTCGTGCTCGGTCAGCACCTCACGGGTCTCGCCGCATTCCGCTGAGCCCGTCGAGGCGGGATTCGCCGCCTGACCGGGCATCCGGTAGCATAGGAGGGTTGTCCGGCAGCGCCCCTGTGCGCGGAAGCCCTGGACACGTGCACCACACCCTCCTGCTGTCGGGAAATGCCCGGCAGCCGTTCTAGTCCGAAGGAGGTGGGTTAGTGACGCACCAGTACGAACTCATGGTCATCCTGAGCCCCGAGATCGACGAGCGCCAGGTGGCGCCCAACCTCGACAAGTTCCTCAAGGTCATCACGGCCGATGGTGGAACCATCGAGAAGATCGACATCTGGGGCAAGCGCCGTCTCGCCTACGAGATCCAGAAGAAGACCGAGGGCATCTACGCCGTCGTCAACTTCACGGCGACCAGCGAGGCCACCCAGGAGCTCGACCGTCAGCTCGGTCTCAGCGAGCAGATCATGCGCACCAAGGTCCTCCGGGCCGAAGAGGCGATCGCCATGATCGAGTCCGAGAAGCAGCGCTCGGAGGAGAAGGCGGCCCGCAAGGCGGCCCGTCCCGCCAAGCCCGTCAAGCAGGACGCGTAAGGCTCATGGCCGGCGAGACGATCATCACCGTTGTGGGAAACCTCACGGCCGATCCCGAGCTGCGCTACACGCAGAACGGACTCCCCGTCGCGAACTTCACGATCGCGTCGACGCCGCGCACGTTCGACCGTCAGGCGAACGAGTGGAAGGACGGCGAAGCGCTGTTCCTCCGCGCGAGCGTCTGGCGCGAGTTCGCCGAGCACGTGGCCGGCTCGCTGACGAAGGGCTCCCGCGTCATCGCGACCGGGCGTCTCAAGCAGCGCAGCTACCAGGACCGCGAAGGCAACCAGCGCACCTCGATCGAACTCGAGATCGATGAGATCGGTCCTTCGCTGCGCTACGCGACCGCACAGGTCACGCGCGCCGCGAGCGGCAGCGGTGGCGGCGGCGGACAGTTCGGCGGCGGCAACGGCGGCGGACAGGCTCGCGGCCAGGTCGCCGATGAGCCGTGGTCGACCCCCGGGTCCACCGGTGGCGCAGCGGGCGGCGACGCCTGGGCAGCCCCCGGCGCCTACGGCGACGACACTCCGTTCTGATCTCACACATTCGAATCACGGATGCCCGGACACCCGGCATCCGGCACGAAAACTAAGGAAACACCATGGCTGGAAAGGCAACCGGCGACCGTCGGAAGCCGCGGAAGGGCGCGAAGAACGCGGCCCCCGCGAAGGCGATCCGTGTCGGCGTCATCGACTACAAGGACGTCGCCACTCTTCGCAAGTTCATCTCGGAGCGCGGGAAGATCCGCGCCCGTCGTATCACCGGTGTCTCGGTGCAGGAGCAGCGTCTGATCGCCAAGGCGATCAAGAACGCGCGCGAAATGGCGCTCCTGCCTTACGCCGGCGCCGGCCGGTAAGGGGTAGCGACATGGCAAAGGTCATTCTCACGAACGAGGTCGACGGCCTCGGTGGCGCAGGCGATGTCGTCGAGGTGAAGAACGGGTACGCCCGCAACTACCTCCTCCCGCAGGGCTTCGCAGTGGCATGGACGCGCGGTGGCGAGAAGCAGGTCGCGTCGATCCGCGCTGCTCGCGAGTCGCGCGCGATCCACGACCACGAAGAGGCCGTGGCACTCAAGAACGCGATCGAGGGCACCAAGGTGCGTCTCGCCGTCAAGGCCGGCGCCGAAGGGCGTCTCTTCGGCTCGGTCAAGACCGAGGCCGTGGCGAACGCCGTCAAGGCGGCCGGGCTCGGCGAGCTCGACAAGCGCAAGATCTCCATCCCCTCGGCCATCAAGTCGGTGGGCGAGCACGAGGCCACGGTCCGTCTCCGCGACGACCTGACCGCCGTGATCACTCTGCAGGTCGTCGCCGCGAAGTAATCCGCGTCGACACCTGGGCCCGTCGAAGGGCTGAACGGATGCCGCGATCCCCTCGGGGGTCGCGGCATCCGTCGTCTGCGGCGGGCGCGACTCATGCCGCGGGCCCGTGGGGGCTCGCGGCATGAGCGTCGTTCGAGCGCCGCGTGGGGGCGGGTCCAGGCACGGCCCCGTCCCCACGCGGACGTGAGGCGCCCTACGCGGTGGCGTGGCGGCGGACGGTGAGGGCGAGCGTGCCCGCTGCGCACAGCGCCAGCGCTGCGCTCAGGAGCAGCGCAGGGTTCTCGCCGCCGGTCGCTGCGAGGGCGGCCGAACCCGAGCCCGCGGTGAACGCGTTCGCGCCCACGCCGGACGTGCCCGTCGTTCCCGGCCCCGCCGGGTTCCCCGGCGTTCCGGGGTCGATCGGCGTTCCGGGGTCGACCGGCGTGGCCGGGGTCGACGAGGTGCTGTCGCCGACGACCGAGATCGCGTTGCCGCTGAGCGTGATCGGCAGGGCGACCGGTGCGGCGAGCTGCGTTCCACCCGCGAGGGAGTCCTCACCCGACGTCATCGGCTCCGTGGACTCTTCCGCCGCGATGGGAGCGCGTGCGCCCTCCGACGAGCTGTCGCCGATCGCCGAGATCGCGTTTCCGGTGACCGTCACCGGCGCCGCGACGGGCGCGACCACCTGAGTGCCGGAGAGGATGCCGTCGTCACCGTCGGTCGTCGCACTCGAGCCGGTGACCGCTGCGGCCGTGGCTGCCGGGGCGGCACCGCCCGCCGACGAGCTGTCGCCGAGGACGGAGATCGCGTTTCCCGTGGCGCTCACCGGCGCTGTGACGGGGGCGATGACCTGGGTGCCGGAGAGGACGCGGTCCTCCCCGTCCGTGGTCGCGCCCGGGCCGGTGGCCGGGGCCGGGCCGGTGGCCGGGGCCGAGGCATCCGGAACCCGAGACGGGGCGACCGCCGAGCTGCTGTCTCCCAGAAACGAGACCGCGTTGCCCGTCAGCGTGATCGGCACGTCGACGGGGACGATCCCCTGCGTGCCCGACAGCACGCCGTCGGCACCCGTCGTCGAGGATGCGGTGGGAGCCGCGGGCGCGGGGGCCGCCGCGGGTGCGGCCGACTCGCTCGCACTGTCGCCGACCACCGACACGGCGTTGCCGCTGACGGTGATCGGAACGGCGACCGAGACGATGCCCTGGGTGCCGGATGCCGCGGCATCCGCTCCGCTGGTCGTGACGGCCGGCGCAGCGGGTGCCGGGGCGGCGGGTGCCGGGGCGGCGGGTGCCGGGGCGGCCGCGGTCTCACTGGACGTGTCGCCCAGCAGCGAGATCGAGGTTCCGCTGATCGTGATCGGCAGGGCGACCTCGACGAGGGCCTGCGTCCCCGAGAGCAGGCCGCCCTCGCCGGTGGTCTCCGCCGCGTGGGCGGTGGTCGCGCCGAGCAGCGTGACGCCGCCGGCGATGAGCGTGCCCCACAGGGCGCGCGAGATGAAGGTGTTCATGATGATGTCTCCCGTTGAGTGAGTCGGATGGTGTGCGCGGCGCGCACGGATGCTCGTGCCGCCCTATGGGCGGCTGCGAGCGACTCAGTCGGGAGAGACGTCGGTGGCGAAGAAGGGCGGTGGGGGTGCGTCATCGTCCGCCGCCCCTGCTCGACGCACCCAGGCACGGTGTGCGGCGAAGGGGAGGAGTCCGACGAGCGCCCAAGCGCCCGCGCCGATCCCGCCGGCGGAGGAGCCGACGAGGGAGGAGGGGCAGACCGCACCCCTCGGGTCTGTGGGGGCGTCGTCGCGGATGGGCGCGACGGCGGGTGCCCGGCCGGGGGCACCGGCGGTCGCGTGCGACGAGGGCCGTGCCGAGGCATCCGCCCGTGCGAATGCGGCGGCATCCGACGCTGCCAGCACGGGCGTCGGCGCGAGGCCGGCCGCTGCGCTGTTCGCGTCGGTGTCGGAGGGCCGGGGGGATCCGATCGCCGATGGCGTGGCGGAGAGCGCGCCGACGGAGGTGCGCAGGAGGTCGTCCGCGCTCGCCCCGACCGCCGAGACGGCGGCGTCGAGGCTCAGGCCGGTGACGACCTCCCCTACGACGGGGACCCGCACCGCGAGCTCGACCACGGGCTGCGCGAGAGCGCCCACGACGCCGTTCGACACGGTCTGCTGCACGGGGGCCACGGCGACACCCGCGACGTCCCCCACCGTCTGCGTGACCGCCTGCACAGGCGCCTGCGCGGGCGCCGGAACAACCGCGACCACGGTCTCGACGATCGTGGTGGTCGCGGAGTCGACCTCGGTGACGGTCGCGCCGACGAGTGACGTCGTGTCGTCGACGAGGTCTGTGACGGCACCCAGCAGTCCGCGTTCTTCTCCGTCGTCGGCATGCGCTGACGCACCGCCGACTCCGACGAGCAGGGAGATCACCGCGCACGCGAATGCGACGCCGACGCCGATGAGGGCGAGGCGAGCGAGGGATGCGAACCCGCGCCAGGTGACGATCTCCACGTTCTGCTCCCGAAATAGAAGAACGTTGACGCGCTCACGGAGGAGCGCCTGATGGGTGCCTGGACGTCCGACGCTAGCGATGACCGCTCGGTCTGTCCACCCCTCCCGCCGAAAGGGGGACACGGCAGGCCCCGCCTACGCGAGCGCGATCGCACCCCGGGAAGCAGCAGCCCGGAACCGCCTGCCTGTGCAAAACCCTGATGCACATCACAACCTTCAAGCCGGACTTCAACCACATCGCCATCCACAGCCTGTGCGAAGAAAAACAGCTGGTCGGCATGCCTAATAATTTCTATATCAAGGAGTTCCACCGAAGTTGTCCACAGGTGTTGTTCACAGGGCGCACGGCGTTTCGCGCAGGCTCTCCACAACGTTATCCACAGGCTGACTTGCACCCCCGGAGGGCCTCTTCTAGCGTGGGCTCCGACCCGTCGAGGGTGACGCGCGACATCGCAGGGGAGCGGATGTCGGAGCCCGGTGTTCGGCTGGGCACGCACGAAGAACGCCGATGCTGAGGCATCCACGTCGTTCCGCGCCCGCACGCCCGACCGGGCACCCGCACGACCGAGACTTTCCTGGAGGACATGCCGCATGTCGATCGCCGACATCTCCGAGGAACGTCTCGGCGGGCCGCGCCAGCCCGAGCGCACGCCCCCTCACGACCTCCTCGCCGAACAGAGCGCGCTGGGCGGGATGCTCCTGTCGAAGGATGCGGTCGCCGACGTCATCGAGACGCTGCGCGGGGTCGACTTCTACGTCCCCAAGCACGAGCTGATCTACGAAGCTATCCTGACCCTCTACTCGCACGGCGAGCCCACCGATGTGGTCGCGGTGACCGACGAGCTCATCAAGACGGGTGAGCTGCAGCGCGCGGGCGGTGCCGACTACCTGCACACCCTGACCTCGATCGTCCCGACGGCGGCCAACGCCGGCTACTACGCGTCGATCGTGTCGGAGCGCGCGCTCCTGCGACGTCTCGTCGACGCCGGCACGCGCATCGTGCAGATGGGGTACTCCGGTCAGGGCGAGGCGCTCGATCTCGTCAACAACGCGCAGGCGGAGATCTATTCGGTCACCGGCACAGAGGCGACCGAGGACTACGTGCCGCTGACGATCGCCGTCGATGCCGCGGTCGACGAGATCGAGGCCGCCCGCGGCCGCGACGGCCAGATGACGGGCATCCCGACCGGCTTCTCGGGTCTGGACCAGCTCACGAACGGTCTGCACCCCGGCCAGATGATCATCATCGCCGCGCGACCCGCCATGGGTAAGTCGACGCTCGCGCTGGACTTCGCGCGCACGGCGGCGATCAAGCACGACAAGCCGACGATCTTCTTCTCGCTCGAGATGGGGCGCAGCGAGATCGCCATGCGTCTGCTCTCGGCGGAGGGCTCCATCCCGCTGCAGTCGATGCGCAAGGGCATGCTCGACAACCGCGACTGGACGACGGTCGCCTCCACCCGCGGGCGCATCAACGACGCGCCGCTCTACATCGACGACAGCCCCAACATGACGCTGGTCGAGATCCGCGCGAAGTGCCGCCGCCTGAAGCAGCGCGTCGGGCTCAAGATGGTCGTGATCGACTACCTCCAGCTCATGACCTCGGGCAAGCGCGTCGAGTCGCGTCAGCAAGAGGTCTCGGAGTTCTCGCGTGCGCTCAAGCTCCTCGCGAAGGAGCTCCAGGTGCCGGTCGTCGCGCTCTCGCAGCTGAACCGTGGTGCCGAGCAGCGCTCCGACAAGAAGCCGGCGCTCTCCGATCTGCGTGAATCGGGCTCGATCGAGCAGGATGCCGACATGGTCGTGCTCCTCCACCGCGAAGCCGCCTACGAGAAGGACTCCCCGCGCGCAGGCGAGGCCGACCTCATCGTGGCCAAGCACCGCAACGGCCCCACCGACACGATCACGGTGGCGTTCCAGGGCCACTTCTCGCGCTTCACCGACATGGCTCCGGGCGGGGACTTCGCCTGACGCGGCGGGCCGTCCATTTAGAGGGAGACTCGTCCACGCGAGGCCCGGATAGATACTTCGAGCGCCGGCGAAGGCCTTTCGGCACACTTCTGCGATCGTGTCGTCGCCAGCGCATGTGTTGCGTTTGACGCACCCAACTGCGAATCCGCTACGGGCGGGTCTTGCGCGAACCCAGTTGCTCCGTGAGGGACGCGGGATCCTTGCTCGAGGTGGTTCGCGCGGCAGCGTCGCGGTGATCGACCGTTCTGCACGCAGGTCGACCTGCTTGCGGGCGCGAGCGGGCGCGGCCGCTGCGGGGCGGTAAGGCGCTGTCGTTGTCCCGTGATCAAAGTCGCACGGGCTATGGTTCGAACTGTCCGTTACCCAAAGGAGACGCTCATCGTGATCGAAGAGTTGAGAAACCTCGCACGCGACCTCAACTCGGCGATTCAGAAGAACGCCGGGTTCCAAGCGTTGACCGCATCGCATCCGCCCGTTTGGTACGGGCGGATGCTGTCCGAGCTCACTCTCGCCGTCGAGGGGCTCGCTGTTGAACACCTATCGGCTCGCTACGGTGATCGAAAGGGCCAGGTCGTCGTGCTCACTGAGCATCTTGTGATCGAGTCGCTGGTCGCGAAAGCCAAGGATGACGACGCCGACTTCGTAACCAACGTTTACCCTCGGTCCTCACTCCAGTCGGTGCGCCTCGTCGCTCGAGGGAGTGTCTTTGAGCAGGACGCGTTCGCCGAGTGGCCCGGCGCAGTCAGCCTGATCCTCAGGTATCAGGAGGCTGGACGGCTCGAGCTGCCGCTCGACGGGCCCGGTGAACCTGAAACCATGCGCTCCCTCTACACCAGCCTTCGGAACGATCTCGCGTCTACAATCGAGCACTGAACCACCGGCTGCGTGCCCAGGAGCGGGTGGGTCGTAGGCTCGAAACGTGAACCCGAAAGTGCGTGGGTGGTTGGTTGCCGGGAGTGGACTCATTGCCCTCGTCGGGGCGATAGCGGCCGTCGTCTACTTCTTCCAACCGTGGCGCACCTGCGATTACGAAGACACGGCGGCGGGATGCGCAATGCTCCCCGGTGACGCAACCGTGATGGCTGTGGCAGTGGTCGTGACCCTCGTCGCAGTGGGCGCGTTCGTGTTCGCTCTCCTCGCCAGGGAGCGTCCTGCCGTTCGGTGAACCACTGGCAACGTGCATGGGAGAGACGCATGCGCGAAGATCGTCGTGTGGGAAGTCAGCGAGCGCCAGAAGACCTCGCCGATCTCATCTGCGCTGAACTAGATCCGGTGATGACCGCAAACGGATTCCTTGCGGGCCAGTCGGGCGTCGGAGAGAAGATCGGAATCGTTTACTGCGCTCCGCACGACGAGTTTCGGCAACGATTTCCAGATCTGGCGCCGACGATCCAGTACGGGGATGAGGGGGCCTGTACGGACCTGAACATTCAGGCAGGCTTTGGAGCAGACGCGAGGCTCGAAGACATCCGCTTCGACGGCGTCACCCTGGAGGATCTTCTCGCTGGCGAGGAAACCGGCGATGCCAACGAGGCGCACGCGATCATGTCTTTGCCAGCGCACACCGGGGTCACTCGGTTGCGATCGCTGCTCGACGAACTGTTCACCCGGCACAACGCGACCTGAACATCTGAGGCGTTCGCGGGAGGACCGGCTTCTGACCGGCTCGCCTATCGTTTCGATTGCTCGGGGGTGCCTCATCCATAGATCAGATACGTACCGGGTTTATCTGGCTCGCGGAGCTCGAACTTCAGCTGCAGCTGCGCTTGGTCGAGCAGGTGAACCTGTCGCTCGAACTGTTCGTTCGTCACGAACACGGTGCGCGCGAGTGCCCAGTCCTCGTCCATCCACGTCCTGATCGCGGTGAGAAGTCGGGCGTCCATGTTGGAGGAGACCCGGGACTTGCGGACCCAGAAGTAGACGACCGCGTCGACCTCCGCCCATCGTGGGTCCTCGGCCACGGCGGTGATCGTGGCGGTTGACGGGAAGATGTAGACGCAGCCGAGGCACTGGGTGCCGCCAGGGTCGAGCACCGTGTAGGTGAACGCTCGACGCTGCACGTGGCGTCGCTCCAGGTCGGCGAGATCTCGGCCGTTCGCCTCGACGGTGAAGTCGTCCTCCGGCCAGGAAGACTGCTCCCAAACCCGCAGATCAAGACGCGTCTCCATGACAGCCTCATGGTCACGCGCCGCGTCCGTGGCCAGGATGGGGCGCAAGAAGAACTCGTCGGTCCTCAGTCCGGCGGGGACACGGCGCTTGGGATCGGTTATCGACACACGTGTGTGCACCTCAGTCGCCTTTCCGGTGATCGTGCCAGTCGGATGCTGACCCGTTGTGGGCGTCACCGACCGAGGCCTACCGTCTTTGCGTCGCGACATGCATCAATTCTCCCGTCCGAGGCGAGCACCGGTCACCCATGCCCTCGGGGACGCTTGCTCACGGACCCCCGATAGAGCGGATGCAACGGGTGACCAGTTCCGTCCTAAGGAAACGCTCGATCGCCGACCGCTCCCCGAGCCATTCGCAGGTTTTCGCAAGATGGCCCGTGCGCTCCAGGGCATTGAATGCGCCGTGACTTCACAGACTGACACTCACCGAGTTCGCGACGAGAACCAGTACGACACAGCCCAAAGGCGACATACCAGAGCACGTCCGTGCGCCGCTGGACCAAAGCCCTGCGGACGGTCTCGGACGACTCTGACACTTCATCGCCGCGTTGCGGATTCCCGACCAGGTCGCCATCCACGCGCCCTCGCCCAGCCTTCCTCCGAAGCGCGGCGAACACAATGGCGAACACCAACACCACCGTCGCGGCCGCCAACAACCACGCCGTGGCAGAAAAGTCACCGATCCCGGGCCCGCAATGAATGAGCCACTGCACGATCAGCGCCAGACCAAGCGGAGCGCTGGCAGCACCCAACAGATACCCGGCCCAGCGGGGAACGCTGCGCCCGTAGTCGACACGCCAACCACCCGCCGCAACATTCCAACGCGTGAACAACTGCGTGAACCAGTCCCCAAAAAGGAGGAAGCCGATTCCGAACAGAACAAGAAAGGAGGGGAACAAGGGCCCGCTTACGCAGGACACACATCACCTGACCTCAGAAGTAGTCGACGTTCACGCCTATCGTGAATCCTGAGCCGGCGCGGAGAACGCCGCGACCAGCCCCGGTCACTGCAATGCGGTGCCTCAAGAATCATCACTTTAGACGCCGCGGCAACGGCCCGAGGGCGAGAATTCCGATGCTCGGGCCCTCCCCTCCCGGGCGCTGCGCGGTGAAGGTTCGTCATGGAGTGATGCCACCGATGGACTATGCCGATCGCGCGCGACCGGCATAGTCCATTCACCGACCACGCCCGCGGAGATGGAATTGATTAATGAGGTCGTTCACAGAGCGTCGCGGAACGCCGCCAGCTCGGGGTGTGCGATCCCGATTGGCTGCCCGATTCCTCGTGGCGTTCTCTCGCGCGGCCGCGGGGCGGGCAGTCTGACGGGCGCGTCAAGAGCACTCTCGTTCTTGCACAGATCCTTCGCGTAAAGATCCCGCCCCCCGGCTCCACCGCGAATCTTTGACTCAGGCGTGCAGTTGTACCCCACGGTCTGACGCAAGAGCTTCGGCGCCCACGCGAACTCAGAGTCTGCGGTGAGGTGATGATGGGTCGACCTAGATAGCAACGCACAAACCCAATCGGCGTACTGGGTTGTTCCGTAGAGATGGCTCTCGAGCTGCATCGGCACTTCGACAACACGACGCAACTCGGGTCGAGGCGCAGAATAGATGAACGAAGCGCTCGCCATTACTGCCTCCAGCCGCGGGCCACTATCGACGGAGTCCGTGAAGATCATGATGCTCTCATCGCGATGGTCAGCGTATTGACTAAGCCTCAAGATCGCCTGCCGGAGCGCATGCAGGCTTCGGGCTGACGAGGTCTCGCCCGTCTCCTTGGCAGAGCCGATGGGCTTCACCTGTCCGTAATAGAAAGCCCGACCGTCGAGTGACTTCAATTTTCGGGCGAGTCGGATGAGCGTGCGCTTGATCTCCGGACCGTACTTGTCGTGATTACGAGTCGTGAGAAGCGACGAACCCTTCTTCTCCCATCGCCTCGCGTGCGCCCCATCGCGCCGAATCTCGAACTCAAGGAGTCGCTCCTTGAGGTACTCGAAGTGCCCTCCAAAGTGGCGAACGTTATCGGCTGGGAGGACAAAACCGCCGTACCCGAAAAGCGGGTGATCGTTGAACTTGGCGTGGGACTCCGAAATGTACGGGCCGATATGCCCGAACTCATCGATATACGCCAGCAGCACGGTTCAAACTTACCGCCACAACACGAAAGCCCACCGGAGGGTGGGCTTTCGGAAACGGCGCGTGGCTCGCGGTGGAACTCGCTACCGGTAAGAACTATACCCGGCCAAGCCGGGGGTGGCAACCAACGTTGGGGGCGGGCGGTCTTTAGGATCCGATTCAAGAGCGACCTACGGCCTATCGGATCCTAAAGACCGCCCGCGTGCGTTTTCCGGTGCCACGCCGCGAGAGGAGGGGTTCTCAGTGAACTCCCAGTTCACGAGATAGTTGACATATATGCCTCCGGGCAGGACAAAAAGCCGCAGCGTGGCCGTCGCGAAGCCTTGCAACGGCTGTCGTTAGCCCCACGCCGATATGTCCGGCGGTCGGGTGGATGACGGTGGCGCAGGCGCCACTCCCAGTCCCGCAGCGGTCATGCGTGAACGCAGCGTGAGCGCCATGTCGGCGAGGTCGTCGGTGTCGGACGTCACCGTTGAACCGTACTCACCGCAGGGGATGGATTGGTCGTCGTCGGCAGCTGACCATAGCGCGCGCGCCGGCGGAGGGCATTGGACTCGAGCGACTGCCCCTGGACCGCGCGCTCACGTCCCCACGCCGGGCGATGCCGAATGCGGATGCTTCTACGACCGTTCGCAGCGGTGGTTGCCCTAACGCTGCCGATCGAGATCCTGCTCGAACGGCTTTAGGCCCGCACCAACAACCGCTACGGCAAGCCGCGTCTCCCACGACCTCAGCGGACAAGTCGACCTGATCAGTGATCGGTGACCGACACGGCCTCGCTCTAATCGACAGATGTAGAATAGATCCGGTCGCTCACGAAGCGACGGCCCGGACAGCATCCGGGACTCCTCCAGGAGAAAGCTGCACACCATGGCACGCGTCAGCAACAAAGTGGCCCTCATCAGCGGCGGAGCCCGCGGAATGGGAGCCTCCCACGCACGATTGCTCGTCGCAGAGGGCGCGAAGGTCGTCATCGGCGATCTCCTCGACGACGAGGGCACGGCACTCGCCGCCGAACTGGGCGACGCCGCACGGTACGTCCATCTCGACGTCACCGACTACGCGCAATGGGAAGCCGCCGTCCAGACGGCAGTCGACGAATTCGGCGGACTCGACGTCGTCGTCAACAACGCCGGCATCGCGAACTTCGGCTCGATCGAGGAGTACTCCCTCGAGGACTGGGACAAGATGATCGCGATCAACCTCACGGGCGTCTTCTACGGCACGAAAGCGGCGATCGAACCGCTCAAGAAGAGCGGCAAGGGCTCGATCATCAACGTGTCGTCCACGGCCGGCCTGCAGGGCTACGAGGCGCTGCCCGGCTACAACGCGGCGAAGTTCGGCGTTCGCGGGCTGTCCAAGGGCGCCGCACTCGACCTCGGCAAGTACAACATCCGCGTGAACTCGGTGCACCCGGGTGCCATCCGCACGCCGATGACCGAGGGTCTGCCCAGTGAGCAGAACCACGTCGCGCTGCACCGCATGGGCGAGGCGAGTGAGCTGTCGAACCTGATCCTCTTCCTCGCGTCCGACGAGTCGAGCTTCTCGACCGGCGCGGAGTTCGTCGCCGACGGCGGCGAGACGGCCGGTCTCGCGCACTACGGATCCTGACATCATGATCGGGTGGATGCCGTGACTCCGCAGCATCCACCCGCCGCCAGGAAGGCAGCCATGGCTGAGGATCCGCGAACGACGCGCACCCGGCTGGCGCTGCGCGACGCTCTGCGCTCTCTCTTGTCCACGCACACGCTGGACGACGTCTCCGTCTCCCTGCTGTGCGTGACGGCGGGAGTGCACCGCACCACGTTCTACGGCCACGCGCCGGGCGTGCGTCAGTTCGCCGTCGCCGAGTTCGCCGCCGATCTCGACCGGATCGCGACGGTCGCCGTCGACGCAGAAGGAGAGACACCCGATCAGGTCGCGCGCCGGTATCTCGGTTCGCTGCGCAACCTGCTGACCCACCTCGTCGACGATCGCACGGTCTACCGGGCGCTTCTGACCTCGGACTCGCGCGGCTCCTTCCGTGCCGCGCTCGAGGGGCGCCTTCGGGCTCGTGCCGAGCAGGCGCTCGGCGTCTTCGCGCGGCAGCGCGTCGTGGGCGTCCCCGACGACCCCCGCGAGCGCGCGGAGGCGGCGGCGTTCATCGCCGGCGCCCTCGTCGGCGTGATCGACGTCTGGACGCTCTCGGACGACGCCGATGTCATCGATGCCGGCGCGCGGATCACGGCGCTCCTGCCGCGCTGGTGGCCGCGAGGGTGACGGCGTCCGGCGGCCGGGCTGTCCACCCCGGGCCTCGCGGCGATCGCTCACTTCGGGAGCGGGCCCGCACCTTCGAGCAACGCCTTGGCGCGCGCAAGGCCGGCGATCAGCGTCGAGCGGACGTTCTCGGCGATCATCGGCTCGACCAGGCGCAGGAGGCCGGCCGGTTCCACCTCCAGCGTCACCCGCACCATCGTGGAGGCATCCTGATCGTCGAAGTCCATGACGACGGATGTCTGCACGGGACCGGACGTGCTCCGCGTCGCCATGCGCCGTGGGGCGTCGAACTGCGTCACGCGCCAGTGGAAGTCGCTCTCACGTCCCATCGCGCGCAGGCGGGAGTGGATGCTGCTCCCGACGCCCACGGGCGGCGGAGAGGTGAGCTTCTCGAAGACGACCGAGACGTCCCATCTCGGTCGGTTGCGCCCGTCGATCAGGAACGCGAAGACCTCGTCGCGAGCTCTCGCGACGGTCACGGTCTCGCTCACGGTGAACAACCGGCCTCCCCTGGTCTGCCGTACAAGACTCGCGCCTGAGCCACGCAGCGAGCAACCGCAACGGCAGTCCGGCGATCCGATCTGGCTCATCGTCGCCTTCCTCCATTTCCTCGGCGGCGGACGTGGGTCTCCGATATGCGCTCCGTCGCCGCGTCAGAGCGCGATCGGCGCACCGAATCGGGTGCGGAACCCGGGGTGTCCGGCCGGCATCGCGAGCACCGAGTCCGGTGGGCGTCGAGCGAGAGCACCGAGTCCGGCGTCGGCCACGAGATCGTCCGTGAGATCGAGCAGCTCGGCGTCGACGAGGGGCCACGCGATGTGCTCGTTCGCGGCCCAGCGCGTGCGGCCGAGATGCGTCTCGTGAAACCCCCATCGCGCCGTCAGAAATCTCGAGAGCGCGGTGTCGACGGCGGAGTCGCCTCGTCGAACGGCGATCCGTGTGCCGGGTCCGGTGGATCGCCCGTCGACCCGGCGTCGCCGCGAGCGGTACTCGATGACGCGGCCGTCGTCTGTCGTCTTCCGACCGATCCGGGCCCAGCGGTAGGGCAGACCGAACAGAGCGTGCGCAGCCGCGACGGGGAGGAGGTGCTCCGCCTCGAGAGTGCGGAAGACGACTCCGCGGCGCCCGTCGCCGTCGATCCCGTACGTGCGCACGTTCACTTCGGCGAACGTCCCGATCAGGGGCACGGGCGGCAGCGGGAGGAAGCGGAAGTCGGACAGCACGAACGGCACGAGTCCGATCCAGGCGGAGCCGTCGAACGTGTCGGCGCGTACGCCCGCGGGCAGCATCCGCTCGACCTCCGCGCCATCCACCCGCCAGTGCAGGAAGACGGCGTCGCTCCAGCGCTGCTCGATCACGGCCCGCCCAGGGAGGGGCGGTGCGTCCGCGGTGGGGGTCATACGTCGATCCTGGCGCGCTCCGGACCGTCCGGGGTCGTGACGCCGCAGGTGGTGCCCGCCGCTGATCTGGGGTGGCGCCGCCGCCCCCACGGGTCGACAATCGAGGTGCGCGACCCCCGGAACGCGACCGCACGACGACAGGAGCATCACGATGACCGCGCAGCACTGGTCCGGGACGGGCACCGCCGACGATCCCTGGGTTCTGAAGACGGCGCCGCTGTCGTCGGAGTACACGATCCACCGCGACGACGAGAGCGATCCGGCGCTGCTCGTGTGCCAGGTCGGGTCGACGAGGCTCACCTACCTCGCCCGGGCGATCGACGATCTCCACGCGGAGCTTCTGCGGCGGGGCGACTGGATGCTGCTGGGCGCTTCGGACGAGAAGAAGGAGCCGGCGCCGGACACGGTCGAGGCGTGGGGACGATCCGCCGACAACCCCGTCGGTGGCTGGTACGGCCAGCGCAAGGGCTATCGCGGTCGCTTCGGGATGTATCTCCCGCCGCTTCTCGAGGCCCTGGGGTTGGCCGAGCTCGAGCACCAGCCGCGCAACAATCGCATCAGGGCCGTCGGCGACGCCACGTCCTAGCCGCCACGTCTCCGCTACCCGCCGGGAGCGACGGGCTCCTGCGCGCCCACCAGTTCGCGCGCCAGGAGCGTCGATCCGGCGACGGCTGCCGACATACTCGCGACCGCGCCGCCGGGCACCATGAAGCACAGCTGCGTCGCGACGCCGAAGCCGAGGACGAGCGCGCGTCGCCGCCGCCTCAGGTCTCGTCGCGCCCGCGCGTCGAGCCCCCGCGCGGAGAGGGCGCGGGAGGAGAGCTCGTCGGCGAGGAGGAGTCCGGTGAGCACGACCGCGGCGACCGTGGCGAGAGCTCCGCCGACCACGGGCACGAGGCCCAGGAGCGCGGCGATGAGGGCGGCCCCGATGCCCCGCACCACGAGCCGCGCACCGTCGACGACCGACTGCCAGAAGCCGCCGTCCGCCGGGGGCGGCGGATCGCCGAGCTCGACTTCGACCGCCCGCCAGATGCGGTCGTAGAACGGCTCGCCGAGCAGCAGCGTAAGCGCGGTGAACGAGATCGCGACGACGACGAGAGCGGCGCCGATCAGCGCCGTCCCGACGGCGATGCGGATGACGGAGGCCCAGAGCCCGGGCCAGCCGTCGGCGAACGGCGTGAGGCCGACCGTGATGCCGGGCAGGAAGAACCCGAGCGCGATCAGACCCGACAGCAGGAAGAGCGCGACGATCGCGGCGGGGATCAGTCCGAGGGCCATGAGCCGGGGCCGCCGGCGCCAGTAGCGGAAGCCTCCGCCCAGGAGGGCCATCCCGCGGGTGAACTCGCTCATCGTCGTCGCCTCGGTCACTCGGCGTAGGGCGGAATGGAGGCGTAGGTCGCGATGAGGTCGCGGATGCGCTCCACCGCGTCGGCGTCGAGGCCGGCGTCGCCGGTGACCGCGCGCCATGCCGTCGTCACGACGTCGCCGTAGTTGTGCCCGTGCCGTGCGGGCACCGCTTCGCCGCCGAGCATGTCGATCGTGACCTGCACGGCGGTGATCACCGGCATCCATCGCATGGACGGGCTGACGTCCGGGCCGCGCTGTGCCTCGTCGAGCCACTCGGGTGCGCTCCAGAGGAGCTCCGGCACGAGCCACGTGACAGGGTCGGTGGCGTGCTGGAGATAGAGCACGCGCGGCCTGTCCCATACGCCGGAGATGTCATCGCCGTCGCGCGAGAGCCACCGCACCTCCCGACCGCCGTCGAGCACCGGCTGCCAGGCCGGGCTGCCGGCATCCCGAGCCGCCTGCAGGGTCTGCCACATCGGCGCGCCACCGGGCGATCCGACGAACAGAGCGCCGTCGGTGCGCGAGCGGAGCTCGTCGACGTCGTCGAAGACGGCCTGGCTTCCGTGGGCTCCCAGACTCAGGCCGTACACGACCAGCATCGGGCGATCGTCCGCGGGGAGCTGCTGCCACCGAGCCTCGATCGCGTCGAACAGCACGGCCGCCGCATCGACGGGGGCGTCGGGATCGAAGACGAACGAGACCCAGCTCGGGGTGTACGCGTACTGCATCGCCGCGATCGCCGTGTCACCGGCGTGGAGGTACTCGAGCGCGTCGACCGTCTGCGGCTCGAGCCAGCCCGACCCGGTCGTCGTCGCGACGGCGAGCACCGATCGCTCGAAGCCGCCCGTGCGCTCGAGCTCGGCCACGACGAGCGCGGCGCGCTCGCGCATCGTCGGGGCGGACTCGAGTCCCGCGTAGACCCGGATCGGCTCTCGCGCCTCGACGCCGGTGAGAGCGGAGATCTCGGATGCCAGGGGCCCCCGGCGATGAAGTCAGCGCCGTGCCTGCCGAGGTCTTCCCAGGCGATCGCGGACTCCGGTCCGGCCGAGCGATGGTCGGACGGCGGCTCCACCAGCAGCTCGTCCGGATCGCCGTTGCGCTCGAGGTAGATCGCATCGATCGCGGTCGTCACCACGACGGTAAGGCCGGCCACGCCGGCCACGATCACCGCCGCCGTTCCGAGAAGCGCGACGGGCGGGCCGATCCTGCGTCGCAGCGAGCCGAAGAGACGACGGATGCCTTCTCCCAGCGCGATCAGCAGCGCCGCCGCCGGCAGGGCGGCGACGAAGAAGGCGGCGATGTCGGCCGCGTCGAGCGGTGGCATCTCGACCAGTCGACGCACCTCGTTCTGCCAGGTCAGCGCCGCCGCCGAGAGGACGACCGTCGCCGTGATCCACAGCACGATGTAGCCGATCCACAGAGCGCGCCGCCACCGAGGTGCCGGGCTCACGCGAACGACGCGGCGCACGAGGCTCCCGATCGCCACGCCGAGGAGATAGCCCGCGGCGAAGGCCACGGCGGTGATGACGCCTTGGAACAGGGCGGGCCGGGGAAGCAGCGACGGCGTCACCGACGCGATCGCCATTGCCAGACCGAACAGCGCCCCCGCGGGATCGAGGTGCCACCAGCGGCGTCTCGTCGGTCCACGTTCGTCAGACCGTGGAAGGCGGGGCATGCACTGCACACTAGCGAAGGCTCGCTGCGCCTTCGTGCATCCGAAATCGCGCCTCCGGCGGAACGTACCTATAGCGAGACGCACGCCATCAGCCGATGGCGGAGGCACCCGGGGAGCGAGGAGCACCATGTCGCGGCGTACGGAGACAGTCCTGGTCGTCGACGACGACGCATGCGAAGGCGTCTCGGCGCTCCGGATGCGCGCGGCTCTCCGCGACGGAAGGGGCTGAGCGCCGTGGAGATCGACGGCACCTACGTGGTCGACACCCGGGGGGCGCTGCGGCGCCTCGGCGACGAGTTCCCCGGGCTGAGCGCTGCTCGCCTCCGCGTCATGCTGGTCGCGGAATGGGAGGCCTCCACGGGAGGCGTGCCTCTGGTGATCCCCGCAGACGTCGAGGAGGCGGTGCGTGAACGCCTGCAGGCCGGCTCCCTCGTCGACGTGCCTCGCAGCCGGCGCCGATGACGGACTCCGCCTGGGCCCTGGTCAGCGGCCGAGCTTCGGAATCAGGACGGGCGTGGTGTCGCGGTACTCCACGTAGTCGGCCCTCTCGCCCCACTTCTCGTCGGCCCGCGCTTCCAGGAGCGGGATGCCGCTGACCCGGGTGAGCAGGAGGATCACGAACACGGGAGACAGGATCGCGATCCACTGCCACCCCGAGAGCACGGGGGCGGCGACGAGGAAGACGCCGACCCACAGCACGATCTCGCCGAAGTAGTTGGGGTGGCGCGAACGCGACCACAGACCGGTGCGGATGAACTCGCCCTTGTTGCGGGCATCCGATCGGAACGCCGACTTCTGCGCGTCCGCCACGATCTCGATCGTCAGTCCGACCGCCCAGACGACGACGCCGACGATCGTGAGCCAGTCGGTCGGTGCGGAACCCCCGGCATCCGCGCTGATCGCGATCCAGGCGGCTGCGGCGGTCACCGAGACCCACAGTCCCTGGATGACCCACACCTGGAGGAAGCGCAGGGGTGAGCCCTTGATCTCGTCGAAGCGTCCGTCCGAGCCGGCCGCGTGCACCCGCATCGCGAGGAACGACCCGAGGCGCAGCGCCCAGACGATGACCATGGCCGCCAGGATCACGCTGCGCAGGTCGGGCGCCGGCGCGAGGAGCACGAGCGCCACGGAGATCACGACGAACGTGACGCTGCCGGTGAGGTCGAAGAAGCGTTCGCTCCGGAGGATCGCGGCCGGGACGAAGGCGAGGAACTGGATCGCGAACGCTGCCGTGACGGCCGCGGCGAACATCGGCACACCGCCGATGGTCGCGCCGCCCTGGCTGCCGGCGACGGCGAGGAGGGCGCCGATCACCAGCACGACGACGATCGTGATCAGCGAGGTGCGCGACGATCGTGTGGTCGCTGCGGAGGGGGCCGGTGTCGTCATGATGTCTTTCGTGGTCAGAGGTAGAGGCTGTCGACCGTTGCGGCGGCGCGATCGAGTACGACGCTCCGCTTGATCTTCATCGTGGGGGTCACGAGGCCGCGATCCTCGAGATCGGCGGAGACGAGGCTGAATCGCCGCACCTGTTCACTGCGGGCGACGAGCAGGTTGGCGGCATCCACGGCGCGCTGCAGGTGGGCACGCAGGGCGGGATCGTCGATGGTGCGGATGCCGGGGGCGGCCTCGAACGGGATGCGGGCGCCCTGGGTCGCGGCCCAGGCCCGCGTCTCCTCGGGGTCGAGCACGAGGAGGGCCGACAGGTACGGCTTGCCCTCTCCCACCATGACCGCGTGCGAGACGAGCGGGCTCGCCTCCACGGCGCTCTCCCAGCGGGTCGGGACGACGGTCTTGCCGTGCGAAGTGACGATGACGTCCTTCACGCGGCCGACGAGCGTCAGCCGACCGTCCTCGTCGAGGCGTCCGAGGTCGCCGGTGCGGAAGAAGCCGTCGAGGAAGGCGCCCTCGTTGTGCGCCGGGTTGCGGTAGCCCGCGAACACCCCGAGTCCGCGCGCGAGCACCTCGCCGTCGTCGGCGATGCGCACGGTCAGTCCGGGCAGCGGAGAGCCGACGCTCCCCGACGCGATGCGACCAGGGAGGTTGCCCGTGAGCGGAGCCGTGGTCTCGGTGAGTCCGTAGCCCTCGATCACGGGAACCCCGATCCCGCGGAAGAAGAGCGACAGCTCGGCGTCGAGCGCGGCGCCGCCCGACAGGATGTAGCCCACCCGGCCGCCCATCACGGCGCGCAGGCGCCGGTAGAACAGGGCGTCGAAGAACCGATGACGCAGGCGCAGGCCGATCCCCGCGGCGGGATCGCCTGCGTCGGCGCCCTCCGACCGGCGGCCCCACGCCACTGCCGTGGCTTCCGCCGCCGCCCACAGGCGCGACAGTCCCTTGTCTGCCGCCTTTCCGGCTGCCGCCGCGCGGATCTTCTGCAGCACGCGGGGCACGACCACGAGGAAGGTCGGGCGGAGGGTGTCGAGCGTCGCGACGACGGTCGTCGGATCGGACAGGTGCGCGATGCGCATCCCGCTGGCGAGGCAGATGAGCTGGAGTCCGCGGGCGAGCACGTGCGCGAGCGGCAGGAAGATCACGGTATTGCCGCCGTCGTTCACGATCTCGCGATACGCGGCCGCTATGTTGAGCACCTGACCGAGGAAGTTCTCGTGCGTCAGCACGGCGCCCTTGGGCTCGCCGGTGGTGCCCGAGGTGTAGACGATCGTCGCCGCGTCGTGCCGGTCCGCCCATGTGCGGCGCTGCTCGAGCTCGGCATCCGACACCGTCGCGCCGCGCGCCGCGAGGTCCGAGAGCGTGCCCGACGCGTCGCCGTCGGAGGCCGCCTCGTCCATCGTCCACGCGCCGAGGGTCTCGCCGGGCGTGCGGGCGAGTGCGGTCTGCAGCAGCGCGGTGTGACGGATGCCGCCGCCGATCGCGAGCCGCACCTCGGCGTCGGCGACGATGGCGTCGACCTGCGACGGCGACGACGTCTCGTAGACGGGCACCACGACGGCTCCCGCGAACCAGGCGGCGAGATCGGCGACCGCCCATTCGTAGCGGGTCGGCGCCATGATCGCGACGGCGTCACCCGCGCGCACGCCGGCGCCGATGAGGCCCTTGGCGAGAGCCTGCACCTGCGCCGTGAACTCGGCGGTCGTGACCGGGCGCCACGGCGCCCCGGGTGCGGCATCCGGTTGTGACACCTCGAACGCGATGTGGTCCGGTGCGGCCGCTGCGCGACGGAGGAGCAGGTCGGTGACGTTGCGGTAGCCGTCCAGGTCCACCAGCGACGGAGTCGTCGACTCACCCATCTGCTCTTCCTCCTCGGTCGGGGCGCGGTCGGCAGGCGCCCTCTCCCATTCGGAACCCTCGGTCGTTCGGATCGATCAGGATCGGAGAAGCACGCGCGTCCTCCCCGCCCTAGCGTGGCAGTACGGGCGATGACCGCCCCGTCACGCGAGAGGAGAAGGCGATGGCCGAGAAGTCCGACGGGCTCAGCAAGGAGGAGCGGGATGCCGTCAAGGAGCGCGCGAAGGAGCTGAGGGCGCAGCAGAAGGCCGGCAAGAACCGCGAGGCGGGCCTGGCCTCGGTGCGTGAGGCGATCGCGAAGCTGGACGCCGCCGACGCGGCGCTCGCCGAGGGCCTCCATAAGGTCGTGAGCGAAGTCGCCCCCGATCTGATCCCGAAGACGTACTACGGGATGCCCGGCTACGCGAACGCCGACGGCAAGATGGTCGTCTTCCTCCAGCCCGCGTCGAAGTTCAAGACGCGCTACTCGACGATCGGCTTCGAGGGCCCCGCGAACCTCGATGACGGCGAGTGCTGGCCCGTCGCGTTCGCCGTACTGGCGTGGTCGCCTGCCGTCGAGAAGAAGTTCGCGGCGCTCGTCCAGGCGGCCGTCTCCTGACCGCTCTAGGCTGTTCAGGGCCCCCGCGCACGCGGAGAGCCGTGGGAGCAAGGAGCGTTCGTGGACTCGAACACAGCGGAACCGATCGTACGAATCCTCTCGGGGACCTCTGCGGAGGTGAGCGTCGGGAAGGACGTCGAGCAGATCGTCGCCGCCGACAGCCGTGCCCTGCACGAGCGGATCGTCGAGTTCGTCCGGCTGCGCGCGGCATCCGCAGGCCAGCCGGTGACGGCCACGATCGTCGAGGGCTCGGCCCAGTCGGCCCTCATCGTTCAGCCCGACGGCTCGTTCAGCGAGCCGGCGGTCGGCGCTCCCGCGCGCACCACGGCGCCCGCCGCCGAGCCCGGACCCCTCACGGCCGCCGGAGCGCTGCAGCCTGCGGCCGAGGCGCCGACGACGCGCAAGCCCACCGTCGACGATCTGCTCGCCTCGCGCGGCGGGCCGCCGAAGGATCGCGCGACCATCGGCTGGCAGGGGGCGCTGCGCCGCATGACCGGCGGCAAGATCTCGCCGCGCCCGAACCGCCGCGAGCGCTCGCGCCTCGAACGCGAGCGGGCTGTGCAGCGGCGCCTCGACGGGTCGCGCACGATCGTGATCCTCAATCCCAAGGGCGGCGCGCACAAGACCACCAGCACGCTGCTCCTGGCGGCGACGCTCGGCACGCTGCGCGGCGGGTCGACTCTCGCGTGGGACAACAACGAGACCCGGGGAACGCTCGGCTGGCGCGCCCAGAGCACTCCGCACCACCAGACCGCCGTCGATCTGCTGGAGAACCTCGATCGGTTCGCCGACATGAGCCGCGCGAGCCTGGCGAACCTCGACACCTACGTGCGCACGCAGGTCGACGCCCGCTTCGACGTGCTGGCGTCGGACGAGGATGCCGCGGCATCCTCCACGATCGACGCCGACGCGTTCAACCGCCTGCACGGCATGCTGTCGCGGTACTACCGGCTCATCGTGATCGACACCGGCAACAACATGCGCGCTTCGAACTGGGTGGCCGCGGTCGCCGCCGCCGACCAGCTTGTGATCGTCTCCACGGTGCGCGAAGACACCGCCGCCAGTGCGGCCTGGCTGCTCGACGGCCTGCGCGAGAAGGGCTTCGGCAAGAAGATCGACGAAGCGGTCACCGTGCTGGCCTCCCCGTCGAGCAAGCCCGATCGCCGGTTGAAGGCGCGTCTCGACTCGCACTTCGGACAGGTGACCTCGGGTGTCCTGCACGTGCCCTACGACTCGACCCTCGTCGACGGCGGTCCGATCGACTTCGAGTCGCTGTCGCCCGAGACGCGCGACGCGTGGCTGACGGTGGCCGCGACGATCGCCGGCCGCCTCTAGTCGGAGGGCCGCTCGTCATTTGACGAGGGGCCGGATGCTGGTGAACCCCCCGTCGACGGGGATCACCTGGCCCGTGATCCGCGCTGCGGCGGGCGAGAGCAGCCAGTCGATGACGGCGGCGACCTCGTCGGCGGTCTGCACACCCCCGAGCGGGTACTGCTTCGCGGCGCCTTCGCGCATGACCGGGGCGCGCAGCATCCCGGCCGTCAACGGAGTGTCGGTCATGCCGGGCGCCACGGCGTTGACGCGCACTCCCTTCGCCGCATACGTGGCGGCGGCGCTGCGCGCGAGGGCCTCGACCCCGCCTTTCGCGGCGGCGATGGCTTCGTGATTGGCCACCCCGATCCGCGCCACGACCGAGCTGGCGAAGACCGCCGCCCCCGGTTCGCCGCCGAGGGCCCCGATCCAGGCCTGGAGCACCCACATGCTGCTCTCGAGGTTGACGCGGAGGATCTCGCGGGCATCGTCGGGCTTCGTGCGGTGCAGCGGCGCGATGAGGGTGCTGCCGACGGCGTGGGCGAGCCACGCGGGCGCGCCGCCGAGTTCGGCGCGACACGCCTCCATCGCCGCGGCCGCCCCCTCGGGTGTCGTCACGTCGGCGCCGATCCGGGCGTCGGCGTCGACATCCGCAAGGCCCGCGGCGTCGCGACTCACCGCCGCCACCCGCAGTCCCCTGGCCTTCAGGCGGGCGACGAGCGCGCGGCCGATGCCGCCCCGCGCTCCGGTCACGAGGGCGATGGTGCTGTCGGTGTCGGTCATGCTCGCTCCGATTCTCTGTGGGCGGGGACGGGGATCTCGTCTCGCCGGATCATGGCGGCGCGCGCCGCGATCTCCTCGCGCTCGCCCTCGTCGATGCGCGCGAGGTTGCGCACTTGGAGCGCCATCCGCGGCTGCGCTGCCAGCACGTCTTCGTTGCGCATGAGGAAGTCCCAGTACAGCGTCGTGAACGGGCAGGCGTCGTCGCCGATGCGCTTCGCAGGGTCGAACGGGCACGTGCGGCAGTACGGACTCATCCGTGCGATGTACTTGCCCGTCGCGGCATAGGGCTTGCTACCCATCAGACCGCCGTCGGCATATTGGCTCATGCCGAGGGTGTTCGGCAGCTCCACCCATTCCACGGCGTCGACGTACACCGCGAGATACCAGCGATGCACCTCGGCCGGCTCCACGCCGAGCAGCATCGCGTAGAGGCCCGTGACCATGAGGCGCTGGATGTGGTGCGCGTACCCGTTCTCGAGGGTCGTGCCGATCGCATCCCGCAGACATGCCATCGGCGTCTCGCCCGTCCAGTACCAGTCGGGCAGCGGTTCGTGCGCGTCGAGGCCGTTGCGCTGCACGTAGCCGGGCATCTGCGTCCAGTAGACCCCGCGCACGTACTCCCTCCACCCGAGGATCTGGCGGATGAATCCCTCGGCAGCCGCCAGTGGCACGCGACCGTCGCGGTAGGCGGCTTCGGCGGCCTGCACGACATCGCGCGGGTCGAGCAGCTTGAGGTTCATCGCCGCCGATAGATGCGCGTGCCACAGCCAGGGGTCGCCCGGCCACATCGCATCCTGGGCGTCGCCGAAGCCGGGCAGGCGCTCCTCGACGAACAGGGAGAGTGCCTCCTGCGCCTGCGCGCGGGTGACGGGCCAGGCGAAGGTGTCGAGGCTCCCCGGATGCTCGGCGAACCGTTCCTCGACGAGGGCGAGCACCTCGCGCGTCATCGCATCCGGCGGAAAGGTCGCGCGGGGCGGCACGAGCCCGGGCCCCTGCGCCGGAAACGGGCGCCGGTTCTCGGCGTCGAAGTTCCAGTCCCCGCCCTCCGGGCGATCGTCCGCCGTCATCAGGATGCCGTGCTGACGCCGCATCTCCCGGTAGAAGTACTCCATCCGCAGGCTCTTCCGGCCGCGTGCGTGGGCGGCGAACTCGCTGACGGAACAGAGGAAGTGCCGGTCTTCACGCACATCCAGCGGGATGCCGGCGGCGGCGGCCGTCTCGCGCATGGCCTGCAGCACCCGCCATTCGCCGGGGGCCGTCATCACGATCGACTCGGGCCGCAGCCGCGTCAGGTCGGCGGCGAGCTGGGTCGCGAGCGACCCCCGGTTCTCCGGGTCGTCGAGTGCCGTGTAATGCAGCGTCCGCCCCACGGCTCGCTGCTCCTCGGCGAAGTGGCGCATCGCCGTGAGGAACAGCGCGGTGCGGGGCTTGCTGCTCCACACGTGGGTGGATTCATCCTCCACCTCCGCCATCCACACGGCGTCGAGCGCCGGATCGAATCCGTCGAAGCCGCTCGCCTCGGGGTCGAGCTGGTCACCGAGCACGACCACGAGCCGCCGCGGCCCCGCTCCGGCGTCATCCATCGGCGTTCCTGGAGGTGCGCTCGCGACGGCATCTCTCGGAGCAGTGACGCAACTCGTCCCAGTTCGAGGCCCAGCGGCGTCGCCAGGTCATCTCGCGCCCGCAGGTCGCGCACGTCTTGCTCGGAAGCGCGGCCTTGTTGCCCCGGAATCCGGGGGCGGAATCGGAGCGGGCGCGCGCCATGGGGCCAGCTTAGGTGCGGCAGAGAGGGCCGGGGCCGGGGCCCGGGTCGCTAGCGTGGAGACATCGCAAGACGCTCGAGAGGACACCCATGCGCGGGCTGATGATGGATGCCGTCGGCGCACCGCTGTCGGTGCGCGATGTCGCCGAGCCCGTCGCCCCCGAGGGAGGCGTCGTCGTGGAGGTGCGCGCGACCGGTCTGTGCCGGAGCGACTGGCATGCCTGGGTCGGGCATGAGGACATCGCCCTGCCGCACGTGCCCGGACACGAGCTCGCCGGCGTCGTGGTCGACGTCGGAGCCGGCGTGCGCGGCTGGACGCGCGGCGACCGGGTGACGGTTCCCTTCGTCTGCGGATGCGGCCGGTGCGAGTGGTGCCGCGCGGGCGACGCGCAAGTGTGTCCGGATCAGCAGCAGCCCGGTTTCACGCACTGGGGCTCGTTCGCCGAGCGGGTCGCCCTCCACGCGGCCGACACGAATCTCGTGGCGATCCCGGATGCGGTGTCGTTCGAGGCCGCTGCCGCGCTCGGATGCCGTTTCGCGACGGCGTTCCGGGCACTCACCGGGCGAGCGCGCGTACAGCCGGGGGAATGGGTCACCGTGGTGGGTGCCGGCGGTGTCGGACTCAGCGTCGTGATGATCGCGCACGCCCTCGGCGCTCGGGTGGTCGCCGTCGACCGCACGCCCGCGGCTCTCGATACCGCTCGGGCCTTGGGCGCGGAGCACGTGGTCGTGGCCGACGGACGCGACGTCGCGTCCGAGGTGCACGCCCTGACGGGCGGCAGCCACGTCTCGATCGACGCCGTCGGCAGCGAGCAGACGTCGGCCGACGCTGTCCACAGCCTCCGCCGGCGCGGTCGCCACGTGCAGATCGGTCTTCTTCCCACCGCATCCGGGCTCTCCCCGATCCCCATGGCGCGCGCGATCGCGTGGGAGCTCGACATCCTCGGGAGCCATGGCATGGCGGCCGCCGACTACCCCGCGATGCTCGCGCTCATCGCCTCCGGGACCCTCCGCCCGCAGGAGCTGATCCACGAGACGATCTCGCTCGAAGAGGCCGCCGCGCGCCTCCCCGTGCTCGACCGCGCTGCGCCGGTGGGGATGACGATGGTCGATCCGCGCCTCTGAGGCGGGTGCGGGAGCAGCCGAGTGGGGCCATCGGCTCGACATGTCCATATGGTGCGGTGTCATCGTTGCGTGGAGACATCCCCGTTACCTGGGATGCGCGCCCGCAAGCGCAACCACGAGCGACGGCATACGTGGTTCCGTCACAGGCAAATCGGGCGGCTGCATCGGCCCAGCACGGATACCCTGTTTCCATCCTCTTGAGGGCGGCAACCCTTTGCGCCGAGTCTTGGAGTGTCAGTTGACCATTCGCAGACGTGGTGCGGCAGTGTTGGGGCGACCGGAGCACTACTCCGGCCAGGCGGCCGTTACGGTGTCGACATGGAGCTTGCCTGAGCTGAGTTCCAGGCAGCAGGCGCGGCTCATCGACGACTGGTGTGAGTTCTTCGAGAGCGGCCCGACCGGTATCTGGGATCTCGCATTCGACATGCGGATGCCGAAGCGGCTCTTTGACGCACTGTCAGCCCAAACTCAACTGCGTAGCCTCGGAATTTCGTGGGGGGTGTACGACAACCTCGGCGCTTTGGAAGGGATGACTGAACTCATTGACCTTCATCTCGAGTCTGCCACCTCTGTCACTGACCTCGCTCCACTTGCCGCGTTGACGAAACTGGAGGATCTCGAGCTCGGCGGCACGTGGCGACTCGACGACTACTCGATCATCGGAACCCTTGTCGGGCTGCGCCAACTGCGCATCGGTGGAGGACACTCGAACATCCGGCAGCACACGAGATCCCTCGAGTTCCTCACCAGTCTGCGAGCGCTCCGCCGGCTCGACTTGATGCTCATCCCAGACGAGCTCGACTACAGCCCCCTCCTGGAGCTGGTGTGGGTCGAGGAGATGTGGGTCAGCGCCATCGAGAAGATTCGGAAGACGATGACCCCAAGCATGGTCGATCTCGAGTGGGCGCTCCCCGGCCTCCAACGTGCGCGCGAGGACCGGAAGGCAGGCCGGACGTACGAGTGGTACCGTGGGGAACGCATCGGCGACTACCGGCGGGACGAGGACGACCAGATCTACCTCTACCGATACGACCTAGCCGACACTGAGTAGCTCCAAGACTCACGCAGACAGCTCGAACCGAATAGTCGCAGAGGGACTAGGAGTACTCGGTGCGAGGCCCGATGAGCGATCCCCAAAACGGGCATCGCACGGTGAGGGCTGTAGGCGGCCGTCGACGGGGGAAGCGCAGGCGCTCACTTGCGAGGGCGTTGACCTCGGACCCACAATTGCGCGATGGCTGAGACCCCTCCTCTCGACGAAGGCCCGTTCTTCCACGGAACGCGAGCTGCGCTCAGACCTGGCGACCGGCTCACCGCGGGCTACCCCTCGAACTACAAGCCCGAGGTGATCATGAACCACATCTACTTCACCGCGCTCCGCGACGGTGCGGGACTTGCGGCGGAGATCGCGGCGATGCTCGGTCCCGCGGGTGCCCGCCCCCACGTCTACGTCGTTGTGCCGACCGGCGAGTTCGAGAACGACCCGAACGTAACGGACAAGAAGTTCCCGGGGAATCCGACCCGCTCCTTCCGCACGGCCGCGCCCCTGATCGTCGTCGAAGAGACCACCGAGTGGACACGGCAGAGCCCCGAAGCGCTCAACACCTGGCGGGCGCGGCTGGCCGCGCTGCGAGAAAGCGACGCCGAGATCATCAACTAGATGAACACAACTCGTCGTCCCGTGGGCGGCGGCGCTGTCGCTCGCGGTAGATCGGGGCCGGGGATCGCGACAGACTGCAGGGGTGCCTCTCTTCGATCACCTCGGTGTGAGTGTCAACGACGTCGCCCGTGCGATCAGTCAGTTCGATCCCATCCTGACGGCGCTGGGCCTCGAACGCACCGACGGCGAAGACGGAGCCTCCTGGTACGCGGAGGGCGAGACCGAGTTCATCGTTCGCCTCGCACGTGAGTCCGTCGGCACGGTGCACCGGCACGGCCAGGTCGGATGGCAGCACCTCGCGTTCGCGGTCAGCTCCCGAGCGGAGGTCGATCGCCTGCATGCGATCGCGATAGCCGCCGGCTGGACCGTCGTCCGGGAACCGAAGAACTATCCCCGGTTCAACGATCGCTACTACGCATCCTTCGTCGAGGAAGACAACGGCATCCGCATCGAGTTCATGCACAACCCCGGACCAAGCAGCTCCTGAACGACAAGAATCCACGTGCTCGCCATCCCGCCGGCGGTGCGCCGCGCGTGGCGGGTCGCGCTCGGTCAGGCACGTTCCACGGGAAGCCAGAGCTCACAGGTCGCGGTGCTGAAGTCCTCGGCGCGGTCGAGCACGGCGACGAGGGACGGGCCGGGGCGAAGTCGCCACGGGTTGGACGGGAACCAATCGGTCGCCGTGGCAGCCCATCCCGCCTGCAGCGCGCCGGGGTGGTCGCCTTCGGTGCGGAACACCGCCCACGTGCCTGCGGGGACCTCGATGACGTCGAGATCATCGGGTGCGTCGGTCTCCGCGGAGATCGCCACGCCGTGCAGATACGTGAGTTCGGTGCCTTCGGCGTAGTCCGGGTCGACATCTGCGCTCACTTGGAGGAGACCGCTCGGCTCGGTGTCGCTCAGGGCCTTCAGGCGGGAGTGCGCGGCCGGAGGCAGTGATGCGATATGTGCGTGGATGTGCGGGTTGATGCCTTCGTGGATGAGGGGCAGTCGGACGGCATGCCCCACAAGGCGAAATGCCGGCCGGTCGACGATGCGAGTGTCCATGGTGATGTTCCCTTCGACGGTCAGGCGGAACCTGATCTGTGGTTGTGTTCGAAGGGGGCCCCCATCGCGTCGGACGTCACCCGGCGCCACACCGTGCACGGCCCGGAACGCTCGGCTGAACGCCTCGGTGGAGCCGTAGCCGTAGCGCACCGCGATGCTCAGCATCTCGTCGTTCCCGAGGATCTCCGCCGCTGCGACGGTCATCCGACGTCGCCGGATGTACTCCGACAGCGGCATCCCCGACAGTGACGAGAACATCCGCCTCAGGTGGTACTCCGTGGTGCCGAGAGCGGTCGCCAACGACGTCGCATCGATGTCGTCGTCGAGATGCGTCTCGACGAACTCGATCAGCCTGTTCAGCTCCGCGATCATGGTGCCCCCTTCGACATCCACACTTCCGGGTGGCCTCGCCGGGCACCCTACTATCGCGGTCCGCTCTGATCATCGGCTTCGATGTGAGGACGTCACGCCGTGCTCACCACATCGCGCTGTCGCTACGTCGCGATGTGGTGAGCGAGGAAAGTGGCCGCACGCAGTGTCAGGCGAGGTTCGGCGGCGCGCAGGTGCTTGGTGGCCGCCACCGTGTCTTTGTCTGTCGCGATATCAGCCGGTACGACGCTGAGCGCCCACGTGAGCGCGGGCGCGGGCGGTTGCCCACCGGCCGGTATCTCGCCGCCGAAGAGGACCTGAAGTCTCCTCCGCGGATCCTCCCGATCTCCGAAGATCTTCGCTGCCCATGTGCTTTGCATCAGTCGCCTCCGCCCATCACGCTATGCAACGACGAGGAGAATTGCCTCCACCATGCGACGGATCCTCGAACGGAATCTCTCGGACTTCGCGCTGGGATGCTCGATGGGTCGCCTCACGAGTTCGCTGTGACTGTCGAGTCTCTTCGCCGAGCGCACCAAACGCCGCCCCGCGGCTCACGCGCGATCGTGGAGAGTGACGTGATAGCCGTCGGGGTCGGCGAACGTGAATGTTCTACCGAACGGGCCGTCGATCGGGGCGGAGACGATTCGGTGGCCGCCGGCGGCCAAGGCATCGTGAATGTCCTGCGCATCCGTGGCGTGCAGCCAGATCGCAGTGCCTATCCCGGGCTGAGTGACGGAGGTCAGATCCGTGCCGGGGACGATGTCTCGCAGCGCGAACGCGATGGGGGCTGTCTGGAAGACGACGGCATGTGGCGGTCCGGCCGGAGAGCGGACGAGGCCGAGGTAGTTCTCGTAGAACGCCTGTGACGCGTCGAGATCGCGCACCTGAAGGGAGATGAAGTCTGGGCCTGTGACCGGCATGGGGAACGTCCTCTTCGTGTCAGTTAACTTACACCGTACTGTATGTCAGAATACTGACATGAGTCAAGACCACGTCGGCATCGACCTGGAGACCTCGCTGGGATATCTGCTCAAGGAGGCCGCCAGCGCTCTCCGCGCAGCCATGGAGACGGTCCTCCGTCCGCTCGGCATGACCATCACGCACTACGCCTGCCTCGAACTGCTGGAGCAGCGACCGGGCCTGTCCAACTCCGATCTGGCACGTGGAACCTTTGTGACGCGACAGTCGATGAACGTCCTCCTTCAGGCGTTGGAGAGAGATGGCTACGTGACCAGAGCCACGGAAGCGCCGGTGGGAAAGGCCCTTCCGACCACACTCACTCCTCGTGGTCGGCGCAGCCTGGCGACGGCGACCGTCGCGGTCCGAGCTGTCGAGATGCGGATGCTGAGCGGATTGACGGAGGACGAACAGACCACTGCATTCAAGATCCTTCACACCATGACCCACTCCCTGCGGAACGACGGCAAGAGCGCGTAGCCCGGTCGCGAAGCGGTCAATGTGCGCGAGTTGATCGAGCTGGACGCGCACTGCCACAGAACCCGACGCGCCACTGTCGACACGACAGCACACGAGGTGGGTGACTTCTGCCGCATCGGACATCAGCTCATCGTGCGTGTCCGTGGTGCCCACTAGCGTTCGTTCATGTCCGTTCAGGTTCTGCCCGCCACCGACCACTGGGACGACTTCGCGACCTTCATGGTGCCGCGCAAACCGGGAGCCGGTGGGTGCGTCTGCATGTCTTACCGGGATGCGCGCCTGGCGATGCCGGAGCGCATCGACTACATGCGCGCCGAGTGCTCGACCACCCCGGGTCCGGGGGTGCTCGTCTATATGGAAGACCAGGTCGCGGGCTGGTGCTCGGTGGCTCCGAAGTCCACCTATCGGCGGCTCATGAACTCGCGCACCATCCCGCATCTCGACGAGGATCGCGACCCGTGGTCCATCGTCTGTTTCGTCGTCAAGGCCGGGTTCCGCAAGCGCGGGCTGATGCATGACCTGCTGGAAGGGGCGGTCCACCATGCGCGCTCCAGCGGCGCGGCGATCGTCGAGGGGTATCCGGTCGATACCGGTGAGCGGGTGGATTCGATCTCCGGCTACGTGGGAACGGTCCGTCTCTTCGAGGCCCACGGCTTCGTCCGGCATCAGGCGACGGACGCACACTCGGGCGGCGCCCAGCGCTGGGTGATGCGGCGGGAGCTGTGACCACGCCGTCGCACGACACGATGTCCAGCGGTGAACAGCTCTCGCAAGTCTCGGCGAAGAGGACCTAGACCACCCTCTGACCGCGCTCCCAGACCGCGTGCGTCAGGTGCATCCCCGGGCGGTACGCGAAGTGCGACACGGAGGGCGCGTCGATGACGTGGAGGTCGGCGCGGTTCCCGGACACGATCGCCCCCACATCGGTGCGTCGCAGCGCGCGGGCACCTCCCGCGGTCGCGGCCCACACCGCCTCCTCCACGGTCAGGCGCATCTGCAGCACCGCGGTGGCCACGCAGAAGGCCATCGATGTGGTGTTCGAGGTGCCGGGATTGCCGTTGCTCGCGAGCGCGAGGGTGGCTCCGGCGGCGAGCAGCTCGCGGGCCGGCGGGAACGGCTCCCGCGTGCTCAGGTCGCAGGCCGGCAGCAGCGTCGCGACGGTCGACGACGATCCGAGCGCGTCGACATCCTGGGCCGACAGATGGTTGCAGTGGTCGACGGATGCCGCGCCCAGCTCGACAGCGAGGCGGACTCCCGGTCCCTCGCCGAGCTGATTGCCGTGCACGCGGAGGCCCAGACCGGCGGCGCGCCCAGCCTCGAGCACCGCACGGGACTGGTCGGCGTCGAACGCCCCGCGCTCGCAGAACACATCGATCCAGCGGACGAACGGGCGCACCGCGGCGAGCATGTCGCCGGTGACGAGCGAGACGTACCCATCGGCGTCGATGCCCGGCGGAACGACATGCGCGCCGAGGAATGTGGCCTCTTCGGTGACCTCGGCAGCAAGCCGTGCGAGGCGTGCCTCCTGCGCGACATCCAGTCCGTAGCCGGTCTTGATCTCCATCGTCGTGGTGCCGGCGCTCGTCGCAACCGCCCGGCGGGCGGCGAGACTCGCGCGCAGCTCCTCATCGGAGGCAGCGGTCGTGGCGGCCACCGTGGTGTGTATGCCACCGGCCTCATACGCGTGGCCTGCGAGCCGATGCTCGAACTCGTCCGACCGATCTCCCGCGAACACGAGATGCGTGTGCGCGTCGACCCAACCCGGCAGCACGGCCCGGCCTCCCAGGTCGGTGCGCCGATCGGCGGCGGGAGCGTCCACAGCCGGTCCGACCCACGCGATCGTCTCGCCGTCGAGGATCACGGCCGCGTCAAGCAGGCGCCCGGTCACCCCACCGAACCGCGGATCGTTCGTCGTGAGCTCGGCGATGCCGGTGAGCAGTTCGGTGGTCACGGCGCCTCCCCGAAGAGCGATGCGATCGAGCGCTGGAGCGCGTCGGCGGTGTCGTCGCTGTCGCGTGACACCACTCTGCCGCCGATCACGGTGCGGCGCACGTCGGAGGCGGTAGCGGTGAGCGGGAGCTGCTCGAGCGCTCCGCCCGCGGTGCGCACGGTGCGGGCGTCGATCTCGACGAGATCCAGCGGTCCGCCCAGGCGCGCCGGCGCCGGGAGGCCGAGGGCGGCGTACCCGTCGTCCGAGCCGATCCGCCACAGCTGCGCAGGTGTGAACCGGCCCCGGCGGAGGGAGCGCATGCGCTCTCCGGCCTCCAGCGCGCGCAGCTCGAGCAGCGGATCGACGACGGCGTTCTGATCCGACCCCACGGCGATGCGCACTCCGGCGTCATGCAGCTCGAGGGCGGGCCCGATGCCGTCGCCGAGATCGGCCTCCGTGGTCGGGCAGAACACCGCGGTCACTCCGGCATCCGCCAGCATCCGGATGTCGGCCTCGGTGAGGTGGGTCGCGTGCACGACCGAGAGGCGGGGGGAGAGCACGCCCTCCGCGGCGAGCAGAGCGGTGGGCGTGAGGCCGTGCGCGGCGACGCACGCGTCGTTCTCGGCGGGCTGCTCGGAGAGATGGATGTGCAGCGGGACGGATGCCGGCAGCCCGCCCACCGCGGCCGACAACGCGTCGCGCGGCACGGCGCGGACCGAATGCAGCGCGGCGCCTATCGTCACCAGCGGCGACCGGCCGTCGAGCTCGGCGCGCAGGGCGTGCCAGCGCTCGAGCCAGCGATCCACGGATCCACCCCCGAACCGCAGCTGCTCCGCCGCGAGCGGACGGCCGATGCCCCCTGCCAGGTAGAGCGTGTCGAGCAGGACGAGCCGGATGCCGGCCGCCTCGGCGGCATCCGCCAGTGCGATCTCCATCGCATGATCCGGATACGGCGTGCCGTCGGGTCGGTGATGCACGTAGTGGAACTCGCCCACGCTCGTCCACCCCGCCGCCGCCATCTCGGAGAACACCGCGGTCGCGAACTCGCGGTAGAGGTCCGGCGTGAGCCGCCCGGCCGCGCGGTACATGAGCTCGCGCCAGGTCCAGAACGATCCGGACTCGTGCGTGCGGCCGCGCAGCGCCCGGTGGAACGCGTGCGAGTGCGCGTTCGCGAAACCCGGTGCGGCGACCTGGAGTGCGACGGCGTCGTCCGGACGCGGCACCCCGGAGGTCTCGGCGACGACGGTGCCGGTGGCATCCGCGTCGAACAGCACCCCGCGCATGACCTCGCCGCCGCGCAGCATCCGGTCGACCCAGACCCTCACGCGAGCTCCTCGATCGCGCACACGAGCGCGTCGACCCCGGCGTCGATCGCCGCGTCGTCGGCGCCCTCCTCCGGTGCGTGCGAGATGCCCGAGGGATTGCGCACGAACAGCATCGCCGTCGGCACGTGCGCCGCGAGCACACCGGCGTCGTGCCCCGCCCCGGTCGGGAGCACCGGAACGCCGCCGAGGGCGGAGTCCAGGCGATCGCGGAGCCGGGGGTCGAAGGAGACCTCGCCGGTGTACGACTCCTCCACGACGGATGCCTCGCACCCCTCCGCCGCGGCGGCCTCCGCCACGCCGGCCGCGATCTCCGCCACGATGTCGCGCGTGTCCTTCTCGGAGTCGGCGCGCACGTCGAGCCATGCCGAGACGCGCGACGCGATCACGTTGGTGCCGCCCGGGAGTGGTTCGAGGCGCCCGATCGTGGCGCGCGAACCCATCCGAGCCGCCGCAGCCCGCCGGGCTGCGAGCACGGCATATGCCGCGGGGAGCATGGGATCGCGGCGATCGACGAGTGCGGTCGTGCCGGCGTGGTTGCCCTGGCCTCGCACGTCGATGCGCCAGCGGCCGTGCTCGAGGATCGTCGAGCCGACGGCGACGGGCGCGTCGAGGTCGACGAGCCCCCGGCCCTGTTCCACGTGGAGCTCCACGAACACCCCAATGCGCGCGAGGGCCTCGGCATCGGCGCCGAAGGAGCCGAGGGACGCCGCCCGGGCGACGTCGCTGAAGCGGTTGCCCGCGGCATCCGTCAGCGACGCGGCGCGCTCGGCCGACAGAGCGCCCGAGAGAAGGCGGGATCCGAGGCACGCGATGCCGAACCGCGATCCCTCCTCCTCGGCGAAGACGACGACGGCCACCGGCCGCGACGGAGTGAAGCCCGCCGTCTGCAGACGCTCGACGGCGGCGAGCGCGCTGACCACGCCGAGCGGGCCGTCGTGCGGGCCGCCGCCGGGCACCGAGTCGAGGTGGCTGCCCGTGACGAGGGCGTCGGGCCCGGGTTCGCCCCACCACGCCCACACGTTGCCGTTGCGGTCGGTCGTGACCGCGAGCCCGAGGCGCTCGGCGCGCTCGGCGAACCACGCGCGCAGCTCGAGCTCGGCGTCGTCGAACACGTGCCGGGTGTAGCCGCCGCGGCGGGCGTCGCGCCCGACCTCGGCGATCTCGCCGAGCAGCCCTCGGGCGCCGGACGAGGTCATAGACCCTCCTGCATCGGCACGCGCAGACCCCGCTCGCGGGCGACGTCGGCGGCGTGCGTGTAGCCGGCGTCGACGTGGCGCATCACCCCGGTGCCGGGGTCGTTCGTGAGCACGCGCTCGAGCTTCTCCGCCGCGAGGGCCGTGCCGTCGGCCACCGTGACCTGTCCGGCGTGGATCGACCGGCCGATCCCGACTCCGCCGCCGTGGTGCAGCGACACCCACGTGGCCCCCGATGCCGTGTTGAGCAGCGCGTTCAGCAGCGGCCAGTCGGCGATCGCGTCGGAGCCGTCCTTCATGGCCTCCGTCTCGCGGTAGGGCGAGGCGACCGAGCCGGAGTCGAGGTGATCGCGGCCGATCACGATCGGTGCGGAGAGCTCGCCCGAGGCGACCATCTCGTTGAAGCGGAGTCCTGCGAGGTGGCGCTCCCGGTATCCGAGCCAGCAGATGCGCGCGGGTAGGCCTTCGAAGTGCACCTTCTCGCTCGCCTGCGTGATCCAGCGGCGCAGGGCCGTGTCTTCGGGGAAGAGCTCGAGGATCGCGCGGTCGGTGGCCGCGATGTCGGCGGGGTCTCCCGAGAGCGCCGCCCAGCGGAAGGGCCCGCGACCCTCCTCGAACTGCGGCCGGATGTAGGCCGGAACGAAGCCGGGGAACGCGAAGGCGCGGTCGTATCCGCCGAGCTCGGCCTCTGCGCGGAGCGAGTTGCCGTAGTCGAAGACGGCGGCTCCGGCATCCTGGAACCCCACCATGGCCTCGACCTGCTTCGCCATGCTCCGCCGCGCGTTCCACGTGAAACCCTCGGGATCGGCGGCTGCGGCATCCTTCCATTCGTCGACCGACACTCCCTCGGGAAGATAGGCCAGCGGGTCGTGGGCGCTCGTCTGGTCGGTCACGATGTCGATGGCGGTGCCGCGCGCGAGGAGGTCGGCGAACACGGTCGCCGCGTTTCCGACGATGCCGACGGACAGTGCCTGACCGGATGCCTTGGCCCCCAGCGCGCGCTCGAGGGCGTGGTCGAGATCGGTCGTGTACTCGTCGAGGTAGCCGTGTTCGACGCGACGGGCGAGGCGCGACTCGTCGACGTCGACGACCAGCACCGCTCCGCCGTTCATCGTCACGGCCAGCGGCTGCGCTCCGCCCATGCCGCCCGCACCGCCGGTGAGAGTCAGCGTGCCGGAGAGCGAGTCGCGGCCGAGCGAGCGCGCCACCGCGGCGAACGTCTCGTACGTGCCCTGGAGGATGCCCTGCGTGCCGATGTAGATCCACGACCCGGCGGTCATCTGGCCGTACATCGTGAGTCCGAGCGCCTCGAGGCGGCGGAACTCGGGCCAGTTCGCCCAGTCGCCGACGAGATTCGAGTTGGCGATCAGCACGCGGGGCGCCCACTCGTGCGTGCGGAAGACGCCCACAGGCTTCCCCGACTGCACGAGCAGCGTCTCGTCGGACTCGAGGCCCTCCAGCGTGCGCACGATCGCGTCGTACGCCTCCCACGAGCGGGCGGCCTTGCCCGTGCCGCCGTAGACGACGAGATCTTCGGGATGCTCGGCGACCTCGGGATCGAGGTTGTTCATCAGCATGCGCACAGCGGCCTCGGTCTGCCAGCTCTTGGCGACGATCGTGCTGCCGCGACGAGCGCGGATCTGTCGGGACATGTGGTGCCTTTCTGTGGGTCTCAGCGGTGAGACGAGTCGGTGAGCCGCGCGGACAGGCGGCGGGCGGCGGCGGCGAGGAGCTCGCCGCACTGCTGAGCGTCGGACTCCGACATCCGGTACGTCGGGACCAGGATGCTGAGCGCGGCCACGACGCGACCGGCGGCCGTGAGGGGGGCTGCCACCGCGGTGACGTCGCGTTCGATCCCGCGCTCGATCACCACGAACCCGGGCTCCGGCGTCGCGCCGCGGAGCACGAGGCCGGCGGCCGATCCCTCGAGCGGGATCGTGCGGCCCACCCAGTTCGCGTGCCGTACCGAGTGCGACCCCTCGACGATGGCGATGTAGAGCGCGGAGTCGGCGTGGCCTTCGACGCTCAGGTAGACCGACTCGCCAGTCTCAGCCTCCAGCGCGACCATCTCGTCGTGGCACAGATCGATGAGCGACTCGTTGCCGAGAGCCTGGGCGCCGAGCTGCATGAGGCGCGAACCCGCTCGGTAGCTGCCCTCGGCATCCCGCCGCACGAAGCCGCTCGCCTCGAGGGTGCGCAGGAGTCGCAGGGCCGTGCTCGGCGCGAGGTCGACGGCGCGCGCGGCATCCGCCAGCGTCGTGCTCCCCTTCTCGCACACGTCGGCGAGGAGGGAGAGCGCGCGCTCCACGGTGCGGGTCGACGGTTCGCTCACGACGCCTCCAATGTTTCACTGCACAGCATACAGATTCCACTGGATGAAATGAAGTGCCCGACCGTTCCTCGCTCAGGCGTCGCATACGCTCCCGCAACATCGCGCCGCGTCGAATGGATGCTGCACAGACGAGGAGACGGAATGAAGAACACGACGGCACGGGCCACGGGAGCGCTGATCGCGCTCGCCGCGGTGGCGGTGCTCACCCTCGGCCCCCGCGCGGTGGTCGCCCCCGCGCGCAGCTTCTTCACCGAGATCGCGGATGCCGTCATCGCGCCGTTCGCGTCGGTCATCCCGTACGGCGACGACCGCGCCCTCAATGCCATGCTCTTCGTGCCGCTGGGCGCCGCCCTCGGGATGCTGCTGGCTCGCCGGTGGTGGCCCCTGGCGATCGTCGCCGGTCTCGGCGTCTCTGCGGCCGTCGAGTGGGCGCAGATCGCGATCCCGGGCCGGGTGCCCGACCCGCACGACGTGCTGTGGAACACCCTCGGTGCGGCGGTCGGCGCGATCGGGGTCGCCGTGATCCGCGGGACGGTCGCGGCATCCGTGCGCTACGCGGGGAGGACGACCCGCACGTGAAGTCCGCCCGCGGTCAGTGCGGCGATGTCGAGTCGCCCGCCGTGGGCGCGCACGATCGCGGCGACGATCGCGAGACCGAGGCCCGATCCCGCCGTCTCGGTGCGCACGCGCCCGGCTCCGCGCACGAACGGCTCGATGAGCGTCGCGGTCGTGGCCGGATCCACCACCCGCCCGGTGTTGGCGACCGTGAGCTCGGCCCCGCCGAACGGCGACGGGTCGACCGTGATCCAGATGCGGCCTCCGGGCACGTTGTGCACGACGGCGTTGCGCACCAGGTTCGACAGGAGCTGCTCGAGAAGCGTCCGGTTGCCGACGACCGCGGCCGCCGCGAGCTCGGATTCGACCGCGAGGCCTCCGGCATCGGTCTCGGCCAGCGTGCGGCGGACGACCTCGGCGATGTCGACCTGCTCCACGTCCCAGCCATGACCGCGCCCCGCACGCGCGAGATCGAGGAGCGCCTCCGTGGTCGCGATGGCGCGGTCGTTCGTCGCCGCGACGCGGGCCAGGACGGTGTCGACGTCGCGGCCGTCCGGATCGGCCTGCGCGACTTCGACCATCGTCCGGATGATGGCATGCGGGGTGCGCAGCTCGTGCGACGCGTTCGCTGCGAATCGTCGCTCCTCCTCGAGCGTGAGCTGCACGCGGTCGAGCATCGCGTCGAAGGCGTCGGCGAGCTCGGTGAGCTCGTCGCGACGGCCGGGCAGGGCGATGCAGTGATCGAGCGCGCCGTCGCGCGCGCGACGGGCGGCATCGGTGATGCGGCCGAGCGGGCGCAGCACGAAGCCGGCGAGGGCCCAGCCGCCGGCGAGGCCGAACACGACGAGAAGGCCCAGCGCCCACCACGAGTACTTGACGAACACCTCGAGGAGATTCGTGCGGTTCGGCGCCCACCCGCCGCCCTCGAGCTGGAGATTGCCCTCGGGGACGAAGCGCAGCAGCAGGAAGCCGACGGCGAAGAGCGCGATGCCGGCGATCACGAGGAACCCCGCGTAACTCAGGGTGAGCTTCACCCGCACCGACAGCCCGGCCGCGCGTTCAGGCATCCGTGGCCTCGCTCATGCGGTAGCCGACACCGGGAACCGTCTCGATCGCCCACGGCTCGCCCAGGCGCTTGCGCAGCGTCGAGATCGTGATGCGGACGGCGTTCGTGAACGGGTCGGCGTTCTCGTCCCAGGCGCGCTCGAGCAGATCCTCGGCGCTCACGACTCCCCCGCGCGCGTTCACGAGCACCTCGAGCACGGCGAACTGCTTGCGGGTCAGGGCGATGTAGCGCCCGTCGCGGAAGACCTCCCGGCGGAAGGGATCGAGCCGCACCCCGCCGACCTCGATGACCGGCGGTGCGCTCGCGGCGGGCCGGCGGCTCAGCGCACGCAGGCGCAGCACGAGCTCGCGCAGCGCAAAGGGCTTCGTGACATAGTCGTCGGCGCCGCTCTCGAACCCGCTCGCCTTGTCGTCGAGCCGATCGGCCGCCGTCAGCATGAGGATGCGCGGACTCTCGTCCTCGAGCGCCAGCCGCCGGGCGATCTCGTCGCCGTTCGGACCGGGGATGTCGCGATCGAGCACGACGACGTCGTAGCGGTTGATCGCGAGGAGCTCGAGTGCGGTGTCGCCGTCGCCCGCGATGTCGGCCGCGATCGCCTCGAGGCGGAGTCCGTCGCGGATCGCCTCGGCGAGGTAGAGCTCGTCCTCGACGATCAGCACGCGCATGCGCCCAGCCTAGGTCGCGACGTGTATCGGGAGCGTATGGCGATCATGCGCTGGCCGGCGGGTACAGGCGGCGGAGCACGAGTCGCTGCACGAGCGTCCAGACCACCGTGACGAGCAGGTACAGGCCGGCCGCGAGCGGCACGAAGAGCGCGATGCCGGCCGTGACGAACTGCAGCACGCCGAGCAGCCCGACGGGGATCGCGGGGATCGGCGAGTCCGGATCGTGCGGGGGCTGCGGCATCCGGAACAGTCGTCGAGTGACCTCGCCGACGGCCACGATCACGACGACGAGGAGGCCGCAGACGAGAGCGATCGACGCGTCGAGAGTGCCGGATGCCAGAGAGCCGAACAGGCTCGTGCCCAGCGGGACCCCGAACAGGGTCTGGCCCAGCAGCTCGTTCGGGTGCCCCGCGATGACCGGATGCAGGAACACGGCGTACAGCAGACCCACGATCGGCGCCTGCAGCAGCACGGGCAGGCAGCCGGCGAAGGGCGACGTGCGCTCGTCGCGATACAGCTGCATCGTCTCGCGCCGCAGCCGTTCGGGGTCGGAGCGGAAGCGCTTCTGCAGTTCGCGCAGCTGCGGCGCGAGGCGCGCCCGCGTCTGCTCGGCTCTGGCCTGCGAGATGCCGACGGGGATCAGGAGGGCGCGCACGAGCAGCGTGATGAGCAAGACGGCTGCGGCGGCCGAGGACGCCCCGGCGAGAGGGGAGAGAAGGGCGGAGAGGCCCATCAGGGCCGAGGAGGTCAGGTCGAGGAGAGCGGCGACGGGTGGGAAGGCGAAGAAGTCCATGGCGGTGTCCGTTCGGTGGCAGATGATCGGGGATCGATCGGCCACGAAGGGATGCCACGGCACAGCGCCGGGCGTCGGATGCTACGTGGCCGAGGCCACGGACTGCGGTGCGCGCGGGCGCGGGTGCCCCGGGGCATCCGGATCGCTCTGCGTGAGCGGCGACGACGCGTCGATCGCGCGACGCGGATGCGGCGGAGACGCGCCGCCGGAGGCGGGATGCGTCATGGCGACGAGCGTCAGCAGCGCAACCGTCGCCGAGATCACGGCGATCGTGAGGGCGAGGGCGCCCGTCATGCCGCCGAGCGCGGCGAGGTCGACGCCGCCCAGTACTCCGAGGGCGGAGAGCAGCAGATGGAGGGTCGCGGTGACGGCGTCGTGCATCCCGTCTCCTCTCCTCGTGCGCGGGCCTCCACGCTAACACCGCGGGATATCGCGGATGTATGCATCCGCGCATACGGCCCGGCAACACCCGGACGCGTGGACTTGAGGGCATGATCACGCTCTCCGCGACCCCTGTCGTCCACTCTCCGCATCGCCGTCCGGTGCTGTTCGTCGTCGTCGGCGTGCTGCTCGCAGCCGTCGTCGCGGGCCTCGTCGCGGCAGTCGCGGTCGCCGGGAGTCCGGCGCGGGTCTTCGACGCGCCGTTCGTCCCGGATGCCGAGAACGGTCACCTGGAGTCGTCGGTGTCGCTGTCCGACCTCGACGTCCCCGCGATCGCGCGGCTCGATCCCGTGCTCCGCACGGCGATGACGGATGCCGAGACCGCGGCCGGGATGCGCTTCGACATCACGAGCGGCTGGCGCAGCGCCGAGTACCAGCAGTGGCTCTTCGACGACGCCGTGCGCGTCTACGCCAGCGAGGAGGTCGCGCGGCAGTTCGTCGCGACGCCGGAGCGCTCGCACCACGTGACCGGGAACGCGGTCGACGTCGGCAACCTCGACGCGCAGCTGTGGCTGCAGCAGCACGGCGCGCAGTGGGGTCTGTGCCAGATATACGCCAACGAGCGCTGGCACTTCGAGATCGCGACGACGCCGGGCGGCACGTGCCCCGCCCAGCTCCCGGATGCGGCCGGCTGAGATCGCGCGGAGGCGGCCGGGCCGAGGGCACCCACGACCTAGACTGGAAGCATCCCGTCCATCGCTCCAGGAACCGCCGTGTCGACAGCATCCGCCGCTCGCACCTTCGAGGTGCGGCACGTCCAGCTCTCGCGCGCGCTCTTCGCCGCGATCGCCGCGGTGATGATCACGTTCTCCCCCGATCACTCGGCGGCCGTGGGGATGTCCGTGTTCAGCGGCTTCGCGATCGCGACCGGTCTCGTGCTCCTGCTCTCGCTCTGGCTCGTCTACCCGGCGGGTCGGCGGTGGCCGACGACGCTGCTCGCGATCCTGACCATCCTCGCGGGCATGGCCTCGGGCATCAGCGTGTGGCGCACGAACGAGGTGTTCTTCGTGCTCGTGATCGCGTGGGCGGTGACCACCGGTGCCGTCGAGCTCGTCTCGGGCTGGCGCGCCCTGCGTCCCGTGGCGGTGCGCCCGGAGCAGGCGCGCTTCGCGGTGGCCCCGATGCCGCGCAGCGAGGCGCGGGATGCCGTCACGGTCGGGATCATCACGCTGGTGCTGGCGCTCGGACTCGCTCTCGTTCCCACCGGCTACGCGCTGGACTACTACATCGAAGACGCGCAGCAGGGGTTCACCCTGACGGGCATCACCATCGGCGTCGGGATCTTCGGCGGCTACGCCGCCATCGTCGCCGTCTATCTCGGCATCGCCGGGTTCTCGCCCCGCAAGCCCGCCGACGACGCACCGTCGCAGGATCTGCCGGCGCGGGAGGAGGTCGCATGACCGACGACAAGCCCACGCGGCGCGACCTGATGAAGCCCGTGCAGCTGCTCGGGCTCGCCTTCGGAGCCGCCCTTTTCGCCGGCATCGTCACGGCGGTGTCGATGGGCGTCTTCCAGCAGCGTTTCGAGGGTCAGGGTCTGCGCGCCCTCACCCTGGCGGCGGTCGTGGCCGGCATCACGTTCATCGTCGTGCTCGTCGGACTCGCGCTCATGATCCTCGCCGTCGATCCCGCGCAGGTCGCGAAGACCATCGACCGCCCCGTTCTGCTCCCCGACGACGAGCCGGGGCCCGAGAAGGGCCCGGATGCCTCGGCATCCGGAACGCCGCCGCCGGCCTGACTCACTCCCGGCGGCTGCGCGCGTGGGCCGTCTCGAGCACGATGCTCCGCGCCAGGCGCGCCAGCATCCGCTTGAGCTCGTCGAGATCGTCGTCGCTCCAGCCGTCGAGCGCGCGCGCGAAGTCGACGTCGACGACGTCGAGGATGCGACGCCCCTGGGCCCGCCCGCTCTCGGTGAGGGCGACGCGGACGCTGCGCTCGTCGTCGGCATCGGCCACGCGCACGGCGAGCCCCGCGTCTTCGAGGCGCTTGACGACCTTGCTCACGTTGGTGCGTGACATCCCCAGCGCGGAGGCGAGCTCGCTCGGCCGCATCGCGCCGTTGTACGTGAGCTGGTTCACGATGAGGAACATCGGCAGGTCGTCCTGAGGAAACCCCGACGCGCGCATGACGCGGTTGCGCAGCGCCGTGCTGTCGGCCCAGTGCACGATCGAGGTGAGCGAGACCCGCAGGTCGAACGGCTCGGGCTCGATGACGGGAGACGTGTCGACCTCGATGTGCTCGGTCACACCCGCTCCCTCCGTCGTGCCCCTGCCGGCGTCCCGATCATCCCACTTCGCGGAGCACGACAGGACCCCGCAGTCCCGCCTCGCGCGGGTAGGTCGTCTGCGGGCGCGGCCCGCCTCCGGCGAGGTCGGCGAGGATGTCGGGCACGCCCTCGTAGTAGCCGCGGGCGAGAAGACGGTTGTTGAGCGAGCTCGCGACGCGCACGTGGACCGCGTTCTCCCCGGCGACGATGTCGTCGGTCACGTCGACCGTCGGGGCCGACGTGTCGAAGCCCCGCACGGCGCCGCCGCCGACGCGCACCGACCCGAGGCCGCCGGCGGTCGAGCCGAGATCGAGGAGGTAGCGCACGCCGTCCCGCTTCTCGGCCAGCGTGATCGTGGTCGTGTAGTCGCCGACGCCCGACACCTCGGGGCCGACGCCGGCAAGCTCGGTCCATGGTGCCAACGCGGTGTCGGGCGACTCGAGCGTGGTGACCGCGGTCGTCGGACGCACTTCGCGCGTGATGTAGCCGAGGCCGCGGTCTTCCGTGACGAGCTCGAGCTCGCCGGCATCCCAGCTCTCCACCGCGATGCGCCAGGCACCCGCTTCGGCGACCACGCTGTCGGCCACCGGTGCGGGATCGACGGGTGGGGCCGACCGATCGAGGGTGAACAGGGCGATCTCGCCCGGGCGCAGGGCGACCTCGACGACCGTGCGTCCGTCGACCACGGCGGCCGGGTGCGGGTGCCGCTCGCCGCTCCACGGGTCGAGGCGCACGACCGCGCCTGCTCCGTCGAGGGCGATGCGCGCCGTCTGCGGGGCGCCGGTCTCGTACAGGAAGCTGTAGACGTACAGGTGCAGCAGGTCGCCGTCCTCGCGCAGATGGGTCAGGATGCCGCGGTCGTCCGCCGTGAACTCGGCGCGACCGCGGACGCCGAGGCGGCGCAGCGCCGCGACGGTCTGGTCGGGCGAGGAGACCTCCGCGACGGTGGGGAGCGCGAGAAGCTCGGCGATCGTCGCGGCGAGCTCGTCGTCGCGGCCGTCGAGGCCGGGCGTGAGCGACGCGGCCCGCTCGTGGGTGCGGTGCCGGCCGGTCATGAGGTGCTGCACCTCGCGGGCGCCGTGCACGAGGAGCACGCGCAGCCCGCGCCGCGCCTCGCGCAGCAGCAGCGCGGCGACGTCGGCGTCGAGCTCGCTCTGGTAGACGATCAGCGCCTGGTAGCCGGGCCCGCCGGGCTGCACGATCCCGCCCTCGAACGAGATCTCGTCGCGCTGCAGGAGCGAGCCGTCGAAGAACTCGTAGGTCCACCCGGCATCCTGCATGCCCAGGTCCTGCCACCAGTGGTTCTCGCGGTTGCGCATCCACCACGTCGCATAGCCCACCTCGTCGGGCACCCGGTTGCCGTCGGCGTCGATCAGTGCCAGACCGGACGCGTTGTCGACGAAGTGGTCGGTGCGCAGGATCCCCACGTCGATGCGGGGCCTGCCCTGCCGCAGGGTGTACTGCACGCGGCCCAGCGCCTCGGTCCACAGCGGATAGAACTCGGCCGCCGGCTGCCGCGTGTCGAAGCGTTCGGAGAACATCGGCCACATGCCCTCATGCCCCGGCCACTCGGTGGCGCCCTCGGCCCCGGCGGTGCTCGCCCAGCCGTGCAGCACGGTCTTGGTGACGCCCGCAGCGAGCTGGGTCGCGATGATCTGGTCGTAGAAGCGGTGTTCGAGCATGTGGTTGCGCGTGGTCGCGCCCGTCTCCGACGAGTACTGCTTGCCGAACAGGTGGGCGGGGCCGGCGAGCAGCCGGTACGCATCGATCTGCGACGCGAACTCCAGAGACTCCGTCTCGATGCCGTCGACCTCCGGCCCGGGGCGCGTCAGCTCGAACGGCAGGCCGTAGCTGATCTCCGATCGCAGGGCGATGCCGCGCTCGTGCAGGAACGCCGCGAACGGACGCAGCATGTTCTCGATGTACAGGTCGGTCAGCGTGGCGACGTAGTCGTGCCGGACCTTCGCGACCTCGACGGCGTGCGCGGCATCCGGCTCGAACCGGTACACCGTGGATGCCGCCATGAACAGCGCCGACCGGGTGAGGAACGGCAGCCACGGCGTGATGTCGTAGCCCCGGCGCACGCGGAACTCCCGGGCCACGTCGGCGCCCCACAGCATCCCGCCCTCGCCCCAGACGAACAGCTCGAGCGAGTCCATGTACATCTGGGTGCGCGGATTCTGCGCGATCTGGGCGCGCAGCGCCGGGGTGAGCACGACGGTGTCCCAGTAGTCGATGACCGCATCGACGCCGGCGCGATCGAGGTAGTTCACGGTGTAGTTGACGGTGGACGACGGGGATGCCGTCTGCCCCGTGCCGTGCATCCAGAACGCGAAGAGCATCCAGTCGCCTTCGGCGGGCGCCGTCCAGTCGAGCTCGCCGTCGACCACGCTCGCGGTGAGGTCGATGACCGAGTCGACCTCGAGCACGGCGTCTGCGGTGCGGCGGGCCGCGACGACCGCGAAGAGCGTCTGCACCTTCGGGACCGCGCGCTCGCCCGGGAGGGGGCCGTGGTCGCGCTCGGCTTCGAGGTCGATCGGCGTGACGGCGCCGGAGCGGGATGCTCCGCCCGCGACGTGCTCGACGACGACGTCGAGCTCCTTGGCCGCGGCGTCGTGGTCGGGATCGATCGTGGGCAGGTTCGCGTTGGACCAGTTGGTGCCCGACGTGAAGCTCACCGCCATGCCGCGCGCCGTGGTCTCGGTCACGACGAGCTCGGAGTCGTGGCCCCACTCCTCCGACCCCCAGCCGTAGCGGGCGTGGTCGATGGCCTGCTCGTCCATCGCGAGGAACTCCATGCCGCCGAAGCCGAGCCGGTGCGCCGTGTCGATCTCGCGCCGCAGCGTCTCATCGGTGTGCAGGCCTTCGGCCAGCCACCAGCGCTGCTCCGGGCGGAATTCGATGGCGGGGCGTGCGAATCCCTCTGCGAACGCGTCGATCGACATGCGGTTCTCCCTTGAACGCGGCGCGACACGGGCGTCGCACGGCCAGGGTAGGCGCGCGTCGACGCCATCGTCAAGTGTCGCTGCGACACTGCTTGCTGTCGCGTGGACATCACCGCGCTGCGCCGACGCGCTGCGCCGGCGCGCTGAGCCAGCCGCTCCGCCCATCGCTCCGCCGATCGCTCAGAAACCCGCATCGCCCCGCCCATCGCTCCGCCAGCGCGCTGCGCTAGCCGCTCCGTCCATCGCTCCGCCGATCGCTCCGCCGATCGCTCAGAAACCCCGCGTCGCCCCGCCCATCGCTCAGAAACCCCGCGTCGCCCCGCCCATCGCTCAGAAACCCCGCGTCGCCCCGCACACCCCGCAGCGCGGAGTGTTTCGGGCGACCCGGGGTTTCTCGATGCGGGGAGCGGGGGGTGGGGGGTGCGGCGCGGGGGCGCGGGGGCGTGCAGCGCGGGGGGCGCGCGGCGCGCGGGCGCGGGCGCGGGGGCGGGGGGCGCGCGGGGGCGCGGGCGCGTCAGACCAGGTCGACGAGCTCCGACGCGAGACCCGTGTACGTCGCGGGGGTCAGAGCGAGGAGCCGCTCCTTCGCCGCGTCGCCGATGTCGAGACCGCGCACGAACTCGGCGAGATCGTCGGCGCCGATGCGGCGACCGCGCGTGAGGTCCTTGAGCAGAGCGTACGGATCGCTGATCTGCGAGCGGCCCGCCGTCACCTCGGCCCGCACGACCGTCTGGATCGCCTCGGCGAGCACTTCCCAGTTGGTGTCGAGGTCGGCATCCAGCACCGGCTGCGACAGTGAGATCTCGCCGAGACCGCGCCGCAGATTGTCGAGCGCGAGGAGCGAGTGCCCGAACGCGACGCCGATGTTGCGCTGCGTCGTCGAGTCGGTGAGGTCGCGCTGCAGCCGGCTCGTGACGAGCGTCTGGGCGAGGGTGGCGAAGAGTCCGCCGGCGATCTCGAGATTCGCCTCCGCGTTCTCGAACCGGATCGGGTTGATCTTGTGCGGCATCGTGGACGAGCCGGTCGCGCCCGCGACGGGGATCTGCGCGAAGTATCCGAGCGAGATGTAGGTCCAGACATCCGTCGCCAGATTGTGGAGGATGCCTCCGACGTGCCGCGCGCGGTCGTAGAGCTCGACCTGCCAGTCGTGCGACTCGATCTGGGTCGTGACGGGGTTGAACCCGATGCCGAGACCCTCGATGAACTCGCGGGTGAGGCCCGGCCAGTCGACCTGGGGATCGGCGGACAGGTGCGCCGACCATGTGCCGGTCGCGCCGGAGAACTTCGCGAGGTAGTCATTGGCGCGGATCTGCGCGGCCACTCTCTCGAGGCGCCAGACCACGACGGCGATCTCCTTGCCCATCGTGGTGGGCGTCGCGGGCTGCCCGTGCGTGCGGGCGAGCATCGCGGCATCCCGGGTCTCGACGGCCAGGGCGCGGAGCTTGTCGATGACGGCGTCCAGGGCCGGCAGCCAGACCTCGGTCACGGCGCGCTTGACCGTGAGGGCGTACGACGCGGAGTTGACGTCTTCGCTCGTGCACGCGAAGTGCGTCAGCTCGGCGATGGAGCCGAGGCCGAGGGCGTCGAGGCGGTCGCGAACGAGGTATTCGACGGCCTTGACGTCGTGGCGGGTGACCGCCTCCTTCGCGGCGAGCCAGTCTATCTCGGCCTGTCCGAAGTTCAGGTAGAGAAGGCGCAGAGCGTCCTTCGCCGATCCGTCGAGCGGCTGCGTGCCGAACAGCGAGCGGTCGGTGAGGGCGATCAGCCACTCGACCTCGACCTCGACTCGGGCGCGGTTGAGCCCCGCCTCGGAGAGGTAGTCCGCCAGGGGTGCGACCGCGGCGAGGTACCGCCCGTCGAGCGGGCTCAGGGGCTGAGGGGGAAGAGAAGTCACGGTGCTCCCGTCGGACGGCAACGCCCGGGTCAGGATGCCGGGCGGATCGCGGGTTCGAGCTGCCGGAAGAGCGCCCGGCTCGCGCTCTCGATCATACCGAGCACCTCGTCGAACATTCCCGGCCCGGCATAGTACGGGTCGGGCACGTCGAGACCCCGCGCGTCGGCGTCGAACGACAGCAGCAGCGAGATCTTGTCGGCGTCGGACTCGTCGCGCGCCCATCCGCGCAGGATCCGCTCGTGGCTGCGGTCGAGGGCGATGATGAGGTCGTTCGCCGCGAAGTCCGCCGGTCCGAACTGCTTGGCGCGGTGGCGCGTCCCGTCGTAGCCGCGGCGTTCGAGGGCATCGAGCGTGCGCTGATCCGCCCGTTCGCCGACGTGCCAGTCGCCCGTGCCCGCACTCGTCGAGACGACCCGGTCGCGCAGACCCGCGGACTCCGCGAACCACCGGAACACGACGTCGGCCATGGGGGAACGGCAGATGTTCCCGGTGCAGACGAAGACGACGCGGAAAGGATCGAGGGTCTCTCCCGTCGGCGCCGTCATGACTCCATTCTGTCGAGCGAATCGATTTCGCGCACAGAGGCCGGTTCCGGGTCGACTCCTCCCCAGGGGAGGTGCGGACAGATGACGCTCCCGATTCCGCTCGTGCGACGGATCCTCACCCCGGCTTCCCCCACGCTGGGCGGATGCACAGCACACTCCCCTGCCAATCCGACGCCGAGCTGCGCCTCGCGCATGCCGCGCGCGAGCTGGCACGCATCAGCGACCGACTGCACGACGCCGCGGCGACGGCGCGCTCGCTGTCGGCGCAGACCGACTGGAAGGCGCGGGCGGCGACCGAGTTCCACCAGCGGTCCGAACGCTGGGCCGAAGACATCGCGCGGCTCGCGACGCTCGCCGAGACGGCGCGGTGGAGTGCGGGTCATGCCCGCGACCGGGCCGCCGCTGTGGCGGCCGTGCAGGCGGGCTGCTGGTGAGCGGGGCCGTCGGGATGCGCGGCGGAGGCGTCGACGGGCCGCCCGGCATCGGCGACAGGACGAGCGAGGGGGCGAACGCCGCGCTCGAGCTGACGCCGCCGTCGCCGGCTCTCGGCGAGCTGCAGATCACGAGCGGCGGGGCGGTCGCCGTCGACACGGTCACCCTGCGCCTGGCGGCGGACCGCTTCGCCGCGGCCCAAGACGAGCTGCAGGCGATGGCTCAACAGATCGCCGCGCTGCAGCACACCCTGGTGGCGCACGACCGGGGGTCCCGCGAGGCCGTGAGCTCCGCCTGGGCGCTGCAGGTGCGGCTCGACGAGGCGATCGGCGAGGCCGCCGGCATCGCCGAGCGGCTGCGCCGTGCCGCATCGATCTACGAGCTCGTGGAGCTCGATGCGGCGCATCAGGCCGCGTTCCTGGCCTTCGACGTGGCCGAGACCGAACGCATCGACGCGCTGCGCGCGCACATCCTCGAGCGGTACCCCGGCGCGGAGTGGGAATCGGCGGGGATCGCGTTCGGGCGGGCGCTGCAGTGGCCGTCCGATCTGGTGCGCCAGGCGACCGAACTGGGCTTCACGGTGGGGTCGGAGAGATCGCCGGCGGCAGGGGTGATCGGGGGCGTCGCGCTCGGGGGCGCGGCGATCGCGTTCGGCGTGGGGATCGGGATGTCGGGCGCGGGACTCATCGCCCGCGGCGACCGCCTCCGCGGCGGTCCGGCGGCCGTGACGCTCCAGGCTTCGACGACAGCGCCGCGGTCGGCCGTCGCTCCGACCGGGATCGCCGATGCCGCGTCACGCATCCCCGCCTCGGGTGCCGCGCGGGTGCGGGTGGAGGCGTACTCCATGCCGGACGGATCGCGGCAGTTCGCCGTATACGTCGCGGGCACCCGATCGGCCGACCGCGACGAGCCCTGGAACTGGGACTCCAACGCTCAGCTGTACACCGGTCACGAGTCGGCGTCGTACACCGCCACGACCGATGCCCTCGCCGCAGCCGGCGCCCGACCCGGCGACACCGTCCACGCCGTCGGCTACTCGCAGGGCGGCATGATCGTGTCGCACCTCGCCGTGGAGGGTGCCTACGACGTGCGCAGCGTGATCACGCTCGGCTCGCCCGTCGAGGCCGATGTCGCCCCGACCACGCTGAGCGTCGGCATCCGGCACGCCGACGATCCGGTCGGAGGACTCGCCGGTGGCGGGCACATGCTCCCGGTCGGCGCGCCGGGCAGCATCGTCGTCGAGCGCTCGATCGATCCCGAATCGGGCATCCGCGACCTCGGCTGGGGCGCCCATGCCCTGGCGGGCTACACCGAGACGGCGGAGATGGTGGATGCCTCGAGCGACCCGCGCGTGGGCGCTGTGCGCGACGTGTTCGCCGAACTTGCGACCGCCGATGAGGTGCGGGTGTTCGAGTACGGCGCGACGCGCGACGAGGCGCTCGTCACGCTCGCGCCCGGCGCGAGTCCGCAACCCGCGCTCGGATGACTCCGCTCAGTGCTCGCTCTTGGCCTGCGGACGCAGGATGACCCCGAGGATCCAGTTGATGAGCGAGATGACGAGGGCCGCCAGCACGCCCCACCAGAAGTCCTCGACGCGCAGACCCCAGCCCCAGAAGCTCGTGATCCACGCCGTGAACCAGAGGAGGAACCCGTTGATCACGAGCGAGATGAGCCCGAGCGTGAGGATGTACAGCGGGAAGGCGAGCACCTTGATGACGGTGCCGATGATGGAGTTGACGATCGCGAAGATCGCCGCCACGACGAGCAGGGTCAGGACCAGCTGCAGCGTCTCTCCGGGCGGGAAGGCGATGACGGTCACGCGGAGGGCCGGGATGAGGGTCACGACCCAGATCGCGAACGCATTGATGACGACGCGGATGAGGAAGCGCATAGTGCGGCCAGTCTGGCACGTGTGCGCCGTCGCCGACATGCAGGAGGCACACCCCCGGCGGCATACGACCCTCAATAGACTCGGCTCCGTGACAGATCTGCCCGTTCGCATCCGTCCTGAGATCGCCTCCCTCCCGCCCTACAAGCAGGGGACGCAGGCGGGAGGCGACGCCTTCAAGCTCTCGAGCAACGAGAACCCGTTCGACCCTCTTCCGGGGGTCGTCGAGGCGGTGCAGGCTGCCACGGCTCTCAACAGGTACCCGGATGCCTCCGCCGCCCGCCTCCGTGCGCGCCTGGCCGAGCGGTACGACGTCACCCCCGACGAAGTGCACGTGGCCGCGGGAAGCGTGTCGATCCTCTACCAGCTGGCGCTCGCGACCTCCGGGCCGGGCGACGAGATCATCCACGCGTGGCGCTCGTTCGAGGCGTACCCCGGACTCGCGACCGTCGCCGGAGCGACGGGGGTTCCCGTGCCCCTCGGCGCCGGCGCCCGGCACGATCTCGACGCCATGGCCGACGCCGTCACCGACCGCACGCGTCTGATCATCGTGTGCAGCCCGAACAATCCGACGGGGCCCGTGGTCACCCAGGCCGAGTTCGACGCGTTCCTGCAGAAGGTCCCGGCCGATGTGCTCGTCGTCCTCGACGAGGCGTACGCCGAGTTCGTGACCGACCCCGATGCCGTCTCCGGCGCCGCGGTGCTCGCCGCCGGCGCCCCCAACGTGGTCGTCCTCCGCACGTTCTCCAAGGCGTACGGACTCGCGGGGCTCCGCGTGGGCTATGCCGTCGGCCACTCGCGCATCCTCGACGCATCGCGGGCCACGGCCATCCCGCTGTCTGTCACGGCGCAGGCCGAGGAGGCGGCGCTCGCGAGCCTCGACCGCGAAGACGAGCTGCTCGAGCGCGTGGCCGCGATCGCGGCGCGCCGCGACGCTCTCGCCGCGGCCCTCCGCGACGCCGGCTGGGACGTTCCCGAGGCGCAGGGCAACTTCGTGTGGCTCCCCGCGGGCGATGAGACGCTGGCAGCGGCCGCGGCGTTCGGCGCGGCCGGGCTGATCGTTCGACCCTTCGCCGGCGACGGGCTGCGCATCTCGGTGGGCGAGGAGGAGTCTGTCGCGAGTGTCCTACGGATCGCGGCATCCGTTGTCGAAGCCCTCCCAGAGGGCCACTCCGGGCGAGGGTTAGCGTAGAACCGTGACCACGTCCGAGAACTCCGTCGACCCCGCCGGGCTCGTGCGCGTGCTCGACGCAGACGGCGCCTTCGCCCCCACTGCGTCCGCCGAGCCGTACCTCGATCTCATCGACGCGCTCACCGATTCCGACCTCGAGCAGTTCTACCGCGACATGGTCGTCATCCGGGCGTTCGACCAGCAGGCCACCAACCTGCAGCGTCAGGGACAGCTCGCGCTGTGGCCGCCGAGCAACGGACAGGAGGCGGCGCAGGTCGGATCCGCGCGCGCAGCGCGCCCCCAGGACCACATCTTCCCGTCGTACCGCGAACACGCCGTCACCCGCATCCGCGGCGTCGATCCGATCGACATCATCCGGGTCATGCGCGGCCTCTCGCATGGCGGCTGGGACCCGACCGATCCCGCCAACGGCAACACGCACATCTACACGCTCGTGCTGGGCTCGCAGACGCTGCACGCGACGGGACTCGGCATGGGGCTCGTGTTCGACGGTCGCTGCGGCGCCGGCGACCCCGAACGCGACGAAGCCGTCATCGTCTACTACGGCGACGGAGCCTCCAGCCAGGGCGACGTGCACGAGGCGATGGTGTTCGCCGCGAGCTATCGCACGCCCGAGGTGTTCTTCCTGCAGAACAACCAGTGGGCGATCTCGGTCCCCGTCTCGACGCAGTCGCGCTCGCCGCTGTACAAGCGCGGCGAGGGCTACGGGATGCCGTCGATCCCCGTCGACGGCAACGACGTGCTCGCCAGCTACGCCGTCACCCGCCGCGCGCTCGACGAGGCGCGATCGGGTGAGGGTCCGCGTGCGATCGAGGCCATGACCTACCGGATGGGCGCCCACACCACGAGCGACGACCCCACGAAGTACCGCACGTCCGACGAAGAGGCCGGCTGGGCGCGACGCGATCCGATCGCGCGCCTGCACGCGTACCTGCTCGGGCGCGGTGCGTCGGAGGCGTTCTTCGCCGACGTCCAGGCCGAGGCAGCGGCCGTCGCCGACGACGCACGGGTGCGCACGACGCAGCTCGGAGGACTCGAGCGCGACGCGATGTTCGCGCACGTCTACTCCGACCCGCATCCGCTGATCGACGAGCAGCGGGCCTGGCTCGCCGCCTACGAGGCATCCTTCGAGGAGGGCGCATCATGACCCTTCCCCAGGTCGGGGCCGCCGACGTCGCGAGGACCGTGCAGACGATGCCGCTGAGCAAGGCCATCAACGCCGGACTCCGGCGCGCGATGCTCGACAGCGACCGCGTACTGCTCATGGGCGAGGACATCGGCCGGCTCGGCGGCGTCTTCCGCGTGACCGAGGGGCTGCAGGCAGAGTTCGGAGACCGACGGGTGCTCGACACCCCCTTGGCCGAATCCGGCATCGTGGGCACGGCGATCGGACTCGCGATGGCCGGGTTCCGTCCTGTCGTCGAGATCCAGTTCGACGGGTTCGTCTTCCCGGCGTTCGATCAGATCACGTCGCAGCTCGCCAAGATCACCAACCGGCACGAGGGCGCGCTCACGATGCCCATCGTCATCCGGATCCCCTATGGCGGACATATCGGCGCGGTCGAACACCACCAGGAGAGCCCGGAGGCGTACTTCACGCACACCCCCGGCCTGCGGGTGGTGAGCCCGTCGACGCCGAACGACGGCTACTGGATGATCCAGGATGCGATCGCGTCGAACGATCCGGTGATCTTCCTCGAGCCGAAGGCGAAGTACTGGATGAAGGGCGAAGTGGATGCCGCGGCCCGCGCCCTCCCGCTGCACGCGTCCCGCCTGGTGCGCCGCGGCACGGATGTCACTCTCGTCGGCCACGGAGCGATGGTGACGACGCTCCTTCAGGCCGCGGCGCTCGCCGAGTCGGAGGGCGTGTCGGTCGAAGTCATCGACCTGCGCTCGCTCTCGCCGGTCGACTACGGACCGATCCTCGATTCCGTGCGCCGCACGGGCCGCATGGTCTACGCGCAGGAGGCGCCGGGCTTCACCTCGGTCGGCTCGGAGGTCGCGGCCACGGTGATGGAGAAGGCGTTCTACGCGCTCGAAGCCCCGGTCCTGCGCGTGTCGGGGTTCGACACCCCGTTCCCCGCCGCCAAGCTCGAGGGCGCGTACCTCCCCGATGCCGATCGCATCCTCGAAGCCGTCGACCGCGTCCTCGCCTACTGACATGACGCGTCCCCGGCGGATGCCGCGAAAGGAACCCGCATGAGCACTCAGACGTTCGTCCTCCCCGATGTCGGCGAAGGACTCACCGAGGCCGAGATCGTGCAGTGGCGCGTCGCGCCCGGCGACGAGGTCGGAGTCAATGACGTGCTCGTCGAGATCGAGACGGCCAAGTCGCTCGTCGAGCTGCCGTCCCCGTTCGCCGGCACGGTCGGCGACCTGCTGGCGAAGGAGGGCGAGACGGTCGAGGTGGGTGCGCCGATCATCACGATCGCCGACCCGGCGGCGGCCGCTTCGGTCGTCGGGCAGTCGGAGCACGGCGAGGCCAAAGAGCCCGACGACGCGGGCGGCGCCGTGCTCGTCGGCTACGGCAGCGTCGGCGAGGTCGCCTCGCGTCGCCCCAAGCGTCCTGCGGAGAGGCCTGTCGCGGCATCCGTCGGCGTCGTCGCCAAGCCGCCCATCCGCAAGCTCGCCCGAGACCTCGGCATCGACCTCGTCGAAGTGACGCCCAGCGGTCCCGCCGGCGAGGTCACCCGCGACGACGTCATGAAGCACGCGTCGCAGGCCTCGGTGTTCCGCAACATCGAGACGCCGGAGTGGTCGGAGGTGCGCGAGGAGACGATCCCTGTGGCTGCCCCGGCATCCGCTCCCGAGGCGGTGGAGGGACGCGAGGAGACCATTCCCGTCAAGGGCGTCCGCAAAGCGACGGCCAGCGGCATGGTGCGCAGCGCCTACACCGCCCCGCACGTCTCGGTGTGGACCGACGTCGACGCGACGCGCACGATGGAGCTGGTCAAGAGGCTCAAGGCGTCGCCCGACTTCGCCGACACCAAGGTCTCGCCGCTGCTGATCATGGCGCGCGCCGTGATCTGGGCCGTGCGCCGCACCCCGATGATCAACGCGGCGTGGATCGACACCGACGAGGGGGCGGAGATCCGCGTGCGCCACTTCGTCAACCTCGGCATCGCCGCCGCGACGCCGCGCGGTCTGCTCGTGCCGAACATCAAGGACGCGCAGAACCTCAACACCCGCGAGCTCGCGCGCGCCCTCGAGAAGCTCACGCTGACGGCCCGCGAGGGCAAGACGTCGCCCGCCGACCAGCAGCACGGCACCATCACGATCACGAACATCGGCGTCTTCGGCATGGACGCGGGCACGCCCATCATCAATCCAGGCGAGTCGGGCATCATCGCGATGGGCGCGATCCGGCAGAAGCCGTGGGTCGTCGACGGCGAGGTGCGCCCGCGCTGGGTCACGACCGTGTCGGGTTCGTTCGACCACCGCGTCATCGACGGCGACGGGATGTCGCGCTTCGTCGCCGACGTCGCCTCGGTGCTCGAGGAGCCGGCCCTCCTCCTCGACTGATGTGATCCTGCCGAGACTCCCATGAAACGCGTCGTGGCGGTTCTCGCGGCCACCTTGATGATCAGCGGCGGGCTCGTGCTCGTGTCCTCCCTCGCCGTCGACTACATCGTGCTGCGGGCGTATGCGCTCGTCTTCGTCCTCCATGCGCTCGGTTTCGCCATGATCTTCGCCGCGTCACTTCTCGCGCGTGACGTCTTCACGCAGACTCTGGCGCGCGTCATGGTCGCGTCGGGTTCCGCGCTGTGGCTCTTGTGCTGGTCGGGATTCCTCATCGGAAACTTCGTTCCGATACCGCTTGCCTTGTGGGCGTCACTTGCTTCAGCGGCATACTCGGTCGGAGCCGTGGCCTGTGTCCTTCGCCACGAAAGAGCTGCGGCTGTGATCATGTCCGTGTTAGCGGTGAGTTCCACGTTCTCGACCGTCGTGATGCTGCTGGCAGCGGCGTCGCTCGTCTCGCCCGACTTCAGCTACGCGCCTTTCGCCATTGGAGCAGTCATCGGGGGTGCGCTCTTGTTCGCATTCCAGCGGCCACATCGCATTCTTGAAGCGGATCGCCGGGTTTCTGCCGCTGCGCCTCCGCTCGGTTGCCACCCGGTCTCGTGACCTGGCGGTCAGGGGTACCGAGCCGGGGGTCTGAACGATCATGAACGCGGTGAAGATCGCCTGCGACCGGTCTCGGAGCGTCTGCTAGCTCAATCGCGGTTTTGATAACGATTCTCAGTAGCGTTATCATCGACTCATGAGCACCCGCCGCACCGCCGTCCTCCTCGCGATGTCCGCCGTCTCCGCCCTGGCCCTGGCCGGCTGCGCCGGAGGCGCCGCCACGCCCGGTGCATCCGACGCCGGCGGATCGGGCGACGCGATCGCCGTCGTCACCTCGACCAACGTCTACGGACAGGTGGCGGAGGAGATCGGCGGAGACCTGGTGTCGGTCACGCCGATCATCACCTCGGCCTCCCAGGACCCGCACTCGTTCGAGGCCAGCGCGCAGGACCAGCTGCTCGTGTCGAAGGCCGAGCTGATCATCGGCAACGGCGGCGGATACGACTCCTTCCTCGACACCCTCATCGAGTCCACGGGCACGACCGCGCCGGTGATCTCCGCGGTCGAGTTCAACCACGACTGGCCCGGCGAAGACGGCGAGCACTCCGAGGACGAGCACACCGAGGAGGAGCACTCCGACGACGAGCACGGCGAGCACGAGCACACGCACATCGAGGGCTTCAACGAGCACGTCTGGTACGACCCCCACACGATGGAGCACGTGGCCGAGGCGATCGCCGAGGAGCTGTCGGCGCTGCGCCCCGACGACGCGGCCACCTTCGAGGCGAACGCCGCGGAGTTCGTCGCGGGCATCGCAGGGCTGGAGGACTCGCTCGCCGCGATCGAGGCAGCACACGCCGGCGCCGAGGTGTTCGTCACCGAGCCCGTTCCGGTCTACCTGGTGATCGCCGCAGGGCTCGAGAACGTGACTCCGGATGCCTTCAGCGAGGCCGTCGAAGAGGGACAGGACGTCCCGCCGGCCACGCTCCTCGAGGCGCTGAACCTGCTCGAGTCGGGCGACGTCCGGGTGGTCATCGCGAACGCCCAGACCGGCGGAGCCGAGACCACCCAGGTGATCGATGCCGCGAAGTCCACGTCGATCCCCGTTCTGGAGTTCACCGAGACGCTTCCTTCGGGCCAGACTTACCTTTCGTGGATGACGGACAACATCGCCCAGCTCGAGGAGGCGCTCGCCGAGTGAGTGCGAGCCCTCTCGAGATCCGCGGCGCGGGTCTGCGGCGCGACGGCCGCGAGCTGTGGAGCGGGCTCGACCTCACCGTCCGGCCCGGCGAGCTGATCACCGTCCTCGGACCCAGCGGATCCGGCAAGACCACCCTCCTGCGCGCGATCCTGGGGCTCGAGAACCTCAGCGAAGGCAGCATCGTCGCCCTCGGAGAACCCGTGCGCGCGAAGGGCAACCGGCGCATCGGCTACATCCCGCAGGCGCGTCCGCTCGCGCGCGACAGCGCACTGCGGGGGCGCGACCTCGTCGCCCTCGGCGTCGACGGACACCGCTTCGGCCTGCCCTTCCCGCGGCGCGGAGATCGGGCCCGCATCGACCGCCTGCTCGACGCCGTCGGCGCGAGCGCCTTCGCAGACCGCCCGGTGGGGGAGCTCTCGGGTGGCGAGCAGCAGCGTCTGCGCGCCGGACAGGCCCTGGCCGACGATCCTCTCCTCCTGCTCTGCGACGAACCGCTCACGAGCCTCGACCTCGCGAACCAGCAGGACGTCATCGCCCTGATCGACCGGCACCGCCGGCAGCGGAGCGCGGCGGTGCTGCTCGTGACGCACGACATCAACCCCGTGCTGGAGCTGACCGACCGCATCCTGTACCTCGCGAACGGCCGGTTCACGCTCGGCACACCCGACGAGGTGCTGACGAGCGAGACGCTCTCGGCGCTGTACGGCGCTCCGGTCTACGTGCTGCGCGCCGGCGGCCGCCTCGTCGTGGTCGGTGCGCCGGATGTCGAGGAGTCGTCGCACCATCACGAGCACGACCACCACGACCACGACGGAGACGGGGCCCACGCATGAACTGGCCCGACCTCTGGGACGCGATGTTCGGCGGACTCGCCGACTACGGCGACATCCTCGCCCTCGTGTCGAACTCCGTCGTCGCGGGTGCCGTCCTCGGACTCGTCGGCGGCCTCATCGGCGTGTTCGTGCTGCAGCGCGACATGGCGTTCGCCGTGCACGGCATCAGCGAGCTCTCGTTCGCCGGAGCGGCGGCCGCCCTGCTCATCGGGGTCGACGTCGTGACGGGTTCCATCGTCGGGTCGCTCATCGCGGCGGCGATCATCGGCGTCCTCGGGGCGAAGGCCCGCGACCGCAACTCGATCATCGGCGTCCTGATGCCGTTCGGGCTGGGCCTGGGCATCCTGTTCCTGTCGCTCTACAGCGGCCGCAGCGCCAACCGCTTCAGCCTGCTCACGGGCCAGATCGTCTCGGTGCCCAACGCGCAGCTCGGCTGGCTCATCGCGATCAGCGCCGTCGTCCTCCTGGCGCTGCTGTACATCTGGCGTCCTCTCCGCTTCGACTCGCTCGACCCGCAGTCGGCGGCGGCCCGCGGTGTGCCCACGACCCTCGTGTCGCTCGCGTTCATGCTGCTGCTCGGACTCATCGTCGCCGTCAGCGTGCACATCATCGGCGCGCTGCTGGTCATGGCGCTCCTGGTGACGCCCGCGGCCGCCGCGATGCGCGTCGCGTCGGGTCCGCTCGCCGTACCGCTCCTGGCCGCCGGGTTCGGCTTCGTCTCCGCCGTGGGCGGCATCCTGCTCGCCGTCATGGGCACGCTTCCGGTGAGCCCGTACATCACGACGATCTCGTTCGCGATCTACGTCGTGTGCCGCGTCATCGGCGCGCGGCGCGGACGAGTCGAGCGCGCACGGCGTTCGCCCGGCACCCAGACTCCGCAGATGAGCCGCGGGTAGACTCGCGGCCATGGTCGTCCAGCGCAACACGTGGCAGCGCGAGCGCGTGCGCGAAGCGCTCGCCGATGCGCGCGGCTTCGTCAGCGCGCAGTCGCTGCACGCCACGCTGCGCGACGAGAACACCGGGATCGGGCTCGCCACGGTGTACCGGGCGCTCGCCGGGCTCGCCTCGCAGGGCGATGCGGATTCGCTGCAGAGCCCCGACGGCGAGAGCCTCTACCGCGCCTGCGCGACGCGCGGACACCACCACCATCTCATCTGCCGCTCGTGCGGCCTCGCGGTCGAGATCGCCGCGACCGACGTCGAGCAGTGGGCGAAGGCGACCGCCGCCCAGCACGGCTTCACGCAGGCCGAGCACGTCGTCGACATCTTCGGCCTCTGCGCGTCGTGCACCGCTGCGGCCGCCCGCACCGACGACGGCTCCCCCGTCGCGGCGCACGAGGGCGAGCGTGACGCGCGCTGATCCGCGGGCGCCACGGACGGCACGGCTCGAGCCGGCGCCTGCCACCAAGGCGCTCGTCGGCATCCTGCTGGGCCTCGCCGTCGTCGGCGCCCTCGTCGCGATCGACTTCCTCGCCCCGTCCCTGTTCTCCGCCTCCCTCCCCACACGCGCCGAAGACGCCCTGACCCTCGCGATCAGCGTGCTCATCGAGTCGCTGCCGTTCGTGACGCTGGGCGTGATCCTCTCGATCGTCGTGCAGGTCTGGATTCCGCCCGGGGTGCTGGAGAGGTGGATGCCGCGTCGTGCGTGGGCCAGGCGCATGGTGCTCTCGCTGCTGGGCATGTTCATCCCCGTCTGCGAGTGCGGCAACGTGCCCTTCGCCCGTGGCCTGCTCATGCGCCGGTTCAGCGTCGCCGAGACGATGACGTTCCTCATCGCGGCGCCGATCGTGAACCCCATCGTGATCATCACGACCCACGCGGCGTTCGGCTTCAGCGACGGCATCCTGATCGCCCGCCTCCTCGGCGGGTACGCGATCGCGAACCTCATCGGCTGGCTGTACAGCCGGCACCCCGACCCCGACTCGCTCCTCACCGATCGCTTCCGCGCGACGTGCGAGCTCGTCACGCACGAACCGGGAAACCGGGTGCAGCAGAGCATCGCGCAGCTCGTGATCGAGCTGCGCGCCGTGATGCCGGCGCTCGTGATCGGCTCTGCCCTGGCCGGTGCCGTGCAGGTCATCGTGCCGCGGGAGGCGCTCCTGGCGATCGGATCGAACCCCGCCCTGTCGATCGTCGCCATGATGGCGCTCGCGATGGTCGTGTCGATCTGCTCGAACGTCGACTCGTTCTTCGCGCTGTCGTTCGCCTCGACGTTCACGCCGGGGTCGATCGTCGCGTTCCTCCTCGTCGGGCCCCTCGTCGACGTGAAGATGCTCGCGCTGCTGCGCACGACCTTCACGACGCGGACGCTCGCGGGCCTCGTGGTCATCGTCGTGCTCGCCTCCTTCGCCATCGGAACGGTGGTGAACCTCCTTGCGTAACCTCGACTCGATCGGCACGCGGTGGCTCGGCGTGGGGCTCGCCTCGATCCTCGCCGTCGTCACGCTCGGCCTGGCCCTCACGGGCCGGATCGGGCTGTACATCAACCCCGAGTCCACCTGGTTCGCGGTCGGGATGTCGGTGGTGGTGCTCGTCGGCGCCGTGCTGTCGTTCACGCTGCCGCTCGGTGCGGAGGCCGACCACGGGCACGATCACGGCGACGCCGACATCCACGACCATGCCGAAGCGCACGCCGAGGCCGACGATGTCGATCCCGCCACCCTGGTGCGCTCGGGCGTCGGCACGACGCGGCACCCCGCCGCCGTCGCGGCCACGCTCGTCGGCGGGGTCGCGGCATCCGGCGTGGTGCTCCTGACGCTCGTGCTCCCGCCCGCCTCGCTCTCGGCCGAACTGGCGATGTCGCGCGACGTCGGCGCGCCGCCGCTGTTCGGGGGAGCGGACGTCGTGTCGCTCGCGACCACGGGTGACACGTCGTCGTTCGGGGTCGGGGAGTGGTCGACGGTGTTCGCGACGGCGACGAACCCGGATGCCTTCGACGGCGACCCCGTCACCCTGACTGGGTTCGTGACCACCGGCGACGACGGCGACTTCCGGCTGACGCGCCTCGTGATCACGCACTGCGTCATCGACGCCCAGCCCGCGAGCCTCCCCGTCGTGGCGGCGTCGAGCGGCACGCCCGCAACCGGCCAGTGGGTGACGGTGACGGGCACGGTGCGTTCGAGCTCCGACGGCCGCCTCACGGTCGACGCGGCGACCGTCGAGCAGATCGACGAGCCGCAGGACCCGTATGAGTACTGACTCGGGCAGGCCCCTGACGCGCCGCGAGGCGAGAGAGGCCGCCGAAGCCGACGCAGCCCTTCGACAGGCTCAGGGACCGGATGCCGGGACCACCGGCCCGGATGCCGGAGCCCCCGATCCGGATGCCGGATCGCCCCGTGCGGATGCCGAAGCGCCCGGCCCGGAGCCCCGGCGCACCGCCCTGGTCCGGCGCCGCGGACGCGCCTTCTTCTCGAGCTTCGTGGCCGTCGTGGCTGTCCTCGCGGTCCTCGGGTTCGCCGGCGCGGCGATCGGCACGGCACGCGGGCCCCACGTCACCGGGGTGCAGGTCGACCCGGCGGCGGCGGCCCAGGCATCCGGATCCCGCCTCATCGTGACGACGTCGCAGTCGCTGCAGCCGGTCGAGGAGAGCCAGGTCACGATCGAGCCCGCCGTGCCGTTCGCCGTCGACACGTCGGGGCGCGCAGTGGGCGTGCGCTTCGGCCTCCCGCTGCGCGACGACACCGAGTACACGGTGAGCTTCACGGATGTCGAGGGACTCGGCGACGGCCCGACCGCGGAGTTCACGCACACGTTCCGCACGCCGCCGGCCGAGGTCTACCTGCTCCAGCGCGGCGGCGGAACCGACACGATCTTCCGCACCGACCTCACCGGCGAGAACGCTGTGAAGGTGTTCGAGCATCCGCACATCGAGGACTTCCGCACGACGGCCGGGCACCTGATCGTCTCGGTGCGCACCGACGACACCGCCGAGCTGATCGCCACCGATCTGGACGGAGGCGGTGAGCGCACGCTGCCCCTCCCCGGCACCGGCGTCGTCGCCAATCTGCAGGCGGCCGACCGCGGGGAGCGCATCGGATACACGTTCTCCGACCTGAACCCCGGCACCGAGGGGGCCCTGGAGAGCGTGCTGTTCACGACGTCGCTCGGCGACCCGGACGCCGAGCCGCAGATGGTCGACATCGCCGGCGCCGATCCTCGCGTCGGCCAGTGGCGCTTCGTGCCCGACACCGACAGCATCCTGCTGCTGAACTTCGAAGGCTCCCTCCTGCTCACCGACGCCACGGGATCGACCTCGACAGCGCTCGGCACGGCGATCGCGATCGACGGCGCCGCCGCGACGGAGGCCATCGTCGATCGTCTCGAGGCGGTCGAAGTGGTCGACCTGACCGACGGCACGAGTGCGCCGCTGGTCGCGGTGTCCGACGAGACGCTGCTCGGCGCCGTCCTGCCCGTCCCCGGCGGCGGCACGCTCCGCACGCTCTCCGACGTCGGGGCGGCCGGCCTTCCGATCGCGACCCGGATCGTCTTCGTGACCGATGAGGGCGAGGAGTCCCCGGTGCTGGAAGTGACCTCGTCGGATGCCGTCGTGCAGACGTGCGTGTCGCCGAGCGGTCGCTACGCGGCCGTGCTCGTCGCTCCGGATGCCGTGTCGAATCCCTACGATCTCTACGATCTGCCGCTCCCCGAGAAGCTCCAGACCCATGTGGTCGAGATCGACGGCGGCGACGAGGTCGTCGTCATGGCCGGCGGCGCCATCTCGTGGTGCCGGGTGCCTCCGCAGTGAATCCGGATGCCGCGCTGCGCCTCGCGCGCCGGCACGACCTCCTCGGGCTTCCGGTGGAGGTCGCCCCGCGTCTGCTCGGCGGCGTGCTCGAGACGCTGGTCGAAGGGGAGCGCGTGGCGGTGCGTCTGACGGAGGTCGAGGCCTATCACGGCCGGGGCACGGGCGACGTCGCGGATCCCGGCTCGCACGCCCGCAGCGGGCCGACGGCGCGCAACGCCACGATGTGGGGCGAGCCCGGCCGCCTCTACGTGTACCTGAGCCACGGCATCCACTCGTGCGTCAACGTCGTCTGCGGTCCCGACGGCGTCGCGGGTGGAATCCTGCTGCGCGCCGGCGAGGTGATCGAGGGGGCGGATGCCGCGTTCCGCCGGCGCCCGGCCGCGCGCAGCGCGCGAGACCTCGCCCGGGGTCCCGGCCGGCTCGGCGACGCGGTCGGGCTCCGGCATCCGGTGCACGACGGCATCGACGCCGTCGCCGGAGAGCCGCAGGCGGGTGCCGTGGCCCGGCTGTGGCTGAGGGAGACTCCGCTCGACGGGATCGTCGCGGGGCCCCGGGTCGGCGTCGCGGGCATCGCGGGCACGGCGGCGTTCCCCTGGCGCTTCTCGATCCCGGGCGACCCCACGGTGTCGCCGTTCCGATGGGGCCGCGGGGCGCAGGCCGCGGCATCCCCCGTGCTAGACTGACTCTTCGTCTGCGCGCACTCCCTGCACGCAGTTCGTATCCCACTCCCTCTCCGACCGGAAACGGTCCGCTGAGTCGTGGGGTGCAGACAAGGGATCTTGGGTGGGGCCGTCCGGCCTCACGGTACTAAGGAGACATCACTATGGCAGCAGTGTGCCAGGTGACTGGAGCAATTCCCGGCTTCGGTCACAGCATCTCGCACTCGCACCGCCGGACGAAGCGCCGCTTCGACCCGAACGTGCAGAAGAAGACCTACTTCGTTCCCTCGCTTGGTCGCAACATCAAGCTGAACGTGTCGGCTAAGGGCATCAAGGTCATCGACGCCCGTGGCATCGAGTCCGTCGTCCGCGACCTCCAGGCGAAGGGTGTGAAGCTCTGATGGCCAAGAAGGCTCAGGACGTCCGTCCGATCATCAAGCTGCGTTCCACCGCCGGCACGGGGTACACCTACGTGACGCGCAAGAACCGCCGCAACAACCCCGACCGCATCGTGCTGAAGAAGTACGACCCGGTCATCCGCAAGCACGTCGAATTCCGAGAGGAGCGCTGATCCCATGGCCAAGAAGAGCAAGATCGCGCGCAACGAGCAGCGTCAGGTGATCGTCGATCGCTACGCCGCCAAGCGCCTTGAGCTGAAGAAGGCGCTCGTGTCGCCGGACTCCACCGACGAGCAGCGCGAAGCCGCCCGCATCGGCCTGCAGAAGCTTCCCAAGAACGCTTCGCCGGTGCGCGTGCGCAGCCGCGACGTCATCGACGGCCGCCCCCGCGGTGTCCTCACGAAGTTCGGCATCTCGCGTGTCCGCTTCCGTGACATGGCGCACCGTGGCGAGCTGCCCGGCGTGACCAAGTCGTCCTGGTAAGCACCACAGCACCCGAAGGCCCGCAGATCTCCGATCTGCGGGCCTTCTTCTTCGCCCGGATGCCGCGACCGCGGCAGTGCCCTGCGGGCCGTCGGACGTGACGAACGGGGTCACATTCGTCACATTTGCCCCATTCGTCACCCGACACGCCGGTCAGAAGCTCCAAAACCCCCGGAAATACGCGGATGTCGGGGCATCTCAGGTACTGTCGGCAACGGTCGATACGACCAGCCGGGGGGCAGCAGCCGCTCGGTCCGTGCAATGAAGGCGGCACGCAGCCGCCTGGAGGACAAACACATGGCCATCACGAAGACCGAACTCGTCGCCAGCATCGCGAGCGCGACGGGTCAGAGCCAGTCCACCGTGTCGAGCGTGCTCGACTCCCTCTTCGCCACCGTGTCCGAGGCCGTCGCCAAGGGTGACAAGGTCTCGATCCCGGGCTGGATCTCGTTCGAGCAGGTCGAGACGTCCGCTCGTACGGGTCGCAACCCGCAGACCGGCGCCGAGATCCAGATCCCGGCCGGCAAGCGCGTCAAGGTGACCGCCGGTTCGAAGCTCAAGAGCGCCGTCAAGTAACGACGCTTCATGAAGGGGGATGCCGCGCTGCGGCATCCCCCTTCTGCGTGTCTGCGGCCGTTCGCGTCGAGAACCGTAGGAGAAACGCCGCCGCGAGCCCACCGAGCGCGCGGCGAACGCGATTTCTCCTACGGTTCTCGACGGTCGCCGGCGGGCTCCGGTGACCACGGCCCCACGTAGGCTGGAACAGTGAAGCCGCGCACCCTGCGGGCCGCCGGCCCGGTGATCCTCGTGGTCGTCGCGCTCGTCGCCCTGATCGCGGGGCTCGTCTACGGCGGGGGAGCGGCGCCGCTCGTGATCGCCGACCCCGGACCCGTGGTGCGCTGGGGTCTTCCGGTCACGACGCTCGTGTTCAACCTGGCGGCGGCGGGAACGGTCGGCGCGCTGGTCACCGCCCTGTTCGCCCTCAAGGCCGGAGAGCGCGAGTTCGACGCGGCGCTCGACACGGCCTCCGTCTCCGCGGCGGTGTTCACGGTCGCGGCCGCCGTCACGGGACTGTTCACGTTCCTCGATGCGTTCAACGCGCAGATCGGCCTCGGCCCCGAGTTCGGCGCCCAGCTGGGTCGCTGGCTCGTCGAACTCGACAGCGGCCGCACGTGGCTGCTCACGACGGTGGCCGGTGCGGTCCTCACAGTGCTCACCTTCGCCGTGCGGTCGTGGACGGCGACGTTCTTCGTCGCGATCCTGGCCGCGGCCTCCCTCATCCCGGTCGCGACGCAGGGGCATTCCGGCGAGGAGGCCAATCACAACGCGGCCGTCATGGCGATCGTGCTGCACGTCATCGCCGCAGCCGTGTGGCTCGGCGGGCTCCTGCTGATGGTCGTCATCCGTCCGCTGGTCTCGCGCGACGGCATCGCGACGGCGCTGTCGAGGTACTCCAGCATCGCCCTGGTGGCCTTCATCGTGGTCGCGATCTCCGGCATGGTGCGCGCGGTGATCGGGGTGGGGGCGTGGAGCGCCCTCGGCTCGCCCTACGGCATCCTCGTCCTCGTCAAGATCGCGGCGCTGCTCGCGCTGGGCGTGCTCGGCGCCTGGTACCGCCGGCGCCTGATCGGACGCCTGCGGGAGGATGCGGCATCCCGTCGGTTCTGGAGCCTCATCGCCCTCGAGGTCGCCTTCATGGGCGTCGCGAGCGGAGTCGCCGCCGCCTTGGGACGCACGGCTCCCCCCACCACCAGCGCGCTGCCCGAGCGGCGGACTCCGGCGGAGATCCTCACCGGATCCGCCCTGCCCCCCGAGCTGACGATCGACCGCTGGCTGACGGAGTGGAACATCGACCTGCTCTGGGCGTTCGCGGCGGGTCTCGGGATCTTCTTCTACCTCGCCGGCGTGTGGCGCCTCCGTCGCCGCGGAGACGCCTGGCCGCTGTACCGGAGCATCCTGTGGGTGGCAGGCCTCGTGCTGCTCTTCTGGGTCACCGGCGGGCCGATCAACGTGTACCAGGAGTACCTGTTCAGCCTGCACATGATGGGCCACATGCTGCTCACCATGGCGATCCCGCTGCTGCTCGTCTCGGGCGCCCCCGTCACGCTCGCCGCGCGCGCGATCCGCAAGCGCGACGACGGCACGCGCGGCGGCCGCGAGTGGATCCTCTGGGCCGTGCACTCCCCGTTCTCGAAGGTCGTGACGAACCCGTACGTGGCCGCGGCGCTGTTCATCGGGTCGCTCTGGATCTTCTACTACACCGATCTCTTCCGCTGGTCGCTGTACGACCACGTCGGGCACGAGTGGATGGTCGCCCACTTCCTCATCACCGGCTATCTCTTCGTCCTGTCGCTCATCGGCATCGATCCCGTGCCATACCGGCTGCCGTACGCGTTCCGCCTCGTGATCCTGATCGCCGTCATGGCCATGCACGCGTTCTTCGGCATCGCGATCATGATGCAGTCGGGGCTCATGGTCGCGGAGTGGTTCGGCTCGATGGGGCGGACGTGGGGCGCTCCTCCGCTGGAGGACCAGTACATCGGCGGCGGCGTCGCGTGGTCGATCGGGGAGCTCCCGACCCTCATCCTCGCGATCACGGTCGCGATCCAGTGGAGTCGCAGCGACGAGCGACAGCAGCGCCGCCGCGATCGTCACGCGGACCGCACGGGAGACGCGGAGCTGAACGAATACAACGCGCAGCTCGCGGCCCTCGCCGAGAAGGATGCGCGCGCCGCACGCTGAGCACGCCGCAGGAATGCCCGCGTCCTACGGATTGTGACGACCTTCGTGCGGATCCTCGCCTGCGGATCGTAGGATGACCGCCGTGTCCTCGTCTGAAAACCCCGCGCCCGGCCGACCGGCCGGCATCGACCCCCGCGGTCCGCGCTTCGCGGCATCGCTCACCGCCGTGCTCCTGCTCATCGGCACGTTCCTCGCCCTGCTCGGTTCGGCGGTCACGCCCGGTGCGACGCTGGGCGAACGCCTGCTCGACCCGGGATTCCTCGTGCTGCTCGTCGTGGACCTGCTCTTCGTGTGGGGCTTCACGTCACCGCGCACCGCGCCGTTCGGCGCCCTCTTCCGGGCCCTGGTGCGCCCGCGCCTGGCTCCGCCCGTCGAGCTCGAAGACCCGCGTCCGCCGCGGTTCGCGCAGGTCGTCGGCTTCGTCGTGGTGACGATCGGACTCGTGCTGCACGTCGTCGGCGTGCCGTGGGCGCTGCCGATCGCCGGAGCGGCGGCGTTCATGGCCGCGTTCCTCAACGCGGCGTTCGGCCTGTGCCTCGGGTGCCAGCTCTACCTGGGCCTCGTGCGGCTGCGCGTCATCCGACCCAGCGGCGGGCTGCCTGCGGCATCCTGAGCCACCGTCGCTACGGTCCGGAGACCACGATCGAGGCGGTGCCGTCGGGCAGGATCGTGATCTGGCCGGTGACCGTGAACGGCACGTCCTCGCTCACGCTGCGCACCGATCCGTCGAACAGCGAGCGGATGTCGACATCGATGCGAGCGACCGCTTCGGCTGCGGGGATCCTCCAGCCCGCTCCGTCGGGCTCGACGACCACCTGGGGTTGCTGCGCGATCGACCACAGCGGCTCGGATGCGATGCGCTCGCGCACGTAGAAGCCGAACGGGCATCCGGTGGGCTGGAGCACCTGCTGCGTCGCGCACGCCGTGAGGAACTCATCCACCCGTTCCTGCACGACCGCGCGGAACTTCTCCGTGGCCTCCGCCTGCACGGTGACGGGCGTGCGGGTCAGCGGACTGTCGCTCAGGACGGCGACGCCCGGCGTCGCCGCGATCGCGGTGTCGACCGACACCGAGTACAGGCCCGGTGAGAAGACGAGCAGCGGCACGGAGGCCAGCGGGTCGGCGTCGACGCCGTCGGGGGAGACCTGCCGCTTGTCGATCGCGAAGCCGTTGACATCGAACGACATCGAGCCTTTCACCGACAGGTCGACCACGGCCAGGGGGCTGCGCGCGAAGCGCCAGGTCGGCACGAATCCGATCGAGCCGGCCCGCTCCACATCGAACGTCGTCGTGCCGTCGATGTTGCCCGCCCGGTACGACACCGTGACCTTCGCGCCGCCGTCGGTCGGCTCCTCCGAGAGCACCTCCACGGCGGTGAGCGGAGCCAGGGCGTCGCGGCGCAGCAGCGCCTCGGAGGCGGTGACGGGGAGCCCCCGGGCCTCGAGCTGCGCCGAGTCGACCGTGACGCCGGCGATCGTGAGGGCGTCGGCCGCACGCCCCTCCGACAGCAGATCGAGGTAGCGCATCACGAACGCCGTCGGGCTGTAGAGCTCGCGGTAGACGACGGTCGAGGCCGCGACGACCGCGCCGGCGAACAGCACGGCGACCACGGCGAGGGCCGTCAGGTCGAACCACAGACTCCGCCGCCGCGGGCGGCGCGGCACCGCGGCATCCGGGGTCGCCCCGGCGACGGGAGGCGTCGCGACGCCCGCCCGGGTGCCCACCGCCCCTTGGTCCACCCCCTCAGTCTAGGAAACGGTCCGGTGCCGCCGCGTCCCGACGACGTCGGGAGACACGACGGGTGTGGATGATGCGGGGAGTGCACGGACCGCCGCGCCGACGCCCGCGACCGAGGCATCCGGTGACTAACATGAACCGGTGAGCACGCCGCCCCTCTCCGCCGAACAGGAGGCGCTCTTCCGGCTCATCGAAGACACCCGGGAGCACGTGTTCGTCACGGGGCGGGCGGGCACCGGCAAGTCCACGCTGCTGAAGCATCTCGCCTGGAACACCGAGAAGTCCATCGCGGTGTGCGCGCCCACCGGCGTGGCCGCGCTCAATGTCGAGGGCCAGACCATCCACTCGCTGTTCCGCCTGCCGATCGGCCTCATCGCCGATCAGGAGCTCGAGCAGTCCGACGCGACCCGCAAGATCCTCAACGCGATCGACACGCTCGTGATCGACGAGATCTCGATGGTCAACGCCGATCTGATGGACGGCATCGACCGCTCGCTCCGCCAGGCACGCGGACGCCGCGCCGAGCCGTTCGGGGGCGTGCAGATCGTGATGTTCGGCGATCCGTATCAGCTGGCGCCGGTTCCTCCACGCGGCGACGAGATGCATTACATCCGCGACCACTACCGCTCGTTCTGGTTCTTCGACGCGCACGTGTGGACCGGCACGCAGAGCGCGCTGAAGGATGCCCCCTCGCTCGAAGGCTTCGCGGAGCTGGGCTCGTTCGGCGCGACGCTGCACGTGCGCGAGCTCGTCGACATCCACCGCCAGGCCGATCCGGCCTTCAAGGCCATGCTCAACGCCGTGCGGCACGGGCGGGTCACGGCCGACATCGCGCAGATCCTCAACGACACCGGCGCCCGCACGCCCCCCGATCCTGTCGACGGCGAGACGCCGATCATCACCCTCGCCACGCGCAACGACATCGTGAACGCGATCAACCGGCGACACCTCGATGCGCTCCCCGGCCGCACGCAGACCGCGAACGCAGAGATCAGCGGCGACTTCGGCCGGGGGGATGCGGCCTACCCGGCCGACGTCGAGCTGCAGCTGAAGGTCGGCGCGCAGGTCATGTTCCTCCGAAACGACGTCTCGACCTTCGGCGAGCCCCCTCGGTGGGTCAACGGCACGATCGGCACGGTCACCCGCATCACGGGGGCCACCGTCAAGGTCGAGGTCGAGCATCGGGAGTTCGACGTCGAGCCGGCCGTGTGGGAGAGGTTCCGCTACTCGTACAACGCCGGCACCCGCACGCTGAGTCGCGACGTCGTGGCCGAGTTCACGCAGTTCCCGCTGCGTCTGGCGTGGGCCGTCACGATCCACAAGTCGCAGGGCAAGACGTACGAGCGCGCGGTGGTCGATCTCGGTTCGGGGGCGTTCGCGCCCGGGCAGACGTACGTCGCGCTCTCCCGCCTCACGAGCCTCGACGGCCTGTACCTGTCGCGTCCGCTGCGCCCGAGCGATATCCGGGTGGATCCCGACGTGCAGCGGTTCATGGCCGGTGTCGTGCGCGCTCCGGCCGCCTCCTGAGCGGCGCCGGCGTCAGGCGACCTGCGAGTCCGGGCGAGCGGGCTGACGGTCGGAGCCAGGGGATCCGCCGGGAACAGGCCGATGGGGTCGAAAACGGCCTGTCGTCGGCAGATCGCCTGCCTGCGGTACCGGCTGCCGCGCCTCGAGGTCAGGCGACCTGCGAGGCCTTGGCCGCGGCGAGGTCCTCGAAGAGCTCGGTGTTGAAGCGGTAGGCGAGCAGCACCTCGTCGATCACGCGCTCCTGCTCGGCGGCATCCCACGGCGCGGCGTCGAGCTGCTCGCGGTAGACGTCCTTGAACGCCTTCGGGTCGGCGATGTCGCCGAAGAGGTAGAAGCCGATGCCGTTGGTCTCGAATCCGAAGCGACGCGCCATCAGGCGACCGATGAACTGCCCGCCCGACAGGTCGCCGAGGTAGCGGGTGTAGTGGTGGGCGACGAATCCGCCCGGCCACGTCGCGGCGACCTCGGTGATGCGGTCGACGTAGCGGGTCGTCGTGGGGACCGGGGTGATGAGCTCGCGCCAGTCGGGTCCGAGGAGGAACTCGAGGTCCGCCTCGAGGGCGGGCAGGCGCGTGAGCTTGTCGCTGATGAAGACGGATGCCACGGGATCGTGGCGCATGCGCTCGGCAGCAGCCTCGAGTGCCTCGTAGATGAACCAGTGCTGGGCGACGAGGGCGATGTAGTCGTCGCGCGATCCCTCGCCCTTCATCAGATCGGCCATGAAGCCGGCGTGCTCGCTGTTGGAGTGGGCGGAGCTCGAGCGCTCGCGGAGAGCAGTGGAGAACGGGAGGATCTCGGGCATGCGCCGATACTACCTTCAGGTAAGCGAAACCTAAATACCTTCAGGTGAACGGAAGCTCAGGACGCTCCGGATGCCGTCAGGCGTGCGGGCGCGGCTCGATCCCGAGCCGCGCGCAGGCGGCGTCGTACAGCGCCACGATCTCGCGGCGCACCTCGGGACGCTGCGTGATGGGCCCGCCGGGCCAGGGGACCCGCACGGTCGTCGATCCGCCGTCCGCGAGCTCGACCGACCACTCGCCGCCCGCACCGTCGAATCCGGTCATGCGTGCGGCGACGGGCTCGCCGTCGACGGAGAACGCCCGCGAGATGAGAAGATTGTCGTCGGAGTGATCGTCGTTCATGTGGCGAAGCACACCCGCGAGCGTGGCCTCGTCGAATCGATGGGTCATACTCCACAGCCTACGAACCGATCCGTGGCCGGGGCGTTCGGTGTGTTTGAATTCAATGCACGGTCATCGGGGGGTGAGTATGCGGGCGAAGACCCACAGAGTGCGCGCAGCGGCGGCGCTGTTCGGCGTTCTCGCGCTGGTCCTCACCGGCTGCACGAACGTTCCCGAAGTCGCCGTAGACGTGCCGCCTCAGACCGAGGCTCAGCTCCCGGAGGCCACCGCTCAGGAGCTCTCCACGGCCGTCGCGCAGGCGATGGCGGCTGTCGGGGCATCCGGAGCGGTCGTGGGAGTGTGGGCCCCGTGGAGCGGGGAATGGGTCACCGGCGTCGGCACCCAGGCGATCGGCGGCGGCGATGCGGTCACCGAGGAGACTCCGTTCCGGGCGGCGGCCATGACGCGCGCCATGACGTGCGACGCCCTCTACGTCCTCGCCGACAAGGGAACGGTGTCGCTCTCCGACAGCGTCCGTGAATACGTGTCCGGCGTCGCCGACATCCAGGACGTCACGCTCGAGCAGCTGTGCGACGGCACGTCGGGGATCGGCAGCTACAGCGACATCCTGTTCTCCTCGTGGCTCTCGGTGCCCGAGCGCGTCTGGAGCCCGCGCGAGCTGGCGAGCTACGGCATCGGCCGCGCGCGCGTGAGCGCACCGGGCGAGGCCTACCGCGACTCCGACGCCGGGTACGTGCTCCTCGGGCTCGCGCTCGAGCGCGCGACGGGGAAGACGGCCTCCGAGATCCTCGCCGACGAGGTGTTCGAGCCGCTCGCGCTCGAGAACACGTATCTCCCCGAGAGCGCGGCCGATCCCGTCGACGGGGTCCTCCGCGGCTATGTCGGGCTGCGCGACGCGGCGGGCGTCATGAACTGCACGGCTCCGCTGGAGACCACGACGATGTCGTCGAGCTTCGGGTTCACCGACTCGGGCGTCGTGACCGACATCGACGACCTGGGTCGCTACGCCCAGGCGCTGGCGACGCAGGCACTCATGCCCGAGAACACCAAGCGCTACGCGCAGCCCCTGCCGGCGTACACGGATGCGCCGTCCTGGTACACGACGGCCGGAGGTGCGCTGCAGGCCGGATCGCTGGTGGGTCAGGCCGGCGCGGTGCCGGGGTACGCGACGGCATCCTTCGCCGATCCGTCCACCGGGCTCACCGTCGCCGTCGTGCTCAACAACTCCTCGATGGGCTCCGGCCCGGCCCTCGCCCTCGCGTGGGAGCTGGCGGCGATCGCCTCCAAGGCCCCTGCCGCGAGCGGCGAGACGGCGCCCGAAGCCGGTCTCCCGTGGACCGCCCAGCAGTACCGCGACTCGACCGCGGCCGCCGCCGTCTGCCCGCTGCCGGAGGCGGCTCCCGCCGAAGGATGACCGCGGGGCGCGTAGGGTGACCCGGTGACCACTCGAGCCGCCGGCAGCACCGCCGTCCTGCTCGTCGTCGCGGGTCTCGCGTGTCAGGAGGTCGGCGCCTCGCTCGCCGTCCTGCTGTTCGACGATGTCGGCCCGCTCGGGATGGTCATGCTCCGTCTCGTCTTCTCGGCGATCGTGCTGCTGCTGATCGCCCGCCCGTCGTTCCGTGGGCGCACGCGGGAGGCGTGGCTCTCGGTGATCGGGTTCGGCGGCGTGCTGGCCCTCATGAACGGCCTCTTCTACCTCGCCCTCGAGCGACTGCCGCTCGGCGTCACGGTGACGATCGAGGTGCTCGGCCCTCTCGCGCTGTCGATCATCGTGAGCCGGCGGGCTTCGGCCTGGCTGTGGGCGCTGCTCGCGGTCGTCGGCGTGGCCGCCCTCGGCGGCGGCGGCTGGGATCGGCTCGACCCGATCGGCGTGCTGTTCGCCCTCGGCGCCGCGGCGAGCTGGGCGCTCTACATCCTCTCCTCGGCCCGGGTCGGGCGGCAGTTCCCGAAGCTCGACGGCCTCGCGCTCGCAATGCTCGCCGGCGCCGTGATGTCGCTGCCGTTCGGCATCGCCGATGCGGGGTCCGCCCTGCTCCGCCTCGACCTGGTCGCCCTCGGCGCCGCCGTCGCCATCCTGTCGTCGACCATCCCCTACGCGCTCGAGCTCGTCGCGCTCCGCCGCCTGCCCGCCGCCGCCTTCGCGATCCTCATGAGCCTCGCGCCGGCGACGGCCGCCCTCGCGGGCTTCGTGCTGCTCGGTCAGCACCTCGCCTGGCTCGAACTCGTGGGCATCGCGCTCGTGATCGCGGCCAGCGTCGGTGCGGTCCTGGCCTCGACCCGGGCGGCCAGGGAGACGGCCGAGCCGCTGGGCTGAACGCCTCCCCGCAGCCTGCCGGAGGAGATTCCGGCGAATCGCGTAATAGTCCGGGATCCCCGACGTCTCTCTCCTGAGCCTGCCACTGGGGGCGGCCACTCTGTCTGTCTGGGGAGACACATGAACACCATCCGTCGTCGCGCGCGCAAGCTGATCGCTACCGCCGCCGCCGTCGCCGCGATCTCGGCGGGAACGGTCGTCGCGACCGCTCTGCCGGCCGCGGCATCCGAGACCGTCACCACCGACTGGGTGACGGTGTCGGACACGCAGACCACCGACTTCTCGATGTCGCTTCCGATTCAGAAGTTCGATCCCGCGCTGGGCGACTTCCAGAGCATCGAGATCGTCACCACGTCGGGCTGGAGCACCGACTACTCCTTCCTGAACACCGCCGCGCAGGCGCAGCGCATGCGCATCTCGGGCAATGTGACGCTTCTGCTGTCCTCGCCCGCTGCGTCGGACTTCAGCAGCTCGGCCTCGATCGCGGCGTTCGACACCGGCTTCCTCCTGATTCCCGTCGGCGAGCCGGTCGAAGGCCGCATCGAGAACGAGGTCACGCTTCCGACCTACACGTCGTCGGAGGCGGGCTGGATCGGACCGGGAGCGGTGAACGTCACGTACGACTCGCTCACGGGCACCACCACGACGGGCGGCGGTGGCAACGTCGTCGCGAACCAGAGGACGTTCGGAACGCTCACCGTGGCGTACCGCTACGTCTACCAGACCCGCGACATCGCGACGACGCCGATCGCGCCCACCGTCACGACCGGCGCGGCGTGCGGGGTGGAGGAGACCGTGGTCATCCCCGTCCAGGACGGTGTCGCGTACACGCAGGTGCGCGAGGGCGCTTCGGTCGTGGTCACGGCCGCGCTCGCGGAGGGGTACGCGCTGGCACCCGGCGCGGTGGCCGCATGGACGCTGACGATCCCCGCGATCGTCACGTGCCCGGTCGAGGTCGAAGAGCCGCCGGTCGGCACGGGCACGGTCACGCCCGCCGGTCCGCTCCCTCTGACGCCGACGCCGGAGTCTGCGTCGCCCGCTTCTCCCGCGCCTGCCGTGGCCCAGACCGCGCGCGCGACCGCGCTCGCGGCGACCGGCGTCGAGCCCCAGCCGCTCGTGCTGTGGGGTGCGGGAATCGCCGCACTGGGCGCGGTGCTCCTTCTGGCGCGCCGGCGCTCGAGCGCCTCGTAGCGTCCGGGGGCCTGGCGGGCTCGATCACGCGTTTTGCTATGCTGTCCAGGCGCCTCCAGGCGCTCGGGGCTGTAGTTCAATGGCAGAACTTCTGCTTCCCAAGCAGATAGCGCGGGTTCGATTCCCGTCAGCCCCTCCGATCGGTCCGCTCCCTCCCCTCAGACGAGGTCGTCGGCGACGCGGATGAGGACCTTGCCGGTGGCCCCCGCCGCGACCGCGTCATGAGCGGATGCCGTCTCCTCGAGCGGGAACCACGTGAGGGGCAGCCCGGCATCCGCGCCTACGGGAAGCGCACCGTCCTGCAGAGCGGCGGTGATGTCGCGTGCTGCGGCAGCGAGGGGCTCCGGGCCGACGGTGTAGAGAAGGAGACCCTGCCAGCGCGCGTTCTTCGCGAAGCTCGCCACGATCGGGGCCGTGAACTCCTCGCCGTTGTTGTTGGCGTAGTACGCGATGCTGCCGTGGTTGGCGAGCACCTCGACATCGAGCGCCGCGTTCTGGGTCGGTGAGACCTCGACGATCTGGTCGACTCCGCCCGGAGCGAGCGAGGAGATCTTGGCGGCAAGCCCGGCATCCGGGTACTGCAGGACGTGGTGTGCACCCGCCGCGCGGGCCAGCTCGGCCTTGTCGTCGCTGCTGACGGTCGCGATGACCGTCGCACCGGCCCAGACGGCCAGCTGGATGGCGGCGTGCCCGACGGCCCCCGCGCCCCCCTGCACCAGCACCACGCGACCCGCGAGCGCGCCCGGAGCCAGGTGCGCCGGCCCGGACTCGTGCACCGTGAGCGCGCGATGGGCGGTCATCGCCGGAACGCCCAGGCTGGCGGCCACGTCGAAGCCGATGCCCTCGGGGAGGCGCACGACGCGGCTCGCGGGGACGACGGTGAACTCCTGCGCCGTGCCGGTCGGACGCTGATGCGCCGCGAGGAAGAGCCAGACGCGGTCGCCGACGCTCAGGCCCGAGACATCCGACCCGACGGCGTCGACGACGCCCGCGCCGTCCTGATTGGGGACCACCTCGGCGAACTCGGGAGGCACTCCCCCCGACCGCGCCTTCCAGTCCGTCGGGTTGACGCCCGACACGGCGATCCGGACCCGCACGTCGTCAGGACCCGGCGACGCCGGTTCGCGGTCGACGAGGTCGAGGACGGAGGAGCTGCCGGGCTGGGAGTAGACGATTGCACGCATGGTGAGGTGCAAGGCGATCGACGGCGCCCGCATTCCGCCGCGCCTCGCCGGCCGATCCGCCACGGCCTCGACTAGTCTGCGCGGATGAGCACCGCCGAGCGTCGACCTCTCCCCCTCCTCGTGTGGTTCGGCATGGGGGTGGCCGGCGCTGTCGCGGGGCTGCTCCCGTGGCTCGTCACCGGTGCGCGGCTGCCGCTGCAGAACCTCGCGGCCGACCCGTCCACGACCGAGACCCCGTTCGCGCTGCTCCCGTTCAGTCAGTACTTCCTGACGTCGATCGTCGCGCTCCTCGTCGTCGGCGGAGCGAGCGCGGGGATCGCCGGGCGCTCCCTGGCCGCGCAGCGCCCCCGGTTCGGCGCGCTGGCGCTCGTCGGCGGGGTGATGCTCGTGCAGGTCGTCGCCGCCGTGCAGGCGACCGCGGTGACGGTGGCGTCGTTGGAGGACTCGGCGCGCAGCGCGCTCTACGCCGGGCTCGTGGTCGGGATCATCCTCGTCTCCCTCTCGATGAGCCTGCTCGTGCTGCTGCTCATCGCGCGGGCGCAGGTGGCCGGCGCGACGATCGCCCTCTCCCTGGCCGCGCTCGTCTCGGCGAGCTGGATCGGGGTCGCGCTCCGCGACGTCATGACCGTCGCCCCGTACGAGCTCGTGCAGCCGATCCTGTTCGTCCTGCGCTGGCTGCCGCCCGTGCTCGTCGGATGCGCGATCGCGTGGTGCGGGTTCCGCACAGCCGGCAGGGTCGCGGCGGTCATCGTCAGCCTCGCGGCGCTGTGGATCGGCCCGGCGTTCTTCACCGCCGTGTCGTCGGCCGCGGGGACGCGCGTCCTGGCGCCCTACCCGGGGGAGATGGCCGAGTACGGCATCCGGGTGTTCGTCTCGGCGCTCACGATGCCCGAACTCGTGCTCCCGCCGCTTCTCGTGGCCGTGATCGTCGGCGCCGCGGGATCGGTCCTCCTCCGTCGTCTCCGCAGACGCGACCCGCAGACCCCGTCACCCGCAGGCGAGCCGTCCTCGGGAGCGGCCGTAACGGCATCCGGGCCCGCCGCGGGGCGCGAGTAGGCTGGCCCCGTGCTGCTCAGCGACCGCGACATCCGACTCGAGATCACCGCCGGACGCCTCGGCCTGGAGCCGTGGGACGACTCGATGGTGCAGCCATCGAGCGTCGACGTGCGGCTCGACAGGTACTTCCGGCTCTTCGACAACCACAAGTACCCCTTCATCGATCCGGCGGAGGATCAGCCCGACCTCACGCACCTGATCGAGGTCGCACCCGACGAGCCGTTCATCCTCCACCCGGGCGAGTTCGCGCTCGGCTCGACCTACGAGCTCATCTCCCTGCCCGACGACGTCGCGGCCCGACTCGAGGGCAAGTCGTCGCTCGGTCGGCTCGGCCTGCTGACGCACTCGACGGCCGGTTTCATCGACCCCGGGTTCTCCGGACACGTCACACTCGAGCTCTCGAACGTCGCGACGCTGCCCATCAAGCTCTGGCCGGGCATGAAGATCGGTCAGGTCTGCTACTTCCGGCTTTCGTCGCCCGCCGAGAACCCCTACGGCTCGGGGCCCTACGGCAACCGGTACCAGGGTCAGCGGGGTCCCACGGCATCCCGCTCGTTCCAGAACTTCCACCGCACGGATGTCGGCACGACCGATGCGGGAGCGATCGGCGCCTGACCGACGCCTGCGCGACGAAGGGCACCGGGAATCCCGGTGCCCTTCGTCGATGGCGCTGCTCCTTCTCGGATGCGCGCCGGACATCCGTCGCGCGTCGGCCGGACCGGCAGCGCGAGGAGGCCCTCAGGCGCTGCGCCCGCGCGCGAACCCGGCGTCGAAGCCGCGCTCGTAGGCCTGCTCGGCGCGTGCGCCACCGCGGCCGTGGTGCGGGTGGCCGCCGTGCGGTGCGCAGTCGCGGCCGCGACCGTGGCCGTCGCCGTCGTGCGGGAATACACGGCCGCGGCCGTCGCCGTGCCCGGGTCCGAACTCGCGGCCGGGACCGAATCCCGGACCGAAGCGGTGACCCGGACCGAATCCGGGACGCAGGCCCGGACCGAAGCCCCGGCGTCCGCCTCGGCCGAAGCCGTGACGCGGCATGCGGGCCTCGTCGTCCCAGCCGAGTTCGCGCGCGATGGCCTCGAGCGAGGCCATCGTGGTGGCGAAGTCCTCGGGCGGGACCGCGCCGGCGACACGGGAGCGGAGCCCGTCGACGATGCCGCCGAGTCGCTCCTTGGCCGCACGGCCTTCGTCGGTGAGCGACCAGGTGCCGTCGGCGGTCTGCGCGACCCATCCGCGGTCCTCGAGGCTGCGGAGCTTCTTGCCCTTGCGGGCGAAGCGCTCGGCGAGACCCGGACGCTCGACGTCGCCGGCGATGATGCTCAGCAGCATCCACTCGCGTCGCGACACCTCTTCGTTCTCGAAGGCCGTCGCGAACTCCCGGGTCAGCAGCGCGTCGACGACGCGGAGCCAGTAGCCGAGCGGACGACGGTCGGTGGGGACGCCCTCGTCGGGCGTCGAGGGGATGTCTTGATCGTGTGCGGTGTTCATGGGAAGTCCTTCGATTCGTGGGGGCGGCTGCGGGCGCCGATGCGTCTGTGCCGCCGATGATGCATGTCAGAGAACATGTATATGCAGTGTGACATGCAATGTGGATACATGTCAAGTCGCATGTAAATTGGGTGCATGGCCACCGAGAGCACCGATCCCGTCGACGTCATCGCCGCGGCCCTCTCGCGCCTCCGCGGGCGCCGCGGGCCGCGCACGCCGTGGGGCGAGGGCTCCGACGACGGTGCGCCGTGGGGGCGGGGTGGTCCGCACGGGCACGGCGGAGGCCCCCGGGTGCACGGGATGCCGCACCACGGCCCGCCTCCGTGGGTCGCCGGAGCGCGGTTCGGCGGACCCGCCCGCCTGCGCCTGCTCGACGCGCTCGCCGCGGCATCCGCCCCTCTGTCGGTCGGGGAGATCGCGGAGGCCGTGGGGGTGGATCAGCCGCGCGCCTCGCGACTCGTGCAGCAGTCCGTCGAGATGGGTCTCGTGCGCCGCGAGGCCGACCCTGACGACGCGCGTCGCACGCGCATCGTGCTCACCGACGACGGCTCGAAGATCGTGCGGGGATTCCGCGGCGACCGCCGCGAGACGATCGCCGGCGCCCTCACGTCGTTCACCGAGGACGAGTGCGCCGAGCTCGCCCGTCTGCTCGCGAAGCTCGCCGAGGCCTGGCCGCGCAGCTGACCCGTCGCGTGCGAGAGCCTGCCGAGCCGACTCGGCCGACTCGCCTGTCGAGACTCGCGGTGCCGCTTGCGGATCGCGACAGGCGAGCCGCCGGGCGAGGCTGACACGTCGGTTCGCCTGTCGCGATTCGCGGTGGGGCTCGCGGACTGCGACAGGCGAGCACCCCGGCGGAGCTCCCCCCGGTTCGCCTGTCGCAACTCGCGGGGTTGCGTGCGGATCGCGACAGGCGAACGCTCCCGGACCGGAGCTCAGGAGCTACGCTCACGCGGACTGAGCAGGTTCGGCCCTGGTTAGGCTGAGCCGGTGATGAGCACCCCTCCCGAAGACCCGCATCTCTGGCTCGAGCAGATCCATGCCGAGGACGCCCTCGCGTGGGCCGCGGCGCGGACCGCGGAGACCGAGGACCGCTACGCCTCGCCCGGGCGCAGCGCGCTCGAAGCGCGCCTGCGCGGCATCCTGGACGATCCCGCGCGCATCGTGATCCCGAGCCGGCGCGGGGAGTGGATGTACGACCTTCGGCGCGATGCCGCGCACCCGCGGGGGGTCTGGCGGCGCAGCAGCCGGCAGTCGTTCCTCGCGGGAGCGCCCGAGTGGCAGACCCTGCTCGACGTCGACGCGCTCGGCGCGGCCGAGGGCGTGCCGTGGGCCTTCGCGAGAGCCTGGCACGGCCCGACCGGCACCGGTCGCGTGCTCGTGGGTCTCTCACCCGACGGCGGCGACGCCCGCATCCTGCGCGAGTACGACCTGGGCCTGGCGGGCTTCGTCGACGCGGCGCAGCATCCGTTCGCCCTCGAGGTCGACAAGTCCGCCGTCGCCTGGCTCGACGCCGACACGCTCCTCGTCGCGACGGGCATCGCGGGGGGCGCCGTCACCGACTCCGGCTATCCCGCGACGGTGCGCGTGTGGAGCCGCGGAACCCCGCTCGCCGATGCGTCCGTCGTCCTCACCGCCGACCGCACCGATGTCGGCGCCTTCGTCCATGTCGACCGCAGCGGAGGACGCGCGACGGCCGTCGTCGTGCTCGCGCGCGACTTCTTCCACTCCGACGTCCACGTGTGGCGCCACGGCGACGGCGTCGTGCCGGTGCGCATCGCCGCGCCGAGCGACGCGCACGTCGACGTGCACGGCGACCTCGTGGCGGTGCGCACCACCACGGACTGGGATGTCGCGGGCGAGCGGCACCCGGGCGGCACCCTGCTCGTCGGGCCGCTGGAGACCCTGACCGAGGGCGACGGGTCGGCGCTGCGCGTGGCGTTCGCGCCGTCGAGCGACACGGTGCTCGCGTCGTGGCGCTGGACCGCGAGCAGGCTCGTGCTCGATCTCCTCGAGAACGTGCAGAGCCGGCTCGTCTCCCTCGACCCGGCGGCGGAGTGGGCACCCGTGCCGCTCGAGGTCGGCGTGGGCGGCGACATCCTCTCGATCGACATCGCGACGGCCGACGCCGAGGTCGACGACGAGCTGTGGCTCGTGGCGCGCGGATTCCTCACGCCGACGACGCTCCTCGTCGCCGACGCCGTCACGGGGGACTCGCGGATCACGGATGCCGCGCCCGCGGTCTTCGACACGACGGGGCTCGTCGCCCGGCAGCAGTGGGCGGTCTCGGCCGACGGCACCCGCATCCCGTACTTCGAAGTGGGGCCGCAGGCCCCCGGGCCCGAGCGCGCCGTGCTGATGAGCGGCTACGGCGGGTTCGAGCACGCGCTCACGCCCGAGTACCCGAGCATCGTCGGCCCGGCCTGGCTCGAGCGCGGCGGAGTGTTCGTCGTGGCGGGCATCCGGGGCGGCGGCGAATTCGGGCCCGCGTGGCACCTCGCCGCCCTCCGGGAGAACCGCCACCGCGCGTACGAGGACTTCGCCGCGGTCGCGCGCGACCTCGTCGCCCGCGGCGTCAGCTCGCCCGCACGCATCGGCTGTCACGGGCGCAGCAACGGCGGGCTGCTGGTCGGCAACATGCTCACGACGTATCCGGACGACTTCGGGGCGATCGTGTGCGGCGTGCCGCTGCTGGACATGCGCCGATACACGCGGCTGTCGGCCGGAGCGAGCTGGATCGCCGAGTACGGCGACCCCGACGACCCCGCCGACTGGGAGTTCCTCCGCACGTTCTCGCCGTACCACCTGATCGACCCCGCGCGCACCTACCCGCCGAGCCTGATCTACGCCGCGACGAGCGACGACCGCGTCGGTCCGGTGCAGGCGCGCAAGATGGCGGCGCGGCTGCGCGAGGAGACGGATGCCGAGGTGCACTACCTCGAGCCGGTCGAGGGCGGGCACGCCGGCACGATCGACAACGCCGCGACGGCCGCGCTGCACGCGACGATCCACGCGTTCCTGGCCGACGCTCTCCGGCTCTGACGGCGACTACTCCGCGCGCACGTGCTTCGGGAGCTTCACCAGGAGCAGCAGCACGAGGCCGATCGCGAGGATGATCACGATGCCCAGGATGCCGAAGTGCGTCGCGCCGAACCACCCGATGAACAGCGCCCACAGCAGCGGCGACAGGAAGCTCATGACGCGCCCCGACGTGGCGTAGAGCCCGAAGATCTCCCCCTGCATGCCGTTCGGCGTGACGCGTGCGAGCAGCGAGCGACTCGACGCCTGAGCCGGTCCGACGGCGGCGGAGAGGATGATCCCGCCGATCCAGAAGATGATCTTCCCCTCCTCGCGGAACAGGAATACGAACAGCGCGCTCGCGATCAGCACCACGAGCGCCGTCACGATGACAGCCTTGGCGCCGAAGCGGTCGTCGAGCCAGCCGACGAGGATCGTCGAGATGCCCGCGACGAGGTTGAGCGCGATGCCGAAGATCATGACCTCCGTCGGCGAGAAGCCGAACGAGACCGCCGCCAGGACCCCGCCGAACGCGAAGACTCCCGCGAGCCCGTCGCGGTAGACGGCGCTGGCGACCAGGAACCAGAACGTCGGGCGGTGGTGGCGGAACAGGTTGCCGATGTCTTTCACGAGCACGCCGTAGCTCTGGAAGAAGCCGACGCGCTCGCGGTCGAGCCGCGCCGGCGCCTCGGGCACGTTGAACACGAACGGCAGGGCGAACACGACGGTCCAGACGGCGGCGCCCAGGGCGATGAGGCGGTAGGCGAGGCCGCCCGACACGTCGAGCCCGAACCACTCCAGCTGCGTCAGGACGACGACGATCACGAGGGCGAGGATGCCGCCGATGTAGCCCAGACCCCAGCCGAGTCCGCTCACGCGACCGATCGTCTTCGGCGTGGAGACCTGCACGAGCATCGCGTTGTAGTTGACGCCGGCGATCTCCGACGCGACCGAGCCGAGGGCGACGATCGCGGCGCCGACCCAGAAGAAGGCGGGGTCGGCGTAGACGAAGAAGAGCGAGAACTGCAGAAGGGCGAGGGCCGCGGTCGCCCCGATGACCCAGCGCTTCTTGTTGCCGCGGGCGTCGGCCCGCTGGCCGAGCACGGGTGCGAGGAGCAGAACGAGGATGCCGGCCGCGAACGCGATCCAGCCGTACCACTCCGCCAGATTCGACAGCCCCTGGCAGTACGCCGTGCCGGCATCCGCCGCCTGCGAGCACACGAGCGACCCGTCGGCGTTCTGCGCCGCGACATCGGCCGGCAGGAACGCATCGGAGACGAGGTAGAGCGAGACGAAGACGAACGTCAGGATCACCGAGTTGAACGGCTGGGTCGCCCAGTCCCACAGCGCCCACGAGAAGACCTGCCTGCGCGGCACGGGGGTGGCGTCGAGCCCGTCGGTGCGAAGTGCCGCCGTCTTGAAGATGGGCGGAGTCGTCTGCGGGCTTCCGTCGGAAGAGCTCATGTCGGGCACGGTAGGGTCCTTCGGTGAACGGGCGGTGGCGTCCGGCACGCACCGCGCCGGTGCGGTGCGAGGCCAGGCTACGCCTAACGTGGTGACGTGGACTTCGACTTCTCGCGCCTGTCGCGGCATCCGGATGTCGAGGGTCCCGAGCTCTCCGCCTCGGACGCCGCCGACCGGCTGCTGCTGGACGAGGCGGCCGACGCGCTCGCTGCGGCCCCCGACGGCACCGTCGTGATGATCGGCGACGCGTACGGAGCCCTGACGCTGGGCGCCGCGGCGAGGTCGGGCGCTCGCGGCATCCGGGTCCATCAGGATGCCCTGTCGGGCGAGCTCGCCCTGGCGGCGAACGCCCGCGCGCTCGGCCTCGACGACGGCTTCGCCTCGCACGGGCTGGATGCCGCGCTGGTCGCCGGGGCGCGCGTCGTGCTGGTGCGCCTGCCCCGCTCGCTCGACGCCCTCGACGAGATCGCCGCGACGATCGCCGCGCACGCCGCGTCGGACGTGCGGGTGTTCGCGGGCGGCATGGTCAAGCACATGGCGGTCGCGATGAACGACGTGCTGCGGGCGCGCTTCGCACGCCTCGACATCTCGCACGCCCGCCAGAAGGCCCGCGTGCTGATCGCGACGGGCGTGATCCCGGATGCCGGTGCCACGCGCTGGCCCGTGTCGCACCGCGATGCGCGGACCGGGTTCGGGATCGTGGCGCACGGGGCGGCCTTCGCCGGGGCATCCGTCGACATCGGGACGCGGTTCCTGCTCGAGCATCTCGACGACGCCGTGCCCGACGCCGCGCACGCGATCGACCTGGGCTGCGGCACGGGAGTGCTCGCCACCGCCCTGGCGCTGCGCCGGCCGGGCCTCCGGGTGCGCGCGACCGATCAGTCCGCCGCGGCGGTCACATCCGCGGCGGCGACGGCGGCGGCGAACGGCGTGGGGGATCGCGTCGACGTGGTGCGCGACGACGCCCTGTCGTCGGTGCCGAGCGGCAGCGCGGAGCTCATCGTGCTGAACCCGCCGTTCCACATCGGAGCCGCCGTGCACCCCGGCATCGCGCGGAAGCTCTTCGCCGACGCCGGTCGTGTGCTGGCACCCGGGGGCGAGCTGTGGGCGGTCTGGAACTCGCACCTCCGGTACCGCGGCGACCTCGAGCGGCTCGTGGGCCCGACGCGCCAGATCGCGCGCAACCCGACCTTCACGATCACCGCCTCCCGTCGCGCCTGAGGCCGCTCGCCGGAGACTCCGCGTGCACGCCCGCGGAGACCGCTCCCGACACCCCGTCCGGATCGACGTCGCGCCGGCGCGTCGGGCGGCGTCTCCGCATCCGTGCGCACCGCGTTGCCGGTGCAGCCCCGGTGGACGGCCGGTCAACGGTCGCGGGTCGCCTCCTCGAGCAGCTCGAGCACGTGACGGTACTCCTTTCCCGTGGCCCGGGTCATGCCGATCTCGCACGTGCGGTTGCAGGAGGCGTGCGCGTCGGCGTCGAGGGCGCGCACTTCGGCGGCCTCGGCGGCGGTCGCCGAGGCGGTGAGCTCGGGATGCAGCATTCCGCGATCGCCGGCGAAGCCGCAGCAGCCCCAGGCATCCGGAACCGTCACCGAGCGGGCGACCGCCGCGGCCACCGTGAGCAGCGCCGGGTTCAGCCCCATCTGCGTCGAGGAGCACGTCGGATGCAGCACGAGCGAATCCACGAGCGGCGGGATGTCGCCCAGCACCGGCAGCACGACGCGCGCGACGAAGTCGACGGCGTCCTCCGTGCGATAGGGCAGCCCCGCGTCGTCGAAGATGTGCGCGAAGCCCTCCGTGCAGCTCGCGCCGTCGCTCACGATGACGAGTTCGCCGTCGACGGAGGCCGCGCGCACCGCGTCGATCACGCGGCGGGCCATGACGGCGCGTCCGCCGGAGTAGCCCTTCGACGTCCAGGGGGTGGAGCAGCACATCGCCTCGATGCCGTCCGGCACGATCATCCGCACGCCGGCGCGATCGACCAGACGGGTGAACGCCTCGGTCACCCCGATGCCGTCGCCCGCGGCGCCGAACATGCTGTTGACGCACGCCGGCAGGTACACCGCGACGGGATCGCCCGGTCCGGATCCGGCACTGCCGGCGCGCGGGCGGCGCGCGGGGCCGCCGGCGGGCAGATCCGCGGAGTACTGCGGCACGGTGTCGGATCCGAGCACCGCCCGGCCCAGGGTGGTGGCCCCGCGCACGAGGCCGACGGGCACGGCGTCCGCCGTCGTCAGCGCGATCGATCCCGCACGCGTGACCGGTCCCCACGCCTTCGCTGCGGTCGTCCATCCCGCGGCCAGCACGGGGTTCGCCGACTCCCGGCGGAGGCGCTTCACGAGGGCGCCGGTGTCGATCAGCACGGGGCAGGCCGTCACGCACATGCCGTCGACGGCGCACGTGTCGATGCCGGAGTAGTCGTAGTCCTTCTCGAGACTCGCCGCGAGGGCGTGATCGCCGGATGCCTCGGCCCGCGCCATCCCGCGGCGCACGACGATCCGCTGGCGGGGCGTGAGGGTCAGGTCCTTCGACGGGCACACGGGCTCGCAGTAGCCGCACTCGACGCACCGGTCGGCCTCGACCTCGATCGGCTCGGCGAGCTTGAAATCCCGCAGATGCGCATCGGGGTCGTCGCCGATGATGACGCCCGGATTGAGGATGCCCGACGGGTCGCAGAGCTGCTTGAGGGCGCGCATGACGTCGTACAGCTCGTCGCCGTACTGCCGCCGCACGAACGGCGCCATGACGCGGCCCGTGCCGTGCTCGGCCTTGAGGTTTCCGCCCGCGTCGAGCACCAGGTCGACCATGTCGTCGGTGAACCCGGCGAAGCGGCCCATCGCCTCGTCGCCCTCGAACCGGTCGGTGAGCATGAAGTGGATGTTGCCGTCCTTCGCGTGCCCGAAGATGACGGAGTCGCGGTAGCCGTAGCGGGCGAACAGGTCCTGGAGCGCGTCGCACGTGGGGGCGAGCGTCGGCACCGGCACGACGATGTCCTCCAGCAGTGCGGTCGTGCCCGAGGGCCGCACGCCGGCGACCGACGTGTACAGGCCCTTGCGCAGCTTCCACGCCGTCGCGCGGGCCTTCGCATCGGGCGAGAACACGGCGGTGGTGCGCAGGGGCGCCTGTCCGAGCACCGCCTGGCCGCGCGCGGCGAGCTCGGCCAGCTCGTCGTCGTCGGTCGCGTGGTACTCCACGAGCAGGGCCGCCTCCGACGTGACGTCGAAGCCGAGGATCTGCGCGGGGGCGTCGGCGAACGACTGCCCCACGCGGATGCTCGTGGCATCCATCAGCTCGAGCGTCGCGGCCCGGGTCTCCACGAGGGCGGGGAGCGCGCGCGTCGCGTCGTCGAGCGTGCGGAACACCGCGAGGGCCGTCGTGATCCTCGGTGTGATCGCGACCGTGCGGTACGTCGCCTCGGCGACGAACGCGAGCGTGCCCTCGCTGCCGATGATCAGGTGGGCGAGCACCTGCGCGGGGGAGTCGAAGTCGAGGAACGCGTTGACGCCGTAGCCCATCGTGTTCTTCATCGCGAACTGCCGCTCGATGATCGCGACCGACTCGGGGTTCGATCGCACGCGCCGCTGCAGTCGCACGAGACCGTCGAAGAGCTCGGGCTCGCACTCGGCGAGCCGGTCGTCGGCGTCGTCGGCGGCGGTGTCGACGATCGTCCCGCTCGGCAGCACCACGACCATCGACTCGAGCGTCCGGTACGTGTTCTCGGTGATGCCGCACGCCATGCCGCTGGAGTTGTTGGCGACGACTCCGCCGATCGTGCACGCGGCCTCGCTCGCGGGGTCGGGGCCGAGTCGATGGCCGTGGCGGAGGAGGCGCATGTTGACCTGGCGCACGGTCGCTCCCGGCTGCACGCGCACCCGCCGCCCGCCGTCGAGCACGTCGATGCGCCGGAACTCCCGCCGGGTGTCGATCAGGAGGTCGCCGCCGGAGGCCTGCCCCGACAGACTCGTGCCGCCCGACCGGAAGGTCACGCGCGACCGCGACGCCGTGGCGGCGCGCAGGAGCGCGGCGACCTCGTCGGCGTCGCGGGCCACGACGACGGCCTGAGGGGTCAGGAGGAAGTGCGACGCGTCGCTCGCGTAGGCGACCCGGTCGATCGCGCGGGTCGACACGCGCGACGCGTCCGACACCGCCGCGGCGATCTCGGGGGCGATCGTTCCCTCGATGGCAGGCATCCTCAGATTGTCAGACAAGTAGACAGGCCTGTCAAGGTGACGTGTCGTGCATCTCGGCTACCATCGCCGCATGGCTTCGAAGCTCGCGGTGGTGTCGATCATCGATGCCGTGACCGACGCCCTGCGCACCCGCGTGCTGTCCGGCGCGCTCGCGCCGGGCACGCCCCTCGCCGAGGTCGAGATCGCCGACGAGTACGAGGTCGCGCGGCCGACGGCCAAAGCCGCCATCGAGAACCTCGTGCGGGAGCGGCTGCTGGTGCGCAGCGCCCACAAGACGGCCCGCGTCGTGCGGCTCACCCCCGACGACGCCCGCGACGTCTACCGCAGCCGCGAGATCGTCGAGGCCGAGGTGCTGCGCACGCTCGCGCGGGCGCGGACGGTTCCGGATGCCGCGCGTGCCGCCAACGACGAGATCGCCGCCCTCGCCGACGCGTCGCCGCGCGACGTCGTCGAACCCGACATGCGCTTCCACCGCAGCCTGATCGATGCGATCGGGAGCGAGCGGACGAGCCGGATGTACGACACCCTCGCCTCCGAGGTCGTGTTCTGCATGTCGCAGGTGCAGGGGGCATCGCTGCTGCCCACCGACGTCATCGTCGACGAGCACGCGCGGCTGCTGGCCCTCATCGAGGCGGGTGACGGGGATGCCGCCGCCGCCCTGCTCTCCGTGCACCTCGGGCGGGCGCGCGAGCGACTCGCGGAGCGGCTGGGTGGCGTGGCCGGGCCCGAGGCATCCGATTCTCCGCCTTCCTGAAAACTTGATATGAACTGGCTCAAGTTCATTTGACACTCTTCGTCGTCGGCGACTAGTGTGGGACATGGCTCGAACTTGAGCCCCCAAGACTCAACATTCAGGAACCAATTCTCAACGAAGGAGAGAATCACATGGCACGTGCTGTGGGAATCGACCTCGGGACGACCAACTCGGTCGTCTCCGTCCTCGAGGGCGGCGAGCCGAAGGTCATCGCCAACGCCGAAGGCTTCCGCACGACCCCCTCGGTCGTCGCGTACACGAAGGACGGCGAGGTGCTCGTCGGCGAGACGGCGAAGCGCCAGGCCGTCACCAACGTCGACCGCACGATCTCGTCGGTCAAGCGCCACATGGGCACCGACTGGAAGTTCGACCTCGACGGCAAGAAGTACACGCCGCAGGAGATCTCGGCGCGCATCCTCGGCAAGCTCAAGCACGACGCCGAGCAGTACCTCGGAGACGCCGTGACGGATGCCGTCATCACCGTCCCCGCCTACTTCAACGACGCCGAGCGTCAGGCCACGAAGGAGGCCGGCGAGATCGCGGGCCTCAACGTCCTGCGCATCATCAACGAGCCCACCGCTGCGGCCCTCGCCTACGGCCTCGACCGCGGCAAGGAGGACGAGCTCATCCTCGTCTTCGACCTCGGTGGCGGAACGTTCGACGTCTCGCTGCTCGAAGTGGGCAAGGACGACGACTTCTCCACCATCCAGGTGCGCTCGACCGCCGGCGACAACCGCCTCGGCGGCGACGACTGGGACCAGCGCCTGGTGGAGTACTTCATCAAGCAGTTCAAGGACACCACCGGTGTCGACGTGTCGGGTGACAAGATCGCCCTCCAGCGCCTCAAGGAGGCCGCGGAGCAGGCGAAGAAGGAGCTCTCCAGCTCCATGTCGACCAGCGTCAACCTGCCCTACCTCTCGCTCACCGACAGCGGCCCGGTGTCGCTCTCCGAGACGATCACGCGCGCGAAGTTCGAGGACCTGACCAAGGACCTGCTCGACCGCACCAAGAAGCCGTTCGAGGACGTCATCCGCGAAGCCGGCATCAAGGTCGGAGACATCGACCACGTCGTGCTCGTGGGTGGCTCGACCCGCATGCCCGCCGTCGCCGACCTCGTCAAGCAGGAGGCCGGCAAGGAGGCGAACAAGGGCGTCAACCCCGATGAGGTCGTCGCCGTCGGCGCCGCGCTCCAGGCGGGCGTCCTCAAGGGCGAGCGCAAGGACGTGCTGCTGATCGACGTCACCCCCCTGAGCCTCGGCATCGAGACCAAGGGCGGCATCATGACCAAGCTCATCGAGCGCAACACGGCCATCCCGACCAAGCGCAGCGAGACCTTCACGACCGCCGACGACAACCAGCCGTCCGTGGCCATCCAGGTCTTCCAGGGCGAGCGCGACTTCACGCGCGACAACAAGCCGCTCGGCACGTTCGAGCTGACCGGCATCGCCCCGGCCCCTCGCGGCATCCCGCAGGTCGAGGTCACCTTCGACATCGACGCGAACGGCATCGTCCACGTCTCTGCGAAGGACAAGGGCACCGGCAAGGAGCAGTCGATGACGATCACGGGCGGCTCGTCGCTGCCCAAGGAAGACATCGAGCGCATGGTGCGCGAGGCCGAGGAGAACGCCGCGGAGGACAAGAAGCGCCGCGAGTCGGCCGAGGTCCGCAACCAGGCCGAGACCCTCGCGTACTCGATCGACAAGCTCATCAAGGAGAACGACGACAAGCTGCCTGCGGACGTCAAGTCCGACGTGCAGGGCGACGTCGACGCGCTGAAGGCCGCGCTCGCGGGCGAGGACGACGACGCCGTGAAGGCGGCGTTCGAGAAGCTCAACGCGAGCCAGGGCAAGCTCGGCGAAGCGATCTACGCGTCGTCGCAGGCTGCCGGCGAGACGCCCGACCCGACGGCGACCGACCCGGGCAACGGCGACGTGCCGAACCCCGAAGAGGATGTCATCGACGCCGAGGTCGTCGAAGACGAGGACGAGAAGAAGTAACCATGACCGACAAGGACTTCGAGAACGAGGTCCCCGGTGAGGAGGGGTCGGAGACGGATGTCTCCGGCCCCGACTCGCAGGAGGACCGGCGCCAGGCCCAGGAGCCGCTGACGGTGGACGACATCCTGAACGCCGACCAGACCGACGACGCCCTGACCGCCGACGACGCGGTGGACCTTCCGCCCGAGGCCGCGGGGTACCTCGCCGACCTCAAGCGGCTGACCGCCGAGTACGCGAACTACCGCCGTCGCACCGAGGATCAGCGCCAGGTCGACATCGAGCGCGCGAAGGGCGAGGCCGTCAAGGCTCTGCTCCCCGTGCTCGACGACCTCGACCGTGCGGACAAGCACGGCGACCTCGTGGAGGGCACGCCCTTCACGGCGATCGCCGAGAAGGTGCGCGGCGTCTCCGAGCGCCTCGGCGTGATCGCCTACGGCGCGGCGGGGGAGGCGTTCGACCCGCAGCAGCACGAGGCGATCTTCCAGGTGCCGACGCCCGGCGTCGAGACCGCGACGGTGCTCGAGGTCGTCGAGACGGGCTACCGGCTCGGCTCCATCGAACTGCGCCCTGCGAAGGTCGTCGTCGCCGTCCCGGCGGAGTAGGCGGCGGCGATGGCGAGTCAGGATTGGTTCGACAAGGACTTCTACAAGGTGCTCGGCGTCTCCAAGGACGTCTCCGAAGCCGACCTCAAGAAGACGTACCGCAAGCTCGCCCGCACCTATCACCCTGACTCCAATCAGGGCGATGCCGCAGCCGAGGCGAAGTTCAAGGAGGTCAGCGAGGCGTACGCGGTGCTGTCCGACAAGGCGCAGCGCGAGGAGTACGACCAGATCCGCGCGATGGGCTCCGGTGCCCGCTTCACGGCGGGCGGCCAGAGCGCCGGCGGGTTCGAAGACGTCTTCAGCCAGTTCAACCGCGGCGGGAACGTGCGGTACCAGTCGTCAGGCGGGGGGGCGGACTACGACGACATCTTCTCGATGTTCGAGCAGGCGCAGGGCGGACGCTTCGGCTCGGGCCGGTTCGGTCAGCCGAGCGGCGGCTTCCGCGGCTACGGCGGCCCGACCAAGGGCGCCGACGTCACGGCGCGCACGACCATCGACTTCGTGACGGCGACGAAGGGCGAGACGATCACGCTCCAGGGCGAAGACGGCAAGCCCTTCAAGGTGAAGATCCCCGCGGGGGTGTCGGACGGGCAGAAGATCCGCCTCCGCGGTCGCGGTCGGGCCTCCGCCGACGGCGGCGAGGCCGGCGACATCGTGGTCTCGATCACGGTGCGCCCGCATCCCGTCTTCACGCGGGAGGGTCTCAACCTGCGCGTCACGGTGCCCGTGACGTTCACCGAGGCCGCGCTCGGAGCGACCATCGAGGTGCCGACGCTCGGCGGCGAGCCCGTGAAGCTGCGCGTCGCGCCCGGTACGCCGTCGGGTCGCGTGCTCCGGGTGAAGGGCCGCGGCGTCGAGACGCCGAAGGGCACGGGCGACCTCCTCGCGGAGGTGCAGATCGCTGTGCCCGCGCACCTCGACGACAGGGCCCGCGAGGTCTTGGAGCAGTTCCAGGAGCTCGAGCCGAAGGAGAACCCGCGCGCCGACCTCATGGCCAAGGCGCGCGGCTGAGATCCCGCGAGGAGTGAGGACGGATGCCTGAACGCGAAGTGGACGCGGACGCCCCGCTGTTCGCGATCGCCGTGGCGGCCGAGCTGTCGGGGATGCATCCGCAGACGCTCCGCCAGTACGACCGGCTCGGGCTGGTCGTGCCGGGGCGCACGCCCGGGGGCTCGCGCCGCTATTCGGTGCGCCACATCGAGCAGCTGCGCGAGGTCGGACGGATGTCGGCCGAGGGGATCGGCCTTCCGGCCATCGCGCGCATCCTCGAGCTCGAGAGCCGCGTGCGCGACCTCCACTCGCGCGTGCAGGACCTCGAGGATCGCGTGCGGCACGAGCTCGAGCGCCGCCCCGGCGCGCGCGTGTTCGCCGCGGGGACGTCGGGAGCGGTCGTGTCGCTGCGCCGCGGGACGCGGGTGCGCCGAGCGGCCGAGATCGCGCTGTGGCGGCCGCGGCCGCAGCTGGAGGCGGCCCCCGAGCCCGACGCCGCGGACGACGACGAGTACGACGAGACCCGGTAGCGTCGACGTCACGCGCGACTCCGCGCCGCGAACGAGGAGGTGCGCGTGAAGATCACGGGAGCAGTGCTCGAGGTGTCCGGAGCCGACGCGCCGTTCGCGACCTCCCGGCCGTTCCGCGTCGGCGAGATCGAGCTCGACCCGCCCGCCGCGGGCGAGCTGCTCGTGCGCATCGAGGCGGCGGGGGTGTGCCACTCCGACCTCAGCGTCGTCGACGGCAACCGCCGGCGTCCGACGCCCATGCTCCTCGGGCACGAGGCCGCGGGGATCGTCGAGGAGCTGGGCGACGGCGTCACGGACCTCGCCGTCGGCGACCGGGTCGTCATGACCTTCCTGCCGCGCTGCGGCACCTGCGACGGATGCCTGACCGACGGCCGGCTGCCGTGCGAGGTCGGGACGGCCGCGAACAACGCCGGCACGCTCGTGGGCGGCGGCATCCGGCTTTCGCGCCCGTCGACGAGCTCCGCCGCCGGTGAGGGGCCCGGCACCGAGGCGGTGCACCACCATCTCGGAGTCAGCGCCTTCGCCACCCACGCGGTCGTCAGCCGCACGTCGGTCGTGCCGGTTCCTCCCGACGTGCCGGCCGAGATCGCCGCTCTGCTGGGCTGCGCCGTGCTCACCGGCGGCGGTGCGGTCATCAACGCCGGTCGCCCCGTCCCCGGTTCGCGGCTGATCGTCGTCGGCCTCGGCGGCGTCGGCATGGCGGCGCTGCTCGTGGCGGTCGCGCTGGGCCTCGAGGTGATCGGGGTGGACGCCGTCCCCGCCAAGCTCGCCCTCGCGCGAGAGCTCGGTGCCGTCGACGCGCTCGGGCCGGCCGACGCCGCGGAGCGCGGCATCCGTGCCCCCGTCGTGATCGAGGCGGCGGGGTCGGCCCGCGCGCTCGAGACCGCGCTCGCTCTCACGGCCCCCGGCGGCACGACCGTCACGGTCGGGCTCCCCGCCCCGGACGCGCGGGCGTCGGTGTCGCCGCTGCAGCTCACCGCCGAAGCGCGCACGGTCATCGGGAGCTACCTCGGCTCGGCCGTGCCCCGTCGCGACATCCCGACGTACGTCGACCTCTGGCGCGAGGGTCGGCTGCCGCTCGAGCGCCTCGTCTCGTCGCGCATCGCTCTCACCGACCTCGACTCCGCGATGGATCGCCTGGCCGCGGGCGGGGAGCTGCGTCAGCTCATCTCGTTCTGACAGGGGTGGATGCCGCCCGCCCGCCCGGGCAGACTGGCCGCATGGCCACCCTCGACGACGTGCGGGCGATCGCGCTGGCGCTCCCCGAGACCTTCGAGAAGGTCGACGGGCATCGTGGCGGCGCCGCATGGCGCACGAAGAAGGGCGCGTTCGTGTGGGAGCGCGAGCCGGGGAAGACCGACCTGGCCCAGCTCGAAGCGGCGGGTCGGGCGTGGCCCGAGGGTCCGGTCATCGGCATCCGCACCGAGGGTCTCGAAGGCACGGAGGAGCTGCTGGCGGCGTTCCCCGACCGGTTCTTCACGATCCCGCACTTCGCCGGGTACCCGGCCGTGCTCGCGAGGCTCGACGTCATCGACGCCGACCATCTCCGTGAGGTGATCACCGACGCCTGGCTCGTGCGCGCATCCGCCGCCGCGAAGGCCCTGCTCGCCGATCAGGGCTGAGCGGACGCCGGATTCGCGGCCGTGAACGCCTCGTAGTCGCTGCGCGACAGCTCGGCGTAGGCCAGCGCCCACTCGAGCAGGGCTTCGCCCACGAGGCGTCCGTTGCCGATGTAGCCGGCCACCTGGGGCGCCGTCGACGACTGGGCGTGCGCGCGGGCGAGCGTTACGGCGCACGCGGTCGCGTAGGTCGCGAACGGACGGTCATCGAGCGTCTCGATGTCGACGCCGCCCTTCATGTCGTGGAACTGCCGCACGTACATGTCGGCGTCCGGCACGCGCAGGTATCCGAGGAAGGGATCGCTGAAGGCCTGCAGCACGCGCTGCATCGCCACGACCCGCCCGCCCTGTCCGTGGGCGGTGATGTGCGCCGTCAGCGCGGGAGGCTGCGGGATGCCGCCGTACTTCGCGAGGACGCTCTCATCGGCTTCCTTGGCCTGCAGGAGCAGCGCGTTGTCCTCGCCGTCCTGGAAGACGATGAGGTAGCACCGCGTGCCCACGCTCCCGACACCGACGACACGACGCGCCACGTCGGCCGTCACGTAGTTCGACATCAGCACGCGGACGTCGGGGCGCGTCGAGTCGAGGTAGTCGAAGACGTGCCCCTCGAGGTCACGGGCGATCTCGGGCGCCGCGCGCGTCATCGTGGGAGGGCGCTCGACGAGCGTGAGGCGACCGCCCTCGTCGCGGTGGGTCAGCTTCCGGGCGGCGCGCTCACCCGTGCGCTTCTCCGCGTCGGCGATCGCCTGGCGCATCGCGGCGCGCGACGCGGGGTCGGTGCTGTTGATCGCCTGATCGACGTCGTAGTGCGTGTAGAACCGTTCGAGCGGGCTCATGCGGGCGCTCGTCGCGATGGCGCGCGCGTAGGCGCGCACTGCCGCGAGCGCAGCATCCTGCGTCACCGTCTCGTCGCGCGACGTGTCCTGGCCCGCGATGACGATGCTCGTGACGAGGCGCTTGACGTCCCACTCCCACGGCGCCCAGGCCGCTTCGTCGAAGTCGTTGAGGTCGAACACGAGCGTGCGCTGCGGCGAGGCGTAGAAGCCGAAGTTCGCCACGTGCGCGTCGCCGCACGAGGCCACGAGGATCCCGCTGTGCGGATCGGCGGCCAGGTCTGCCGCCTGCACCGCGGCCGATCCGCGGTAGAACGCGAACGGGCTCTGCGACATCCGCGCGACGCGCAGCGGAACGAGGTCCTGCAGGCGCGTGCCGTTCTGCTCGTCGAGGATGCCGAGGGGGTCGCGCGTCGTCGTGGTGAGCACCGAGAGGCTGCTGCGGGGCACACGGCGCCGCGCGGCGCGGCCGGACTGCATGCGGACGTCGACCGACGGCGGGTGGACCCACGAGTCGGCGATCGGGACGACGGGCTGCGCGGTCATGCGCTCATCATGGCATCCGGGCGCCTCCGCGGCCCCGCGCGACCTCCTCTGCGGGCAGGGTGCGTCGGCGGTAGAGTCCGCCCATGACGAAATTCCGCCCCGGGGAGACAGAGGCGACGCACAGGTGGAGCGAGGCGATGTACTGGCCGCTCACGATCGCGGCGCTGGTCTTCCTCGTCACGTACACGGTGCACGTGATCGGTCAGGTGAACGGTGTCTCGCGCACGGTGACGACCGTGACGATCGGCATCACCTGGCTCGTGTTCGTGGTCGATTACGTCGTCCGGCTCCTGCTCTCCCGCCCGCGTGCGGTCTGGTTCCGCTCGCACCTGACGTCACTGGCGATGGTGTTCATCCCGGCGTTGCGGCCCGTGCGCCTCCTCGACGCGTTCACCCGGATCACGACGTTCCGTCGCTCGGCGGGATCGTCCCTGCGCGCACAGCTGCTCATCTACGGCGTCGGCACCGCCCTCCTGCTGATCTGGTACGTCTCCCTCGTCGTCCTCGAGGCCGAGCGCGGCGCACCCGGGGCGACGATCGACAGCTTCGGCGATGCGGTGTGGTGGGCCTTCTGCACCGTGACGACCGTCGGCTACGGCGACTACGCCCCCGTCACGGTCACGGGCCGCGTCTTCGCCGTGCTCCTCATGGCCGGCGGAGTCGTGCTCGTGGGCCTCATCGTCGCGACGATCTCGTCGTGGGTGCTCGAGCGGGTGACCGGACCGCGCCCGGCTGGCGAAGAGGCTCTGCGCACGCCGTTCCGGCTGCCGGGGCACCTCGACGAAGCGGACGCCGGACGCCAGGCCGCACCCCGCGAGTGACGTCGACAGAGGCTCGGCGGATGCCGGGCCGCGCTAGCCTGGCCGCGTGAAGCGAAAGCACGCCGCCGTCCCGCCGCCCGCGCCGCAACCCGCACTCGGCCCGACGCTGCGCGTGCTGCTGGGCCTTGCGGCCGCCGTCGTCGTGCTCGCGGGGATGCACGCGGGCCGCGAGCTCGTCGGGCCCCTCGTGCTGGGGGCCGTGATCGTCATCATCTGCCACCCGCTGCGCCACCCGCTCGAGCGGCGCGGATGGCCGCGATGGGCGGCGACGACCGCCGTGATCGTGCTGGGCTACCTCATCCTCGCGTTCCTGGCCCTGCTGCTCTTCTTCGCCGGAGTGCAGTTCGTCCGCCTCATCGGCGACTTCTCCGACGAGCTCCGCGACGCCGCCGCCGGGGTGGTGTCGTGGCTGCAGTCGATCGGACTCGACGCGCAGGCGGCGGGCTCGGCGGCATCCGGTCTCGAACCCGCCAATGTGCTCTCGCTCGTGACCTCGATCGGAGGCACCGCCCTCGGCGCGCTCACGGCATTCTTCTTCGTGCTCGCCTACGTGATCTTCATGGCCGCCGACGGCTCCCGCTACGCGCGCGCCGAGGCGTCGTTCGGGCGCACGGCGCGGCCGACGCTCGCTCGGGTGCGTTCGTTCAACACGGGTGTGCGCCGCTACTACGTGGTCAACGCGGCCTTCGGGGCGGTCGTCGCGGTGATCGACGGCCTCGCCCTCTGGGCGCTGGGCGTGCCGGCCCCGATCGTGTGGGCGATCCTGGCCTTCGTCACCAACTTCGTGCCCAACATCGGCTTCGTGCTGGGTCTCGTGCCGCCGGCGATCCTCGCGCTCGTCGTGGGCGGCTGGCCGCTCCTGCTCGCGGTCGTCGCGATCTACAGCGTCGTCAACGTCACCCTGCAGGTGCTCATCCAGCCGAAGTTCGTCAGCGACGCCGTGAACCTCAGCCTCACGCTGAGCTTCTTCTCGGTGATCTTCTGGACGTTCATCATCGGCCCGCTCGGCGCGATCCTCTCGATCCCGCTGACGCTGCTCGTGCGCGCAGTCGTGCTCGAGGGCGACCCGAAGAGCAGATGGCTGCGTTGGCTCTCCGGCGACCCGGCCGCCGCGGGCGCGCTCGATCCGGGCCCGCGACCGTAGTCGCGACTCCCGGACCGGATGCTCAGCCGAGCAGGCGCGCCTTCGCTGCGGCGAACTCCGCGTCGTCGAGCACGCCGGCGTCCTTGAGCGCGGCGAGCTTCTGAATCTCGGCCACGAGATCGAATCCGGCCGCGGGAGCCGCCGGGGTGGCGGGAGCCGCCGGGGCCGCGTACTGCGCCGCGGCCGCCTGCGCCGCAGCGTCGATCTGCGCCTGCTGCTGGGCCGCCTGATACTGCTGCTGCTCCCACTGCGCCTGCGACTTCGCCTGCTGATTGCGGGCCATTCCGCCCGAGACCGCCTGTGCGGTTCCGGCCACGACGGCGGTGCGGGCGGCGAGACCGATCAGGCCGGGGCGGCCTCCACGACGGATCATGACTGTTCTCCTTCGTCCTCTGCTGCATCGAGGATCGCGTTGACGATGGGTGCGGGGATGCGCTCCGAGCTCAGCACGACGGCACCGGATGCCGCGACCCGCTCGGCGAGCTTGCGGGCGTACAGCAGCTCGAGGGTGACCAGGGCTGCCGAGGTGCCCGGTTCGATCAGCTCGGCGAGGTCTGCGACGTCCTCGTCGCCCGCGAGACCGAGTTCGGCGAGCTCGACGCTGCCCAGACCGAACTCCTCGGTCTCGATCTCGGTCACGGTGATGTCGCCGTCCGCGGACTTCGAGATGAGCACGAAGTCGAGGAGGCGGACGAGGCCGCTCTCGAGCTGCTCGACGAGGGCGGCGATGACGGCGGGGTCGGGCCGATCGCCCTCGAAGCCGACGAGATACAACTCGACGGGACCGTATCGGAACTCCACCATGCGCGCTTCCCTTCGCCGGCCTCGCGCGGGGGCGCGGGGTCCGCCTCCGACGCTAGCGCTCGCAGGCATCCTGCGACAGTGATCCGAGCTGTGAAGAAGGGATGCGTCCGACCAGGCGCGGTCAGGACGACGGCTCGATGCGCAGGACGTTGCCAGACTCTCCGAGGGAGAGGTCGTCGACGATCCGGAGAGTCCGGGCGAGGGCGTCGACGTCGCCGAGGACCGTGCCGAAGCGCTCCCGGTCGGAGCACACGGCCGTGACCGTGACGATGTGCGTGCCCGTGTCCCACGTGTAGGTCGCGAACGGCGGCTGCCCGGGCGTCGGCGGCAGCGGCATCGCGAGCTTCTCCCCGACGCCCAGGAAGGGCGTGGGGAACGACTCGGTGTCGTCGTACTCCATCGGCATCATCGCGCGCGCCGTGCGCAGCTGCGGGGTGGCCTCCTGCACCTGGGCCATCACCGCGAGCAGATCGGGATCGGACTTCCACACCCACGCGAGCACGCGTCCGGCGGCCTTGCGCATGAGGAACGGCGTCGCCTGGCTCAGGGTCCACGCGAGGAACCCGCTGCCGGGGCGCTGGTCGGCTCCGAGCGACGAGTTCGCCTGCGTCAGCAGCATCCGGATCGCGGCCTTCCGATGACGGCGGCCACGGAAGCCGAGCGATTCGGTGACCGCGACCCATCGGGCGGGATCGGCGTCTGCGTGCAGTCGGGGCATGCCTCCAGGGTACGAGAGGCCCCTCCGGTAAGGTGGAACCGGCGCCCACGGCACCCCGTGACGTCGCACAGAGAGGCAGCCACCCCACCCGTGACTCCCCCCGAAACGCCCGAAGTGCGCGAACCCCTGACGGTGCTCATCGGCGCCGACACGTTCCTGCCGCACGTCAACGGCGCCGCGCGGTTCGCCGAACGCCTCGCCGCCGGGCTCGCCGCCCGCGGCCACCACGTGCACGTCTCCGCACCCAGCGCCGGTCACCGCCACCACGGCACGTTCGAGGAGACCATCGAGGGCGAGCAGCTGACGATGCACCGGCTGCCCTCATGGCGCTGGCCCCCGCACGACTGGCTCACCTTCGTGCTGCCGTGGATGTCGAAGCACTACGCGCGCAAGGCGCTCGACTCGATCAAGCCCGACGTCGTGCACATCCAGTCGCACATCGTGATCGGGCGGGGTCTGGCCCGCGAGGCGCGCAAGCGCGGCATCCCGATCATCGCGACGAACCACATCATGGCCGAGAACATCCTCGACTTCACGACGCTGCCGCCCATGCTCGACAAGGTGCTCGTCAAGCTCGCCTGGGACGACGCCCGGCGCACGCTCGAGATGGCGCGTGCCGTCACGACGCCCACACGCAAGGCGGCGGACTTCCTCGAGGACACGATCGACCTCGAGGGCGTCATCCCGATCAGCTGCGGCATCGACGCCTCCAACTACACGGCGGATCTCACCCCGCGCGACGCGAACCGCATCGTCTTCGTCGGGCGCCTCACGACCGAGAAGCAGATCGATGTCGTTCTGCGTGCCATCGCGAAGCTCGATCCCGCGCTGGATGTGACGTTCGACATCGTCGGCATGGGCGACCAGCGCCGCAACCTCGAGCAGCTGACGCACCAGCTCGGCCTCGACGACCGCGTCACCTTCCGCGGCCGCACCACCGACGAAGAGCTCCGCGGCTACCTCACGCGGGCCAGCGTCTTCGCGATCGCCTCGATCGCCGAGCTCCAGTCGATCGCGACGCTCGAGGCGATGGCGTCCGGGCTTCCGATCGTCGCGGCGAACGCCGTCGCGCTGCCCCATCTCGTGCACGACGGCGAGAACGGGTACCTCTTCGAACCCGGCAACGTCGACGATCTCGTCGACAAGCTCACCAGGGTGCTCACCGCGACTCCCGAGGAACGCCTCCGCATGCAGCAGGCCTCGCTGGAGGGTGTCAAGATCCACGACATGAACCGCACCCTCGACACGTTCGAGGCGCTGTACCGCGACGAGCCGCTGCCCGAGTAGCGCCGTGCACGTCGTGTTCTTCAGCGACCAGCACCTCGAGTCGTTCGGGGGTGCGCAGGTGTCGATGCGCCTGCAGCGCCGCTTCCTGGAGCGCGCCGGACACACCGTGACGGTCGTGGCGCCGCGCATGCACGGTCCGCGGGGCCGCGCGGTCGCGCCCGACCCCGGATACCTCGACATGCCCTCGGTGCCGATCACGCCCGACCGCGAGTACTCGCTCACGTGGCCCGGGAGGCGAACGGATGCCTGGGTGGACGCCGCGCTCGCCGGCCGGCCGCCGGTCGACGTCGTGCACGTGCAGGCCGACTTCTGGGGGGCCTTCATCGGGCACCGGTACGCCGCGCGGCACCGTGTGCCGGTCGTCCACACGATGCACAACCGCGTGGATGTCGGCATCCAGGCGACCGCTCCCTTCCCGCACCTCGTGCTGCGCGTGCTGAACGCGTGGGAACGGCGTGCGCTCCGGGGCCGGGAACGTCGTCTCGTCGGAGATCTCGAACGCGGGCACGACGGCTGGTCGTTCCTGCGCCGGCTGGCGGTGCGGTCGGATGCCGTCACCGCGCCGTCGTCGCACTTCGCCCGCCGGCTCGAGGAGCACGGGGTCGTGCCGCGCGGACGCGCCGGGGCAGGGGTGGACGTCGTCTGGAACGGGATCGACGACGACGTGCTCGACGCCGCGCTCGCCTCGGGTGCCGCGCTTCCGCGGGATCAGCGACCGGCGGACGCCCGGCTCCCGACGCTCGTCTGGATGGGCCGGATGAGTCCCGAGAAGCGCCTCCTGCCGTTCCTCGAGGCGGTGGCCGCTTCCGGCATCCGCGCGCGCGTCGAGGTGCTCGGCGGCGGGGGACAGCTGCGCGCCGCGCGCCGGCTCGTCGAGCGGCTGCAGCCCACGGCATCCGTCGTCTTCTCGGGGCGGATGCCGTACGCGGGCTCGCTCGCGCGGCTGCGCAGCGCCGACGCGCTCGTGCAGACCTCCATCGGATTCGAGACGCAGGGCATGACGCCCTTCGAGGCCGCGGCGTTGGGCACGCCGTCGATCATCAGCGATCCCGACATCGCCCGAGAGCTCGGCAGCGGGTTCTGGGCGGTGGGCGGGGGAGTGGATTGCGCGCCCGACGTCGCCGACGGATCGGTCGCCGCCCTCGCTCAGACGCTGCGGCAGGCCGTCGCCGACATCGAGGACGGCACGCCCGTCGCCCCCAACCCCGAGGTGCGGGAGCGGTTCCGCCAGTCCTCGCGCAGCGCGGCGATGGTGGAGATCTACGAGCGCGTCCGCGTCTGAGCCCGACGGGCGCGCCTCAGGGAAGCCGCGTCCAGTCGGTGGGCACGCGGCGGTAGCCGTCGGTGCGGAGGGCGACGATCGTCGAGACGATCGCCGTGGCGGAGAGCGCGGAGAGAACGATGATCAGGAACATGGCAGTAAAGCTACGCTTGCGCTGATTCCGCCACGAGTGGCAGGATGGACACCGTTCGATCGATTCCTGCCAGGGAGCACCCATGAAGACCGTCGCCGTCATCGTCCAGCACGGCTTCGCGCCGTTCGAGTTCGGTCTCGCCTGCGAAGCGTTCGGCCTCGACAGGTCCGACGACGGCATCGCACCCTTCGACTTCCGCATCGTGACGCCCGAGCCCGGCGCCATCGCGAGCAACATGGCCTTCTCGATCAACGTGGAGCACGACCTCGCCTTCGCCGAGGAGGCCGACCTCGTGGTCGTCACGCCGATCCCCCGCAGCTCGTGGGGCCGCGTCGACGAGCGCGTGTGCGACGTCGTGCGGCGTGCGGTCGAGCGCGGCGCCTGGGTGCTGAGCGTGTGCAGCGGCTCGTTCGTGCTCGCAGCATCCGGCGTGCTCGATGGCAGGCGCGCGACGACCCACTGGATGTACGCCGACGTCATGGCCGCGATGCACCCCGCGATCGACGTCGACCCCGACGTGCTCTACGTGCAGGACGGCCGCATCATCACCAGCGCCGGCACCGCCGCCGGGCTCGACGCGTGCCTCCACCTGCTGCGGCAGGAGCTCGGCGCCGAGGTCACCAACCGCATCGCACGGCGCATGGTGGTGCCCCCGCAGCGCGACGGCGGTCAGGCCCAGTTCATCGAGAAGCCGCTGCCGCTGGTGTCGTCGCTGTCGCTCGCGCCGGTCACCGACTGGATGCTGGAGAACCTGCGCCTCGAGCTCACGGTCGACCAGCTGGCCGCCAAGGCGCACATGTCTCCGCGCACGTTCGCCCGCCGCTTCAAGGCCGATCACGGCGCGACTCCGGCCGCGTGGCTCGCGCGCCAGCGCATCATCCAGGCGCAGCGTCTGCTCGAGCAGACCGATCTCGGCCTCGATCGCATCGCGTACGAGTGCGGCTTCGGCTCCGCGGCCGTGCTGCGGCAGAACTTCGCCCGCGTGCTCGGCACGACCCCGACCGCGTACCGCGCCCGCTTCGCCTGCCACGACGCCCGCACCGACGCCGTCGCCTGACCCGTCCGCGGCGACCCACTCCTGGCTGCTCCCCTCCAGAAACCCCGTGCCGCGTGAGAAGTCCCGCGATGCGAGGTTCCTCACGCTGCGCGGGGTTTCTCGGCCGAGGGCTTCTCGGGGCGGGACGCCGCGGGTGTGAACGCGAGGCGGTGGACGCGGCATCCGGACACTGGTAAACTTGATATAAGTCGACTCAAGTTTTGAGTCCTACAGTTTTCAGGAGACACATGAACGCCACACCGCAGCCGGGTCAGGAGGACGCGCAGAGCGCCCTCGAGCAATTCGGGATCAACCTCACCGACCTCGCACGCCAGGGAAAGCTCGACCCCGTGATCGGTCGCGACAGCGAGATCCGCCGGGTCAGTCAGGTGCTGACGCGCCGCACGAAGAACAACCCCGTCCTCATCGGCGAGCCCGGCGTCGGCAAGACCGCCGTCGTCGAGGGCCTTGCGCAGCGCATCGTCGCGGGCGACGTCGCCGAGTCGCTCAAGGGCAAAGAGCTCATCAGCCTCGACATGTCGGCACTCGTCGCCGGTGCCATGTACCGCGGCCAGTTCGAGGAGCGCCTCAAGAACGTCCTCAAGGAGATCACCGAGTCCGACGGCAGGGTCATCACCTTCATCGACGAGCTCCACGTGCTCATGGGTGCGGGTGGAGGCGAGGGATCGGTCGCGGCCTCCAACATGCTCAAGCCGATGCTCGCGCGGGGCGAGCTGCGCCTCATCGGCGCGACGACGCTCAACGAGTACCGCGAGTTCATCGAGAAGGATGCTGCGCTGGAGCGCCGCTTCCAGCAGGTCTACGTCGGCGAGCCGTCGGTGGAAGACACGATCGCGATCCTGCGCGGGCTCAAGGAGCGCTACGAGGCGCACCACAAGGTCGCGATCGCCGACACGGCGCTGGTCGCCGCGGCGTCGCTGTCGAACCGCTACATCCCGTCGCGCCAGCTGCCCGACAAGGCGATCGACCTGATCGACGAGGCCGCGTCGCGCCTGCGCATGGAGATCGACTCCGCCCCGCTCGTGATCGACGAGCTGCGCCGTCACGTCGACCGACTGAAGCTCGAGGAGATGGCGCTCAAGCGCGAGAAGGACGACGCGTCGCGCGAGCGGCTGGCGACGCTCCGCGAAACCCTGCACGAGGAGGAGGGACGCCTCGGCGAGCTGCAGCAGCGGTGGGAGCAGGAGCGGGCATCGCTCAACCTCGTCGGAGAGCTCAAGATCCAGCTCGACGCCGCGCGTGTCGAGGCCGAGCGCGCCCAGCGCGAGGGCAACCTCGAGAAGGCGTCGCGCCTGCTCTACGCGGAGATCCCGAACCTCGAGCGTCAGGTGTCGGAGGCCGAGAAGGCGGAGACCAGCGACGACCGGATGGTCGGCGACCAGGTCACCGAGGAGGACATCGCGAAGGTGATCGCGGCGTGGACCGGCATCCCCGTCGGGCGTCTGCTCCAGGGCGAGACCGAGAAGCTCATCCACCTCGAAGCCGAACTCGGCAAGCGCCTGATCGGACAGAAGGCTGCCGTGAAGGCGGTGGCGGATGCCGTTCGCCGCTCGCGGGCGGGCATCAGCGACCCCGATCGCCCGACCGGCTCGTTCCTGTTCCTCGGTCCCACCGGTGTGGGAAAGACCGAGCTCGCCAAGGCGCTCGCGGAGTTCCTCTTCGATGACGAGCACGCCATGGTGCGCATCGACATGTCGGAGTACGGCGAGAAGCACTCGGTCTCGCGGCTCGTGGGCGCCCCTCCGGGGTACGTCGGGTACGAGCAGGGCGGGCAGCTCACCGAGGCCGTGCGCCGGCGTCCGTACTCGGTCGTGCTGCTCGACGAGGTCGAGAAGGCGCACCCCGAGGTGTTCGACGTGCTGCTGCAGGTCATGGACGACGGACGTCTCACCGACGGACAGGGCCGCACGGTCGACTTCAAGAACGTCATCCTGATCCTCACCTCGAACCTGGGTTCGCCGATCCTCATCGATCCGACGCTGTCGACCGATGAGAAGCGGGAGCAGGTCATGGCGCTCGTGCGCCAGGCCTTCCGGCCCGAGTTCGTCAACCGACTCGACGACACCGTCGTGTTCCACGCGCTCACCGAAGACGACCTCGCGCAGATCGTGGAGCTGTCGGTCGACGCCCTCCAGCGTCGCCTGCGCGATCGCCGTCTCACGCTCGCCGTGACGCCGGACGCCCGCGCGTGGCTCGCCGAGCGGGGCTACGACCCGCTGTTCGGCGCGCGGCCCCTGCGCCGTCTCATCCAGTCCGAGATCCAGGACCGCCTCGCGATGGCACTCCTGTCGGGCGGCGTGCGCGACGGCGACGTCGTGCGGGTGGATGTCGAAGCCTCCGGTGCGTCGCTCGTGCTCACGAGCGACGGGCCGCAGGAGGAGATCGTCGAGGCGGAGCTCATCGACTGATCGACGGTCGGCGTGCGCCGGGGCGGGGCACGGGGCGTGCGCGACTAGCGTGAGCACATGGACTTTCCGCGCTCGGGCCGCTTCGTCTTCGTCGTGCAGTGGATCCTGGCGCTGCTGCTGCCGGTGTGGATCTTCCTCGGGCGCGAGCTCGTGGGCGCGCAGGTCGGCTGGATGGCGGTCATCGGCATCGTGTACGGCGCCTTCGTCATCCTGTTCCTGCTGATCCCCCCGCTCGTGTCGCTGTTCGACCGCGACGTGCGACGCCGCAGGTCGGAGCGCGTGGCGTATTCGATCGCGATGGGCGTCGCCTGGATCGCGCTGTTCCTGGCCGGGCTCGTCATCCCGGATTCCGGCGACAGCGGACGCCTCGACACGGCGCTGACCGTCTGGACCGGAGGGCTCATCGGCTACGAGGCGACCGAGACGATCTTCATCGTGCTCGTCATGATCGTGTTCTTCGCCCTCGTCGCCGGTCTGGCCCTCGCGATCATCGGCGCCGGACGCGCCGGCCGGGCGAGCGCAGGCTCGAAGTGACCGCCGCCGCGATCGGGAAGACGCTCCGCGCGCTGTGGGGATCGTCGCACCCCGGGCCGACGCTCGTCGTCACCGCCCTGGCGGGAGCGCTCGGGGTCGCCGTCGGCCTCGACGCCGGGCGGCTCGCCCTGCTCGTGCTCGCGGTGTTCGCCGGTCAGCTGTCGGTCGGCATCTCGAACGACGCCCTCGACGCGCCGCGCGACCGCGCGGTCGGCCGACGCGACAAGCCGCTGGCCCGAGGCGACGCGACCGTGCGCCAGGCGTGGGCGGCGGCGTCCCTCGCGCTCGCCGTGGCGATGGGGCTGTCGGCGCTTCTCGGCTGGCGGATGCTGGCGGCCCACGCGCTCATGCTCGGCGGCGCGTGGGCGTACAACGCGGGGCTCAAGGCGACGGCGGCCTCGCTCGTGCCGTTCCTCGTGAGCTTCGGCGTCTTCCCCTCCCTCGCCCCGCTCTCCGCCGCCGATCCGGCGTTCGCCGAGTGGTGGGCGTGGATCGGCGGCGCCGCCCTCGGGGCCGCGTTCCACCTCACCAACGTGCTGCCCGACCTCGACGACGATGCGCGCACGGGCGTGCGCGGCCTGCCGCACCGGATCGATGCCCGCGTGTCGGCGCTGCTGGCGTGCGTCGCCGTCGTCGGCGGCGCCGTGGCGGTGCTGCTCGGACCCGTCGACGGGAACGTCGCGGAGGTCCCCGCGGCGGCCTGGGTCTTCTTCGCCGCTGTCCTCGCGGTCGTGGTGGTGACGCTGGTCCTCGCGGTCGCACGGCCCACCGCGCGGGTGCTCCACCGTCTGATCATGCTCGCCGCGCTCGTGCTGGCCGTGCAGCTCGTGGCCTCGGGGGCGGCGCTCGCCGCCTGACGGCGGCCAGAGTCGTCACGCGTCGGCGTCGAACCCCATCGCGTAGGCGCGAGCGAAGACCCCGCCGACGGGGCCCGCCAGCATCGTCCGCACGGCGGCGCGCCGCACGGCATCGGCCCGCGGACCGATCGAGCGGCCGAGCCGCGTGTTGACCGCAGCCATCCGCGCGGCCGTGGTCGCGGAGCGCACGCGTCGCCGCTCCCAGCGGCCGAGATCGCTCTCCGGCGCGAGCCCCGTGTGCATCCACTCGGCCAGCAGCGGTGCGAGCGTCGCGGCGTCGAGGAGCCCGAGGTTCATGCCCTGCCCGCCGATCGGACTCACTTCGTGCGCGGCGTCGCCGATCACGAGGACCCGCCCGTTGCGCAGCCTCGGGGCGACGAACCGGCGCACCCCGAAGCCCGTGGCCTCCTGCACCCGGTCGGCCGCCGAGAACTCGCCCCGCGACACGAGCGCGCCGCGCAGCTGCTCGAGCAGCGACGACGGGTCTCGATCTGCGGTCTCGTCGGCCCACGCCACGAACCGACGGACTCCGTTCGGCAGCGGGAACGACTCCAGGACGCCTTCGCGGTCGAGGTGCACGACGGCCGTGGCGGCGTCGGGACGATCGCCCACGGCGATGTCGGCCATGACGTAGCGATCGCGGTAGTCGTCGGCGCGGGCCGATTCCGGCCGGAAGACGAGGCCTCGGCCCCCGGCACCGGATGCCACGACGACGACGCGAGCCTCGAGCTCGACGGGGCGGCCACCCACCCCCGCCCGCACGACCACCCGATCTCCGCGCTCGCGCACCGCGAGCACCGACGCTCCTCGCAACGGCGCCGGGGCATCGGCCGCGATCGCCGCGTCGGTCTCGGACTGGGGGAGCGTCGCCACGAAGGGGAAGCGCGTGGACAGCCGGTCGAAGCGCACGACCCCGAGCCGTTTCCCGTCGGAGCGGGCTTCGCCGCGGGGCACGCGCATCGCCGACGACAGGATCCGCTCCGTGCGTCCGGAGCGCTCCAGCGCCGCGAGGACGGGCGGATGCAGGCCGATGGCCCTGCTGCCCCAGCCGGGCTCCGGCCGCCGCTCGAGCACCTCGACGTCGACTCCGCTGCGGGCGAGATCGCCGGCCAGCAGCATCCCGACGGGCCCTGCCCCCACCACGACGACGTCACGCATCGGCGGTGCTCTCCGCCAGCAGTCGGAACGGTGCGGGGGCGTGCACGCTCCAGGCGCCCGCCGTGTCGGCGCGCAGGGCCGCGCGCAGCTCATCCGGAGTGAAGCTGCGCCGGATGGATCGGAGCCCGTCGGTGCGCAGGAACGTGCCCGGAGCCAGGGGGGTGATGCCGATGGCGTAGAGCGCGTAGGCCAGGCGGCCGCGCGCGATGTCGCCGTGCAGGACGACCCCCGACGACAGTGCGCGCGACTGCGCGGCGACGACGGGCAGCTCGGAACCCAGGTGGTGCAGCACGTGGTTCGAGATGACGGCGTCGAAGACGTCGCCCTTCGCCAGGAGCGCCCCGGAGTCGGCTGCGACGAACCGCACGTCCGCACTCTCGCGCGCGGTCGCGATGCGCAGCGCTCGCGGATCGGGATCGGCACCGACCCACCGCACGTCGAGTCCGTCGCGGCGGGCCAGGGCCGCCAGCCGCGCCACGAGGTCGCCGCCCCCGCATCCGAGGTCGAGCACCCGGGCGGGGCGGCCGAGGGCTGCCAACCGGGGCGCGAGACGCGTGCGGTAGACGCCGCCCCACCCCGACACGAGCCGGTTCACGGTGTCGAACCGGCGGAGGGTCGCCGCGAGGCGCTCGGGATCGCACGCCGGATCGTCCATCAGCTCGCGCACCTCGGTGTCGCGGACGGCGAGGCTCATCCGCTCCGTCTTCCGCGCTTGACGAGGAGCGCCGATTCGACGGTGAGTCCGGGGCCGAACGCGAGCGCGCCGACGCGGCTCCCGTCGCCCACGCCGTCGTCGAGCAGCAGCGCGCGCAGGATGAACAGGATCGTGGCGCTCGACATGTTGCCGTGGTCGCGCAGCACCGCACGCGAGGGGGCGATGGCCTCCGGCGAGAGGTCGAGTCCGGTCTCGACGCGGTCCAGCACGCTCCGCCCGCCGGGGTGCACGGCCCAGGCATCCGGGGGCGTGTCGCCGTGGAGGAAGTCGGCGACGACCGCGCGGATCTCTCGCCCGATGATCCGCGGCACTTCGGCCGACAGCGTCATGAGGAACCCCTCGTCGCCGATCGTCCACGCCATGTCCTTCTCGCCGGCCTCGGTGAGCGCGGTGGCGAATCGGTCGAGCTCCAGTCCGCTCCCGTCGGCGATGCCGGGATCGGCGGTCACGACGGCGGCAGCCGCGCCGTCGGCGAAGACCGATGCCGCGACGATCTGCTGCGGATCGGAAGACGCGCGGATGTGGAGCGAGCACAGTTCGGCGCAGGCCACGAGCACGACCGCTCCGGGCTGCGCGGCCGTGATCCGCGCCGCGAGACGGAGCGCCGGGACGGCGGCGGCGCAGCCGATGAAGCCGAGGTGGTAGCGCTCGACGAGGGACGAGAGCCCGAGATCGCGCACCAGGCGGTAGTCGGGCCCCGGGGCGAAGAAGCCCGTGCACGACACCGTCACGACGTGCGTCACCGCCTGGGCGTCGATCTCCGCCTGCGCGAGCGCCGAGCGTGCGGCCTCCGCGTAGAGCGACGGGGCCACGCGCTCGTACACGGCGTTGCGGGCGCCCGTCGAGGGCACGAGGAGGGCCCGGCCGTCGCCCACGAAGTCCACACCGCCCGCACCGGAGACACCCGCGGCATCGTCGGCGAGCTGGGTGAGCACGGTGTGCCGCTGCTCGATCTGCGCCGCATCGAACGCCGCGTGGATGAGGCGGCGCGTGAGCCGGTCGACTCCGGGCTGCGTGGCGAAGAAGTCGCGCACGACCGTCTGGCTGACGGGCGTGGCGGGCACGGCCGTGCCGATCGAGACGATGCGTGCGTTCATTCCTCCACCCGACCACGGCTCGCGGGAGGGAACGTCCCCCGTTGCGCGAGCCAGAGTCTCAGGGTAAGGCTCAGCGGGAGCGATCCGGCCCGTTCCACGCGGCATCCGGGAGCTCGCGCATCCGCCAGAACGGCCCTGTCGCCACGAAGAGGCACGCCAGAGCCTCACCGGCCGCAGCGATCCACAGCGTCGGGACCACCCCGATCCACGTGCCGAGTGCCCCCGCGAGCAGTGCGGCGATCGGCATGACGCCCCACACGACGAAGCGGATCGACGCGTTCATGCGGCCGAGGAGGCGCGGCGGCGTGATGCGCTGACGGAAGGTGACCTGGGTGATGTTGTACAGCAGGACCGTGAAGCTCGTCAGGAATCCGCCGGCGATCAGCAGCGGTACGGCGAGCTCGGGGAACACCGCGACGAGCGGCAGCGAGATCGGCGCGAACCCGAACGCGATCGCGCTCACCGGGATCGCGCGCGCTTCGCCGATGCGGGCGACGATCCGCGGCGTCGCGACGGCCCCCAGCACCCCGCCGACGGCCGACAGCGACAGCACGACGCCGAGCACCTCGGGACCGAGACCGAGCGTGCGCAGCACGAAGATCGGGTACAGCGTGCCGGCGAAGGTGCCGAAGAAGTTCGCGACGCCCGTCGTGCCGACGATGCGGCGCAGGAGCGGATTGCCGAACACCCAGCGCAGCCCTTCGCCGATCTCCGTGACGAGAGGTTCGTGGTCTCCGGCCGCCCGGCGCGGCTCGTGGTCGCGGGTGGACAGCAGTGCGAAGAACGACGCGACATAGGTGCCGACCGTGATCAGGATCGCGAACGGGGCGGCGAGGACGCCGACGAGCCAGCCGCCGATCGCAGGGCCCGCGAGGCCCGCGAGCTGCTGCGTGGATTCGAGCTTGCCGTTGGCCTCGGCGATCTGGCCCGGTCGCACGAGGGAGGGGATAATGCTCTGGTACGACACGTCGAAGAACACCGTGGCGACGCCCATGACGAGGGCGACGGCCACCATGTGCCAGATCTCCAGAACGTCCAGCAGCGCCAGCACGGGAAGCGTCGCGAGCGCGATCGCGCGCACGAGGTCGGCCGCGATCATGACCCTCCGCTTGCGCAGGCGATCGATCCACGCACCGGCCGGAAGGCCCACCACGAGGAACGCGAGCACGCCGGCCGCGTTCAGCACGCCGATCTCGAACTCCGTCGCGTTCAGCAGCAGCACTGCCAGCACCGGGAGGGCGAGCTCGGTGATCTGCGCCCCGAACTGGCTCAGCGCCTGGCCGCCCCACAGCGTCAGGAAGTTGCGGTCGCGCCAGAGAGACCCCTTCGGGGATCCGGGTGCGGGCTGCTGCCCCTGGTCGGCCTCGACGGCGTCGGCCGCATCGGGTGTCGACAGCGGCGTCGACGACTCCGCCCGCGCTTCCGCCAGCGCCGTGGGATCGACGCCGTCCGCGGCATCCGGCTCCAGCGATTGGGACATGTCGATCAGTCTGCGCCATGCGATTGAGGAATGTCAATCGGTGCCGTAGCGTGGGGGTGTGACGGAGCAGAGGATCAGCGCCGACGCGCACGCCGACGACGCCGACGCGCAGGCGCGCGGACGTGCGCTGAGCTCCCCGCTGCGGCTGCGCGTCCTGCGGCTGTGCGCATTCGAGGCGCGCACCAACAAGGAGCTCGCCGATCTGCTGGAGGTCAACCCCGGCACGATGCTGCACCACGTGCGCACCCTCGTGCAGACCGGGTTCCTTGCGGCGGAGGGCGAACGGGCCGGCGCGCAGGGTGCCCGCGAAGTGCCGTACCGGGCGACCGGGCTGTCGTGGCGCACGCGGATCGCCGAGGGCAGTCCGGTGCTCGTGCAGACGTTCCTGCAGCAGATCGAGGGACTCGCCCCCGACGACCTCGACGTCTCCTGGCTGGGGCTGCGACTGAACCCCGACCACAAGGCCGAACTCGAGGAGCGCCTGCATGCCCTCCTCCAGGAGTTCAAGGAGCGCGGACCGGATGCCGACGGCCGGTCGTACTCGCTGTTCACCGCGCTGCATCCCGACCACAACCCGCCCACGCCGCACGCGGAGTGAGCAACGCGGTTCGAGTCGGAGGGGATGGTGTGGACGGAGGATGACTGCGGGGCATCCGCTCCTCCCCCCGCACCATCCCCTCCGTTTTGCGCAGGCGTGAAGGTCGCCTGAAGTTCACGCGGAGGCGGCCTCCGGCATCCGGAGCCCCGCGCCTAGCCTGAGCACATGACGATCGCGACGGCCGACCTGTACGACGAGCGCGGCGACGAGCTCGATTCGCTCGCGCTCCAGTTCCACGACCTCGGAGGGCGCGTCGCGTTCGACGGCCCCGTCCGCACCGTGCGCTGCCACCGCGACAACGCACTGGTCAAGGCCGTGCTCGCGACGCCGGGAGAGGGCGCCGTGCTCGTGATAGACGGGGGCGGATCGCTCGAATCCGCGGTCGTCGGCGACCTCATCGCCGCCTCCGCCGTCGCGCAGGGGTGGGCGGGGATCATCGTGCACGGAGCGATCCGCGACCGGGCCGAGATCGCGACACTCCCGATCGGAGTGAAGGCGCTCGGCTCGAATCCGCGCAAGAGCGCGAAGGACGGCGTCGGCGAGGTCGACGTCCCCGTCGTGATCGCAGGCGTGCGCTTCACCCCCGGTCGCCGCGTGTGGGCCGACGCCGACGGCGTGCTCGTCGAGCGCTGACCCCCTCGACATCGGCGGCCGGCGGGCGGATGCTGGCAGCACGCACCGATCCGGAGGTCTGCCCATGTTCCCCACCGACCGTGCCTTCAGCGGCTTCTCCGTCGACGACATCGACGCCGCCCGCACGTTCTACCGCGACACACTCGGACTCGACGTCCGCGACGACGAGATGGGGTTCCTCGCCCTCGGCCTCGCGTCGGGAGCGCGGATCCTGATCTACCCGAAGCCGAACCACGAGCCGGCGAGCTTCACGATCCTCAACTTCCCCGTGGACGACATCGACGTCGCCGTCGACGCCCTGAACGCGAAGGGCGTGCAGACGAAGATCTACGACGACGACGCGTTCCCGTCGGATGCCAAGGGGATCGTGCGCGGCAACGGAGGCCCGCCGATCGCGTGGTTCCGCGATCCGGCCGGCAACGTGCTGTCGGTGCTCGAAGACCGGTAGGGGATGCCGGATGCCCCGGCCCCTCGTGATCGAGGAACCGGGGCATCCGTCGGCAGACTCGGGAGCCGCCGTTGCTCAGCCGCGCAGGGCGTCCATGAGCTTGACACGCGCGCCCATCCGCAGGAGCGAGTTGTCGTAGATCTTCGCGCCGACGATGATCGCCGCGACGCACGTCACCATGAGGATCACGAGCGAGACCAGCGGCTCCCACCACTGCGCCTGGCCGAGGAACAGGCGCACCGGCATCCCGACGGGGGCCGAGAACGGCACGTACGACATGATCGTCAGCACCGTGGGGTTGTTCCACAGGAAGATCACCAGGAAGTACGGCGCCATGATCAGCAGGATCAGCGGCGTCGTGGTCGAGCCGATGTCCTCCTGACGCGACACCATCGCCGCGGCCGCCGCGAAGAGCGCGGCCAGCAGGATGAAGCCGAAGAAGAAGAACACGGCGAACCAGGCGATCGGAGCCCCGATGCCCTGCAGCAGCTCGGTCTGACCGGTGACCGTCAGTCCCACCACGACGATCGCCGCGAGGATCAGGATCTGCCCCATCGCCAGCACGGTGTTGCCGATCACCTTGCCCGCCAGCAGCGCACGGGTGGGGATCGCCGAGATGAGCAGCTCCACGACGCGCGTCTGCTTCTCCTCGACGACGCTCTGCGCGATCGTCGAGCCGAACAGCTGCGCGGCGAAGAAGAAGATGCCGCCGAACGCGATCGCCACGAAGTACCCGAGGATGTTCCAGCCGCCCTCGGGATCGAGCAGCTCGACCGTGGGCGCGGTCGACAGGCTCAGCAGGAGCGTCGAGGGCGCATCGGTCTCGGCGACCACCACGAAGCCCGTCGGGGAGGCGGGGTCGGCCAGGATCGCGGCATCCACGTCGCCCGAGGTGATGAGCGCCTCGGCCTCTGCGCGGTCGCCCACCTCGGTGATGTCGAGTCCGGACGTGTTCGGCAGCAGCTGCTGCGCCTCGGACGTGACGGCGACGGGGGTGCCGCTGCTCGCTCCGCCTGCGGCGAAGCCCGCCCAGATCACTCCGGCGAGAGCGACGACGAACATGATGGCGAACGAGATGATGAAGGCCTTGCTGCGCAGCTTCGAGCCGATCTCACGCTCGGCGACGAGCCAGGTGCTCTGCGCGAAGCTGGGCGGTGCGGGCGCGCGGCGGGTCGGGGTGGCGGTGCTCACTGGATGACCTCCTTGAAGATCTGGGCGAGGGTGGGATGCTGCGGGGCGAAGCTCGCGACGTCGCCCTGGGCGACGGCACGGCGGAGGATCTGCTGGGCGGTGTCGTCGGAGTCGACGTCGAACAGGGCGTAGCCGCCGTCGAAGTCGACGACCTCCACTCCGGCCTCATGGCGCAGCCATCCCGCATCCCCCGCGGAGACGAGCTCGTAGCGGCGCGTGGAGTGCTGGGCGCGCAGCTGGTCGCGCGCACCGGCGGCGCGGATCGTTCCGCCCGCGATGATGACGAGGTCGTCGCACAGCCGCTCGACGACGTCGAGCTGGTGCGAGGAGAACAGCACCGCCGTGCCCGCAGCGGCCCGCTCCTGCAGGACGCCCGCGACGACGTCGACGGCGAGGGGGTCGAGACCGGAGAAGGGCTCGTCGAGGATCAGCACCCGCGGCTCGTGCACGAGGGCCGCCGCGATCTGCGCGCGCTGCTGGTTGCCCAGCGACAGGGTCTCGATGTTGTCGCCGAGCCGCTCGCCGAGTCCGAGCTGCCCGAGCAGGGCTTCGGCGCGGGTCGTGGCATCCGCCTTCGAGAATCCGTGCAGACGGGCGAGGTACACGACCTGCTCGAGCACCTTCATCTTCGGGTAGAGGCCGCGCTCCTCGGGCATGTAGCCGAAGGAGCGGCGGTCGGATGCCGTCACCTCGGTGCCGTCGAGGGTGACCGAGCCGGCATCCTTCCCGAGGACGCCCAGCACGATGCGCATCGTCGTGGTCTTTCCCGCCCCGTTGCCGCCGACGAAGCCGGTCAGCCGTCCGGGTCGGACGTCGAACGCCACGTCGTCGAGCACGCGCCGCCCTCCGTAGCTCTTGGTGATGCCGGTCAGTGTCAGCATGCGATCCTCCTGAGGTCCATGACTCCACGCTAGGGACGGGACGGTGTCGCGGCCTCCCCCTGGGGGTGGGGATGTGGTCCCCCTCCCGCGGGGGAGGAGTGTCATCCGGCGTCATACATCCATGCGCGGGAATAGATTCCGGATGCCTCTCCTTGGACCGTGGTGGAACGTCCACGGTGGTCCCCGCCGGGGACCCTTTTCATTTCACGGAGGAGTCCCCCATGTCCGACCGCACCATCGGCTACATCGTCGGCAGCATCTCGTCGACGTCGATCAACCGCCGCCTCGCGAAGGCGCTCGCGCGACTCGCGCCCGAGGGCACGACTCTCGTCGAGATCCCGATCGCAGACCTCCCCTTCTACTCGCCCGACTTCGACGCCGACTACCCGCAGGTGGCGCGCGACTTCAAGCAGGCGATCGACGACGTCGACGGCGTCATCATCGTCACCCCCGAGTACAGCCGCTCGATCCCCGGCGTCCTCAAGAACGCGCTCGACTGGGCCGCACGTCCGTGGGGCCAGGGCTCGTTCAACGGCAAGCCCACCGCCGTGATCGGCACGTCGGGCGGTCCGATCGGAACGGCTGCGGCGCAGCAGCACCTCAAGGCGATCCTGAGCCACTACAACGCACCGACGCTGGGCCAGCCCGAGGCGTACGTGCAGTCGCTCCCCGGCCTGTTCACCGACGAGGGCGAAGTCACCAACGAGCAGACCGCCGAGTTCCTCGCGGGCTACCTCGAGGCCTTCGAGTCGCTCATCGACCGCTACGCCCCGGTGCCGGTCGGCGCCTGACCCTACCTGCGGGGACTCGAGGACGGGGGGTCTACGCCAGGCCGTGACGGTGGGCGTAGACCACCGCGGCCACCCGGTCGCGCGCGCCGAGCTTCTGCAGCAGGTTCGACACGTGCGTCTTCACCGTCGCCTCGCCGATGTACAGCTTCGCGGCGATCTCGGCGTTGCTCATCGCCTGCGCCACGAGCCGGAGCACTTCGTCCTCGCGCTCGGTGAGCTCGACCACGACCGGCTCGTGCGTCCCGAACGGCGGGTTCGAGGCATCCGGAGTCGCCGTCTGGGGCGAACGCGCGGCGCCGCCCGCCGCGAACCGCTCGATCACGCGACGCGTCACCTCGGGCGCCAGGAGGGCGTCGCCCACCGCCGCGACCCGGACGGCGGTGACGAGCTCCTCCGGGCCGGCGTTCTTCAGCAGGAACCCGCTCGCCCCTGCCTCCAGCGCCTCGAAGAGGTAGTCGTCGCGGTCGAACGTCGTCACGATCACGACGGCTGACTCGATGCCGGCGTCGGCGACGATCCGCCGCGTCGCCTCGATGCCGTCGGTCCCCGGCATCTGCACGTCCATGCAGATGACATCCGGACGCAGAGCGGATGCCGCGGCCACCGCCGCGGCGCCGTCGGCCGCTTCGCCCACCACGACGATGTCGTCCTGCGCTTCGAGGATCATGCGGAAGCCGGCGCGCATGACGGCGTGGTCGTCGGCCAGCAGCACGCGGATGGGCGTGCCCGTCACGCGAGCACCTCCGAGCGCACGGGTACGCGCAGGCGCACCAGGAAGCCGCCGCGCGGCCGGGGGCCGATCTCGATCGTCCCGCCCGAGGCCGCGGCGCGCTCGCGCATCCCGACGATGCCGAGCCCGGTGCGGGTGCCGGGGGAGGAGAGGCGTCCTGCACTCGCGATCTCCAGTTCGACCGAGTCGGCGGAGTAGCGCAGGCGCACGTCGGCCGAGGCATCCGGACCCCCGTGCCTGCGGGCGTTGGTGAGAGCCTCCTGGGCGACCCGGTAGAGATTGACCTGCACGACGTCGGGCAGCGGCACGGGCTCGCCGACGACGGCGAACGTCGTGGGCAGGCCGTTCTCGCGGGCATGCGCGACGAGCGCGGCGAGATCGTCGAGGCGCAGCGTCGACCCGTCGACGGCTTCGCCCCCGGGGGCGCGCAGCGTCTCGAGCAGCTGGCGGAGCTCGGCCAGCGCCGAGCGCGCCGACGCCTCGACGCCGATGAGCGCCGTGCGCGCGGCATCCGGATCGCGGTCCATGACGGCTCGCGCGGCCCCGGCCTGCACCCCCATCGCCGAGACGTGGTGGGCAACGACGTCGTGCAGCTCGCGCGCGATGCGCACGCGGTCGAGGGCGACGGCCTGCGCGGCCGTCACCTCCCGCTCGCTCTCGAGCTCGCGCGTGCGCTCCTCGAGGGATGCCCGCTCGCGCGCCGACAGGTAGGCGCGGTCGCCCATGAAGTACGCGCCGCCGAAGAAGGCGATGTTCACGAGCAGCTGCATGAGCATGAATGCGACGAAGGGTGAGAAGAGTCCCACCCGCGACAGCCCCTCATCGGTCGGCGCGGTCGCCGACTGGAACATCGTGACGAGGAGCCAGACGAACATGCCGACGATGATCACGACGCGCACGATGGTCGCGCGCCGGCGATCGTCGACCCACGCCCCGACCGTGTAGACGGCGATGAAGAGGGCGATGTTGCCGACGTAGACATCGGTGACGCGCAGCGAACCGCCCACGAAGAACGCGAGGGCGACGGTGAGGGCCACGATCTCCGGGTACTTCCGACGGAGGGCGAGGGGGGCGGCGACGGCCACCGCGTACAGGAGCGCCCATTCCAGCGAGAGCGTGTCGTCGCCGTAGAGGCCCGCGACCGAGCCGAGGGCGCTGCTGAGGACGGCCCCGACGAGCAGGGCGGCGGCGAGTGCGGCGTCGGCGCGGAGTCCGCTGCGCGTGACGGGCAGGCGCACGCGATCGGTGGGGGCGGTGTCGAGCATCACTCCACGCTACGGGGGAGGGCATGCCGAGGCATCCCCCGCACGGCGGAGTCGGGCGTGCGCGGGCTGCTTCTCTCTGCAGCGGACATCCTCGTTCCTCCGGAGCCGTCGGGCCGGGTGGATCCGGAGAACGGCGGATCTCCGGAGAACGGCGGAGGGCGGCGGATGCTCCGGAACACCGCGCGCACACGGGGCCCGAGCGCGTACCCCGGCGGAGTCCGCACCGCAACCCCGCCCGAGGTGTGCGCGGGCGCGCTTAGCGTGGGGACATGGCTGACCCCGAAGCGCAGGACGAGATCTCGACCCCCGAGTGGCACCGGGTGGTGGTGATCGGCGGTGGCAACGGGGGACTCGCCGTCGCCGGCCGGCTGAGGCGCTACGGCGTCGACGATGTCGTGGTCGTGGAGCCGCGCGACGTGCACGTCTACAAGCCGCTCCTCTCCCACGTCGCCGGGGGCACCGCGCCCGCCCACATCACGACGCGGCCGCAGGGCGACGTGACCCCGAAGGGCGTCGAGTGGATCCGCGACGCCGCGACCGCCGTCGACCCCGCGGCATCCGTCGTCGAACTCGCCGGCGGACGGCGGCTGTCGTACGGCCAGCTCGTCCTCTGCCCCGGCATGCACTTCGCGTGGAGCCGGGTGCCCGGACTCGCCGAGGCGGTGTCGGCGCGCCAGGCCGTGTCGAACTACGAGCTCGACCTCGCCGTCGACGCGTCTGCGGCTCTGCGCGACATCCGCGAGGGCACCGTGGTCTTCGTGCAGCCGGAGGGGCCGGGCTCGTGCCTCGGCGCGGGGCAGAAGCCGATGTACCAGGCCTGCGCGTACTGGCGTGCCATCGGCGTGCTCGATCGGCTGCGGGTCGTGCTGGTCGTGGCCGACGACGCGGTGTTCGGCATCCCCGAGATCGCCCGCGAGCTGGAGCGCAAGATCGACGAGTACGGCATCGAGCTGCGGACGGCGACGGAGCTGTCCGGTGTCGACGGCGCCGCGAAGACCATCGAGCTCGCGACGCGCGGCGGCGGGACGGAGCAGCTCGACTACGACGTGCTGTGCGTCGAGCCGCCGCAGGTCGCTCCGGCCTGGCTCGCCTCGTCGGGGCTCGCCGTCCCGGGCGACGAGAAGGGCTGGATCGAGGTCGACGCCGAGACGCTGCGCCACCCGCGGTTCCCGGATGTCTGGGCCACCGGCGATGCGGCGGGCCTTCCCAGCGACCGCTCGGGCGGAGCGCTGCGGAAGCAGACCGCCGCCCTGGCGAAGAACATCGTGGCGGCGCTCCGCGGAGAGCGTCCCCCCGCCCGGTACAACGGCTACACGGTGTGTCCGTTCACCGTGTCGCGCGGCACCGTCGTCCTGGCCGAATACGACCACCGCGGCCGCCTGAAGCCCACGATCCCGTTCTGGCCGGCCATGTACCGCGAGAACAGGGCGTCATGGATCGTCGACCGGCACGTCTTCCCGTGGCTCTACTGGCACTTCATCCTGCAGGGCCGGATCTGAGCCGCCGCGTTCAGAAGATCATGGGCCGATCGTCGTCGTCGTCGGGCCCGGTCAGGTCGAGGTCGACGACCACGGGAACGTGGTCGCTGGGGATCTCGCCCTTGCGCTCGTCGCGGTGGATCGCCGCGCCCGTGACGGACTCGGCGAGCGCGTGCGACCCGAGGATGAAGTCGATGCGCATGCCCTCGTTGCGGGGGAAGCGCAGGCGCTTGTAGTCCCAGTACGTGTAGCCCGACGGCACGAGCGGACGAACGACGTCGGTGAGCCCTGCCGATTCGAGTGCCGCGAAGGCCGCGCGCTCGGGGGCCGAGACGTGGGTCGAGAAGCCCGCGACCACCGTCGGATCGCCGTTGTCGGCATCCGTCGGCGCGATGTTGAAGTCGCCCACGAGCGCGAGCGCCAGGTCGGGGTTCTGCTCGAGCGAATCCGACGTGTACTGCGCGAGGGCCGACAGCCAGTCGAGCTTGTAGAAGTAGTGCGGATCCTCCAGGGAGCGGCCGTTGGGCACGTACAGGCTCCACACCTTGACCCCGCCGACGGTCGCGCCGATCGCGCGGGCCTCCTGCGGAGCATCCGGACCCTGGTGGTCCTTCGAGAAGCCCGGCATACCGGGGAACGCGAGCTCGACGTCGTCGATCGGCACCCGGCTCGCGATCGCGACGCCGTTCCACTGGCTGAGTCCGTGCGCGACGACCTCGTAGCCCGCCGCCTCGAACTCCGCGTACGGGAACTGCTCGGGCTTGCACTTGATCTCCTGCATCGCGAGCACGTCGACGTGCTCGCGCACCGCGAACTCGACCGTGCGGGCGACGCGAGCGCGGATGGAATTGACGTTCCAGGTGGCCAGACGCATGGTGTCCAGCCTACGGTCGACCGCCGACGCCGCGTCGCCGCTACAGCGCCTTGAGGATGTCCTCCACCCGCTCCTTCGCGTCGCCGAAGAGCATCTGCGCGTTGTCGCGGAAGAACAGCGGGTTCTGCACGCCGGCGTAGCCCGAGGCCATGGAGCGCTTGAACACGATGACGTTGCCCGCCTCCCACACCCGCAGCACCGGCATGCCGGCGATCGGCGAGCCCGGGTCTTCCGCGGCGGACGGGTTCACGGTGTCGTTCGCCCCGATCACGAGAACGACGTCGGTCTGCGACAGGTCGTCGTTGATCTCGTCCATCTCGAGGACGATGTCGTAGGGCACCTTGGCCTCGGCGAGCAGCACGTTCATGTGCCCCGGAAGGCGTCCGGCGACGGGGTGGATGCCGAACTTCACGTCGACGCCGCGCTCGCGGAGCCGCTGCACGAGGTTCGCGACGCCGTGCTGCGCCTGAGCGACGGCCATGCCGTAGCCGGGGGTGATGACGACGGTGGATGCTCCGGTGAGCATGTCGGCGACCGATTCGGCGTCGATCTCGCGGTGCTCGCCGTAGTCCGCGTCGTCGCCGCTCGGCGCCTCGATGCCGAACCCTCCCGCGATGACCGAGAGGAACGAGCGGTTCATCGCCTTGCACATGATGTAGCTCAGGTACGCACCCGACGAGCCCACGAGCGCGCCCGTGACGATCAGCAGGTCGTTGTTGAGCAGGAAGCCCGCTGCGGCGGCGGCCCATCCGGAGTAGCTGTTGAGCATCGAGACGACGACCGGCATGTCGCCGCCGCCGATCGAGGCCACGAGGTGCCAGCCGAGCGCGAGGGCGAGGAGGGTGACGGCGATCAGCAGCCACAGCTCGGGTGTGACGACGTACCAGACCGTCAAGGCGACGAACGCGACGAGGGCGCCGATGTTGAGGGCGTTCTTCCCCGGAAGCATGAGCGGCTTCGACGAGATGCGCGCCGAGAGCTTGAGGAACGCGACGATCGACCCGATGAAGGTCACTCCGCCGATGAAGACGCCGATGAACACCTCGGCGTGGTGGATGTCGGCGAGCGTCCCGGTGAGACCGGTGTCGTAGAGCGCGCCGTTCCAGCCGACGAGCACGGCCGCGAGGCCGACGAACGAGTGCAGGAGAGCGATGAGCTCCGGCATCCCGGTCATCTCCACGACGCGTGCGCGCCACAGGCCGATCGCGCCGCCGACGAGCACCGCGACCACGAGGAGAGTGAGGCCCACGAGCGCGGCCGGGTCGCCCCAGGCCTGGGCTGCGGTGAGCCACACCGTCGAGACGAGCGCGATCGCCATGCCGACGATGCCGTAGGCGACGCCGCGGCGGCTGGTCTCGTGCTTGCTGAGGCCGGCGAGGCTCAGGATGAACAGCAGCGCGGCGACGATGTACGCGGCGCCGGCGACGGAGGCGGCGAGGGTCACTGCGCGTCACCCTTCGAGAACATCGCGAGCATCCGCCGGGTGACGGCGAACCCTCCGAAGATGTTGATGCTGGCCAGCAGCACGGCCAGGGCGGCCAGCAGCTGCACGGCGAGGCTGGGGGCGGTGATCTGCACCATCGCGCCGACCACGATGATGCCCGAGATCGCGTTCGTGACGCTCATCAGCGGCGTGTGCAGGGCGTGCGCGACGTGGCCGATGACGTAGAACCCCACGACGACCGACAGTGTCAGCACGAGGAAGTGCTGCGGCAGCGGCGCGGGCGCGAACGCGCAGACGAGGAACAGGGCGGCGATGCCGGCGGCGATGAGTCCGCTCTTCGCGGCGGCCGACATCGGCTTCTTCGCGGTCTGCGAGGATGCTCCGACAGGCTCCGGGGTCGCGGGCTTCGCCGCCGACACCTGCGCCGGCGGGGGAGGCCACGTCACGGCGCCCGCGCGCACGACCGTGACCGATCGCTGCACGATGTCGTCGAAGTCGAGCGACAGCGCGCCGTCCTTGCCCGGGGTGAGCAGCTTCAGCAGGTTCAGCAGGTTCGTGCCGTACAGCTGCGACGCCTGCTGCGGCAGCCGACCCGCGAGATCGGTGTAGCCGAGGATCGTGACGCCGTTCGCCGTGACGACCCTCTCGCCGGCGACTGAGCCCGCCACGTTGCCGCCCTGGGCGGCCGCCATGTCGACGATGACCGAACCGGGCTTCATGGTCGCGACGTCCGCCTCGGTGATGAGGCGCGGCGCCGCACGGCCGGGGATGAGGGCGGTGGTGATGATGATGTCGACGTCGGCGGCCTGCTCGGAGTAGATCTCCGCAGCCCGACGGTCGTACGCCTCGCTCGTGGCCTTCGCGTATCCGTCGGTGGACTGCTCCACGACGACGTCGACGGGCAGGTACGTGCCGCCGATCGAAGCGACCTGATCGCCCACCTCCGGGCGCGGATCGGTCGCCCGCACGATCGCACCGAGGCTCGACGCCGCGCCGATCGCGGCGAGGCCCGCGACCCCCGCGCCGGCGACGAGCACCTTCGCGGGCGGCACCTTGCCGGCCGCGGTCACCTGACCGGTGAAGAACCGGCCGAACTCGTTAGCGGCCTCCACGACCGCGCGGTACCCGGCGATGTTTGCCATCGAGCTCAGCACGTCCATCGACTGGGCGCGCGAGATGCGCGGGACGGCATCCATCGCGATCGCCGTGATGCCGCGGGTCGCGAGCGCCTCGACCAGGTCGGGGCGCAGCGCCGGGCTCAGCAGGCCGATGAGCGTCGCACCATCGGCGAGCCGGTCGATCTCCCCCCGCGTGGGCGGCTCGACCTTCAGCACGATCGGCGACGACCACGCCGCGTCGCCGTCGACGATCGTCGCGCCCGCCGCAGCGAACGCCGCGTCGGGGAACGACGATGCGGCGCCCGCTTCCGTCTCGACGACCACCTCGTAGCCGAGGGCGATGATCTTGGGAACAGTGGTCGGTGTCGCCGCGACCCGGCTTTCGCCGGGGCGCTCGGCGACGATGCCGATCCGCGTCATGGGGAGCTCCTGTCAGGCGGGGAGCCGAGGTCGCTGTGCGGCCACGGCATCCGTCTTCCGACTGTAGAGCCGTCGCGCCCGACGGGCGCGATCCGAGCGCGTGAATAACATCGGATGCCCCTCCTAGACTCGTTCGCATGACCGCCGCCTCCACGCCCGAGCTCGAAGCCGACCGCCAGTACCTCATCGCCCTGATCGAGGACGAGGCGGTGTTCCACGGCGACTTCACCCTGTCCAGCGGCAAGAAGGCGACGTACTACGTCGACATGCGCAAGCTCACCCTCGACCATCGCGCCGCTCCGGCGATCGGGCGCATCATGCTCGACCTCATCCGCGACGTCGACGGAGTCGTGGCGGTGGGCGGGCTGACCCTGGGCGCCGACCCGATCGCCAACGCCGTCATGCACGAGTCGGCGCGCACGCCTCGACCGCTGGACGCGTTCGTCGTGCGCAAGGAGCCCAAGGACCACGGCCGCGGGCGTCAGGTGGAGGGGGCGGATGTCGCGGGCAAGCGCGTCGTCGTGCTCGAAGACACGTCGACCACGGGCCAGTCGGCGCTGAAGGCGGTCGAGGCGCTGCGCCGCGAGGGAGCCGAGCCTGTCGCGGTCGCGGTCATCGTCGACCGCAAGACCGGCGCGCAGGCGGCGATCGAAGAGGCCGGGCTGCGGTGGCTCGCCGCGATCGACCTCGACGACCTCGGGCTCGACGCGCAGTAGCGCTCAGCCGCGCAGGGCGGGCAGCTGCGAGGCGAGGGCGAGCAGCACGCCCGCTGTCACCAGCACGATGATCGCGATGCGCGTGCCCCCGCGACCGACGCCGTCGACCCCGGCGGTCTTGTTCCGCTGCCAGAGCACGGCGGCGCCGATCAGGCAGAGGAACGCCAGCAGGACGACCCCGAGCGACAGCGGTGCCATCACTGATCGTCCTTGTCGCGGCGCATGTACTGCACCACGAGCGCGATGATCGTGCCGAGGATCACGATGCCGGTGGCCGCGAACAGCAGATTCTGCTCGAAAGCGTTCATGGGGCGCTTCCCTTCCGCGGCCTCGGCCACGATCTCCGCACTGCGCGCCGCGCGGGTTTCGGGTCGCCGCGCGGGATCCGCCAGGGCGCGCTCGGGCGCGCTCGGGGGATGCGTCCCATGTTGTCCGTGCCGGGGGGTGCGCGTCTAGAGGCTCGGCGTGAACTTCTCCCGACGGCTCAGACGCCTTCGGGCATCTCCGACTCCCAGGGCTCGGCCGACACCAGGTCGGCGACCGATTCGAGCACCTCGTCGGGGCGGAACGGGTACCGCTCGATCTCGGCGCGGTCGCTGATGCCGGTGAGCACGAGCACGGAGTGCAGCCCCGCCTCGATGGCGGCCACGACGTCGGTGTCCATGCGGTCGCCGATCATCCCGGTGTTCTCGGAGTGGGCGCCGATCCGGTTCATCGCGGAGCGGAACATCATCGGGTTCGGCTTTCCGACGACGTAGGGCGCCTTGCCCGTCGCCGTCGTGATCAGTGCGGCGAACGAGCCCGTCGCGGGGACCACTCCGGAGGGGGTGGGGCCCGTGGCATCCGGGTTCGTGATGATGAACCGGGCGCCGGCGTTGATGAACCGGATGGCCTTCGTGATCGCCTCGAACGAGTACTGCCGGGTCTCGCCGACCACGACGTAGTCGGGCTGGGTCTCGGTCATGATGTAGCCCGCCTCGTGCAGCGCGGTCGTCAGACCGGCCTCGCCGATCACGAACGCGGTGCCACCGGGGAGCTGCGATTTGAGGAACTCCGCCGTCGCGAGGGCGGACGTCCAGATGCGCTCCTCCGGCACGTCCAGTCCCGACCGGCGCAGCCGCGCGCTCAGGTCGCGCGGCGTGAAGATCGGATTGTTCGTCAGCACGAGGAACGGGGTGGCCGAATCGCGCCACTGCGCCAGCAGTTCGGCGGCGCCCACCACGGGACGGTTCTCATGGACGAGCACGCCGTCCATGTCGGTCAGCCAGCATTCGACATCGGCGCGGGTCCGCATGCGGCCAGCCTAGCGACGCACCGGCGCGCGCGCCCGAACGGATAGGGTCGAGGCGTGGCGCGCGACGCATGGGATCCGCAGCAGCTGCCCGACCTCACGGGCCGTCGGTATCTCGTGACGGGTTCGAACGCCGGCCTGGGCTACTTCTCCTGCGAGCAGCTCGTGCGCGCCGGCGCCCGCGTCGTCATGACGGGGCGCAACCCCAACCGGCTCTCCGCAGCCCGAGCGGCACTGCACCGCCGTGTCGACGAAGCCGAAGGCCGTGTCGAGACCCTCATCCTCGATACGAGCAACCTCGGTTCGGTGCGCGCCGCCGCGGCGTCGGCGGCGACCTCCGGGCCCGTGCACGGCGTGCTCCTCAACGCCGGGATCACGCATCCGCCGAAGCAGCGCGAGACGACGCCCGACGGCATCGAGCTCGTCTTCGCCACGAACGCCCTCGGCCACTTCGGGCTCGCCGGCGAGCTGCTCCTCCCGCTCGCGAAGACGGGTGGGCGCCTGGTGTGGCTCGGCAGCCTGTCGACCACGATCTCGCCCTACGACCCGGTCGATCCGCAGCTCGTCGAGGGCTACACGGCCTGGCGCGCGTACGTGCAGTCCAAGGTCGCCACGACCTCCCTCGGCTTCGAGGCCGACCGGCGGCTGCGCGCCGCGGGGGTGTCGGTGAGCAGCCTGGTCGCCCACCCCGGCTATTCGATCGGCGGGCGCACGCCCGGCATCCAGGGCGTGAACCAGCCCTCGCGCCTCAAGCGGTTCGCCGACAACCTGCAGGGCCCCATGACGCAGTCCAAGGAGCACGGTGCGTGGCCGCTCGTGCGCGCCCTGATCGATCCGGATGCCGAGGGCGGCCAGTTCTACGGTCCGCAGCGCCTCACCCGGGGTGCGCCTCAGGTCGCCCGCCCGTCGAAGATCACACGCGACCCCGAGATCGCCGCCCGGCTATGGGAGTTCTGCGAGCGCACCGCCCGCGTGCAGTGGCCGTTCGAGAAGGCCGCGAAGGTCCGTCGGCGCTGACCGCCGCCCGGACGCCCGGCTGCCGCTACGCGGTGAGCCAGACCGCGTCGGCTGCCCCGGCGGGCAGCGCGAAGGGCTCGCCGTCGTCGATCGCGGCGGTGGCGGCATCCGTCACCCGCACGGTGCGCCCCACGTCGATGCCCGCGTCCACGAGCGCGCGCAGCAGGGTGGGGTCGCGGTCGCTCACGCGCAGCACGCGGCCGACGTGGCCGGGGGCGGCGTCGCCCAGCCGCACGAACGGCTCGCGGCGCACGACGCCCGAGGCATCCGGGATCGCATCGCCGTGCGGATCGAACCGCGGGCGACCGAGCCGCTCGTCGATGCCCTCCAGCAGCCGGTCGCTCAGGGCGTGCTCGAGGATCTCGGCCTCGTCGTGCACTTCATCCCAGCCGTACCCGAACTCGCGCACGAGCCACGTCTCGACCAGGCGGTGCCGCCGCACGATCGCCGCCGCGCGACGCTCGCCCTCGGCGGTCAGTCCGATCGGGCCGTAGGGCCGGTGGGTCACGAGTCCCTGCGCGGCGAGCTTCTGCACCATCTCCGTCACGCTCGACGGCGCGAGGCCGAGGACCAGCGCGAGCTGGGACGGCGTGATGCGATCGCTCTGCCACTCGGTGTGGTGGTAGATCGTCTTGAGGTAGTCGTCGATCGCGACGGACGTCGGCACCGCCCCAGGCTATCGGGCCGCGGTCACGCCCCCGTGAAGACGAGCCACAGGAGCACGCCGTTGAGGGCCACGAGGAAGACGGATGCCGCAATCCCCGCCGCCGTCGTGAGAGCGCGGTTGCGGAACGCGCCGAGCACATCGCGCTGCGCGGTGAGCGCCACGAGGGGGATGAGGGCGAACGGGATGCCGAACGACAGCACGACCTGGCTGAGCACGAGGGCGAGAGTGGGGTCGACCCCGACGCCGAGGATGACCAGCGCCGGCACGAGGGTCACGAGGCGGCGCGCGAGCAGCGGCACCCGAACGCGCAGGAGCCCGTGCATGATCTCGGCGCCCGCGTAGGCGCCGACGGACGTGCTGGCGAGGCCGCTGGCGAGGAGTCCTACCGCGAACAGCGTCGCGACCATCGGGCCGAGTCCCGCGTCCAGCGCCGCATAGGCGCCCTCGAGCGAATCGGTGCCGGGCACTCCGGCCAGGTTCGCTGCGGCCAGCAGCAGAATGCAGAGGTTCACGGTGCCGGCGATGAGCATCGCGATGCTCACGTCCCACTTGGTCGCACGGAGGAGGCGGGCGGTGGGGATGCCGCGCAGGGCATCGAGGTCGGGGCGCACCCCCTTCGTCTGGGGCAGGCCCGCGGGGGCGAAGCGGTCGCGGGCGAGAGCCGAGTGCGCGTAGATCGCATGCGGCATGATCGTGGCGCCCAGGATCGACGCCGCCAGGAGCACAGAGTCGGTGCCGTCGAACCGGGGGACGAGTCCTCCCACGACCCCCGCGGCATCCGGAGGCGCGAGGAAGACGCCGAACGTGAACCCGATCGCGATGATCGCGACGAGGCCGATCACGATGAACTCGAACGCACGCGGGCCCCGGCGGGACTGCACCATCAGCAGCACGATCGACACCGAGCCCGTGATGACGCCTCCCCACAGCAGCGGGATGCCGAAGAGCAGCCACAGCGCCACGGCGCCGCCGATGACCTCGGCGATGTCGGTCGCCATCGCCACGAGCTCGGCCTGCAGCCAGTAGGCCCGCCGGGCCCACGGACGGCGGATGCGGTGTCCGAGGGTCTCGGGGAGGCTCTGCCCCGTCACGATCCCGAGCTTGGCCGACAGGTACTGGATGAGCCACGCCATGACGTTGCCGATCACGACGACCCAGACGAGCAGGTAGCCGTAGCGGGCACCCGCGGTCATGTTGCTGGCGACGTTGCCGGGATCGAGGTACGCGACGCCCGCGACGAGGGCGGGGCCCAGGAGCCACGCGAGGCGCGTCGAGGTGGGCGGCCGCCGGTGTGCGCGGAGAGCGGCGTCCGCGGGTGGAGCATTTTTCGGCACACCGAAAAGGTATCCGAGATTTCGGTGAGCCGAAAGATGGCACCGTCGAGGATGTAGGAGGACACGCCGTGCCGGGCGTCGGAGCGGCCTCGGGCGGCAGATACTCCTACGGTTCTCGACGGGCGCGACGGGTGAGCGGGCGGGTGGGGTGACGGACGGGCCGGGGGCGACGGGACGTGCGCAGGCTCGACCGGGCTACTCTGAGCCGGTGACCGAGCCGGATGCCTCCGAAGCCCCGCGTGCCCCCGTGGGCGTCGGGCCGTGGCCGGGCGGGCCGGATGCCTGGCCCGACGACCCCCGATACGACCGCGAGCTGCTCGCGCACGGCGATGCGCGCAACGTCGTCGACGCCTATCGGTACTGGACGATGGAGGCGATCGTCGCCGATCTCGACGAGCACCGGCACGCGTTCCACGTGGCGATCGAGAACTGGCAGCACGACATGAACATCGGCTCGATCGTGCGCAGCGCCAACGCGTTCCTCGCGGCCGAGGTGCACATCATCGGCAGGCGCCGGTGGAATCGCCGCGGTGCGATGGTCACCGACCGGTACCAGCACGTGCGTCATCACGACGATGTCGCCGCCTTCGCCGCGTGGACGGATGCCGCAGGCCTTCCCGTGATCGCGGTGGACAACGTCGACGGCTCTGTGCCGGTCGACCGTGCGGAACTGCCCGAGCGGTGCGTGCTCCTTTTCGGCCAGGAAGGCCCCGGGCTCTCCGCCGACGCGCTCGCCGCGGCATCCGGCGTCGTCGAGATCACCCAGTACGGCTCCACCCGCTCGATCAACGCCTCGGCGGCGGCGGCGGTCGTGATGTACGAGTGGTGCCGCCGCTGGGCATGACTTTCGTCCGGCCGTGCCGCATGTGACGGAAGTGTTCTAGTGTGACCCAGGAGCACGTCGAACTTGTCGTGCAACGGGGGTTTGCACGGATGACCAGCATTCGACACCGACGTCGGCCCGTGGGGGGCCGCGTCCACATGACACGAGGCGGCGTGTGGTCACGCGCCATGGCAGCCGTGGCGGCATTCGTCGTCGCCGTCCTTGTCGGGAGCCTCGTGACGCCGGCGGCGTTCGCCGACCTCGGCGACGCCGAGCTGACGCTGGAGAAGTTCGTCGCCGGTCGTCCGGCCGACACCCCCGTCTACGAACCGGGTGACACGTTCTCCTACGAGATCCTCGTCTCGTGCATCACGCTCGAGGCGGGCTGCGTCAACGCCGCCGTGACCGACACCATCCCCGCACCCCTCGAGCTCGACACGTCGCAGGGGAGCCCGATCCGCTCGGTCACGGGCGTCGGCACCCGCTTCGTCCCCAGCTTCAGCGGCAGCACCGTCACGGTCGGATTCACACAGCCCCTCGACGGGGCCGACGTGGGCCTGATCGCCGGCACGTCCGACGTCACGATCGTCGTCGCGGTGCGCGTGCCGACGGGCCTGTCCGTGCAGCAGGGCGGGACGATCTCCAACACGGCCACGGCGACGGCCGTCGATGCCGTCCCCGTGCAGGCCACGGCGCCCGTCACGATCCAGGTCACGCAGACGCTCTCCGCGTCGGCGTCGAAGGCCGCGCAGTCCAACATGCCTCCGGGCGAGCCCATCCCGGCCGTTCCCGGCCGGGTCGTGGGCTGGACCCTCGGCGGCGCCAACACCTCCAACACGACGGTCGATTCGCTCACGATCCAGGACCCGGCCGACACCGCGGCATCCGATCCGTTCGAGTACCTCGCGCTCACCGGGATCACGAGTCTCGTGCCTCCGGCCGGCGCCGACTCCGTCGAAACGTTCTGGCGGGATGCCGCGGGCACGTGGACGAGCATCACCGGCACTCCCGGGCCGATTCCGGCCGTGCCCGACGACCTGCTCGCCGGGCTCGCGCTCGATGACGTGCACGGTCTGCGGTTCGTGTTCTCCAACTCCGCCGGCACGCTCGCCGCGCCACCCGCGGCGACTCCGGCATCCATCCAGCTCGCCACCGCGACGCGCCCGTCGGTCGTCGACCTCGCCGACGGCACGACGCTGACCGTGACCGACACCGCCCAGGCGCAGGTCGAGGTCGCGGGCGCGACGAGCGCACCCACCACCGCGCAGGCGTCCGTGCAGATCCGCCGGATCAAGCCCACGGTGGCCGTGACGAAGGTGTTCGACCGCACGACGGTGCTGTCGGGAGACACGCGGACGGCGACGATCGGCGCCTCCGTCGGCGGTGCCCCGGTCGCCCGCATGGTCATCGCGGAGCCGGGCGCCGGCGGATTGACGCTGTCGCAGCAGGGCCTCGACTTCGTCGGGTTCACGAACGCCGATCTGGAGTGGCCGGTCGGCGCGACGGGTGCCTCGATCGTCTACACGTACGCCGACGGCGTCGGCGCCGAGCAGACGGCGACCGGACGCGACACGCTGCCGGCACCCGAGGCCGGCCGAGTGGTCGACGGCTTCACCGTGAGCTTCACGGGACTCATGGGCTCGGCCCAGTTCGCATCGCTGCCGTTCGTCGTACGGGCGCAGCCCGTCGTCGGGGAGACCGACATCCGCTCGCTCAACAGCGCGTCCGCCGTCGTCTTCGACGAGCTCGGCCAGCAGAGCGATGTCGGATTCTCGGAGGCAGCGCTCACCCGCCAGCCGCTGCGGGTGCTCGCGTCGCTCGAGAAGCAGATCCTCCGCGACTGGATCTGGTCGTCGCCCGGTGCGTCGAGCCTCGTGCAGCTGCCGGCCGCCGTGTCGACGCAGGGCCCCGCGGGCTCGACCGTGGGCGCCGCCGTCCTGACGGTCAGCGACCCGGGAGACCCGCAGCCGGGTGATCCGCCCACGGCGTTCTGGGACAGCTTCGACCTGCAGCAGATCGTGAGCACGTCGGTGCCCGCCGGTTCCACGCTGACGATCACCTACTGGGACGGCTCCGCGTGGACGGCGCTCCCCGGCGGCGCGGGAGCCGGCATCGTGGGCCCGTCGACCAGCTTCACCTACACGCCCGACGGCGCGCTGCGGGAGCAGATCCAGGGGCTCCGCTACACCTTCACCCCGACCGAGCCGGGCGCCCTCCTGCCCCCGGGCTTCAACGTGCTGCCGTACTACCGTGTCGCACTCCGCGACGATCTCCGCAGCGATCCGGCGACGCCCGCGAGCGGCGCCGACGGTGTGCTGTCGAACGACGCCGCGGCGACCGTGACGAACCCGAATGCGTCGCCGACCAGCAGCACCGCGACCGCGTCGGACACGATCGAGCTCCGCGCCCCCGGAACCGGCCCCGGCGGCCTCGGCCAGCTCGTGGAGAAGGGCTGGCTCGTCGGCGGCGTGCCCTCGGACGACCTGGCGACGACCACGGCACAGACCGATCAGCAGAGCTCGCTGCGGCTCACGTGGGGCACGAACGACTACCCGCTGGACGCCGTCACGCTGTCCGACCCGGCGACCGATCCCGCCGACGTCGCCGGCTCGGTGTACGACGCGTTCGACCTCGTGCGCATCCAGCCCATCACGACGGCCACCGATCCGCTCATGACGTTCGACGCGGTGAACGCGGTGCTGCTGTACTCCTCTACGGCGGGCGGATGGGTCGACATCACCTCGACGGTGTGCGGGCCCACCGGCGCGCTCTGCGACGGGACGTTCCCCGGCTACACGCTCACCCCCTCGGAGCGCGAGTCGACGCTCGGCGTGCGGATCGGATTCATCGAGAGCCCGACCCGCGCGAGCCGCGCGACCTCGCCGAACGATCCGATCGTCGGCTCGGGCGTGGCGGCATCCGGCATCGTGCGCCCGATCGATCTGACCTACCAGCTGCGGCAGGACCGTCGGTCCGATCCGGCGCAGGCGGTGCTCGGAACGACCAGCGGCATCACGTACAACTCGGGAGAGGTCGGCGTCGTCCTCAACACCGTGCGGCTCGACGCGACCGATCCGGACGCCTCGTTCTCCTCGACCGACGGCGCGACGATCACGATCCTCGACACGCCCCTCAACGTGTCGCTCACGAAGTCGTTCGATCAGTCCGACCTGGGCATCCCGCCCGCCGACACGGATGCCGAGCTGTACCCGCTCGTCACGGGCACCCTGACGGCGACCAACACCACGGCCGCCAAGATCCGATCGCTGACCGTCGCCGATCCCTCGCCGGGTCAGGCCGACCCGACGATCTACGACGTGCTCGATCTGCACCAGATCGCCTCGATCAGCGTCCCGGCCGGTGCGACCGGCACCACCGTGACCCTCAGCAGGGGCGCGGCCACCACCGACTACACCCTGGCGCAGGCACTGGCGCTGACGCCCGCGCAGCTCGCCGACGTGACCGCCGTCAGCGTGACGCACACCGGGTTCATCGTGTCGCAGGCGACCACCACGATCGTCCTCGTCTACCAGGAGCGGCCGCTCACCCGGTCGACCGGCCAGGCGATCCCGCCGGCGTTCGAAGCGCTCAACATCGCGCGGGCGACGATCTCCTCGCCCGGCGGGACGAGCGCCAACGTCGTCGTCGCCGAGGCATCCGATGACCTCGTGTTCGTGCTCCCCACCTACACCGTGACGGCGTCGAAGACCTTCAACGCCGCCAGCCGCTTCGAGGATCAGTCCAACGCCTACGTCGTGACCCTGCGCAGCCGCCCCGAGGGGACCGCGCGCACCACCACCCTCACGATGGAGGACGCGACCCCGACCTTCTGGAACGCGTTCTCGTTCACGTCGTTCCCGCAGGCGACTCTGCCGGCGCCCGTGCGCCAGCTGCGCGTCGACGCCCTCGTGGGCGTCGACTACTCGCTCGTGGGCTCCGACCTCGTCGCGCTCTGCGCCGGCAGCACCGACCTCACGGCGTGCTGGCGGGAGGGCGTGTTCGTGCAGGCGAACCCGACAACCGGTGCGGTGACGCCCGTCCTGCCCGCCGGCGTCACCGCCGGACAGGTGCGCGGCCTGCGCTGGTCGTTCCGCACCGCCGACGGCGGCAACTGGGAGCGTCCGTACAACCCGGAGGTCGTCGTCGCCTTCAACACGACGCGCAACGCGCTGCTGCGCTACGGCGTGGGCGGCGCGACCGATCAGCCGGTGCCGTCGACGCAGCCGGGTCTGGTCGGGGCGCCGGGCGAGCCCGTGCAGGGCACCACGACCGACACGCTCGACGTGAACGGCATCGCCTCGTGGCGCAACGGAGCGGCGCTGTGGGAGGCGGATGCCTCGTCCACCGCCACCACGCGACTGCTGCACCGCGAGACCCGGCTCAGCATCATGAAGACGCCGACCGGTCCGGAGAGTCCGGAGAACGACATCCCGTTCACCATCACCGTGCGCAACACCGGCGCGCGCGCCATCACCGATCTGCGGCTCACCGACGTCTCATCGGTCGACGGCCAAGGCGCGCTGCTGCGCGAGGCGGAGCGGGATGTCGGAGACACGACGCCGATCTACACGTTCTCCCTCGTGGGCTCCAACAACGTCGCCAAGCCCGTCACCGGGTTCTCGGCGGGCTTCAGCACGACCACGGGCGAACTCTCCATCACGGTGCCGCCGGGCTTCGTCTTCGCCGTCGGCGACACGCTGACGATCACGGCCGCCCTGCAGTTCCGCATCGGCCTCGAGCCGGAGACCCCCGTCGTCAACACCGTGACCGCCCGCACCGAGCGCATCCTCGACTCCTGCGTCGGCGCCGTCAACGGCGTCGCGCTCCCCGCGCTGCCCGGCGTGCCCGCGTGCATCGCGACGACCCAGATCACGCCGACGCCGGCCGCACCGCTCCGCATGACGAAGTGGGTGAAGGGCGAAGGCGCCGGACTGCCGGGCGCCCAGCCGGGAGACCCGCACTACGACGATCTCGGCGTGCTCGCCTTCAACGTGCCGACCACGCAGTGCGAGGCCCCCAACGGCGTCGACGGCTACTGGCGTACGCCCTGCATCCCGATCACCCGCCCCGGAGGCTCGGAGCGGTGGAAGTTCGAGGTGACCAACCTCGGCAACATTCCCGCCACCGTCGTGGCGGGCATCGACGTGCTCCCCGCCTTCGGAGACACGGGCGTGATCATCAACTCCCCGCGCCAGTCCGCGTGGCCCGTGACCTTCACGGGGGGCGTGCAGTACCTGACGGACCTCGCCGCCGGCGAGTTCCGCAACGTCTACTACATGACCACGGTGCCGTCGACCGTCTGCAACGCGGCCGACATCCTGCGAGAGACCAGCGGAACGATCCTCCCGTCGAACCCGTGCTACACCGACGTCACGACCCGCAACTGGCAGCTGCTCACGCCCGGGATGACGCCGGCGCAGCTCGCGGAGGTCCGGGCGCTGAAGATCGTCGTCGACTTCGCGAACCGCGCTGCGCAGGGCCTGCCGCCCGGGCAGAGCGTCGGCGTCACGTACACGACGTCGACCGCGTGGCAGGCGACCGTCGCCGAGCGGCTCGACCGTGATTCGATCGCCTGGAACTCCGCCGCCGTAGGCGCGCGCGGCGTGCTCGACGACCTCGACTACGTCACGACGGTCGTGGAGCCCCGCAAGGTGGGCGTCGCGATGGCCACAGGCAAGATCGACCTCGCCAAGGATGTCGTCGTGCCCGACGGGTGGGATCCCGCCATAGTGATGCCCACGAACTACGACTTCGACGTCTCGTGCACGTCGGGGCCGGAGCAGGTGAGACTCGTCAACACGGCGGGCGCGTCGATGTCGCGGGTGCAGCTCGCCGCCGACGGCACCGTGCTCCACTACGCCGACGGCGCCGATCCGGTGACCTCTCCGTGGTCGAACGTGAACCTCCCGCTCTTCGCCCGCTGCTCGCTCGTGGAGGCGACTCCGACGCCCGGCGTCGAGGTCGGCTACAGCGATCAGCCGATCACCGCACTGCGCGATTGGGACACGCGGCCGAACGTCGTCGATCCGGCGTTCCCCGACCCGGTGCAGCTCGAGCAGATCACCGCCACGAACACCTACCGCCACGCGGGCTTCAGCGTGGAGAAGGCCGTCGACAACGGTCCCGCGGTCGATCAGGACGGCGTGCCGATCCAGTACATCGACGACTACGACTTCACCGCATCCTGCTTCTTCCTCGGCCAGGAGGTCCTGCCTGTCGGCGACCGTGCGTTCACGCTCGAGGACGGCGAGGTCGTGGAGTTCACCGGGCTTCCGGCCGGATCGGAGTGCACCGTCGTCGAGACGAACGCGAGCGGAGCTGCACAGACGTACACGCAGGTCTCGGTCTCCGGCGTCCCCGGGCAGAACGAGCCCGATCCCACGGCGACGTTCACGCTCGTGGCCGATCCGCCGGACAGCACCGATCCGCAGGTCGCCCTCACGATGACCAACGTGTACACGGCGGGCTCGGCATCCATCACCAAGGCCATCGCCGGCCCCGGCGGTGCCGACTGGGGCGGCACCGACTTCACCGTCGGCCTGCGCTGCACCCTCGCGTGGGGCGATCCGCAGCTCGTCTTCGACGACACCGTCACCCTCAGCCGCGCCGATCCGACGTGGAACGTCGCGAACCTCGCGCGCGGCGCCGTGTGCGCCGTCACCGAGACCCAGAACGGCGGGGCGACCTCCACGACGATCACGCCGACGACGTTCACCGTGACGGATGCCGCGCAGCCGACGGCCGTGACGGTGACGAACACCTTCGCCACCGGCTCTCTCCGCGTCACGAAGGCGCTCTCGGGTCTCCCCGCCGCGGCTCTGCCTCCGGCGACCCAGGGCTCCTACACGGTGTCGCTGGCGTGCACCCGGGTCGTGAACGGCGCTCCGGTCGCCGTGGCCATCCCCGGCGGCCCGACCCGCACGATCACCGGCGCGGGCACGGCGACCTACACCGGTCTGCCGACGGGGGCGACCTGCGCCGTGACCGAGGTCGACCAGGGATTCGCCTCCTCGCACACCGTGAGCCCGTCGAGCCTCACCATCGGCAACGGCACGACCGTGACGGCGACCGTCACGAACGTCTTCCCGAACGGCTCGCTCACCCTCACGAAGGTGGTCTCGGGCCCGGGCGCCTCGGACGCTCCGGCGAGCTTCCCCGCCGTCGTGTCGTGCACGTGGCGCGGGTCTCCCGTGACGCTGCCGCAGGCCGGCCAGGTGACGCTCCGCGCCGGCGCCCCCGTGACGCTGTCCGGCATCCCGGTGGACTCGGTGTGCCGCGTCGTGGAATCGGACTCCGGGCAGGACGAGACGATCTACACCCCCGCAACGGCTGTGATCGGTCCGTCGGATCAGCCCACGGCGACGATCCAGACCGAGAACGTGTTCCTGCGGGCGTCGCTGCGCATCGCGAAGAACGTCGACCCGAACGAAGGGGCGGTGCCGAGCACGTTCGGCATGTCGGTCACGTGCACGTTCCGTGGAGCCACCGTCCTCCCGCTCACCACGTTCGAGCTCGAGGGCGATCAGTCCCGGGTGTTCGCCGATCTGCCCAGCCGCTCGCGGTGCGTCGTCGTCGAGACCGACCCCCGGGGCGCGGCCGCCACGGTGAGCCAGGTGCAGGTCGAGGCGGCGACGGTGACTCCCGTCGTCGACCAGGCCACCCGCACGGTGATCATCCCCGAGCTGTCCCGCGATATCGTCGCGGGCTCCCCGCGCAACACCGTCACCTTCACGAACCTGTTCGACGTGTCGGGCATGGTCGTGGAGAAGGACTTCGCCGGCACGGCTGCCGCCCAGGTCGCCGACGGGCAGTCGTTCACGATCGCGGTGACGTGCGTCAACGACGGCGAGACCGTGCTGTCCGAGCTGGTCGCACTCGCCCCGGAGAACGGCTACACGGTCGCGTTCTTCCCGATCGCGGCGCAGTCGCGATGCGAGATCACGGAGGAGGACGCCGCATACGCCGACTCGGTCGTGATCACGCCGAACGAGGGCGATCCGACGACGGGCGTCATCATCATCCCCACGACCGGTGTCGGATCGGTCGCCGTGACGAACTGGTATCTCGGCGGCTCGCTCGAGGTCACGAAGGTGCTCACCGGCGCCGGCGCCGAGAAGTTCGGCACCGGTTCGTTCGAGATCTCGCTCGCGTGCACCCTGCGCGACGTGGAGCTCGACATCGCCGACGGCGCGACGCGCACGGTGAGCGCCGACGCGCCGACCGCGCTGTACACCGCGCTGCCGACGGGGGCGATCTGCCGCGTGGCGGAGACGGATGCCGGTGGCGCGACGAACAGCTGGCTCGCCGACGCGTCGGGAGAGCGTCTCGAGGTCGACGATGACGGCGGCTATACGTTCACCGTCACGACCGATCCGACCGACCTCGTCGACGTCGACCAGCCGCAGCCTCCGGTCTCGGCCGTGAACGAGTTCCTCTTCGCCTCGATCTCCGCGACGAAGCAGACCCGCAGCGCCGCCGGCGGCACGGCGATCGGAGCTCCGGAGACCTTCCCGATCTCGGTCGTGTGCACGCTCCTCGGCCTTCCCGTCACGGCGGCCGAGTCGTCGTCGCAGCGGGTCGCCGCGGGCGAGACGGTCGTGTGGACCGAGCTCCCGGTGGGAGCCGAGTGCGCCGTGACGGAGACGGATGCCGGGGGTGCCCTCTCGACGACGGTCGCCGTCGACGACGCGCCGGCCGCCCCGGGCCGGGCAGCGACCGTCGTGCTCGCCGAAGGCGACGACGAATCGCCGTCGGTGGTGTCGTTCGTGAACACGTTCGCCGACCCGATGCCCCCGACGGGCGGCTCGGTGCCGTGGGGCTCGGTCTGGCTCGCCGGAGGGATGCTGCTGCTCGGTCTCGTCCTCGTCGTCGCCCGCCGTCGCCGTCGGGTGTGATCCGACGTCCGGCGGTCGCCGTGGGGAGGTCGCTCAGCCGCCGACGGTCATCCAGACGGTGCCGCGCACGCGTCGGCCGAGGGTGACGAGCCGGGCGAGCATGTAGACGCCGAAGAACGTCACGGCGAGCCAGGCGAGACCCCCGGCGCCCTCGGGGTGCAGCAGTCCGACGAGCAGCAGGGCGGGGAGGAACGGCACGAGGTTGACCACGCCGACGATCGCCAGGTACTTCGCGTCGCCCGCCCCGATGAGCACGCCGTCGAGCACGAAGACGATGCCGCAGATCGGCTGCGCGACCGCGAGCACGAGGAGGGCGGGCTGGATGAGCGCGGCGACCGCCGGATCGCCCGTGAACACGAGGCCGATCACGCCCGAGAGGGCCGCGAGCATGCCGCCGACGATGATGCCGAACCAGCCGCCCCAGGCCACGGTGCGGCGGAGCACCCGCTGCACCTCGCCGGTCGAACCGGCGCCGAGGCCCTTGCCGACGAGGGCCTGCGCGGCGATCGCGAGCGCGTCGAGGGCGAACGCCGCCGTGGAGAAGAGCGTGAAGATCACCTGCCACCCGGCGAGCTCCTCGGTGCCGAGTCCGGTGGCGACACCGACCGTGGCGAGGAAGGCGACGCGCAGTGAGACCGTGCGCAGGAACAGCCAGCCGCCCGAGCGCGCCGAGCCGCGCACGCCGTCGCGCTGAGGACGGACGGATGCCGAGTGCCGCCGCACGAGGCGTCCGACCACGAGCACGTAGGCCGCCACCATCGCCCACTGGGCGACGACGGTGCCCGCGGCCGACCCCGCGATCCCCCAGCCGAAGCCGTAGATGAAGAGCCAGTTGAGGAGTGCGTTGGCGGCGAACCCGAATCCGGCGATCCAGAGCGGGGTCACGGTGTCCTGGAGGCCCCGCAGCAGACCGGTCGCGGCGAACACGACCAGCATCGCCGGCAGGCCCCACATCGACAGTCCCAGGTAGATGCGCGCCTGCTCGGCGACGTCGGGGGCGGCGCCGAAGAGCTCCACGAGGCCGGGCGTCGCGAAGAATCCCCCCAGGGCCAGCACCGACCCGAGGCCGAGGGCGAGCCACATGCCGTCGACGCCGACCGACACCGCCCTGGTCGGATCGCCGGCGCCGAACCGGCGCGCGACGGCGGGAGTGGTGGAGTAGGCGAGGAAGACCATGAGGCCGACGATCGTCTGCAGTACGGCCGAGGCGATGCCGAGTCCGGCGAGCGGCACGATGCCCAGGTGGCCGACGAGCGCGGCGTCGACGATGAGGAACAGGGGCTCGGCGATGAGCGCCCCGAGGGCGGGGACGGCGAGCCGCAGGATGTCGCGGTTCAGCGTGTCTCGGGTGGCCACGAGTCGAGCCTACGAGGCGCGCCCGCCCGGGCGATCCGCGACGAGGCCCTAGCCTGGCCGGAGCGCGGCCCGCGCCACATCGGCGTGTGGGTGCGCCGACCGAAGGCGACAGCGGAGGAGGATCATGTCGACGCAGACCGCCCGCCCCGCTCCGGTCCGCTCGTGGCTCGGCGCACTGCCGTCGTGGCTGCGCGCCGTGCTGGGTCTCGCGGGGGTCGTCCTCGGCGCCGTCATCGTCGTGCGTCCCACGGCATCCCTCGGCGCGCTGGCGGTCCTGATCGGCGCGGGCCTCGTGCTCAGCGGCCTCCTCGAACTCGTCGCCGGCGGTCAGGGCGCAGACGGCGAGCCGACCCCGCGCTGGCGGGCGCTGATGGCCGTCGTGTGGATCGCTGCGGGCGTCTTCGTTCTGCTGTTCCCCGACCTGACCGTGCGCTCGGTCGCCCTCGTCGTGGGAATCGCCGTCATCGCCGCCGGGGTGCTGTCGGTTCTGGCGGGCCTCCGTCCCGGCATCACGGCCGACGCCCGGGTCGCGTCGATGCTGCTCGGCGTCGCGGGCATCGGCTTCGGTCTGCTCGCCCTCTCGGGGGCCGACATCACTCTCCTCGTCGTCACGGTCGTGCTCGGCGGCCGCCTGATCGTCGTGGGCCTGCTCGAAGTCTGGCGCGCAGTGCGCGGTCGCCGGGACCGACCGACGGCGACGGATGCCGCGCCCGCCGCCGGGAGGTGGATGCGCACCCTGGCGGTGGCCGTCGCCCTCGTGGTGGGCGTCGCCGCGGGGGGTCTGACGGCGGTGCTGCGCGGCGGTGATCCGGTCACGGACGCCTTCTACGCGGCACCGCGCACGGTGCCCGACGAGCCCGGACAGCTGATCCGGGCGGAGGCGTTCACCCGCGGCGTCCCCGCCGGAGCGGTCGGCTGGCGCATCCTCTACACGACCACGGACGGCGACGGCGGCCCGGGCGTCGCGAGCGGCATCGTCGTCGTTCCCGCCGCCGGGTTCGGGGAGTGGCCCGTGATCTCCTGGGCCCACGGCGCGACCGGCGTCGCGCAGCAGTGCGCGCCCTCGCTGCTCGCGCAGCCCTTCGAATCGGGGGCGATGTCGGTGCTCCCCGAGATCGTCGCCAACGGGTGGGCGCTCGTCCAGGCCGACGGCTCCGGCCGGGGGGCGGCATCCCCGCCCGCGTATCTCGTGGGAGATCCGAGCGGTCGCGCCGACCTCGACGCCGTGCGGGCGGCGCGTCAGATCCCGGCAGCCGACCTCGGCGGCCAGACGGTGGCGTGGGGCTGGTCGGACGGGGGCGGGACCGCGCTGTGGGCCGGTGCGACCGCAGCCGCGTACGCCCCCGACGTGCCGCTCGCGGGCGTCGCCGCACTCGCCCCGATGGCCGACCCGGCCGCCGTCCTCGCGAACCTTCCGACCGTGTCGGGCGGCTCGGTCGTCGCCTCCTTCACGATGGCGGCCTATGCGGCGCGCTACGACGACGTCACGTACGGCAAGTTCATCCGCCCGGAGTCCGACGACACGGCGCGCCGGATGGCCGAGCACTGCCTCGCCGGGCCGGGCCTGCTCGTGCCCGTGCTCGCGGAGGTCGGCCAGACGAGCGATCCCGATCTGTTCGCCGTCCCGCCGACCGAGGGGGCGTTCGGCGCCCGCCTGGCCGAGAACGTCCCGCCGCCCACGATCACGGTGCCTCTGCTGCTCGCGCAGGGCAAGGACGACGTCCTGGTGCCGCCGGCGGCGCAGGATGCGTTCGTGGGCGCCGCCTGCGGCGCGGGCCAGATCGTCGACTACCGGCTGTACGCCGGCCTCGGCCACGTCGACCTCGTCGCCGCGGCGTCGCTGGTCGTGCCGCAGCTGATGGAGTGGACCAAGGCCCGGCTCTCGGGGGAGCCCGGCATCGCCGGCTGCAACCGCGCGGAGTACTGAGTGCCCGATACGGGAGACCCGGTTGTCGCCGAGCCCGCGTCCGTGAGCGTCTCCTCATGCGAACGCACGTGTCGGCCCGGACGCTTATCCTGTAACGCATGACCGACGCGCTGCGCTCGGGTCTCACGCTCGACGAGCTGAGCCCCGACATCCGCCCTCAAGACGACCTCTACCGCCACGTCAACGGCGCGTGGCTCGAGCGCACCGAGATCCCGGAAGACAAGGCGCGCTGGGGGTCGTTCCACCTCATCGCGGAGCAGGCCGAGAAAGACGTGCGCACGATCGTCGAGGAGTCGACGGATGCCGAGCCCGGCACCGAGGCCCGCAAGATCGGCGACATCTACACGAGCTTCATGGACGAGGCGCGCATCGACGAGCTCGGCACCGCGTCGCTGTCCGAGCGGCTGGCGACGGTCGACGGCATCTCCTCCATCCCCGAACTGCTCCGCGCCGTCGGCCGGCTGGAGCGCGACGGCGTGGGCGGCATCGTGCACCTCTACGTCGAGCCCGACCCCGGGAACCCCACGCGATACGTCCCGTTCCTCGTGCAGGGCGGCCTGTCGCTGCCCGACGAGTCGTACTTCCGCCTGGAGAACTTCCAGGACACGCGCATCGCGTTCCGTCAGCACATCGAGCGCATCCTCGATCTCGCCGGCGTCGACGACGCCGGCGCGGCCGCCGACCGCATCGTCTCGCTCGAGACGGAGCTGGCCGGACACCACTGGGACAACGTGAAGAGCCGCGACGCCGTGGCCACCTACAACCTCCTCTCGTGGGACGCGCTGCAGGAGCTCGCGGGCATCGACCTCCTCCCGTGGCGCGAGGGCATCGCGCCCGAGCACGAAGACGCCTTCGCGGAGGTCGTCGTCTACCAGCCGAGCTTCGTCGAGGGTCTCGGGACCCTTCTCACGGAAGAGCGTCTTGAGGACTGGAAGGACTGGCTGCGCTTCCAGATCGTGCACGCCGCGGCGCCGTTCCTCTCCGACGCGTTCGTGCAGGAGAACTTCGGCTTCTACGGCACCCAGCTGTCGGGAGTCCCCGTGATCCGCGAGCGCTGGAAGCGCGGCGTCGGCCTCGCCGAGGCGGCGATGGGCGAGGCGATCGGCCGCGTCTACGTCGAGCGGCACTTCCCGCCGGCGGCGAAGGTCGCCATGGACGAGCTCGTCGCGAATCTCGTCGAGGCCTACCGCCAGAGCATCCAGAACCTCGACTGGATGAGCGCCGAGACCCGCGAGCGCGCGCTCGCCAAGCTCGACGCCTTCACGCCGAAGATCGGCTACCCGGTGGCCTGGAAGGACTACTCGGGTCTCGAGGTCGACCCGACCGACCTGCTCGGCAACGTCGCGCGCTCCCACGTGCTCGAGCACGATCGTCAGCTCGACAAGGTCGGCAAGCCGATCGACCGCGACGAGTGGTTCATGACCCCGCAGACGGTCAACGCGTACTACAACCCGCTCATGAACGAGATCGTGTTCCCCGCGGCGATCCTGCAGTTCCCGTTCTTCGAGCTCGACCGGGATGCCGCAGCCAACTACGGCGGCATCGGCGCCGTGATAGGCCACGAGATCGGCCACGGCTTCGACGACCAGGGCAGCCGCTTCGACGGCGACGGATCCCTCCGCGACTGGTGGACCGACGCCGACCGCACGGCGTTCGAGGAGCGCACGAAGAGCCTCATCGAGCAGTACAACGCGCTCGTCCCCGTGGGGCTCGACGCGCAGCACACGGTCAACGGCGCGCTCACGATCGGCGAGAACATCGGCGACCTGGGCGGGCTGGCCATCGCCCTCCGTGCCTATGAGCTCTCGCTCGACGGCGCCGAGGCCCCGGTCATCGACGGGCTCACCGGCATCCAGCGACTCCTGCTGAGCTGGGCGCAGATCTGGCAGCAGAAGGGACGGGATGCCGAGACCATCCGTCTGCTCACGATCGACCCGCACTCGCCCAACGAGTTCCGCTGCAACCAGATCGTCCGCAACATCGACGCGTTCTACGACGCGTTCGATGTGACCGAAGCAGACGCGCTCTGGCTGCCGGCGGATCAACGCGTCTCCATCTGGTGACGCGCCGCCGCAGCGGCGGCATCCCTCCCCTCACCCCTCTCCCCCCGGAAGGAAGTGTGTTCGTGGGCACCCCCGAGCCCTCTGACACGGACGCATCGCGCCCTTCGCATCACGCACCCGTCGGCGCGCCCGAACCGGCGCTGCGCGGCGCGTCGCGCCGGAGCAGCCGGCGTCTTCCGCGACGGGCAGCGGTCGGGCGTCGGTCGTTCGCGTCGACGCTGAAGGCTCTCGACGTCCTCGCCGAGAGCGGCGCGAAGGTGTCCGTGCGCATCAACGACCTCGACCGCGGTACGTCGGTGCTCGCGGGCGACGACTTCGTGACGCTGCCTGTCGCCGGACTCGGCGTCGTTCCGCTCCTGCTCGAGGTGGCCGCCGCGATCGAGGCGGGCACGCTCGATCCGCACGAGATCATCGACCGCGCCGATCTCGACCGCGTCGAGGTCTCGGGTGTGTGGCGGCACCTGAAGGCCCCGGCGCTCCCGATCGCCGACCTCGCTGTGCTCACCGCGGCGGCCGGCGATGCGCTCGCGGCCAACGCACTCCTCGCCCGCGTGGGGCTGCCGGCCGCGCGCGCGCGCATCGAGCAGCTCGGGCTGTCGCGCACGGCGCTGCTCGACGGCTTCCGCGACGAGCGCGGACCCGACGACGCCCCGCAGGTCGCGCTCGGCTCGGCCCGCGAGCTCGCCGAGATCTTCGCCGCGCTGGTGAACTCCCAGGCCGTCTCCGCCGGCGTCAGCGCGCAGGTCGCGGAGTGGCTGAGCCTGAACCACGACCTCTCCCTCGTCGCCGCCGCGACCGGGCTCGATCCGTTCGCCCATGAGAACGACGAGCACGGACTGCTCTTCGTCAACAAGACGGGCCGGGATGCCGGCATCCGTGTCGAAGCGGGAGTGCTGGCAGGGCCCCGGGCCGGAGTGTCGTACGCGCTCATCGTGTGCTTCGACGACCTGTCGATCACGCACCGGCTGCGGGCGCACGACGCGTTCCGCGTGCTCGGCGTCGACCTGATGGAGTACGTGTTCTGAGGCGCGCGGTCGCGCGCCCCGGATCGATGTCCCACTTCGCGCGGGTGTGCCGGCGTGCAACCCGCCTCACATGGGACATGGGCGTCACCGTGCGCGTCGATGTCCCATTTTGCGCGGGTGTGTCGGCGTGCCACCCACGCGAAGTGGGACATCAACGCGTGGCGGACCTGACCGTGGCAGGAAAGCCGGGCCTCACGGGGTGAAACGCGGACAGGCAGGCGAGGCTCTGCCGATGCGCCCCCGCGTCAGAAGACGATCGTGTGGTTGCCGTGCCGGATCACGCGGTCCTGCGCGTGCCACAGCACGGCGCGGGAGAGCACCTGGCGCTCGACGTCGGCGCCCCGGCGGGCGAGCTCGGCGGCCGACTCGGCGTGGGTCACGCGCACGATGTCCTGCTCGATGATGGGTCCTTCGTCGAGATCCTCCGTCACGTAGTGCGAGGTCGCGCCGATGAGCTTGACGCCGCGCTGCTTGGCCCGCTTGTACGGCTCGGCGCCGATGAAGGCCGGCAGGAACGAGTGATGGATGTTGATCACGGGCACGCCGAGCTGCGCGAGGAAGTCGGGCGAGAGGATCTGCATGTAGCGGGCGAGGACGATGAAGTCGACGTTGCCCTTCAGCAGCCGCAGGATCTCGGCTTCGGCTGCCGACTTGTCGGGTCCCGACCCCGACGGCACGTGGAAGAACGGCACCCCGAACGAGCGCACGTCCTCGGCGGAGTTCGTGTGGTTGGAGATGACCATGGGCACCGTGACGGGCAGGTCGCCGCGGCGGTGGCGCCACAGGAGGTCGAGCAGGCAGTGGTCCTGCTTCGACGACAGGATCGCCATGCGCTTGGGCACCGAGAGGTCGGTGACGTTCCACTCGAGGTCGAAGCCCTCGCCGAGCGTGCGGTCGAGGTCTCCCTCGATCTCGGGCAGGGCCGCGGCCAGATCGGGGCGGTGGAAGACGACGCGGCAGAAGTACGCGCCGCCGATCGGGTCGTCGGAGTACTGGTCGAGCGCGACGATGTTGCCGGCGTGCCGCGTGATGAGCGCGGAGACCGCGGCGACGATGCCGGGGCGGTCGCTCCCGTGCACGATGAGGCACGCGTGGTCGGTGAGGAGGTGGGCGTCGTGCGCGGTCATGGATTCGATTCTGCCGTGTCATCGCGCCTCGCCCGACCCGCATGTCGTGGCCGGGGCATCCGGATCGCTCTAGGCTGACCGCGTGAGCACTCCGACAACGGATGCCCCGCAGCGCACTGCGGGCCGCGACGACCGCATCACGCTGCGGTTCATGACCACCCCGGCCGACACCGCGGCGGGCGGCCGTTCGATCGCCGCCGGCAGCGTGATGGAGTGGATCGACAAGGCCGGATACGCGTGCGCGGTCGGCTGGGCGGGCGCCTACTGCGTCACGGCGTACGTGGGCAACGTTCGCCACCGTCGCCCGGTCGCGCCCGGGAGCCTCGTCGAGGTGCAGGCGCGCATCGTGTACACGGGTCGCACCAGCATGCACGTCGTGGTGACGGTGTCGTCCGCCGAGGTCAGCGATCGGCTGTACACGCCGGCGACGACGTGCATCCTCGTGTTCGTCGCCAAGGGCGCCGACGGGCGGCCCGCCGCGGTGCCGAGCTGGAGTCCGGTGAGCCGCTCCGACCGGAAGCTCGCGGCGGCGGCGCTGGAGCGCATGGACGCCCGCGCCGAGATCAAGCGGCTCATGCTGCGGGAGGAGTACACGGATGCCGGGCACGGCCCCCGCTCCACCCTGCGCTTCCTGGTGCCGCCGGGAGTGGTGAACTGGGGAGGCAAAGCGCACGGCGGCACCGTCATGCGGTGGATCGATGAGGCGGCGTACGCCGTCGCGGTCGGGTGGTCGGGCAATGATCACGCCGTCGCGGTGTACTCCGGCGGCATCCACTTCTTCTCGCCCGTGCCGATCGGCCACCTCGTCGAGATCGAGGCCCGGCTCATCCACACCTCCGCCCGCAGCATGCATCTCAGCATCCGGGTGTCCACGGCCGATCCGCGCACGCCCCAGGAGCTGGACGTCGCGACCCAGTGCATGAGCGTCTTCGTCGTGCCCGATGCCGACGGCGTGGCCGCGGCGATCCCCGCGTGGGTGCCGGATGCCGCGGACGACGTGCGACTGCACGAGCACGCGCTCGAGATCATCCGGCTGCGGGAGGGCATCGTGCCGATCCCTCCGTCGCTGTCGCTCGAACCCTGAGCCGCCGGCTACCTCACGCCGCGCATGAGCGCGAGCACCGGCTTGACCGCCGCGAGCAGCGCGAGGCCGAGGAGGATGGCGATGACGCCGAGGATCGTGAAGTACGGAACTTCGTTCTCGGGGTCGTAGAAGCCGGCGAGCCATCCCGCGATCGAGGTGCCGAGTGCGACGGAGAGGAAGTACAGCGCCACCATCTGCGTGTGGAAGTGCTGCGGCGCGAGCTTGGTGGACGCCGAGAGCCCGACCGGCGAGATGAAGAGCTCGGCGATCGTGAAGACCAGCAGGATGCCGACGATCGCGAGGAGCGGCGTCGCATTCGCCGGACCGTTGGCGAACGGCAGGAACAGCAGGAAGGCGGCGCCCATGATCACGACGCCGAGCGCGAACTTGACGGGCGTGGAGGGCTGGCGGCGCCCGAGCTTCGTCCAGATCGCGGCGAAGACGCCCGACAGGATGATGACGAAGATCGGGTTGATCGAGTTGACCCACGGGATGGGCATCTCCCAGCCGAAGATGTCGCGGTTCAGCCGCTCGGACGAGTAGATCGTCAGCACGGTGAACTGCTGCTGGTACAGCGACCAGAAGCCGACGTTCACGATGAACAGCGGGATGAAGCCGATCACGCGGGAGCGCTCGTCGCCCGTGACGGCCTTCGACGCCGTGATCACGAGGAAGTACGCGATCGCCGCGCCGAGGGTGGCGATGATCACGACGATCGCGAGATTGTCGGCCCGGATGACGCCCACGAGAACGAGCACGGCGAGGAGCGCGACGCCCCCCAGGCCGATGCCGATGAAGAGGCCTCGGCGGCTGCGGGGCAGCGGGTTGGGGACCGCGCGGGATTCGGCGGGGAGGTGCTTGCGGCCGAAGGAGTACTGGATGAGACCGGCGGCCATGCCGACCGCGGCGAGGCCGAAGCCCCAGTGGAAGCCCATCGTCGACTGCAGGAGACCTGTGAGGAGGGGCCCTGCGAACGCACCCAGGTTGATCCCGAGGTAGAACAGCGAGAAGCCGGCATCCCGGCGCGGGTCGTCCGCCGTGTACAGCGTGCCGACGACCGACGTCGCATTGGCCTTCAGGCCGCCCGAGCCGAGGGCCACGAGGACGAGGCCGATGCCCAGGCCCCACACGTTCGGCAGGATCGCCAGGGCGATGTGGCCCGCCATGATGACGATCGCGCTGGAGAACAGCACGCGCTCCGAGCCCAGCAGGCGATCGGCGATCCAGGCGCCGAGGATCGTCGAGAGGTAGACCGTGCCGCCGTACGCTCCGACGATGCCCGTCGCGACCGTCTGGTCGATGCCGAGGCCGCCCTCGGCGACCGAGAAGTACATGTAGATGAGCAGGATGCCCTGCATGCCGTAGAAGCTGAACCGCTCCCACATCTCGACGCCGAACACGTGCGCGAGGGCGAAGGGCTGGCCGAAGAAGCGCGTGTCGGAGTCGCCGACCGAGGCCGATGCCGTGGCGACCGATCCCACGGCATCCGTGCCGCTGCGCTTCGCGGCCTCCCGCGACTGCCGACCGGTCCGGCCGGCGGCCGTCGCCCCTTCGGGCGGGCCGACCGGGACTTCCTGACGATCGTCGCGCTCATCGTTCATGCATTCACGCTAGCGCGGGCAGGGCTCGGGCGGGCCGCTCAATGGGGGAGCGACGGATGCCGTTCCTCGGCCGCGCGGCCGCGCGGGATGAACAGCGCCATCACGAGGGCGATGACGGCCGCGGCGAGTCCGAGCACGAACGACAGCGTGAAGGCGGTGGCCGTCGGGATCGGGGTGCCCTCGACCTGCACCGTGTACGTGGCGAGCACCGCACCGATGACGGCGGCGGCGGTGCTCGTTCCGAGCGAGCGGAACAGGGCGTTGAGTCCGTTCGACGCGCCCGTCTCGGACTGCGGCACCGACCGCATGATGAGCATCGGCATCGCCGCGTAGCCGAAGCCGATGCCGACGCCGATGATGATGTTCGCCACCACGAGGTGCCAGACCTCGCTCGAGAGCACGAGCGTGAACCCGTACGCGATCACCAGCGAGATCGCCCCGAGCACGAGCAGCAGCTTGGGTCCGACCGTGCGGGCCAGGCGGCCGGAGAACGGCGAGAGCACCATCATCACGATCCCGGCGGGCATCACGACCAGGCTCGCGCCGAGCAGGCTCAGCCCGAAGCCGCCCGTCGCGACGGGGAGCTCCAGCATCTGCGGATACACGACGTTCGACGCGAACAGCGAGAACCCCATCGCGATCGAGGCGAGGTTCGTCAGCAGCACAGGGCGGCGGGCGGCCACCCGGAGGTCGAGCAGCGGCTCGGCGATGCGCAGCTCGTACCAGCCCCACACGAGCAGCACGACGATGCCGCCCAGTCCGCAGGCGAGCGTCGGCGCCGACGTCCACCCCCACGTGTTGCCCCGCGACACGGCGAGCAGCACGCCCAGGAGCCCGACGGCGAGCCCGGCGGCGCCGACGAAGTCGAAGCGTCCGGCCGTGCGCAGCACGCTCTCGGGAACGATCCACAGGACGAGGGCGAAGACGACGACGCCGAGCGCGGCGGCGACCCAGAAGAGCACGTGCCAATCGCTGCGCTCGGTGATGAGGGCGCTGATCGGGAGCCCGAGCGCGCCGCCCACGCCGAGCGTCGCGCTGATGAGAGCGATCGCGGTGTCGACACGGTCTTCATGGAGCACATCCCGGAGGATCGAGATGCCGAGCGGGATGACGCCCGTCACCGCGCCCTGCAGGGTGCGGCCGATCACGACCCCGACGATGCCCGGCGAGGCGGCCGCGATGACCGAGCCGACCACGAGGGTGGCCAGGAGCACGAGCACGATGCGCTTCTTGCCGTACATGTCGCCCAGGCGACCGGCGATCGGGGTGATCACGGCGGCGGCGAGCAGCGTGGAGGTGACGACCCACGCCGTGTCGTCGCGGCTCGCGTTCAGCAGCTCGGGGAGCTTGGACTGGATCGGCACCACGAGGGTGAACATGAACGACGAGGCGAGGCCGGCGACCGCCAGCACGGCGACGATGGCACCCTGCGGCGTGGGACGGGAGAGACGGCGCCTCGCGTCGTCGTCTCCCTTGGCCATCCCTTCAGGCTATCGGCGGTCCGGGATGTCGGGGTCGGGCGGGAGTAGCGTGGGCGGCATGCCCGATCCGACCGCTCAGCCCGGCATCGACATCCGTCCGCTCGACACGGTCGACGACGTCTTCCGCGCGTGCGAGGTGCTGTCGGAGGTATGGGCGGGCGATCCGGCCGGCATGCCGCCCAACCTGCTGCGGGCGCTCGCGCATTCGGGCAACTACGCCGTCGGACTGTTCGACGGCGAGCGGATGATCGGGGCATCCGTCGGCTTCTTCGGCGAGCCCGCCGCCCGCTCGATGCACTCCCACGTCACGGGTGTGCTCGCCGAGTACCGCAGCCAGGGTCTCGGGCGCGTGCTCAAGCAGCATCAGCGCGAGTGGGCGCTCCGCCGCGGCGTCGGACACGTGACGTGGACCTTCGATCCGCTCGTCGCGCGCAACGCGCACTTCAACCTCCGCGTGCTCGGCGCGCGCGTGACGGAGTATCTCGTCGACCACTACGGGCCGATGGACGACGGCCTCAACCGGGGTGACGAGACCGACCGCGTCATGGTGTCGTGGGCGGTGGCGGCGCCGCCGTTCCCGACTCCCGCGGCCGACCGTGTCGTCGCGTCGGTCGAGGTGCCGCACGACATCGAGTCGGTGCGGGCCGCGTCGCCGACGGATGCCGCGGACTGGCGCCTGCGGGTGCGCGACGGATTCCTCGCGCAGCTCGGCGCCGGCCTCGTCGTCGGCGGGTTCGACGACGATCGCGGCTACCTGTTCGTGCGCCCGTAGCCCGCGTCAGTTCTCGGGAGAATCGCCGTTCTCCGGAGGATTTCTGCCGAGGAGCTCCGCCGAACTGCCCATCTCCGAAGAAGTGCGACGTCGAGGGGATACCTCGACCCTAGGCTGACCCGCATGACCGACCGCCGCATCATCGATCTGAGCCACGCGATCCGCGCCGGGCTCGTGACCTATCCGGGACTCCCCGCCCCGACGATCACCCCGCACCTCACCCGCGGGGACTCCCGGTCGGTCTACGCCCCCGGCACCGAGTTCGCGATGGACGTCATCCACCTGATCGGCAACACGGGCACCTACCTCGACTCGCCGTTCCACCGCTACGCCGACGGCCTTGACCTCGCCGGGCTCGACCTCGCGACCCTCGTCGGCCTGCCCGCCGAGGTCTTCCACGTCGCGGATGTCTGGACTCCCGACCGCCGCGGGATCGGCGTCGAGCTGCTGCGGGGCCGTGACGTGCGCGGTGCCGCCGTGCTGCTGCACACCGGATGGGACCGGCTCTTCGGCACCCCCGAGTACGGGCACGGCGCGCCGTATCTCACCGCGGACGGCGCGCAGCACCTCATCGACGCCGGCGCCGTGCTCGTGGGCATCGACTCGCTCAACATCGACGACACCGCGGCCGAAGCCGGCGGTGAGCGGCCGGCGCACTCGCTGCTGCTCGCCGCGGGCGTGCACGTCGTGGAGCACCTCACGCGTCTGGGCGATGTGCCGCCGAGCGGCGCGCGCTTCACCGCCGCTCCGCCCGCCGTCGAGGGCTTCGGCACCTTCCCGGTGCGGGCGTTCGCCGAGATCGGACGCTGAGCGGCCCGGTAGCCTGACGACGTGATCCCCGCCGACTGGATGCCTCACCGCCGCGACGACGGCGAGCTGCTCGGGTGGATCCGTCCCGAGGGCGACGACTGGGTCGCCCACGACCTGTTCGGGCACGAGGCATCCGGAGCCGTGGACTGGCTCGTCGCCGAGGAGGCTCTCGAGGCCCGGGGAATCGGATGGCTCGCCGATCCCTGGATGCTGGAGCGGCCGGACGCCGACGCGCTCCGCGTCCGCATCCTCGAGGTCGCGCCCGGGCACGGCGACGAGGCCGGACGCGTCGTGGTGAAGGTCGACGACCATGGCGCGATCGGCGGTCCGCCGGCCCCCCGGTTCGAGCTGCCGTGGCCCGCCCCGGGGGAGCTTCGCCCGTGGGCGCCGGGCGATCCGGCGTTCACGCCCTGGACGTGAGCGGAATCCTCACCCGCCGATCGGAGTTGCACCGATCATGACCCTTCTCGATAAGGCCCAGAGCCTCCTCGCCCTCCACGAAGCCCCCGACCTGCTCACCGTCGTGAACGTGTGGGATCCGATCTCGGCCCGCGTCGTCGCCGAGGAGCCGGGGACGACGGCCCTGGCCACCGCGAGCCACTCGATCGCCGCGAGCTTCGGCTACGACGACGGGGAGAACATCCCGCTCGCGCTCCACCTCGAGGCCATCCAGCGCATCGTCGCGGCGACGGAGCTCCCGGTGAGCGCCGACCTCGAGGCGGGCTACGGCGACGTGGGCGAGACGATCCGCCGGGCGATCGGCGTGGGCGTCGTCGGCGCCAACATCGAAGACCAGCTGAAGCCCCTCGACGAGGCCGTGCGCGGCGTCGAGGCCGCGCTGAAGGCCGGCGAGGCCGAAGGCATCCGGTTCGTGCTCAATGCCCGCACCGACGCCTTCGTGCGCGGCGGCGAGCGCACCCCCGAGGAGAACCTCGACGACGCGGTCGCGCGCGGCTCCGCCTACCTCGCCGCCGGTGCGCCCGTGGTGTTCGTGCCGGGCAAACTCGACGAGGCGCAGGTCTCGACGCTCGTGGAGGCGTTCGGCCCGCAGCGGCTGTCGCTCATCGCCGTGCCCGGATCGCTCCCGCTCGCACGGCTCCAGGAGCTCGGCGTGGCCCGGGTGTCGTACGGACCGTGGTCGCAGCGCGTGGCGCTGACGGCGCTGCAGGACCTCGTGCGGGTCGTGCACGAGGGCGGGGCGCTCCCCGCGGGCACGCGCGCCCTCAACTGACGTATCAGGCGGGCGCCCGGTGGCTCTCCGAGGGGGAGATCCACCGGAGAGGCCCCTCATGCGCGACTACTTCGACGCCGTCATCCGCACACTCGTCCCCGTGACGACGCGCGGCGACCGGATGCCCCGGCGCGGCCGCAGTCGGCGACGGGCGACGTTCGTCCCCGTCGTCCACGACGCGGCCGCCCGCGCGCACTGACGCTCTTCGAAGATCTCGTGGAACCCGCGTCATAGAACGCCCCCGTCCCCGTCTCATGGGTAGGACGGCGCAGCGGGCGCCGCGAGACGACGGGAGAGGCCATGCGCGGATACATCGATTCGGTGGCCAAGGCGTTGCAGACGCCCCCGTCGCGTCGCGGTGTCGCGTCACGGCCGCAGCGGCTGCGGGGGCGCCGCTCGACCTTCGTGCCGATCCGCGACGAGAGCCTTCGCGCTCTCTCCTGAGATGTCCCTCGCCGTGCAGTGGAACCCGAGACCCTGCGCGGCGAGGGGCCTCTCCTGCTCGTGCGGGGTCTCGGCGTAGCCTGAGCGCATGCCGATCGCGCGCCCCGCAGAACCTGTCGCCCTCGACGGCGTCGAACTGCGCGTGCTGCACGTGCCGCTCGTCTCGCCGTTCACGACGTCGTTCGGCACCGAGACGGTGCGCGAGGTCATCGTCGTGCGCGTCCTCACCGCGGGTGGGGACGGGTGGGGAGAGATCGTCACTCAGGCCGATCCGCTGTACTCGAGCGAGTACACCCAGGGTGCGTGGGATGTCGCGCAGCGCTTCCTGATCCCGGCGCTGCTGGAGCGGCGGACCGTCGCGGCGGAGGACGTGGCCGGCATCCTCGCGCCCTTCATCGGCCACCGGATGGTGAAGGCGGGCCTGGAGCTCGCCGTGCTCGATGCAGGGCTGCGGGCCCAGGGCCGCTCGCTCGGCGAGTATCTCGGCGCCGAGCGCGACCGCGTGCCGTCGGGCGTCTCGGTGGGCATCCAGAAGACTCCGGAAGCGCTGGTGGAGGCCGTCGCCGGGTACCTCGACGAGGGGTACGTGCGCATCAAGATCAAGATCAAGCCCGGTCGCGACATCCACGACACAGCCGCCGTCCGCGACGCGTTCGGCGCCACGCCGCTGCAGGTCGATGCGAACTCGGCCTACACGCTCGCCGACGCCGCCGTGCTCGCCGAACTCGATCGCTTCGATCTGCTGCTGATCGAGCAGCCCCTGCAGGAGGACGATCTCGTCGACCATGCGGCGCTGTCCCGGATGCTGCGCACCCCCGTGTGCCTCGACGAGTCGATCGTGTCGCTCAAGGCCGCGCGCGACGCGCTCGCGCTGGGCTCGGCATCCGTCGTGAACATCAAGGCCGGACGGGTCGGGGGATACCTGGAGGCCGTGGCCATCCACGACCTCTGCCGCGATGCCGGCATCCCCGTGTGGTGCGGAGGGATGCTCGAGACCGGAATCGGTCGCGCGGCCAACGCCGCACTCGCGGCGCTGCCCGGCTTCACGCTGCCCGGCGACGTCTCGGCGTCGAGCAGGTTCTACGCGCGCGACATCGTGACCGAGCCGGCCGTGCTCGAAGCCGGGCACGTGCGCGTGCCGACGGGCCCGGGACTGGGTGTCGAGATCGATCCGGTCGCCCTCGACGACGTCACCGTGCAGCGCGTCGAGATCCGGCGGTAGGGGATGCGACGACGCCTGCGCGCCGCGCTGTCGCTGCTCCTCGCCGCCGCCGTGCTCGCGGGATGCGGGGGCGAAGCTCGTCCCGCGCCCTCGGCCACCGTGCTGCCCGACGGCGTCTCGGTGCGGCTCGTCCAGCTGCGCTCCGACGTCGCCGACCGCCAGGCGCAGGTGCAGGTGCGCAACGACTCCGACGACGAGCTGTTCGTCGGCGACGTGCGCGTCGTGGATCCGCGCTTCGCCCGGCCGGCGTCACGTCCGCGAGAACGCGACACCGCCGTGCAGCCCGGCGGCACGGTCGACATCCGCGTGCAGCTGCCGCCGATGGACTGTGCAACGCCCGATGCGGGGGAGTCGAGCGCGATCGTGCCGTTCGCCCTGGGCGAGGCGATCTCCGTCGCCGTCGTGCCGCTCCCCGAAGCGGTGCCCTTCCTCGCCGACCTGCACGAGCGCGAGTGCCGCGCGGAGGCGCTGGCCGACGCCGTCGTGCTGGGCTTCTCCGACTTCACGCCGTCGTCGCCCGGCGCTCCGGCCGACCTCGTGCTCGACATCCAGCCGACCGGCGACGCCGCAGCGCGCATCGAGGGCATCCGCACCACGAACCTCCTCACGTTCGGCGTCGGGGCGGCGGCCGAGACCTTCCCCCTCGGCGTCGACGTGGGCACGGACTCCGCACCCACGACGGTGCGGCTGCCGCTCGTGCCGCTGCGGTGCGACGCGCACGCCGTGCAGGAGGACAAGCGCGGCACGATCTTCACCCTCGACGTCGTCGTCGACGGCGAGCCGGGGGAGATCGAGCTCGCCGCCTCCGCCGAGCTCCGCGGCCGCATCCTCACGTGGGTCGCCCAGTGGTGCGGCTTCGGAGGCTGACGCGCCGGTTCTAGGCTGAGGTGCATGGCACCGAGCAGCGTCGCTCCCCACGATCCGGCCGCCGCGCGCGGCATCTCCCGGCGGACCCAGTCCGAGATCTACCGCGCGGGCATCAGCGGCACGAAGCCGCGGGTGCCCGTCGACGCCGACGCCCTCGAGGCGGCCGCGCGCCGGGCGCTGAGTGCAGAGGCTTTCGCCTACATCGCCGGCGGGGCGGGCGCCGAGCGCACCGTGGCCGCCAACCGCGACGGGTTCGCGCGCTGGCAGGTGTGGCCGCGGCCGCTCCGCGACGTGGCGACGCGCGATCTGTCCATCGACTTCCTCGGCGTGCGGCGGGCGACCCCGTTCCTGCTCGCTCCCCTCGGCGTCATGGAGATGGCGCACGACGACGCCGATCTCGCGGTGGCGCGAGCGGCGGCGTCGCTCGGCGTGCCGTACACGCTGTCCAACCAGGCGTCGTTCCCGATGGAGGAGGTCCGAGACGCCGCGCCGGAAGGCTCGCGGCTGTTCCAGCTCTACTGGTCGGCGTCCGACGAGCTCAATGCGTCACTCCTGCGGCGGGCCGAGGCATCCGGTTGCGAAGCGATCGTCGTCACCCTCGACACGCACCTGCTCGGCTGGCGCACGCGCGACCTCGACTTGGCCTACCTGCCCTTCACGCGGGCCATGGGCATCGCGCAGTACACGAGCGATCCGGTGTTCCAGCAGCTCGTCCGTGAACGCGCGCGGGGCGCGGGAACGATGACGGATGCCGCGGCCCCGCCGGTGCGGGTCACTCCGAAGGCCGTGGCGGCAGGCATCCGGATCGCCCGCAAGGGGACGGCACTGACCGGCTCGGGACTGCGGGAGAGCCTGCGCTCGCCGCTTCCGCGCGCGGCGGTCGAGACGTTCCTCGACGTGTTCTCGACGCCCGCGCTCACGTGGGGCGATCTGGCGAAAGCGCGGGAATGGACGAGCCTGCCGATCATCCTGAAGGGGATCGTGCACCCCGACGATGCGGCGCGCGCACTCGACGCCGGGGTCGACGGCGTGTGGGTCTCCAATCACGGAGGTCGGCAGATCGACCAGTCCGTCCCGACGATCGCCGCGCTGCCCGGCGTGGTCGAGCGCATCGGGGGGCGGGTGCCGGTGGTGTTCGACTCCGGCATCCGACAGGGGACGGATGCCGTCATCGCCCTCGCGCTCGGGGCCACCGCCGTCGCGATCGGTCGCCCCTACGCGTACGGACTGGGGCTCGCCGGCGAGGCGGGAGTGCGCGAAGTCGTGCGCAACCTCCTCGCCGAGCTCGACATCACCCTCGGTCTGTCGGGCCACACGAGCATCGCCGAGCTCGGCGCCGACACGCTCCGCACGGTCTGACGCCGCGGGCCGGAGGCTCGGCGTCGAGCGCTGCCGTCTCGTGCGACCGCTGCGTCGAGCGACGGCGCGCTCGCAGGAGAGTGCCGCACTCGGCCGGACAGGCGATCAGGCGGATGCGGCGGTCGACCGCGCGACCTACGCTGTTCCCATGGCCCTACGCGCACGGCGCACGACCGCCCCGATCCTCGATCCGGCGACGGAGTCGCGGCGTGCCCAGACGCCCCGACGGCTCGGCCTGGCCGGCCTCGCGGCGATTGTCGCGCTGACCGTGACCGGCTGCTTCGGCGGCGGGGGATCCATCGACGGCGGCGGTGGCTCCGGCGACGGGGACTTCGCCGACGACGGCTGCACGAGCGTCGTCGTGGCGACGTCGTCCGAGAAGGTGAACATGCTCGATGCGCTCGCCGGGGCGTTCAAGGAGTCGCCGCAGCACGCCGCTCTCGACGAATGCGCGACGGTGCGTCCGATCAACGTCTCATCCGGTGAGGCGACCCGCATCCTCACGGCGGGCGGCGACTGGCCCGACGAGAACACGCGGCGCTGGCCCACGATGTGGTCGCCGGCCTCGACCGTGTGGACCGAGCGGGTAGCGGCCGCGGCATCCCCCTCCCTCGTCGGCGAACCGGAATCGTTCACGCACACGCCCGTCGTGTTCGGCGTGCCCGAGACGATGGCGAAGGCGCTCGGGTACCCCGCGAAGCCGATCGGCATCACCGACTTCGAGCGGCTCTGTCAGGACCCCGACGGCTGGGGCAGCGTCGGCAAAGACCTGTGGGGCTCGTTCAAGATCTCCAAGACCAACCCCAACACGTCGACGACCGGCCTGTCGGCCATCCTGATGCAGTCCTACGAGGCGACGGGCAAGACCGCAGACCTCACCTCCGACGACGTCGCCGCGGCCGCCGACTTCTCCCGCGTGTTCGAGGAGTGCGTCATCCACTACGGCGACACCACCGGCAAGGTGCTCACGACGCTGTACGACGAGACGCAGAACGGCGCGGGCGGATCGGGTTACGTCTCGGCCGTCGCGCTGGAAGAGACCTCGCTGCTGAACTACAACCAGGGCAACCCCGACTCGCATACCGTGCAGCCGGGCGAGAAACTGACCGAGCCGAAGGAGAAGCTCGTCGCGGTCTATCCCTCCGGCGGCTCGATGTGGTCAGACAACCCGATCACGGTACTGGGCGCCGACTGGGTCACCGACGCGCAGGCCGAGGCGGGCACGGCGTTCGCGGAGTTCCTGCAGACCGACGCCGCCCAGCGGATCCTCCCCGACTTCGGCTTCCGCCCGCTCGACGAGTCGGTACCTCTCGGCGACCTCTTCACGGCCGCCTACGGCGTCGACCCGGCCGGCCCCGCCATCACGCTTCCCAAGCCGGGGGTCGACGTCGTCTCGGCGGCTCTGGATCAGTGGGCGCAGATCCGGAAGCCCTCGTCCGTGCTCGAGGTGATCGACATCTCCGGCTCGATGGACGAGCCGATCGGCGACGGTCGCTCCAAGCTCGACGGCGCGATCGAGGGCGCCCAGTCCACCCTCGGACACTTCCGCTCATCCGATGAGGTCGGCGTCTGGGCCTTCACCACCGGCGTCTCCTCGACGGCAGGCCGGAACATCGTCGTGCTGCGGGATGTCTCGCCGCTGGCCTCCGATCGCGAGTCCGTCGACTCGTCGCTCGACGATCTGCGGTTCGCGCAGCGCGAGGGCACGCCGCTGTACGACGCGATCGCTGCCGCCTACGACGAGATGTCGGCGCGAGCCGAACCCGGCCGCATCAACGCGATCGTCCTGCTCTCGGACGGACAGGACACGGATTCGTCGATCTCGCTCGACTCGCTCGTGGCCAAGATCGGCAGATCCGCCCGTGAGGGCGGTGACGACGCCCCGGTGCGCATCTTCCCGATCGCGTACGGCGAGGGGGCCGACACCGGCGCGCTGCAGCGCATCGCCGAGGCGACCGGCGGGCAGTGGTTCGATGCATCGGATGCCGCCAAGATCGACCTCGTGTTCGCCTCCGTGATCAACAACTTCTGAGGCGCACGTGTACGGGATGAGCGGTCAGGGCTACATCGACGACGCCGTGGAGGCGCTCACCGGCAGCAACGTCTACGTGTCTCCCGAGGTGTCGGGGGCGACCGCGCTGCGGGATCAGCTCTCGCAGCAGATCGGCGACCAGCCGATCGGCGTCGCAGTCTTCTCGAGCAACGCGGCGCTGGAGGCCTCCGGCACCGAGATCCTGTCGACGCTCGCCGAGCAGCACCCGCAGTTCCAGACCATCATCATCTCGGTCGGGGGAGACCTCGCCGCCGGGTCGCGCGACCTGCCCTCGGGTGAGGCGCTGCGCATCGCCAACGAGGCCGAGGGGTCGGCGGGATCGACCGAGGCCGCCCTCGTCGAGACCGTGCAGACGGTCATCGCGGCCACCGACACTGCCGGGCCCGTCAGCCCGGACGCGGGGGGAGCGGTCGGCATCGGAATCGGCGCGGTGCTCGTCGTCGCCGCGCTCGGGGCGGCGCTCGGCGTCTTCCTCGGCGTGCGCCGCTCCCGGCGACGCGCGGCGGGAGAGCGCACACCGCTGCCGGACTCGGTGCGCGAGACGATCACCCGCCTCCGCGCTCTCAGCGGCGAGTACGCTGCGGCGGGGGCATCCGGCAATCGGCTCGCGGCCCAGGTCGCGCCGGAGATCGCCGGGATCGCCGCGAACGCGAGCGAGCTGTTCGAGCGACTCGACCGCAAGGGCGACGAGGGCCAGCTCGCACTCGGTGCCGTCGAGTACGGCGAGACGCTGCGCAAGCTCACCGCAGCGCTCGACCGCGACTACTTCCTCGACATCCTGACCCATCCGCACCTCTGGGACGACCCCGACGAGCGGGTGGCGGAGGTGCGGGAGGCGATCACGGATGTCTCGGGCGAACTCGTCGCGAACATCAAGCAGGTGAACGCCCGTCGTGGGCTGCACTTCCAGGTGTCGCTGGACGGCGTGATCGGGCGACGCAAGGAGCTGAAGGACTGGGAGCGCGAGTTCGACCGCGCCGACGGAGACACCGGCCCCATCGCGCGACCGCAGTGAGCCAGCGCCCCTCGAGGTCGTGCGTGTTCTCCCGCACGCCGAGCACGGAGCATGCCGTCCTCCGCTTCTCGTCTTCACCTCGGGAGCGGGTTCCGACACTCGGATGTCGGCCGTTGCCGTCAAGATGGACACCATGAGAACCGTTCCCCTCGGCACCACCGGCCTCGAAGTCCCCAACGTCGTCCTGGGCGTCATGCGCATCGGCGAATCGACCGACGACGAGGTGCGCACGCTCGTGCGCACGGCGCGCGACGCCGGCATCGACTTCTTCGACCACGCCGACGTGTACGGACCCGAGGTCCACGGCTGCGAGGAGCGCTTCGCGGAGGCGCTGCAGCTCTCCTCATCCGAGCGGGCCGAGATCACCCTGCAGACCAAGGCGGGCATCGTGCGCGAGGGTCCGTACTTCGACTTCTCGTACGAGCACATCATCGAGTCGGTCGAGGGGTCGCTGCGGGCCCTGCGCACCGACTACATCGACATCCTCCTGCTCCACCGTCCCGACGCCCTCGTGGAGCCCGAGGAGGTCGCACGCGCGTTCGACGAGCTCGAGGAGGCCGGCAAGGTGCGGGCGTTCGGCGTCTCGAACCACACGCCGCGCCAGATCGACCTGCTGCGCACCGCCGTGCGCCAGCCGATCGTCGCCAACCAGCTGCAGCTGTCGATCACGCATGCCCCGACCATCGCCCACGGCGTCGCATCGAACATGGTCGGCCTCGAGCAGTCGGTGACGCTCGACGGCGGCGGGATCGTCGACTACTGCCGCATCAACGACATCACGGTGCAGGCGTGGTCGCCGTTCCAGGCGGGCTTCTTCAACGGCGTGTTCCTCGACTCGCCCGATTACCCCGAGCTCAATGCGGTGATCGACCGGCTCGCGAAGGTCTACGACGTTCCGCCGATCGCGATCGCGACGGCCTGGATCACCCGCCACCCGGCAGGCATGCAGGTCGTGCTCGGCACCACGACGCCCGACCGGGTCACCGGCGCGGCGCAGGGATCCGACATCCCGCTCACGCGCGCCGAGTGGTACGAGCTCTTCCGCGCCGCAGGTCACCGGGTCCCCTGACCCGGATGGTCGACATCGAGCTGGCCGGCATCCCGGGCGGCACCGTGGCGCTGCACGACGCGCGGCGGGAGCGCCGGTGGAGCGTCGAGCTCGAGCCGTTCGAGATCGGCGTGTTCGCGGTCACGCAGGAGCAGCTCGCAGAGATCCTCGGGATCGCCGCGGTGCACCCGCGGCGCCCGGCGGTCGAGGTCAGCTGGCTGCGGGCCGTGCACTTCTGCAACGCCGCGTCGGAATGGGACGGGCTCGACTCCGCGTACTCCTTCGATGGCGAAGACGTCACGTGGCACGTCGACTCCGACGGATACCGTCTGCCGACCGAGGCGGAGTGGGAGCACGCGTGCCGCGCGGGCTCGACCGGTCCGCAGTACGGGCCGCTCGCCGATGTCGCCTGGACGAGCGCCGACGGCGTGACGGCACCGCAGAACGTCGGAGGCAAGCTGCCCAACCTCCACGGGCTCTTCGACACCCTCGGCAACGCGTGGGAGTGGTGCTGGGATCTGCTCGATCCGGCGCGGTACGACGACTACCGCGTGTTCCGCGGGGGCGGCTTCGCCGACGACGCGTGGAGCGTGCGGGCGTCGGTGCGCCGAGGCGGAGCGCCCCGCATGCACCACGACGACGTCGGCTTCCGGGTGGCGCGCGGGGGCTTCGACGGCCGGGATGCCGCGCAGGGCTGGTCGGCGAAGGTCGACCGCGATCGCGCCCTCGACGACGGGCCGCTGCCGCCGGGGTGGACCCCGCGCCGCTGAGCCCGCCGTCCAGGAAGCGCGGGCACCCTGCCGACTAGAATCGAAGCCGGCCGCGCTCGCGGCATCCAGCGGAATCCCGCCGAACACCCACCCGACCATTGGAGCCACCGTGGCCGAGCAGTCCCGCCTCGACAAAGTCATCGCCCTCGCCCGCCACCGCGGGTTCGTCTTCCAGGCGGGTGAGATCTACGGCGGATCCCGGTCGGCGTGGGACTACGGCCCCCTCGGCACCGAGCTCAAGGAGAACATCCGCCGGCAGTGGTGGCAGGCGTTCGTGCGCGGTCGCGGCGACATGGTGGGCCTGGACTCCTCGGTCATCCTGCCCAAGCGCGTCTGGGAGGCATCCGGTCACGTCGCCACGTTCACCGACCCGCTGGTGGAGTGCCTGAGCTGCCACAAGCGCTTCCGCGCCGACAACCTCATCGAGGACTTCGAGGCGCGCAAGGGCCGCCCGGCCGAGAACGGCCTCGCCGACATCCCGTGCCCCAACTGCGGCACGAAGGGCCAGTACACCGAGCCGAAGGCCTTCTCGGGCCTCGTGAAGACCTACCTCGGCGTCGTCGACGACGAGTCGGGCCTGCACTACCTCCGCCCCGAGACGGCGCAGGGCATCTTCGTGAACTTCTCCAACGTGCTCACGGCCAGCCGCAAGAAGCCGCCGTTCGGCGTCGGGCAGGTCGGCAAGGCGTTCCGCAACGAGATCACGCCCGGCAACTTCATCTTCCGCACGCGCGAGTTCGAGCAGATGGAGATCGAGTTCTTCACCCCGCCCGCCGAGGCGCAGGAGTGGTTCGAGCACTGGGTGGAGGCGTGCTGGGACTGGTTCATCGACCTCGGCATCGACCCCGAGAACCTCCGCCGCTTCGACGTGCCGAAGGAGGATCGCGCGCACTACTCGGCCGGCACGATCGACGTCGAGTACAAGTTCGGCTTCCCGGGCAAGGTGTGGGGCGAGCTGATGGGTGTGGCCAACCGCACCGACTACGACCTCACGAGCCACTCCGAGGCATCCGGTCAGAGCCTCACGTTCTTCGATCAGGCGTCGGGTGAGAAGTACGTCCCGTACGTGATCGAGCCGTCGTTCGGTCTGACGCGCGCCATGATGGCGTTCCTCGTCGACGCCTACCGCGAGGAGGAGGCCCCCAACGCGAAGGGCGGCACCGACACGCGCACGGTGCTGAAGCTCGACCCCCGCCTCGCGCCGGTCAAGGTCGCGGTGCTCCCGCTGTCGCGCAACGAGAAGCTGTCGCCCGTCGCCCGAGAGGTGGCCGACGGCCTCCGCGCGCACGGCTGGAACACCGACTTCGACGACGCCGGCGCGATCGGCCGCCGCTACCGCCGTCAAGACGAGATCGGCACGCCGTACTGCGTCACGATCGACTTCGACACGCTCGAGGACCAGGCGGCCACGGTGCGCGACCGCGACACCATGACGCAGGAGCGGGTGCCGCTCGAGGGCCTCGGCGCGTACTTCGCGGAGCGCCTGCGCGGAGCGTAGCGCCCGACCCGCGCGAATCCGGATGCCTCGGCCCTCAGTGGGCCGGGGCATCCGCCGTCTGCGGGTGCGGGGTGCCCGTCGAGGCGCCCGCACCGCAGGAAGACCGGAGGACCCGTGCGAACACGGGCCCTCCGGCTGTGCACCGGGAGTGACCCCGATGCGGACGGACGCGACCTGACCCTGGGGATCTATGCCGGGCCGCGTCCGGGTCTATGCGCGCCGGCGTGAGCGCCGCACGGCGCCGAGTGCGACGGCACCGGCGAGCAGGAGGCCTGCTCCGGCGAACGCGAACGGCAGGATCGGGCCGGAGCCCGTCGCCGCGAGCGGGTTCGGGGTGCCGTCCGAGAGCGGCAGCGGTCCGGGCGGTGCGACGGGCGGGTCGGTCGGCTCGACGGGAGGATCGGTCGGCTCGACGGGCGGCGTGCGCACGAAGCGGTTGTCGATCGTCAGCGTCGAGACGGTGTCGGTGGCGATCGTCACGGATGCCGGCGACAGGTCGTACCCGTCCCACGCGTAGCTCGCGTCGGTGAAGTCACCCGCAGTGGGCGACTCGTCTTCGCCGGTGATCTCGCACTCGGCCCGCGCCGGGATGCCCGTGATCGTCACGGGAGTCGCGATCGTGAGATCGCGCGTGCCGGATGCCGCGGGGATGCCGTCGAGCGTGCAGACGAAGTCGACGGCGAACACGCGGGCGTCGCCGCCGGTGTATCCGTCGGCCGGCGTTCCGTCGCGCGGGGTGACGGTCTTGGCGAGCGTGAGCGATCCGGTCGGGTCGACGGGCACCGTCGTGTCGGTGTTCGTATAGGTGCACGTGATCGGCGCGGCGTCCGCTGAGGCGGCGGTGAGGTCGCCGGTCAGCGTGATCTGCGCCCCGGCCACCTGGGCGGGCACGACAGCACCGGTGCCGTCGACGCACGCGACGCTCGTGAACGCCCACGGCGCGGCGGGGGTGCTCTCCGCGATCGTCACGGTCTCACCCACGACGAAGTCCGCCGTCGCGGTCGACGCCTGGCCCGCCGCTCCCAGCGCCGTCGGCGTCAGCGAGAAGCCGATGGCCCAGGGCGATCCGGCCAGGTCGCTGGTCGAGGTGAAGGAGAACGCCGGGATGCCGGCGGTCTGCGCCTGCGCGGCTTCGGCGATCTTGACCACCGTGAGCGTGCGCACCTGACGGATCGACGCGTAGAGGCAGCCGTAGGTCGAGGTCTGCTCGACCGTGAGGAACTCGCCGAGAGCCGAGCCCGGGTCGGCGAGGCTCGCGGCGCACGTGCCGTCGGCCTGCGGGGCTGTGAAGCCCGACACGACGAGGGTGTAGCGGTTGCCGTCCGAACCGACGAACGACTGGTCGCCGATCGTCCCGGTGAACTGCAGCACGTCGTCGTTGGCCGGGTTCGAGGCCGGCGACTGCGTGTTGGACGTCTCGTGCAGCGTCCACGGGTAGCTCAGGTCGAGGCCCAGGAAGCGCACCTCCAGCACACCCGACGACCACGCGTGCGACAGCGTCTGGACGACGTTGTTGCGATGCACCATCCGACCGAGGTTGAACGGCGTGCCGATCTCGATCGACGAGACCGACGCAGGCCCGAAGCCGACCGCGCTCTGCGTCGAGAGGTTGAGGTCGGGGCCGCCGCAGCGGCGGCCGCTGTCACCGTGGGCGGTGTAGGCGATCGAGTCGAACGCGACCCAACCGGTCGCACCGTCGCTCCACCCGGCTGCCTGCGTCCCGGGGGTCCCACCCGGGTTGGCGATGGGCCCGGTCGTGGTCGACTGCGGCGCTGATCCGTAGCGGATGCAGTCGCCGAGGTCGGGCACGGCCACGCCGGCGTCCGTCCCCACGTGCGAGAGCACGCGTGCCTGCACGTCGGCGTCGGGCGGCACCGGCAGCGTGGCTGCGGCAGCGCTCGCCGGCGGTGTCAGCGCGAAGGCGCCGACGCTCGCGATGAGCAGCGCCGCGGCGGATGCGGCGAACCGCGTCCCCTTCCGGTCCCCAGACCGTGCTCGTCTTGTTTTCTGCGCGCGCGGACGCGCGTCGAATCCCCACATGAAAATCCCCCAGAGACACCTGCGTGCAGGTGCCTGATCTCCCGGTGCGCGCCCCAGATCGCACACCGCTTACAGGTGAGACGACGAATGCGGTGATCCATTACGCGGAATCCCGAGAAAATCTCCTCTCCGTCGTCCGCCGCCGTTCGGAGGGGCGCCCCCGGACGCACGAATGCCCCGACCCGCGAGGGTCGGGGCATCCGGTGCGGTGCGATCAGGCGTCGGCGCCGGCCGCCGCCTTCGGGGCCGAAGGAGCCGCGGCGGGCATGGCCGCCGCGCCCTGCTGTCCGGCGAAGCCCGCCAGGAGTGCGCCGAGGTCGAGGCCGGTGAGCGACTTGACCACTTCGGTGCCTTCGCCGAGGACCTTGCCGACGGTCTTCGTGACGGCCGACGCGCCGTCGGTCGAGATGACCGTGAGGTTGTCGATCGCGGAGATGGGTTCGGCAGCGGCCCGCACGATCTCGGGCAGACGCGAGATGATCTCCTGCGCCAGTGCGGCCTCGCCGTACTTCTTCAGCGCTTCGGCCTTCGCGTCGGTCGCGGTGGCATCGGCCAGACCCTGAGCCTGCACGGCGGCCGCGCGGGCCTCGCCGTCGGCGCGGATACCGGCGGCGAGAGCCACCTGGCGGTCACGATCGGCCTCGCCCGAGAGCCGCACCGCGGTGGCGGCGGCCTCGGCATCCTGGACCGCGGCGACCTTGTTGGCCTCTGCGATCTTGGTGCGCTTGAAGGCGTCGGCCTCGGTCGCCGCGTTCGCCGCATCGCGCAGCGCCGTCGCGCGCTGCACCTCGGCGTAGGCCTGTGCTTCGGCGGGCTTGCGCACATCGATGTCGAGGCGCTCCTGCGTCACGAGCGCCTGCTCGCTCAGGGCGTCGCGCTCGAGGAGGGCGACCGACTTGTCCTGCTCGGCCTTCGCGAGCTGGCCGGATGCCTCGGCCTCGGCGTTCGCGCGGTCGGTCTCGGCCTTGATGGCGGCCTGCTTGAGCGACAGCGCCTTCTGGCGTTCGGCGATCTGCTCGGACGCCTCGATGCGGGCGAACTCCGAGGCGCGGGCGGCCTCGGCCTCGCTGATCTCAGCGACCTGGCGGGCGCGGGCCGCCTCGGCGCGACCGAGGTTGGCCAGGTAGTCGCTGCCCGGGGTGGAGATGTCGCTGATGTTGAGGAGGTCGACCTGCAGGCCCTGTTCGACGAGGTCGGCCTTGGTCTCGGCGACGACGCGGTCGGAGAGGCTCTTGCGATCGGAGATGATCTGCTCGATCGTCATGTCGCCGACGATGGAGCGGAGCGATCCTTCCAGCGACTCGCGGATGATGTCGGTGAGGGCCTCCTGCTGCGACAGGAAGCGCTGGGCGGCACGGCGCACGCCCTCCTCGGTGCCGGAGACCTTGAAGTTGATCGACGCCTTGATGGCGATCTTGATGCGGTTCTTGTCGACGCCTTCGACCGTGATCGCGATCTGACGCTGCTCGAGCGAGATCGGGAACCCCTGCTGCAGGATCGGCCACACGAACGTGCGCCCGCCGATGATGACGCGCTGGGTTCCGGTGTCGCCCGGGGCGGGCTTCCCGGCGCCGCGGCCGACGATCACGAGCGCCTGGTTGGGGGGCACGCGCCGGATGCGGCGTGCGATGAACGCGAGAAGCGCGAGCAGCGCGACGACGAGGGCGATGACCGAGATCACCTGGATGAGGAGCGGATCGAGCATGGGGTCCTTTCGATGACGGAAGGGGACGGATGCCTCTCGGCGAAGGACTAGTCGGCGACGACCTTGACGCGCGTGCCGGAGTGCTCGACGACGCGGATGCGCAGGCCCTCCTCGATCGGCTCGTCGGAGTACGCGAGACGGCGCTCGATCTCGCCGGGGCCGTCGAGGCTGACCTCGCCGCCGGCGGGCGAGATGGGCGACGTGGAGACGCCCGTCAGGCCGACCGCGTTCACGGGCACGCCGTCGGAGCTGCTGGTCAGCCGCTTCACGACGAGCAGAGCGAGCAGGTAGGCGGCGACCGCGAAGACGCCGGCGAAGACATAGGCCCAGGTGGTGTCGAGTCCGCTCTGCGACGTGAGCACGCCCGCGGCGCCGAAGACGACGGCCGCGATGCCGAGGGCGGTTCCCGAGATCGCGCCCTCTCCGATCTCGAAGTGGTCGAAGATGTCGCCCACGAGCAGGGAGATGAGGAGCACGGCGAGTCCGACTCCGCCGACGATGAGGAAGGGCAGCATGGGATTCCTCCTGTCGACGGCGACGTGCCGCGCGTTCTCGGACGCGTCTCCAGCCTATGGGGTCGCTCGGGCGGCTCCCGGCTGTCCACACGTCGCGCGGCGGGGCTACTCCGCGACGGTGATGACCGCGTTCTCGTCGCCCCCGGCGAGCGTCCACGCGAGCGAGTCCACGAGGATCTCGCGCAGCACGTCGAGATCGACCTTCGACAGGTCTTTGATGTAGATGCACGAGACGCTGGAGGTGTGCGGCCCGAGGCGGTCGAGCTGCGCGGTGTGCTTCTGGGCACTGTCGACGTAGACCGTCATGGCGGCCTTGCGTGGGGCGAACGCGAGGAGCGGCATGTCGCCTTCGGTGCCGGTGGGGTATCGGTAGTGGCACGACCCGAATCCGATGATGCCGCCCCACATCGCCGCCTCGTGCCCGGACACCTCGGAGAAGAGCCCCAGCAGCACCTCGGCGTCCTCGCGACGGCGCGCAGGCGCCACTCCGGCGACGAACTCCAGGACGCTCCCGCCCGTGGGTTCCATCACTTCTCCTTCGCGGCGGCCTTCGCCGCCTGCTTGAACGCCCGCACCTTCGTGAGCGACTCGGGTGAGACGATGTCGGCGACGCTGCGGAACGACCCCTCGTCGCCGTACGCACCCGCCGCCTCGCGCCAGCCGGCGCCGTCGTAGCCGTACTGCTTGCCGAGCAGGGCGAGGAAGATGCGTGCCTTCTGGTCTCCGAAGCCGGGGAGGGCCTTGAGGCGCTTCAGCACGGTCGGCCCGTCGGCGTCGGTCCAGATCGCCGCCGCATCCCCGCCCCACTCCTGCTCGATCGCGGTGCACAGCGACTGGACCCGCCCGGCCATCGATCCCGGGAAGCGGTGCACGGCCGGCGTCGTCTTGAACACCTCGGCGAACGCCTCGGGGTCGTAGCCGGCGATCGTCGCGGCATCCAGCGATCCGATCCGATCCCGGATCTTCAGCGGGCCGGCGAACGCGGTCTCCATCGGAACCTGCTGGTCAAGCAGCATCCCCACCAGGAGGGCAAGCGGGTTCGTCGAGAGCAGTTCGTCGGCGGCCGGATCGTCGGTGATGTGCAGGCTCATGAGTTCTCCTCGTTCTGGTGGACGGATGGTTCCGCGCTGAAGCGCGCCGGACGGTCCTTCTGCGCCCGACTCCGATTGCGGGCGAGCGGTCGGAGGCTGCCCTCGAAGTAGGCGATCGCCGCGAGAGCGGCCACGTGCCGGTGAAGTATCCGCTGCCCGACGACGGGAAGCGGATACCTCGGGTCTTCGTAGACTGCCTCGATTCGTTGGATGGCATCGTGGTCGTCTGCAGTCATCGTGAGGGCATGTTCGGCGAGTTCGTCTTCACCGCAGTCCCAGAGACATGCGGCGATCAATGTCACCGATGTGCTCACGCGGAAGTTCGGGCGACCTTTCATCGCTTCACGGACGTCCTTGTCCCAGCGAGAAGTCCGTGATGTCCACACGGTCAACGCACCTGCTGGTCGAGCAGCATGCCGATCAGCAGGGCGAGCGGGTCGTCGGTGAGGAGTGCGTCGGCGGCGGCGTCGTCCGTGATGTGGAGCGTCATGCGGCAAGTCTCGCACCGCCGCCCGGCGGCACGCCAGGCGGCGGGTGGGAGGATGGAGACATGACGGATGCCTCCACCGCCGCGCTCGCCGACGCCGCTCAGTCGCGCCATGTCGTGGTGGTGGGCGGCGGTGTCGCGGGGCTGGTCGCGGCGCTCGAATGCGCGAGCGTCGGGATGCACGTGACGGTGCTCGAGGAGCGGGACCGCGTCGGCGGGGTCGTCGGCTCGGTCGAGGTCGGGGGCGTGGTCCTCGATGCCGCCGTCGAGGGATTCTCGTCGCGCGGCGGGCGCGTGCGCGCGCTGGCCGAGCAGCTCGGCCTCGATGTCGTCACCTCGGCCCCGCTGGCGCCGTGGATCGCCGGGCTTCCGAAGGGGCCGGTGCCGCTTCCGCCCGGCACGCTGCTCGGGGTCCCCGGCAATCCGTGGGACGTCGCCGTCCGTCGCGTCATCGGGTGGGGCGGCACATGGCGGGCGTACCTCGATCGACTGCGCCCTCCGCTCACGATCGGCCGCGAGCGCAGCTTCGGCCGCCTCGTGCGATCGCGCATGGGTGAGAAGGTGCTCCAGCGGCTCGTCGCGCCGATGAGTCTCGGCACGTTCGGCATCCATCCCGACGACGTCGACGTCGAGATCGCCGCGTCCGGCCTGTCGACCGCGCTCACCCGCACCGGCTCGCTCGCCGGGGCCGTGCTGCAGCTGCGCGGTGACGAGACCCGTCAGCATTTCCTCCAGTCGGTGGACGGCGGAGTGGCGCGCCTCGTCGACGCCCTGCACGACAGGCTCGTCGAGCTCGGCGCCGACGTGCGCACGGGCACGCGGGTCGTCGCCCTCGAGGGGCGCGAGGACGGACGCTGGGATGTCGGCTTCGCCGCTGTGGGTTCGCCCGACCCGTCGTCGATCGATGAGGCGTCGCTCGCCTCCGCCGGACCGGCCCGCGAGGGCGTCGCCACCGCCGACGCGGTCATCGTGGCGGCTCCCGAGGCCGAGGCGCGCACGCTTCTCGCGACCCATGTCGCCGCCCTCGACGCCGAGGTGTCGCGTCCGGCGGTCAGCGAGGTCGTGACCCTCGTGGTCGACGCGCCCGCGCTCGACGCGGTCTCCCACGGCGACGCGGCCTTCGCGGTGCCGGGCACCCACCGGGCCACCGGCCTCGTCGTCTCCTCGACGCGCTGGCCCGTGCTCGCGGCGCGGCTCCCGGCCGGCCACCACGTGCTGCGCGTGTCGTTCGGGACCCAGCTCGACCCCCCGGCCACGGAGGGCCTCGACGAGGCATCCGCCGTCGAACTCGCCCGCGCCGAGGCCGAGACGATGCTCGGAGCCTCCCTGCGGGTGCTCGACGGTCGCCGCGACCGCTGGGCGGCGGCCGTGCCCGCGTCGACGATCGGGCACCGGGATGCCGCGCAGGCTGCCCGTGCCGCCGTCAGCGCCGTGCCCGGGCTCGCGGTGGCCGGCGCATGGATCGCAGGCTCGGGTCTCGCGCAGGTCGTCCCCGACGCGATCGCCGAAGCGGACCGCGTGCGTCGCGCACTTCTGTGGGGCGGGCGCCGCATCGCGGAGTGACACCGGGTACGGCATCCTACCCACGGTGTTCCCCCGCGTGAAGGGGCGGATGCCTGATCGGGAATACGGGACTACCCTGGGGGCAGACCATCAGCTCCACCGAGCGTCAGGAGACCCTATGAAGGGCAAAGCAGGAATCGTCGTGGGCCTCGCCGTGGGCTATGTGCTCGGCAGCCGCGCCGGTCGCGAGCGCTACGAGCAGATCAAGACGCAGTGGCTCAAGGTGTGGAACACCCCGCCCGTGCAGAAGCAGCTCGACAACGCCAAGGAGCTCGCCAAGACCGCTGCGCTGGCGCTGCCCAGTACCGTGTGGGACGGCGCCGTCAAGGTCGTGAAGGCTGCGACGTCGTCGAAGGGCACGCCCGGTCAGAAGCTGGACGCCGCGATCAAGACGGCCGACAAGTCCGCCGACGACGTGAGCGCCGCGGCCAAGAAGGCCGGCGCCGCCGCGAAGAAGAGCGGAGAGGCGGTCAAGGATGCCGCGGCCGAGGCCGTCGACGGCGTCCAGAAGGCTGCCCGCGACGCAGACGGAGCCTGACGTGTCGACTCCCCGTGGCTTCAAGGACCGCGCAGACGACAGTCTGTTCACGCTCGTCGGCGATGTGCCCGAGCTCGTCCGCAATCTCGTGGTCGCCGAGGTCGACGCCGGCAAGGCGTGGGTCAAGCGCACGGGCAAGGATGCCGGCATCGGCAGCGTGTGGATCATCGCTGCGCTGTTCTTCCTCTTCTGGGCAATCGCTGCGCTCCTCGCGTTCGCGGTGATCGGCTTCGCGTCGTGGATGCCCCTGTGGGGCGCAGCGCTCCTCGTGTTCGGCATCATCATCGTCACGACGATCCTGCTCGCGCTCATCGGCGTGATGCGGTTCCGTCGCATCACGAAGACCACGAATCCGGCGCAGTCCATCGCGACCGACGTGAAGGAGATCCGCAATGAGTTCTAACCTCCCCGTCCCGCGCACCGCCGTGCCGCTCGGCATCACCGATCCCGTCGAGAAGGCGCGCGCCGAACTCAAGGCGGCTCTGGCCGCGATCGAGGTCAAGGCCAACGTCCCGCGTCGGGTCGGTCAGGCGACCGACGCGAAGGTGGCCGAGGCGCGTGCCTTCACCCGCCGCAATCCGACGGCAGCGACCGCGATCGTGATCGCCGGCGCCGCCGCCGTCGGCGGCATCGTCTGGGCTCTGGTGAGGGCCTACGCACGCTGACCTGAAGCCCCGGCATCCGCCCACCCCCTCCGACAGGGGTGCGGGGCGGTGCGCGGGGTATGGTGGATCCCGGCAGTGCAATGGAGCGGATGCTGCCGACAGGCGCGAATCCCCCCGAATGAGGTTCGCCCCCGCGTCGGCTGCTCTACGAGGGGCGGCCGCCGAAGTACCACGAGAGCGCACCCCATGAACGCAGCAGCAGGGCAGTCGCCCGCCAAGCCCCTGGCGGGCTGGCGCGTGCTCGTCCCCCGCGGTGGTCCGTGGGGCGACGGCGTCGCGGGATCGCTGCGGCGCCAGGGCGCCACGCCGGTGATCGCGCCCCTGATCAACTTCGCGCCGACGAACGACGAGGAGTCGCTGAATGCGGCGCTCGCCGATCTGGCCGCCGGCGCCTTCGACTGGCTCACGGTCACGAGTGCGACGACGGTCGACGTGCTCTACGCCTACCGGGCCGTCATCCCCGCCTCCACGAAGGTGGCGGCGGTGGGTGAGACGACGGCGGCGGCGCTCCTCGCGGTCGGCTACCGCGTCGATCTCGTGCCCGACCAGGACAACTCCGCGGCGGGCATGGCGGAGCAGATGATCGGCCTCGAGCCCGAGCCGCGCGACGTCCTGACCCTTCGCAGCGAGATCGCCAAGCCCGTGCTGACCCGCATGCTCGCCGAGGCCGGGCACCGCGTGCGCAGCGTCGTCGCGTACCGCACGGTGGGCGTTCCCGTGACCGACCGCATCGCCGCCGATGTGCGCTCCGGGAGGATCAACGCGATCCTCGTGACGAGCGGCTCGGTGGCCGAGCAGGTGTCGGCGCAGTTCCCCGACGTCCCCGAGACCACCGTCATCGCCGCCATCGGCCCGCGTACGGCCAAGGACGCCAAGCGCGCCGGCCTCTCGGTCGACGTCGTCGCCGAGGCTCAGACGGTGGAGGCGCTCATCGACGCCGTCGGCCGCTTCGCCCTCCCGCACGCCATCGACGAGTTCGCCGCCACGACCGGCCCCATCCCTCACGTCGAGCAGTAGCGTGGCCCTCCCCGGCGCAGGACCGCGCGTCGTCGTGCTCGCGGGCGGCGTCGGCGGGGCGAAGTTCACCCTCGGGGTCCGTGAGGCCCTCGCGCGACGCGGGGCCCCCGAGGCGACCGTCGTGGTGAACACCGGCGACGACCTCTGGCTCTCGGGCGTGCGGCTGCAGCCCGACATCGACTCCATCCTCTACGCGCTCGCGGGGCAGAACGACACGCAGCGCGGGTGGGGGCGCGCCGGTGACACCGAGCGCGTCAACGAAGAGCTGCAGGCGTGGGGGGCGGGGTGGCCGTGGTTCACGCTCGGCGACCTCGATCTCGGCACGCATCTCGCCCGCACGGGCTGGCTGCGCGAGGGGCTCACGGTGTCCGATGTGGTCGAGCGACTCTCGCGGAGGTGGCCCCTCGGCGTCCGGCTCCTCCCGATGACGGATGCCGAGGCCGACACGTACGTCGTGCTGGAGGACGGGTCGCGCCTGCACTTCCAGGAGTGGTGGACGCGTCACCGCGCCGCACTCACCCCGCTGCGCTTCGAGAACCCCGGTCTCGTCTCGGCCGCTCCCGCGCCCGGCGTCGTCGAGGCGATCGCCTCCGCAGACGTCGTGCTGTTCGCGCCGTCGAACCCCGTGGTCTCCCTCGGCCCGATCCTCGCCGTCCCCGGCATGCGCGAGGCCCTGCTCGCGACGGCCGCTCCCGTGATCGGCGTCTCGGGCATCATCGGCGGTCGAGTCGTGCGGGGGATGGCCGACGTGTGCCTCACCGCGATCGGCGTCGAGACGTCGGCATCCGGTGTCGCGTCGCACTACGGTGCACGGTCCGGCGACGGGCTGCTCGATGCGTGGCTCCTCGCGGAGGAGGATGCGGGCCTGGCCGACGTGGTCGCCGCGGCCGGCATCCGGCCCGAAGTGACGGCGCTGTGGATGACGGATGCCTCGGCCTCGGCATCCATCGTCGACACCGCGCTCCGCGTCGCCGGCCTCTGAGATGGTCGATCTCGGGTGGGTCGCGTGGGTGCTGCTGGCCGCTGCCGCCCTCGTGATCGGGCTGTCGAAGACGGCCGTCCCGGGAGCGGGCACGATCGCCGTCGCGATCTTCGCCGCCGTGCTGCCCGCGAAGCAGTCGACCGGAACGATCCTGCTTCTGCTCATCGTGGCCGACCTCTTCGCCGTGACGCTGTACCGCCGCCATGCCAACTGGCGGGCCCTCGTGCGGCTGGTCCCGGCGGTCATCGCGGGCGTGCTGCTCGGAGTCGTCTTCCTCGCGTTCACGGACGACTGGTGGGTGAAGCGCGTCATCGGCGTCATCCTCCTCGCCGTCATCGTCATCACCCTCGTGCGGCGACGGATGCAGGCGGTCGAGCAGGCGGGCCCGAACAGGGTCGCCGCGGCCGCCTACGGCACCCTCGGCGGCTTCACCACCATGGTCGCGAACGCCGCCGGACCCGTGATGTCGATGTACTTCTTCGCTGCGAGGTTCCCGGTGAAGGAGTTCCTCGGCACGGCGGCGTGGTTCTTCTTCCTCGTGAATCTCGCGAAGGTGCCGTTCTCGATCGGTCTCGGCCTCATCACCGTGCCGGGGCTCGTCATCGATCTCGTGCTCGTACGCTCGTGATCGTCGGTGCGCTCGCCGGGCGCTGGATCGCCGGCCGGCTGAATCAGAAGCTGTTCGAGCAGCTGGTCGTCGTGTTCACGGTGGTGGGGGCGGTGTACCTGCTCGTGTCCTAGCGGTCCGGATCTCCCTCGGGAGGCGGAGGTGCCACGAGCAGTGCGCGGCTAGCGTCGGATCCATGAGCGATCGTGTCGAACAGGAGAGTGCCGCCCGCGAGGAGGAGCGACGTCTGCGCGTCGGACTGCAGTGGCTCGTCGGGCTGGCGGTGACCGCCGTCATGGCGCTGACGGCCTGGGCGATCCTGTCGGCGGCGAACGGATCCGCGGCGGGAATGGTGGCAGCGAGTTCGGGTTCGATCGCCGTGGTGCTGGCGGCGACCACCGGTTATCTCGCCATCACGAGGCAGCTGCGGGAGCTCGACGCGCCGGCGGGTGTCGAGGAGCAGGGCTAGATGTGCGCGCATCTCCGTCTGGCGGCGGAGGCGGAGCGCCTCCCCGTGCGCGCAGGATGAGACGCATGACCAACGCGATCTTCAGCCCGGGCACGTACGTCATCACGACGCGAGGGCACGGCATCGTCATCGACGTGCGGGCGACTCCGTCCGGCACATTCGTCATCGGTGTCGAGGACGACGCCGGCGAGGTGGGCTACTTCACGGAGAAGGCGCTTCGGCCCGCCTCGGGCGATTCGTGAGATCCGCGTCCGACTGACCATCGGGAGAACCTGTGTTCTCGATCAGGTGCAGCTGCGTTCCGTCCAGGTCGACCAGGAATCCCGCGCGCTGTCCCCAGGGCTGCGTCCGGACAGGATGTCGCCGCGGAAACCCGACGGACGCCTCGCCGATGCCGGCCTCCGCGACCGTCCGGTACAGCTCGTCGACGTCGTCGACGCGGATGCTGCACATGAAGGAGCTCTCCTCGGGCACGAGCTCTTCGTAGGGGAAGAACTCGAGCTCGAGCGCGCCGCGGCGGAGGATGAGCCACGCGTGCTCTCGGTGCACCGGCTCGAAGCCGAATCGGCCGTAGAAAGCGATCGTGGCGTCGAAGTCCCGGGACGGGAGGTTCGGGACCGCGCGATCGGTCACGTCGGCACCCGGGTGCGGAGGAGCGCGGCCGCGTGCGCGCCGAGACCCAGCTCGGCGGCGGCGGTCAGCTGGTCGGCGGTGTCGACGTCGCGGCGGAGGGTCGAAGAATCCGGTACGTCCGACGGCCGACAGCCCAGGGCGACGTGCCGGGCGAACGAGTCCGGGCCGAAGGCCGACGTCCACGTCGCCCCCGCGGCGGCGGTGACCAGCGTCGATCCCGTCCCCTCGGCATCCGCGACGACCGTTCGCTCGTGCGACGACGCGAGCCGCAGCGCGGCACCCAGGTCGCCGGGCCGCAGTGCCGGCAGATCGCCGAGCAGCGCGGCGCGGGGCACGCCATCGCCCGCACGGTCCATGCCGATCGCGATCGCGGCGTCGAGGCCGCCCGCGGCGCCCTCCGCGCACACCTCGACCCGCGCGCTCGCAGCCGTCGCCGCCACCTCGAGGTCGTCGGTGACGACGAGGACGCGCGCGACCTCGTCGCAGGCCGCCGCCGCCGCGATCGTATCCAGAGCGACGGCGCGGGCGAGGTCTGCGCGATCCACGCCCGCCACCGCGAGCCGGGTCTTGCCGCGGTGGGCCTCTTTCACCGGGACGACGACGATCCACCCGACGCCCGGTGTCGCCGCCGTCACGCGGTGCTCCGGGTCGCGCCCACCGGCTGGGCGTCGCGTTCCGCGGAGGTCGTGTCGGGATCTTCCGGAGACGCGTCGCCCGGCTCCCCGTCGTCGCGGGATGCCGGATCGTGCGGCACGAGGAACTCCGAGCCGTCGGCACGGGCGAGGCGCTCGCGGAAGGCGACGACGGTCCCCGGCCAGAGCAGCGTGAGCCGGCCGGACCTCTCGTCGACGTACCAGTTGCGGCAGCCGCCGGTCAGCCAGGGTGTGGACGCGGCGGCTCGCGCGATCTCCTCGGTGTAGCCTGCTTCGGCGTCGGGACGGACCCGCAGCGGACGCCCCGGCCGGCGACGGGCGAGGGAGCGCACGACGTACTCGGCCTGTTCCTCGATCATCAGGATCGACGAGTTGTGGCCGAGGGAGGCGTTCGGCCCGTCGAGCACGAAGAGATTCGGGAATCCGGCCACGACGGTGGAGGCGAACGAGGTCATGCCGCCCGACCAGTGCTCGGCGAGCGTGCCCTCCTCGCCGCGCACCAGGTCTGCGTACGGCTGCTGCGACGAGGCGAACCCGGTCGCGAGCACGAGCACGTCGACCTCGTGGCGTGCGCCGCTCGCCGCGACGAGCGTCGATCCCTCGACCGAGGCGAGGGCGGATGCTTCGAGCGTGACCGCGTCGGAGGTCACGGCGGGGTAGAAGTCGTCCGACAGGAGCACGCGCTTGCAGCCGAACGCGTAGTCGGGGGTCAGCGCGGCGCGGAGCGCGGCATCGGGCACCTGGGCGGCCAGATGGGCCTCGGCGCGGCGACGGGCGACGGCCGCGGCATCCGGATCGCCCGACCGCGACGCGAATCGCGCCTCGCCTTCGTCGAAGAGCTCACTGCGGAGTCGTGCGAGCGCGTCCGGATCGGCGGCGAACGCCCGGCGCTCGGCGTCGGTGTAGTCGCGTGCCTCGCGGGGCACGATCCACGCCGGAGTGCGCTGGAGGAGCGTCACGTGGGCGCCGCGACGCACGAGCTCGGGCACGATCTGCACCGCCGAGGCTCCCGTGCCGACGACGCCGATGCGGGCGCCCGCCAGCTTCACCGAGTGGTCCCAGCGCGCGGAGTGGAACAGCGGTCCCGCGAATCCTTCCAGGCCCGGGATGTCGGGCACGGTCGGCTCGGTCAGGCGTCCGCACGCGAGCACGAGCGCCTGCGCCTCGAGGTCGCCGCGCGGCGTCCGGAGCCTCCAGCCGTCGCCGGTCCACTCGGCCCCCGTCAGCGCCGTCTCGAGCTCGACCGGAAGCGATTCCGAGGCCGCGATCCGTTCGAGGTAGGAGCGGATCTCGTCGCCGCGCGCGAACACGCCCGACCAGTCCGGGTGCGGATGCGAGGCGAAGCCGTAGAGATGGCTCGGCACATCGCACGCGATTCCGGGGTACGTGTTGTCGCGCCACGTGCCGCCGACGGATGATCCGCGCTCGAGGACGACGAAGTCGTCGTGCCCCGCCCGCCGGAGCGCGAGCGCCATGCCGATGCCGGCGAACCCGGCGCCGACGATCGCGACCTCGACGCGCCTCATCACACCACCGGCCCCGGCGCCGACTCCGGTCCCTGAGCCTGTCGAAGGGACGCATAGTCCGTCGTGCGGAGCCGGAACGGCCGGAACAGGGGAGCGACGAGGGCGGCGGCATCCGCCACCGGCAGTTCGAGGCCGAACTCGATGCCCGCCTCGGGCTTCACGCGTCCGTCGAGCAGGGTGCCGCCGAGGTCGTCGCCACCCGACCGCAGGAGCACGGCGGCGGCCGGCCGGCCGACGCGCGTCCACGGGATCTGGATGTGCGGGATCGAGCCGGACAGCAGCAGACGCGACACCGCGACCATCGCGCGGTGCTCGTCGAGGGCGGTCCGTCCGTCCACGAGCGGCACTCCGCCGGCAGGGCCGGGCAGGGGGATCGGCACGAACTCCGAGAAGCCCCGGGTGCCGTCCTGCAACGTCCGGAGCGTCCGCAGGTGTGCGATGCGCTCCGCCGCCGTCTCGACGTGTCCGTAGAACAGGACGGATGTCGAGCGGAACCCCGCACTGTGGGCGGCCGTCATCGCCTCGACCCAGGCATCGATCTCGAGATCGCCAGGCGCGACGAGGCGACGCACACGCTCGGTGAGCACCTTTACGCCGGTGCCCGGAACGGTGTCGACGCCGGCGTCGCGCATCGCTTCGAGGGCACCGTCGAGGCCGAGCCCGCCGCGGTCGGCGAGATCGCGCACGTCCTGCGGCCGGAAGGCGTGCAGGTGCAGATCGGGGGCCGCAGCCTTCACGGCCCGGGCGATGGCCAGGTAGCCGCCGGCATCCTCGCTCGCGGGGAGGAGGCCCTGCACGCAGAGCTCGGTCGCACCGAGGGCCACGGCATCCCGCGCGACGGCGGCGACGTCGTCGAGGTCGAACTCCTCCGCGCCGACAGGCTGCGAGCGCAGTCCCGACGAGGTGAGGTTGCGGTTCACGACGAGCGTCACGGCCTCGCCGACCGTGTAGCGGCGCACGTCGTCGGCGGTCGTTGTGAGAGCGTCGAGATCGGCCCCGGTGGCCTCGAGCAGCGACACCCATTCCGCGTCGTCGAGCGCCAGGGGGTCGGATGCCGCGGCCTCCGCGAGCCGGCGGATCGCTCCGCTCGCTCCCTGAGCGCGTCGGACGGCCGACGTGTCACGGGGTGCCGCGGGCGCCTCAGGGGTCGATGGCGTCGCGTCGACCCGGGCGAGGCCGTCAGGGCCGGCGAACACCGCCACGGCGGCGTGCAGGGACGGATCGATCCACTCGTCCGCCGCGACGACGTACTCGGGCTGCGCCGTGAGCCGCTCCCGCAGGTCGTAGCCGAGGGCCGCCGTCCGCGCGGCGAGGTCGTCGAGCTGAGGCCACGGTCGTTCGGGGTTCACGTGGTCGGCCGTCAGTGGCGAGACTCCGCCCCAATCGTCGGCGCCCGCCCGCACGAGGAGGTCGAACTCGGCGGGATCGGAGAGGTTCGGCGGCACCTGCACGCGCATGCGCGCGCCCAGCACGAGCCGCGCGACGGCGACCGCCGCGACGTACTCGAGAACGGAGGCATCCGGAGCCTTCTGCATCGCCGTCCGCGGCTTCGCGCGGAAGTTCTGCACGATGACCTCCTGCACGTGGCCGTGGCGCTCCTGGGCGTCGCGCAGCGCGATGAGCGACTCGGCACGGTCGCGCAGGGTCTCGCCGATGCCGACGAGGATGCCGGTGGTGAACGGGATGCGGGCCTCGCCGGCGTCGTCGATGACGCGCAGACGCAGATCGGGATCCTTGTCGGGCGAGCCGTAGTGCACCTGCCCGGGCTCTTCGAACAGGCGCCGCGACGTCGTCTCGAGCATCATGCCCATGGACGGCGCCGTGGGCCGCAGCATCCGGAGCTCGTCCGCCGACATGACCCCGGGGTTCAGGTGGGCCAGCATCCCGGTCTCGGCCGTGATGAGCCGCGCCATCGCGCCGACGTAGTCGAGAGTGGAGGAGTAGCCGTGCGCGTCGAGCCACGCACGGGCCTCGGGCCAGCGGTCCTCGGGCCGGTCGCCGAGTGTGAGGAGCGCTTCCTTGCAGCCCATCGCGGCACCCTGCCGGGCGACCGTGAGCACCTGCTCCGCCGACATGAACAACGGCTTTCGGAGCGTGGCGAGCTGGCCGGGGGTGTCGACGAAGATGCAGTAGTGGCAGCGGTCGCGGCACAGCGTCGTCAGCGGGATGAACACCTTGCGCGAGTACGTGATGACGCCGGGTCGACCGGATGCCGCGAGCCCGGCATCGCGCAGATCGCCCGCGAGCCGCAGCAGCTCGTCCATGGCCGCGCCCGATGCCGAGAGCAACGCTTCGGCGTCGTGCGCGTCGAGTCGGGCGCCGGCGGCGGCCTTCTCGAGGGCACCGGCCGTCGCCGGGGGCGCCGAGGGATCGAGCAGGGTCATCGCTCCAGTCTCCCACCGTGTCGGCGGAGGGCGGCGCCGGTGATTGTTGTCTGTCTGCAATCAAACCGGTCCATGGGCCCCCGGGGCGGCTGGCAGACTGGTCGCATGGCGACCCTGCTCCTCGACTCCGCGCGGCTGGAGGTCGTCCTGTCGGGGACCGAGCGAGCGCTTTCATTCCACAAAGGGAATGTGGAGATCGAGCGGTCGGCGATCGCGAAGGTGCAGCTCACCGACGACCCGTTCACGTGGCTGCGCGGAGTGGCGAGCCCCGGCACCCACGTTCGCGGCGTCATCGCGATGGGCACCTGGCGATCCACCGGCGCCGACGACTTCGCCATCATCCGTCGCCGCCGGCCGGGTGTCGTGATCGACCTCGACGGGCATCCCGAGTACCAGCGCGTCATCCTCACGACCCGCCACGGCCTCGCGCTCGTGCAGGCGCTCCAGCTCGACGTCGACGAGGAGCCGACGGATGTCGTCGAGATCGTGACGGCGTCGATCCCGACCGTGCCGGCGGTGCCCCGCGGGCGCAAGGCATCCGCCCCCGCCCCCGCGGTCTGATCCGGATCCCTCCGCACGGCGGCGTCAGACGACGTCGCGCCGCCACGTCGTCAGATACCCCAGCACGAGGAACACCACGGCGTAGCCCAGCAGCACGACGCCTCCGACCCACCACTCGAGCGCGGACTCCACGGCCCCCCCGGGCGTCGCGCCCGCGAAGAGGCTCGCCCCCACGAGGGTGTCGCTCGCCGCTCCCGGCAGGTAGCGCGTGACGTCGGCGAGCCCCTCGACGAAAGCGGCCCCCGCCCGCACGACCGGCTCGAGGAACTGCGTGAAGACCAGCACCCCGACGATCGCTCCGACCTGGTTGCGGATCAGCGCGCCGACGCCGATGCCCACGAGCACCCAGAGCACGTACGCCAGGATCATCCGGCCGAACAGCGCCCAGGCATCCGGGGTGGTGATCTCGGTGTCCAGCCCGAAGCCCGCGAGGAATCCGGCCGCCGGTCCGACCGATGCGACCACGCCGATGATGCCGTAGATGACACCGAGGAGCACGCCGACGACGATCTTGGCGACGAGGGCGACACCGCGCCGCGGTGTCGCGAGGAACGTGGGGGTGAGCGTCTTGTGACGGAACTCGGCCGTCACCATGAGTGTGCCGATCAGCAGCGGGAAGACGTAGCCCACGGACGTCGCGGTGCTGTAGAGCGTCGCCGAGAGTCCCTCGGCGGGGAGCTGCGGACCGCCGTCGGCGCCGATGGCCCCGGTGGCGGATGCTGCGAAGATCCAGCCGAGGATGGAGGCGGTGAATCCCACGTAGGCGACGAGGATGATCGCGAGGATCCACCACATCGCCGTCGTGAACTGCTTCGTGGTCTCCGACTTGGTCGCCGTCGCCAGACTCATCGGTGGTCACCTCCCTCTCGGTGATCGGCATCTCGGTCGGCGTGATCGTGGTCGTGATCCTGCGGGTCGGAGGGATCGCCTTCGCGCCACGGCTGGTCTTCGCGCCACGGCTCCCCTTCGGTCGTCTCGGGTTCGTGGGAGGAAGCGGCTTCCTCGGCCGCCAGGCGCGCGGCCTCTTCGCGGTCGAACGTCGAGAAGAAGCGGTCGGCTTCGAGATCGGCCTCCGTCTTCACGTACTGCTCCCACGGCCGGTCGCCGTCGGCGGTCTCGTCGACGTCCGGCGACGCACCCTCCTCGGCGCCCTCGTCGACGACCTCGACGGAGTCCGTCGACACGGTCTCGCCGGAGGAGCCGACGGCGAAGGCCGCACCGGACGGCGCGTCTGCGGGCGTGTCGTCGTCGTCGGCGGAGGACGACGGGACGACGTCGATGATCCCGGTGCTCGCGACCACGAAGGCGGCGGGAGCGGCGTCGGGGACCTCTGCCGAGTCCTCGGGCGCAGCTGCGTGGGCCGCCTCGTCGAGCGGCGAGTCCGCGGGGTCGGCGTCGACCGTCGCGACGACGTCTTCCCCGGCGGAGGCGTCGTCGGCGATCGCGACATCGTCCGCGATCACGACGTCTTCGGCGAGGAGCGACTGCGCCGCCTCGTCCTCCGAGATCTCGTCGGGCGCTCCGTCCTCGGCCGGATCCGCGACCGCGCCGGTCCCGGTCGTGTCATCCGCGCTGTCGTCCAGGGCGGCCGGGGATGCCGCGATCGCGACCGGCGCCGCATCCGGGGACTCCTCCGCGCCCGCCACCGCGCCGGACGCGCTCGCGTGCACCCGCGCTCCGTTGACGAGATCGAGGAACACCTCTTCGAGCGCCGGGCCGCGCCGTTGCAGCAGGGTCAGCGCGACGCCCGAGGCCGCCGCGGCCGCGCCGACCGTCGCGGGGTCGACTCCTCGCACGACGAGTCCGGAGCGCAGGACCTCGCTCGGCACGTCGGCGGCGCGCAGCGCGGCGGCCAGCGCCCCGCGATCCGATGCGTCGACGACGGTCGTGTATTCGGAGGGGTCGGTCAGTTCGTCCAGGCCGCCCTGGAAGACGAGCCGTCCGCGCGAGATGATCACGAGCGAGTCGACGGTCTGCTGCACCTCGGTGAGCAGGTGCGACGAGACGAGGACCGTCCGCCCCTGGCGGGCGAGTTCGCGGAGGAGGCCGCGCATCCACTTGATGCCCTCGGGATCCAATCCGTTGGCCGGCTCGTCGAGGACGAGCACGCCCGGATCGCCCAGCAGGGCGTAGGCGAGCCCCAGGCGCTGGCGCATGCCGAGCGAGTAGCCGCCGACCTTGCGGCCTCCGACGTCGGCCAGACCCACCATGGCGAGCGTCTCATCGACGCGGACGTCGGGCAGGCCCGCCGCGTGGGCGTACACCTTCAGATGGTTCGCGCCGGTGCGGCCCGGGTGGAAGCTGGAGGCCTCGAGCACCGCTCCCACCGAGCGCAGCGGGTCCTTCAGTCGGGCGTAGGGAACCCCGCCGATGGTCGCCGACCCGCTGGTCGGCCGCACGAGACCCAGGAGCATCCGCAGCGTCGTGGTCTTGCCGGCCCCGTTCGGGCCGAGGAATCCCGTCACGCGCCCGGGTTCGACGCGCGCCGTGAATCCGTCGACGGCCGTCACCGCTCCGAAGCGCTTCGTGACACCGGAGAATTCCAGCACCTGTCCTTCGGGCATGCCGAACCCTCTCGTCGTCGTGAGCTGTTCCCCTTATCTTTGCGGAAAGTTCCCGCCCGTGCTGACCGGCGTCGCCACCGCGTGGCGACCCCGCCCTCAGAACCCCCCGGTAGCCTTGCCGTCGTGAGTGAACCCGCAGGCACCCCCGAGCCCCGCGTCCTCGTCCGCACGTCCGGCGGCGTCGGACATCTGACGCTCAACCGGCCGCGCGCGATCAACGCGCTCGACCTCGAGATGATCGACGCGCTCGCCGCGGCGCTGGATGCCTGGGAGCACGACACCGACGTCGACGTCGTCCTCCTCGACGGCGCCGGCGACCGGGGACTGTGCGCCGGCGGCGACGTCCGCGGGCTCTACACGCAGATCGTCGCGGGCGACCCCGAGGCGACGGGGGTGTTCTTCCGCGCCGAGTACGCCCTCAACGCCCGGATCGCGGACTACCCGAAGCCGGTCGTCGTCTTCGCCGACGGCATCACGATGGGCGGCGGCATCGGACTCGCCGGTCACGCGGCGATCCGCCTCGTGACCGAGCGGTCGTCCCTCGCGATGCCCGAGACGCGCATCGGGTTCACCCCCGACGTGGGCGGCACGTGGCTGCTCGCACACGCACCCGGGCGCCTCGGTGAGTACCTCGCCCTCACCGGCGGGACGATGGATGCCGCGGATGCGATCGCCTGCGGATTCGCCGACCACCTCGTCCCGTCGGAGAACCTCGCGGGCGTGCGCGAGGCGCTGGAGACCCGCGCCGACCCCGCGAGCCCGACCGAGCTCGTGCTGCTGTTCGACGAGACGCCGGGCGCATCGACGCTGATGGCCCAGCGCCCGTGGATCGACGACGCCTTCGCGGCCGACACGGTCGCCGAGATCGTCGAGCGTCTGCGCGCCCGGCCGGAGCCCGAGGCATCCGCTGCCGCGGACACGCTCGAGGAGCTCTCGCCGACCGGTCTCGCCGTGACGCTCGCGGCGGTGCGGCGCGCGCGCGAGCTCCCCGACCTGCGCGCGGCGCTGGAGCAGGAGTACGGGCTGGTCCTGTGGTTCGCCCTGACCCAGCCCGATCTGGTCGAGGGCATCCGCGCCCAGCTGGTCGACAAGGACCGCTCGCCGCGCTGGCAGCCGGCCACGATCGCCGAACTGGCCCCGGATGCCGCGGCGACCGCGCTCGCGTACGCCCCCTCGATCCCGTTGTGGAGCGCTCCGGAATGACCGCGCGCACGACGAGGCGCTGGTCGATCGGCATCGCCGTCGACTGGTTCTTCTTCGTGTTCGCCGGCCTCGCCGCGGTCTGGCTCGCCTACCTCAGCTTCACCGAGGCGTTCACGGTCGGGTGGTGGGGCATCGCCGCCGCCGTCGTCTTCTGGGTGCTGCTCGCCTACCTCGTGCTCCCGCGGCTGCACCGCATCCTCACGACGATCTACGTGCCGAACTACTTCATCGGCCGCACGCGCACCAGCGACGGCCTTCTCGGCGATCCCGTCAACCTCGCGCTGATGGGGGACGGCGATCGGATCGAGGCCGCCCTGCGCTCTGCCGGGTGGACCAAGGCCGACCCCGTGACCCTGGGCTCGTCGTGGAAGATCATCGTGTCGACACTGACGCGCCGCAGCTACGACGAAGCGCCCGTGAGCCCGCTCTTCCTGTTCTCGCGCCAGCAGGACTTCGCGTACCAGCAGGAGGTGGACGGCAATCCGTCGCAGCGCCACCACGTGCGGTTCTGGAAATGCCCGGACGACTGGCTGCTCCCGGGCGGGCGACGCGTCGACTGGCTCGCCGCGGGCACGTTCGACACCTCCGTCGGGCTGTCGCTGTTCACCCTGCAGGTGACGCACAAGATCGACGCCGACACCGATGTCGAGCGCGACCACATCGTGAGCTCGCTGACGGCGGCCGATCCGCGCATCACCGTCGACGTGATCCCCGACTTCGCCACCGGGTACCACGCGCGCAACGGCGGGGGCGACAGCATCCGCACCGACGGCGATCTGCCGATCGTGGACGTGCGGGGGGTGAGCGCATGACCCGCGAGCCCGCCAAGAGGTCGGCCTACGAGCCCGTCGAGCAGCTCCTGGCGCGCACGGGATACGACCCCGACATGAAGCGCCCGCTCACGATCACAGCCGGGGTGCTCCTCGTGGTGCTCCGTGTGCTGGCCGGCGTCTACGTCATCATCGACTTCGGGCTCAACTGGGACTCCGTCATCCGCGACGCGAGCATCGAGATCGACGGCGTCGCGTGGTCGCCGGAGGCCTTGCGCGATTCGTTCGTCGCGTTCGCCGTGATCCTCGGAGCAGCCCTGCTGATCGACGCGGTCATGGCCCTGCTCGTGTACCGCGGTGTCAACTGGGCGCGCGTACTCGTCATGACGGTGTCCGTCGTGTCGATCTCCTCGTCGTTCGCGGCGTGGTGGGTGCAGGGGGAGCGGATCCACCTCGACGGCACGTTCCTCACTCTGGCGCTCGACATCCTCGTCCTGCTCGCCCTCTCCAGCCGCAGTGCGGCGGCGTACGCCCGCCGGAAAGAGAAGCGCTGACGCATGTTCGACAGTCCCCTCTCCGCCTCCGCGTACGACGTGCTCGGCGTCGACGCCACCGTGGACGACGAGGAGCTCCGACGCTCCTACCGCCTCCGCCTCCGCCAGACGCACCCCGACACCGGAGGCGACGCCGCCGTGTTCATCCAGGTGCAGCGCGCGTGGGAGCTCGTGGGCACCCCGGAGGCGCGCGCCGCCTACGACCGGGGGCACGGGTTCGGGTCGACGGCTGCCCCCGAGTACGCACCGGATGCCCCGTCCTGGCGGCCGCCCGGACGCCCGGTCGACACGCGTCCCCGCGCGCGGTCGCACGGTCAGCCCGGAGGCTGGCGTCGCGAGCGCTACCTGGAGCTCATCCGGGAATGGGCGGGCCGTGGCGTGACCGTCGAGAATCCCTACGACCCGGCGCTGGTGCGATCGGCGCCCGTGGCCGTGCGCCGACTCCTCGCCGACGCGCTCGCCGAGGAGGAGACCGCGCGCACCGTGGCCGACCTCGGCATCGGGTACACCGTGTGGCACGACGTCGCCGCCGGGGGACGCGGCGATGGACCTGATGTCAAGCTCGACCACATCGTGCTCGGACCGAGCGGCCTCTACGGCATCCTGTCGGAGGACTTCGGCGGACCCGTGCGCGTGCGCCGCGGCGACCTCATCGGAGACGGCGTGGCCGATCCGCCGATCGCCGGCCTGCTGGCCCGCATCCGGACGGTCGCGCGCGCGGCGGGAGTGCGCTTCGGGGGCGCGATCGTCGTGCTTCCCGACGAAGACCTGCAGCAGCCCATCGAGGAGCTCGGCAAGGTGCGGGGCCTGCCGGTCGCCGTCGTGTCGCGCTCCGCGCTGTCGGGCGTGCTGCGCCGCGGCGTCGCGGGATCGCGGTCGATCGGCGGCAACGAGGTCTTCGACGTGCGCACCCGGCTGCAGCAGACCGTCCGCTTCGTCTGAGCGCCGGCCCAGGCGGTCTCCGCCGACTCAGCCCGCGAGGCCGAAGAGGTCGAGCGGGTGCGTCAGCCGCCACCACGCGTCGGGGGGCTCGATGTCGCCGTCGAGCCGCAGCGCGACCGACGTCGATCCGAACGGGCCGGTGGCGGTGAGGGTGCCGACCTGATCGCCCTGAGCCCGGCTGTCGCCCAGCGAGTACTCGGTCTCGAGCGTCGCGGCGCCGCCGTTCCACAGGATGACCGGAGCGGCGTCCGCCGTCACGACGTCGGCCCGCGCGCCCCACTTCGTCTCCACGACACCGGCCGTCGTTCCGGCCGCGACCGTCGTCGTGGGCTGGAGTTCGGCCTCGAGCTGCGCGAAGAGGGCGCGCGTGGCCGCGGAGCGCGCTTCCGGGTCGGGCTGCGAGAGCACGGATGCCGTGAGACGGATCGTGACGTCGCCCACGACGATGTCTTTCGCCGAGAGCAGGTTGAACCGGTCGAGGGCGCCCGTCTTGATGCCGAGCACGCCAGGGTCGGCGAGGAGGTCGTTCGTGTTGGTCACCAGACCTGCGCCGGGGAGCTCGACCGACGGGGTGCGCACGATCTCGGCGATGACGGGGTTCGCGAGGGCCTTCGTCGCCAGGATCAGCAGCGCCTCGTTCGTGGCGACGTTGTCCGTGTCGAAGCCGGTCGGCTCGACGACCGTGATGCCCGGTACGCCGTGCGAGGCGAGCCACTCGTTCGCAGCGCGCGCGAACACGGCGTCGGACGGCCAGAGGTTGCTCGCGAGGCGGTCGGCGTAGTTGTTGGCCGAGCCGATCAGCATGCCCTGGAGCAGCTGGTACTGCGTCAGCGAGCCTCCCACGGGGACGTTCAGCGCGGACTCGCCGCGGTTGCGGTAGCCCTGGTACTGCGAGCGGTCGTTCGCGGTGAAGCGGTACTCCGGCCCGGTCTCGCCGACGGCGAGCGGCATCTCCTCGAGCACGAGGAGGGCCGTGACGACCTTCGTGATGCTCGCGATCTCCTGGGGCTCGGCGCTGCTGGACAGCGACCCGGAGATGCCCCGCACGGCGATGCCGGCACTGCCCTCGGCGGGCCACACCGGCGCGGCCGCGGGAGCGGCGACCGGCTCGACCTGCACGGCCGTGACCTCGGGGGCGACGGCGTGGAGCGGCCACAGGAGGGTCGTCGCCCCGTAGACGCCGAACAGCGCGAGGATCAGCAGGATCGGGATGATGACGCCCGGGCGGAAGGGCGACCGGCGCGGCGCGGAGGCCAGCAGATCGGCCGACGCGGGGGCCAGCGCGGAGCCGGTGGCGTCCGCCGTGAGCGCCGGGCGTGCGCCGGTGGCGACGACCGACTCGTCGACCCACGCGAAGGCGACCTTCGCGGGGGCGGGAGCCTTGCCCGCCGTGCCCGGCGTGGGCGAGGTGCGTGGCGGCAGCACCGAATGCGCATCCCGGTCGCGCGCCGCGGGGGCGACCACAGGGTCGGCCACGAGGATCGCGGTCGCGTCCGCGGCATCCGTCTGATCCGTCGCGCGCAGCGAGCGGCGCGTCGGCGGGGGGACGTCGGCGGGGGTCACCCGCCCAAAATACCCCGACTCGGCGTCTGTATACTCATCGGGTCACACACGGGAGTCCGGTGAGCCGGGCTGAGAGGAAGCGATCCACGCTTCGACCGTCGAACCTGATCTGGGTCATGCCAGCGCAGGGAGGAGAGATCGATGAGCATTTCCACGTCCCCATCCACCGATCGGACGACCACGGGCCGGTTCCGCTGGCGCGTCGTCGACATCGTCGTCGCCAGCGTCCTCGGCGTCGCCGCGGGTCTGATCTTCCTGCTCTGGAACATCGGGTACCTCGGGCCGAAGAGTCTGCTGGAGCCACTGCTGCCGGGACTGCAGGGTCTGCTCGACGGACCGTGGCTGTTCGCCGGCGTGCTCGGCGCACTCATCATCCGAAAGCCGGGCGCGGCGCTGTACACCGAGACGCTGGCGGCGGTCGTGTCGGCCCTCGTCGGCAACCAGTGGGGCGGCTTCCTCACCCTCGAGGCGGGCCTCGTGCAGGGACTCGGGGCGGAGGTCGTGTTCCTGATCTTCGCCTACCGCCTCTGGAACCTCCCCGTCGCGATCCTGGCGGGTGCGGGCGCCGCGCTGTTCGGCGGCGTCAACAACCTGATCCTCTGGTACGCCGGGGCCGATACGACGTTCACGGTCGTCTATCTGATCGCCACGATCGTGTCGGGTGCGGTGATCGCCGGCGCACTGTCGTGGGTGCTCGCGCGAGGGCTCGCCGCGACGGGAGCGCTCGACCGGTTCGCGTCCGGTCGCGAACGCCGCGTCCGCGTCTGACGTCGGTGACCGACGAGCCGCGTCGCGGTGCCGTCGAGGCCCGCGGGTGGGGCTGGCGGCACGCCTCGCGTCGTGCGTGGGCGCTGCGGGATGTCTCGTTCCGCATCGACCCGGGCGAGCGCGTGCTGCTGCTCGGCGCGTCCGGATCGGGCAAGTCCACCCTTCTGCACGGCCTGGCCGGTGTGCTCGGCGGTGACGAGGAGGGCGAGCAGACCGGCGAGCTCCGCGTCGACGGGGCGCCGGCGGCGGGTGCGCGCGGCCGGGCCGGACTCGTGCTGCAGGACCCCGATTCGCAGGTGATCCTGGCGCGCGTCGGAGACGACGCCGCCTTCGGCTGCGAGAACCTGGGCGTCCCGCGCGACGAGATCTGGCTTCGGGTGGGGGCGGCGCTGGACGCCGTCGGGCTCGATGTGCCGCTGGACCGCCCTACGAAGGCGCTGTCGGGCGGGCAGAAGCAGCGGCTCGCCCTGGCGGGCGCTCTGGCCATGCAGCCCGGCATCCTGCTGCTCGACGAGCCGACCGCGAACCTCGACCCGGCGGGCGTCGCCGAGGTCCGCGACGCGGTCGCCGCCCTCCTCGCGCATCGTGCGACCACGCTCGTCGTCGTCGAGCACCGCGTCGAGGTGTGGCTGCCGCTCGTCGACCGCGTGATCGTCCTCGGGGAGGGCGGCGTGATCGCCGACGGGTCACCGGATGCCGTTCTCGGCCGCGAGGGCCGAAGCCTCGCCGCGGCGGGGGTGTGGGTGCCCGGCATCCCGCCCGCGCTGCCGCCTCCGCCCGCGCGCGCCCCCGGAGCGCCCCTCCTCACGGCGCGCGGGCTCGCCGTCGCGCGCGTGCGCGGCGTCGCGGTCGCCGACGGGATCGACCTCGAGGTGCGCGCCGGCTCGGCGCTCGCGATCACCGGACCCAACGGAGCAGGCAAGTCGACGCTCGGCCTCACCGTCGCCGGGCTCCTCGCCCCCGCATCCGGTTCGCTCACCGCCTCGCCGGTGCTCGCCGCCGGCGCCACCGCCGAGCCGATCCGCTGGCGCTCGCGGGAGCTGCTGACCCGCATCGGCACGGTCTTCCAGGATCCCGAGCACCAGCTGCTCGCCACGACCGTGCGTGCGGAGCTGGAGGTCGGTCCACACGCCCTCGGCCTCGACCCGGCCGTCACGGGGCGGCGCGTCGACGAGCTCCTGGAGCGACTGCGGCTCACGCGTCTCGCGGAGGCCAATCCGTACACGCTGTCCGGCGGGGAGAAGCGGCGGCTCACGGTGGCCGCCGCACTCGCGACCGCGCCGCGCGTGCTCGTGCTGGACGAGCCCACCTTCGGCCAGGACGCCCGCACGTGGGCCGAGCTCGTCACCCTGCTGGCGCGGCTGCGCGATGGGACGGATGCCGAGGAGGGCTCGGCGATCGTCGCGATCACGCACGACCACGCCGTGATCGACGCGCTGCGCGCGGACCGCTACGAGCTGCGGGGCCCCTCGTGAGGCCGGGGTCTGCCGGGTCTGCCGGGTCTGAATGGAGGACATGGTGCGGACGGAGGATGCTTCTGCGGGCATCCGTCCTCCCTTCGCACCAGCGCCTCCGTTCGCACCCCCGCCGAATGCTCCCGAGGGTCGAGGCATCCGGATGACCCTGCTCGAGTCCCACGCCCGCGAAGGGGCGTTCGCACGCATCAACCCCGTCGCGAAGCTCGGTGCGAGTGCGCTCATCGCGCTGCCGCTCATCCTGACGCTCGATGTCGTGTCGGCCGCGGTCGCGCTGGCCCTCGAGCTGCTGCTGTTCCCGTTCGCGGGCATCGGATGGCGCGAGTTCTGGGTGCGCACGTGGCCCGTGTGGATCGCGGCCCCCCTGACCGCGCTGACGATCGCGCTGTACGGCGAGGCATCCGGCACCGTCTACGCGGAGTGGTTCGTCGTGCGCATCAGCGAAGGTTCGCTCGAGCTCGCGCTCGCGACGTTCTTCCGCGTGCTCGCGATCGCGCTCCCCTCGGTCGTCCTGTTCGTCACCGTCGACCCCACCGACCTCGCCGACGGGCTCGCCCAGATCCTCCGGCTCCCGGCGCGGTTCGTGCTCGGCGCCCTCGCCGGGCTGCGCATGGTCGGACTCTTCCTCGACGACTGGCGCGCCCTCGAACTCGCCCGACGGGCGCGCGGGGTGGCCGACCGCGGCCGCATCCGGCGCTTCCTGGGGATGGCCTTCGCGCTGCTGGTGCTCTCGATCCGTCGCGGATCGAAGCTCGCGACCGCGATGGAGGCGCGCGGATTCGGTGCTCCCGGCCGGCGCACGTGTGCGCGGGAGTCGACGTTCGGTAGACGCGAGTGGATGCTGCTCGCGCTCGGTGCGGCGATCTCCGCCGTGGCGGTGACGGCCGCCGTTCTCACCGGGTCGTGGAACTTCATCCTCGGACCCGGCTGAGCCCTCGCATCAGGTCGCGTTCCACAGCTCCCGGTAATAGGCCAGGCGCTCGTGGTCGGGCGCGACCCCGTAGGCCTCGAGGAGCGCGTCCTCCCATCCGGGCCCGTAGTTCCACTCCGTCGACATCGCCGCGACGGCGATGTCGCCCCACCGGTCGCCCGTGCCGAGCAGGCCCAGATCGACGTGCGCGAGCCAGCGCCCGTCGTCGCCCAGCAGGGTGTTGGGGCAGCAGGCATCCGCATGGCACACGACGAGGCGGTCGATCGGAGGTGCCGTGCGCAGGTCGTCGGGAACCCGGATGCCGCGCCCCGCGGCGTTCGCGATGCGGCGCTCCACGCTCCAGTCGAAGGCACAGTCCTCGACCGGGAGCGCATCGTGCAGGGCGCGCAGTCCTTCGCCGACCGCCCGCACGGCGACGGCGGGCGCGGCGATCCAGCGCGGATCGACGGCGGAGAGCCCGGGGAGCGCGGCGGTCACGAGCCATTCGTGGGTGTCGTCGGCGCCGGCCTCGAGAATGCGGGGCACGGTGAGCCATCCGCCCGCCCACCGCAGCCGCTCGGCCTCGCCGGCCATCGTCGACTCGGCGTTGCGGGGGCCGAACTTGAGGAAGCGGTCGTCGTCCGTGCGGAACGTCACGCCGCCGAGATCGTTGCGCCACACCGGGGTGAGGGCGGCGCCTCGCGCGAGGAGCGCGACCCGCGGATCGACGGGGAGCGGCTCGGACGGGATGGTCACGCCTCCATCCTGCCCGCGCGTGAGGCCGGCGGCGGCCCACGCGTGCACGGATGCGGAGACGGGGCGGGGCACGCCGGGCGGCGCGGGTGAGCGGCGGCGTGTCGGATGCCCGCTCCGCAGGCGTGCACGCGCGCGGCGAGCGCGCCTTCGGCCGCCCGCATGGTGGGATGGACCCGTGGACAGTGCGACGATCTCCCGACGGCAGGGCCCGCTGTCCGCCCTGGAGGGAACCGCGCCGGCGCTGGCGATCGGGGATGTCGCAGTGCGGCACGTGCGTCTGGATCCGACGGGGATCTCGCTGCACTTCGCCGACGCGCCCGGGGGCTTCGTCCCGTGGAGCGACACCCGCGAGATCGCGCTCGGTCTTCCGACGACGCTGTGGCCGCATCCGGCGATCGGCGACACGGTCTGGCCGACGATCGAAGGGCTCCTCAGCGGCGGCGCCGCCACCGAGTCGCTGTCCGAGACGCCGACCTTCCCGTTCCGCCTCACGACCGGGCAGTCCGACGTCGTGGAGTGGCCGCTGACCCCCCACTACCTCTCGGGCTACCGCCGCCGCGACGCCCGGGCGGCCACCCGGCTCGTCGACTACCTCGTCGCGCATCCCGACGCGCGCGTGCTCCTGGCTCAGCCCGTCGCACTCCTGGAGCGCATCACGGCCCTGCTGCGCACCGTGCCTCCGATCGGCCGCTAGACCGAGCGCTGCATGCCATCGCCCTCCGGCGCTAGCCTGGGGCGGATGCCGCGCCCCGGTCATCGCGGTGGAACTCGGTCCCGCGTATGCTGGCACGGGGTGCCGAGGCATCCGGACTTCGAAGGAGAATCCATGGATCTCACCGGTGCATCCGCGCTCGTCACCGGCGGCGCGAGCGGACTCGGACTCGCGACCGCTCGTCGCCTGGCCGCTGCCGGAGCCGCCGTCACCATCGTCGACCTGCCGTCGTCGCCCGGAGCCGACGTCGCCGCCGAGCTCGGGGGATCGTTCGCCCCCGCCGACGTCACCGACCCCGACGCGGTCGCCGCGGCCGTCGCGCAGGCGTCGCTCGCCGGCCCGCTGCGCGTCGTCGTCAACTGCGCCGGCATCGCGCCGCCCGCGAAGGTGCTCGACCGCGACGGCGCCCCGTCGTCGCTCGCCGCGTTCGAGAAGGTCGTGCGCGTCAACCTCGTCGGCACGTACAACGTGATCGGGCAGGCATCCGCGGCGATCGCGAAGACCGAGCCGACCGCCGGCGGAGACCGCGGCGTCATCGTCAACACGGCGTCGGTCGCGGCCTTCGACGGCCAGATCGGCCAGCCCGCCTACTCCGCCAGCAAGGGCGGCGTGCACGCCATGACGCTGCCGATCGCGCGCGAGCTCGCCCGCTTCGGCATCCGGGTCTGCACCATCGCCCCGGGCATCATGGAGACCCCCATGCTCGCGGGCCTGCCCGAAGCCGCACAGGCGTCGCTCGGCCAGCAGGTGCCCTACCCGCAGCGCCTCGGACGCCCCGACGAGTACGCGCGGATGGTCATGGCCATCGTCGACAACGAGTACCTCAACGGAGAGACGATCCGTCTCGACGGCGCCATCCGCATGGCGCCGAAGTAAGGAGAACCCTGTGTCCGAAACGATCCTCGTCACCGTCGAGGGCGGGCTCGCCCGCGTCACGTTCAACCGTCCGGCGTACCTCAACGCGATGGACTTCGAGATGGGCACGCGCTGGCGCGCGGTCGCCCACGAGCTGACGACGGATGCCTCGGTCGGCGCGATCATCCTCGACGCGGCGGGTCCGGCCTTCTGCGCGGGCGGCGACGTCATCGCGATGGGATCGTCGGGCGCCGGCGGCTCGGCCGTCACCGACATGGCCCACATCATCCACGACGGCATCCGCACGTTCGTGGAGTCCTCGATCCCCATCGTCGCCGCCGTCCAGGGCGCGGTGGCCGGCGGCGGTCTCGGGCTCATGCTCGCGGCCGACCTCATCGTGGCGTCGGAGAAGGCGAAGTTCGTCTCCAAGTACGCCAACATCGGCCTGACCCCCGACCTCGGCGTCTCGACGCTCCTCCCGGCCGCGATCGGCCAGCGCCGTGCTCTGCAGATGCTCCTGCAGGACGTCACGATCGACGCCGCGACCGCCCTCGACTGGGGCCTCGTGACCGAGGTCGTCGCTCCCGACGCGCTCGCCGCGCGCAGCGAGGAGATCGCGCGCTTCTGGCTCGACAACGCCACGGGGGCGTTCGGCCAGGCCAAGCGGCTCGTCCGCGTCGGTGCGCACCGTGCCTTCGCCGACAACTTCCACGACGAGGCGTCCACGATCGGCGCGCGCTTCGACACCCCCGAGGCGCAGGTGCGCGTGGCGGCGTTCGCCGCGGCATCCCGCAAGCAGTCCGCCCCGAAGGAGAACTCATGACGCTCGCAGGCAAGACCATCCTGATGTCGGGCGGCAGCCGCGGCATCGGCCTCGCCATCGCGCTGCGCGCCGCGCGCGACGGGGCGAACGTCGCGCTGCTGGCCAAGACCGACACGCCCCACCCGAAGCTCGAGGGCACCGTGCATTCGGCCGCCGAGCAGATCCGGGCGGCGGGCGGCAACGCGCTGCCGATCGTCGGCGATGTGCGCAGCGACGACGACATCACCGAGGCCGTGCTCAAGACGCAGGGAGAGTTCGGCGGCATCGACATCGTGGTCAACAACGCGTCGGTGATCGACCTGTCGCGCTCGCTCGACCTCGCCGCCAAGAAGTACGACCTCATGCAGGACGTCAACGTGCGCGGCACCTTCATGCTGAGCCGCGCGGCCGCGCCTATCCTGAAGGACGCCGAGAACCCCCACATCCTGTCGCTGTCGCCGCCCCTGAACCTCGATCCGCGGTGGCTGGGCGCCCACACGGCGTACACGATGGCGAAGTACGGCATGACGATGGCGACCCTCGGCATGGCGTCTGAGTTCGCGAAGCTCGGCATCGCCGCGAACACCCTGTGGCCGGCGACGACGATCGCGACCGCCGCGGTGCAGTTCGCGCTGGGCGGCGACGCGATGATGAAGGTGAGCCGCACGCCGGAGATCTACGCGGATGCCGCGTACGAGGTGTTCCTGAAGCCCGCCGACGCGTTCACCGGCCAGACGCTCATCGTCGAGGACGTGCTCGCGGGCGTCGGCATCACCGACTTCTCGGGCTACGCCGCCGTCCCCGGCACCCCCGACAGCGAGCTGTTCCCCGACATCTTCCTGTAGGCGCGAGCGCTCCGGTCAGCGCGAGGAGGCCGGGCTCAGACGAGCCCGAGCCCGCGGAACGCGTTCCACACGCCGTCGTCGGCGACGCTGGTCGTGACGCGGTCGGCGAGCGCCTTGAGCGCGGGCTCCGCGTTGCCCATCGCGATGCTCGTGCCGCAGACCTCGAACATCTCGATGTCGTTCCAGCTGTCGCCGATGCCCACGGCATCCGCCGCGTCGATGCCGAGCTGTGCGAGCACGATCTCGATCGCCGACCCCTTGTTGGTGCCGAGCAGGGCGATCTCGCCGTTCGATCCGCCCGGCAGGGGCATCGAGCCCGGCACGATGTGGAACTCATCGCCGAGCTCGGCGTCGAGCGTCTGCAGGCCCTCCTCCTCCGTGCTCACGAAGACGGCCTTGGCGATCTCGTCTCTCGGTGCGTCCGACACGTCGCGGTAGGTGCGGTTCGCGAGGCCCGACAGCGAGTCCTCCGCGCGTTCGATGCCCTCCGCGGCATCCTGTGCCTGGATGTGGCGCACGAAGTCGCGCACCATGGCCGTCATGCCCGCGGTGGCGAAGACCTCGTCGTCGGTCTGCAGGAAGTAGTGGATGCCGTGGGCCTCGAACGCCGCCACCAGACGCTCCACCGCCGCGGGCGGCATGAGCCGTGAGACCACGATGTCGTCACCCGTGCGGGCCGTCACTCCGCCGTTCGTGATGGCTCCGTCGAACCCGATGGCCTCGACCGACGGATGGATGTCGCCCCCCGCCCGTCCGGTGCACAGGTACACGAGCACCCCGTTCTCGCGGGCGGTGCGGATCGCGGCGACCGTCGAGGGCGCGACGAGCGCACCGTGTTCGAGGATCGTCCCGTCGACGTCGATGAAGGCGATGCGGGGGGTCGAGGGCGCGGGTGTCACGCCATCCATCCTCCCAGGCCCGGGGATGCTCAGTGTTCGTAGCCGGTGAACAGCAGCACGCCGCCGAGCCCGATCATCATGCCGCCGCCGGTGGCCGTGAGGCGTTCGATGCGCTTCGGGGACCGCGCGAACCACGAGCGTGCGGCCGCCGCGGCGAGCACCCAGATCGCGTCGGAGATGACCGCCAGGACGGCGAAGACCAGCCCGAGCTCCATCATCTGCAGGGGCACCGAGCCCGAGCCGAGATCGACGAACTGCGGGAGCACGGCCACGAAGAACGCGATGGTCTTCGGATTGGTGACGCCCACGACGAACCCCTGCGAGAGCTGACGCCCGTGCGAGCGGGGGAGCGTCGACGAGTCGACGGCGGCGGAGGCGTCTTTGCGGTGGCGGATCGCCTGGATGCCGAGGTACACCAGGTAGAGCGCGCCCACCACCTTCAGGGCCGTGAACAGCGGAACCGACTGCGCGATGATGCCGCCGACGCCGAGCGCGACGAGGCCCACGATCGGGATGAGGGCGAGGGAGACGCCGAGCACGCTGATGAGCCCGCCCGTGCGACCGAGAGCGAGCGTCCGGCCGACCGAGAACAGCACGGCGGGGCCGGGGATCACGATGAGCACGAGGGCGGCCAGCGTGAAGGCGAGGAGGTTGTCGATCGGGACCACGACGCAACGATAGACCCCCGGCGTCAGCCGGCGGGCTCGGTGCCGCTGAGCACCAGGACGTCGTCGTCGGGCGTCCACCAGAAGCCCAGGCTGTCGCCGGGATCGAGCCCGTCGGGACGATCGGCCGGCGCGATCGAGATGTAGGGCACGAGTGCCAGGATCCCCTCCTCGCGCCACTCCCCGTGCCGCTTGCAGTCATAGGCCGGGGCGCTCTCGGCGTGCACGGCGGCGACGCAGAGCCGTTCGCCCTCGGCGGTGACGACCGAGCCGATCCACAGATCGAAGCCGTAGTAGTCGCCGAGCGGCTCCGCCCAGCGCACGGTTCCGAGCCCGGGCAGCACGGGGATGGAGGTGAGGGGGATCGTGGTGGTGTCGGCGAACCCGCCGTCGAGGGCGATCGTGATGAGGCGCTCGTACCCGGGCCGCGAGGCGAAATCGATGCTCGGCGACGGTGTGGCGGATGCCTCCGGCTCCGCCGTGCCGCCGATCAGCGGTGCGACGACGAAGACGACGACCGCGAGAGCGACGGCGGCGAGCCCGGCGACGAGGGCGATGCGCGGGCCACGGCGTCCCTCGGCGCGCTCGGCCTCCGCGGGCTGAACGCTGCCGTCGCCCGTCGGCGGTCGACCGACGGGGGCAGCAGCGGCGGGCGCGTCCGCCCCGACCGCCGGCCCCCGCAGCTCGTCTTCGAGCGCCTGGAGGCGGGCGACGGCATCCGGATCGGAGAGGATGTCGGCAGCCGGTCCGTACGCGCGCTCGCGCAGAGCGTCGAGCTCGGTGCGGGAAGCGGGATCCATGCAGGCGACTCTGTCAGAGAGCGACGAAGAACGAGACCACGACGAGCCCCGACGCGACACCGGCGAGCACCATCGACCAGCGGATCGCGCGGTACTTCCGCTGCACGAGGGCCGACAGCACGTGCAGCTGCTGATACGTGCGCGCGGGCGCGTGCAGGCCCCGCTCGGCGAGCGCCTCCGCCACCGCCTGCCCGCTCGGCAGATCCTGGATGAGCCCCCAATAGGTGATCGCGCCCTTTCCGGGCGGCGGGCTCGCGCGCGGCCAGACCGCGAGCGCCGCGGCGAGGACCGACCCCGCGGCGGTGAGGGCGCACGCGCCCCAGACGGCGGTGGAGACGGGTCCGAGGCTCGCCGGGTTCCAGGAGCCGCCCAGCAGGCCGCTCAGCACGATGCTGAACGCGATGCCGAGGCTGCCGATCAGCAGCGAGGCCTTCTGGTCGGCCCGGTCGATCTCCTCACGCACTTCGGAGAGCATCTCGGCGGCCAGAGCGTCGGTGTCGGGCGAGGTCATTCAGCGCACTCCGAAAGTGAAGGGGAACGAGCTGCCGTCGGCCAGCAACACGGTGTAGGTGTACTTCTTGCCCTTCGCGAGCTTCACCGTGGAGATCTGGCCGAGCCAGACATCCGCGGCCTTGAGGTAGCTGAAGCCGGTGAAGGGCGGTGTCCACAGCTCGTTGATCCGCGCGGATGCCGGGAGCGTCGTGGTGGAGACGAGGGTCACCGATCTCACGAAGTTCTTCGTGCCGATCGGCTTCCCGGAGGCGTCGCAGGCGCGGAACGCGATGGGCACACCCGACGTGCGCAGGAACACGCTGGTCCCGTCGGCGTTGAGCGGCGCGAGCGCCGTGCGGTCGAGGAGCCCGCGGCACATCCGCGCCCCGACGGCCTGCACCGTGTAGGAGGCCGCGCCCGTCGCGGTGTTGCCGGCGACGTCGACCGCGGTGCAGACGACCGTGGCGGGGCCCGCGACCGAGGTCTGCGGCACGGCGCACGCTGCCGAGGCGAGCCCGGATGCCGCGTCCGCCGCGTTCGGCGCGGCCGTCGCGACGGCGCCCTGCGCCACCGGGTCGGGGGTCACCGCGGGGGCGAGCGTCGGCGCGGTCCGGTCGACCCGCACGAGCACCTCCGCGGTGGCGGTGCGGCCGAAGAGGTCGCGCACCGTGCCCCGCACGACGAGGCCGGCGGCGGTGGTGTCGACGGAGACCGTCTCCGGCGGGCTGCACTGCAGGGCGCCCAGGCCGGAGCAGTCGAAGTCGACGGTGACGGGCATCCGGCTCCAGGAACCCTCCGCGTACGCGCCCCCCGCCGTGGTCGCCGTCGCGGTGATGACCGGCGGCGGGGGCGGGATGTGCAGGGTCACCGACGCGGAGCTCGCGTGTCCGACGGTCGTGCCGTCGAAGGGCGTGGCCGTGACGGTGATGACGTCGCCCGGGTTCGCCCCGAGCGGCAGCAGTTCCAGCGTCGCGCCGAACTCGCCCGCGATCGGCACGCCGTTGCGGGCCCACTCCAGGAGCAGCGAGGGGTCGTCGGCGTCGTCGGCGTCACGCGCCTCCGCCGTCGCCGTGAGCACGGACGATGGGCCGATCGGATCGGTGTCGGAGACGAGGCTCACCGACGACGTCGGCGCCGCGTTCTGCAGCGCGACGTCGACGGCGAACCGCGCCGTCGTGCACGCCTCGGCGCGGCAGACGCGCAGCGCGACGTCGAACGAGCCGGGAGTGTCGAACCGCTGCGCGATGAGCGCCCGGGTCACGCCGTCGGCGCCCGTGGTGACCGGCACGATCGCGCCGCCCACCGCCGACTCCCCGGACTGCACCGTGAGCTGCGCCGTGAGCCGGTCGCCGGGCGCGGCATCCGTGATCTCCACGGCGCGCTGCAGCAGGGCGCCGACCTTCAGCTCCGCGTCGCCGGCGGTGCTGCCCAGCTCCGGCGCGGACGCGGCGGTCTCGACGATGTGCCCGCGGTTCGTCTCGACCGTGACGTTGCCGGCCGCGTCGGCCACCTGGAGGATCCAGCGGTACGCGCCGAGGCCGGCCGGCAGGAGGACGGAGCCGCGATCCGCGGCGATTCCGACCGGACGGGCCTGCCACTCGCCCGAGCCGCCGTCCGTCGGCTGCACGAGCAGGATGCCGGCCGCCGGATCGCCGGCGACCGAGAACGTGAATCCGTCGGCGCGGGCGTCGATGCCCGTGACGGACGGCGCCGTCGTGTCGGTGGACTCCTCGGGCGCGTAGAGCACGTCGAGGCCGAGCGCCGTGAACCTCTCGAGGCTGCCCGTCACGCCGTCGCCCGATTCGACCCGGCCGGGCGTCACGACGAGGAGGTCCGACCGCCCCGCCGGCGTCTGCTGGCTCGTGATCGTCGCGAACGTCGAGGGGAACGCGACGTCGGTCCGCGTGGCCGTCGTCTGGGCGACGCCCACCCCGGGCGCGGCGATCGCGATCGGCACCCCCGATTCGGTCTGCGACGTCAGTTTCGTGATGAGCACGCCGCGCGGCGTGTAGCCGGGCTCGTCGCGCAGCTGCGAGACGATACGCGGGAGCACCGGCTGACCCGCGACGGTGACCGGCTCCTGGCCGTCGGCCGTGAGGTAGGAGACATCCCGCCCTTCGTCGTCCGTCTTCGTGACCTTCTGGAAGTCGGGCGCGAACTCCAGCGATGCCGACGACAGTCCGCCCTGCGTCTGCAGCGCCGTCAGATCGTCGGGGATCGTCGGCACCGGCGCGGCCTTCGCGGTCGCGGCATCCGCGAACGTGTACATCGGCAGGCCGTAGTACACCGATTCCATCAGGATCTTCTCGTCGTAGCCGGAGTAGAGACCGAGCCCGCCGAGGTACGACTGCTTGGCGTACGTGAGCGCTTCGGACGACGTCACGGAGCGTCCGTCGACCTCGACACCCACCCAGTCGGCGTACAGCGTCAGGAGCCGTTCGCTGAGGGCGGTGGTCACGGTGTTCGCAAGCCCGTAGCCGGTGTTGCCGATGAATCCGCCCGACTCGGAGAACACGTCGACCCAGTCGACGGCGTCCTCCCCGTAGTAGGCGGAGGGCAGGTTGTTGCCCGCGTGGCATCCGATCAGGAACAGCAGCGAGCCGTCGAGTCCGGATGCCTCGGGCGCATCGTCCGTCGTGAACAGGTCCGCCTCCGCGAACCTGCCGCCGGCGGCGCCGGCCACGCCCGGGAGCAGCCGGGTCTCGTCGGCGTGCGTGTTGACCGACACGATGCGGGGGGCTTCGCCGGCATCCGGGAACAGCGCCTCGGCCAGCTCGGCGCGCGTCCACAGCTTCTGGGGGTCGTCCTCGCCGAGGGTCTCGTTGTCGGGTGAGCGCCAGCCGAGCGCGGCGCGGATGTCTTCGGGGAGCTCCGCCCAGGCGCCGTAGCCTCCCGTGAGGCTCGAATCCGCCGCCAGCACGCCGTCCGCCTCGATGAAGCGATCGATCGTCGCGACGATCTGCGCCGGCGTCTCGACCAGCCGCCCCAGTGCCGCGTTCGGCACGTAGAGGTAGCCGTCGAGCGACCGGTAGGCGGTCGCGAGCCCGTACGGATCGTCGGTGAGGATGTGGTTGGTGGCCGCCGCCGCCGACAGCGGGGTCGCGCAGGGGTCGAGCGAGCCCTCCGGCACGGCGAGCGTGCACGCGTCACCGCTCAGGCGGAGCGCGTCGGCGTGGCTGGCCTCGTTGAACTGTCCGGTGTGCTGGGCGACGGGGGCGAACGGCACGATGTCGTCGCCGCCGACGATCACGACGGAGTCGATCTGGTCGCGGTGGTCGCCGAGCGCGGCGGCGACGTAGACGTTGACGGCCGTCGAGAGCGCTTCGCGGGCCGTCAGCGAGCACGGATTCGCGTCGAGGACGCTGCGGGCGGCGGCCACTCCGGGATCGGAGTCGATCGCGAGGACGGCGCCCACGACGGCGTCGTCCTGCGCCCCGTCACCGGTCAGCCGCGCGAGGGCGGCCCGCACGGTCGCGGTCTCCTCGACGCCGTAGGTGTCGCGGAACCGCGCCTGGTCGAAGAGGTAGATCGTGTTCGTCTCATCGGTGACGACGTCGCTGACGGACGCCTCGGCGGGGAGCCCGGGGATCGTGGGCGCCCAGGGCGTGCACACGATCTCGGAGGGCTCGTCGACGTACCGCACGCGCAGCGAATACAGCTCGGAGCTCGCCAGTCCGTTTCCGCTCGAGACGCGGACGAGCAGGTTCTGGCCGCCCGCGGCATCCGTCGAGGCGGCCTCGACCGTCGCGGTGCCGTCGCCGCGCTGAGCCGCCTGATCGATGAGGGTCTGACCGGCGACCTCCGCCGTGGTGTCGGCACCCGCGGTGGCGGGCTCGCCGGCCGCGCCCGTCTGCTCCGCCACGAGCGTGCCCGGCACGTCGCCGGCGGATGCGACGCCGAGGCTCGCGTCCTCGCCCGCGGCGCGTGTGGGGCTGAAGAGGGCGAGGGCGAGCTGCCCGTCGCTCGCGTTCGTCGAGATGACCAGTCTCTTCCCCGGCGGGGGCGGAGGCACGAGGTAGAAGTCCTCGTCGTCGGCGGGGCCGTACACGTCGACGGTCCGTCCGTCGACCTCCTCCTGACGCACGGAGGCCGGCGAGATCCACTCGTAGTAGAGCTGACCCTCCTCCAAGACGATCCCCGTGCCGGACTCCCAGACGCCGTCGGCGTAGTCGGTCGACGGGTTGTCCCAGTTCGAGAGCGAGCCGATGCCGCGGAGAGTCGCTTCGCTCTCGAGCGTGCCCGTCGTGAGCGTGGCCCGGGCGACGGGGTCGCCGCGCCCCGCCGACAGCGAGAACCATGCGTCCATCTCGATCACGGTGCCCGCGGAGGTGTCGGGCAGGGCGAAGCTCAGGCCGTTGCGTGTCTCGGTGCGTGGACCCTGGTACTCCGTGTACTGGTTCCACGACCGCGGCTCGGGCGCCGAGCCGCTCCACAGCAGCTGCGTGCGCGCGGTGTCGGGGGGCAGGGTGATGCGCGCCGTGGGCGCCGCGAAGCGCACCGGTTCGCCCGGACCCGCGTCGAAGGCGAAGCGGAACGGGGAGTTCGAGCTGCAGCGCGTGTTCGTGTTGCAGCCGCCGGGATCGGTGGGGTCGAGCCCCGAGCGCGGATCGATCGCGCTCGAGGTGAGCTGCTCCCACGGGTAGCTCTCCGCGTCGAGCAGCGAGAACAGCAGTTCGCCGAACTCCAGATCCGGCACGCCCTTCGCGACATCCGCGAACGTCGCCGTCTCGAGCAGCGGCCACGTCGGCTGGGCCAGCGTGCCGCTCACGTCGGTGCGCCCGAACAGCGCGACCCGCGCGGCGTCGTCGAGCGACCGGACGTCGCGCTCGCCGAGCGGCGTGCCCGGGAGGAGGGCCGGATCGATCGTCATCGCGTCGAGGAGCATCCTGTCGATCGTCGCGTCGGGGAGGGCGCCCACGACGAGCCGGTCGACACCGGATGCCGCGATGTCGAGACCGGCCGCGTCGAGGTCGGCGAGCACCATCTCGGGGTCGACCTCGACCGCGAGACCCTGAGCGTCGGCGAGGTCCTGCCACGCCGACGCGGCGTCGTCGGAGCCCGGGAGCGGCAGCTCGGCCAGGGGGGCGCTGCCCAGCGCATACGACGCGAGGGTCAGCGCATCCAGGCCGCTGCCGTCGATGTCGAGGTCGCCGAGCGACAGGCTCAGGATGAGGCGCCCGGCATCCGTGTCGGGGTTCTCATCGGCCCACGCGAGCACCTCGTCGAGCGTCACCGTCTGCAGGAGCTGATCGGCGAACGGCGTGCCCTCGAGGATCTGCGCCCAGCCGCCCGGGATGTCGAGCCGGTGCACAGGGAGGCGGTGCACGGGAAGGCGATGCACCGGCAGGCGGTGCACGGGCGAGTCCTCGACGAGGAGACGGTGCACCGGAAGACGATGGACGGGCAGGCGGTGCACGGGCAGGCGGTGGACCGGGAGGCGGTGCACGGGAGCGTCGGCGAGCGCCGACGCGTACCCGCGGAGCGTGGTGAGGGCGATGCTCGAGATCGGCACACGGGTGAGGTAGCTCGGGGGGACGATCGTGCCCTGCGTGCTCGAGACCGAGATGCCGTCGTTCGAGTGGGTGTCGATCGCGTCGATGCGCGTGCCCGACTGGAACGCCAGGGTGCGGCCCGTGGCGGACAACGACGGGGACGAGCCCGGCGCGTGGTCCGTCCTCGCGCCGGGGGTGCCGGTGCACCGGACGACGGTGCCGCCGGTCTCGGCGTCGATCCAGCTGATCTTCTCCGTGCGGATGACGGGGCGCTCGAGAGGGGGCGGCGGCGGGCTGTCGCTGCTCCACTCCGCGATCGGAACCGTCGTCGACCACGCGACGGTGCTCCCGTCGGGCGAGATGACGGGGGCGGAGTCCACGCCCGAACGACGGTCGGTGCCGAAGGTGCCGACGGAGGCCGTGAAGGGCGACTGGACGGAGTACATCGCGGCGACCACGGCCGGGGATTCGGAGTCGCCGAACCCCAGATTGCACGCCCGGCCCCGCACGTAGGCGAACGCCTTGCCCGTGACATCGATCGACGGGGGGCTGATGACGTCGCGCCCGACCACGCCCTGGCGGTCGTAGGTCAGGTTCGTCCAGAAGAGGCTGTCGAGCGTGGTCTGCACGAGCGGGTCTGCGGGGTCGCCGCGCGTGCGGAACGCCACGATGTACCCGTTCCCGCTGATCACGCCGTCCCGTGTTCCCGTGACGATGTTCTGGTCGGGGTAGACCTTGTCGATCTCCATGTCGCCGTGGACGCCGTCGCCGTTCGCGTCGAGGTCGGCGATGTACACGTCTTCGGCGCCGTTCGCATCGATCGTGTCGAAGTTGTCCGCCGCGGACGTGAACACGACGTACCGGCCGTCGTCGCTCATGTCGGGGTCGCGGGAATCCCCGTCGGGGATCTCGGATGCCTGGAGGCGCACGGTCGTGTTCGCCACCGTGTCGCGCACGTACACGTGGGTGAATCCGCGGGGAGTGACGCCGTCGACGAGGTTCGTGGCATCGCTGGTGAACGCGACGTAGCGGCCGTTCATGCTCGACACGGCGTCGTCGCTGCGGCCGTCGGCACGCACCGCGCCGATCGGCCCGTCCGGGGCGCTCACCAGCACGGGGGCGGCCGAGAACGGGTCGTCCGAGCCCTGCACGGCCGTCGCGAGGAACACATCCGGCTCGCCGTTCGTGTCGCCGGGCACGAGGTCGGACGCGCCCGAGGTGAAGACCACCCGCTGCGCGTCCGCAGTGAGGAAGGGACTGCTCGCACCGCCCTGCGCGCTGTCGGTGACCGTGAACGTCTCGGCGTCGCCGACCGCGGCGCTCGCCGGAGCGGGCGTCGCCGGGGCGACGACGACGGCTCCCGTCACGACGAGCGACGCGATCGCGAGGGCGGCCAGGGCAGGGCGGTGGTGCGCGTGCTTCATCGCGGACGCTCCGAGGGGGTGAAGTCGACGACATCGTGGACGAGCAGAGCGTCGACGTCGACGACGCCGAGCCTGCGCAGAGTCTCGTGCGCGTCGCCGATCGCGGTGTCGGGATCGAGATGCGCCAGGAGGGCGAGCGAGAGCGCACGCTCGTACGGGGTGGCGGTGGCCACGTCGACGGCCGCTCGGGCCGCGGCGCGGGCGGCGGTGTCGTCGCCGTCGGTGCGGGCCAGGCGAGCGCTCTGTCGGTGCAGGCGGCTGAGGGCGGGTCCGTCGACGCCCGCGACCGCGAGATCGCTCGCCAGGACGACGGCGTCGTCGTGGAGGCCGGCGTCGATCAGCGCTTCGAGCAGATGCACGCGAGCGTCGCGGGCCGAGTCCGCCTCGTCGAGCTCGGCGTACCCGGCTGCCGACGCCTCGAGCGCGGTGCGCGCGGCCACGGGATCGCCCGCGCGGGTGTCGCACCGGCCGGTGAGCAGCAGGACGAACGCGACGAGGTACGGATTGTCGGAGGCCTCGAACACGCGGCGCGCCGACCGCAGCAGGGGTCGCGCCTCATCGATCAGACCCTGGTCGAGCAGGATCTCCGCGGCGTTGGCGGCTTCGATCGCGCTGCCGACGACGTCGCCCGCGGCATCCGCTGCCGCCCTCGCCTGTCCGTACAGCGCGGCCGCCGACCCCCAGTCGCCCCGGTAGTACGCGCGCACCCCGAGAAGGCTCAGCACCTTCGACTTCGACAGCTCGTCGCCCGTCTGGTCGTACATCTCCAAGGCCTGCGCGAGGTGGATCATGGCGCCGTCGCCGCCGATCTCGCTCGCGGCGATGTCGTGGTACCGGTACGCGTCGGCGAGCACGCGCCGGCTCGTCGCATCGTCGGCGCGACCCTCGAGCAGCGTGATCGCCTCGACGGCCAGGTCCTTCGCGGGCGCCCAATGCCCTTTGCGCAGCTCGAGGCCCGACTCCGTGACGGCGATCGCCGCGAGCACGCCGCGCGCGCTGTCGCCGGCGCCGGCCACCGCGCGTCGGGCCGCTCGGAGGGCGCGCGCCGCTTCGTCGGCGCGGCCGAGGATGTTCAGCGCGTAGGCGCGCTCGCGGTCGAGGCGCGCACGCGACACGGCATCCGTCATGAGCTTGCGCGCGCTCGAGAACGCCTCGAGGCCCTCTGCCGCCCAGCCGCCCGCGACGCTCACGCGGCCGAGCGCCTCCAGGAGCGCGGGCAGGTCGTGGGATGATCCGCCCGAGCGCCGCGCGGCCTCGATCGCGCTGCGATAGGCGCGCACCGCCTCTTCGAGAGCGAAGGCGGACTCGGCGGAGGCCGCCGCGCGGGAGGCGGCCTCGCGGGCCGCCTCCCATTCGCCGGCGGCTTCGTAGTGCGCGGTCAGCATGGCATCACGGGATGCTCCGCCCATGCCCGGATCGGAGGAGATGGCCGCCGCGGCGGCACGATGCAGCTCGCGCCGTGCCTGGAACGTGAGCTGGCTGTACGCGACGTCGCGGAAGAGCTCCGACCGGAACGAGACCCCGTCGGCGCCGAGCTCGAGGAAGGAGGACAGCCCACTCGACAGGAGAGGAGCGCCGACGCATGTCAGATACAGGCCGAGCGGAATCCGCACGCCGAGCACGGCGGCCCGGCGCAGGATCGTGCGGTCGGTCTCGCTCAGCGCGTCGATGCGCTCGCCGACGAGCTGCTCGATCGCGAGACCGTCGACCTCGCTCGCGAGCCCTGCCGCGATCTCGACCAGGTACAGCGGCGTGCCGCCCGCGCGGGCGACCAGGGGAGCGAGATCGGCCGGGAGCATGCGCCGGCCGGCGACCGCTTCGATGAGATCGCCGGCGTCGTCGTCGTCGAGGCCGCCGAGGGCGATCTCGCCGGCCTCGACGGCCAGTGCTCCTTCGCCGTCGCGTCGCGACACGAAGATCGCGTGCACCGCGTCGGCCGCGATCATCTCGCCCAGGACGGCCGCGGACGCCGGGTCGATCCACTGGGCGTCGTCGAGCACGAGGCATCCGGGGCCGGCCGTGACGGTCTCGATGAACTCGCGCAGCACGGCCGACGCGCGCTCCGCGCGGAACGCGTCGTCGAGAGCGTCGACCTCGTCGGTGGCGGCCACCTCCGCCCGCACCGCCGGGGCGAGCAGTGGGAGCCACGGGGAGAGATGCGGAGCGCGATCGGCGACGGCCGCACCCAGGAGAACGCCCGCGTCGATCGGCGGCGAGGCCGACGGGATGCCGAGCAGCGGCCGCAGCAGGGTCTGCAGCGTGCGGTAGGGGGCGTTCGCGCCGTACCGGTCGCCGTGCGCGCGCAGCACGGGCAGCGGTGTCTCCTCGAGAGCATGGTCGAGCAGCCGGGTCTTGCCGATTCCGGCCGGACCCGACAGCACCGTGACGCTCCCGACGCCCGCTGCGGCCTCCGCCAGCCGTGTGCGGACAGCCTCGAGTTCGGAGAGCCGCCCGACGAACGGAGTCTGCCGCGCGTCCAGGCTCGCGAGCCCGCCGTGACCGGTCACGACGACCACGGGGATGGCCTGCGATTTGCCCTTCACCGTGATCGTCCCGCGGTCGTCCGCGTCGAACGGGCGGCCCGTGCGCTCGACCGCGGAGCGCGTCGCGAGCACGGTGCCGGTCTCGGCGCGCGCGGCGAGGCGGGCGGCGAGGTTCGTCGGATCGCCCATCACGGTGTACGTCTGCCGGTACGTCGCACCGACGAAGCCTGCGAACACCCGCCCGGACGTGAGTCCCGCCCGGATGCCCGGCCCCCCGTCCTGCACGATGCGCAGGACCGCCGTCAGCAGACGCCCCTCCGGATCCTCGACCGTGGTCGGAGCGCCGGCCGTGAGGAAGAAGCGGTAGCCGTGCCGCGCCGGGTCGACGTCGAGCAGCGTGACCCCGGAGTCCGCCGCGGCGGCCTCCACCAGCAGGGTCAGCGCCTGCATGCGGGCGATGTCTTCGGGGCCCGGAGCATCCGGCGCCTCCACCTGCACGAACGCGATCGCCGCCCACCGGTGGTCGGGCTCGGATCCGAGCAGATCGGGGCGCTGCGCGAACGTCCGCGGGAGGAAGCGGTCGGCGGCCGACGTCCGTCCGACGCTCAGGGCCATGAGGGCTGCCGAGGCCACCGAGCCGGCCTTCAGGAGACGTCGGCCCCCGGCCGCCGACTCGTCCTTCGCGACCTGGGATTCCGGCAGGAGCGCGGCGGTCTCGTCGCTCACGAGGATGCGGCCGGCCTCCGCGGCATCCTGCAGCTCCAGCACGCGCGTCGTCGCGGCCCCCGTCAGGATCACGCTGACGACGTCGTCGCCGCTCAGGACGAATTCGTAGGTGCCCGAGTGCACGCCCACCGACATCCGGAGCTTCGTGCGTGCGGAGGGGAGATGGATGTCGCCGATCGCGGCGAGGACGCGGTTCATGTTCCACGCCGCATGCGCGGCGTGTTTGGCGTGGTCGGCGCCCTGGAACAGCACGAACAGCGCGTCGCCGGCGAACTTGACGACATCGCCGCCGTCGTCGCTGGAGGGGAGCAGCACCGTGAAGATGCGCGAGAGCGTGGCGATGAGCTGTTCGGTGCCTTCGCGACCGGCCGAAGCCAGCTGCTCGGAGAGCGCCGTGAACCCCGAGATGTCGACGACGACCGCCGTGCCGTCGACGCGGAGGTGCGGATCGGCGTCATCGGGAACCCCGTGGAGCAGGCGAGGAGACAGCGCCGAGGCCACGACATGCGCAGTCACCGGGAATCGCCTCCCCAGGGACGGTCGAGGTCGCGACAGAGTCAGGGGGAGGGGCGTCGCGGAACGCAGCCGTCCAGGTGAGAAATATCTCAGATGACGGGGTGCCGGCGCTATGGGGCGGGCGAGATCCCGGCCGGTCTAGATCAGGCCGTGGCGCAGGAAGGCGTTGCGGATGCCGTCGTCGTCGATCGCCGTGGTGACCTCGTCGGCGAGGGCCTGCACCTCGGGGAGGGCGTTGCCCATCGCGATCGACAGGCCGCACACCTCGAACATCTCCACGTCGTTCCAGTTGTCGCCGATGCCGATCGCATCGGAGGGATCGATGCCCAGGTGTGCGAGCACCTCGAGGATCGTCGCGCCCTTGGTGACCCCGGCGGGGGCGACTTCGCCCGAGCCGCCCTCGGGGAGCGGGATCGTGCCGCTGACGACCGCGAAGTCGCCGTCGAGCTCGGCGAGCAGCGCACCGACCTCGTCGGGGTCGTCGCCGAGGATGACGGCCTTCGCCACCTCCGCCGCGACGAAGTGCTCCGGATCGTCGAAGGCCTTCATGCCGATGCTGAAGAACTCGAGGTCGTCGGGCGAGACGCCCGCGGCCCGCGCGCGCTCGACGTGAACCGCGCGATCGCGTTCGACGTACGTCTGCATGAGCGCGCTCAGACCCGCGCTGGCGAACAGGCGGTCGTAGGTCTGGAAGTACCAGTGGATGCCTCGAGCGGCGAACTCCCGCTCGAGGCGGGCGACGGCATCCGCTGACATCAGACGCGACACGATGATCTCGTCGCCCACGCTTGCGAAGGCGCCGCCGTTGGTCACCGCGCCGTCGACCGCGATCTCGGCGAGCGCGCCCGTCAGCTCCGCGGTGCCGCGGCCGGTGCTCCAGAAGACGACGTGGCCCGCGGCGCGCGCCCCGCGGATCGCGTCGACGGCCGACGGCGGGATGTGGCGGCCGTCCTGCATGATCGTGCCGTCCACGTCGAGGAAGACGGCGCGCCGGCGGAAAGAGGTGCTCATGGTGTGCTCCGGAAGAAGAGGGGATGCCGCGGCCCGCGCCCTGCGACGGCTCGAGGCCGATGCGTGTGAGGGCCGGGTGGAAGCCCGGGCCGCGGCATCCGGCTGTGTCAGGCCTGCAGCGAGCCGCCGTTGGTACGGATGACCTCGGCGTACCAGTCGAACGACTTCTTCTTGTAGCGCTCGAGCGTGCCCGAGCCGTCGTCGTCGCGGTCGACGTAGATGAAGCCGTAGCGCTTGCTGAGCTGCGCCGTGGAGGCCGAGACCAGATCGATGCAGCCCCACGACGTGTAGCCGATGACGTCGACGCCGTCGAGGAGCGCTTCTCCGACCTGCACGAGGTGGTCGTTGAGGTACGCGATGCGGTAGTCGTCGACCACGGTCTTCACGCCGTCGACCTCGACGAGCTGGTCCTTCGCGCCCAGACCGTTCTCGACGATGAACAGCGGCTTCTGCCAGCGGTCCCAGAACTGGTTGAGCACGAGGCGCAGTCCGACCGGGTCGATCTGCCACCCCCACTCGGATGCCGGGAGAGTGGGGTTCGGCACGCCGCCCATGATGTTTCCCTGGCCCGCCTTCTTGAGCTCGGGATCCGCGGTCTCGGCGACGCTCATGTAGTAGCTGAACGACACGAAGTCGACCGTGTTCGTCAGGTCCTCGCGGTCCTGCGCCGTGATGTCGAGTTCGATCCCCTGCTCGCGGAGCGTGCGCAGGAAGTATCCCGGGTACACCCCGCGCGTGTGCACGTCGCCGTAGAGCAGGTTCGCGTGGTCGGCCTCCATGACCGCGAGCGCGTCGGCGGGCGACGGCGTCAGCGGGTAGGTCGGCATCGACAGCACCATGCAGCCCACGAGCGCATTCGGAGCGACCTCGCGTGCGACGCGGGTGGCGCGGGCGGATGCCACGAGCTCGTGGTGCATCGCCTGGAACAGCTGCTGCGCGGTGAGCTCGTCCTTCGGGGTGTCGATGCCGCCCGACATGAACGGGGCGTGCACGAGGGAGTTGATCTCGTTGAACGTCAGCCAGTACTTCACGCGGGAGCCGAAGCGCTCGAACAGCGTGCGGGCGTAGCGCTCGTAGAAGCCGATCAGGCGGCGATCGGTCCAGCCGTCGTACGTCTCGGCGAGGTGCAGCGGTGTCTCGTAGTGCGAGATCGTCACGAGCGGCTCGATGCCGTGCTTCTCGAGCTCGTCGAGGAGGCGGTCGTAGAACGCCAGGCCCTCCTCATTGGGCTCGTCCTCGTCGCCCCGCGGGAAGATGCGGCTCCACGCGATCGAGAACCGGTAGGTCGTGAAGCCCATCTCGGCGAAGAGCGCGATGTCTTCGGCGTACCGGTGGTAGTGGTCGATGCCGATCAGCTTGAGGTTCTCGGCGACGGGCCCCGCCGTACGCGGACCCGCGATGCCCTGCGGCATGACGTCCTGCACGGAGAGTCCCTTGCCGCCCTGGTCGTAGGCGCCCTCGAGCTGGTTGGCGGCGGTCGCGCCGCCCCAGAGGAATCCGTCGGGGAATGCGGTCGTGGTGGTGCTCATCTCATTCTCTCTCTGTGGTCCCGGGGGCGGGACGGATCGCGTCCCGCCCCCGGACGAATCACTTCGCGGCGATCGCCGACTCGACGGCGCGGGCGAAGAACAGGGGCTCTCCGTGCGCGATCGGTCCGGAGGCCGCCTCGCCGATCTCGGGGTAGAGGTCGGGGTTGGTGATGATGATCGGGGTCGTCAGGTCGTAGCCGGCCTTCTCGATCGCGTCGCCGTCGAATTCGACGAGCAGGTCTCCGGCCGTCACCTGCTGGCCCGACGTGACCTTCACGCTGAAGTGCTGACCGCCGAGCTTGACGGTGTCGATGCCGATGTGGATCAGCAGCTCCGCTCCGTCGGCGTGACGCAGCCCGATCGCGTGACCCGTGGGGAACGCGGCCACGACCGTCGCGTCGAACGGCGCGTAGACGGCGCCCGACCGCGGCTGGATCGCGACGCCCTGGCCGAGCGAACCGTCGGCGAACGCGGCATCCGGGGTCTCGCTCAGCGCGACGACGGTGCCGTCGAGCGGGCTGAGCACGGCGACGTCGGTGCCCTCGGCGGCGACGACGGCGTCCTCCGTCGGGTCCGTGAACCCGACGAGCACGGTCAGCAGGAACGGAACGGCGATCGCCACGAGCAGGCCGATCGCGAGGAGGATCATGTTGCCGTTGCCGAAGAGCGCCGGCAGGGCCAGGCCGGAGGGAACCACGAACGCGGTGGAGAAGACGCCGCCGATCGCGATGATCGCACCGCCCACCGCGCCGCCGACGATGCCGAAGGCGAACGGCCGCTTGAGCGGCAGGTTGATGCCGTAGATCGCGGGCTCGGTGATGCCGGCGAGGAAGCCCGACAGCGTCGCGGGGGCGGCGAGGGACTTGAGGTTCTTGTTGCGCGTGCGCACCCACACGCCGGCGACGGCGGCCGACTGGGCGAGGACCGCGGCGAACACGGGGCCGAGCAGGAGGATCTGACCGGTGGTCTGGAACTCGAGCGTGAACAGCGGCACGAGGCCCCAGTGCAGCCCGAAGATGACGAAGACCTGCCAGAGGCCGCCCATGATGGCACCGCCGGCCCACGGAGCGTTCTCGAAGACCCAGCCGATGCCCGTGCCGATCCAGCCGCTCAGGATGGCCGAGATCGGGCCGATGACGACGAAGACGAGCGGGACGGCGATCAGCACGACGATCATGGGCGTGACGAAGCGGCGGATCGCGGCGGGAAGCACGCGGTACAGGAACTTCTCCGTGTGGCTCTGCAGCCACACGATGATGATGATGGGGATGACGCTCGAGACGTAGGTCACCATCGTGAACGGGATGCCGAAGAACGTCAGGTCGGGCAGGCCCACCGCCGCCGTGATGGTCGGATACACGAGGGCGCCCGCGATCGCGAACGACGTGAACTCGCTGGCCTTGAAGTATCGGGCGGCCGTGAGCGCCAGCGCCATCGGCAGGAAGTTGATGAAGGCGTCCGACAGCGCGTTGAGCACGAGGTAGGTGCTCGTGGTGTTGTCCAGCCAGCCGAACGTCACGGCGGCGGCGATGAACGCCTTGAGCAGTCCGGTGCCGGCGAGGGCCCACAGCAGCGGAGTGAAGATCGCGGCGATCATCGAGATGAAGCGGTTGAAGAGGTTGCCCTTCGGGCCCTCCGTCGCCGCCGACGTGTCTCCCGATCCGCCGAACTTCGAGATCTTGCCGATCTCGGCGAACACCTCGGGCACGTCGTTGCCGATCACGACCTGGTACTGGCCGCCGGCCTGTGCCGTCGTGATGACTCCGGGCGTGGCCTTGATGGCCGCGCCGTCGGCGCGGGACTCGTCCTTCAGGACGAAGCGCAGTCGTGTGGCGCAGTGCACGAGCGACTGCACGTTCTCCTCGCCGCCGACGCCCTTCAGTACGCCTGCTGCGGTCTTCGCGTAATCCGCCATCGGGATCCGCCATCCTTTCGCCGCTCCTGCGCGGCATGTTCAGGTTCTGGAAGCCCCCGGAACCCGTTTCCGGGCAACAAAAAAACCTGAACTCGTTCACCGTCGGATGACGATGTGAGTTCAGGTTTTGCCCGCTGCCGCGGTAACAATCCAGACGCTTCGCAGAGCGACTCCGCTCTGCGCCGCCTACGGTACCACAGTCTCGGAGGGGGTGCCGAGGCTCACCTGCGACGCCAGACGCTCGACGTGCACGATCAGGTACAGCAGCTCCTCGTCCGTCAGCTCGGACTGCGTCGCCGCCAGCACGTAGGCCTTCACGTCCACCGCGATCGCGTAAGAGCGCGGGTAGCTGTGCTTGGCGAACTCGAAGAACGACGTGTCGCCGCTCGAGAGCATCGTGCGGCTCACGAGGCGCTGCAGCAGGAACTGGATGTGCAGGATGAAGCGGGCGTAGTCGGGGCTCGCCGTGTCGAGGCGCACGCCGAGGCCGTGCTCGACGGTCTCCACGACGTGCTGCACGCGGCGGAACAGCAGGGCCGCCGTGCCGTTGGGCTCGTCGCGCGTCGCGTTGAGCAGGTGCATCGTGAGGAACACCGACTCCTCGGGCGGGAGCTCCCGGTCCAGGGCCGTCGCGATCGAGGCGGCCATCTGCTGCGCGGTGTCGAACTCGTGCGGATGCAGCACCCGCAGCTCGGGCATCGACGTCGTCGGGATGCGCAGTCCCTGGTCGAGCCGCTCCAGCACGTACTGGATGTGGTCGATGACCCCGATCGTCAGGCGCCTGCCCAGCTGACGGCCGAGCGAGCGCTCGGCCTGATCCACCGCGCGGGACACGGCTTCGATGACGGGGTAGGGCACGTCGGTGAGCAGCTGGCGCTCGCGCTCGCCGTCGGCTCCGGCGTCGAGGATGAAGGTCTTCTCGACCTTCGCGGGGTCGATCGTGTCGCTCGGCTTCAGGCCGAAGGCCAGCCCCCGACCCATCAGGACGCGCTCACGGCCCGACTCGTCGACGGCGATCACGACGTTGTTGTTGAGCACCTTGTGCACGGGGACGGCGCGCGCCCCCTTGCCCTCGCCGCTCATGGGGGAAGTCTAGGACGCTCCGTCCAGGTGCGCCCGGTACCCTGGCCTGCATGACCGAGCCTTCTCCCGTGCGCACCACGAAACCGCGTCAGGTGCGCCCGGCGACCGAGGGCTGGTCGCAGAAGAAGGACGAGGAGGGCCGCCCGCTCCTGCAGTTCGCGTCTCCCAAGCGCGGGAAGCCGCCGGTGCACCTGGCCGACATGACGCCGGAGCAGCGCGTCGAGAAGGTGAAGGAGCTCGGGATGCCGGGCTTCCGCGCGAAGCAGCTCGAGAAGCACTATTTCGAGCACTTCACGCACGACCCCGCTGACATGACCGACCTCCCCGCCGACGGCCGCGCCGAGCTCGTGCACGGCATGCTGCCGCCCCTGCTCACCGAGGTCCGCCGCCTCGAGACCGACCGCGGCGACACCGTCAAGTTCCTCTGGAAGCTCCACGACGGCGCGCTCGTCGAGTCGGTGCTCATGCGCTACACCGGTCGCATCACGCTGTGCGTGTCGTCGCAGGCCGGCTGCGGCATGAACTGCCCGTTCTGCGCCACCGGCCAGGCCGGCCTCACGCGCAACATGTCGGCCGGCGAGATCATCGAGCAGATCGTGCGGGCCAACCGCTTCATCGCCGACGGCGGCTTGGGCGATCCGCGACGCGTCGGACACGACGGCGAACGCGTGACGAACATCGTCTTCATGGGCATGGGCGAGCCGCTCGCCAACTACGCCCGCGTGCTGCAGGCCGTGCGCGTCATGGTCGACAAGAAGCACGGTATCGGGATGAGCGCACGCGGCATCACGGTCTCGACCGTGGGACTCGTCCCGGCGATCCGCAAGCTCGCCGACGAAGACATCCCGGTCACGTTCGCCCTGTCGCTGCATGCGCCCGACGACCTGCTGCGCGACGAGCTCATCCCCGTGAACTCGCGGTGGAAGGTCGACGAAGCCCTCGACGCCGCGCGCGAGTACTTCGACAAGACCGGACGCCGCGTCTCGATCGAGTACGCGCTCATCAAGGACATGAACGACCACGCCTGGCGGGCCGACCTCCTCGCCGACAAGCTCAACGCCCGCGGGCGCGGCTGGGTGCACGTCAATCCGATCCCGCTGAACCCGACCCCCGGGTCGATCTGGACGGCCTCCGAGGTCGACGTGCAGAACGAGTTCGTGCGTCGGCTGAACGATGCGGGCATCCCGACGACGCTCCGCGACACCCGCGGCAAGGAGATCGACGGCGCGTGCGGCCAGCTCGTGGCGACCGAGGCCGACGAGGTGCTGGCCGCCGACACACCGCTCGAGGTCTGATCTCCCCAGACCCTGGCGCTCGTCGGAGAGCCGCGGCATCCCGCCGCCAAAGGCAGGCGATCTGCCGGACGCAGGAGGATTCGTTCGGATTCCGCCTGCAGCGGGCAGATCGCCTGTTGCGGGCTGGCGCAGCGACTCTGACCCCTGGCGCTCGGCAGAGAGCCTGAGACAATCGGACGCATGCCCACCTGGTTGCTGGCCGTCCTGCTCGCCGTGGTCTTCGCCGTGCCGTCGGCATGGGTCAGCCGGCGTCTGCTCGACGACCAGGTCGGCTGGGCCCGCTCGATCGTGGTCGCCGTCGTGGTCTTCCTCGTCGGCGCACCCGTGACGGTGTGGGCGCTGCGCCGAGAGGGCGGCTGGGACGGACAGCACATCACGATCGACGGGTGGACGGCGGCGGGACTGCTGCTCCTGTCGATCGGATGGCTCTTCGTCGCCGTCGTCGTCGTGGTGCTCACGCTGGAGTTCCTCTGGCCCTCGCGCGGCCCGCGCAACCCGATCGCCGTCGTGCGGGGAGCCTTCCGTCGTCGGCGTCGCGCCCTGCGGTACACGCAGATCGTCGCGATCGCGTCCCGCCACGGTCTCGGCATCGTCCGGGCCCACCGCGACGGCACGCCGGACGATCTGCCGGCCGCTCTCGTGGCGGCGATGGACGAAGCCGGAGTGACCTTCGTCAAGCTCGGGCAGGTCCTGTCGGCACGCGACGACGTCCTGCCGCCCGAGCTCACCTCGGCGCTCGCGACGCTCCAGTCCGACAGTGCTCCGCTGCCGTGGGAGCGCGTGCGCACCGTCATCGAGGCTCAGCTCGGTCGTCCGCTCGAGGAGGTGTTCGCCACGATCGACGAGACTCCGCTCGCCGCGGCATCCGTCGCCCAGGTGCACGCCGCGACGCTGCGCGACGGGGCGGAGGTGATCGTCAAGGTGCAGCGCCCCGACGCCCGCGCGCAGGTGCGGACCGACCTCGACATCCTCGGCACCCTCGCGCAGGACGCGGAACGCCGCATGGCCTGGGCGCGCGACTACGGGGCGGTGGCGCTCGCCGACGAGTTCGCCCAGGGCCTGCGCGAAGAGCTGGACTACCGCATCGAGATGGCCAATCAGGAGATGCTGCGCGCCGTCGTGGAGCGCTCCGGCATCGCGCGCATGCACGTGCCCCACGTCTACGAGGAGATCTCGACCGAGCAGATGATCGTCCAGCAGCGCGCTGAGGGCGAGCCGTTCGCGCGGGTGGATGCCGCTTCTCTCGATCCGGAGTCCGCGCGGGCGATCGCCGACGATGTGCTCGATTCGTTCTTCGACCAGATGGCCGTGCGCGGCGTCTTCCACGCCGACCTCCACGCCGGCAATCTCATGCTCGCCGCGGACGGCACCGTCTCGCTGATCGACTTCGGTGCCGTCGGCATCCTCGAGAAGAGCCTTCGGCGCCTCCTGCTCCCGCTGCTGGTGGCCCTGTCTAACGAAGACGACATCGCCGCCACCGACATCGTCCTGATGCTCATCGCCGAGCCGGACGGGGGAGTGGACCGCGACCGGCTCCGTCACGACATCGGAGTCGCGCTCACCCGCGTGCACAACGCGGGCATCGGTGCGAACGTCTTCCGCGAGCTCATCGGCATCCTCCGCCGCCATCGCGTCGGCATCCCGCCGTCGCTCCTCCTCGTCTTCCGCTCACTCGGATCGCTCGACGGCGCACTGCGCCTCCTCGATCCGGACTACGACATGGTCACGCGTGCGCTCGACCGCGCTCCGCACTTCTCGCGGAAGACGCTCTCGCTGCGCTCGGCGACCCTCACGGCGCAGACCGAGCTCGCCCTCGGGGTCGAGCGGCTGCGCCGTGTGCCCCAGCGCGTCGAGCGCATCCTGGGCGAGCTCGAGAGCGGCTCGTTGACCGTCCGGCTCCGCGCGGACGAGGGGGGATCCGCGCACACGTGGATCGACCGCATCGTCGGCCAGCTCACGACCGTGCTCATCGGGATCGCGCTGGTGGTGACCGGACTGCTGGTCAGCATGTCGACCGACGGGCCGCTGATCACGCCCGAGGTATCGGTGTTCGCGGTCCTCGGCTCTCTGATGGGGCTCGGCGGGATGCTGCTCCTCCTGCGCGCGCTGCGCACCGTGCTCCGCCGACGCGACCCCCGGGACGTCGATCGCCGGTAGCGTTTTCCCATGGTCAACTATCGCTACCTCGGCAACAGCGGCTTCAAAGTCTCGGAGATCACGTTCGGCAACTGGGTGACGCACGCGTCCCAGGTCGGCAACGACGCGGCGATCGCGACGGTGCACAAGGCGCTCGACCTCGGCATCACGACATTCGACACCGCCGACACGTACGCCAACACGGCCGCGGAGGTCATCCTCGCCGAAGCGCTCAAGGGGCAGAACCGCGCCGAGATCGAGATCTTCACGAAGGTCTACTTCCCGATCGGCCGCATGGGGCCCAACGACCACGGCCTCAGCCGCAAGCACATCTTCGACGGCATCCATGGGTCGCTGAAGCGCCTCGACGTCGACTACGTCGACCTGTACCAGGCGCACCGCTACGACTACGAGACCCCGCTCGAAGAGACGATGCAGGCCTTCGCCGACATCGTGCGGCAGGGCAAGGCGCTGTACATCGGCGTCTCGGAGTGGACGGCCGAGCAGCTGCGCGAGGGTCACGCCCTGGCGAAGAGCCTCGGGTTCCAGCTCGTCTCGAACCAGCCGCAGTACTCGGCACTCTGGCGCGTCATCGAGGGCAAGGTCGTCCCCACGTCGGAAGAGCTCGGCATCTCGCAGATCGTCTGGTCGCCGATGGCGCAGGGCGTGCTGTCGGGCAAGTACCTACCCGGTCAGCCCGTGCCCGACGGCTCGCGCGCGACCGATGAGAAGAGCGGTGCGAACTTCATCAAGCGCTTCCTCGACGACGACGTGCTCGCGGCGGTGCAGAAGCTGCTGCCGGTCGCCGAGCAGGCGGGCCTCACGATGCCGCAGCTCGCGATCGCCTGGGTCCTGCAGAACCCCAACGTCGCCGCGGCGCTCGTGGGGGCATCCCGTCCGGAGCAGCTGGAGGACAACGTGAAGGCCTCGGGCGTGAAGCTCGACGCCGACACCCTCGCCGCGATCGACGAGGCTCTCCTTCCGGTCGCCGTCACCGACCCCGAGAACACGTACGACGTCTCGCCCAAGACGCGGCTGGTCTGACCGATGGTGGCGACGAGCGCCGGCCTTCTGCTGTACCGCCTCGGCGGACCGCGGGCGGAGGTGCTCGTCGCCCACATGGGCGGTCCGTACTGGGCCTCGAAGGACGACGCGGCGTGGTCCATTCCCAAAGGGGAATATGATCCGGCTGTCGAGTCTCCCCTCGATGCGGCCGTGCGCGAGTTCCGGGAGGAGCTCGGCGTCGATCCCCCCGAGGGGGCTCCCGCCGAGCTCGGCACGTGGGCGTACTCGTCGGGCAAGCGCATCACGGTCTTCGTCGTGGACGGCGCCGACTTCGGCGACCCCGACTACGCCTTCGGCACATTCGAGCTCGAGTGGCCGCCGCGCTCCGGCACGCGCACCGCGTTCCCCGAGGTCGACAGAGCGGAGTGGATGCCGCTGGAGATCGCCCGCGAGAAGCTCGTGAAGGGCCAGCGCCCGGCGATCGACGCGCTCGAGAAGAGGCTCGACGCGGCATCCTGAGCCCGCTCCGGGGCGGTTCGGGGCGGTGTATAGGGTGGGCAGGGACTCCGCTCCCCACCCTGGACGCCATGCCGACCACGACACCGCGGCGCGAGGCATCCGTGCCTCGCCTGATCCGCGAGCGCACCCGCGCATCCCGCGGCGTGCTCGCGAGCATCCTGGCGGCGATCGTCGTGTCGACGACCCTCCTGTGCGGGCTGTCGGCCGTCGCCGATCTCCAGCTGCGCGCGGCCGTGCGCGCCGCGGTTCCGGATGCCGACGTTCCCGAGGGATGGCTGCAGCTGCAGACCCGTCCCGCGGCCGACGCGGCCGTGCAGGACGCCGCAGCGGACGCCCTCTTCGACGAGGTCCTGGGCGACACCGCCGTCGTCGAGCGCCTCGAGCTCGGCGATCCGGGCACGGACTTCGAACGCGTCGCGTGGCGCATCACGCCCGACCCCGACCGTCTCGGTCCCGACTCGATCGAGAGGCTGGCTGCGGGACTCGACCGACTTCCCACGGCGTTCCGCGATTCGGATGCCGAGGAGCGCGGAGCGTCGGTGTCGGGCGGGCTTCCGGCCGCCGTGGCCGAGGTCGCGATCGGCACCCGCGCGGCGACGGCCCTGCTGCCGGTGCCGCTGATCGTGCTGGGCGTGCTCGCCTGGTTCGCGGTGCTGCAGCTCGCGCGGCTGCTCGGGCTGTCGCGCGGGCGCGAGGCGGCGCTGCTGCGGGCCCGCGGTCTGTCGGGCCGGCAATCGGCGATGCTCGCCGCGGGCGAGTCGGCGGCCGTCGCCGGCGCGGCGCTGGGCTGGGCCCTCGGCCTCGTGCTCGTGCCGGCCCTGCCCGGTGGGGCTGGAGGGCTCCCGGCGGTGGTCGCGACGTGGCCGCTCGCGCTCCTCGTCGTGCTCGCCGCCACGGCGACGCTCGCGGTCGGCCAGCTCCGTGCCGCGGGGCGCGCGAGGGGATCGGATGCGGCTGCGGGGCGGGTGGCGCGCGCGGCCACCCCCGCGGCAGGCATCCTGCTCGTCGTGGTCACGGGCGTCGTGATCTGGCAGGCGCGCACGTCGCCGTCGGGCGTGTGGGGGATCGTGGTGGCCACGCTCGCTCCGGCTCTCGGGGTCGCCGCCGTCGCGCTGCTGGCGGTGCTCCTGTTCGGTCCGGTCGCGGCCTTCGCGGCGATGCTCGCCGGACGCGCACGCGGCATCTCGCCGTCGTACCCCGCACGTCAGGTCGCGCGCCGGGTCGGCGCGTATTCGGTGGCGGTGGCGCTCGTGGCCATCGCCGTGTGCGGGGCGGTGCTGGCCGGCGGGTACGCCGGAATGGCGGGCACGACCGCCGCCGACTCCCAGCGGGTGCAGGCGGGCACCGCGATGCGCGCCGTGCTGCCGGTCGGCGCGGGCGACGTCGCGCGAGCGGAGTCGGTCGACGGCGTCGAGCTCGCCGCCCCTGCGATCGTCGTGCCCGTGGCATCCTCCGGCGAAGACGCCGTGCTGCTCGCGCTCCCCGCCGACGCCATGCGCGACCTGCTCTTCGAGGTCCCCGGGGCTGCCGCGCCCGCGACGCTGGCCGACGCCGTCGGCGCCCCGTCGTCTCTCGTGGCGATCTCCGGTTCCGAGCTGCGCCTCGATGCCTCGGCACGGTCGTCGGTGCCGGAGGCGATCGCCGACACCGCCGTGCGGGCGTGGATCGTCGACGACGCAGGCACGACCGTGCCGCTCGCACTCGAGGTCGAGACGGGGGATGACGCGACCGGCGACACGTCGACGTTCGCCGCCCGGGCTCAGCTGCCCGACGGCGCGTGGCGCCTGGCAGGCCTCGAGCTCGCGCGCGGCAACGCCTGGGCGCAGGTCGAGATCTCCTTCACCCGCTTCGCCCTCTCCGCCGACGGCGCCCCGCTGGACGTGACCCTGCCTCCCGTCGTCCGCCTCTACGGCGGATTCGGGGCTCCCGGCGTCCCGTCCGCACTGGTCTGGAGCGCCGCCGGCGAGGAGGGCGACCGCGTGCCCCTCGCGATCACCACGTCGCTCGCGTCGACGCTCGCGCTCGACGTCGGCGACCCGGTCGATCTCTCGTTCAGCGCATCCGGTCGGGTGCTGGGCGGCACGGTGGCATCGGTGTCCGACGCGATCCCCGGCATCGGGGCGCGACCGGGTGCGGTCGCCGACCTGGAGGCGCTGACGGTCGCCCAGCTGCCGTCGGCGCCGACGATCGGCGAGCCCGCCGCCACGCCGCCGCTGCCCGATCAGCTGTGGGCGGCGGGGGACGAGGCATCCGCCCCCGCCCTCGCGGACGAGCTCGGCGTCCCCGTGCTCGTGCCCGCGTCGCAGTCGACCGCCGTGACCGCACCCGTCACGATCGTGTGGATCGCGGCCGCGCTCGGGGGTGCGGTGCTCGCCGGCGTCGCCCTCGTCGCCCTGCTCGCCGCCGTCACCCGGCAGCGGGCCGGCGAGGTGCTCGTGCTGCGGGCGATCGGCGTCGCGCCGCGGCGCCAGAGCCGTCAGCGCGTCGCGGAAGCCGTGGTCGTGGTCGCGATCGCCGCCGCGCTCGGAGCGGCGGGGGGCTACGCGCTCACGGCGCTGCTCGTGCCGGGGCTCGTGGCGCGCGCCGTCCCGTCTGCCGCGCTGGCGCCGGTGCTGTCGGTCGACGGGTGGCCGGTGATCGCAGCGGTCGCGCTCATCGCGGTCGGATGCCTGGCCGGCGCGGTCGCCATCGCGGCATCCGTCGCGGCGCAGTCGCGTTCCACGCGCCTCGAGGAGGCGGCACCGTGACCCTCCGCGTCGGCACGCCCCGGCTGCTCGCCCGCCATCTGCGCACGGGACTCGGCGGGTCGGTGGTCGTGGCATCGCTCGTGCTCGTGCTCACGGTCGTCACGACGATCGTCTCACCCGCCGTCACGACTCTCCTCGACGCGGCCACGAGGTATCAGCTCGATCGCCTCAGCCCTTCGGTGCGCGATCTGACCACCTCCGTCGGCGCGCTGCCGTCGGTCGGCTACGGCGCCAACACGACCGATTCGCTGCCCCCGGCGTACGAGGCGACGTGGGGGGAGTGGGACACGGCGCTCTCGCAGATCCGCCGGAACGCCGCCCCCGCGATCAGGGAGAGCTTCGGCGAGGCCGACTACTTCACGCGCCTCGGCGAACCGGCGCAGTACGCCTCGACGACCTATGTCGTGCTCGATCCCCGGTATGCGTCGCGCATCCGACTGGTCGAGGGCCGCCTGCCCGAGACCACCGCGACGGCCGAGCAATGGCAGACGGCGTTCGACGACCTGATCGACCCGCAGACACTGCGGCCGCGGGTCGACGGCACCGCCACCCTGCCGGCCACCGAGGTGGTGATCTCCGCAGAGGCCGCCGAGGCCGAGGAGTGGGCGATCGGCGACGTCCGCGAGGTCGGCACGGAGGCGAAATGGCCGGCGCCGGTCCCCCTCGTCCTGGTCGGCACGTACGACGTCGTCGACGCCGCCGACCCGTACTGGGCGCGCACGACCGCGATGATCACGCCGTCGCGCGGCGCGGATCCCGACGGCAACCCGTGGACCCGCATCGGCGCCTTCGCGTCTCCCGACGGGCTCGCCACGATCGGCACGATCGCCGGAGGCCTCTCGACGCCGATGTGGTACCCGCTCGATGCCGAGACGGTGACGGCCGAGGCCGCCCCCGGCCTGCTCGCCGAGCTCCGAGGCTTCACCGGCACGTCGCAGCCGTTCTCCACCCGCACGTACCCGGGCGCGAACCTGTCGTTCCAGACCGGGACGATCTCCGCGCTGGAGACTTCGACGGCGCAGGCCCGCACGCTCGTCGCCGTGCTCGCGATGTTCGCGTCCGGTCCGTTCGGCGTCGCGGTCGGGGTGCTCGCCCTCGGCTGCCGGCTCATCCTCGAACGGCGCCGAGCCGCCCTCGATCTCCTGGCCGCGCGGGGGGCGGCGCCGGCGCAGCTGCGCGCTCTGCTCGCGCTCGAGGGCACGCTCGTCGGGGTGGTGCCCGCCGTGCTCGGGCTCGCCGCCGGCGCGGCGATCGCGCGCCTCGCCTTCCCGGCATCCGGAGCGATCGCGCCGCTCGCGGTGGTGGCGGCCGTCGTGCTCGGGCTCGTACCGCCGGCCGTCGTGATCGCCTCCGCGGGTGCGACCCGCGCCGGCCGGTCGGATGCGCCGGCCCGCCGGTCCCGGTGGCGCGGCCTGGTCGAGCTGCTCGTGGCGCTCCTCGCCGCTCTCGCGACCGTGCTCCTCCTCGTGCGGGCCGCCGAGCCCGCCGACGACCCCGGCGCCCTCGATCCGCTCCTGGTCATCGCGCCGCTCCTGCTGTCTCTCGTGGCGTGCGTCGCGACGCTCCGCCTGTACCCGCTCGCGCTGCGCGCCATCCTCGCCCGGCGTCAGCGCGGGCGGGGGTTCGTGGGCGTCCTGGGCGCCGCCCGCGCGATCCGCGATCCCGCCACCGGCGTCGCCCCCATCCTCGCCCTCGTGGTGGGCGTCTCGTTCGCCGTCGCGAGCGGTGTGCTGCTGTCGACGGTGCAGGGGGGAGCCGTGCAGGTCGCCCGTGCGTCGGTCGGGGCCGATCTGCTGCTGTCGGCGACGCGGTTCGACGCCGGCGCCGAGGCATCCGTCGCCGACATCGAGGGCGTCGCGGCGGTCGCGCCGGTGTCGGTCGCGTACGCCGCCAACCTCAAGACCGACGACCGGCTCCAGCGCGTGCTGCTCTTCTTCGCCGACCAGGCGCTGCTCGACGACGTGCAGCAGGGATACCCTGCCGTCATCCCGCCGGGGGTCTCGCTCGCGGGCGGTGGCGAGCCCGTGCCGCTGCTCTTCTCGGCGGCCGCAGCCGAGCGGGCGGATGCCGCGAACGCCGCGCTGCGCATCGTCGAGGCGTCGGCCGAGTACGCCGGGGAGGTGGCCGGCGTCGTGCCGTTCGCCTCCAACGACCAGTGGGCGCTCGCCGACATCGCGTCGCTGCCGGCCGTCGGCGAGGTGACTCCCGTCACCGTGTCGATGCTCGTGCGCCTCGACGAGGGCGCCGATCCGGATGCCGTCATCGCCGCCGTGGGTGCAGCCCTCGGGCCGTCGGTGCAGGCGACGACGGCCGCGCGCGAGCTCGCCGAGCTGGCCGACGATCCCGTCGTCACCGGGCTGCGTATCGCCCTGTTCGCCGGCATCGCCCTGTCGGCGGTGCTGGCCGCGGTCGCCGTCGTCCTGACGCTCGCCCTCGGGTCGTCGTCCAGGCGTCGCGTGTCGGCGCTGCTGCGCACCCTCGGCGCCGCGCCGCGCGCCGCGGGCGGACTCGTGGCGTGGGAGCTCGTGCCGCAGGTCGTGGCCGCGCTCGTCGTGGGATGCGCGTTCGGCGCCGCACTCCCCCTCCTCCTGACCCGGGTGGTCGATCTGACGCCCTTCACCGGCGGTGCCGACCAGCCCGCCTACGCCGTCGACCCGATCGTGCTCGCGATCGCGCTCGGAGGCTTCCTCGTCGTGACCGCGGCCGTCGCCGTGGTCGCGATCCTCATCACCCGCCGCGCGCGCATCGCGACCGTGCTCCGTACCGTGGAGGACTCATGACCACCTCGCCCGCCCTCACCCCGTCCGTCGCGTCCCGCGGGGACGAGCCCGACATCGCGTGCTCCGAACTGGTGCGCATCTTCAAGACGGATGCGATCGAGGTGCAGGCGCTGCAGGGGCTCGACCTCGTCGTCGACCGGGGTGAGCTCGTCGCCGTGGTCGGGGCATCCGGGTCGGGGAAGTCCACCCTCCTCTCGATCCTCTCGGGTCTCGACGTGCCCACCGCGGGCGTCGCGCGCGTCGCCGGACGCGACCTGCTGTCGATGACGCGCTCCGAGCGCGTGACCTTCCGTCGGGAGTGCGTCGGCTTCGTGTGGCAGCAGACCTCCCGCAACCTGCTGCCGTACCTCACCGCGGCCGAGAACGTCGCGGCGGCGCTCGCGATCGCCGGGCGCACGCCCAAGAGGGAGCGCGCCGCGCGCACGGCGGGTCTCCTCGACCTCCTCCAGGTCGGGTACTGCGCCGACCGGCGGCCCGCGCAGATGTCGGGCGGGGAGCAGCAGCGAGTGGCAATCGCCGTCGGAATCGCGAACGAGCCGCGCGTGCTCCTGGCCGACGAGCCGACGGGCGAGCTCGACGACGAGACGAGCGCGCACGTCCTGGAGGCCATGCGATCGGTCAACCGCGAACTCGGCGTCACGACGCTCATCGTGACGCACGATCCGGCCGTGTCGGAGCACGTGGCCCGCACGGTGCAGATCCGCGACGGCCGCACGGCGACCGAAGTGCTGCGCTCGACCCGGCACGACGAGCACGGCGCCGAGCACCACATCGCCGAGGAGTACGCCGTGCTCGATCGGGTCGGGCGGCTGCAGCTCCCCGACGAGTTCGTCACGGCCCTCGATCTCCGCCAGCGCGTGCGGCTCGCCCTCGAGCCGGATCACGTCGGGGTGTGGCCGGGTGCGACGGCCGACCGCCCTCGCGGATTCGGAGAATCACGCGAAACTCGGAGCCGTGAGAGCGCACGATCCGACGATCGCGACATTCTCCGAACTTCGGATGCCGCGGAGGCGCCGGGAGACCGGGCAGAGGATGCGGGAGACCAGGCAGAGGATGCGGCGTCGGCGACGGAGGACGCATCATGACCGGGATCGCCCTGCGCGCGGAGGCGCTCCGACGCGTGTTCTCGTCGCCGGCCGGCGACGTCGTGGCCTGCGACGGCATCGACCTCGAGCTGCGCACCGGCGAGCTCCTCGTCGTGCGGGGAGCATCCGGCGCCGGCAAGACGACGCTGCTGAACCTGCTCGGCACGCTCGACACCCCGACGTCGGGCCGCGTGATGCTGGGCGACGTCGACACGACCGGGTTGACGGAGGCCGAGCTCGCGCCGCTGCGCCGCGAGAACCTCGGGTTCGTGTTCCAGTCGTTCGGTCTCATCCCCGTGCTGTCGGCGCGGGAGAACGTGGAGCTGCCGCTGCGCATCGCGGGCGTCGACGCATCCGAACGCGACGAGCGCACGCAGCACGCGCTGCAGCTCGTGGGGCTCGCCGGCCACAGCGAGCAGCGGCCGTCGGAGCTCTCCGGCGGTCAGCAGCAGCGGGTCGGCATCGCGCGCGCGATCGTGTCGCGTCCGCGCATCCTGATCGCCGACGAGCCGACCGGGCAGCTCGACTCCCGCACCGCGGCGACGATCATGGACCTCCTCGGCGAGCTCGCCCACCAGCAGGGCCTGGCGGCGATCGTGTCGACGCACGACCCGCTGCTGGTCGCGCGGGCCGACCGCGTCGTCGAGATCCATGACGGTCGCATCGCGGCGACGTCCGCCGCGGCTGCCGGCTCCGAGTCGGCGGCCGGCGCCAAGTCGGCGGCAGGCGTCGCGTCGGCGGCATCCGCCCCGCCGGCCCCGGACTCCGGGTCCGCCGCAGCGCCTACCACAGGCGTCCCCCTCACGCGGGCCGAGCTGCGCCGCCGCACCGGGCTCTGACCGCGCCGAACTCCGACCGCGCCGGGACGGCGTTCACCCCGCGGGGAACAGTTCGCGGCGCCGCGTGAGGGTGAGGGATGCCGCCAGCCCCACGCCGGTCGCCGACAGGAGCCACCACAGTCCGGCCAGGTCGACGGCGTCCTGCTCCCGGTGCGGGGCCGCCGCGATCGGCGATGCGTTCGTCAGCGCCTCGGGCAGGCCGAGGAGCGGCCCGAAGAGGCCGATCATGGTCGCCGCGAGCACGAGCGTCCAACCCAGTGCGATCGTGAGGCGCGGGGCGACGACGAAGACCAGAGCAGTCGCGGCGAGGAAGACGGATGCCGCGACGGCCTGACCGCCTCCGCTCACCCAGACGTCCGTCATCAGGTCCCCCGCGCCACCCCGGGTCGCGATGCCGATGGCGGCGCCCGCGACTCCTGCCAGCACGATCAGCACGATGCCCGCCGCCCCCACGCACACGTAGTCGGCGAGCCAGCGCACCCGTGCGACCGGAGACGAGAGCAGGGGCTCGGCCGTGCCGTGGGTCTCCTCCTGGCGGGCCCGGCACACGGTCTGCACCGCGGCGCACGCGGCGAGCACGCCGAGCATCGTGAAGAAGGTCGTGACCGTGGCCTGCTCGAGGTCGCCGCCGCCGGAGAGCTGGGCGAGGACGCCTTCGATCGCCGGGTTGCCGGATCCGACGTCGTCCACGATGGAGGCGAGCGACGTCGACAGCAGGCCGACCAGGAAGCCCCCGAGGGCCCATCCGACGATCGCCCCCCGCGTCAGACGCCAGGCGAGTCCGGTCGACGATGACAGCGTCCGGGGCGCGGCACGGGGCCCCTGACCCTCGGCGACGAGGCTCTCACCGAGATCGCGCGCTCCCGCCAGGACGAAGGCGACCGCACTCAGGGCGCCCGTGACCGCAAGGCACAGGATCACCGGCCACCAGGCGTCGTCGTCGAACGCGCGCGTGTTCTCGCCCCAGCCGAACGGCGAGATCCAGGTCAGGCCGGAGCTCTTCATGCGCGTCAGGTCGTCGGAGGGCGTGCCGATCGCGTTGCCGACGCCGGCGATCACGAAGAGCACGACGGTGGTCCACACCGCGGTCGCGTTGGCGCCGCGCGACGTGCGCATCAGCTGCGCGGTCGTGAGCCCGAGCGCGAGGAAGACCGCGCCGACGCTGCCGACGGCGCTTCCGACCAGCAGCGCGCCGCCGACGGGAAGGCCGACAGCGATGTAGGTGACCGCAATCAGGATGCCGAGTGCCGCGTTCGCGAGGAGACCGTGCACGAGGGTGGCGGTGAGGGGGAGCATCCGCCCGGCGGGGGTGGCGGACACGAGCTCCAGACGGCCGGACTCCTCATCGCCGCGGGTGTGGCGCACGGCGAGGAACGTGCTCATGAACGCGGCGAGGAACGCGAGCCACGGGAAGATCAGGAAGACCATGAAGGCGCCCTCCTCCGATCCCGAGGGGAGGCCTCGGAACAGCAGGATCACGGGGTTCGCGATCGCCGCCGCGAGGAGCGCCGTGCGCTCCTGCTCCGTGCCGAACGTGCTCGTGACGCCGGAGTAGGCGGCGGCCGCGAGCGCCGTGGCACCGCCGATCCAGAGCAGCAGCTGCCAGCGATCGCGGCGGATGCGCTGGGCGATCAGCGTCGGGAACACGCTCATCGCGCCTCCCGGCGTGCTCGGCGCGTCAGGCCCGTCTCGGACGCCTCGCCTGTTTCCGCCGCCGAGGAGCCGTAGTGACGCAGGAACAGCTCCTCCAGGCTCGGCGGTGCGACGCGGAGACCCGGCGCCCCGGACGCCGCGATCGCCGGAAGGGCGGCGGCGACGGCATCCGAGTCCACCGTGAAGAACACCCGCCCGTCCTGCAGGCGCGGATCGTGGGCGCCGGGGATGGCCGACGCCGCATCGATCCCGGATGCCTCGAACGACACCTCCGTGCGCGTCAGGTGCCGCAGATCCGCCAGCGTGCCCGACTCGACGATCCGGCCGGCGCGGATGATCGAGACCCGGTCGCACAGCTGCTCGACCTCGGACAGGATGTGGCTCGACAGCAGCACGGTGGCACCGGCATCCCGCACCCGCTGGATCTCCTCGCGGAACACGACCTCCATGAGCGGGTCGAGGCCGCTCGTCGGTTCGTCGAGGATGTAGAGGTCGGCCGGCACCGCGAACGCCGCGACGAGCGCGACCTTCTGGCGGTTGCCCTTCGAGTACGCGCGTCCCTTCTTGCGCGGATCGAGCTGGAACACGTCGAGGAGGCGCTCGCGGGCCTGGCGGTAGGCGGCGTCGCGCGTATCGGCGCCGCGCAGGCGGGCGAGGAAGTCGATCGCCTCTCCGCCGGAGAGGTTCGGCCAGAGGCTGACATCGCCGGGCACGGCGGCGATGCGCCGGTGGAGATCGACCGCGTCCTGCCACGGCTCGCGGTCGAAGACGCGCGCTTCGCCGTCCGTCGCGCGCGCGAGGCCGAGCAGGATGCGGATCGTCGTGGACTTGCCGGCTCCGTTGGGTCCGAGGAAGCCGTGCACCTGTCCCTGGTCTACCCGAAGGTCGAGCCCGTCGAGCGCGTGCACGTGGCCGAAGTGCTTCGTGAGAGAGCGGGTGAGGATGACGGGGTCCATGGCGCGGATCGTACGCCTCCCGGTGGCAGAGTTCGACGGGGGAGGTGCGCAGACGGTCACGGCGGGCGCCGCGGTGGCATGCTTGTATACCCTGACCCGTTATCGATTGCCTGTCTGGCACTTTCGAACACTCTGTGTATACAATCAGGGTGATCCACGGGAGGTGCAACGATGCGGGCAAGTGATCGCGCATACCGCACGCTCCTCGACGAGATCCAGTCCGGCGTCCTCGCCCCCGGCACCGTGCTGGGCGAGGTGGAGCAGTCCTCTCGCCTCGGCGTGAGCCGCACTCCGCTGCGCGAAGCGCTCGGCCGTCTCGCCGCCGACGGTCTCGTCGCCCAGGCCTCGCCGCGGGTGACGGTCGTCACCGGCATCGACGCCGACGACATCCGCGAGCTCTTCGCCGTCCGTCGCGCCCTCGAAGAGACTTCGGCGCGGCTCGCCGCCCAGCGGGCCGACCCCGCGGTGTTCGCCGAGCTCGCCGAGGAGTTCGGCGCGGCATCGGTGGAGGGCGCCGCCGCGATGGACGACTACTACGACGTGATCGCCCGCTTCGATGCCGCTCTGGACGCCGCCGTGGCGAACGACTACCTCTCGGCCGCCCTGCGCACCGTGCGCACCCACCTCGTGCGCGTGCGCCGGCTCGCGCGCGACAACCCCGACCGCCTCGCGGCATCCGTCGCCGAGCATCGGCTCATCGCGAGCGCGATCGCCGCGCGCGACGCCGAGCTCGCGGCGCACGCCACCCACATCCATCTGCACAACGCCCTGACCAGCATCCTCGACTCGCTCGAGTCGTTCCGGAAGGACACCACTCCATGACCGTCAGCCACCACGTCCGCGTGTACCGCAGCGAAGAGCCGCTTCCCCGCGAGGCGCAGCTCGCCTGGAAGATCGCCGAAGTCGCCGCCGACCCCGTGGAGGTCGACGCCGACGTCGTCGACATGATCATCAACCGCGTGATCGACAATGCGTCGGTCGCCGCGGCATCCCTCACCCGCGCCCCGGTGAGCGCCGCCCGCCAGCAGGCCCTCGACCACGCCGTGTCGGTGAGCGGAAGGGGAGCCACGGTGTTCGGCTGCCAGCTCGAGCGCCACACGTCGCCGGAATGGGCCGCCTGGGCCAACGGTGTCGCGGTGCGCGAGCTCGACTACCACGACACGTTCCTCGCCGCGGAGTACTCGCACCCCGGCGACAACATCCCCCCGATCGTCGCCGTCGCGCAGCACGTCGGCTCCGACGGCGCTGCGCTCACGCGCGCCCTCGCCACCGGTTACGAGATCCAGATCGACCTCGTGCGCGCGATCTCGCTGCACAAGCACAAGATCGACCACGTCGCCCACCTCGGCCCCTCGGCCGCGGCCGGCATCGGTACGCTCCTCGGGCTCGACGTCGAGACGATCTACCAGGCCGTCGGCCAGGCGCTGCACACCACCACGGCCACGCGTCAGTCGCGCAAGGGCGAGATCTCGACGTGGAAGGCGCACGCCCCGGCCTTCGCGGGCAAGATGGCCGTCGAGGCGGTCGACCGCGCGATGCGCGGCGAGACGTCGCCGTCGCCCATCTACGAGGGGGAAGACGGCGCGATCGCCTGGCTCCTCGACGGCAAGGACGCCTCCTACGACGTGCCGCTGCCGGCGGCGGGGGAGTCCAAGCGCGGCATCCTCGATTCGTACACGAAGGAGCACTCGGCCGAGTACCAGGCTCAGGCGTGGATCGACCTCGCGCGCAAGCTCGGCGACGAGCGGCCCGAGCTGCGCGACCCCGCCAACGTCGACTCGATCGTGCTGCACACGAGCCACCACACGCACTACGTCATCGGCTCCGGTGCGAACGATCCGCAGAAGTACGACCCGACCGCCTCGCGCGAGACGCTCGACCACTCGATCCCGTACATCTTCACCGTCGCGCTGCAGGACGGCGCGTGGCACCACGTCGACTCCTACGCGCCGGAGCGCGCCGGCCGCGACGACACCGTCGCGCTCTGGCACAAGGTCACGACGGCGGAGGATGCCGAGTGGACCCGCCGCTACCACTCGGAAGACCCGAACGAGAAGGCGTTCGGCGGTCGCGTGGAGATCCTCCTCGCGAACGGCCAGGCGATCGTCGACGAGATCGCGGTCGCCGATGCGCACCCGCTCGGCGCGCGCCCGTTCGCCCGCGAGGACTACGTGCGCAAGTTCCGCCTGCTCGCCGAGCCGGTGCTCACGCCCGACGAGATCGAGCGGTTCCTCGGTCTGGCCGAGCGCCTTCCCGAGCTCACCGCCGAAGAGGTCGCCCAGCTCACGATCGTCGCGGCGCCCGGCGTGCTCGCGGGGGCACCGGCCCCGAAGGGCCTCTTCTGATGCTCTACTCCACGGTGACCGCCGCCGAGAAGCGGCGCGCGTTCCGGGAGCGGCTCGCCTCGGGGGAGCTGCTGCGCTTCCCGGGAGCGTTCAACCCGCTCTCGGCACGGCTGATCGAGCAGAAGGGGTTCGAGGGCGTCTACATCTCGGGCGCCGTGCTCTCGGCCGATCTGGGTCTTCCCGACATCGGCCTGACGACCCTCACCGAGGTCGCGGGGCGCGGTCAGCAGATCGCGCGCATGACCGATCTGCCGGCGATCATCGACGCCGACACGGGCTTCGGCGAGCCGATGAACGTCGCCCGCACGATCCAGACCCTGGAGGATGCCGGGATCGCCGGCACCCACATCGAGGACCAGATCAACCCGAAGCGCTGCGGGCACCTCGACGGCAAGGCCGTCGTCGACGAGGACACCGCGGTCAAGCGCATCCGCGCCGCCGTCGACGCGCGCCGCGATCCGAACTTCCTCATCATGGCGCGCACCGACATCCGCGCCGTGGAGGGGCTGGATGCCGCGATCGACCGGGCGAAGGCGCTGGTGGATGCCGGCGCCGACGCGATCTTCCCGGAGGCGATGCGCACGCTCGACGAGTTCGAGGCGATGCGCACCGCCCTGGACGTGCCGATCCTGGCCAACATGACCGAGTTCGGAAAGAGCGAGCTCTTCTCCGTCGATCAGCTGCGCAGCGCCGGCGTCAACATCGTCATCTGGCCCGTCTCGCTCCTGCGGATCGCGATGGGCGCGGCATCCCGCGCCCTGGATACGATCGCCGACGAGGGCCACCTCACGTCGAGACTCGGCGAGATGCAGCATCGGGCCGACCTCTACGAGCTGATCGACTACCCGGCCTACAACCACTTCGACACCAGCGTCTTCAACTTCACGATCGAGAAGGACTGACATGACCGACATCAAGAAGGGCCTGGCCGGGGTCGTCGTCGACTACACGGCGATCAGCAAGGTCAACCCGGAGACCAACTCGCTGCTCTACCGCGGCTACCCGGTGCAGGAGCTCGCGGCCACCCAGCCTGCGGATGCCGTGGCGTACCTGCTGTGGAACGGCGAGCTTCCGACCGCCGATCAGCTCGAGTCGCAGCGCGAGGAGGGTCGCCCCTGGCGTGCGCTCGCGCCCGAGGTCAAGGCGGCCATCGACGCACTGCCCCTCGACGCGCACCCGATGGACGAGGTGCGCACCGCCGTCAGCGTGATCGGTGCGATCGACCTCGCCGGCATCGGCAACGTGCTCGACGCCGTCGGCACGGTCGAGGAGAACCGCGCCCGCAGCCTCCACCTGTTCGCAGCGCTGCCGGCGATCGTGGCGTACGGTCAGCGCCGCCGCCACGGCCTCGACCCGGTGGAGTGGCGCGAAGACCTCGACTACGCGGCGAACTTCCTCTGGATGACCTTCGGCGAAGAGCCCGATCCGGTCGTCGTCGACGCGTTCAACCGGTCGCTGATCCTCTACGCGGAGCACTCGTTCAACGCGTCGACGTTCACGGCGCGCGTCATCACATCGACCCTGAGCGACCTCTACTCCGCCGTCGTCGGCGCCATCGGCGCGCTGAAGGGGCCGCTGCACGGCGGGGCGAACGAAGCCGTCATGCACATCTTCGACGAGATCGGCACGGCCGAGAACGTCGGGCCCTGGCTCGACGCCGCACTCGCCGAGAAGCGCAAGATCATGGGCTTCGGCCACCGCGTCTACAAGCGCGGCGACTCGCGGGTGCCGACCATGAAGGCCGCGCTCGACACGCTCGTGGACTTCTACGACCGCCCGGACGTCGCCGATCTGTACAACACGCTGGAGTCCGAGTTCGTCGGCCGCAAGGGCATCTACCCGAACCTCGACTACCCGTCGGGACCGGCCTACAACCTGATGGGCTTCGACACGCTCACCTTCACCCCGCTCTTCGTCGCGGCGCGGGTCGTGGGCTGGACGGCGCACATCATGGAGCAGATGGCCTCGAACGCCCTCATCCGTCCGCTGTCGGAGTACAACGGCCCGGACGAGCGGCACATCGACGGCTACGTCGCCGACACCGCGACGCTCGAGATCCTCGAGCGCGCCGAGGAAGCCGCGGACTGATGACCGCGATGCAGTGGGCCGACGCCGAGGGCGAAGTGCTCACTGTGTTCCGGGCGCTCGCCAACGCTGAGCGCCTCGCCGTGCTCGACGTGCTGCGGGCCTGCGGATCGCGCGGAATGAACATCTCGCAGGTGGGGGAGGCGGCGGAGCTCAACCGCTTCACGGCATCCCGGCACCTCAAAGCACTGTGCAGCGCGGGTCTGGTGACCTCGGTGCGCCACAACCAGTCCGTCGTGCACCGCCTCGACCCTGCAGGGTTCGAGCGGGTCGAGGATTGGCTGTACGAGACGGCGCCTTCGGCAGAGGCGCAGAGATTCGGATGATCGCGACGGTGTCGCGCGAACGATGGAGAAGGAGATCGGTGTGAGTGCACTCAAGCTGGGATACAAGGCATCCGCGGAGCAGTTCGGACCCCGTGAGCTCGTCGAGATCGCGGTCTCGGCCGAGCAGCACGGTTTCGAGTCGGTCGCCGTGAGCGACCACTTCCAGCCGTGGCGTCACGAAGGCGGGCACGCTCCCTTCTCGCTGGCGTGGATGGCGGCCGTCGCCGAGCGCACGAGCACCATCACGATCGGCACGAGCGTCATGACGCCGACGTTCCGGTACAACCCCGCCGTGCTGGCGCAGGCGTTCGCGACGATGGGATGCCTCGCCCCCGGGCGCATCTTCCTCGGGGTGGGCACCGGCGAGGCGCTGAACGAGGTCGCGACCGGATTCCGCGGGGCGGGCGCCCAGGACTGGCCGGAGTTCAAGGAGCGCTTCGCGCGGCTGCGGGAGTCGGTGCGTCTCATGCGCGCGCTCTGGACGGGCGAGCGCGTGTCGTTCGAGGGCGAGTACTACTCCACCCACGACGCCTCGATCTACGACGTGCCCGAAGGCGGCATCCCGGTCTACATCGCCGCCGGCGGACCCGTCGTCGCCAAGTACGCGGGTCGTGCCGGCGACGGCTTCATCTGCACCTCGGGCAAGGGGCGCGCGCTGTACGAGGATCAGCTCATCCCCGCCGTCAAAGAGGGGGCGGAGGCCGGCAAGCGCGACTACGCGCAGATCGACCGGATGATCGAGATCAAGCTGTCGTACGAGGAGACCGAGGAGGCGGCGCTCGACAACACGCGCTTCTGGTCGCCCCTGTCGCTGTCGAAGGAGCAGAAGCACGACATCACCGACCCCGTCGAGATGGAGCGCGTCGCCGACGCCCTCCCGATCGAGCAGATCGCGAAGCGGTGGATCGTGGGCACCGACCCGGACACCGTCGTAGCGGCGATCGCGGAGTACGTCGACATGGGATTCAACCACCTGGTCTTCCACGCACCCGGCCACGACCAGGAGCGCTTCATGGGACTGTTCGAGCGCGATCTGGCTCCGCGGCTGCGGCGGCTCTGACCGGGGCCACCGCTCTTGCGGGATGAGGTGCCGACCGGAAGAATACCTTCTGGTCGGTATCTCATTCGAGACTCCGCACGCTCGAAGGAGAACGCCAGAGATGAGACCCCCGCGCCGCACCGTGATCGAGCGTCCGTCCGACCTCCTCGCCCTCGTCGGCCAGGAACTCGGCGTGAGCGAGCCGCGCACCATCACGCAGGCCGAGATCGACCTCTTCGCCGACGTCACGTACGACCACCAGTGGATCCACGTCGACGCCGAGCGCGCGAAGGAGGGCCCGTTCGGCACGACGGTCGCGCACGGCTTCTTCTCGCTCGCCCTCGCGCCGCGGATGCTGACCGACACGCTCGAAGTGGAGTCGTTCTCGATGGGCGTGAACTACGGGCTCGATCGCGTGCGGTTCCTCCGACCGGTCCCGCCCGACACGCCGATCCAGGCGGTCACGACCCTCGTCTCCGCCGCGCCGATCACCGCATCATCGTCGTTGTCGGGTGCGGGAATCCAAGCCAAGGCCTCGATGCTCGTAGAGTTCACTCACGATGAACAGCCCTGCTACATCGCGGAGCTGCTCTTCCGCTACTACGACTAGCCAGTGGGGAAGGACCGACACATGACCGCATCGGAGCGGGTCGGTGGACGCCGGAAGCCGGACGGGTACGACCCGCAGCGCACGCGGCGCGCGCTCGTGGACAGTGCTCTCGCGAGGTTCGAGCGCGACGGATTCGACCGCACGACCCTGCAGGACATCGTCGACGACGCCGGGCTCACGAAGGGTGCGTTCTACTACCACTTCGACGGCAAGGAGGAGGTGCTCTGGCAGATCCAGAACGAGTACCTCGACACCCAGATCGCGCAGGCCACGGCCATCGTCACCGGCAGTGATGCTCCCGTCGAGCAGCTGCGCGCGCTCATCGGTCTGAGCCTCCTGGGCGCGGCGGACTACCGCTCCCACGTGGCGATATTCCATCAGGAGCGGCGTCACCTCACCGGGGACCGCCTCGACTCGATCATCCGCAAGCGCGACGAGCTGGAGCAGCACTTCCGCGACGCCGTCCGGCGAGGGATCGAGCAGGGCGTCTTCCGCTCGGCCCTGAACGAGCGCATCGTCACGTTCGCGATCATCGGGATGTGCGCGTCGGCGTTCCAGTGGTACCGGCCGGGCGGGCGCCTGTCGATCGACGAGGTGGCGGGGCAGTTCTGCGACCTCGTGCTCGACGGTCTCCTCGCCTGACCCGTCGCCGTCCCCGCGGCGGGGTCAGTTCGCCGTCGGGGTCGGCGGGGTGGAGAACCGCCCGCGGTAGAACGTGATCGCCGGGATCTCCTCCTCGGTCACCGCGAGGTGGTCGATGTCGAGGATGAAGATGGAGTGATCTCCGCTGACGATGATCTCGTCCGTGCGCCCCGAGAGGATGGCCGGGCAGTCTGCCAGGACGGGCACCCCGTCCGGTCCCGCCGTCCAGTCGACGCCTTCCAGTCGTTCGGCTCCGGTGAGGCCGGATGTCGCGAGACGCCGCGCGGTGTCCTCCTGCTCGTGCCCGAGGATGTGCACCGCGATCCGCTGCGCATCGCGGAGGACGGAGAAGCTCGAGGACGTCGTGATCAGGCAGAACAGCACCTTCGCCGGATCGAGCGACACCGACGTGAACGAGTTGGCCGTGAGGGCGGCGTATTCGCCGGTCGCCGTCACGGCCGTGATGGCCGTCACGCCCGTCGGGAACTGACCGCACGCCTGGCGGAACGTCCGGGAGTCGAACGTCGTCTGCGGGATCATCGCGCAACCTCCGTCGCGTCGGAGCGGGCCGGTTCGAGCAGCTCCCCTGTCAGCTGGATGAGACACACGGTGTGACCCGCGGCATCGCGGATCAGCTGCAGCATCCCGTACGGGCTCTGGATGGGTCCGATGCCGACCTTGCCCCCGAGGGCGGGGACGCGCTCGACCGTGGCGCGGAGGTCTGTGACGCCGAGGTATGTGATCCACGCGGCCGGCAGCGGCGCGAGGTCGTTGTCCTCGAGCTCGAGGATGCCGGCGATCGGAACCCCTTCCGCGAGGAGGACCATGTACGGCCGGGCCGTCGCCGACAGTCGGTGCTCGGCGACGATGCCGAACAGCTCGGCGTAGAACCGGAGGGCGAAGGCGGTGTCGGCCGTCTGCAGCTCGTTCCAGCACAGGGCGCCCGCGGTGTTGACGGCCTCGATGCCCGGCCGCGCATCACCGTGGTAGAGGCCGAAGGCGGCGCCGAGCGGGTCCATCACGACGGCGCCGAGCCCGGCATCCGGCAGGTATCTCGGCGGGGTCAGGATCTCGCCCCCGAGCCCGACGGCGAGCTCCGACGACGAGGCGACGTCATCGACGCCGAAGTACGTGATCCACCCCTGCGCGCGCCCGTCGTGCAGGGCGCCGGCGTCGGAGATCCCGGCGACATCGCGGCCGTCGAGGCTGCACATGCGGTACATCGTGCGACCCAGCCGCTCCTCGCGGATCGTCCACCCGAGCAGCTCCGCGTAGAACGCGCACGCGCGCTCGGGATCGGGGGTGCACAGCTCGATCCAGATCGGCTCGCCTCGTCGAGTGCGGTCGGTCATCGCGTGCCTTTCGTCGTGAGGGATGCTGCCGAGCGCACGATCGTGCGGGCGGAGGCGATGTACGCGTCGTCGGGCCGACCGGTCGAGCGACTGGATTCGACGACGTCGACGACCGCTCGCAGAGCGGACGGATCCAGATCGGCGAGGGAGTCCACGAGCGCGTCGACGGCGCCATCGAGCTCGGCCTCGGGGACGACCCGCGCCGCGAGCCCCGCGCGATGGGCTTCCTCTCCCGAGAGCGTCGACTGCCCCGTCAGCAGGGCGTAGGCCTGCGGGCGGGGGAGGAGCTGGGCGAGGACGTGTCCAACGCCGGCCGGGGCGAATCCGAACCGCACCTCGGGGAGGGAGAGGCGAGATTCTTCGGAGACGATCGGCAGATGTACCGCGGCGAGCAGACCGACGCCGAATCCGATGACCTTGCCCCGCACGGCGGACACGACCGGCACGGGGAGACGACGGATCGTACCGACCACCTCGTCGCTCGCGCGCAGCTGGGCGGCGACGTCGTCCACCGACGCGTCCGCCAGCTCGGCGAACGAGCCCGTGTCCCACCCGCTGCAGAAGTGAGGACCCTCCATGTCGAGGCGCACGACGCCGCAGGCGGGGTCCGCCGCGGCCGCGCTCAGCGCATCGGCGAGTGCCGTCAGCGACTCCATCGTGAAGCTGTTGCCCCGCCCGCTGCCCGCGACGACAACGCGGATGACACGGCCGGACCGCTCGCGCCGTTGCGTGATGTCCATGTCGGCATAATACGTACCGGTCGGTATGAAAGTCCATCTTCTCTTCGCATCTGCTCGCCGCGCGCATCCGGCCGTTGACGGAGTTCCTACTGGTCGGTATGTTGTCGGCAAGCCCGAGTGCGCTTGCACCCGCTGCTCGCTTGTTCCGTCAATGGAGAAGGGACCACGTCGATGATGATGAAACGCAGTTCGGCCCGGAGGGTCTGGGGTGCCCTTGCCGCCGCGGCGGTAGGCGCACTCCTGCTGAGCGCGTGCGGAGGCGGCGGAAGCGGCCCGGCTCCGAGTTCGTCCGGTGAGGCCGGCGAGCCCGGCGGCACCGTCAAGGTGCTGCTGGCCGCACAGCCCGCCACCCTCGACCCGATCGTCGGCGCTCGGTCCGGACAGGTGGTGTGGGCGACGATGCTCGAGCCCCTGATCGTCACCGACCCCGACCTCGAGCTCACCGACGCGGGCATCATCACGAGCTGGGAGCGCACCGACGAGACGACGTGGACCTTCGGCGTCCGTCCCGACGTGGAGTTCAGCAACGGGGAGAAGGCGGATGCCGCCGCCGTGGCGAACACGATCCTGCTCTCCCGCGATGCCGAGCGCTCGCAGCTGAAGTCGTACTTCGGCAACGTCGAGTCGGCGGAGGCGACGGATGCGACCACGGTCGTGGTCAAGACCAAGCTCCCGCAGTACAACATCGCCGACCTCCTGACCACCGTCTACCTCGTCCCCCCGGCGTACTACGCCGAAGTGGGCACCGAGGGCTTCGCGCTGGAGCCGATCGGCACGGGACCCTACGTCCTCGACGAGGTGAAGGCCGGTCAGTCGATCGCGGTCGTCGCCAACGAGGACTACTGGGGCGACCAGCCGCTCAACGACGGCATCGTCTACACCTGGGCGAACGAGGCGGCGCAGCGCCTCGCGCTGGTGCAGAGCAAGGCCGTCGACATCGCGCTGGACCTTCCGCCCGTGCAGGCCGACCAGGCCGAGAGCGCGGGCCTCGAGGTCATCCGGACCACGACGGCGATGAAGATCATCGCGTTCCTCGACTCGACCAAGGCGCCGTTCGACGACCCGCAGCTCCGCGAGGCCGCTGCCCTCGCGATCGATCGCGACGCGATCGTCTCCGGCATCTTCGACGGCCAGGCCGAAGCGGACGGCGGCCTTCTGAACGTGCGCCCCGGCCAGGAGCCGGCGGAGATCGTGACGGCGGATCCGGATGCCGCGGCCGAGCTCGTGTCGGGTTCGCCCGCCGTGCAGATCCACTACCCGGCCGCCCAGTACACGAACATCAAGGAGGTCGCCGAGGCCGTCGGCGGCAGCCTCGAGCAGGCCGGCTTCACCGTCTCGTACGAGGCGACCGACTATGGCACGCTGGTGGGACGCGTCATCGGACGCGAAGTGCCGGGGATCTCGATCTTCGCGGGCGTTCCGAACGTGGCGACTCCCGACTTCTTCGCGAGCGGGTTCATGAAGTCGGCGTCCATCACCGGCAACTGCCCCGATCCGACGATCGATGAGATGGTGGCGACGGCGCTCCAGCAGGAGAGCGATGAAGCCGCTGCGGAGATCTACGAGGAGCTGAACACGATGGGCGTCGTCGAGAAGCACTGCTACGTGCCGCTCTACCGCCAGATCTTCAACATCGCGACGCAGCCGAGCGTTCAGGGTGTCGTGTTCGGCCCCCTCAACACGCTCAACCTGACGAAGACCACGCTCTGAGCATGTCCGGCGCCATCACCCCCGAGGAGGCGGTCGCCTTCGATCGCCTCCCCGGGGGGCGCCGTGACGACGTGATCCTCGATGTCCGCGACCTCGTCGTGGAGCACCGCAACCGCAGCACGGGCGAGATGTTCCGTGCCGTGGACGAAGTGAATCTGACCATCCGCGCCGGAGAGAGCGTCGCGATCGTCGGCGAGTCGGGTTCCGGCAAGACGACGCTGGCGATGGCGGCCACGGGCCTCGGCCATCACACCAGCGGCGAGATCCGCCTGATCGGTCGAGTGCTCTCCAGCCTCGGCAAGCGAGAGATGCGGGCCCTCCGGCCCGAGGTCCAGGTCGTCTTCCAGGATCCGCACGGTTCGCTCGACCCGCGCCAGACGGTGCGGTCCGGATTCTCCGAGCTGCGCAGCCTGCAGCCGCAGCGCACGGGATGGACCGACGACATCGGTCTGCTCGAGCGCGTGCGGCTCGGACCGGAGATGCTCACGCGGTATCCCCATCAGCTCTCGGGTGGACAGGCGCAGCGCGTCTGCATCGCCCGCGCCCTGCTCATGCGACCGTCGCTCATCGTGGCCGACGAGCCGACGTCCGGTCTGGACGTCTCGGTGCAGGCCGATGTGCTCGCCCTGCTCGCCACCGTGCGCGCCGAGACCGGCGCTGCTCTGCTCATGGTGAGCCACGACCTCGCGGTCGTGCGGTCGGTCTGCGAGCGCGTGCACGTGATGTACAAGGGACGCGTCGTGGAGTCCGGTCCGTCCGAGACGGTGTTCACGCAGCCCACCGACGACTACACGCGCCAACTGCTGGCAGCCATGCCCGGCGCACGATGGAGGTCGCGGCGATGACCGATCGAACACGGGGTGTATCGGTGCAGACGAGCCCGCATCCCACGAGTGCGAAGCCCGCGAGCGGGGCGAGGAAGAACCCGACGCTGCGCCGCGTCGTGACGCGGGGCGCGACGCTGCTCATCACCCTTCTCGTCGCGCTGACGATGGCCTTCCTGCTCGGCCGGCTCTCCGGCGATCCGGTCGCGACGATCCTGGGACCCATGGCCTCGCCCGAGCAGCGCGAGGCGCTGCGGGTGGAGCTGGGGCTCGATCAGCCGCTGATCGTGCAGTACCTCCAGTACATGGGCGGGATCCTCACGGGAGACCTCGGCCAGTCGCTGCAGTTCTACCAGTCCAACGTCTCGCTCATCCTCGAGCGGCTGCCGTTCACGATCCAGCTCGTCGGGGCGGCGATGCTGCTCGCGATCGCGATCGGCGTTCCCCTCGGCGTCTTGGCGGCGACCCGCGAAGGCTCCGTCTGGGACCGCATCGCTTCGACGTTTGCGCTCATCGGCCAGTCCGTGCCGGTGTTCTGGATGGGGATGATGCTCATCATCCTGTTCGCCGTGCAGCTCGCGTGGTTGCCGGCGGGGCAGGCGGGCGACTTCCGCAACCTCATCCTCCCGGCATGCACGATGGCCCTGTATCCCATGGCGCAGATCGCACGGCTCACCCGCGCGGCCATGAGCGAGGCGCTCGTCGAGCCGTTCGTCGACTCGGCGCGGGCGCGCGGCATCCGATCGTCGTCCATCGTGTGGCGCCACGCGTTCAAGAACGCCATGATGCCGGTGCTGACGATCGTCGTGCTGCAGGCTGGCATCCTCCTGTCCGGAGCCGTCGCCGTCGAGTACGTGTACTCCTGGCCGGGCATCGGACAGCTCGCCCTCCAGGCCGTGCAGTTCCGCGACTTCCCGCTCGTGCAGGCCATCGTCGTCTTCGGCGCCGTGACGTTCGTGGTGCTCAATCTTCTCGTCGACATCGTGCACACGATCGTCGACCCCCGGGTGAGGTGACGGCATGACCGAGATGACCACGCAGACCGTGCGCGCGCTCGAGTCGTCGATGACGCGCAAGCCGCGCCGTCGCCGCCGCCCGAACGCCGTGTTCTGGCTCGCGCTCCCGCTCGTCGTGATCGCGGCGATCGTCGTGCTCCTGCCGCTCACCGGCCTCCTGCCCGGCACCGAGCAGAATCTCGCGGCCACCCGACTTCCGCCGGCCTTCGTCGAGGGCGGCAGCTGGGCCCACCCGATGGGAACGGACAAGCTCGGGCGGGACGTCTTCACCCAACTCGTCGAGGCGGGATCGCTGACGCTCACGATCGGCGTCATCGGCGCGCTCGTCGCGATCGGACCGGGCACCTTGCTCGGCGTGCTCGCCGGCTACTATCGCGGCTGGGTCGATCGTGTCATCTCGATCCTCATCGATGCGCAGCTCGCGCTGCCGTTCGTGCTCGTCGCCCTCGCGATCATCTCGAGCACGGGCGGCGGGATGCTGGTGCTCTTCGTCGTGCTCGCGATCACCGGCTGGGCCCCCGTCGCCCGCGTGACGAGATCGGCGACGATGTCGATCCGCGAGCGTCAGTTCGTGCTCGGGCTGCACGCCGCGGGGGCGTCCGAGCCCCGCATCATCTTCCGGCACCTCGTACCGAACCTCGCGGGCACGGTCGTCGCCCTCGCGACTCTGCAGGTCGGCATCGCGATCCTCATCGAAAGCGCCCTGAGCTTCCTCGGGCTCGGCGTCCAGCCGCCTGCCATCAGCTGGGGATCGATGCTCGCGACGGGGCAGAGCGAACTCACCCAGTCGTGGTGGATCGCGGTCTTCCCGGGCGTCGCGATCACGCTCGTCGTCCTGCTCGTGAACCTCCTCGGCGACGCGCTGCTGACGACGTACGACCCACGGAAGAGGCAGCGATGACGGCCCTGCTCAGCATCCGCGACCTGACGATCACGGCGCGGGTGCGCGACGACGACCTCACGCTCCTCGAGAACGTCGACCTCGAACTCGAGCGCGGAGAGGTGATCGGACTCGTCGGCGAGTCGGGGAGCGGGAAGACCACGCTCGCGCGCTCGGTCATCGGCCTCGTCGAGCGCAACGTCAGCGTCGCGGGCGGCGAGATCGCCCTGGCCGGCCGCACCATCGTGAGCACCGCACACGACGATCGCCGCCGCGTGCGCGGATCCGAGGTCGGGATGGTGTTCCAGGATGCCTCGCGCTCCCTGAACCCGCTGATGAAGGTCAAGGCGAATCTGGCCGAAGTGCTCCACCGGCACGAGCCCGGGATCTCGCACGCCGAGGTTCTGCGCCGCTCCACCGAAGTGCTGCATCAGATGCGCATCGAGGATGCCACGCGCGTGCTCGACGCCTACCCGCATCAGCTGTCCGGCGGACTCCGCCAGCGGGTCGCGATCGGCCTCGCCGTCGTGACCAAGCCCGCCCTCGTCATCGCCGACGAATGCACGACCGCCCTCGATGTCACGACGCAGGCGAAGGTGGTCGAGCTCTTCCGCTCGCTCGTGGACGAACTGGGCGTCGGGCTGGTCTTCGTGACCCACGACCTGATGCTGGCGAGCGACCTGTGCGACCGCATCGCGGTCATGAGCAAGGGACGCATCGTCGAGGTGGGCACGGCGGAGGACGTGATGGACCGCCCGCAGGACGACTACACCCGCCGACTTCTCGCGGCGATCCCGAGCTGGACCTGAAAGCGACGACTGGACTCCGATGACACAGACGCACGGGATCGGGGCGTACGCCGCCTATCTGCCCGCTCACTTCCTCGGCGACAACAGCCTCGACGGTGCGTCGGATCGCGTGCCGGTGCGCGTCCGCAGCGTCGCCGCGTTCGATGAGGACGTCGTCACGATGGCCGTCGAGGCGCTCCGCCGGTTCCCTCTGGATGCCGACGGACACCTCGTGCTGGCGACGACCTCGGCCCCGTACGAGGTGAAGACGGCCGCGGGGATCGTGCACGAGGCCCTCGGCCTTCCTGCGGCGGTCGGCGCGACCGACCTGCACGGCAGTCGGGCCGGCGCCTCCGCGCTCGCGTTCGTCGTCGACCACGGCATGGTCGTCGTCGCGGCAGACGTGCGCACGTCGCGCTCCGGTGCGCCGGACGAGCTCGCCCAGGGCGATGCCGCGGCGGCCTTCTCGCCGGGTGCGGATGCAGCGGTGCTGCTGGCGCGCGCCGGACGCAGTGTCGAACTGCTCGACCGCTGGCGGCTCCCCGGTGAGCGGCACGATCGCGTGTGGGACGAGCGGTTCACCGCGGATGCGCTCGTCGCGGCGGCCCAGGAGGTCGTCGGCGAGACGCTGCGGACGGCCGGCCGCGAGAGCGTGGACCGCGTGGTCGTGTCGTCGCCGAACCCGCGTGCGGCCGTGGCCCTGCGCCGCGCGCTCGGGGGAGGGGGAGAGGATGCCGCGCTCGAGCGGCAGACGGGGTTCACGGGCGCCGCACACCCCGGGCTCCTGCTGGCCGCGGCGCTCGACGACGCCGCCCCGGGCGACACGATCCTCCTCGTGTCGGCGGCGGAGGGGGCGGACGCCTTCCTCTTCGAAGTCGGCGCGGGAGTTCGCGCGGCGCGACTCGGTCCTGCCGTGAGCGCGCAGCTCGCGGAGCGTCGCGCGCTGTCGTACGGACGCTACCTGCGGTGGCGCGGGCTCATCGACGTCCAGGGACCCGCACGCCCCGCGTCCGCGGCCCCCGCGTCTCCGCCCATGCTGCGCCGTTCCGGATGGAAGCACCGTCTGGAGGGCAGCCGGTGCGAGAGCTGCGGCGCCGTCACCACTCCGCCCGCCCGCGGGTGCGCCGCCTGCGGTCACCTCGCGACCGCCGACGGGATGGTCGTCGAGCCGCTGCGGGACCGTGTCGCCCGCGTCGTGTCGGTGACACGCGACCATCTGACGACGATGCCCGAGTCGGAGGTCACCGTGGTGGTCGCCGACGTCGACGGGGGCGGTCGTCTGATCGCCTACGCGGCCGATGTCGACCCCGACGAGGTGGAGGTCGGATCGCCCATGGTCTCGACGTTCCGGCGCCTGTGGACGACCGACGGCATCCACAACTACTTCTGGAAGCTCCGCCCTTCGAGTGAGGACCGCTGATGGCACGAGGACGCATGTACCACGACGTCGCGATCGTCGCGATGGGCTGCACGGCCTTCCGCGACCACTGGGACCGCTCCGCCGACGACCTCCTGGTCGACGCGGTGCAGGACTGCTTCGGATCGACGTCCGCCCTCGGCCTCGACGATGTCGACGCGTTCTGGGTCGGCACGCAGGGCTCGGGCATGTCGGGGCAGACCCTCGCCCGCCCGCTGCGGTTGACCGGCAAGCCCGTCACCCGCGTCGAGAACTACTGCGCGACGGGTTCGGAGGCGTTCCGAAACGCGGTGTTCGCCGTCGCCTCGGGCGCCTACGACGTCGTGATGGCGGCGGGCGTGGAGAAGCTCAAGGACAGCTCGCAGGCGGGCCTCTCGGCGGTGTACCCCCCGGCCGACGGCACCGACGTGGACTGGACGGCCCCGGCGGCGTTCTCCCTGCTCGTGCCCGCCTACCGCGCGGCGCACGGCGTCAGCGAGTCGGATCTTCGGTCGGCGCTGACGAAGGTCGCGATGAAGAACCACGCCAACGGTGCGCTCAACACCCGCGCCCAGTTCCAGAAGGCCGTCACGGCCGCCGCCGTGGAAGGCGCGCCGAAGGTCGCCGGCGTGCTCGGCACCCTCGACTGCTCCGGCGTCTCCGATGGCGCGGCCGTGGCCATCATCGTCCGGGCGGAGGACGCCCATCTGTACACGGATCGGCCGATCTACCTGCGCGGCATGTCGTTCATCGCAGGATCCGGAGCAGGACTCGCGGCAGACTCCTACGACTTCACGACGTTCCCCGAGGTGGCCGAGGCCGCACGCCAGGCGTACGAGCAGGCGGGGGTGACCGATCCCCGTGCCGAGATCTCCCTCGCCGAGGTGCACGACTGCTTCACGCCGACCGAGATCGTGCTCATGGAGGACCTCGGGTTCTCCGAGAGGGGTCACGGGTGGCGCGACGTGCTCGACGGCGTCTACGACCTCGGCGGAGACCTCCCCGTCAACACCGACGGAGGTCTCAAGTCGTTCGGGCATCCGATCGGCGCGACCGGTCTGCGGATGATCTACGAGTGCTTCCTGCAGCTGCGCGGCGAGGCCGGTCCGAGACAGGTCGCCGACGCCCGCCTCGCGCTGGCGCAGAACCTCGGAGGACAGCCGGGCTCGTGCGTCGCGTTCGTCGCCGTCCTCGGAACCGAACTGCAGGAGAGGGAGTCATGACCGATCGAGTGAGCTTCGACGGCCGCGTCGCGATCGTCACGGGAGCGGGCGGGGGGATCGGGCGCGCGGAGGCCCTCACGCTGGCCGCGCACGGAGCGCGCGTGGTGGTCAACGACATCGGAGGCGACGTCACGGGTCGAGGAGGCTCGGGTGCGGCGCAGGCCGTCGTCGACGAGATCGTCGCCGCGGGCGGCGTTGCCGTCGCCTCCCGCGCGTCCGTCACCACGCCCGAGGGCGGTCGTGAGCTCGTCGACGCGGCGGTCGAGGCGTTCGGCGGCGTCGACGCCGTGATCCACAACGCCGGCATCCTCCGCGACCGCACGTTCGGAAAGCTCTCGGATGCCGACGTGGCCGACGTCATGGACGTCCACCTCCTCGGCGCGTTCAACGTGCTGCGGCCGGCCTGGCCGCACCTCGCGGCCGGCGGCAGCGGCCGGATCGTCCTCACGAGCTCGTCGTCGGGTCTGCTCGGCAACTTCGGACAGTCGAACTACGGTGCCGCGAAGACCGGGCTCGTGGGGCTCATGAACGTGCTCGCTCTCGAGGGCGCGCGCAGCGGCATCCTGGTCAACACGATCGCGCCCACGGCGGCGACCCGCATGACCGACGGTCTGCTCGGCGAGCTCGCCGACCGCTTCGACCCGCGGCACGTCGCGTCGGTCGCGACGTTCCTGGCATCGTCGCAGTGCGCGCTCGACCGTCACATCCTCAGCGTCGGCGGAGGACGCGTCGCCCGCTTCTTCATCGGCGTCACGCCCGGGTGGTACGGCGGGGCGGATCCGGCGACACCCGACGACATTGTGGGCGCCCTCGACGAGATCGTGTCTCTGGACGACTTCATCGTGCCCGTCGGCGGCGCCGACGAGGTCGCCCTCATCCACCGCGTCATCACCCAGGGGGAGTGAGCATGCCCGTCAGCGAAGTGCACCACGTCGCCGTCACGGTCTCGGATGTCGATCGTGCCGCCGACTTCTACGAGCAGGGGCTCGGATACCGAAAGACCCTGCGGACGGATGTCGGCGGTCCGGGCATCGAGGGTCCGCTCGGACTGCCGGAGGGCACGACGGGAAAGGTGCAGTACCTGCAGGGACCGAGTCAGATCGGCCAGCTCGAGCTCATCGAGTGGAACGGCACGAAGGTGCGCACCGCGACCGGCGGCCACCTCGAGCTCGGCACGTTCCTGCTGAGCTTCCAGGTGCCCGAAGCAGAAATGGACGAGCTCCACGATCGGCTGGCCGGTCTGGGCGCCGACTGCCTCGGGCGGCCGCAGCGCGTGCTGCTGGAGAACTACGGCTACCTGACGGCCTTCGCGGCGCGCGATCTCGACGGCAATCTGCTCGAGTTCGTGGCGCTGCCGACCAAGGAGCAGATCCAGGCGTATCGCCGGGGTGAAGCCCGTGGCGACGAGTAACTTCTCCGAGACCCTGCGGCGCCAGACGCTCCGGCGCGGCGACCGCGAGGCGCTCGTCGACGGCGATCGGCGATGGACCTACGCCGAGCTCGACGCCGACGTCGACCGCCACGCGGCGGCGCTGCGCGCAGTCGGAGTCGAGGCGGACGCCCTCGTCGGGGTGCTCGGCCGCAATTCGGCGACGTTCGTCATCGAGCTGCTCGCGCTCGCCCGTCTCGGCGCGGTCTCGGTGCCTCTCAACTGGCGACTCCACGAGCAGGAGCAGGCTTACGTCGTCTCGCGCGCGGGCATCTCGGGCCTGCTGTACGACGACGAGTTCGCAGACATCGCGGCCTCGGTGGCCGCCGTGACCTCCGTGCGCCTGCTCGTCGCGCACGGCCAGGAGCGCGTGCACGGCGGCTTCGTGCTCGCCGAGATGCTCGCGGAGGTTCCGCGAGGCATCCGGGTGCCCGACGTCGAGCGCGAGGCCGACGACCTGCACCGGCTCCTCTTCACGTCGGGCACGACGGCGCATCCCAAGGGCGTCATGCACACGTGCGGCAACATCGCGGCGAACCACGTCGGCCAGGTGCTCGAGCTCGAGCTCACGCAGGACGACCGCATCCTCGTCTCGGCGCCGCTCTTCCATGTGAGCGGGCTCGAGGCGCCCGGCCTCGCGACGTTCGTCGCCGGCGGGACCCTCGTGCTCACGACGAGCTTCCAGCCCGCCGACATCGCGCGGATCGCCGAGAGCGAGCGCATCACGGGCATGGTGCTCGCCGCGCAGATCCTGTTCGGAATGCTCGACCTCGACCCCGCCCCCGACCTCTCGGCGCTGCGATACCTGCTGTTCGCCGGTGTCGCCCCCGCGGTGCGGCAGCGCGTCAAGGCCCTCCTGCCCCATGTGCGGCTCGTCGACACGTTCGGGATGACCGAGCTGTGCAACGGCGTGGCCTACCTCGACGCCGCGCACGAGCAGTCCAAGCTCGGCGCGCTCGGCGCCGCGTTCCCCGGGGTGCAGCTGCGGATCGTGGACGCCGACTTCCGCGAGGTCGGCCCCGACGTCGAGGGCGAGCTCGTCGTGCGCGGGGCGAAGGTGTCGCCGGGCTATTGGCGCGACGAGGAGGCGACGCGCCGGGCCTGGCGCGACGGCTGGTTCGTGACCGGCGACGTCGCCCGCATCGATGCGGACGGCTACCTCTGGTTCGTCGACCGCCGCGCGAACCTCATCAAGTCGGGCGGCGAGAACATCGCCAGCGCCGAGGTCGAGCGGATCCTCGCCCAGCATCCCGGAGTCGCGGAGGTCGCCGTGATCGGCGTGCCCGACCCTCGGTGGGATGAAGTGCCGGAGGCGTTCATCGTCGCCCGCACCGAGCTCACCGTTGACGAGCTGCGACGCCACTGCCTCGACCACCTCGCGAAGTTCAAGGTGCCGGCGCACTTCGCGTTCGTCGACTCCCTCCCGCGAAACGACTCCGGGAAGGTCCTCAAGAAGGCGCTGCGCGAACAGGAGCCGGTGCGATGACGGCCAATCTCGCCCGGACCATCGATCTGCACGCCATCCGCTTCGCCGATCGGGCGGCGCTCGTCGCCGGCGACCGCACGTGGACGTACCGCGAGCTCGCCCGCGACGTCGACGCGCTGGCCTCGGCGCTCGCCGACGACGGGATCGGAGCCGCTCAGCGCATCGCCGTCGTCGCCGACAACGTGCCCGAGTTCCTGATCCTCAATCTCGCGCTGAGCAAGCTCGGCGCCGTGTCGGTTCCGCTGAACTACCGGCTCACGGCGGCCGAGCTCCGCCACCTCCTGACGCACGCCCGCGTCGACGGGGTGGCGGTGTCGGCGCCGTACGCCGCCGTCGTGGGGGAGGCTCTGGAGCAGCTGGCGATCGACCGCCGGTACGCGCTCGAGGAGATCGGCGAGCCGTGGCAGTCGGTGCCGGCCCTCATCGCCTCGCACCGGGGTCGGGTCCAGCCGACCGCGTCCGTCGAGCCCGACACGCTCCAGCGGATCATCTACACGTCGGGCACGACGAGTCTCCCCAAGGGCGTGCTGCTGACCCACGGCAACGTGAACGCCAACATGCACGCGCAGATCGTCGAGATGGGGCTGCGGCCGGGGGACAGCATCCTGAACTTCGCCCCGCTGTACCACGTGGGCGGCACCGACCTCCCCGGGTACGCCATCTGGCACGTGGGCGGCACGATGGTGCTCCTGCGCCGCGCCGACCCCGAAGGCATCGTGTCGGCCATCCTCGCCCACGGCGTGACCGGCATGGTGATCCCGGCGACGGTGCTCGACATGATCCGGCGGCTCGAGGCGAGCACGCGCCTGGCGGAGTCGCACGTGCGCTGGCTGCTCTTCTCGCAGGTGACGCCGGCGCTCTTCCGCACGGCCCGCGCGCTGTTCCCGAATGCGCGCCTCATCGAGGGCTACGGCCTGACCGAGACGTGCGGCGGACTCACCTACCTCGACGAGGCGCACATGGAGTCCAAGCAGGGGTCGGTCGGGCTGCCGCTGCCCTGGGTGGAGGTGCGGGTCGTCGACGCCGACGGTGCCGATGCTCCGACCGGCCAATCAGGGGAGATCGTGGCCCAGGGCCCCAAAGTCAGTCACGGCTACCTCGACGACCCCGAGGCGACCGCCCGCGCGTTCCGCAACGGCTGGTTCCACACGGGCGACGTGGGGTATCTCGACGCCGACGGGTACCTGACCGTGCAGGACCGGCTGAAGGACATGATCCGCAGCGGGGCCGAGAACATCGCGAGCGCCGAGGTGGAGCACGTGCTCGCCGATCATCCCGACGTGCTCGCCGTGGCCGTCGTGGGGGCGCCCGACCCGCAGTGGCAGGAGGTCCCCGTCGCCTTCGTGGTCGCGCGACCCGGCTTCGACCCCGCGTCGCTCGTGGAGTCCGCGGGCACGCGGCTCGCCCGCTTCAAGCTGCCCAAGGCGGTCTACGTCGTCGAGGAGTTCCCGACCAACCCCTCGGGCAAGGTCCTCAAGCGCGAGCTGCGGCTGCTGCGCGAAACCCTCGAGCCGGCGTGGGAGTACGTCCCGCGCGGCTGAGGTCGACTCCCTCAGCGATCGATGCTCTGGAGGAGCGCGAGCGTCTGCATGAGCGCGAAGCGCCGGGTTCCGACGCCCATCTCCGCCCACGGCTTCGCCCACGTCAGCTGCGGGGCAGCCTCCCAGGCCGTGGCCCCCGACGACGCGACGCGTGCGGCGTCGGCGAGCTCGCGGGAATGCTGGGCGATGAGCTCGGAGGCGCGCTCGGCCGGATCGAGGTAGGGGTACTGGTGGGCCGGGCAGGCGATCGCGGCGCCCAGGTCGCGGATGCGCGCGAGCGAGTCGAGCAGGTCGCGCACGGGGGCGTCGTCCGGCCGGCTCGGGAGCGTGAGCTGCACAGGTCCCTCCGGCATCATCGTGTCGCCGGTGAACACGACGTCGTGCACGGCGTACACGCGATGGCCCCATGTGTGGCCGGGGGTCCGCACCGCTCGGATGACCACGTCGCCGTACACGAGGTCCTCGTCGTCGTCGAGCACGAGGTCGGCGCGGAGCGACTCCGGATGCCGCGCGATCGTGAGCGCCGACCGGTACATGTCGTCGACGGTGGCCTCGGGCGCCCCGCTCAGCGCGAGCGCGCGCGAGAGCTGGTCGAGGAACCCCCCGCGCTCGGCGTGCTGGTGGGCGAAGTCGTCTTCGCGGTCGATCGCGATCGTCGCAGCGGAGACCTCGCGGATCCGCTCCGCCAGCCCCACGTGGTCGGGGTGGTTGTGGGTCAGCAGGACGGCGCGCACGGACTCGACCGGATGCCCGATCCCGTCGAGCCGCTCGACGAGCGCGTCCCAGCATCCGGAGGTGTCGTACGCCGCGTCGATCAGGACCGGTCCTACCGGCGTCTCCACGACGTGGATGGTCACGGAGCGGAGCGCGCTGTCGACCAGGGGGATCGGCAGCGACCACACGCCGTCGCGGATGCGCCGCACGGGCGGGACCTCTTTCGAGCGATAGGCGAGGGCGAGATCGTCGTGCAGAGGGGTGGACATCGGTGCGCTTCCCATCTAGTTTGGGTACAACATACCGAATGGTCGGAATTACTGACAATGGAGTCCGATGATTGACCACAAGACCGGGTTTCGGCTTTGGGCCGTCTCCGATCCCGATCAGTGCGCCATCGTGTCCGCGGACGACACGTCGTGCACGTACGGCGAGCTCTTCGCCGACGTCAACCGCATCTCGCACGGTCTCGCCGCGCGCGGAATCCGCCAGGGCGACACGATCGCCTGCGTCATGACGAACAGCGTCGGGATGATCGCGCTGTACCTGGCCGTCATGCAGTCGGGCCTCTACCTCGTCACCCTCAACTACCACCTGACCGAGTCCGAGATCGCGTACATCGTCGGCGACAGCGACGCGAAGCTCGTCGTGTGCTCCGAGCGGGTGGAGGGCACCGTCCGATCGGTCGCCGACTCGCTCGGGATCGACCTCGTCGTCGACCGCCCGTCGGCCTCGGGCGACGTGCTCCACGACCTCACGCACGGGATGCCGTCCCACGACGTCGCCGCCCCGACGGCCGGCTCGCTCATGATGTACACGTCGGGCACCACGGGCAAGCCCAAGGGCGTGAAGCGCCCCCTGAGCGGGATGGACGCCGACACCGGCGCGCTCACCTATGTGTGGCTCTTCCAGGAGTTCGGCATGGAGCGCGAGGCCTTCTCGGCCTGGCTCGTCTCCGCCCCCCTGTACCACTCCGCGAACATCACCCCGGCGATGGGCGCCCTCCACGCGGGGGGAACGCTCGTCCTCATGGACGGCTGGACGCCGGAGGGGTTCCTCCGCCGGGTGCAGGAGCGTCGGGTGAGCGGATCGAGCATGGTGCCCACGCACTTCTACCGGCTGCTCCAGCTCCCGGTCGAGGTGCGGGAGTCGTTCGACGTCTCGTCGCTGCGCTACATCATCCACGGCGCCGCCCCGTGCCCACCCGATGTGAAGCGGCGCATCCTCGAGTGGTTCGGTCCCGTGGTCTACGAGTACTACGGATCGACCGAGGTGGGCACAACGATCGCGCGCCCGCTGGAGTGGCTCGCCCATCCCGGCACGGTGGGGCGGCCCGCCTCCATCTCGACGCTCAAGATCCTCGACGCCGACGGCGAAGAGGTGCCCACCGGCGAGACGGGCATCGTCTACATGCGCCAGGGCACCGATCGCATGGAGTACCACAAGGACCCCACGAAGACCGATGGCTCGCGTCGGGGAGACCTGCTCACCGTGTGGGATGTCGGACACGTCGACGCCGACGGATTCCTCTACATCACCGGACGCGCGGCGGAACTCATCCTCGTGGGCGGCGTGAACGTCTACCCGGCCGAGATCGAGGCCGCGCTGCTGGAGCATCCCGCGGTGGCCGACGTGGGCGTGCTCGGCGAGCGTCACGACGAGTACGGCGAGGTGCCCGTCGCGCACATCGCGCTGTCGGAGCGCGCGTCGTCGCCCGACGTCGTGGCGGAGCTGCGCGCGCACGTGGAGGCGCGGCTGGCCAAGCCCAAGAGGCCCGTGCACTACGTCATCCACGAATCCCTGCCGCGCGACCCGAACGGCAAGCTCTACAAGACCAAGCTCGCCGGCACCGAGACCGCGCAGACCTCAGGAGGCGCCCATGGACTTCGATGACAGCCCCGACGACAAGGCCTTCCGGCGCGAGGTCGGCGCGTGGCTCGACACCGCGCTCGCCGACGTCCCCGATCAGGAGGAGCTCGCCCACTCCGAGCGCGAACACTGGTCGCGCGTCTGGCAGGAGCGCCTGTGCGAGGGGTCGTGGGCCGGACTCTCGTGGCCGGTCGAGCACGGCGGTCGAGGGATGGATGCGCTCGCCCAGGCGATCTTCAACGAGGAGGCCGCCGTCCGCGGCGCTCCCTACCCTCTGAACGGCGTCGGCATGATGCTCGCCGGACCCACCATCATCGCGCACGGTGACGACGCCCAGAAGGCGCGGTACCTCCCGGGAATCCTGCAGGGGTCGACCTACTGGTGCCAGGGATTCAGCGAGCCCGGATCGGGCTCCGATCTCGCGAGCCTGCGGACCGCGGCCGTGAAGGTCGACGGCGGGTGGGTCATCAACGGCTCCAAGATCTGGACCTCCAACGCGCACAACGCGAGCATGTGCCTGCTTCTCGCCCGCACCGATGCGACCGCCGACAAGCACGCCGGCATCTCGTACTTCCTCGCGCCGATGGATCGCTTCACCGTGCGGCCGCTCGTCATGATCAACGGCGACACCGAGTTCAACGAGATGTTCCTCGACGACGTCTTCGTCCCCGATGAGGACGTCCTCGGCGGCGTCGGCAACGGGTGGAAGGTCGCTCTCACGACGCTCGCCTTCGAGCGCGGCTCGATGGCGCTCAACCTGTGGGTCTGGGCACGCCAGGCCGTCGACCGCTTGATCGACATCGCCGTGGAGCGCGGGATGGCCGACGACGAGGCCTTCCTCGACGCCGTCGGGGCGCTCGACTGCGATGCGGAGGCCGTGCGGATCGGCTCGATGCGGATGGTCGCCGAGAGTCGCAGCGGCGGAGTCCCGGGGCCTGAGACGTCGGCGCTGAAGAGTCTGTGGGCGGGTGTCGTGCAGAACGCGAACCGGCTCGCGGTGCAGATCGACGACGGCGGCGGCGTTCTGCTGGACGGCGACGGGGCGGGCCCGCGCATGCGGCGCTACCTGCGCGCCCGCGCCCACACGATCGAAGGCGGCTCGGAAGAGGTCCAGAAGTCCATCCTCGCGGAGAGGGTGCTCGGGCTGCCCCGCTCGCGCTAGGAGGAGAACATGCACGCGACATTCACAGAAGAGCAGCGCGAGGTCGAGCAGGCCGTGCGCGACATCGCAGGCGGCGAGAACGGCGCGGCGCGGGCCGCCCTGGACGCCCCGTGGTCACCCCCCGCCATGGATGCCGAGCTGTTCGGCGGTTTCGGCGTGCTCGGCGTGCCCGAGTCGATCGGAGGCGTCGGCTCCGACCTTGTCGATCTGCTCGTCGCGGTCGAGGTTCTCGGCGAGACGCTCGCGCCCAGCCGCTTCCCGTGGCATGCGGCCGCGGTGCAGCTCCTCTCGGGCGGCCCGGTCGTCGACGACGCGATCCTGGGCGGCGAGGTCGTGCTCGCGCCGGCCGTGGACGCGCGGCCCGGGTGGACCGGCACGGGGATCGCGCGCAGTCTCGTCCCCTATGCGGCGCACGCGGATGCCTTCGCGGTCGTCGACGGCGATCGCGTGTGGTCCGCATCGGCGGTCGCCGTGCGCGAGCGCGAGTCGTTCGACCCCTCCGTCCCGCTCGCCGACGTGGAGTTCGCCGAGGCGGGGGCCGATCCGCGTCCGCTCGCGCGTGGTCTCGAGCGCGCCACGCTCGTCGTGGCGGCCCAGCTGTGCGGTGTGGCGCAGGGCGCGATCGATCTCGCGGCCGGCCAGGCGCGCACCCGTCAGCAGTTCGGCAAGGCGATCGGCTCGTTCCAGGGCGTCGCCTTCCAGCTCGCCGAGGCCGTGACCGCGCGGAAGGCGGCCTGGGACCTCACGATCTACGCGGCCTGGGCGGTGGAGAACGATCGCGACGATGCGACGTCGCACGTGCACGCCGCAAAGGCCGCCGCAGGGAAGGCCGCGGTCTTCGCCGCCGAACGCTGCATCCAGGTGCACGGCGGCATGGGGATCACGATGGCCGCGGATCCGCACCTCTACCTTCGTCGCGCCTTCGTGCTCGACGCCATGCTCGGCCGGGGCTCCGTGCATCGGCGAGAGGTCGGGCGGCTGCGCGTGGCGGCACGCGCGTGATCGGCGTCGAGGTCGTCGGCGCGACCGCAACATACCGCCCAGTCGGGATTAACTGCACGCAATCGGAGGAGTCGCTGTGAAATTCGGAATCATGAACCTGTTCCCGCTCAGCGAGGGAGGGTCGGACCACCAGGTCTACCGCGACACCCTCGAAGAGATCGAGCTCGCCGACGAACTCGGGTTCGACTCGGTGTGGCTCGCGGAGCATCACTTCTCCAAGTACGGGATCCTCGGCAACCCTCTGAACTTCGCGATGGCGATCGCCGCGCGCACGAAGAACATCTCGATCGGGACGGCCGTGCTCGTCCTCCCGCTGCACGACCCGCTCCGACTCGCCGAGGACATCGCCGCCCTCGATGTGATGTCGCAGGGGCGCGTGAGCATCGGTGTCGGGAGGGGGTATCAGCCCACCGAGTTCTCGGGCTTCGGAATCCCGATCGAAGAGTCGAAGGTGCGCTACAACGAGACGCTCGACGTGCTGCGGCTCGCGCTGTCGCAGGAGAACTTCTCGTACCACGGCGAGATCCTGCACTACGAGAACATCACGACGTACCCGCGTCCGTACACGCCCGGGGGCCCCACGATCCTCCAGGGAACGGTCTCGCCCGACAGCTTCCGCGAGCGCGGCGCCGTCGGCGAATCGATCATCACGTCGCCCAACTTCACGCCGCTGGGCATCATGCAGAAGAACTTCGCGCTGTACCGCAACGCGATGATCGAGAACGGGCACGACATCACGCAGTACGACGTGCCGTTCATGCAGCAGGTGTGGTGCGGAGAGGGCGAACAGGGCCTGCAGGCCGCGGCCCAGGCCGCGATGAACTACTACAAGTCCGTCGGCAAGGTGATCCCCGGCTCCGAGCAGGCGATGGAGGCCGAGAAGGCGTACTACGAAGCCGTCGCCCGCAACATCGACATGCTCACGCTCGAGCAGACCCTCACGCACGGCGGCAACTTCGGCTCGCCCCAGCGCGTCATCGAGACGATCGAGCAGCTGCGCGATCAACTGGGCATCAACCACTACATCGGGTGGCTGCGCATCCCTTCGCTCGACCGCACCGCTGCGCTGAAGTCGATGGAGGAGTTCGCGACCACCGTGATCCCGCACTTCCGGGCCGAGTCCGCTTCGTCATCGGCGCCGTCGCCGAGCGAGGTGTTCGCCGGGTGAAGATCAGCTGCTTCCTGAGCGCCCAGTTCGAGCCGGGCGCGTCGGCCGTCGCCGGTGTCGACCAGGTTCTCGCTCAGGCGACAGCGGCAGAGGACGCGGGGTTCCACGCCGTCTACCTCGGTCATCATTACCTGGCCAAGTCCGCCTTCGTCCAGCCGGTCCCGCTCGCGGGATATCTCGCCGCCGCGACGTCGCGCGTGCGCATCGGCTTCGGCGTGCTCCTCGCTCCGCTTCTCAACCCGATCGCGCTCGCCGAAGACCTCGCCTCGCTCGACGTGCTCTCCGGTGGGCGACTCACCGTGGGCATGGGCGCCGGGTACCGCAAGCGCGAGACCGAGGCGTTCGGCGTCGCCTGGGACGACCGGCTCACGCGCCTGCGCGAGTACGTTCCGCTTCTGCGCGCGCTGTGGCGCGGGGAGGAGCTCGACCTCGAGGGCACGTGGGGGAGCGCGCCGCGCGCCTCGCTCGCCCTCCGCCCCGTGCAGCCCGGCGGCCCGCCCATCTGGATCGGAGCGTTCGCCGAGCCCGCGATCCGTCGCGCCGCGCGACTGGATGCGCCGTGGCTCATCGGTCCCAAGGGCACCGAGGACGAACTCGCCCGACTGCTCGGCATCTACCGCGGAGTGCTCGAGTCGCGCGGCGCTTCCCTCGAGCGGGAGTACCCCCTGAGCCGCGAGGGATTCGTCGCCGACTCGCGGGCGGCGGCGTTCGACAGGGTGCGCCCCCACCTCGAGCGGCAGTACGCGGGATACAAGTCGTGGGACGACGCGCAGAAGATCGATGTCGAGCGCTATCTCGCCGAGGACTGCCTCGTCGGAACCCCCGAGGAGATCGTCGCGAAGCTGCGGCGCTGGGAGGACGTCCTCGGCATCACCGAAGTCACGCTCCGGCTCCAGTTCGTCGGCGCGAGCCACGACGAGACCATGGACCAGATCCGTCGTTTCGGCGCCGAGGTCATCCCGCGCGTGGAAGCGCCCCGTGAGAGCACGGTCGTGCGATGACCGGCGCGTCGAACCTCGCGACCATCATCGAGGCGCGGGCAGCGGAGCGCGGCGACGCCCCCGGACTCTTCGATGAGAACGGGCGCAGCTGGACGTTCGCGCAGATCGATCTCCTCGCCGGCGGTGTGGCCGAGTCGCTGCGCGCGAAGGGCGTCGGCGCGGGCGACCGCATCGCGTTCTACCTGACCAACGGCCCGGACGTCGTGTTCTTCCTCTTCGGCGCGTGGAAGATCGGCGCCATCCCGGTCACGATCAGCAGCCTCTACAACGCGTCGGAGCTCGCGGATGCCGTGCACAAGACGTCGCCGCGGATGCTCCTCGTCGACGCCCGCGGTGCGGAGGCGGCCCGCTCGGTCGGCGCGGACACCGCCCTCCCGATCCTCTCGATCGATGCCTCTGTCGCCGGAGTCGAGACCCTCGCCTGGGGGCAGGAGGCGCGCGTCTCCGGGCCCGCCGTCGCCGACGAGGCCGAGGCCTGCATCCTCTTCACCGGCGGGACGACGGGTCGGCCGAAGGCCGTCAGCGTCACGCACGGCGGAACCTTCGGCTCCCTCGCGCGTCTCGCGCAGGCCTCCTCGCGTTCGGCCGAGCAGGGGACGGCGGCGCCGGATGCCGCCCCCAACCTCATCGCTCTCCCGCTGTTCCACTCCGGCGGGCAGCATGCCCTGCTCTTCGCGTTCTACGTCGGCCGCCCCGCGGTCGTCTGGGAGCGTTTCGGCGTGGACCGCCTCGCCGCCCTCATGGAGCGCTTCCGCTTCGACAACTTCTTCCTCCTGCCCACGATGGTGTTCGACATCGTGCACGCCGAGCGCGAGCTGCCTTTCGACGATGTGAAGTCGGTGCTCGTCGCCGGGCAGGCCATCTCGTGGACGCTGCGGCGCGAGTTCGAGGAGCGATACCGCACCCCGATCCTGGTGAACTACGGCTCGACCGAGTCCGGCCACATCGCGGGCTGGACGGGCCGAGACATGAAGGCCGGCCTCTGGAAGCCGGGGTCGGCCGGACGCGTCTACGACGGCGTCGAGCTCGAGGTGCGCGCCGACGACGGCTCCGTCGTCGCCGACGGAGGAGAGGGCGAGATCGTCGTGCGCTCCGAGCTCACGCGCGGCTACGTCGACGACGCCGAGGCGTCGGCCGAGCTCATCCGCGACGGCTGGGTGCACACGGGCGACGTCGGCCACGTCGACGAGGACGGCGTGCTCTGGCTGTCGGGCCGCAAGCGCGACATGATCAAGTGCGGCGGATTCCAGGTGTGGCCCGAGGAGATCGAGGACGTGCTGCGGGAGCATCCCGCCGTCGTCGACGCGCGGGTGCTCGGAGTGCCCGACGACCGTCTCGGTGAGATCCCGGTGGCCGTGATCGTGCGCTCGCCGGAGGGGGCCTCCCGGCCCGATGACGACGTGCGGGCCGAGCTCGTCGCGTTCTCCCGCGAGCGGCTCGCGCACTTCAAGACTCCGCGGCGGGTCGAGTTCGTCGACGAACTGGAGCGGAGCGAGGCCGGCAAGGTCAAGCGCGTCGCGATCGCCGGACTGAGCGGGGGAGACGCATGAAGTTCGGGATCATGGCGTCGCACCAGTATCCGCACGACGACGACCTCAGGACGCGACTGGACGAGCTGTTCGGCACGGTCGAGCTCGCGGCCGAACTCGGCTACGACTCGGTCTGGACGATCAACCACTTCCAGTCCAACCTCGCCACCCCCCAGCCCATCTCCATGACGGCGAGCCTGCTCGCCCGCTCGGGCGACATGACGGTGGGCACCGGCATCCTGCTGATGCCGATGTTCCACCCCGTGCACATCGCGGAGGAGTTCGCGACGCTCGACCACCTCTCCCACGGGCGTGTCGTGCTCGGCGTGGGAGCCGGCTATCGCGACAACGAGTTCGCGGCGTTCGGCATCGACCCGGCGACCCGCTTCCGGCGGCTCGACGAGAGCGTGCGCGTCATCCGTGCGCTGTGGTCGGGCGATCCGGTCACCTTCCACGGCCGGCACGTGTCGCTCGACGACGCGTCGATCGGCATCCGTCCGCTCACGCCCGGAGGTCCGCCCATCTGGATCGGCGCGGGCGGGCGCAAGGCGGTGGAGCGGGCCGCGAGGCTCGGCGACGCCTGGTACGCGCCGGGCAACTCGCCCAACCCGCGGTACCTCCGCGAGCACACGCAGGTGTACGACGACGCGCTCGTCGCGGCCGGCAAAGACCCCGCGGCCGTTGAGCGGCCCGTCGGGCTCGAGCTGTACTGCGCCCCGACCACGGAGCGCGCGATCGAAGAGGCCCTTCCGTACGCCCGCCGGGAGTACTCGACGTATGCCGAGTACCCGGCGCTGCGGTGGCAGCGCGATCGCTTCGACGAGCTCGTGGCCAACACGCTGCTGCTCGGATCGCCCGCTGCGCTCATCGAGCGCATCGAGGCGCTCCGCGCTCTGGGATTCACCCACGTCATCTTCCGGCCGGGATGGCTGGGGATGCCCGTCGAGAAGGTGCGCGACTCGCTGCGCCTGTTCGCCACAGAGGTCTTCCCGGCATTCCGGTGAGACGCAGAACCACCACCGACCAGAAAGAGTGAGGAACACCGTGAAGAAGTCCGAAGCAGATCTGCTCGAACACCAGTGGGACGTCGAGAACATGGAGACCGATCCCGAGGTGCTCGCGCGCTACGTGCGCTATCACGTCGACGAGGAGCGCGCCGTCGCGACGATCACGTTCGACCGGCCCGACCGGCTGAACGCGATCCCCGTCGCCGCCTTCGAGCGGGTCGGAGATCTCGTGCGCGAGGCTGAGACCGACGACCGTGTCAAGGTCATCGTCTTCACCGGCGAAGGCGACCACTTCGGCACCGGCGCCGACGCGGCAGAGCTCGGGCACTACATCGGCTACCGCAACGGCACCGACAAGGAGTCCCGCCGCCGGCCGTCGCAGCGCCAGCGCATCCTCGCCGACCGCAATGTGCTGAGCTCGGGGTTCACGCGCCCCATCATCGAGTCGCTCAAGGCGACGATCTGCCAGGTGCAGGGGTACTGCTACGGCGGGCACTTCCAGATCGCCCTGTCGGCCGACATCGTGATCGCGACCCCCGACGCCAAGTTCACCCATCCCGCGTTCCGCTACCTCGGCCCGGCGCCGCAGGACATGTACCACTGGATCGAGAAGGTCGGCCTGACGACGATGAAGGACGTCATGCTGACGATGCGGGCCATCGGGGCCGAGGAGGGCGAGCGCAAGGGGCTCGTCACCAAGGTCGTCGAGCGCGATGAGCTCGAGAAGTGGGTCGCCGACTACGCGGCGGCGATCGCGGTCATGCCGCTGGACTCGCTCATGATGGGCAAGTCGATGATGCAGGTGCTCATGGAGGCCCGCGGCAAGGGCCTCGGCGCCATGACCGGATGGGTCGGCCACGGGTGGGCGACGAACGTGTCGTTCGAGGAGGGCGACTGGAACTTCCTCAAGGAGCGTCGCGAGAAGGGCATCGGCCAGGCCCTCGCCGATCGCGACCGCCTCGTGGCGCCCTACTTCCGGCTCAGCGACTCCCGCTCGCGCGAGGATGCCGAGGGGTGAAGTTCGGCATCCTCCTCGACCACCAGTACGCGCGGGACGACGATCTCGGCCGACGCTCGGGCGAACTGGTGGAGTTCGTCCAGCACGTGCGGGACCTGGGATTCGACTCGCTCTTCGGCATCCACCACTACCTGTCGTCGCTGCGCACGCACCAGCCGCTGCCTTTGCTGTCGCGCCTCATCGACCACTCCGGAGACATGTCGCTGGGCACGGGCATCCTGATCCTCCCGCTCGGGCACCCCGTCAGCTGGGCGGAGGAGATCGCGACGATCGACCAGATGTCGGGCGGGCGGTTCATCCTCGGCATCGGGTCGGGGTATCGCGACGACGAGTTCTCCTCGTTCGGCGTGGATCGCCGCACGCGCGTCTCGCGCATGAACGAGTCGCTCGAGGTGATGCAGAAGCTGTGGACCGGAGAGCCGGTCGTGCACCACGGCCGCCACTTCACGCTCGACGGCGTGCGCAGCAGCATGCTGCCCGTGAACCCCGGAGGGCCCGAGGTGTGGGTGGGGGCGAACGGTCCCGTCGGCATCACGCGGATCGCACGGCAGGGTCTCGCCTGGCTCGCGCCGTCGAACGTGCGCCGCAACTGGGCGGTCGGCAACCTCGCCGATTACCGCGCCGAGCGGACTGCGGCGGGGTTCGACGATGCCGGTGCCACCTTCCCGATCCACCGCGACCTGTGCGTCGCCGACGACTTCGACGAGGCGTGGTCGATCGCGGGCGAAGGCGTCGCGCGGTCGTACGGGGAGTACGTGCAGTACGGGATGGACTACTTCGAGACGCAGTGGGAGGGGATCAAGCACAAGGCCCTGTTCTTCGGGTCGCCCGACGACATCGCCGCGAAGGTCAAGGACTTCTCGGATGCCGGGTACAACCACTTCGTCTTCCGGATGCAGTGGCTCGGCCTGCCGATCGAGGAGTCGATGCGGATCGCCGAGCGGTTCGCGCGAGAGGTCATGCCGAGGTTCCGCACATGAAGATCGGACACATCATCGTCCCCGCCGGCGACCTCGATACGCAGGTCGCCTTCTACACCGCGCTCGGTCTCACGCTGCGGTTCCGCGACGGCGACCGGTACGCCGCTCTCACCGACGGCACCACCACGCTCGCCCTCGCCGATGCGTCGCAGCAGCCCGTGCCGGGCGCGGTCGTGGTGAGCATCGCCGTCGACGACCTGGACGGGTTCCTCTCCGGCTTCGACGGCGAGGCCGGCCCGGTCGTGGAGGGCCCGCACGAGCGGACCGTCCTCGTGCGCGATGCGGCGGGCAACGCCGTCGTCGTGTACGCGAAGAAATCGGTCTAGAGCGCCGCTCACCCGGCCCCGGGCGCCAGGAGGCCGCTCTCGTAGGCGAGGATGACCAGCTGGGCGCGATCGTGCGCGTAGACCTTCGACATCACGCGGTTGACGTGGGTCTTCGCGGTGTGCGGTGAGATGTGCAGGCTGTCCGCGATCTCCTGGTTCGACAGCCCTCGAGCCACGAGGAGCAGGACTTCGCGCTCCCGGTCGGTCAGGTGCCGCAGCTGCGCGGGCACCTCGGCCGGCAGGCGGTCGGCGATCGCCGGGCGGGGCAGCACGTAGCGGGTGATCAGGCTGCGCGTCGCCGCGGGGGACAGGAGCGCATCGCCGGCGGCGACGGCGACGACCGCGGCGACGATCGCCTCAGGCTCGGCGCCCTTGCCGATGAAGCCGCTCGCGCCGGCGCGCAGGGCGGCGACGATGTACTCGTCCTCCTCGAACGTGGTCAGGATGAGCACCTTCGTCCCACCCAGCTCGGCACGAGCGCACATCGCCGCGGTGGCGGCGATGCCGTCCATCCGCGGCATCCGGATGTCCATCACGACGACGTCGGGCACGAGATCGACGGCCGCCTGCACACCGTCCTGCCCGTCGGTCGCCTGCCCGACGACTTCGACACCGTCGGCGTGCTCCAGGATCTGCACCACCGCCTGGCGGATGAGGGCCTGATCGTCGACCACCAGGACGCGGATCATCGTGCAGCCTCCGTGGTGCGCGGCAGCGTCACCGACACCCGCCAGCCTCCGGTCGCGAGACCGGCCTCGACCGTGCCGCGACGTGCTGCGACGCGCTCACGCAGCCCGATGAGCCCGAGTCCGGATCCGGTGCGCGCAGCGGCGGACGGATCGCGTTCGGCCGGCGCCGCGCCCACCGGGTTGGTCACGATGATGCGCACCGCGTCGTCGACGCTGAGCAGGACGTGGGCGCGATGCTCGGCTCCGTGCTTGTGCGCGTTGGTCAGAGCCTCCTGGATCACGCGGTAGGCGGTCAGTCCCGTCGCCTCGTCCATCCGGCTCGGGTCTCCCTCCGTGCGGATCGTCACCGCGAGACCGACCTCCGCGAACGTCTCGACGAGCTCCGGCAGCCGGTCGACACCCGGCTGTGGGGAATCCGGCGCGCCCGGAGCATCCTCGTCGGTGCGCAGCACCTCGAGGAGCGTGCCGATCTCGCCGAGGACGCTGTTCGCGGCGGAGCGGATGGTGCGCACGGCATCCTGGGCCGCCTCCGGGCGGCTCGGAAGAGCGGATGCCGCCACCCCGGCGTTCAGACTGATGACCGCGATCTGATGGGCGACGGCGTCGTGCAGATCGCGCGCGATCCGCAGGCGCTCCTCCGTGACCCGGCGTCGCGCCTCCGACTCGCGCGTCTGCTCCGCCCGTTCGGCGCGCTCGGTGATCGCGGTGATGTAGGCCCGGGCGGACCGTTCGGCATCGGCCGCAGCGGCGGCGAAGGCGATCGTGACGGCGACGGCGAAGATGCGCGTTCCCGGAATGCCTGCCATCGACGTCATCAGCGACATGATCACGACGACGGCGATCGTCGCCAGCGTCACCACGACGGTCCGGCGGCGCGTCGACCGGCTCGCCACGGCGAACACCGCGATGGCCACCGCGACGACGATGCCCGGCCAGAGGCGGCCCGCGAGTGCGGCGACGCCGTACAGCACGACGCACACCGTCAGGACGGCCAGCGGCGCCCGGCGCCGCAGCGGCAGCATGAGGGCGGGCGCCGCCACCAGCGCGAGCCCCGCGGCATCGGTCGGATGGAACTGGGCCTCCGGAAAGGGAACGAAGGCGGAACCGATCACCACGACGGCGGCGGCGAGGTCTCCGACCCACGCCGTCACCTTCGGCGGCAGCCCGCCGAAGGTGTGGGCGGACAGCGGAACGGGCGTCATGCGTCCAGTGTGGCGGTCATCGCGTCTCGCGGGATCATCCGGCAGCGGCATCCGCATACCGCGCCCGCGGTATGCAGGTGTCTCCGACAGGGCGACGCGGAGAACGGGTCGGCGCGGCGATGCTGGGTACCCACCCGCCCCGCACCCCTGTGAGGAGTCACATGGCCACCCCGATCATCTCGGTCACGGACGTACACAAGTCCTACGGCCGAGGTCAGAACCGCTTCGACGCGCTGAAGGGGGTGAGCTTCGACGTCGCCGAGGGCGAGAGCGTCGCGATCGTCGGCAAGAGCGGGTCGGGCAAGTCCACCCTCATGCACGTGCTCGCTCTGCTCGACGCCCCGACCTCGGGCTCGGTGCTGCTCGAGGGCGCCGAGACATCCCGGCTGCGGGGCGGTGCGCTCAACCGCACGCGCAACAAGACGTTCGGCTTCGTCTTCCAGCAGTTCTTCCTCACCGGAAACGCGACGGTGCTCGAGAACGTCATCCTGCCGCTCAAGATCGCCGGCGTCGGACGCGCCGAACGCCGACGTCGCGGGATGGCGGCCCTCGCCCAGCTCGAACTCGACGACAAGGCGAAGAACAAGGCCGTCAACCTCTCGGGGGGTCAGAAGCAGCGGACGGTTATCGCCCGCGCGCTGGTGAACAATCCGCGCATCATCTTCGCCGACGAGCCGACCGGCAACCTGGACAGCGCGACCGGAGCGGTCGTGGAGGACATCCTGTTCGGTCTGAACCGCGAGCACGGAATCACGCTCTTCGTCGTCACGCACGACGAGGACCTCGCCCGTCGCTGCGATCGGCGTCTCTTCATTCGCGACGGCCTGCTGGTCGAGGACTCCGCGGCGGTGGCATCGTGAAGACCCTCGACCTGATCGGCACCGCCGTCGCGAACACCTTCCGCTCCAAGACGCGCACGATCCTGACCATCCTGGCGATCTTCGTCGGAGCATTCACCCTGACTTTGACCAGCGGCCTCGGCACCGGCATCAACGCCTACATCGACGACACCGTGACCGCGATCGGCGCGAGCGACGCGATGACGGTCACCAAGACCGCCGATTCCCTGACCGGCGTCGCCGCCGACGGGCCGGTCGAGTACGACCCCGACGCGGTGGCGAGCACGCAGCCCGGCCCTCCGGGATCGACCGTCGTGGCCCTGCGGCCCGACGACCTCGATACGCTCGCCGGCATCGACGGCGTCCTGGACGTCCAGCCCACGCGCACGATCAGCCTCGACTACATCCAGGCGGGGGACGGGACGAAGTACGTGATCGGGGTCGGCGCCCTCATCGCCGGCCAGACCATCCCGCTGGCCGCGGGCTCCGAGCCCGACGACGGCTCGGACGAGCTGCAGCTGGTGCTGCCGGTCGACTTCACCGAGCCGATGGGTCTGGGAGATGCGGAGGAGGCGATCGGCCAGACCGTCTCGCTCACGCTCACCGACGCCGAACGCACCCAGCACGTGGTCGAAGCCACCGTGGTCGGGGTCGCCGAGGAGGGACTGGCGTCACCGTCGGGCGCCGCCGTCGTGCCGAACGAGGCGCTCAGCGATGCGTTGTTCGACGCGCAGAGCATCGGCCTGCCCGCCGATCAGGTGGAGCGGTACGCCCAGGCGACGATCCGCTTCGATCCGGAGGCGACCGACGACGACATCGCGGCGCTGAAGGACCGTCTGGCCGATGAGGGCTTCACCGGCTCGACGGTGGCCGATCAGCTCGGCGCGTTCCGCACCGTCATCGACGGGATCGTGCTCGTGCTGAACGCGTTCGCCGTCATCGCCCTGCTCGCCGCGAGCTTCGGCATCGTCAACACCCTGCTCATGTCGGTGCAGGAGCGCACGAGGGAGATCGGGCTGATGAAGGCCATGGGCATGGGCAACGGCCGCGTGTTCAGTCTGTTCAGCTTCGAAGCCGTGTTCATCGGGCTGCTGGGCAGCGCGATCGGCGTGGCCGTGGCGGTGGTCGCCGGCGTCGGCATCAGCTCGGCGCTCGCCGACACCCTCCTGGCCGACCTCCCGGGGCTCACCCTGATCGCCTTCGATCCGCTGTCGATAGGCGTGATCATCGTGATCGTCATGGGGATCGCGTTCCTCGCCGGAACGCTGCCCGCCGCCCGGGCGGCGCGCGCCGATCCCGTGGAGTCGCTGCGGTACGAGTGACCCGCGGCGGCCCGATCCGCACGCGCGGATCGGGCCGCCCCGTCGCTCCGCGGGATGTGCGCCGACGGGTCGTGCGCGATCGGGCTCAGTCGGCCTGATCGCGCCGCCGCAGCGCGGAGAGCATCTCGTCGGAGCCCTCCGGTCCCTGCGTCGCGACATGCGCGACGAGGGTCTCCCACTCCCGTGCCCAGGCGACGTCGCCCCCGTCCGACGAGCCGCGGGCCAGCGTCAGCATCCGCTGCACGGCGGCGGGATCGTGCCGCGCGATGCTCTCCGCCACGCCCCGAGCGCACTCGGCGAGCGCCTCGTCGTCGACGACCTCGCTCACCAGGCCGTGGCGCAGCGCGTCGTCGGCCGACCACGTCTCGCCGGTCAACAGCAGGCGCCGCGCAAGGGAGGGGCCCACGGCAGCCGGAAGCATCGCGCTCGACCCCCATCCGGGAACCTGACCGACCCGGATGTGCCGGTCGCCGATCCGCGCACTCCGCGCGGCGACGGCGATGTCGCACGCGAGGAGGAGCTCGAGACCGCCGGCGAACGCGGCGCCGTTGACGGCGGCGATCGTGGGCACGGATGCGCGGCGGATGCGCTGGACCAGTGCGCGTCCGCGTTCGAGGAACGCCAGCAGCGCCGGAGGATCGGCCAGGAGTCGCGTAGCCTCGGTGAGGTCGGCGCCCGCGCAGAACGTGGCGCCGGAGCCGGTGAGGATGAGCGCGCGCACGCCGGGGTCGTGCGCGCGCTCCGTCCACTGCTCGAGCAGCTCCATGACCTCGGAGCTGCACGCGTTGCCCGCTTCGGGCCGGCGGAGGCGGGCCCAGAGGATCGCGCCGTCGCGCTCGAGCTCGACGGCGCTCATCGCAGGCTCACGCAGAGCTTGCCGAACGCGGCGCCCTCCAGCATCCGCCGCACCTGCAGCTCGGTGTCCGCAAGGTCGACGACGCTGTCGACGACCGGCGTGATCCGATGCTCGGCGACGAAGGCGACCATCCGGTGGAACTCCTCGAGGGTGCCGGTCGTGGAGCCGCGGAGCGTGAGCTCGCGGGCGAACATGCGGCCGAGGTCGATCGCCCCGGTGAAGCCCGTCGACGATCCGCACGTCACGACGCGGCCACCGACGCGCGCCGACGCGAGGGAATGCCCGATCGTCGCGGCGCCCACCGAGTCGATCACGACGTCGACGAGTTCGGGCACCCGCGCTCCGGGCGCGATCGCCAGGTCGGCGCCGATCCCGAGCGCCCGCTCGGCCTTCTCCGGAGAGCGAGAGGACACGACGACGGTCGCTCCGGCCGCCGAGGCCAGCGCGATCGCGGCCGTCGCGACTCCTCCGCCGGCTCCCTGCACGAGCACCGTCTCGCCGGCTCGCAGGTCCGCCTGCGTGAAGAGCATGCGGTACGCCGTGAGCCACGCGGTCGGAAGGGCGGCGGCCTCGGCCCAGGAGAGATGTGCGGGCTTGGGGGCGATGCCGGCCGCCGGCACGGTCGCGACCTCGGAGAGGACGCCGTGGCCGAGATCGGAGACGAGCGTGCCGTGCGCGACGTTGCGGCCGGGGTCGGCGAGCGCCAGCACGGGGTAGACGACGACGTCGGCTCCGCCGCTCGTCCCGGCGCAGTCGCTGCCGATGACCGTCGGCCCGTCCGCCAACGGCACGGCGCCGCGCAGCATCCAGACGTCGTGCATGTTCAGGGCGCCGGCATGCACCTCGACCTCGACCCAGCCGTCGTCCGCCGTCGGGGCAGGGAGCTCGCCGATCGAGACGGCGCCCGCCGGATCGTCGGCGTCGGGCGCGGTGACGAACGCGGCCCTCATGCGCGGTCCGTCCCGGCGGGTTCGTCCGGGGAGTTCCAGAACGCGACGTCCGACAGCGGTGCACGAGGGGCCGGGTGGAACTCGAGGCCCTTCGTGTGCGCCACCGGGAGGAGCGTGATGGGGCGCCAGTCCTCGGGAAGGCCCAGGGCGTCGCGCACCGCGTCGGCCCGGTGCGCGAGAGCGGTGGCCATCACCGATCCGAGGCCGCGCGAGCGCAGGGCGAGGGTGAACGACCACGCGAACGGGAAGATCGAGCCGTAGTACCCGGATGCCGTGCCGCCGACCGCCTCCTCGGGGACGGGCTTGAGCGAGCACAGGATCACAAGGACGGGCACCTCGGTCAGATGGTCGACGAGGAACTTCACGCCGCCGAGGATGCGCGCCTGGCGATCCGCCGTTTCACGATCGGGGCGCGTCGAGGGCGACAACCGGGTCACGGTGGCGGCCTCGTTCCGGGCGAGCGGTCCTTCGACGGTCTCGAACCAGATCTCGGTGTACAGCGCGGAGATGCGCTCCTTGAGCGACGGGTCGTCGACGCACACGATGCGCCAGTGCTCGAGGTTCGACCCCATCGGCGCCTGCTGGGCGATCCGCAGGCACTCCTCGACGACGCCGCGGCCGACCGGCCGGTCGAAGTCCATCCGACGGCGCACCGCCCGGGTCGTGGTCAGCAGTTCGTCGACATCGGTGATGACGGGCGCGCTCATGCCGGCGCCCCCGACAGCTCTGCGAACGGTCGCTCCGCATAGGGGAGCGGAGCGCCCCACGCGTTGAGGTACGACACCGCGTTCACCGGCTTGCGCGCGACCGGGCGGAAGGACAGTCCCACGGTGTAGGCCACCGGCAGCAGCGTCACCTGGACCACGCCGTCGGGGATGCCGAGCAGTCGCGCGATCTCGGCGGCATGGTGCAGGTGCAGCGAGGTGATGCAGGTGCCGAGTCCGCGGGCCCGCAGCGCCAGGTTGAACGACCACACCGCCGGGTAGATCGATCCGTAGAGTGCGGATGTCGTGCCCGGCCCGCCCGCGGCCGGGTCGGGCCGTGTGGCGCAGGGGAGCACGAGGTACGGCGCACGCCCGATGGTGGTGGCCAGGTGCTCGGCGGCGTCGAGGATGCGGCGCGTCCGCTGATCCAGGGCGCCGTCCCGGCCGACGCCGCCCAGGCGCCCGCGCACCTCGTCGTCCTGCGCGCCGGATCCGCCGTGCAGGGGAGCGAGAACATGCTCGGTGAACGCCCGGAGGTAGTACTCGGCGATCTTCGCCTTCAGGCCCGGATCGTCGATCACGATCCACCGCCAGTCCTGCGCGTCGCCGCCCGTCGGAGCCTGGAGGGCGAGCTGGATGCACTCGCCGATGACGTCGAGGGGCACGGGCCGGTCGTAGTCGAGGCGCAGCCGGATGGATCGGGTGGTGGTGAGGACCTCGGTGAGGTCGGTCAGCGGCACGGCTGAACCTGCTGCGCTCACGGGGATCTCCGTCGATCGGTCACGCGGACGGGCATACCTACTGGTTGGAATGTATCGACACTTCCGCGCAGATGCAATCGCCGACGGGCTCCTCCGTCTGCAAGCGCTTCCGGAAATCCGTACGCCGCGACCGCGGGTCTGCACTAATGAGCGCATTCTCATCCTGCAAGCGCTTGCATTAACTCTCCCGCCGGAGGTAGCGTCGCCAGCACGCACTGATCGGGCACGTCGCCGTGCCCTCTTCCCCCGGGAGCTCCGTTGTCGAAGCCGACCACTGCCCGCCGCCTCATCGCCGGTCTCACGACCGCCCTCCTCGCCGTCACGGGCACCGTGGCGATCACGGCCCCCGCCGCCGCCGCCGACCGGCAGTTCGTGCTCGTCGGAACGCTCCAGAGCGAGCTCGGCTGTGCGAGCGACTGGGACCCCGCGTGCGATGCGACGCGACTCACCGAGTCCGACGACGACGTCGTCTACTCGCGGACCTTCGAGGTGCCCGCCGGCACCTATGAGTACAAGGTCGCCGTCGGCGGCGGCTGGGACGAGAGCTACGGAGCCGACGGCACCGCGGGCGGCACGAACATCCCGCTCACGATCGAGGGCCCCGCCACCCTGCGCTTCTCGTTCGACGACGTGAGCCACCGCATCGCGATCGACGTGGAGTCGCTCAGCGCGGGCTACACCGCGGCCGACGATGCGCTCGTCGCCGATCCGGTGCGTCAGGCGGGCGACGGGCAGCAGTTCTACTTCGTCATGACCGACCGCTTCGCCAACGGCGACGCCGCGAACGACACGGGCGGACTCGAGGGCGACCGCCTCGCGACGGGTTTCGACCCGACCGACAAGGGCTTCTTCAACGGCGGCGACCTGGCCGGCCTCCGGGCGCAGCTCCCGTACATCAAGGGACTCGGCACGACCGCGATCTGGCTCACGCCGAGCTTCAAGAACAAGCCCGTGCAGGGCGTCGGCGCCGATGCGAGCGCCGGATACCACGGGTACTGGATCACCGACTTCACCCAGATCGACCCGCACCTCGGCACGAACGCCGAGCTCGAGGACTTCATCGGCGAAGCCCACGCCGAAGGCATCGACGTCTACTTCGACATCATCACGAATCACACGGCCGACGTCATCCGCTACGAGGAGAACCAGTACGGGTACATCTCGAAGGCGGCCGAGCCCTACCGCGACGCCGCGGGCGTCGAGTTCGATCCGGCGACCTACGCGGGCACGGACGACTTCCCCGCCCTCGACGCGGCGACGAGCTTCCCCTACACGCCCGTCGTCGAACCGGCCGAGGCCGACGTCAAGGTCCCGGCCTGGCTGAACGACGTGACGCTGTACCACAACCGCGGCGACTCGACCTTCGCGGGGGAGTCCTCGACGTACGGCGACTTCGTGGGCCTGGACGACCTCATGACCGAGCACCCCACCGTCGTCGACGGCTTCGCCGACATCTACAAGGCGTGGATCGACCTCGGCATCGACGGCTTCCGCATCGACACGGCCAAGCACGTCAACTTCGAGTTCTGGGAGACCTGGTCCGAAGACGTGCTCGACTACGCCCATGCACAGGGCAAGGACGACTTCTTCATGTTCGGCGAGGTGTACGACGCCGACCCCGCCCTGCTCGCTCCGTATGTGCGCGACACCGACATGAACTCGGTGCTCGACTTCGCCTTCCAGTCGGGTGCGGAGAGCTTCGCGAAGGGCCAGCCCGCCAAGGTGCTGCAGAACCTGTTCGCGGGCGATGACCGGTACACGACATCCGATTCCTCCTCCACGGCGCTGCCCACGTTCCTCGGCAACCACGACATGGGCCGCATCGGCGCGAAGCTCGCCGGCACGACCGACACGCTCGCGCGCGATCAGCTCGCGCACGACCTGCTGTTCCTCAGTCGCGGTCAGCCCGTCGTCTACTACGGCGACGAGCAGGGCTTCGCGGGAGCGGGCGGCGACAAGGACGCGCGCCAGTCGCTGTTCGCGACCGAAGTCTCCGACTACGCGAACCAGAACCTCGTCGACGGCACGCCCGCGGGCAGCGTCGACCGGTACGACACCGATTCGACGCTGTACACGCACATCGCCGACCTCGCCGAGCTCCGCGAGGCGCACCCGGCCCTCGTCGACGGCGCGCAGATCGAACTCCACGCCGACGCCGCAGCCGGCGTCTACGCCTTCTCCCGCGTCGACCGCGCGGAGGGCACGGAGTACGTCGTGGCGCTCAACAACGCGACCGCCGAGAAGACGGTCGACCTCACGACCCTCACCGCCGGCGCCACCTACCAGGCGGTCTACGGCGACGCGGGCGACGTGACGACGGATGCCTCGGCCGACGCATCCGTCACCGTCCCCGCGCTCTCCGCCGTCGTGCTGAAGGCCGATCGCGACGTCACCGCTCCGGATGCCGCCGCATACCTGGCCGTCACCGTGCCGGCCGCCGGCGCCGCGCTCGCCGGTTCGACCCCCGTCTCGGCGACAGCCGACGCGTCGTGGCGCGAGACGAGCTTCGCGTGGCGCGTGGTCGGCTCCGACGAGTGGAACGCCCTCGGAACCGCGGAGGACACCACGCCGCGCGTCTTCCACGACGTGGGCGACCTCGCCGCCGGAACCCTCGTCGAGTACCGCGCCGTGTCGACGGATGCCGCGGGCCAGCGCTCCGCCGCCTCCACGTACGGCTCCGTCGGCAACCGCGTGAATCTGGGCGTCGAGCCGGAGGAGCCCGAAGAGCCGGTCGACCCGAACGAGCCGACCGATCCGACGCCGTACAGCGCGGTCAGCATCCCGGGCAACCTGAACACCGAGTTCGGGTGCGGGGCCGACTGGGATCCCGCGTGCGACCAGGCGCAGATGGAGCTCGTCGACGGCGCGAACGGCGTCTGGCGTCTGCAGATCGCAGACCTCCCGGCGGGTGACTACGAGTTCAAGGTCGCGACCGAGAAGTCGTGGACCGAGAACTACGGAGCGAACGGTTCGCTCAACGGCACCAACATCCCCCTGACCCACGCCGGCGGACCGATCACGTTCTACTTCGACCCCCGGACGAAGGTCGTGCAGACGAACCCGCCAGGGCCGGTCGTGACCCTCGCGGGATCGTTCCAGACCGAACTCGGCTGCAGCGGCGACTGGGCACCCTCCTGCCACACCGCCCTCATGTTCGACGGCGACGGCGACGGCGTCTACACGTACGCCACGAACAAGCTCCCCACGGGGGCCTACGAGACCAAGGTCACGCACGGGCTCGGCTGGGATGAGAACTACGGGGCCGACGGCGTCCCCAACGGCGGCAACATCCCGTTCTCGGCGACCGAGGGAAAGCTCACGGTCTTCCGCTACACGCTCGCGACCCACATGCTGAGGATCGTGGTCACCGATCCGCCGCTCCCGGGCACGGGGGAGTCGCGCGCGCACTGGATCGACGCCGACACGATCGCCTGGCCCGCAGACCTCGGGTCGAGTGCAGCGACCGAGTGGCAGCTGTACTCCTCGGCAGAGGCATCGCTGGCCGTCGCCGACGGCGCCGTGACGGGCGGGGACGACCCCGTCACGCTGACCGAGATCGATGGCGGGCTCACCGACGACCAGAAGGCGCGCTTCCCCGCGCTCGCCGCCTACACCGCCCTGCGGGTCGACGGTCAGGATCGCGCGGCCGTCGCCGAGCTCCTGCGCGGCCAGCTGAAGGTCGCGCAGCGCAGTGCCTCGGGAGCGCTGACGGCGTTCACCGGCGTGCAGATCCCCGGTGTGCTCGACGACCTGTACGCCGACGGCGTCTCGGATGTCGACCTCGGCGTGAGCTTCGACGGCAAGAAGCCGACGTTCCGGCTCTGGGCGCCCACGGCGCAGTCCGCCTCGCTCCTCACCTGGGACGCCGGCTCGGAGGGCGAGCCCACGCGCCACGCGGCCACGCAGGACGCGGCATCGGGCGCATGGACCGTGAAGGGCCGGTCCGACCTCAAGGGCGACGAGTACCTGTGGGAGGTGGAGGTGTACGCGCCTTCGACGGGCGCCGTCGAGACCAACACCGTCACCGACCCGTACTCCGTCGCGCTCACCCTCAACTCCACGCGCTCGGTGGCCGTCGACCTCGACGACAAGGCGTGGCAGCCGAAGCAGTGGGCGAAGACGAAGGCCCCGGTCATCGATCGGCCGGTCGACCGCTCGATCTACGAGCTGCACATCCGCGACTTCTCGATCACCGATGAGACGGTCCCCGCTGCGGAGCGCGGCACGTACCTCGCGTTCACGCGTGACAGTGCGGGCACGCAGCAGCTGAAGCAGCTCGCGGCCGCCGGCATAAACACCGTGCACCTCCTGCCCTCGTTCGACATCGCGTCGATCGAGGAGGACCGTGCGGCGCAGCAGACGCCGGCCGGCGACCTGTCGTCGTTCGGGCCGGCATCCGAAGAGCAGCAGGCTGCCGTCGAAGCGGTCGCCGACACCGACGGATTCAACTGGGGCTACGACCCGTACCACTACTCCACCCCCGAGGGCTCGTACGCGACGAACCCCGATGGCGGAGCGCGGGTGGGCGAGTTCCGCTCGATGGTCGGAGCGCTGCACGGCATGGGCCTGCAGGTCGTGCTCGACGAGGTCTACAACCACACGGCCGAATCCGGTCAGGGTGAGCGCTCCGTGCTCGACCAGGTGGTGCCCGGCTACTACCACCGCCTGAACGCGGCAGGTGCGGTCGAGACCTCCACGTGCTGCCAGAACATCGCCACCGAGCACGAGGTCGCGCAGAAGCTCATGGTCGACTCGATCGTGATCTGGGCGCGCGACTACAAGGTCGACGGATTCCGCTTCGACCTGATGGGCCACCACTCCAAGGCCAACATGCTCGCCATCCGGGCCGCGCTCGACGAGCTCACGCTGAAGGCGGACGGCGTCGACGGGAAGAAGATCTACCTCTACGGCGAAGGCTGGAACTTCGGCGAGGTGGCCGACAACGCCCTCTTCGAGCAGGCCACGCAGGGGCAGCTCGGCGGCACCGGCATCGGCACGTTCAACGATCGGCTGCGCGACGCCGTGCACGGCGGCAGCCCGGTCGACAGCGGATCGACGTTCCGGCAGGGCTTCGGCACCGGACTCGGAACCGATCCGAACGGAGACGTGATCAACGGCACGCCCGAGCAGGCGCTCATCGACCTCGCGAAGCAGACCGACCTGGTCAAGCTCGGCCTCGCGGGCAACCTGCGCGACTTCTCGCTGACGACCGCGGACGGCAGCGTCAAGAAGGGCTCCGAGCTCGACTACAACGGCCAGCCGGCCGGCTACGCCGACCAGCCCGACGAGGTCATCAGCTACGTCGACGCGCACGACAACGAGACGCTCTACGACCTCTCCGTGCTCAAGCTGCCGACCGACACGACGATGGCCGACCGGGTGCGGATGAACACGCTGTCGCTGGCGACCGTGACGCTCTCCCAGACTCCGTCGTTCTGGCACGCGGGCACCGAGCTGCTGCGTTCGAAGTCGCTCGACCGCAACAGCTACAACTCGGGCGACTGGTTCAACCGCATCGACTGGACCGGACAGGAGTCCACGTTCGGCTCGGGTCTGCCGCGCGCGGCCGACAACGGCGAGAAGTGGGGCATCATGGCGCCCCTCCTGGCGAACCCCGCCCTCAAGCCCGGAGCCTCCGACATCGCGGCGGCCGAGGCATCCGCTCTCGACCTCCTGAAGGTCCGCAACGAGGTCCCCCTCCTGCGGCTCGGATCGGCGGAGCTGATCTCGCAGAAGGTGAGCTTCCCCAACAGCGGTGCCGGCGCGACGCCGGGTGTCATCGTCATGCTGATCGACGATCTGCTCGGCGACGACATCGATCCCGAGCTCGAGGGCGCCCTCGTCGTGTTCAACGCATCGCCCGAGGCGACGACGCAGACCGTGGCCGGGTTGGCGGGGCGCGGATTCGCGCTGACGCCGGCTCAGGCGAACGGGTCGGATGCCGTGGTGAAGACCACGACGTGGGATGCCGCGACCGGCACGGTCACGGTGCCCGCCCGATCGGTGGCCGTGCTCGTCGACGCGGCACCGCAGTCCGTCGACACGGCGGTCGTCGCGGGGCCGAACAAGCTGCTCGCGAAGTACGGCTCGACCGTCAAGGTCACGGGCAAGATCGTCGCGGAGGACGGCAGCGCACCGGTGGGCACCGTCACGGTGACCGACAACGGCAAGGTGATCGCGACGGCCCCGCTCGCCGCCGCGGCGAAGGGCAAGGTCGACATCGCGCTGCCGAAGCTCGCACGGGGCATCCACCTCATCCGCGTGTCGTTCACGGGCGCGGACGGGTGGAACGACTCCCGAGGCATCATTCCGCTGCCGGTGTTCGTCTACTGACAGTCGTGGGTGGGGCTACCAGGGCCGGCTCTGCGCGAAGTCCCACCCGCGCGTCACATTGAGGCTTTCGCCGCCCCGGGGGTGCGGTGGAATCACGGCGACCCGCGCGCGCCGAGCCTCGACACGGAAGACGTCCTCGAACCCCGGCTCCGCGCCGGAGACGTCGAGTGCGGTGAGCTGCACGTCGGCGAACTCCCAGCGGATCGCGGTGTGCTGCACCTGACCGGGGCGCACGACCTCGAGCGTCGCCTGGGCGAATCGGCGGCCGGTGACGATCGCCTCGAACACGAGCGGTGTCGCCGTGCTGGTCGGTGCGGTCACGACGAGGGGATCCGGTGTCGCTCGTCCTCTTCCCGCACCCCCGCCCTGGTGCACGGCTCCGGCGCCGTCGACGCCCCAGCTCGCCCGAGTCAGCTCGATCCACTGCTCATGCCCCGTGGCTGAAGAGGGGCCCGGGATCCCCGGCAGCTGAAGGAAGATGTCCACCACGATGTCGGCCTTTCGTCGCCGCGTTCCCCCGGCGTCAGCCTGGCACTCGGCATCCGACTCCGCCAGGGGAGGAACGCGCTCGCCGTGTGGGACGCGGGTGCACGCCGCAGAGAGGGCGATCCCCCGCCGACCCGATCGGCGGGGGATCGCGGCGGCACCCGGGGCGGGGCCGCGAGGCGGGCGGACGTGCAGACGACGTCACAGCCCGCCGGGGGAGTCCGGGTCACAGCACCAGGACGATCCCCAACCCTGCCGTGGGCGACACGACGGAGTCGCCCGCGTACGTCGCCGTGATCGCGCGGATCCCTCGCGTGAGCTTTCCGATCGCGATCTTCGCGACGCCGTCGACCGCGGTGCCGGTGAAGGTCTTGCCGCCGACGGTGACCCTGACCTCGCCGGTCGCCTTCGCTCCCCCTGTCGACACGATGCGCACCGTGACGGTGACCTTCGAGGTCGTGGTGGCGAGCGTCGGTGAGGCCACGACCGACGCGATGGAGATGCGGCGCACGGTGACAGGCGCGCTGTCGGCGGTGGCGGATGCCGCGTCCTGCGCCGCCGTGACGCGCACCGAGAGCGGGCGACCCTGGTCGGCGACGGCCACGCGGTACGTGCTCCGGGTGGCGCCCGCGATCGGCGCACCGTCGCGGAGCCACTGGTACGAGAAGCCGACGGCCGCTCCGCCGACGCCGGGCGTCCAGGTGCCCGGCGTCGCCCTGAGCGTCGTGCCGACGTCCGGAGCGCCCGAGAAGGTCGGTACGGCGGTGTTGAACGGCACGAGCAGATCGGCGATCGAGAACAGCGTCGTCGTGCCCGAGACCTCGTTGCCCACCGCGAGCAGCGGCTCACCCGTGGCCGACGACGCGGCGGGGATGAACGCGATGCCCTCCGGTCCGAGATCGCCCGCCTCCGACGATTCGGGGTCGGCGGCGAAGTCGCGGTTGTTGACATAGGTGACGAAGCGGGATGCCGCAGGGTCGGTGATGTCGAACACGACGATGCCGCCGACGCGTTCGAAGCCGAGGAACGCGTACGTGCGGCCGCTCAGCGTGCCGATCGCGACGCTCTCCGGCTCGGGGCCCTTGTCGTCGCTGCGTCCCTCGAGGTTCGCCTCGGTGTGGTTCGAGTTGAAGAACTGCGGGATCGCGGCGTGGGTGATCCGCTCGAACGCGTCGCCCGAGTCGAAGACCTGCGTGCCGTCGGTCGTCCAGATCGAGAACGAGCGCCCGCCGAACGCGTAGAGCTCGGAGTAGCAGCCGTTCGCCTCGTCGAAGCCGAGCTCCTTCGTGACGTTGAGGCGTCCGAGGTCGCCGTCCTTCTGGAACGGCGCGAGCGCGCTGTCGGCGCAGACCGGGCCGAAGCCGTCCTTCGCGAGGTCCTTCACCCGCACGGGCTCGACGTAGTCGCCCCACTCGCGGGCATCGCCCTCGTTCGCCGAGACGAGATAGGTCGTGCCGTTCGCGACGTACGACGCGATGGCGTCCGGCATGAAGACGCCGTGCAGGCCCGGGTAGGTGCGGATGCTGAACGTCGGCGCCCCGTTCGGGTCGCGGTCGCTCGGGTCGATGCCGTTGCCGGCGAGTCCCAGGTCCTTGAAGCCGAGCGCCAGGATGTGCGTGACCGTCGCGGAGGCGAGGTCGACGACCGCGACGGCGTTCGCCTCCTGGAGTGCGACGTAGGCGATGCCGCCGTCGACGGCGACGTACTCGGGCTCGAGGTTGCGGCTGACCGGGAGGTCGTCGCCGTGCGGCCGCGGCCCGAAGACGCGGACGCCTTCGGGCAGCGTCTTCGGGCCGCCGGCCTCGAACGCGTGGAAGTCGGCGATGCGCACGGACTCCTGGGCGGGAGCGAGCTTCGCGGCGGGCAGGGTGATGACGGCGACCGAGCCCTCCGGGTCGGACGAGAAGTCGTCGGCCGGCTCGCCTTCGTTCGCGACGACCGCGTGCGTGCCGTCGGCCGAGATCGCGACCATGTCGGGCAGGGCGCCGACGGTCACCTCGCCGAGGACGGCCGTGGAGGCATCCGCCGCCGTGGCGTCGAAGAAGACGACGTGACCTGCGCCCACCTTGTCGGGTGCCTCGAAGGCGATCGCGCCGAGGCCGTCGGCGCGGATCGCGACCGAGTTGGCGACGCCGTCGGACGAGATCGAGAACTCCTGCGCGATCGCGGCGGGGTCGGAGTAGTCGAGCACGTCGACCGAGCCCGCTTGGGCGTTCACGACGAACAGACGATCGCCGTGTGCCTGCACGATCTCGGCACCGGAGACGTCGAACAGCCCCGTCTCGAACGTGCCGAGCGGAGACAGCGAGAGCGTCGCGTCGTCGGCGGAGTACGCGATCGGATCGGCGACGATCGCCGCGGTGGCGACCGCGGGAGAGACCGCGAGGGCCGCGGTGAGGGTGGTCGCCGCGAGTACGGCGACGGAGCGGGGGAGCGAAGGCATCGGTGTCCTCGGGCGGGGAGGGGAGGGTCCGCGAGCGCGGTGTCTCCGTGGTACTCGCCGCCGATGTCATCGGGGTGAACGAGCCGCGAACGGTTGCTTCCCTGAACGTCCTCGCAAATGCTAGGACGTCCATGTAAACTGAGCATCGTGCCCACTGCGGCGCCGCTGAAACCTGCAGGATGCCCCACAAGGACGTGAATCCCATGAGCATGACCGCCACCGAGGTCTCTCCCCTCAGCCCCGACGACCGTGACGCGATCCTCGAGGCGGTGCGCGACTTCGCCCAGTCCGAGATCGCCCCGCACGCCCTCGAGTGGGATGAGGACAAGCACTTCCCCCGTGACGTCATCGAGCGCGGGGGCGAACTGGGCCTCGGCGGCCTCTACATCCGGGAGGACGTCGGAGGATCCGGCCTCAGCCGCGCCGACTCCGTCCTGATCGTCGAGGAGCTCGCCAAGGCCGATCCCGCGATCGCCGCTTACCTCACGATCCACAACATGGTCGCCTGGATGATCGACACCTACGGCTCGCAGGAGCAGCGGCACGCCTGGCTTCCCCGCCTGGTGTCGATGGACGCGCTCGGCAGCTACTGCCTCACCGAGCCGGGTGCAGGGTCGGATGCCGCGGCCATCACCACCTCCGCGATCCGCGACGGCGACGAGTTCGTGCTCACCGGCGTCAAGCAGTTCATCTCCGGCGGGGGTGAGGCATCCGTCTACATCGTCATGGCGCGCACCGGCGAGCCCGGCGCCCGCGGCATCTCGGCGTTCCTCGTCGAAGACGGGTCCCGCGGCCTGAGCTTCGGCGCGAACGAGAAGAAGATGGGCTGGAACGCGCAGCCCACCCGGCAGGTCATCCTCGATGAGGTGCGCGTGCCGGCGTCGGCCATGCTCGGCGAGCCCGGGCAGGGCTTCAAGATCGCGATGTCGGCGCTCAACGGCGGACGCATCAACATCGCGGCGTGCTCGCTCGGCGGCGCGCAGTGGGCCCTCGAGCGTGCGATCCGCTACGTGCACGAGCGGTTCACGTTCGGCGAGGCGCTCGCCGAGAAGCAGGCCGTCGTTTTCGCGCTCGCCGACATGGCGACCGAGCTCCAGGCCGCGCGCGCCCTCGTGCGCGACGCCGCCCGGGCGCTCGACGAGAAGGCCCCGGATGTCGCGATGCAGTGCGCGATGGCCAAGCGCTTCGCGACCGACGCGGGCTTCCGCGTCGCGAACGAGGCCCTGCAGCTGCACGGCGGCTACGGCTACCTGCACGAGTACGGCATCGAGAAGGTCGTGCGCGACCTGCGGGTGCACCAGATCCTCGAGGGCACGAACGAGATCATGCGCGTCATCATCGGCCGCGAGCTCCTCGGCTGACATCGCCGGGCGGGCGTGTCGGAGGGCGACGTGGAACGATGAGGGCATGACGACGTACGAGACCATCCTGACCGAGACGCGAGGACGCGTCGGCTGGATCACGATCAACCGCCCGGAGGCGCTCAACGCCCTCAACTCGCAGGTGATGCGCGATGTCGTGGACGCGGCATCCGGATTCGATCGCGACGAGGGCATCGGCGCCATCGTCGTGACCGGCTCCGAGCGGGCGTTCGCGGCCGGCGCCGACATCAAGGAGATGGAGTCGAAGTCCGGCCTCGACATGATCATGGACGACCACTTCGGCGGCTGGGCGCGTTTCGCGGCGGTCCGCACGCCCGTGATCGCCGCGGTCTCCGGCTATGCGCTGGGCGGCGGATGCGAGCTCGCGATGATGTGCGACATCATCCTCGCCGCCGATTCGGCGAAGTTCGGTCAGCCCGAGATCACCCTCGGGGTCATCCCCGGGATGGGCGGATCGCAGCGGCTGCTGCGCGCCGTGGGCTACTACAAGGCCGCCGATCTCGTGCTCACCGGCCGGATGATGGGTGCCGACGAGGCCGAGCGCGCGGGCCTCGTGTCGCGTGTCGTGCCCGCAGTCGATCTGCTCGAGGAAGCGGGGAAGGTCGCCGACGCGATCGCCGCGAAGTCGCTCCCGTCGGTGTTCGCGGCGAAGGCGGCCCTGGATGCCGCGATGGAGACCACGCTCGCCGAGGGCCTCCGCTTCGAGCAGCACGCGTTCGCCGCTCTGTTCGACACGGCCGACCAGAAGGAGGGCATGGCCGCCTTCCGCGAGAAGCGGTCGCCCGACTTCACGAACCGCTGACGGAGGTCCGATCATGACCACCGACGCTGTCATCGTGGATGTCGTCCGCACGCCCTCCGGGCGCGGCAAACCGGGCGGCGCGCTCAGCGGCATCCACCCCGTGGATCTCATGGCGGGCGTGCTCACGAGCGTGCTCGAGCGCAACGGCCTCGACGCGCGGCAGATCGACGACGTGCTGCTCGGCTGCGTCAGTCAGGTGGGCGAGCAGAGCGGGAACATCGCGCGTCAGGCCGTGCTCGCCGCCGGCTTCGACGAGTCCGTGCCCGCGGCCACGATCGACCGGCAGTGCGGATCGAGCCAGCAGGCCGCGCACTTCGCCGCGCAGGGCGTGATCGCGGGTGCGTACGACATCGTCATCGCCGGCGGAGTCGAGTCGATGAGCCGCGTGCCGCTGGGCACCTCGGCGGCCGTCGGAGGATCGCCCGTGTCGCCTCTGCTCGCCGCCCGCTACCCCGAGGGCCTCGTCAACCAGGGTGTGTCGGCCGAGCTGATCGCGCAGAAGTGGGGTCTCTCGCGCGAGACGCTGGACGCGTACGCCGCCGAGTCGCACCGGCGGGCGGCGGATGCTGCCGCAGGGGGACTCTTCGCCTCGCAGCTCCTCCCCGTCGAGGGTCAGGGCGCCGATGAGACGGTGCGCCCCGCCACGACCGTCGACTCGCTCGCGGGGCTCGCGCCGGCGTTCCGCTCCGACGCCGCCGCCGCCCGCTTCCCCGAGCTCGAATGGCGCATCACCGCCGGCAACTCGTCACCGCTCACCGACGGGGCATCCGCCGTCCTCATCATGAGCGCGGAGAGCGCGGCCCGGCTCGGGCTGCGGCCGCGCGCGCGGTTCCACTCCTTCGCGGTCGTCGGCGACGATCCGCTGTTCATGCTGACGGGACCCATCCCCGCCACGCACCGCATCCTCCAGCGCAGCGGGCTCGCGATCGACGACCTCGACGCCTACGAGGTCAACGAGGCCTTCGCGTCGGTCCCGCTCGCGTGGGCGGCCGAGACGGGCGCCGACCCTGCCAAGCTCAACCCGTGGGGCGGCGCGATCGCGCTGGGTCACGCGCTCGGGTCGTCGGGCACGCGGCTCCTGGGGACGCTCCTCGCGCACCTCGAGGCGAGCGGCGGCAGGTACGGCCTGCAGACGATGTGCGAAGGCGGCGGAATGGCCAACGCCACGATCATCGAGCGCCTGTAGGCGCGTCGGATCAGAGCGGGTCGGGAAGCGGGCGCGGCTCGGTGAAGTCTCCCGCGCCCTTGCGCATCCGCGCGATGATCGCGACGAGCTCGTCGGTGTCGTCGGGGGTCATCCCCGGAGTCTCGAACACCTCGGTGTTGAGCGCCGCGGTCGCCCGTTCGGCGACGTCGCGTCCGGCCTCGGTGAGCACCACGAGGGTCGCGCGTCCGTCCTGCGGGTGCGGTTCGCGCGCGACGAGCCCGGATGCCTCCAGCCGGTCGACGGTGTTCGTGACGCTGGTCGGATGCACCTGCAGTCGCGCCGTCGCGGAGGCCATCGGCATCCGTCCCTCGCGCGTGAAGCTCAGCATCGTGAGGAGCTCGTAGCGCGCGAAGCTGAGGCCGAACGGGCGCAGCGTCTCGTCGACGCGGGCCAGCATGAGCTGGTGGGCGCGCATGACGGAGGTGACGGCGGTCATGCCGGCCGCGGCATCCGTCCACCCGCGCGCGAGCCACTGCCGCTTGGCTTCGGCGATCGGGTCGACCGCGAGCCTCCTCGATCTGGCCATCAGCACCCCCTCCTGCGTGCTCCCAGGCTAGCGAGTCCGCGCGCGTCGAGGATGTCACCAGCGCGCGTCTGCCTTCGCAATGTATACATACGGGCCTCAAACGCTGATCCTGCTCTTTGCACGGCCTCCGTTTGGGTACATTGTCATTCCTCTTGGGTAGACTCGATACGGCTGAAGGAGTTGCCGGATGAAGATCGTGGTTCTGGTCAAGGAAGTCCCGGACACCTACGGGGATCGCAAGCTGTCGCTGGAGACGGGTCTCGCGGATCGTGGTGCATCGGAGTCGGTGCTGGATGAGATCGGCGAGCGCGCGCTCGAGGTCGCGCTGTCATATGCCGACAAGAACGCCGGCACCGAGGTCGTCGTGCTGTCGATGGCGCCCGCGTCCGCCGTGACGACGGTGCGCAAAGGCCTCGCGATGGGCGCCGCATCTGCGGTGCAGGTCGTCGACGAGGCGCTGCTGGGCGCCGACCTGGGCCTCACCGCCGAGGTGCTCGCGGCGGCGCTGCGCAAGACCGGATTCGATCTCGTGATCGGCGGAAACCTCTCGACCGACGGATCGGGCGGCGTGGTGCCGGCCATGATCGCCGAGCTCCTCGAGGTGCCGGCGGCGACGATGCTCGCCGCCGTCGAGATCACCGAGTCCTCGGTGTCGGGCAGCCGCGCATCCGACGGGGCATCCGCCACGGTGTCGGCTGCGCTGCCCGCCGTGATCTCGATCACCGAGGCGCTGCCGGATGCCCGGTTCCCCAACTTCAAGGGCATCATGGCCGCCAAGAAGAAGCCGTTCGAGACGTGGTCGCTCGCCGACCTCGGAATCGACGCGGAGGACTCCGCGGCGGCGCGGTCGATCGTGATCGGCCTGACCGAGAAGCCTCCCCGCTCTGCGGGTGTGAAGATCACCGACGAGGGTGACGCGGGCACGAAGCTCGCCGAGTTCCTCATCCAGAACCGGCTCGCGTGAGGGTGTGGAGCGATGACTGACTTTGCTGCGGATTCCATCCTGGTGCTGCTGGACGTCACCCCGAGCGGCGCGCTCGCCAAGAGCGCGGCCGGTCTGATCGGCGCGGCCACCCAGGTGGGCACGCCCGTCGCCCTCGTGGTCGGCGGCGACGCCGAGAAGCTCGCGGCCGAAGCCGCGGCACTCGGTGCGGGTGTCGTCCTGACGGCCGCGGGTGACGCCTCGGCGCTGTCGGTGCCGGTGGTCGACGCGCTGGCGTCGGCTGCCGCGCTCGTGCAGCCGGATGCCGTGCTCGTGTCGCACTCCGTCGAGGGGCGCGAAGTGGCCGCGCGGTTCGCGGCGCGCTCGCGTTCCGCGCTGTCGGTCGACGCCGTCGGAGTCTCGCGCGACGACGAGGGCATCGTCGCGCAGCACTCCGTGTACGGCGGCTCCTACAACGTCGACTCCGCCGCCACGTTCGGGGCGTACGTCATCACGGTGCGCCAGGGGGCGGTGGATGCCCGGGCCGACGCGGTCGCGTCTCCCGTCGTGCACGCGCTCGAGGTCGCAGCCAGCGGCCGTCCCGCCGCGGCGGTCGAGTCGGTCGAAGAGGCCGTCGTCGCGTCGTCGCGACCCGAGCTCCGTGGTGCGGTCAAGGTCGTCTCCGGTGGCCGCGGGCTCGGCTCCGAAGACAAGTTCGTGCTGGTGGAGCAGCTCGCCGACGCGTTGGGCGCAGCGATCGGCGCCTCCCGCGCCGCGGTGGATGCCGGATACGTCCCGTACTCGTACCAGGTCGGACAGACGGGCGTCTCGGTGTCGCCGCAGCTGTACGTCGCCCTCGGGATCTCGGGCGCGATCCAGCACAAGGCCGGCATGCAGACGGCCAAGACGATCGTGGCGATCAACAAAGACGGCGATGCGCCGATCTTCGACATCGCCGACTACGGCGTCGTGGGCGACCTGTTCACGGTCGTCCCGCAGCTCATCGCCGCGCTCGAGGCCGAGAAGGCCAAGTAAGGGGCGTCCGAGGCATGGCGACCTACGGCACACACGTTCGGCGCGGTCTTCCCCGCCGATCCGGCGGCGAACCCTGGCCTCCCGCGGGAGACGCTCCGCTCGATGTGGCCGCACCGGTCGCCGAGCCGGCCGCACCGGTCGCTGAGCCTGCCGCACCGGTCGCTGAGCCTGCCGCACCGGTCGCCGAGCAGGCCGTCCCGGTCGCCGAGGCCCCTGTCCCGGTCGTTGAGTCCTCTGTCCCGATCGCTGAGCCTGGCCTCCCGGTCGCTGAGCCTGTCGAAGCGTCGTCCACGGCCGCGCCCGTCGCGACGCGCACCGTCCGGCGCGGGCTGCCGCGCGTGCCCGGCGGCGAGCCGTGGCCTCCGGCCTCCGCGGCCCCCGCTCCCGTCAGTGCCGCCCCCGTCGCCGCCGCGGCGGTCGCCGCAGACACCGCCGCCCCCACCGACGAGCCCGTCCCGGCACCCGTATCCGCAGCGCCCGCCCGCGCGGCATCCGTCGCCGCTCCCTCCTCGACCACCCCGCTGCGTCGTGGACTGCCGCGCGTGGCCGGCGGCGAACCCTGGCCTCCGGCGGGCTTCGCGCCCGACCCCGCCGCCGTCGCTCCCGTCGCCGCGGCCGAGGCGGACGTTCCGATCGAGACGACCGCGGCATCCGACACGCTCGAGTCGTCGGCGTCCGAGAGCTCGGCGCCCGCACCGGCTGCGGCATCCGTCGCCGTCGCCTCCGGACCGCGTGCGCCGCTGCCGTTCACGCGCACCGTGTGGCAGGGGCCGGCCGCCCGCCGATTCGAGACCGAGCGGCGCGCGGGCGAGAAGATCGCCGCGCCCGAGCCGGAGCGGATCGGTCCGTTCACGAAGGTGCAGTGGGCCGGCGCGGTCGCCGTCGGAGGACTCGGGCTCCTGTTCGCCGCGTTCATGGCCGTCGTCACCGTGCGGTTCCTGCTCTCCACCGAGCCGCTGCGCGATTTCCTCGAGACGTACCCGGGCGAGTACCACCTGCCCGAGGGTGCACCGGTCGGATTCCCGGCGTGGCTCGGCTGGCAGCACTTCTTCAACGTGTTCCTGATGGTCCTCATCATCCGCTCGGGTCTGCAGGTGCGCACCGAGAAGCGTCCGACCGCGTTCTGGACACCGCGCAACAACCCCAAGGGCAAGATCAGTCTCGCCCTGTGGTTCCACCAGAGCCTCGACATCCTGTGGCTCGTCAACGGCGTGATCTTCATCGTGCTGCTGTTCACGACGGGTCAGTGGATGCGGGTCGTCCCGACGTCGTGGGAGGTGTTCCCCAACGCCCTCTCCGCGGTGCTGCAGTACATCTCGCTCGACTGGCCCACCGAGAACGGCTGGGTCAACTACAACTCGGTGCAGCAGCTCGCGTACTTCGTGACGATCTTCATCGCGGCCCCTGTGGCGGCGATCACCGGCGCGCGCATGACGAAGCTGTGGCCGCAGAACGCCAAGACCCTGAACCGGATCTACCCCGTCGAGTGGGCTCGCGCTGTGCACTTCCCCACGATGATCTACTTCTGCCTGTTCATCTTCGTGCACGTCGTGCTCGTGTTCGCCACCGGTGCGCTGCGCAACCTGAACCACATGTACGCCGCGCAGGGCTCCGTCGACCCGAACGCCTACGCCGACAACTGGACCGGGTTCTGGCTCTTCTTCGCATCCATGGTCGTCATCGCCAGCGCCTGGATCGCAGCGCGCCCGCTCGTCCTTGCGCCGATCGCCCGCCTCTTCGGCACCGTCTCCGGTCGCTGAGGGGAATCCACCGGGGGATAACCCGAAGAGGGTTGTCCGGCTGACACCACGGCGCCGACGCGCGCCGAGTCCTACCGTGGAGGCATGACCACAGCATCCGTCGCCGTCTCGCCGGGAACCGGCGCACCGCCGGCATCCGCACCGCTCCCGCCGCGCATCTCGTCCCCCCGCCTCGTGGCCGGTGCGATCCTCCAGCTCGCGGCGGTCGGCGTGATCGGCCCGGTCGTCTTCGCCATCCTGTTCACGCTGCTCGGACTCGGGCTCGGCCTCCTGCCGGTCTTCCTCATCGGCGTCGTCTTCCTCGTGGTGCTGGCCTACGCGCTGTTCGCGACGTCGTGGCTCGAGGCGGCGCGGGTCGACGGGCTGTACGGGTTCGGCCTGCCGCCCCGGCGCCTCCGCACGAGCGGGCGTCCGGGCTTCGGCGGGCTGCTCCGCACGCTCTGGCAGCAGCTGATCGATCCGCCCGTGTGGCGCGGCATCGCCAGTGCGGCCGTGTCGACGATCCTCGGCGCGATCGTCTTCGGCCTGGTCGGCGTCTTCGCCTCGGGGATCGTCGGCATCTTCGCTCCGCTCTTCGCCGACGGCGAGGCGGTGCGCTTCGCTCGGATCGGCCTGGCTCTTCCGGCCGGATGGGCGGTGCCCGCAGGCATCCTGATCGCCCTCATCTCCGCGGCGGCGATCGTCGGGCTCGCCCTGCTGCACGGCGTGCTGACTCGCGCGATCCTCGTGCCGTCGCGCGAAGCGCTGCTCGCCGAAGAGGCGCGCACCTCGAACCGGCAGCGCGCCGGCGCCGTGCGCGCCGCGGATGTGGAGCGCACCCGGATCGAGCGCGACCTCCACGACGGCGTCCAGCCGCGCCTCGTCTCGGTGGGCATGACGCTGGGCATGGCGCAGCAGAAGATCGACGACGACCCCGAGACGGCCAAGGCCCTCATCGCCGAAGCGCACGCCTCGACCAAGACGGCGATCACCGAGCTGCGTCAGCTGGCCCGCGGCATCCACACGTCCGTCCTCGACGACCGGGGACTGGATGCCGCCCTGTCGGCCCTGGCCGCACGCTCGCCGGTGCCCGTGACGCTCGACGTCCGTCTCACCCAGCGGTGCAGTCAGGCCTCCGAGACGGCGGCGTACTTCGTCATCGCCGAGTCGCTCACCAACGCCGCCAAGCACGCCCGCGCCACCGAGTGCCGGGTCGTCGTGCGCCAGCGCGACGGCGGGCTGCTCTGGGTGCGCATCGAAGACAACGGCATCGGCGGGGCGACCGTCGTTCCGGGCGGCGGACTCGACGGCCTCACCAACCGCGTGCTCGGCGTCGGCGGTCAGTTCCGCCTCGACAGCCCCGTCGGCGGACCCACTGCGGTGGAGGTGAGCATCCCGTGCGCGTTCTGATCTGCGAGGACTCGGTGCTCCTGCGCGAAGGGCTCGTGCGTCTGCTCGAAGACGCCGGTCACACTGTGGTCGCCGCCCTCCCGGATGCCTCCGAGCTCGACGACACCGTCGTGGAGTCCGCCCCGGAGCTGTGCATCCTCGACGTGCGCCTCCCCCCGACCCACACCGACGAAGGCATCCGGGCGGCCCTGCGGCTGCGCGACGCCCACCCCGACCTCCCCGTGCTCGTGCTCTCCCAGTACGTCGAGGAGCGCTACGCCTCCGAGCTCATCGCCGGACGAGGGGGCGCCCTCGGCTACCTCCTCAAGGACCGCGTCGCCGACGTGGCCGACTTCCTCGACACGATCGAGGCGATCGGGCAGGGCGGCACGGTGCTCGACCCCGAGGTCGTCGCCCAGCTCCTCGGGCGCCGCCCGCGCGACGAGCGGATGCAGCGGCTGACCGATCGGGAGCGCACGGTGCTGGCCCTGCTCGCGGAGGGCAAGTCGAACCAGGCGATCGCCAAGACCCTCTACATCAGCGAAGGCAGCGTCGAGAAGCACATCACCGCGGTCTTCCAGAAGCTGGGCCTCGAGCAGGACGAGTCGGGCAACCGGCGCGTGCTCGCAGCCCTCGTCCACCTCGGGCACGGCGGACAGCCGTCCGCCGGCCTCTAGTCAGGAGAATCACATGTCCACTGCGACCACTCCCGCCCCTCCCGCTCCTCCTCAGCAGCCGGTTCCTCCACAGCCTGCGCCGACCCCGTCGTCGCCCACGCCCGCGTCGCGCGTGGTCGCCATCATCGCGATCGTGGTCGGCGGCATCCTCGTGCTCGGCGCCGTCGGCTGGGCCGTGGCCACGACGCTCTTCAGCGCCAACGTGCGCACCTCGACGGCGACCGTGGCCACCACCGGCGTCCAGGACCTCTCGGTCGACGTGTCGGCCGGCAGCCTCCGCATCGAGTTCGCCGACGTCGACGAAGCCGAGCTCGACGTGCGCTCGGCATTCGGCGCCGACCGCTGGACGCTCGAGCGCGACGACGACGAACTGCGCGTCGCGTCGCCCCGCTTCTTCGGCCTGGGCTGGCTCTTCGACGGCGCCGGCGACGCCGTGCTGCGGCTCCCGCTGGCGCTCGAAGGACTGGATGCCGAGCTCGGCCTGTCGGCGGGAGACCTCTCGGCGTCCGGAGCGTTCGGGGAGCTCGACGTCGACGTGAGCGCCGGTCGCGCGGAGATCGACGGCTCGGCGAACGACGTCTCGGTCGACGTGAGCGCCGGACGCGCCGATCTCGACGTCGACGGGGTGCGCACCGGCGAGCTCACCGTGAGTGCGGGCGACCTCGACGTGTCGTTCACCGGCACACCGCCGCGCGAGCTCTCGCTCGATGTGAGCGCGGGCTCGCTCCGCCTCGAGGTGCCCGAGGGCGAGTACGACGTCCGGTCGGACGTGTCGGCCGGCGGGTTTGACAACCGTATCGGGTCGACCCCCGGCGCGCCGAACACCGTCACGGTGACGGTCTCCGCCGGCAACGCGGAGCTGCGCGCGAACTGACCTCTCCTGACGCGAACGGCCCGGGCCCAGGGAGAGGCCCGGGCCGTTCTCGCGTGCGTGACTCCTCACTCCCGGCCGGGGGTCGGCGTGTCGCGGCGATGACACGCCGTACCGGCGCCGGAACGGAGGAGTTGCGTGCGGGCGGCCGCGGGGGAGATCAGGGAGCAGCGGATGCCGCGCCCGCGGCGAAGCCCTCGGCGTACGACTCCGCCGATCCGGTGTGGAAGAAGTCGCGCTCGGCGGGGCGGATGATCGACCGCGCACCCGGCAGGTCGAGGTCGCCGACGAGGTCGCCGCGGCCGCGTACGACGGCGATCGGGCGGCCGGCGGCCTTGCGCTTGACCAGGTCGCCGGCCGACGCCAGCTCGTCGGCCACGCACGGCATCGTCACGACGAGAGGGCGCCCCTCGGCATCCGTCTGTCCGCGGAGATCCTCGAACACGTGCACGCCACCGGCGCCGATCGCGGTGTCGGTCTGGCCGTCGCGCCACGCGCGCCCCATCGTGTCGGACACGATGACGCCGACGTGCACCCCGAGCCGCTCCCGCACTCCCGCCGCGAGCGCGCGGGCCGAGGCATCCGGATCGACGGGCAGCAGCAGCACGGTGCCGTGCGGCGTGTTCGACGCGTCGACGCCGGCCGCCGCGGCGATGATGCCCAGTCGGCTCTCCACGATCCGCGTCACGTGCCCCGACTCGGACGTGCGCGATGCGACGACGCGCACGGTCTCGGTGTCGATGGCGGCTTCGCGGTCGGATGCCTCGATGATCCGGCCTTCGGCCTTCGACACGATCTTCGACGTCACGATGAGGATGTCGCCGTCGACGAGCGTCCCCCCGGCGGCGTCGGCGATGAGCGCGACGAGGTCGGCGCCCGGAGCGACCTCGGGAATGCCCTCGAGGGCCCAGACCTGCAGCACGTCAGCGGTCAGCGGACGAACCGCACCTCGGTGAGCGTCTCGCCGAGGAAGGGCTCGGTGTGCGTCGCGCCGTCGAGGGTGAAGCCGTTGCGCTGGTAGAAGCGGTGGGCGCGGGGGTTGTCCTCCGCGACCCACAGGTAGAGGGGCTCGTCGGTCTCGATCACGGCGTCGAACAGACGCTGGCCGATGCCGGTGCCGTGGAAGGCGTCGAGGAGGTAGATGAAGTACAGCTCGCGGAAGCTCGGGGCGTCCTTGTCGCGGGCGGGGCCGGAGCCGGCGAAGCCGACGATCTCGCCGTCGACGAGCGCGGCGAACATCTTGAAGTCGGGGCCCTGCGCGGCCCAGTGCGTCCACAGCTCGGCGAGACGCTTCGGCGAGACGGCCTCGAGGGCGGCCTTGCTGATGAGGTGGTCGTAGGTCTCGTGCCAGCACGTCGCATGCACGCGGCCGAGGGCTTCGGCGTCGACGTCGCGCACCGGACGGACGACGATGTCGGTCTGGATTTCCGCTTCCATGCCGCGACTCTACGCTCGCGATTCGGCTCGGCGAAATCGAGCGACGGTCGGGGGCGACCGCGAATGCGGAGGCTCGGACGGGCATGTCGGCATCGGCGGACGGGGACGCCAACGACACGCCGGTCCCACTGTGGGCATTCGACAAACGAATCCGCGATACGCACAGCGATGGCTACGATCGCTCCTCGTGAACGTGATCTGGCGCACCCTCCTGACCGTCTGGCGGGCGAAAGCGATGCTCCGCCGGAACGGTCCCCTCGATCCGACCGCTGTGGGGCGCGTGCGCGTGCGCACACTGCCGACCGACATCGACCTGCTCGGCCACATGAACAACGGCCGCTACGGATCGCTGTTCGATCTCGGCCGCTTCGACCTGCTCATCCGCACGGGGCTGTGGGACCTGCTCACGAAGCGCGGCTGGTACGCCGTCGTGGCCAGCGAGACGATCACGTTCCGCAAGTCGCTCGAGCTGTGGCAGGTCTTCACCATCGAGTCGCGGATCATGGCGCACGACGACAAGTCGAGCTACCTCATGCACCGGGCGGTCGTGGACGGCGAGGTGTACGCCGAGATGATCGTGCGTGCGCGGTTCCTCCGCCGCAGCGGCGGTGTCGTCCCGCTCGAGGAGCTCTTCGAGGCGCTCCACAAGCCCGACAACCTGCCCGAACTGGCGCCGTGGGTGTCGGAGTGGGCCGCGGCATCCGCTCTGCCCTCCACGAAGGCGGAGGCGCCGAGCGTCTGGAGCTGACGGAGCTCAGCTGTCGCCTATCACCCGCAGCAGGTTCGCGCCGGTGAGCTTGCCGAGATCGGTCGCCGACCAGCCCCGCTCGGCGAGGCGCTCGAGCAGGCGCGGGTAGCCCGAGACGTCCTCCAGGCCGGGTGGGAAGTCCTCGAATCCGTCGTAGTCGCCGCCGAGACCGATGTGGTCGATGCCGGCGACGTCGCGGGCGTGCTCGATGTGCCGCACGAGGTCGTCGATCGTGACGGGCGGCTTCGGGCCCTCCGAGCCGTCGCGCATCCACTGCGCGTAGTCGTCGGTGAGGAACGGCGGCACGAACGCGATCATGATCGCGCCGCCGTTGGATCCGAGCCGCTGCAGCACGTCGTCGGGCACGTTGCGCGGGTGGCCGCACAGCGCGCGGCACGACGAGTGGCTGAAGATCACCGGCGCCCGCGTCTCATCGAGCGCGGCGTGCATCGTCTGCGCCGACACGTGCGAGAGGTCGACGATCATGCCGATGGCGTTCATCTCGCGCACCACGGCCCGGCCGAAGTCGGTGAGTCCGCCGTGCACGGGCTCGTCGGTCGCGGAATCCGCCCACGCGGTGTTGTCGTTGTGGGTGAGGGTCATGTACCGAACGCCCAGTCGGGCGAGCTCGCGCAGCACCGGGAGCGACCCGGCGATGCTGTGCCCGCCTTCGGCTCCGAGGAGCGACGCGATGCGGCCCGATGCCCACGCCGCGCGCACGTCGTCGGCCGACCAGGCCAAGGCCAGATCGGCGGGGTGGCGGGCGACGAAGCGGTGCACGAAGTCGATCTGCTCGAGCGTGGCGACGACGGCCTCCGGCTCGGGCAGCGTCGAGGGCGCGTACACCGACCAGAACTGCGCCCCGACCCCGCCGGCGCGCAGGCGCGGCAGGTCGGTCTGGAACCGGCCGTGGGCCGATCCGGCATCCAGCCCCTCTACGCCGTACCGATCCGTCGCGTCCTCCCGTGCGGCCCACGCCAGGTCGTTGTGGCCGTCGATGACGGGGAATGAGGCGAGGGCTTCGACGACGGCGGGGTGCGTGGAGGCGAGGGTCACGCCTCCACGCTAGAGGCCGGACGGATGCCGCGGTCGGTGGGTCACGACGAACCGGCCACCGCGGTTCCGGCGTGCAGGTCGAAGGCCGCGCGCAGCGCGTCGCGGACGATCCGGATGCCGGCGCGCGTCGTGGAGGAGCGGCGGACCGCCGTGAAGATCTCGCGGTCGGGCGATCCGGGGAGCTCGACCAGCCGCACCCGCGGCTTCTCGCCGGCCCACAGGAGATCGGGGAGGAACCCCACGGCGTGTCCCGCCGCGATCAGCCGCACGTGGGCGGTGAGGTCGGCCAGCTCGAACCGCACGTCGGGCTCGAATCCGGCCGCGCGGCACTGCTGCACGGCCCACTGCCGCGATGCGGTGCCGACCGGCTCCATCACCCAGGCGCGGTCGCGCAGCGCGGTGACGGGTTCGGGTCTCGACGAGCGGGGCAGCGCGAGGCGGATCGGATCGCGGCCGAGCGGATCCCGCTCGAGGCCCGAGCGGTGCTCGCGGGCGACTCCTGGATACTGCTCGGCGATCACGAGGTCGAATCCGCGGGCCGCGAGCTCGAACAGGCCCTCCTCGGGCGGCACTTCGGCGAGCTCGACGCGCAGACCGGGGGCGCGCTCACGCAGGATGCCGAGCGCGGCCGGCACGAGCCCGAGCGCCGCGGTCTGCATGACGGCCACGCGCACCGGCGCGATGCCGGGCTGGACCTGTTCGAGCTCGCCGCGGATCTGCTCCTCGAGCGCCAGCGCACGAGCCGCATGGGCCGCGAGCGCCTCGCCCTGCTCGGTCAGTCGCACCCGGCGTCCATCGGGCACGAGCAGTGGCACGCCGGCGTCCTTCTCGAGCTGCGCGAGCTGCTGCGAGATCGTCGACGGGCTGTACGACAGCGCCTCCGCGACCGCCGAGAGGGTGCCCCGGAGAGCCAGTTCGTGCAGCAGCCGGAGGCGTCGAAGTTCGAACATCTTCATCCCATCGATAAAGCCGAACAATACAGATCGTAGATCATCGCTATTCACGAATGATCGGATGCCGCAATCTGGTCGAATGAGCGACGTCGGGGTACAGGCTGGACACGGACGATCAGGAGTGCGGATGCTCGAGGACACGGATCTCATCGAGGGCGCGGTCGCGCTCGCGCAGCGCTGGGTGCACGAAGCGGCGGACGCCGACGCGGATCCCGCGGCGGCCCGGCTCGCGGGCGTGCTGCAGGACGCGAACGGCCTCCCCTTCACGATCGGCTTCGTCGACGGCGTCATGCGCCCGGAGAGCCTCGCCGCCGCGGCATCCAATCTGCAGCGCGTCGCTCCGCTCGTTCCCGACTTCCTGCCGTGGTATCTCCGCGGCGCCGTGCGCCTGGGCGGAGCCGTCGCCCCGGTGCTGCCCTCGCCCGTCGTGCCGATCGCGCGCCGGGCGCTGCGCGACATGGTCGGCCACCTCGTCATCGACGCGCGGCCCGCCAAGCTCGGCCCCGCGATCTCCAAGCTCCGCGCGAGCGGAGCGAAGCTCAACCTCAACCTGCTCGGCGAGGCCGTGCTCGGCGAGGGTGAGGCGCTGCGGCGGCTCGAGGGCATCCACGACCTCATCCGTCGTCCCGACGTCGACTACGTGTCGGTGAAGGTCTCGGCGATCGCGAGCCACATCTCGATGTGGGCGTTCGACGACGTGGTCGACAAGGTCGTCGACCGGCTGATGCCGCTCTACCTGAGCGCGGCATCGGACGGCACGTTCATCAACCTCGACATGGAGGAGTACCGCGACCTCGACCTCACGATCGCGGTGTTCACGCGCATCCTCGAAGACCCGCGTCTCACGCGGCTCGACGCCGGCATCGTGCTCCAGGCCTATCTCGCCGACGCGCTCCCCGCGCTGCAGCAGCTCACGGCCTGGGCCCGGCAGCGCGTCGCCGCGGGCGGAGCGCGCATCAAGGTGCGCCTCGTGAAGGGCGCCAACCTCGCGATGGAGCGGGTGGATGCCGTCATGCACGACTGGCCGCTCGCCACGTACGGCGCGAAGGTCGACTCCGACGCGAACTACCTGCGCTGCCTGGACTTCGCGCTCGATCCTGCACGGACGGATGCCGTGCGCCTGGGCGTCGCGGGTCACAACCTGTTCGACATCGCCTTCGCGTGGCTGCTCGCGCAGCGCCGCGGGGTGACCGCAGCCGTCGAGTTCGAGATGCTCCTCGGCATGGCGCAGGGGCAGGTCGAGGCCGTCGCGCGGGAGGTCGGCCATGTGCTGCTGTACGTGCCGGTCGTGCGGCCCGACGAGTTCGACGTCGCGATCAGCTACCTCGTGCGTCGGCTGGAGGAGAACGCGTCGAGCGAGAACTTCCTCTCGGCGGCGTTCGAGCTCGCCGACGATCCGTCGCTGTTCGAGAGGGAGCGCGCGCGCTTCGCGGCCTCCCTCGAGCGCGCGGCCGATCCGGCGCTGGCGACGGGGCCGAACCGGGTGCAGGACCGCCGGACCGCCCCGGCGCCCGAGATCCTCCGCCGGAGCGCGCCGATCGCGGCGGCCGAGGACGGGCTCACCGACGTGGTGCTCGGCATCGCCCGCTCCTCCTCCTCCGATCCCGGCGACACGACGCCGATCGCCCCGGGCGCCGGGCACGTCGTCTTCGGCGGCGACAGCTTCGTCGAGACGGCCGTCTTCGCCTCCCGCGAGACGTCCCGTGCGACGGGTGCTCCCGGGTTCACGAACGCCGCCGACACCGATCCGGCCCTCGCGGCGAACCGTGCCTGGGGCCGCGACATCCTCGACCGGATCGAGACGTCCTCCGCGGGCGACGCCACGATCAGCGCGGCGCTCGTCGGCGACGCCGACGAGCTCGAGGCCGTCATCGCGCGGGTGCGCGCGGCCGGGGCGACGTGGGGCGCGCGCCCCGCGGGCGAGCGCGGCGAGGTGCTCCAGGCGGCGGCGCGGATGCTCGAGCTCCGCCGGGCCGAGCTCATCGAGGTCGCGGCCTCCGAGACGGGCAAGGTGCTCGCCGAGGCCGACGTCGAAGTGAGCGAAGCGGTCGACTTCGCGGCGTACTACGCCGCGACCGCCCGCGAGCTCGACAGCGTCTCGGGTGCGGTCTTCGTGCCGTCCCAGCTCACCGTGGTCACTCCGCCGTGGAACTTCCCCATCGCGATCCCGGCCGGCGGCGTGCTCGCCGCGCTCGCGGCCGGCTCGGGCGTCGTCTTCAAGCCTGCTCCGCAGGCGCGCCGGTGTGCGGCCGTCGTGGCCGAGGCGCTGTGGGCGGCCCTCGACGAGGCCGGGGTCCCGCGCGACGTGCTCGCCCTCGTCGACATCGACGAGGGGTCCCTCGGCCGTCGGCTCGTGTCGCATCCCGACGTCGACCGCGTGATCCTGACCGGGTCGTGGGAGACCGCGCAGCTCTTCCGCTCGTGGCGGCCCGAGCTGCCCCTGCTGGCCGAGACGAGCGGCAAGAACGCCATGATCGTGATGCCGTCGGCCGATCTCGACCTGGCCGCGTCCGACCTCATCAAGAGCGCGTTCGGGCACGCGGGGCAGAAGTGCTCTGCGGCCTCCCTCGCGATCCTCGTCGGCCCGGTCGGCCGGTCCCAGCGCTTCGCCCGACAGCTCGTGGATGCCGCGGCCTCTCTCCGCGTCGGGCCGCCCTCCGATGCCCTGAGCGAGGTCGGCCCCGTGATCGAGCCCCCGCACGGCAAGCTCGCCTGGGCGCTGACCACGCTGGACGACGGCGAGAAGTGGCTCGTCGAGCCCCGGCCGCTCGACTTCGGACCGGAGTACCGCGACCGGTTCTGGAGTCCGGGCATCCGCACGGGCGTCGAACCCGGGTCACGCTTCCACCGCGAGGAGTTCTTCGGGCCCGTGCTCGGTGTCATGCACGCGACGTCGCTCGCCCAGGCGATCGAGCTGCAGAACGCGGTCGCCTACGGACTCACCGCGGGCCTGTACACGCAGAACCCCGACGACCTGGCGCAGTGGCTCGACACCGTGCAGGCCGGCAACCTGTACGTCAACCGCGGCATCACCGGCGCGATCGTGCAGCGCCAGCCGTTCGGCGGCTGGAAGCGCTCCTCGGTGGGCGCCGGCACCAAGGCGGGCGGACCGAACTACCTCATCGGTCTCGGATCGTGGCGGCCCTCCGCAGGGGCGACGACGTCGGCGACGCTGCACCTGCGGGGTCTCGACTCCCGCATCACCGACCTCGTGGAGGCCGCTCAGCCCTCACTCGATTACGAGTCCTTCGAGTGGCTGCGCCGCGGCGCCCTGGCCGACGCGATCGCGTGGGACCGTGAGTTCGGCCAGGTCAAGGACGTCTCGCGCCTCGGCGTCGAGCGCAATCTCTTCCGGTACCGGCCGATGCCGGGCGTCGCGCTGCGCGCGGCGGGGGATGCCTCCTGGCGGGCCCTCCTGCGCGTCGTCGTCGCCGGCATCCGGTCGGGGGCGGACTTCGACGTGAGCGCACCCGTGGGGCTGCCCCCCACCGTGCGGCGCGTGCTCAGCGACCAGGGGATCGCCGTCTGGGTCGAGACCGAGCAGCAGTGGCTCGAGCGGATGTCGGGGGCAGGCCGCCCGTCGCGCGTTCGGCTCGTGGGCACGAGCGAGTCGGTCGCTGCGGCGCATCGCGCGCTCGCCGAGGCCGTCGCGGGCGACCCCGACCTGGCCGTGTACGACAACGAGGTGACCACGGCCGGCCGCATCGAGCTCCTGCCGTTCCTGCACGAGCAGTCGATCACGATCACGGCGCACCGATTCGGGAATCCGGATGCCTGGTCGGAGACCGTCATCTGACGTTTCGGCCCGCCGAAGAGAAAGAACTTATCTTTCTTTTCTTGCTCGCGGATGTCCGCTTACATGGAGGACGGACATGACGGCGAAGGACAACTGGGGAGTTGTTCGCATTCCTACGTCGTCCACACACCTGGGGTCAGCGGCCCCGGCCGTTGGGGATCGGGCCCGCAACGGCCGGTGGCCGCTGCGGTGTCAGACGGCGTCGGACGCGGCCTGATCGGTCGCGTCGGCGTCGGGCTCGTGGATCATGAACGCGTCGACCAAGCCGCGCGCCGCGAGGCCGAACAGCGTCCAGTGGCCGGCGGGCACCTCCTGCGCGTCGTCGATCTCGAACATCGGATGGTCCAAGCCCTCCGCGGCCCGGACGGCGAAGCCCTCGCCGAGCGCGGCCATCGCCTCGGCGAAGTCGGTGACGGTGAACGGCGCGCGCATCCGGTATCCGTAGCGGGCGATCATCGCCGTGTAGAAGTCCGTGAAGCCCTGAATGGACTCGGTGTGGCGCTCGGCGCTGGCTTCGCGCAGCTCGGGCCAGGCGCCTGCCGCCGTACGCAGCGCGAGGGCCGTGATGAACGCGTGCGAGTCGCGCGATTCGGGCTCGAGGTGGAAGCGCGAGGCGTACGCGATGTGGTCTGCAGTGGCGGCGCGGATCGCCTCGTCCATCGATCCGCCGCCGTCGAGCACTCCCGCCACGGCGGACTCGGCACTGCGCGACGGCGGCGCGAAGCGCAGTCGCACCATCTCGATCGCGAGGTCGCGGTGGAAGTCGGTCTGATCCGCCCAGATGCGGTACGCCGCTCCGGTGGTCAGCCCGACCGTGCGCAGCACTTCCTGCAGGCGGATGTGCTGCACGCCTGCTGAAGCCCCCCGCTCGAGGAGGAGCGTCAGCCCCGCATCGATGATGAGCCTGCGCGTGTCTTCGGCTGTACGCCTCCCCATAACTTCAGAATCCCAGGTCAGGGCCCGGACAGCCAACTCTTGACACGGAGCCGGATTCACTATGTCAAAGTTTCTTGACAATTGGACGGACGGCGGCATACTCTTCTGATGTCAAACATTCCTTACATTGTGGAGGGCATCATGGCGTACGAAGAGCGCAACGCGTGGGCGGGGCTCATCGTCACGGTCATCGTGATGACGGCGTACGTCGTCGTCATCCTGCAGCAGGCGGCCGGCGGGCCGCTGCCCGACGTCGACTGGTGGCCGACCATGCTGTGGACGATCGGAGCCGGCATCGCGGGCACGATCCTCCTGAGTATCGTCTGGGGGATCATCGCCGGCGCGCGAGACCCCGACGGCGTGGGGAAGTCCGACGAGCGCGACCGCGACATCGCCCGGATGGGCAGCCGCGTCGGCCAGGCGTTCACGGTCCTCGCCGGGCTCGGGGTGATCGTGCTGTGCGCGGTGGAGGCGCCGTGGTTCTGGATCGCGCACACGATGTTCTTCGGCTTCGCGCTGTCGGCCTTCATCGGCGGCATCGCGAGCGTCATCGCCTACCGCCGGGGACTCGTCTGATGGTGAAGCCCACGAAGGTCACCAACGACATCCGTCGCCTCCGCGAGGAGGCCGCTCTCACGCAGGCCGAGCTCGCCGCCCGCATCGGCGTCACCCGGCAGACCCTCATCGCGGTCGAACAGGGCCGCTACTCCCCGAGCCTCGAGCTCGCCTTCCAGATCGCCCGCGTCTTCGGGGTCTCGCTCGACGACGTCTTCCACTACCCGCAGGAGCAGAGATGACCGACACGACGGATGCCGCGGCCCCGGCCGCCGCCCTTCCCGCAACCATGACGGCCTGGCAGCAGCATCGCTACGGCGGCCCGGAGACGGTGGCACGCGAAACGGTGCCCGTGCCGACGCCGTCGGCGGGCGAGGTGCTGCTGCGGGTGGCCGCGACCAGCCTCAATTCCGGCGACGTGCGACTGATGCGCGGCGAGCCGCTGCTCGTGCGCGCCGCCTTCGGGCTGCGGCGCCCGAAGCATCCCGGGCGGGGAATGGACGTCGCCGGAACCGTCGTCGGCATCGGCGCGGGCGTCACCGCGTTCGCGGTGGGCGACGAGGTCGTGGGCGAGCTGCCCGGCGGCGGGCTCGCCCCGTTCGTCGTCGCGCCCGCTGCTCGGCTGGTGCGCCGACCCGCGGAGGTCACGGCGGCGACCGCGTCCACCCTCCCCATCGCCGGCGGCACGGCCTGGCGGGCGCTCGAGCTCGCGAAGGTCGCCGCGGGGGCGCGCATCCTCGTCATCGGCGCGTCGGGCGGAGTCGGGACGTTCACGCTGCGCCTCGCCGCCGAGCGGGGCATCGAGGTGTGGGCGCTGACCGGCGCCCGCGCACGGGAGCTCGTCACGGGTCTCGGCGCCGCACGGGTCTTCGACTACGCGGTGGTGCAGCCCGGGGCTCCGGAGCTGGGTGCCGCGTCGTTCGACGCCGTGATCGACATCGCCGGGACCGCCCGCCTGCGCGATCTGCAGCGGCTCGTGCGGCCCGGCGGCGGTGTCGTGCTCGTGTCGGGGCACGGCGGGCGCGTGCTCGGTCCGGTCGGGCGGATCCTGCGCGCCATCGTGCTCTCGCGCCGCTCCCGCAGGCTCATCCCGCTCGCGGCGACGCCCGACACCGGCATCCTGACCTCGCTCCTCGGGCTCGCCGCGAAGGGCCGTCTCGCCCCCGTCGTGGAGCGCACGTGGCCCCTCGATGAGGCGCGGGACGCGCTCGCGCACGTCGACGCCGGGCACACCGTGGGCAAGGTGGTCGTGCTCGGCGGATGAGCGGAGATCGCCGGGTGCGGCGGCATCCGGCCGTGCGACAATAGAGCCCGGCGTGCCCGAGTCTGTCCCCTCGACCTGCATCGAGGAGCCGTCGGGCCTGTGGACAGCGTCCGCCATCCCCATTGAATTGAGGAGCGCAACATGTCCCTTCCCAACGTGGCGGTCGAGCACACGGCACCCGTACGCATCGCCCAGCGCCGCACGTACCTGATGTGCCGGCCCGAGCACTTCACGGTGAGCTACACGATCAATCCGTGGATGGAGCCGGCGAACCCGACCGACACCTCCCTCGCGCTGCGCCAGTGGCAGACCCTCTACGACACCTACCTCGAGCTCGGCCACGAAGTGCACCTGATCGACCCCGTCGAGGGCCTCCCCGACATGGTCTACACCGCCAACGGCGGCTTCCTGATCGACGGCACCGCGTACGGACCGAAGTTCCGCTACCAGGAGCGCGCCGCCGAGGCGGGGCCGTTCATGGAGTGGTTCGCTGCGCACGGCTACGACGTCGTCGAACCGGTCGAGGTGAACGAGGGGGAGGGCGACTTCCTGCTGGTCGGCGACACGATCCTCGCGGGCACGGGCTTCCGCTCGACGGGCGACAGCCACCGCGAAGTCGCCGAGGTCTTCGGCCGCGAGGTCGTCTCGCTCCAGCTCGTCGACCCGCGGTTCTACCACCTCGACACCGCGATCGCGGTGCTCGATCCCGTCGAGGGCGACGGTGGCGTCGAGCGCGCGAACATCGCCTACCTCCCGCATGCGTTCGACGAGCGCAGCCAGGAGATCCTCGCCGCGCGGTACCCCGACGCGATCCTCGTGTCCGACGACGACGGGGCGGTCTTCGGGCTCAACTCCGCCAGTGACGGACGCAACGTCATCATCTCGCCGCGCGCGACGGGCTTCGAGGCCCAGCTCCGCGAACGCGGCTACCACCCGGTGCTGATCGATCTCTCCGAACTGCTGCTGGGCGGCGGCGGGATCAAATGCTGCACCCTCGAACTGCGAGGTCGTCGATGAGCGCCACCCCTTCGCTGTACACCGGCTCGATCCGCATCATCGACGTCGAGGATGCGCACGTCGCGCACAACTACCACCCGCTCCCCGTGGTGATCGCCAAGGGGGAGGGCGTCTGGGTGACGGATGTCGAGGGCAAACGCTACCTCGACCTGCTGTCGGCCTATTCGGCGCTCAACTTCGGGCACGGGCATCCGGCGCTCCTCGCCGCGGCGACCGAGCAGCTCGGCCGGCTCACGCTCACGAGCCGGGCGTACCACAACGACCGGCTGGGCGTCTTCGCGGCGGCGCTCGCGAAGCTGTGCGGCAAAGACCTCGTGCTGCCGATGAACACGGGCGCGGAGGCCGTCGAGACCGGCATCAAGGTCGCCCGCGCGTGGGCGTACCGCGTGAAGGGCGTGACCCCGGATGCCGCGACCGTCGTCGTGGCGAACGGCAACTTCCACGGCCGCACCACCACGATCGTCGGCTTCAGCGACGACCCGCAGGCCCGCGACGACTTCGGCCCGTACGCGGCCGGCTTCGTCTCGGTGCCGTTCGGAGATGCCGCCGCGATCGAGGCGGCCATCACGCCCGACACGGCAGCCGTGCTGCTCGAGCCGATCCAGGGCGAGGGCGGCGTCGTGATCCCGCCGGTCGGCTACCTGCGGGCCGTGCGCGAGATCTGCGACCGGCACAACGTGCTGTTCATCGCCGACGAGATCCAGTCGGGCCTCGGCCGCGTGGGCGAGACGTTCGCGTGCGACCGCGAAGGGGTCGTCCCCGACCTCTACCTGCTCGGCAAGGCCCTCGGCGGGGGGATCCTGCCCGTCTCGGCGGTGGTCGGAAACGCCGACGTGCTCGGCGTCATCCGACCGGGTGAGCACGGCTCGACCTTCGGCGGCAATCCCCTCGCGGCCGCGGTGGGGCTGCGCGTGGTCGAGATGCTCGACACCGGGGAGTTCCAGCGCCGCGCGAGCGCCCTCGGCGAGCACCTCGAGGCGAAGCTCGACGAGCTCGTCGGCCACGGCGTCACGACGGTGCGCATCGCGGGCCTGTGGGCGGGCGTCGACATCGACCCCGCGTACGGCACGGGGCGTGAGATCGCCGAGAAGCTCCTCGCGCGCGGCGTGCTCGTCAAGGACACGCACGGCCAGACGATCCGCATCGCGCCGCCGCTCGTCATCCGCGCGACCGAACTCGATTGGGCCGTCGAGCAGCTGAAGCTCGTCCTCGCCGACTGACCCGCCTCAACTGTCTCGGCGGCGGGACGCGCGGCGTCGTCGTCAGGACACCGAGATCGTGATCTCGTGGTGGCCGGTCGCGCCGCTGGGCACGACGGCGCGCTGCACGTCGGTCTGCACTTCGCCCGTCCGGCTCGTGGCGCGGCTGCGCACGGTGTGATCGCCGGGGACGGCATCCCACACGAAGCGCCACTGCACCCACGTGTCGTCCGAGATCGGCGTCGCCAGTTCGGCCTGCTGCCACGCACCCTCGTCGATCTGCACCTCGACGCCGGAGACGCCCACATGCTGCTGCCAGGCGACGCCCGCGATGACGGTCTCGCCCGCGGGCACGCTCTGGCGTCCGCGCGGCACGTCGATGCGCGACTGCAGCTTGACCGGACCCTCCTCCGACCAGCCGCGATCGGTCCAGTACGCCGTCGCCTTGTCGAACCGGGTGACCTCGAGCTCGGTCACCCACTTCGTCGCCGACACGTAGCCGTACAGCCCGGGGACGACCATGCGCACCGGGAACCCGTGCTCGATCGGCAGCGGCTGGCCGTTCATGCCGATCGCGAGCACGGCGTCGCGCTCGTCGGTGAGCACGTCGAGAGGAGTGGATGCCGTGAACCCGTCGATCGAGCGGGAGAGCACCATGTCGGCATCCGCCGTGGGCTTCGCGCGGGCGAGGAGCTCTCTGATCGGGTAGCCGAGCCACACGGCCGTGCCGATGAGGTCGCCGCCGACGGGGTTCGACACGCACGCGAGCGTCGTGACGCTCTCTCCGAGCGGGAGCGCGACGAGCTCGTCCCACGTGAGGGTCACCTCCTGCTCGACGTCGCCGTGGATGCGCAGCGACCAGTCGGCGGGATCGATCTGCGGGGCGATGAGGGCCGTGTCGATCCGGTAGAAGTCCGCGTTCGGCGTGATGACCGGCGCGAGCCCGTCGATGCCGAAGTCGGCCGACGCCGGTACGGCGGGAGCGGTGCCCGTCGCGCGCGGAAGGGTCAGCACGTCGCGGATGACGGTCACCGACCGGCTGCCCGCCCGCAGCGCCGAGCCGGCGAACGCGGCGGCGACGCCGACGCCCGTCGCCACGCCCGACCAGATCAGGAAGCTCCGCCGGTCGGGGCGCGCGCTGCTCAGCACGGGCGGTGCGGCGTCGGGCGTGTCGGACTCCGCCACGCCGGGAGCCGCCGATTCCTGAGGAGTTGCGCGCGCCGGGCCCCGCCGCAGCACGAGCCGGACGAGCCACATCAGCGCTGCTGCTCCGGTCACTCCCGCCACGACCGAGGGGAGCCAGGAGAGGGTGGATGCCTCCGCCCGCGTCATCGCGACCACCGCGCCGACGGCGCCCAGCGCGAGGACGATGACGCGTCCCCACGGGGCCTTCCGGGCCTCGAGCCAGCCGGCGACGCCGGCGACGATCAGCAGCACGATGCCGATGCCGACGAGCAGGGCGACCTTGTCGGCGGTGCCGAAGAGCGCGATCGCGGCATCCTTCGCCCACGACGGAGCGGCGTCGATCAGCGCGCCGCCGATGACGGCGAACGGACTCGCCGCGGGGGCGAAGATGCCCGACACGAGTTCGCCGAGACCGGCGCCGAGGGCGACGGCGGCGACCCCCGCGGCGGCGGGGGCGACGACACCGGGGGAGCGCGGAGCATCGGTCACGACCCCAGCGTACGTCCGGCCGCACGGCCCGAGGCGTGCGGTGCGGCATCCGTCATGACTTCGTGAGATCTGCCGCACGTCGCGCTCCGGAAGTCGAAACACTCACGCAACACGGCCCCGACTAGGCTCATGTCATGGGCGACCTGTTCGATGGATACGGCTCCACTCTGGCGCCGCGCAAGACGGCGTCGGGCATCCCGGCGTTCGACGAGATGTTCGGCCTCCCCGAGAGTCCCGGATCGCCGGCGGAGTCGCGCAAGGCGTATCGCGAGCTCTATCAGGCCCTCGCGCAGATGACCCAGGAGGAGCTGCGCGGGCGCACGGAGTCGCTCGCCAGCTCGTACCTCGCCCAGGGCGTCACGTTCGACTTCGCGGGTGAGGAACGGCCGTTCCCGCTCGACGCGGTGCCCCGCATCATCGACTATGACGAGTGGTCGCGGGTCGAGGCGGGCGTCAAGCAGCGCGTCCGCGCGCTCGAGGCGTTCCTCGACGACACGTACGGTCACCAGCACTGCGTGCGCGACGGCGTCCTCCCGGCGGGGCTCATCGCCTCGAGCCAGTACTTCTACCGGCAGGCGGCCGGCATCCACTCCGCCAACGGCGTGCGCATCCAGGTGTCGGGCATCGACCTGATCCGCGACGAGCACGGCGAGATGCGCGTGCTCGAAGACAACGTGCGCGTGCCCTCCGGCGTCAGCTACGTGATCTCCAACCGCCGCGTCATGGCCCAGACGCTCCCCGAGCTGTTCGTCTCGATGCGCGTGCGGCCCGTCGGCGACTACCCCAACAAGCTCCTCGCGGCCCTGCGCGCATCCGCCCCCGCCGGCATCGAAGATCCCAACGTGGTCGTCCTGACCCCCGGCGTCTACAACTCCGCGTACTTCGAGCACACGCTCCTCGCGCGCCTCATGGGCATCGAGCTCGTCGAGGGTCGCGACCTGCTGTGCGTGGGCGGCAAGGTGTTCATGCGCACGACGCGCGGGCCGAAGCGCGTCGACGTGATCTACCGCCGCGTCGACGACGACTTCCTCGACCCGCTGTCGTTCCGCGCCGATTCGATGCTGGGGGCGCCGGGCCTCATGCTCGCGGCGCGCCTGGGCAACGTGACGATCGCCAACGCGGTGGGCAACGGCGTCGCCGACGACAAGCTCCTCTACACGTACGTGCCCGACCTGATCCGCTACTACCTCGCCGAGGAGCCGATCCTCAAGAACGTCGACACGTGGCGCCTCGAGGATCCGGGAGCCCTCGAGGAGGTTCTCGACCGTCTGCCCGAGCTCGTGGTCAAGCCCGTCGACGGTTCGGGCGGCAAGGGCCTCGTGGTGGGGCCGGATGCCTCTCCCGCCGAGCTCGACAAGCTCCGCAAGCGGCTCAGGGCCGACCCTCGCGGGTGGATCGCGCAGCCGGTCGTGATGCTCTCGACGATCCCGACGCTCGTGGAGGAGGGGATGCGGCCCCGGCACGCCGACCTGCGGCCGTTCGCGGTCAACGACGGCGAAGACATCTGGGTGCTCCCCGGCGGTCTCACCCGTGTCGCGCTCCCCGAAGGACAGCTCGTCGTGAACTCGAGCCAGGGCGGCGGGTCGAAGGACACGTGGATCGTCGGCGGCTCGGCTCCGGGCCACGTCGAGTACGGCCAGGGTGGCGGGCTCGCAGGGCTCGTCGCCGACCAGGCCGCGCCGGAGACGGCCGCGATCCCGATCATCTACGACGACCAGCCGCCTCCGGCCCACTCCCCGCAGGATCTCGCGGGCGGCCGCCAGGAGCAGCAGGAGCAGCAGCAGCAGGCGCGCGACGACGAGGGGGTGGCGGGATGCTGAGCCGCATCGCCGAGTCGCTGTTCTGGATCGGCCGCTACATCGAGCGCTCCGACGGCACCGCCCGCATCCTCGACGTGCACCTCCAACTCCTCCTCGAGGACCCGTGGATCGACGAAGACACCGCGTGCCGCTCGCTCATCTCCGTCATGGGATCGGTGCCTCCCGAAGGCCTCGAGTCCGTCACGCGCGAAGACGTGCTCGCCCGGCTGGCCGTCGACCGCACCAACCCGTCGAGCATCGCCTACGCGCTGAACGCGTCGCGCGAGAACGCCCGCCGTGCGCGCGAGATCGTCAGCACCGAGCTGTGGGAGTGCCTCAACACGACCAATGCCCGGATGCCGCGGCGCATCAACAACGAGAAGGTGCACGAGTTCTTCCAGTGGGTGCGCGAGCGCTCGGCGCTCGCCGTCGGCATCGTGGATTCCTCCACGAGCCGTGATGAGGCCTGGCAGTTCTTCAGCCTCGGTCGCAGCATCGAACGCGCCGACATGACGGCGCGGATGCTCGCGACCCGGTCGCTCACCGAGGCATCCGGACCCTCGTGGACCACGATCCTGCGCTCGTGCGGCGCGTACGAGGCGTACCTGCGGACGTACCGCGGGATGCCGAGCGCGCGCAACGCCGCAGAGTTCCTGCTGCTGGACCGACTGTTCCCGCGCTCGATCGTGTACTCGGTGCAGCGCGCGGAGGACTGCATGAGCGCGATCGACCCCCGCGCCGACCGCGTCGGACACTCCAACACCGTGCTGCGGGCGCTGGGACAGATCCGCAACGACCTCGAGTACCGGCCGATCAGCGAGATCCTGCACGAGCTGCCGACGCACATGGACCGCGTGCAGAAGGTGACCCGCGAGGCATCCGAGGCGATCCGTCAGCGCTTCTTCCCCACGCAAGCCGAACCGAGCTGGATCGGAGAGATCTCATGAAGCGCCTGCGCATCGAGCACGCCACCGGCTTCTCGTACCCGGGCGATGTCTCGGCGTCGTACAACGAGGCGCGCATGCTCCCCGGGTCGACCGACAGTCAGTTCGTCCTCAGCTCGCAGCTCGACATCGAGCCGTCGACGTCGGTGAACCAGTACGTCGACTACTTCGGCACGCGCGTCGCGGCGTTCGACGTGCTCTCGCCGCACACGGAGCTGAAGATCACGGCGCGGTCGCTGGTCGAGGTGCGTCCGCGCCCGCTCGAGCACACCGACATCTCGTGGGACGAGCTGCAGGCCGAGATCGATCGCTCGATCGAGACCGTCGAGCAGCTGACCCAGACGGCGCGCACGCAGCCGCACCCCGAGGTCGCCCAGCTCGCCCGCTCGATCGCGGCGCAGCACGACACTCCGGGTCACGCCGCCCACGCGATCGCCATCGCGATCGGCGACGCGGTCGAGTACGTCTTCGGCGTCACGGGCGTGCACTCCACCGCGGCCGAGGCGTGGGAGGCCGGCAAGGGCGTATGCCAGGACATCGCGCACATCACGCTGGGCGCGCTGCGCGAAGTGGGCATCCCCGCCCGCTACGTCTCGGGCTACCTGCACCCGTCGCGCGAGCCCGAGGTCGGCGTCGCCGTCGCCGGGGAGTCGCACGCGTGGGTCGAATGGTTCTCGGGGGAGTGGCAGGGCTTCGACCCGACGAACAACACCGAGATCGGCGACCGCCATGTGCTGGTGGGCCGGGGGCGCGACTACAACGACGTGCCGCCGCTGCGCGGGGTGTACGCGGGTCCGTTCAAGGGACAGGTCAACGTGAAGGTGACGATCACGCGCGAGGCGTGACCTCCTGGTTCAGGCGGGCGGGGAGTCCGGGTCGAGCAGCTTGAGCGTCTCCTCTTCCGCCGGGTTGTCGGCCTCCAGCTGGTCTTCGGTCGTCTCGTCGCCGCCGAGGGGGGCGTCCTGCTCGCGTTCGCGGTCCATGGTTCGACGCTACGGCGGGCTCCGCGTGCTGCGGAGGGGGTTGACACCGTCGTCGGTGTGCCGCGGTGTCGAGAACCGTGGGAGGAATCGCCGGGGCGCCGGTGGAGCGGTCGGATTTCTCGCGTTCCTCCTACGGTTCTCGACGCCAGCCGGAGGAAGACCGACGCGCGACCGCGGAGTCAGCTCGCGGCGGCGCCTTCGGCGGCGCCGGTGGCTTTGGCGGGAGGGTCGGCCTCGTCGTGGTCGGGGCGGCGTCCCGAACCCAGCGAGAGCGTCGCGAGGAGGCCGAAGGCGAGGAAGCCGGCTGCGGTGATGCTCGCCCACTTCGTGCCGTCGGAGAGCGCGGCCTTCGCGTCGTCGGCGAGCGGGGCCGTCTCGGGCGACTGCTCCAGTCCGGCGATCGCGCCGCCGGCGCTGTCGACGACGGCCGACACCACCTGGTCGCGCTGATCGGCGGGGATGCCGCGGTCGTCGAGCCGCGTCGCGAGGGCCGTTGCGGTGGTGGTGAACAGCACGGTGCCGAGGATCGCGATGCCGAGGGCGGCGCCGAGCTGGCGGGCCGTCGACTGGGTGCCGGATGCCTGACCGCCTTCCGTCACGGGGACGTCGGCCAGCACGACACCGGTCAGCTGCGCCGTCGCCAGCCCCACGCCGATGCCGTAGACGAAGAGGGCCGGGATGAGCGGACCCCACGAGGCATCCGGCGCGATGACCCAGGCGACCCAGGCCACGCCGATCATCTCGGCCAGAAGGCCCAGGCGCACGATCCAGACGGCGGAGAGCCGGCCGCTGAGAGCGCCTGCCAGTCCGCTCGCGACGAACGAGCCGAGGGCCAGCGCCAGGAGGATGAGGCCGGTCTGCACCGCCTCGAACCCCAGCGCGAACTGCAGCCACAACGGCAGGGCGAGGATGATGCCGAACTCGCCGAGCGAGACGACGAGCGCGGCGATGTTGCCGTTGCGGAAGGACGGGATGCCGAACAGCCCGAAGGCGATGAGGGTCGGCCGGCCCCGGCGCCGGCGCTGCAGGCCCCACACGATGAACGCGGTGATGCCGACCGCGGCGACGGCGAACGCGATCGGCACGGGTGAGATGTCCCACGGCCACGTCCATCCGCCGATGACGAGGCTCTTCTCGGTTCCCCACCACCCGTACGAGCGACCCTCGATGAGGGCGAACACGAGCGCCGCCATCGCCACGATCGACAGCAGGGCGCCCACGACGTCGATGCCGGTGCCGTCTCCGCGGGACTCGTCGACCGTGAGGAGCACGCCGACGACGATCAGGATGCCCAGCGGGATGTTGATGCCGAACGCCCAGTGCCACGAGAACGACGTCGTGAGCCAGCCGCCGAGGAGGGGGCCGACGGCCGCCATGCCGCCGATCGTGGAGCCCCAGACGGCGAACGCGATGCCGCGCTCCCGTCCGCGGAACGACGCGTTGAGCAGCGACAGCGTCGTGGGGAGGATCATCGAGCCGCCGACGCCCTGGACGAACCGCGCGAGGATGAGCAGGTCGCCCGTGGGCGCGAGCGCCGCGCCGATCGACGCGATCGTGAAGACGACGACGCCGGAGATCAGCATCCGTCGACGGCCGACGCGGTCGGCGATGCTGCCGCACACGAGCAGGAGTGAGGCGAAGACGAGCGTGTACGCCTCCTGCACCCACTGGACCTGGGTCGATGTGATGCCGAGGTCGTCGACGATGGCGGGGATCGCCACGTTGACGATCGTGGAGTCGACGATGATGAGCGCGACGGCGATGCTGATGAAGACCAGGCCGATCCATCGGCGGCGGGAGCCCTGAACCATTTCGCTAGCTTATCTAGCTATCTGCGCATCCGGTATCGCTGATTCCGTCGATCTCACGCCGGAGGGAGGGTGTCCGGGGGAAAATGGGAGCGATGAACGGAAAGCACACGGCGGGGGAGCCGTACTGGTACACCGAGGAGCGGGATGCGCCGGCGGTGTCGGTGATGGAGGCTCTGCGCTCGTATCGCGCGGCAGAGGTGGCGATGCGCCGCCGCACTCGCCAGGCGATGGACATGGGAGAGAACGAGCTCCTCCTGCTGCGGTTCCTGATGCGCGCTCAGTCCGGTGGCGAACTCGTCACTCCCGCCGTCGTCTCACGCCACCTCGGCATCACGTCGGCGTCGACGACCGCGCTGCTGGATCGCCTCGAGAAGAGCGGGCACATCGCCCGCTCCGCCAATCCGGAGGACCGCCGCAGCGTCATCATCGAACCGACCGAGAAGTCGGATCTGGAGATCCGTCACACGCTCTCCACGATGCACACCCGGATGATGGAGGTCGTGCGGGGGATGAGTGAGGACGACCGGCGGACCGTGGTCGCCTTCCTCGCCGCGATGGAGGCCGCGGTCGACGAGATCGACGCCTGAGCCGCGTCAGCCTCGCGTCGCCGTGGCGGGCTCTGCTTCGGCGGCGACCGACTCGAGGAACTCGACGACGGCTCGGCGCCCGGAGGCGTCGAGGCGCGCGGCGGCATCGTGCAGCGCGCGCTCGTGCTCTCCGAGTGCGTCGGCGAGCGCGGCTTCCGCGGCTGCGGTCGGGGCGACGAGGATGCTGCGCCGGTCGGTCGGGTGGCTGACGCGCTCGAGCGAGCCCGCTCGCTCCAGTCGGTCGAGGAGAGCAGTGGTGGAGGCAGAGGAGACCCCGAGGTGCCGGGAGATCTCGCTCGGCATCACGGCGTGACCGCTCTCGCCCTCGCTCAGGAGGAGCCTCAGGACCTTGAGCTCGTTGTCGCCGAGGCCGGTGGCCGATCGGACGCGCGCCTGTCGCGACGCCTCCGCAGACCGCAGCCGGTGGTACGCGGCGACGACGTCCTCCGTCGTCTGCGACGTGTCGTTCGTGCTCATGTGCTCACCTCCGCACTCGTTCCGTCGACAATGATACAGGTTCACAAGTATCTAGTTTGACGAACTACTTACTTCATGACTAACCTAGCAATCAACTTACCGAACGGGCGAAGGGATCGACGTGGGACGTCTTCATTACGGCGGGAACGACTCCATCGAGTTCCCCGATCGGATGCTCGCCCATCTGCGCGTGCTCATGACCTCGAAGCTCCGCCGGTCCGAGAGCTTCACGGTCTCGTGGCGTCACGGCGAGGACGACGACGACGGCCGGTCGATGATCTGGGTGCACCCCTCGATCCCGTTCCGGTTCGAATTCGACTCGGCGGCGCCCGAGGTGCTCGACCGCAAGCTCCTCGAAGAGCTCGCCCAGAGCGCCATGGCGACGGGAGGCGTGACCCTCGACCTGGCGTCGATGGTCGCCCCCGTGGCCGAACGGCGGCACCTGGAGCGTGCGGCGTGAGCGCCCCGGCGATCACCTCGATCTTCGCTCCCACCGGCGGAGTCACGTGGAGCACCGTCGACGACGGCTTCCACGTCGCCTCGCGCGGCGGGGAGTTCGTCGGCTCGGTGGATGTGACAGCCGCGGGCATCCACGTGGCCTTCGACGGTCGTTCGACCGCGCTCGGCCGCTACGCGACCCTCGAGGCTGCCCAGCGAGCGGTCGTCGACGTCGCCCGCGGAGTGACCTGGCCCGAGCCGACCAAAGCCACCCGCGCCGTGTGGTCGCTGGCGACGGCGACCGGTGCGGTGGCTGTCGGCCTGTTCGTGAGCGCGGGGGCGCTCGCGCTCTTCTAGGCTCGTCGGCCGTGCGCCGCGCCGCGGGGCGTCACGCCCGCTGCTCGACCACGAGGTCGGTCTGGTCCTGGAGGAAGAGGGCGATGCGCGCGATCGTCGACAGCTCTTCCGCGAGGCGGGAGACGCCGACGGCGTCGAGGTCGAAGCTGTCGGGGCGGGCTTCGAACGTCACGATCCACGTCGGGTGGTCGTCGCGGACCACGGCCTGGATGTAGGTCACGGTCGACGCGTGGCGCATGGCGACCGCGACGAGTCCCGACTCGGGGCCCGACACGTAGTCCTTCTCGAGCACCGAGATCTCGGAGTGGATGTCGGGGTTCGCCGCGAGGAAGTCCCGCACCCATGCATTCACCGTCGCCTGATCGCGATAGGGCATGTCAGATCACCTTGGCACTCTCCGTGCCGGGGGGCACCTCTCCATTATGCGGTCATCCTGGGGTTCTCCGGACGAGCGGCGGGCTCACGCGTGCGGATCGAATCTCCGCGGCCGATGCGTGCGCGCGACGAGATCGCGCAGCGACTCGAGGGTTCCCGACACGAGTCCGAGCGCGCGGGCCTGCACGAGCACGTTGCCCAGCGCCGTGGCCTCGACGGGTCCGGCGAGCACCGGGAGTCCGGCCCGATCGGCGGTGCGCTGACAGAGCAGCTCGTTGAGCGAGCCGCCGCCCACGATGTGGATCGTGCGCACGTCCACTCCGCCGATCCGGCCGGCTTCGAGGGCCGACTCCGCGAACGCCTGTGCGAGCGACTCCACGATCGATCGCGTGTACTCGGCGCGGGTGCGCGGGGCGGCGAGGTCGTGTTCGGCGCACCACGCGTCGATGCGGGAGGGCATGTCGCCGGGCGGGAGGAAGCGCGGATCGTTGACGTCGAACAGCGGCACGCGCGATGGGTCGACCTCCCGTGCCGAGTCGAGCAGAGTCGGCAGATCGATGCGGTGGCCCTCGGTGCGCTCCCACCCGCGGACAGTCTCGCTGAGCACCCAGAGCCCCATGACGTTGTGCAGCAGACGGACGCGTCCGTCGACGCCGCCCTCGTTGGTGAAGTTCGCTGCGAGGGCCTCCGGCGTCAGGACCAGACGGTCGACCTCGACTCCGACGAGGCCCCACGTGCCGCACGAGATGTAGGCGGCGGCATCCGCCTGCATCGGCACGGCGACCACAGCGGACGCCGTGTCGTGCGACCCGACGGCGGTGACCGTCACGTTCGAGGGTGCGCCGAGCGACGCGGCGACGTCGGCGCGCAGCGCGCCGAGGGTCTCACCGGGCGCGATGAGCGGAGGAAGGATGCCGCGCGGCAGGTCCAGCGCCGCGACGAGCGCATCGTCCCAGCGGTGGTCGAGGGTGCGCAGGAGTCCGGTCGTGGACGCGTTGGTGACCTCGGCGCGCGCGCCACCGGTGAGCCAGTAGCCGATCAGGTCGGGGATGAGCAGCGCCTGGTCGGCGAACGCGAGGATGTCGCGCTCTTCGGCGGCGAATTGGTAGAGGGTGTTGAACGGCAGGAACTGCAGGCCGTTGCGCTCGAACAGCTCGGCGTGCGGCATCCGCTCGTGCACGGCCGCGACGCCGCGCGCGGTGCGGTCGTCGCGGTAGTGCAGCGGGTTGCCGAGCAGGCGCCCGTCGCGCAGGAGCCCGTAGTCGACGGCCCACGCGTCCACCCCGACGCTGCGGATGCCGGGCTCCGCCCGGAACGCGTCGCGCAGGCCGTTCAGCGCGGCGCCGTACAGCGACAGGATGTCCCAGTGGAGCCCGTCGATCGTGGGCACGGGGTCGTTGGGGAACCGCGCGACGGTCTCGGTCGCGAGCGTGTCGGGGCCGACGCGGCCGATGATGACGCGTCCGCTCGTGGCGCCGAGATCGATCGCGGCGACGGTTCCCGTCGTCATCGCAGGAACGCCGCGGCGACGCCGGAGTCGACCGGGATGTGCAGGCCGGTGGTGCGCGAGAGCTCGGGCCCCGTGAGCACGTAGACGGCGTCGGCGACGTTCTCGGGCACGACCTCGCGCTTGAGGATCGTGCGGTTCGCGTAGAACTGTCCGAGGTCCTTCTCCTCGACACCGTACGTCGCGGCGCGGTTGGCGCCCCATCCGGCGGCGAAGATGCCCGATCCGCGCACGACGCCGTCGGGGTTGATGCCGTTGACCTTGACGCCGTGCTCGCCGAGCTCGACCGCCAGCAGGCGCACCTGGTGGGCCTGGTCGGCCTTGGTCGCCGAGTACGCGATGTTGTTGGGCCCGGCGAAGACGGAGTTCTTCGACGAGATGTAGATGACGTCGCCGCCCATGCCCTGGTCGATGAGCACGCGCGCGGCGGCCTTCGAGACGAGGAACGATCCCTTGGCCATGACGTCGTGCTGGAGGTCCCAGTCCTTCTCGGTGGTCTCCAGCAGCGGCTTGCTCAGCGACAGGCCGGCGTTGTTGACGACGAGGTCCACCCCGCCGAACGCCAGCACGGTCGCGTCGATCGCGGCCTGCACGCCCGCGGCGTCGGCGACGTTCGCGGCGACGCCGACGGCGACATCCGTGCCCCCGAGCTCGGCCGCGGCGGCCTGCGCCTTCTCGAGATCGAGGTCGGCGACGACGACGCACGCGCCCTCGGCGGCCAGACGGGTGGCGATGGCCTTGCCGATGCCCGAGGCCGCGCCGGTCACGAACGCGATGCGCCCCTGGTGGGTCTTGGGCTTCGGCATCCGCTGCAGCTTCGCCTCTTCGAGAGCCCAGTACTCGATGGCGAACTTCTCGGCATCCGAGATGGGGGAGTACGTGGAGACCGACTCCGCGCCGCGCATCACGTTGATCGCGTTCACGTAGAACTCCCCCGCGACGCGGGCCGTCTGCTTGTTCGCGCCGTACGAGAACATGCCGACACCCGGCACGAGCACGATGAGCGGATCGGCGCCGCGGATGGCCGGCGAGTCCGCGGTCGCGTGCGCGTCGTAGTAGGCCTGGTAGTCGGCGCGGTACTCGGCGTGCAGCTCCTTCACGCGCGCGACGGATTCCTCGACCGTCGCGTCGGCGGGAAGGTCGAGCAGGAGCGGCTTGACCTTCGTGCGGAGGAAGTGATCGGGGCAGCTCGTGCCGAGCGCCGCCAGTTCGGGGGCGCGCGACGATGCGAGGAAGTCCAGCACCACGTCGGAATCGGTGAAGTGGCCCACCATGGGCTTGTCGGTCGACGCGAGACCGCGGATCGTGGCAGCCAGTGCCGCCGCCTTCGCTCGTCGCGCCTCGTCGGGGAGGGCCTCGAAGCCGGGGCGCACGTCGCCGAACGGCGTCGGCGACCCGTTCGCGTCGAGATAGGCCTGCGCGGTCTCGATGATCCACAGCGAGTTGGCCTCTGCCTCGTCCGACGTGTCTCCCCACGCGGTGATGCCGTGACCGCCGAGGATGCAGCCGATCGCCTGCGGATGCTGCGCCTTGATCTCGGCGATGTCCAGGCCGAGCTGGAAGCCGGGCCGACGCCACGGCACCCACACGACCTTCTCTCCGAAGATCGTCGGCGTCAGCTCGGCGCCGTCGGCGGCGGTCGCGATCGCGATGCCCGAGTCCGGGTGCAGGTGGTCGACGTGGGCGGCATCGACGAGGCCATGCATCGCGGTGTCGATCGACGGTGCGGCTCCGCCCTTGCCGTGCAGGCAGTAGTCGAATGCGGCGACCATCTCGTCTTCGCGGTCGAGACCCGGGTACACGCCCACGAGCGCGCGGAGACGGTCGAGGCGGAGCACCGCGAGGCCCTCCTCCTTCAGTGTGCCGAGGTCGCCGCCCGATCCCTTCACCCACATCAGCTCGACGGGCTCGCCGGTGACGGGGTCGGTCTCGGTGCCTTTGGCCGACGTGTTGCCGCCGGCGTAGTTCGTGTTCTTCGGGTCGGCGCCCAGTCGATGCGAGCGCGCGAGGAGATCGGCGGCGGCGGGGTTGGTCATGCGTGGTGTCCTTCGGTGACGGATGCGGGAAGAGCTCGGACGAGGGGGGTCATGCGCCCCAGCTCGCCTGCACTCCGCCGACGCGCTCGGCTTCGATCTTGTCCTGGTAGCCCGACGCGGCGTAGCCGGCCATCGGGTCGCCGGGGAGGCCCCGCGACTCGCGCCACTCGGCGAGGGCCGGGCGCACATCGGTGTAGAACGCGTCCATGAAGACGGCGTTCGCGGCGAGCACGTCGCCCGCGTCCTGCGCTGCGCGCAGCGCCTCGCGGTCGATGAGCAGGGCGCGGGCGGTCATCTCCTGCACGTTGAGCACCGAGCGGATCTGGCCGGGGATCTTCTTCTCGATGTTGTGGCACTGATCGAGCATGAACGCGACGTCGGGGTTGTTGAGGCCGCCGCCGACGATCACCTGGTCGATGATGCGGAACAGCTGGAACGGGTCGGCCGCGCCCACGATGAGGTCGTCGTCGGCGTAGAACCGCGAGTTGAAGTCGAACGAGCCGAGCTTGCCCAGGCGCAGCAGCTGCATGACGATGAACTCGATGTTGGTGCCGGGTGCGTGGTGGCCGGTGTCGAGGCACACGAGAGCGCGGTCGCCGAGGGCGGCCACCTGCGCGTACGAGGTTCCCCAGTCGGGAACATCGGTGTGGTAGAACGCCGGCTCGAAGAACTTGTACTCGAGCACGAGGCGCTGCTGGTCGCTCAGGCGCGCGTAGATCTGCCGCAGGGACTCCTGGAGACGGTCCTGGCGGGCGCGGAGATCGGCCTGGCCGGGGTAGTTCGACCCCTCGGCGAGCCAGATCTTGAGGTCGCGCGAACCCGTGGCATCCATGATGTCGACGCACTCGAGGTGGTGATCGATCGCCTTCTGCCGGATCTTCGGGTCGGAGTGGGTGAGGGCGCCGAACTTGTAGTCGTCGTCCTGGAACGTGTTGGAGTTGATCGTGCCGAGCGCGACGCCGAGGTCTTCGGCGTGCCGGCGCAGCGCGCCGTAGTCGTCGACCTTGTCCCACGGGATGTGCAGGGCGACGCTCGGCGCCAGGGCCGTCACCCGGTTGACCTCCGCGGCATCCGCGATCTTCTCGAACGGGTCGCGGGGCGTGCCGGGGGTCGCGAACACCTTGAACCGCGTGCCGGAGTTGCCGAACGCCCAGCTGGGCAGCTCGATGCCCTGCTTCTCGAGGGTGGACAGGTGGTCGGGGGTGAGGGTGCTCACGATGCGTCGCTTCCTTCGTTGGGTGTGACGGATGCCGTGCCGGCCGGGGCGAGCTGGGCATCGAGGTTGAAGATCTCGGTGAGGGGTGTCGCCGCCTGGTCGGGACGCCCGGCGAGCCCGACGAAGAAGGGCGCCATCTCGGCCTCCCAGCGGGTGGCGACGGGAGACGCGGCGAGGTAGGCCTGCGCGGCCGCGTCGTCGTCGGTCTCGTAGTAGCCGACGAGTCGTCCTCCCTCGGCGAGGAACAGCGAGTAGTTGCGTCGACCGGAGGCCGCGATCTCGGCGAGCATGTCGGCGCGCACGGGGGTGTGCCGCGCGACGTACTCCTCGAGCCGGTCGGGAGCGACCTGGAGCTCGAAGCAGACGCGCGTCGGAGGCGGGGTGCTCGTCATCGAGTCGTCTCCTCGGTCGATCGGGCATGAATCGTTTCAAACCTACCGCACGGCAGGCCCGATCGACGACGAGAAATCGATATCTCCGCGGCGATGGAGCCCCGATGACGATCACCGGGCCGATAGCGTGGGGAGCGACCCGATGCGAAGGAGCACGAGTGGAACAGCAGGAGCGCGCGCTCGCCGCGTACGTCGATTCCGTCCGCGAGCGGCCCGGATCCCTGGCCGTCATCGTCGTGGGCTCGGTGGCCCGGGGCGAGGAGCGCGAGGACTCCGACGTCGACGTGTACCTCGTCGTCGACGAGGAGACGTTCGCGGCCGAGACCGCGGCCGACCGCTACGCCTGGATCGAACGGGCGGGCCTCGACTAGGGCGATGCCCCCGAGCGGTGGGGGCATCTCACGCCGCAGGAGCTCGTGCACCAGTTCTGGATCGCGACCGTGTCGGGCACGTACGCGTCGCACGGCGAGAGCTTCCTGCTGCCGAACGACAGCTACCACATCGTCGAGGGCGGACCGCTGCTCGGCGACTCGCCGGTGCGCCTCGGCTTCCTGCGGACGGTGCTCGACGATCTCGCCGTTCCGGGGCTCGATCCCATCGACAAGTGGGACGATCCCGAGTACGTCGCCGGCGTCGCGCGCCGCCAGTACGTGCGGTACTTCGGGCGCTCGGCTCCGGCGGAGTGGGTGTTCCGCCTGCCGCAGTCGAGCATGATCGGCGAGAGGCTCGAGGTCGGCGACGCCTTCGAGATCGACGTCATCGACACGTGGAACATGACGATCATGCCCGTGGGTCGCCGCTTCGTGCTCGACGACGTGCAGCGCAACGAGGCCTTCGCCCGGGCCGCCGACCCCGTCGCGCTCCCCGAGGGCGAGGCGATCGCGCTGCGCATCACCCGCATCGACTGATGGCCCGGCTGGGCACGACCGTCGGTCTGGGCGTCGCGTACTACAACGAGTACCTCCCCGATCCGTCGCGGCTCGACGAGGATCTGCGGCTCATGGTCGCCGCCGGCATCCGGTGCATCCGCGTCGGCGAATCCGTGTGGTCGACGTGGGAGCCCGAGGACGGGCTGTTCGACCTCGAGTGGATGACGCCGATCCTCGACGCCGCGCACGCGCACGGCATCGAGGTCATCCTCGGGACGCCGACCTACGCCGTGCCGCCGTGGCTCGCGCGCGCACATCCCGAGCTCGCCGTGCAGAGGGCCGACGGATCGCGCGTGCCCTGGGGCGGACGGCAGGAGGTCGACTTCACCTCCCCGGTGTTCCGCAGGTATGCCGAACGCGTCATCCGCGCCGTCGTCGGCCGACACGGGCGGCATCCGGCGGTCGCCGGTGTGCAGCTCGACAACGAGGCGGGCCTGCACCTCATCCACAACGACGACGTCGTCGCCGCCTTCCGACGCTGGCTCGAGGCGCGGTACGGCACCCCGGCGGCGCTCAACGAGGCCTGGGGCCTGACGTACTGGTCGCACCGCATCTCGGCGTGGGACGAGCTGTGGGCGCCGGCCGGCAACACGACGCCCGCGTATGCGCTCGCGTGGCGCCGTTTCCAGGCCGCCCAGACGACGGACTTCCTCGCGTGGCAGGCCGGGATCGTGCGGCCGCTGGTCTCTGCGGATGCCGTGATCACGACGTGCATCGCCTACGGGCGGCCGGCGATGGACGACGTGGCCGTGGGCGGGGTCCTCGACATCGCGAGCGGAAACGCGTACTACGCCGCACAGGACTCCCTCGCGCTCGCGCACACCGCGCAGGGCGACGAGTGGTTCGCCGACGACGTCGCGCAGCTCGTGCTGATGGCCGATCGCATGCGCGCGACGCGTGACGCCCCGTTCCTCGTGACCGAGACGGGTGCGACGTCGATCGGCGCCGCTCACCAGACCCGTCCGCCGTACGCCGGACAGCTCGCCCAGGCGGCCTGGCTGCTCGTCGCCCGCGGGGCGCGGCTCGTGTCGTACTGGCACTGGCACACGCTGCACTCGGGGCACGAGGCGCACTGGGGCGGCGTGCTCGGCCACGACCTGCGCCCGGGGCGCGTGTACCGCGAGATCGCGGCCCTCGGGGCGCAGTTCTCGGCATCCGCCGAGTGGCTCGCGGATGCCGAGGCCGAGGCCGATGTCGCGATCGTGATCGCGCACGACAGTGATTGGGTGATGGCGGCCGAGCCGCCGCTGTGCCGGGTCGACGGCAGCGCCGATCCGCGTTCATACGGGCGCATCGTCCAGGCGTTCGCGCGCGGAGTCGTCGACGCCGGACGTCAGCTCGCCGTCGTGAACGAGCGGCAGATCCCGGATGCCGCTGCCCTGGTTTCTCGATTCGGTACCGTGATCGTTCCCGGCCTTGTGGCCGCATCCGACCGCACGCTCTCCGTTCTCGTCGAGTTCGTGGGTCTCGGTGGAACGCTCGTCGTCGGCCCGCGGACGGGGTTCGGCGACGACTCCGGCCGGGTGCGCACCTCGGTGGCGCCGGGGGTTCTCGCCGAGGTGCTGGGGGCGTCGTACGCCGAGTTCGCGGCGCTGCGCGGCGACGTCGTCGTCGACGGCCTGGGCGGAGGAGTCGCGCAGGGCTGGATCGATGCGTACGAGCCGGAGGGTGCCGAGGTGCTCGCGGGGTATGCGCACCCGCACTACGGCGCGTGGGCGGCGGTGACCCGGCACGCGTTCGGCGCGGGCACCGCGTATGCGGTGGGCACGTTGCTCGATCGCGCGCTGATGGCGCGGGTAGTGGTGGATGCCTCCGCTCCGCGCATCGTGTCGCCGTTGCGGGATCGACCGGACAGCGTCACGGTGCACTCGCTCTCCGGGCCGCGCGGTCGGGTGTGGGTCGTGCACAACTGGACGCCCGATGAGGTCGAGGTCGAGACGGTGCGGGATGTCGCGGACGCGCTAGCTGCCGATGCGCCGCTGCCTGCGGGCTCGGTGCTGCCGCTCGCACCCTGGGGCGTCGCGGTCTGGGGCGAAGCCCTGCCCTGACCTCCCGGTGTCGGTGTCCCACTTCGCGTGGGTTGGTCGCGTCCGCACCCACTCAAAGTGGGATATCGAGAGGGACGGGTGGGTCGCGTTGGTTGGTGTCCCACTTTGCGTGGGTTGACCACGTCCGCACCCGCACGAAGTGGGACATCGAGGGGTTCGCGTCGGTTGGTGTCCCACTTCGCGTGGGTTGGTCGCCTCCGCACCCACTCAAAGTGGGACATCGAGGGGCGAGGTCAGCGCGGGGCAGGGAGGTCGAGGGCGAGCCAGGTCAGCGGACCGAGATGGATGCCGGCGTGGCCTGTCTCGGTCGTCAGGCGCAGGGTGCGTCCGGTGCGGTCGAGGTTGGCGACCAGGACGCGTTCGCGGCCCTCCGCGTCGGCGCCGCCGATCGCCCAGATCAGGCCGTCGGGGCTCGCGCCGTGCAGCAGGGCGGTGCCCGAGAGTGCGGCCAGAGCGCGGATCGCGTCGGCCACGGGGCGGTCGGTGCCCGACGCATCGCGGATGCCTCGGGGCCCCCACTCCTCGAAGAACGTCAGCGTCTCCACGCCCGGCACGGCAAGGGCAGCCGCGCTCGCGATCGTCCAGGCGGCGAGCTCCTCGGCGTCCTGTCGAGGGTCGGCGAGATCGAGAAGCGCGGGACCGTACCCGTCGCGGAGGTCATCGTGGGCCGCTCGCGGCGGAGGCGTCGTCGCGACGTCGTTGAAGTGCGGACGCAGGCCGATCGGCCCGATGTGCACGGGCACGCCCTCGGCCCCTGAGCCGGTGCCCGCGCCCTCGGTCGCCGAGCCCGTCGACGGGCCGCCCGCGACCGATGCGGCGATCCGCACCGCCTGCGCGGCGACGAGCCGCTGCATCGCGAGCGACTCCACGAGCTGCTCGGTGCCGAGGCTGTGGAACAGCGGCGTCACGCTGAACACGATGCCGTCGAGATCGGCCGGCAGGCGATGGTGCTCCCGGTTGAGCTCGGTGAAGTGGGAGCGGGCCCCGCCGACGACCGCCGCCGAGACGCCCGCAGCCGCCAGCGCGCGCCGGAGCGTCGCGATCGCAGCGGCATCCGAAATGTGCCGCGCAGCGCCCTCGGGCTGGAAGGCCGTCACTCGCACGACGTCGTGGTCCCGCAGCGCGGCAACGCCCGCGGCCAGCGCGTCGTCATCGGCCAGGACGAACTGCACATCGAGAGGAAGCCCGGATGCCGCCGCCCGGCCGAGAGCCGCGCGCCAGTTCCTCGTCGCGAGATCGAGCTCGACCAGCACGGCCGAGCCGACCGGAGCGACAGCGGGGGCAGGGTCGGGGGCGGTCGACGCCGCGACCGCGATCGCGGGGAACGCTTCGCCCGAGGTCAGCGCGATCGTGTCCGTCATCGGGATGCCGGGCGCGGCATCCGTCGTGGCGACCTCGATCTCGAGCGTCTGCACCACGCGGTCGCCCGCGGAGATCGGGTAGGGGAACGGCAGGGAGAGGGGCCGGCTGTACGTCTTGAACGAGGCATCCGTCCAGTTGCGCTGATCCTCCATCTCGAACACGTCGCCGTCGAAGCGCAGGCGCACGTCGAGGCCGCCGTGCGTCCACGCGAGCCCGGAGATGTCGCGCACGGGCTGGTGCGGGCTGATCGACTCCGGGAACGCGGTCGCCTCCTCCCTCCCGTCGGGGTGGGTGACGCGCAGGTCGGCCCCCGCGAGGGCGGGCGGATGCAGCACGACGAGACCGGTTCGATTCGTCTCGAACGGATGCTCCGACTCGAGGTCGGCGATCACGACGAGCCGGGCATCCCGGGCCTCGACGCGCACGACGCCGCGGAACGACGAGCCGAGACCCGCCGACCGCACGTGCAGCGTCAGCGTCGCGTCGGTCTCGCGGACGCGATCGACCACGAGCGGCGCCGTGTCCCAGTTGCGATCCCGCACGACCGCGCGCACCGCGCGCAGGACGGGCCGTCCGTCGTACGCGATGTCGGCGAGCTCGTCGTCACGGAGTTCGAGCGACCACGGGCCGCTCGACCAGGAGGCGTGCTGCGTGATCCAGTCCATCGTCAGAGCGAGGTCATTCCGCCGTCGACCTGGAACGTGGCGCCGGTCGCGAAGGCGCCGTCGTCGCTGGCGAGGTAGACCATGATGCCGGCCACGTCTGCGGGCGTGCCGGCACGCCCGATCGGGATGCGGCTGACGATCGCGGCGCGCGCCTCGGGGTCGTCGGTGATCGCGGCGACGAGGGGGGTCTCGGTGTACGCGGGCTGCACGGTGTTCACGCGTATGCCTCGATCGGCATAGGCTGCGGCGACGGTGCGACCGAGGCCGTGCATGCCCGCCTTCGAGGCGCTGTACGCCGTGAAGTCCTTGCCCTCTCCGTTGACCGCGGTGGGGCTTCCGGTGAGGATGATCGATCCGCCGCCGAGCGCGAGCATCGTGCGCACGGCGTACTTCACCGTGAGGAAGGCGCCCGTCAGGTTGACGTCGATCGTCCGCTGCCACACCTCGAGCTCGAGGTCGGCGATCGGCGCGTCCTGTCCGAACAGCTGCACGCCCGCATTCGCGACGACGACGTCCGGCGCCCAGCCCGCGGCCTCCGCCTCGGCGAAGCCGGCCGCCACCGACGCCTCGCTCGAGATGTCCATCGTCACGGCGCGGGCGTTCTCGCCGATCGCGGCCGCGGCCTCGCGCGCACCCTCGCCGTTGCGATCGGCGAGGATCACGCGCGCCCCCTCGGCGGCGAAACGCTGCGCGACGGCGAGACCGATGCCGAGCGCGCCGCCGGTGATGAGGGCGGTCCTGCCGTCGAGCTGACCCATCGTGCTACCTCTTGATCTCGTCGAGGTGGAGCATGCGCGCGAGGTTCTTGTCGAGCTCGTCGTCGCGGAAGATCTTCTTCCAGTCCTCCTTGATGATGCTCTCGCGACCGTAGTCCATCGCGATGAGGCACGCATCGCTGAACGGGTTGTCACCGCGGAGCCCGTTGGCCAGGGCGACCTGCGTGTGGCCGTACAGGATGCTGCGCGCGGCCGCCTCGGGAACGCCCATCGTGTTCACGGCTTCGGAGAGTGCTTCGTTGAGGAGGGCGCCGATCATGCAGGCGACGGTCTCGACGAGAGTCGGCTCGAGCTGGGCGAGCTGCTTGATCGTCACCCAGTGCACATCGATGACCGGCGCGTAGATCGCACGCACGGTCGCCTCCACGATCGCCTTCTTGGCTTCGTCGTCGGACTCGATCGCGGCGATGGCGTCTTGCGGGGCGGCGATGCCGCCAAACGTGTCGGCCCACTGCTCGGGGGTCTCTCGCTGCAGGAAGATCGACGGGTGGCACGGGTGCGCGACGGCCTGGATGACGTCGTCCCGCGTCGTGAGAAGTCCGGCGTACGCGGCGGCCGGGTCGAGGGTCAGCACGATCGCGCCGGCCTTCAGCTGCGGCACGAGGTCGGCGGTGACGGGGCCGAGGGCGAGATCGGGAACGGCGAGAACGACGATGTCGGCGTCGGCCACGGCGGTCGCGGCATCCGTCAGCTCCCGCCCGGCGTCGAGCGTGCGCTGCTGACCGGCGGGGGAGTTCTCGACGTATCGCACGTCGTGACCGGTCTTCACGAGGTTGTCGGACACGCGCATGCCCATCTTGCCGCCGGCTCCGACGACGGCGATGGTGTAGGTCTCGGGGTGGGTCATGACGTGCTCCTGAGGTACTCGAGGGTGGTGCGGGTCCATTCCCGCTCGGTCTGGATGGTGGTCTCGGCATCGCCCTGCCAGGGCAGCCAGTGCTCGACGATTTCGTTGATGCCCCGCTCCCGCGGACGGACCGTCTCGAGCAGATGCGCGTAGTCGTGCAGTCCGTCGCCCATGGGGGCGCCGGAGTACGTGAAGCCCACCCAGCCGGGCTGGCGGGCGAACGCGAAGTCCTTGACGTGCACGTTCTTCACGTGCGCCGCCGTGAGCGCGACGGCGTCGCGGGGCAGCTCCAGCCGCGCCGTGACGTTGGCGGGGTCGAGGCAGACGCCGAGGCTGTCGCTCTCCACGCGCTCGACGACCGAGACGAGATCGGCGGTCGCGACCTGCTCGTACGTCTCGAGGGCGAGCACGACGCCGGATGCCTCGTAGGCCGGCATCGCCCCGCGAAGCCATTCGACGGCCTGGTCGAGCGTCGGTCGGGAGTCGGGTCCGTAGAGCATGCTCCGTACGAGCGTCGCCTCGAAGGTGCGGGCGAGCTCGAGGAAGCGCGCGAGCCGCTCGGGCTCGATCCCCTTCGTGCCGAGCTCGATCGTGAGGCCGAGATCGCGTGCCGCGGCGGCGGCCTCGGTGAGCTCGGCATCCGTCATGTGCTCGAGCGGCTCGAAGTCGCAGATCTGGAACAGGTCGACCCCGAGGTCGCGGGTCGCGCGGAAGGCGTCGATGAGTGAGAGGCCTTCGGAGTGCTGCCAGAAGAACGCGTACGTGCCGAGGCCGATCATGCGCGTTCTCCCGCCCGTACGGCCGCGAGGGCGGCGGCTTCGTCGATCACGGCGAGCAGGTTCGCGGGGTCGTGCGCGAACCGGCCGAGGAAGAGGCCGTCCACCGCACCCTCGAGGCGTTCGAGCAGTCCGGGTCCGGCGGATCCGCCGTACACGACGGAGGAGTCGGTGCGGCCCGGGAGGGCGTCGAGCGCGGAGCGCAGGGCGCGGGCGACCGGGAGGATGTGGTCGGGTCCGGCGGGTTCGGGGGCGCCGATCGCCCAGACGGGTTCGTAGGCGACGATGACACGTCCGGCCTGCGCGGTGGCGAGCGCGGAGTGGAGCTGATCGACGGCGACGGTGGCGGCATCCGATGTCTCGTAGGTCTCGCCGATGCACAGCACCGGGGTGATGCCGCGGGCGAGCGCGGCGGCGGTCTTGGCGGCGACGACGTCGTCGGTCTCGGCGAACAGCCGGCGGCGCTCCGCGTGGCCGATCTCGGCGACGCGCACGCCGATCTCGGCGAGTTCGGCCGCCGTCACTTCGCCGGTGTAGGCGCCGGGCTCGAACGCCGAGACATCCTGCGCGCCGATCACGACCGGCGTGCCGGCGAACGCGTCGACGGCGCCGACGAGCTGCGGGTAGGTCGGGATGACGAACAGCTCGACGGCTCCGGATGCCACGGCGGGGTGGGCGCCGGCGGTGGCGGCGACGCGCGCGCACCACTGCAGCGCCTGATGGTGACCGAAGTAGGTCTTCAGGCTCACCCCGACCGTGACGGGTGCCATCAGCAGGATCCGGTGGCTTCGTACTCGCCGATGACGGCGACCTTGTCCGCCGACGCGGAGGCGGGGTCGAAGCGGTAGGTGAGCCATTCGCGCACGAGGCGGCGGGCGAGTTCGATGCCGATCACGCGCTGGCCCATCGTGAGCACCTGCGCGTCGTTGGAGAGCACCCCGCGCTCGACGGAGAACGAGTCGTGGGCGGTGACGGCGCGGATGCCGGGCACTTTGTTCGCCGCGATCGCGACGCCGAGCCCGGTTCCGCAGATGAGCAGCGCACGGTCGGCGTCGCCGTTCGCGACGAGTTCGGCGGCGGCGATCGCCACGCGGGGGTAGGCCGTGTGCCCGTCGGCATCCACTCCCACATCGACGACGGAGGCGACGCCGTCGCTGTTCTCGAGGTCGGCCTTGAGGATCTCCTTGTAGTCGAAGCCGGCGTCGTCGCTGCCGATGACGAGGCGCAGGGGTTCGGTCATGTCAGTTCTCCTTCGAGGCGGCGAGGGTCTCGCCGATGGCGGTCACGATGAGGGCGAGGGAGTGCGCGCCGGGGTCGGGGATGCCGACGCTGTGGTGCCCGTGTGTGCGGGCGCGTCCCATGCGGGGGAGGAGGTCGGCGGTCGCGGCCGCCGCGGTGGTCGCACGCGCGGCGGCGGTGCGCCACGCGTCGGTGAGCGATGCGCCGGCGTCGACCGCGGAGCTCAGCGCAGACGAAAACGGGACGAGCGCGTCGACCATCGTCTTGTCGCCGACCTCGGCCTTGCCGTAGTCCATGACCCCGCTCGCACCGGCGGCGACGCCCGCAGCGACATCGAGGGGCGAGGGGGAGCCGGCGTCGCCGAGCTTGGCGGCGAGGGAAGTCAGGATGACGCCCCACAGCGCACCCGAGGTGCCGCCCGCCCTGTCGGACCAGGCATCGGCCGCGCGCTCCAGCGTCGTGCCCGCGCCGGCGCCGGCGGCGACCGCGGCGGTCGCCGCAGCCAGCGCGGCGTGCGCGCCACGCTGCATCCCGATGCCATGGTCGCCGTCGCCGGCGATCGAGTCCAGGCGGCCGAGCTCGTCGACGTTGTCGTCGATCGTCCTCACGAGCACCTCTAGCGCTGCCGCGACGGTGATCGCCGACGCGCGAGACGCGTCGTCGCCCGGCACGATCTCGACGACGTCGGCGACGGCATCCGATGCCTCCGACCGCTGCTGCGGCGCGACCGAGCCCCGGCGGTACGCGGGAGTGTCGACCGGGGTGTCCCACAGGCGTTCGAGCTCCTCGTCGAGCCAGAACAGGGTGAGCGAGGTGCCGGCCATGTCGAACGACGTGCAGTACTCGCCCACATGCGGGTCGACGATCTCGAGTCCGGCGGTCTCGAGCAGCTGCGCGATGCGACGGTAGACGACGAACATCTCCTCGTACTTCAGTGACCCGAGACCGTTCAGGATGGGCACGACCCGCGTGCCCGCCCCCTCCGGACGCTCGTCGAGCAGCCGCGAGACGAGCAGTTCGGCCAGGCCGTCGGCGGTCGGGATGTCGGTCTCATCGACGCCCGGCTCGCCGTGGATGCCGAGCCCGACCGCCATCCGCCCCTCCGGGACGGAGAACAGCGCGTGGTCGGCACCCGGGAGGGTGCAGCCCGTGAACGCGACGCCGATCGACCGGGTGCGCGCGTTGGCCTTGGCGGCGACCGCCGTGACGCCGGCCAGGTCGTACCCGGCTTCGGCCGCCGCGGCCGCGGTGCGGAACACGGTCAGGTCGCCGGCGATCCCCCGCCGCTTCTGCTTCTCGGCAGGAGACGCGGAGAAGATGTCGTCGGTCACCGTGACGGTCTCGCACGCGACGCCCTCGGCGCGCAGCCGCTCCTGCGCCGCGTCGAAGTTGAGCACATCGCCGGCGTAGTTGCCGTAGCTGAAGAACACGCCTCCGCCGTTGTCGGCCGCCTTCGCGACCGCGAACACCTGCTGCGTCGACGGCGACGCGAAGAGGTTGCCCATCGCCGCGCCGTGCGCGAGGCCCGGTCCGACGAGCCCGCCGAACGCGGGGTAGTGGCCCGACCCGCCGCCGATCACGACCGCCACCTGACCTGCGGGCGACTGCGTCGCGCGCACCACTCCGCCGGTCACCCGGCGCACCGAGCGGGCGTTCGCCGCCACGAAACCGTCGATCATCTCGTCCGCGAAATCGGCCGGGTCGTTCCACAGTCTGGTCATCGCTTCGGCGCCTCCTGCGCCTCCTCCTCGGTCGAGGCGGGCTGCGCGGAATCCACATCCACCGGCGCGAGGCGGTTGCTGCGCGCCAGCAGGATCATGAGGATCGCCGACACGAGCATGACCCCTCCGACGATGAACATCGGGGCCTCGTAGCTGCCCGTCCAGTCGCGAACTGCTCCCGTGACATACGGGGCGCTGAAGCCGGCGAGATTGCCGATCGTGTTGATGAGCGCGACGCCGGCGGCCGCGGCCACGCCGGTGAGGAATCGCGTCGGGAGCGTCCAGAAGTTGGGGAGTGCCGAGAAGATCGCGCTGGCAGTGATCGTGATGACGGCGATCGTCGCTGCCGGGGAGCCGGCGAACAGCGCCAGGGGGATCGACACCGCGCCAGCGAGAGCCGGGATCACGATGTGCCACGTCTTCAGGCCGCGCTTGGACGCATCCCGCGACCAGAAGTACATCGCGACCGCCGCCGGCAGGTAGGGGATCGCGGTGATGAGGCCCTTCTGGAACACGTCGTAGGTCTGGCCGGTCTGGGCCTGGAACCCCTCGATGATCGTGGGGAGGAAGAACGCGAGCGCGTACAGGCCGTAAATGAAGCCGAAGTAGATGAAGGAGAGCATCCACACCCGCCCACTTCCGAACGCGAACCGCACGGACACGTGCTTCTCGCGGGACTCGGTGGCCGACTTCTCCTTCTGCAGCGACTCGGTGAGCCAGACCTGCTCCGCCGGGGTCAGCCACTTGGCGTCCGCCGGCTTGTCCTTCAGGTAGAACCAGGCGATGATGCCGACGACGATGGCGGGGATCGCGACGCCCATGAACATGAAGCGCCACCCCTCCAGCCCGAAGAACACGCCGTCCTGCTGGATCAGGGCGCCCGCGAGCGGGGCGCCGATCACGGTCGTCAGGGGCTGCGCCAGGTAGAAGAGCATGAGGATGCGGCCGCGGTACTGCGCGGGAACCCAGAGGCTGAGGAACAGGATCGCGCCGGGGAAGAAGCCGGCTTCGGCCACACCCAGGATGAAGCGCAGCGCGACGAGCTGCTCGAAGTTCTGCACCCAGGTGAACAGCAGCGCGACGATGCCCCAGCTGACCATGATGCGCGCGAGCCACTTGCGGGCACCGAACTTGTGCAGCGCCAGGTTCGAGGGCACCTCCAGGAGGATGTAGCCGATGAAGAAGACGCCCGACGCGAAGCCGAACTGAGCGGCGCTCAGCGCAAGATCGTCGTTCATACCGTTCGGAGCGGCGAAGCCGATCGCGGTGCGGTCGAGGTAGTTGATGAAGAACATCAGGGCCACGAACGGCACGAGCCGCGTGGACACCTTCCTGATCGCCGACCGGGCGACGGGGTTCGCCTCGGCGGAGGGGGTTTTCGTGTCCACATTGACTCCTGGGTAAATCGACATCGATCTGCTGGGATGACCTGCTCCGACCCATATTGACAAACCGGTTGACCAATTGCAAGAGATTCGAGTGAACCGGTTGACCGAAAACCCAGGTGCGGGCAGTCCGGAAGGTAGATTGTGCCCATGCCCGCATACCCCGGCGACGGTTCCGACGCGATCGCTGCCGCGCTGGGCGTGCTGCCCTCCGGCACCCCGGTGTCGGAGGTGGCGCGCCGGCTGATGGACCTCTTCACGAGCGGGTCGATCGAGCCCGGCACGCGACTGCCCCCCGAGCGGCAGCTCGCGTCGACGCTCGGCGTGGGTCGCTCGGCGGTGCGCGAAGCGCTCGCCGCCCTCGAGATCCTCGGGATCGTGGATGTGCGGCCCGGGTCGGGCACGTATCTCCGCGGAACGGCGAGCGAGCTCCTTCCCCAGACATTGCGGTGGGGGCTGCTGATCGGGCCGCGCAAGACGGGGGAGCTGCTGGAGCTGCGCGCGGGTCTCGAGATCTACGTCGCCCGGCTGGCCGCCGGGCGGGGCGAGGCATCCGCCCTCGCGGAGATCGACGCGTCGCTCGCCCGCATGCGCGACACCGTCGACGACCTGGGCGCGTTCGCCCGCGCCGACCTCGACTTCCACAATGCGCTGGCAGCCGCCGCGGGCAACGGGCAGCTCATCGACCTCCTGCACGTCGTGCGGTCGCTGCTGCAGGTCTACGCCGACCGCGCCGTGCAGGACGAGGCCGAGGCGCGGACCGCGATCGAGGAGCACGATGCCGTGAACCGCGCCGTGCGGGCCGGAGATGAGGATGCCGCGGCATCCGCGATGGCCGTGCACATGGCCACGGCGGCGGCGCGGCTGTCCGCCGACGCCTGAGGTCGGATCCCCAGATGGCGAAGAAGCGCCCCGCGTCCTCTCGAGGACGCGGGGCGCTCTGTCTTCACCGCTGCGGGCGGTCGCACACGCCCGGGGGTGCCCTGACCCGTTCGGGCACGGGCGGCGCGGCGGCTCGACGGCCGTGAGGAGCCGATACCGGCGCTCCGTGAGCTCGCCGGCGAGCGTCCGTCGGCGATGAGTCCGGCGCCGTGCCGATGACCACTCCGGGCAGAAGGCCCGACGCGGCGAGGATCGCGGCGAATTCGCGCGCGACCCACTCCGGATCGTCGAACCGCCCGTCCCGCGTCTCCGGCAACAGGACGATCGCAGCCGATGTCATCACGGCTCCTCCCGACACGGCATGGGCCGCCCGGTCAGGCGTCGATGCTGCGGTCTTCCCGCTGCACGATGCTGTCGCGGTCGGTGACGTGGATCTTGCGGGGCTTGGCCTTCTCGGCGATCGGAATGCGCAGGCGGAGCACTCCGGCCGTGTAGTCGGCATCGACCTTCTCGGTGTCGAGGGCGTCCCCGAGCACCAGCTGGCGGCTGAAGACGCCCCACGAGCGCTCGGTCGCGACCGCATTGGCCGCGTCCGGCATCCGGCTCAGACGCTCGGCACGCACGGTCAGCACGTTGCGCTCGACGTCGATGTCGATCTTGCCCGGATCGACCCCCGGCAGATCGAGTTCGACCACGAACTCATCGCCTTCTCGCCACGCATCCAGGGGCATGTGCGAGGGGCGGCTCATCGTCCCGAAGACCTGCTGCGTGAACCGGTCGAGGTCGCGGAACGGGTCGTGTTGCATGAGCATTTCTTGATCTCCTCCATTTCACTTGTCGGTGTTCGAGTCGACGATCTATGTCGACTGCAGTAGATTTTGTACCTCGAAGAACGAAGATCGTCAAGTGCGAAATGAACGACGAGTGGGGGATGCCGTGACGGAACGGATCGACCGGGCGCGAGGCGTCTACAGCATCGCCGTGGCCGCCGACATGGTGGGGGTCGGCGAGCAGACACTGCGCCTGTACGAGACGAGGGGGCTGCTGACCCCCGACCGCACCGCCGGCGGCACGCGCCGCTACAGCGAGGACGATCTCGACGTCGTCCGGCAGGTCGTCGCCCTGCTGTCGGACGGCATCAACATCGCCGGCGCCCGGCGGATCCTCCATCTGGAGGAGGCCAATCGCGCACTCAGGGCGCAGCTGGCCGCCCTCTCCGCTCCCTCGGCGTGACGACCGCTCCGCACTCTCCGGCGGGGGTCGCCGCTCGGTCCTCGGAGGGGGTCAGCGCAGGATCCTGTCGACGAGCTCGTCCACGGCCTCGTCGATCGACAGCCCGGTGTCCAGCGGCACGGTCAGACGGTCGAGCATGAGGCCGTCGATCGCGTAGTGGAAGAGGGCGATCTCGGTGCGTCCCGCGGGCAGTCCGGCGTCGTCGGTGAAGGCGATGTCGTCCTGGAACGACCTCTGCCGCCACGCGCCGAGCGCCTCGGCCACGGCGGGGCGCCGGGCGGCCTCGAGTCGCAGTTCGAAGAGCGCGAGCGACACGGCGGGATCGGCGGCGAGCCTGCGGACCACGTCGCGCACGTAGTCGGCGAAGAGCGCGCGGTCGCGCGGCCGGGTCGCCGCGTGGGGGATGGCCTCGGGATCCGGCGTCAGTCGCTCCTCGATCCGGTCGACGAGGGCCTCGATGAGCTGATCGCGGGTGGGGAAGTAGTTCGAGGCGGTGCCGCGAGGCACGCCGGCGGCGGAGTCGACGGCTCGATGGGTCAGGCCGCGCGCGCCCTCCTCCGCGAGAACCCGGATGCCGGCGTCGGCGAGGGCGGAACGTCGGACGTCGTTGCGAGCCATGCCGCCCATGCTAGCCAGACCACGACACCTGCAGTACATTAACTACGACACCTGTTGTGATTGGAGTGCTCATGCGCGAACTCGTCTACTACGTCGCCGTCAGCATCGACGGCTGCATCGCCGACCCGGAGGGCGGCTTCGACGCCTTCCTCTCGGACGGTGACCACACCTCGGTCGTCTACGGCGAATACGCCGACGCGCTGCCCGCTCATGCGCACGCCGCCCTCGGCATCGAGCCGCCCCGAACCCGATACGACACCGTCATCATGGGATCGCGAACGCTGGCCCCTGCGCTCGAGGTCGGGATCGCCAGCCCCTATCCGCATCTCCGCCAGGTCGTGGCGAGCAGGCGCTCGCGCGAGCTCGATCCTGCCATCACCGTCACGGATGACGCGCTCGGCGTCGTCCGTCGGCTCAAGCAGGAGAGCGGACTCGACATCTGGCTCTGCGGCGGCGGCGAGCTCGCGGGCGCCCTGCTGCCGGAGATCGATCGCCTGGTGCTGAAGCGCCACCCGTTCGTGTTCGGCTCCGGCATCCGACTGTTCGGCGACGCCCCGTTCGACGCGCGGCGCTTCGCGCCCGCCGGGTCGCGATCCTTCGCCTCCGGAGTCGTGATCGAGGAGTACGTCGCCCGCCCGGCGTGAGGGGCTGATCGAGGTGGAGCGCCGATCGGGTCGGCGCCCGCCGTAGCGCCGCGTGCCGCTCTGCTGCACACTTTCCCCATGAGAGCTGCCTCGCGCCGTTCCGCCGTCGTCGCCTCCGTTCTCGTCGCCGGTGCCCTGGCCGGCTGCACGGTCGGGGAGAGCGCCGCGCCGGAGCGCACCCAGACCCCGATGGTGAACCCGAATCCCGCGGCCGACGCCGTGGCGGTCGTGACGCCCGAGCAGATCGAGGCGGCGGTGGCCGACATCCCGCGGTCCGTGCGTGCGGCGATGGATGCCACCGGCACCCCCGGCATCGCCGTCGGCGTGGTGCACGGCGACGAGGTGATCTTCGCCGAGGGGTTCGGCGTCCGCGATGTCGACAGTGGAGAGCCCGTGGATTCCGCGACGGTCTTCGCCCTGGCATCCGTCTCGAAGTCCGTGGGATCGACCGTGGTCGCACGCGCGATCGACGAGGGGATCGTGTCGTGGAACACGCCCGTCGCCGAGAACCTCGAGGGGTTCACGCTCTCCGACCCCGTGGTCGGGGCCCGCGTCACGATCGCCGACATGTATGCGCACCGATCCGGCCTGTTCGAGCACGCCGGGGATGAGCTGGAGGAGATCGGCTACGACCGCGAGGAGATCATCGAGCGGCTGCGCCATATCCCGCTCGAGCCGTGGCGCGCGGTGTACCACTACGGCAACTTCGACATCACGACGGCGGCGGAGTCGGTCGCGCGTGCCTCCGGGGAGGATTGGGCGAGTCTGTCCGAGCGGCTGGTGTACGAGCCTCTCGGCATGACGTCGACGAGTTCGCGCTTCGCCGACCTGGAAGAGCGCGAGAACCGCGCGCTCGGTCACATCCGCGACGACGACGAATGGATCGTCAATCCCGCACAGCGTCAGCCCGACGCGCAATCGCCCGCCGGAGGGGTGAGCTCCAACATCGACGACCTGACGACGTGGACCAGCATGCTCCTCGCAGCGGGCGAGCACGACGGCTCCCGGTTCGTCGAAGAAACGTCGCTGCTTCCCGCGATGTCGCCGCAGATGATCCAGGGGGCACCGAATGCCTGGGGAGCGCGGGCGGGCATGTACGGCTACGGGTGGAACGTCGGCACGACCGTCGGCGGACTCGTCGACGTCAACCATTCGGGTGCCTTCGCGATGGGGACGGGCACGATCGTGAAGATGCTCCCCGGGGCCGACATCGGCATCATCGTGCTGTCCAACGCCGCCGCGAACGGCGTGGCCGAGGGCATCGCGAATCGCTTCATGGACATCGCGCAGTTCGGCGAGGAGCGCCGCGACTGGCTCGACTTCTTCATCTCGGTGTTCGAGCAGCTCTCGAGCGAGCCGCTCGGGGAGTTCGACGGACAAGAGCCCCCGACGGATGCCGCGCCGCCGGCCGACCTCGCCTCGTATGCCGGGGAGTACGCGAACGAGTACTTCGGCGCCGCTCGGGTCGAGGTGCGGGGAGGGGAGCTCGTTCTCAGCCTCGGGCCGACGGGACGATGGCCGCTCGAGCACTGGTCGGGCGATGTGTTCGTCTTCCGCCCGACCGGGGAGAACTCCAGCCCGACCGCGGTGTCGCAGGCGACGTTCGACGGCGCGACGCTCGTGCTCGAGTACTTCGACAGGCACGACCTCGGCACGTTCACCCGGGCGGCGCCGGCGGGCTGATCCCGCCGAGCAGCCGGGCCCCGCGGCGCGATCCGATGCGGCGTCCGCGCCGAATCATCTGTGTGGACGACACCTTTCCCGCATCGCCGAACGGCGTGGAGCGCCGCGGCCCGGCGCTCGGCTCGCGGGATCGCGACTTCGGCCTTCGACGGCGTGCGCTGACGACGGCCGGCGGCCGGGTCGTCGTGCGGGCGGGCACCGCCTCGGGCGACACCGCGACGATCCTGCTCCACGGCGGCGCGGGATCGTGGACGACGTGGACACCGCTCCTGCGGGCGGCGGAGCGGTCGGGGCATCCGCTGACGGATGTCATCGCGATCGACCTGCCCGGGTGGGGGGAGAGTCCCGCCGCGGCATCCGGTGTCGATGTGGCGCAGCTGAGTGCCCTCGTGCGTGACGTGGCGCGGTCGCTGGGCTACGAACGGTGGATCGTCGTCGGGCACTCTCTCGGCGGATTCCTCGCCCTCGACATCGCTGCGCGAGCCCCGGGGGGCACGCAGGCGGTGCTCCTCATCTCACCCGCCGGTCCTGCGGTGCTCGAGGCGATCCGACACCCGCTGCGCGGAGGTCTCGCCCTCCCCGGATTCGCCGGGATGCTCCTCGCCATGCGGGTGCTCATCGCCCTGGGAGCGATGGGGCGGCGCCTGGTGAGCGCGCTCCAGCGGATCGGTGTCTTCCGCGTGCTGTGCGCGCCGCTGTTCGCCCGGCCTGCACACGTCCATTCCACCGTCATCCGTGCGCTCTCGATGGAGCTGCGTCCGCGCGCGCTGATCGACGCGGCGCGAGCGGCGGCCGCCTACGACGAGTCCGCGTGGCGGGCGATCGCCTGCCCGGTCCGGTCGATCCGTGGCGAACGCGACGTGTTCGTCGCCGAGGGCGACGGCATCGGCTTCGCGAACCTCATCCGCGACTTCGACCAGACCACGGTGCGCGACGCCGGCCACTTCGCCGCCGTCGAGCGTCCCGAGGCGGTGCTGCAGGCTCTTCGCGCCCTCGCACCCGCGGCGCGCGTCCGGGCCGGCGCATAGGCTGACCTGGTCGCGGGCGCGATTCCCGCTATGAGAGCCGACGTGGAGTCCGGATGAAGCTTCTTCTCACCTCAGCAGGTGTCACCAATGACAGCATCCGGAGCGCGCTCGTCGAGCTGCTCGGCAAGCCGATCGAGGAGTCCACGGCCCTGTGCATCCCGACGGCCCAGTACGGTCATCCGTGGGTCGGACCCGGGGTGTCGGCGTGGGAGTTCATCAGCGGGCGGTCGGAGAACCCGATGGTGGACCTCGGCTGGAAGTCGGTCGGCGTGCTCGAGCTCACCGCGCTGCCGAGCATCGACGACGAGCGCTGGATGCCCCTGGTCCGCGAGGTCGATGCGCTCGTCGTGGCCGGCGGCGACGCCCTCTACCTGCACCACTGGATGCGGGAGTCGGGACTGGCCGACATGCTCCCTTCGCTGTCGGAGACCGTCTGGCTCGGGATGAGCGCGGGGAGCATGGTGATGACGCCGCGGATCGGGCGGGAGTTCGTGGGATGGATGCCGCCCGCGGGCGATGACCGCACGATGGGCGTCGTGGACTTCGCGATCTGCCCCCATCTGGCGACCGACGGCGGACCGGGCAACCCGTTCTCCGCCGCCGAGAAGTGGGCGGCGGATGTCGGGCATCCGTCGTACGCCATCGACGATCAGACCGCCATCAGAGTGGTCGACAGCAGCGTTGACGTCGTGTCTGAAGGCCGCTGGCACCACTTCGCGTGAGTCAGCTCGGGTCGCCCTCCGCGCGTCCGAAGTTCACGAGATGCCCGGCAGGGTCGCGCACCTGCGCGACGCGCTCGCCCCAGGGCATGTCGGTGGGTGCGCGTTCCGCGACGGCTCCGGCACCCAGGGCGGAGGCGAACGTCGCATCCACGTCGTCGACGTAGAACCACAGAGCCGCTCGATCGCCGGAGGCGACGGGGTCGGTCGTGTCGGGATCGTGCCCGATGCCGAGGGATGCCGGACCGATCGCGAGCGAGACGTACACGTCGCCGTGCTCGCCCGGGAAGCGGAACGTCACCTCGGCGCCCAGAGCCTGCTCGTAGAACGCCACGAGAGCCGGCAGGTCGCGTGTCGAGAGGATGGGGAACAGAGCGCGCACGGTCATGGCGGTCACGATAGTCCCGCGGGCGCCTGTGCCTTTGGGTCACGGGGCTGAGGGCGATTCGGGGGCTCGCTTCACGGTTCGTCCTCGAGACTTTGCTTGCCGCGGGGCTGAGCTAAAGGGTGGTGCTGTGCGACCTCCGGTGATCACGCGGCGAGCGGCGCCTGAAGCGAGCTCCACGAACAGGTCAACACATTGGGCTCCGTTCAGTCGACGGCTCGCCGATCATTGGGGCGCGATCGAGCGTGGCCTAGACTCAGACGAAAAGGAGCCGAGAGGACTAGCGCGCAGCAACTCAAGGAGTGCAAGATGGCGGCCAAGTCATGAGAATTGTGCTCCACGTTGTCGAAGAATTGCCGCGTGAATACGTTGAAGAGAACGCCCAGCGTTACCTTGATCTGCAGACCGGGATAGTCATCGCGATCATTGTGTCGGCCATCATCGCTCTCATCCCCCTCGCATTCGCGATCTGGGGCATCGTTCAGAGATCTCCAGTTTTCACGATTCTTGCTTTAGTAGTCGTGGGTGTGGTCGTGGCCTTCGGGATTGCCGTCATCACGAACCTGGACCGCCAGCTTGCAGGCGTCCAAGTGTCCCGGACACAGTTGGAAGGACGCGTCACAGCGGTTGTCGAGCGAACCACCAGAGTGTCAACGGTTCGCCTCGACTCGCAGTCCAGATCACTGCTCGTCAACGGCACCGTCAATGAGCTCAAAGTGGATGAAGATGTTCAGCTCGACTGCGCGACTATCGACGGTGCGATAGCGCTCTACACACCCTGCGAGCTCGTCGATGCGGGGTTAACAATTGAAGATCGCGCCTCATCATCCATGAAGTGGTCCAAGTACAGATCGACGCTACGGCCAAGATCACCACACTCAAACTAATCGCAAGAGCATTCGCCTTCATGTGAGGCATCGGGCGAGCGCCCGATTCGTTGCCAGGGAGAACTGACTGATCGAGTTCTATCTCAACCGTGCGCTCCGACGCCAATGTGTTCGTATGAGGCGGGTTCATCGGGCATGGGACCGTCCGGGGTATCTGACCCACCTGCGGCCGCCCGGGCATCTCTCCGACACTTGGCGGCGTCTCACGGACGAACTTTGCGTCCCATTGAGCGTCGCCGACATTCGCCGCGCGGCATCGTCCGACCGCACGCGAACATCGCCGCCCGCAGAGGGACGGTCATTCGGGCGGCCGTGCTTCGAGTTCAAACCGCAGAGCTTGTCTCGCCTTCGAAAGGCGAGAGCGAGCAGTAGAGGCATTGATGCCTAGTACTGCGGCGGCCTCGTGTGAGGGCAACCGATCCCAGTAGATGAGGCGTATCAGTTCCGCGTCCTGATCGGAAAGAGCGCTCATCGCGTCTTTGAGCTCTCTGACGTACGGCCCGTCAACCTGCGGGGGGTTAGTCGTCATGTCATCGACGAGTCGCTGTACCGCAGCTGACCGCCGTGACATAGTTCGACGGGAGCTGAGCATGACGTGTCGTGCTGTCACGAACAGCCACATGCGGGCTCGAGTGGGGTCGGTTGGGACCTTCCTGTGCAGCTTCCACGCCGTCAGAAGCAACTCACCGTACGCCTCCGCGGCGTCGGCGGGGTTGGTGAGGCGGCGCTGAAAATACCGCCACAGGTCCGCTTCGTTAGCGCGGATCACCTCGTCGAAGTGGCTGGCTTTGCGTTTGTCCTGTGCCATCAGCTGCAGTCGGTGGTCTGACTGCTCAGCGATACTTCATGCCCTACCCTCAACTCGTGGCCTCGGGCCAGAAGTTCGGCAAACAAGATGTCCCCAACCAGCTGGCTGAGCGCGAACTGACGAAGCTCGTCTTCGCTCAGTACGACCGGCTCCTGGGGTCTCCCGTCACCGTCCACCGTGCTGCCCATGTCGGCCTCCAACTCCGCTTCCACAGCGCCCGTGTCAAGCGTGGTCAGGTCAATGCCGCCGACGATTGCTTTTGCGTCTTGGACCATGGGGTCGTCCTCAGAGACGCCGTCCCACTTCACAAGGAACCCTTGGAAACAGGCCGAACCGTCCGTCCGCCCGATCGAGAACACGTTGTCGGCCACCCAGCCCCATGGCGTTTCGTTTCCCCCGCCGGCCACCGCTACAGATCCGCCACCGACCACTAGCACTGAAGCAACGACACCCGCCGTCCACACCCGCAACCGACGACTGCGTCGGGCGCGGGCCTCAGCAAGAATTCGGTCCCGGTGCGACGACAGCGTGCTCGGTATCGCCGTCATCGGGATCCCGACCTCGAGAACACGGTCAAACTCTGCGTCTTCCATAAGTTGCTCCTCTCGTGAACACCCTTCACTAGAGACATGTCCGCCGGGCCGACGATTGTCCAAACAACATCGCATTTCTGGCGTCCGCGAGTGGAGAGCTACCTTCGCTAAATTCGAGTCCCTGACAGGCCGCCAACTCATATGGAGCGTCGACGACACCGCAGAGGGATCGCTGCGATTCACACACAAAGCGATACGGGCGACTCGCCGCCTCCGGCTGCCATTAGTCTGAGCCGACTGACGTGACATGGGGTGGGTCGGAGGAGGAGTGTTGGTCAAGTCGTCCATGAGCCCGTTCAGTAGGACCGGCTCGATCATCAACGTGATTTTCTGCTCACTCCTTTCTGCCCCCATGATGGACGGCCGACTCCTAGAAGCGACGTCGCCAACTGTCGGGCACAACTCACGCTGATCACTGACGGATCGTTCGCCGGGCGCCGGGGCTTCCCATCACGAGTTGGCGACAGATTGATGTGCTCTTGCCGTTGAGGAGTACTAAAGATGGGTGGAGACGGATCGTCGTATCCGCGGTCGCCTGCGCCACGATGGGCGTCACCGGGTGTAGCGCCGTAGGCAGCGCCGGCGCCTGTGTTGAACCAACCGTGCACGCATCGGTGGTGGAGGCCGCACCAGGCGATGTCGTCCGAGTCGCGGGCATGTACTGGCAACCGTGCAACGACACGAATCACGCGAGCGACCCGCCGTGGCCGGAAGTGACCCTCTCATGGGTGCAGGATGGACGCCCTTATGACGAGCAGCGGATCCTGATCAGTGACGGCAGGTTCGCGGGTGACTTCGAGATTCCGGCTGAGGCAGGCGCCGGCACCGGCACCATCGAAGTCCATGCCGCCGTCTACACCGTTCAGGTCGACCTTCTGATCGTCGCAACCCAGTGAGATGGCGCGTTCGACGATCCACGAGCGGAATGCGGCGAGCACTGGCGCCCTTGGTCCTCTCCGGTCCTCGGAAGGCGGCAGCTCTGGTCTTCAGGTGCTTGTCTTCCACCATCTTGATGAGGGCGAAGACATCGACATTGCAACCATCGGGAATGTCCCTCATCTCGGTGCCCTAGAGGGCATTGCCTACACTGTTGCCAAGACAAACGACGGTGTCGCGATCCGGGCAGAGTTCGCGGCAGCCACCGAGTCAGCAGCTCGGGCGATCCAAGGGCGTGAGTCCTACGTGGGTGCACCCGGACAGGGCTGATCCCCGCGCAAACCCCACGGTGGATCGAGGAGTCCGCTCGATCGGGTGATGCCCAACCGTGTGGGAACGCTACGGGAGGAGAACCACCCGTCGTCACTAAGCACTAATCCGAGCGGTTCATCTCGAACGCTCGCAGGGCAGACGAGTGCCTCGCTCGTGACGGAAGCGGCACCGACGGTATAGATGCGACACGCGCGCCCCCACCCAGGATCGCGCACCGAGAAAGGCTCGACCTTCCACTCAATGAAGACTGCCACGCCGAATTGGTCGCCATCGCGCGGGCCACTCATGATGACTAGTTTCGTCCCGGGTACGAGCTGACCGGTCGCTTCTTCGAGGTACTCGGCAATAGCGTCGGCGCGGTCGACCCCGGCGGTATCGGTGGCTTCCGCGAGATCGTTGAGCTTGTCAAGGACGTAGGTGTCGGCTGTTCTTGCTGCCTCCGTGTCGGCGCGACTTTCAATGGGTTCGGGGACGCCCTGCACCCGACCGACGATGATCAGAATGACCGCCACAGCGACGACAATCACGGCAAGCAAGAGCCAGCGACTTGTCAAGTTAAATCGGCGGCCAGCGCTCATGTGAAATCAACCGACCTTCTGTTCAAGGAAGAGTTCAACTTCGCGCAATCGATCTCGCTCGAAAGCATTGATCTGTCCGACGCCCCCAGCCGTGCCCATCGCATCGGTCTCGTCGCATCGCTTCGCCAGGCGTGATGTCGCGGCCGACAACGGCGGCTTCGCAATGTAGAGCAGTCCTTGATCTGGGATCTTGAGGTGACCGCCCCACGAGATAACGCCGCCCGCCTCCATCACGATGTCCTCAAGGATCGTGATCTCGTTGGGGTAGAGGTTGCCTGTCGTTCCGAGTGGGAACGAATCGGGTCGGATGAGAACCGCGGTGCCGGACAACAGGTTCGATCGCTCAGGGGATGTCACCGCTCGATCTGTACTCAGCCCCTTGGCATCACCGTCGCGAAGTGCGTCAATCTCGTAGTTGAACCTGCGAACGGCGTGGAGAAGGACCCCCGCCGCGCTGCCGACTGCCAGCGTGATGCTGTGATTGGTCCCTTCAATGCGGAACACCGAGGACGGTCCTCCGATCGGCCATCCGTTCGCACTCTTGTCGCTCTTCCACGGTGTATTTGGTGTGCGGAGTGGCATCGCCAGCGCCGCTGTCGGGTGGCCACTGAGCGAGAGCCCCGAAGTAGTCACGCCGTCCCACTCACCGTTGAGATCGCCGGCGTGGTACCCCTTGCAGAAGCACGCCGCCTGAACGATCTTCAAGATGTTGACTCTGGTGCTGCTTCCAACCGGGCCGTGTGCTTCAAGCCGCGACATGGTCGTGGGGCCGAAGCTATTCGATAGGGCCGTGATGCCAAGCTCGTGCTGCAATGCGCGAGCTAGCGAATACATCGTTAGCCAACCCGTTCGTCCGTCCTCCGAACATTTGTTGTAGCCGGGGACATCCTTGTACGTGTCATTGACCCCTACCTGCGACTTCAAGACCAGGGGGTCCACATAGGGCGGCATCTACGCTTCACTCCCTGGGCTCTTGATTTCGTTGCTATGCGACTTGACAAATCTCTGGGGTCATCCATTGCTCCTATGCTCCCTGGGTGATCACCAGTGGCCGCGCTACTTACGCCGATTGTGGCGCATGTGAACCACGGAAAGCTCTCAAGATCAACGATAGGGTCGTAGCTCGTCACAGAAGAAGCAGCGTTCCCGTGCATACTCAGTGTGGCCGCTAGGCAGACAGAGTTGTCACTCCGTCGAGGCTCATTGAGGGAAGCAACGCTCTGTATCTCAGGCGCTGTGCAAGGGACCACGTTCAGTTAGGACCAAGTGAGTTCTTCGAGGGCTCAGAGGCCAGCAAGGCAGCCACTCAAGACCGATGAGCACCCCGCGTCTGACCCGGGAGGGTTCTCTGGGACTGGACGCCGAGTGGATTAGCGGCGCGAGAAGATGCGAAGCTAACCGGCATGAATCACATCGCCAAGATCGCAACGGTCGCTCTAATGGCGCTGGCTCTTGCTGGATGCACAGCCACGGTTGCTCAGACCGAGGAGACCGCGACTTCTCCGGCCCCGACCGCACAGGCGGTCGGTACGGACGGCTGCAAGCTGGTCACAACGGACAAGGAGGGGAGACTCTCCAGCCCGATCCTCGACGGCGGTGAGCGTGCCGGCGCATCCGGCCCCGCAATCCTCGACGCAGACGGAAACATCACCGGCTACCAGGTCGTCACGGGTGATGCGATCAGCGCGATCGCTGACAGATTCTGCATGGAGCCAAAGAAGATCTTTTACCGGAACGGCTGGCGACCCACGGAGTACCCGACGATCCCCATCGGCGCAATGCTCCTAGCGCCAAGCTTCTAGAAGCCAACACCGTACAGCCCCTGCTCGCCATTCCGGAGGTGCGCCTAAGCTGTAGCTGAAAGGGCGCGACCCTATGGTTGGACGACAACAACGATCTCTGCGGACGGCGGCACCGCGTACCGTGACTACTACACGTACCGCGGCCTAGGCACTGTCGAGATGCGGATTGCCGACATTACGTCGCAGGCTGACCGCCTGCCGGGCGCCGGTCCCGGAGCTCATTCGGTTGCGTACGTGAGTCGCCCGTCGTCCTCAGTTCCAGCGTATGCGTGCCGTGAGCTCCCGCTCGCGAGCTACTGCTTACGGGCAGTGCCCGGAGGTGGATCCACGAGCGTGCGCTAGCGCGGATGGAGTACCTGGACGCGGGCACGGGTCCCTCGGTCCGTGGGGAGCCGGTCACCGTACCGTGGCGTTCTGGGGTGGCGTCTACGCCCGGATCGCTGTTCGGACCGTGTCGATGAGGTGCTGTTGCGCGTCCAGTCCGGTGCGCGTAGGGACGAGCGGATAGACGTGCACCTGGCCGGCGGCCTCGCGCAGCTCGAAGGGCACGCCGGCTACACGGGCCTTCTCCGCGAGAAGGTGCGCGTCGGGGTTGAGAACGTCACGTGTCCCGGTGT
>NZ_FTPO01000001.1 GCF_900155915.1 Microbacterium sp. RU33B
CCCAGGGGGACGACGAGCACGCCGGTCGACAGCACCGGTTCTCCGTGCACATCCGTGGAGGTGTACATGATGCGCCACCCACGCGCGGCGAACGGAACACCCAGCAGCGGGTCGGCCTTCACGACCGTCCCCGGTGTCGGATCGATCGGCCCCGCCGGAGCCGTGTAGAACTCCGGCACACCGGGACGCTCCAGGGCGTTGCCCGCGACACGTGCCGCCTCCACGGCCACCAGCCCCCCCACGAACGCCAGGAGCGCCGCGAAGAACCCGAACGCGAAGCGATGGCTGGTCAGATGTCTCACTTCAACGGCTCCACGGCGGTGATCTTCGCGAGCCAGGGGCAGTAGATGTCGCTCGTGAGAGTGCCGTCCTCGACGTACTCGGGCAGTCCGTCGCACACCTCCGTGGTGAAGTCGGCGAACTCGAGCGAGGCCGGGTCGATGTGCCAGCTCCACGGCTCGTTGACAGAGGGGTCGTCGCGCACGATGGTCCCCACCGGGATGTTCGCCACTTCTTCACCGGCGAGCAGCTGCTTCGCGTGAGTCACCAGCTCCGCGGAGTCGAGCTCGATCTTGAACGTCTGGCCTTCGATCTCGAAGGTCGCGACGCTCGGCACAGCGTCGTCGTCCGCCGAGCATCCGGCAAGTGCGACGCCGGCGAGCGCGAAGGCCGCGATGCGTGCGGTCACTCGAATCCTCGTGTTCATCCCTGTTCGACACCTCTCTTCGGATCGATCCCGCCGCCGTGGCGAATCCTCCTCTTCAAGGATGGGGCGACCCCGCCGAGTCAGGACTGGTCGTTTCGCACAGTCATGACGTTCGGCTCGCGCTCCAGGCTGGTGACATCCACCTCGGCCGGCCTCCGCGCCCTGCGAAGCCGAGAACACGTGACCCACAGGAGACTTCATGCTCACGCGCACCCCTGCCCTCATCGGCACGGCGCTGGCCCTCATGCTCGCCCTCGGCTCAGCGGGAGCGGCATCCGCCGCCCAGAGCACTTCACTCACGGCAAGCCCGGAGAACATCGCGGTCGGCGACATCTCGACGGTGACCGCAACCGACCTGGGAGGGCTCGAGACGGCCGTCTTCGGACTGGACGGGACGCCGGGAGGGTCGCTCAAGGTGATCGGCGCGAGCGGATCGGCGTCGTCGGCTGAGGTGCCCGTGACCTCCGGCACCGCCAGCGTGGACTTCTCGTCGACGGAGTCTGGCACCTTCACGATCTCGGTCGGCAACGGCGAGACCGTGCTGTCGACGACGACGATCACCGTCACGGCCGGAAGCGGTGGCGATGCACCGACCGCGACGGTCGAGGCATCCCCTGCATCCGTCTCCGTAGGCGACAGCTCGACCATCACCGTCACCGGCCTGGGAGATCTCGCGACAGCGGACTTCGGTCTCGACGGGACACCCGGCGGCTCGCTCTCGGCGGAGAGCGCGCGCGTCGCCGACGGCACCGCGAGCGTCGAGTTCACCGCGACCGAGCCGGGGACCTTCACGATCGCGGTCAGCGACGGCGAGACGGTGCTGGGCACCACGACCGTGACGGTGTCGGCGGCTGGTCCGTCGCCGACAGCGTCCGTCACCCCCGTGACTCCGGCACAGGATTCGTCGAACGGTCTGATCTGGACGGTCGTGGTCCTCAGTGTGCTGGTGGTCGGAGCCATCGTGACGATCATCATCCTCGCTCGTCATCGCCGCTCTGCCGCCGCCTGACGTCGACCGCCGCGACCCGGCGGCGACATCCTCTTGACCTCCGGATGGAACTCTGATGACCGACTCACCGCTCACCTCTCGCCGCTCGTCGCAGCGCCGGCCGACCCGACCGAGATGGAGGTGGCGCATCGCTCTCAGCGCTGTGGCCGTCGCCGCCGTCGTCGCCGCTGGCACGCTCGCAGCCCCCGCGCTCGCTGGGCTGCAAATCCGTGTGGCCGACGGGTCTGCGGTGGAGATCGGCGGGTCGACGAGCGCGGTTCTCGTACCGGAGGGCTGGTTCATCGACCGATCGCGCGCCGGATTCCTGACGGTGACCACACCCGACCGCTCGCTGGCAGTGGAGATGTCGGCCGCCGAGGACTCGCCGCTCAGTGTTCTCGAGCGGGTTTCGGCGCCTCTCGAGTCGCGAACGGATGCCGCTCAGGTCGGCCGCATCCGGGAAGAGGTGCTGGCATCCGGTGTGGATATCGTGCATGCGGATGTCGGTCCTCGCGCAGTGGCGGCGGCACTGGGCGAGGGCCCCGTCGTGGCGGTTTCCGCCGTCGTCGCCGACGACCGCACGATGGCCGCGTATCGGCGCAGCATGGCCGAGATCCTCGAGGCGGTGCGCCCGTGAGGCGTCGCGTCGCCCTTGCGTCGGTGATGATCGGCGTTCTCGTTCTCTCCGGCTGCGCGCCCGCGGCGGATCCGGCCTGGCGCACCCCGGCCTGGTCCCCTTCGGCTGTCCTCGAGACCGTGCTCCCGGAGCCTGTCGACCCTGCCGGCGTCTCAGGTCTCGTCGGTCATCGGCTCCGCAACGACGATGTCGGCGTGCAGGCGCGTTTCGCCCTTCTGCCGGGCCACGGGCCGGTGGTGGATGCCTTCAACGAAGCCGTCGCCGCATTCGTGCGAGGAACGATCGACGCGCGGGCCCGGGCGGTCGCGATCGGCTACACGCCCCACGCGCACGCGCCCGGCTCGGGTCTGAACGCACGCGGCTGCGTGCCAGGATCGACATCACGGTCCGGCCTCGAACTGCTCGCCGATCCGGCGATCGGGCCGGCGGGCGGGGCGGGCGCCCTCGTCGTGTGCGACATCGTCGCGGCATCCGGATCCTTCCTCGGCGAGCGGGTCCGCGCTGTGACCGGCGGGCCGGACGGAGTGACATCCGACAGCTCGTCGACGCTCTACGTGGACACCGCCACCGGCGAGGTCGTCGACGCGACCGCGCTCTGGATGCCGGATGCCGCCCGCGCGATCGCAGCCGATGTCATCGAGGAGCTCCGGCGGCGGGCCGGCTCCCTCTCTCTCGCCCCGGCCGCCGAGGATGAGGGTGCCATCGCCCTGGTGCAGGCGGCGCTCGCCGGCTCGGTCCCGTCCCCCGAGGGGATGATCGTCACGCTGGCGCCCGGGTTCACCGCGGAGGTGCTCGTCGGACTGGGAGTCGCCCCGACGGCGGCCCCGATGCCGATCGCGGTCCGCCCGGGATCGGCCGACCAGCTGCTCACTGACACGGGCGTCCGGCTTCTCGCGGCATCGGGTCAGCAGTACAGTGGCCCGGCGCGCGGGGGAGCGGGCTTCGACCGCACCGACTGCACCCTCCTCCCGTGCGTCGCTCTCACCTACGACGACGGTCCTTCGCGGCTCACCCCCGGCATCCTCGACGCCCTCCAGGCGCACGGCGCGGCGGCCACGTTCTTCGTGCAGGGCAAGAACATGCGCAGCTACGCCGACGTGGCCCGGCGAGCTGTCGCCGAGGGAAACCTCGTCGAGAATCACAGCTGGAACCACCCGAACCTGTCGACGCTGACGGGTGTGGAGGTGTCCCGGCAGCTCGGCGACACGAATGCGGCGATCCTCGAAGCCACCGGCGCGCAGGCGACCGCGTTCCGCCCGCCCTATGGCGAGTACTCCGCTGCCGTGCTCGCGGCGGCGGGGATGCCCGCGATCCTGTGGGACGTCGACGTGCGCGACTGGGCGGGGCTCTCGGATGGCGACCTCATCGCCCAGGCCGTAGCTCAGCCGCGACCAGGATCGATCGTGCTCCAGCACGACGTGCACGAGAACACCGCCCGCACCGTCGGGGCCGTGTACGAGGGCCTTCAGGACCGCGGGTTCTCGCTCGTCACCGTTCCGCAGCTCTTCACGGGTGGCTTTCCCTCGTCAGGGGCGTGGCGCTCCGCCCGCTGAGCGGCGGTTCGAAACGTGTCGGAGAGGTGACGATGGAGACCGCGAATGGGCGGCTCTTCGGCTGTCGGTCGATCCGGCAATCAGAACTGGCATTTCTGTACAGGCGGGAACGTCCCGATCTCCACCAGAGTGAAAGCACAGTCAACCTGTGACTCGCGTGGCGGACCCGCACACACGACTCGAAGGCGGAAGACCATGTCGGACATCAACATCACCAACCCCCTTGCTCGCCGTTCGCCCCTCGGTGGCAGCATCGGGGTCGCCGTCGCATCGATCGTTCCCGTGCTGGCCCTCGCGCTCTTCCTCGTCTTCGGACTTCTCGGCGGGTGGACGTGGAGCTGGGCGTTCTTCCTCCTCATTCCGGTCAGCGGCATCCTCGTCTACGGCCTCCGTGGCGGGCAACGATCCTGACAGGCCGGCACCGGGCAGGGGCATGCCGAAGTGAACCACTCATCTACCCAACAGCCCGTCCGAGCACGGCTTGGCCGGCGCATGTTCGGGCGGGCTCGATAAGCGCCCGGCGGCCTGAGTGAGAACTAGTCGAAACGCACAGTCGTGCAGGATGCCGGCGGGATCAGGCTGGTTTCACAGCATCCCATCGTCGACAGGATCCCCATGAGCCGTTCCCTCTCTCCCCGCCTCACCATCGCCTGCCTTGCGGCCCTGAGCTGCGGACTCGTCCTCGCCGGCTGCGCTCAGACCGCCGCGCCCGAGCCCACGCAGACCTCCGCTCCGGCACCCGAGCCCACGCAGACCTCCGCTCCCGATCCGGCGTCGCTGACGTGCGACGACATCCTCCCCACCTCGGTGCTCGACTCGGCGCTGGGCGCCTCCTTCACCCTCAACAGCGACTTCGTGCCGCAGACCGGATCGGCCGGCTCGGAACTCGCGGCCGCGGGCGGAGTGGCGTGCGAATGGACCGACGGCGCAGGCGCGACCGTGCTGGTCGCAGCGGGCGAGCCCGGCCCGACCGTCATCGAGGCAGCCAAGGCGGAAGCCTCCCGCGCGGGCACCGCCACCGACGTCTTCGGCGCATCGCTCACGGGGTTCGCCTCGGGAGCGAGCGGATCGACGATCGATGTCTTCAGCGAAAGCGGAGCGTGGGTGCAGACGACGTCCACCCTGTACTCCTCCCCCTCGGATGCGGTCTCGATCGTCGAGCAGATCATGCAGGCCCTCCCCTCCGGGTAACAGCGTGTTCGGGGGCTTACCCGCCCCTCATGTCGCCCGCATGCCCGGCACCGACGGCCTTGTGACCTGGGCGGCGGAAGAGTACTTTCCGACCATGGGAGGCACGGGGGTGCGCCGTCATCGCCGCGAGGCGCTCGTATGCGTCGCGTTGCTCATCGGTGTTGCTGCGCTCACCGTCGGCTGTTCGGGTGCGCCGGGTGGCGCTGGCGCGAATATCGTGAAGAGCATCGTTCGCCAGGCTCAAGAAGCCCGCGTCTCGGTGTGGTCGGATGACGCGGTGCGAGCGGCGGCCCGTGAGATCCAGCTACCCGGGGTCGCCGACAAGAGGCGGGTGGCTGCGGCGCGACTGACGGAGGCCGGCCTCGACTTCGCCTGCATGCTCCCGGTGGGGGATTCGGCGGCGCTCGCCCGCATGCAGCTCACGGCGGAGATCCAGCGACGGGCGGACGCGACCGCGCAGAACAGCAGCCTCGCCGACGTCCATGCGCATTACGCCGCAGCGGAGACCCAGATGTCTTCGCTGATCGACGAAACCGCGGTGGTCGCTGCGCTTTCTCTCCTCGCCACGTACTGCAACATCGACCAAGCCGCCTTCTGAGACCGGCGGCGTCGTGCGGTGCGGTCAGCCGAGCCGCCCGGCGTCGTACCCGCGCCGTGCCGCTGCGATGAATCGCTCGACGGCGCTCTCCGGCGACGGGTCGCGCAGCACGCCGGAGGTCGAGCCCGTGCCCGCCGCGCCTGCGCGCATGATGTCGTAGACGTCGTCCGGGGTGCCCACGCCGCCGGCGTGCATCATCAGCACGCCCGGGGCGAGGTCGCGCATCCGTTCGTCGATCGCACGGATCCACGGACGGGGAGCTCCGCCGGCCGCGCCGATGAGCGCCGGCGGCTCGTAGAGGACCACGGTCGGGTCGAAGTCCGAGAGCGCGATCACCTCGTCGTCCGTCCCCGCGTAGACCATCGTCATCAGGCCGTTCGCCTGCGATCTGCGGATCGCCCGCTCCAGCGCCGGCAGATCATCGAGCGCGAGCCCGAACTCGAGGCCGGATGGGTGGCGCTCATCCCGCAGGGCCGCATGGCGACACCGGACGACCTGACCGGGCTCGTGGTCTTCCTCGCGTCCGGGGCGTCGAGCTATCTGACCGGCCAGCAGATCGTCATCGACGGCGGCTACACGGCCGTGTGAGGTTCCGGCTCGTCGGGCGCGCCTACGCCACCGGGCATCCCAGCTCGGTGGCGACGGCGCGCATCGCCGACGCGGCGGCATCCACCGTCATGAGGGCGTTCCCGCCCACGATGTGGAGGCCGTAGGCGTCTTCGAGGGCGACGAGCGTCATCGCGAGCGTCTCGTCGTCGAGGCGCGGTGCGAACACGCCCGCCGCGCGTCCCGCCTCGACGATGCGCCGGTAGGTGGCGAGCTGGCGGAGGTAGAGCGCCTGCACGAGCTCGTCGTGCAGCGACGCGTCGCCGGCGAGGGCGTCGAACTGGTACAGCAGGCCCATCAGCGCGTCGTCGGGCCCGGTGGGCAGGCCTTCGGCGATCGCGACCCCCAGCTGCACGCGCGGGTCGTCGATCTCGGCGAGGGCGGCGTCGCGAGCGGTGCAGAAGCGCTCGATGCCGGCCGAGTGCGCCTCCAGGAGCAGGGCGTCGAGATCGTCGTAGTAGTAGAGCACCGCGCCGCGGGTGAGGCCCGCGCGCTGGGCGACGTCGGTGAGGGAGAGCGAGCGCAGTCCGCGTTCGGCCCCGACGGCGAGCGTCGCGTCGATGAGCGATGCGCGTCGGCCTTCTTGACGACGGGGGCGAGCCATTCCTTGACACTAACGCAAAAGAATGTCAGGCTCACGGCTATTCTTTGGCGATCGAGTCAAAGAATGGATCTCCGCCCGACTCGCGGACGCAAAGGAGCGATCGTGTCCTCTCACACCGACACCGGCGACACCCCACCCCTGGACACCGCCACCCTGACGACGCACGGCGCGAACCTCTCGCGCTCCCTCGGGCTGGGCGGCAACGTGCTCATCACCCTCTCGGGCATCTCGCCGGCCTCGAGCGTCTTCATCCTCGGCGGTGCCGCGCTCGCGGTCTACGGCACCGGTGTGTTCTGGGGCTTCCTGCTCGCCGGTGTCATCAGCATCCTCGTCGGCTTCTGCTACGCCGAACTCGGCTCGCGGCATCCGATCGCCGGCGGCGACTACACCCTGGTCAGCCGGGTACTGGGGCCCGCGGCGGGATCCGCGGTCTTCTTCATCAGCCTCGTGAGCCTGCCGCTGATCATCGCGATCTTCGCCCTCGGAGTGGCCGACTATCTGGGCGTGGCGATCGCCGGACTCGACCCGCTCTGGACGGCGCTCATCGTGATCGTCCTCACGACCATCACGGCGTGCTTCAACATCCGCACCAACGCGTGGGTCACCGGCGTCTTCCTGTTCCTCGAGATGGCGGCGCTCGCGCTGCTGGCCCTCCTGGGCTTCATCCACGTCGAGCGGCCCCTCACGGCGCTGCTGCAGCCGGAGTTCCTCGACACCGCCACCGGCGGCCTGGCACCCCTCGGCATCGCGGGGCTCGTCCTGGCGATCACGCAGGGCATCTTCTCCTACAACGGCTACGGCGGGGCGATCTACTTCGCCGAGGAGACCAAGAACGCGCGCCGCACGATCGCCCGTGCCGTGCTGTGGAGCGCCGCCATCACGGTGGTCGCCGAACTCGTCCCCCTCACCGCGATCCTGCTGGGAGCGAGCTCGCTGCCGGAGCTGTTCGGCGCCGCGCTGCCGGTCGAGCACTTCCTCGCCGAGCGCTCGGGTCCGGTCCTCACGATCCTCGTGCTCGTCGCGATCGCCTTCGCCATCATCAACGCCATCATCGCGATCGCGCTGCAGTCCGGCCGTCTGCTCTTCGCCGCCGCGCGCGACCGCGCCATGCCGGCGGCGCTCGCCCGGCCGCTCTCGCGCATCTCGACGCGCACCCGGATGCCGATCACGGCGACGCTGACGGTAGGCGTGATCTCGCTCGCGGCGTGCTTCGTGCCGCTGGACGTGCTCCTCAACGCCACGGGTTCGACGCTCGCGTTCAGCTACGGCTTCATCGCGGTCGCGGCCATCGTCGCGCGCCGCACGCGGTCGGGGGATGCTGCGGGCATCTACCGGATGCCGGCCTGGCCCGTCGCGCCGGTCGTGGCGCTCCTGGCGATCGCGACGATCTTCGTGATCGGCATCCTCGATCCGGGGCAGTGGCTGAGCCTCGGCATCGCTGCCAGCATCGTGGCGGCCGGATTCCTCTACTACCTGGTCTACCTGCGCACGAACCCGGCGACCGCGCACCTCCTCTCGGGTGCCGACGACGAGGAGACCGTCTGATGCTCGATCTGCTCATCACCGGCGCCCGGGTGCGCACCTACGCTCCCGGAGCCCCGCGCGCAGAGGCCGTCGGCGTCGTCGGCGATCGGATCGCCTACGTGGGGGATGCCGCGCAGGCCCCCGCCGCGCGCCGCACGATCGATGCCGACGGACGGCTCGTCACGCCCGGCATCGTCGACAGCCACAACCATCTCCTCCTCGGCTTCGACGAGGACGCCGTGAGCCTCGAGGGTGCGCACGACCTCGCCGAGGTGCGCCGTCGCATCGGCGACTTCGCGACGCGGCGCCCCGAGCTGCCGTGGGTGTGTGCGGAGAACGCCGTGTACTCGATCGTCGAGAACCGCCGCCCGAACCTGCGCGACCTCGACGGCCTCACCGACCGCCCCGTCTTCGTCACGACGTACGACCAGCATTCGGTGTGGCTCAACCGCGTGGCGCTCGACGTGCTCGGGATCTCGCACGGCGGCGACATCGCGTGGGGGCGGCCGGAGCGGGATGCCGACACCGGCGAGCCGACCGGCTGGGTCACCGACTTCTACACGAGCGCGATGACGGTCGCCGGTCTCGCCGAGCTCCAGCGCGACATCCCGATGTACTCCCCGGAGCGGCGCTACCGGAAGATCCTCGCGAGCATGCGCATGGCGACGTCGGTCGGCATCACGACGGTCGTCGAGCCCCAGGTGCCGCTCGCAGAGCTTCCGCTGTTCGAGCGTGCGCTCGCCGAGGGCGAGCTGTCGTCGCGCGTGATCGCGGCACTGTTCCACCCCGTCGGCGCCGACGGCGCCTTCCGCGAGAGGATCCGCGACACGATCGACCGCTTCGCCCGTCAGCCGCGGCTGAGCGTCGGGCCGATCAAGCTCTACGCCGACGACGTCATCGAGCCGCACACGGCCCTGATGCTCGAGGACTACAGCAACCGCCGCGGGCTCCGCGGCCGACCGAGCTATCCGGGCCGCGAACTCGTCGACATCGTCACCGAGCTCGACCGGCTGGGGCTGCAGACCCACACGCACGCGACCGGGGATGCCGGCATCCGACTCGCCCTCGATGCGATCGAGAACGCGGCACGCGTCAACGGCACGCGCGACCGGCGCCACGGCGTCGTGCACGTCGAGTGCCTGCACCCCGACGATCTGCCCCGGTTCCGGCAGCTGGGCGTCACGGCCGCGATGCAGCCGCGCCACTGCTCACCCGATCTCGTGGCGGGCACGTGGATGGAGAACGTGGGGGAGGAGCGCTGGGATCGGGCGTGGCGGTTCCGCAGCCTCCTCGACGACGGCGCGACGGTGGCGTTCTCGAGCGACTGGCAGGTCGGAGAGATGGATCCGCTCGTGGGGATCTACTCGGCGGCGACGCGCGCGGGTCTCGACGGCGCGGATGCCTGGACGGCGTCGGAGCGGGTCGGCATCGACCGCGCGCTCGAGGCCTACACGGTGCACGGTGCACGTGCGTGGCACCGGGAGCACGAGATCGGTCGCCTGGCCCCCGGCATGCTCGCCGACCTCGTCGTATGGTCGGGCGACCTCCTCGCCCACGAGGGCGATCCGTCGCGCCTGCTCGACGAGCACGCCGAGGTCACGCTCGTCGGCGGCCGCGTCGAGCACTCCCGCGGTGCCGTGACGGATGCCGTCGGAGCGATGCTCGACGACCCCGCGGGGTCGGCGTCGATCGCCGACCCGCACGCGCACGAGGCCGCGCACGCGCACTGAGCGCCTGCGCGGCCTGCGCGGATCACCAGGACAGGATGACTCCGGCGCCCGCGAGACTCGCCGTGAACTGCCCGTTGTACTGAGTCGCCGAGATCTGCCACGAGACGACCGAGGAGTCGACGAAAGACCTTCCCGCCCCGCCTCCTCCTCCTGCGGAGATGCCGCTCGCGCCGCCCCCTGCTGCGCCGCCGGTGACGCCGCCGCCGCCGCTGCCCCCGTTGCCGCCCAGGTCCTTCGCTCCGATGCCCCGAGCGCCGGTCGACGACGTCGCACCGCCTGCGGCGCCGCCCTTGCCTCCCAGGGGCGGTGCGGTGCCCTGGCTGCCGTTCATCCCCGCGATGCCGGGGGTCCCGCATCTCGTATCGCTGGCGTTCGAGAACTCGAGACATCCCGCGCTGCCGCCCATGCCCGCCAGGTCGGGGTCGCCGCTGCCGCCGCCCTGGCCGCCTCCGCCCCCCGCGACGACGATCTCGTGCCAGTTGCTTCCGTCGGCGTTCGACAGTGCGATGAGGGTCGCGCCGCCGCCGGCGCCTCCCGTGCGCGAGTCCTGCTTGGCGGTGTTGGCCGGCCCGCCGGACATCCCTTCGGCGCCCCATCCGCCGGCGCCGGTGGCGCCGTCTCCGCCCACCGCGATCGTCACGATCTGGCCGGCCGTCACGGGAAAGCTTCCGGTGATGATGGCACCGCTGCCACCCTCCTTGGTGACCGGGTGCACAGCGCCGCCGCCGTCGCCCCCGGCGGCCTCGAACCTGACGCTGGTCACGCCCGCGGGCACGACCCACGTCTCGGTCGTGCCCGTGTACGAGTACTGCACCGGATTGCCGGCGGCGGTGGACCGGAGCGCCGGGGCGGGCGCGGGGGTGCGGGTGGCGACCGATGACGGTGCCGGCTGCGCGGTGCTGCCGCCGGCAGGAGCGCCCGCCTCGGCATCGGCCGGCTGCGCCGTTCCGGCGGCGGGGGACGTCGCCGGGGCGCGGTCCGCCATTCCCGCGGACGACGTCCCGGCGGAAGATGAGCACCCGGCGATGGCGAGAGCGATCAGGGGGACGAGTGCTGCCGCGAGCTTCCAGCCCTGCGGCCGGCGCCGTGCCGGCCCGGGGCGAGATCCGTGCGGATGCGATGTGGGCTTCTCGGACATGGGGGACCTTTCTTCGGGGGACTGCGACGTCCCGTATGGGGCGTCACCGCCACGGTCCTGGACCCGGCTCCAACCGCACTCCAACGCGATCCACCGCCCCGCCCGGTGTCCCGCGATTCTGGTCGCTACACTCCTAGCGACCAGACGCTCTCGCGCGCAGCAGGCGTCGAGCTGATCCGCCTCGCGACGGGAGGGGTGTCGGATGCCGTCGATCTCCACCGCCGCCGGACGTATGGAGTATCAGGAGGCAGGGAGCGGGCTCCCGCTTCTGCTCCTCCACGGCACACCGGGCGGCTCGGATCAGGGGCTGGCCGCGGCGCGGGTGCTCGCCGTCCGCGCCCGCGTGATCGCTCCGTCCCGCCCGGGCTACCTCGGCACTCCGCTGACGACGGGTCTCACGCCGAGCGAGCAGGCCGATGCGATGATCGCCCTCCTGGACGAGCTCGGTGTGCGCAGCGCGGTGGTTCTCGGTGTCTCCGGCGGAGGGATGGCCGCCGCCGCTCTTGCGGCGAGGCATCCGGAGCGGGTGCGGGGTCTCGTGCTGTGGTCGGCGGTGACGACACCGGCGAGGATCCCGGTGTGGCCGCTGACGCACGGGCCGCTCGCGAGGCGATCGACGGGGGAGGCGCTCCTTCGCGCACTGCGCCGCTCGCCGCGACTCCTGATCGGCCGAGCCGCCCGCGACGAGACCGCCGCGGAGTCAGCTCTGGCCATCGCGGAGACGGTGTTCCCGATCCAGCCGCGTCGCGACGGCCTGGTCAACGATGCCCGCCAGGCCTCCCGCCTCGACGCCGGCATGCTCGCGGACATCACGGTGCCCGTGCTCGTCGTCCACGGCACGAAGGACCGAAACGTGCCCTACCGCCACGCGGAGAACGCGATGCGAGCGCTGCCGCACGCTCGACTCGTGACCGTGACAGGTGCGGACCACTGGACCACGCCCGCCGACCGCCAGGCCCGCGAGGCTCTGCGGACGTACCTCGACGAGATGCCGTCCGCTCCTGCGTGAGGTCTGCCAGGGCGGGCATTGGAGCGGCGTTGGAGCGCGACCGCCGAGAGTCGGGGGATACCCGAGGAGGCCACCATGACCCGAGAGATCACCGTCGGTTCGCGCAGGGCTGCGCTGTGAGCGCCCTCTCGGTGTGGACGTACCCGCACGCCGGTGGCGCGCGGCGATTGGAGAGAACCCTGACGGACGGCACGCTGGGAGATCTGGCGGTCGCGGACGGCGCTGTCGTCACGTGGGCGCGGGGACGCGCATCGGCGCAGGTGCGCGAGCTGCAGGGCGTCGCTCGCACCTGCAATCTCGGAACGGCCTTCTGGGGCATGCTGTTCGGGATCGTCGTGTCGGGGCCCGAACTCGCGACCGTGGGCGGAGCGCGGCGACCCGCTCTCGACGACTCGCTGGAAGGCGTGGGGATCGATCGGGACACCCTCATCGCGCTCCGGCGCCGGTTGCGGCCAGGCGGATCGGCGGTTGCGGTGATCTGTGCCGAGGCCGTGGCATCCGCGATCGAATCCGTCCGTCCGAGCGTCGTGATCGACCTCCCCGCAGCGGCGTCGGATGCGGGCCAGCGGACGACGAGGCCGCTCACCGAGGGCCAGGAGCAGGCGCTGCGTCGGATCTTCGCATCGTAGGCGGCGCGCGGCGGATCTGCTGTGCTCTACTGGTGCCATGCGGGTGCGCGACCTCGGACTGCTCGGTGTCGAGGTCGACGGCGTCGAGCAGCCGCTGCGCGGCCGTCGCCCGCAGGTTCTCCTCGCTCGCCTCCTGGTCGGGGTGAACCAGCGGGTCACCGCGTCGGAGCTCCTGCAGGTCGTGTGGGGCGATGACATCGCCGATCACACCTCGACGCTCGAGTCGCACATCTGGCGTCTCCGACAGACGCTCGAGCCGCACCGGCCCGCCCGTCGACCCGCCCAGGTTCTCACCACGGACGTCGACGGCTACCGGCTGCTCGCGCGCGTCGACGACGTCGATTCGCTGCGCTTCGAGCGGGAAGCCGGCGAGATCCGCGAGCTGACCGCCTCCTTTCACGCCGGCAGGGTGCTGCAGCACTGCGACGAGGCGCTCTCCCTCTGGCGCGGGCGACCGTTCGAGCCGGTCTCGGACGAGATCTGGGCGAGCGCGGCCGTCGCCCGACTCGAGGAGATGCAGACCGAAGTGGCCGCGACTCGCATCGACGCCCTCCTCGATCTCGACCAGAATCAGCAGGCCCTCGCAGACCTCGAGCGTCTGATCGAGCGCGCGCCCCTGCGCGAGCGCCACTGGTCGCAGCGGATGCTGGCGCTGCACCGCGCCGGCCGCACCGACGAGGCGCTCGAGGCGTACCAGCGGATCCGCCGACTGCTCGACGAGGAACTCGGGCTCGCACCCGGGGTCGAGCTGGACCGGCTCCACCACCGCATCCTGGATCAGGATGCGGGCCTCGTCGTGCGGCAGTCCGTCGCCGCCCCTGCACTCCCGTCCGACGCCCCGCGGCCGCTCCCGCGCCGCACGACTCCGCTCATCGGCCGAGACGGCGACCTCGGGCGGATCTCGCGCCTGGTGGCCGGCCATCGCCTGGTCACTCTGACCGGCGTGGGCGGGTGCGGCAAGACGCGGCTCGCTCTCGAGGCCGGCCACGCGCTGGCATCCGAGTTCCCCGACGGGGTGTGGTTCGTCGATCTCGCGACGATCGACGACGAGTCGATGGTCGCCGCGCTCGTCGCATCCACGCTGCGCCTCGCGCCCGGCGTGGTGGGCTCCGCCATCGACTCCACGGTCGACCACCTCCGCCGTCGGAGGATGCTCCTCATCCTCGACAACTGCGAGCACGTGCTCGCTGGCGCGGCCGCCTTCGTCGAGCAGGTCGCCGACGCCGACGCGCGCTGCGCCGTGCTCCTGACCAGTCGCGAAGCCGTCGCCTTCCCGGGCGAGGTGATCTGGACGCTCGGCCCGCTGCCTGTGGACGCGTCGTCGACGGGCGAGTCGTCTCCGGCGGTCGAGCTCCTCCTCGCCCGCCTGTCGGAGGCCGTGCCGGAGCTCGAGGTCGACGACCATGTCCGCGAGCAGGCGGATCGGATCTGCGCCGCGGTCGACGGACTGCCGCTCGCCATCGAACTCGCTGCCGCCCGAGTGCGGACGGACGGTCTCGCGGCCGTCGCGACCCAGGCGGCAGCCGATCCGAGCCGACTGAGACGGCTTCGGAGCACGGGCGGCACCCATCATGACAGCGTCGGAGATGCGATCGAGTGGAGCCATCGCACCCTCACCGTCGACGAGCGGATCCTGCATCGTCGACTCGCGGTCCTCCCTGGACCGTTCACGGTCGAGGCGGCTGTGGCGCTCGCCGCACCCTCCGACGGCTCGGTCGCGGAGGTCCCCGCCGACGCGGTACCCGATCTCCTGTCGCTGCTCGCCCATCGCTCCCTGCTGGTGCCGGTTCCGCCTTCGACATCCCGGGGTCGGATGCGGTTCCGCCAGCTGGCGACCGTGCGCTCGCACGCGCGACGGGCTCTGACGGTGGAAGGCGAGGTCGCGGCGGTCGAGGATGCCCGCGACACGTGGGTGAGAGCGCTCGTCGCTGCTCGGCCACGGGTGTTCAGCCCCGACCCCGACCGCTGGTACGACGCCGTCGATGACGACTTCGACGCGGTCCGCAGCACGCTGCGCCGCCTGCTCGTCGAGGAGCCACGGCCGCAGGGGGCGGCCGTGGTGACCGGGCTCGCGGGCTACTGGTACCTCCGCCGCCGCCTGGTCGAAGGACTCACCTGGCTCGAACTCGCGGAGTCCGCGACCGGCGTCGAACCCCTCGACCAGGCGGGGGTCCAGTGCGCCCTCGCCGTGCGCTACGTTCTGCAGGGCCGCAGCGATCTCGCCCTGCCTCATGTCGAACGAGCCCGCAGCGGACTGGCAGTCGCTGCAGACACCGGACTGGCCTGGGCGCTCGCCGGACTCGCCTACTCGCTGCTCACCGGCGCCGAACCCCGGCTCGTCGCCGTGGTTCTGCGCGACGTCCGCGAGGTCGCCTCCGCGACGAACGACACTGCTCTAGCGGTCGTCGTCGACGCCCTGGCCGCCACGACCGCTGCGCGCCCCGACCCTGCTGAGGTGCAGGCGGTCTACGACCGTGCGGTGCTGCAGGACAACACGTTCGCCGCATCGATCTGCGCATCGTTCTTCAGCCTCTACGCGCTGCTGACCGAGGATCCTGCACTCGGCGAGCTCTGGGTCGGCCGTGGTCGGGAGCTGCACAGGCGGGTCGGCGGACGGGCGTTCAGCGGCTTCGACGAGAACGCGGCCGACTTCGCCGCGATGGCCGGGGACGTCGTCCGCGCCGCGCGGCTCTATGGGGCCTCCAGCTCGGCGGCGTTCCGTGACGGAACCGTGTGGCCGAGACAGTCGGCGACCCGAGAACTGATCCGCCGCACCGAGGACGCGCTCTCGCGAGAGGACTTCCTCCGAGCATGGCGCGCCGGTGAGGAGCACACCGGCGTCTAGCCGGATGCTGCGTTCCGCGGCCTGACCGGCGGCGCCGGCTCGCGCCGTTGGAGCGGCGTTGGATCCGAGGCTGTCACCGTCGTCGGAGACGTCGATCCGCGACGTCGTGACGAGAGAATGACGGAGGCGACCGTGTTCGCATATGTGAGCAGAATGCGCGAGAACGCCGCGCGCCGGCGGCGTCGCGCGACGTGGTCCGCGGCACCGGGGGTGTCCATCGGGCACAGGCGGCCGCAGCGCCGGGGGCCGGCCCGCGCCGCTCTTGCCCGGGTGATCAGCGCGCTGGCTCTGACAGCCGGATGCGTCGCAGGACCAGCCGTCACCGCGCTGGCCGCGGAGACCCCCTCGCCGGCTCCGACACCCTCGTCGATATCCACTCCGACCGCGACCCCGACTCCTTCGTCCGAGCCGTCGTCTTCGCCCTCACCGTCGTCGTCCTCGCCCACGTCGTCCGCCGACCTCTACGACCCGGGCGCCGTGACGGTGACGCCGCCCGCCCCGACGAACACGACATCGTTCGCGTACACGGCGAGCCGCAGCGTGTCCAAGGGGAAGTTCCAGTCGATCTACGGAGGATGCCCGGATGGATGGTACGTGCGCCCGGGGCAGCCGAGCGCGCAGGTTCCGACATCGCCGAACCCCTCGGTGGCGGCCGCGACCGGGCAGTACGTCGCATCGGAGGGAGCCAGCTTCTTCACCTCCATCCCGTCGACCGGCGACGGACACCTCTACCAGAACGTCACCGATCAGTTCCACAATTGGAGCATCGCCAGCGACCATCCGGCATCGCTCACCTGGTGGTGCGACGCCGTGCCCTCCTGGTACGCCGATGCGCCGCCGCTGCCGAAGACCGCGACCGGCGGCGAAGGGGTGAGCCCTGTCGACCCGTCCTGCTTCTACTGCAACATGACGATGCAGTACACGAACCTGTCCACCGGCCTGGCGCTCGACCCCGGCGGCTCCATCGGATCCCCGGTCCTCGTGCAGCAGCCGACCGGAACGTCCGCGCAGAACTGGTACCTGCAAGGGGACAGTGGCGGAAACGCCTTCGCGTACGACATCGCGACGTTCGGGTTCTGGCAGCCCGCGATGCTGCTCAGCACGGCGATCGCCGACGTCAACGGGTTCTTCGTGTTCGCGAGCGCGTCCGACGAGCCTCCGTCGGGAGGTCAGATCTCCTACGTCGACTGGGGTGCGGGACAGGTGTCCGAGGCCGTCATGCTGATGCAGACCGACACGACCTGGTCGGGGTCCACCCCGATGGGCGGGTCGTGCCTGACGGCGACCGGTGGGCCCGGTTCCCAGGTGACCGCGGCTCCGTGCGATGCGACCGACGATGCCCAGTGGTGGGTAGAAGCGGAAGGGAAGTGATGATGAGCGCCTCACGTATCGCGGTGACCGTGTTCGTCTTGGGTGCCGTCGGCGCCATCGTGAGCGGCTGCGCCGTCGGAGCGGATCCCGCTCCGACGCGGATGCCCGTTCCCGAGATCGCCTCGACGGGCGAGCTCGGCATCGAGTGCGAAGAACTGCTCGATGCCCTGCCCGGCTGGGAGCTCGATCCGACTCTGTCGCCGGGCCCGGGGACTCCCTCGGCGGCGGCTGCTCTGGTAGGCGGAACGGGCTGCGTGCTCAGCACGGGCGACACGCACCTGCTGATCGGCCTGGCTCATCCCGACGAGGCGTCGGCGTCCGCGCTGCAGGACTACTTCCGCATCAACGGTCTGACCTCTTCCAGAGATCTCGGCAGTGACGCATACTTCGACCCGGCCACGGGCGACGCCGAGATCTTCGAGGACGGCAAGTGGATCACGGTGGTCTCGGACTCGTTCGCGTCGCCCTCCGACGCTGAGGAAGTGATCGCGGCGATCAGAAAGGTCGCTGCCGCGCACGGCTGACGGTCCGCGGGATCGCCGGCGAGCCGTTCGCATGAGTTCGGGTCGGGAGACGGCACCGGCGCCGTATTTGGCAAGATGGGATCGTGTTCACAGCGGGCCGCCCAGGTGCCGTCTATCGAACGCAGGATTCCGGGTGGCACGATGAGATCCGACGACCGCTTCCCCGCTTCGGTGTTCTCGCGCGGCGAAGAACCCGACGCGCGGTTCTCGCTCGCGAACGAGCGGACGCTGCTCGCCTGGATCCGCACGGCGCTCGCGCTCGTCGCCGGAGGCGTGGCGCTGGAGGTGCTCGGACTCGACCTGCATCCCGGACTGCGACTGGGAGCATCTCTCGTCCTGGTCGTGATGGGGATCCTCACGCCCATGCTCGCCTGGTTCGGCTGGATGCGCACGGAGCGCGCCCTCCGAGAAGCGCGACCGCTTCCGTCGTCACTCCTCGGGCTCGCGCTCGGTGTCAGCGTCATGGTCGCGGGCGTGCTCGTGCTCCTCGCGATCATCCTGCGATGAGCGAGCTCTTCGATCCCGGACTGCAGCCCGAACGCACCGAGCTCGCCTGGCGGCGCACGGCGCTCGCCCTCGCGGTCGGCTCGCTCGTCGCGCTGAGACTGCTCCCCGAGGCGTTCGGAAGCATCGTCTGGTCGCTGGGCGGCGTCATCGGCCTGATCGGCAGCGGTGCGCTCCTGGCCGCATCGCGCCGACGCTGCCGGGCGATCGACGAGACACTGCGGGCCCAGGGAGATCGGGCGAGGATGCCCGGGGGAGTGCTGCTGCTCTCGCTCGTCGTCGGCGTGACCGTGATCGCTCTCGTAGGCGGCGTCATCGTGGTGGCAGCCGTCCTGCGCTGAGTCCTCGCCCGCGAAGGCCGACGCGAGCCCATTCCGAGCGTATCTCGATCCGCGGCACCGCTTGACGCTGGGCCACTTCTGCGCATATCTTCTTCGAAGCGGTTCGAATCGAAGCGGTTCGACGATTTGGTCCCGCATCTCGATGACGAGGCGCGATGCCGCGACACGAAGGAGTGAGATGACGACGCTGCCTCAGCCGCAAGCCGTCTTCCAGGAGGCCGCAGCGCGGAATCTTCGGAAGAAGGGTCGGCGACTTCGCCGAGGGAGAGCCGATCGCGCGCCGCATCGCACATCCGTCCGGCTCTTCCTGTGCATCGCCCCCTTCCTGGTGCTGGCGTTCCTCTTCTCCTACCTGCCGCTGTACGGATGGATCTTCTCGCTGTACGACTACAAGCCCGCGCTCGGGCTGGAGGGGAGCGAGTTCGTCGGCCTCCAGTGGTTCCAGCTGCTCGTGAGCTCGCCGACGCAGTTGGCACAGGTCGGCCAGGTCCTGATGAACACGCTCGCGATCAGCTTCCTCGGGATCGCGACTTCCGTCCTGCCGCTGTTCTTCGCGATCTTCCTCAACGAGATCAAGGCGCCCTGGTTCCGCAACTCCGTGCAGACGCTGACGGCACTGCCCAACTTCATCTCGTGGGTGCTCGTCTACGTCATCGCCTTCTCGCTTTTCTCCAGCTCCGGTCTGGTCAACGACGTGCTGATCGATGCGGGCATCGTCACAGCGCCCGTCAAGTTCCTGGACTCCGACCAGAACGTCTGGCTCACCATGACCCTGTGGAGCATCTGGAAGGGGCTCGGCTGGGGGGCGATCATCTACCTCGCCGCGATCGCGGGGATAGATCAGTCGCTGTATGAGTCTGCGCGCATCGACGGCGCCGGCCGATTCCAACTCATGCGCTACATCACCATCCCGCAACTGATGCCGACTTACCTCGTCCTCCTTCTGCTGTCGATCGCCAACATCCTCAACAACGGGATGGAGCAGTACTACGTCTTCCAGAACGCGTTCAACAAGCAATGGATCCAGGTTCTGGATCTGTACGTCTACAACATCGGAATGACCGGCAACAGCCTCTCGCTGGCGACGGCGATCGGCATGCTCAAGAGCCTCATCTCCGTCGCGCTTCTGCTGACCGTCAACGCGATCTCCAAGCGCGTGCGCGGCGAATCGATCGTGTGAGGAGCCCGAGATGACCGCTACTGCAACACGCACCCTGACCACCTCGACAACCGGCGGGTCGCGAAGGGATCGGCCGCCCACGGAGCCGCTGCGGCCCGGAGACATGCTGTTCCGCGCGTCCAACGCCTTCGTGTTCATCGTGTTCGCCCTGATCTGCGCCTACCCGTTCTACTACTTGATCATCAACTCGATCAGCGCGAACGATCTTTCGGCTGCAGGGGACGTGCGCATATGGCCCATCGATGTCCATCTCACGAACTATGCGCAGGTCTTCCAGCTGCCCGGGCTGCCGCTGGCCGCGGTGGTGAGCATCGGGCGCACCGTCATCGGCACGGTTCTGACCGTGCTCGCCTCGGCTTTCCTCGGATTCATGTTCACTCAGAGCCGGATGTGGGGCCGCCAGTTCTGGTACCGGTTCCTCATCATCACGATGTACTTCAGTGCCGGGCTGATCCCGATCTTCATCGTCATGAAGACCCTGGGTCTGACGAACAACTTCTGGGTGTACGTCCTGCCCTTCGTGGTCCAGCCTTTCAACGTCATCCTCGCCAAGACCTATGTCGAGTCGATGCCGCGCGAGCTGCAGGAAGCCGCGGAGATGGATGGGGCGAACATCCTGCAGGTCTTCTTCCGCGTGTACCTGCCCAACATGGTGCCCATCTTGGCGACGATCGCCATCTTCAGCGCCGTCACGCAGTGGAACAGCTTCCAGGACACCCTCATCTACGTCACGGACCAGAGCCTCTACACCCTGCAGTTTCTGCTCTACATGTTCATCAACCAGGCCTCCAGCCTGGCCATCGCGGCACAGAACTCCGGCGGGAATCTTGCACAGATAGCGGGTCTGGCGGGCGAGCAGACCCCGACTTCCATCCGGATGACGGTCTCGGTGCTGGTGATCCTGCCGATCATCTTCGTCTATCCACTGTTCCAGCGCTTCTTCGTGAAGGGCATCATGCTGGGCGCGGTCAAGGGCTGACCCGTCCTGCGACACCAAGAAAGGAAAGCAATGAAGCTGCGAAAGAAAGCCACGTTCGGCGTCGCCGCGCTGCTCGTCGCGGGTTCGCTCGTCTCGTGCACCGCGGGCGGAGGCGAGCGGGAGGCGATCGAGGAGTTCCCCGAGTCGTGGGACGAGACGATCACGATCGATGTGTTCGACGGACTGGCCAACTACATGGGCATTCAGCAGGGGTGGTTCGCCAAACTCGTCGAGGACAAGTTCAACATGAAGTTGAACATCATCGCCCCCAACGTCGCCGGGGGAGGTGACACTCTGTTCAACACCCGGGTGGCGGCAGGCGACCTCGGCGATCTGATCATCACGGACAAGGGAGAGCGGCTCACCGAACTCGTCGAGGGCGGGCTGCTCATGGATGCGACGCCTTACCTGCCGGCGATGGAGCACGTCAGCGCGTACAAGCCCGCTCTGGACTACCTGAACGACGGCAAGGACGGAGTCTTCGGCTTTCCGTCCAACGTCTCGTCACTCTCTCCGACAGAGCCGTCCGAGGGCCTCGAGCCGATCTTCGGAGCCTACGTTCGCTGGGACTACTACAAGGAGCTCGGCTATCCGGAGATCGATACCGTCGAAGACCTGCTTCCCATCCTCGCCGACATGCAGGCGGCTCACCCGACTGCCGACAACGGCAACCCCACCTATGCCTTCTCGCTTTTCAAGGACTGGGACGGCAACATGATGGTCGCCGGCAAACAGACCGCGACCTTCTACGGGTACGACGAGCTCGGATTCGCGCTGGCGCGTGCCGACGGCTCGGACTTCCAGAGCATCCTCGACCCCGACAGCGAGTACATGCGCAACCTCGAGCTCTATTTCGAAGCGAACCAGCTCGGACTCCTGGACCCCGAGTCCACGACCCAGAATTACGACACCGTGTACTCCAAGTACCAGAACGGGCAGGTCCTGTTCAGCTGGTGGCCATGGCTTGCGCAGGCTGCCTACAACACCGACGCGAACACGGCTGAGGGCAAGGGCTTCATGATGGCTCCGGTCGCGGACCAGAAGTCCTACTCCGTCGGCGCCGAGATCTACGGTGGGGGACAGGTGTTCGCGATCGGCTCGAAGGCGGAGGACCCGGAGCGCATCGCTGCTTTCGTCGACTGGCTCTACTCGCCGGAGGGCGCCTACGTCAACAGCAGCCAGGTCGGCGCATCGTCGGGCCCGCAGGGGCTGACGTGGGACGTGAACGACGCCGGGGAGCCGGAGTTGACCGAGTTCGGCCGAGAGGTCTTCCTTCAGGGAGGCGGAGTCGTCCCCGAGGAGTGGGGCGGTGGCAACTACGCGGACGGGGTCTCCGCGCTGAATCTCAGCGCGGTCGTCCCGGTGGACGTCGACCCCTCCACGGGACTGCCGTACAGCTACACGCTGTGGCCCACCTACCAGGAGAGCATCGCGGATCCGCTGAGCGAGGACTGGTCGGCGGCGATGGGCGGCGCCGCGTCGACCATGGACTACCTGAAGGAGCGGGATCAGATCCTCGTCGCCACCGGTGCCAGCTTCACCACGCCGGCGGACAGCTCCGAGATCGAGACTCTGCGCAACCAGATCAAGGAGATCATCAAGCAGTTCTCGTGGCAGATGGTCTCCGCCGAGAGCGAGTCGCAGTTCGACTCGCTGCGGAAGGAGATGATCGACACCGCCAACGGTCTGGGCTATGAGAAGGTGCTGTCGGTCGACATGGACAACGCGCAGGCGCAGGCGGACGCGCGTTCCGCTGTCGCCGAGGAGTTCGGCGACTGATCTGACGTGCATGTGAAGAAGGGCTCGGGGTGTTCACTCCGAGCCCTTCTTCACGCGCCGATCACGTGGCTCAGTCAGGTCGCGCGTCGTGCGAAAACGCTGCGGAAGATGAACGCGCTGACGTAGGCGCCGACGGAGAATCCGATCGTGGCGACGAGGATCAGGAAGGGAGGGAACAGGATGGCGATGGCGACCACGGAGACGGGGATCACGAGCAGTCCCATGGAGCGCAACGGCTCCGCCGCCGGGAGCAGGAGTGAGTTCTTCAGGGTGCGCGACACGCTCGCCTGAAGCCACGCCGTCTGCGCCATGGCGAACACGAAAGCGACGAAGAGGTAGAGCGCCCCCAGGACGGCCAGCAGGCCCAGGGCGCCGGCGAAGACCGCGTCATGGGAGAACCAGAACACGCTGCTTGCGACGAGCGCCGTCGCGGGCAGGGCGAGCAGGAGGAAAAGCGCCGTCGCGCGGCCGAAATCCGCCCGCATCGCCGGGAAGAAGTCTTTGAGTGGTCGGCCGCTCTCGTCGTCCGAGTAGCGGATCGTCACCGTGAAGAGAGCGGAGGTCGCTGCGCCGATCGTCAGGAGCGGGACGCAGCAGAGAAGGTACAGCGCGTTGAGAGCGACGAAGGTCAGGAAGACGGTGAAGCCTCCGAGCGCGCGGCTGTCGGGGTCGATCCTCATGCGCCGGCTCCGGCGGGAGGCGTCCGCACGATGCACCGCCTCATCGGACTGTAGAGATCGAGGTCAGCGCGGGCGGGAGCAGGCGGACCGTCGGGGTCGCCCCCTCGCTCAGAATCGCGCACAGCATGTCGGTGGCGGCAGCGCCCATCGACTCGGCGGGGATCGCGATGCTGTCCATGAGTCCCGGTGTGGCGCGGGCGAGGTCCTCGGGGCAGAGGGCCATGACCGCGGGGCGGCGGCTGTCGCCGCGGGCGGCGACGATCGCGGCGGCCGCGTGGGGCAGGCCCCCTTCGTTGTGGATGAAGAAGCCGCTCGCCTCGGGATCGCTCCGCACGATCTCTCGCGCCACGTCGGCTGCGCGTTCGTCACTGGGACACGCGTGAACGCTGCCGATGACCCCGCTCGCCTGGCAGGCCGCCAGGAATCCGCGAGCCAGTCGATCGGCATACGCCGTGTGGCGCTGCATCACCTCGGGCGGAGAGCCGATCAGCACGAGGCGGCGATGCCCCTCGCCCGCGAGTCTGTCGACAGCCATCCACCCCGCTGCCTCGAAGTCGAAGTCGACGCAGGGCAGGGTACGTCGCCCGTCGGGCAGCCCGATGAGCACGCTCGGATGGCCGAGCTTCGACAGAGTCTCGATGCGCGGGTCGTCGGACTCGATGTCCATCACCACGAGGGCGTCGACCATCGAGCCGTTCGCAGCGCGTTGGAGCGCCTCGGAGTCATCACTGGCGAGGAGCAGGATGTCGTACCCGTGCGCGCGCGCCCGCGTGACGACGCCCGTCACGACCTGCATCACGACGTGCACGTCGACACCCGTCCGGAGAGGCGCCTGCAGCCCGATGACGTTCGTGGAGCGCGAGGCGAGGGAGCGGGCGCCCGCGTGCGGACTGAAGCCGAGTGACTGTATCGCCCGCTCGACACGTTCCCGTGTCATCGGCGAGATGGCGCGCTTGCCGCTCATCACGTAGGAGACGGTGGAGATCGACACGCCTGCCTCGTGGGCGACGTCAGTGATGGTGACCACGTGTGCAGGACCCCCTTCGACGAAGCGGTTCGCTATGCCCGAGACCATATCCCGCTGGCAGTTGAACATCGCTTACTTCATAGTATAACGTCGCAGTGTTGAAGCGCTTCGATAGCTCGACGACATGGACATCGTGGTCACCGCGAACTCACGGGCGCGAACTCACGATGGGGACGCATGTCACTCGAGGCGAGATGAACCCCTGCGAAAGGCATCCCACGTGAAGTTCACCGACGGCTACTGGCTGACCCGTCCCGACATGAGTCCGCTCTATGCCGTCGAGGTAGATGACGTCCGAGTCGACCGCAGTGCGGGAACGATGACCGTCTATGCGCCGACGGCGGTCACGCGCGACCGCGGCGACACGCTCAACCGGCCGATGCTCACCGTGACATTGTCGGCACCGGCGGAGGGCATCATCAAGGTGCGCCTCGAACACCACGCGGGGCGTGTCGCCCGCGGGCCGTTCTTCGACGTCCACGACGACAGGGCACACACCCCCGAGTTCGATCAGAGCGCCGACGAGAGCATCCTGCGCTCCGGCTCCCTGGCCGTCCGCGTCCGACACTCGGGTCCGTGGCGGATGGACTTCGAGTGCGATGGCAAGCTCGTCACGAGTTCGCTGCCGCGCTCGATCGGGCACGTCACCGGTGCCTCTCCGTCGGGCGGTCCGAAGGCGACGTGGGTGCACCAGCAGCTCTCGCTCGAACCCGGGGAGCGGGTCTACGGACTGGGTGAGCGCTTCGGTGCATTCGTCAAGAACGGTCAGAGCGTCGAGTCGTGGAACGCGGACGGCGGGACCTCGAGCGAGCAGGCCTACAAGAGCGTGCCGTTCTATCTGACCACGGGCGGCTACGGCGTGTTCGTGAACCATCCGGAGAACGTGTCCTTCGAGGTGGGCAGCGAGGTGAATTCCCGCGTGCAGTTCTCGGTCGCCGGAGAGGCGCTCGAGTACTACCTGATCGCCGGCCCGCAGCCGAAGGACGTTCTGCGTCGCTACACCGCCCTCACGGGACGCCCCGCCCGCGTCCCCGCGTGGTCGTTCGGTCTCTGGCTCACCACGTCGTTCACGGCGAGCTATGACGAGCAGACCGTGTCGGCCTTCGTCGACGGAATGGCCGCGCGCGATATCCCCCTGTCGGTGTTCCACTACGACTGCTTCTGGATGCGCGAGTACCAGTGGACCGACTTCGAGTGGGACGCGCGCGCCTTTCCCGATCCGTCGGGCCAGATCCGTCGCATGCACGAGCGCGGGCTGCGCGTCTCGGTGTGGATCAACCCCTACATCGCCCAGCGGTCGGCGCTGTTCCGGGAGGCCGCGGATGCGGGATTCCTTCTGAAGCGCACGGACGGGAGCGTGTGGCAGTGGGACCTGTGGCAGGCGGGAATGGGACTGGTGGACTTCACGAATCCGGCCGCCGCACGCTGGTATGCCGACAAGCTCCAGGGCCTCCTCGACCAGGGCGTGGACGTGTTCAAGACGGACTTCGGCGAGCGGATCCCGACGGAGGGGGTGAGCTGGTTCGACGGGTCGGATCCCCTTCGCATGCACAACTACTATCCGCGGCTCTACAACGAGACCGTCTTCCGCCTCCTCGAGCAGCATCACGGCGAAGGCGACGCGATCGTGTTCGCCCGCTCCGCCACGGCCGGTTCGCAGCAGCATCCCGTGCATTGGGGCGGTGACTGCGACTCCACGTACCTTTCAATGGCCGAGTCTCTTCGCGGCGGACTGTCATTGGCGATGTCGGGCTTCGGATACTGGAGCCACGACATCGGCGGGTTCGAAGGCACGCCGGATCCCGACGTCTTCAAGCGATGGCTGGCGTTCGGCTTGCTCTCCTCCCACTCTCGGCTGCACGGGTCGGACTCGGTGCGCGTGCCTTGGGCCTTTGACGAGGAGGCGGTGGATGTCACACGCCGCTTCACCAAGCTGAAGATGAGTCTCATGCCGTACCTCGCGGGCGCCGCTGAGCTGGCGCACACGGAAGGCATTCCGATGATGCGGCCGATGCCGCTGGAGTTTCCGGCGGACCGGTCCGGCTACGACGCCGACACCCAGTACATGCTCGGGGGCTCGTTGCTGGTCGCGCCGATCCTCCGCGCCGATGGCACGGTGGAGTACTACGTGCCCGATGGCGAGTGGACCTCGCTCCTGGACGGAAGCGTCGTGAACGGGCCGCGCTGGGTCACCGAGACGCACGGCTACGAATCGATCCCGCTCCGGGTCCGCCCTGGAACGGTCCTGCCGATCGGCGGGGACGACTCGCGCCCGGACTACGACTGGGCCGAAGGAGTCACTCTCCGCTGCTTCGCACTTCCGGACGGATTCGACGAGCCGACGATCATCCGAGGTCACGACGGCGGGGCCCGCGTCGGCTTCCGAGTGCGGCGTGAGGGCGGCCGCATCGTCGCCGTCTCCGATGACGCGACTGCGTCGTGGTCTCTTCGCGCAGGTGAGCGGCAGGTCACTCGCCGGGGGCCGGGAGAGCTCTGGATCGACCTCGACGAGGATGCGCGATGAGCTCGAACGACGTCACGGTGGTCACGCCCGGCAGTCCGCCTCTTCCGTTCCGCGATACGAGTCTGCCGTTGAGGGCCCGCGCCGATGACCTCCTCGCGCGCCTCACAGCGCAGGAGAGAGCGGCGATGCTGCATCAGGCGACCCCCGAGATCGCTCGCCTCGGGATCGCGGAGTGGCGCACCGGCTGCGAGGCGCTGCACGGAGCTGCGTGGCTGGGAGTCGCCACCGTCTTTCCGCAGTCCGTGGGTCTGGCGGCGACGTGGGACCTCGACCTGGTGCGCCGGGTCGGAGAGGTCGCCTCTGTCGAAGTGCGAGCGAAGCGTGCGGAAGACCGGCTGGTGAGCCTCAATGTGTGGGCTCCCGTCGTCAACACCCTGCGGCACCCTCGCTGGGGTCGCAACGAGGAGGGATACTCCGAGGATCCCCACCTGACCGGAGCCATGGGTCGGGCCTACTCCGAGGGGCTCCGTGGAGACCACCCGCGAGTCTGGCGCACGGTTCCCGCGCTGAAGCACTTCCTCGCCTACAACAACGAGACCGATCGCTCCACGACGTCGTCGGAGATGTCTCTGCGCACGCTGCACGAGGAGGAGCTTCCCGCCTTTCGCGATGCAATCGAGTCCGGTGCTGCCGGGGGGATGATGCTCGCCTACAACAGGGTGAATGGAGTTCCCGCCCACACGCAGCCCGAGCTCGTCGCTGCGGCGAGGACGTGGACCCGGGGATCGCTGGCGATCGTCTCCGACGCCGGTGCGCCCACCTTCCTCGTGACTTCGCAGCGCACGCAGCCCGATCACGTCCACGCGACGGCGGCGCTCCTGCGCTCGGGGCTCGACTCCTACACTGACAACGATGCGGATGCCGCGCCGACGACCGGCTATCTGCGCGACGCTCTTGCTGAGGGCATGATCTCGCAGGCCGACATCGATGCGGCGGCTCTGCGCATCCTCGAACTCCGGCTGCGATCCGGAGAGTTCGACGGAAGCGACGACCCGTACGCGGAGATCAGCGGCGCCGACATCGATCTGGCGGAGTCGCGGGCCCTCGCACGTGATGCCGCGACCCGATCGGTGGTCGTCCTGCGCAACGATGCCGACGTGCTGCCCCTGTCGGGACCACGACGGGTCGCCGTGGTCGGGCCCCTGGCCGATGCCGTTCTGACGGACTGGTATGCCGGCACGCCGCCGTACTCGGTCGGGATCGCGTCGGCCGCGAGGGAACGGTACGAACAGGTCGACGTCGTCTCGGGGGCCGACACGATCGCTTTGCGCGCCCACTCGACCGGCGCCTATGTGCGATGCTCTGACGAGGCCGTTCTCTGCGCGGATGCGCAGAACGCAGATCACGCCTCGCAGTTCGACGTGACCGACTGGGGCGACGGCGTGCTCACGCTCCGCGCCCACGCGAGCGGGTGCCTGGTGACCGGTGCGAGCTGGCCCATGCGGGCGGACGCGGAGCGCGTCGGCGGATGGGTCGTGCAGGAGAGCTTCCGGTCCTACGTGCACGTCGACGGATCCTGGTCGCTGCTGCACATGGGCACCGGGCGCTGGGTGCGTTCGTTGCGCGACTCGGGACTGCTCGCGGCCGAGGCCGTGACCCTGGACGACGCCGAGAGGTTCACCGTTCGAGTCGTGGAATCGGGCCTCGCGGCCGTCCGGGCCGCGGCCGTCGCCGCAGATGCGGTCATCGTGGCCGTCGGCAACGACCCGCACCTCCGCGGGCGAGAAGCCGAGGACAGGCCCCACCTGCGCCTCCCAGACGCCGCCGCAGAGCTCTGGCGCACTGTTCGCGAAGCCAATGCGAAGTGCGTCCTGACGATCGTCTCGAGTTATCCGTACGTTCTGACCGGGGTGGACGCTGAGACGGTCGTCTGGTCCAGTCACGGCGGTCAGGAGTTGGGTCACGGTGTCATCGACGTCTTGTCGGGCGACCGTGAGCCTTTCGGCCGCCTGACGCAGTCGTGGCCGCACTCGGAGGAGCAGGCCGGTGATCTGTTCGACTACGACACGCTGCGTCAGCGTGCCACCTACCGTCATCAGTCCGAGCCTCCGACTTTCGCGTTCGGTCACGGACTGTCCTACTCGCGCGTCACGTACGAAGCGTTGCACTGCTCCGCGATCGAGACGCCCGCTCCCGCGCCGACCCACGCGCATCCGGCGTTCGTGCCGCGCGCACAGGATTCGACCTTGAGCGTCTCGGTGCGCGTGCGCAACACGGGAAGCCGGAGTGTCGACGAGCTGGTGCAGCTGTACGCGATGCCGGCGGAGTCATTCGCGATCCCCACCCCCGAGCGAATCCTCCTGGCCTATCGTCGAGTCGCACTGGCGCCCGGGGAGAGCGCCGACGTCGAACTGTCGTTCTCCGTCTGCCGGCTGGCGGTCTGGGACGACGAGATCCGCCTGAGCGACGCGCCCTCTGACTGGGTCCACGCCGGCGCTCTTCGCGTACAGCCCGGAGCATACGACCTGGCGGCGGGTCGCTCCGCGTGGGATCTGCCGCAGCGCATCACCCTGCGGGTGCGCTGACCACCGTCACCCGATTCACACCGACATTCGATGAAGGAAAGCATCTTGACCTCACACACTTCCCCCGTTGCACCGACGCGTGGGCGCCTGAGCCCGCTCGGCATCGGCGACGCGCACCTGACCGACGGTGTCTGGGCCGCCTGGCAGCGCGACAACGCCGCGACGTCCCTGCCGCATGCGCAGAAGTGGATGGAACGCGATGGAAGCCTCGACGCCTTCCGTCGGCTCCACCCCGGAGCGGACGATCTCGGCGAGCGGCGCTCGATCTGGTTCAGCGACTCCGACATCTACAAGGTGTTGGAGGGAGCATCCTGGGAGCTCGCACGCGACAGCGACGACAGGGCGGCCGTCCAGGAGCAGGTCGATGCGCTCATCGCCCTCGTCGCCGCTGCGCAAGCCGAAGACGGCTACGTCAACACCTACGTGCAGGCGGGACTCGGTCAGCGCTTCGAGAATCTGCAGATGAGCCACGAGATGTACTGCATGGGTCATCTCATCCAGGCGGCGGTCGCTCACCATCGTGCGACAGGCGGCGACGCGTTGCTCGCGGTCGCGGTGCGCGCGGCAGATCATCTGGTGGCCGAGTTCGGCGAAGGGCGGCGGCCCGAGAGCGACGGCCACCAGGAGATCGAGATGGCGCTGGTCGAGCTGTACCGGACCACCGGCACGCGCGCCTACCTCGATCTGGCACGTCAGTTCATCGACGGTCGCGGTGTCGGCATCTTCGTCGAGGAGCCGGGATCGCCGGTCGACGGGGTCTACCTGCAGGACGACGTGCCGCTCCGTCAGCGCGAGAGGATCCTCGGACACGCGGTTCGCGCGATGTACTACCTCGCGGGAGCCATCGACGTCGCCGTCGAGACCGATGACACCGAACTCCTCGCCGCCGTGCAGCGCATCTCGGACTCCGTGACGAGCGAGCAGCTCTATCTGACCGGAGCCCTCGGCTCTCGTCAGCACATGGAAGCCCTCGGCGAACCCCACGAACTGCCGCAGGATGTCGGGTATGGCGAGACCTGCGCCACCATCGGCTACATGGGTGTCGCCTGGCGACTCCTGTTGGCGACGGGCGAGGCGCGCTACGCCGATTTGTTCGAGCGAGGCCTGTACAACCTCTTCGCGGCGTCGACCTCCCTCGACCGCACCGGTTTCTTCTACAGCAACCCCGGACAGCGCCGCCGTGCCCTTCCGGCCGCGCCCGTCGACGACCGACCCGATCGCGCGGAAGCACCCGGAACGCGTCCGGCCTGGTTCTGGTGCGCCTGCTGTCCGCCGAACGTGATCCGGACGGTTGCGTCGCTCGGCGCCTACGCCATGACCTCTGACGCGCACGGCATCCAGGTGCAGCAGTTCTTCCCCGGTGAGTACACGATCCACACCGACGCGGGCAGCGTCCGTCTGGGCGTGCAGACCCGGTATCCCGACGACGGAGTCATCGAGATCACGGTCCTCGAGTCGCCCGCCGCGCCATGGAAGCTCAGCGTCCGTCGCCCGGGGTGGGTCCGGCACGCGGAGGTGACGACGAACGGACAAATCGCTGGACTGCAGGCGATCGTCGAAGGCGACGCTGTGTCGCTCACGGCCGAGTTCGCGGCGGGGGACCGGATGGTCGTCGCGTTCGAGGTCGAGCCTCGCTGGACCGTCGGTCATCCCGCCGCCGACGCGGTGCGAGGCACGGTCGCGCTGGAACGCGGGCCGGTCGTCTATGCGCTGGAGAGCGTCGATCAGAATCCCGGCATCGACCTGGAGTCCATCGTGGTCGACGCGGACGCCCCGGTGACCGAAGTGGACATCGCCATCGGCGATGTGGGCGTGCGCGCACTGCGAGCACAGGGCCGGAGGGTCGACGGTCGCGCGTGGGCCGGTTTCCCGTGGGCGGACAGAGCGGATGCCGAGTCCGCCACGGGGGAGGATCCGGTCGACCTCACCTTCATCCCCTACGCGCTCTGGGCCAATCGGGGGCCGTCCACGATGCGCGTCCACGTTCCGGTGCTTTCGCGCTGACCCTCCTCACCTTGCGGAGCGGGGTCGACGATTCAGGTGCCGTCGACCCCGCCGAGCTGACTGCGACGGCGCAAGAGATACGCGCGCTCGGCCGGATTGCCGGTGAGGGCGATGGCTCTGTCGTATGCCGCACGTGACTCGCCGCTCCGCCCGATCCGGCGCAGGAGATCGGCGCGGGCGGCGTGGAGGGCGTGATACTCCTCGAGCGGCTCGGCGATCCGGTCGATCTCGGCGAGCGCCACGTCGGGGCCGTCGACCTCGGCGACGGCGATCGCCCGGTTCAGTCGCACGATCGGAGTCGGGTCGACGGAGAGAAGGCGGTCGTAGAGAGCGACGATCTGCGTCCAGTCGGTGTCGCGTGCGGAGGGCGCGTGGGTGTGCACGGCGTTGATCGCCGCCAGGAGCTGGTACCGCCCGGGCGGATCGCCTCCCGCGCCGACGGCGGCGACCCGTTCGCGCACGAGGGCATGGCCTTCGATGATCTGCGCTCGGTCCCATGCGCCACGGTCCTGCTCGTCGAGGGTCACCAGCTCCCCGTCGTCCGACACGCGGGCCGCGCGTCGCGCGTCGGTGAGGAGCATCAGGGCGAGGAGGCCGGTCGCCTCGCCCTCCTCGGGCACGAGAGCGCGCAGCAGGCGGGCGAGCCGGATCGCCTCCTCGGTGAGGTCGGCGCGCAGAGGGTCGGCGCCGCCCGTGGCGAGATAGCCCTCGTTGAAGACGAGGAAGATCACGGCGAGCACGCCGTCCGTCCGCTCCCGGATGTCGGTGGACGACGGCTCCCGGTAGGGGAGGTCGGCGGCCCGGATCCTCGCCTTCGCGCGGGTGATCCGCTGGGCCATCGTGGTCTCCGGTACGAGGAAGGCGCGCGCGATCTCCGCGACCGTCAGGCCGCCGAGCAGCCGGAGAGTCAGAGCCACCCGGCCCTCCATCGCGAGGGCGGGGTGGCAGCACAGGAAGATCAGCCGCAGGCGGTCGTCGTCGACCGGGCCGGTCGGCTCCACGGGGGAGTCGTCCACCGGCATCCACGCGGCCTCGTGCTTCTCCTCGCGCCGCGACTCGCGGCGCAGCCGGTCGATCGCCTTGCGCGTCGCCGTCGTCGTCAGCCACGCCCCCGGCTGGGGTGGCACGCCGTCGCGGTGCCACCGCTCGAGCGCGACGACGAACGCCTCGGCTGCCGCGTCCTCGGCCAGATCGAGATCGCCGAAGCGGCGGGCGAGGCCTGCGACCACGCGCGCCCACTCCTCCCGGTGCGCGCGCGCGATCGCCGCCTCGACGCCGGGATCGCTCACGACTCCGTCGCGTGCCGTTCGACGATCTCGTCGAGGCCCGATGGGAACCGGTGCACCTCCTGCGGCCAGTCCAGGGCGACGGCCAGGCGGCCCGCCCAGTGGCGCGCCGCGTCGTCGTCCGCGACCTCCACGACGGTGAATCCTCCGAGGTGCTCCTTGGACTCCACGAACGGGCCGTCGGTGAAGACCGCCTTCCCGTCGCGGCTCACGACGCTGAAGATCGCGGTCGACGCGTCGATCCCCCCGTCCGCGTACAGGAAGACCCCCGCCTCCTGCATGTCGGCGAGCACGGCGGCGGATGCCTCGCTCTTGCTCTGCAGCTGGTCGGCGGTGTGCGCCGGCACCCACTCGTCGTTGAACGCGATCAGATATTTCGGCACTGCGTGTCCTCTCCTCGGGCGAGAGCCAATGTCTGCCTCTCGATGGGAACGACCCGCGCGGGTCGCACACCACATCCACGAACGGCGACGGTCGAATACGACACCGTCCGGTCGGATTCTCCCCTGAAGGACTGCTCGCCGGAAGGCTCCCGACGGCTCGCCGCACTCAGCGCCTTGGCTAGGCTCGGAGAACCACCGTCGGCGTCCTCTTGGCGCCCACGGAGCAGCGGGATGATCGTAGGAGGATGCCGGTGCCTGTTCGTCTGATCCATGTCGGACTCGGAGGGTGGGGTGGCAACTGGGCTCGCTCCGTGCTGCCGACCGTCGGCGAGGTCGAGGTGGTCGCGGTCGTCGACCCGCACGGTCCCACGCTCGACGCCGTCGTCGCCGATGCGGGCCTGGATCCGTCGCGCGCGTTCCCCGCACTGTCGCAGGCGATCGGCGCAGTCGACGCCGACGGAGTGGTCATCACGTCGCCCGCCGTCACGCACGTGCCGCTCGCTCTCGAGGCTCTCGAGGCGGGTCTGCACGTCCTCGTGGAGAAGCCGCTCGCGAACTCCCTGGCGGAGGCGGTCACCGCCGCCGACCGGGCGGAGGAACTCGGGCTGATCCTTCAAGTGAGTCAGAACTACCGGCACTACCCGGCGCCGAAGCTCGTGAGCAGACTTGTGAACGACGGCGCGGTCGGTGAGCTCTCGGCGATCAACATCGACTTCCGGCAGTGGGACAACGACGAACCGGCGGCCACCCACCGGCATTACGCGTTCCCGCATCCGCTCATCGCCGACATGGCCATCCATCACTTCGATCTCCTGCGGATGGTGACCGGGCGCGAGGCGGTGAGCGTCTACGCCAAGACGAGCAGTCCGACGTTCAGCAAGTATGCGCAGGAGGCGTCTGCGGCCATCGTGATCGAGCTGGACGGCGGTCTCGTCGTCAGCTACCGGGGCAGCTGGCTGAGCCGGGGAACGCCGACGCCCTGGGCGGGCGAGTGGCGCATCGAAGGCGAGTCCGGCGAGATCTTCTTCACGAGCCGCGGCGGTGGCGAGAAGGAGGATGCCTCCGGCGACGTCGTGACGCTCCGGACGCCGGGTGGGCGGCGCGCTCGTCCGCTCACGCTCGAGGAATCCGACGTGTACGACCGTGCCGGAGTGCTCCGGGAGTTCGCGCGCGCAATCCTCGGGGGGGCAGCGCCCCAGACGACGGCCCGCGACAACATCGGAAGTCTCGCGATCATGGACGCGGCTCTCCGGTCCGCCGCCAGTGGGCGCGCCGAACCGGTCGTCCTGCACCGACCCGCGACGAAGGAGAACCGACCATGACGAACGCCCCTCGCATCCTCGTATGGAACGAGAACGTGCACGAGACATCGGGTGACGCCGGCGTCATCCGGCACTACCCCCACGGCATCCACGAAGTGATCGCCGCGGGTCTGCGTGGCGTGCTCGGCGACGCGGCCGACATCCGCACGGCCACCCTGCAGCAGCCGGAGCACGGGCTCACCGAAGACGTGCTGGCGCAGACCGACGTGCTGCTGTGGTGGGGGCACGTCGCCCACGACCAGGTCTCCGACGAGGTGGTCGACCGTGTGCACGCCCATGTCCTCGGGGGCATGGGGATCATCGTGCTGCACTCGGGCCACTACTCGAAGATCTTCCGGCGTCTCATGGGGTCGAGCTGCTCGCTGAAGTGGCGCAGCGACGGGGAGCGCGAGCTCGTGTGGACGATCGCCCCCCGGCACCCGATCGCGGAGGGCGTGCCGCATCCGATCGTCATTCCGGAGCAGGAGATGTACGGGGAGTTCTTCGACATCCCCGTGCCGGAGGAGACGGTCTTCCTCTCGACCTTCGCCGGCGGCGAGGTGTTCCGCTCCGGCGTGACGTACACGCGCGGGTACGGCCGCGTGTTCTATTTCTCTCCGGGTGACCAGGAGTTCCCCGTCTACCACCACCCCGATGTCGTGCGGGTGCTGGCCAACGGCGTGAGGTGGGCGATGGCGACGCACGAGCGGCGTCCGCTGCCGGCGGACTACCACGCCCCGGGGTGGTTCGACCGCGTCGACTGACGCCTGGCTCGTGTCGTCACCTGCCGCAGCGCGGCGCCATCCCGCCCTCGTCATCCTCTTCCTCGGCGGCGCGCATCGGGGCGCCTCCGGCGACGCGGTTGCGCGGCACCGTCGTGGCGCACGGGATCGCGAGGAGGTCTCCGACCCGCAGATCCGCCGGAAGCCGTGCGGACATTCGTGACCCGGCGTCGGCTTCGGCGCGCAGCCGGGTGCGTCGCGTGTGCGCCGCCGATCGACGACCGAGCAGCCGCGCGGCTGCGAGGATCGCCGCGCAGTCGCGCAGCGTGGCGTCGATCCAGACATCCGGCCGCTGCAGTCCGCTGAACCGCTCGATGTGCTCGATCCGGGTGAGCACGACGGTCACGAAGTCCTGACGGCCGCTGCGGAGGCCGTGCACGGACGGGACCTGTCCGATGCGCACGAGGGGTGTGCGTCCGGTACGGGCGACGTCGACCATCGACGTGCCACGGATAAGGATGTCGTCGGCGGTGTGGACCGTTCCTTCCGGCCACCAGGACGCCTCCGCGAAGGGCTCGGGGCGGCTGCTGGTGATGCTGTGGAGGATGGACATCATCTCGAGCTCCTGCGGGGGGAGGGTGAGGGCGGGGATCCTGTTCGGGACGAACATCAGGCGAGGGTGCCCGTCGAGGCCCGAGCGGCGGGGTCGACGAGCGCTTCCGGAGTGCGGGGGCGGATGTCGTGGAGCGTGACGAGCTCGCGGCAGGGGATCGCGAGCAGATCACCCTCCGTCGCATCGCCGGGCACCCATGCGCACCCGGCTCCGCCGATCACGGCGCGCCGGAGCGGGGCGGTGGAGACGCGTCCGATCAATCGCGTCTCCTCCCACAGCACGGGGGCAGCCATCAGGTCGGCGTCGATCCGCACGACCCACTCGCCCACGTCGTCGGTGCACGTCCCGGTCACGGTGGTCATGACCACCGAGGCGTCCCGACGGAGTTCGGGGCGAAGCCGCGACCCCGGCACGAGCGCGTCGGCGCTGTGCACGCACGGGGTCTCGCACAGCTCGACGAGCCGGCGCAGCGACACCCCGGCGATCACGACATCCGTGGTGGTCGTCTGCGTGTGCTCGGGCCACGCGCTGGGATGGAAGGGGTCGGGGATGCTGCGGCGCAGGGTCGGCACGATCGCGGTGAGGGTCATGCGTCAGGTCTAGTCGCGGCGGAGTGCCGCCGACCCTCGTCCTCACGGAACCCATGCGGCTCCGCGGCGTGCATCTACGTCGGGCGTGCGGTGCGGGCGCGGACCGCGCTCTCGAGCCCTTCCTGGTCTCGGATGGGGCTGGCCTGCGGGTAGCTCGTCGTGAGGAAGTGCTGGGAGTAGGGGAAGCACGCTGCCTCGAAGGGCTCCGCCGCGCGGAACGCCTCGCCGAACGTGTTGCGGTGCACGTCGACGGCATCCAGCGGGACGCGGAGGGCCTGCGCCATCTCGCCCGGATCGAAGATGAGCCCGAACGGCTCGGAGCCGGTGTGCATGAGGCGTCCGCCGTAGTCGACCGACAGGTTGCCGTCGATCCACAGCCTCTGGTCCAGGGGGGCCATGGCGGCGGGCGGCAGCGCGGCCGTGACCTCCAGGTGGTGGGGGCGCTCGGCGCTGCTGACGTCGATGATCACCTCGCCGGCGTGCGATGTCGTGATGACGGCGCGGCTCGTGGTCGCGGCGGAGAATCCCTCGCCGGGGTCGTAGTTGATGGTGTTGGACTCGTAGTCGCAGATGACCCAGGTGAGCATGCCCGTGCGGGTGTTCTCCGCGATCAGGTACAGCTCCACGCGCCCGCCCCAGAAGACCGACGTGTGCACGGTGAACGCGCCGAGGATCGCGCACAGGCGCGGGGTCTCGTCGGCGAACATCGCGGTGGGCACGAGTCGGTAGTCCGGCGGGAGCAGCCGGCGTGCAGCCGCCTCGTCGGTGACCTCGTACGCCAGGAAGAAGCAGTAGGGCTCCACGACGAACCCCATGTACTCCTCGCCGCGCGCGTGCGCGACGATCCACCGCTGGAGCTTCATCGGCATGCGGGACAGCATCTCCGCGCGCCCGTAGAGGCCGGCGACCGCCTTGGGCGACACCAGATCCTCCGTGTGGGCGACGAATCTGCGCCTGTCCGCGGGATCGATCTGCGATGCCATGTCAGACAGCGTAGGTCGTGCCGCGGCCGCCGCGACGAAAGACGCTCTTGACGTCGCCGGATCCTCTGATCCATACTCTTCTCAGCCAAGATAAATCGATTTATCACGAGGAGGTGACGATCATGGCACGACCCCGGATCTCGGATGTCGCCGCCGCGGCGGGAGTGTCCGTCACGACCGTCTCCCTCGTCATGAACGACGTCGAGTCGCGCATCTCCGCCGACACCCGCCTCCGGGTGCGCGAGGCCGCGCGCGCTGTCGGCTACGCGCCGAGCTCCGTCGCCCGCGGGCTGCGCACGCAGCAGACGCGCACGGTCGGGCTCATCTCCGACCAGATCGCGACGACCCCGTTCGCGGGCCGGATGCTGGCCGGTGCGCAGGATGCCGCCCGCGCGCAAGGGCATCTCGTCTTCCTCGTCGACACCGGGGGAGACGACCAGATCGAGCGCGACGCCATCGCCGCCCTCACCGCTCAGCAGGTCGACGCCATGATCTACGCGAGCATGTGGCACCGCATCGTCGACGCGCCTGCCGGACTCCCGGCCGGCACGGTGTTCCTCGACTGTCGCCCCGCGGACGGCGGATTCCGCAGCGTCGTCCCCGACGACCGGGTCGGAGGCGCCGCCGCCGTGCGCGAGCTCGTGGCGGCCGGCCACCGGCGCATCGCCTACCTCGACACGACCGACACCCCCATCGCCTCGGCGCTGCGTCACGAGGGGTACCTCTCGGTGCTCGCCGAAGCCGGCATCCCGGTCGATCCCGCCCTCCACGTGACCGGCGACACCTCCGCGCAGGGCGGTCGCAGCGCCGCCGAGCGGCTCCTCGACCTTCCGGAGGATCAGCGGCCGACCGCGATCTTCTGCTTCAACGACCGCATGGCCGTCGGCGTCTACACCGCCGCCCACCATCGCGGGCTCGAGATTCCGCGCGACCTGTCGATCGTCGGCTACGACGACCAGCAGCTGATCGCGGCGGAGCAGGACCCCCCTCTGACCACCGTCGCGCTGCCCCACTACGAAATGGGTCGCTGGGCGATGGAGGTCGCGCTCGGCGTCCGCGCAGAAGGGGCTGAGGACGCCACGCACCTGATGGAGTGTCCCGTCATCCGACGAGACTCCGTGGGCCCGCCGCCGGCACAAGTCGCCAAACCGAACCGACGACGGGCTTCACACACCGAACGGCTGCCGGAAGCAGCCATCGATCGATGACCCACGTGGACGTGAGTCACCAAGAGAAGGAAACCACAACTATGCGCAGAAGGACGCCGATCTTCGTATCGGCCGGATTGGTCGGAGCGCTCGCTCTCACCGGATGCGGACAGGCAGGGCAGGGCGACGCGACGATGGAAGACGGTCGCACGCAGCTCACGATGTGGACGCACTCCGCGGGCAACGAGGCGGAGCTGGCGGTCTACGAGCAGATCATCTCCGACTTCAACGCCTCCCAGGACGACTACGAGGTCGTGCACGAGTCGTTCCCGCAGGGCGCGTACAACGACGCGATCGTCGCGGCTGCGGCCTCCGGCGACCTCCCGTGCCTGCTCGACCTCGACGGGCCGATCATGCCGAACTGGGCCTGGGCGGGCTACCTCCAGCCGCTCGAGCTCCCGAAGGAGCTGACCGATTCGCTGCTGCCCACCGCCGTGGGCGTGTGGGACGACCAGATCTACTCCGCCGGATACTGGGATGCCGCGCTCTCGATCTTCGCCCGCGAGTCCGTGCTGACGGCCAACGGCATCCGCATCCCCACGGTCGACGAGCCGTGGACGAAGGACGAGTTCTCCGCCGCGCTCGCGACGCTCAAGGCCGCCGGCTACGAGACCCCGCTCGACATCGGAGCGGAAGACGCCGGCGAATGGTGGCCCTACGCCTACTCGCCGTTCCTGCAGAGCTTCGGCGGCGACCTCATCGACCGCTCGACGATGCTCACGGCGGACGGCGCCCTCAACGGCCCGGAGGCGGTCGAATGGGGCGAGTGGTTCGCCGGCCTGTTCGCCGACGGCTTCGCCGGCAACGGCGGCACCGTGGGCAACCAGGAGTTCGTCGACGACGAGGTGGCCCTCAGCTACACGGGCGTGTGGAACGCGGTCGCCGCCCTCGAAGCCGTCGGCGACGACCTGCTGATCCTGCCCCCGCCGGACCTCGGCGAAGGCCCGAAGATCGGCGGCGGCTCGTGGCAGTGGTCGATCTCCTCGGAGTGCAACGACCCCGACGGTGCGCGTCAGTACCTGGAGTTCAGCTTCCAGGACAAGTACATCACCGAGTTCGCCGACAAGCAGGTCGTGATCCCCGCGACCGAGGCGGCCGCCGCCGCATCGGAGTACTTCTCCGAGGACGGCGCCCTGCGCCCGTTCGTGGAGTTCTCGCAGAAGTACGCCGTGCTGCGCCCGGAGACCCCGGCCTACGCCGTGATCTCGTCGACGTTCGAGACGGCCGCGAAGGACATCATGAACGGCGCCGACGTCACCGAGACGCTGAACCGCGCCGTCACCGAGATCGACGCCAACATCGCGTCGAACGACGGCTACGGCTTCTAGAGATCCACTGCGCCGGCGGGGGCTCCCCGCTCCCGCCGGCGCACCCTCAGAGAGATCTGCACATGACTGTCACACCACCGACGGTCGCGGCCGAGCAGCCTCGGCGCGCCACCCGTCGCATCCGCTCCATCAAGAGCCGAGAGACGTGGGCGGGGCTCGGGATGATCGCCCCCGCCGGCATCCTCCTCCTCCTCTTCCTCGTCGTCCCGGTGATCCTCGCGTTCACCCTGTCGTTCACGAACGCGCGACTCATCTCGCCGAACCCGCCGCGTTTCGTCGGCTTCGACAACTTCATCCGCGCGTTCGCCGCCGACCCCGTCTTCGTGCAGTCGGTCGGCAACACCGCGATCTTCGCGCTCGTCGTCGTGCCGGTGCAGGCCGGTCTCGGTCTGCTCCTCGCGGTGCTGGTCAACCGCCGCATGCGCGGCGTGACGGCGTTCCGGGTGATCTTCTTCATCCCGGTCGTCACCTCGATCGTCGTGGTGTCGATCCTCTGGAAGTTCATGTACCAGAGGGACGGGCTGATCAACTCGATGATCGACGCCCTCACCTTCGGCGCCTGGAGCGGCGTGGACTGGCTGAACAATCCGCAGACCGCGCTCGGGGCCATCATCGTCCTGTCGATCTGGCAGGCCGTCGGATTCCACATGATCATCTGGCTGTCGGGGCTGCAGACCATCCCCGAGGAGCTGTACGAGGCCGCGCGCATGGACGGCGCGAGCCCGTGGCGCCAGTTCACCAACGTGACCTGGCCGGGCCTTCGCCCCACGATGGTGTTCGTCCTGGTCACGATCACCATCGCCGCCCTCGGCCTCTTCGTGCAGGTCGACGTCATGACCCAGGGCGGGCCCGTGAACTCCACCTCCACGATCGTGTTCCACGCCGTGCGCAAGGGGTACGAGCAGCAGGAGATCGGCTACGCGGCCGCGATCTCGCTCATCTTCTTCGTCGCCGTGCTCATCATCGCGCTCATCCAGCGTCGGCTCACGCGAGAGAAGGACTGAGCATGTCCGCCACCAGAACCCTCACCACCTCGCGCGGCACGCGCCGCCGCGAGCCGAAGTCGCCCGCGAGCGAGAAGTCGCACCGGCTCCGCGGCAAGATCCTCCTCTACGTCGCGATGTCGCTGTTCGGGATCATGTTCCTGTTCCCGCTGGTGTTCATGTTCGTGTCGAGCCTCAAGCCCGACAGCCAGATCCTGCAGGACATCGACTCGCCCAACGCCTTCCTCCCCGTCGGCGACATCAGTCTCGACAACTACTTCGGCGTGTTCGAGCGGGTGCCGGTCGCCCAGTTCCTGTTCAACTCGATCCTCGTGACCGTCCTCACGGTCGGCCTCGGGCTCGTGGTCAACTCGATGGCGGGCTTCGCGCTGTCGCGTCTGGAGTGGAAGGGGCGCATCGTCGTCCTTGCGCTCGTGATCGCGACGCTGATCGTGCCGTTCGAGACGATCGCCGTGCCGATGGTCTACTGGGTGGCTCAGCTTCCGACCCTCGTGTTCGAGGGCGGGGTGCTCAAGTACGACTTCGGATGGCTCAACACGTACGAAGTGCAGATCGTGCCGTTCATCGCGAACGCGTTCTCGATCTTCCTGTTCACGCAGTACTTCTCCACGATCCCGAAGTCGCTCGACGAGGCGGCGCGCATCGACGGCGCCAGCTGGTTCACGATCTACCGCCGCATCCTGGTGCCGCTGTCGGGCCCGGCGTTCGCGACGGTCGCGATCCTGACGTTCCTCCCCGCCTGGAACCAGTACCTGTGGCCCCTCATGGTGGTGCAGAAGGAGGAGCTGCGTCCGGTCATGGTCGGCATGCAGTACTTCTTCCAGCTCAACACCGCGTGGGGTGAGGTCATGGCCTACACCTCGCTCATCACGCTGCCGGTGCTCATCGTCTTCCTGGTCTTCCAGCGGGCGTTCGTGAGCAGCATCGCGGCGAGCGGAGTGAAGGGATGACGGAGGTCGTCGAGCCTCGGATCGTGGTGATCGGCGAGGCGCTCGTGGATGTCGTGCACCGTGGCCGCGGCGTCGTCGACGAGGCGCCGGGGGGCAGCCCCGCGAACGTCGCGCTCACCCTCGGCCGCCTCGGTCGCCGGCCCGCCCTGGTGACGAGCCTGGGAGACGACGACCGGGGCGCGCTCGTTCGCCGCTGGCTGGAGGAATCGGATGTCGCGGTCTCGGCAGCGCCGTCGCCGCGGACCTCGACCGCCGTCGCGCGTCTGGATGCCGCTGGCGCGGCGCAGTACGAGTTCGACATCCACTGGGACCTCGGCCACGACCGCACGGGCTTCGCCGATCTCGTCGCGTCGGCCGATGTGGTCCACGTCGGATCGGTGGGCGCCGTCCTGGCTCCCGGAGCCGATCAGGTGCGCGCGCTCGTCGGTGCAGCGGACGCGGGGGCGATGATCACCTACGATCCCAACATCCGCCCGGCACTGGTCGACGACCCCGACGCCCTGCGGGAGCGTGTCGCGGAGCTCGTGGGACTCGCGGACGTGGTCAAGGCCAGCGACGAAGACCTGCGCTGGCTGCATCCCGGCCGCGATCCGCTCGACGTCGCGCGGGAATGGCGGCGGCGCGGTCCGGCGCTCGTCGTCGTCACCTCGGGTGCCGGCGGCGCCCACGCCGTGACCGCCACGGGTGACGTGGTCGTTCCGGGCGTCCCCGTCACCGTCGTCGACACCGTCGGGGCGGGCGACACCTTCATGGGTGCGCTGATCGACGGGCTCGCGAACCACGCCGCGGCGCGGCATCCCGCGGCGGTCGTCCCGCACGACGATCTCGAGACGCTCCTGCGGCGCTGCGCGCAGGCCGCGGCGATCACGGTGTCGCGACCGGGTGCCGACCCGCCCCGACGCGAAGAACTCGCCGGTGACGCGCGATGAACCCCACGACCGACCCGCGGCCGGCCGGCCGCTTCACCCCCCTCCGTTGCGCGCCGACGCGCTGAGAAAGAAGGAAGCACACGTGTTCGATCTGCCCGGCTCCTGGGTGTGGGACTACTGGTTCGCCGACGACGGCGAGAAGTACCACATCTTCTTCCTGTACGCCTCGCGGGCGCTGAGAGATCCCGATGCCCGCCACTACCGCGCCTCGATCGGGCACGCGGTCTCGACCGATCTGGTCGAGTGGACGCAGGTGGAGGACGCCCTCGTGCGCAGCGACGCGCCCGCGTTCGACGACCTGGCCACCTGGACGGGCTCGGTCGTGCGTCATCCCGACGGCACGTGGTTCCTCTTCTACACGGGCGCGTCTCTCTCCCCGGACGGCAAGAACGTCCAGCGCGTGGGGTATGCCACCTCCGACGACCTGACGACGTGGACGAAGGCCTCCGGTCCCGTGCTCGAAGCCGCCGGCCCGTGGTACGAGACCCTCGACGACGATGCCTGGCAGGACGAGGCCTTCCGCGATCCGTGGGTCTTCGCCGATCCGGAGGGCGACGGCTGGCACATGCTCGTGACCGCACGCGCGCCGCACGGGATCCCGCTCGGACGCGGGGTCGTGGGCCACGCGTGGTCGCCGGATCTGCGCACGTGGGAGCTGCGCGAACCGCTCACCGCGCCCAGCGACACCGGCTTCGGTCAGCTCGAGGTCATGCAGGTCGAGAACGTCGACGGCCGGCCCGTGCTCCTGTTCTCGTGCCTCGACGATCACGCGACGCCGGCGCGCGCCGGCGCGCGGGGCGGCACGTGGGCGGTCCCGGCCGAGAGTCTCACCGGCCCGTTCGACATCGACGCCGCCTATCCGCTGACGGACGACGCGCTCTACGTGGGCAGGCTCCTCCGCCGGCGGTCTGACGGCCAGTGGCTGCTGTTCGCCTTCCGCAACGCGGGGGAGGACGGACGCTTCGTGGGCGGCGTCAGCGATCCCATGCCGGTCGAGTGGCAGGCCGATCGCCTGGTGGCGCGTCGGGAGTCGCGGGAGTGATCCCCACGCGCCTCGGGACATGATGGGAGCCCCACCTCTCCGACGCCGAACAGGACCCGCACATGCCGACCAGGCTCCTCCTCATCTCGGACACGCACATCCCCGGGAGGGCGCGCGGGCTGCCGGACGCCGTGCGCGCGGCGGCGGAGGCTGCCGACCTCGTGATCCATGCGGGCGATTGGGTGGCGCTGCGCGTGCTCGACGACCTCCGCCTGCTGGCCCCCGTGGTGGGCGTCCACGGCAACAACGACGGACCCGATCTGCGGGAGGTCCTCCCCGAGGTCGCCGCCATCGAGATCGACGGCATCCGGTTCTCGGTCGTGCACGAGACCGGGGCCGCGCGCGGTCGTGAGGAGCGCATGGATGCCGCCTTCGCCGACACTGATGTGCTGGTGTTCGGTCACAGTCACATCCCGTGGGACTCGGTGACCCCGGCCGGCATGCGGCTGCTCAACCCCGGTTCGCCGACCGATCGTCGCCGCCAGCCGGTCTGCACCATGATGACCGCCGTCGCCGACGGCGGTGCGCTGCGCGACGTCGAGCTCATCCCCGTCGAACGAGGCTGAGCCAGCTCACCTCACGGGCGTACGCGGAACCGGCGCCCCTCGAAGCCGACGACGTCGCCCGCGTGGAGCTGGCGTCCGCGACGGCGGTCGACCTCGCCGTTGACGGTGACGTAGCCGTCGATGATGGCTTCCTTGACTTCGCCGCCGGAGTCGAGGGCTCCCGCGAACTTCAGGAACTGTCCGAGGCGGATGACGTCGCCTCCGATGGGCACATCGTCGATCGGACCCGGCTTCGTCATCCCCGAATGCTAGCCGAACGGGGTCGAATCGTCGGCGCGGCGGCGGTCATCGGGCAGGATGGGACCACGCCGGGTCGACGGGTGTCAACCCCGCGCGCGGACGGGTCCGGACAGTGGACAGTAAAAGGCCAGCGAGAGGAACGGTCATGAGCGACACGAACGAGAGCCACCACGCCGACGGCGCCGAGGAGGTCCACGGAGGAGCCATGCCGATGCCGCACGGTTCCGACGAGGCCGCACCGCTGCCCGCAGACGACGGCGCGATGCCGATGCCCCACGGATCCGAGGCGTCGAACGACTCGCAGACCGACGACGGTGCGCTGCCGATGCCGCACGGCCCCGCGGATGCTGCGCCCCCGGCGCAGGACGGCGCCCTGCCGATGCCGCACGCGACCCCGGACGACGCCCGCTAGCGTTCCGCGCTCCGCTCCCGGAGTGCCGCGGCGTCCAAGGCCGTCTCGGCGGCACGCCGCCCCTCGAGGATGAGGCGCGGCACGTCCGACATCGTCCACTGCGCCATGTGCTGCATCTCGGGCTGGATCAGCACGACGGACGGATCGGCGATCAGGTCGGCCGTGCGTGTCACGGTGCGCATCATGCGCACGTTCTCCCACTTCGCGTGCAGACGCACGACGATGATGCGCGACGCCCCGAGAGCGCGCGCGGCGGAGGCGGGGACGTTGTCGACCATCCCGCCGTCGGCCAGCAGGAGGGAGCCGCGCCGCACGGGAGGAAGCAGGCCCGGCACGGCGATCGAGGAGCGCAGAGCCACGCTCAACCGTCCGTGGTCGAGGATCACTCCTCGTCGAGTCCGCAGATCGGTCGCGTACGCGGCGAATCGCCGCGGGAGGTTCTCGATGAGCGGATCGGTGCCGAGCGCGGCGCGCACGGCATCCGTCACCGCAGCCGTGTCGAGCAGGCCCCAGCGCGGAGTGCCCGACCATCGCGCGATGTGCCGCCAGCGGAACGCCCGCGCGGCGCGCTCGATCGCGTCGGGCTCGACGCCCGCCGCGTAGGCCGCGGCGACCAGGGCGCCTGAACTCGTTCCGACGGCGATGCCCGGACGGATGCCGCGCTCGGCGAGCACCTGGAGGACGCCCACGTGCGCGGCGCCGAATGCGCCGCCGCCGCTGAGTGCGAGTCCCAGCGACGCGTCGTCGACGGTCTCGGGCGGAGGCATGGATCCACACTAGGGCGGCATCCGGTGGGCGGCGTCGAGGGCCGGACGGTGCGGGATCGCGCGCACGCCCGCCTGCGAATATCGCGAGACCTGCATCCGGATCGGCGTCGGGACCGGAATACCTTCACGCGGGACTTTGCCGGACTCGCCGGTGACCTCTGCGCAGGAGCGGAGTGCGACATGACGAAGATGCCGACCACGACCACCGTGGTGGAGTACGACGCCGCCGGCGACGCGAGCGTCCTGACGGTGCGCACCAGACCGCTTCCGCCCCCGGGCCCTGGTGAGGTGACCGTCGAGGTCATGACCGCCGGGCTCAACCACATCGACAGCTTCATCCGGGCCGGCACCGAGTCGGGCTGGGCGGACGAGCCGTGGCCGCGCGCATCGGGGAGCGACTTCGCCGGCATCGTGGTCGCCGTGGGCGCGGGGGTCTCGCGATTCGGCAAGGGGGCCGAGGTCATCGGGCACGTGCGCGAAGGGGCTCAGGCGACGTTCGTCACCGTGCCTGCCGGGGCGCTGGCGACCAAGCCCCGCGGCATCACGTGGGAGCAGGCCGGCGGCCTGTACCTGGCGGGCGCAACGGCCCTCTCCACGCTGGACGAGCTGCGCATCGGGCCCGGCGACGTGCTCGTGGTCTCGGCGGCGGCCGGAGGCGTCGGAAGCATCGAGGCGCAGATCGCCCGTCATCTCGGGGCGAAGGTCATCGGCACGTGCGGCGACCGCAACTTCGACTACCTGCGCCAGCTGGGCATCACCCCCGTGCGGTACGGCGAGGGGATCGCGAAGCGCATCCGCGACGCCGCAGGCGCTCCCGTCACGGCGATGATCGACAACTTCGGCCAGGACGGGGCGGATCTGGCCGACGAGCTGGGCGTGTCCCCGTCGCGCTACCGTTCCAGCGCAGACCGCCGCGACACCGAGCTGCGCCTCCTCCAGGGCGATCCGCCGTCGATCGCGCAGGGCACCCAGCTGCTCGAGCGACTGGTCGCGCTGGCCGAGCGCCGGGCCTTCACGCTGCTCGTCTCCGGCTTCTACGCGTTCGACGACGTCGCGGAGGCCTACGACGACCTGGCCCGCCTGCATTCCCGCGGCAAGATCATCCTCGGCATGCGCCCGGTCACGCGGGTGCGCACCCTCCGGGCGCGCGACGTCTTCGAAGCGGCCAAGTGACACCGGGGCCCCTCTCTCGCACGACCGCGAGAAAGGGGCCCACCGCGGTCGCCCGGAGGCGGCGCGATGGGCCCCTGGGCCCGCCCCGTCAGGAGGCCGGAACCAGCACGCGATCGATGGTGTGGATCACACCGTTGGTCGCGGGGATGTTGACCTTCCACAGCACCAGCCGCGGGTCGGTGAGCGACGGCGACTCATCTCGGAGCGTGACGACGCGCGGCTTCACCGTTCCGCCGTTGGCCATCGTGAGCGACTTCGACAGGATCACCTGCACGGGGCCGAGCTTCTTTCCGGCGACGACGTGGTACAGCAGGATGTTCGCGATCTGATCGGTCGTGAAGGCCGTGGTGATCGTGGTGAGAGCCTCGGCCTCTGATGCGGGCATCGTTCCGGTGAGATCCTTCACCAAGAGGAGGAAGGCACGGTCGTTGGGTGCGAACACCGTGTACTTCTTCGTCGTGTCGGCGAGCGCGCCGTTCAGCCCGGTGGCCAGCACCGCCTGCACGAGGATGTCGTAGTCCCACGGGTTGCTGTCGGGTGTGCCGCCTCCGGATGCCGCGACCGCGACGTCCACGATCGTGCCGCTCGGAGGTGCGCCGTTCGTCGCATGCGCGGGGGCGGCCGCGAACACGAGTGCTGCCGTGGTGACCGCCGCGAGGGCGATTCGGGTTCTGATCTTCATCGTTCAGCTCCTTCACTCAGGGATGCCGCCCGGACTGGTCTTGCGGGGCGCCATGAGTGTCTTCTCCGCGGTGGCCCTCCACGGATGCAGGTGGGGCGAACTCGACGGGCTCAGCGCGCCGAGGAGATGAGTCCGCCCGAGCCGAGCACGCGCTCGGGGTCGATGCGCACCACGACCCTCCGCGGATTCACGCGCGGCTGACGGTAGCGCGCCGCGTAGAGGTCGACGGCGAGCTGAACGGCATCCGGCTCCCGCTCGATGCGTGCACGACCGGCGATGCTCAGCCATTCCGGGCCGCTCACCTGGGCGACCGTCGCCCGGGCATCGCGCTCGACGTTGCGCACCTTCTGGCTCCCGTCCGACGTGATGATGCGCACCACACCGTCGACGAACGTGAAGCCGACCGCGACGACGTGGATCGAGCCGGACGGGGCGATCGTGGAGAGCGTCGCCAGGTGGCGCTCGGTGACGAAGCGGATGCCGTCCGGGGTGAGTGCGATGGTCATGTGCCCATTGTCCGCGACCCGTGTGGCGCGGGGCGCGGTGGGCGTCAGGCGGCTGCGTCCTGTTTCGGCTTTCGAGCCGTCGGAGCGGTGGCGGGGATGCCTCGGGACAGCAGGAGCGCGAGCAGGCTGATCACGATCAGCCCGAAGAACGCGACGCGCAGCGATGACAGCTGCGACTCCCGGTAGACCGTGGCGAGCTCCGTGGCCGCCTCCTCATCCAGCCCGGCCTGTTCCGCGATCTTCTCGACGTCCGCCGACGGCACGATCGCGACGCCGCCCTCCGTGCGCTCGTTCACGATGCCGCGGGTCTCGGCCGACAGGCCGCTCGTCGCGACCCCCGAGGCGAACGAGGTCGCGAGCGCGCCGATGAGGATGGAGCCGATCAGGGCGGTGCCCAGCGACGAGCCGAGGTTCTGGAAGACGCCCTGCAGTCCGCCGACCTCGCTGGTCTGCTCCTCGCCGACGCTCGACATGGTGACGTTGCCCAGCTGGGAGGCGAGGAGACCCAGTGCGCCCCCGGCCAGGAACATGCCGACGCCGAACAGCAGGCTGCGCAGGTCTTCGGTCACCGCGCCCAGGAGGATGCCGGCACTCAGCACGAGCACGAGCTGGCCCACGCGCACGATGCGCCGCGGTGACCAGAACCGCGAGAGCACGGTGCCGGCGACCGAGAACAGGATGAGCGAGACCGACAGCGGGAAGATCTTGATGCCGGTCTGGAGGGCGTCCAGCCCCAGGGTCATCTGCAGATAGACCGGCACCATGAAGAACAGCCCCGCCGTCACGGCGTACTGCGCGCCGAGCACGGAGAGCCCGCTGCGCAGCTGGGTGATCGAGAACATCTCGACGTGCACGAGGGGCGACCGGCCCAGACGCACGAGCCGCCGCTGGCGACGGACGAACGCATAGATCAGCGCGGCTCCGAGCACCATGAACCAGGCCGAGAGGGAGATGCCCAGGGGAGCGACGTCGACGCCGTTGATCTGGGGACTCTGCAGCGGGAGGATCCAGCCCCACACCTTGGTCTGCAGCATCCCGTAGACCACGAGGACGAGGCCGGCCGACGACACGAGCACACTGAGGATGTCGATCCGCACCGTGCGGCGAGGCGTCGTGTCGTTCACGAGGCGCGCGCTGAGGACCACGCCGATCATGATGACGACTTCGGCGACGAACACGTAGCGCCAGTCGAAGTAGGTGGTGACGAATCCGCCGATCAGGGGTCCGGCCGCGACGGCCGCGCCGGAGACCGCACCGATCGCGGCGTACGCCGTGACGCGGTCGCGGCCGTGGTAGTTGTCGGCGATGAGCGCCGCGATCGCGGGGATCACGAGCACGGCGCCGAGGCCCTCGATCACCGACCATCCGAGGAACAGGAACTGCACGTTCGGGCTCAGCGCGGTCAGCAGCGAGCCCATCGCATAGACGCAGGAGCCGACCACGAACGCCCGCCGGCGCCCCCAGACGTCTCCGAGCTTGGCTCCGAGCAGCATGAACGCCGCCATCGTCAGCGTGTAGAAGGTGATGGCGGCCTGCATGGCCGACACCGTGGTGTCGAGATCGACGACGACGGTGGAGATCGACACGTTCATCACGGTGCCGTCGAGCACCATGACGAACTGCGCGAGGCCCAGGACGATGACGGCGGACCACTTCTTCACAATGCGACGACCTCTTGCTCGGGGGAGTCGGCAGTGCGGCTGAGGTGCGGCGATCTGCCCTGAGCACGATGTTGCCCTATCCGGCGGGCGCGCGACATCAGGACGGCGGGAACTGTCGTCGGGGGGAGTCGGTCTCCTTCGTGGGGAAACATCGGCGAGAGGGTGGGACGCCGGACTCCCGCGATCACCGCTTATGGCCGTGAGTCGCTTCGATGTGCAAGGATCACACCACGGATCCCGCAGATCACACAACTGGCTTCGATTCGATTGATCGATGTGTCCAATCCGGGACCGACGACCAGAGCAAGGATGATCAGTATGAGCGTTCTCGACGCGACCGACCGCCGCATCCTCCTGGAGCTCGACGACGATCCCCGTCTTCCTGTCGCCCTTCTCGCACAGCGACTGTCGCTGGCTCGGGGCACCGTGCACGCGCGGCTCGAGCGGCTCGCGGCATCCGGGGCGCTGCGCTCCCACAGTGCCCGCGTCCGCCCGGAGGCGCTCGGACGGGGGGTCGCGGCGTCCATCCGCGTCGAGCTCGACCAGCATCGGATCGTCGAGGCGATCGAGGCGCTGCGCGGTGTGCCGGAGGTGCTGGAGTGCTTCGCCCCCGCGGGTGACACCGATCTCCTCCTGCGCGTCGTGGCGAAGAGTCCCGACGACCTGTACCGCGTCGCCGAGGTCGTGCGGCTGTGCCCCGGCATCCTGCGCACGTCCACGAGCCTGTTCCTGCGCGAAGTCATCCCCTACCGCGTGAGCGAACTGCTCAAGGCCGACGACTGACGGCCTCGGCTCCTAGGCTGGGGCGATGAGCACACCGGAGATCCGCCTCGCAACGACCGGCACCAGCGTCATCACATCGACGTTCGCGGATGCCGTGTCGCAGGTCGACGGCATCCGCATCGAGGCGGTCTCGTCGCGCGACGGGGAACGCGCTGCGGCCAAGGCCGCCGAGTGCGGCGCGAACTGGTCGGGCACGTACGACGATGTGCTCGCTTCTCCGCTCGTCGACGCCGTGTACATCGCGAGCCCCAACAGCGCGCACCACGCGCAGGCGCTCCGTGCGATCGCCGCGGGTAAGCACGTCATCGTCGAGAAGCCGGCCGTCACGACCGAGGCGGAGTGGGCCGAGCTGGTGGAGCGGGCGCGGCAGGCGGATGTCGTCCTCCTCGAGGCGATGCGCACCGAGTACGACCCCGGCATGGACCTCGTCCGATCGCTTCTGGCCGACCTCGGACGCCTGCGGCACGCGTCGCTCCGCTACGAGAAGCAGTCATCTCGCTATGCGAAGGTGCTGGCGGGCGAGCGCGTCAACATGTTCGACCCCGCTCTCGCGGGCGGAGCGCTCAACGACCTCGGGGTGTACTGCCTCCACGCCATGGTGATGCTGTTCGGTGTGCCCGACGGGCTGGCCGCGGCATCCGTCGGCGTCTCCTCGGGGGTCGACGGCGCCGGCACGGTGCTCGCGCGCTACCCCGGGTTCGTCGTCGACCTGTCGTACTCCAAGATCAGCTCGAGCGCGATCGCGAGCGAGATCCAGGGGGAGGAGGGCACGCTCGTGATCGACGACATCGCGGCGCCGCGCTCGGTGGAGCTCGTCGGGATCGACGGCTCCCGCGTGCGTCACGACGTCGAGGCGCCGGAGAACCCGCTCGTGCACGAGGTCCGCCGATTCGCGGAGCTGATCGCCTCGGGCGGCGACGCGAGCGCCGACCAGCGGCTGACCGGGCAGACCCTGCGGCTCATCGAAGAGGTCCGCCGGGTGGCGCCCGTCGTCTGACGGACTCGATCAGGCGTCGCCGACGCGGACCACGAGTTTTCCGCGGACGTGGCCGCCCTCCAGCGCGGTCAACGCCTCGACGGCGTCGTCGAACGGGTACACGCGATCCACGACCGGGCAGAGCCTCCCGTCGGCGAGGAGCGCGGCGAGCAGATCCAGGTCGGCGGCGGCGACGCGCGCCATCACCATGCGCGCATCGGTGCGCTGGAGCTTCGCCGAGGCGAGGCGCCGCACCGCGACCGTCGCTGGGCCGAGCACCCGCCCGCGGCTGATCCCGCCGACGGTCGCGACACGTCCGCCCGGGGCCAGCATGCGCTTCAGCGTCGCGACGGATGCGGTCGCGACGGTGTCGACGACGACGTCGTAGGGTCCGGTGGGGCGCTCGTCGGCGGTGTAGTCGAAGACGGAGTCGGCGCCGAGTGCGCGCACCATAGCGGCGTTGCGACCCGAGCAGACCGCGTCGACCCGGCTCGCACCGAGCGCGCGGGCGAGCTGCACCGCGAGGTGCCCGACGCCCCCGGAGGCGCCCCAGACGAGGACCCGCGCCCCCTCGGTGAGCCCGCCCGCGTCGCGCAGCGCCTGCAGCGCGGTGAGGCCGGCCATCGGCGTGGCCGCACCGATCTCGAACGAGATCTCCTCGGGGAGCTTCGCGAGCGACGTGACGCGGGCCACGGCGAGCTCGGAGAGCGCACCGTTCCCGATGTCGCCGAACACGCGGTCACCCGGCGCGAAGTCGCGCACCTCTGATCCTGTGGCCTCGACGACGCCCGCGAAGTCGGCGCCCGCTGTGCGGCGCTCGCGCACCGTGAAGCCCTCCTGGAGCCGCATGAAGTAGGGCTCGCCGCGGTACATGTGCCAGTCGAACGGATTGAGGCCGGCGGCCACGACGCGAACGAGCACCCGGTCGGCGGGCAGTTCGGGGACCGGGATGTCGGACTGCTCGAGTCCCGAGGCATCCGTGTACCTGTCGTAGGTCAGCGCGCGCACCGTGTCTCCTGACGGTCTTTGCTTACGGTGTAAGTTTCTTTTGAGGACAGTATGCTTACGCCGTAAGTTTGTCAAGGAGGCCGCATGGCACGGGTGGGGCTCACGCGGGAGACCGTCCTGACGACCGCCCTCGCGCTCGCGGATGCCGAAGGTCTCGACGCCGTGTCGATGCGGCGTCTCGCCGGAGAGCTCGGCGTCGAGGCCATGTCGCTGTACAACCACGTCGCGGGCAAGCGCGATCTGCACGCCGGTCTCATCGACCTCGTCTGGAGCGACGTCGACCTCGCGCTCGACGAGCCCGACTGGCGTGCCGGCCTGCACCGCCTGTGCGGATCGGCCCACCGCGCGTTGCTGCGGCATCCCTGGTTCTTCCGCCTGCCGCTCGCCGAGGGCGGGGCTTCGCGACTCGCCGTGGCCGACGCGACCCTCGCCCACCTCGATCACGGCGGGGTCGCGCCCGAGACGGCGTTCCACGCCCTGCACGTGCTCGACGGACATGTCTACGGATACACCTGGCAGGCGCTGGAGTTCTCGACACCGGATGCCGCCGCGCCCTCCCCTGACGAAGTGCGTGCGCTGGTCGCGCCCTATGCCCACCTCGCGACGCACGCGCGCCAGCACCTCGAGCACGCCCCGTCGGGAGACGGGTTCGTCCTCGGCCTCGACATGCTGCTCGACGGGCTCGCGGCCCGGCGCTGACGCCCGAGCGAGGTCAGTCGATCTCGCCGCCGGCGACCGTCTCGGCGAGCGCGTGCACGCGGGGGAGGTGGTGGGCGGCGTAGAAGTCCGCCGCGGTCAGGCGTGCGGCATCCGCCGCCGACGGCTCGGCGTGCGCCGCGACCGCGACGACGGCGAGGGCGTGCATCCAGCCGCCGGCGAGCGTGCCGAGCAGCAGGAGATACGGAACGCTCACGGCGTAGGCGTCGCGCTGGGATTCTGCGAACGCGAGGAGATCTGCCGTGGCGCGACGGGATGCCTCGACGGCCCGCCCGAGCCGGTCGGCCGCGCGCTCGGCCGCTGGCGTTCCGAGGGCGCGGAGGGCGGCGATCGTCTCGTCGATCCTCGCGAACAGCTCGCCGACGACGGCGCCCTGGTCGCGGAGCACCTTGCGACCCACGAGGTCGTTCGACTGGATGGCCGTCGTCCCCTCGTAGATCGTCGTGATGCGCACGTCGCGGTAGTGCTGGGCGATGCCGGTCTCCTCGATGAAGCCCATGCCGCCGTAGACCTGGATGGCCTCGCTGGTGACGATGATCGCGTCTTCCGTCGTCCACCCCTTGAGGATCGGCACGAAGAACTCCGCGAGCTTCGCCTCGGCCGGGTCGTTCTCGGCGCGGTCGAGCAGATCGCCCACGTACACCCCGAGGGCGCGCATCGCGAAGATCTTGCTCGACATCGACAGCAGCAGACGCCGCACGTCGGGGTGCTCGGCGATCGGCGCGCCCGTGGGGCGATCGAGCACTCGGCCCTGCAGCCGCTGCTGCGCGTACGCGGCCGCATCCTGGTACGCACGGTCGGCGATGCCCGTCGCCTGGAACCCCATGCCGGCGCGGGCCGCGTTCATCATGACGAACATGCCCGCCAGGCCCCCGCCGACCTCGCCGACGAGGTAGCCCGTCGCATCCTCGTACGCGAGCACGCACGTCGGGCTGCCGTGGATGCCGAGCTTGTGCTCGACGGCGACCGTCGTGATCGCGTTGCGCTCGCCGAGCGTGCCGTCGTCGTTCACGAGGAACTTCGGCGCCACGAACAGCGACAGACCGCGCGCGCCCTCGGGCGCGTCGGGCGTGCGGGCCAGCACGAGGTGCACGATGTTGTCGGCGATGTCGTGGTCGCCCCACGTGATGAAGATCTTCTGGCCGCGGATGCCCCAGCTGCCGTCGTCGCGCGGCGTGGCGATCGAGCGGATCGCTCCGAGGTCGGTGCCCGCCTGCGGCTCGGTGAGGTTCATCGTGCCGGTCCACTCGCCCGAGACGAGCTTCGTGAGGAAGGTCTCGCGGAGGGCGTCGGATGCTGCCGCATCCAGCGCGTGGATCTGCCCCGCGGTCAGCAGCCAGCACAGCGCGAACGCCGCATTCGAGGCGTTCCACATCTCGCTGAGCCCGGCCCGGACAGCGCCGGGCAGGCCGTCGCCGCCCGCGGAGACGGGGGCGTCGGCGGTGATCCAGCCGGCATCGACGAACGCGCGATAGGCCTCGGCGAAGCCCGCGGGCAGGTGCACCTGTCCATCCTCGAGGCGCGCGCCGACGCGATCTCCGGCCGTCTGGAGCGGCGCCAGGACGGATGCGGCGAACTCGCCCGCCGCCGTGAGGATCTCCTCCGCGTCGTCGGCGGAGAGCTCGCCGCCGGTGGCGCGGGCCACGAGGTCGAGACCGAACTCCTCACGAAGCAGGAACGCGTAGTCATCGATCGGCGGGATGTAGCGTGATGCCTCGGCCATGGGGTCTCCTCGAAGCGGGGGTGATACCGAGGCTCAGTGTAATTGGCACTCAGTACCGGGTGGAAGCCCCGGCGAGGCATCGCGGGTAGAGTCGTGCCATGCCTGAGTTCGAAGACCCGGAGAAGAAGCGCGGCGTCACGCCCACGCGCATCGGCATCTGGGTGGTCGTGTCGGCCGTCGGCATCTACATGGTGGCGTCCGGGCTCATCGGCGCACTGACGTCCGGCGGCTGACGACGAGGCGCCTTCGGCGCGGTGTCGGACAGGCCCAGCAGGAAGCGCGTGATCTCGAGCGCGGTGCCCTCGACGAGCGGCCCGCGGCCGAACTCCCACTCCGCGTCGCTCGCTCTCACCGTGCTGCCCGAGAGGGCTGCGCGACGATCGAACGACGTCGTGACCGAGGCGTGCAGCGACACCCGCCCGAGAACGGCCGGAGCGATCGCTGCATCCGCGCCCACCGTGTCGGCGAGGCGCAGGAGTGCGCGCGCGGCGTCGACGAGCTGGCGTCCGCGGCGACGCTTGCCGGCGCGCACGGCGTCCGCGAGCGTGTGCAGATCCCCGGCGGAGGCGAGGGTGCCCAGCCCGGCGTCGCTCGCGAAGCGCTGGGCGAGCCCGTCGGCGTCCGACTGCCCGTCCACGACGGCCGCCGCCCGCTCGACGAGCCGGGCGATCGTCGCGCGCTCGTCGGTGGTCACGCCCGATTCGTCGTCGCGGGGACGATTGCTGAGCGGCAGGTGGCGGGAGAGGTCCATCGGCGCCAGTCTACGGATGTGACAGCGTGTGACAGAGGGGCAGACTCGATCCCCTCGATGACCGAAGATCCCGCTTGGGATGTGACTGTCACATCTGCGGGCTGACGAAGACATGCATCCGGGTGCATAATGGAGCAAACGAGATGTGACCGTGCACATGCTCGACCGGCCAGAAGTGAAGTCCGATGAGCGAAGAAGCCGTCACCCGGCGTCCGAGTATCCGCGACGTCGCACGACTGGCCGACGTGTCGCACCAGACCGTCTCGCGCGTGCTCAACGACCATCCGAGCATCCGTCCCGAGACCCGTGAGCGCGTGCTCCGGGTCATGGAGGAGCTGCAGTACCGGCCCAACCGGGCAGCCCGCGCTCTCGTCACCAGTCGCTCGCAGACGATCGGCATCCTCGCCGCGTCGAGCTCGATGTACGGGCCGGCCTCGAGCATCGCCGCCATCGAGGCGGCCGCCCGTGCGCGCGGCTACTGGGTGACGACGGCCAACATCGATCCCGCCGATCCGGAGTCCATCCCGCTCGGTCTCGCGCACCTCATGGCGCAGTCGATCGAGGGCCTCGTGGTGATCGCGCCGCAGGTGCGCGTCATCCGCGCGCTCGTGCGCCAGTCGCTCGACGTGCCCTACGTGACGCTGCAGTCCACCGACCTCGACCCCGACCACACCCTCACCGTCGACCAGATCGCCGGCGCCCGCATGGCCACGAAACACCTGATCAGCCTGGGACACCGGCAGATCTACCACCTCGCAGGACCGCAGGACTGGATCGAGGCCGAAGCGCGCATGCGCGGATTCCTCACCGAGATGAGCGCGTCCGACATCCCCACCACGGCACCCGTCCTCGGGGACTGGACGGCCGAGTTCGGGTACTACGCCGGGCGCGAGCTGCTCACCGTACGGGACTTCACCGCGATCTTCTGCTCCAACGACCAGATGGCTCTCGGCTTCATCCACGCCGCCCACGCGGCGGGGCTCGACGTGCCGGGCGACATCAGCATCGTGGGCTTCGACGACATCCCCGAGGCTGCCCACTACTGGCCGCCCCTGACCAGCGTCCGACAGGATTTCACCGAGCTCGGACGCCGCTGCGTCGACCTGCTCCTGGGGCCGGCGGCGGGAGAGTCCGCGTCGCTCGCGTCGATCGCTCCCGAGCTGATCGTGCGGGCGTCGACAGGACCCGCGCGCTGGCGCTGATCTCGACGCGTTATCACTCCGTGACCCTTTGGAGTTGACAGCGGAGTCGGTCCCGCGCGTATCATCATCGATGTGAACGGTCACATGACCGGACATGGATGACCGGACGTCATCCGGATCACCGGACGAGGGAGTCGCGGACGTGGTACCTGGCAAGGATGCGGATCAGCGCGAGCAGTACGTGAGCGGGGTCAAGACCGAGGTCTCGATCGCTCGCGTGCGGGAAGAAGTCGCCGCTCTGCACTCCGAACTGGTGCGCTACGGCCTCATCGTGTGGACGGGCGGGAACGTCTCGGGCCGTGTGCCCGGTGCGGATCTGTTCGTGATCAAGCCGTCGGGCGTCTCCTACGACGACCTCGCACCGGAGAACATGATCCTGTGCGACCTCGACGGCAACGTCGTGCCGGGCACGCCCGGCAGCGACCGCTCCCCGTCGAGCGACACGGCGGCGCACGCCTACGTGTACCGCCACATGCCCGAGGTGGGCGGTGTCGTGCACACGCACTCCGACTACGCCGTGGCGTGGGCCGCTCGCGGCGAGGAGATCCCGTGCGTCATCACGGCGATGGCCGATGAGTTCGGCGGGCCGATCCCGGTCGGTCCGTTCGCGATCATCGGCGACGACTCGATCGGCCGCGGCATCGTGGAGACCCTCACGGGTCACCGCAGCCGCGCGGTCCTCATGCAGAACCACGGTCCCTTCACGATCGGACGCGATGCGAAGGATGCCGTGAAGGCCGCCGTGATGCTCGAAGACGTCGCCCGCACGGTGCACATCGCCCGTCAGGGCGGGGAGCTGATCCCGATCCCTCAGGAGGCGATCGACTCGCTCTACAACCGGTACCAGAACGTCTACGGACAGACCACCGACGCCCGGCGCTGACGCGCCGGAGCGCGGTCACAACTGAATATCGACAACCAAGACAGAGATGTCCACTGGAGAGGAAACACAGTGAAGTTCAAGAAGACAATGCTCGCGGCCGTGGCCGCGGGAGCACTCCTGCTCAGCGCATGCTCGGGCGGTGGCGGCGGTGCCAGCACCGGCGGCGGCGAGGGCGGCGGCGACGGCGGCCTGATCGGCGTCGCGATGCCGACCAAGAGCTCGGAGCGCTGGATCCAGGACGGCAACGCCGTCAAGGCGGCCCTCGAAGAGGCCGGCTACCAGGTCGACCTGCAGTACGCAGAGGACGACATCCCCACCCAGGTCTCGCAGATCGAGAACATGATCACGAAGGGCGCCGAGGCGCTCATCGTCGCCTCGATCGACGGAACGACGCTCACGGAGGTCCTCCAGACCGCCGCGGACAGCGAGATCCCCGTCATCGCCTACGACCGTCTGCTCATGGACACGGAGAACGTCGACTACTACGCGACGTTCGACAACGAGCTCGTCGGCAACCAGCAGGCCTGGACGCTCCTGAACGGCCTCGGCCTGACGGAGCTCGACGGCACCCCGATCGACGGTGCCCCGGAGGGACCGTTCAACATCGAGCTGTTCGCCGGTTCGCTCGACGACAACAACGCGTTCTTCTTCTTCAACGGTGCGATGGACGTCCTCAACCCGTACATCGAAGACGGCACGCTGGTCGTGAAGTCGGGTCAGACCGACATCGAGCAGGCCGCCACGCTCCGCTGGGACGGTGAAGAGGCTCAGAGCCGCCTCGAGAACATCATCACGGCGAACTACTCGGACGGCACGAAGATCAACGCGGTCCTCTCGCCCTACGACGGCATCTCGCGCGGCATCATCGGCGCCCTCACCGACGCCGGCTACTCCGTCGGCGACGAGTGGCCGATCATCTCGGGCCAGGACGCCGAGGTCGACTCGGTCAAGGCGATCCTCTCGGGCGAGCAGTTCGCCACGATCTTCAAGGACACGCGTGAGCTGGCCAAGGTCGCGGCGGGCATGGCGATCGCCGCGCTGAACGGCGACACCGTCGAGGTCAACGACGAGGAGACCTACGACAACAACGTCAAGACCGTCCCGTCGTACCTGCTCGCTCCCGTGCAGGTCGTGAAGGACAACGTCGAGTCGGCCCTGGTCGACACCGGCTACTGGACGAAGGCGGACCTGGGCCTGTGAGCCCGACCGCTCGATCCTGAGCACTGAGGTGGCGGCGGGAGAATCCTCCCGCCGCCACCTTCCCCTCCACTACGCTCCCTAGCAACAACGAGGAAGTTGGACAGCGTGACCGAAAACATCCTGGAGATGCGCGGCATCACCAAGACGTTCCCCGGCGTGAAGGCCCTCGCCAACGTGAACTTCGCCGTGCAGCGCGGCGAGATCCACGCCATCTGCGGCGAGAACGGCGCCGGAAAGTCGACGCTCATGAAGGTGCTGTCGGGCGTGTATCCCGCCGGCACCTTCGACGGGCAGATCGTCTTCGCGGGCGACGAGGTCGCCTTCAAGAGCCTGAGCGACAGCGAGGCCCGCGGCATCGTCATCATCCACCAGGAGCTGGCGCTCAGCCCGCACCTGTCGATCGCCGAGAACATCTTCCTCAACAACGAGCGCAAGGGCGTCGGTGGGCTCATCGACTGGAACAAGACGAACTTCGAGGCCGGAAAGCTCCTCAAGCGCGTCGGCCTCCGCGACAACCCCACCACCAAGATCAACCAGATCGGCGTCGGCAAGCAGCAGCTCGTCGAGATCGCGAAGGCGCTCTCGAAGGAGGTGAAGCTCCTCATCCTCGACGAGCCGACGGCCGCCCTCAACGACGAGGACTCCGATCACCTGCTCGAGCTCATCCTGAGCCTGCGCGAACAGGGCATCACGTCGATCATCATCAGCCACAAGCTGAACGAGATCAAGAAGGTCGCCGACACCGTGACGGTCATCCGCGACGGCAAGACGATCGAGACGATCGCGAAGAAGGACGTCACCGAGGACCGCATCATCAAGGACATGGTGGGACGCGATCTCGAGCACCGGTATCCCGACCACGAGCCGCAGATCGGCGAAGAGCTGCTGCGCGTCGAGGACTGGACGGCGCACCACCCGCAGGACCCGTCCCGCGTCATGGTCGACAACGTCTCGATCAACGTGAAGGCGGGCGAGATCGTCGGCATCGCCGGGCTCATGGGAGCCGGTCGCACGGAGTTCGCGATGAGCCTGTTCGGCCACTCGTACGGCTCGCGCATCTCGGGTCGCGTGTTCATGCGCGGCAAGGAGATCAAGACCCGCAGCGTCGCCGAGGCCATCGACAACGGCATCGCCTACGCGACCGAGGACCGCAAGACCTACGGCCTCAACCTCATCGAAGACATCAAGCGCAACATCTCGATGGCGTCGCTGAAGAAGCTCGAGAAGGGCGGCCTCGTCAACGACAACGAGGAGTTCGCCGTCGCCAACGAGTACCGCAAGAGCATGAACATCAAGGCTCCCAATGTGCTGGTGAAGACGGGCAAGCTCTCGGGCGGCAACCAGCAGAAGGTCGTCCTGTCGAAGTGGATCTACTCCGACCCCGATGTGCTCATCCTCGATGAGCCGACCCGCGGCATCGACGTGGGCGCGAAGTACGAGATCTACACGATCATCAACAAGCTCGCGGCATCCGGTAAGGGGATCATCGTGATCTCCTCCGAACTGCCCGAGCTGCTGGGGATCTCGGACCGCGTGTACGCCATCTCCGAAGGCCGCATCACCGGCGAACTCCCCATCGACGAAGCCACACCCGAAGCCGTCCTCAAGCTCATGACCATGGAGAAGCCCCGCTGACGCGGGCTTGCAGGAGACCAACCATGTCCAACGACAACTCATCGAACGAATCCACCGCCGCCGGGGCGCTCATCAACCCCTCGGACAACAAGTTCACCCGGTGGCTGACCACCGTGCTGAGCGACCTCGGCAAGAACGGCATCTTCATCGCCCTCATCGTCGTCGTCGCGCTGTTCGCGGTGCTGACCGACGGCATCCTGCTGCGTCCGCAGAACATCTCGAACCTGATCGTGCAGAACGGGTACATCCTCGTGCTCGCGATCGGCATGGTGATGATCATCATCGCCGGCCACATCGACCTGTCGGTCGGATCGGTCGCCGCCTTCATCGGCGCCGTCTCGGGTGTGTTCGCGGTGAAGATGGGGATGCCGTGGTGGCTCGCCATCCTGCTGTCGCTCCTCATCGGAGCTCTGGTGGGCGCGTGGCAGGGGTTCTGGGTCGCCTTCGTCGGCATCCCGGCCTTCATCGTGACCTTGGCGGGCATGCTGATCTTCCGAGGCCTCGCCCTCGTCGTGCTCGGCAACGCGAACATCGGCTCGTTCCCGACCGAGTATCGAGCTCTGGGGAACGGGTTCTTGACGGGCATCTTCGGCGAGACCGATCCCGACATCTTCACCCTGGTCATCGGCGCCGTCGGCATCGTGGCGCTCATCGTGCAGCAGGTGCGCACCCGTGCCGGACGTCAGAAGTACGACCAGGAAGTCGAGCCCTTCGCGTGGTTCGTCGTCAAGCTCGGCCTCGTCTCCGTGGTCATCGGGTGGTTCGCGTGGGCGCTCGCGTCGTACAAGGGCATCCCCGTGACGCTGATCGTGCTCGCGCTGCTCGTGCTGGTCTACGGCGTCGTGATGAACCGCACGGTGTTCGGTCGGCACGTCTACGCCATCGGCGGCAACCGCCACGCCGCCGAGCTCTCGGGCATCAAGACGCGACGCGTCGACTTCTGGCTGTTCGTCAACATGGGTGTTCTGGCGGCCCTCGCCGGTCTCATCTTCACGGCCCGACTGAACCTCGCCGGCCCCAAGGCCGGTGACGGCTTCGAGCTCGAGGCCATCTCCGCGGCCTTCATCGGCGGCGCGGCTGTGCAGGGTGGTGTCGGCACGATCGCCGGCGCGATCATCGGTGGTCTGATCATCGGCGTCCTGAACAACGGCATGTCGATCATGGGCATCGGCATCGAGTGGCAGCAGGCCGTGAAGGGCCTCGTGCTGCTGCTCGCCGTCGCCTTCGACGTCTACAACAAGCGCCGCTCGGGCAACTGAGTCCCCGCTGACACGAGACGGCCGCACCCCCCGGGGTGCGGCCGTCTCGTGCGTCGTGCGGAGATCAGTCGTCGGCGGGCGTCTTCTCGGGATCACCCGGTCGCACCTGGGCGTCCTCGCGGATGTCGATGCGTGTGACACCGTCCCGCGTCGTGACGTCGATGCGCGGCGCCGCATCCTCCTCCGTCGCGTTCGGTGCGGCCAGCAGCTGGTCGCGGCGCTTCTCTTCGTCGGTCATCTCGTTCGGCATGGCGGTCGTTCCCCTCTCTCCTGCGCAATCTACGTGGCCGCGAAGGTGCGGTGCGCGGGGTTGACACCCGGAGGTGCGATGATGGAGGGTCGGGCGAACAGGGGAGCCGAGTGGGCCGTTTCATCTATGAAGACACCGTGCGTGTGGAGTTCGACGACCGGTTCCTCGCCCACCTCCAGATCATCGTCGGCAACAAGCTGCGCCGGAGCGAGTCGTTCTTCTTCCAGTGGCGCGACGACACGAGCACGGGCGGCGGGCGCACGGCGGTGTGGCTGCACTCCGGGGCATCCCTCGTCTTCAAGTTCCACGGCTCCCGTCCGCCGGCGATCAACCGCACGTGGCTGGATGCCCTGATGCACTCCGCGAACTCGACGAGCGGTCTCGTCATGGTGCCCGAGCCCGAGGAGACCGACGTCGTCGAGGTCGGCTGACGCCGCGCCCGCCCGTGGGGGTGGTCCCCGGTAGCGTGCCCGCATGGCGGAGCGGGTCGAGGCATGGTGGGCAAGGCGACGGTTCTCGCGGGGAACGGCCGTGCCGTACGAGATCGGCACCTATCGCGATGCGTGGGCGACGTACCCCCAGCTCATCCGGCAGTACCACCCCGAGCTCAACGCCGGCATCACCCTGACGCAGATCCCTCCGGCAGCCGACGTGCTGCTGCTGTGGCAGTGCGACATGGGGCACACCTTCGTGGCGACCCCCGCCGAGCAGCGCGCCCGCCCGGGCGGTGAGCGTCGCCGCTCGGCGTGGTGTCCGGACTGCTCGCAGCTGGCCCGGCCGCCGCGCGTGCGCGCAGCCTCCGCACCGCGCGCACCGGCCGCGAAGCCCCGCAAGCCCGGCCGCGCGCTGTGCGAGAAGACGCCCGACCTCCCTGTCGGCGAGCCGTTCGCGAGCGGGTGCGCGCCGCGCCCGGCATCCGCCGTCGAGGCTCGTCTGCGGGCCGACCTCGCCGCGCGTCTCTCTGTGACGACGGGACTGAACGCCGTGCGGGTCGCTCGACCGTTCTTCGGGCACGTCGAGGTGTGGCCCGACATCCTGCTCCCCGAGCTGCGGATCGCGCTCGAATACGACTCGACCGGGCGATTCGGGCTCGAGCACGTGGGCCGGCGCGAAGAAGCCGACCGGCGCAAGGACCGCCTGCTGCGGGAAGCCAGGTGGGAGGTGGTGCGCATCCGCACGGGGAAGCTCGAGAAGCTCGGACCGTACGATCTGCAGCTGTCGTCGCTCGGCCGCCGCGGGGTCGACCGCGTCATCGACGTGCTGCGCGACATCCGCGGGCCGTTGTTCGTCGACGCGTATCTGGCCTGATCAGGCGGCCCGCTCGAGGGCCAGCAGCATCTCCTTGGCCTCCGCCCCGCCCCGGTAACCGCCCAGCGACCCGTCGGTGCGCAGCACGCGGTGGCACGGCAGCACGAGAGGGAGCGGGTTCGTCGCGCACGCCGTGCCCACCGCGCGCACGGCGCCGGGGTTGCCGACCGCCTCGGCGACCTCCTTGTACGTCGCGGTGCGTCCGTAGGCGATGTGCGCGAGAGAGCGCTGCACCGTGCGCCGGAACCCCGACGACAGCCGGTCGTCGAGGGGCAGCTCGAACGTGTGCCGGGCGCCGGCGAAGTACTCCTCGAACTGACGCGCGGCGTCGTCGAGGCGCGACGGGGCCGACAGCACGCGCGGACCCACCTGCTCGGCGAGCGTGGCCAGCACGTCATCGAAGCCCTCGCGCTCGAAGGCCACGCGCACGAGACCGTCATCGGTGGCCGCCAGCAGGAGCCCGCCGATCGGAGAGTCCACCGTGCGGTACGAGACCTCGAGGATGCCGACGGCGGCGGCATCCGCCACGAGTCGCTCGTGCAGCCGGGCGAGGTCGTCGGCGTCGATCGGGAAGAGGAGGTCGGTGGTCACGGTGTCGCTCCTTCGGTGTGGGAGAGCCGGGTGCGCAGCGACCGGATGCCGTCGGCCGACGCGCGGCGCACGGCATCCGGTGTGCCTCCGATCAGACGTGCCGTCTCGGCGTGGGGGAGGCCGCCCAGGTAGTGGTAGGCGACCGCGAGACGCTGCCGTTCGGGCAGTGCGGCCACGGCGCGCCAGAGATCGAGGTCGCGCTCCGCAGGAGGCAGGGCCGACTCGGGGAGCTCGTCGGTGAGGACGGCGCGGCGCGCCCGACCGCGCACGACGTCGATCGCCTTCCGCTGCGCGATGCGCACGAGCCAGGCCTCGACGTTGGCGTCGGCGTCGAGGTCGGGCCAGGCGCGGAGAGCCGAGAGGAAGGTTTCCGACCAGGCATCCTCGGCATCCGCCCCGATCCCGAGCACCGCACGGCACACCCGCAGGACGGTCGCACCGTGCGCCTGCACCACCGGCTCGAAGGGCTGTCTCATGGTCATCACGGGGTAGACGCGCGGGGGTGGCTGAACGTGAGGTCAGAACAGCCGGGTGGCCGAGACCTCGGCGGGCTCCTCGAGCTCGAGGAGGGTGCGCTTGCGCTCGAGCCCGCCCGCGAAGCCGGTGAGCGACCCGTCGGCGCCGACGACGCGGTGGCACGGGATGAGGATGCTGAGGGGGTTGTGTCCGACGCACTGGCCCACACGCTGGGCCAGGCGCTTGTCGCCGAGGCGCTCGGCGATCGCGCCGTACGTCGTGGTCTCGCCGTACGGGATCTCCGTCAGGATCTGCCAGACCTTCTCGGAGAACTCGTCGCCCGCCGTCCGCATCGGGACGTCGAACGCCGAACGCGTTCCCGAGAGGTACTCGCGCAGCTGCGCCGCCGCGCGCGAGAGCAGGGGGTCGGATGCGTCGGCGACGAGCTCGCCGATCGCGGAGTCCTTCGGGGGATACCAGTGCCCGGGGAAGTAGACGCCGACGACCGCGTCATCCTCCGCCACCAGCTGGAGGTCGCCGATGCTGGTCGGCGCGAAGGCGTGTCGTGTCGTCATGTCCGCATCTCCCTCAGGTCAACACACTACTGAGCAGACGCACCGGCACCGTCGAACGTGAGGTCGGGCGCACGAAGAAGACGCGGAGCCTCCGAGAGGAGGCTCCGCGCCGTATCACGCGGGGTGCTCAGGCGAGCCAGCGGAACTTCTGCACCAGGGGCAGGCTCTTCCACCAGGCGCCCAGGCCCCACGTGTCGCCCGCCGCAAGGACTGCGACCACAATCAGGGCGAGCGCGTAGATGATGTGGTAGTCCACCAGGGGGTTGGTGGAGCCGGTGCCCGCCGCGAACGGCCACTCGGCGACGTACATGAGCAGCATGAGCGCGCTCCCGGCGACGGCGGAGATGCGCAGGCCGACGCCGAGCATGACGGCCGCGCCGATTCCCAGCATCCCGGCCATGAAGAGCACGTCGACGAGGGGGCTCGCGAGGCTCTGGAAGAAGGGGGCCAGCGGTCCCTTGACACCGGGGCTCAGGAGGAATCCCTGTGCCGGTGTGCCGCCGTTGATCCACGCGCGCTCGACCGGGGTCGAGAAGCCGAGGCCGAAGGTCTTGTCGAGGAAGGCCCACAGGAAGATGAATCCGGTGGCGAGGCGGGTCACGGCGAGCCAGCGACGGCCGGTGGCTGTGGTGACGAGCGTGGACTCCGCCGCGAGGGTGCGGGGGCGGGTGGTGCGGGCGACGGTGAGGGGGGATCCGGTCGGGACCGCGTGGGTGGTCATGATGCTTTCTCCTTGCCTGCGGATCCTCGTGAGATCCGATCTGATGTGGTCAGACCACACGATACTCCTGTGGTCACACCATACGCAAGGGGTTCTCTCGGCGAACGCGCAGGTATGCCCCGGCATCGGCTCGATCCGCGTCGAGGATGGAGGAAGACACGCGGCCGGGTCCTCGAGCAGGGAGCTCGAAGGGTGAGAACTCCTACGGTTCTCGACGCCGAGCGGCGGCGCCGAGCGGGGGGTGCCGACGCGGGGGCGCCGAGCGGCGGCGCCGAGCGGGGGGTGCCGACGCGGGGGCGCCGACGCGGCGCCGACGGCGAGGCGGCTAGCGGCGGACGCGGTCCTGGGCGCTGCGCGGCGGATCGCCCGACACGTCGATCTTCTCCTGAGCGCCCAGCGACGACCACGCCGACGCGACGCCCTTCGCCGCGTGCTCGGAGGCCCGCACCGCGCGCTCGTCGGCCCACGAGTTCAGGCGGTGCCCGGAGTGCCCGCGCACGTGCTCGAGCACGACATCCGGGAGCCCTGCCGCACGGCGTGCGTCGCGTGCGGCGATGAGCTGCTCGAGGATGTCCTGGTTCTTCACGGGCTGCTTCTGCGAGGTCTTCCAGCCGCGCGCACGGTGACCGTCCATCCACTTCGAGTAGGTGTCGATCGCGTACTTCGAGTCGGCCTGCACGGTGAGGTGCGCGACGTCGCGGTGGTCCTCGATCGCGTGCAGCAGACCCAGCAGCTCGCCGATGTTGTTCGTGCCCTCGGGCACCGATCCGGCGGCCCAGTGGCCGTCCTCGCCGACCCACGCCCAGCCGGCGGGCCCGGGATTGCCCTTGCAGGCGCCGTCGGTGGCCACGATGTAGGGCTGGTCGGAAGTCACCAGGCAAGGCTAACGGGCGACGGATGCCTCGACCCGTCGTCGGCGTGGCATCCTTGCACCACCACCCCCGCATCGAAGGAGATCATCATGGCCGGCAGGTTCGACCTCGAGACGACGACACTCGCGCAGCTCCTCGCCGATCCGGAGGCCAAGGCCGTCATCGACGACGTCGTGCCCGAGCTGCCGCATCACCCGATGATCGGCTTCGTCAAGAACATGCCGCTCGACCAGCTGCTGAAGATGGCGGGCGGTCAGGTGCCGGCCGATACCGTCGCCGAGCTGACGCAGCGCATCGGCGCCCTCTGACGGCCGTGATGATGCGCCTCGACGACGTCGATCCGACGCTGCTGCCCTCGCTGCGCTTCGCGCCCGTCCTCGACCTCGAGAACCCGTTCGTGCGCTGGCTCGTGGGAGCGGCGTCCCCGCTGATCCCCGGCGCCCGTGTCGACGGCGTCGTGCGCACGACGGCCCGCGTCGGCGACGTGCGCCTGCGCGTGCACCGGCCGAAGAACCCGACGGGCGCCGGTCTCCTGTGGATCCACGGCGGCGGCCTCGTGCTCGGCTCCGCCGCGATGGACGATCGGTTCTGCGGCGAGACCGCGCGGGAGACCGGAGCCGTCGTGGTGTCGGTCGACTACCGGCTGGCGCAGAAGCATCCGTTCCCGGCGGCGATCGACGACTGCCGCGCCGCGTGGGGCGCCTTCGTGACCCGCGCGCCGCAGCTCGGCGTCGATCCCTCGCGCATCGCGGTGGGCGGCCAGAGCGCGGGCGGAGGTCTCGCCGCCGCCCTCGTGCAGCGTCTGCACGACGACGGCGCGGATGTCGCAGCCCAGTGGCTGTTCTGCCCGATGCTCGACGACCGCACGGCGGCCGACCGCACGCACGACGAGGCCGCGCACCTCGTGTGGAACAACCGCTCCAACCTCGTGGGCTGGTCGACCTACCTCCGCCGGCCCCCGGGGGCGCCCACGCTCCCGCCCTACGCCGCCGCTGCGCGCCGGGACGATCTCTCCGGCCTGCCGCCGACGTGGATCTACTGGTCGGACATCGAGCTGTTCGCCGCCGAGGACGCCGACTACGCCCGTCGCCTGGCCGACGCCGGTGTCGCCGTCGAGAGCGTCGTCGTTCCGCGCGCGGCGCACGGATTCGAGGCCTGGGCGCGCGACACCGTGCTCGCGAAGGATCTGCTGCGCGGTGCGCGGGAGTGGCTCAGGGCCGCCGTCGCCTGAGCAGCCGCCGACGCGGCGGAGCGGATGCCTCCGCCGCGGCCCGCGCGGCCGCGTCGGACTCCTTCCGCGCCTGTCGACGCGCCCTCCACTCCGCGACTTCCTCGTCGACCTCGCGGGTCGGTGTCACCACCGGGGGCCCGCCGAGCAGCTGCCGGCGCGCTTCGACGACCCGCCGATTGAAGTCCTCGACGTACTCCCGCACGTCGGCTTCGCGGGGCAGTGCATCGAGGCGCGCGTCGAACTCCGCGTGCTCGACCCGGAGCATCAGCGCGGGCGGGCCGAGCCCGCGCAGCTGCTCGGTCTCGATCTTGCGCCGGATCCACCAGTCGGCGTCGTGACGGTCTCCGAGACCCTCGAGCGGCTTGCCCGCACCCGGCAGATCGTCGAAGTCGCCGCGGCGGATCGCCTGCTGGATCGCCGTCTCGACGTACGCCGCGCGATCCGCGGCCGTCGGCGTGCGCCCGGTCGGAGTGCCGGTCTCCGCGTCGGCCTCCTCCGGGAGAAGCCCCGCCTCGCGCAGCTGCCGATCGAGCCGGTACTGGGCTGCGGCTTCGCGCGGGTCGTCCATGGGGCACCTCCGCTTCGACCCTACGCCGGACATCCGAAATGCCGAACAGCGGCATCCGTGATGGAATCGGAGCACCCGATCCGAGGAGGAACACCATGCGCGCGACCTACATCTACGGCGCCGGCGACGTCCGCGTCATCGAGGTGCCCGACGCGGCGATCGAGCAGCCGACCGACGCCGTCGTGCGCGTCACCGCGGCGTGCGTCTGCGGCAGTGACCTGCATCCGTTCCACACGATGCCCGAGACGCCTGCGGGGCGCCCGATGGGGCACGAGTTCATCGGCGTCGTCGAAGACATCGGTGCCGACGTGACCACCGTGAAGCCCGGCGACTTCGTGATCGCGCCGTTCGTCTGGTCGGACGGCACGTGCGACTTCTGCCGCGAAGGCCTGCAGACCTCGTGCCGCCACGGCGGCATCTGGGGACAGCTGCCGGCGACGGGCGGTCAGGCCGAGGCCGTGCGCGTCCCCTGGGCCGACGGCACGCTCGTCGTCGTCCCCGCTCCCATCGACGACGCGCTCCTGCCGTCTCTGCTCACGCTCTCCGACGTCTACGGCACCGGCTGGCACGCGGCGGTGACCGCCGGAGTCGCCCCCGGGAAGAGCGTCACGGTCATCGGCGACGGCGCCGTGGGCCTTCTCGCCGTGCTCTCGGCGAAGCAGCTCGGCGCGGAGCGCATCATCCTCATGGGCCGCCACACCGTGCGCACCGACCTGGGGCGCGAGTTCGGGGCGACGGATGTCGTCGCCGAGCGCGGCGAGGAGGGGGCGGCCGTCGTCAAGGAGCTCACCGGCGGCGACGGCACCCACGTCGTCCTCGAGGCCGTCGGATATCTCGAGGCGTACGAGCAGGCGCTCGCCGCGGTGCGACCCGGCGGCACCATCAGCCGCGTCGGCGTCCCGCAGTACCGGGATGCCCCCGCCGGCCGCGTGCTGTTCAGCCCCAACGTCACGCTGACCGGAGGTGTGGCCCCGGTGCGGGCGTACATCGACGCCCTCCTGCCCGGCGTGCTCGACGCATCGGTCGACCCCGGCCGCGTGTTCGATCGGACCGTCGGACTCGACGACGCTCCCGACGGCTATCGCGCGATGGACGCGCGCGACGCGCTCAAGGTGCTCGTGCGGCCCTGACCCGCGACCGCGTCAGTTCGCGCTGCGCGTGGACTGGCGCACGATGAGGTGGGTCGGCAGGGGAGGAGCCTCGGTCACGCTGTCGGGCTCCTCGACGGCGACGAGCACCTTCTGCATCATCTGCTCGCCGAGCCCCGCGAAGTCCTGTCGCACGGTCGTGAGCGGCGGGTACAGGAACCCCGCCTCGGGCACGTCGTCGAATCCCACGACGCTGACGTCTTCGGGAATGCGGAGTCCGCGCTCCCGGAACGCGGAGAGCAGGCCGATGGCGGTGTGGTCGTTCGCGGCGAACACCGCCGTGCCGGGCTCTATGTCGAGCTGGGAGCCGATGCGGTAGCCGCCGGCGGGGGTCCAGTCGCCGATCATCGGCTCCACCGCCTCGAGCCGGTGCGCAGCGAGCTCGTCCCGCCATCCGCGCACGCGCTCCAGCGCATCGGGTGCGCGCAGCGGACCCGCGACGTGGAGGATCCTCTCGTGGCCGAGCTCGGCGAGGTGGCGCACGGCCGACCGCGCACCCCGGTACTGGTCGATCGAGACGATGGACGGGCTGCGCCGGGATGTCGACGCCGAGGCCACCACCGGAACGCTCAGATCGAGTCCGCGCACGATCTCCAGCACGTCGACGTCGACGACGATCAGCACGATGGCGTCGACGCGCTGGCGGAGCAGCCCTTCCACGACGCCCCGCACGCCGGCCGGATCGGTGTCGAGCCCGCTGACGGTGTCGACGTTGTAGCGGGCGGTGCGGGCAGCGAAGTTGAAGTGCATCGCGATCGACGTGGGGCCGAAGTCCGAGACGCCGGGCGTCATCAGGCCGATCGTGCGGGTGCGTCGGGTGACCAGTGCCCGGGCCGCGGGCGACGGGCTGTAGCGGAGCTGCGCGATGGCGTGCTCGACGCGCGCGCGGGTGGCGGGTCGCACGTTCGGCAGGTCGTTGATGACGCGCGACACCGTCTGGTGGGAGACGCCGGCGAGGCGCGCGACGTCGAAGATGTTGGCCGCTCGCGTCGTCCCGTCGTCGGCGGTGACGCCCCCCTGCTCACTCATCGATCTCATCGGGCTGTGCGACGAGGGCCAGGAGAGAGTCGACGGTGAGATCGTCCGCGCCGAGCACGTCGACGACGCGGTTGTCGCGGAGGATCGCCACCCGGTGGGAAACCCGGAGGACCTCTTCGAGCTCGGCGGAGATGAAGACCACCGACAGCCCGTTGCTCGCCATCTCTCCCACGAGGTTCTGGATCTCGACCTTCGCGCCGACGTCGATCCCGCGCGTGGGCTCGTCGAGGAGGAGCAGGCGCGGCGACAGGGCGAGGAGCCGCGCGAGCAGCACCTTCTGCTGATTCCCCCCGGAGAGCGTGCCCGCCGGGCGATCGAGATCGGACGGACGGATGTCGAGGGCCTCCACCCAGCTGGCCGCGAGCTCGCGTCGGCGGGCGGCGGGGATCAGGCGCGTCACACCCTTGTCGGCCTGGAGGGCGAGGGTGATGTTGTCGAGCACGCTGAGGTCGCTGATGATCCCCTCCGCGCGCCGGTTCTCCGACGAGTACACCACGCCGAGGGACATCCCTGCCCGAGGGCTGCGCGGAGACACGTCCCTGCCCGAGATCCGCAGCACACCGCTGTCGAGCCTGTCGATCCCCGAGAGTGCTCGTGCCAGCTCGGTGCGCCCCGATCCGAGCAGTCCGGCGACGCCCAGGACGTCGCCGTCGAAGAGCTCGACATCCGCGCCGACGATCCCCGGAGACACCGTCACGCCCTGCGCGCTGAGGAACGCGTCGCGGGCGTCGAGGTCGGGTTCGGATGCGCGGCTCGGCGAGGTCAACGCCGTCGCACGCCGGCCGAGCATGGCCTGCACGAGGTCGATCCGGAGGAGCTCACGGGTCAGGTACTCGCCCACGAACCGCCCGTCGCGCAGCACCGTCACCCGGTCGCAGAGCTCGTACACCTGATCGAGGAAGTGCGACACGAACAGGATCGCGACACCGCGCTGCGCGAGGTCGCGCACGACGCGGAAAAGCTCGGCGACCTCGTCGAGATCGAGGCTCGACGTCGGCTCGTCCAGCACGAGCACCCGCACATCCGTGGAGATCGCTCGGGCGATCGCGACGAGCTGCTGCACGGCGAGCGAGTGCGTGCCGAGGAGAGAGGACGGGTCGATCTCGAGGCCGAGGTCGGCCAGGAGTGCGCGGGAGTCCGTCCGCATCCGCCGCCAGTCGATGCCGCCGAAGCGGCGCGGCTCGCGCCCGAGCCAGATGTTCTCCGCGACCGAGAGGTTGGGGAGGAGGTCGATCTCCTGGTAGACGGTGCTGATGCCCGCCGCCTGGGCGGCGTGCGGAGAGCCGAACCGCACCGGTTCGCCGTCGAGGCTCAGCACACCCTCGTCGAGGGGGAGGGCTCCGGTGACGGCCTTGATCAGCGTGGACTTGCCGGCCCCGTTCTCGCCCATGAGCGAGTGGACCTCGCCGGGGAACAGACGGAAGTCGACCCCGTCGAGCACCGCGTCGGCGCCGAATCGCACCGTCGCGCCGGTGAGCTCCAAGAGCGGCCGGGCCCTGTCCATCCCGTCATTATCCTGCCTGCCGTGCCCGATCATGCGCGGCCCGCCCCCACGTCCTCCGCTATGTCCTCCGCCGCGACGACCGGGCGACGATCAGACGCTGGACGATGATGAACAGCAGCAGCAGGATGCCGATGATGATCTGCGTCCAGGACTGCTCGGCGCCCATGAACGAGATGATCTTCTTGATCGTGCCGTACACCAGCACGCCGACCAGCGAGCCCAGCACATACCCGACCCCGCCCGTGAGGAGCGTGCCGCCGATCACGACCGCGGCGATCGCGTCGAGCTCGGTGCCGATGCCGTTGCGGGGGTAGCCGGCACCGGAGTAGGCCGTGAGGAGCAGGCCGGCGAGACCGCCGCAGACGCCGCTGATGACGTACACCGCGATCTTGGTGCGGGCGACGTTGAGACCCATGAGCCGTGCCGACTGCTCCCCGCCCCCGACGGCGTACACGGTGCGACCGAAGCGGGTCCAGTGCAGCACGTACACGGCGACGGCGACGACGAGGAGCGCGATGATCCCGGTGGGCGTGATGTACCAGTCGCCGACGGTGATGCGGGTGCGCTGCAGCCAGAGCACGGCGGGGTCTTCGACCCGGATCGAGGACAGGCTCACGACGAACGCGAGCCCGCGCGCCAGGAACAGCCCGGCCAGGGATGCGATGAAGGGCTGCACGCTGAAGTACTGCACGAGCACGCCGATGAGCAGGCCGATGAGACCACCGCCGATGAGCATGATCGGGATGACCAGGTACGCCGGCAGACCCTGCGAGAGCAGACTCGCGCACAGGATGCCGGTGAACGCCATGACCGATCCGACCGAGAGGTCGATGCCACCCGTGAGGATCACGAACGTCATGCCGACGGCGAGGACGACGAGGTAGGCGTTGTCGAGCAGCAGAGCGGAGAGATTGCGGCCCGTGACGAAGTTGCCGAACTGCACCTGCGCGCCGATGAGCAGGACGATGAGGATGGCGATCGCGGCGAAGGTCGGCATGAGCGATGCGCGGCGGCTCATGAAGATGCCGTAGCGGGCTCCGAGCCCGGACGGCGCGACCGAGGTCGCCTGAGTGCTCGTGGTCATCGTGCCACCCCCGCCGCGCTCGTGGAATCGGTGTGCGATCGGGTGCGCGAGCGCAGCGTGTGTCTGACCCATCTGTGCAGCTGCGGCGACTGCACGACGACCACGACCACGACGACGATGGCGAAGAAGACGGGGCTCTGCGCCGGCGGGACCCCGAGGAAGAGGATCGTCATCTCGAGCGTCTGGATCGTGAGGACGCCGATGACCGTCCCGGCGATCGTGAACTTCCCGCCCATGAGCGACGTTCCCCCCAGCACGACCGCGAGGATCGCGTACAGCTCGATGAACTGACCGGTCGCGTTCGCGTCGGCCGCCCGGATGTTGGCGCTGTAGATGATGCCGGCGATGCCGGCGAGAAGGCCGCTCGACAGGTACGCGCTGAAGACGATGCCGCGTGAGCGCACGCCGGCGAGCCGGCTGGCTTCGGGGTTGATGCCGACGGCCTCGGTGAGGACCCCCAGCGCGGTGCGGCGCTCGAGCAGGGCGACAATCGCGATGGCCAGGAGCGAGATCAGGAAGGCGACGGGCAGGAACACGAGGTATCCGGAGGCGATGAACGAATACGGCGCGCTGTTGACGGTCGTGATGAAGCCGTCGGTGATCAGCAGCGCGACTCCGCGGCCCGCGAGCATGAGCACGAGCGTCGCGATGATCGGCTGGATGCCGCAGACGGCGACGAGGAATCCGTTCCATGCCCCGAGGATCAGCGCCACGCCGAGCGCCACCACCAGCGCCACCAGCACCGTGCCGACGTCGTCGGGATCGGCGGAGCCGCCGATGATCGTGAGTGCGACGGCCCCCGAGACGGCCATGATCGCGCCGACGGACAGGTCGATCCCGCGGGTCGCGATGACGATCGTCATGCCGAGGGCGACGAGCATGAGCGGTGCGCTGTTGCGGAGGATGTCGATCAGCGCCCCGTAGAGCTGGCCGTCCCGCACGGTGACGGCGATGAACTGGGGCCGGGCGATCGTGTTGACCACGATCAGCGTCAGCAGGGCCACGACGGGCCAGAAGAGCCGGTGCTTCACGAGCTTCTTCATGCTGCGCTGCCTTCCGCCTTGTTGGCGATGTAGTCGATGAGACCGTCCAGGTCGACGTCGCGTGCCTCGAGCTCGCCGATGGATCGACGATCTCGCATCACGACGACGCGTTGGGCGAGCCGGAGCACTTCCTCCAGCTCGGACGAGATGAACACGACCGACAGCCCCGCGGCGCTCAGCTCGGCCACCTTGCGCTGGATGTCGGCCTTCGCGCCGACGTCGATGCCTCGAGTCGGCTCGTCGAGGATCAGCAGTTCGGGCGCGGTGGCGAGCCAGCGCCCCAGCAGCACCTTCTGCTGATTGCCCCCCGACAGGTTTCCCGCGATCGCGTCGGGGTCGGCGGGACGGATGCCGAGCGCCTCGATGTATTCCGACACGACCGCATCCTGCTCGCTGCGGCTCACCTTTCGCAAGGCGCCGCGGCGGGCCTGGATGCCGAGCACGATGTTCTCCGCCACCGACAGGTCGGCGATGATCCCCTCCGCGCGACGATTCTCCGACGAGAACGCGACGCGGCGGTCTATCGCGTGGCGGGGGGACGAGACCTTGGCGGCGACTCCGGAGAGCTCGATCTGGCCGGAATCGGCCCGGTCGGCGCCGTAGACGAGCCGCACCAGCTCGGTGCGACCGGAGCCCAGGAGCCCGGCGATGCCGACGACCTCGCCCTCGAACACCGTGAGGTCGGCGGGTTCGAGCACGCCGCGCCGCCCGATGCCGGTGGCGCGCAGCGTCGGAACACCGGAGCGGTCGATCTCGCGTTCGGACATCGTGGCCAGAGCGTCGAGCTCGTCGAGCTCGCGCCCGATCATGCGGGAGACGAGCTCGCCGCGCGGCAGGTCGGCGACGGGATACTCACCGATGAGCTTGCCGTTGCGCAGCACCGTGATCCGATCGGAGATCTCGTACACCTGGTCGAGGAAGTGGCTGACGAACAGGATCGCGACGCCCTTGTCGCGTAGATCGCGGATCACCGCGAAGAGCTGCTCGACTTCGTCGCGGTCGAGGCTCGAGGTCGGCTCGTCGAGGATCAGCACCTTCGCGTCGAGCACCATCGCCCGGCTGATGGCGACCAGCTGCTGCAGGGCGATGGAGTGGCTCGCGAGCACGGACCGGGTGTCGAGGCTCTGGCCGAGGCTCTCCATGTGCGCTGCGGCGGCGCGATGGGTCGCCTTCCAGTCGATGAGAGGACCTCGTCGCACCTCGTGCCCGAGCATGATGTTCTCTCCGACGGAGAGGTTGGTGCACAGGTTGACCTCTTGGTAGACGGTCGAGATCCCGGCATCCTGCGCGTCGGCTGTCGTGCTGAAGACGCGCGGCTCGCCCGCGACCACGATCTCGCCCTCGTCGACGGCGTAGACGCCGGTGAGGGCCTTGATGAGCGTGGACTTGCCCGCTCCGTTCTCGCCCATGAGGGCGTGGACCTCTCCGGGGCGGAGCGCGAAGTCGATCCCGTCGAGGGCGAGCACCCCGGGGAAGCGGATGGTGATGCCGGTCATGGCGACGACCGGTGCGAGCGTGACTGCGGTGTCCGCGGACATGGGTTTCGTGGCCTTTCCCACTCGTTGTCGGCGCATCCGCCGGAGGCTCGATCGCCTCCGGCGGATGCGTGGCGACCCGTCGCCCGAAGGGACGGTTCGCGGACGACTCAGTACAGTCGCTCGTCGATGACCTTCGCGGCCTCTTCGGGCGTGAAGCTGAGGTCGGTGACGAAGTAAGTCTTCTCGACCGTCTCGCCCGCGAGGACGTCCTTCACGATGCCGGCCGCCAGTTCACCCAGCAGCGGGTTGCACTCCACGATGAAGTTGATCTTGTTGTCGATCAGCGCCAGCATGCCGTCCTTCACCGCGTCGATCGAGATGATCTTGATGTCTTCGCCCGGCTTCGCGCCGGCCGCTTCGATCGCCTCGATGGCGCCGAGCGCCATGTCATCGTTGTGCGCGTACACGAGGTCGATGCCGTCGACGCCGTACTTCTGGAGGAAGCCCTCCATCACGGTCTTTCCGCCGTCACGGGTGAAGTCGCCGGTCTGCGAGTCGATCTTCTTGATCGAGGTCCCCTCGACCGCTTCATCGAAGCCCTCGGCGCGGTCGTTGGCCGGAGCCGAGCCGGTCGTTCCCTCGAGCACGACCATGTTGGTCTCGGTGTCGCCGAAGTTCTCGGCGGCCCACTCGCCGGCCATGACTCCCTCGTTGCGGAAGTCCAGCCCGACCCAGCTCGCGTAGAGATCGTCGGGGGCCGAGACCGTGCGGTCTTCGAGCACGACCGGGATGCCGGCGTCCTTCGCCTCCTGGAGCACGTCGTCCCACCCGTCCGAGACGATGGGTGCGATCACGATCGCGTCGACGCCCTGGTTGATGAAGTCGCGCACGGCGGCGATCTGGGCGGCCGGGTCGTTGTCGGCCGCGTTGAAGATGAGGTCGAAGCCGTTCTCCGCGGAGAACGCCTCCTTCATCGATGCGGTGTTGGCCGAGCGCCAGCCCGACTCCGACCCCGTCTGGGCGAACCCGACGGTGATGGTGTCGCTGCCGGAGTCGCCCCCGCCCGAGTCGCCGCCGGCATCCGTCGAGCCTGCGCAGCCGGTCGCGGTGAGAGCAATGGCTCCCAGGACGGCGAAACCGGCGAGAAGCGTCTTCTTGTTCACTTCAGAACCTCCTCGTTCTGGTCCGGCAGCACCGCCGGAGACCGTGGTCGCGGGCTGGAATGTCTGTCCGCGACTGAATGTTAGCCCTCACATTCGGTATCCGCGCAACTTGTGAGCGGTAACATTTGCGTAACAGGCGGACGTTACCGCCCACCGACTTGAATGTGGAAAGCGGGCGGCTGCAGACGATATGTGAGGGATCACATCCCGCCGACGACAGTGCCGGGTATCCTCGACCGCGTGAGCACGAGTCCTGATGACGCCACCGCCGGACTCCTCCGGACTCTCGTCGACACGATGGACGGACCTGTCGTCGACCGGGAGGGGTGGGAGTCGTTCGCCCTCATCCTGGAGTTCCCCGACGGCGCGTTCAACGAAGCGCACGGCTACGTCTACTCGCCCGACGGCGTGATCTCGGCCGTGGCGTGCGACCCGTGGCTCGTCGCTCCGGCGGTGAAGGCCTACACCGACGGCTGCTACCCGGTCGGTGACGCGCTGCCGCGCAAGATCCTCGTGCAGTTCGACCGGGCGACGGGTCGGTACATGACGACCTTCGAAGAGACCGATGAGGCGCGGTGGAAGGCGACTCCGCGCACCTTCCGGGAGCTTCGCGAGGAGCTGCGCCCGACGTTCGACTGAAGCCGGGTGCTCACACGTGGTCGCGCCACGAGTGCTTCGGCTCGTAGCCCAGCAGGCGCCGGGCCTTGTCGATCGCGAGAAGGCTCTCGTGGTCGGAGAACGCCCGGGCGTGCGGGGTGTCGGGGAAGACCTCCGCGACGAGCTCGGCGTTCGTGCGCGTCATGACAGAGTCGGCGGCGGCGATGATGAATCGGTCGAACCCGGCCGGCGCCACCTCGAGGGCGCGTTCGATCGCCTGCGCGCCGTCGCGGGCGTCGATGTAGGCCCAGAGGTTCCACTTGCGCCGGCGGGCATCGGCGTCGTACGACGGGAACTCGGCGTAGTCCTCGGGCACCATGACGTTCGAGAAGCGCAGGGCGGTGATCGCCAGGTCGGGGTGCCAGCGCACGAGTTCGATCGCCAACTGCTCCTCGAGGTGCTTGACCAGCGAGTACACCGACTCGGGCCGGGCCGGGTAGTCCTCGTCGACGGGGATGTAGGGCGGCGGCACGTCGAACGGCAGCCCCAGCACGGTCTCGCTCGATGCGTAGACGATCTTGCGGATGCCGAGCCGCACCGCGGCGTGGAACACGTTGAACGTCGCGGTCATGTTGTTGTGGAAGGTGGCGACGTCGCTGCGGATGCCCGGGGCCGGAATGGCTCCGAGGTGCACGACCGCATCGACCCCGCTGTGGGTGTCTCCCACGCCGCCGAACGCGTCGATCACCTGGCCGTAGTCGGTCAGGTCGACCTGCACGAAGTCGGGGGCGCGGGTGCCTACGACATCCATGCCGACGACCTCGTGCCCGGAGGCGCGGAGTTCACGGGCGACGACGGTGCCGAGCTTGCCGGTGGAGCCTGTCAGAGCGATGCGCATGCCTCCAGCCTGGCATCATCCGCGGACATGCGGGGTGCGATGCGGCCATTCGGAGCGCGCGCCCGGCGGATAGGGTGAGCGCGATGGCAGAGATCCCGCCCCCGGCCTCCGGCGCCCGCGTCGGCGTGCGCGACGTCGCGCGCGCCGCGGGCGTGTCGGCGCAGACGGTGTCACGGGTCATCAACGCCCACCCGAACATCCGGCCCGAGACGCGCGAGCGGGTGCTCGCGGCGATGGCGCAGCTGGACTACCGCGTCAACAACGCCGCGCGCGCCCTCGGCACCCGCACCACCCGCACGCTGGGCGTCATCGCGTCGGACGCGACGCTGTACGGTCCGGCCGTCGGAATCGCCGCCCTCGACGCCGCCGCGCGCGAGGCCGGTCGCTGGATCGCGACGGCGTATGCGGATGCCGCGGACGAGGCATCCGTCCTCGATGCCGCCCGTCGCCTCCAAGACCAGGGCGTCGACGGCATCGTCGTGCTCGCCCCGCACGCGCGAACACTGCGGGCGCTCGCCGCGTCGCAGCCCGACCTCGCTCTCGAGGCCATGCACACCGGCGAGGGGGCCGAGCGCCAGCGGGAGGGAGCCGAGCTCGCCGTCGCGCATCTCGTCGAGCTCGGGCACCGGTGCATCGCGCGCCTGGCCGGGCCGGCCGACTGGCTGGAGGCGGCGGCTCGGGATGCCGGAACCGATGACGCGCTCGCCCGTCGGGGCCTCGAACCAGGCCGCCGGTGGACGGGGGACTGGAGCGCGACGACGGGTGCGGCACTCGCCTCCGAGATCGCGGCCGCCGTCCGGTCGCCCGGCGGACCGACGGCGATCGTGGCGGCCAACGACCAGATGGCCCTCGGGCTCATCGCGGCCCTGCGCGCCGAGGGGATCGAGGTTCCGCGCGATGTCAGCGTCGCCGGCTTCGACGACAATCCGGATGCGGGGTACTACCGGCCGGCGCTCACGACGGTGCGCCTCGACGTCGCGGGAGAGGCGCGTCGCGTCGTCGCGGCGGCCGTGGGAGAGGCATCCGGCGCGCTCGACCCCGCGCCGCCCGTGCTCGTCGTCCGCGAGTCGACGGCGCGCATCGACTGAGGGCGTGCGCAGCCTCTGGCACTTCGCGTTTGTTACCGGTAACATGCAACCGGCGGATGCCGCATCCCGCCCACGTGACCAACGGAGGACCCCGTGAGCCCCACCGCGACCGACGACTCGGCGGCCGTCCGCGACGCGATCGAGCGAGGCGCCACGGCGCTCGGGATCGAATTCGGATCGACCCGCATCAAGGCCTGCCTGATCGCGGCCGACGATCCCACGCGTGTCCTGGCGGTCGGCGTGCACGACTGGGAGAACGCCTTCGTCGACCGCGTGTGGACGTACGCGCTCGACGACGTGTGGACCGGGCTGCAGACGGCCTATGCCGCGCTCGTCTCCGACGTCCGGGCGCGGTACGACGTCCAGCCACGCACCTTCGGCGCCATCGGCGTCTCGGCCATGATGCACGGCTACCTGGCGTTCGATTCGTCGGGCGATCTGCTCGTGCCCTTCCGCACGTGGCGCAACACCTCCACGGGGGCGGCCTCCGCCGAACTCAGCGCCCTGCTGGGGGTCAACATCCCGCTGCGCTGGTCGATCGCCCACCTGCACCAGGCTCTGCTTGACGACGAGCCGCACGTGCCCGACGTGGGCTTCATCACGACCCTCGCCGGATACGTGCATTGGCGCCTGACGGGTCGCGCCGTGCTGGGGGTCGGAGACGCGTCGGGCATGTTCCCGATCGACTCGGCGACGTGCGACTACGACGCGGACCTCCTGGAGAGGTACGACGCCCTCCGGCGGGCGCGGGGAGCGCACGCCGCATTCCATCTCCGGGCGCTGCTGCCCGAGGTGCTCGTCGCCGGCCAGGCCGCGGGGAATCTGACGGTGGAGGGCGCCGCCCTCCTCGACCCCACCGAGGCGCTCCGCCCGGGAATCCCGCTGTGCCCGCCCGAGGGCGACGCCGGCACCGGCATGGTCGCCACCCACGCGGTCGCCCCGCGCACGGGCAATGTCAGCGCGGGCACGAGCATCTTCGCGATGGTCGTGCTCGAGCATCCGCTCTCCCGCGCCCACGAGGAGCTCGACCTCGTCACGACGCCCGCCGGCGACGCGGTCGCGATGGTCCACTGCAACAACGGTGCCAGCGAGCTCGGTGCGTGGGCGTCGCTCTTCGGGCGCTTCGCCGCCGCCGCGGGAGCGCCGGTGGGCGCCGATGCGACCTTCGGTGCGCTGCTGCGCGAAGCGCTCGACGGCGAGCCTGACGCCGGGGGGATCCTCGCCTACAACCAGCTGGCCGGCGAGCCCCTCGCGGGTCTGGACGAAGGGCGCCCTCTCGTGGTGCGCACGCCCGACAGCTCCCTGACCCTGGCCAACTTCATGCGCGCGCAGGTCTACGGCGTCTTCGCGACGCTGACCCTCGGCATGCGCGTGCTCGAGGCGGAGGGCGTGACGCTGGAGCGGATGTTCGCGCACGGCGGCATCTTCCGCACAGCGGGCGTCGCCCAGCGACTGCTCGCCGGTGCGCTCGCCGCACCGGTCGCCGTCGGCGATACCGCCTCCGAGGGCGGCGCGTGGGGCATCGCCGTGCTCGCGGCGTACCTGGGGCGGGGCGGCGACCTCGCGACATACCTGGACGAGGTCGTGTTCCGCGACGCCGACGTCGTGGTCGTGGAGCCCGACCCCGCCGACGTCGCCGGCTACGCCGCCTACCTCGACCGCTACCGCGCAGGACTCGCCGTCGAGGCATCCGCCGTCGACGCCCTCTGACCCGCAGGCCCTCCCGAAAGGAAACCCCATGACCCTCTCCCGCTCGCTCGAGGCCTACGAGGTCTGGTTCGTCACCGGAAGCCAGAACCTGTACGGCGAGGAGACGCTCCGTCAGGTCGCCGAGCAGTCGCAGGCCGTCGCCGGTGGGCTTTCCGACCTCCCCGTGAAGGTCGTGTGGAAGCCGGTCCTGAAGGACTCCGACTCGATCCGCCGGCTCGCCCTCGAGGTGAACGGCCGCGACGACGTCATCGGCGTGATCGCGTGGATGCACACGTTCAGCCCCGCCAAGATGTGGATCTCCGGTCTCGACGCCCTTCAGAAACCGCTGCTGCACCTGCACACGCAGGCCAATGTGGAGCTGCCGTGGGCCGACATCGACTTCGACTTCATGAATCTAAACCAGGCCGCGCACGGCGATCGCGAGTTCGGGTACATCCAGACGCGTCTGGGCGTCGCGCGCAAGACCGTGGTCGGCCACGTGTCGAACCCGGCCGTCGTGCAGCAGATCGAGGACTGGCAGCGCGCCGCCGCCGGGTGGGCGGCCGTGCGTTCTCTGAAGCTCGCCCGCTTCGGCGACAACATGCGCTACGTCGCAGTCACCGAGGGCGACAAGACCGAGGCGGAGCTGCGGTTCGGTGTCCAGGTCAACACGTGGGGTGTCAACGAGCTCGCCGATGCGGTGGCCGCGGCGACAGACGCGCAGGTCGACGCCCTCGTCGCCGAGTACGTCGAGCTGTACGACGTCGCCGACGAGCTGCTCCCGGGCGCGGAGCGCCACCAGTCGCTCCGCGACGGGGCCGCCATCGAGGTCGGCCTGCGGTCGTTCCTCGAGGCCGGGGGCTTCGGCGCCTTCACGACGTCGTTCGAAGACCTCGGCGCCCTGACTCAGCTGCCGGGCCTCGCGGTGCAGCGGCTCATGGCCGAGGGCTACGGGTTCGGGGCGGAGGGCGACTGGAAGACCGCGATCCTCGTGCGCGTGGCGAACGTCATGGGTGCGGGCCTCCCCGGGGGAGCGACCCTCATGGAGGACTACACGTACGACCTCGTCGCGGGCGACGAGAAGATCCTGGGTGCGCACATGCTCGAAGTCGCGCCCTCGATCACGTCGCAGCGTCCGCGCCTCGAGATCCACCCGCTCGGCATCGGCGGCAAGGACGACCCCGTGCGGCTCGTCTTCACGGCCGATCCGGGCAGCGCCCTCGTCGTGGCCATGTCCGACATGCGCGACCGGTTCCGGCTCGTGGCCAACGTGGTGGAGAACATCGAGGCGCCCGATCTGCCGCAGCTGCCCGTCGGCCGGGCGGTCTGGAAGCCCGCTCCCGACTTCGCCACGAGCGCGGCCTGCTGGCTCACGGCGGGCGCGGCCCACCATACTGTGATGACGACCGCCGTCGGCATCGAGGTCTTCCGCGACTTCGCCGAGATCGCGCGGACCGAGCTCGTCGTCATCGACGAGGACACGACGGTGCGCGGCTTCCAGAAGGAGCTGCGCTGGAACCAGGCCTACTACCGACTCGCGCAGGGACTCTGACACGCATGGCACGCACCCCCCTCTCCGGCACCCAGCACGCGCTCCGATCCGGCGACTACGACGCCGTCATCGCGAGCGTCGGCGCCTCGCTGCGCTCGTTCACGCACCGCGGACGCGACCTCACCGTCTCGTACGACGCCGACGAGGTGCGCATGGGCTACCGGGGAGCGACCCTCGCGCCGTGGCCGAACCGCGTCGTCGACGGAAGGTACTCGTTCGGAGGGGAGGACTACCTGCTCGCGCTGACCGAGCCCGCCCGAGGTCACGCTCTCCACGGTCTCGCCGGATGGCTGGCGTTCGAGGCCATCGACAAGGGTCCCGATCACGTCACCCTCGCGGCCACGATCGAGCCGCAGACCTCGTACCCGTGGCGCATCGAGGTCGAGACGACCTTCGCGCTGTCGACCGACGGCCTCACGCAGACCGTGCGCGCGCGCAACCTCAGCACGGATGCCGCGCCATGGGGCACCGGGCCGCACCCCTACCTGGTGGCCGGTCCGTCGGCACTGGACACCTGGACTCTGACGCTGCCGGCCGAGCGCGTCCTGCAGGTCGACGAGCGGCTGAGCCCGACCGAGCTGCGCGCCGTCGACGCCGACGACGCGGCGCGGTTCGACTTCCGCGAGCCGCGCGTGCTGGGTGCGGTCGAGATCGACCACGCCTACACGGGTCTCGCACGCGACGAGTCCGGGGTGACCGCGGTGCGGCTGACCGACCCGGAGGGCACGGGCGTCGAGATGGTGTGGGGTCACGCGTGCCCGTGGGTGCAGATCCACACGGCCGACAAGGGCCTCGGCAAGCCGGGGCATCGTGCAGGACTCGCCGTCGAGCCGATGACGTGTGCGCCCGATGCCTACAACGCGGACACGTACGACTTCGACGCGGGGCTCATCGTGCTCGAGCCCGGCGCGACGGCCGAGGCCTCGTGGAGGATCGCGGCGCTCTGACGTCGAACGCCGTCAGTTCCGGTGGTCTCGACTGCGACGCTGGGGAGAGCCCCCACGACGCCCGCCCGCGGGACGACGATGCGTCCACGAGCGAGCGTCGCGGCTCCCCCAGAGATTCCGGTTTGCGCCGATCGCCATCACGACGAAGCCGGCGCCGACCGCGATCCGGATGAGTCCCGCCCCCCAGCGGTGACGGCGACGATCGCGACGACCCTGGAGGGTGCGGGAAGGCCCCCTGGCTCCCGCACCCCCTGGGCGCCGGCGATCTGCGCCCCGACATCCGTGGCGCGATCCCGGACGATCGGGCCGTGAGGCCCGACGACGGAGCGCTGCGATCGGGCGGAGGCCCGAACGTGTGCAGCGCGAGAATGGTGAGCGCGGATCCGACGAGGAGGAACCGCGCGATTGCGCTCAGGAAGGCGCAGCCGATCGATGGTGATGACGACCTCCCTGTTCGGTGAGCGACGGGTGCCGCGTCCTCCCTGTTCGGAGCGCGGCCCGGGACGGATTGGACGACGCGGCGTCCGACCGCATGAACGGAGGGCCCCGGAGTGTTCTCCAAGGCCCTCTGGTTCAGATGCGACGCGGGCGTCGCGAAGCCTCACTCGTCGCGGAGCTTCTCCTTGACTTCGTTGCGCTTCTCGACGGAGTCGCGCTCTGCCTCGGCCTTCTTGACGTTGGCGTCGGCCTTGGCCTCGTCGACCTTGTCGCCGATCTTGTCGGCGGTGTCGTCCCACGCGTCCTTGATCTTGCGGCCGGCCGTGTCGGCGGTCTCTTTCGCGTCATCGATGAATCCCATGAGGGCTCCTCTCGTCAAAGGCTGGTGAACTCCACGCTATGTCTCCTCGGCACTCGTCGTCAGGGGATTGCCAACGCGCGAGCGCGGTGCTACCGCCTCTGCGGGATGATCGACAAGAATCCGCCCGAGGTGTCATGCTCGGCACGTGCGTTTCGAATCGACTCTCCGCCAGATGGGCAACAACACCGGCATCGAAGTGCCGCCCGAGGTGCTCGACGAACTCGGCGGCGGCAGACGACCGGCCGTCGATGTCACGGTCAACGGATTCGAATACCGCTCGACGGTCGCCTCGATGGGAGGGAAGTACCTCATCGCCTTCTCTTCGGACAAGCGCGCCGCCAGCGGCATCCGGGGCGGTGATGCGATCACCGTCGACCTGACCCTCGACACGGCCCCGCGCACCGTCGACGTGCCGGAGGATCTCGCGTCGGCGCTCGCGGCGGGAGGCGTGACGGAGGCGTTCGAGAAGCTCTCGCCGAGCGCGAAGAAGGCGCACGTCACGAACGTCCTCGGTGCGAAGGCCGCCGAGACGCGCAGCCGGCGAATCGAGTCGATCGTCGACAAGCTCTCCTGAGGCCTACAGGTAGATCTCGTCGGCGAACACCAGCCGCTGCTCCCACACCGGCGGGGGCGCGGCGATGGTCGCCGAGCCGACCGCGGGGTCTCCGGGGAATCTCTCCCACTCCTCCACGGTGACGCGCCAGCCGGATGCCTCCGGCCCCGGGCGCTGCAGCGGGATCTCGTCGCTCGCGCCGAGCGTCGTGCCCCACGCGATCGTGCGCTCGGCCTGCTGGTACGCGGCCACATCCATGCGACGCGTATCGACCGTGATCCAGCCGAGGTCGCCCGGAAGATCGGGGTCCGCCTTCTGCAGGCGTGCCACGACGAGGCGATTGAGGGCGATCGCCTCGAGATCGGTGAGAGGCGGACGACGCGATCCGCTTCGCCGCACCGGCACGGGTCCGCTCACCACGACGCGTACCTCGTGCTCATCGAGCCGGCTCACCAGCGCCGTCCGCTCGGGTGGCACCTGCACGAAGTCGCTCGAGACCGGACTCGACAGCTCCAGGCCCGCGACGCTCTCGGGCTGATAGCGGGCCAGGGCGAGTCGGATGAACGGCCAGGTGACGGCACCGGGGTTGAGCGCGACATCCACGTACCAGAGCCGTCGATCCGCGTTGTACTGCGGGCGATAGCCCAGCACGGTCGCCCGGTAGGTCGTCGTTCCTCCTGCTGCCGTGGGCAGCGGCAGCCCGGTCTCGATCGCGACGGGCTCACCCGGGCGCCAGTCGTCGTCCACGCCGGTGGCGCGCCAGAAGTCGATGAGCGTCAGGCCCTGCAGGTGCGGGTCGTCCCACGATGCGCTCGTCCAGATCGGGTCCTGCGCCCACAGCGAGTACGGGCCGGCGGCATCCGAGCTGCCGAGCAGGATGCCGAGCAGCTCGCCCTCTCCGGAGGAGAACCACGGCCGCTGGAGATAGATGCGCAGCCCCGCTCGGCGCACATGGCGCTCCGCCATCGGCTGCGCGGGATGCACGCCGCCCTCGTCGTCGGCGGGGCCTTCGTCCTGCGCGGTGGCGGGGTCGTCGACGAGGGTCGGATCGTCGTTCGACCATCGGAACAGCGGCACCACGGAGTGCACGACGGGCGGCTCGGGACGCGCGGACGAGGGCACCGAGAGGCGCAGCACGTCGCTCACGACACTCGATCCGTCGTCGAAAGGTGCGGCATCCGGCGCCCGCTGCAGGAGCGCAGGCGGGAAGTACTCGCGGAAGCGCGTCGATGCGCGCAGTCGGTAGTCGACCATGCGGTGCTTCGTGTCGCCGAACTCGTGGCGGAGGCCGTGGATGCGGATGCCCGGGTCCGGCGCCCAGTCGAGGTCGCCCGAGGGGAGGAGGTCCTGGGCGAAGAGGATGCCCAGCCGCTCCTGCTCGGTGACCTTCGTGGTGCCCGCGATGCCCCTGCTCGCGCGCTCCTCCCAGACGGGGAGGCCGAGGTCGTCCACGGGCTCGGTCCAGGATGCCTCGATCGTGAGCTGCTCGGTGCTCGGGCCGTGCACGTGCACGCCGCCGAACAGACTCGCGTACGTCTGCGAGGCGCCGCGCACCGAACGCACGTTCACCGGGCGGGGCGCACGGACCGGTCGGGGCACGGCGTGCACGAGCAGCACGTCCTCCTTCGGGGTCAGCGACCACAGGTAGCCGTCGCGAACGGCCTCGCGGACGATCTCGAGCGACTGCACGACGGCCGGGAGGCTCCGCCACATCCCGAGCACGGTGAGAGCCTCGTCGTGCAGGCTGCTGGAGATGCGGAACCGCTGGACCGTTCCGGGGGGCAGCGCGAGGTCGATCACCCGGCCGTCCACCGATGCCCGCGCGGTCGGCCCGTCGGTGAGCGTCAGCCGGTACGGACGCACGAGCGGCCACCCGCGGGGCTGCTCCACGTCGTACTCCGCGGTGAAGCCCTCGATGCCGAAGGGCAGGGGGAGAGCCGGATCGGTCGTCGCGTCGGGGAAGACGATCGACACGCCCTTCGCGAGGGGATCCGGGAGGTAGGGCGTGACGAGGTCGTCGACGTCGTGCACGACGTACTGCCCGGCCGGCGGGGCATCGCCCTGGGGGATCGGGAGGGTGACGAGATCGGCCGGATCGACGCTCGCGTCGTGGACGATCGAGACGCCCGGCACCGGCGTGCGGGCTCCCGGGGCGTCGATGTCGGCGACGTCGATGTCGTACAGCGTGCCGTTCTCGCGCAGGGCCGCACCGAGCGCCGCCTTCAGGCCGGCATCGGAGCCGTCGCCCACGAGCTCGTCGAACTTGCCGTGGTACTCGGCCTGGAGCTGCCCGATCTTGGGCGGCACCAGGTGCCTCTGGCCGACGGATTGGAACGGCGAGTCGGGATCGACGGCCGCGACGGCCGAGCGATAGGCGACGGGATCGGTCAGCGTCACCTCGAGGGTGTCCGGATGCTGCGTCACGCCGCTGCGGATGACGATGACGCGCTGCGACTCGCCCTCGCTGTAGCGTGCGCGGGGTACGAGGGTGGGCGGCGGCACCGGATCCCATCGCAGGAACGGGCGAGGCGCCGTCATGGTGCGCAGGGCCTCGGCGACGGCCCCCGGATCGATCAGGCCCGGCGTGAACTCGGTGAGCCCGCGACCGATCTGCGCGGCGATGGCCGCGTCGATCGTCGCGCGATCCGTCACCGCGGTGATGCCGAAGGCGGCCCCCGTGGTCGAGCTCACGGTCTCGCGCACACGCTGGGTGATCGCGGCCGCCCGCGAGGGTGCCGAAGCAGACAGGACGTCGCCGCCCGCGGAGGCCGCGCCGATGTCGACCCGGCCGAGGACGCGGGAGATCTCCGCGCGCAGCGCGGTCTGCTCGGTGCGTCCGAGTGTCGGGGTGGGGCGGTCGGGGACCAGCGAGGCCGGGTCGGCGATCGAGGCGGCGGTGGCGGCGTGCAGCGTCTCGGCTGCCGGCCCGAGCCGGCCGAATCCGGACGCGCGCTCCCTGGCGGGCGCCTCCTTCTTCCATCGGCTGTCGAGCGTCTTCTGCAGCTTCTCGGCCACGGCCTCCGGCAGTGCGATCCGGCCGAGCGCGATCGGGGTGCGTCCCCGCTCGTCCCCGCGCCGCCGGAGATCGCCCGCGCCGCGTGCGCGACCGCCGGCATCCGGAGCCGCGGGAGGGAGCGCCGGGGGTCGTACATTGCCGGCGAGGTCGACGAGCCAGGCGCGGAACGCGTAGTCGTTGCCGTACCGGAGCTTCGGCAGAGTGCCCGGGACGATCGTGTGCGTGAAGCCGATCGGATGGGTGGCGTCGACCGGCACGGCAGCGGGTGCCGGCTCGACGATCTCCTCGAGCTTCTGCGATCCGTCGGGCTGGGTCACCAGCTCGTTGCGGACGCGCTTGCCGGGCTTGGGCACCGACAGGCTCCACCCCTCCCAGCCGAACATGGCCTCGTGGACGTTGATCGGCGGGGGTGGGGCATCCGGCGCCACGGGGGTCTCCTCGGCCGGGGCGCCCTGGATGAACCCCTGCCCGGCGCCCAGGTCGACGGCGTCGGCCAGCCCGGTCACCTCGGCCGTCGAGCGCCGAGCGTGCAACGAGCGCCACTCGCCGTCCTGCACCGTCCACACCTCGACGCGCATGCCGCGTGCGACGTCTTCGCTCAGCACCTCGAGTCCACCGCCGGCCGGAGGGGCGGATGTGGCGAACTGCGCCTCGAGCTGCTTCTGGCGGCCGATGCGGTCGAACAGGGCGGATGCCTGGCCCTTCCGGGCGAGGGTGAAGCCCTGGGAGCGGAGGGCCGGGGCGGCCGCGTCACCGGGCTCGCGGTTCGCCTGGCGCTGCAGGAGCCGGGGGAGGACCCGCAGGAACTGCTCGGTCTTCAGCGCCGTGCCGTCGCCGTCGGTGTCGAGCACGGCGAAGCGGTCGGTGTCGCCGATCGCGAGCGCGCCGCGCACCCAGTCCGCCGTCGCCGGCACCGTCACCAGCGCGCCGTCGGCCGTCGCCTCGCAGCGCACACGCGGAGCGGCCCCCGTCACCTCGGCGGCGTCCGTGCGCACGGTCAGGGTGGCAGACAGCCACCGCGACTTCCGCAGCCTCGCGGGGTCGGTCACGACGAGATCGATCACGAGGCCGAGGGCGCGCAGGAGCGCGGCGTGGTCGCCGACCATCGCGACGCGCTCGTGGAACTCGGGGGTCTTCGGGGTCAGCGGATCCGGTGGCGGCGCGTCGGGGACGGCCTGGTACGGCCTGGCCGACTCGGGCCGGTCGTAGTACCGGCGCACTTCGTGCAGCGCGGTCAGGACCCCGAGCATCCCGTCGGCCGCCGCGGTCGTGCCCGCGGCCGGCCGGCGCGGGCCGATCCGGTCGCTGCCCTCCCCGATGGCGGTGTCGAGCACGCGCGTCCAGCGCTCGTCGTCGACGTCGCCGATTCCCGCCCTGCCGGCGATGACCTTGAGCCGGCGGAGCGTGGCGACCAGGTCTTTCGCCAGCGGATGCGAGCCCGGCGCCGGCGGATCGACGATCGACGACACGGAGGTGAGCAGTCCGACGAACGCGCCGGTGTCGTGGACGGCCTGCAGATCGAACGAACGCCACCGGCGCTCATCCAACGGCGGCACGGTGTTGGCGCGGACGGGGGTGGAGCCCGGGAAGAGGGCGTCCCACACGTCGGGGCGCACGGGGTCGACCACCGCCGTGCACGGGATCGGCCCGTTGTCGTCGCGCAGCTCGACGGTGAGGCCGCCCTTGACCGCGGCCGCCCACCCGGAGAACACGGCGAAGTCCGACAGGGTCGTGCCGTCGGGGCCGGCCTCGGAGGCGGCGTCGCCGGTCAGCTTCGGCGTCACGAACACCGAGACGTGGAAGTCCTCGGCGGGTCGCGTCGAATGCGGAAGCGCGAGGGCGATGACGTGTTCGGTGACCATGACCTCACGCTCCTTCCAGCGCGAAGGCGCGCCAGTACTCGTCCCACGCGGGTGCGGAGCCGTCGGGTTCGAGCAGCTGATCGGCGAGCGACGGATCCCCCTTCGATCCCGCGAACTGCCGTGTGCACTCGATCGTCACACTGCCGGAGAAGCAGAGCACCGACACCTCGATCGTGAGGCGGGCCGTGCCGATGAGCTTCCCCGAGTCGAAGTGGTACGTGAGCTCGAGGTACAGCTCGATCGACGCCGAGATGAGCCCCAGCACATCGACCTCGCCGCGGAGGCGGAAGTACGCGGTGAGCTGGCCCTTCTCGGACTCGAGCCGCATGTACACGCCGATCGTGGCCGAGATCGATCCGGATGCGACGCCGAAGTCGACCGCGAGCATGACGCCCGCCTCGAGTCCCAGCTCCAGCACGGTCAGGCCTTTGGGATTCAGCCGGATGAGGAACCACCCGCCGCCGCCGATGCACATGACCGAGAGGTTGAACGGACGCTCGCGGGTGCAGAAGGTGAAGCCGAAACTCAACGCCTCGCCGAGGAAGGGCACCTGCACGTCGGCGCCGAGCGAGATGTTGGAGAGGTTGAAGACACCGACCGCGACACTCGGGATCGGCAGGGTGAACCCGGCCTTCAGGCCCGACGAGTCGACCTCGAGGAACGGCGGGTCGCTGAACCCGTCGAGCGGGATGAAGTCCTTCAGGATCTCGACGAAGCTGAGGATGCCGAGGAAGGTCAGCTCGCCCAGATTGACGTCGACCTCGGCCTTGCCGTCGCTTCCCGCGATGAACGAGATGTTCTCGAAGGGGATCCGGATGAGAGGCGCCTTGCCCTGGGCCTCCGTGCCGAACAGGTGGAGGGTCAGTCCGCGGATCTCGGCCATCGCGCGCACCGAGGCCTCGCCGGTTCCCGACACCCGTCCTTCGACGGCGAGGGTGAAGCCGTCGGGCGCGAGCTCGATGAGGGTGAAGGTGTCTTCATCGGGCCAGTGGGTGAAGAGCTTCGGGTGGAACGCGTAGCGGAACGACGTCTCGAGGCGTCCGGGCTCGAACGTCTCGAGCAGACGGGTGAGCTGGGCGATCATGTCGGTTGCGCGGGCTGCGGTGTCGATCGCCGAGACCAGGGTCGCGAGCGTCGTGCGCAGCACCGGAGGGACGAGCGGATGCGTCGTCGGCACACCGCCGAGCGCATCGGCGACGTCTTCGAAGGCATCGGCGAGGCCCTGGATGCGCGTGCTGACGGGATCGGGGTTGCCCTCGCGGAGGAGGTCGCCGATCGCGGTGAAGACGGCCTCGATCGGCGTCATCGCCGACTGCGCCGCGGCCGCGGCATCCGCCGGTGCGGAGTCCACGACCTGCTGCAGCGTCGCGAGCAGCTTCTCGATGTCGTCGACGAGCTTCGTGACCGCCTCGACCGCTTCGCTCGCGAGATTCGGCAGCCCGGTCGCGTCGAACACGCCGTCGATGAGCTCCCACAGATCCACGAGGCCGAAGAGCTTCGGCAGCGCTCCCTTGAAGAACTCGGCCGGATCGAAGTCGAGGTTCTCCATGCCGACGATGTCGCCGACGGCCCCGGTGAGCGTCGAAAGCCCCCGGATCGGCAGATCGGGCGTCACGAAGCCGCCGGCGCGGTCGCTGCCGGCGCTCGGCGAGCCGAACGAGACGGCCGGCAGCGGCACGACCTGATCGAGCGTGCCCTGTGCGGCCGTCTTGGCCTCCGCGAGGAGCACGTTCGCCCACAGCTGCCCCTGGTTGCTGTCGCCGGGCTTCTCGCCGAGCCCGTTCGCGAGGTAGCTGTCGTTGTAGACGACGCGGATCGCGCCGACGTTCGACAGGCGCCGCGCGGCATCCATCACGACGTCCGCCGAGCTCAGGAACGGGACCGACTCGCCGCGCGAGGCCCGGCCGCGGAAGCGCAGCTGCTGCGTCTCGGTGATCGAGTCGCCCCCGGACGAGCGAGGCGTGAAGGCGAACTTCTGGCCGTGGGCGGGGATGACGCGCTTGTCGTCCTCGTCGTACTCCAGGTCGACCTCGGCCGGCCGGTCGAAGTGCTCGGCGACCCACAGCAGCGGAGCGCGCAGGCTGCCGGGGCGGCCGTCCTTGTCCCACACGTCGAGATCGAACGCGAAGAACGAGCCGTCGCCGAGCTGCGGCCAGAAGTAGGTCTGGCTGCTGTACGCGTCGTTCGCGACGGCATCGGGGTCGGCGAGGGGCGGCGTCGTGGTGGGACGGATGTCGACGCGCGAGAACGGCCAGTCGGCCGCGGTGTACGCGCGGCTCGGTTCGCTGACCACGAGGAACTTGATCTGGTAGAGGCTCGCGACGGCGGGTGTGCGGGTGACGCGCCGCTCGGTGATCTTCACCAGGGCCGCGGGATGCCCCAGCGGATACAGGTACCCGGGATACACGACCCGCACCCACTGGTCGCGCCCGAGCGGGGCGACGTGGTCCCACGCGAGCACCGACGGCATGCCCGGATCGAGGCGCGAGTACTCCTTCGTGTACCAGGCGCCGTGCAGGTCGAGCCAGGCGCCCAGCGACGACAGCCACAGCTTGTCGACGCGCACCGGACGCACCGATCGGGAGTCCCGGATCCCGGGCCACTTCTCCGCCGTCTGCCGCACGATCCGATGACGGTCGGCCCGGTTCAGCGAGCCGCGGAACGGCAGGTCGGCCGTGCCCTGCGGCGTCGAGAGCGGATGCGTGAGGTCGCTGTCCTCGTTCGTGCGCCAGGTGGCCTGGGTCAGCCCGTCGCGGTCGCGCGTCCAGATCGCGCGGATGATGCGGCGCCCGTCGGGATTCTTCTCCGTCGCGCCGGCGCCCGCTGCCAGCCCCAGCCTGCTGTGCCACAGCTCGACGTTGCGCCGACCGTCTGCGGCCGGAACGGGGGAGTCCGCGTGCACCCACCGGCCTTCGCTCGACGGCGAGATCACCAGGCGGTACGGCGCCTCGATCGCGGTCTGCTCGTCGGTCGGAGGGCTCGAGTACTTCGGCCGCACCGTCGTGATGTCGGGGATGCGGGTGACGATGTCCTTCAGCGCGGTCGGCAGCTCGGCGCGGGCGCCGAGCGACGCCCCGGCGGCGACGGGGGTGCGCGCGGCATCCACCCGCACGGATCGGAGGTTCTGCGCGTACGCGAGCGCCCCGCGCGTCGTCGCCGCGTCGGGCGGCGGCTGGATCCGGCGATCCGCCGCCGACGGCCGCTCGAGCAAGATGCGCGATCCTGCGTACCGGGCGATCAGGTTCGGGCCGACCCATACGAAGCGCCGGCCGTCGGTGGAGTCGTCGATCGATCCGCTCGAACCCGGAGGCTCGGCGTTCGGGTGGAGTGCGGGCGTGAGGGTCGACATCGCCCGCAGGATGCCTGCCCGGGTGAACTCGATGCGGTCCTGCGGTCCGATCGCGAAGACGAGGCGGCTGGCGCGGGCCGGCACGTAGCCCACCGGGATGCCCGGAGCGGTGTTGTCGGAGACGGTGTTCGCCGGAGCGCTCGGCGGGGTCGTGGTCGTGTTCGTCGGATCGATGGGATCGGGGTAGATCGGCTTGTCCGTACCGGTGTCGGTGACGTACTGCGCCTCCTCGTGCGCGTGCTGGTACGGGAAGGTCACCGCCATGAGCCACGGCCCCGCACCCGAGCGCTCGACGTGCGGCAGGTCGCCGTCGGTCGCGATCCGCGCGCCGAAGAAGTCGACGGAGAGGGCGACGAGGTCGCGGCCGCGCACGACGTCGACAGACACATCGGGGCGGCGCGGTCTGCCGAACCACGGTGGAAGGGTCAGGCGGTCGTCGTCGCCGAGGAAGCGCCACCCGGCATGGAACCGCTCCGCCGCGTCCGTGCGCACGATGCGCGTCGTCGCTGCGCGCGCGATGTCGCCGATCCGATCATCCTGAGCCATCTCGACCCCCCAGAGCCGTCGACAATTCCTGTCGCTCTCGTCGGGTCTCAGGAGGCGGCTTGTGGCCGTGATGAGCGGGAACGCGCGTCACGATACTCCCGGTGCGCGCGGCGCACCAGGGCCCCGCGTGCACGACGGAATTGGGATTGGCGACGGGCCGAGCGTCCGCAGGAGCTCGGCCCGTGGGGGAGCGACGTCAGGGACGCTGGCCGCCTCCGCCGGGGCCGCCTCCGCCGGGGCCGCCCATGCCCGACGACGTCTGCTCGCCCGCCACGGCGGTCGCCACGGTCGTACTGCCCGCGGTCCCCGCGTCTGCGAGGGGCCCGGCGACCGTCGTGCCCGCGGAGCCGCCGGAGGCCAGCGTGTAGGTCTGGGCGTTCACGAGTCCCGCCGCCGAGTAGACCAGGCTCTGGGTCGCCTTCGTGACCGTGAACGACGCGAGGGCGGCGCCCGAGGCATCCACGATCGTCAGCACGTCGCCCTCCTGCGCGGTCTGCGAGAGCGTGAACTGCACGGATGCCTGGGCCGACGTCGCCGTCGGAGCCACCGCCATCCCGCTCGATCCCGCCGCGATGAGCGTGCCGCCGGAGATCTCCATGCCGCCGTCGGCGTCGAGCGCGCCATTGCCGTCGTTCGTCGGACCGGCGACCACGACGGTCCCGCCGGTCTGGGTGATGCCTCCCGAATTGACGTCGAGGCCGTCGCCTGCGGCGTCGAGCACGACCGTGCCGCCCGAGATCACGAGGGTGAGTGCCGCCGTCCCCGCGTCGGGCTCCGACACGTTGACGCCGTCGTCGCTCGTCGTGAGGTCGGAGGAGCCGCCCGTGACAGTGATCTGTCCGGCCTCGTAGCCCTCGACCGCACGTGCGATCGTGACGTCGCCGGCGGAGACGACGAGCTGCAGCTCGGCGTGCACGGCGTCATCACCCGACGACACGGTGACGCTCGCGCCCGCGAGGTGCGCGTAGGCGTTCGTGTTGACGCCGTCGTCCCCCGCGTCGATCGTGATCTCGCCGCCCTCGAGCACCGCGATGGTTCCGGCCGACACGCCCTTGGCGCCGGCATCCTTCCCGGCATCCGCGCCGCCGCCAGCCACGATGTCGACCGTGCCCCCCGTGGTCACGACGTCGGTGAACGCGTCGATGCCCTCATCGGCCGAGACGATCTCGAGCGAGCCCGCCTCGATCAGCATGTAGCCGCGATCCGCCTCGGTCTCGTTGTCGGACTTCACCCCGTCTCCGCCTGCGTCGATCGCGATGTCGCCGCCGCGGACGATGACGTAGTCCTTTCCACGGATGCCGTCGTCCACCGCGTCGACGGTGATCGTGCCCGACTGGATGACGAGCCCGTCGGTCGAGGTGATGCCGTCGTTTCCGTTGCCCGTCACCTCGAGCGCGCCGGTTCCGGTGATCGTGAGGTCGGCGGCGGAGTGCAGCGCCGCGTTCGCCGCGGCATCGTCCGCATATGAGGCCGCGTCGGAGAGGGCGTTCTCCGATCCGTCGGCGAGCACCACGATCGCCTCGTCGGCGGCCTGGATGTCGATCGCCGCCCCGGAGGCGTTCGCGATGTCCGCGCCGTCGAGCACGAGCTGCACGATGCCGTCCCCCGCGCTGTCCACGACGACCTGCCCGGCGAGGTCGCCGCTGAGGACGTAGGTGCCGGCGGCCGTGATCGTGACGGTCGAGCCGTCGACCGTCACGCCGGCGCTGTCCGACGCGGACGCGGTCGAGCCCTCGAGGCTGATCGTCGTCGCGTCGGCCGCCGAGTAGTCCGCGTCGTCGGCGGAGTCGTGCGCCTCCTGGTTCTGCGCGAGTACATCGGAGGCACTCTGGGTGGCATCGCCCGACATCGTGACTGCCGAGGTGGTCTCGGTCGTCGCGGTGTCGGTCGTGTCCTGCCCGGTCACGGCGGCCGCCGAGCACCCGGCCAGAGCCAGAGCGGCGGCGAGCGGCGCGGCCACGAGCCACGAGCGGCGGGGGCGGTGCGGACGGGGGTCGGAGGGTCGATCGAGCACGGCGTGCTCCTCTCGGGTGAGCGGCCGGTCAGGCCGCGGATCGGGTGGGGGTGGGAGGGACGGATGCCTCGGCACCCGCGAAATGGCGGTCCAGGACGCGGCGCCACCTGTTGCTCGGCAGGTGCGGCCGGAGGGCCGCGAGCCCCGTGCCGTACTTGGAGAGGGTCGACGGACGATGCCCCTGGCGCCACAGGGCACGGTCGAGTGCGCCGGCCCGCTGGCCGGATTTCGTCTCGACGATCACCGACCCCGGGAGCGACAGCAGCCGCCCGTCGACGTCGATCCACTCGAGCTCGAGGTCGATCGTGCCGCGCGAGGCATCCGACGTCGTCCCCGCGGCGGGGAGGAGGAGCGTCACGCGCCGGTAGCGCGTGACCAGCACCGGGTCGAGGTGGCGGGCGAGCCAGGGCGCCCGGGGAATCCCGGCGTCGGTGAGCAGCTCCGTCGCGTAGGCGATGCCGTCTTCGTCGAGCTCGTCGCGGAGCACCGGCACGCGCTCCTTGACGGTGGCCGACCGCCCGCCGCGGGTCTTCACCTCGAGGAACGATCCGCCCGAGTCGACGTAGGTGCGCGCACGCACCTTGAAGCGGCGGCGGCGACCGTGCGCGGCCCCGTGGAAGCTGTCGAGCGCCGGGGTGTCGAAGTACCGCGACTCGTAGCGGAGGGCGCGTCGGTCGGCGATCTCGAGCACGGCGGTGCCGGCGGGAAGCTCGTCGAGCACCGGGGGGAGCGCGCCGGAGGGGAGGATGTACTTGCGGTCGACCCGCGTCTGCAGCTCGGCCTGGGCGTTGAGCTCGTCGAGGTCGACGCGGCGGAGATCCGACAGCCGGGCGGTCATCGCGCACCAGCCGTCATCTCGCGGCGGGCCTCGACTCCGGGCCGGACGTCGCGGTCGCGGGCGACGGCGAAGCGCACGTCGACCGTCGTCGTGTCGGAGACGAGGTCGATCGCCTTGACATCCACGGTGTGCACACGGCATCCGAGCAGGTCCTCGACGTGCAGGCGCAGCTGCTCCTCGTCGAGGATCGCCCGATCGAGCACGAGCGACTGCTCGCGGTGGCGGCGCAGCAGTGCGGGCGCGTCGATGATCGCGAGGGTCGCGACGACGAGGGCCATCAGCGCCGCGCTGAGGACCGTGACGGTGCCCGACAGTCCCGAGATGAGCCCGAGGGCGAGGGCCGCGAAGTAGTAGGCGATCTCGCTCTGATCGATCTCGCGGGAGCGGAGCCGGATGATCGACAGGACGCCGAACAGGCCGAGGCCGAGGCCCGCCCCGACGGTGGTCGACCCGAGCACCATCGACACGGCGAGCACGCCGACGTTGATGCCCACGATCGCGATCGTGAGATCGCGTCGGCGGTGGCGCGGGAAGTACACCGCGAAGGCGAGGATGCCGATGGCGACGATGTCGAGGGCGACGACGGCGAGCTGGTCCATGAGGGTCTCCGGAACTGACGGGGAAGTGCGATGTCCCCATTCAGCCGAGAGCCCCTATGCGGCTCCTATGACGCGGTGAAGCTCCCCTTACGAATGACCGCGACCCTGCGCGATGGGTGTCGTCGTGTCGATCGCGGCCCGCAGCTTCGCCCTCATCGGCGCCCAGTAGTGCTGGGGAGTCACGCGGGAGAGCACGTCGACGAGGCCCGCCTCGCGGCCCACCATCGTGCGCGCGCGGCGGCGGACGGTCGCCTCCACGATCCGCACCGCGGCATCCGCCGGTGCGGTGTGGTACATCCGCGCCTGGGCTTCGGCGGCCCGCTGGGCGACCGCCGGATCGATCGCGGCGGCGTAGCGGCCGTGCAGGATGATGCCGGTCTTGACGCCGGCGGGATACACGGCGCCGACCGTCACAGTCGACCCCTCGAGCTCGTGCCGCAGCGCTTCGGTGAAGCCGCGCACCGCGAACTTGCTCATGGCGTAGGGGATGCGGCCCGCGGGTGCGGCGAGGCCGTAGATCGACACGAGGTGCGTGACATGGGCGGCCGTCTCGCGTCGGAGCGCGGGCAGCAGGGCCTTGGTGATGTTGACCGTGCCCCACAGGTTGACGTCCATGAGCCAGCGCATCTCCTCCATCGTGAGCTGGTCGATGTCGCCGAGCATCGACGAGCCGGCGCAGGTCACGAGGGCCTGCACGTGAGGGTGGGATGCTGCGATCCCGGCCGCCAGGGCGAACACGGCGTCGTCGTCGGTGAGGTCGACGGCGTGCGTCGTGTGGCCGCTGCCCGTGAGGTCGAGGGCGAGGGAGGCGAGCCCGTCGGCGTTGCGGTCGAGCAGTGCGAGACGCGCACCACGGCGGTCGAGTTCGCGCGCCACTTCGGCGCCCATGCCGCTCGCCGCGCCGGTGATCACCGTCGTCCGCCCGCGGACATCGAGTCGAGGCTTCTTCGCCATCGTGGCTCCTCTCGGAATCAGGGCCGAGATCGATTCTCCCCCGACGGCGGAGCAGCCCCCGACCGATACGCTCGTGTGTGGAGGAGGCGCGACATGGGGCGCACGGCCGAGGCGATCGCCGAGGGTCTCTCGATCGCCCGCGCGGCGGCTCGCCTGACGATCCGCAATCGCATCCTGGTCGACACCATCAGCGGCGGCGAGTCGTTCGACCCCGAGCACTTCACGCAGTTCGCGCGCGAGACTCTGCTGGCGCTCGCCGAGGAGCAGCAGGCCGCCGCCGACCTCGCCCTCCGGCAGCGCAAGAAGGCGTGGGGACGCTACAGCGACCCCGACGGCACGCACGACTACCGTGATCGCGACACCGGCAACCTCCGCAAACGCCACCGCCAGTACACGGGCGTCGCGAAGGGGCTCCGGGCCGAGGCCGACGACCCCGAGGCGCTGCGCGTGCTCCTCGAAGAGTCGCGGGATGCCGCCTGGGGCGATGTCGAGGCGAATCTCCTCCGGAGGCTCCGGGTCGAGTCGGCGCATCCCGAGCTCGACGACGACTACGCGTCGATGCGGGATGCCCGGATGCAGTCCCTCCAGATGATCGATCTGCCCCGCCTCCAGGCCCACCGCCGCCGCCTCGCGGAAGGCGCTGCCGCCGCTGCCGCGGCATCCGACGACGCACGCTGAGACCGCGCTTCCCTGACAGATCGGAGCGGGTCCAGTAGGGTCGCGGAATGGCGACAGCGACCACGCAGACCCACAAGCGCGAGGCATTCGGCTCTCGGAATGTCTTCATCCTCTCCGCGATCGGGTCCGCGGTCGGACTCGGCAACATCTGGCGTTTCCCGTATGTGGCGTACGAGGGCGGCGGCGGGGCGTTCCTCATCCCGTATCTGTGCGCGCTGATCACGGCGGGCATCCCGCTGCTGTTCTTCGACTACGCGATCGGCCACCGCTTCCGCGGATCGGCGCCCCTCGCGTTCCGTCGGATGCACCGCGCCGCCGAGCCGATCGGGTGGTGGCAGGTGCTCATCTGCGTGGTCATCGCCGTGTACTACGCCGTCATCGTGGGCTGGGCGGCGATGTACACGTGGTTCTCGTCGCAGCTCACGTGGGGTGCCGGGAGGGAGAACGACTTCTTCTTCGTCGACTTCCTGCGCTCCGCCGACGTCAACGAGGTGGGCGTCTCCACCGAGTTCGTCCCGCAGGTCGGCATCCCGCTGATCCTCGTGTGGCTCGTGGTCATCGTGATCATGGCGCTGGGCGTCAAGCGCGGCATCGGCACCGCGAACCTCGTGCTCATGCCGCTGCTGACGCTCATGTTCGCGGTCCTCGTCGTGCAGGCGCTGTTCCTGCCCGGCGCTCTGGACGGGCTCAACGCCTTCTTCACGCCGAACTGGGAGGCCCTGGCCGATCCCGCCGTGTGGGCGTCGGCGTACGGGCACATCTTCTTCTCACTCTCGGTCGCGTTCGGGATCATGGTGACCTACGCGTCGTACCTCAAGCGCAAGACCGACCTCACCGGGTCGGGTCTGGTCGTCGCCTTCGCCAACTCGGGCTTCGAGATCCTTGCGGGCATCGGCGTGTTCGCCGCCCTCGGCTTCATGGCGCAGGCGCAGGGCACGGAGGTCGCCGGCGTCGCGACATCCGGCATCGGGCTCGCGTTCATCGCGTTCCCCACGATCGTCTCGCAGGCGACCGGAGGCACGATCATCGGAGTGCTGTTCTTCGGCGCCCTGGTGTTCGCCGGCATCACGTCGCTGGTGTCGATCCTCGAGGTCATCGTCGCCGCGCTCCAGGACAAGCTCGGATGGGGGCGCGTCCGCACGGTGCTCACGGTCTCCATCCCGCTGGCCGTGATCTCGATGGCGCTGTTCTCGACGACGACCGCCCTCACGGTGCTCGATACGGCGGATGCCTTCGTCAACGCCTTCGGCATCATGGCGGTGGCGCTGGTCGCCGTCATCGTGGTCGCCTGGGTGCTCCACAAGCTCCCGGTGCTCCAGGAGCACCTCAACCGCCGATCCAGCTTCCGCACCGGGCGGCTGTGGAAGGTCCTCGTCGGTGTGCTCGCACCCGTCGTGCTCGGCTACCTGCTGATCAGCGAGATCATCGCGAAGACCTCGACGCCCTACAGCGGATACCCGGACTGGTTCCTGGCGATCTTCGGCTGGGGGATGGCGATCGCGCTGGTCGTGATCGGCGTCCTGCTGTCGCTGCTGCCGTGGAGCGGCCGATCGCACGCGAAGGACGACCCCGACTACGACGAGTTCCTGGCCGAGGAGGAGTACGACCCCGATCCGGAGACGGGCACCATCCCCATCGCACAGCCGCAGGAGAAGGGAGCGGGAGCATGAGTGTCGCAGCGGTCATCATGATGATCATCGCGATGGTCACGGTGTGGGGCGGCCTGATCGCCGCGATCGTCAACCTCGCGCGGCACCCCGAGATCGCAGAGACCGAGCCCGCGCCGCCCGTGGAGCTGTAGCGGGCGTCCCTGAGGGGCCGGAAACAGCGAAGGCCCCGCGGGTGACCGCGGGGCCTTCAATACTGTCTCAACACAGTGTGCGCCCGAAGAGACTCGAACTCCCAACCTTCTGATCCGTAGTCAGATGCTCTATCCATTGAGCTACGGGCGCATGGTTCGCGCGCCGCGCAAACCAGAGACGAGCATATCCCACGGGCGGGGATGGCGCGAATCGAGGCGGTCGTCGCAGCCCCGGAGTAGCGTGATGCGCGACTCGACACCGAGGAGGCCCCCACCGTGCAACTCGTCCAGATCGCGCAGCACGCCGACGACCTCGATCGCGCGGCCGACTTCTACACCGTGCTCCTCGACACGCCACCGACAGCCCGTTTCGATCCGCCCGGGCTGCTCTTCTTCGACCTCGACGGAGTCCGGCTGCTGCTGGAGAGGTCGGCGCCGAGCTCGCTCGTCTATCTCCGGGTCGACAACGTGCACGAGACCCTGGAGCGCCTGGGCGGACTCGTCGACGTCGTGTCGCCCGCGCACGTCATCTTCACGCACAGCGACGATCTGCTGGGCCCTGCGGGGTACGAGGAGTGGCAGGCGTTCATCCGCGATTCCGAGGGCAACACCGTCGGTCTCGTCGCCTACCAGCGACCGTGAGGCATCCTGATTGCGCGCCTCGCTCAGTGCGAGATGGATCGTTGCACCATCGTGCTCACCCGCGCTCGCCCGAGCCGTGCATCCTGCGCCTCCGACGCGTAGCCTGAAGACGTGAGCGCATACGTCTCGGCGTTCGAGCTGTTCTCCATCGGAGTAGGACCCTCGAGCTCCCACACCGTCGGACCCATGCGTGCGGCGCACGATTTCGCCGTGCGCCTGCGAGAGGCGGGTGTGCTCGACCGGGTCGCCCGCGTCACGTGCACGCTCTATGGATCGCTCGGAGCCACGGGCATCGGCCACGGCACACCCGACGCGGTGGTCGCAGGCCTCGAAGGGCTCGCGCCCGAGACGGTGGATCCGGATGCCGTCCGCTCGGCGTGGACGTCGTGGTCGGGCGAGCGGGATCTGCTGGTCGACGGCACGCATCCCGTCGCCTTCGCGAAGTCCGACGTCACCTTCGCGGCGCGCACGCGACTCCCCGGGCATCCGAATGCGATGTCGCTGGCGGCCTGGGCGGATGCCTCGGAAGGCCCTGCGCGCGCGGACGCCGGTGGCGTCGTGCGCGAGACCGGTGCTGCCCGCGCCATCGAACTCGCCCCGCCCACGGGGACGCCGCTCCTCGAAGAGACCTACTACTCGATCGGCGGCGGCTTCATCCGCCGTGAAGGCGAGCCTCCCCGCGTCGCCGCGCACGCGTACCCGTTGAGCTTCGCGAGCGCGGAGGAGCTGCTCGCCCTGTGCGACGAGCGCGGCATCACGATCGCCGAGGCTGCCCGCATCAACGAAGAGGCGCTGCGCACCGACGAGGAGATCGCCGCGGGCCTCGACGTGCTGTGGGACACCATGTCGCGCTGCGTCGAGGCCGGACTCGCGCACGACGGCGTGCTGCCGGGCATCCTGAAGGTCAAGCGTCGCGCGGCATCGATCCGTGCGCAGCTGGAGGAGGCGGAGTCCGACGGCCGCCGCGAGCTCCCGGGCGAGTGGCTCGGGGCCTTCGCGCTCGCCGTCAACGAGGAGAATGCGGCGGGCGGCCGCGTGGTCACGGCCCCGACGAACGGCGCGGCCGGCATCCTCCCGGCCGTGGCCATGTACTGGTGGCGCTTCCTCGCCGACTCGGGCCTGGGCTCGGGCAACGCCGTGACGCCCTACGGAGAGCTCGTCGGGAGCGCCCTGCTCGGGTTCCACCCGGCCGAACCCGACCTCGTGGAGGGGGCGCCCGACGCGATCGCCGAGGCCAATCGCCGTCGCGGCATCCGGCGCTTCCTCCTGACGGCGACGGCGCTGGGGTCGCTGTTCAAGGCCAACGCGTCGATCTCGGGCGCGGAGGGCGGATGCCAGGCCGAGGTCGGCTCCGCGTGCGCGATGGCCGCGGGTGGACTGACCGCCGTGATGGGCGGCACGAACCGGCAGATCGAGAACGCTGCCGAGATCGCGATGGAGCACCACCTCGGCCTCACCTGCGATCCCGTCGGCGGCCTCGTGCAGATCCCGTGCATCGAGCGCAACGCCATCGCGGCATCCACCGCCGTCACCGCCGCGCGCCTCGCGCTGCGCGGCGACGGCTCGCACTTCGTCTCGCTCGACGCCGTCGTCGAGACGATGCGCCAGACCGGCATCGACATGTCGACGAAGTACAAGGAGACCAGCGAGGGCGGCCTCGCGGTCAACGTCATCGAGTGCTGAGCCGATAAGGTTCAGGCGTCAACGCCGTCGCGCGGAGCAAGGAGGATCGCATGTCTTTCCAGGCATATCTCGACAACATCGAAGACAAGACGGGGCTCACGCCTCGCCAGTTTCTCGATCTCGCGTCCGAGAAGGGCTTCGGCCCCGGCACCAAGGCGGGCGAGATCGTCGCGTGGCTCGCCGAGGATTACGGCCTCGGGCGCGGGCACGCCATGGCGCTCGTCCACGTCATCACGAAGGGGCCGAAGATCGCCGCGAAGCACGTCGACTCCGGTGGGGCGCACAGCGACCCGAGCGACACGCTCTGGCTCGACGGGAAGGCCACGAACCCCGCCTCGTGACGGCCGACGCGAGGAGCGGCGTCAGCACTCCGGGGGAGTGTTGCGCCGCAGCTTCGAGGTGAGGTCCCTGAGCTGAGCGAGCTCTTCATCGGTGAGGCAGGCCATGCGCTCCGCGATCGACGCGCCGTGCGACAGTGCGATGCGGCGGAACTGCGCGGCGCCGTCGTCGGTGGCGCGGACGAGCGCGCCGCGTCCGTCATCCGGATCGGGGCACTTCGACACGAGCCCCCGTTCGACCATGCGATCGACCAGCCGCGACACGCTCGGCTGGCTGATGAGCATGCGCGACGTGACATCGCGCAGCCGGGCCGTCTGCTCCGGCGCACGGGTGACGGTGAGCAGCACGTCGTACTCGGCCTGCGTCAGCTCGGGTCCGACGAAATCGGCACTGATCTCGTGGAAAACCTCGTGCTGAGCGCGGAAGAGACTCTCCCAGGCGTCGATGGCGAGGCGTCGGTCGGTCACGGGCCCAGATTACAGGCCACCTCCGCGACATAGGCTGAAGCAATGAGACGGATGCTGCGGACGCTGGTCATCTCGATCGCACTGGCTGCGGCATCCGGACTCGCCGTCGCCGCTCCGGCCGTGGCGGTGACGAGCGTCGCCGCGGGGGAGCCGCGGATCGCGGGAGTCGACGACTTCGAGTTCGAGAGCATGCACGCCGACTACACGCTCGGCCGTGCCTCCGACGGGTCGAGCACGCTCGAGGTCGTCGAGACGTTCGTCGCCGTCTTCCCCGAGTCCGACCAGAACCGGGGGATGCGTCGCAGCATCCCCGACTCGTACCAGGGCGCTCCGCTGCAGCCGGAGTTCGTCTCGATCACGGATGAGAACGGCGACCCGCGTCCGTCCGAGATCACCGAAGACGACGGGGACTTCACGATGACCTCGCGCGCCGACGACTACGTCCACGGCGCGCAGACCTACGTGTTCACGTATCGGCTGCACAACGTCACGCGATACTTCGCCGACACGGGGGTCGACGAGTTCTTCTGGGACGTCAACGGCGTCGATGCCGCGCAGCCCTACGGCCGGGTCTCGGCCACGCTCCGGTTCGACGACGGAGTCTCCGACCGGCTCACCGGGGCGATGGCCTGCTATCGGGGCTACGCCGATTCGACCGACCGGTGCGAGATCGCGGCGACGGATTCCGGCGGTCGGACCGTCGTCGAGGCGGAGGCGTCGGACCTCCTGCCGAACCAGACCATGACGATCGCGGTCGCGTTCGAAGCGGGCACGTTCACGCCGTTCGACGCGTCGTACCTGGCGTCGGGGTGGGGCTGGGCGCAGGGCATCGCCGGGCTGGGACTGGTCGGAGCCGTGACCGCCGCCGGAGTGGTGGCGTCGCGTCGGCTGCGCGATGAACCCGGCCGGCCCACGATCATCGCGGAATACACGCCCCCGCCCGGGATCGACGCGCTCGAGAGCGCGGTGCTTCTCGCGAAGCCCGCCAAGGCGATCCCGGCCGAAGTGCTCGAGCAGGCCGTGGTCGGCAGCATCCGGATCGTGGAGGGCGCGCCCGGGTTCTGGGGCACGGCCAAGCTCACAGCCGTGCTGGTCGACCCTTCGAAGGCCGACGGCGATGGCCGGATGCTGCTCGACGGCCTCTTCCCCCAGGGCGTGCCGGGTGAGCAGTTCGAGTTCGGCAAGACCGACACGCGACTGTCGACCGTGGCGCAGAAGATCCTGAAGGCCGCCGAGCAGGAGCTGAAGAACGGCGGCCTCCGAAAGCCCGTCCGCGCGTGGACGCGGGTCTGGCCGATCCTTCTCACCCTCGGCATGGCGGTGCTGGTGTTCGGATTCGGGATCGCCGCGCTGACGGCATCCGTCTCCTGGGTGGTGCCCGTGGTGCTGCTGGTCGCTGCGGTCTTCGCCACCGTCGCGGTCGCGATCATGATGGCCCGGATGCCGCTCACCGCGGCCGGAGCCGAGGCGCGCGACCACCTCGCGGGGCTGAAGGTCTTCATCGAGTGGGCCGAGGCCGACCGCATCCGGATGCTGCAGTCGCCCACGGGTGCGGAGCGGGTGCCCGTCGACGTGAACGATCCGCGCATGATGCTCCGCCTCTACGAGAGCCTCCTGCCGTACGCCGTCGTGTTCGGCCAGGAGAAGGAGTGGTCGGAGCGTCTGGCGGTGCTCTACGGCGAGGGCAACTCGCCGGGATGGTACTCGGGCACGACGGCGTTCAGCGCGGCCTCGTTCTCGTCGGGCATCTCGTCGCTGTCGTCGAGCACCACCGCGTCGTCGTCGACCTCAGGCGGGTCGTCCGGCGGCGGATCGGCCGGTGGCGGTGGTGGCGGCGGCGGAGCGGGCGGGGTGTAGCGCCTCAGCGCACGCGGATCGCCGACGGCTGCACCGTCACCGTGAACGACGCGGTGTCGCCGATCTCCTCGCCGTCGATCTCGAACGGGCGCGCCTCGGGCAGGGTGACCTCGATCCGCTTCGCGCGACCGTGGATGACGGAGTCGGAGCTCGTCGCGGTGTCGGACTTGCCGAACAGCCGCATGATGCCGTTGTCCCACATCATCGTCTTCAGAGTGCCGGCCCACTCGGCCAGCCCTTCGGCGCTCAGCACGAGGTAGTCGAGCTCGCCGTCCGACGGATCGGCGTCGGGGAGGAGGGCGACACCGCCCTGGAGCATCCCGCAGTTGCCGATCAGGAGCGTGTGCCCCCGCTCGTCGCGCGCGGCCTGGTCGTCGGTGGTGACGTGGAACGGCAGCACCTCGCTCGCGGCGAGCGCACGCCCGAGCGATTCGACGTAGGCGAGCCAGCCGGCCTTGCTCTTCAGGTCGTCGTCGGTCTCGGCGATCATGTTGGCGTCGATGCCGAATCCCACCATGACGACGAAGCCGTGGCGTTCGTTCTCGCCCTCGAGCTCGACGTCGACCCAGCCCATGTCGACCGGGCGGGTGCCGTCGCCGAGGGCGCGCACGAACGCGGCGGGGACGTCGTTGATCGGCACGGAGAGGTTGCGGGCGAGCAGATTGCCCGTGCCCAGGGGCACGATCGCGAGATCGGCGGATGCCTTGCTGTCGGCGAAGTGCTCGGCCACGGCGCGTACCGTGCCGTCTCCGCCGGCGACCACCACGAGGTCCGCGCCGTCGGCGAGAGCGCGTGCCGCCACACCCTGTCCGGGGTCGTCTTCGCTCGTCTCCCACCACCGCACATCGACGTCGGCATCGTGCTGCGCCGCCGCGAGGCCCGCCTCGAGGGTCTCCCTGTCGGTCTTGGTGGGATTCCAGATGATGGCGATGCGATCGGACATGCAGACTCCTCGTTCGGGATGGCTCATCCATCCTGCCCTGCGGATGCGGTGGAGGGGGACCGTTGCGGTGTCCCTCCGGACAGAGTAAGGGCCGGTCGGAGAGGCTTCCAACCGGCCCTTGTCCCTTGCACCAAGAGTGTCCTGCAATCACATGTACGGGAGCTGCCACAGCAAAACAACTTCCGTGACACAGACTCTATAACGGCGAGGTAACGAAGGGAAGAGGTGGACGTTATCTTTCTGTGATTCTTTTCGGACAGCGCCCGGCCGGTCCTCCCGATCGGGGCGTGCGTGACACAGACTGAGTTTCGACAGCTGCCGGGAACACATCCAATCCGCGCAGCCGACGCTGACGAACAGCACTGTGAGAGGCATCCTCGATGCGAGGGCGCTCGCACGGCGACGGAAGGAAACCATGGGAATCGGGACGGCATTCCGGCGGTTCGAGCTCGACACCCGCCCCATCCACCCCGACACGCGTCGGGCCCTGGATCGACGCTGGGCGGAGCTGCCCGAGCACGTGAAGACCCCGAACCAGCTGCTCGGTCGCTGCGCCGTGGGCTGCGAGGGCACCCACGGCGTGTTCCCGAAGTGCAACCTCACGTGCTCGCCGTGCTACCACTCCGCCGACGCGAACAAGGTGCGCATCGACGGCGACCACACCGTCGACAACGTCGCCCGCCAGATGGACTTCCTCCGCGAGGTGCGGGGGCCACGCGCCCACGCCCAGCTCATCGGCGGCGAAGTGAGTCTGCTGTCCGCCGAGGATCACGCTCAGGCGCTGCTCGCGATGCGGGCGGTGGGCCGTGAGCCGATGTCGATGACCCACGGCGACTTCGACTACGACTACCTCCTCGACCTCGTACTGGATGCCGAGGGTCGGCCGCGCTTCGAGAAGGTCTCGTTCGCCGCGCACTTCGACTCGCTCATGCGCGGCCGCCGCGGCGCCGTGCGTCCGCGCAGCGAAGCCGAGCTGAACCCGTTCCGGGAGAAGTTCGCCCAGATGTTCGTCGACCTCAAGCGCGACCACGGGGTGAACAGGTACCTCGCGCACAACATGACCGTGACGCCGTCGAACGTCGACGAGGTCGAGCAGGTCACTCGGGACGTGCTGGAGATGCCCTTCGACATGATGTCCTTCCAGCCCGCGGCGTTCATCGGCGACGATCGTCGCTGGCGCGAGGACTTCGGCGAGGTCACGATCGACGCCGTGTGGGAGCGCATCGAGAAGGGCGCGGGTCACAAGCTGCCGTGGCAGGCCACGCAGTTCGGCGACCCCCGCTGCAACCGCTCGACGGTCGGCATGCGCGTCGGTGGCACCTTCGCACCCCTCCTCGACCCGGAGGACCCGAAGGACATCGCCGCGCGCGACCGCTTCCTCGATCACTTCGGCGGCATGATCTTCGGCGACGTTCCGAAGGGCGTCCTCACCGTCAAGGTCCTCCGCGCGATCGCCGCCCACCCCGGCGACATCCCTCCGCTCATCGGCCTCGCCCGCCGGGTGCTCCGCCGCGGAGGAGGGATCCGCCGCGTGCTCCGTGCGGCGCGGAAGGGGAAGCTGTCGTTCAAGACCTTCGTCGTCCACAACTTCATGGACGCCGAGCAGGTGGCTCCCGCGTGGGACCTCATGGAGAAGGGGATCGTCGCCGACGACCCGCTCCTGAAGGAGACGCAGGAGCGACTCGGCTCGTGCATGTACGCGATGTCGCACCCGGAGGACGGCAGGCTCGTGCCCGCGTGCGTGCAGCACTCCGTGCTCGACCCGATCGAGAACGTCGAGCTGCGCAAGCTCCTGCCGCTGCCCACGACGCGCGACGGCATCGCCCCCCAGGTCGTCGCCCGTCCGTCGGGGCTCACCGCGGTGCGCACCACCGGCCGCGCGGCTTCCTGAGCGCGCCCGATCCGGCTGGTCGCCCCCGCGTCAGCCGGCGACGACGTGGAGGGCGGCCAGGGGGAGCTCCACCGCGACGCGATCGCCCGGGAGGCGCTGCGTCGTTCCGGCCGCCTCCGCGTGAAGCCGGATCCCGCCCGCCGCTTCGAGGATCAGGTCCGAGCGGGCACCCGCCCGCCGCACGTCGCTGACCGTCGCCTCCACCCGGACCGACTCCGACGGCAACGGAGCGGTGAGATCGGCGAGTCCGACATCCTCCTGACGGATCAGGAGCACGGCTTCGCCCTCCTCCGCCGCGCGGCGGAGGAGGGGGATCCGGCCGAGCGCGCTCACGTGCCGATCCCCGATCACACGGCCGGGGATCTCGTTGCGTCCGCCCATGAGTCGCGAGACCTGCACCGTGCGCGGCCGACGGTACGCGTCGGCGACGGTGCTCTCGTGCAGGAGCACGCCGTGGTCCATCACCGCGATGCGGTCGGCGACCCCGGCGGCCTCGTCGCGGTCGTGCGTGACGAGCACGATCGTCGGGGAGACAGCCTGCCGGATCGTCGCGAGGAGGTCGTGCATGTCTGCCCGGAGTGCGGGGTCGAGCGCGCTGAACGGCTCGTCCAGGAGGAGTACGGCCGGCTCGGCGGCGAGGGCGCGGGCGATCGCCACGCGCTGCTCCTGACCGCCGGAGAGCTCGCCCACGCGGCGGTCGCCGTATCCGGCGAGCTGCACCATTCCGAGGAACCGCTCGGCGCGCTCGCGCGCGACCGCCTTCGAGGCGCCGGCGACACGATCGGCGAATGCGACGTTGTCGCGCACCGTGAGGTGGGGGAACAGCAGCGACCGCTGGAACACCATGCCGACGCCGCGGCGTTCGGCGACCACCGCGCCGACGTCGACCCCGCCGATGCGGACCGTGCCCGCGTCCGGCGTCTCGAGACCGGCGATCACGCGCAGCAGCGTGCTCTTGCCCGAACCGCTGCGGCCGAGGACCGCGGTGCATGCGCCTGCTGCGACGGTGAGCGAGAGGTCGTCGAGAGCGACGGCCTCCGCGCCCGGGAAGCGCTTGGCGAGACGGGTGAGGACGAGATCGGCGCTCATGCGGAGACCCTCTCCTGGGGTGACGGCCGAACGGCCGGACGCGGGGTGTCGGGGGGAAGCGGGGCGAGAGGACCTCCGACGGATGCCGCCCGGCTCCGGCGTGCTGCGGATCGGCCGCGTCCGAGCGACAGTGTGGCGATGAGGAGCACGACGGGCGGCACCACGGCGGCCAGCGACATGACGGCGACCGCGGCGTCGTTGCCGAGTCCGGCGGCTGCGCCGGCGACCACGAGCGGAAGGGTGACCAGCTCGCCACCGCCCACGATGACGGTCACGATGTAGTCGCTCCACGCCACGAGGAAGGCGAGGAAGGCCGCGCGCGCGAGCGCCGGGGCGATCATGGGCAGATGCACGCGACGCAGCATCTGCAGCCTGCTCGCGCCCAGCAGCCGCGCCTCGTCTTCGTACCCGCGGTCATAGGCGCCGTACGCCGTCCGCATCACGAAGGCCGTGTAGGGGATCGCCAGCACCACGAGCACCAGCACCACCCCGATCACCGGCGGGACGAAGGCGCGCAGCAGCAGGACGTTGACCCCGAGCACCGCGGCGAAGGGCGGGAGCGCGATCGGTGCGAGCAGGAGTGCGGAGACCGCACGGGGGAAGGGCACGGCGCCGAACGTGAGCGCCCGCGCCGCCAGCGCGCCGATCGGCGTCGCGATCGCGGCGACGGCGAGTCCGAGGGCGATCGACCGGGCGAATGCGGGCCACGCGCCGAAGCCCGATGCGTCTTCGATGCCCGTGAACCCCCACGCGGTCGGAAGCGGAGAGGGATACGACCACGCGTCGGCGAACGACCAGAGCAGGAGCGGAAGGAGCGGGAGTGCGAACCAGGTGATCAGGAGCGCGCTGACGAGGATGCGGCCCGCTCTGCCGGCCCCGCGGGAGGCCGTGAGCGCACTCTGCGCCGGGCGGCTCATCGCCACGCCGCCGTCCGCCGGAGTGCTCCGAAGGTGGTCGCGACGACCGCGAGGGCGATCGCGGAGGTGACGACCGCGACGGCTGCGGCTTCGGGGCGGGAGTCGAGCGAGACGCCCTGGAAGAGACGGACGGCCAGCACCGGAAGCGGCTCCGGGTAGGTGCGTCCGAGGAGCCAGGCCACCTCGTACGAGCCGAGGGCGTACACGAATCCGATCGCGCCCGCGATGATGATCGACGGCAGCGTGAGCGGCAGCAGCACGTGGCGGAAGCGCTGCCACCGGCCGGCGCCGAGGAGCGCCGCGCTCTCGTCGTACGCCGCGACCCGCGTGGCCAGCGTGCCCGTGACGACGAGGGCGACGAAGGCGGACTCCTTCCAGGCGAACTCCGCGACCACCGCGGTCCACCATGGCCCGCCCACGAACGCGGGCCATGCGTCCGGCGCGATGCCGAGCAGCCGCGGGAGCACCCCGGCGTCGGCCAGGAGGAGTCCCACGGTGGCCGCCCCGATCAGATGCGGAATGGTCACGGTCACGGCGCCGAGCCCCGCCACGATGCGGCCGCCGAGCCTCCCCGAGACGATCACGATCGCCGCGGCCGTGCCGACGGCGACCGCGATCACGGTCGAGGCGGTCGCGATGCCGAGCGACACGCCCACCGCCGCGGCGAGATCGTCGGGGTGCGCGGTGAAGGCATCGAACCCCGGGCGGGCCGGCCCGGCGATCGGCAGCAGTCCGAGAGCCTGCACCACCGTGGCGCCGAGGCCGCCGACGACGACGATCGCGGTCACGACGACCGCGGGCAGGACCAGCAGCGCCCCCCGCCGACGCTCCGCGCGCGTGCCGGCGCGGGGTGCGACGGGGGCGAAGCTCATCGGCTCAGCACGTTCGTGCGCCAGCCCTCGTCGAGAGCGGGCACCCACGCGGCCGAGAGCTCGCCGTGCGCGTTCCGAGACAGCACTTCGTATCCGGGGACGACGGGCGACTGCGGCAGCTCGTCGAAGAGCGCCCGGTCCTCGGCATCCAGTCCCTCGATGTCCAGGACCGTGAACTGGCCCCACACGTCGGGCTGCGCCTTCGCCACCTGCTGCGGGACCGACAGCGCCACGTTCGCGACGACCATCGCGCCCGCGGTCGCGTCGGAGTTGATCGGAAGGCCGAGGAAGCTGGCGTTTCCGACCGTGCCGTCCTCGAGCGGGAGGACGGTGGTGCCGGGCGGGTACGTGCCGTCGGCCACCAGGTCGGTGAGGGTCGCCGGACCGTAGGTCATCGTCATGTCGATCTGGCGGTCGGCGAAGAGCTGGCCGAGCTCGGCCTCGTTCGCCGGGTACGTGTCGCCCCCGCGCCACAGGCTCGGCGCGAGCTCGGCGAGGCGGTCGTAGAGCGCCGGGGCCAGTTCGTCGAAGGATTCCTCGGAGAACTCCGCCGGCACCTCGTCGGCGCCGCCCGAAACGCTCGCGAGCACTTCGCGGAGGAAGACCGAGCCGGTGAAGTCCGGCGGCGCGGGGTAGGTGAACCGGCCCGGGTGGGCCTCCGCCCACTCGAGCACCTCCGCCATCGTCGTCGGCGGGTCGGTCACGGCGTCCGCGTTGTAGGCGAGCGTGAACTGCGCCTTGTGCCAGGGTGCCTCGCATCCGTCCACCGGGGTGCCGAAGTCGGACTGCAGGAGCGGGTCGCCGGGGTCGGTGTTGGCCATCGAGGGCAGGAGGTCGGTCCACCCGCAGAGCCACGCGTCGGCCTCGCGGCCGGTGCGGAAGTTGTCGCCGTTGACCCAGATGAGGTCGACCGTGCCGTCGGCGCGGCCCGCCTGCAGCTCGGTGAAGACGCGGTTCAGGGCGTCACGCGTGTCGGTCACGGGGACGCGCTCGAGCGTCACACCGTACTCCGCGACGGCCGGGGCAAGGATGTCGTCGACGTAGGCGTTGCCCTGGTCGTCGCCCCCGTACATCCAGAGCTGGACGGTCTGCCCTTCGGCGTCGGCCAGGACCTGGTCCCAGTCGTCGTACGACGCCGAAGCGGAGCCCGCCGGCGCGGCACAGCCGGCGAGGGCGATCATCGGCACGGCGAGGACGACGGCGGCGGCGGTGCGGATGGTGCGGGGACGGGCGCTTCTCACGGCGGACTCCTCGGGGACGAGCGGGCCGGAAGGCACACGCTGGACTAGGGTATGGGAGATCGGAAAGGACGCTGTGCAGGCTGATGACCCGGGTTCGCGGCCCGTCCGATCCACGCGCTGGGCGGTCGCCCGCCTGTTGCTTCTCCTTCTGTTCGTCGCCCTCGCCGCAACGGTTGGGTTCCTCTTGGCGCCCACGGATGTCGAGGTGATCCGGGCGGCCGCGGCCGAGTGGGGCTGGGCGGGCGCGCTCGTGTTCCTCGTCGGCTACGCCGCGCTCACCCTGACGCCGGTGCCGAAGAATCTGCTGGGCATCGCTGCGGGCGTGGTGTGGGGATTCTGGGTGGCGCTCGTGCTCGTTTACGTCGGCGCCCTCCTCGGCGCGGCGGCCTCCTTCGTCATCGGGCGCGCGCTCGGCAGGGAGGCCGTGGAGCGCCTGACCGGCGCCCGCGTGGCCCGTCTGGACGAGGTGCTCGCCCGACGGGGATTCCTCGCCGTGCTCGGTGCCCGGCTCATCCCCGTCATCCCCTTCACCCTGATCAACTACGGCGCGGGGCTGACGGCCGTCCGTCGCCGCGACTATGCGCTCGGCACGGCGATCGGGATCCTTCCCGGCTCCGCCGCGTACGTCGCGCTGGGCGCCTACGGCTTCGAGCTCGGACCGCCGTTCTGGATCGCCCTCGCGGCCATCGGCGTGCTGTCCATCGCGGGGATCGTCGTCGGCGCCGTCGTGCGGTCGCGACGACAGGGTGCTGCCCCCGAGACGGGGGCGACGGATGCTTGACCGATCGCTGCGCGGACTGCTGTCGCGCCCCCTCGAGGCGATGGCGGCCGCCGTGGACCGCCCCGGCATCACCCCGGACGGCTTGACGATCACCGGGCTCGTGCTCGGCCTCGGATCGGCTGCCGCTGCCGGATTCCAGCTGTGGTGGGTCGCCCTCGCGCTCTGGCTCGTCTCACGGGTCGCCGACGGACTCGACGGAACACTCGCCCGCCGCCGGCGTCGACGGGCGAGCACGGATGCGGCATCCGCACCGTCGCATGCCGGTGGCTTCCTCGACATCACCGCCGACTTCGTCGTCTACGGCGCCACGGTCGTGGGCGTCGCGTTCGGGGCGACGGCGGGCTACGGCGCGCCCTGGTGGCCGTTCCTCCTCGTGCTCCTGGCGTACTACGTCAACGGGACGGCGTTCCTCGCGTTCTCCTCGATCGCCGAGCGCACCGGACGCACGATCGACGACGGCCGCTCCCTGTCGTTCCTCGGCCGCATCGCCGAGGGCACCGAGACGATCGCCGTGCACGCGCTCTGGCTCATCCTGCCGTTCTGGGCATGGCAGATCGCCCTGGTGTGGGCGGTGTTCGTCGCCGTGAGCGCGGTGCAGCGGATCGTCGCGGGCTACCGAGCGCTGCGCTGAACCGGGTCGCCGGTCGCCCGGGGGTCAGTCGCTCCGGCTGCGACGCCGACGGTGGAGGCCCGCGAGCACCCGGATGCCCCGCGCGACGATCCCGGATCGCAGACCGCGCTGGGCCTCGCCCACGACGGCGTTCCAGCCGGCATCGGAATAGGTCGGGTAGGCGTGGGTCGTGGTCGCCAGCCGGGTCGCGGTGAGCCCGGCGCGCATCGCCGTCGTGTACTCGGCGAGGGACTCCCCGGCGCGCGGGCCCACGATGCTGGCACCGCGGATGCGCCCACGCCGGTCGACGACGATCGCCGTCCGCCCGCTCGTCTCGCCCTCCGCGATCGCCCTGTCCACCTCCGCGTGCTCCTGGACGAGCACGCGGAAGCCCCGGGCGCGGGCGTCGTCGGGGGAGACCCCCACCGCGCCGACCTCGGGAGAGGTGAACGTCACCCGCGGCACGACCTCCAGATCGGCCGTGCGCGACAGGCCGAGGACCGCGTTGGTCGCCGCGGTGCTGCCGAACACGCCGGCGGTGTGGGTGAAGCGGGGGAGCGGCGTCACATCGCCGGCCGCACGGATCCGGGGGTGGGATGTGCGAAGCGCCGCGTCGACCGCGATCGCTCCGGCCTCGTCGAGCTCGACCCCCGCCGCGTCGAGTCCGAGCCCGGCGGTCACCGCCCGCCGGCCCAGCGCCGCCAGCATCCGATCGAACGGCACCTCCTCGCCCGTGCTCAGACGCGCCGTCCCCCTCGGCGAGGGGTCGCCACCGTCGGCGCCGCGCAGCTGAGTCACGGTCGCCTGCAGACGGACCTCGACGCCGTCGGCGCGCAGGGCGTCGAGGACGAGTGCGCTCGCGGCGGCATCCTCCCGGGGGAGGAGGCGCGGACCGCGGTGCACGAGCGTGACGGTGCTCCCCAGACGCGCCATCGCCTGTGCGAGCTCGCACCCGATCGCCCCGCCGCCGACGACGAGGAGACGGGCCGGGAGCTCTTCCAGCTCCCAGAAGGTCTCGTTCGTGAGGACCTCGACCGTCTCCACCCCCGCCACCTGCGGGAGGACCGGCGAGCTCCCGGTGGCGATCAGCGCGTCGCGGAATCGGATGCGTTGCCCATCGACGACGACCGCGCCGTCGCCGTCGAAGCGCGCGCGACCGCGCAGCGTGTGCACGCCCGCGGTCGCGAGGGCCTCGGGGGAGTCCACGGGCTGGATGGCGGCGATCGCCTCGCGCACGTGCGCCATGACGCGGGGGAAGTCGACCCGGATGCCGTCGACGTCGACCCCGTAGCGCGCCGCGGTCCGGGCGGCATGGGCCGCATGCGCGGCCGCGATCAGGGATTTGGAGGGAACGCATCCGGTGTGCAGGCACTCGCCGCCGAAGAGCCCCGCCTCGATCAGGAGCACGCGGGCGCCGAGCACCGCGGCGCTCTTGGCCGCCACGAGCCCTGCGCTTCCGGCACCGATGACCACGAGGTCCCACGGGCCGACGGCGGCCGCCCCGGCGGCGTCGAGCGGACGGGCGGATCGGCGTGACGAATCGCTCATCCCCGAAGCCTAGAGTGGACCAGACCCCGGGAGGCCCGATGGCGACGCCGCTGCGGCGATACAGCGCGGGCGCGCGCTGGTACGACGTGCTGTCCGGTGAGCGTTGGGTGTACGGCGCCGGACGCGCGGCGGGAATCGAGCTCCTCGCACCCGCCCGCGGCGACATCGTGGTCGATCTCGGATGCGGCACCGGCCTGAACTTCCCCGCGCTCGCGGCGGCGGTGGGCCGCGAGGGTCTGGTCGTCGGAGTCGATCGCAGCGCCGAGATGCTCGCCATGGCCCGTCGGCGGGTCGCCGACCGCGGCTGGGGGGATCGGGTCCGGATCATCCAGTCGGACGCCGTCGAGCTCGACGAGGCCCGCGTGCGCGCCGTGCTGCGGGCAGAGCGGGATCGAGACCTCGCCGACGGACTCTTCGCGACCTACGCCCTGAGTGTGATCGACCGGCGCGAGGTGGCGTGGGAGCGGGCGAAGAGCGTGCTCCGGCCGGGGGCCCGCGCGGGCGTCGTCGACATGCAGCCGCCGAGGGGCCGGTGGCGCGTCCTGTCTCCGCTGGCCAGGGTCGCCTGCGCGACCGGGGGAGCCGACATCGGCTCACGGCCGTGGCGGATGCTGGAGCGGGACGCCGCCCCCGGCACCGTTCAGCGCGTCGAACGCAAGGGCGGTCACCTCGTCGCCGTCGCCGCCCAGCTGCCCTGAGAGCCGGTCAGCCCGACGTCGCCGGCGATCCCGAGAGGCCGTCGAGGATCGCCTGGATGCGGCGGGCCCGCGTCGGAGCGGTGCCGGCGGAGTCCACGGGAACGAGCCGCCGCCGGCGTGCCGCCGGTTCCAGGCCATCCCACGCGTCACGCGCGCCGGCACTCTCCAGGGCGCTCGCGAGGTCGGCGGGGATCGGCACCTCGCCGGGATCGACGGGAGCCAGACGCCCGGAGACCGGATCGCCGGCCTCGACGCGCATCCGCCGCAGGAGCGGCGCTCCCGCCCACACGAACGTCCCGGAGAAGACGGGGGCGACGGTCAGGGCGAGGTTGACCTCGCATCCCTCGATCTCGCCCTGGACTCGTCGGGTCCCCACCGATCGTGCGGCGTCGACCAGGTCGTCGGGAACGCGGATGACGGTGTACCTGGCGCGGCCCCACTCCATGGGCTCCACAAAGCCGTCGATGGTGTGGAACGGTCCCAGGAGCGGCCACGCGTCACTCATGGTCGAAAGGCTAGTGCGCCCCGACCACGCCGGCGACGGCATCCGTCTGCGACCGATCGCGCGCGATCGCGCGTCCGAGCGCGAGGAGCAGCACGACCATTCCGGACGTGAGCAGGATGTGGCCGACGCCCGCGATCCCCGCGATCATTCCCCCGGCCTCCTGGCCGAGCACCGTCAGGCTGCCGTGCCAGACGAGCATCGCGGATGTCAGGATCACGCCGGCGTTGTACAGCCAGAAGAACCAGCCGAACAGGCGGCTGCGCGACAGGGCGAACAGCTTCTCGAGTGCGAGCACGATCAGCAGCACGACGAAGCCGAGCGTGAGCAGGTGGGTGTGGGCGAGTCCGAGCTGGGTGAACGCTCCCGCGGGGAAGTCGTTGACCTTCGTGAATTCGCGGTAGAACAGGCCGGAGAGCACACCGGCGATCATGTAGGCGAATGAGGCGGAGTACAGGCGACGCATGGGATTCCTTTCGACGTCACCTCCACTCTCGCCGGGGGCGAGGGCGGCGGGATCATCCGAACGGTTGAGATCGACGTCGTCGCGGAGAGGTCACAGCAGACCGCTGTCGCGGGCGACGGCGACGGCACGCGACCGGCTCTCGACGCCGAGCTTCTCGAACAGGTGGACGAGGTGGGTCTTGACCGTCGCCTCGGTGACGAACAGCGTCTTGGCGATCTCGCGATTGGAGGCCCCGGTCTCGAGGAGGCGCAGCACGTCGAGCTCGCGATCGGTCAGACGCACCCGCGGCGACCGCATCACCTGCACCATCCGCGCGGTCAGCTCGGGGGAGAGCACGAGGAGCCCGGATGCGGCGCTGCGGATCGCCGACGTGATCTCCTCCGCCGGTGCATCCTTCAGGAGGTACCCCGCGGCGCCGGCTTCGACCGCCCCCAGGATCTCCACGTCGCGGTCGAACGTCGTCAGGATCACCACGGCGGGCGCCGGGTCGAGCCCACGCAGCTGCCGTGTCGTCTCGACGCCGTCGATGCCGTCGCCGAGCCGCAGGTCGCACAGGACGACGTCGGGGTGAAGATGGCGGGCGAGCGCGACCGCCTCCTCGCCCGTGGCCGCCTCGCCCACGACATCCACTCCCGCGTCCGCGGGGAACAGCGACCGCAGACCCGCGCGGACGATCGGATGGTCGTCCACCAGGACGACCCGCAGCGCGCTCATGCGCGTCCTCCGTCCGCGGCGATCGGCATCGACGCCGAAAGGGCGACGCCGTCGCCCGGTGCACTCTCGATGTCGAGGTCGCCGCCGAGCTCCCGCAGGCGCGCGCGCATGGCCCTGAGCCCGTACCCCGACCCGTCGGTGCGCCGTTCCGCACGTGCGCTCCACCCGGTCGCGTCGAAGCCGACCCCGTCGTCGGCGATGTCGAGGCGGATGCTGTCGCCGGCATCCGCCATCGTCACGACGACGCGGTGCGCGCCCGCATGCGCGCGGACGTTGGCCAGCGCGGACTGCGCCGTGCGCAGCAGCGCGACCTCGGCCCCCATCGACATCGCCGGAAGGGTGTCGTCGATGTGGAGATCGGTGCGGATGCCCGTCTCCTCCTCCACGCGCGCGAGCATGCGCCGCAGCGCGTCGCCGAGCGCCGATCCCTCGAGCTCGGAGGGGGCGAGGTCGTCGACGATGCGGCGCACATCGACGAGGCCGTCGCGGGCGAGCTGGTCGATCTGCGGGAGCACCGCGCCCGCCTCGGCCGGCGGCGCCGCGGACGCGGAGCGCGCCAGCATCCCGATCGACGACAGGGCCTGCGCCACGGTGTCGTGGATGTCGCGCGAGATGCGGGTGCGCTCCAGTCCTGCACCCGACTCCCGCTGCATCCGCGCGAGCTCGTCCTGCAGCTGCGCCGCTTCGGTCTGAGCGCTCACCAGCGACGCGATCAGTCGTCGGCGCTCCCGCCCGTCGCGCACGAGCGCGAGGTAGCCGCGGGCGATCCCGAGGGCGAAGACGCCGCCGACCGTCGGGCCGATCACGTTCGCGTACGACGTCGTCCCCGCGTGGAGCAGAGGGGCGGCGATCACGACCGCCAGGATCGTCACGCTGAAGCCGATCGCCCACGGCAGGGTGAGGATGAATCCCGCCAGCAGCCACAGCGGGAAGGCCAGCCACACGAACTCCGCCGAGACGGCGACCGCGCCGACCCAGATGAGCGACAGGCCGGCAAGCCACCACATCGCGAGGGCCGGATCGCGGGTGCGACCGGTGAGGACGAGGCCGCCGAAGTACCAGCCGGCGAACACGAGCGCCGGCGACAGCGCCCACGGCACGGGGACGCCGTCGGTGATCGCCCGGATCGCGGCGATCACCACGAGAGCGAGGGTGATCGCCGACTGGCCCAGGCGGATCGCCCCGCTCACCGTCTCGGCGCCGCCCGCCTGCCCGCGCGACGCCTCACCCCGCGGTGGTGAGGACGGGCGTGACGTCGACATGCTCCGATTCTTCCGCGTTCCGGGACCGCCCGCCGGTCATCGGCCGGCTCGGCCACCACATCCGATCCCCGAGCAGGGAGAACAGCGCCGGAACGACGAGCGTGCGCACGACGAGCGTGTCGACGAGGACGCCGATCCCGACGATCAGGCCGATCTGTCCGAGCGTGACCAGCGGCAGAAGCCCCAGGGCGGCGAACACGCCCGCCAGCACGATGCCCGCGCTCGTGATCACGCCGCCGGTCGTCGCGAGCGCCGTCACCATCCCCGCGCGCGTGCCCGAGACCCGTGCCTCGGTGCGTGCGCGGTGCACGAGGAAGATCGTGTAGTCCACTCCGAGCGCCACCAGGAACAGGAACGACAGCAGCGGCACCGGGAGGTCGAGGGCATCCCAGCCGAACGCGACACGGCCGAGCCAGGCGCCCGCGCCGACGGCCGCGATCGCGCTGAGCGTGTTCACCGCGAGGAGCACGAGCGGCGCCACGAGAGCGCGAAGGAGGACCACCAGGACCAGGAACGTCACGATCAGGATCAGCGGAGCGATCAGCAGGAAGTCTCGCAGGTTGCCGTCGCGGGCATCGACATCGGCCGCGCCCTGACCGCCCACCAGCGCGTCGGCACCCGTCACCGTGTGGACCGATGCGCGAAGCTCGACGACCAGGGCGCGACTGTCCGGTGTGCCCGGTGCGGGTTCGCCCACCACCGACAGCCGCACGAGGTCGCCATCGGGGCTCGTGCCCGATGCGCTCACCCTCACCACTCCCGTCACGGACTCGGCCGCGGCCGTCACGGCGTCGGCATCGGCGGCGCGCGCGACGATCACGAACGGCTGGGCCTGTCCGGCGTCGAAGTGCGCGGCGAGCACCTCGAGGCCCACCGACGACTCCGTCGGCACGCGGAACTTCTCGACCTGGCTCAGTCCGACGGTCGTGCCGAACAGTCCGGCTGCCATGACCGCGAGGAGGGCGACCCCGCCCGCGAGCGGAAGGAGCGGCCGGAGCACGACCCGGTGCGCCACGGTGCGCCAGACGCGTCCGCGCGAGGTCGTGTCATCGCCCGCGCGCGGTACGGCGGGCCAGAACACCCCCCTGCCGCACACGGCCAGCGCCGACGGGAGGACCAGCAGAACGGCCGCGAGCGCGATGACGAGTCCGAGGGCGCACGCGATGCCGAGACCCCGCGTGCCCGGCACGACGGCGAGCACGAGCGTGAGCAGCGCGAGGACGACGGTGACGTTGGAGGCGACGATCGCCGGCAGCGTTCCCCGCCAGGCGTCGGCGAGGGCGCGACGGTGATCGGCTCGACGGCGAGCCGCTCCCGGTAGCGCGAGATCAGGAGGAGGGCGTAGTTCGTTCCGGCGCCGAAGACGAGCACGCTCACGATGCCCGTGTCGAACTGCAGGCCGAGCGCACTCCCGAGCGCGGTGGTCGTCTTGCTCGCGACCTGGTCGGCGATGCCCACGACGGTGAGCGGGATCAGCCACAGGACGGGGGACCGGTAGGTGAAGATCAGCAGCACCGCCACGATGCCGATCGTCACGAGGAGGAGGGTCAGGTCGGCGCCGTCGAACGACGAGGCGACGTCGACCCCGAACGCCGGTCCTCCCGTGACCTGCACGGTCACGCCGTCGATCTCCGCGCCGAGCACGATCGCCCGGACCTCCTCCACCAGGGCACGCTCGGCCGCCGCGTCGTCGCCCGGCACCGGCGCCGTCACCTGCACGACGGCGGCGCGGCCGTCGTCGCTCGGGAACGGTCCGAGCACGCGAGACCCGTCGACCCCCTCGAGCGCGATCGCCAGCTCGCCGAGTCCGGCGCTCTGCGCCTCCGAGAGCGCCGAGCCGGCCGTCGTGGACGCGACCGCGATCAGCGTCCGCTCGTCGGCATCCGCGAACCCGCTCGTCAGCTCCGCGACCCGAGCCGACTCGGACCCGGGTGGGGCACTCTGATTCTCGGAGGTCATCGTGGCGCGCCCGAAGGCGCCGAGCAGACCGACGAGCACCAGGATGCCGACGATGAGCGAGACCCACGCGCCGCGGCGGGAGGTCAGGGAGCGGGACAGGGTTTCGGAGAGGGAACGCACGTTCCCAGTCCAGTGGTGGTCGGCCTCGGAGCCATCCGTCCTCTCGTCGACTCCGACCTCAACCGAAAGGCTGAGAGCGCGGCGGCCTCGGTTGCTCAGGCGGTGGCGAAGGGCCAGCCCGTGTATGCCTCGGCGAGATAGGTCCGCCCGGCCTCGGACTCCACGATCGAACGCAGTTCTCCGCGCTGGCGCAGACGGTCGAAGTCCGACGCGTCGGGCGAGGCGTGCAGCATGCTCGTCATCCACCAGGAGAAGTGCTGGGCCTTCCAGATGCGCCGGCGCGCGGCATCCGCGAACTCGTCGATGCGACGCTCGTCGCCCTGGAGAAGGAGCGAGCGGATGGCCCGGTCGAGCAGGATCACATCCGCGACGGCGAGATTCATCCCCTTCGCCCCCGTCGGGGGCACGGTGTGGGCGGCGTCGCCGACGATCGCCACCCGTCCCCTGCGCAACTCGTGGGCGACGAAGCTCCGGAACCGGAGGACGTCGCGCTGGAAGATCGGGCCCTCCTCGAGGGTGGTGCCGGGAACTCGTTTCTGCAGCTCGTCCCACAGCTGTGCTTCGCTGTACGCCGCGGTGTCGGTCTCGGGATCGCACTGGAAGTACATCCTCTGCACGGTGGCGCTGCGCTGGCTGATCAGCGCGAAGCCGTCGGGGGAGTTGCTGTAGATCAGCTCGTCCGCGCTCGGCGGCGCCTCGGTGAGGATGCCGAACCACGCGAACGGATACTCGCGCAGGTGTCCGCCGAACCGCGAGCCGGTCACCGTGCTGCGCACCACGCTGCGCGAACCGTCGGCGCCGACGACGAACTCGGCGTCGATCACGACGGGCTGCCCGTCGGCGTCGACCCCGACGACTCGCGGCCGGTCCGTCTCGGCGTCGTCGATCCGCTCGGCCACGATGCCGAAGCGGAGGTCCTGGCCGCCCGCCAGGCGCGCTGCGATGAGGTCCGTGAGCACCTCGTGCTGCGGGTAGAGCCACACGCTGCGACCGACGAGGCTCGGGAAGTCGATCCGGTGCCCCTCCCCGTCGACGCGGAGCTCGATGCCGTCGTGGCGGTGCCCGAGCGAGCGTGCGCGGCTGTGATCGCCGAGCGAGTCGAGGATCTCGACGGTGCCCTGCTCGAGGATGCCCGCGCGGATCGTGGACTCGATCTCCTCCCGCGTGCGGCTGTCGACGACGACCGATTCGATGCCGGCCTCCGCGAGCAGGTGCGAGAGGAGGAGCCCGGCGGGGCCCGCGCCGACGATCGCCACGCGGGTGCGGACGGTGAGGGTCATGTCGTCTCCTTCGACGGCCGGATGTCGTCCGGCCAGTGTGCGGTCGCGAAGACCCGTGAAGGCACGGAACTCCCGTTGAACGGGATCCGGTGTCAGTCGCGGAAACCCAGGGCGCGTTCGATGAGGCGTCTTCCGGCGTGGAGCTCGATGAGCGCCGGTCCTTCGGGATCGTCGCGGCGGAGCACGACGGACAGCGCGGCGACCACGGTGCCGGCCTCATCGCGAACGGGGACGGCGACCCCGGTCGACACGGTCTCGATGAAGCCGGGAGCCACCGCATGGCCGAGCGCGCGCACCTCCGCGAGCTTGCGTCGCAGAACGGCGGAATCGGTGATCGTCTCCGTCGTCAGTCGAGGCAGGGGCGCTGCGAGGATGCGCTCCTGCAGCTCCCGCTCACCGAACGCGAGCAGGACGAGTCCGGAGGAGGACGCGTGCAGGGGAAGCCGGCCGGCGATCCGGGTGATGTTCGCTCCGGAGCCCGGGGCGCTGAGTCTCTCGAGGAACAGCGCCTCGTCCTGTTCGAGGATCGCGAGCTGCGTGTGCTCACGAACGCGCGACTGCACGCGCTCCATCGCGGGCATCGCCGCCTGGCGCAGGCGCAGTGCCTGCGATGAGCGCGTCGCCAGTTCCCAGAGCCGGGAGCCGACGCGGATGCGGCGTTCGTCGTCGCGTTCGAGGAGACCCGCGGCGACGAGCTCTCCCACGATCCGATGGGCGCTCGAGCTCGGGAGTCCTGCGCGGCGGCCGATCTCCGCGGCGGTCTGCACGGTTCGGGTCGGGGTGAAGGTCTCCAGCACGCGGACGAGTCGGTCGGTGATCGAGTCGCCCGAGCGGGAGTTCGCCATCCGGTCAGCATGGCAGGACTCCCATTGGATGGGAAGCAAGGGCGAGTCCGAGGCGGCTCGACTGTGCGCCGACCGCAGTAGCCTCGACGCATGGCCGCATCACCGAACCTCGACGGCCGGTGGTCGTCGACGACTCCCCGGGCGCTCGTCGACGCGCTGCACGGATCGTCGGCGCGCTGGTGGATTTCGGGCGGTGTCGCACTCGACTTGTTCGCCGGCCGGACGATCCGCGAACGCCCGAACCTCGACGTCAGCACCATTCCCCCGCACCTCCCGCGTCTGATCGCGGCGCTGCCGGCGCACTGGAGCGCGTGGGCTGTGCACGAGGGGGCGCTCCGCCCCTGGACGGATGTCTCGACGGATGCCGACGTCCAGGCCGTCCTCATCCGGGACGAGCACGAGGCGACCTGGGTCGTGCGAATCAACGTCGAAGACGGCACGGATGCGGCATGGCTCTACCGGCGCGATCCTCGGTTGCAGCTGCCCTGGGAGCGTGCGGTGCGCGAGATCGACGGCATCCCCGTCGGGGCGCCCGAAGTGCAGCTCGTGTGGAAGGCGCTGCGCCCCCGACCTCAGGACGATGAGGACAAGGACGCGGTGCTTCCGCTGCTGGATGCCGATGCCCGGGCGTGGTGGGAGCGAGCCATCCTGTCGATCCATCCGCACTCGTCGTGGTCGATCCCGGTGCGCACTCCGCGCTTCCCGGCCAAGTCGAGCTGGAATCGCTCCTCCCGCTAACCGGGGCGATACTCCTCGGCGGCGACCGCGCCGACGACGACCGAGCGGAACCACTGCTGAGCCGGAGACAGGCTCGCCTCGCTGCGCGTGTAGACCGACACCGGTGAGCTCGTTCCGGGCCAGGGCAGTTCGGCGATCCGCAGATCGGGGAACCAGCCGCAGAAGACCTCCGCGACGTGGCGCGGGAGCAGGACGACGAGGTCGGTGGTCTGCAGCACCGCGGGGACGCTGGCGTATTCCTCCACGGAGAGGGCGACCTGCGGCATCAGTCCATGCTCGATCAGCGACTGGAGGGGATACGTATGGCCGCCGCGCGCGGATACGCGCACGAACCGCCGCCCGGCGAACATCGGGGGCGCAGTGGAGGGCAGCGGGTGCTCAGCTGAGCAGAGGGCGACGTACTCCACGCTGCGTACGGGTGTGCGCCACAGGCGCGGTGTCGCCAGCAGGGACACGGTGATCGCGAGGTCGACGGCGCCCCGGATCAGACCGTCCTCGACGGAGTCCGCGTCGAGTCGCTGCACCTGGAGGTGCACGCGGGCGGAGGAGTCGGACAGCGCCGACATGAGCGGCGGAAGGAATGTCTGCTCGCCGATCGAGGTGAGGGCGAGGGCGATCTCGCCGGCGAAGTCGGCGGGGTCGAACTCCTCGGGATCGTTCACGGTCGCATCGATCTGAGCGAGGGCCTCGTGCAGCGGACCGAACAAGCGGGTCGCGTGCGCCGTCGGGACCATCACGTTGCCCTCACGGCGGAAGAGCTGGTCGCCGAACCGAGCGCGCAGTCGCCCGAGGGTGTAGCTCACCGTCGGCTGCGTGACATGGAGTCGCGCCGCCGTCGCCGAGACGCTGCGGAGCTCGTAGAGCACCACGAACGTGCGGAGCTGATTCAGATCGGCGAGAACCATGTATCGATCGTATCTATGAGGCGGTGGCGTGGAATCTATTGGACTGACATCCTCGGGTCGACCTACTCTCGACGGGAGCGCACGCAGCGACGCATGACGAAGGACTCGCGATGATCATCGACATCCACGGTCACTACACGACCGCCCCCGCCCAGCTCGGGGTGTGGCGCGATCTGCAGATCGCGTTCGTCGAGAACGGCGGGGCAGAGCCGTCCTCGGGCGACCTGAGCATCAGCGACGACGACATCCGCGAGACCATCGAAGCCAACCAGCTGAAGCTCATGGACGAGCGCGGCAGCGACGTGACGGTGTTCAGTCCGCGCGCCTCCTTCATGGCCCACCACATCGGCGATGTCGGCGTCAGCCGGACGTGGGCACGCATCTGCAACGATCTCGTGGCTCGCGTCTCCGGGCTCTTCCCCGGCCGATTCCTCCCCGGGGCCATGCTCCCGCAGTCGCCCGGCGTCGATCCGAAGACGACCCTCGCCGAGCTCGACCGGGCCGTGCACGAGCTGGGTGTGGTGACCGTCAACATCAACCCCGATCCGTCCGGCGGCCTGTGGACGGCGCCGCCGCTCACGGACAGGAGCTGGTATCCGCTCTACGAGAAGCTCGTGGAGTACGAACTGCCCGCGATGATCCACGTCAGCACCTCGTGCAAGCCCCAGTTCCACACGACCGGCGACCACTACCTCGGTGCCGACACGACGGCCTTCATGCAGCTGCTCAAGGGCGACCTGTTCCGCGATTTCCCCGACCTGACCTTCGTGATCCCGCACGGCGGCGGCGCCGTGCCGTATCACTGGGGACGGTTCCGCGGCCTCGCGATGGCGCTCGGCAAGCCCGATCTGGAAGAGCACCTGCTGGGGAACGTGGTCTTCGACACGTGCGTGTACCACCAGCCTGGAATCGATCTGCTCACGCAGGTGATCCCGACCGAGAACATCCTGTTCGCGAGCGAGATGATCGGCGCCGTCCGTGACATCGACCCGCGCACCGGCCATCACTTCGACGACACGAGGCGCTACGTCGACGCCAGTCCGAACCTCGATGACGCTCAGCGGCAGCAGGTCTTCGAGGGCAACGCGCGGCGGGTGTATCCCCGTCTCGACCGCGCCCTCAGGGCCCGTGGCCTCTGAACGGTCCGCCCGCACGGAAGAGACTCCATGACCCAGAGACTGAACGACCTCGGCATCGTGCGTACCGGCATCCGGCGACCCGATCCGGGCGACGTCGCGCGACTGTCCGCCTTCGGCGTCGCCACGATCCACGAGGCCATGGGACGGGTCGGTCTGCTCCGCCCCTACATTCGCCCTGTGTACGTCGGCGCGAGACTGTGCGGCCCCGCCGTCACGGTGCTGCTGCAGCCCGGCGACAACTGGATGTTCCATGTCGCCGCCGAGCAGGTGCGCGAGGGCGACGTGCTCGTCGCCGGCTGCACGACGGAGAGTGAAGACGGCTTCTTCGGCGAGCTGCTCGCGACGTCGCTCTCGGCCCGGGGGTGCGCCGGACTCGTCATCGACGGCGGAGTGCGGGATGTGGCCGATCTCGAACGGATGGACTTCCCCGTCTTCGCGCGGGCGATCAACGCCAAGGGCACGGTCAAGGCCACGCTCGGCTCGGTGAACATCCCCGTGGTCGTCGCGAACGCGCTCGTGAACCCCGGCGACGTGGTGGTGGCTGATGTCGACGGCGTCGTCGTCGTGCCGCGCGACCTCGTCGCCGCCGTCGCCGACGCGTCGGCGACACGCGAGGCGAATGAGGAGGGCAAGCGCGAGAAGTTCCGGGACGGCGTGCTGGGGCTCGACCTCTACGGCATGCGGGAGCCGCTCGCTGCGGCAGGCCTGAAGTACGAGGAGGACCGCGGATGACCGGCGCCGGAACATCCCCGCACGGCCAGACCACGGGGGGCTTCGAGAAGACCCCCGGGTGGCTCGACTGGTACGACGGCCCGAGTGCACCGACGTTCCGGATGCCCGCCGGCGCGGTCGACGCGCACTGCCACGTCTTCGGCCCGGGAGATCGGTTCCCCTACGCGCCGGAACGCAAGTACACCCCGTGCGACGCCTCGGCCGAGCAGCTCTTCGCGCTGCGCGATCGGCTCGGGTTCGATCGCAACGTCATCGTCCAGGCGACCTGTCACGGCTCCGACAACCGCGCGCTCGTTGATGCGCTCCGCCGTAGCGGCGGACGGGCGCGGGGTGTCGCGACGGTGCGGCGCGACGTGACCGACGCCGAGATCGCCGAACTGCACGAGGCCGGCGTCCGCGGCGTGCGGTTCAACTTCGTCAAGCGCCTCGTCGAGCGCCTCGACACGGCCGCGCTCGAGGAGATCGTCCACAAGATCACTCCGCTCGGGTGGCACGTGGTCATCTACTTCGAGGCCGAGGATCTGCCCGAGCTCTACGACTTCTTCTCCGGCATCCCGACCGACGTCGTCGTGGACCACATGGGACGCCCGGATGTCGGCAAGGATCCCGATGGCCCCGAATTCGGCCTGTTCCTGCGCTTTCTGCGCGAGAACCCCAACGTGTGGACCAAGGTGTCCTGCCCGGAGCGTCTCTCCCTGACGGGACCTCCGGCACTCGACGGCGAGCGGTACGCGTATACCGACGTGGTGCCCTTCGCCCGACGCGTGGTGGAGGAGTTCCCCGACCGCGTGCTCTGGGGGACGGACTGGCCTCACCCCAACCTGACCGACCACATGCCCGACGACGGGCTGCTGGTCGACCACATTCCTCGCATCGCCACGACCGTCGCACTGCAGAAGCAGCTGCTGGTCGACAACCCGCTTCGCCTCTACTGGCCCGAAGGAGCATGACATGGCACTCGACAAGCCGTACAAGAACGTTCCCGGCACGACCATCTTCGACGCCGATCAGGCGCGCAAGGGCTACCACCTCAACCAGTTCTCGATGTCGCTGATGAAGCCGGAGAACCGCGAACGCTATCTCGCGGATCGCGAGGCGTACCTCGATGAGTGGCCGCTCACGCCCGTGCAGCGGCAGGCCGTGCTCGATTTCGACCTCAACACCTGCATCGCCGAGGGCGGCAACATCTACTTCCTCAGCAAGATCGGCGCCACGCACGGACTGAGCTTCCAGCAGATGGCGGGCTCTATGACCGGCATGAGCGAGGCCGCCTACCGCGACATGATGGTCTCGGGTGGCCGCCGACCCGAGGGTAACCGCTTGAAGGACCTCGACGGGTGGACGCCGCCGTCCACCGAGAAGTCGCAGGTGATGCGCCCCGACGCCCCTGCACGCTTCACGTCGGCTCTGTTCACGTCGCACGTGCCCGCGATCGGCGCCGCCATGGACCACGGCAAGACCCAGGAGCCGTACTGGAAGAAGGTCTTCGACGGGTACGAGTGGACGCGCGCCTGGGCGAAGGAGAACACGCCGGATGTCATCATCCTCGTCTACAACGACCACGCCACCGCCTTCGACTCGAACATCATCCCCACCTTCGTCCTCGGCACCGGCGATCACTATCCCGTCGCCGATGAGGGCTACGGGCCGCGCCCGGTTCCTGACGTGAAGGGATACCCCGAACTCGCCGCTCACATCGCCCAGTCGGTCATCCAGGACGACTTCGATCTGACTCTGGTCAACGAGATGGTCGTCGACCATGGGCTCACCGTGCCGCTGTCGCTCGTCTTCGGCGACGTCGACGAATGGCCGTGCCGCGTGATCCCGCTTCCCGTCAACGTCGTCCAGTACCCGGTGCCGTCGGGGCGCCGCTGCTACGAGCTCGGCAAGGCCATCCGTCGTGCGCTGGACAAATGGGAGGGCCCGGAGCTGAAAGTCCAGATCTGGGGAACCGGCGGCATGAGTCATCAGCTCCAGGGACCGCGCGCCGGCCTGATCAACGAAGAGTGGGACAACGCGTTCCTGGACCACCTCATCGCCGATCCCCTGGGCCTGACCGAATGGTCGCACATGGAGTACGTCGATGAAGCGGGTTCCGAGGGCATCGAACTCGTGGACTGGCTGATCGCCCGCGGAGCGATGGACGACCAGTTCGGCGGCGGCGCCCCCGACGTGAATCACCGGTTCTACCATGTGCCGGCATCCAACACCGCGGTCGGGCATCTCGTGATCAGCAACCCCGTCGCCCGGGACCGTGCGGCAGAGGTCGCCGAACACGCGCCCGTCGTCGAGGAGGTCACCGTATGAGCGAGAGAGTGCGCGTCGCCGTCGTCGGCGCCGCCGGCGCGTTCGGCATGAAGCACCTCGACGGTCTGGCCGCGATCGAGGACGCCGATGTCACGGTGGTCAGCGGCACGCGCCCCGAAGCCACGCAGTCGGTCGCCGAGAAGTACGGGGTCCCGGTGGCGGTCGTGGGACTGGACGCCGTCCTCGAGCGCGACGATGTCGACGCGGTGATCCTCGCCACGCCCACGCAGATGCACGCCGCGCAGACGCAGGCGGTGCTCGCCGCGGGCAAGCACGTGCAGGTCGAGATCCCGCTCGCGGATTCGCTGGCGGATGCCGAGGCCGCGCTCGCCGCCGCGGAGGCATCCGACCGGGTGTCCATGGTCGGCCACACCCGCCGCTTCAACCCGTCCCACCGATGGGTGCACCGCAGGATCACGGCAGGCGACTTCGCCGTGCAGCAGATGGACGTGCAGACGTACTTCTTTCGTCGAACCAACACCAACGCGAAGGGTGAGCCGCGCTCGTGGACCGATCACCTGCTCTGGCACCATGCCGCGCACACGGTCGACCTGTTCGCCTATCAGGCCGGGCGGATCGTGCAGGCGAACGCGCTGCGCGGGCCGATCCACCCGGTCCTCGGCATCGCGATGGACATGTCGATCCAGCTCAAGAGCGAGACGGGTGCGATCTGCACGCTCTCGCTGTCGTTCAACAACGAGGGCCCGTTCGGCACCTTCTTCCGCTACATCGGCGACACCGGCACGTACGTCGCCCGGTACGACGACCTCGTCGACGGATCGGAGACCCCGATCGATGTGTCGCAGGTGGCGGTGAGCATGAACGGGATCGAACTGCAGGACCGTGAGTTCGTCGCGGCGATCCGGGAGGGGCGGGAGCCCGACTCCTCTCTCCGACAGGTCATGGACTGCTACCGCGTGCTCGGAGGACTCGAGGAACAGCTCGCGTGATGCTGCCCCGCCTCGGTCTCGGCTGCATGTCGCTGAGCCACGCGTACGGACTCCCGCCGTCGGAGGAAGCAGGGCTCTCGATGCTGCGCGCCGCGCTCGACGAGGGAGTGCGGATGCTGGACACGGCCACTCTCTATGGCGCGGGCCGCAACGAGGAGCTCGTCGGACGGGCGATCGTCGGGCGTCGCGACGAGGTGCTGCTGGCCAGCAAAGGGGGCATGGCGCTCGTCGACGGCGTGAGGACCATCGACGGCAGACCCGAGACTCTGCGTGCGCAGGTCGATGCGTCGTTGCGTCGCCTCGGGGTCGAGCGCATCGACCTGTACTACCTGCATCGGTGGGATCGCCGGGTGCCCATCGGCGAGAGCGTCGGCGCGTTGGCCGAGATGGTCGCCAGGGGGAAGATCGGAGCGATCGGGCTCTCCGAAGTGTCGGTTCCGCGTCTGCGCGACGCACTCCAGGTCGCACCGATCGCGGCCGTGCAGAACGAGTATTCGCTGTGGAGCCGCAACCCCGAACTCGGGATGCTGGAGGAGACCCGACGGCGGGGGATCGCGCTCGTGGCGTTCTCACCTGTCGCCCGCGGATTCCTCGCCGACGCAGTGCGCGATCCCCAACGATGGGCGGAGAACGACATCCGCCGCAACCTGCCGCGATTCCAGGGCGAGAACTGGCGCGCGAACGCGGCGATCCTGCCCGCGTGGCGCGCGCTCGCCGTTGAGGCAGGCTGTACGCCGGCGCAGCTCGCTCTGGCGTGGCTGCTCTCGCGCGGCGAACACGTCGTGCCGATCCCCGGCACGACGGACATCGGACATCTGCGGCTGAACCAGACGGCACTGGATCTCGATGTCGACGCCGGGATACTCGAGCGCGCGGGGCGGCTCGTGGGCACCGAGACGGTGTCGGGGCCGCGGTACGGCGCTGCGCAGACGGCCGAAGTCGACGCCGAGTCTTTCGAGGTGGCGCGGTGAGGGCCATCTCGTCCATGGCCACCCGTCACCTGCTCCGCGATCTCGCGGACCGTGCTGCCGGCGCAGGCCTGACCCGCCTCGAGATCGAGTCCGTGGGCGGAGTCGACGCCGCGCGGCGCGTCTCGGCGGGGGAGGGGTTCGATCTCGTGTTCCTCGCTGCGGACGCGCTGGCGGGACTCGCCGCAGGCGGGCACGTCGACGCGGCATCGGTCACCTCGGTCGCCGTGTCGCAGGTCGCCGTCGCCGTCGCGGATGCGACGGCCGGACCGGCCCGGGGCACCGCCGTTCCGGCCTATGCCGATGCGGTCGGGGTCCGCCATGCGCTGCGTTCCGCCGTCCGGATCGGGTACTCGACCGGACCCAGTGGAACGGCCCTCGTGGAGATGATCCGACGGTGGGGGCTGAGTGGGGAGATCAGTGATCGGCTCGTGCAGGCACGCACAGGAGTGCCCGTTGCGCAGCTGCTCGCGGACGGGGAGGTGGATCTGGGATTCCAGCAGCTCAGCGAGCTCGTCGGGCAGCCGGGCATCCGCATCCTCGGGGTGCTTCCGCGCGAGTGCGCGATCGACACCGTGTTCGCCGGGGCGGTGGCCGCGACCGCGCCGATGCCCGAAGCGGCGCGTGAGCTGCTCCGCTTCTTCAGCAGCGAGCGCGTGGCATCGGCGATCCGCTCGCACAGCTTCGATCTCCCTGCGCAACGGAGTGGGGGCGGACGGGAATGAAGAGCATCATCCGCACTTCTTACGCGCACATCACGCTCTCTTATGCCTGAAAGAGACTAATTCGGATATCGTGGACCCACGGCGTGATGATGCGCCGTCTGATTGCGACATCGCGATCGCCCTTCACCAGAGAGCGACCTCATGCTTCTCGAGCGAGACCTCATCCAGTCCGTCGGCTTCCGCAATGTCCGCGAGGGCGACGAGATCACCGGATTCCAGCTGCGGCTGCGCATGCCCTCCTACCGCGGCATGGCGGCATCCCTCATCGACGGAGTGGCCGTGCGCGTCGGCGACCTCGTCGACGTGCCCGCCGACGTGCCGCTGTGGACGCTGCAGGGGAAGACGTACAGGCTCGCCGAGCTGTGGCAGAGCGACGGGGTGCGCTGGCCCCTCGAGGACGCCGCGATCATCACGGTCCCGCTCGAGGGCGGCCTCCCCGACGGCGTGCACGAAGTGTCGATCGAGCTGCGTCTGCGCATGTCGTACATCCCGGTCGAGCACCAGCCCTCGACCTACCGGGTCACCAAGCACGTGACCCTCTCGCCCGAGGCGACAGGCGCCCCGTTCCGCTACGGCGTGAGCCTGTACAGCTTCATGACCGACTACGGCACCGTGCTCGACCTCGAGACCGCGATGGCCGGCATCGCCGATCTGGGCGCGACCGGCATCGAGATCCTGGGTGAGGGGCACATCCCGAACTATCCGAACCCGTCCGAGGAGTGGGTGGCCGACTGGTTCCGGCTGCTTCAGAAATATGGACTCGAACCGACGAACTACGGCTCGTGGATCGACACGCGCCTGCACTCGAGCGGGCCGGACGGGCGCGACATGACCGTCGACGAGGGCGTGCGGCAGCTCCAGCGCGACCTGCGGCTCGCCAAGCGCCTGGGCTTCCGGTTCGTGCGACCGAAGATCGGCGTGGTCTCCAGCGACCTCGTCCCGCACCCCATCTGGACCGAGGTCGTCGAGGCGTCGCTTCCGCTCGCCGAAGAGCTCGATGTGATCATCTGCCCCGAGATCCACTCACCGACCCCGATCACGCACGAGGTCGTCGACGAGTACGTCGAGTTCATCCAGCGCACCGGAACGAAGCACTTCGGCATCCTGATCGACACCGGCATCTTCCAGGACCGCCCGATCCCGCTCCGCCCCGGCGAACTGCCCGGCGGTCGGCCGGCGTTCTTGGACGGCATCGGCGTCGACCCCGCCGACTTCGCCGCCGTCGCGCCATATGTCGTGTTCGTCCAGGCGAAGTTCCACGACATCGACGAGAACCTCGAAGACCAGCAGATCCCCTGGGAGCCGGTGCTGCGCGCGATGCGGGATGCCGGCTATACGGGCTATCTCTCCAGCGAGTACGAGGGCGAACGCGAGCCGTGGCGCTCGATCGAGCAGGTGCGCCGCCAGCACTCGCTCATGCGCCAGGTCGCCGACGCGCTCTGAGTGCGGCATCCCGAATCGACATCTAAGGAATACGAGAATGCCCAACGGACTCATCACCGAAGACAGCCTCCGCCCGCACGTGGACGGACTCGCGCTGAAGCTCACCCTGCCCTGGTACCGGAGCCTCTGGCTGTCCTCCGTGGGCACCCTGAAGGTCACGATCGACGGGGCCGCGGTGCCGGCATCCGATCTCGCCTTCGAGCTGACCGGCCAGCGGTACACCCTGGACCAGCTGCCCGAGCAGAGTGAGACGCTCTGGTACCTGCAGGAGCACCCACTGCTGATCGTGCGTCGCGACGCGCCGATCACGCTCGGCGAGACGCACGACGTCGAGATCTTCGGCGAGCTGCGTCTGCCGTACATGCAGATCGCGCCGGGGCAGGACGGCGGACCGGGCATGTACGTCCCGAACATCGTCCGGCAGTCGTTCACACTGACCGCGACCGACGCGGATGCCGCGCCCCTGGCCGTCGTCTCGGACGTTGCCCCGCCGCCTCCGGCAACGGACGCCGACCCGTTCCAGCTCGGGCTGACGCTGTACTCCGCCAGCGCGGAGTTCCGCGCGGGCTGGTACGACTTCGACTCGCTGCTCGGCCGCGTCGCCGAACTCGGCATCGGCCCGGGCATCGAGATCGTCGCCTCGCAGGTGCTGCCGACCTACCCGCACGTATCGCCCGAATTCATCGCCGACTGGCGGGCGGCGTTCGACAAGTACGGCTTCGACGAGAGCTCGTTCGGGGCGAACCTCGACATGGGCCGCCGCCGCGATCGCGACATGACCGACGACGAGGAGTTCGAATTCAGCGAGATCCTCTTCCGGGATGCCGCGGCCCTCGGCTTCCCGCTCGTGCGCATCCAGAGCGCCAAGCCCGCGCTGCTGCGACGCCTGCTGCCGATCGCCGAGCAGCTGAACCTGAAGCTCGCGTACGAGATCCATGCGCCGATGGGGCCGAACGCGCCTCAGGTGATGAAGGTCCGCGACGTCTACGCCGAGCTGGACTCGCCGCTGCTCGGGTTCGTCGCGGACTTCTCCTCGACGATGCACGCGATGTCGCCGACCCTCCTGCGAGCCGTGCAGCGCGCGGGGCTGGACGACGAGGCCGTGGCGAAGCTCCAAGCGATCTGGGCGACCGACGCGTCGATGCAGGAGCGCCAGCAGGAGTTCATCGGCTACCTCAAGAGCCGCGACTTCGACCCGGGGCGGCTGGGTGCGTTCGCGCACCTCGCGTTCAACATGCACGGGCACGTCGCGCCACAGGAGTGGACGGACATCATGCCGCAGATCCTGCACGTGCACGCGAAGTTCTACGACATCGACGAGAACGGCCTGGAGCCCGCGATCGATTATCCCGAGCTCGTGCGCGTGTTCGTCGAGGGAGGATACCGCGGCTACTGGTCGAGCGAATGGGAAGGCCACGCGTTCGCCGAGCTCGGCGAGGTCGATCCGCTCCTCCTGGTGCGCAAACAGCACGACCTGATCCGGCGCTCGATGCGGGCGCTGCAGCCGGCATGAGCGACGCGGATCAGGGTGCCCTGACAGTGCCCGACTTCCGACGCATGCCCGTCGCGGAGGCGGTCCGCTGGCTCGCCGAGAACGGGGAGCCAGTCGATCCTCGCGATGACATCGACACCGATTCGTTGAAGCGGCGCTTTCCGCATCTGACGGGCGTCGAGACCGCCGATCTGAGCATCGAGGGGCCGCAGGGTCGGCTCGTCCCGGCGAGGCTCTACCGGGATCCCGGAACGCCGGCATCCGGTCGTGCCCTCGTGTGGGTGCACGGCGGCGCGTTCATCGGCGGACACCTCGACATGCCGGAGGCGCACTGGGTGGCGCACGAGCTGGCAGCGCGCGGCATCCCCGTGCTGTCTGTCGACTACGTGAAATGTCTCGGCGACGTCCATTTCCCCGAGCCTTCCGACGACGTGCTGACCGCATGGCGGCACGCCCGCACGCACGCCCTGGGCCTCTTCGGCGTCGGCGCGGGCGCGCTCGTGCTGGGAGGGGCGAGCGCCGGAGGCAACCTCGCCGCCGGCGTCGTCGCACGACTCCGGGACGCCGGCGAGTCGTTGCCGATGGGGCTCGTGCTCGTCTATCCGGTGCTCCATCCCAACGGTCCGGAGGCGTCGGATGTCGTCGACACCGCGTCGCCCCACGGGCAGCTCTCCCTCAACTTCGCGGGCTCGACCGAAGCGCTGCGCAACCCGCACGCGTTCGCCGCCCTCGGACGGGTCGACGCGTTCCCGTCGACGCTCGTGGTGGTGTGCGAGAAGGACGGGCTGCGCCCCTCGGGCGAGGCCTTCGCCCAGCAACTCCACGACGCGGGCGTCGATGTCATCCTGCGCCTGGAGGGGGGCGCTGACCACGGTCACATCAACGAACCCGCCGATCCGACCGCGCTGCCGACGATCGATGCGATCGCGACATGGATCGGCGGGGCTCGATGAGCGGTGCAATCCACCGGCGTATTCCGACCTACCCTCAGGCGCGGGTGATCGTCGACAACGACTTCGCCGGTGATCCGGACGGGCTGCTCGCGCTCGCGCATCATCTCCTCGCCGACGGCGCCGTCGTGCGGGGCATCACGAGCACGGCCATCCCCCGTGCCGGGGAGCCCATGCCCGAGGGCGACACCGCCCGCGACGCCGTGATCGAGCTGCTCGATCGGCTCGGTGTGGCCGAGCGACCCGTGGTCTCCGCCGACACGACGGCGCGCTTCGCCGATCTCGTCGAGCCGACCGACGGTGCGTGCGTGCTTCTGGAAGAGGCTGCCCGGTACGACGATCTGCCCCTCTTCGTATGCGCGGGAGGGCCGCTCACCAACGTCGCGAGCGCCCTGCGCGCCGATCCGACGCTCGCCGAGCGGATGACCGTGGTGTGGATCGGCGGCGGGAGCCACCCGGAGGGGGCATGGGAGTACAACCTCATGCACGACCTGCCTGCGGCGCAATACGTCTTCAACCACACGCGCGTGCCGATCATGCAGGTGCCTCAGGCCGTCTACCGGCAGTGCGCGATGTCGACGGCGGAACTCGAGCACGGGCTGCGCAGCACCGGCGAGTTCGGCCGCTGGCTCTACAGCCGGTTCACCTCCCCTCCGTCGTTCGTGCGCATCGCGGGCCACTGGCCGATGGGCGACAGTCCGCCCGTGCTCATCACGGCGCTGACGACCGAGTCCAGCACGTCACGGAAGATCCCCTCTCCGTGGATCGATGACGAGGGCGGGTACGCGACGAATCCCGCGGCCCGTGATCTCGTCGTGTTCGACACGATCGACGTGAGACTGCTGTTCGCCGATTTCTTCGCGAGGCTGCACCTCGCGGCAGCCGTGTGATTCGCCGGGGACGATCGTGACCGCCTTCACGAACCCGATCCTGCCCGGAGACCGCCCTGACCCGGCAGTCATCAAGGTCGGCGACGAGTACTGGCTGACGTACTCCTCCTTCGAGGCCGCGCCGGGGCTGCCGCTGTACCGCTCCGCCGATCTGGTGAACTGGACGTACGAAACCTCCGCGCTGCCGAATCCCGTCGGCAACACGTTCGCGGTCGATATCGCCGAGCACGACGGTCGCTTCTTCATCTACATCCCGTTCATCCCGACGCCGTGGTCGACGCTGACGGAGGCATCGATCTTCGTGATCCACGCTGATGCGATGAGCGGCCCGTGGTCCGAACCGATCGACCTCGGTGTCCGCGGCGCGATCGACCCGGGCCACATCGTGGGGGAGGACGGTGCACGCTGGCTGTTCACGAGCGGAGTTCGCCGCATCCAGCTCGCCGACGACGGGCTGTCGACGGTCGGCGAACTCGAGCGCGTCTACGACGGCTGGCGCTACCCCGACGAGTGGATCACCGAAGCGTATGCACTGGAAGGGCCGAAGCTGTTCTGGCGCAACGGCTGGGCCTACCTCGTCAGCGCCGTCGGCGGTACCGCCGGGCCGGCAACCGGACACATGGTGATCGTCGCGAGGTCGCGCTCGGTGGATGGGCCGTGGGAGAACCACCCGCGCAACCCGATCGCCCGCACCGAGGACGCGTCCGAGGCCTGGTGGTCGCGCGGACACGCGACGCTCGTCCCAGGGCCGACGGGTGATCCTCAGGACTGGTGGATGGTCTCGCACGGCTACGAGAACGGATACCGCACCCTCGGCCGCCAGATCCTGCTCGAGCCCATCCGGTGGGGCGACGACGACTGGCCCGAGACGGTCGCCCAGGACGTCGGCACACCGATCGAAGCGCCCGGCGCGGCGTCCCCGGCGCCGACACCGGACTTCACCGACGACTTCTCCGCGTTCGAGCTCGGCTGTCGCTGGACGTTCCACGCGCCCGGCCGTCGTGAGCTCGAGCGCGTCCGGATCGACGACGGACTGGTGCTGCGGGGAAAGGGCGGCTCGCCCGCCGACACCTCGCCGCTCGCGATGCTCACCGGCGACCACGCGTACGAGATCGAGGTGGATGTCGAGCTGCTCGGTGAGGCCGAGGCCGGCGTGCTGCTCTTCTTCAACAACCGGCTCTTCTGCGGCATGGGGATCGACGGAGAGCACATGTCGAGCTATTCGGGCGGCATCCGCACGCACTGGCGGGAGCCCGCTCCGGCGACCGATCGGATCACGCTGCGGATCCGCAACGACGAGCACATCGTCACGGGCTGGTACCGCATCCCTGGCGGTGAATGGACGCGGCACGCGATCCGCTACGACACCTCCGGCTATCACGCCAACACCGTCGGCGACCTGCTGAGCCTGCGTCCCGCGCTGTATGCGACGGGTGCGGGTGGGGCGCGTTTCCGCGAGTTCCGCTACACCGCCTCCTGAGCTCCACCGCGATTCGCGCGAGGGGGCGGCCGGTCAGCGGACCTGCAGGCGAACCGGAACGGTGCGCTCCAGCGCTCCTCCGACGTGCATCACGAACGCACCCGGCTCGACGGCGAACCGACCGTCGGCGAGCCAGAAGCCCAGCTGCTCGGGGCCGATCTCGAAGGACAGGGTCGCGGTCTCGCCCGCGGCGAACGTCCGGCGCCGGAACGCGACCAGTCGCCGGACGGGGGGAGCGATACTCGCGACGACGTCCTCGACGTAGACCTGCACGACCTCGTCGCCGGCTCGCGCGGAGGTGTTCGTCACCTCCACCTCGAGCGTGACCGCCTCATCCGCCGCGATCTCCGCGGACGACACGCGCGGCTGTCCGTACGAGAAGGTCGCATAGCCCGATCCGTGCCCGAACGAGAACTGGGGGCCGAGATCGAGGTCGAGGTACTTGGAGGTGTACTTCTCCTGCACGTTCGCGGGTCCCTCCAGCGCGACGTCGACCGACTCGAGCGTCATGGTGCCGCGCACGGCAGCCGGCCGGCCGGTGTTCTCGTGGGCGTAGTGCACCGGCACCTGGCCCGCGGATCGGGGAAAGGACATGGGCAGTCGTCCTGCGGGCTCCTGATCGCCCAGCAGCAGGTCGACGATCGCCGCCGGCGCCTCCGTGCCCCCGTGCCAGACCTCCAGAACGGCCGGCGCCTCATCGATCCAGTCCGCGACGACGAGGGGACGGCCGTTCGCGAGCACGACCACGAAGGGAATGCCGGTCCCCGCGATCGCGCGGATGAGGTCGGCCTGCCGTCCGGGCAGTCGCAGGTCGCTGCGTGACGCAGCCTCGCCCGACAGGGACGAGGGTTCGCCGACGCACACGACCACGACATCGGCTTCGAGAGCTGCGGTCGCGACCGCATCGACGTCGTCGTGCCGGTCGCCGAAGAACGACACGCCCTCCTCCACGATGACCTCGATGTCGTCGCGTGCCCGCAGTGCGTCGGCGATGCTCGAGGAACGGGCCGAGAAGCTCTGTGCCCACGCCCCCAAGTGATCGGTGGATGTCGCGTACGGGCCGGTGAGCAGGACTCGCGAACCCGTCGACAGCGGCAGCGTCCCGTCGTTCTGCAGCAGGACCGCGGAGCGGGCGGCTGCGCGCCGAGCCTGTGCACGCGTCGCGTCGGTCGGCTCGACTCGCTCGGCGGCCTCGTCGACGTACGGCCGCTCGAACAGGCCGAGGGCTTCCTTGACGCCGAGCACCCGGGCCACCGCGTCGTCGAGTCGCGCGGGATCCAAGGTCGAGGCATCCCACGCGATCGCCGACGGCGCGCCGCCCATCTCGACATCCACTCCCGCCGCATAGGCCATCCGCACAGCATCATCGATGGTCTCGGCCACGCGGTGCGGCACCAGGTTCGCGACGCCGTCCGCGTCGCCGACAACGAGGCCGTCGAAGCCCCACTCATCCTTGAGGATGCCTGTCAGCAGGGCGCCGTTCGCGTGCATGGGCACGCCGGCGACCGTGTTGAAGGAGGCCATCACCGCCGCGACATCGGCCCTCACCGCTGCCCTGAACGGCTCGAGGTACACGTTGCGCAGCCTCTGAGCCGACATGTCGACGGAGTTGTAGTCCCGTCCTCCGTCCGGCTGGCCATAGGCCACGAAGTGCTTGGCGGTCGCAGCCAGAGTTCCCGGCCGAGACAAGTCCTGCTCCTGGTAGCCGCGCACCATCGCGTTCCCCATCACCGACGTCACGTGGACGTCCTCGCCGAACCCCTCGACGACCCTGCCCCACCGCGGGTCGCGCGACACGTCGATCATCGGGGAGAACGTCCACGTCACTCCGCCCGAGCGTGCTTCGACTGCCGCGGTGCGTGCGAGTCGCTCGACCATATCGGGGTCGAACGACGCCGCCTGCGCGAGCGGCACCGGAGCGATGGTGCGCTGGCCGTGGATGACATCGAGGCCGATAAGGATCGGGATGCCCAGGCGGGTCCCCTCGACTGCCTCGCGCTGCAAGGCATTCGATGCTGCCGCCGATTGCGGCCAGAACACCGCCCCGATGCCCGCGCGGACCAATGCCGCGGCCTCTTCGTGCCGAGGCCGGTAGACGATCTGCAGCTGTCCCAGCTTCTCCTGGGGACTCATCTGCGAGAGGAGTTCTCGGATGCGTGAGCTGATCATGCGGGGTGCCTTTTCGAAGACGAATGAGCCGCAGCCCAGAGACGAGGTCTCTGGGCTGCGGCGGGAGGTGGGACGGGGATCACTGATCCCAGGCGGCATCCATGTTGTCGAGGACCTGGTCGATCGTCGTCTGGCCCGTGAGCAGTCCCTGGACGCCGGTGCCGAGCGCGTCGTAGACGGCTGCGTTCGGCCAGGCGGCGTTCGGAATGCCGGTGTATGCGCCCGACGAGAGCAGTTCGCCGATAGGTGCGTACGACGGCAGCAGCGTCTCGGTGTCGATGCCGGTGATCGGCACGGCTCCGGAGATCTCGGCGAAGTACTGTGCGTTCTCCGGCTGAGCGGCCCAGTCGAGGAACGCCTGTGCCGATGCCTTGACCGCGTCTTCCGAGGAGGCGTTGACGCCCCACGCGTAGTTCGCACCGGTCAGCGTGAAGGCCTCCTGACCCGATGCCGGCGGGAACGCCTGCACATTGAGGTCTGAGCCCGTCGCGCTGGAGATCGACGCCGCGGCGCTTCCGGGGACGGCGGCCGTGAGGGCCGTGCCGCCACCGAGACCGGCGGTGATGTTGTCGAACGTGCCGCCCGCGGCACCGTCCTGGAAGCATCCGCTCTCGTTCATCTCGACGATGTCTTCGAGGACGTCGCGCCACCCGCTGTCGGCGAAGGTCACATCGCCGGCAGCGCGCTGCTCGTTCCAGTCGGGGGTCTCCGCGTAGACCCGCGTCGCGGAGATGAGCTGCGAGAACAGGCCCGTGTTGAAGGGGATGCCACCCGCGAGCACCGTGAAGGTCTTTCCGGCATCACGCGCGGAGGTGCAGGCCTCGAGAAGATCGTCGTAGGACTCGGGGTAGTCGATGCCCGCCTCTTCGGCGGCGGTGACGTTGAACACCATTCCGACGGGCGTGAGCGACGTCGGCTGGGCGAACGTGTCACCGTCGATCTGGAACTGGGCCTCGCTGCCGACCGGCAGGATCGAGGCCGACGTGTCGTCGAGCGGCTCGAGGAATCCGGCTTCGGCAAGGCTGATGACCGAGATCGGCTGGCCTGTTCCGGGAGAGAGGATCATCGCGTCGGCGGCGTTGCCGGCCTGCAGCTGCGTCGTGACCTGCGTGTTGTAGGCGTCGGACGGGTAGGTGATGACCTCGATCTCGACACCGGTCTCTTCGGTGTACTTGTTCGCAAGCTGCTCGTAGTAGTCGTCGGCATCGTTGGCGGCGGCCACCATGATCGAGAAGCCGGTGGCTTCGGGGTCGTCGGTGCTGCTGCCGCCGCCGTCGCTGCTGCCGCTGCATCCCGCGAGGGCCAGGGCGCCGGCGACCGGGAGCGCGAGAAGCGACCACCGGAGGTGCCGGGAAGTGGAGGGCTGTGACATGTCGAACCTTTCGTGACGTCTTCGTCGCCAGCGGTGCGGCTGGCTCGGCTTCGGGGGCCGCACTCCCACTGTGGCACCATTTGCACTATTTCGACATAACGTTCGCTTATATGCGGCAATAGGCGGACTGATCCGCAGGGGCACGCGTGATCAGGGCGCGATCAAGAGGTGGACCGGGCCGTCGAGCCCGGCGGGAAGCGGCCTCGCCGTCGGATCGAACACGCCGGTGACGGGGGGGAAGAGCTCGCCCGTCGGGTGCTCCGCTTCGCTGATCAATCGGTTCCGCCACGGTGTGGCGACATGGACGACGAGACTGTTGCGCCCCGTGCGGACGGCCTGCGAAACGTCGACGCGGAATGGCGAGGTCCAGGCGATTCCGCACTCGATGTCGTTCATGACGACGCGCGCGATCGCATCCACCGACGTGAAATCGAGCAGAGCGGAGCTCCTCCCGCCCGCCTCCAGGGAGAACTCGTGACGATAGACCGCGGTACCCGAGAATCCGGTGTCGGCCGCGGGGAGATCAGTCCATCGCACCGGATGCGGGGAGGTCGACAAGACCGCCGCATTCGGGAGTTCTACGGTCCACACACCGTCCAGAGCGATACGACTGCGTGGCGAGGGTGCCGGCGGCGCCGCTTCAGGCACGACGAAGAGAGAACCGAACGGAGGAAGCTCCACCGTCCACGTGGGTCGCGGCTCCGTCGTGTCTCGTTCGATCCTCACGCGCTGCACCGTCACGGGGTCCCATCCCGCGAGCGCGTCCTCGTGCGCGGGCGTGAGACGAAGGCGCAGCGTGGCGGCGGTCGGATTGGAAAGGAAGGTGACGAGTCGATCGCCCACGATGCGGGCGATGCGGCGCACAGCCCCGCCGTCGACGACGAGAGCAGGTGCCATGCCCAGCCCGACGAGCGCATCGGGCAGGTCGGAGGCGATGACGCGCCCTGAGCTCCAGAGGCGATCGCACGCGATCGAGAAGGCGCGGGGGTCGTCAGCGAGTGAGGGCGATGACTCGGGACGCATGCCCACGACCACGCCCCCTGCTGCGACGATCCGCTCGAGCTGGGTCAGCGCGGCGAGGGTCATCCGACGACAGGAGCCTCCGAGGAAGAGGAGGCGGTAGGTCGCTCCCTCGGCTTCGAGCCGCCCGTCCGCGACTCGGATCACATCGGCGAGGGCATCCGGCCCGATGTAGTCGAAGTCGAAGCCCGGGGGGACGGACATGTCGACGGCATCCTGGTACAGCCCGGTCACGGGCGCTTCCTCTCCGACGAAGACCGCGATGTCCACGGCGGGGCGACCCGCGCTCAGGACGGCGCTGCAGCGCGCCAGATAGTCGATCCAGGGGCCGGCCATCGTCGACCAGGTCTCGTGCACCGTGAACGACTGTCCCAGAAAAGGCGCCAGTGCGATTCCCGGCGGTGGCGCAGCAAGAGGCTGATGGGGAGAGGTGTGGATGCAGAATCGGGTGACCCCCAGCGCGAGCTGAAGGTCGGCGATGTGCTTCAGCGACTGCGGTGACCACGACCACGGTTGATCGAACGAGGTGAACGCCTCACTTCCCGTCCACGCCTTGCCGTACACGTGGGCGACGGAGGACGCTCCTTTGAGATCTGCCACGTAGGTGGGACGCGGGCCGACATCGGGGGCGAACGTCCACATCGCACCCATGGGTATGTCGGCGTGGGAGCGCATCGCCAGGTCATCGCCGAGTTGAGGCCGTCGATCCTCCAGAGCCTCCGAGTAGTAGGTCATCTGTCGTCGACGCGCCTCGGCTCCGAGCGTGCCGTAGTACTCGGAGCCGAGGAGGTCGGAGAGTGTTCGGCGATAGTCGAAGAGGAATCGGTCCGTCTCGGCGGCGCTGCCGATCAGCCGGCCGGTGAGCGCAGGGATCCAGGGGAGGGGGTCGTACCCTCGGCGTGCGGTGAACTCCTCGAGTACCCGATCGGTCCAGTTCTGCGGTCCCGCTTCGATGCTGTCGCTGAGGAGGGCGGCGAATCGCGAGGGCGTGGCATCCTCTCCGCCGAACCGGCGCAGATGCTCTCTCAGATACGCCGTCACGCGGTCGCCGGCGAGCTTGTCCACCTCCAGCCCGGTCGAATCCTGCGGCGCCGGCCCGTTGGTCTGGCCGGTGAGGGACGCTCCGACGCGGAGGATCAGCCAGCGGCCCTCGGGCGCGCTCCAGTCCAGCAGCCCGTCGCGGACGCAGGACGTGACGTCGATGACGCGATGAGGCGATACGGCCCCGGCATCCTGTTCCCCGTCGACCGCGTAGTAGTCGGCCACGACGCCGAATCCGGCCTTTACCTCCGCATGGTGCACCCGGGCATCCGTGCGGAGCGCGAACTCCGACACACGGAACTCGTGCGCTCGCCGGAGGACCGGCGGAAGGCGCACGCCCGGTGCGGTCGGCGGGAGGGCCTCGGCGGCGCTGCCGCCCGAAAGCACGAGGCGAAACCATCGTCCAGCGACGGGGGCGAAGCTGGCAGTCCGCGCCGGCACCGTCGTGGGCTCCAGGCGCACCACATCACGGTAGGTCATGCCGTCGTCGCTGACCTGGAGCACAGCGTCCGCCGCGGGGGCGGCGCCGAAGCCCCGCGGGCCGGGGAGTCCGACGGTCACCGATCGCACCGTCACCGGCGAGTCGAAGCGCTGCTCGATCCACGCCGCCGACCACGCGTCGGGGTCGCGCGGGAGGGCGACGCACGCATCGAACGATCCGTCGACGATCGCGTCCCACGTGCGCAGAGGAGCGGATGCGGACACCTCCGTGGGGCGCAGTGTTTCGTCCTCGGCCCGGTGCGGCAGGGCCAGCGCCCGCCAATCCACTGCGAAGTCACCCCTCGGCGGCCCGTCCTCACGCGGGGAGTCCTGATACAACCCGGCGACGGCCGGGAGGGGAGCGAGTCGGACGAGCGCGCGTCCGCCACCCTCGACCAGGGTCTCCGACCACACCACCTTCTTCATCGCGTCCTCGGCGGCGACCCAGGGGCCTCCGGCCGCGCTCCATCCCGACGACGTCGCCACGGCGAGCTCCATGCCCAGCCGGTTCGATGTGTCGACGGCCGCATCGATCGCCTCGGTCCATGCGGGCGAGCCGGGACGCACCGCTTCGGGAACGACGAGGGGGACTCCCATGCCACCGTCGAAGAGCTGAACCCCGCGCACGCCCACTGCGTGCAGCCAGGTGAGATCCCGGCGGATTCCGGCGGGATCGATGTTTCCGTCCATCCAGTGCCACCACGCTCGCGGCCGGGCCGCATCGGGCGGGTGGATGAAATCGGCCCAGAGCGACTGGTATGCGTCGTTTCCGCCGCCGGCATCGTGGGTTCTCACCTCGGCATCCTGCCAGCGCCGAGACTTATAGCGGATATCGCTAAAACTAATGTGTGATTTCGACGCAAGCGTGTGATCATGGGTTCCGAGGCGCTCCCGTCCGAGCGCATGACGACGAGGTCAGAGAGTAGACGACAGTGACGATCGACGAGAACAGCACTCGCACCCTCACCGTTCCTCCCGGAGCCCGGCGCACCCCGCCGCCACGCAGCACGCGCAAACCGCTCATCAGCTATGGCCACTGGTGGTGGGCGTTGCCGGCTGTCGTCCTGGTCATCGCGGTCCACTACGCAGCGACGCTGACAGGCGGCTTCTTCGCCTTCACCGACTGGACAGGTCTGGGCGAGTGGGACTTCATCGGTCTGAAGAACTTCGAGCGGATCTTCGCCGACCCGCAGCTGCTGGGCGCCACCCGCAACACGTTGTTCCTCGCGTTCGGTTCCGTCATCCTCACGAACATCATCGGTCTGCTGTTCGCCCTCGCCATCAACCGCACCCTCAAATCGCGCTACATCCTGCGGACGCTTCTTTTCATGCCGGTCGTCCTCAGCCCGCTCGCGGTGGCGTACGTCTGGAAGTTCATCTTCCAGTTCGACGGACCGCTGAACGGATTCCTCGGGGTGATCGGGTTGGAGGAGTTCCAGAAGGTCTGGCTCGCCGATCCGACCTGGTCGATCTGGGCGATCCTGTTCACGGTCGTCTGGCAGCAGACCGGCTTCACGATGGTCATCTACCTCGCCGGCCTGGCGTCGGTGCCCGTCGAGGTGGAGGAAGCAGCGGCGCTGGACGGTGCGGGCATCTGGGGGCGGTTCTGGAACGTCACGGTTCCCGCCATCCGGCCGTCGATCGCCATCGCGACGACGCTCGGGATCATCCAGGGGCTGCGCATCTTCGACCAGATCTTCGCCCTGACCGGTGGTGGTCCCGCGGGGGCGACGGAGACGCTCGCCACCGAGATCTACAAGCAGGCCTTCTCGCTCGGCCAGTTCGGGTTCGGGTCCGCTCTCGCGCTGGTGCTGACCGTCATCATCCTGGCTTTCGCCATCCTCCAGCAGTGCGTCACTCGCGACCGCGACGCTCGAAAGGCCTGATCGATGTTCCGCTACACCAAGGCCACCGCCGTTCGCGAAGTCCTCGTCTGGGTCATCACGCTCCTCGGGCTGCTGCCCTTCTACATCCTCATCGTCACGGCGCTGAAGTCCGATCAGGATGCTCTCACCTCCAGTGCTGTCGCGCTGCCGACCTCGGTCGACTTCAGCGCGTTCGTCGAAGTGCTCACCAGTACCGGCCGCAACAGCATCCCCCTGAGCATCCTGAACAGCGTCATCATCACCACGGGGGCGATCGCGGGGCTCGTCCTGCTCGGCTCGGCGGCCGCCTACGTCATCGCCCGTCGCACGCGCCGGTGGACGACGATCACGTTCTACCTCGTGCTGATCGCGATCATCCTGCCCGCCCAGCTGGGCACGGTGCCGCTGTACATCGGCGCCCGCAGCGTGGGTCTGACCGGAAACGCCCTCGGCATGATCCTGCTGTGGATCGGGATCCTCCTCCCACTGTCGGTGTTCCTCTACGCCAGCTTCTTCCGCGGTCTGTCGACCGAGTACGAAGAGGCCGCCGTGATCGATGGGGCCTCGCCCACGCAGGCCTTCTTCCGGGTCGTCCTTCCGCTGATGGCTCCCGCCACCGGCACGGTCGCGATCCTCGCGGGCCTGATCGTGTGGAACGACTTCTTCAACTCACTCATCTTCCTCGGCGGGTCGGACACGCAGACGCTGCCGGTCGCCATGTACACGTACGTCGGCGGACTGCTGTCGGCGTGGAACAAGATCTTCGCCGTCGTGATCATCTCGATGGTCCCGATCCTGGCGTTCTACATGTTCGCCCAGAAGCAGTTCATCCAGGGTTTCGCCGGCGGCCTGAAGGGCTGAGCGTCAGGGCGCGCCCGCCGCATCGAACTCCGCCAGCGGTTCGATGTAGCGGTCGCCCGACGCGACCGTCGCCTGAACCTCGCGCGAAGCCTCCAGGAACAGCCGTCGCATCCACGCATGCTCGGGGTCGCGGTCGTGCACCGGGTGCCACCACAGCGCGTTCGCGGTCGGGGTCGCGTCGAACGGCGCCTCAAGGATACGGATGCCGCCCGAGCGGGCGACGTCGGGGGCGAGCGCGGCCTGCACCAGGCCGAGCCGGTCGGTCCCTTCGATGAAGTGCCCGAGTGCGAGGAAGCTCTCGACCACCACGTCCACCCTCGGCTCGAGTCCCAGCATCTGCAGCTGACGGCTCGCCGAGGTGAACGCCGACCGCGACCGGTAGGTGAACACCCAGGGCGATTCGCCCAGCATGCGCATCGTGAGCCCGTTCGCGACGAGCTCGTTCGCCTCGTCGGCGACGACGACCCAGCGGTCCCGCCACAGATCTTCATAGGGCAGATCGCTGATGTGGCCGTGCGGGATGACCATCGCGTCCACCGAGCGCAGGCTGTTGGCGGCGTCGTCGACGATCGGTGTGTTGTGCAGCATGAACCGGAAACGCACGCCGGGGGCTTCGCGGGCCGCCAGCCGGGAGACCGCGGCGCCGATGGTGGCGAAGCCGTAGTCGGAGCCGTAGATCGAGAACTCGCGTGTGGACTCACGCGGCGTCCACGTCGCCTGGCTCTCGAACACCCGGCGAGCGGCGTCCAGGGCGATCGTCGTGTGCTCCGACAGGCGCAGCGCCAGCGGCGTGAGCTCGTAGGCGTTCCCGCGACGAGCCAGGATCGGATCGTTGAAGTGGTTGCGCAGCCGCGCGAGCGATGCGCTCAGGGCCGGCTGACTCAGATGGAGCCGCTCGGCGGCACGCGTCACGGAGCGTTCCGTGAGAAGCGCATCCAGCGCGACGAGCAGGTTCAGATCGAGACGCGACAGCAGCGGGTAATCGGTCACGGCGTTGTGATCCTTCCGACTCGAATCACGCTCATCCTATCGACTCGATCGATCGCGCACCCCGGTCGCATCCGTCGGGCGGATGCGCGGCGGTCATCCTCGGGATCGCTGATGAGCAGCATCACGACCTCTTATGCACGAATTCAGCATAAGTGGCGCATGATGGAAGAGTCCTCGACGACGATGACCTCCCGTGAAGGAAAGAACCCGCGATGTACCAGCTCTCACCCAACATCGAACTGCTCTACACCGAGGCGGGCGACTACCACGACCGTGTTCGCGCGGCCGCTGCGGACGGGTTCGACGCAGTCGAGATGTGGGGGCCGACCGGAGTGGACGCTCCCGCGACGCCGAAGGACCTTCCGGCCTTGAAGGCCGCGCTCGAGGAGACCGGCACGCAGCTCACCGCGCAGCTCAGCGAGCCCCGAACGCAGTTCATGATCCCGCCGTGGGACCACTCGGACTTCTTCCGCAAGCTCGACGAGGGCGTCGAGATCGCGCACTTCCTCGGCACGCCGCGCCTGGTCGTCGGCAGCGGAACGGGGTTCGGCGGATGGAAGCGCCAGGTGCAGCTGGACAAGCTCATCGAGATCTACCGGAGGGCCATCGCGCAGATCGAGGGTTCGGGCGTCACACTCGTGCTCGAGCCGGTCAACGTCCGCGTCGACCACCCGGGGTCGCTCCTGGACCGTACCGCCGAGGGCGTCTATGTCGCCAAGGGAGTCGACTCCCCGTTCTTCGGCGTGCTGTACGACATCTACCACTCGGCCGTCGAGGGCGAAGACATGGCGGCGGAGCTGGCGAACGCCGGATCCATCGTCAAGTACGCGCAGCTCGCGGACGCGCCCGGCCGCGGGGAGCCCGGCACCGGCGTTCTGGACTGGCCGGCGACGCTGAAGACGCTCCGAGCGTCGGGCTACGACGGTCCGATCGGGCTGGAGTACTACCCGCAGACCGCGTCGACGGAGTCCGTCCGCTACATCCGCGAGGTGGCGGCCACGTTCGAGGACGTCTCATCGTGAGCGAGCGCTACCCCGAATCCGTCGACGTCGCGATCGTCGGCAGCGGCCCGACCGGCGCAGCGTACGCCCGCATCCTGAGCGAACGGGCGCCTGCCGCCACGATCGCGATGTTCGAGGTCGGACCCACGGTCTCGAACCCTCCCGGCGCGCACGTGAAGAACATCGCCGACCCCGCAGAGCGGGCGCAGGCCCAGGTGCGCTCCGAGGGTCCGCTGGCGCGCGACGTCACCGATCACGTCGGCGGAATCGTGAAGACCACCCAGCGCCGCGCGCGACCCGGCACGTTCCTCCTCGAGGAGGGCTTCCAGGTCGAGGGCGAGGACGGGCTTCCCGTCGCGGCGTTCTCGAGCAACGTCGGAGGCATGGCCGCCCACTGGACCGGCGCCTGCCCGCGCCCGAACGACAGCGAGCGCATCGGATTCCTCGAGGACGACGGCGTCTTCGAGGACCTTCTCGCAGAGGGTGATCGCCTGCTCGGCGTCACGACCGACGCGTTCGATTCCTCGCCGTACGCGCCTCTCATCCGCGAACGGCTCGCCGCAGCCGCGGACGCGGGACGGGACCCGCACGAGCGCGTCCAGCGGATGCCGCTGGCCGTGCATCGCCGAGATGACGGGCGTCTCGTCTGGTCGGGTTCGGACGTCGTCATGGGCGACGTCACACGCGACAACCCGAACTTCCACCTCTTCGACGAGTCGCTCGTCACGTCCGTCCTCGTCGAGAACGGACGTGCGGCCGGCGTGCTCGTGAGCGACAGGCGGACCGGCGAGAGCAGTGAGGTGCGCGCCCGCTTCGTCGTCGTCGCCGCGGACGCCCTGCGCACTCCGCAGCTGCTCTGGGCATCCGGCATCCGCCCCGCCGCCCTGGGCCGCTACCTCAACGACCAGGCGCAGATCGTGTTCGCCGTACGCATCCGCGACTTCACGATCGACGCCGACGCCGAGGGCGCCGGGTCGACCGGGCTCAGCGAGTACAGCGGCGTGACGTGGGTGCCCTTCACCGACGAGGCGCCGTTCCACGGTCAGGTGATGCAGCTGGACGCGTCGCCGATCAAGCTCGCCGATGACGACCCCGCCGCTCCCGGCTCGATCGTGGGGCTCGGGCTGTTCTGCGCGAAGGATCTGCAGTGGCAGGACCGCGTGGAATTCTCCGCGGACGCGACGGACGCGTACGGGCTCCCGGCCATGACGATCCACTACACCCTCACCGATCGCGATCGCGAGGTCGTCGAGCGCGCGAAGGCGGAGATCGTCCGGCTGGGCACGGCGATCGGAGAGCCGCTGGACGATCGTCCGTTCCAGATGCCCCTCGGCGCCTCCCTGCACTATCAGGGGACGACTCGGATGGGCCCTGTCGACGACGGCACGAGCGTGTGCTCACGCGAGAGCGAGGTCTGGGGGACGCCCGGCCTGTTCGTCGCCGGCAACGGTGTCATCCCGACGGCGACGGCGTGCAATCCGACCCTCACGTCGGTCGCGCTCGCGGTGAGCGGAGCGCGTGCGATCGCGGCAGGGCTGGCCTGACGCCCTTGCCCGCGGCTTCTGCCGGAACACCGTAGATGCTTGCTTATGTCGAATTCCGACATTACACTGAAGAAATACTGACAAAGATGTCCGGCCGACCTGCCGGCCCAGAAAGTTGAGGTCATCGTGATCCCCGACCGAATCATCGAGCAGGGAACGCTCACCACGGATGGCGGCCGTGCGGCCGTCGAAGTCCGGCTGCCCTGGTATCGCGCACTGCCCGGCTCGTGCATCGCCGGGGCGACCCTGACGATCGACGGCGCCGCGGCGCCCGCCGAGTCGCTCCGCTGGCACATGAACGATCGCGAGTTCACCTTCGACGAGCTGCGTACCACCACGGACGAGTGGTGGTTCCCCACCGACTCCGTCGTGCTGTCCGGCGATCTTCCCATCGAGGCGGATGCCGAGCACGAGGTGACGGTTGGGCTCACCCTCTACATCCCGTACATCATCATCTCGGACACCGAGACCCTGCACATCGACGAGTCCAACACCAAGACCATGAAGGCGGTGGCCGCATGACCGGCACGCTCGGTGCGCCCATCCAGGGCGTCACGCTCTACAGCTTCACCCGGGCATTCCACGCCCGCGAGTACGATCTCGAGCAGCTGATCCGCAGGACGGCCGCCGAGGGCTTCGGCCCGGGCCTGGAGATCATCGGGTTCTCCAGCTTCCGCGGATTCCCCGAGATCGACGATGCCTACGCGGGCTGGTTCAAGGACCTCGTGGCCGAAGTCGGGCTGGTGACGACCTCGCTCGCTGTGAACGCCGACATCGGCATCCACCGCGACCGCCTGCTCGACCAGGACGAGCTCATCGAATACATGACGCGTCAGATCAAGGCAGCCGCCAAACTCGGCTTCCCGATCGCGCGCGTGCAGATCTCGATCGAGCCGGACTCGATGGAGGCCCTCGCTCCGATCGCCGAGGCGCACGGTGTCACTCTCGCCCTCGAAGTGCACGCCGACCAGTACGCGTCGCACCCGCGCATCCTCGCGCTGCGCGACCGCTACGAGAAGGTCGGCTCGCCCTTCCTCGGCTTCACGATGGACTGGGGTGCCACTGTCACCGGCTTCGCTCCGTCGCTCATCGAGGCCTACCGCCGCCGTGGGGCGTCGGAAGAGCTGCTCGGCCAGGTCGTGGACCTCTGGAACACCTACTACGAGCAGGGTCCGCCGGCCGACCAGGCCGAGCACGGCCAGCGCTTCGGGTCGTTCATCGGGCTCGCGGCCCGCAATGGTCGCCCCGATCTCGGCATCGACTTCGGCATCAACGGCACGGGCCTCTTCGGTCCGGCGCGCGTAGACGACTGGCTCGCGATCGCCCCGTGGATCACGCACGTCCACGGCAAGTTCTTCGGCATCGACGAGAACGGCGAGGAGCCGTCGGTTCCCGTCCGTGACCTCGTGAAGCTCCTCGTCGACAACGGCTACAAGGGTGCGATCTCCAGCGAATACGAAGGCTGGCACTGGAACCACTGGCAGTCCCCGTTCGACATCATCCGCGCCGAGCAGGCCGTGCAGCGCTCCGCCGCCGTCGACGCCGGCTCGCGCATGGTCACCGACCTCGCCGAGGCGCGCGCCCAGCTCGCCGCGTGGCTGCCCACCCCCGAAGGAGCGAACGCATGAGCTACGGCATCGCCGGCACCGGCATCAAGCTCGGGACGACGCTCTATTCGATGACGAGCGAATTCGCTGCGGGTCTGTACACGCCCGAGACGCTCATCAGGGCAGTACACGATGAAGGCATCGGCCCCGGCATCGAGTTCAACATCGCCCAGCTGCTGCGCACGTACCCCGACGTCGATGACGCCTTCGTGAAGCTCTGGTTCGACTCGCTCGAGAAGTACGGGCTGGAAGCCAGCGCGGTCGGCACGAACCTCGACATGGGTCGCCGCAAGGACCGCGACATGACCCCGGACGAAGAGCACGACTTCTTCGCCCGCCAGCTGAAGACGGCGCACACGCTCGGGTTCACCAAGATCGTGATCCGCTCGGCCGGCAAAGAGCTGCTGCGCCGCCTCCTGCCGCTCGCCGAACAGTACGACCAGTACCTCGGGTACGAGATCCACGCACCGGTCGGACCCAACGACCCGAAGATCGTCGAGATCCGCGAGGTCTACGACGAGCTCCAGTCCGAGCGGCTCGGCTTCACCGCCGACTTCTCCTCGACGATGCACTCGCTCTCCCCGACACTGCTGCGCACGCTCGGCCAGATGGGGATGGACGAGAAGCACTTCCCCGTCATGGAGGAGATCTGGCACGAGCCGACGCCGATGCATGTACGCAACCAGAAGTTCGAGGACTACCTCTCCGGCGAGGGCGTCGACTTCCTGCGGTTCGGACCCTTTACGCGGCTGGCCTTCAACATGCACGGACTCGTGCCGCCGGAGGAGTGGCTCGACATCATGCCGCAGATCTTCCACGTGCACGCGAAGTTCTACGACATCGACGACAACGGCGCCGAGCCCGCGATGGACATTCCGCGGATCGTGAAGCAGTTCGTGGACGGCGGGTACCGCGGCTACCTCTCCAGCGAGTGGGAGGGCCACGCGTTCGCCGATCTCGGCGAAGCCGACCCGATCGATCTCGTGAAGAAGCAGCACGCGCTCATGCGCAAGGCCATCGAAGACACGGTGGCAGGAAACGACGCCATGACGGAGGCCGCGAGTGTCTGACACGACGATCGCGCCGGCACCGCCGTCGGCGCACGAGCACTTCACCGACACCTTCGCCTAGGAGAAACCATGGCAACCCACAATTCCCTCTTTGCCGAGAAGGACGTCCGCCGGACGGGCGACGGACTCGCGGTCTCGGTGCAGCTGCCGTGGTACCGGAGCCTGTGGCTGTCCGCGGTCGACGACGTCGCGGCAACCGTCAACGGCACGCCGGTCCCGCGCGAGAATCTGCGCTTCGTGCTCGAGGGCCGCTCGTACACGATCGACGAGCTGCCCGAGCAGTCGGAGACGCTCTGGTTCGTCGCAGAACGACCCGACGTGGCGATATCGCTTGCGAACCCGCGGACTGCCGGTGAAAAGCTCACGGTCGAGGTCGTGCTCACGATGCGCCTGCTCTACATGCAGATCATGCCGGGCGTCGACGGCGGACCCGGCCGGTACGTCACCAACCGCGTGCCCGTGCAACGAGAGGTCGTGCTCGCATGACCCTCCGCGTCGCGATGATCGGGTACGGCTTCATGGGCGCCGCGCACTCGGTCGGCTGGCGCCAGGCGCCGCGCGTGTTCGACCTCCCCGACACCGTCGAGATGGCAGTCGTCGTCGGGCGCAACGCCGAGGCAGTGACGGCGGCCGCCGCGCAGTGGGGCTGGGCGGAGTCGGCGACCGACTGGCGCGAGGTGATCGCGCGGGACGACATCGACATCGTCGACATCGTCACCCCCGGCGACTCGCACGCCGAGATCGCGATCGCGGCCCTCGAGGCCGGCAAACACGTCTTGTGCGAGAAGCCGCTGGCCAACACCGTCGAGGAGGCGGAGGCGATGGCGGATGCCGCCGCCCGGGCGGCGGCGCGGGGGGTGCGCTCGATGGTGGGCTTCACCTACCGCCGGGTCCCTGCCGTCACATTCCTGCGGGACCTCGTCGCCGAGGGCGTCGTCGGACGCGTGCAGCAAGTACGCGCCGCCTACCGGCAGGACTGGCTCGTCGACCCCGACATGCCGCTCGCATGGCGCCTGCAGAAGGAGCACGCCGGCTCCGGGGCGCTCGGCGACATCGGCGCGCACATCATCGACATGACCCAGTTCGTCACCGGGCAGTCCGTCACCGCGGTCTCCGGCACGATCGAGACGATCGTGAAGAAGCGGCCGCTGCAGGGCTCCGGTTCGGGCCTGGCGGGTACGGCCGGAGAAGGATTCGGTGAGGTCACCGTCGACGATGTGGCGATCTTCACCGGACGCCTCGACGGTGGAGGGCTGGTCTCCTTCGAGGCCACGCGCTTCGCGACCGGCCGCAAGAACGCCCTGACGATCGAGGTATCGGGGGACAAGGGCGCGCTCGCGTTCGACCTCGAAGACCTCAACAGCCTGCAGTTCTACGACCGCACGTCGCCGGAGGACCGCCAAGGGTTCCGCAAGATCCTCGTCACCGACGGCTCGCACCCCTATGTGGCGGCGTGGTGGCCGGCGGGACACATGCTCGGTTACGAGCACGGGTTCAGTCACCAGGTGGTCGATCTCGTCACCGCGATCGCGGACGGCACCGACCCGCACCCCTCGTTCGCCGAGGGGCTGTCCGTGCAGCGGGTGCTCGACGCCGTGGAGCGCTCGAGCGAGCACGAGTCCGCCTGGGTCCGCGTCGCCGCGGACGTTCCGGCATCCATCTGAGAACCGATCGAAGGAGAGCGCGATGACGCGTCCGATCACCCTGTTCACCGGCCAGTGGGCCGATCTGCCGTTCGAAGAGGTCGCGCGTCTCGCGGGCGAGTGGGGGTACGACGGCCTCGAGATCGCGTGCTGGGGCGACCACATCGACGTCTCGCGCTGGCACGACGCCCAGTACGTGCAATCGCGGAAAGACATCCTCGAGCGCAACGGCCTGAAGGTCTGGACGATATCGAACCACCTCGCAGGTCAAGCCGTGTGCGATGACCCGATCGACGAGCGCCATCGCGACATCCTGAACGACAGGGTGTGGGGCGACGGCGACGCCGAGGGCGTGCGGCAGCGCGCCGCAGAGGAGCTCAAGATGACGGCCCGGTTCGCCGCCGCCCTCGGGGTGAAGACGGTGACCGGCTTCACCGGCTCCTCGATCTGGAAAGCCGTCGCGATGTTCCCGCCCGCCTCGGACGACTACATCGCCCGCGGCTACCAGGACTTCGCCGACCGGTTCCACCCGATCCTCGACGTGTTCGAAGAGGTCGGCGTGCGCTTCGCACTCGAAGTGCACCCGTCCGAGATCGCGTACGACTATTGGACCGCGAAGGACACCCTCGAGGCGATCGGACACCGCGCGAGCTTCGGGATCAACTTCGACCCATCGCACTTCATGTGGCAGCAGCTGGATCCGGTGGCGTTCGTGCTGGACTTCGCACCGCACATCTTCCATGTGCACGTGAAGGAGTCGGTCACGAACCTCGACGGCCGCAACGGTGTGCTCGGTTCGCACCGTCCCTGGGCCGACCCGCGACGCGGGTGGACGTTCGTGTCCACCGCGCACGGCGAGGTGCCGTGGGAGCCGCTTTTCCGCGCCCTGAATGCGATCGGCTACGACGGCCCCACCTCGGTCGAATGGGAGGACGCGGGAATGGATCGCCTCCAGGGCGCGCCCGAGGCGATCGAGTTCGTGCGCACCCTGAACGCGATCACCCCGCCGGCGTCGGCGTTCGACGCCGCATTCTCGACGAGATAGCGCGGCGCCGAGGGCATTGCCGAGTGCACGACCTCGTCTCGAGTGCACGACGTTCCCGCGTCGCGAAGCCGTGCACTCGGCGCTGAGCCGTGCGCTCGCCACAAGAGCCGGGCGGGCTCTCAGCCCACGTGGTCGTAGTACGGCCAGGGGAGGAAGCGGCGCCTCGTACGCCTCGAGGTCGTCGAATGCGTCAGCAGCACATGTGCACCGTCGTACGGGTCGACGCCGGTGAGGATGTCGTCGCCCGAGACGGTCCAGGTGGCGTTGATGCCCGCGTGATGGGGTGTCGCGGCTCGACGGTCTCGAGCAGAGCCTCGCCCCAGGGCCGCGGGCGCAAGCCCGTCTCGTACGCGCTGAGCTTCGCGCCGCGCATGACGTTGTACGCCTCCGGGTAGCCCCAGCGGTCCTCCTGCGCGGCGGACCCGTGGAACCACACGATGCCCTTTCCGTGGTCGTGGACGAAGCGCAGGATCGCGGCATCCGTCTCGGCGCCGAACCCGACGGCGTTGTCGAAGTAGCCGTCGCGGCCTTTCGACAGGATCAGGCGTTCAGGAGGTCGGTCATCGGGGCTCTCCGATCAGCGCCCGTCGGGCGAGCGCAAGGTGGTCGCGGGTCATGGTGCCCGGGTCGTCGTCGAGCCACTCGTGCCCGCCCCACTCGCTGCACAGGGTGCCCGCGAATCCGGTGCCGCGCAGAAGTTCGCCCACAGCGCGGATCGGTGCGCTGACGCGGTGGTCGGCGTCGTCGAGGTCCCAGAACTTGAGGTGGAACGCGCCCACCCAGGGAAGGACGTCGGCGATCACCGACGCGTCGGAGCGCCCGAAGCGCACGAGCAGGTCCATGAAGAGCGTGTGCACGGATGCCGGCACTCCGCCGGTCCGCAGCAGCCCGACGATCGCACCCACGGTCGCGGGGTCGCGCCACTCGTGGCGCAGCGTGTGGATGAGCTCGGGGGGCACGCCGCCGGCTTCGAGTTGAGCGAGGTAGCTCTCGGGCACGGCCGGCATGAGCATCGAGATGTCGACGAGGATGCGCACGTGCGGGTCGTCGAGACCGACGATCCGATCGATCGCCTGGCCCGCCTGCGGCGATCCGGGGGTCTGCGAGCCCTGGATCTCCTCGAACAGCACGAGGCCGGTCTCGTGCAGTCGGGGTCGGATGCGCTCCACGAGGGCGGGACCCGCCTGCCCGATCGGCAGCCGAAGGCCGCGGGCGCCGAGCTGGTGGGCGATCTCGATCTGGGGTGCGAGGAAGGCGTACCGCTCGTCGTCCGTTCGGCGTCGTCCGCCGGGCGTCCAGTCGTCGATGCTGGCGCCGAGGATGCTGACCCGGCCGCCAATGGCGTCCAGCCTGTCGCGCAGGTCGGCGGCGTCCCCTTCGCTCCGGCCCGGGAACGACCGCCACAGCTGGCCGGGTTCGGCCTCGATCTCGCGTGCGAGGCCGCCTTCCACCAGGCCGACAGCGAGATCCACGGCGGTCCGGTCGGCGGCGATCATCTCTGGCGTGAGGTTGAACGCGCTCGCGCTCAGTACCCAGTCGGCGGGCAGCGGGTCGGTCTCCGACTCCGTGGCATCCGCTCGCATGACGTGCGCGGCCGGGACGTGCGGCGCATCGAGAGTGAGGTGCGCCGCGGCATGGAAGGGCAGTGCGAACGGTCCGTCGGGACCGACCTGCAGGTAGGGGATGCGCAGCGAGAAGTCGATGGACACTTCGTGCGCGCCGGGGACGAGGGCGCGCTCCCACGTCAGCGTGATCCGGTCCTGCTGGAACCACCATCCGTCGAGGTCCACGAGCTCGGTCGGCACCATCGCGCGGTCGTCCACCATGACGCGCAGGTCCTCGACCAGCACGCCGTCGACCATCACGGCCGGGTCGGTGAGCGAGGCGAGCGGCAGGGAGCGGATCCACGGCAGGCTCAGTCGCAGAACCGTTCCCGAGGCGCTCGATGCGAGCGCGTCATCGCGCAGCGGTGTAAGCGTCATGGGTACGTCCTCGTGTCGAAGACCGCGTCATGCGCGGCTTAGGACGAGAAACTACACGCTTTAGCCGAAATTCGTAAGAAGAATCAGGATGCCGGGAGCACACGTTCGATGGACGGCTTGCCGTCGGCGAACCATCGCGGGAACGTCACGTCGAACAGCTGCTCGCGGAGCATCTCGGCACCGCCGCGCAGCGGCTCTTTCTCGTCGCCTACGGAGCGGACGGTGGAGAGGTCGCGCGTGGCCAGGGGTAGGGAGAGCTCGTAGATCCGCTGCCGCACTTCGGCGAGGAAGATCTCCCCCGCGGAGGATACTGCGCCGCCCACGACGATCACGCCGGGGTTGAACATGTTGACCAAGGCCGCGATGGACTCGCCGATGAGCCGCGCGGAGCGCTGCACGAGCGAGATCGCGAGGGCATCGCCGTCCATCGCCGCAAGGGCGATCGACTCGGGGGTGACTGCGCCTCCCTCTTCGACGTGCCGCGCGAGGTACCCGCCCGCGCCCTCCGCCAGGGCGGCCTCGGCATCGCGGACGAGGGCCCAGCCGCCAGCCTCGGCCTCGAGACACCCCGTCTTGCCGCAGCGGCACGGCGCCTCCGAGTCGCGCACCCGCACGTGGCCGATGTCGCCGGCGGCGCCGTTCGCGCCGCGGTGGATGCGCCCGTGTGAGAGGAGTCCGGCGCCGATGCCGGTGCCGATCTTGCAGAAGATGAGGTCGACGGCGTCGTCCTGGCGGCGCGCGCGCTCGCTCAGGGCGAGCAGATTCACGTCGTTGTCGACCCACACCGGTGCAGTGAAGCGCTGCTCGAAGCGGCGACGGACGTCGAAGCCGTTCCAGCCCGGCATGATGGGCGGGGCGACGGGTCGGCCCGAAGCGAAGTCGACGGGCCCGGGCACCCCCACCGCGACCGCCCAGACCACCACCTCGGGCTGGCGGGCGAGGATCTCGTCGATCATCTCGAGAGCCGTGTCGAGAGTCCCGGCCGGTCCGCGGGAGATGTCCCAGTGCCGGTGGACCTGATCGATGATGTCGCCGTCGAGCGCGGCGATGCCGACGCGGATGTGCATGGCGCCGAGCGCGCAGATCACGAGGCGACCGCGGTCGGAGCGGAACCGGAGCGTGCGCGGCGCGCGGCCACCCGAGGAGGGGCCGAACTCGCCGTCCTCGAGGTAGCCCATCTCGATCGCCTGATCGATGCGCTGGGCGACGACGCCACGCCCGAGTCCGGTGAGTCGGCCGATCTCGGGGCGAGTGGTCGCCTCGCCGGTGCGGACGAGGTTCACGATGCGCAACAGACTCGTCACTTCATCGGTCTGAGCGCCGAATCGCAGTGTGGAGTCTCTGGCCATGGTTGATTCTCACACAACATAGGCCCGATGTATGCAGTTCTGATTCCCGCAATGGGACTAATGAGTCATACTTAGGCGCACACGCGACGAAAGTTCATGCTCGCGGACTCGAGGATGAGGGATTGACGGATGTTCTACGGAGTGGGCATCGTGGGTGCCGGGCCGGGAGTGACGGCGCTCCATCTGCCGACGACGGGTCGACTCGGCGAACAGTTCGCCGTGGTGCACATCTCCGACGCCGGCAGCGGACGCGCTGCTGCGCAGGCTGCCCGCATCGGCGCCCGCCATTCATCGGGTCTGGACGATCTGCTGGCCGATCCGCGCGTCGACGTCGTCGCGATCTGCTCGCCGCCCGAGCAGCACTCCGAGCAGATCCTCTCCGCCGTGCGAGCGGGTGTCCGCGGCATCCTGTGTGAGAAGCCGCTCGCGATGACCGCGGCGGACGCGGAGGACGCGATCGACGCGTGCCGCCGGGCCGGTGTCGCCTTGGTCGTCGGCACGAACCACTTGTTCGACGACGCGTGGGGGCGAACGAAGCACCACCTGGTCGCAGTCGGTGGGCCGGTGCAGACCGTATCGGTGTCGATGTCGCTCGCGCCGAACGGCAGATATCACGCCGACGTCACCGACGACCCGCCCGCCGTCGCTCAGCGCGGAGGAGCGCCGGACCTGCAGAACCCGGTGGTCGCGGCGCAGATCGTCCGCCGCCTCATGCTCGGACTTGCGATCCACGACCTGCCGCTCCTGCGCGACCTGGCACCCGAGTTCCCCGTCGGCGGCCAGGTGGTCTACGCCCGCGCGGTCGCGCCGATCGGCCTGTGCGTCGGCTACCGCGCCGGCGGCGTGCTCATCCACCTCGCGGCGGTGATGCACCAGGACGGCGCGGACACCCTGTGGCGGTTGGGGATCTCGACCTCCGAAGATCGCATCGAGATCGACTTCCCTCCGCCATTCGTGCACGCCGGCAGTGCAGCGGTGCGCGTACGGGCGGCGAACGGGCGGTGGACGACGTACGCCCGCACCGAGGAGGACGGCTATCTGCAGGAGTGGCGGGCGCTCGCCGACCTGCTGGACTCGGGGGAGGCGGTCGAGTACGAGGAGATCCTCGACGACGCGCGCTACGCGATCGCGTTGGCGGATGCCGCGTCCGAGCTGGTCCGCGAAGGGGGTGCGCGATGAGCGTGGCGATCCTCACCCGGCAGCCGGACTTCCTCGCCGCGGTCGCCGAACTCCCGCTCGCCGCCCGAGTCGCGGACGGTCCCCGCGGGGCGGTCGTCGTCCTCACCGGCGAACGCGTCGTCGAGAAGGCGCAGCGCGCGCAGGACGACGGCGCTGCGGCGCTCGTCGTCTCGGATGCCGCCGCGCTGCGGACGGTCGATCTCGAGGCGCTGCACGCGGGCGTGCGGATTCCCCTTGTGATCGCTCGACCGCGAGTGCGCCCGGACATCGCGAACGCCCTCGGCGCGGCATCCGCCGCCGTTCGCGCCGTCGTCGTCGAGGCGTCCGCGACGGCGGACGAGCGCATCGGGACCACGCGCGACGCCGTCGCCTGGGCGCGACTGATCGCCGGCGGAGACCTGCGGTGGGTCGCCGGAGAGGCGGGGCCAACGGGTTCGCTCGCTCTGTTCGAGCGGGCAGCCGTGCCGGTGACCGTGCTCATCTCCGTGTCGCGGACCGGGTCGTCGGTCATCCGCGCCCACACGCTCGGCCACGAACGCGTCGAGGTCACGATCGATGACGGCGCCCTCGTGCAGCGCGTGGAGCGGACCAGCGCCGACGGCACGACGATCGCGCCGCAGCGCTTCGAAACGCTGCACCGACTCACGCTCCGCCGGGCGCTCGCGGCCGCTGAGGGACAGGCGCAGCCGACGGATCTCGTCGACGAGGTGCACGATGCCCGATACGCCGACGTGCTCGCGACCGCGGGATCCGCAGAACTGCGGCGCCATAAACGATCCTGATGATCGCGATAGGCGAGAGGGGATTCCCGCATATGCCGATCTCAGACCAAAGTTGTGTGTGGGCGTTCGTGCCCTGATCACCCAGAGAGAGCACAGCCGATGACGTCTTCCGGACCCGCAGCCCCCTACGCCCTCGCTCGGTTCCGCGACGGAGGCGACGTGGCACTCGGGGTGGTCGCCGGCGACCGCATCCGCCGCGTGAGCACGGACGAGCTCGGCGCAGCCGACCTGAACGCGTTCCTCGCGAGGGGCTCGTGGGAGCGCGTCGCGGAGCTCGCCGAGAAGACCGACGGATGGATGCCGCTGGCGGACGTCACCCTGACCGCCCCGGTGGAGCCCCGCCAGGTGTTGCAGACCGGTGCGAACTACCGCGAGCACGTGATCGAGCTTGTCGCGGCGGGGCTCACGAACAACACCGACCGCACGCCGGAGGAGGCTCGTGCGTTCGCCGCGGACATGATGGACGACCGCGCTGCGAACGGTGAGCCGTACTTCTTCATCGGCCTGCCCGCCGCAGTCGTCGGCGACGACGTCCCCCTGGAGCTGCCCTCCTACAGCGAGGTGCACGACTGGGAGCTCGAGCTCGCCGTCGTGATCGGCCGCGAGGCGTTCCGCGTCTCGCGCGAGGACGCGCTCGACCACGTCGCCGGCTACACGATCGTCAACGACATCACCACGCGCGACCTGGTGTTCCGCAAGGACATGAAGGAGATCGGCACCGACTGGTACTCATCCAAGAACGCGCCGGGCTTCCTCCCCACCGGACCCTTCCTGGTGCCTGCCGCGTTCGTGGAAGCCGCGAACGCGCACGTCGTGCTCGAACTCAACGGACGGGCCATGCAGGACGCGTCCACGGACGATCTGCTCTTCGACATCCCGGCGCTCATCTCGGGTGCCTCGCAGATATCGCCCCTCCTGCCGGGCGACCTCCTGCTGACCGGAAGCCCGGCCGGCAACGGTCAGCATTGGAAGCGCTTCCTCCGGGACGGTGACGTCATGACGGGGACGATCGCCAATCTCGGCACCCAGGTCGTGCGCTGCGTGGGGGCGTCATGACCACGCCGTCCGAGAATCCGGTCGACCTCGACCGCACCGACCCCGAGTCGGAGATCGCCGCACGGGCGGAGGCGTACCGAAACTGGGGGCGATGGGGCCAGGACGACGTCCTCGGCACCCTCAACCACATCGCGCCCGAGCATCGCGTCGCTGCCGCCGCGCTGGTGCGCGAAGGCACCGTCGTCTCGCTCGCCCAGTCGTTCGACACGAACGGACCGCAGAAGGGATGGCGCCGTCGCACCAACCCGGTGCACACCATGACCGACACCGGCACCGATGCCGAGCGGGGCAACCAGGGATTCCCGCACGGCATCGGCGGCGCCGACGACGTGATCTCGATGCCGCTGCAATGCTCGACGCAGTGGGACGGTCTCGGGCATATCTTCGACCACGGCAACGCCTGGAACGGCCGGCGTGCCGGCGACGTCGTGACCAGCGAAGGCGACCTCGTGACGGGCATCGAGCATGCCGCCTCCGTCATCGTGTCCCGGGGCGTGCTGCTGGATGTCGGACGGCACCTCGAGCCCGCGACCGGCGAGCTCGCCGACGGCTACGCGATCACCGTCGCCGACCTCGACGCGACTGCCGCTGCGCAGGGCGTCGCCGTCGGCGCCGGCGACATCGTGCTCGTTCGCACCGGTCAGCTCGCCCGCGCGCGCCGCGACGGGTGGGGTGACTACGCAGGGGGACCGGCGCCCGGTCTCTCGCTCACCACCGCGGGGTGGCTGCACCGTACGGAGATCGCCGCGATCGCGACGGACACGTGGGGCTTCGAGGTGCGCCCGAACGAGTTCGACGTGCCGGCGTTCCAGCCTCTGCATCAGGTCGTGATCCCGAACCTCGGGCTCACGATCGGCGAGATGTGGGACCTCGACGAACTCGGAGCCGCCTGTGCGGCATCCGGTCGCTATGCGTTCCTGCTCTCCGCCGCGCCGCTGCCGATCACCGGCGCGGTCGGATCCCCCCTCAACCCCGTCGCGATCCTCTAGATCCGCGATCCCATCCAGACCAACGGAGGAACTGAGATGACCGCAGTCCACAACGTCGCGATCGCCGGCGGAGGCGTCGCCGGACTCGCCGCCGCGATCCAGCTCGCGAAGGCGGGTATCCAGGTCGATGTGTTCGAGAGCCGCCCCGAACTCACGGCGCTCGGTTCGGGCATCACGCTGCAGGGGAACGCGCTGCGCGTGTTCGACGCCCTCGGCGTGTGGGAGGACATGCAGGCGGCGGGCTACCCTTTCGTCGGGTTGAACCTGCGGGCGCCTGGTCCGGACGCGACGGTCGTCGCGCGGATGCCCGATGTGAAGTCCGGCGGCCCGGACTACCCGTCCACGATGGGGATGCCGCGCCCCGAGCTCGCCCGCATCCTCTTCGACCACGCCGTGAAGGCGGGCGCCCGCGTCCGCTTCGGCGCGAAGGTCGCAGGGCTCGAGCAGCGCGACGACGGTGTCGAGGTCTTCGTCGGCGACGATTCCGCAGGCGTGTTCGACCTGCTGATCGGCGCCGACGGCGTGAACTCGGTGGTGCGCGAGCTCATCGGAATCCAGACCAAGCCCGAGACGAACGGCATGGGGATCTGGCGCACATTCGTCTCGCGTCCCGCCGAGGTGGAGAGCAGCGAGCTGTACTACGGCGGTCCCGTCTACATCGCCGGCTACACGCCGACGAGCGAGGACACGATGTACGCGTTCCTCGTCGAGAAGGCACAGGACCGCGTCGGACTGTCCGACGAGGAGGCCTCGCAGATCATGCTCGAGGAGTCCCGCGCGTACGGCGGGCCGTGGAACGCGATCCGCGCCGACCTCGAGAAGGGTGCGCACACCAACTACACGTGGTTCACGAAGCACGTGGTGGACGCGCCGTGGAACCGCGGGCGCGTCGTGATCATCGGCGACGCGGCGCACTCGTGCCCTCCGACGATCGCGCAGGGCGCGGCTCAGGGGCTCGAGGACGCATTCGTCCTCACCGAGCTGCTCGTCTCGCGTGACGCGCTGGACCAGCAGCTGTGGGACGAGTTCCACGCGCGACGCCTGCCGCGCGCCACCGCGGTCGTCGAGGCCTCGAGCCAGCTTGCGCAGTGGCAGATCGACGGCGATCGCGACGCGGACGCCGGTGGTCTGATCTTCGGCATCGCGAAGAAGATGGCTGAACCCGCATGACCGATCCCCGCCCTGTCGTCACCGACGTCCACGCGCACATCCTGCTTCCCTCGCTGCACGCAGAGATCGAACGGCGCGCGCCCGAGGGCGTGCGCGCGGCCGCTGCGCTCGAGCTCGTCCGCAATGGAGCCGAGAGCCTGAAGGTGTCCGGACCCATGGTGGGTTCGCGCATCCCGAAGCTCACCGACGTCTCCGTGCGACTGGCCGACATGGACGCGCAGGGTGTGGATCGCCAGTGGGTCAGCGCTTCGCCGAACCACTTCTATCCGTGGGCGGAGGAGGAGCTCGCCGTGTGGGCGGCGCGCGAGGCGAACCGCCTCACCGCAGCGCACGTCTCCCTCGCCCCTGAGCGTCTGACCGGTCTCGGGCTCGTCCCGCTGCAGCATCCTGGGCGCATCGTCGAGTGCCTCGACGACGCCGTCCTCGTCCACGGACTCGCGGGTGTCGAGATCTCCTCGTTCGCCGGCGACGTCGAGCTGTCCGACCCGCGCCTGGAGCCGTTCTGGGCGCGGGCGGCCGAGCTCGGCGCCGTCGTGTTCCTGCATCCGTTCGGCTGCAGCCTCGACGAGCGGCTCGACCGGTTCTACCTTTCCAACACCGTGGGGCAGCCGGTCGAGAACGCCGTCGCGCTGTCGCACCTGATCTTCGCCGGCGTGCTCGATCGGCACCCCGAGCTGCGTCTGGTCGCCGCGCACGGCGGGGGCTACCTGCCCACCGCGATCGGACGATCCGACCGCGCGTGGAAGGTGCGCCCGGAGGCACAGCGATGCGCGCACGCGCCGTCGACCTACCTCCGCAAGATCTGGTTCGACACCGTCGTGCACGACCCGAAGGGTCTGCGCACGTTGGTGGAGGTCGCAGGCGGATCGCAGGTCCTCCTCGGCAGCGACTACCCGTTCGACATGGGGCTCGATGACCCCGTGGCTCTGGTCCGCGGGGCGGGACTGCCCGCCGAGGTCGTCGAGCGCATCCTCGGCGGCAACGCCGACGCGCTCCTGACGAGTCGGGTGCCCGCATGAAGCTCGCGCGGTGGGTCGAGGGCGGGAAGGTCAGCGAAGGCATCGTCGAGGGTGATCGTGTGGTCGCCTTCCCGGACGCGCTGACGGTCGGCGACGTGCTGGCGCAGGGGCTGGATGCGGCGCTGCGGATCGGCGAGCGGATCGATGTCTCGACCGGCACAGCCCTCGCCCAGGTCCGCCTGATCGCTCCGCTGGTCCCTTCCTCCATCCGCGACTTCGTGGCATTCGAGGAGCATGTCGAGGGGGTCAGCGCATCGGTCGACGGCAAGAGCGAGGTGGTGCCCGAGTGGTACCAGGCGCCCACCTTCTACTTCACCAACCCCCACACCGTGCTGGGCCCGGGTGACGAGGTCAGCCCGCCGGTCACCGAGCGGCTCGACTTCGAGCTCGAGGTCGCCGCGGTGATCGGCGGCGTCGTCGGCTCCAGCGGGGCGAATCTGACGCCCGATGAGGCGGCATCCCACATCTTCGGCTATACGATCATGAACGACTGGTCTGCCCGCGACCTGCAGGCACGGGAGATGAAGGTGCGTCTGGGGCCCGCCAAGGGCAAGGACTTCGGCACCGCGCTCGGGCCGTGGATCGTGACCGCCGACGAGCTCGCGCCGCACGTCGACGAGGACGGCTTCCTCGCCGTCCGCGCCGAAGTGCACGTGAACGGACGCCTCATCGGCGACGACCTCGTCTCGAACATGGGCTGGCCGTTCCCCGAGCTGGTCGCGTACGCCTCCCGCAACTCCCGTGTCGTGGCCGGCGACGTACTCGGCTCCGGCACGGTCGGCAACGGAGGATGCCTCGGTGAACTGTGGGGGCGGGCGGGCGCGCTCACGCCGCCACCGCTGGCCGAGGGCGACGACGTGCGCATGGTGGTCGACGGCATCGGAGAGCTGCGCGGTCGCGTGGGCGCCTCCGTCGCCGCGCCCGATCTCCCCACGGCCCGCCCGCGCTCACGCGCGCGATACGCGCCGACCCGAAAGTGAAGGAAACCGACATGACCGAAAGACTCGTCTCCCACCTGCGCTACGCCGCGCTCGCGGTGCCGGACTTCCAGACGGAGCGCGACTTCTTCGTCGACTACTGGGGCCTGACCGAGGTGCACGCTGAAGACGGCCTCAGCTACCTCGCCGCCGAGGGCTCGAGCGAGCCTTTCATCCTCCGCCTGCGCCGTGACGACAAGCGCATCGACCTCGTCGGGTTCGCGGTCGCGAACCGCGCCGACCTCCATGCCCTCGCCGACAAACTTCACACGGAGGGCGTGCAGTTCGTCCACGACCCGCAGGAGCTCACGGGCTTCAGCGGTGGGTACGGCTTCCGGGTGTTCGACGGCGACGGACGCGTCCTGGAGTTCTCGACCGGCTACCAGACGCGCGAAGCGCGCAAGATCCGTGAACGCGAGCCGATCCCCGCGAAGCTCTCGCACGTGGTGTTCAACTCCGCGAACCTCAACCAGTCGGCGCAGTGGTACATCGACCACCTCGACTTCTCGATCTCGGACTCGCTCACCCGTCCCGACGGCGCCGACATGATGCACTTCATGCGCTGCAACACGACCCACCACTCGGTCGCGATCGCGATGGGCCCGCATCACTCGCTGCACCACCTCTCCTTCGAGATGCGCGGGATCGAGGAGTGGATGCGCGGGGCGGGCAAGATCCTGCGCTCGGGGGCGCGGATGATCTGGGGTCCCGGTCGCCACAATGCCGGCGACAACACGTTCGCGTACTTCCTGAGCCCTGCCGGCAACACGATCGAGTACACCACCGAGCTGTCGGTCCTCGACGAGGAGACGTGGGAGCCGCACCGGCTCAACATCAAGGAGGTGTCCAATCAGGATCAGTGGGGCACCGCCCAGGAGATGAGCGAGCTCATCGCCCGCGAATCCTTCAACGACATCGACAAAGGGCTGTTCGTCGCACCTCCGGTGTGAACGACGGCGGTACAGAGGAGACTGTGGCATGACACGCATCCACTTCGCCGTGGACCACGGCGGCTACGAACTCGGCCGTGCGCTGGAGGCGCGCGCAAGAACAGCCGGACACGACGTCGTCTGGCATGGTGCCGAAAGCCTCGATCCCGGTGACGACTACCCCCTCTTCGCGATCGCCGTCGGAGCGGCGGTCGTGAAGGATCAGGATGCCGGAATCGACGCGTTCGGGGTCCTCGTCCTCGACGAGGGCGCTGCAGGAGTCGTCGCGGCGAACAAGGTGAACGGTGCGCGCGCCATCCAGGCCGCCTCGCCCCGCGCCGCCGCGAACGCCCGCGAGGTCGTCGATGCCAATGTCCTGGTACTGGAGGGCATCGCGTTCGAGGAGAACGCCTGGCTCACGATCAGCGCTTTCGTGACGACCTCCCTTCCGCACGACGTCGCTCGCGGGCGGCAGATCCTCCAGATCGAGGAGTACGAGAACGCCGGCACCATCGAGGGCTGGGCGATCCAACTCGAGCCGGAGCAGGTGCCCGTCCGGCGCGAGTGACCGGCGTCGCGGCGGGCGTTGTTAGGTTGATTTTCGACATAAGAATGCCTAGAATGGACGTGACGTCGGGATCCATCGGATCCGATCTGACCCGTGAAGCGGCGGGCCAGGCACACACGGTCGCGTCGACGACCCGATCCATCGGGTGACCTCGCATATGCCGCTCTCTCCGTGGAGGCTCCGCCTCCTCATCGCCTCCCTGCTGACCGTCTCCTTCCTCGGCGCGCTCGACCACACGGTCGTGTCGACGTCCCTCGCCACGATCACGGGTGATCTCGGCGCCGTGGAGCAGATGAGCTGGGTGATCGTCTCCTACACCCTCGCGAGCACGGTCCTCCTGCCGGTGCTCGGCAAGTTGGCCGATCTCGTCGGCGCGCGCCTGGTGTTCCTCTCGAGCCTCGCGCTGTTCATCGTGGCCTCGCTGTTCTGCGGGTTGGCCCAGGACATCACCCAGCTCGCCCTCGCTCGCATCGCGCAGGGCATCGGCTCGGCGGGACTGCATCTCATGCCGCAGACGATCGTCGGCGAGGTGACGTCACCGCGCGAGCGTCCGAAGGTCATGTCATGGATCGGCGCGGCGTTCCCGATCGCGATCCTGGTCGGACCTCTGGCGGGCGGGCTCATCACGGATGCGTGGGGATGGCGCTGGATCTTCTGGATCAACATCCCGGTGGGGCTCGTGGCCCTCGCGCTCGCCATGGTCGCCGTGCCGCACATCGCGGGGCGCTCCGGGAGGCGGTTCGACATCGCCGGCGCACTCGTGCTCGGTGTGACCGTGACCTCGTTCGTCCTCGCGGCCAGTTGGGCTGCGACGGATGGACTCGACGGCGGCTTCCCCCTCCTCGTCGCAGCCCTCGTGGCTGCCGTGGGCCTGGTCGTGTTCATCGTCATCGAGCTGCGGGTGTCCGAGCCAGTCGTGCCGCTGCGCCACTTCGCGCACCGGACGATCCTCGTGTGCATCGTGCTGTCCACCGTCATCGGCGTGGGGCTCTTCTCGGTGGTCTCGTACGTGCCCACCTACATCCAGATGGCGTACCGGACGTCAGCGACGGTGTCGGGCCTCGTGCCGATCGCGACGGTGTTCGGGATGCTGGTCTCGAGTCTGCTGACGGGCTGGCTCGCGAGCCGCTCCGGTCGCTACCGCATCTTCCCGGTCGCCGGCACCGCAATGGCCGCGATCGGTCTGCTCATCATGTCTCAGCTCCCGCCCGGACTGCCGCTGTGGGTGCCGATGGCGGCGATGGGCCTGGTGGGCATCGGCACCGGCGCCTTCATGAACATCATCGTGGCTGTCGCTCAGAGCGCCGCATCGCGCAGCGACACCGGCAGCGTGACGGCGACGGTCTCGCTCGTGCGCCAGGTGGGATCGACCACCGCGACCGCGATCGTCGGTGGTCTGGTCGGCGTCGGGATCACGATGGGGCTTCCTGCGGCACTGGATGCCGCCACGCTCACCCCCGCTGCGGTGCACGCCGCATCCGCGGCGGTGCAGGCCGATGTCGCGGCGCTGTACTCCAGCGTCATGGCGCCGATCTTCCTCGGCCTCGCCGTGACCTACGCGATCGGCGTCATCGCGGCGCTCCTGCTTCCCGACGGCCGCCTCTCCGACGAGCGCGATGCCGCGTCCGTGACCCAGGCCGAACCCGCCATCGCCTGAAGCCCCACCCTCGAACACCGCCCTCGAAGAGGAGAAGCCATGTCCCACCACCCCACGATCGCGATCGTCGGCTCCGGCCCGATCGGCGCAACCTACGCACGGAAATTGCTCGAAGGGCTGCCGCACGCGCGCGTCGTCATGTTCGAAGCGGGCCCCCAGCTCACCGAGCGACCGGGCGAGAGCGTCCGCAACATCCAGGATCCCGATGCGAAGGCGAGAGCGCGCGAGATGTCGCAAGGACCGCAGGCGGGAGACCTTCGCGAGTCGCTCGGCATCCCGTCGGCGACCGTCGTCGAGGGCATGTTCACGGCGCGGCAGGGCACCCACCTCTTCGACTTCGGAGGCGAGGGCTCGGCGCACGCGCCGACCTTCGCAGCCGCAGCCGGCGCGACCAATGTCGGCGGTCAGGGTTCCCACTGGACGTGCGCGACCCCGGCGCCCGCCTTCAGCGAGAAGATCCCCTTCATCTCAGACGCCGAGTGGGAGGACTTGATCGGCGAGGCGAGGAATCTGCTGCACGTCCAGGATGCCGCCTTCGCGGACTCCGCGGTGGGTGCCGCCATCCGATCGCTGCTTGCGGAGGAGTTCGCCGATGAACTGCCGGAGGGGTACGGCGTCAGCACCCTGCCCGTTTCCGGCGATCCGCAGCCGGACGGGTCCATGCGCTGGGGTGGCACCGACTTCGTGCTCGGCCCGCTCATCGATTCCTCCTCACCTCTGAGTGAGCGCTTCGAACTGCGCAACCTGACGCTCGTGCGCCGCATCGATCGCGACGGCGACACAGTGACGGGCGTCACGGTCGAGGATCTGCGCACGCGGGAGATCGGGTCCGTCGCAGCCGATGTCGTCGTGGTCGCGGCGGACGCCTTCCGCTCGCCGCAGCTGCTGTGGGCGTCCGGCATCCGCCCCGCCGCGCTGGGAAGGTACCTCACCGAACACCCCGTCGTGATCACGACGGTCGCCCTCGACGCCGAGAAGATGAGCCGCTTCGCTACGGAGGATCAGCTGGATGCCGAGCTCGCGCAGCGCGCGAAGCACGCGGCAGACCCGGTCGCGGCGGTCAACCGCATCCCGTTCTCCGAGCCACGCCACCCGTTCTCTCTGCAGGTCATGTACTCCGAGAACACCCCGTTCCCGCTGCCCGAGGACAGCCCCTTCGTCGGCAACCGGTGGGGATTCGTCAACATGGGCAACGGCCTGCGCAAGCGGCCGCGCGTCGAGGACGGTCTCACGTTCACCGACGACGAGCTCGACTACCGCGGGTTCCCCAACTTCACCGTCGACTACGAGCTGACAGACGCAGAACTCAGCGAGATCGAGGCAGCAACGGCCGACCTCCGTCGTGTCGGCGAGACGCTCGGCGTCTTCGTCGCGGAGCCGCGCCTCATGCCGAACGGCTCGAGCCTGCACTACATGGGCACGATGCGCATGGGCGAGGTCGATGACGGGACCTCCGTCGCCGACCCGTACTCCCGCGTGTGGGGCGTGGACGGTCTCGTCGTCGGAGGCAACGCGCTGATTCCGACGGCGAACGCGATGAACCCGACGCTCATGAGCGTCGCGATCGCCGTTCGCGGTGCGCGCAAGGTGATCGAGGAGCTGTCCGCAGACGACGCGGAGTCGACGCCAATCGAGTCGACGGCGTAGCCACCGTCACCTCATGCCGGACGCAGAACGGCTTCTGAAGACTGACGCACCGCGAGCCACGTCGGAATCAGCTCGACGCCTGCCGGACCTCGTCCACCTTCCATCGCTTCGAGCAGCCTGTTGGCCGCCCTCCGCCCTACTTCCTCGAGGTTCAGGTCGACGGTGGTCAGTGGCGGTCGCGACGCTTCTGCGATCACGTTCCAGTTATCGACTCCGACGACGCCGATATCGTCTGGCGAGCGAAGGCCGGCCTCGCGGATCCCTTCTGTGATTCCCCGGGCGATCTGATCGCTCGCCGCGAAGACCCCATCGACGGGGTGCGACGAATTGACCAGGCGCGCCGCAGCGTCTCGGCCCCAGCGCTCGCTCCACTCGCCGAAGAGCGCGGTGCCGAGCACGGGCTGCAATCCGGCAGCCTGCAGAGCGCGCATGGCCCCATCCAGGCGGTGCTGGCTTGCGACATGCCGCTCCGGGCCCATGACCACGGCGATGTCGCGTCTGCCGGTCGCCAAGAGGTGATTGACGGCATCGATGGCACCGGTGGTGTCGTCGTAGGTCACCGACACGTCGTCGAGATGGTCCGATACTGTCACGGCGTACACGACAGGAACGTTGACCGCGGTTCGCAACGAGGGGCGGACGTTGCGGGAATGACCTGTGACGATGATGCCGTCCACCCTCCGTGCTGTGAGGGTCCGGAGGTAGTGCTGTTCGCGGATCGGGTCTCCTCGGCTTTCGCACAGCAGCATCGAAAGCTGTCCAGCGCCGAGCGCGTCTTCGGCTCCTGCCAGAAGCGGGAGCGTGAACCGACCCCAGTCGTCGGTGCTCAGAATGCCGACTGTGTAGCTCCGTCCGCTCAACAGGCCGCGTGCCAATTGATTGGGCTGGAAGTTCAGCTCACGGGCAGACTGGAGAACCCGCTGGCGGGTCTCAGGGCGAAGCTGCCCGGTTCCATTAACCGCCTTGGAGACAGTGCTGATGGATACACCTGCGCGAGCTGCTACCTCAGCCACGGTGACCGGCCGGTTGGGCCGCGAGCTCGTCTCCATTCGGTCACCATAGAGCCTTTCTGGTACTTTCCGCAATTCGGAAAATCCTGGCGAGGTTGACGGCCGAAAACGCCGCAAATTACTTTAGGAAAACCAATTCCGTTCGGGGGTGGTTTCCCTCAATTCAAAGGAGAATGATGAAACGTGCACTGGCTGCGATGGCAGCAGCAGGGGCCCTCGTGCTGCTGGCCGGATGTGCAGGCTCAGGGGGAGGAGATGAAGAGTCGGCTTCGGAGCTCACGATGTGGGTGCGCCCCGATGGATCCATCTCGCAAGCCCTCGTCGACGAGTACAACGCAACCCACGACACGCAGATCAAGCTGACCGTTGTGCCTGGCGACTCGTACCTGCAGAAGGTGGCGACCGCGGCGGGCAGCAATTCGCTACCCGATCTTCTCGCGTCGGATGTCGTCTACGCACCCAACTACGTCGACCAGGGTCTCTATCAGGATCTGACGGACCGCATCGAGGAGCTGCCCTTCGTGGACAGCCTCGTTCCGTCTCATCTGGAGGCGGCCAGCAAGGACGGCCAGATGTACGCCGTGCCCCACATCGTGGACAACTCGCTCATCCTGTACAACAAGGACCTGTACGTCGCCGCGGGGCTGGACCCGGAGGTGCCTCCGACGAGCTTCGACGAGATGTACGAGCAGGCGAAGGCCATTCGTGACAGCGCTGGTGGAGACACGTACGGCTTCTACTTCGCAGGCAACTGCGGCGGGTGCAATCTGTACACGCTCACCCCCTACCTGGCCGCCGCCGACGAGCCGCCGCTGATGGAGGACGGTGCCGTGGCCAACCTTGACACGCAGCCGATGCGCGACGTCATGGATCTGTATCAGCGGATGTACGAAGAAGGTATCGCGCCGACCTCATCGGCCAATGAAGATGGGTCGACTTGGACGGCCGGCTTCGTGTCCGGTTCCATCGGCATTCTTCCGGCGGGTAGCTTCGTGATGGAGACCCTTCGCCAGGAAGCCGACTTCGAGTGGGGAGTCGCCCCGCTCCCCGCCCCCGACGGCGCATCTTCGTCTTCGTTCGTGGGTGGCGATGTCATCGGCGTCACCCGCAGCTCGAAGAACATCGACGCTGCCTGGGACTTCATCCAGTGGTCGCTGTCTGATGAAGCGCAGGTCGACGTGCTCGCGAAGATCGGCACGTGGCCGGTGCGCGTCGATCTCGCCGACAACGAGTACACCTCGAAGGATCCGCGTTCGGTCGAAGCTGTCGAGATGCTCGCAGACGGGTACACCGCGAAGTCGCTCAAGACCGGGGAGATCTTCAACGAATCCACCGGACCGTGGACGCAGAACCTCCGCGCTGTGATCGTCAACGGAGAGGACTCGGCCACAGGTTCGGCTGCGCTGCAGGAGTCGGTGCAGAAGCTTCTCGACGACTAGTCAGCGGTTGGGGGCGGCGCGTTGCGGGCGCCGCCCCCAATCAATACCCGAAAGCAAGGAGTTCCTGTGGCCACCGCCACCCCCCTCACTTCACCCACACCGGCCAGGACCAGGCGTCGCGCGGTCACGCTGCGACGGCCCGCCGTCGGTGCGGCGTTTGTCTTGCCCGCCGCCGTCGTCGTCCTTCTTCTGTTCATCGTCCCCCTTTGCGTTCTGATCTTCATGTCGTTTCAGGACTGGCCGCTGCTGGGTTCGCCTGAGCCGAATGGACTGGACAACTACACAAGCATCCCTGACAACGAGCTCTTCATCGGCGCCATCGGATTCACGCTGCTGTACACCGTGCTGGCGACCGTCATCATCTTTCTCGTCTCGTTCTGCCTGGTCGCTGTCGCTGGAAGTCAGCGGCGCGGAGCAAAGTTCTACCGCACGACATTCTTTCTCCCTTACGTCGTCGGTACGGCGTCGGCTGGGCTCATCTGGTACTCAGCGGTCAACGATCAGACCGGAATCGCCAATACCGTTCTGCAGGTCCTCGGTCTTTCGGACGGGCCGTGGGGATTCCTCAGCACGCCTGAGAAGGCGCTGTTCACCACTCTCACGCTCGTGGTGTGGAAGTTCATCGGTTTTCAAGTGATCGTGCTCGTGGTCGGACTTCAGTCCATTCCGGGGGAACTGTACGAGGCGGCACGGCTGGACGGAGCCAACACATGGCACCGGCTGCGCTACATCACCTTCCCATTCCTCAAGCCCACCCTCGCACTGCTTCTGATTCTGTCGGTCACGGGCTCACTCCTGAGCTTCGACCAGTTCATGGTGCTCACCCGCGGCGGGCCTGACAACAGCACCATCACCATGGTGTACGCGCTGTACAACACCGCCTTCGTGTCGTTCGATCTGGGGCGCGCCGCTGCGCTGTCGGTCATCCTGCTGATCGCCCTCGTTCTGCTGAACGTGATCCAGCTGGCGGTTCTGCGAAAGAGAGGTTCCGATGACTGACACCGTCGCAAAGCCATCCACCCGGCGAGGTTCGAAAGCGTCCACACCTTCCCGAGTGATCCCCGCCGCCGTGCGTGTTCGGCGTGGGGTGGCAACGACCGCATTCCACGGAGTCGCCATTGCTCTGGCAGGCATCTTCCTCGCGCCGTTGCTGCTGGCGCTGGTGAACTCCTTCAAGTCTCCTGAGGAAGCCAACCGGCAGCCCCCCACCTTCATCCCGGAGTCGTTCTCACTCGGCAACTATGAGAAGCTCGCGACATTCGGGGAAGGCCTCGGCGTCTACTTGTGGAACAGTGTGGCGCTGTCGCTGGTCTCCGTGCTGGGCACAGTCGTCATCACGGTTCTGGCCGGCTACGGATTCGCGCGGTTCAACTTCCCAGGCAAGAACATTCTGTTCGTCTCCACGCTGGCCATCCTGATGGTGCCGTACGCGACGATCCTCCTACCGCTGTACTTGGTGATGGGATGGATGGGGCTGCAGAACAGCATCTTCGGTCTTGCCCTGGTGCTGATCATGTTCCAACTCCCGTTCAGCATCTTCCTGATGCGCAACTCGTTCGAGTCCATCCCGCGAGAACTCGAAGAGGCCGCCCTCGTCGACGGCGCCGGGCCCGTCAAGGCGTTGCGATACATCTCACTTCCTCTCGTCGCACCCGCTGTTGCGACCGTCGCCCTGTTCGCCTTCATCGCTTCATGGAACGAGTTTCTGGCACCACTGATCTTTCTCAATTCGGGCGACCAGTACACATTGCCGATCATGCTTGTGAACATTCGCTCCAACGCCTACGGGGTGGTGGACTACGGCGCCATGCAGGCCGGCATCGTGATCGCCATCGTTCCCACTCTGATCGTCTACCTCCTGTTGCAGCGCTACTACGTGGCGGGACTGACCAATGGGGCGCTCCGTGGCTGAGACCGCGACAAGTCACCCCCCGCTCGACGAAAGAACGCCCGTGACAGACATCGACGCGCCCATCCACCCCACGGCGGGCCGGCTTCGGCCCATCGGAGTCGGGGATGCTGACCTCACATCGGGCCCCTGGGCGAAGTGGCAGCAGGACAACGCCGCCATCACCTTCCCTCATGCGCGAGCCTGGCTCGAACGCGACGGCGCGGTGGACAACTTTCGGAGGCTGCTACCCGATCACGGCGTCGACTCCCCCCGGCAGGGGATGTGGTTCAGCGACTCCGACGTGTACAAGGTCCTGGAGGGTGCGGCTTGGGAGATGGCCCGGGTTGGGGCCAGCTCCGACCCCGTGATGCGCACCGTCGTCGATGACCTGATCTCCCTCATCGGATCCGTTCAGGAGGAAGACGGATACATCAACACCAATGTGCAAGCCGGTCTTGCCAGACGTTGGACCAACCTGCAGTCCAGCCACGAAATGTACTGCATCGGCCACCTGATCCAGGCAGCCGTCGCCCACTACCGCGCGAGCGGCAGCGACGATCTCCTGAGTGTCGCCACCCGCGCCGCTGACCGCCTCGTGGCGGATTTCGGCCAGCGCCGGCGGCGTGAAAGCGACGGTCATCAGCAGATCGAGATGGCGATGGTCGAGCTGTACCGGGTCACTGGAACGACCGCCTACCTCGACCTCGCGAAGCAGTTCATCGACGACCGCGGCAGCGACGTCTTCACCCCGACTCCCGCATGGCCCGTCGACCGCGTGTACCTCCAGGACGACGTCCCGCTCCGAGACCGGGACCGTATCGCCGGTCACGCGGTCCGCGCGCTGTACTACCTCTCCGGGGCAACCGACGTCGCCGTCGAGACTGACGACAGCGAACTGCTCGACGCCGTGCGACGCATCGCCGACGACATCGCGCGGACGCAGATGTACGTGACTGGCGCTCTCGGATCGCGGGCACACCAGGAGGAGCTCGGCGACGCACACGAACTTCCCCAAGACCTTGGCTACGGCGAGACGTGCGCCACCATCGGCCACATTGGGCTGAGCTGGCGCCTTCTGCTGGCTACCGGCGAACAGAAGTACGCGGACGTCATCGAGCGTGGCCTGTACAACCTCCTCGCGGCATCGACCTCCGCAGATCGACGCGGTTTTTTCTACAGCAACCCCGGACACCGGCGGCGTGCCCTGCCCGCGGCGCCAGTCGACGGCAAGCCCGGGCGTGCCGATGCCCCTGGAACACGACCGGCATGGTTCTGGTGCGCGTGCTGTCCACCCAACATCCTTCGCACCATCGCTTCCCTTGGCGCTTATGCGCTCACAAGCGACGATGACGGGGTGCAGCTGCACCAGTTCTTCCCGGGGCGGTACCGCGCGCAGACGAAAGCCGGTCGGATCACGGTGGACGTGGAGACGATCTACCCCGCGGACGGGCGTGTGACGGTGATCGTTCGCGACTGTCCCGATGATGTCTGGCGTCTGTCCATTCGCCGGCCCGGATGGGCAGAGCACGTACATGTCGCCGTCGTCGACGAGGCCGAAGCGGCGCTCCAGGATGCGCACATCGACACTGACGGTGTCATCTCTGTGCGGCGAGAGTGGAAACCCGGAGACCGGGTTCACATCGACATTCCCGTCACACCACGGTGGACGGTGGGGCACCCTGCGGCTGACGCCGTGCGCGGCACCGTCGTCCTCGAACGAGGTCCGGTCGTATACGCGCTCGAGAGCCACGACCAGGAAGCGGGAGTCGACCTCGAGACCGTCGAAGTGGACACTTCGTCCACAGTCCGAGAAACCCCTGTCGAGATCGCCGGTGAGCGGACTCTCGCCCTTGCCGTCGACGGACGCGTCATCGATGATTCCTTGTGGGTCGAGTCCGGCTGGGTCCCACTGGCGGCTGTCTCAGGTGAGGGCGTCGCGTCGACGGCGACGATGCTGACGTTCATCCCTTACGCCCTGTGGGCAAATCGCGGGCCATCACAGATGCGCGTACACGTGCCCAGGGCATCACGCCACTGACCCCGAATCTCACCACCAAACGCCTTCCCGTGACGCCGATCTCACGAAGGCCAACATCCCCGCGCACGCTGACACGCAGCATCACGGCAGGAGCAGTCAAGTAATGAAGTTCACCGACGGGTTCTGGCAGCTGCGTCCCGGCGTCACGGCGCTGTACGCGCAGGAGGCCTACGACATCTGGCGGACCGAGGACAGCCCCGACGGCCCCGGCCTGGTCGTCACCGCGCCCACGAGCGTGATCACCAAGCGCGGCGACACCCTCAACCGCGCCGTGCTGACGACGACCGTGTCCTCGCCGATGGAGGGCGTCGTCCGCGTGCGCATCGCCCATCACGAGGGCGCGCGCCGGCACGACGGCTTCGATCTGCCCGGCGCCGTCGAAGGGGGAGTCGGTGCGGCATCCGTCACGGGAGGCGGGGTCCTCACGACCGGACCCCTCACCGTGCGCGTGTCGGCCGGAACCCCGTGGGACCTCTCCTTCGAGGTCGACGGCCGCCGCGTGACCGGCAGCGGTCCGCGCGCGCAGGGGTACCTGCAGCTGGCCGGCGACGCGCAGGTGGATCCGGGCATCGTCGACAACGCTCGCGCGGGCTCGGCGGCGCCGCGTCCGCGCACGTTCGTCCACGAGCAGCTCGACCTCGGCGTAGGCGAGCTGATCTACGGGCTGGGGGAACGCTTCGGTCCTCTGGTCAAGAACGGCCAGACCGTCGACATCTGGAACGCGGACGGGGGGACCTCGAGCGAGCAGGCCTACAAGAACGTGCCGTTCCACCTGTCCAACCGCGGGTACGGCGTGCTCGTCAACGACCCCGGGCACGTCTCGTACGAAATCGGCACCGAAGCCGTCGAGCGCGTGCAGTTCTCCGTGGCGGGGGAGGTCCTGGAGTACTTCGTCTTCGCCGGGCCGACGCCCAAGCAGGTCATCGAGCGGTACACGGCGCTCACGGGACGCCCTCCGGTCGTCCCGGCGTGGTCGTACGGGCTGTGGCTGTCGACGTCGTTCACGACCGATTACGACGAGCAGACCGTGACGTCGTTCATCGACGAGATGGCGGCGCGTGAGCTGCCCGTCTCGGTCTTCCACTTCGACTGCTTCTGGATGCGCGAGTTCAACTGGTGCGACTTCGAGTGGGATCCGCGCACGTTCCCCGACCCCCACGGCATGCTGGCGCGCCTGCACGAGAAGGATCTCCGCGTCTGCGTGTGGGTCAACCCCTACATCGCCCAGCGCTCGCCGCTGTTCCGCGAGGCCGCCGACCGCGGCTTCCTCGTGCGCCGTCCCGACGGCTCGGTGTGGCAGTGGGATCTGTGGCAGGCGGGTATGGGGCTCGTCGATTTCACGAATCCGGATGCCACGGCCTGGTACCAGTCGCACCTGCGACGACTGGTGGCGCAGGGCGTCGACTGCTTCAAGACCGACTTCGGCGAGAGGATCCCGCTCGACGTCGAGTACTCCGACGGATCGGATCCGTCCCGCATGCACAACCGCTACACCCAGCTCTACAACAAGGCCGTCCACGACGTGCTCGTCCAGGAGCGGGGTGCGGGCGACGCCGTGCTGTTCGCGCGCTCGGCCACCGCCGGCGGCCAGACGATGCCGGTGCACTGGGGCGGCGATTCGACGTCGACGTTCGTGTCGATGGCCGAGACGCTGCGAGGAGGGCTTTCGCTCGCGCTGAGCGGCTTCGCGTTCTGGAGCCACGACATCGGCGGCTTCGAGGGGACACCGGATGCCGGCGTCTACAAGCGCTGGACCGCCTTCGGCCTCCTCGGGTCGCACTCGCGGTTCCACGGGTCGCAGTCCTACCGGGTGCCGTGGATGTTCGACGACGAGGCCGTCGAGGTGACGCGGATCTTCACCCACCTCAAGATGCGCCTGATGCCTTACCTGCACCAGGTCGGTCTGGATGCGGCGGCCACCGGCATCCCGCTCATGCGGCCCATGCCGCTGGAGTTCCCCGACGATCCTGCGGCGGCCTATCTGGACAGGCAGTACATGCTGGGCTCGGAGCTCCTGGTGGCACCCGTGTTCACGGAGTCCGGCGAGGTCGACTTCTACTTGCCCGCGGGCACCTGGACCTCGCTCCTGACGGGCGACACCGTCGAGGGCGGCCGGTGGTTGCGCGAGACGCACGGATACCTATCGCTGCCCCTCTATGCGCGACCGGGAGCGGTGATACCGTGGGGTGCTCGAGTTGACCGACCCGACTACGACTACTTGCAGGGTCTCACCATCCGGGTCTTTCCCGGCGGCACGGGATCGAGAGGTGTCACGGTGACCGCTCCAGACGGGATCGCACAGACATTCACCGTGGATCTCGGTCAGCCTACCGAGTGACGCATGGCCGAGACGACCTCTGGGAGCGCTTCTGATGTCCGATCCGCCGGCATCCGACCACCCGCCGACGTGGAAGTTCGACTACCCGATCTTCCATGCGGAGTCGCGGGCGCAGTGGCGGGAGTGGCTCGAGCAGAACCACGCGACGACGCGGGGCGTGTGGCTGTGCTCGTGGCGCGGCCCTGCGGGAGGCCCGCGCTGTCCGTATCCGGATGCCGTGGAGGAGGCCATCTGCTTCGGATGGATCGACTCCACCGCCACCGTCCTCGATGAGGAGCGCGGTCTGCAGCTCTACACGCCGCGTCGGGCGAAGAGCCCGTGGACCCGCTTGAATCGCCGGCGCGCCGCCGACATGGAGGAGCGCGGACTGATGACGGATGCCGGTCGCCGCGTCATCGCCGCCGCGACCGCCAACGGCTGGTGGACGATCGCCGATCCCGTCGAAGACCTGGAGGAGCCGGCCGAGCTGGCGGCGGCGCTGGACAGCGATCCCGACGCCCGGCGTGCGTGGGACGCCTTCCCGCCGAGCGCCCGCAAGCAGATGCTGTGGTGGGTCGTCAGCGCCGCGCGCGACGCGACGCGCGCGGACCGCATCGCGCGCATCGTGGCCGACGCGGCGGAGGGCCGGCGCGCGCAGGGCTGACAGTAGTGCCTCCGGCCGCGAAGAACCACCTGTTCTCCTGCCGCTCTCCGCCCCCTAAGGTGAGCCCATGGCCACGCCAGCGGCACCACCCCAGGTTCAGCACAGCGAGCTCAAGCGATCCATCACCGGGCGCCAGCTCTACTTCTACGTCGTGGGCGACGTGCTCGGGTCGGGCATCTACGTCCTCGTCGGCCTGGTCGCGGCGGCGGTGGGCGGCGCGTTCTGGATGGCGTTCCTCGTCGGCGTCGCGATCGCCACGATCACCGGTCTCGCGTACGCCGAGCTCGTGACGAAGTATCCGCAGGCCGCGGGGGCGTCCCTGTACGTCAACAAGGCCTTCCGCAGCCCGATCCTCACGTTCTTCATCACGATCTGCATGCTGTCGGCAAACATGGCGGCGGTGGGCTCTCTCGCGTCGGGCTTCGTCCGCTACTTCAGCGGACTGGTGGGCCTCCCCGAAGACGCGATCTGGGCGGGCACCGGAATCGCTCTCGCCTTCGTGGCGATCATCACGATCGTCAACCTCATCGGCATCACCGAGTCGGTCGTCGCGAACGTCGTCATGACGTTCATCGAGATCAGCGGCCTGATCATCGTGATCATCATCGGCGTGATCGCCCTGGTCGAGGGAGTGGGCGACCCGGCGGTGCTCCTCCAGTTCAACGTCGAGGGCGGGGCGGGATCGGCGGCGCTCGCCGTGCTGGCAGGCGTCTCGCTGGCGTTCTTCGCCATGACCGGCTTCGAGAACGCCGCGAACGTGGCCGAGGAGACGATCAATCCCTCACGCGCGTTCCCCCGCGCGCTGATCGGCGGGATGATGACGGCGGGCGTCGTGTACGTGCTCGTCTCGATCGCGGCGGCCCTCGCGGTGCCCCTGTCGGAGCTCGCCGGCAACACGCTCCTCGAGGTCATCCGCGCCGACCTCTTCTTCATCCCGGCATCCATCATGCTCGTCGTGTTCGGCGTCATCGCCATGATCGCGATCAGCAACACGACGCTGGTCACCGTGGTCGCCCAGTCCCGCATCCTGTACGGAATGGCGCGGGAGGATGTCGTACCCGCCGTGTTCGCGAAGGTGCACCCGGTGCGCAGGAGCCCCTACGTCGCACTGCTGTTCGGTGCCGGGGTGGTCGGAGCGCTCCTGGTGATCGGTGCCGCCATCCGCAGCAGCCAGTCCGCTCTTCCCGCCGACCAGCAGCTCGACATCGTCGATCGGCTGGCGACGATCACGGTGGTCTTCCTGCTCTTCATCTACGCCCTCGTGATCGTGTCGTGTCTGAAGCTGCGCGGAAAGGACGAGACCGCCGAGACGTACCGGGCCAACACCCCGCTGCTGATCGTCGGCATCCTCGGCAACCTGGCGGTGCTCGCCTACACGCTGATCGACGACCCGGAGTCGCTGTGGTGGGTGGCGGGGCTGCTCGCCCTGGGCCTGGTGCTCTACCTCCTGGAGAGGTTCTTCGGCAAGAAGCGGCTGCGTCCGCCGGGCGTGGAGCCCTTCGAGTCGGGCGCGCTCGCCCAACCGGACCCCACGAAGGAAGGCTGACCCATGCACGTCATCGTGGCCACCGACGGTTCGCTCGCATCCCTCATCGGCGCACGCCAGTTCAAGTGGATCGCGGACTCCCGCGAGATCACCGACGTCACCGTGCTCGCCGTCGTCAGCCCGTACTCCGCCGCGCCCTTCGCCGACGAGATCGGTCCCGAACGCCCGCGAGGGCAGACCGAGCTGAGCTTCGGCGAGGAGGCCCGCTCCGCGGTCGACACGGTCGCCGCGGAGTTCGAGGGCTGGGGCCCGCGCATCCACACGCAGATCCGCAGCGGTTCGCCCGCACAGGAGATCATCCGCGCGGCCGAAGACCTCGACGCCGACCTCATCTCGATGGCTGCGGGCAGTCGCGGCCTGAGCCGCACGATCCTGCTCGGCAGCACGGCGTCGCGTGTGCAGCACTCCGCACCGTGCCCAGTGCTGGTGTGCCGACCGACGCCGAAGAGCGAGCGCGTCACGAGCTGACCCCGATCCTCCGTCGCGCACACGCAACACACAGCCCCGCGGGGTATGCTGATCTCGATAGGCGGATTTCTCATCCGTCTCGCCCCGGCCGCGTGGTAACGGTCGGGGCTTCTTCTTTGCCCGGGCGACCGGGCGGGCGCGCTCAGTCGGTGGGGCGCTTGCGGAGTGTCTTGACCTCCGTGCGCTGCTGCTTGGCCTTCAGCCGCCGTTCCTTCGAGCCGCGTGTCGGGGCCGTCGGTCGACGGGGCGCCGCGGGCGGGCGGAGCGCCTCGGCGATGAGCGTCGCCAGGCGGGCGCGGGCGGCCTCCCGGTTGCGCAGCTGTGCGCGGTGCTCGGATGCCGCGATCGTCAGCACTCCGTCCACCAGGCGACCTTCGACCCGCTCGAGGATGCGGGCGCGCTGGGGAGGGGTCAGCGCAGGGGAGCGCGCGACATCCCACAGCAGCTCGACGCGGGAGTCGGCCGTGTTGACACCCTGACCGCCGGGACCGGACGAGCGCGAGAACCGCCACGACAACTCCGATTCGGGAATCGTGAGCCGTGCCGTGACCCGCAGTCCGGGGCGGTGAGGGGCAGCCATGCCTCCATCATCCTGGCGCGGCCCCTGCGCGCGGGGAGGGTCAGGAGGTCGGAGAGCCGGTGGTCGCGTCCTCCGCGGCCTTCCTGGCCGCTTCGCCCTCCTCGGGCGATTCGGATCCGGCATCCGCGGCGGAGTCCGTCGTATCCGCGTCTGCGTCGTCGCGCGGCCGCTCGGCTGCGGCAGTGGTCTCGCTCATGGCGTTCGTCCTTTCGCTCCGGCGATCAGCCGGACGGATTGTCGACGGGAATCCCGCGCTCGTCGGTGGTGTCGGGAAGCGGCTGGTCGTCGGGGTGCGACGCCTCCGATGCCTCGTCGTGCTCGCCGTCGTCGGCGGGTGCCGGTGCGGTGTCTCTTCCTGTCGTCATGGCGCTGCTCCTCTCCCTGCGTGGGTCCAGTCCACGCCGGAGTCCGCCGTCGGTCACGGGGCTTGCGGGATGACGTGAAAGGTGCAGGGCGGGCCGCCGTGACGCGAACGCGACGCTGTCAAGCCCCTCGGTGGGGAGCGGACGTCGCGTCAGCATGGGATCGATCGATGAGGAGAAATGATGGCGAACCAGCATCCGACCGCGCCGAACGGCGACGACGAAGGCTACGAGGGCCCCGACATCGAGACGACCGTGGAGAGCGAGCCTTTTCTCGACCTCGACGGCGAGCTCGACGAGAGCGCCGACTCCTACGTCAGCCCGGCACGCACCGAGAGGCCGGCGCAGCAGTGAGCAGCACGATCCACAGCGCGAACACCCCAGGAGAGGCCATCCGATGAGCACCCCGACCCCCCACGAGCACCACGCCGACGACGCGCGCGCCGACGACGGTCCTCCCACGGACGCGTTCACGGATGACGTCCGCCAGGAATCGGCCGAGGCCGGTGCAGAAGGCCCCGACCACGACGGGGACGAGGACTGAGCCGTCGGTCCCGACGTCGAGTGCCCGCGACCCGCGTAGGGTGTGAGCGCAGAGGACGGGGCCGCACATGATCGCGCGATTCGAAGAGCTCGACTGGCAGGACACCCGGATGGGCGAGCTCACCCTGCGTCGGCGGGCCGATCCCGAGACGCAGGAGATGATCTACGAGGTCAAGCTCGGCGACGAGTACCTCATGTCGAGCCTGTTCACCGTGGCGGAGGAGGAGCTGGCGACCCTCGGCCTCGCGGCGGCCACGGGTGACGCGCTCGCCGTGCTCGTGGGCGGGCTCGGCCTCGGATACACCGCCGCGACCGCGCTCGAGGACGACCGCGTGCGATCGCTCGTCGTGATCGACGCGCTCCGGGCCGTGATCGGATGGCACGAGCGCGAACTCCTCCCGGTGTCGGCCGCGCTCGTGCGCGATGCACGCACCGCCCTCCGGCACGCGGACTTCTTCGCGGTGATGCGCGCCGCGCCGGAGGTCGTCTACGACGTCATCCTGCTCGACGTCGACCACTCGCCGCGGCACACCCTCGACCCGAGCCACGCCGATCTGTACACCGACGCCGGACTGCGCGCGCTCGCGCGGCACCTGCGAGACGACGGCGTCTTCGCCCTGTGGTCGGACGATCCGCCCGACGAGGAGTTCACGGCGAGGCTGGAGGCGGTCTTCCCCGGATGCCGTGCCCACGAGGTGGTCTTCGCGAATCGCCTCACCGGCGGCACCTCGTCGAACACCGTGTACGTCGGAGTCCGACGCGGCCGGTGACCCTCGCACGAGGTGCGACCTCGTACGCTGAACGGATGCAACGGTTCCGTGTCGTGATCCCCTGGCGCCCTGCGCCGTCGCGTGTGGGCGCGTTCGAGTTCGTCACCGCGTGGTACGCCGACAACGTGCCCGAAGCTGAGGTGACCACGATCGACACCCCCGACGACGTCTTCGTGCTCGCGGCCTGCCGCAACCGTGGCGTCGACGGCATCGGAGCCGACGAGGTCGTCGTGATCAACGACGCCGACACGATCCCCGAGCCGGCGGCGCTGCGCGAGGCCGTCGCGGCGGCGCGCACGAGCGGACGCGTGCATCTGCCCTATACGCGCTACCACTGGCTGGGCGCCGAGGGAACGGCGCAGCTGCGCGGCGGAACGGCGCCCGAGGAGTGCACATACGAGCTCGTCAACGGCGCATGCTCGGGCGTGTACGTCACGACCCCCGCCACCTGGCGGTCGCACGGAGGCCAGGACGAGCGATTCCGCGGCTGGGGGTTCGAGGATGCCGCGTGGTACCTCGCCCACGAGACCCTGCTGGGCGCCCCGCCGGTCCGCCACGACGGACGTGTCTACGCTCTGCACCACCAGGCCGAGGTGCGTGCGGGCGAGCGCTACGACGCCAATGCGGCGCTCATGGAGCAGTACCGCGCCGCCGCCGGCGACCCGGAGTCGATGGCTCAGCTCGTCGGCGTCGCGCGCCCGGCCAGCAGCTCGTAGGCGATCTGCGGCCCCGATCGCCGGTCCTGGTGCCGGGCGATGCGCTCCAGCACGTCCCGCCCGTCCGCCGGGAGGTCGCGGATCGCGCGCAGAGCCTCGGCGAGCTCCGAGGCATCCGCCGTGTTCGGAGCCAGGGCGCGGCCGACACCGGTGCGCTCCACCGCCGCCGCGCCGGCGAACTGATCCGTCGAGAACGGCAGCACGAGCAGGGGCACGCCCTGCCCGAGCGCCTCGGTGACCGAGTTGTTGCCGCCGTGGGTCACGGCGAGCCGGGCACCCGCGAGGAGTCGCACCTGGGGGAGATAGTCGCGCACGAGCCAGTCCGACGGGATGTCTCCGAGCTGGTCCCGCGGCGTCGAGCCCGTCGCGATGGCGGCCCGCATGCCGATCTCGGCGAGGGCGTCGGCCACCCGGCGCAGCACGTCGCCGCGGACGGACAGGAAGCTGCCGAAGCTCACGTACGCGTAGTCGCCGGCCGTGGCGATCCACTGCTCGACCTCGGCATCCACCGCCTCCACACGGCGTGTCGAACCGAGGAACGCGTGGGGCGGAAGGGCACGTCCGTCGCCCGCCGCGAGCTCTGCGGGGTAGTTGTAGAGCACCGTGGCGCCGTGCTCCGCGAACGCGTCGGAGGTGAGGGCGGCAGCGGGGTCGAGGGCGCGCGCCGCACGGTTCCACTCGGCGGTGAAGCGGGTCGAGACCTCGTCGCAGAGCGCGCGGAGCTCGTCGAGCGCGCCGGGGTCGGGGGTGAACGCCGCGGGCCAGGAGGGCGGGAATCCATAGACCTCGCCGGCCACCGGGAGTGCGCTCGGATGTCCGAGGACCACGTCGGCGTAGGCGATGCCCGCGGTCTGCAGCGCCAGTCGGGCGCTGAACGCGAGGTGGTCGACGATGATCGCCGACGGGCGCACCTCCTCGACGGCCGCGAGCACGCGCCGGCCGATCGTGACCGGATCCCACATGAGGTCGGTGAGGCGCTCCGAGGCCTGGTAGCGCAGCGTCTCGGTCATGCCTTCGCGGGTGGCGTCGAAGAATCCGCGCAACGACGCCGATTCGTCTTCGGGCTGCTCGTCGGCCGAGATCACCCGCGCATTGCTCCCGCGGCCGAGGGACAGGTCGAGTCGCTCCATGCCGAACTCGCGCACGATCGGATCGGTCGCAGGTCCCGTCGCCACCACGACGTGTTCGCCCGCGTCGCGCCACGCCGTGGCGAGCGTGGCCAGCGGAAGCAGGTGAGAGGCGTAGTCGGGGCTGATGACGAGCAGCGTCACGGGGCCACCCCCGCTGTGCGGATGAGCTCCGCCTCTTCGGCCACGACGTCGCGGTACACCGGGCCGAGGGCGGCGGCCATCGCCTGGATCGTGAAGCTGCGGCGCACCATGTCATGGGCGATGTCGGCCCGATCGCCCTCCGGCCGCGCGGCGGCGTCGAGCGCCGTTCCGGTGGCGACCTCGAGCTGGTCCGCGTCCCAGGTCTGGGTCAGCACCCCGGTCACGCCGTCCTCGACGTAGGTGGCCGGACCCCCGCCGTCCGGCGCGACGACCATGAGGCCCGTCGCCATCGCCTCCAGCAGCGCGATGCCGAACTCCTCCTTCAGGCTCGCGCAGACGTACACACCGCCGGGAGCGGTGAGACCGGGCATCCCGAACCGCACGGCGGCCAGCCAGGATGCGGCGATGTCATTGGGCTGGTGTCCGGCGAGGATCAGGCCGGCTTCCGCTCGCCGGGCCTCGGGCACCGCCGCATCGATGCGGTCGAGCTGCTCGCGCTCGTCGAGGGAGGGATGATCCAGGTCGCCGCCGATGACGAGCAGGTTCGCCCGATCCCGCAGCGGTCCGCGCGCCCACACCTCCACGAGCGTCGCCATGCCCTTCACGCGGTGCAGGCGCCCGACGGTGACCACGATCGGAAGCTCCCGGCGCTCGGGCGCCAGCGCCGCGACACGGGCGCGCAGGTCGGCGATGGCGCCGTCGGCCTCCGCGCCGTCGGCATGGGCCCGTGCGACGGCGACCGAGCGGTCGACGACCTCGAGGTCGACGCCCTCCGCCACGATCGTGTGGCGCTCGGGCCGCGAGGTGATGTCGATGCCGACCAGCTGGTGCATGTCCTGCTGCAGACGGGGACGGGGGAACAGCACGGTGTGGGCGGCGTTCGCCGCCAGGTTCTGCACGAGCCGGGTGCGGAACCAGAAGTGCTCGCGCAGATCGACCTCGCCGAAGTGCTCGCGGGTCAGGGCGCCCGAGCGGTCCATCGACTGGATGACGCCGTGCGGGTCGGGGGCGACGGTGAACACGACCGGGATGCCCAGCTCGCGCGCGACGTCGGCGGCGGCCAGGCTCCCGACGTCCGCCATGCGCAGGTGGAGCAGATCGACGCGCCCGGCGGCACGGAGAAGACGACGGATGCCGCGCCGCGCCGTGACGCGCAGGGGCCAGGCGGCGGCCGACGGCACCGGCTGGGACTTCAGGGGCACGTGGCCGTAGACATGCCCGGACTGCACCGAGCCGATGTCGAGGAGATCCTCCGCGGCCTGGGCCACGGGCCCCCGCGACAGCGTGATCACGCGGCGCACGCCCGCCGCAGGGTCGGCCACGAGGGCGTCGCCGAGGCGCACCAGGAGCGTGGCGATGCCGCCGTTGTCGCCCGCGCCCGCTGCGGCGAGCGACGGATCGATGTCGGCGTGCAGGAAGAGCTGGGCGATCGTGAGTCCGTCGCCCGTCGCCTGGGGAGGCGGAGGCGTCTCCGCGAGATCGACGAGCGCGAGGCGCGCCACCTCGGCGAGGAGTCCTTCCCCGCCCACGAGCTGCTCCAGCGGCTCGATGAGACCGGGGGACCCGCGACGTTGGCCGAGCGCCGACACGGCCGCGATCCGCACCTCGTCGTGCTCGCCGGCATCCTGGGCGATCTTCAGGAGCGCGCGTGTGGCGAGGGCCGGTCGCACGAGGCCCAGCGTCTCGACCAGGCGCGCCCGGGCCTCGGGCGCCTGGATGCCGAGGAGTGCCCCCTCGAGGCCGACGGCGAGCGTCTCGGCCGACATCGTCGACCACTGCTCGAGCGTGCGCTGGGCGAGCATGCCCGTGAATCCGCCGGCGGCGACGAGTCCGATCAGTCGTCCCATCGCATCGGGGCGGGGGAGTCCCGACCCGAGCGCCCATGCCGCGTGTTCGCGGATGGTGGCTCGCGGATCCGACAGGAGACCGCTGAGCATGCGCGCGGCCTGCTCGTCGAAGATCTCGGCCAGGGCGTGCACGGCGGCGATCGCCGACACCTCGTCATCGCCGGAGAGGGCGCTGCCGAGCACCCGGAGCGTGCGCAGCCCGGGGTCGCGTCCGGCCTCGAACGCCAGGTCATCGGCCAGTCGCATCGCGTCGATGATCCCGGGCGCTTCGCGCACCGCATCGAGCGCCGTCTGAACGCCCATCGCCTACCTCGCCTCCGCCGCCGTCACACAGCGGGCACTCGATCGTAAGCCGTCCGGAGGATGTCTCGGAGTGCTCTAGCTTGGTCGGAGCCGTCGGACTAATCTGAGGAGTTTCATGCGACTGGTGATGATCGGCGACGTCGGCGTCGTGGATGACATGGTGCACATCGGCGACGAGGCCATGTTCGAGGCGGCGCACGGTGAGCTCACCGCCCGCGGTGCCGCGATCACGGCGATCTCGTCGGTGCCCGAGGAGACCTCCGAGCGGTATGGCGTCGACGCTGTCCCCCGCATCCGATTCGACGGTCTCGACCGCGACGCGGCCGAGGCGCGGCTGAAGGCCGTGCGCGAGGCGGCGGGGGGAGCGGCGACGCTCTCCGCGGACGATCCGGCCCGAGAGGTCATCGTGGCGGTCGCCGATGCGGACGGCGTCGTGATCGCCGGCGGCGGCAATCTGGCCTCGACGTGGCCGCTCCACGTCTACGAGCGCGCGGCGCTCGGCGCGATCGCCGCACGGACGGATACCCCGCTCGTCGTCTCCGGGCAGACGTTCGGACCGCGTCTGGAAGGGCGCGATCGCGGGCTCGTCGCCGGCCTCCTCGAGGGTGCCCGGTCGACGCGCGTGCGCGAGGCGGCGTCGCTCCAGCTGGCGGCCGATCTCGGCATCCGTGCACGCCTCGGCGTCGACGACGCGTCGTTCCTCGGGATGGCGGACGACGGTGCGGGCTCGCCGGATCGTCACGGCGTGCTGGTGAGCCTGTCGCTGAGCCTCGGAGGCGCACCGCGGGACGAGACCGTCGACAGGGTCGCGGCCCTGGTCGATGCGGCGGCCGACCTGGTCGGCGGCCCGGTGCGCTTCCACGCGCACTTCGGACCCCACTCCGGCCTCGAGGCGCGCGGGGACGCCGTGCTCCACGACGAGGTGCGCGCGCGGATGCGCACGCCGTCGAGCGTCGTGCCCTCCGGAGATGCCCGCGGGGCGGCATCCCTCGCGCGCTCGTCCGCGCTGCTCCTCACCGGTCGATACCACCCGGCGGTGTTCGCCGCGCCGGGGGGAGTGCCGGTGCTCGGGCTCGTGACCGACGAGTACACGGCGGTCAAGCAGCGCGGCGCGCTCGCCCACTGGGGGCAGGATGCCGTGGTGCCGATCACCGCCGCCGACACCGACGGGATCTCCCGCCTCGGTGGGCTGTGGGCGGCGCGCGACGAGGTCGCGGACGAGGCCGCCCGGCGGCTCCCGGGGCATCGCGCGACCACGGCGGACTGGTGGGACGAGGTCGCGTCCGTCTTCGGCTGACCGGGCGGGCTCCGATGTGTCAGGTGTCGTCGCTTCCCGCGCCGCGAGGCGACGTCAGCTGGCACCCGAGCGGGCGCCCCCGCACGTCAGTCGCCGCGGATCGCGGAGGCCAGGACGGCGATGTCGGCGGGGGTCGTGCGGCAGCATCCGCCGACCAGGCGCGCCCCTGCCTCCACCCAGGACTGCGCCGCGTCGGTCGGGATGCCGGCGTCCCCCGCCCACGACCGGGTGACCGCATCCCATCGCTCGCCGCTGTTCGGATAGGCGATCCCGGCGACCCCGGAGGGGACGTGGGCGAGGGTTGACAGCACAGTCTCGGGCGCGCAGCAGTTGACACCCGTCGCGAAGACGCCCGGGGTCGCCGCCGCCAGCGCGAACGCCTCCGCGAGATCGTCGCCTCTCCACCCCGTGCTCGATGCGGACAGGCTGATCCATGCGGGCACTCCGAGATCGGCGAGCTCGGCGCACAGCGCTTCGACCTCGGCGAGGGCGGGGATCGTCTCGATCGCGAGGGCATCGGCTCCGGCATCCGCCAGCAGATGCAGGCGCCGCCGGTGCCACGCGCGCAGCTCGGCCACGCTCGTGCCGTAGTCGCCGGTGTACTCGCTCCCGTCGGCACGGACCGCGCCGTACGGGCCGACGGAGGCCGCGACGAACCGCCCGCCCGCGGCGCTCGCCACACGCACGCTCCGGCCGATCAGCTCCTCGACGTCGTCATCGGGCACGGCTGCGCCGAAGCCCAGCTGGTACGACGACGTGATGAGCACGTCCGCCCCGGCCGCCACGAACTCCGCGTGCGCCGCCGAGACCTCGTCCGGGTGGTCGCGGAGCAGCCGGGCCGACCACAGATCGCTCGTGAGATCGTTGCCCCGGGCTTCCAGGAGCGTGCCGAGTCCGCCGTCGAGGACGACAGGACGCTCGGCGAGAGCCGCACGCAGATCGGGCATCCCCCCACGCTACTGCGCCAGAACAGGGCGCCGCGCACCCCCCCGATGCGCGGCGCCCTTCGACCTGGGCCCCCGTCAGATCGTCCGCACCCACACGGTGGTCGCGGCGCCGACCGACCCGTCGTCCGTGGGTGAGCTCGACAGCACGACGTCGCCCGCCGGCAGCGCGAACGGCTCGGTGCCGAAGTTCGTCACGACGCTCCAGCCGCCCTCCCGGCGGAAGTGCAGCACGTCGTCGCGCCCCGTCTCGACCCACTCCAGCGACTCGCTGGTCTGGAGCCGCTCGCGCAGGGCGAGAGCCGCGCGGTAGAGGCTCAGGGTCGACTGCGGGTCGCTCTCCTGCACCTCCACGGCGGATGCCGCGAACCACGCCGGCTGCGGCAGGTGCGCGTGCGCCGAGCCGAAGCCGAGAGATTCGCCGTCGGTGGTCCAGGGCAGCGGCACGCGGCATCCGTCGCGTCCCATGTCGTCGCCGCCGGTGCGGAAGAACGAGGGATCCTGGCGCTCGACGGCGGGGATCTCGGCCACTTCGTGGAGACCGAGCTCCTCGCCCTGGTACAGGTACGCCGAACCGGGCAGGCCGAGGAGGAACATCGTCGCCGCCCGTGCGCGGCGGAGGCCTCCCTCGCGATCGAGCTCGGGATCGGTGCCGCCGGTGCGCAGCCACGCACTGCCCTGCTTGACGGCCCCGCGTCCGCGGCTGTCGCGGCCCAGCGGAGGCAGCCCGTAGCGGGTCGCGTGGCGAACGACGTCGTGGTTCGACAGCACCCACGTGCTCGACGACCCCGATCGGCTCGCGAGCTCGAGGTTGTGCGTCACGACGTCGCGGAACTCGGCCGCGTCGAAGTCGGACTGCAGCAGATCGAAGTTGAACGCCTGCCCGAGGCTCGACGGGCTCGCGTACAGGGGCACGCGGTCGGACGCCACCCACGCCTCGGCCACGGCCGTGCGCGGCGGGTCGTACTCGTCGAAGATCGCACGCCACGCGGCGTAGACCTCGTGCACGTCGTCGCGGTCGACGAGCGGGTGCTTGCCGTCGAAGGGAAGGGCATCGATCTCGGCCTGCGACGGCAGCGGGTCGGGCAGGTCCTTCGTCAGCATGTGAGCGACGTCGATGCGGAAGCCGTCCACGCCGCGGTCCGACCAGAAGCGCAGCGTCTTCTCGAAGTCGGCGCGCACCTCGGGGTTGTCCCAGTTGAGGTCGGGCTGCTCCGGCGCGAACGTGTGCAGGTACCACTGTCCGGGCGTGCCATCCGCTTCTGTGACCTGCCTCCACCCCGGTCCGCCGAACAGCGACTCCCAGTCGGCGGGCGGCGTCGAGGCATCCGGACCTGTGCCGTCGCGGAAGATGTACCGCTCGCGCGCGGCGGAACCAGGACCGGCCGCCAGCGCCTCCTGGAACCAGGCGTGGTCGTCGGAGGTGTGGTTGGGCACGATGTCGACGACGACGCGGATGCCCCGTGCGTGCAGCGCCGCGAGCATCTCGTCGAACTCGGCGAGCGTGCCCAGCCGCGGGTCGACGTTGCGGTAGTCCGCGACGTCGTACCCGCCATCGGCGAGCGCCGACGGGTAGAAGGGGCTCAGCCAGACGGCATCCACCCCCAGCTCCGCGAGGTAGTCCGCGCGCGACGTGACGCCCGGGATGTCGCCCAGGCCGTCGCCGTCGGCGTCGGCGAAGCTCCGCGGATAGATCTGGTAGACGACGGCCTGACGCCACCAGGGCGCTGCGACGTCATCGGCGAGGAGGTCGACAAGAGGGGACGGCGAGGGCACAGGAGTCCTTTCGAGGGTGCGGTGTTGCGGGGTGTGCGGGGCGGCGGATGCCGGGCGGTTCAGCCCTTGACCGCCCCCTGGGTGACGCCTTCCATCACCCATCGCTGGGTGAACAGGTAGACGATGATGGCGGGCGCCATGGCCATGAGGTACGACGCGAACGACACGTTGTAGTTGTTGCTGAACTGGGTCTGGAAGATGCTCTGCACGACCGGGAGGGTCTGCATCGACGGATCCGAGATGATCAGCGACGGCATCATGAAGTCGTTCCACGATGCCAGGAAGGCGAAGATGCCGACCGTCGCGCTCATCGGTGCCAGCAGCGGGAAGATCAGCTGCCAGAACGCCTGCCACGTCGTGGCGCCGTCGATCCGGGCGCTCTCCTCGAGCTCGAGCGGGATCGAGCGGAGGAACGCCGTGAACAGCAGCACGCTGAAGCTCAGCTGGAACATGATGTGCAGGAACGTCACCCCCGCCGGGTTGTCGAGCCCGACGAGACCGGTCAGCTGGATCTGAGGCAGCGCGAGCACCGGGAACGGGATGAACATCGCCATCAGCAGGTAGTAGAACGACCAGCGGAAGACCTTGCGTTCCCAGTTGCGGGCGATGGCGAACGACGCCACCGCGGCCAGGACGATCGTTCCGGCGACCGTCGCCGCCGTCACGAGGGTGGTGATCGTGAACGCGAGCGGGAAGTTCGTCAGCTCCCACGCCGCGACGAACCCGTCGACGCTGAAGGGAGCGGGCAGTGAGAACGCGTTGCCGTCGACGGCCTGGGACTGCGTCTTGAACGCCATCGAGATCGTCACGTAGAGCGGGACGAGCACCGTGATCGCGCAGAGCGCGATGATGATCGTGCCCGGCCAGTTGACGCGCTCCATGGCGAAGCGACGGTGGGGGGTGGCCCGGGGAGGGGCGCCCTCGAGCACCTCGGTGGCGTGGACCTCCTCGAGCACGAGGGCTGGCTGAACCGACATCAGAGCACGTTCCTTCCGCGGGTGAGGCTGAGCTGGAGCAGCGCGATGGCGACGGTGATGAGGAAGAAGATCGTCGCGTTGGCCATCTGGTACGCGTAGTCGCCGCTGGTGAACCCGGTGACGATCGTCATCGCGATGCTGCGCGTGGCCGTGCCGGGGCCGCCGTTGGTGAGGCCCACGATGATGTCGTAGGCGTTGAGGAATCCCTTGAATCCGAGGATCACGTTGATCACGACGTAGCCCGCGACGAGCGGCAGCGTGATGCGGGTCAGCTGCGCCACCTTGCCGGCGCCGTCGATGTCGGCCGCTTCGTGGACCTCGCCCGGGATCGAGAGGAGGCCGGCGATGTAGATGAGGAGCGTGCCCGGGATCGCCTGCCACGCCGTGACGATGACGATCGCGACCCACGCCAGATCGGGATTGGCGAGGATGCTCTCGCTGAGCCAGGAGATGCCCAGGCCCTGACCGAGCGCCGGCACCGAATTGGAGAACAGGAAGTTGAAGACGAAGGCGATCACGATGCCCGAGATGACCATCGGGATCACGAAGATCGTGCGCAGCGCGGTCTTCATGCGGATGCGGGAGGTCAGCCCGACCGCCAGCAGGAACGCGGCCACGTTGACCACCACGACGGTGACCGCCGCGAAGCCGAACGTGAAGAGATAGCTCTGCAGGATCGCGGGGTCGCTGAACGCGGCGATGTAGTTGATGAGTCCGACGAACTCCCAATCGCCGAAGCCGATCGAGTTCGTGAAGCTGAAGAAGATGCCGATGACCGCCGGGACCGTGATCGCGAGGGTGAACAGGATCAGGGTGGGCAGGAGGAAGAGGAAGTAGATCCCCTCGACCTTCGGCCTGCTGCGCGCGACGTCGCGCGCGGCGGCGCCCCTCCGGGCGGTCGGTGCGACCAGCGTCGCTGTCGTCGTTGCCATGTCGAGTCGCTGTCCTTTCGTGGGTGCGGTGCCGCTACTGGCGGAGTGCCAGACGGGCCCAGTCGGCATCGATCACCGCGAGCGTGCGCTCGGCGTCCGAGCCCCCCACGATGGCCTGGAAGTAGTTGTCGGAGGGGATGGTCTGCGGGATCGCCTTGGACGGTCCCTGGTAGAACCGCGCGTCGTCGAAGTACTCCTTCATCCCGACGATGCGCGGATCTGTGACGGGCGCGGCATCCGTCGTCGTCCCGTAGCCGAGCTGTGCCGCGTTGTACTCGTCCATCACCTCGGGCTGGAAGAGGTAGGAGAGGAACTCGCGCGCCGCCTCCTTGTGGCGGGATGCCTCGGGGATCCATGCGGCGAGGTCGAGGTTCACTCGCACCTTGTTGTCGGCGGGATCGTCGGTCATGGGCAGCGGGAACGTGCCGAGTTCGAGGTCGGGGGAGGTCTTGGCGATCTCGCCGAAGGCCCACGGGCCCTGCAGGTACATCGCGGCCTTGCCCTGCGCGAATGCGAGGTTGCCGTCGCCGTAGCCGCGGCTCTCGGCGTCGTCGTTCACGTAGTTGTCGGTCAGCTCGACCATCCGCTCGACGGGAGGGAGGATGTCGCGCTGGAACGACACGGAGGAGTCGGGCCCGACCGCCGTGCCCTCGGCGTTCAGCTCGTCGAAGAAGTCCGAGACGGGCACCGATCCGCCCACGGTGTAGTCGAACCATCCCTGGCCGATCGTCCACGGGTCTTTGAAGGTGGCGTAGAACGGCGTGATCCCGTTCGCCTCGAGCGTCTCGCACACCTCGATCAGCTCGTCCCAGGTCTCGGGGACCTCGAGGCCGTTGTCTTCGAAGATCTGCGTGTTGTAGATGACGGATGCCGCCATCACCGAATACGGGAGCACGCTCGTGCGTCCGGGGTACGTCGCGTACTGGTCGACGAGCTCCTGCACGCCGGGGAGGATGCGATCGGCCTCGGGCATGTCGCTCAGGTCGCTGAGCGCCCCGCGCTCCATGAAGCGCGCCATCTCCATGTTGTAGTTCAGCATCCCGATGTCGGGCGGGTTGCCGCGGAGGAACCCGGCCTGCAGGTTGCTGGAGGTGTCGAGCACGACCTCGACGTCGTCCTGCGACGCGTTGTACTCGGCGATGAGCTCGCGGAAGTAGGGGATGGCCTCCGGCTTGGAGAGGTGGAAGCGCACGGTCTCGGGGCCTCCGGCCGAGCATCCGGCGATGGATGCCGTGGCGGCGACGACCGTCGTGATCGCGAGGAACGCCTTCGTCCGGCGGGAGATCTGAGGCACGTCATCGTCCTTTCGTGGCCCTGAGGGGCGGGATCTTGTTGATCTCAGAATTAGATTTACTCTGCAAATCAACTCGACACGACAATGATGCAGCAGACCCCGGCACGAGGTCAAGAGGTTCGGCGAACTCCGTCCAGCTCGTCGACCATCGAGCGCAGCAGCGCCGTGGTCTCCGGATGCAGAGGCGCCTGCAGGATCTCGGACGCCGCCGCCACGACCATCCGCGAGAACTGCTCGACCGTCGTGGGCGGGGCCTGGGGATGGCGGATCCCGACGGCTGTGGCGACGATGTCGACGCAGCGGACGCGGAGCGGGGCGAGCACCGCGTGAGCGCGAGCGAGCAGTTCGGGATGCGCCGCCGTGAGCTCCTGGCGCCGTCGACGCACCACCGGGGGAACGAGGGGGACGGCCACGAGACGGGCTGCTCCCACGAGGAGCGGAACGGACGTGTCGGTCAGCAGGCGATGAGCCCACTCCTCATCGACCGTCGGACGCGCATGACCGAGGAAGGCATCCTCCCTCGTCTCGAAGTGATTGAAGAAGACGCGTTCCGACACCCCCGCTCGCGTGCAGATCTCGCGCACCGTGACCTGGCCGAACGGCATCTCCTCCGCCGCTGCGAGCGCCGCCTCCTCGATCGCGGCGAGAGTGCGTCGTCCGCGGGCGTTGGGTCCGCGCTTCATGCGCCTGCGACGATCTCGATGGCGTCCACGGCATCGCGCGCACCGTGCTCGCGGCGCAGCGTCTCGCCGAGATCCCGAGCGCGGTCGACCATCACCGGGTCGGTCAGCGCCGAGCGCAGCGCCTCGGTCAGTCCATCGACGGTGAGGCGTCGGAGGGGGAGGGGAGACGGCGCCACTCCGAGCTGCTGGGCGCGGCGGGCCCAGAACGGCTGGTCCGCTGTGAACGGCACGACCACCGTGGGGCGCCCGGCGGCGAGTGCGGCGCCGGTCGTTCCCGCGCCGCCGTGGTGGACGGTCGCCGACATGCGGGGGAACAGCAGCGCGTGGGCGGCGGAGTCCACCACCATGACATCGTCGTGACGTTCGGCATCCGGGGCCAGAGCGCCCCACCCCGACAACAGAACCGCGCGCACGCCCACGCGACGCACAGCACTGAGGACGAGCCGGCGGAGGGCATCGGCGTCCGCGGTCACCATGCTCCCGAACCCGATGCTCACGACCGGATCCGGCTGCTCCACGAAAGCCACCAGCTCGGGGGACAGCGGAGCGGAAGCCGGGAGGGTCCAGTAGCCCGTCGCGATCCGGCGGGTCGTCGCGTCAGACGCCACCGGCACGACCGCGGGGCTGAATCCGTACAGGATGGTCGGGTCAGCCGCCGCTGAGCGCCCGGTGAGGCCGAGGGCTCTGCGCGCCGACTGCTCAGGGGCGCGGGTGATGAGCGACGTCGCGGCAGCCGTGACCGCGTGCGACGCGCGGTGGCCCAGCGGGCCGGCGAAGTCGAGCGGCGGTCCGAGCGGTCCGGGTGCAGCGCTGTTCGAGGCATCCAGTGGCTGCAGGTGCGCGCGCAGCAGCGTGGCACCCACCGCCTGCGCGACGGGGCGGGCGAGCGCCATGCCGCCGATCCCGGAGACGATCACGTCGGTGCCGGCGGCCAGGTCGCGTGCAGTGACGGCCCACTGCGCGGCGAGGGCGGCGACGCGACGACCCATCTCCCGCAGGCGCACACCGCCCCGCGCCGCCGCGCTCACGGACTCGCGGTCGACACCCTCCAGTCCGGCGAACAGCACTCCTGCGCCGGTGAAGAGCGGCGCATGCTCTGCCGGAGCCAGGGCGCGCACCCTGTGGCCTCGCGACACCGCCTCCCGTGCGAGTGCGAGGTAGGGCTCGACGCCGCCCCGGGTGTCGTTGGCGATGAAGGTCACGTCCATGCGCGGAGATTATCATCAGATACTGCAGATTCTCGCAGAGCGGGATGCGAGGCGGCGGCATGCTCGATGGAGTAGATTCAGTCGCCGAACCAAATAAGCGGCCTGCGTGGCGGGAGAGGAGCGGGATGACGACGACGAACGACGCGCCCGCCCGACCGGCGTGGACGGGCCGGCAGGCGAGCCTCGAGGCCGTGCTCGCCTTCGCGTGGGACAACGACGCTTTCACGAGCAGCGACGTCATGCCGGCGGTGGGCCTCACCCGCTCGACCACGATCGAGGCGATCGACGATCTGATCGCGTGGGGACTGGTGCGCGAACTTCCCAACGCGCGCGCGGTGGACGATTACCGCAGAGGTCGTCCTGCGCGCAGGTTCGAGCTGCGGGAGGACGCCGGACTGATCGTGGGGGTGGATGCCGGGCGGCTCCACCTGTCTGCGACCGTCGCCGATCTGCGCGGGACGCCGCTGGCCAGTGTCGCGCACGAGACCGGCGCCCTCACGCCCTCCGACGTCGATGACCCCGCGGAGGCGGGCAGCAGGCGCGCGGCCGTGCAGGCGGTGATCGACGAGGCGCTGCACCAGGCGGGAGGAGCGCGCAGCGACGTGTTCGCCGTGTGCGTCGGCGTGCCCGCCCCGGTCGATCGCGCCGGGCGGTCGCCGCTGCACCGCAATGCGTTCTGGCGGCGGATGAACCCCGAGCTGGCCGAGATGCTCTCGACGTGGGCGCCGGCGGTGCGCATCGAGAACGACGCGTCCCTCGCGGCCGTCGCGGAAGGAGCGGTCGGCGCGGCGAGAGGATGCGACGACTTCGTGGCGCTGCTCGCCGGAGAGCGGCTCGGTGCGGGAGTCGTCCTGGACGGTCGTCTCGTGCGCGGCGCGCACGGCGGTGCGGGAGAGGCGAAGGCCCTGGACCGCGTCGAGGGAGTCGGCCGCGCCGACGGCGTCGGGCATTGGATCGCCCGCTGGACGCGGGAGGCGATCGAGACGGGAGAGATCCCGCCCGAGCATCCTCTCGCGCTCACGGCGCCCGATGAGCTCTCCGCCCGCGACGTGCTGTCCCTGGCGGGCACGGGGGATCCGTCCGTCGAGGCGATCGTGGAGCGCGCGGGCGCACTGCTCGCGCGCGTGGCCGGCGTGTTCGCGAGCTTCTTCGACCCACAGGTCATCGTGATCGCGGGAGCGGTCGCGGCAGGCATCCATCCGGTGATCGATGCCGCGCGCGTCCTGCTGCCCGCCGAAGTCGACCTGCCGGCGCCGCAGCTCCTGGCGTCCACGCTCGGCGCCGGAGTCGTCACGACCGGGGCGGTGGCCGCTGCCCTCGAAACCGCCCGCGCGACGGTCCTCCCGCTGGCTGCCGAGCGCGCAGGGGCCTGAAACGCACGAATCCCGCAGCGCGAGTGCGCTGCGGGATCCGTGCGCGGCGTCGTTGCCGCGGCCGTGTCAGGACCGGACGGACTTGCCCTTGCGTCCCACGAGGAGGCCGTAGACCAGCAGCACGATGATCGAGCCGCCGATCGCGAGCAGCCACGTCTGGATCGAGAAGAACTCCTCGAGCGGGGCGTTGAAGAGCACGCTGCCGAGCCATCCGCCCAGGAGTGCGCCGACGACGCCGAGCAGCAGCGTGATGAACCAGCCGCCGCCCTGCTTGCCGGGGAGGATCAGCTTTGCGATGGCGCCGGCGATGAGGCCGAGCAGAAGAAATCCGAAGAAGCCCATGGTGGTGTGTCCCTTTCGTTCACGGGTATGCAGCACCGGTTGTGCCGATGCCGACTCGCAATGCTCGTCCACATTGCTCCCGCCCCCTAATCCACACCGGGGGGTTGACACGGGTCGTTCGGTTGTGTGTGCGGCCGGATTCAGTACCAGCCGGTCGCCTGCGAGTGCCCCCACGCGCCGCACGGCGAACCGTATCCGCGGGCGATGTAGTCCAGGCCCCAGATGATCTGCGTCGTGGCGTTGGTCTGCCAGTCCGCGCCGGCGCTCGCCATCTTGTCGCCCGGCAGCGACTGCGGGATGCCGGTCGCGCCGCTCAAGTCGTTGTAGGCCTGGTAGTCCCACCCCGACTCGCGGTTCCAGAGCGACACGAGGCACGAGAGCTCGCCGGATCCCCACCCGCGCTCGGCCGCCATGCGGGCCGCCGTGGCCTGGGCGCCCTCGACCGTGTTGGCGGCGGCGAGGGCCGCCGCGGCGGCCTCGGCTTCGAGGCGCGCCTGCTCGGCGGCTGCCGCGGCCTCCTCGGCCGCCTTCTTCTCGGCGACGGCGGTGTCCAGCGCGCCGCGGAGAGCCTGCGTCTCGGCCACCACCTCTGCCGTCTCATCGGCCGCGGTCTCGACGACGTCGGGGAGGAGGAACAGCGGCATGACCTCGATCGTCGCCAGATCGTCGATGGCGGCGACGAGGTCGGCGGTGTCGATCGTCGTGTCGGCGGTGTCCAGCACGAGTCCGGACGCGGTCACGTCGTCGACAACGACGTCGGCGGCGGCCACGGCCACGCGCGCCTCCGAGAGAGTCGCCCGCGCCTGGTCGGTGATGGACGCGATGGGCACAGCCTGGGGCTGGATGCCGGATGCGGCGACCGCCGTGGCGGCGGTCGACAGGACGAGGCCCGCGACGATTCCGAGCGCCACGGACGGGCGGGCGAAGCGGCGTGCGGTGGAAGGGCGGGCGGTGCGAGGGGCGCGCGAGGAAGTCATCGGAGAGCGTGGATCCTTCGGGTGAGTCCGTGCCGCCGCCCGCGCGGCGGGCTTCCTCGTCGGGTACGAGGGGCGGCACAAGTCCCCGAGTCTGCGGGGCTCGTCTGGACGAAACCCCGGGTTGTCCTGGCAGAAGCATGAGAGGCGGGTCGGCAGGGCTGGCGCCGTGAGTGCAGGGGAGCCGGGCGCGGTTGCGCTCCTCCCGGCCCTGTGACACACTCTCGGTGTCCGTATCTTAAGCGCATAAGAAGCGCGGAACCCCTGCGATGGGGTCGTTCGAGGAGGAACACGTGAAGAAGACAACACAGCTCGGGGCCGTCGCGGGAGTCGTGGCTCTCGCCATCACCCTGACCGGCTGCGGACGAGCGGATGACGCCGAGACTCCGGATGCCGGAGCCGCGACGACGATCGGATCCGAACCCGCCACGGGCACGCTGACGATGTGGGCGATGGGCACGGAGGGCGAACTGCTCCCCGAGTTCGTGAAGGAGTTCGAAGAGGCGAACCCTGACGTCGAGATCGAGGTCACGGCGATCCCCTGGGACGCCGCCTACAACAAGTTCCAGACCGCCATCGCGGCCGGCAACACCCCCGACCTCGCAATGGTCGGCTCGACGTGGATGGCCGACTTCACCGACGCGTTCACCAGCGTCCCCACCGACCTGTCGACCGAGGACTTCTTCGACGGATCGATGACGACCAACGAGGTCGCCGATCGGACGGTCGGCGTGCCGTGGTACGTGGACACGCGCGTCCTCTACTACCGCACCGACCTGGCCGCCGAGGCCGGCTGGGATGCCGCTCCAGCGACGTGGGACGAACTGAAGCAGCTGGCGTCCGACTACAAGACCCAGGCGGGCGCCGAGTTCGGCATGCGCCTGCCGGCGGGCAACGACTCGTTCCAGGGGACCCTGTGGATGCCGTGGTCCAACGGCGGAGACGTCACCGACGGCGACGCCTGGACGCTGGACACACCCGAGATGGTCGAGGCCTACGAGTACTACCAGAGCTTCTACACCGAGGGACTCGCCGACGCGAACGCCGACATCTCGTCCGGTGCGCAGGAGGCGGCGTTCGTCGACGGCAGCACGCCGATGCTCATCGACGGACCGTTCATGCGCAGCCAGCTGGCGACGCTCGGCGGCGAGGGCTTCGAGGACAAGTACGCCACTGCGGTCGTCCCCGCGAAGGACTCGTCCGTCTCCTTCAGCGGCGGGGCCAACCTCGTCGTCTTCGAGAACGGCGACAACCAGCGCTCCGCATGGAAGCTGGCTCAGTGGCTGACGCAGCCCGAGACCCAGGTCTCGTGGTGGGAGACCTCCGGCGACCTGCCTTCGACCCAGTCTGCGTGGGACGACCCCGCCCTCACCGCTGACGAGGACCTCGCGACATTCGGCACGCAGCTCGAGACGGCCCGTCCGACGCCCGTGACCACGACGTGGGTGCAGGTCGCCGCGGCCGCCGACCAGGCTCTCGAACTGATCCGTCGCGGCCAGACCTCGGTCCAGGATGCTCTGACCGAGCTCCAGTCCAAGGCGGACGCCATCGGGATGGGATGACGGTGACCACCTCCGTTCTGGCGGGAACCGGAACGCGCACGCGTTCCGGTTCCCCCGGCGGCGCCCCGCGCCGCTCGCGCCGCCGTCAGCGGCAGGGCGTCGTCGCCTGGCTGTTCTGCCTGCCGTTCGTCGCCGTGTTCGCGGTCTTCATGATCGTGCCCCTGGTCGGGTCGTTCGCGATGTCGTTCACCGACTTCACGGCGCGCGACATCCAGACCCCGTTCGCCGTGAACTTCGCCGGCCTCGATCAGTACGTCGCCCTCTTCGGCGATCAGCGCTTCCTCACATCGCTCGGCGTCACGGGACTGTTCGTGATCGTCGGCATCCCGGTGACGATGGCGGTCGCCCTCGCCCTGGCCCTCGCGCTGAACATGAGCAAGGGCAGGTTCGTCTCATTCCTCCGTGTCGGCTTCTACGCCCCGGTCGTCACGAGCATCGTCGCCGTAGCCGTCGTCTGGCGCTACATCCTGCAGCCCGACGGGCTGCTCAACGGCGCCCTCGCCCTCATCGGCATCCAGGGTCCGAACTGGCTCAACGACACGCAGTGGGCCCTGCCCTCGCTCATCCTGATGGCGGTCTGGCGCAACGTCGGCACGCTGATGGTGATCTTCCTCGCCGGGCTTCAGGCGATCCCCGAAGAGGTCAAGGAAGCCGCGATCATGGACGGCGCCGGCGCGTTGCGCCGCATGCGCTCCGTGACCCTCCCGCTGCTGCGTCCCACGCTGCTGCTCGGCGCGATCCTCATCTCGGTGGGCTACCTGCAGTTCTTCGAGGAGGCGTTCGTCATGACCAAGGGCGGCCCGCTCGATTCCACCCTGTCGGTCGCGTACTACACGTACCAGCAGTTCGGCTTCGGCGAGTACGGACTCGCGTCGGCGGCCAGCTATGTGCTGTTCCTTGCGATCGCACTGATCAGCCTCGCGCAGTTCCGGCTGCTGCGTTCACAGGATTGAGGGGCGCCATGTCCACGACAACCGCACCTCCCGCACTCTGTCGCCCACCGCGTCGGCGCCTCTCGGGCCGCGCGATCTCCTACATCGTGCTGACCGTCGGCCTGCTGGTCTGGCTGGTCCCCTTCGCCTGGATGGCGCTCGGATCGCTCAAGACGCAGGCCGAGATCCTCCAGCGTCCGCCCACTTGGCTGCCGGAGAACCCGACGCTCGACAACTTCGCGCAGTGGTTCGGCCCGCTCGACTTCGGCACGTTCTTCGCGAACAGCCTGATCGTCGCGGTCGTCACGGTGGTCGGAAACCTCGTGTTCTGCTCCATGGTCGGCTACGCCCTGGCGAAGATGGACTTCCCCGGGAAGAAGATCCTGTTCGCGGTCGTGATGATCACGCTCATGGTGCCGGGCGTCGTCACGTTCGTCCCCCTGTTCGTGATGGTCTCCCGGCTCGGCCTCGTGAACAGCTACGCGGCGCTCATCCTCCCCTTCATCACGGCGCCGCTGGGCGTGTTCCTGATGCGGCAGTTCATGAAGGGGATCCCGGATGCCCTCATCGAGGCCGCCCGCATCGACGGCGCAGGCGAGTTCCGCATCTTCTCGCGCATCGTCATGCCGCTGTGCGGTCCGCCCCTGGCGACCCTCGCGATCCTGACGTTCCTCACGTCGTGGAACAACTTCCTCTGGCCGCTCGTCGCCGCCCAGACGGAGTCGATGTACACGCTGCCCGTCGCGCTCTCGCTCTACTCGACGGGGCAGAACGCGACCAACTACGGTCTGCTGCTCGCCGGCTCGGTCCTGGTGATCGCGCCCATCCTGGCCCTGTTCGTGCTCCTGCAGCGCTACTTCATCCAGGGCATCGCCACAGCGGGCCTCAAGTGATTCCTCCGAAAGGACCCGAATGACCTCGTCCTCCCGCACCGCGCCCGACGGCACGGCCTACCGCGATCTCAACGGCAACGGCGTCCTCGATCCGTTCGAAGACCCGCGGCTGTCGCCGCAGGAGCGCACCGATGATCTGCTGCCGCGCCTCAGCCTCGCCGAGAAGGTCGGGCTCATGTTCCAGACCGTCATCGAGGTCGGCGACGACGGCGAGCTCCTCGAGGCACCCGGTCGCATCTCGAAGTCGCCGACCACCGACGTGGTCGTCGGCAAGAACATGAACCACTTCAACGTGCACCACATCCGCACGGCGCGGCAGGCGGCACAGTGGAACAACGCGCTCCAGCGCCTCGCGGAGACCACTCCGCACGGCATCCCCGTCACCATCAGCACCGATCCCCGGCACGCGTTCGTCGAGAACTCCGGCGTCGCGTTCTCGGCCGGGCCGTTCTCGCAGTGGCCCGAGCCGATGGGTCTCGCCGCCCTCGACGACCTCGACGCGATCCGCGAGTTCGCCGACATCGCGCGGCAGGAGTACCTGGCCGTCGGCATCCGGGCGGCGCTGCATCCGCAGATCGACCTCGCCACCGAACCGCGGTGGGGCCGCCAGGCGCAGTCCCTCGGCCACGACGCCGAGCGCGTCGCGGAGTACACGGCCGCCTACCTCGCGGGCTTCCAGGGCGACGAGCTCGGGTCGGCGAGCGTCGCCTGCACGACGAAGCACTTCCCCGGAGGCGGACCGCAGAAGGACGGCGAGGACGCGCACTTCCCGTACGGGCGCGAACAGGTCTACCCCGCGGGCATGTTCGACTACCACCTCATCCCGTTCCGCGAGGCGATCCGCTGCGGCACCGCCGCGATCATGCCGTACTACGGCATGCCGGTGGGACTCGTGCGAGACGGCGAGCCGATCGAAGAGGTCGGCTTCGGCTACAACCGGGCCATCATCACGACCCTCCTCCGCGAAGAGCTCGGCTACGACGGCGTCGTCGTCACCGATTGGGAGCTGGTGAACGACAACCATGTCGGCGATCAGGTGCTGCCCGCGCGTGCGTGGGGCGTCGAGACTCTCTCGCCGAGCGAGCGCATCGAGAAGATCCTGGATGCCGGTGCCGACCAGTTCGGCGGCGAGGAGTGCGTCGACCTTCTCCTCGACCTCGTGGCCCAGGGGCGGGTGAGCGAAGAGCGGATCGATGTCTCCGTGCGACGTCTTCTGCTGGTGAAGTTCCGGCTGGGTCTCTTCGACGACCCGTTCGTCGACGAGGATGCGGCCGAGGAGATCGTCGGCCGTGCGGACTTCCGGGCAGCCGGACGGCGCGCGCAGGCGGCATCCGTCACCCTCCTGGAGAACGCGGTCGTCGACGGAGCGCCGATCCTCCCGCTCCTCGCCGCGGGGGAGGCCCCCGCGGTGTACACCGAGAATCTGAGTCTGGAGAGCCTCGGCGACCGCGCGCAAGCGGTGGAGTCGCCCGCGGACGCCGATGTGGCGATCGTCCGCCTCGGCGCGCCGTTCGAGCCCCGCGACGATCTGTTCCTCGAGGCGTGGTTCCACCAAGGCTCCCTCGAGTTCCGACCCGGTCTCGTGCACCGCCTGCGCCGCATCGCCGAGCAGTGCCCGCTCATCGTGATCGTCACCCTCGACCGGCCGGCCATCCTCACCCCGCTCGTGCCGTTCGTCTCGGCGCTGGCGGTCGACTACGGCAGCTCGGACGCCGCCGTGCTCGACGCGCTCACGGGCGCCGTCCCCCCGCAGGGGGCGCTGCCCGTGGAGATCCCCCGGTCGATGGACGCCGTGCGGGCGTCGCGGGAGGACGAGCCCTCCGACACGGCGGATCCCGTGTATCCCCTCCATCACGGCATCCGACTCGGCTAGGCTCGCGAGGTCTGTTCGCCATGACGCGGAAGGCACGACAGGGGAGTTCCGAACCGATGGATGCTCGACGGCCGACCGTCTACGACGTGGCGGCACGTGCGAACGTCTCGATCGCGACGGTGTCGTTCGCGTTCTCCCGGCCCGACCAGATCAGCGACAAGACCCGAGAGCGCGTCCTGGTCGCCGCCCGCGAGCTGGGCTACATGCCCAGTGCGGCTGCGCGCGGTCTGGCGCGCGGACGCACCGGTGCTCTGGGCCTGCACTCGTTCGACCTGCTCATCGACCGCCCGCAGGGGCGCGAGCCGGACGGGACGGTCACGGCGCCGCGGGGCGTGTCGCTGCCGCCGGGGGAGTCGTTCGTGCCGTGGGACGACGCCAGTGGCGACTACCTGGTGGATCCCCGCGCGTTCCCCCTCTACGTCGACGAAGTGCAGCGCGGCTTCGAGCTGGAGTGCCGCGCGGCCGGCCGACCCGTGATGATCAGCAGCGGCAGCGACACGACCACGGCGGTCGCGGAGTCGGCCGGCCGCGTGGACGGACTGGCGATCTTCCCCGGGCCGTCGGCGGCCGTGTCGCTCGCGCAGGTGACGCTCAAGATGCCGATCGTGCTCTTCAGCACGCCGCCCGCCGGCGACGGTCACCATCGCGTGCTCGCCGACAACGCCGGGGGCATGCGCGAGCTCGTCACACACCTCGTGCGCGATCACGGCGCGTCCGACTTCGCCTTCATCGGCGCGGTGCGGGTGGCCGACTACCGTGAGCGGTTCGAGGCCTATCGCGAAACGCTCGCCGACTTCGGCATCCGCACGCCCGACACCCCGTTCGACGACAGCCTGCTCGGGGAGGACCTGGGTTACACGCCGGTCCTGGCGGCGCTGCGCGACGGGACGCTGCCGCGGGTGCTGGTGTGCGCCAGCGACCAGCTCGCCCTGCCCCTGCTCGACCTCCTCGCGGTCCACGGGCTGCGCGTGCCGGACGATGTGATCGTGACGGGCTTCGACGGCATCCTGGCGGGTCGACTCTCGACGCCGACGCTGACGACCGTGCGCCAGCCATTGGAGGCCATGGGTCGAACGGCGGCCCGACTCCTCCTCGATTCGCGCGGACCGGGGTCGGATGCTCCGGTGGTGGCGCGGATCGGCACCAAGGTCGTGCTCCGCCGCAGCTGCGGCTGCTCCGACGCCGGGTAGCACCGAGGCCGGTTAGCACCGACGTCGCCCCGCTACGAGGCGGCGAGCAGGCCCTCGATCACGGTGTCGACCGTGCGCTCGGCGGCGATGCGTCGTTCGTCGTCGGAGACGAAGCGCAGGGGGCCGCGGAGGGCGAGGAGCGCGAAGCCGTGCACGGCCGACCAGCACGGCCACTCGGCGCCCGGCCGCGCGGACGCGGCGAGGTCGCCGTCGGCGACGAGCGCGTCGAGGGCTGCCACGAGGGCCGTCAGCGGCGCGGGGAGGGCTCCCGAGTCGTCCGGCCGGGCGTGCGCGTCGCCGAAGGCGACATCGAACCATCCGGGCTCCGCCACGGCGAACGAGATGTACCCCAGCCCGACGGCGCGCAGCAGGCCTCGACCGGTCGCGGCATCCGTCGTCAGGGCCCGCATGCGATCCGTCGCCCCCTCCTGCACTCGGGCGGCGACTGCAGCCCGGAGGGCCTCGAGATCACCGAAGTGCCGATAGGCCGCATTGGGGGAGACGCCCACGCGACGCGTGACATCGCGAAGGACGAGCGCGTCGCGCCCTCCGGTCCGGGTCAGCTCGAGGCCTGCGCCGATGAGGGCGTCGCGCAGATTGCCGTGGTGGTAAGTCGCGCGGTCCTCCCGCGGCGGCTGCGACATCCCTTGACTCCTCCGTGCCGATGTGTACAGTGTGAACATATCACGCCGGAGCTGCCCATCTCAGGAGGCCTCATGGACACGACCGAACGCCCGCTCCCGCCCGTCGCGGACGCCGAGACGTGGCGCCGCGAGCTCGCCGAGCTCCGGGTGCGCGAGAAGGCCGCCACCCGCGAGCTCGACGCCATCGCCGCACAGCGCCGTCGACTGCCGATGGTGGAGCTCCCCGACTACACGCTCGTCGGTGCCGACGGCCCGGTGCGGCTGGTCGACGTCTTCGAGGGCAGGACGCAGCTGATCACCTACAGCCACATGTGGTTCGAGGGCAAGGACTGGCAGTGCGGAGGGTGCACGGGCTTCACGGCGCAGTTCACCCGCCTGGGATTCCTCGAGCCGTACGACGCGCGGTTCGTGATCGTGACGCAGGGGCCCATCGACGAGGCTCTCGCGTACAAGGAGAAGGTCGGCAACCGCATGGACTGGTACTCCACCGCCGACAGCCCGTTCGGCGCCGACATGGGCGCCCCTCCGGGAGCAGGCTTCGCCGTCAACGTCTTCCTGCGCGACGGCGACACCGTGTACCGCACCTGGCACACCGACGGACGCGGCACCGAGCAGCTCTCCCACGAGTTCGCCCTGATCGATCTCCTTCCGTACGGACGCGAGGAGGCCTGGCAGGATTCGCCGGAGGGATGGCCCCAGGGCGACCCCGGCGAGAAGTGGTTCAGCTCGCAGAAGGTCGCCGAGCTCTACGGGGCGGGTGCGCACCACCGCGATTGAGGATCATCCCTCCGGCGGATGCCGATACCTCTCGCGGCCGACGACCCCGTCGCCGGCACGCACGAGGCTGGAAGCATGAACTCCGCTCTTCCCGCTCCCGCCGCGCTCGCGGCATCCGGTCTCGTCAAACGCTACGGAGAGCTCGTCGCTCTCGCGGGCGTGGACGTCGCGATCAGGGCAGGGGAGTCGGTCGCCGTGATGGGCGCCTCGGGCTCGGGCAAGACGACGCTGCTGCACTGTCTCGCCGCCGTGCTCGCGCCGGATGCCGGATCGGTGCGCCTCTGGGTGCCTGGAGGCGCTCCCCTGGAGCTGGTGGGGATGTCGGAGGATGAGCGGTCTGCGGTGCGTCGCACGCACCTGGGCTTCGTGTTCCAGGATCATCTCCTCCTCCCCGAGCTCACGGCGCTGGAGAACGCGGCGCTGCCGCTGCTGCTGCTCGGACACCCGCGCGGCTCGGCCGAAGCCCACGCGCAGGCCTGGCTCGCCGCCCTCGGACTGGCCGGAATGGAGGATCGGCGCATCGGCCAGCTCTCCGGCGGTCAGGCGCAGCGCGTCGCGATCGCGCGGGCACAGGTGACGGGCGCGCCGATCGTGTTCGCCGACGAGCCGACCGGATCGCTCGACTCCACGACGTCGTCCGAGGTGCTCGTCGCGCTCCTGCGCGCCACGACGGGCCAGGGCCGGTCGCTGGTCGTCGTGACGCACGATCCCGATGTCGCCGCCCGCTGCGATCGTGTGCTGCACATGCGCGACGGACGCATCGTGGGCGAGAGCCTGCGTGAAGCCGCGCCGCAGTTCGCGGAGGGCGCACGATGACCTCCCTGCTCGCGGCACCCGGCGCGGCGCCGACGGCGTCGCGTCTGCGGCGCGTCATCACCCTGACCGCACTCCTCAGCCGACCCGGTCGCCAGGGGCGTGCCGCCATCGCGCTGCCGCTCGTCGCCTTCGCGGTGACGACGGCGCTGCTGCTGACGGTCGTCGGCGGCACGCGGATGTTCCTCACGCAGGCGGCCGGCGAGTTCGAGTACCTGTATGCGATCCTCAGCGTCCTGGCGCTCCTCCTTCTCGCCGTCCCGGTGCTGACGCTCGGAGCGGCCGCCGCGCGGCTGTCGAGCCGTCGGCGCAACGACCGGCTCTCGACCCTTCGCCTCCTGGGCGCCACGAGCGGTGAGGTGGGGGCGCTCACCGTGCTCGAGGCATCCGTCATCGCGTTCGCCGGGGCGCTGGCGGGAGTCGCGCTCTACCTCACACTGCTGCCGCTCGTCGGCCTTCTGCCGTTCTTCGGAGGCCCGATCGGACCCGGTGCCGTCTGGACGGGATGGGCGATCGCCGCGATCGTCGTCGGCGTCGTCACACTCCTCGCCACGGTCAGTGCGGTCGCCGGTCTGCGACGCGTCCAGCTCACGCCGCTCGGCGTGCGGCGGCGCACCGATGCCCCGCCCCGCCGCATCGCCGCGCTCGTCGTCGGCCTGGCGGCCTTCGTCGTCATCGGTCTCGTCGTCGCCAACATCGGGGCGATCGGGGAGCTCCTCGGGCCCGCCCTCGCCGTCGGCGTGCTGCTCGGATTCTTCGCCGGAGCCCTGGCGCTCGTCAACCTCGTCGGCACGCCGATCGTCGCCGTGCGGGGGCGCTCGATCGCGCGGAGGGCGAAGAGCGCCTCGGGCCTGATCGCCGGCCGGGAGCTCGCCGCCCACGCGGGCCCCGCCTGGCGACGGGTGTCGGGCATCGCGATGATCGCGTTCATCGCCGTCGTCGGCGGCGTGGGGATGGCGATCGCCGACATGGCCGGTGCCGGTGCGGATGCCGTGATCTTCGCCGACATCCGCACCGGCGTGCTCGTGACGCTCGGCGCCGGGTTCCTCCTCCTGGCATCCTCGATCGGGGTCACGCAGGCCGCGGCCGTCCTCGAGGACCGCGACCTCATCGTGGGCCTGGACCGACTCGGCATCCCGCCGGAGGAGCTGCGGCGCGCCCGTCGGATGACGGTCATGGTGCCCCTGCGCTGGGCGGCCATCGGCGGCGCGGCGCTCGGCGCGACGCTCAGTCTCCCGATCGTCGGAGTCACCCTGCTGGTCTCGCCGATGTCGCTCGTCGTGATCGCCGCGACCTTCGCGGTCGGCTTCGGACTCGTCCTCCTGGCCCTCGCCGCGACCACGCCGCTCGTCACCGCGATCCGCCGCGCGGCCGCCTGAGTCGCCGCGGTGCGCTCATCCCCATGAGCGCACCGCGGCCGTGACAAGAACTCGACGACGTGTGATCGACGCCCCCCGAGTGGATCACCCCCGAGTGCCGTCGAGGACAGCCTGCCCCGGCGAATATTCGCTGTACTCACATGGTATCGAATCTCGGTCGGCCCGAGACCACGCCGACATCGGTAGCATCCCTGCGTGGACGCACACGAGAGAGCACGGCCGTACGACGCCTCCGGGCGACGCGAATCCGCGCGGCTCCGACGCGATCACGTGTTCGACACGGCCGCGGCGCTGTTCGGCGAACACGGCTTCGAAGCGACGACTCTGGCGCAGATCGCCGCGGCGGCGGGGGTCTCGGTCGCCTACCTCCAGGGTCTGGGCTCGAAGGCCGAGCTCTTCCAGGCCGCCCTGGGCTCGCGCGCCACGGGTGGGGCGGGCTCGCTCGACGGCGCCGCGGACGACCTGATCGCGGTGGCCCCGACGCTGCCGCCGCGGGAGGCGCTGGAGCTGCTGGTGGCCACGACGGCCGCCTGGAACGCCGGGTCGCACAGGCTCTGGCGAGCCTGGTCGCGCACGTCCGACGAAGAGCTCCGCACGGCGTGGGACAGCGCGATGGCCCGGGCGCGCCGCGAGTACCGGGCCTGGATCGAAGGGCTCGACCGCGCCGGCGTGCGCCGCGGTGACGTCTCGATCGACGAGCAGGTGGCCGGCGTGTGGCTGCTCACGATGGCGGAGACCTACGACCAGCTCGTGAGCGTCGCAGGTCTCACCCACGATCAGTACGTGTCGTGGCTGCGACGCTCCCTCGCCGAGCTCGTGCTCGCGCACTGACCGTTCGGCGGGCTCACGAGCCGGCTACGGTGCGGTGCGCCCGGTAGTAGTCGAGCAGCGCGCGGGTCGAGGCATCCTGGGTCTCGAGCGCCGCGGTGTCACCCTCGATCGCGGGAGCGATCTGGAGGGCGAGCTGCTTGCCGAGCTCGACGCCCCACTGATCGAACGAGTTGATGCCCCAGATCGCGCCCTGCACGAACGTGATGTGCTCGTACAGCGCCACGAGCTCGCCCAGCACGCGCGGAGTCAGCGACGACGCGAAGATCGACGTCGTCGGACGGTTGCCGGCGAACGTCCGTGCCGCCACGAGGGGTCCGGTCGTGCCCTCGGCCTCGACCTCCTCCGCCGTCTTGCCGAACGCGAGCGCCTTCGTCTGCGCGAGGAAGTTGGCCAGGAACAGGCCGTGCACGTCGCGTCCGTCGTCCTGGAGCGGGTAGGCGGGATTCACGAACCCGATGAAGTCTGCCGGGATGAGCCGGGTGCCCTGGTGGATGAGCTGGTAGAACGCGTGCTGCCCGTTGGTGCCCGGTTCGCCCCAGAAGACCTCGCCCGTGCCGGTCGTGACGGGGGTGCCGTCCCAGCGCACGGACTTCCCGTTGGACTCCATCGTCAGCTGCTGCAGGTAGGCCGCGAACCGGTGGAGCTGCTGCGCGTACGGCAGGACGGCGTGCGACTGCGCACCGAGGAAGTTCGTGTACCAGATGTTCAGGACGCCCATCAGGACGGGCACGTTCCGCTCGAACGGGGTCGTGCGGAAGTGCTCGTCGACGGCGTGGAACCCGGCGAGCAGCTCGCGGAACGTCTCCGGGCCGAGGGCGATCTTCAGCGACAGCCCGATCGCCGAATCGACCGAATAGCGGCCGCCCACCCAGTCCCAGAAGCCGAAGGCGTTCGCCGGGTCGATGCCGAACGCGGCGACCCGGTCGAGCGCCGTCGAGACCGCGACGAAGTGGTGGGCGACGGCATCCGTCTTCGACGCCTCCGAGCCGTCGATGGCGCCGGATGCCTCGAGCCCCGCCCAGAGCCAGTCGCGGGCCAGGCGCGCGTTGGTCAGGGTCTCGAGCGTCGTGAACGTCTTGGACGCCACGATGAACAGCGTCGTCTCGGGGTCGAGCCCGGCGGTCTTCTGCGCGATGTCGGTGGGGTCGATGTTCGACACGAATCGGGCCGTGATGCCCGCGTCGGCGTACGGCAGCAGCGCTTCGTAGATCATGACGGGGCCCAGGTCCGAGCCGCCGATCCCGATGTTGACGACGGTCTCGACCCTCTTGCCCGTGACGCCCTTCCACTCGCCGGAGCGGACGCGCTCGGCGAAGGCCGTCATGGCCTCGAGCACGGACTGCACGTCGGCATCCACGTCCTGACCGTCGACGATGAGCGACGGCGACGCGCCCGCCGGGCGACGCAGTGCGGTGTGCAGCACGGCGCGGTCTTCCGTGGTGTTGATGTGCTCGCCGGCGAACATGGCGTCGCGGCGCTCGGCGACCCCCGACTGCTCGGCCAGCGCCACCAGAGCGGCCAGCACGTCGTCGGTGACGAGGTTCTTCGACAGATCGACGTGCAGATCGGCGAGGGGGAGGCTGAGGCGCTCCGCGCGGTCGGGATCGGAGGCGAACCAGCCGCGCAGATCGGGGGAGAAGGAGTCGCGGAGAGCGGAGAGCTCCGCCCAGGCGGCCGTCGTCGTGGGATCCACTGGTGCACTCATGAGGATCACGGTAGCGTGCTTTGTGGTCAGACCATACGAACTCCGCGGGGGAGGGCTTACCCCGGCGCGGGGTTGCCGGGTAGCATCCGGACAGGAGCCCCAGCCCGCACACGGAATGAGGAACAGCGATGTCATCGAGTCCAGCGGAGAAGATCCTCGAGAGCGTGGGAGGCGGCGGCAACGTCGAGAGCCTCACCCACTGCGCGACGCGCCTGAGATTCCAGCTGCGCGACGCGTCCGGTGTCGACCAGAAGGTCGTCGAAGCCATCCCCGGCGTCATGGGCGCCGTGCCGCAGGCCGGTGACCGGTTCCAGGTCGTCATCGGCGGCGGCGTGCAGAACGTCTACAACGACATCATGGCGCTGCCGGCGATGAAGGCGGGCCCGAAGTCGGTGTCGGATGCCGATCTGAAGGCCGCCGAGCGCAACAAGGGCGTGCGCGGCAAGGTCGCGTGGCTCGATTCGCTCTTCGAGTTCCTGTCGGACTCGTTCCGGCCCATCCTCGGTGCGCTCCTGGGCGCGTCGTTCTTCATCACGTTCATGGCGCTGGCCTCGTCGCTCGGGTGGATCGGCAACTGGGCCGACCCGCGCACCGACCTCCCGGTCTCGTGGCAGTTCGTCAACCTGATGTGGCAGTGCGTGTTCGTGTTCCTGCCGCTCATGGTGGCGTACAACGCGACGAAGAAGCTCGGCGCCGACCCCTGGGTCGGGTTCGCGATCATGGCCGTCGTCATGCTGCCCGGATTCACCGGGCTCGCGGAGGGCGTGCAGCCGCAGGACGTGTTCGGCTCGCAGGTGGCGGTCGTGCCGATCTTCGGCATCCCGCTCACGGTCTTCAACTACAGCTCGCAGGTGTTCCCGCCCCTGCTCATGGCGGCCCTGCTCGGCCCGCTCTACAAGCTGCTGCGCAAGATCATCCCCGACAACGTGCAGCTGATCTTCGTGCCGTTCCTCGCGATGCTCATCATGATCCCGCTGACGGCCTTCCTCATCGGCCCCATCGGCGTCTACGCGGGCGCCGCGCTCGCCCAGCTCCTGAGCTCGATCAACAGCTTCTCGCCGTTCATCTTCGCGATCATCATCCCGCTGGCCTACCCGTTCATGGTGCCGCTGGGGCTGCACTGGCCGATCAACGCAATCATGCTGCTGAACATCCAGAACCTCGGCTACGACTTCATCCAGGGCCCCATGGGCGCCTGGAACTTCGCGTGCTTCGGCGCCACGGCCGCCGTGCTCATCATCGCGTGGCGCCAGCGCGACGCCGCGATGAAGCAGACGGCGACGGGTGCCCTCGCCGCGGGACTCCTCGGCGGGATCTCCGAGCCGTCGCTGTACGGCATCCATCTGAGGTACAAGCGGATCTACCCCCGGATGCTGGTCGGATGCCTCGTCGGCGGTCTGATCATCGGATTCGGCTCGCTCTTCATGGGCCTCGAGAACGGCGTCACGACGCAGGCCTTCGTGTTCACGTCGCTCCTGACGATCCCTGCGTTCAACCCGATCGGCCTCTACGCGATCGCGGTGCTCGCGGCGTTCTTCACCTCGATGCTGCTGATCCTCTTCACCGGATACCAGACGGAGGAGCAGAAGGCGGAGGTGCTCGCGCTGGTGGCCGAGGCCGATCGCGAGAAGCTCGCCGTCGGTGCCGTCGAAGGCGGCACGATCGACACGGTCGACGACGCGTCGAGCCGCTCGGCCGCCGTGGGAGCCGCTTCGGCGGGTGCTGCGACCGGCGTGGCCGCGGCGGCCACGGCCGTCGCGACGGGCGTCGTCGAACGCGTCCTGCAGGTCGTCTCGCCCCTCGACGGCGTCGTCAAGCCGCTGTCGGAGGTGCCCGACCCCGTCTTCGCGGGCGGGGTCATGGGGCCGGGAGTCGCGATCGAGCCGTCGGGCGACACCGTGTACGCGCCGGGCGCCGGCACGATCGCTGCGGCGCAGCCCACGGGGCACGCGTTCGGCATCGTGCTCGACGGCGGCGTCGAAGTGCTCATCCACGTGGGCATCGACACGGTCAACCTCAAGGGCGAAGGCTTCGACGTCAAGGTGAAGGCCGGGGACCGGGTCGAGATCGGCACGCCGCTCGTGACCTTCAACCGCGACATCATCACCAAGGCGGGGTATCCCCTCATCACGCCGGTCATCGTGCTGAACGCCGAGCAGTTCTCGGTGGTCGATCCGATCGCGCTCGGCGAGGTCACGGCGGGGACGCCGATCATCTCCGTCGAACAGGAGGCGTGAGCCGCTACCCCTCCTCTTCGTCGAAGTCCTCGCGGTCGGGCCACGCCGCGACGTCGACCCCGTGGTTGTCGGGGGAGGCCAGCATCCACCACGACGGTGCGTTCGAGTCGTCGGCGATGCGGCCTCCCGCTGCCACGGCGGCACGGATGCGCTCCTCGATCACATCGGCGGGCACGGAGACGTCGATGTGGGTGCGGCCGCGGCCGGGCCGGGGCGGATCGAGCTCGTGGAACCAGAGGTGGGGTCCTCGACGGAGCGGGTCGATCGCGTCGACGTCTTCGAGGTCCTCGTAGCCGGTCACGGCCGTCCAGAACGGACGGGTGTCGACCCCGTCGCCCTGCGCCACGGCGATGCCGATCTGCTGGACGCGTGACGGATCCGCGACGAGCCCGCGCTCGCGGGCGATCTCGGAGATGCGCCGGGCGAGCACGGCATCGCCCTCGGCGAGGGATCCGTCGGCCCGCGTGAACGTGCGGATCGTGACCCCCTCGGGGCGCAGGTCGACGTCGGGAGGATGATCTCCTGCGGCCTCGGCGACCTCGCGGACGAACTCGGCGGCGGCGAGGAAGGACGGCGCGGTGTAGAACGCGTAGGCGCCCCAGAAGAGCACGCGCCAGTCTTCGACGCCGGGTCGGTCGTGGAACTGCTTCGCGGACATGCGGCTCATGGGCGACACCGTACTGGCTGGGACGGACACGCGACATCCCTAGGCTGGAAGGAGCCCAGGGGAGGTGCCATGACCGACATCCGGCTCATCGCCGTCGACATGGACGGCACGCTGCTCGACGGCGAGGGGCGGATCCCCGACGAGCTGTGGGGTCTCCTGGACGAACTGCATGAGCGCGGCATCCTGTTCGCGCCGTCGAGCGGTCGCCAGCTCGCGACGCTGCAGGCCGCGTTCGCCGATGCCCCGGCCGACGAGATGATCTACATCGCCGAGAACGGCGCCTACGTCGTGCACGGCGACGCCGAGGTCAGCTCCGACGCGCTCGACCCCGAGTTCGTGGCGCGGCTCGTGGGCCACCTCCGCGGACTCGTGTCGCGCGGATGCGATCTCGGCGTCGTCGTGTGCGGCAAGAGGTCCGCCTACATCGAGCGGGCGGATGCCGCCTTCCGCGCCGAATCGGAGAAGTACTACGAGAAGCTCCGGATCGTCGACGACCTTCTCGCGCACGACGATCAGGTGCTGAAGGTGGCGGTCTACGACTTCGGTGCGGCCGAGCAGACGGCGCCCGAGCTCGCGGAGTTCCGTGACGGGCACCAGGTGGTGGTGTCGGGCGAGCACTGGATCGACGTCATGAACCTCGGCGTCAACAAGGGCGTCGCCCTCGAGCGCCTCCAGCGGGCGCTCGGGATCGACAGGTCGCAGACCGCCGCGTTCGGCGACTACCTCAACGACCTCGAGCTGCTCGATGCCGCCGGGCACTCGTACGCGATGGCCAACGCGCATCCCGAGGTGCTCGCCCGGGCGCGCTTCCAGGCCCCCTCGAACCGCGAGCACGGCGTGCTCACGACGATCCGCTCATTCCTCGACTGACCCGGCGCCGGCTCCCGGCGCCGGACGTCGAGAACCGTAGGAGTTTCCGGCCGATCCCGGCGTCGTGGGGCCAGCCGTGGCGTGTCCTCCTCCATCCTCGACGCGAAGGCAGGACCCGCGACGACGGATGTCGGGCCAGGATGGACGCATGGTCAGCATCCCCGACGTCGTGCTCAACGACGGAACGTCCTTTCCCGAACTCGGTCTCGGCACCTACAACCTCCGCGGCGAGGAGGGCACGGAGGCGATCGTCTCCGCGATCGCAGCGGGCTATCGGCTCCTCGACTCCGCGGTGAACTATGAGAACGAGACGGAGGTCGGCGACGCGGTGCGCCGCGCCGGGGAGCGACTCGGCATCGCCCGCGATGACCTCCTCGTCACGACCAAGATCCCCGGCCGCGATCACGGCTACGACGAGACGCTCGCGAGCTCTGCGGCATCCCTCGATCGCCTCGGCCTCGACCGGATCGACCTGTACCTCATCCACTGGCCCAACCCGAGCGTCGGGAAGTACGTCGACACGTGGCGCGCGATGGTCGAGCTCCAGAAGCGCGGCACGGTCCGCTCGATCGGCGTCTCCAACTTCACCGAGGCCATGCTCGTCCGCCTGGTCGACGAGACCGGTGTGTTCCCGGCCGTCAATCAGGTCGAGCTGCACCCGTACTTCACGCAGGCAGCGCTGCGGGCGTTCCATGCCGAGCACGGCATCCGCACCGAGAGCTGGAGCCCGCTCGCGCGGCGCACCGAGCTGCTCAACGAGGGGGTCATCGCCGACCTGGCGGAGGCGAACGACGTCACCCCCACGCAGGTCGTGCTGCGCTGGCACACGCAGCTGCACTCGACGCCGATCCCCAAGTCCGCGTCGGCCGAGCGTCAGATCGAGAACGCCGATGTGTTCGGCTTCGCGCTCACCGAAGACGAGCTCGACGCGATCTCGGCGCTCGAACGCGGCCGGCTGTGGGACGGCGATCCCGACACGCACGAAGAGATGTGATCGCCCGCGCGTCGGACCCGGGGGTTAGCGTGGAGGGATGCCGACTCCCTTCGACTCCCTCGACACGTTCCTCGCGATCCCCCGGATCGAAGGGCTCGCGCTCTCGCCCGACGGGACCCGCGCGGTCCTGACGATCGCCGCCCTCAAGAAGGACGGGACCGGCTTCGACCGGTCGCTCTGGGAGATCCCGGCCGACGGGTCGGAGGGTGCCCGGCGGCTGACGCGCTCGGCGAAGGGCGAGTCCGCGCCGCGGTACACGTCATCCGGCGATGTGCTGTTCGTCTCGGGCCGGCCCGACTCCGACGCCGACGAAGATTCCGAGACCGGCCAGCTGTGGGTGCTTCCGGCCGGCGGAGGAGAGGCGCGGGCCGTCACGCGTCTGGCCGGCGGGGTGTCGGATGTCTCGGCCGTCGCGGAAGCGTCTGCTCGGGTCATCCTGGCCGCCGACCTGCTGCCGAGTGCGACGTCGATCGAGGACGACGCCAGGCTCCGCGCCGCGCGCAAGAAGAAGAACATCTCCGCGATCCTGCACGAGGGCTACCCGGTGCGCTACTGGGACCACGACCTCGGTCCGGCCGATCCGCACCTGCTCTCTCTCGATCTCGGCGATCTTCGCGACACCGTCGGCGCCGTCCGCGACGAAGCCCCGGATGCCGAGAAGGCCGACTCCGACGCTCCTGCCCCCTACCCCGCCTCGCTTCCGCGGCCCCAGGATCTGACTCCGCGGCCGGGCCGAAGCGCGGACGCCTCGGGGGTGGCGGTGACTCCCGACGGCACGACGGTGATCGCGGCGCTGCGGGTCTCGGAGGGGTACGGCTTCCGCACGCGACTGGTGTCGATCGACGTCGCGTCGGGTGAGCACACGATCGTTCGCGACGAGCCGCGGGTCGATTTCGAGCTCCCGGTCATCAGCCACGACGGCACGCTCCTGGCGTACGAGCGCACCGAGAAGAGCACGCCCGACGGCCCCACGCAGATCGAGGTGTGGGTGAGCGCGCTCGACGGCTCGCACGCCCGCAGAATCGTCGCCGACTGGGACCGCTGGCCGTCGAGCCTGGCCTTCGACCACGACGACGCCGCGCTCATCGCGACCGCCGACCAGAACGGCCGGGGGCCGATCTTCCGCCTCCCGCTGGGCGAAGGCGCGGCCGTCGAGCAGCTCACCGATGACGACTTCACGTACACGCACGTCGCGGTCGATCGCGCGACGGGAGATCTCGTCGCCCTCCGCTCGAACTGGATGGCCCCCTCCCACGCCGTGCGCGTGACGCGCGACGGGTCCGTCATCCCGCTCGCGGCGCCCGTCGCCCTGCCCGAGGTCCCCGCCACGATGACCGAGGTCGAGACCACCGCCGACGACGGCGCGCGCGTGCGCGGCTGGCTGCTGCTCCCCGAAGGCGCGACGGCGGATGCTCCAGCCCCCCTGCTGCTGTGGATCCACGGCGGTCCGCTGAACAGCTGGAACGCGTGGAGCTGGCGTTGGACCCCGCAGCTCGCCGTCGCCCGCGGCTACGCGGTGCTGCTGCCCGACCCCGCGCTCTCCACGGGATACGGACTCGACTTCATCGCCCGCGGCTGGAACGCGTGGGGGGCCGCTCCCTACACCGACCTGCTCGCCATCACGGATGCGGTGGAGGCGCGCGCCGACATCGACGAGACGCGCACGGCGGCGATGGGAGGCTCGTTCGGCGGGTACATGGCCAACTGGATCGCCGGTCACACCGATCGCTTCCGCGCGATCGTCACGCACGCGAGTCTGTGGGCGCTCGACCAGTTCAACCCCACCACCGATCTGTCGTCGTACTGGCAGTCGATCTTCACGCCCGAGGCGATGATCGAGAACTCCCCGCACCGGTTCGTGCGCGACATCCGCTCGCCCCTTCTGGTGATCCACGGCGACCGCGACTACCGCGTGCCGATCGGCGAGGGCCTGCGGCTGTGGTCGGAGCTCAACGACCACTTCGCCGCCGACGACGGCACGATCGTGCACCGGTTCCTGTACTTCCCCGACGAGAACCACTGGATCCTGAAGCCTCAGCACGCCGTCGTCTGGTACGAGACGGTGTTCGCGTTCCTCGGCCAGCACGTGCTCGGCGAGGAGTGGAAGAAGCCCGACGACCTCGGCTGACGGCGGAGGTCAGCCGAGAGCGGCGATCCACTGCGCGAAGGTCTGGCGACCGAGGACCGCGTCCGGCGAAGGCAGGAGCCCGCCTCCGCGCGCCGCGCGGCCGAACGCGCCGGGAAGCGCGAGCGGCACGACGACGCCGCGGCGTCGCGAGGCCGCCGCGTACGCCCTCATCATGTCGGGGAGCCACTCCTCCCGGGGGCCGGCGAGGTCGGCCGCCCGCCCCGCGGGCTCCGACTCGGCGAGGTCGACGAGACGCTCGCCGACCTCTCGCGCCGCGACGGGCTGAGTGCGCATCTTGGGCGCGATGTGCACCGGGCCGACGCCCGCGAATTCCCAGACCTGCGGTGCGAATTCGTGGAACTGCGTTGCGCGCGCGATCGTGAACGGGATGCCGCTCGACGCGGCAGCCTGCTCCTGGGCGGCCTTCGCGCGGTAGAGCGGATAGTCGATGCGGTCGCAGTTGACGATCGAGAGCACGACGATGTGCGGCGGGCGAGAGGCGACGAGCGCCTGCAGGACGGCCGTGTGGAACGCGGCCGGGTCGCCTTTCCCCCGGACCCCGGATGCGTCGATGACGACATCCGCGCCGTCGAGCGCAGCCGCTGCGCCGTCTCCCGTGGTCAGATCGATCCCCGCGGACCGGGACAGCACGACGACGTCGTGACCCCGCTCGCGCGCGACCGACACCGCCTGCGCTCCCGCCCGCCCCGTTCCGCCTGCGACCGCGATCCTCATGCCGTTCCTTCATCGCCGATTCGACATTCCGCTTGACCCTCTCACTGTGTCAGGGTCGAGTGTGGTCTCCAACATGTACACCATCGGAGAGTTCGCGGCTCACGGGCGCGTGAGCGTGCGGATGCTGCGCCACTACGACGCGATCGGGCTGCTCGTTCCCGCGCAGGTCGATCCCCAGTCGGGATACCGCCGCTACGAACCGACGCAGCTCGGTTCGCTGCTGCGGATCGTCGAACTGCGCGACCTCGGCTGTTCGCTCGAGGACGCCGCCGCCGTGCTGGGTGCGGGGGACGAGAAGGCCGCGCTGCGCGCCGTGCTCGAGCATCGGCGTGCCGAGCTCGAGGCATCCCTCGCCGCAGACGAAGCGCGCCTCGCCCGCCTGACCGCGCGGCTCTCCACCATCGAAGGAGCACACCCCATGTCCGAACTCGTCTTCCGCAGCCTGGAGCCCGTCACCGTGTACGCCGCTCGCGGCACCGCCCCGGGAATGGGACCCGAGAACGTATCGCCGGTGATCGACCGCATCCTGCCTCCGCTGGAGGCCGCGCTCGCGGCATCCGGAGTCGACTATCGCGAGCCCGGCATCTTCTGGTACGAGCCCCTCGCCGGCACCGACGACCTCGGCGTCAACGTCTCCTGGGTGGCCGGAGGCGAACCCCGGGCAGGAGAGGGCTGGGAGGTCGTGGAGCTGCCCGGCGCCGATCGGGTCGCCGTCTGGACGTACGAGGGCGACATGCCGGGCATCGGCCGCGCGTGGCACGAGTTCATGGTGGCGATGGATGCCGCCGGCTGCGAACCCGTCGGACCCTCACGTGAGGTCTACCTCAAGGCCGATGGCCCGCAGACGGAGTGGGTGACCGAGCTGCAGCAGCCCGTCAGGTGACGTCGACCGGTCCGGTGGCGAGGTCGGCCGGCTCCGGCAGAGCGGAGCCGGGAGGGCTGGGTTCGACATCCGGCTGGGCGAGCGTCGCGATCACGACGCCGCCGAGGGCGATCGCGCCGCCGACCGCCTTCACCGGATCGATCGTCTCGCCGAGCAGCAGGGCGAAGCCGTAGCCGAGTGCGGGAATCCCGGCCGTGGCGACCCCCGAGACCGCGGCAGGGACGCGCTCGGCGCCGTAGTTGAACAGCACGAGCGTGGGCGCGGTGATCACGATGCCCAGCGCCACGATCGCCAGGAGGCCGCGCAGGTCGGTGGGAGCGGCGGCCGCACCGGTGGCGACCTCCCAGCCCAGCCACGGCAGCATGATGACGGTGCCCCAGACGCCCGTCGCGGTGGCGAGCACGATCGCGTCGGGCGCGTCGTCGCGGCCCGCGTCGCGGCGCAGCAGCACGGTGTAGATCGCGTAGGAGGCGAGCGCGACGATGTTGAGCACGACGCCGAGGTCGAGGCGGAAGCCGGATGCCGCGACCAGTCCGACGCCGATCGTGGCGAGCGCGAGGCCGACGACCGTGCGGCGGGCGAGCCGCTCGCGGATCATGATGACGGCCGCGATCGCGGTGAGCACGGGCAGGAGCGAGACGACGAGCGCGGCGGTGCCGGGCGTCGTGAACAGCAGCCCGATGTTCGCGAACGAGTAGTACAGCGTGACGCCGGTCAGGCCGAGCAGGATCGTGCGCGGCCGGCGCAGCGTGCGGAGGAAGTGCGGGCGGCGCGCGGCCAGCGGCACGAGCACGATGAGCGCGATCGCGAAGCGCGCGACCGAGAGCACCGCCGGAGAGCCGGTCTCGAGCGCCCAGCCCGAGAACACGTACGCGATCGACCACAGCACGACCGACAGCCCGATCGCGGCGAGGGGCAGCCAGCGAGTCGACACCGGCTCAGTGTAGTGACGTGACGGCTGCGGTCAGAGCTGTGCGCCGTTGTCGTACGGGTCGTCGAGGCCCGGCGTGCGGCCGCGCCACGACTCGTACGCGATGACCCAGCCGATCGAGACGATGGCGGCGATCGTGAGGCCCAGCCACACGTTCTGCAGGATCAGGCCGACGAGCACGCCGAGGCCGAGCAGCACGACCGTGCCCGCGATCCATCCGATGCGTCCCTTGGGCCAGCCGGTGCGTGACGTCGTCATGCCGTCAGCCTAGAGGACCCGGGCGACGGGCCTGCGGAGTGCACGGCAGTGGAGGTGCCCACCGACACGCGGGCTTCGGTCGCCCGGATGCCGCGTGTCGGCCGTCGCCTGCGCGTCCGTGCACGTCGGATGTGCAGGCGCGCCTCGGGCGAAGGGAATGCGCGGAGGCATCCGTCGTTCCACCTCGTATGACAACAGTGGGAATCATCGGAGCAGGACACATCGGCAGCACCCTCGCGAAGGGGCTCGTCGACCGCGGCTACGACGTCGTGATCTCCAACTCGCGAGGACCGGAGACGCTGGCGGATCTCGTCGCGGAGCTCGGCCCGCGCGCGCGGGCGGCGACGGCCGACGAGGCCGCTGCGGCGGGCGACTGGGCGATCGTGACGGTGCCGCTGAAGGCCCTGGATGCCGTGCCCGTCGCACCGCTCGCGGGCAAGATCGTGGTCGACACGAACAACTACTACTGGGAGCGCGACGGCCGGATCGCCGAGCTCGAGGCCGGACAGGTGACGACGTCACGGATGCTGCAGCGCCACCTCCCCGAGTCGCGCGTCGTGAAGGGGTTCAATCACATCATGTCGGGCGACATCCTGACCGACGGAACCCCCGCGGGCACGGTGGACCGCCGCGCGCTCGCGACCTCGAGCGACGATGCCGAAGCAGTCGAGTTCATCACAGCGCTGTACAACCAGTTCGGATTCGACACGGTCAACGCGGGCCCGCTCGATGAGAGCTGGCGCGTCGAGCGAGACCGCCCGGCCTACGTCGTCCGCCAGAACGCCGACGAGCTCGAGGCGAACCTGGCCCGCGCCGAGCGCTAGGAGCCGGCTTGAGGAGCCGCGCGAGCGCTGATCGTCGCGATCAGCGCTCGCGGTGGTCTTCGGGGTGCAGGCGGGCGCCGCGCCGGGGCTCCTGGATGCCGCTCGCGTAGATCAGACGGATGATGCGCTGGCGGTGCCCGGCCCAGGGGGCCAGGAGTTCGAGCATCCCTGCGTCGTCGGTGCGGGTGCCCGTGAGGGCATAGCCGACCTGATGGGCGAGGTGGTAGTCGCCGACGCTCACGGCGTCGGGGTCGCCGAACGCGCGGATGCGCGTCTCCGCGCTCGTCCACGCGCCGACGCCGCGCAGGCTCGTGAAGACGCGCTCGCGCTCGTCGCCCGTCGCCGCGGCCTCGGCCGCCCGCACGATCGCATCGCCGCGGCGGGCGGCGTCGACGATCGTGCGCGACTGCGGCGGCTCGAGCCCCGCGCGATGCCACGACCACGACGGGATGCTGCGCCATCCCTCGATCGACGGCGGAGCGAACATCGCGATCGGCGTCGGGCCGGGTGCGCGTTCGCCGTGCCGCGTGACGATGCGTCGCCACGCGCCGAATGCCTGCAGGCCCGTCACCTTCTGCTCGAAGATCGCACTCGCGAGGGCGTCGAAGACGAGGTCGGTGCGGCTCAGCCGGAGGCCCTGGTTGCGGCGATGGAGCTCGGCGAAGCGCTCGCCCGGCTCGAACGATTCGAGATCGTCGTCGGCGCCGCACAGCGCGGGAAGCTGCGTGAGCGCCCAGGCGGCGCCCGGACCCCAGGCCGCCCCCTTGATGACGCCGCCGCCCGTCTCGCGGATCGCGAGCGTCGCGACCCCCTCGGGCGTGCGCGACGCGCGCCAGATGACGGCGCCGTGCGTCGTCATGGTGGGGTCGTGCGCCCCGCATCGCTGCGCGAGCACCGTCCGGTGCAGGGCGACCGGATGCTTCGGCCGGTACTCGGTCTCGAGCGGACGCGCGTGGACGGCCGTGCCCTGCCGCGACTGCGATGCGGGGGAGGCCGTCATGCGCCCACCCTACGTCGCGGTCGCGACATCCGACTCCCCGCCGACGGAGCCGGCCCGTCGCACTCTGCAGGCGCGGACACCCCGCAGGGGACGGTCAGAAGCGGTCGGGCGAGGGAGTGCCGTGGCCGTAGCGGATGACCACGTCGGCGTGACGGTCGAAGCGGTAGCCGACGCCGCGCACGGTGCGCACGATGTCCTCGTAGCGGCCGAGCTTGGCGCGCAGGCGCCGCACGTGCACGTCGATCGTGCGCTCGCCCGGGGCATCCGCGTCGCCCTGGCTCCACAGCGAGCCGACGAGCTCGGTGCGCTCGATCGTGCGGCCCTCGCGGAGCACGAGGTACTGCAGGAGCTCGAACTCCTTGAACGTGAACGCGGCGGACTCGCCGTCGATGAGCACGCGCTTGCGCGAGATGTCGACGACCACGCCCCCGGCGGCGCTGTCCTCCTCGGCGACCTCGTCCTGCTTCGTGCGGGCGACGGCCGACGGCTCGTGGAGCGCGAGGCGCACGACGTCGACGTCGCGTCCGCCCGAGCCGACGGGGGCGAGCGCGACGGTCGCGTACGTCTCGGCGTTCGGGGCGAGGTCGGCGATCGTGCGGCGGAGGGCCTCGACGAGAACGCCGAGGCTGACGCCGGATGCCGCAGCCTTCGCCTCGTCGAGACCGACGTACAGCGCGAAGCCGCGCGGAGACGTGCCGGCGGGGAGGTGGCGGACGGGCTCTTCGGCCCGCGGTGCGGGGGGCGCCTCGTCGACCGTCGGAACGGGGGAGGTCACGGCGCGGAGGTGGCGGACGGGGGCGGAGCGCTCGAGGAGTGCGGAGTTCGACATGGGAGTGGGAGTCCTTGCGGGAGTCGGCCGGGGCCGGGAGGGTGTGCTGCGAATCGGCTCCGAGCTGCGGACGAGAGGTCCGAGCGGGCCGGGTGCGAGGCATCCGGATGCGCGTGATGGTGGCGCGCTGCTCCGGTGCTCGGGGGGACTCGGAGTGCGGAGGTCGGCTCGATGGAGATCAAGAGCCGATGCTGCGCACGAGTCCGGCGGAGGTCACCGTGCTAGTGGCACATTCGACAACACATGACAACGCGGCCGGCCATGAGGCCGGCAGTCCTGTTCGCCTCCCGGGCGGACAGAGCGTGCGTGTTGTCAGTCATGAGGCCGATTATGACCGAATGCGTCGTCATGCGTCAAATCGCACGGATGCAAGGGGTCGTGCATGACGAAATGTGACAGATTGCTCAGTCCGGGCAGACTGGTGCTTCGCGGCGGGTTCGAGACGAAGGAGCGGGGCGTGAGGTTGACCGACGGGTGCTCGCAGGAGCGGCTCGGATGAGGATCCGTGTGGTCGGGGTGTCGGGATCGGGCAAGTCGCATCTGGCGGCGCAGATCGCGCGCCGCTGCGGGATCGCCCGCCTCGAGCTCGACGCGGTGTTCTGGGATGCCGAGTGGACCCACCGCGACCCGGAGGAGGCCCGTGCGATGGTGCGGGAGTTCGTCGCCGGACACCCCGACGGCTGGGTCGTGGACGGCAACTGGACGTCGAAGCTCGACGGACTACTCGACCCCGGCACTTCCGGTGGCGCCGACGTCGTCGTGTGGCTCGACCATCCGCGTCCGGTCGTGATGCGCCGGGTGATCCGTCGCACCCTGCGCCGCGGCATCCGGCGCGAGGTGCTGTGGCACGGCAACCGGGAGCGCGCTTCGTCGTGGCTGCGACGCGATCCGGAGGAGAACATCATGCGCTGGGCGTGGGTGCAGCATCCCGTCGTGCGCGAGCGGATGCTGCGGAGGATCGACGAGGGCTGGCCCGTCGTCCGCCTGCGCGATCAGGGTGAGGTCGACGCGTGGCTCGCGTCGGTCGCCGACGGGTCGTGACCGAGCGACCCGATCGTCGGCGCACCGGCGTAGCCTCGAAGGGTGACTTCGCTCGTCTTCACACATGAACCGGATGCCTCCCGCTACACGCTGCGACGCGGCACCGACCTCTTGAGCGTCCTGGACTACCGCGACGACGGCACGACGGTCGCGATGACCCGGGCCTACACGGTGCCCACCTTCCGCGGCCACGGCTACGCCGGCGAGGTCGTCGACAGGGCCGTCGCGTCGCTCGAGGCCGCCGGCGACCGCTCCGTCATCCCGGTGTGCTGGTACGTCGCCGACTGGTTCGCGGCCCACCCCGAGCGCGCGGCGATCCTGCACGAGCGGCGCTCGGCCTGACCGCGCGGAGCACGCACGTCGTCCCGCGCGTGTCAACCCCGCGCTCGCGCATCGCAACAGCCACGAGGGTGGGGGCATGGACAACGAACGCGAACTTCCCGAGGGCGTCATCGACGCGAACCCGGCCGGCGGCTGGGACGGCGTGGACGACGCCGAGACGCAGGAGCAGAGCGACGCCGTCGCGGCATCCGCTCCCGAGGGGCCGGTGGAGAGCACCGTGCCCACCCAGGGGATCGATCCCGATCTCGCGACCGACGACAGCACCGACGAGCACACCGAGGAGCAGGCACGATGAGCGCTGAGCAGCCGAACGAGCAGAACGAGCCGATCATGGATCAGCACCAGGCTCCCGACACCGACAAGATCGCCGGCATCGTGGTGCAGACGAGGTCGGATGTCGGCACCGAGACGCCGGAGCGCATCATCGAGGTGCTCCGTCAGCGGTTCGCGGATGCCGGTCTCGACGTCTCCGACGAGGAGACGGCCGACCTCGCCCAGCAGATCGCGACGGGCGACGCGAAAGCGGAGTAGCCCGCGCGGCAGGACCCGCGCGCTACGCTGACGCCTGTGGATCTGGAGTCGGTGTTCACGGACGTCGCCGTGGTGTTCGAGGCGATCGGTGCGACCACGATGGTGGTGGGCTTCGTCATCGCGCTCGTGCTCGGCATCCGCTCCCTGCAGCGCCGTGAAGGCGGGCAGACGGCGTTCTCGGTGCTGCGCAACACGCTCGGCGCCGCCATCCTGCTCGGACTCGAAGTGCTCGTCGCCGCCGATCTGATCCGCACGATCACATCGAAGCCGTCGATCGAAGACGCTCTGATCCTCGGCATCATCGTCCTCATCCGGACGGTGCTGTCGATGTCGATCCAGATCGAGATCGAGGGCGTCGTGCCGTGGCGACGCGCACTGCTGCGCAGCGGAGGCCAGCTCCTCGGAGACGCCGTCGCCCGGGATGCCGCAGCCACCGCCGCGACGAAGGCCGCCGCCCGCGACTGACGGCGTCGGGGTCAGCCGTCGGCGACCCGGGTCTCCTCGACGAATGCCACGATCGCCGCCGCGGCGGGTCGGGCATCCCGGATCATGGTCTCGTGACCGTGGCCCTCGATCTCCGTGAAGCGGCCCTCGGGCAGGAGATCCGCGACCGTCCGCGCCCAGCGCCGCGGTGAGACGGTGTCCTGCGAGCCCCGGAGCACCAGCGCCGGCACGGCCACGCGCGGATACGTCTGCTCGGGACGGTGCGAGAGCATCGCGCGCATCTTGAGCCGCAGGTTCGGACCGGCCCGGAGGTATTCACGGCCTCCCCGGACGATCACGGTGGGGCTCTCGATCGCGAGGTCGTGCGCGAGGCGGAGCAGCTGCCGTGATGCCGTGCGCGCCTCCGCATCGACGGTGGGTCCCACCAGCACGACGCGGTCCACGAGTCGGGGATGGCGTGCGGCGAGCTCGACGGCGACCTGCGTGCCCATCGAATGCCCGACGACCGTGACGTCCGACCGCGGCCGATCCCGCAGCGCCGCCCCGACGATGTCGGCGAGGCGCTCGATCGTCGGCGTGCGCGGCGGCTCGGCCGCCTCGCCGTACCCCGGCAGGTCGATCGCGATCGTGTGCGCGTCGTCGCCGAGCTCATGGATGAGGTCGGCGAACACGCTGCGACCCATGCCGATGCCGTGCAGCAGCACGATGATGCGCGATCCGACGCCGTGCTCCTCGACCACGATCTGCGCGCCGTCGTGCGCGAACGTGGAGACCCGGCCGCGGGGGCGGTCACGAGGCGCGCGCGATCGTCGGCTGTCGGTCACTCCTCGACAGTAGCGGCCGGTGTGGGCGCCGGCCCGCGGGCCTCTCGGGCGATGTCCGCGGCCTCGCCTACCGTGAAGGACATGCGCATCCTGCACACGTCCGACTGGCACATCGGCCGGTCGTTCCACGGGCACTCGACCCTCGAGGCGCTGCGCGGCGTCCTCGAGGCGATGACGGCTCAGGTGCGCGAGCACGAGGTCGACGTGGTGATCGTCGCGGGCGACGTCTTCGACTCCGCCGTGCCGGCCGCGGCCAGCTACACGCTCCTCTCCGACGCGCTGCGCGGTCTGTCCGACGCGGGTTCCCGCGTCATCGTCACGAGCGGCAACCACGACTCCGCGGCCCGGCTCGGCTTCCAGTCCGCGCTGCTGCGCGACGGCATCCACGTCGTGACCGATCCGCTGTCAGTGGGCGAGCCCATCTCGGTCGACGACGTGCACGGCCCCGTGCACTTCTACGGCATCCCGTACCTCGAACCGGCCCTCGTGCGTCACCTGTGGGACGGCGTCGAGGTTCGCACGCAGGCGCAGGCGATCGCGCAGGCCATGCGGCTCATCCGCGCCGATCAGGCGCAGCGACCGGGCCGCTCGGTGGCGATCTCGCACTGCTTCGCCGCCGGTGTCGCGGCGACGCCGGGTGTCGAGCGCGACATCCAGCAGGGGGGATTGGACGTCGTGCCCCTCTCCACGTTCGACGGCCCGGACTACGTCGCACTCGGGCACATCCACGGGCGCGCCGAGCTCTCCGCTCGTGTGCGCTACGCCGGTGCCCCGCTGCACTACAGCTTCGGCGAGGCAGACAAGCCGCGGGGATCGTGGCTCGTCGACCTCGACGCCGACGGTCTCGCCCGCGTGGAGTGGCTGGCGCTTCCCGTTCCACGGGTGCTCGTGCGCCTCGAAGGGCCGCTCGACGAGCTGCTCGCCGATCCGCGCTTCACGCACGCCGAAGACGCGTGGGTGAGCGCACGCTACACCGATGCCGCTCCGCAGCGCGATCCGATGCGGCGCCTCCAGCAGCGGTTCCCGTTCTGCGCCGCGGTCGCCCACGCTCCGGCGATCGTCCGCGAAGACGACGGGCTCACGTACGCCAACCGAGTCCGTGCGTCCCGCGACGATCACGAGCTGATCGACGCGTTCCTGACCCATGTCCGCAACGGCGTGGGGGCCTCCGAGCGGGAGAGCGAGATCATCCGTGAGGTCATCTCGGCCCGCGGCTCGGAGGACGCTCCCGCGAAGAAGGCCGTCGCCGAGGCTCCGGCGTGAAGCTGCATCGCCTCGAACTCGAGGGGTTCGGGCCGTTCCGCACCCGGCAGACCGTCGACTTCGACGCTTTCGAAGCCGACGGCCTCTTCCTGATCTCGGGACGCACGGGTGCCGGCAAATCGAGCATCCTCGACGGTGTCTGCTACAGCCTGTACGGCACCGCCCCCCGCTACGACGGCGGCGACCGCGGACTCCGCAGCGATCACGTCGACCCCGATGAGCCGACGGAGGCGCGGCTCGAGTTCACGGCTCAGGGGCGTCGGTGGCGCATCGCCCGCTCACCCGAGTATCAGCGACCCAAGGCGCGCGGTGCCGGGATGACCACCCAGAAGTCGACCGTGCTGCTCGAAGAGCAGATCGACGGCGGGTGGATCGGCCGCGCGACGAAGTACCGGGAGGCGGCTGAGCTTCTCGACGAGATCCTCGGGCTCAACCGCGACCAGTTCCAGCAGGTCATCCTCCTCGCACAGAACCGGTTCGCCGAGTTCCTCCTGGCCGGCAACGACGATCGTCAGGCGCTGCTGCGCACGCTGTTCGGCACCCGACGCTACGAGGAGTACGAGGCGGCATTCGAACAGCGCCGCCGCGACGCGCAGCAGGGCGTCGAGGCCGAGGCTGCAACGCTTCAGGCCCAGCTCCTCCATGCGGAGTCGCTCGTCGATGACAACCAGCTGCGCGGCGCCGCGGGGGCGGATGCCGGAGAGTCGACCGCACCTCCGACGACGGTCGAGCGACTCGCCGAGATCGAGCGGGCTGTCCCGCGGGCGAAGTACCGTGCCGACGAGTCCGTCCGTCGCCGCACCGAGGCGCAGTCCGCGCACGACGACGCCCTCGCCGCGTTCGGTGCCCGCAGCGCTCTGCGCAAGACGCAGGAGGCGCGGATCGTCTCCCGCACGGCGTTCGCGGCGCTCGAGGAGCAGTCGGCGCAGATCGCCGACCACCGCTCTCGGCTGAACAGGGCCCGCGCCGCGGAGAGCCTGCGTGCGCCGATCGAGACGGCCGCACGAGCCCGGGCCGCCGTTCTGCGTGGGGTCCAGGGGGAGGAGTCTGCGCGCAGCCTCTGGCTCGTCGAAGGTGAGCCCGACGCCGACCCCGCTGCATTGCGCGCGCTCATCGACGATCTCGGCGGGGATCTCGCCGTCTGGTCGCAGGCGCTCGAGGCGGAGCGCGCCCTCACCGATCTCGAGTCCGTGCGCCGTCGTGCGGAGGAGATGGTCGCGACGCTCGCGGCGGAACGCGATCGGCTCGACGTCGCACGCGCGGTGCGCGCCGACCGGCTCGGCGTGCTCGATGGCGAGATCGCCGCCGCAGAGGTCGATGCTCCTCCCGTCGAGCCCGCCCGTGCGGCGCTCGGGACGGCGGCGGCGCGGCTCGACGCGGGCCGCGAGGCCGAACGGCTCGCACCCCTCGCGCAAGAGGCCGACGCCGCGCATCTCGACGCGGTGACCGCGCGCGATCGCGCCGCCGCCGAGGTCCAGGCGCTTCTCCGGCGCCGGCTCGCCGGGTACGCGGGTGAGCTCGCGGCAGCCTTGACCGACGGAGAGCCGTGCGCGGTCTGCGGCTCGACGGAGCACCCGCATCCGTCCGCCGCGTCCGCCGAGCCCGTCAGCGACGAGGACCTCGCTGCGGCGGAGGCCGCTGTCGACGCGGCGAACGCCGTCGTCGCACGGGCGTCGGAGCAGTCCCGCGCCGCCCGCAGCCTCCACCACGACGCCGCGGCCCGCGCGGGCGGGGTCGCCCTCGCCACGCTCGAGGCCGAGCACGCCGACGCCGCACGGCTCGTCGAGGCAGCGGTCCAGGCATCCGCTCGCCTCCACGCGCTGAAGGACGAGCTCGCCGCGCTCCGGGCCGATGAGACCCGTGCCGCCGACCAGCGCGATGCGCTCGCGGCACGCCTCGCCGAGATCGCGACGGCGGCCGCGACGGCCGCTCAGGAGGAGGCGGCCGCGCGAGCCACCGTCGTCGCGGCGCGCGGAGACCACGCCACGGTCGCCGACCGCATCAGGGTGGCGACCCGCCGGCGCGAGCGGGCCCGTGCGCTCGCCGACGCCGCCGAAGAGCTCACCCGCCTCGTATCCGCTGCACGCGCGGCCGACGCCGACCGCGACGAGCGCCTGGTCGCGTCGGTCTTCGCCGACGCCGCGGAGGCGACCGCGGCACTGCTCGACAGCGACGCGCAGGCCGCGCTGGCCGAGGAGGTCCGCCGACACGAGATCGCCCTCGCCACCGAGCGCGAGCGTCTCCTCGCCCTCGAGACCCAGCTCGCGGGGGCGCCCGAAGAGCTCGTCGACCTCTCCGAGGCATCCGCCGCGGCGTCCTCGGCCCGCGACGCCTGGAACTCCGCCGTGGCCACCGCCGCTCGCGACGCCGAGATCGCGACGCAGCTCGCGGATGCCGCGGCACGGGCGACGGCCGCGCACGCGTCGGCGGGCATCCGGGCCGCGGAGTACGACGTGATCGCCGGACTCGCCGGTGCCGTCGCCGGCCGCACCGACAGTCGCATGGACCTCGAGACCTTCGTGCTCGCCGCCGAGCTCGAAGAGATCGTCGCCGCTGCCAACCTGCGCCTCGACGCGATGTCACTGGGCCGGTACCGGCTGCAGCACACCGACGCGGTCGGGGCGCGCCGTGTCGCGTCGGGCCTCGGGCTCACCGTGCTCGACGCGTACACCGGCCAAGCCCGCCCGCCGCAGTCGCTGTCCGGCGGCGAGACGTTCCTGGCCTCGCTCGCCCTCGCTCTGGGCCTCGCCCAGGTGGTCACCGCCCGCAGCGGCGGCGTCCGGCTCGACACCCTGTTCATCGACGAGGGCTTCGGCTCGCTCGACTCCGAGACCCTCGAGCTCGCGATGCGCACACTCGACGAGCTCCGCCACGGCGGCCGCACCGTCGGCCTCATCAGCCACGTCGAGGCAATGAAGGAGCAGCTCCCGGCACGACTCGTCGTCGAGGCGACCCCGCAGGGCCCGAGCATCATCCGCCAGGACGTCGCGATCCCGGTCTAGCCCGGCGATCAGGGCGTCCGGTCGGGCTGTTGTGCACCGCGCCGCACGGGTATACCCTTTCGCCGTGATCGGGCCTCATCGGCAGATCACGGGTCGGCCGAACGGCCTCCCACCCCGCCCGAACCGCCGGATCGATCGCACCTGGCACGCGCGATCGCGCCCGCCACGGCCTCTGCCGCGCCCCCGTCGCTCCGCTGAGAAGCAGCGTTCCACTCCTCCCACACCGTCGTGAACCGGAGTCCTCGATGTCTTGGTCCACTCGTGCACGCCGCATCCTCGCCTCGATCGTCGCCGCGGCGGTCCTCACCTCCGGAGCGGTGTTCGGCGCGGGGGCGGCATCCGCTGCTCCCCCGCCGCCGACACTGGTCGCCGCCCTCGGCGACTCGATCACCCAGGCGTCGATGAGCTGCAGCTCACTGCTGCTCTGTCCGTCCAACAGCTGGTCGACCGGAACCGCCGTCAACTCCCACGCGCAGCGCCTGAAAGTGCTGAACCCCGCTCTGACGACGGCGAACCTCGCGGTGCCGTCGGTGACATCCGCGGCCCTCCCCGCCCAGGCTCACGCCGCGATCGTGCGCGGTGCGCAGTACGTGACCATCGAGATCGGAGCCAACGACGCCTGCACGAAGACCGTCGGCGCGATGACCCCCACGGCGGTCTACAGCGCCAACGTCTCGGCGGCCATCACCGCGCTCGGGGCGCAGGGGACGCAGATCTTCGTGGCCAGCATCCCGAATCTGCAGCGGATGTACGACATCAACAAGTCGAGTCTGAGCGCCCGACTGACCTGGAGCGTGCTGGGACTGTGCCAGTCCATGCTCGCCAACCCGTCGAGTACGAAGGCCGTGGACGTACAGCGGCGTGCTGCGGTGCAGGCGAGGGTCAACGAGTACAACGTCGCTCTGCAGCAGGCGTGCGCAGCTGTCGCGACGTGCCGCTTCGACGGCTTCGCTGTCGCGAACTACGCCTTCACGAAGGCGCACATCTCGACCCGGGACTACTTCCACCCGTCCACCACCGGTCAGTCGGTGCTCGCGGAGATCACGTGGAACGCATCGCAGTGGGCGCAGTGACGCCGCCATGAGCTGGGGATGAAACGGGGCGGCACCCCGAAGGAGTGCCGCCCCGTTTCGTGCGGTCGATCAGCCGCCGAGGTGCTCCTCGGCGGCGGCGACGATGATGTCGACGAAGCGGGTGGCCTGCTCCTCGGTCATCGCGTCACCCGATCCGGCCGCGGCCTGCACGAAGGCCTGACGTGCCGCGTCGCCGCCCATCAGGAATCCCTGGCCGGTCGCGACGAGGATCTCGTCGGAGTAGACGCTCTCGAGCAGCTCCTCGGTCATTCCGGGCTGGATCTCCTGGAACAGCGCCGTGAGCTGCGGTCGCACGGCGGCCACGAAGGCGGCCTCGTCGGCGGTCGCGGTGCCCTCTTCCGCGGCGCCGTCGTCGGTCGTGCCGTCTTCGCCCTCGACGGAGACCTGCGGCGACGGCACCTCGATGGGCTCGGAGCCGTTGGAGCTCCCGGCGGCGGACAGGCCGATCAGGACGAGCGAGAACGCGAGCGCTCCCACCCAGACGGCGCCTCCGACGACCGAGACGACGACCGCGCCGATGCCGAGGCCCTTGCCCCCCTGCGTGCGCTTGACGAGGGTCATGATGCCCAGGACGAGACCGACCAGCAGCACCAGTCCGCCGAGGATCGCGAACACGAGGCCCACCCACAGGACCGGAAGGAAGCCGACGAGCACGAGGACGAGACCGGCGATCGACGTGACGAGCGCGATCAGACCGAGCTTCTTGGGTCGCGTGTCGGGGCCCGCGGGCTGCGGCGGAGCGTCGTACGCCGGCTGCTGCGGCGCGCCGTACGCGGGCGGGTAGGCGGCGGTCGGCTGGTCGGCGCCGGGCGTGAACGACACGGTCGACTGGTCGGCGCCGGGCTGCGGCTCGGGCTGGCGCCCGGGGTCGTTCGTGGTCATGCGTCCCCCCAGGGATCGATGGCGGTGGATGCCGCGAGTGCGCGGGACGAGGCATCCCGAGGCGGCCCTTCACCCTACCCGCCGCGGGAGAACGCCACCGGCGCTTAGGCTGGACGGGTGAGCAAGAGCACCCTGTGGACCGTCGTCGGAGTCGTCGTGGCGGTCCTGATCGCCTGGTTCCTCGTCGACCTGCTCTTCAGCGTGGTCTGGCTCATCGTGCGGATCGGCTTCGTCGCGGTCGTCGCGGTGATCGTGTTCTTCGTGCTGCGGATGCTGTTCGCCCGCGGCAGCTCTCACTCCGACTGATCAGAGGTCGTACTCGACCCGCACGACGTCCCACAGCTGTGCGCTGCAGATCGCCACGGTCTCGCGCCAGTCGGTGATCGCGTCGTCCTGCGCGCGATCCGACACGGCCTTGAGCACCCGGATCGGCACGCCGAACTGCGCGGCGACCCACGCGTACGCGTACGTCTCCATGTCGACGAGGCTCCCTCCGAGCGCGCGGATCGCCAGCGCCGCATCCGGGTCGTCGACGAAGTGGTCGCCGGTGGCGATCGTGACGCCGTCCCGTCCGAGCGGCACGACCGTGGGAAGCGAGACGTGCTGGCCGACGATGCCGTCGATGTCGGTGACGTCGTGCTGGATCGCCGCGCCCACCTCGTAGACGCTCGCCTCGAGGGCGGGGTCGATGCCGCCCGCCGTTCCGACCACGAGGATCTCGTCGTACGTCCGCGCCTCGAGCGCCCGAGTGAGCGCGACGGCACCCTGGAGCTTGCCCGGCCCGGTGACGAGGCGATCGAACCCAGGGAGATCTGCGGGGAAGGCGACGAGTTCGGCTTCGAGGGCGGCGACGAGGAGCTTCACGTCATCCATCATCCCGCCTCGAGGCCCGTTCCGGCCTCGATGCGACGCGCTGTCGGTAGCCTGAACTGATGAGTGCTCCTCCCGCCACCGCCGCGATTCCTCTGACAGCGGCGAAGCGGTGGCGGGCCTTCTGGGTGTGCGTCGCCGTGGCGGCGATCACGATCCTCGATCTGACGAAGGTCAACGTCGCCCTGCCTTCGATCGGCACGGTTCTCGACGCAGGCTCGACCGAGCTCCAGCTCATCGTCTCGGGCTTCGTGCTCACCTTCGGGCTCGCCCTCGTGCCGTTCGGACGCTTGGGCGATCAGCGGTCCCGGCGCATGCTGTTCGTCATCGGCCTGTCGCTGTACACGGCGACCAGCATCCTGTGCGCGCTCGCCCCCACCGCGGAGGTGCTGCTCGTCGCCCGGCTCCTGCAGGGAGTCGCGGCCGGCATCCAGATGCCGCAGGTGCTGGGCATGGCCCAGGAGCTCTTCCAGGGCAAGGAGCGCGGGCGGGCGTTCGGTCTCTTCGGAGCCACGATCGGCATCGCCACCGCCTTCGGGCCGACCCTCGGCGGCCTGCTCATCGCACTCGGCGGACCCACCGACGGCTGGCGCCTCATCTTCTGGATCAACGTGCCGCTGTGCCTCATCGCGATCGCGCTCGTGCTGTGGATGCTCCCGGCCACCCGCACTCGCTCGTCGCGCGCGGTCGAGCTCGACCCCATCGGACTCCTCCTGTTCGGAGCATCCGTGGTCGCGCTCATGTGGCCGTTCCTGTTCACGACCGGCGCCCCGACCGACAATCCCGCCCGCTGGTGGCTGCTGGTGGCGTTCGTGCTCTTCGTCTCCGCATTCCTGGCCTGGGAGCGCCGCTACGCCGCGCGGGGAAAGAGCCCGCTCATCCCGCTGCCGCTGTTCGCGATCGCGTCGTATCGCAACGGGACGCTCCTCCAGACGGCGTACTTCACGGCGGCGCCGGCCATGTTCCTGCTCACGACGCTGTTCCTGCAGATCGGCCTCGGGCTCGAGCCGGTCTTCGCGGGCATGGTCTCGATCGGCTTCGCCCTCGCCAGCGCCGTCTCCTCGTGGATCGGCGGCAACCTGGTGGGGCGCTTCGGGCGCCCGGTCGTCGTGTGGGGTCTGGTCGGGATGCTCGCCTCGATCGGCGGCCTCGTGCTGGCCGCACTGTTCACCGCCCCCGAGTGGACGCCGTACGTGATGGCCGGAGTGATGATCGTCGGCGGCTTCGGCGGCGGTCTCGTGATCGCGCCGAACCAGACGCTGACGCTCGCCGACATCCCCGTGAAGCAGGGCGGCGTCGCGGGCTCCGTCGGACAGCTCGGCCAGCGGATCGGCACGGCCATCGGCACCGCTGTCGGTCTCTCGCTGTTCTACGCCACGATCTACCGGGAGGACGACGCGACCGCCGACATGCTCGTCGTCTACCACGACGCCTACGCGATCGGCATGATCTCGGTCGCGCTGTTCCTGGCGCTGGCGTTCATCGTGTCGGTGCTCGACCTCAAGGAGCGGCGCCGCAACGGCTCGTGACGGGCCGGGTCACCCGAAGAGGTCGTCGAGCTCGATGGGGATGCCGGTGTGGTCGAGCAGCGCCTGGCGCGCCGCGAACCAGCCGGGCATCCCGGTGACGCCCGGACCCGGGGGAGTGGACGCCGAGGCGAGGTACACGCCGCGCACCGGCGTGCGCCAGGGCGCACGCGACACGACCGGTCGACGCACCGTCTGGGCGAGGGTGAAGGCTCCTCCCAGGATGTCTCCGCCGACGTCGGCCGGATTGAAGGCCGGGCGTTGGGCGGCCGTCATCGCCCGCGACGCGAGGATGCGGTCGCGGAAGCCCGGGGCGAATCTCTCGACCTGGCGTGTCACGGTCTCGGTCGGGTCGAACGTCGACCCGGCGGGCACGTGGATGTACGCCCACAGCACCGCTCCGCCCGCCGGCGCGCGGGAGTCGTCGAGCACCGACGGCTGCACCGCCAGCACGTAGGGCCGGTCACTGACGCGTCCGGCGGCGACGGCGTTCTCGCTCGCCTCGACCTCGGCACGCGCGCCGCCGATGTGCACGGTCGGCGTGCGTGCGACATCCGGATTCGTCCAGGGGACCGGTCCGTCGAGCGCGAAGTCCACCTTCGCGGCCGCCGCCCCGTAGCGGTAGCGGCCGATCGCGCGGGCGTACCGGGCGGGCAGATCGGGGTGGGTGAGCAGGAGCCGGGGCGACGCGTCGAGCAGCAGGAGGTCGCCGCCCTCCGGATCGCCCCAGTCGAGCGCCCTGAGCGAGTCGACCCGGACGCCCGTCTCGATCTCGCCGCCGTGCGCGCGCAGATCGTCCGCCAGGACGTCGGCGATGGCCTGCGCTCCACCGCGCGGATACGCCCAGCCGTCGCCGACGTGGGCGTGCGCGGCCAGGAACAGGCCCGAACCCGCCGCGGGAATCGACGGCAGCGCCGTGTTCGCGTGGGCGTAGACGCCGGCGAGCAGGGCCTGGGCCTCCTCGGTCGCCAGCGTCGGCAGGCCGAGCCCCGTCTGGAGCACGCGGGCGACGAATCGTGCGGCGGTGAGCGGATGCCGCGGCATCCGCAGCAGCTGGTTGCCGGTCAGGTCGAGGACGCCGTCGAGGTGACGGGCCAGCGGACGGATCAGGGCGCGCCAGGCGCGGGCATCCCTTCCGAGCTCCTCCGCTGTCCGATCGAGATCGCGCCAGGCGATGGCGGCGCGCCCTCCGTCGAGAGGATGCGCGTAGGCGGCATCCGGAACGTTCCAGGCGATACGCTCGCGCAGCCCGAAGGAGCGGAAGAAGGCCGAGGTCAGCGCGGCGGGATGCGCCGCCGAGCCCACGTCGTGGTGGAAGCCCGGCAGGGTGAGCTCCGCGGTGCGGATGCCGCCGCCGACGGTCTCCGACGCCTCGAGCACCCGCACGTGGAGTCCGGCGCGTGCGAGCGCGACGGCGGCGGCGAGCCCGTTGGGTCCGCTGCCCACGATCGTGGCGCGTCTGGCCATGCCCTCAGTCTGTCACCGCCGACCGGCATCTCGGGGTCAGAGCAGTCGATACCCCGCGCCGCGCACCGTCTCGATCCGATCGGCGCCGAGCTTGTGCCGGAGGTATCCGATGTAGACGTCGGCGACGTTGGAGCCGGGGTCGAAGTCGTACCCCCAGACGCGGCTCAGCAGCTGCTCCCTGCTGAGCACCTGTCCGGCGTGACGCACGAGCTCCTCCGCGAGGGCGAACTCCCTCGCGGACAGCTCCACGGTGTGGCCGCCGACGGTGGCGCGACGGGTGCGGATGTCGAGCGAGACGTCGCGGTGGGTCAGGGTGGTCTGCGAGCCGGCGTCGTCCTTGCGCATCCGCAGGCGGATGCGGGCGAGCAGCTCGTCGAAGCGGAAGGGCTTTCCGAGGTAGTCGTCGGCGCCGCCCTCGAGGCCGGCGACGGTGTCGTGCAGCTCGATGCGCGCCGTGAGCATGATCACGGGCAGCCGCGACCCCGATCCCCGCAGCTGCTCGAGGACGTCGAACCCGTCGAGGCCGGGCATGTTGACATCGAGCACCATGAGGTCGAACTCGTCGCTCAGGGCGAGGTCGAGCGCCTCGGTGCCCGTCCGCGCGACGCGGGTCGCATAGCCCGCGGAGCGCAGGCCCTTGTCGATGAAGCCCGAGATGCGGGCCTCGTCGTCGGCGATCAGGATGGATGCCACGCGTCAGCTCCTTGCGACGGTCGAATCTGCCAGGTCGTCCGCCGGCGGTGCGGGCGGAAGCGGAGGCGGGGGGCCCGGAGGCGCGACCTGCCGTGAGCCCGCCGAGCCCGGTCGGGCGGTCGCCACGAGCGGCACGGTGATCACGAAGACCGCTCCGCCGCCCTCGGCGTCCACGACGCGGATCGCACCCCCGTGGGCGCGGGCGATGACGTCGACGATGTGGAGGCCGAGACCGCTGCCGGCGGCCTCGGGCTCGCGGTCGTCGGTGCCGCGGCGGAACCGGTCGAACACGTGCGACTTCGCCTCGTCGGGGACACCGGGTCCGTGGTCGCGCACCCAGATCTCGAGCCCATCGCCTGCCACGCGGCTGCCGATCGTCATGCGTCCTCCGCCGTGCGTCACGGCGTTCTGCGCCAGCTGCAGCAGGGCCTGCGTGATCCGCGCGGGATCGACGAGGGCGACGACATCCGCGACACGGCCCGACGTCACCTCCGCCCCGTCGATGCCCTCGGCCTTGCGCACGATCTGCCGCACGAGGTCGGCGGCATCGGTGGGGTGCGGGGTGATCGGAGTGGGCCCGAGCAGCATCGCGGCCTGAGCGAGATCCTGCACGAGCACCCCCATGCGCTCGAGTTCGTCCACCGCGAGGACGGCGGTCTCGCGCACGTCGGCGGGGTCGTCGGGATCCATGACCTCGAGGTAGCCGCGCACGATCGTGATCGGGGTCTTCAGCTCGTGTCCGACGTCGCTCACGAGGCTCCGCTGCGACTCCAGGGCGTCGTCGAGCCGGTCGAGCATGTCGTTCATCGTGCGGGCGAGGTCCGACACGTCATCGCGGCCGTGCACCGGGATGCGCTCCGACAGCGAGCGGGCGGAGACGTGCTCGGCCGTACGGCGCATGTCGCGCAGCGGTCGCAGCAGGCGACCGGCGGCGAACCAGGCCACCGCGGCGACGATCAGCACGGCGATGACCGTGGAGACGAGGTAGACCTGCCCGGCGACGCCGATCTCGGCCAGTTCGCCCTCGAGGTCGTAGACCATCACGAAGACGCCAGCCGAGCTTCCCGCCGGCCCCGCGGCCACGGGCGTGGCCAGATAGCGCCAGGCGACGCCGTCGTCGGTGAACGTGCCGACGACCGGATCGCCGTCGCTGGTCTCCGCCACGACGCGCGTGACGAGTCCGGTCGCTCCGGCGAGGTCGACGTCGAGCGCGACGCCGGGCACGAGCGCGATCGCGCCGTCGACGATGCCCATCGCGCCCGTGTTGTCGTCGGGGCTCATGCGCTGCACGACGTCGTGCAGCGCATCGGCCGACGATGCCCAGTCGGCGTCGCCGCCCGGCCCCTGCGCGACGAGGAACCGCGCCGACTCGAGGTGCGCCGCGAGCCTCTCATCGACCTGCGCGAGGATGCGCTGCCGCTCGACCGAGTAGACCGCGACGCCGACGACGGCGAGTCCCACGGCCGCGACCAGGGTGATGACGGCGATGAGCCGCATGCGCACGGAGATCGCCGGCATCCTGCGCCGCCGCATCGCAGGCCGACCCGCGCGTGATCCGGCATCCCCCATGCTCACCAGTATGACCAGCGGTGAGCACCGCGATCCGAACCCTAAGAGATGTCTCACACCCCGAGCGGTGCGCACGTGCTGGAATCGGAAGGATGCTCGAGACGACTTCCCGCTCCGCCGACGAAGCGCTCCTCCGGGAGGCGCTCGGCGGCACGATCGCGCCGACCGCCCGGATCGAGCGGATCTCCCGGGAGCCCCTCGGGGGAGGGTCGGTGACAGGGTTCACGGTCGCCGACGGCGACGCGGAGCCCGTGACGGTCTTCGTCGACACGTCCGGGCAGTCGGTGCGCGCGGAGACGGGCGCCGTCCTTCCCGATGACGCGGGGGGAGTCGCGGCGCGGATCTGGCTGCATCCCGCCGACCCGCACCTCCCGGCTCTCGCCCCCGCCGCATTCGGACACGCGGCGACGGGGCTGCTCGCACGCGCGGGCGTGGAGGCCGCGGGGGCTCCGCGGATCGTCGGGTACCGGCCGGGCCGACGGGCGGTGCTCCGCGCTCCGACGACCGCGGGCGCCTCCTGGATCAAGGTGGTGCGCCCCCGACGTGCGGCGCAGATCGTCGAGCGGCACGCCCTCCTGCGCAGGGCGGGGCTGCCCGTTCCGCTCGTGCGTGCCTGGTCACCCGAGGGTCTCCTCATCCTGGACGATGCCGGCGGGACGCCGGCGATCGAGACCGAGGCACCCGCAGACGTGGTGCTCGACGCCGTCGACCTCCTGCGGGCGCGTCTGGCCGCCGTGCCGTTCGACGACGATGCCCGCACCGGCATCGTCGGTCGCATCGACTGGTACTCCGCGCGGCTCGACTCGCCGATCGCGACGGACATCGCGGCGGTGCTGCACGACGCGGTCCGCGCCGAGGCACCCCGGCCGCGCGTCGGCATCCACGGCGATCTGCACCTCGGACAGCTGTTCGTACCGGATGCCTCCTCCGCCGAGATCGTCGGCCTCATCGACGTCGACACGGCGGGGCTCGGCGATCCCGCCGAAGACCCGGCAGCCTTCCTGTCCCACGTCCTCGCGTCGGCGCTGCTGTCGTCGGGCATGTCGGGCGGCGCTCGCCTGCGGAGGATCGCGGAGCGGGCGACAGCGCGCTGGGCGGGAGACGTGCATGTGCGCACCCGCACGGCGATCCAGCTCCTCGGCCACGCCGTCGCAGCCGACGACCGGGTCGATCCGGCGCGTCGTGAGGGCCTGCTGGCGCTCGCCGCCTGGTTCGCGGCGCCGGTCGGCCACCCCCGTTCGCTGCCTAAGACCCTTCTCACGCCCGACTTCGGATCGCCTTAGCGCGGCTCGCCAGCATGGTGGGTGTCCCCAGGGACGACCGGACGAAACCAAGAGGAGAACACATCATGGTCAGCAAGAAGTGGATGACGTACGGAACCATCGGCGCCGTCGGGCTCGTCGTGCTGGGTGGCGGCGCCGCCGCCGTCGCGAGCACGATGGACCTCCGTTCGGCGGACGGCACGGTGCTCCCGGGCGGCTCGATCGACGATCGAGGCGGCGTGCTCGATCGCAGCGGCCTGCAGCTGCGCGTCACCGACACCTCGGTGTCGGTCGTGACGAGCCCGAGCACCTCGGCCGTGGCGAGCGTCGCGTCCGCCCCGGATCCCGTGTCGGCCGCATCGGCCGTCTCGGCCCCGAGCGTCGTGGCTCCGCCCGCCCCCGCGGCCCCGGCTCCTGCGCCGCCCGCGCCCGCCCCGGCACCCGTCTACGACAGCCCGGCGTCGCCGGCGTCGCCGGCCTCCCCGGTGAGCGCGGTCTCCGCCGGCTCGAACTGATCCGCACGTACGACCGACACAGCACGCGATGCCCCGAGGATGCGTCCTCGGGGCATCGTGCTGCGTCGGCATTGATACGGCGTCGGACCGTTCCTCCGGCCGCTCCGATCCGTCATGATGAAGGCATGGAGTCCGTTCTGCTCGACACCCCCCAAGGAATCGGCGCCCGCCTCGGCTGGGATCCCAAGATGAGCGAGCACGATCGCAAGCGAGTCCTCGCCAAGCAGCTCATCTCGAGCCAGCTGGGGGTCGAGGAGAAGTCGATCGTCATCGAGCGGGAGGCGCCGGCGCAGTTCGGCTTCCACACCCAGCTGTTCGCCCGCATCGGCGAGGATCCGGTGCCTCTCCTCATCCGCACCGCCAGCTTCCGCGCGGCCACCGTCTGCGCCGTCGCGACTCCGGGCACGCAGTTCGGTCTCGACCTGCGCGACATGCACCCCGACGACGTCACGCTCGGCGACATGAAGCGCGGCTCGCACCTGTTCGAAGAGGACAACCTCTTGACGCTCACTTCGCACTGGACCCGCGTGCAGGCGGTGCGGGAGGCCGACGGGCGCGGTCAGCGGGTCAAGCCCGACTACGTCCGGCTCGACACGAACCTCGCCAAGGGGTGGATCCCCGACCGGCCGGTCTTCTACAAGATCCTCGACCTCTCGCGCGACGGCTGGGTCGTCACGATGGCGTACCACCTGCCCGAGTAGTCGGCGCGTGCGGCGTCAGTCCGCGCGGGCGCCGTCGGGCAGGGCCGCGTCGAGCTCGGCCAGCCACGCCCGCGCATTGCCGTCGGACGGGGCGCGCCAGTCACCGCGCGGGGAGAGCGAGCCCGCCGCCGACACCTTCGGACCGTTCGGGATGGCCGAGCGCTTGAACTGAGCGAAGGCGAAGTAGCGCTGCAGGAACACCCGCAGCCACTTCGCGATCGTCGGAAGGTCGTACGCGTAGCGGTCACCCTCCGGGAACCCGGGCGGCCAGGTCCCGGCATCCGCGTCCCGCCAGGCGCGCTCCGCGAGGAAAGCGATCTTCGACGGGCGGAGGCCGAAGCGGAGGATGTGGGCGAGCGTGAAGTCGTGCAGCGCGTACGGGCCGATGCGGTCCTCCGTCGACTGCATCCTCCCGTCCTGCCCCGCCGGGACGAGTTCGGGGCTGATCTCGGTGTCGAGCACCGACTGCAGCACGGTCTTGGCGGCCTCCGACAGGTCGGTCGACACCGCCGAGTCATCGGCGATCACCCACCGGATCACGTGCTGGATGAGGGTCTTGGGCACGCCGGTGTTGACGGCGTAGTGGCTCATCTGGTCGCCCACGCCGTAGGTCGCCCAGCCCAGGGCGAGTTCCGACAGATCGGACGTGCCGACGACGAAGCCGTTGTTCTGGTTGGCCAGGCGGAACAGGTAGTCGGTGCGCAGTCCCGCCTGAACGTTCTCGAACGTCACGTCGTGCACGGGCTCGCCGTCGGCGAAGGGATGCCCGATCCGCTCGAGCATCTCGCTCGCCGCCGGGCGGATGTCGATGGTCTCGATGCTCGCGCCGATGGCCTCCGCCAGGGCGATCGCGTTCGACTTCGTGTGCTCGCTCGTCGCGAAGCCCGGCATCGTGTACGCCAGGATGTCGCGGCGCGGCATCCTGAGCCTGTCCATGGCCCGGGCGACCACGAGGAGCGCGTGCGTCGAGTCGAGTCCGCCGCTGAGCCCGATGACGGGCTTCGGACGCCCGATGGCCGCCATGCGCTGCGCGAGACCGGACACCTGGATGTTGAAGGCCTCGTAGCAGTCCTGCGCGAGACGCGCGGGATCGTCGGGCACGAAGGGGAAGCGGTCGAGGGCGCGTCGCAGCCCGATGTCGCCCGAGGGCGGGGCGAGCTGGAAGTGCACGGTGCGGAACCAGTCGTTGTGCGTGCGGCGGTTGTCGTCGAAGGTGCCCTGGCGCAGGCGGTCCTGGCGCAGGCGATCGAGGTCGACGTCGGCGACGCTGCGACGAGGGCCGTCGGGGAACCGCTCGGTCTCGGCGAGGAGGGTCCCTCCTTCGTAGATCATCGTCTGACCGTCCCACGACACGTCGTTCGTCGACTCGCCCATTCCGGCGGCGGCATATGCGTACGCCGCGAGGCAGCGCAGCGACTGCGACTGGCAGAGGATCTTCCGGTCCTCGGCGCGGGCGATCGTGATCGGGCTGCCACTGAGGTTCACGAGCACCGACGCGCCGGCGAGGGCGGCCGTCGACGACGGGGGGATCGGCACCCACACGTCTTCGCAGACCTCGGCGTGGATCACGAGGCCGGGGACGTCGAGGGCCTCGAACAGCAGATCGGGACCGAACGGGGCCTCGAGGTGCGCGACGCGGATGTCCTGTCCCGCCTGGTCGTCGCCCGGCGCGTACCAGCGTCGCTCGTAGAACTCGCGGTACGTCGGCAGGTACGACTTCGGAGCGACGCCGAGCAGTTCGCCCCGGTGGATCACGACGGCGCAGTTGTACAGGCGATTGCGATGGCGCAGCGGCGCGCCCACCACGAGCACGGGGAGGAGGTCCTCGGATGCCTCGACCAGCCGGAGGACCGCCTGCTCCACGGCGTCGAGCACGGCATCCTGGAGCACGAGGTCGTCGATGGCGTATCCGGTCAGGCACAGCTCGGGGAAGACCGCGACGGCCACGCCGTCGTCGTGGCACTCGCGGGCCGCGGCCAGGACGGCGTCGGCATTGGAGGCGGGATCGGCGATCGCGACGGGGATCGTGCAGGCGGCGACCCGCGCGAATCCGTGGCGGTACGCGCTCTCGAAGTCCAGGCTCGTCGTCATGCCCCCAGTCTGGCACCGACCCTCCCCGAACGCGCGGCGCGGTGTCGGGAGCGGCGGGTAACGTCGGGAGCGGAAAAGGGGAGCATGCGTTACATCGAGGGCGAAGGCCGGGTCGTCTGGAGTGCGAGCGATCTCAAGGCGGCGGCCGAATGCGAGTTCGCGTGGCTGCGCCGCATCGACGCCCGGCTCGGGCGGGTGCCCGCCGTGGTCGAACCCGTCGACGAGACCAAGGCCCGCGCCGGCACGCTCGGCTTCGTGCACGAGGGCCGCGTGCTGGCGGAGTACCGTGCGCAGTATCCGGGCCGGGTCGTCGAGCTCCCCGAGACGTCGTCGACGGATGCCGCGGCCCTCGCCGCCGCCGTCGAGGCCACGAATGCGGCCCTGGCGTCCGACGCGGCCGTCGTGTACCAGGCGACGTTCGCGACCGAAGAGTTCGTCGGCTTCGCCGACTTCCTCGTGCGGGATCCGTCCGCCGCCGACGGCGAGCTCGGCGCGTGGGTCGTGCAAGACACGAAGCTGGCCCGCCACGCACGCGTCACCGCCCTCATGCAGCTCGCGGCATACGCCGATCAGCTCGACCGGCTCGGGGTGCCCCGCTCCGATCGGGTGGAGCTCCTCCTCGGCGACGGCTCGGTCAGCGTGCACCAGGTCGACGACCTCCTGCCGGTCTTCCGCCTCCGGCGTTCCCGCCTGCGCGCGCTCGTGGCGGATCGACGCCTCGATCTCGGCGCCGAGGGCCCGGCGATCCCGTGGGGCGACGCGCGGGGCGACCTGTCGGTCCTGGCGTGCGGGCGCTGCGCGACCTGCGACGCCGAGGTCGTGGCCTCCCGCGATCTCCTCCTCGTGGCCGGCATCCGGCCCGTGCAGCGCGATCGGCTGCGGGCGGCGGGCATCGCGTCGATCGACGCTCTGGCCGCGGCGGATTCGCCCCCTGCGGCGATGAACCCCGATGTCTTCGCGAACCTCCGCACGCAGGCGCGGCTGCAGCTCGAGAGCCCCGCGGGGCTGGGCGCGCCGACGGCGAGCGGCCCGGCCGTCCCGACCTTCGAGGTCGTGGCGCCGACCGCCATCGGAGCGCTCCCTCGCCCGGATCGCGGCGACATCTTCTTCGACTTCGAAGGAGATCCGCTCTACACCGAGCCCGGAGCGCCGGGTGGTCGCATCGACTGGGGCATCGACTACCTGTTCGGGTGGGTCGATGACGAAGAGCGCTACACCGCGCTGTGGGCCCACGACTTCGAGAACGAGAAGCGCGCGCTCGAGGCGTTCATCGACATCGTGAACCTGCGGCGGCTGCAGCATCCGGGCCTCCACATCTACCACTATGCGCCGTACGAGACGTCGCATCTGCTCGCGATGGCGGCCCGGCACGGCACGCGCGAAGGCGATGTCGACCGGCTGCTCCGCGACGGCGTCTTCGTCGACCTGTATCCGATCGTGCGCCGGGCGCTCCGGGTGGGCTCGAGGTCGTACTCGATCAAGAAGCTCGAACCGCTCTACATGGGCGCCGACGTGCGCACGAGCGACGTGCAGAAGGGCGACGACTCGATCGTGCAGTACGTGCAGGCGCGCGCGCTTCACGACGACGGCGACGTCGAGGCGGCCCAGCGCATCCTCGACGACCTCGCCGACTACAACCGCTACGACTGCGTGTCGACGCGGCGCCTGCGGGACTGGCTCGTCGACCGCGCCCGCGAGGCGGGGCTGCGGCCCTCACCCGAGCCCGAACCCGACGAGCGCGGCTATGAGCCGTCCCCCCGGGCGCTCACGCTCTCCGCGCTCGCCGCCGAGCTGCCCGAGGAGTCCGCCGAGGCCGTCGCTCTGCGTCTCGGGTCGGCGGCGATCGACTACTACCCTCGAGAGGCCAAGACGTTCTGGGCTTCGCACTTCCTGCGCGTTCGCGAGCCGCTGTCGGTGTGGGACGAGGTGCGCGACGTCATCGTGATCGACCCCGCGCGCAGCCGCGTCATCGAGGACTGGCACTTCCTCGAGTCCGGTCGCGGCGGCGAGCGTCGGCGCATCGAGCTGCGGGGTGAGGTCGCGCCCGGCACGCGGCTGCGCGTGGGGTCGAACCCCTTCACGCTCTACGAGCTCCCGGCGCCGTATCCGTTCGAGGCGATGCCGCGCTGGATCCACGCGTACCGCTCGGTCACCGTCGTGGAGGAGCTCGACGACGGGGTGATCGTCGAAGAGACCTCGGTCGACGGCGTCACGTGGTCCGCGCTTCCCCTCGCCCTCACCCCGGCGGCCCCGCCGAGCGCGGGCCGCCAGCAGGCCGCGATCGACGAGTGGGCGGATGCCGTGATCGCGGCGTCCCCCGAGATCCCGGCCGGTCCGGCCTCCGACATCCTGCTGCGGCGGCCTCCGCGCACCCTGAGCGGCGCCGATGGAGCTCCGGGGCGGCTCGCGGCGTCGAACGGCGACGACGTCGAGGCCATCACCCGGTCGCTGCTCGACCTCGACCGCAGCTACCTCGCCGTGCAGGGGCCTCCCGGCACGGGCAAGACGTACGTCGGCTCGCATGTCGTCGCCCGGCTCGTGAGAGATCACGGGTACCGCGTCGGCGTCGTCGCGCAGTCGCACGCCGTCGTGGAGCACATGATCGAGCGCATCGTCGCCGCCGGCGTGCCCGCCGTCCAGGTCGCGAAAGCCGTGTCCGATCCCGACGACCGCACGTTCACGGTCATTCCCAAGAACGGCATGGCGGCTTTCACCGCCGAGCACCCCGAGGGCTACGTCGTCGGCGGCACCGCGTGGGACTTCGCGCACGAGAGCCGTGTGCCGCGCGACAGCCTCGACCTGCTCGTGATCGACGAGGCGGGGCAGTTCTCCCTCGCCTCGACGATCGCCGTGTCGCTGGCGGCACCACGACTGCTGCTGCTCGGCGACCCGCAGCAGCTTCCGCAGGTGAGTCAGGGCACGCACCCCGAACCCGTCGACACCTCGGCTCTGGGCTGGGTCATGGACGGGGCCGACGTCATCCCGCCCGACCGGGGCTACTTCCTCGCGCGCACGTGGCGGATGCACCCCGAGGTCGCGCGTCCCGTGTCCACGCTCTCGTACGGCGGCGAGCTCGCGTCGCACCCCTCGACGGCCCTCCGCCGCGTTGCCGGTGCGGAGCCGGGTCTCCTCCCGGTGCCCACACGACACCGCGGGAATGCGACGCAGTCCCCCGAGGAGGCCGACGTCGTCGTCGGTCTCGTCCGCGATTTCGTGGGGCGGCCGTGGACCGACACCTCCGTCGACGAGGGGCTCGTCACGCTGCGCCCCGAGCGGCCCCTCGACCAGAGCGACATCATCGTCGTGACGCCGTACAACGCGCAGCAGGTCACCGTGGAGGAGGCCCTCGCGCGCGCCGGCTTCGGCGACGTCCGGGTGGGTACGGTCGACAAGTTCCAGGGGCAGGAGGCGGCGGTCGCGATCGTGTCGCTCGCGGCGTCGAGCGGGCGAGACGCTCCGCGCGGGCTCGAATTCCTGCTGCTGCGAAACCGGCTGAACGTCGCGATATCGCGGGCGAAGCACACGGCGTGCATCGTCTACTCGCCAGGGCTCCTCGACGACCTCCCCTACACCCCCGAAGGCGTTGCGCGTCTGAGCGGATTCGCCCGACTCGTCGGAGCGTCCTAGCTCGTCCGCATCCGTCGCGCGTATCAGCGGCCGTCCCCCGGGCTCTTCGGTGGGGAAGGAGGCGCGTCATGAGCACCGTCGAACAGATCGACACCGTCGGAGCCGGCCCTCACGTGACCGGTCGCCCGGGGGCCGCGTTCTGGGTGTGCCGCTACCTCCCGGCCGAGGTCGCAGGGACGGCGGCACTGATCCTCGCCGGCGTCGCCGTCACCTACTGGACGAGCATCCCGGCCATCATCGCCCTCGCCGCGCTGATCGGCGAATGCGTCGGCTTCTACGGCGTGCTCGCCGTCACGCTCCGCCTCGATGCGGAGACCGCGCCCGCGGATCGCCCGCCCACCACGGCACGGCTGCTCGCGGCCGAGTTCGGCACCGCGGAAGCCATCGACACGTTCTTCGTGCGTCCTGCCGCCCTGGTGATCGGCATCGCCCTGGTCGGCGATCCCGTCGTCGGCCTGATCGCCGGCAAGATCGTCGCCGACATCGTCTTCTATACGGCGGTGTCGCGCAGCACCGCGCGTTCCGGCGGTGCGCGCGTCGAGGAGCGTGCCTCGTGATCTCGGCGACCCGGCGGGGCCTCCGAGCGATCCGGTCGCTGCGCGAGCGCCGTCGTGCCGAGACCGATCTCCTGCTGCGCTCCGACGTCGCGCGCGCCGCCCTCGCGGTGCACGGCACGCCTCTCCTCCTGCTCGATCCCGAGCGCGTCCGCGAGCAGTACCGACGGCTGCGCACGGCGCTGCCCTTCGTCCGCTTCCACTACGCCGTCAAGGCGCTCTCGCACGACGCGGTCATCTCGGTGCTCGCCGACGAGGGCAGCGCCTTCGACGTCGCGACGGGCGACGAGCTCGCCCTGCTCCAGCGCCACGGTGTGCGCCCGGACCGCGTGATCCACACGCATCCGATCAAGAAGCCGGCCGAGATCGCCGACGCGCTCGCCGCCGGGGTGACCACGTTCGTGGTCGACAACGAGACCGAGCTGGAGAAATTCCGGGACTGCGCCGACGTCCGTCTGCTCGTGCGCCTCGCGTACCGCAGCCCGCACGCCAAGAGCGACCTGTCGTCCAAGTTCGGTGTCGGCCCCTTCGAAGCCGCGCGGCTCGTCGCCCTCGCCCAGGATCTCGGCATCCGCATCGCCGGATTCAGCTTCCACACGGGCAGTCAGCTCGACGACCCCGCGCGTGTGGCGTCGGCCATCACCGACACCCTGACCCTCATGGAGCAGCTCGAAGCCACGCTCGGCGTACGGTTCGACACCCTCGACATCGGCGGCGGATTCCCGGTCGCCTACGACACCGACGTCCGCTCGATCGAGGAGTTCGCGTCGGTCATCCGACCCGTGCTGGGTCCGCACCGGCATCGGCTCGACATCATCGCCGAGCCCGGCCGCATCCTGGTCGCCGAGGCCATGACGCTCGTGACGAGCGTCGTCGGGGTCGCGGAGCGACCGGACGGCCGGTGGTACCACCTCGACGACGGCGTGTACGGCGCCTATTCCAACGTCGTCGCGGAGGACGTGCATCCGTTCGTGTTCGCGACGAAGGAGCTGGGCGGGCAGGAGGGCGGCGCCACCCACCGCTGGGCGACCATCGCCGGACCGACGTGCGACTCCGCCGATGTCGTCGCGCGCGAAGTGCTCCTGCCCGACCTCCGCGTCGGCGATCTCCTCGCCAGCCCCGCGATGGGGGCCTACACGGTGGTGACCGCGACGCGCTTCAACGGCCGGGCGGTGACGCCCGTCGCCGTCCTGGGGCAGGCGCCCACGACGGCGCCGGTCGCGACCGAACAGGTGCTGGCCGAGGCGTGACCTCTGGCGGTCAGACGGTCCCGTAGAGGCGGTCGCCGGCGTCGCCGAGACCGGGGACGATGTAGCCCTTCTCGTTCAGCCGCTCGTCGAGCGCGCCGAGCACGAGGGTGACGTCGCGGCCCTCCACCTGCTTCTCGATGGCCGCGATGCCCTCGGGCGCGCCGAGGATGCAGATCGCCGTGACGTCCTGCGCCCCGCGCGCGAAGAGGAACTCGATCGCGGCCCCGAGCGAGCCGCCCGTCGCCAGCATCGGGTCGAGCACGAAGCACTGGCGGTCACTGAGGTCGTCGGGAAGCCGCTCCGCGTACGTCGTCGGCTCGAGGGTCTCCTCGTTGCGGGCCATGCCGAGGAATCCGACCTCCGCCGTGGGGAGGAGCTTCACCATGCCCTCGAGCATCCCGAGGCCGGCGCGCAGGATCGGCACGACGAGGGGTCGCGGCTCGCTGATCTTGACGCCCATGGTCGTGGTGACCGGGGTCTCGATCTCGAGCGGCGAGACGCGCACGGCGCGGGTGGCCTCGTAGGCGAGGAGGGTGACGAGCTCTTCCGTGAGCTGACGGAACACCGGTGAGGGGGTGTTCTTGTCACGCAGGACGGTGAGCTTGTGCGTGATGAGCGGGTGATCCGCGACGTGCAGGCGCATGAGCCCAGGCTACTGCGCCTAGTCTCGTCTCGTGATGATCGAGCCGGCGGACGATGCGGCGATGCGCCGCGCGCTCGCACTCGCGGCCGAGGCGGCAGCGCACGGCGAGATCCCCGTCGGGGCGGTCGTGACGGATGCCTCGGGCGCCGTGATCGGCGAAGGGCGCAACCTCCGCGAGGTCACCCATGACCCGACGGCCCACGCGGAGGTGGTCGCCCTGCGGGCAGCGGCCGCGTCGACGGGTTCGTGGAACCTCTCCGGCTGCTCGCTGGTCGTGACGCTCGAACCGTGCCTCATGTGCGCAGGCGCGCTGCTGCAGGCCCGGGTGTCGCGTCTCGTGTTCGGCGCGTGGGACGACAAGGCCGGTGCTTCGGGGTCGATGTACGACGTCGTCCGGGATCGGCGGCTGCCGCACCGGGCCGAGGTCGTCGGGGGAGTGCGCGAGGACGAGTCCTCCGCGGTTCTGCGCGGGTTCTTCACCGAACGCCGCTGATCCCCACCGCGGTCACAGCTGGTCGGCGATGATCGCGCCCACGGCCATCGCCGTCGCTGCGGGTCCGCGCGACGGCACGACGGGCAGGATCGACGTGTCGGCGATGCGAAGGCCCTGGATGCCGCGGACCCGCCCGGCACCGTCGACGACGGCGCGCGGGTCGGAGGAGGAGCCCATGGGCGCCGAGCCGCTCGCGTGTGCGGCGCTGCCGAGCCGCTCCTCGATCCAGGCATCCAGCCTTTCGTCGTCGTCGAGCGTCTCGTCATCGAGGTCGACGAGCCGGTCGACCAGTCCCTCGTAGGCGCGTGACGTCGCCATCTCCGCCGCCAGGCGCACGCCGACCCGCAACGCCTGCCGATCGCGGACATCGTCGAGATAGCCGTAGGAGATGACGGGAGCCGCGAACGGGCGCGACGACGACGCGGCGATCGTCCCTCGGGCGTGCGGCCGCTGAAGGCCGACGATCATGCCGAACGAGGGTGAGACGAGGTCGTGCTCCGCCTCCAGAGCGGGAGGGCGCGTGCAGGCGAGGAGCTCGATGTCGTCTCCGGGGCCACCGTCGGCCCCCACGCGCAGCGCGACGGGGAAGGCCCCGTCGGGAGCATCCTGTGCGGCGATGGCAGCGAGGTCCGGTCCGGGCGACCACTCCACCCAGACGGTCGGATGGTCGCTGAAGGAAGCCCCCACCCCCGGGAGGTCGTGGACCGGTTCGATGCCGAGGCCGCGGAGCTGATCGGCGGGCCCGATTCCGGAGGCGAGCAGCAGCCGGGGAGTGCCGAAGCCGCCGGCGCAGACGACGACGTCGTCGGCCGTGAGGAGCTCGATCGATCCGTCGCCGTCGGCCACCTCGACTCCGATCGCACGTCCGTCCTCGACCACGATCCTCGATGCGCGAGCGTTGTCGCGCACCTCGATCGATCCGCGATGCGCGAGCGAATCCGCCACGTTCCGCGGCACGCCGTCGGTGATCGTGGTCTGCAGCGGGAGCAGCCCGGCGGCGTACCCGAGCTCGACGCCGGCGCCGGTGAACGCGCGCGCGAGCGGATGTGTCTGCGGCGACGGACGGACGCCGATCTCCGCGCCGATCTCCGCGACGATCGCCTGCACCCGATCGGGAGCCCATGCGGGTCCGCCTGCGGCATGCCAGAGGTCGAGGTCGGCGCGCTCGGGGGGCGCGAAGTACCCGCCGTTCACGACGGACGAGCCGCCCACCGTGCGCCCCGGGCGCGCGGTCCAGCGGCGATGCCGCGTGAGGTCGGCGCCGAGCGCCCATGCTCCGGATCGCTCGCCGGCCGCCTCGGGTGGCCACCGGCCCGCCTCGAGGACGATCACGTCGCAGCGGTCGGCCAGTCGCGCGGCGAGGACCGATCCGGCGCTGCCCGCGCCGACCACCACCACGCGCCGCGTCACGCGTCACCCCCCTGTCGGAGTGCGGGGAGGACCTCCGCCCCGAGGAATTCCACGTGGGGCAGATCCTGCAGGTCCAGCACCTGGAGGTATACGCGCCGGATGCCGAACGCGGCGTAGCGGGCCATGTGCTCCGCGATCTCCTCGGGGCCGCCGACGATGTTCACGCCGTCGCGCACGTCGGCCAGGGTCTTGCCGATCCTTGCCGCCCGTGCGGCGACGGCGGCATCGTCGGCACCGGCGAACGTCGACATCGCCACCGAGAGCTTCACCGTTGCGGGGTCGCGTCCGACGCGTTCGCAGGCGGCGTGGAGGTTGCCGATGCGCGTGCGGATCTCGTCATCGGTGGGGAACCCGAGGTTGTACTCGGTCGCGAACCGCGCAGCGAGCTCGGGCGTGCGTCGGGGGCCGCCGCCTCCCACGATCACGGGAACGGGCGACTGCACGGGCTTCGGCAGTGCGGGACTGTCGGTGAGCGAGTAGTGCGCGCCCTCGAACGAGAACGTCTCGCCGAGCGGCGTCTGCCACAGTCCCGTCACGACCTCGAGCTGCTCCTCGAGCAGATCGAAGCGCTTCTGGGGGAAGGGGATGCCGTACGCGGCATGCTCGCCCGCGAACCACCCGGCGCCCAGCCCCAGCTCGACGCGTCCGCCCGACATCGCATCCACCTGTGCGACCTGCACCGCCAGGATGCCCGGCATCCGGAACGTCGCCGACGACACGAGCGTGCCGAGGCGGATGCGGGAGGTCTCTCGGGCGAGCCCGGCGAGCGTCGTCCAGGCATCCGTCGGACCCGGGAGCCCGTCGCCCATGCCGGTCAGGTAGTGGTCGGAGCGGAAGAATCCGTCGAATCCGAGTTCCTCGGCCAGCTGGGCATAGGCGAGCTGGTCGTCGTACGTGGCACCGAGGTGCGGCTCGGTGAACAGGCAGTACTCCACGGGTCAGTCCGAGGCCTTGAGGACGATGGTCTCGGTCTGGGGCGCCGGTTCGTCGACGATCGCGTCGGGACGCCAGATGTCGGGCTCGAGGTAGACCACCCGGGCGGCGGGCACGGCCGTGCGGACGCGCTGCTCCACCAGATCGATCTCGTTCGCGACGTCGATGAAGGGCTTGTCGGGAGCGAAGCCGACCTTCGCGGCGACGAGAAGTTCGTCGGGGCCGAGGTAGAGCGTCTTGATGTGGATGAGCTTCTCGACCTCGGGCCCGTCGGTGATCGCGGCGACGATCGCGGCGTGGTCGGCGGTCGAGGCGCCCTCGCCCACGAGCAGGCTCTTCGTCTCGATGCCGAGGGTGATCGCCACCAGGATCAGCAGCGTGCCGATCATCAGCGTGCCGACGGCATCCCAGAACGGGTTCTGGGTGATCACGGTCATACCCACGCCGAACAGGGCGAACACCAGCCCGGTGAGGGCCGCGACGTCTTCGAGCAGCACGACCGGGAGTTCGGGCGCCTTGGAGTGCCGGACGAACTGCACCCACGACTCCCCTTTGAGGCGCACGTGGTTCGACTCCCGCACCGCGGTGCGCAGCGAGAACGACTCGAGACCGATCGCGATGAGCAGGACGGTGATCGGGATCCAGGCGTTCTCGAGCTCGTGGGGGTGGGTCAGCTTGTCGACGCCCTCGTAGATCGAGAACAGCCCGCCGACCGAGAACAGGATGATCGACACGACGAACGCGTACACGTAGCGTTCCCGCCCGTGGCCGAACGGATGCTCCGCGTCGGCCGCGCGGCGGGCTCGCCGACCGCCGAGCAGGAGGAGGAGCTGGTTGCCCGAGTCGGCCACCGAGTGGATCGCCTCAGCCAGCATCGACGCCGAGCCCGACAGCAGCCACGCGGCGAACTTCGCGACCGCGATGCCCATGTTCGCCAGGAACGCCGCGATGATCGCCTTGCCGCCACCGGATGCACTCATGGGGATGAGTCTAGGTACCACCGACCCCGACGGGGAGACGGCGGACCGGGCCTAATCCGAGGCGCGGAGGATGATCGTCTCGGTGGGCGGCCCGGGCGTGTGCGGCGGCCGCTCGTAGGCGATGACGCGCAGGAGCGCCTGGCGGAACTCGGCCGGCCGCTCCAGGTGCGGTGCGTGCCCGACGCCCTCGAGCACGACTTCGGTCACGGCGCCTCCGCCGGCGGCGTACCGGTCGAGGACGTCGCGGGTCTGCGACACCATCTCCTGCGCGGGGGCGACGTCGGCGCCGGGCCAGCCGGGCACGATCCCGAGGGCGCCGAGGTGATTGAGGTCGTAGAACGACGTGTCGGAGACGATGGGATCGGCCGTGCCGTGGATCCAGAGGATCGGCGGCTTGACGGCGAGGTCGGTGATGCCCGACGCGTCGAAGTACTTCGGGGCCATCGTGTTCAGGACGCCGATCGTGCCCGCCCCGAATCCGGGCCAGTTCTCGCTCGCGACCCCGTCGCCGGGGTAGTTGCCCGTCGCGGTCGAGGTCGTGAGCATCGACTCGACCCACACGTCCTCGTGATCGGTCGTGTAGCCGGGCGCGACGTACCCCGAGCGGAAGACGCTGCGCGGTGAAGTCGGCGCGTCGTCGGTCGTGTCGCGTGCCTCGAGCCGTGCGACGAAGTCCGGGTTCGCACCCCCGCCGCCGCAGCCGGCGTCGTGGTCGGTCAGACGGGTGCCGTCGCGGCGCGTGCCCCCGAAGCCATAGGGCGAGACGGGGGCCTGGAGGGTCAGGCTCAAGGCGGGGTGGTCGAGGGCGTACTGCAGGACGACGCCGCCGCCCATCGACCACCCCACGAAATGCGCGGTGTCGATGCCGAGCGCATCGAGGGTGGCCCGGACGTCGTCGCTGAAGTCGCGGAGCCCGCGGGTCGCATCGATGGGGAGGTGCTCGGTTCCGCCGAAGCCGCGCAGGTCGATCGCGATGACCCGGAGGTCGCTGGGGAGATCCTGCATGATCTCCTGCCAGAACAGCGCCGAGGAGACGTTGCCGTGGATGAGCACGACCGTCTTCTCCGGCGGGGCGGCGAGGTCGTCGCCGCTGCGCTCCAGGATGTTCACGGTGGGGCCGGGGGTCTCGATGAGGCGGCTCGTGATGCCGTCGAAGAGGGTCATTCCGGGTGTCCTTCGGTGCCAAGCGGGAGCAGCGTCACCCCCGACGCCTCCGACTATAGTCCTCGAGTCCATGAACGTGAATGGACTCTCAGGTGATCTGCGGGCATGCCACTCGGCTCGTAGGATGGCTGGCATGTCCGACCACCTCCCACTCCCGCCCATCGCGATCCTGGGAGCGGGGTCGATGGGCGGAGCGATCCTCCAGGGCCTCGTGCGCTCGGGCCTCGCCTCGGCGGGTGTCACCGTGACGAACCGCTCGGCCGCCAAGGCCGCCGAGCTCGCCGGGCTCGAGGGCGTGACGAGCATCGCGCTCGAGGAGAATGCCGCGGGCAACACGGATGCCGTCGCCGCCGCCGACATCGTGCTCATCGGGGTCAAGCCGGCCATGGTGCCCGACCTGCTGCGCGAGATCGCGCCCGCGCTCCGCTCCGGGACGATCGTCGTGAGCCTCGCCGCGGGCGTCACGATCGCGACGTTCGAAGGCATCCTCGGCGCCGGGATCCCGGTGCTGCGCTCGATGCCCAACACTCCCGCCGTCGTCGGCAAGGCGGTCACCGGACTCGCCGCAGGGACCGAGGCGGGTCGCGAGGACGTGGCCGTCGCCCGTCGCCTCTTCGAGACGTGCGGGGCGGTGGTCGAAGTGCCCGAGTCGCAGATCGACGCGCTGTCGACGATCTCGGGCTCGGGCCCCGCCTACTTCTACCTGGTGGTGGAGGAGTTCACGAAGGCGGCGATCGACAAGGGCTTCGCCGAGAACGAGGCACGGCTGCTGGCCGAGCAGACCTTCATCGGCGCTGCCGCACTGCTCGAGACATCCGGAGTCGAGCCCGCAGAACTGCGCCGCCGCGTGACGAGCCCGAAGGGCACCACCGAGCGCGCGATCGCGGTGCTGCAGGCGGCCCGACTCGACGTCGTCTTCGAGAGCGCGACCGATGCGGCACTCGCCCGAGCGCGCGAGCTCGCCGCGGGCGCATAGCCCCAGTCCGCCGGCACGCGACTAGATCGTGGCCGCGGCTCTCGCCGCGGTGATGCGTGCGGTGTGCTCGGCGACCGCAACCGCCACCGACTCGAGAGATCGGGTGAACTCCGCGATCTGTCGCTCGTCGAGGTGCGCTGTCGCATCGCTGACCATCTGATCGAACTCCGAGTGGATGCGCTCGAGGGTCGTGTGCGCCAACGGCGTGAGCTCGAGGATCACGCTGCGCCTGTCGTCGGGGTGGTCGGCCCGCGAGAGCATTCCGATGGTGACGAGCCTGCGCGCGATGAGGGTGATCGCCGCCGTCGTGACGTGCATGTGCGAGGCCAGCTGCTTCGGCGTCACACGGATGTGCTCGCCGACGTAGAAGAGCGCCCGCAACTCGCTGGCCGTGAGGCCCTCCTCCTCGGCGATGCGCTCGCGGTTGCGGTCCAGGGCCCGCGAGAACTTGACCGCCGCGGCGGGAAACGCCTTGAGGCGATGCGACCGACCGGCCGGTTCGTGCATGGGCTCTCCCTCCGCGTGGTCAGTGTAGCCGCGTCCCCTCGAACCGACCAGAAAAGAGACTGAGTAAGTTAGTGACTTGTATAGTGACTTTATTAAATGACGTCTCCCGCTGGGAGCCGATCCGAAGGAGTTCCTCGTGATACCCGACCTCTTGACCGCCGCGCAGTTCTCGACCGTGTACAACGCCCTGTCGCTCGTGATCGCGGCGCAGCTGTTCACGGCGATCTTCCTGTTGATCTCCCTTCCGCGGGTGCTGCCGCGGTACCGCACGGCGATCGCCGTCTCCCTGGTCGTGTGCGGCATCGCGGCCTACCACTACTTCCGCATCTTCGACTCGTTCAATGCGGCGTTCACGACCGAAGCTGCCGGGGGGATGGGCGACTACACCACGACGGCGGGCGCGGCGTTCAACGAGGGGTACCGCTACGTCGACTGGCTGCTGACCGTCCCGCTCCTGCTCGTCGAGCTCATCGCGGTGCTCGCCCTCGCCCGCGCGATGCAGAACCGCCTCCTGATGCAGCTCGTTCCCGCGGCCATCCTGATGATCGTGCTCGGCTACCCGGGCGAGATCAGCGATGACCTGGGCGTCCGGACGGTGTTCGGCATCCTCTCGACCATCCCGTTCCTCTTCATCCTCTACGTGCTCTTCGTGCAGCTCGGCAAGTCCCTCGCCACGCAGCCCGAGGCGGTGCGCGGCACCATCAGCAAGCTGCGCTATCTCCTCGTGCTGAGCTGGGGCGTGTACCCGATCGCCTACCTGCTGCCGTCTCTCGATCTCGGCGCCGACGGATGGGTCTGGAAGCAGGTCGGCTACTCGATCGCCGACATCGTCGCCAAGGCCGTCTACGCCCTGATCATCTACCAGGTGGCGCGAACGAAGTCGATGATCGAAGACCCGACGTTCGCAGAGCGGGAGCGCTCGCACGCCGACGCGTGACCGCGTCCCCGATCGCTGACTCCCGTGCGCGGGGAGTCAGCGATCGAGGCCCGCGAACCGCTCGATGTCGGAGTTCGTGCCCGACACGATGATCAGATCGTGGTTCGTCACGATCGTGTTCGCCTCGGCATAGCGGAACGGCTTGCCGGGGCTCTTCACGCCGACGACCGTGACGTTGTACTTCGAGCGCACACCCGATTCGCTCAGTCCCACGCCGCGGATGAACTTCGGCGGGTACATCTTGGCCAGCACGAAGTCGTCATCGAAGCGGATGAAGTCGAGCATCCGTCCGCTCACGAGGTGCGCCACCCGCTCGCCGGCCTCGCGCTCGGGGTAGATCACATGGTTCGCCCCGACCCGGGCGAGGATCTTGCCGTGCGACTGCGACACCGCCTTCGCCCAGATCTGCGGCACCTTGAGGTCGACGAGGTTCGCGGTGATGAGGACGGATGCCTCGATCGATGACCCGACCGCGACGACGGCGACCTGGAAGTCCTGCGCGCCGATCTGCTTGAGGGCGTCGATGTTGCGCGCATCCGCCTGCACGGTGTGCGTGACGCGCTCCGACCACTTCTGGACGAGTTCGAGGCTGTCGTCGATCGCGAGGACCTCGCGGTCGAGGCGGTCGAGCTCACCGGCGCATGCGGCGCCGAAGCGTCCGAGTCCGATGACGAGGACGGGGGAGTCCCCGCGGATCTGCTCAACCAACGATCGGCCTTTCCACCGGCAGCGAATACAGCTGCGAACGGGATGTCGCGGCCACGGCCGCGGCGAGAGTCACTGTACCAACGCGGCCCATGAACATGGTGAGGGCCATCACGTAGACGGCCGGGTCGCTGAGCTCCGCCGTGAGTCCGGTCGAGAGCCCCACCGTCGCGAAGCCGGAGATCACATCGAACAGAACCTTCTCGACGGGAGCCTGCGAGATCTGAGTGATCGTGATCGTCGAGACGGCCACGATGGTGGCCCCCCACGCGACGACCGAGAGCGCGACCCGCTGAACGTCGCTGGGGATGCGCCGTCCGAACGCTTCGACGGACTGGCGACCCTTCGCCTCCGACCACACCGCGAGCGCCAGGACCGCCAGAGTGGTCACCTTGATGCCGCCCGCCGTGGACGCCGACCCGCCGCCGACGAACATGAGCATCGAGCCCACGACGAGCGATGAGCCGTAGAACTCGCCCATGTCGACCACCGCGAATCCGCCCGAGCGTGTCATGGCCGAGACGAAGAACGACTGGAAGGTGGTGTCGACCGCATCCATGCTCCCGAACGTGCGCGGGTTCGAATGCTCCAGTCCGAGGAAGACGAGCGCGCCGGCGAAGAACAGGACGACCGTCGTGATGATCGTGAGCTTCGCGTGGAGCGACCAGTACCGGAAGTGCCACTGGTGCTTCCACAGCGTGAAGATCACGGGGAAGCCGATGGACCCCAGGAAGACGCCGGCCATGAGCACGGTCAAGAAGAAGTAGTCGTCGGCGAACGGGGCGAGGCCGTTCGCGTTGGGCACGAAGCCGGTGTTCGTGAAGGCCATCGCCGCGTAGTAGGGGGCTTCCCAGAGGGCGGTGAGCGCGTCGACCCCCGACCAGATGAGCGCGGGGTAGAGCAGCACGGTGAGGCCGGCTTCGATCACGAGCGTCGCGATGGCGACGGTGCGCAGCAGCGAGCCCACCTCGCCGAGACGCACGGTCTGACCTTCGTTGACGGGACCGCCGTGGGCGCGCATGGGGTTGGAGTCGCCTGCGGCGATGAGCTTGGCGCGCAGGCCGAGGCGCTTGGAGATGACCAGGCCGAGGATCGAGGCGAGGGTGAGTACGCCGAGGGCTCCGACGTTGACGCCGATGTAGGTCAGGAGGTGGCCGAAGGGGGACCAGTGCGAGTACATGTCGACGGTCGACAGGCCGGTGACGCAGATCGTGGAGACCGCGGTGAAGAGCGCGTCGGCCAGCGGGGTGGCGCGGCCGTCGGCGGCGGCGGCAGGAAGCGAGAACAGTGCGGTGAACAGCAGGATCAGCACGACGAAGATCAGCACCGCGAAGCGCGCGGGAGAGGAGGTGGTGAGGTTGCGTACGCGATCCCACGCCCTGTCCACCAGGACGGGGAGGCGTCGCGCGAACGACCCAGCGGGGCCAGCCGCCATGCATCGCCACCCTTCGATCCCGGAGTCATTGCATGGTACTCCGCCGGGCGCCCGACTACTCTGAGCACATGGTGGACATCTTCGACGTGATCGCGGACGGAACGAGGCGCGACATCCTGCAGCTCCTTCTCGATCGCTCGGGTGCAGGCGAGCGCGGGACGAGCGTCTCGCAGATCGTGGCCGAGCTCGGAGCGAGTCAGCCCACCGTCTCGAAGCACCTCAAGGTGCTCCGCGAGGCCGACCTCGTATCGGTGCGCGAAGAGGGTCAGCACCGCTACTACAGCCTGTCGCCGGCTCCGCTGGACACCGTCGACGACTGGCTCATGCCCTTCCTCGTCGATGAGACGGATGCCTCGGCCGCCTTCGCCGCCGCGGTGCCCCCGCTGCCCGATTCCGCCGCCCGGACGGCCGACGCCGTCGGGCGTGCAGCGGCATCCGCCAAGCACGCGCTGGAGTCGGCGCTGAAGAAGCTGCCCGGCCGCTGAGCGAGGCGATCACGTCCGTCTCAGAAGTCACAGCAGTCCCACCGGTTTACACGCGTCCCGCGTAGCCCCTAGAGTGTGCTCAGCATCAGTGATCTGGGGGATGTGGAGACATGGTGGCGGATATGCCGGACGTGCGTTTTCTGACCGTGGCCGAGGTCGCGGAGCTCATGCGCGTCTCGAAGATGACGGTTTACCGTCTCGTACACTCCGGTGAGCTGCCGGCCGTGCGGTTCGGACGCAGCTATCGCGTCCCCGAATCGGCGGTCACCGCAGCCCTGCAACGGCCCATCGCCGACGTCGGCTAGACTGTACGAAGGCATTTTTCTCTTTGCCGATCCCGGGCGCGGACCGATCCGCGTCCAGACCCCGACTTAGTGAGGTTTTCCGTGGGTTCTGTCATCAAGAAGCGCCGCAAGCGCATGGCGAAGAAGAAGCACCGCAAGCTGCTTCGCAAGACTCGCCACCAGCGCCGCAACAAGAAGTAAGCGGTCGCAGACACCAAGCGCCTGTCCTCGTGACGGGCGCTTCGTGTCTCGCCGTGACGACCGTCGCCGAGAGGGAGACCGTGCAGACCATCACCGTGCAGCAGCTCGAAGCCGCGTCCGAGACATCCGTCATCGATGTGCGCGAGGACTGGGAGTACGCCGAGGGTCATGTGCCCGGAGCGGTGAACATCCCGATGTCGACGATCGGCGATCGCCTCGGCGAGCTGCCCGACGGCGCGTTCGCCGTCATCTGCGCTCTCGGAGGGCGCTCCGGCCGTGTCGTCGAAGCGCTCGAGGCCCGCGGCTACGACGCGACGAACGTCGAGGGCGGAACGGATGCCTGGATCGCTGCGGGGTATCCCGTCGAACGGTGAGCCGTCGTCCGGCGGCCACGGTGCGTTCCTAGGATGGAATGCGTGACGACCGTGACGATCATCGGCAAGCCCGACTGCCACCTCTGCGAGGTCGCGGAGGAGATCGTCGACGTCGTCGTCGCCGATCTGCCCGATCGGATCGCCGCCGAGATCGTCGTCGAGCACGTCTCGATCGCCGACGACGCCGCGCTGTACGACCTGTGGTGGGAGAAGATCCCGGTCGTGCTGATCGACGGCGAGCTGCACGCCCACTGGCGCGTCAGCGGCGATCGCCTGCGCGCCGCCCTCGTCGAGTCGGCGTCGGCGCGCTGACGCTCCGACCCGCCTCTAGACCTCGACGACCGGCGCGTCTGCGGCGTTCGCCCTGACGGACTCGATGCCCTTCAGGGCACTCGCCTTCGACGAGTAGCCTTCGCTCGTCGCGATCACCTGGCCGTTGGAGGCCTTGAGGTTGAAGCGGTGCTGCCCGCCCTTGTCGACCCACAGTTCGAACGTGCCGGCCACGGTGTCTCCTTCATCGGTCCTCACGACGGCACGGGCGCCGTCGCCCTGCGGCTGAGCCGCCAGGGGTCACGCTAGCGGTCCGCCGGTGCGGACGGAAGGCTCGGAGCGCCCGGGGGCCGGACGGACGGCGACCGGATGGGGGTCGATCGCGATCGTCACGACGTCGGCGTACTCCACGCGCTCGTCGGCCGGATGCTGCACCTGCACGAAGACCCCATCGGTCGTGCGCACGAGCGTGCGGCGGAAGCTGCCGAGGAACGTGCTCTCCTGCACCTCGGCGCGGGTACCGGCATCGGGCGAGCGGACGAGCCGCACGTGCTCCGGCCGGAGGAACACCTCGACCGGTCCGTCGAGCGTCGTCGTCTGCAGCGGCAGGTCGAAGTCCCACACGTGCACGACGTCGCCGGCGACGACGCCGGGAACGAGGCTCGAGACCCCGACGAACGCCGCGACCGCCGGACTCGCGGGTCGCTGGTAGAGCTCCTCGGGAGTGCCGATCTGCTCGATGCGGCCGGCGTTCATCACGGCGATGCGATCCGACACCGCCAGCGCCTCCTCCTGGTCGTGCGTCACGAACACCGTCGTGATGCCCAGGCGCAGCTGGATGCGGCGGATCTCGTCGCGCAGCTGCACCCGCACCTTCGCATCCAGAGCCGACAGCGGCTCGTCGAGGAGCAGCACGCGCGGCTCGGTGACGAGGGCTCGGGCGAGGGCGACGCGCTGCTGCTGACCGCCCGACAGCTCGTGCGGGTACCGTTCGGCGAGGTGGCCGAGCCCCACGAGATCGAGCGCATCGGCAGCGCGGCGTGCCGCATCCGTCCTCCCCACGCCCCGGCGCCGCAGGCCGAAGGCGGTGTTGTCCGCCACTCTGAGGTGCGGGAACAGCGAGTACGACTGGAACACCATGCCGATGTCGCGCCGGTTCGTCGGCACGGCCGACACGTCGCGTCCGCCGAGGAGCACGGCGCCGCCCGTGGCCTGCTCGAGCCCTGCGAGGATGCGCAGCAGTGTCGTCTTGCCGCATCCCGACGGACCGAGGAGCGACACGAACTCGCCGGGGGCGATGTCGAGGTCCACCCCGTGCAGCACGCGCGTCGCGCCGAACTCCTTCACGATGCCCTCGAGGCGCACCGGGGTTCCGGAGCCGGCCTCGGCGAGCAGCACGTTGTCGGTCGTGCGGGGGAGCGGCCGAGGGACGGCGTCGGCAGCGGTCATGAGCTGGTCCTTCCGGCGCGGGAGCGGCCCGCGAGAGCGATGGCGAGCAGGAGAGCGAACGCGAAGGCCAGAGCCAGGAGCGTGAACATCGCGGCCGCGTAGGCGTCGATCTTGTTGACGAGCACGAGCGCCGTCTGCAGCACCTGCCGATTGAGGAGCGAGGCGATCGTGAACTCGCCCAGCACGACCGCGACGGAGATGAGAGATGCCGCCAGCAGGCCGGTGCGCAGATTCGGGGCGAGCACGCGGAGCACGACCGTCGGCCAGTTCGCGCCGAGCGACCGGGCGGCCTCGGCGAGCGTGCGGAGGTCGACGGCGTCGATCGAGGCCTGGATCGCGCGATAGGCGAAGGGGAGCACCGTGATGCCGTACGCGAACGCGAGTGTCCATGCTCCCGTGCCGAGCAGGCGACCGACCTGCAGGTAGATCGGGGCCAGCCCCACGACGAGGACGATCGCAGGGATCGAGATGGGCAGCAGGACGACGAACTCGAAGATCGGGCGCAGACGGGGGAACCGCAGCTGGACGAGGATCATCGTCGGGGCCAGCAGGAGCAGCACGATCGCGACCGTCACGACGGCGAGGAGCAGCGAGTTGGCCAGGCCCGTCCAGATCGGCGCGAACGTGCTCGCCTGCGCAGGATCGACCAGGCTCGCCCAGTGCACCAGGGAGAACCCGTCGCCGTCGCGCAGCGTGTAGAGCAGCGTCGAGAGGAGGGGGATCGCGAAGAACAGCCCGACGACGACCGCGATCACCCAGCGCGTAGCCCGTGAGGGCGCGAGGCCCTTCACGACTGCCACCGGGCTGCGCGACGCTGGATGAGCGAGTACGCCCACATCACGAGCGCGACGATCACGATCATCCCCAGCGCGAGGGCCCCGGCGAGGTTCTCGCGGCCCAGCACGGTCTCGCTGGTGAGCGCCGTGCGGATCTGCAGGGGCACGATCTGCGAGCCCTGACTCGCGAGAGCCGCGGCGGTGGCGTACGAGGAGAACGCGTTCGCGAAGAGCAGGAGCAGCGAGGCGAGGAAGGAGGGGGCGAGCACGGGCACTCCGATGTGCGTCCAGAAGCTCGCGCGGGTTCCGCCGAGGGTCTGATTGGCCTCCGCCCACTGCGGCTTCAGCGCCGAGAGGGCGGGCATGAACGTGATGACCATGAGAGGGATCTGGAAGTAGACGTAGGGAAGGATGAGCCCGGGCAGTTCGTAGATCCAGCGGCGCTCGGCGAAGATGTCGATGCCCGCAGCCAGCAGCGCCTGCGTCACGACGCCCTGGATGCCGATCGTCGCGATGAACGCGAACGCGAGCATGACCCCGCCGAACTGGGCGAGCACGCCGGCCGCGGCATCCACCGTCGTCCGCGTGAAGCCGCTCTCGCGCATGCCGAGCATCGCCCAGCACACCAGCGCGCCCACGACGGCGCCGATGACGGCAGTCAGCAGCGACAGCCACGTCGAGTTCCAGAACGTCTGCAGCACGACCGGATCGGCCAGGGCCGCCACGTTGTCGAGCGTGAAGGCGCCGTCGGCGGTGAAGAACCCGGATCCGATGGAGAGGATCGTCGGCAGCGCCAGGAAGAGGGCGACGTAGACGACGAACGGTGCGAGGCCGATCCACGCCCAGCCGCCGCGTGTGCCGCCCCGCCGTACCCGAGCGGATGACTCGGGTGCGGCGGGGCTCGTCACGCGGTCCAGGTCCGGACCGGCGAGGGCGGAGGTCGTCACTGGACGGCCGCGGCCCACATCTCGCCGAGCAGCTTTCCGGCGGCGGTGCTCTGCTCCTCGGTGGGGACGACCGTCTCGGACGGCACGTCGGGCAGGGCGTCGGCGAGCTCCTGGTCGATCGTGCCGGCCTCGATCATGGCCTCCATGCGCACGGGCCGGGCGCCGCCCTTGAGCCAGAGGTTCTGCACCTCGTCGCTGTAGAGGAACTCCTGCCACAGGCGCGCGGCGGCCGGGTGCGGCGCGTCGATGTTGATCGCCTGGTTGTAGTAGCCCGCGTAGCCCGTGCCCGGGAGCACCACGACCTTCCAGTCCTCGTTGTCGGCGGCGTGGGCGGCGTTGAGGTAGTCCCAGTCGAAGACGACGGGGGTCTCGCCGCTGGCGACCGTGGCGCTCGTGACGTCGACCTTCAGCAGGTTGCCGGCCTGGTTGAGCTCGGAGAAGAAGTCGATGCCCGGCTGGAAGTCGTCCAGCGTGCCATCCGACTGCACCGTCGACAGACCCACAGCGGCGAAGGCCGCGCCCGCCTGGGTCGGATCGCCGTTGATGGCGACCGATCCCTTGTAGTCGGCGCCGAGGAGGTCGTCGAGCGACGTCGGCTCGGGGAACTTCGCCGAGTCGTAGCCGATCGACATGTAGCCGCCGTAGTCGCCGACGAAGAGGCCGCTCGGCTCCTTCAGCGCGTCGGGGATGTCGTCCCACGTCTGCACCTTGTACGGGGCGAAGGCGTCGGTGTTCTGCAGCGCGACGGTCAGACCGAGGTCGAAGACGTCGGGGGCGGTGTCGAGGCCCGCGTTCGTCTCGGCCGCCTGGATCTCCTCGGCGCTGGAGACGTCGGGCGACTGCTCTTCGACGGTGATCTCGGGGTACTTCGCCGTGAACGCGTCGATGATCTCGCCGTAGTTCGCCCAGTCGCGGGGGAGGGCGATGACGTTGAGCCGCCCCTCCTCCTTCGCGGCCGCCTCGAGGTCTTCGAGGGTGCCGAAGTCGGCGAGGCTCGTGGCCGTGGCGGCGTCGACGGCGGAGCCCGCGTCGGATGAGCCTGCGGCGGGTGTGCCGCTCGCGCAGCCGGTCAGCGCGAGGGCGGCGGCCGCGACGAGCGCGATGCCGATGCCGCTCATGCGAGCGGCACGGATGGGGTGGAGCATGTGCTTTTCCTCTCGGTGGTCCGATCCAGGCGCACGGCGGCACAGGATCTGATCGGGATGAGAGGAACGCTAGGCAGGCCGGATGACGCGCCGACCCGTTCTCCGTGAACGGAGGACGACGCGTCGGTGACGGGGGAGGGGGCCGGACTCAGCCCGCGAAGCGCTGACGGAGGGCGGCGAGCTCGGCATCCGTCGATCCGCCCGACTGCAGATAGGCCGCCGAGCCGCCACGGGCGTCGATCCACGCGAGCGCCCGCTCGATCTCGGAGGCGGGGCTGCCGCCCATGATCACGGCGAGTTCGGGCGAGACCGTGACGCCGAATCGCGTGACCGAGTGCGTCATGGCATCGAGCCAGGCGCCGCTGAGGTGCTGCTGCGTCGCGGTGTAGTCGGCGATGATCGCGTCGCGCTCCACTCCGACGGCGTCGAGCATCAGGGCCGCGCACACACCCGTGCGGTCCTTGCCCGCGGTGCAGTGGATGAGCACTCCGGGGTGCTCCGGTTCGGGCGCGGCGATGAGACGTGCGACCTGGGCGAACGAGGCTGCACCGTGCTCGAGCATCTGCACGTACATCTCGCCGAGGGTGGGCAGGTTGGCCATGGCGGTCTCGGCCGCACGGCCCAGCGCCGTGTGATCGCCGAGCGCGCGGGCCTCGAGCGCCTCCGTGACGAGGTGCGACATCGCACCCTCGAGGAGCGGGAGATGCACGTCGCGGATGTGGCGAGCGGCCGGCTGCCGGTCGGGTGCCATCTCGCGCTCGGTCCGCGTGCGGAAGTCGACGATGACGCCGATGTCGGATGCCGCGAGCTCGGCCTCTCCCGCGGGGGTGAGGGCGTGCAGGGCATCGGAGCGGTACAGCACGCCGTACGCCGTGGGTTCGCCGGATGTCGGGAGCCCCCCGAGATCGCGGAAGTTGAACGTGCCGTCGAGCTCGATCATGACCGCTGCGGGATCAGGGCGCGAGGCGCGTCGGACCGCGGAACAGGTAGGTGACCTCGCGGATCGAGTCCTGGCCGAGCAGCAGCATCAGCACACGTGCGAGGCCCATGCCGAAGCCGCCGTGCGGGGGCACCCCGTAACGGAAGAAGTCGAGGTAGAAGTCGAGGTGCTCGGGGTCGAGGCCCTTCTCCTTCGCCTGCTCGATCAGCACGTCGACGCGGTGCTCGCGCTGCGCGCCTGTCGTGATCTCCACGCCGTTGAAGAGCAGGTCGTACGACTTGGTGAGCCCGGTCTCCGCGTCGCGCATGTGGTAGAACGCACGGATCGCGGGGTGGTAGTCGGTGATGAAGACGAACTGATGCCCGAACGTCTCCTGCACGTAGGCCGCGATCTGGCGCTCGCCCTCCGGGTCGAGGTCGCCGTCGGTGCGGGGCACCTCGTAGCCGCGGGCCTTGACGATCTCGAGCGCTTCGGCGAGCGGGATGCGGGGGAACGGGATCGTCGGAACCTGCACCTCGACATCGAAGAGCTCTGCGATCTCGGCGCCGTGCTTGTCCTTGACCGCCTGGAACGCGGTCTGCAGGATCTCCTCCTGCATCCGGGCGACGTCCTCGTGCGAGTCGATCCAGCTGATCTCGGCGTCGATGCTCGTGAACTCGGTGGCGTGGCGGCTCGTGAACGACGGGTCGGCGCGGAACGCGGGGGCGATCTCGAAGATCTTGCCGAAGCCCGCGGACTGCGCCATCTGCTTGAAGAACTGCGGCGACTGCGCGAGGTACGCCGTCTTGTCCTCGAAATACGGCACCTCGAACAGCTCGGCGTTGGACTCGGACGGGCTCGCCATGAGCTTGGGCGAGTGGATCTCGATGTAGTCGCGGTCGATCCAGTACGTGCGCAGCGCGTGCTCGAACGTCGTCTGGATGCGGAAGATCAGGTTGTTGCGGCGCTGGCGCAGATCGAGGAAGCGCCAGTCCATCCGCTTGTCGAGTCCGCTGTCGGGGGCGATCGGCGTCTCGGGCAGGGCCGCCGCGGCGATCTCGAGCGACGCGATCTTGATCTCGACGCCGCCGAGCTTGACCCGCTCATCGTGCTTGAGCTCGCCGGTCACGGTCAGGAACGTCCCGGTCGCGAGGCCCGAGATCGTGTCGGTGAGGGTGAGGGCCGCGGCATCCTGCTCCTGCTCGGTCCCGGAGCTCGTCGAAGGGTCGATCGGGCGCGTCGCGGGGTTCACCAGCTGAACGGCGCCCGTCTCATCCCGGAGGATCACGAACTGCACCTTCTTCTGATCGCGGACGGTCTCGACCCATCCGGACACCGAGACGGGACCGTCTTCACGGGACTGCAGCTGCTTCACCAGAACGCGTTCACTCACGAGAGATCAGTTTAGGCGGGTGATCTGTGCCCTTCTCACAGCCTGAGCCTGTGCGGATGCTCAGGATCGGTTAACCTCTTCCGCCTAGCGTGGGGGGATGACGACAGCCTCGGACGGCTCCTGGCTCGCCGCCATCCTCGATTGGTCGGTGTCCCTCATGGACCTCATCGGCCCCGCGGGGGCCGGTATCGCGATCGCCCTCGAGAACGTGTTCCCGCCACTGCCGAGCGAAGTGATCCTTCCGATGGCAGGCCTGGCCGCGTCCCGCGGCTCGTTCAGCCTCTTCGAGGCGCTCGCGTGGACCACCATGGGCTCGATCATCGGCGCGTTCGCGCTGTACGGACTCGGCGCGTGGCTCGGGCTCGCACGGCTGCGGGCGATCTCCGCGAAGGTGCCGCTGCTGCATCCGGAAGACGTCGACCGCACCGTCGCGTGGTTCCGAAAGCACGGAGGCAAGGCCGTGTTCTTCGGACGGATGATCCCGCTGTTCCGCAGTCTCATCTCGATCCCCGCCGGTGTCACTCGGATGCCGATCTGGCGTTTCGGCTTCCTCACGGCCGCGGGCAGCCTGATCTGGAACGCGATCTTCGTGCTCTGCGGATGGTTCCTGGGCGAGTCGTGGCACGTCGTCGAGGCGTACGTCGATGTCGTGCAGTACGTCGTGATCGCCGCAGTCGGTGTCGGGGTCGCCTGGTTCGTCTACGCCCGCATCCGCTCGCTGCTCGCCGCTCGCGGTGGCGACGGCGACGCCGCGTCGCTCGCCGACTGACCGACCGCGTGACGCCGATGGCAGCCGAGTCGCTCGACATCCGGCCCCTCGAAGAGGCCGAGATCACCGTCATCGAGGGATCCGAACCGCCCGGACAGGGGTTCGTCCGGGCGATGTGGGCGTTGCAGCGTGCCGGGTCCTCCACGCTCCTCGGCGCCTGGGAGGGCGCGGAGAACGTGGGCTCGGCGGAGATCCGCTGGAGCGACGAGGTCGAGCTGGCGAACCTGTCCGTACGCGCGGGCGCGCGCGGTCGAGGAGTGGGATCTGCGCTCATCGCGGCGGCGGAGCGGCTCGTCGGATCCGGGTCGCTCTCGATCGGCGTCGGTGCCGACAACCCCCGAGCCCGGGCCCTCTACGAACGCCTCGGGTACGACGGCACGGGTGAGCTGACCACCACCACTTACGAGTACATGGACGATGCCGGCATCCGTCGCATCGCGACCGAGACGGATGAACGGCTCATCAAGCATCTCTGAGCAGGTCTCCCGGGTACTGTCGTGGCCATGACCGACATCGCTCCCGGGTGGTACGACGACGGGTCCGGAAGCCAGCGCTGGTGGGACGGCCGCCAGTGGGGTGGCGATGTCGCCGACCTGACGGGCTCGTCGGCCGTGCTGCACGCCGCCGAGCGACGTGCGGCGGCTCCGGCCGGCTGGTACGAGAGCCGAGGGCGCCTGCGCTGGTGGGACGGCACGCAGTGGACGGCGCAGTGGCGGTTCAGCGGGCGGGAGACCGTCTTCGCCGGCGTCGTGGTCGATGGGTCGTGGATCCACTACGGCGCCGCGAGTCAGCCCGTCGCAGGGGTGATGGCGAGGGTCGGAAACGGGGAGCTGCGGATCGAAGGTCTCGAGGATGTCTGGATCGCCCCGGTGGGTCCGGCGCTCGGCGCCGAGGCGCAGCGCTTCGCGGAGTGGGTCAACGAGACGGCCCGGTACCACGTGCGAACAGGATGGCAGTGAGGGTCACGTCCTCCAGACGGTCGCGTCGAGAAGACGCGTGACGGATGTCGTGGCGGGCCGCCAGACCTGATCGCGGTCGTATCAGCGAGGGGCCTGGACTTCGGGCACCCCGCGGTGCGCTCGAACCGCCCTGCGGAGGCCCCCGAGCATCGGGTGCACGGTGAACGAGATCGGAGACGTTTCGGCATCCCATCCGGGTGGTCAGTCGCCCATCCTGCCGACCACCGCTGACATTCCAACCCAGATCAGGGGTGGAAAACGAGGGCTGTGGACAACGCGTTCCGCACAGCCTGGGATGATCGATGGATGCCCAGACCCGTCGCCCTCCTGACCGGTGCCGGCCGGTCGAACAGCATCGCCCACGCCATCGCCCTCGCTCTCGCCGACGATGGATGGGACGTCGCGTTCACGACCTGGACCGCCTACGAGGGGCGGGTTCCGCTGCAAGCCGATCCCGCCGTGGGGGCGCGTGAACTCGAAGACGCGCTGGTCTCCCGCGGGGCCCGCGCCCTCCGCATCGAGGCGGACTTCGCCGACGCCCTCACACCCGACCGTGTGATGGCGGATGCCGCGACGCTCGGTCCCGTGAGCGCCCTCGTGCTCTCGCACTCGGAGGGCGTCGATTCGTCGATCCTCGACACGACCCTCGACAGCTTCGACCGGCACTTCGCCGTCAACGTCCGCGCGGCGTGGCTGCTCATCCGGGCATTCGCGCTGCAGGTGCCCGAGGAAGGTGGGCGCATCGTGGCCCTCACGAGCGATCACGTCGCTCACAACCTCCCGTACGGAGCGAGCAAGGGGGCACTCGACCGCATCGTGCACGCCGCCGCGCGCGAGCTGGGTCACCTCGGCATCACGGCCAATCTCGTGAATCCCGGTCCGATCGACACGGGATGGATGGATGCCGAGACCCGAGCAGCTCTCGAGGAGCGCCAGCCGACCGGGCGCCTGGGCACCCCCGCCGACACGGCCGAGCTCGTCCGCTTCCTCGTCTCCTCCTCCTCAGCCTGGGTGACCGGGCAGCTCATCCACAGCGACGGCGGCTTCTCGTCGTAGCCGACCCGCGGCGCCCTAGCGTGCTCGCGTGTCTCTTCGTCTTCTTCGCACCGCTGTCGAACTCGCGCAGCCGTCCGCTCCCACCTATCTGCCCGTCGCGGTCGAGCGACGGCGACGTCGTCGGGCGGCGGTCGGCTTCGCCGTCGCCCTCGTCGAGACGGTGCTCACCCAGATCGTCTCCGGCGGCATCGAGGTCGACGCTCCGCCTCCGCGCGGGCACTGCATCGCCTGGGCCGTCGGGAATCCCGTCCTCTGCGCCGACCCGTTCGCCCTCGCGGCGCCCGACGGCGTCCGAGGATGAGCCCGGCTCTCGGCCGGTCCGCAGGATCGGCCACCGTAGACTGGAGGGGTGCCCGCCGCCCGCCTCCATCTCGTGCGCCACGGGGAAGTCCACAACCCCGCGCGCGTGCTCTACGGGCGACTCCCGAACTTCGGATTGAGCGTCGACGGGCGCCGGATGACCCGCCAGGCCGCCGACTACGTGGGGGGACTCGATCGCCCGATCGGCTCCCTCGTGTGCTCGCCGCTGCAGCGCACGCGCGAGTCGGCGGAGCCGTTCGTCGAGCGGTTCGGCATCGAGCCGATCGTCGACGAGCGTGTCATCGAGCCGACCAACGTCTTCGAGGGCAAGCGCATGAAGAAGGCTCTGCTGAACCCGGTGAACTGGTGGCACCTCCGCGCGCCCGCCGTCCCGAGCTGGGGCGAGCCGTACGCACAGGTCGTCGCGCGGATGGACGCGGCGATGACGGATGCCTGGAACCGCACGGCGTCCGGCGATGCCGTGATCGTGTCGCACCAGCTCCCGATCTGGGTCACGCACCTCGCCGTTGCGGGCGAACCCCTGAAGCACGACCCGCGGAATCGGCGGTGCGCGCTGTCGAGCGTCACGTCGTTCGAGCGCACCGACCACGGTTGGGTCGAGGTCGGCTACGCCGAACCCGCCACCACGGCAGGCGCCGTCGACGTGGGAGCAGTCTGATGCGCCGGCGCGCTCGGGTCGCGGCATCCCTCGCCCTCGTCTCGGTGCTGACGGCAGGGCTCGCGGCCTGCGCCAACGACCCGCTCGCCGAGCAGTACCGGGCCGGCGACAACAAGGGCTACATCGCCGCGAGCGGACTGCAGACCGACGAGATCCCCGCAGACCAGCGCGGTGAGCCCGTCGAGTTCGAGGGTGTCACGGAGAACGGCGACACCGTCGGCAGCGCCGACTACGCCGGCAAGGTGCTCGTCGTGAACTTCTGGTACGCGAACTGCGGCCCGTGCCGTGCCGAAGCAGCCGACCTCGAAGAGGCGTACCAGTCGTTCGAGGGTCAGGATGTCGCCTTCCTCGGCATCAACACGAGCGATTCCGCCGATGCGGCGGCGGCCTTCGCGAAGACGTTCGAGGTGACCTACCCGAGCCTCATCACGATCGAGGACCGTGCGGTCAAGCTCGCCTTCGCCGAGCGCACCCCGATCAACGCCACCCCGACGACACTCGTGCTCGACGCCGAGGGTCGCGTGGCCGGACGCATCATCGGGCAGCTGCCCGAGGCATCCATCCTCGAGTCGATGGTCAAGACGGTGCTCGAGGAGACGTCGTGAACATCGACGCCGTCATCGCGGGGGGAGCGCTCTGGGTCGCGCTGCCGGTCGCGGTGCTCGCGGGGCTCGTGTCGTTCCTGTCGCCGTGCGTCCTGCCCCTCGTGCCGGGGTACCTGGGGTTCATCGGCGGTGCGGTCGCACCCAGGCCGGTGCGCACTCCGGCCCTCGAGCGCACTCCCGCCTCCGAGCGCACCGCGGTCGCCGAGCGCACCGAGACGAGCTCACGGACCGGATCGAGCGACGGAGATCTGCAGCCGACCCGGGCGCGTCTGCTTCTCGGCGTGCTGCTGTTCATCGCGGGATTCACGGTCGTCTTCATGGCCGTCACGATCCTCGGCGGAACGCTCGGCCGATTCTTCCTCGAGTACAGCGACGTCGTCAGCCGGGTGCTCGGTGTCGTCATCATCCTGCTGGGGCTGGTCTTCATCGGCGCGTTCGGGTTCGCGCAGCGCACGCTCAAGCCGCAGGTGCGCGGCAACATCGGACTCGCCGGCGCGCCCTTGCTCGGTCTCGCGCTCGGGCTCGGCTGGGCGCCGTGCATCGGCCCGACCCTCGCCGCGATCATCTCCGTCTCCTGGAACCTCGGCGATCCGGTCCGCGGAGCGCTCCTCGGCCTCGCGTACTCTCTGGGGCTCGGCATCCCGTTCGTCCTCCTCACCCTCGGGTTCGGCTGGGCGACGCGGTCGGTCGCGTTCCTGCGCCGCCATATCCGCATCGTCAACCTCGTGGGGGGCGCGATGCTCATCGTGCTCGGCCTGCTGATGGTCACGGGCGTGTGGAACTCCTGGATGATCCAGCTGCAGGGGGTGTTCCAGAGTGTCCCGCTCCCGCTCTGACCAGGTCGCCGCATCGGGTGATCCGCTCCGCCCGAGCGATCACGCCGACACGGCAGCCGCCGTCGACTCCGACGTGCAGCAGCCGGCCCTCGGCGTCGTGGGGTGGCTGCGCTGGGGCTGGCGCCAGCTCACATCGATGCGCACCGCGCTCGTCCTGCTGCTCCTCCTGGCGATCGCCGCCGTGCCCGGATCGATCGTGCCGCAGCGCAGCGCCGACCCGAACGGCGTCACCCAGTACTTCGTCGACAACCCCGATCTCGCGCCCGTGCTCGACACGCTGCAGCTGTTCGACGTCTACACGTCGGCCTGGTTCTCGGCGATCTACATCCTGCTGTTCATCTCGCTCATCGGCTGCGTCATCCCGCGCACGAAGCACCACCTGAAGGCGCTGCAGGCGCGGCCCCCGCGCACCCCTGCGCGCCTCACCCGGCTCGACGTGCACCGCGAGTCGCTCGTGGAGCTGGCGGGCGACCCGTCGGCAGGCTCAGGGAGCGAGGCGGCGGAGGCTTCCATCGCCCTCGCCGCCGCGCAGCTGAAGAAGGCCGGCTACCGCGTCGAGCGCTACGACCAGGGCGCGACGCTCTCGGTCTCGGCGGAGCGCGGATACGCACGCGAGACCGGCAACCTCGTCTTCCACACGGCGCTGATCGGCGTGCTGCTGTCGGTCGGCATCGGCGGGGGCTTCACGTACACGGGGCAGACGGTCATCGTCGAAGGCCGCACCTTCGTCAACACGATGCTCGACTACACGACGTTCAATCCCGGCCGCTTCGTCGACCCCGAGGCCCTCGCGCCGTTCTCGATGACGCTCGATTCGTTCGACGTGACCTACCAGCCGCCGGGAGCGGCCGGCGGCGGTCAGGCGGGCGACTTCGCGGCCAATCTGACGACCCAGTTCCCCGGCGAAGACCCTCAGGAGGGTGTCGTCCGGGTCAACCACCCGCTCGAGATCGCCGGCGACCGCGTCTATCTGATGGGCAACGGCTACGCCCCCACGATCGTGGTGCGCAACGCGGACGGCGACGTCGTCTACAACGAGTCGGTGCCGTTCCTGCCGCAGGACACGAACATGGTCTCCCTCGGCGTCATCAAGATCCCTGATGGGATGCCCGAGCAGCTCGGTCTCGTCGGGTTCTTCTACCCGACGGCGGCTCCGCTCACGACCGGCGCCCTGACGTCGTCGTATCCGGCGCTCGTGTACCCCACGCTGACCCTCGACGTCTACGAGGGCGACCTCGGCATCGACGACGGCACGCCGCGCTCGGTGTACACCCTCGACACCGGCGACATGACCAAGCTCACGGGACGCGAGACCGACGGCGCGTCGATCGAGCTGCGCCCGGGGGAGTGGATGTCGCTTCCCGATGGGCTCGGCACGATCGAGTTCGTCGACGAGTCCTCCAGCGATGCGGCCGTCGAGGCGGGCAGCGACGCGGCGCAGTCGCAGAACTACGGCGGGTCGGTGAAGAGGTTCGTCTCGCTGTCGATCCATCGGGATGCGGCGGCACCGTGGGTGCTCGGATTCGCGATCCTCGCGCTTCTCGGTCTGCTGTCGGCGCTGTTCGTCCCGCGCCGCCGCATGTGGGTGAAGGCGACGCCGTCGGGGCACACTCTGAAGATCGAGTACGCCGGCCTCGCACGCGGCGAGGACCCGACTCTCCGTTCGGCCGTCGACCAGTTCGCTCAGCAGCACGGCGATGCGCTCGAGACCGAGCTCCGCCGTCCCACGCCCGCGTAGAATCAAGGCATGCCCGCCGAAACGTTCTCGCTCGACACCGTCTCGGTGCTGATGATCTGGACCGCGATCGCGATCTACGCCCTCGCCTTCGTCGCCTACGCGATCGACCTCTCCCGCCGCTCCGCCCTCGCGGTCGATGCGAGCGGTGCGACCGTGCGCGAGCGCGAGCTCGTGGGCGCCGGAGCGGCCGGATACGCGTCGGGAACGACGGCGACGGGTGCCTCGGCATCCCGCGCCCTCGACGACCTGCGCACGCAGGAGAAGGCCGCCGACGACGCGCTCGGCGCGCGTCCCGCGAAACGGCAGAGGCTCGTGTGGGCACGGATCGGAACGTCGCTGGCGGTGCTTGGCTTCCTCTTCCACCTGGGCGCCACCGTGACGCGCGGCATCGCGGCCGAGCGCGTGCCGTGGGCCAACATGTACGAGTTCGCGATGACGGGCACGCTGCTCATCGTCGCGGTGTACCTCGTGGTGCTCTTCAAGTACGACCTGCGCTTCCTCGGCACGTTCATCATGGGCTTGGTCGTCGTGCTGCTCGGCGCGGCATCCCTGCCCTTCACGTTCTACGTCGAAGTCGTGCCCCTGATGGATCCGCTCAAGAGCATCTGGCTCGTGATCCACGTCTTCGTCGCGTCGCTCGCGACGGCGCTGTTCGCGCTCGCCTTCGGACTCTCGGTGCTGCAGCTCCTGCAGGCCCGCCGCGAGTCACGCGTGCAGGCGGCGGCGCGCGGCCCGGTCGGCGCTGGCGAGACCGCCACGGCGCCCAAGACCGGACCGCGCTTCCTGGCGACCCTGCCGAGCGCCGATGCGCTCGAGTCGCTGGCCTACCGCTTCGCGATCATCGGCTTCATCTTCTGGACCTTCACTCTCATCGCAGGCTCGATCTGGGCGAACGACGCGTGGGGCCGCTACTGGGGCTTCGACACCAAGGAAGTCTGGACGTTCGTGATCTGGGTGCTCTACGCGGGTTACATCCACGCCCGTGCGACGCGCGGCTGGCGCGGGACGCGGTCGGCGTGGCTGTCGATCATCGGCTTCTCCGCCGTGATCTTCAACTTCACGATCGTCAACATGTTCTTCAAGGGTCTGCACGCCTACAGCGGCCTGAGCTGAGCGGCCCCTGGCGCCGTGGCACCGGCGGTGCCATCCTTTCGCCATGACGGAGTCATCCGGCGCGGGCTCGCGCAACGCGGTCTGGATCACCCTGATCATCGTGGTGGCGGCGCTGATCGCTTTCGCTCTGTGGATGTTCCGCCCCATGTCGGATGACTCGGCGGAGCCGGTGCCCACGGTGACGGTGACCATCGCGCCGGAGCCCGCTCCGCAGGAACCCGACGTGGAGGGGTTCGCCTGCTTCGACTCCGATATCCGCGCGGCCTTCGTCGATGAGGCCGGTGCCGCCGGCAGCCAGAGCGCGACGATCACTTTCGAGAACACCGGCGTCGAGGCGTGCACCCTGGCCGGATATCCGCTCGTGCGGTTCTTCACGGAGGACGTCGGGGACATGGGATCGATCCCGATCCCGGCCGAGGGAATGATGGCCCCAGCTGTCGTGCTGCCACCCGGTTCCACAGCGACGGCGCGTCTCACCGTCCCCAACCCCGACATGATCGACGGCTGCACCGCGTTCGCTCCGGGGTACGTCGCCGTCACTCACCCGGGCGGCGGAACGGCACGCGGCTACTCATCCGGGATCTCGATCTGTCTGGTCGATCAGTTCGACCCCCTTCCTGAGGGAGCCGAGATGGCCATCTCTCCGGTGGTGCTGAACCGCTGAGGCGCGGTCCCGGCCGTCGCGGCCACGGTATCCGGTCGCCGGCGCGTTCGCTGAGCGCACGACGATGCGCCGAGGGGAGTACTCCACGTGGGCGCGTGCCAGCGGACGAGAGTCCGCTCGACCGGACGCGCCCCGGCCCCGGGGGGAGAGGGTCGGGGCGCGGCCGGGGCTTCAGGCCGCGACGGGGGATGCCTTCAGCAGCGCCCGTGCGGAGGTCGTGCGGCGGCGGGTGACGGCGAGGATCGTCGCGGCGAACGCGAGGACGGCCCAGATCAGCATCCCGACAACGCCGGCCCAGACTCCGCCGGCCGGGCCCAGGGCCGCGAGCATCGCGGTGTAGGCCGGCGAGGTCGGCATGATCCCGGCGATCGACGACAGCACGCCCGGTGCCGTCGAGACGACGCCCGTCGCCACGGCGAGCACGCCGACCAGGGCGGCGATCCATCGGCCTGCGCCGCCGAAGACGGCCACGAGCGCTTGGTTCACAGCCGCGAAGGCGATGCCGGCGACGATCGTGGCGCCGGCGAAGGTGAACCACGCGCCCCACTCGTACGCCGCCGCGAACTGCACGACGATCGCCACGAGCAGGCCCTGCAGTGCCCCGATCCCGGCGGCCGGCGCCAGAGCGCGACCGGCCAGGAGAGCGGATGCCGCACGTGACGTGAGCGCGCGGGCCGAGACGGCGCGCAGCGCGATGAACGTCGCGAGGCCGCCGAACCACAGGGCGAGCGTCGCCAGCAGCGGGACCGCCGATGCGCCGAACAGGGTCGAGCCCACGCCGTCGGCTGCGACGGGGTTCGCGACGACTTCGGCGAGGTTCTGCGCCTCGCTGTCGGTGTAGGCCGGAACCTGGTCGGCGGCGGTCGCGAGCCCGTCGGCGAGGCTGCCGACGCCCCCCGCCAGCTGCGAGACGCCCGAGCCGAGCTCGTCGGCGCCGTCGGCGGCTGAGCCTGCACCGGTCGCGAGCGATCCCGCGCCGGTGGCGAGCTGCGCCGCACCGGACTGCAGCTGCGCCGCGCCGGACTGGAGACCGCGGGCGCCGGCGGCCGACTGCGTGGTGCCTGCCGCCAGCTGGGTGAGGCCGCCCGCGATCGTGTCGCCGCCGTCGGCTGCCGCGCGCATGCCGGCGGCGGTCTCCGCGGTGAGCTGCGGCAGCCCCGCCGCCACGAGCGGCGCGTACGTGTCGGCGGTCGCCGCGGCCGTCGCCGTCGTGTTCGCGTTATCCAGCGCGGACTGCAGATCGCGGCAGAACGCCGTGTCGGCGGTGGCCGCAGAACAGCGGGCGACGAGATCGTCGAGGGCGGAGACGGTCAATCCGGCGGAGTCCGACGCGGCGCCGGCGGCAGCCTCAGTGCCCGCAGCGGCCTGCACGAGACCGCGGGAATCGGCGCCGTTCTGCAGAGTCTCGGCCCCCGATCGGAGTCCTGCGGAAAGCTCGCTCGCGCCCTTCGCCGATGCGCTGATGCCGCTCGCGATCGTGTCGAGACCCGACCCGAGCTGTCCGGCACCGCTCGCGAGCGAACCGGCGCCCGTCGCGACGCCCGACGCGCCCGAGCCGAGCTCTGATGCACCGTCGGACAGCTGTCGCACGCCGTCGGCCAGGGAGACCGCGCCGGTGGAGGCATCCTGAGCTCCACCCGCGAGCTCGCTCGCTCCGTCCGCCGCCTCCCCGAGCTGGTCGCCGAGGGTCGTGAAGCCGAGGAAGACGTTCTCGAGGTAGACCTGCGACAGCTGCTCGCCCATGACGGATGCTGCCGCCTGGGTCACCTGCGCGGTGATGGCGTCGTCCACGATCAGCGCATCGGGGGAGGTCTGCACCTGGATGGTGGCCTGCTCGGGCGTCTCGCCGGGGCGGGTGGAGGTCGCCGCAGCGGAGAAGTTCGACGGGATCGTCACGACGGCGGCATAGCGGCCGTCGGCCAGTCCCGCGGCGGCGTCGTCGGCGTTCGAGATCGTCCACGTGAGGTTGCTGGCGACCTCGTCGGATCCTTCGACGAGGCCGGCGGTGAGCTGACGCCCCAGGGGCACGTACTGCTCGTCGATCGTGACCGGCTCGTCTTCGTTCACGATCGCGGCCGACAGGTTGTCGAGTCGCTCGGTCGGGTTGTACAGCGCGGCGACGAGCAGGCCGCCGATCACGACGGGGAGCAGGATGACGCCGAGCAGCGTGAGCCAGGTGACGGGTCGCCGCGTGCGCGAGCGTTCGAGTGAGAGGGTCATGCGGTCACCTCGGGGGTGGTCGACTCCGTACCGGAGAACCGGGCGAAGAGGTCGTCGGCGGAGGAGGGGGATTCGGATTCGTCGGTGTCGGTGCGTCCGGGCGCCGGGCGGACGTGCAGCGCCAGCGACTGCGGCGCGGAGCGATGCGCGTCGGCGAGCAGCGAGAGCGTCGCGCCCTCGTGACGCGCCGACACGACGAGCGTGAGCGGACGATCACCGGCGCGCCGCTGTTCGGTCGCGTCGCGCAGAACGGCGGCCACCTGGTCGCGGTGCGCGTCGTCGAGCGTGTCGATGCCGTCGATCGCCACCAGGCTCGTGCCCTTCAGGGCGCGGCGCAGGTCCTTCGCCGGATCGAGCGAGCCCTCGAGGAGCGCCACGCCCACGTGGGCGCGCACCCAGGCGGCGCGACCGGGAAGCAGGTGGCCGGCGACGCGCAGGCGACCCCCCGTGGGTGCGACCCGGCCGGCGATCGTCAGGACGAACGCGCGTGCCGCGCGGGGGTCGCCCGTCACGATGAGCGTGCCGCCCGGCTCGAGGCGGAACGAGGCATCCGTGAACAGCGGCACCTCGCCCTCCCGGCGCCCGCCCTCGGCGACGAGCGACACGTCGTCTCCCACGACGGGCGACGTCGTGTGCGGCTCGGGCCAGTCGGCATTGGCGAGCTCGCGCTCGACCGCCTCGCCCTCGATGTCGAAGTGGGGGAGGATGCGGTCGAGCCAGCGCGGCATCCACCACGCCTTCTCGCCCAGGAGGGCCATGACGGCGGGCACGAGCGTCATGCGCACGAGGAACGCGTCGATCGCGATGCCGACGGCCAGTCCGAGAGCGATCGGCTTGATCGACGAGTCGCCCTCCGGCACGAACGCCGCGAACACGGCGAACATGATGACGGCGGCGGCGGTGACCACGCGGGCGGATGCCGTGAAGCCGCTGCGGACGGCCCCGATCGCGGTCGCGCGGTCCCGTCGACCGCGCCGGGCGCGGCGGGCGTGGACGAAGTCCTCGCGCATGCGCGAGACGAGGAACACCTCGTAGTCCATCGCGAGCCCGAACAGCACGCCCATCAGGATGATCGGCATGAAGCTGATGACGGGTCCGGTCTTGGTGACGTGGAGGGCGTCGGCGAACCAGCCCCACTCGAACACCGCGGCCACGACGCCGAACGAGGCGGCGACCGACAGGAGATACCCGGCAGCGGCCTTGATCGGCACCCAGATCGAGCGGAACACGATCATGAGCAGGATCAGCGAGAGCCCGACGACGAACACGCCGAAGGGGACCAGGGCCGCGCCCAGGCGGTCGGAGATGTCGATGCCGACGGCGGTGAAGCCCGTGACCTTCAGATCGACGCCGTACTCGTCGAGCAGCCGGTCGTGCTCGGCGCGGAGGTCGCGCACGAGCTGCGCCGTGGCGGGGTCGTCGGGTGCGGTCTCGGGGACGATCTGGATCAGCCCCGTGTCGGCGGTCTCATTCGGGGTCGCGAGGGCGATCTCCTTCACGCCGGGGATCTGCGCGATCTCGTCGGCGATGTCGTTCATGAGGCCGACGGGGTCGGTCGAGGTGACGATCGAGCCGGTCATGATGAGCGGGCCGTTGGAGCCCGGTCCGAAGTACTCGGCGGTGAGGTCGTACGCCTGGCGGGCTTCGCTCGACTTCGGCTGCACGCCGGCGTTGGGCAGGGCCAGGCCGAGGCTCGCAGCGGGGATGGCCACGATGCCGAGGCCGACGACGACGGCGACGGTGGTGATGACGGGATGCCGCGTCACGCCCGTGACCCACCGGTCGGCGAATCCGCGCTTCGGCTTCGCGCCCCGCGTGCGACGGGGAGCCCGTCGCTTCCAGCCGGCGACGCGGCCCTTCGCGAAGCCCAGGAAGGCCGGCGTGAGCGTCACGGCGACGAGCACGGCGATCGCGACGGCGACCGCGGCGGCGATGCCCATGGTCGTGAGGAACGGGATGCCGGCGAAGCCGAGGCCGATGAGGGCGATGAGCACCGTGACGCCGGCGAACACCACCGCGGAGCCGGCCGTGCCCGTGGCCCGCGCCGCGGACTCCTCCGGTTCGATCCCGTCGCGCACCTGGTCCTGATGTCGGGCGACGATGAAGAGGGCGTAGTCGATGCCGACGGCGAGGCCGAGCATGATCGCGAGCATCGGGGTGGTCGAGGAGATCGTCGCGAAGGCGGTCGAGACGTAGATGAGCGCGATCGCGAGACCCACGCCGATGATCGCGCTCGCGAGAGGGAAGAACGCCACCGCGAGGGAGCGGAAGGTCACGATGAGCACGAACAGGGCGATCAGGATGCCGACGCCCTCGGTGATCGTGAGGCCGGGAACCGAGGTCGAGAACAGGTCGCCGCCGATCGCCACCTGCGATCCGTCGGGCAGCGCTTCGCGGAGTCCTTCGGCGACCGCAGCCAGTTCGTCCTTCGTGCCGGCCGGGACATCCGTCGCCTGTCCGTCGAACTGCAGGCGCACGATGGCTGCGCGATCGTCGTCGGAGACGAGACCCGTCACCATCTCGTCGAAGGGGTCCTGCACGGCGATGATGCCGTCCAGGCTCTCGAGCTGCGTGATCGTGTCGGCGATCTCGGCCGCGTACGGATCCTCGTCGATGCGGGCGTCCTCCGGCGCGACGATGACGAGCTGGGCGCTCGTGCCGCTCGCCTGCGGGAAGGTGCGATCGAGCAGCTGGATGCCCTCCTGCGCCTCGGTGCCGGGGATCGAGAACGAGTTGTCGGTGCCCTTCATGAACAGGGCGGCTCCGCCGCCCGCGAGGGCGAGCAGCAGGATCCAGGCCACGAGGACGCGCCAGGGGCGACGGTACGACCAGCGGCCGAGGGAGTACAGGAGAGTGGACACGGGCGCTCCGGTTCAGACGGTCAGGGGTGCTCGATACAGCTCTGTATCCGATACATAGTTGTATCCTAAGAGCGTTGCTCCTCGCGAGTCTGAGCAATGGGTGTGAAACTGACGAGCGAAGGGATGGCGCCATGAGCGATGTGACGGCCCGCCCGGGAACGCGCCGCCGCGAGCAGACCCGAGCACGGCTGCTCGATGCCGCCCACGAGGTGTTCGGCGAAGTGGGGATGGACGCGGCATCCGTCGAGATGATCTGCGAACGCGCCGGCTTCACGCGCGGTGCCTTCTACTCCAACTTCGAGTCGAAGGACGAGCTGTTCCTCGCACTCATCACCCAGCTCGCCGAGGAGAAGCTCGACGAGGTGGCCGGACGCGTGCGCGGCCTCGCGCCCGAGGCGCTCGCCGACATGTCGTCGCTCGTGCGTCAGGTCGTCGGCGTCTCGCTCGGCGAACGCATGGAGCCGCAGCTCATCAGCGAGATCCGTACCCAGGCGCTGCGCGACCCGCGCCTCGCAGAGGCGTACCTCGCGTGGCAGAACGCGATGCGCGAGCGCGTCGAGGGCATCATCGAGCACGTCCTGGTGACGTACGGACTCCACCTCCGCCTGCCGATCGGCGAGACCGCGCAGCTCCTGCTCGACGTCTCCGACGACACGTGCGCCCGGGCGACGCTCGAGGGCCTCCCCGGCCCCGAGATCACCGCTCTGCTGAACGCGCGCATCGAGCGCCTGGTCGGCATCCTCGTCGACGCGCCGTAGCCGGTCGGCGCGTCCTCAGTCGCCGTCCGCGCCGAGCAGCGCGTGGCAGCGCTCGAGCCGCGCGAGCCACCACTCGCGACGCTCGGACGGCGCCGCGAGCTCGTCGAGCAGGGCTGCATCCGGGACCACCCGTCCGACGCGGAGCGCGCCGTCCACGGCCGTCAGCGGCGGCGAGACGATGTCGGCCGTGAAGAGCGACGACGTGCCGAGCCCGCAGTCGAAGTCGAGCACGGGAAGTGCGGCGGCCAGCGCCGCCCCCATCGATAGTCCGACCGACGTGTCCAGGGCGCTGGACACGACGGCCGGGAGGCCCGCCTCGGCCACGATCTCGAGCGCGCGGTGCACGCCGCCGAGCGGCTGGGCCTTGATCACGAGCAGGTCGGCGGCGCCCGCACGGGCGACCGCGAGCGGATCGTCCGCTTTGCGCACGCTCTCGTCGGCGGCGATCGGGATGCCCATGTACTTCACACGTCGGCGCAGCTCGGCGAGCTCTTCGATCCACGCGCAGGGCTGCTCGGCGTACTCGAGGTCGAACTCCGCCAGTGCATGAAACGCGTGCTCCGCCTCGTCGACATTCCATGCGCCGTTCGCGTCGATGCGGATGCGACCCTCGGGTCCCATGGCCTCGCGCACGGCGCGCACCCGCGCGACGTCGTCGGCGAGGCGCTGCCCGGGCTCGGCGACCTTGACCTTCGCGGTGCGGCAGCCGTCGAAACGCGCGAGCACTCCGGCGACGGATGCCGCGTCCACCGCCGGTACGGTGGCGTTGATCCGGATGCTCTCACGCAGCGCCGCCGGCGATGCCCGCCAGCCGAAGTCGATCGCCGCGGCGAGCCAGGTGACGGCCTCGGCATCCGGGTACTCGACGAAGGGGGAGAACTCCGTCCAGCCCTGCGGGCCTTCGAGGAGGAGCGCTTCTCGCACGTCGAGTCCGCGGAAGCGGGTGGCGAGCGGGAGCGCGACGACGCGGGCGGTGGCGAGAAGGTCATCCAGCGGCGGGTGGCTCACGACTCCATCCTGCCGTGCCCGGGGCGGATCCGGTCAGATTCCGCCGCCGGGGTAGATCCCGGCCGATCGGACCGACTGCTGCGCGGTGACCATGGGGTCGACGGCGCGGTTCTTCTCGACATCCGACGCCGTCACGCCCTCGTAGTCGGCGTAGGTCATCGTGCGACCGAAGATGCGGTGCTTCACCCGTGTCCAGAACGGCGTCTTCTCGGTCATGCGATTCTCCCGACGTCCCCTCCACTATCGCTCGGATCCGGTAAATAACAAAGTGTGATTGACGATAGTGTGTGACGCACAGTACAGTGTGATCCATGAGTGAAAACGAAGCGCTCGAGACGCATCTGCAGGAACTGCGACGGGGGACCGTCGTGCTCGCCTGCCTGCGGCTGCTCGACGAGCCCGGCTACGGCTACAGCCTGCTCGAGCAGCTGAGCGACCGTGGCTTCGAGACCGATGCGAACACGCTGTATCCCCTGCTGCGCCGCCTGGAGAAGCAGGGACACCTCACGAGCGAGTGGAACACCGACGAGGCGCGGCCCCGCAAGTTCTATCGCACGAGCGCCGCCGGCACCCGGCTGGCCGCCGCCCTCACCGATGACTTCCGTGCGATCGCCGCGGCGATCGCCACCCTCCCTGAGAAGGACTGAACGATGAACGCCACCCTGACCGACCGCTACATCGATGCGGCGACCCGCACGGCCCCGGAGCCGCAGCGACCCGACATCGCCGCCGAGCTCCGCGAGCGGATCGCCGACCAGGTCGACGCGCGCGTCGACGCCGGAGAAGCGCCGGATGCCGCGGAGCGCGCGGTCCTGAACGAACTCGGCGACCCCGACAAGCTCGTCGCGGAGTACATCGACCGTCCGCTGCAGCTCATCGGACCGCGCTACTACCTCACATGGTGGCGACTGCTGAAGCTCCTCTGGGCGATCGTCCCGGCATGCGTCGTCTTCGGCGTGGCGCTCGGCATGGCGATCGACGGCGAGAGCTTCGGCGCGATCGTGGGCGCCGTCGTCCCCATCGTCATCCAGGTCATCGTCAACGTCGGCTTCTGGACGACGCTCGTCTTCGTCATCATCGAGCGCTCGACGAACAGCGCCGACATCGGCCTCGTCGGCGAGTGGACGGTGGACCGGCTGCCGGAACCGCGTGAGAACGGCGCGAAGGTGTCCGACCTCGTGGCAGCCCTGATCTTCCTCGGCCTCGCGGCGGGGGCCGTCCTCTGGGACCACTTCGTCGGCTTCGTGTACTTCTCCGACACCGGCTGGCTCCCGTTCCTGTCGCCGCAGCTGTGGCCCTGGGGGATCGGCGTGCTGCTCGCCGCGATCGCGGCGGAGGCGCTCCTGGCGATCGCGGTCTACGCGAAGGGTCGGTACACGTGGGCCCTCGCCGCGGCCAATCTGGCGCTCAACGTCGTCATCGCGGTGCCCGCCGTGTGGCTGCTCAGCGAGGGAGGTCTGGTGAACCCCGAGTTCTGGCCGAGGGTCACCCCGTCGGACTCCTCGGCCACGGTCGAGTCGGTCCTGACGATCATCTTCGGATTCGTCATCGCGGGCATCGCGATCTGGGACTCGGTCGACGGCTTCCTCAAAGCTCGTCGCTCCACGCGGCCGTAGGCTGAATCCCATGCTTCTCGACACCCCCGTCCGGCTCGGCATCCAGCTGCAGCCCCAGCACGTCCAGTACACCGACATCCGCGACGCCGTCCGGCGCCTCGAAGACCTCGGCGTCGACATCCTCTTCAACTGGGATCACTTCTTCCCGCTCTCCGGCGACCCCGAGGGCCTGCACTTCGAGTCGTGGACGATGCTCGGCGCCTGGGCCGAGCAGACGGAGCGCGTCGAGTTCGGATGCCTCGTCAACTGCAACTCGTACCGCAACGCCGACCTGCAGGCAGACATGGCCCGCACGCTCGACCATATCTCCGCCAAGGGCGGGGAGGGCCGCTTCATCTTCGGCACCGGCTCGGGGTGGTTCGAGCGCGACTACGACGAGTACGGGTACGAGTTCGGCACGGCGGGTCAGCGTCTGGACGCGCTCGCCGACGGGCTCGACCGGATCGAAGCGCGCTGGGCGAAGCTGAACCCCGCACCGACCCGCGACATCCCCGTCATGATCGGCGGCGGCGGCGAGCAGAAGACTCTGCGCATCGTGGCGAAGCACGCCGACATCTGGCACAGCTTCGTGCAGGGCGACACGCTCACCCACAAGATCTCGGTGATCGAGAAGTGGGGCGAGAAGGACGGGCGCGACACGAGCGGCATCGTCATCTCGAACGAGCTGAAGGACCGCTCGGAGGAGGCGGCCGACGACCTGTACGCGCGCGGCACCCGCCTGTTCACGCTCGGATTCCAGGGACCGGACTACGACTACGGCATCGTCGAGCGCTGGCTCGCCTGGCGGGACTCGAAGAACGCATGAGTGCTGTGGTCGTGCCGAGGCATCCGCTCGACATCGACGGAGTGCCCCGGCCCTCCCGGTCGCGCGCCCTGCTGGATGCCATCGCGGAGCGGGTGGTCATCGCCGACGGCGCGATGGGCACGATGCTGCAGCGGCACGACCCGACGCTCGAGGACTATCAGCAGCTCGAAGGCTGTAACGAGATCCTCAACGTGTCGCGGCCCGACATGATCGGCGAGATCCACGACGCCTACCTCGCGGTGGGGGTGGACGCCGTGGAGACCAACACGTTCGGCGCGAACTGGTCGAACCTGTCGGACTACGGCATCGATGACCGCATCCACGAGCTCGCCGAAGCGGGGGCGCGCATCGCGCGCGAGCGCGTGGAGGCCGCGGAGGCCGTCGACGGCCGGATGCGCTGGGTGCTCGGGTCGATGGGTCCGGGCACGAAGCTGCCGACGCTCGGGCACACGACGTACGACCACCTCAAGCAGACGTTCGCCCTCCAGGCGGAGGGGCTGATCGACGGCGGCGCGGACGCGCTGCTCGTCGAGACGTCGCAGGACCTCCTGCAGACCAAGGCCGCCGTCAACGGCTGCCGCCAGGCGATCGTCGCGCGGGGCATCCGTCTGCCGATCTTCGTCGAGGTGACGGTCGAGACCACCGGCACGATGCTGATGGGGTCGGAGATCGGCGCGGCGCTCACGACGCTCGAGCCGCTCGGCGTCGACGCGATCGGCTTGAACTGCGCCACCGGTCCGGCCGAGATGAGCGAGCACCTCCGTCACCTGTCGAAGCACTCGGCGGTCACGATCGCGTGCATGCCCAACGCCGGGCTTCCCGTGCTCACGGCCGACGGTGCCCACTACCCGCTGTCGCCGGCGGAGCTCGCCACGGCGCACGAGCAGTTCGTGCGCGAATTCGGCGTGGGGATCGTGGGCGGATGCTGCGGCACGACCCCCGAGCACATGGCCGCGGTCGTCGAACGGCTGCACGGCGTGTTCGATCCGATCGTCGAGAAACCCCGAGGTGCGTCGGACACCCCGCAGCGCGGGGTGTCTCGGGCGGACGGGGGTTTCTCGGCGGGTGGTGCGGGTGGTGCGGGTGGTGCGGGTGAGGACACGGGTTCCGACGCGGAGCCCGGTGTCGCGTCGCTGTACCAGCACGTGCCGTTCGAGCAGGATGCCTCGTACCTCGCCATCGGCGAGCGCACCAACGCGAACGGCTCCAAGGCGTTCCGTGAGGCGATGCTCGAGGGCCGCTGGGACGACTGCGTCGAGATCGCCCGCAATCAGACCCGTGTGGGCGCGCACCTGCTCGACGTCTGCGTCGACTACGTCGGCCGCGACGGGGTCGACGACGTGCGCGAGATCGTGTCGCGGTTCGCCTCGGCATCCACGCTTCCCCTCGTCATCGACTCGACCGAGCCGGCCGTCATCCGGGCGGGCCTCGAGCTGATCGGCGGGCGTCCCGTCGTGAACTCCGTCAACTACGAGGACGGCGACGGTCCCGACAGCCGGTTCGGCCGCATCATGCCCCTCGTCAAGGAGCACGGCACGGCGGTCATCGCGCTGACGATCGACGAGCAGGGCCAGGCGCGTACGGCTGACGACAAGGTGCGCATCGCGTCGCGGCTCATCGACGCCCTGGTGGGCGACTGGGGCCTGCGCGTCGAGGACATCATCGTCGACAGCCTGACGTTCCCGATCGCGACCGGGCAGGAGGAGACGCGCCGCGACGCCATCGAGACGATCGAGGCGATCCGCGCGATCAACACGAAGTACCCCGGCGTCCACACCACCCTCGGGGTCTCCAACGTCTCGTTCGGGCTGAACCCGGCAGCGCGCTCGGTGCTCAACTCGGTGTTCATCCACGAGGCGACGCAGGCGGGACTCGACTCCGCGATCGTGGACGCCGCCAAGATCGTGCCGCTCGCCTCGATCCCCGACGAGCAGCGCCAGGTCGCGCTCGATCTCGTGTGGGACCGGCGCGAGTACGACGCCGACGGCAACATCACCTACGACCCGCTCGCGGTCATGCTCGACGTCTTCGCCGGCGTCGACACGGCGGCCCTCCGCGACCAGCGCGCGGCCGAGCTCGCCGCGCTGCCCGTCGGCGAGCGCCTCGAGCGCCGGATCATCGACGGCGAAGCCAAGGGACTCGAGGCCGACCTCGACCTCGCCCGCTCGAACGGGGTGACGCCGCTCGAGATCATCAACGACCATCTGCTGGAGGGCATGAAGGTTGTCGGCGAGCGGTTCGGATCCGGCGAGATGCAGCTGCCCTTCGTGCTGCAGTCCGCCGAGGTCATGAAGACCGCCGTCGCCCTGCTCGAACCGCACATGGAGAAGTCCGAGGCGGCGGGCAAGGGCACCATCGTCCTCGCCACCGTCCGCGGCGACGTGCACGACATCGGCAAGAACCTCGTCGACATCATCCTCACCAACAACGGCTACGACGTGATCAACCTCGGCATCAAGCAGCCGATCGCCGACATCATCGCCGCCGCCGAAGAGCACGATGCCGACGTGATCGGGATGTCGGGGCTGCTCGTGAAGTCGACGGTCGTCATGAAGGAGAACCTCCTCGAACTTCAGTCGCGCGGTCTCGCCGGCAGATGGCCGGTCATCCTGGGCGGCGCCGCGCTCACGCGCGCGTACGTGGAGGACGATCTCGCGTCGCTGTTCGACGGCGAGGTGCGCTACGCCCGCGACGCGTTCGAAGGGCTCACGCTCATGGAGCCGCTCGTGCGGGTCGCGCGCGGGGAGGCTCCGGATGCCGTGGGCCTGCCCGCACTCAAGAAGCGCATCCACCGCGCGGGGTCTTCGCTGACGCTGACCGAGCCCGAAGCCATGCCCGCGCGCTCGGACGTGGCATCCGACAACCCCGTGCCGGTACCGCCGTTCTGGGGCACCCGGATCGTGCGGGGCATCGCGCTCGCCGACTACGCCGCATTCCTCGACGAGCGTGCGACGTTCATGGGGCAGTGGGGCCTGAAGCCCGGCCGCGGTGACGACGGACTCTCCTACGAGCAGCTCGTCGAGACGCAGGGGCGTCCGCGGCTGCGGTACTGGCTCGATCGCATCCTGTCGGAGGGGATGCTGGACGCCTCGGTGGCGTACGGATACTTCCCGGTGATCTCGGAGGGCGACGACCTCGTCGTCCTGCACCACGGCGACGATCCCACGGGCGTGCTCGGGCGACCGGGGCGGCTCGCGCCGGACGGAGGCTCGGGTGGGGAGCCCGGCGCAGAGCGCCTCCGCTTCCACTTCCCGCGTCAGCGCCGCGATCGTCACCTGAACCTCGCCGACTTCGTGCGGTCACGCGAGTCCGGGCAGATCGACGTGCTCCCCGTGCAGCTCGTCACCGCCGGCGCGCGCATCGACACCGTCACGGCGAAACTGTTCGCCGAGGACCGGTATCGCGACTACTACGAGCTCAACGGGCTCGTGATGCAGCTCACCGAGGCGCTCGCCGAGTTCTGGCACGCCCGCATCCGCTCCGAGCTCGGCTTCGCCGGGGAGGATCCGACCGATACGGCGGGGCTCTTCAAGCTCGAGTACCGCGGAGCGCGTTTCTCGCTCGGGTACCCCGCGTGCCCCGATATGGAGGATCGCCGCAAGGTCGTCGAGCTCCTGCGTCCGGAGCGGATGGGCGTGGAGCTGAGCGAAGAGCTGCAACTGCATCCCGAGCAGTCGACCGACGCGTTCGTCTTCCACCACCCCGAGGCGAAGTACTTCTCGGTCTGAACCGTCAGACCCTCACATCGAAGACGTGTGACGCTCACGGCGGAGATCGTGGGCGACACGTCGGGTTGCGGATGCCGCGCCCGGCGCGTCGCCCCCATTCGGATGTGTGCTCGGGGTCACGGGCTTCGCCCGGCGCAGCGCCCGCAGGATGGGTCGGCCCACGACGACGAGGCCGATGACCGTCGTGACGGCGCGGAGCGTGTCCCACGTGGCCGTGGAGGTCACGAGCGAGTAGATCAGGAAGCTCCCCAGGTTCTCGGCGACGGGGGCGCCGGGCACGTACGAGATGCCCGTGCCGGTGCCGACCGCGAACGGCCAGAACCACATGTTCATGATGAGCCCGAACGCGTACGACGCGAGGACGTCGTAGAGGCACAGCATCCCGATCTCCGCCCAGCCCCGCACGCGGCGGGGGAGGAGCCCCGCGCCGGCGGCGACCCAGCCGCACGCGAACATCTGGAACGGCGTCCACGGACCGATGCCGCCCGCGACGACGGCGGAGATCGCGATCGAGAGGGCGCCCAGCAGCAGGCCGAACCGCGGGCCGAACGCACGCCCCGCGAGGATCAGCAGGATGAACAGCGCCTCGACACCACCCACCCCCGTGCCCACGATGCGGATGGCCGCACCGATCGCCGCCAGCGTGCCGAGGAGGGCGAGGCTGTGCGCGGAGCGCACCGTTCCGTCGAGCAGCGACAGCGCGACGAGCACCGCGAGGGGTGCAAGAGCGAGGGCGACGTACGGCACGGCGCCCTGCGCCTGGGTCGGGAGGGCGCTCGCGACGAGCGGCCACAGGAACGCGGACGCTGCGGCGAGGTTCGCGAAGAGGAGGGGGAGGATGCCGCGTCCGGCGAGTGCGCGCCGCGCGCCGCGCGCCGCGCCTCCGGTCACGACGTCGGGTCCGGGGAGGGGCGCACCGATCGTGGGACGCAGAGCCGCCGGGCGGTCGTCCACCCGGCGGTGCGGGACGTCACGGGCGTCGGGGGTCCGCACGAGGAGGGGCTCGCCGAGGCATCCGTCCGCCATCGGGACCACGCGATCGGCGATCGCCGCGATCACGTCGGCGTCGTGCGTCGCGATGAGCACGGCACCGCCGCTCGCGGCGTGGCGCCGGAGGGCGGCGGCGACGAGGGCGGATGCCTCGGGGTCGAGCCCCCGCGTGGGCTCGTCCACGAGCAACACGCGCGGTCGCGCGAGCGTCTGCAGCGCGATCGCGAGGCACCGTCGCTGACCGACCGACAGGTCGCGGGGGTGACGGCGGAGGAGGTCGGCGAACGGAGCGCTCTCGGGGGCGAGGCTCAGCAGGCCCGCGAAACGTGCCGCGGCATCGTCGGTCGCCGCGCGTCGGTCGGCTCGCCGGCACTCTGCCGCCACGGTGTCGCAGACGAAGAGGTCGTCGGAGGCATCCGGCACGAGGGAGACCGCACCGCGCGCGATGGGCGCTCCGTCGACCGTGATCTCAGCGTCGCCGGTCGGTAGTGCGATCGCGGCGAGGAGGCTCGACTTGCCCGCACCGTTGGGTCCGCCCACGGCCACGATCTCGCCCGGGGCGATCGCGAGCGAAGCATCCCGCACCACGGACTTGTCTCCGTGCCGCACCGTGAGACCACGGGTCTGGAGGGCCGCGGGCACGGAACTCCTCACGCACGGCGTCGGCTCCGGCGTGTCGCGGCTGATCGGTCCTCCGAATCCGACGATCGACGGAGATGTCGGCGCCGCCGCGGCGGGGGCCACGGCGACACGCACCGCGCCGTCGACGACGGAAAACCAGGCATCCGCCACCGCCGCGAACTCCGCCGGGCGGTGCTCGGCGACGACGACGCACATGCCCCCCTCGTGGGCCAGCTCGCCGAGCAGCGCCACGATCCGCCCCCGGTAGCTCGCGTCGAGGTCGGCGAGGGGCTCGTCGATCACGACGAGGATGGGTTCGTCCACCACGGCGGCCGCGATCGCGACGAGCGTCGCCTCGCCCGCCGACAGCTCGCGGATGCGTCGCTCGAGGAGTCCGCTGATGCCGATCCGCTCCGCGACGTCGCGCACGCGGGCATCGCGCAGCACGGGGGCGACGCCCCGCAGCTCGAGGGCGAGGCCGATCTCGTCGAAGACCGTCTCGGTTGCCAACGCCTCACGCGGATTCTGCAGCACGACGCCGACGGTGCGGGCGGTGTCGCGCGGCGGCACGGAGTCGCGATCCCGCCCGACGACGCGCACCGCGCCCGACGAGGTGCCGCCGTCGACGTGCACCAGGAGTCCGCTGATCGCCCTCAGCACGGTCGACTTCCCCGAGCCCGTCGGGCCCGACAGCACCGTCAGCGATCCGCTGCCGAGCACGAGCTCGGGCACGCGCACGATCCCGGTGCCGCCATGACCGAGCGCGGCATCCCGGATCTCGACCGGGTGGGCGCAGTCGCCCTCGAGCGCCCGGCCTGCGAAGCCGCGCAGTTCGAGCGCGGCGGCCACGGCGGTCGCGCGTTCGAGCGTGCGCTCCAGCACGGGCGAGAGCAGCCGCACTCCGCCGCGTTCGCCGCGCAGCCGCCGCGCGAAGCGCACGGCCCGCACCGCATCGGCGAGGGCGGGGAGCGTCGCCCACGCGATCACCAGCGCACGAGCGATCCCGCGGAACGGTCCTCGCCGCGCGCCGCGTGCGAACAGACGCGAGATGTCGAACACCGCGTTCAGCAGGCCGAAGACCAGGATGGTCGCGGCGATCGGCACCGCGCTCCACGCCGCCGCGGCCACCCCGTCGAGGGTCGCGGGTCCGAACATCGCGACGTGCCCGAACGGATCGGGGAGCCGCACCACCGGGAGATCCCACAGGACCGGGCCCGACCCCTCCGCGCCGTGGAAGACGACGCGGTAGACGACCCGGACCCCGACGAAGCCGACGGCGAGAGCCGCCGCGGCGCGCAGGGGTCCGGGCCGGAAGCTCACGCGGCGGGTGCGGCCGGTTCGTCGTTCAGCACGAACAGCAGCTCGAGGCTGTCGCCCGGCTCGAGCTGAAGGGTCGACAGGCCCTCCTCGGCGTAGCCCCACTCTCCCGCCGCGGGCTTCACCCACAGCGACCAGTACGCGAACGCCGGAGGCATCGACTCGCACGACTCGGTGACGACGGTGCCGTCGGCGGCGGTGAGCTCGGTCTCCGCCGACGGGACGCCGTCGACGCGGCACACGATCTGGTCGGGATACTCGGTCGTGCCCTCGACGACGACGGCGGCGATGGCGAGGGCATCCGCCGCGCCGATCGGCTCGTCCGTGACGACGCACGTCGTGCGGTCGACGGTCTCGTCGAGGTCGCCGGAGTCGATGACCACCGTGACCCCCTCGCCGGCCTCGCAGGCGACGTCGGAGAGCACCGGCGACGTGCCCTCCGGCGCCGAGGCGCTGGTTTCGGGGGCGGCCGTGCCCGCGCACGCGGAGAGGGTGAGGGCGAGGCCGGCCAGGGCGGCGAGGACGAGTGTGCGGGTCTTCGAGGTCACCCCTCCAGGGTAGGGCTCGCCGCACGCGCCCTCCCGCCCCGTGACGACGTGCGTCGCGCGCGTAGGCTGGCCCGATGAGCGTTTCGGACCTCTTCGACGAAGACCAGTGGATGCCGGCACCCGGCGCGGAGGCGTACACCGACATCACGGCGCACGTCTCCACGGACGGACGCATCGCGCGCATCGCGTTCGACCGACCCGAGGTGCGCAACGCGTTCCGGCCGCACACCGTCGACGAGCTGTACCGCGCACTCGACATCGCACGGCAGGATGCCCGCATCGGCGTCGTGCTGCTCACCGGCAACGGCCCGTCCGCGAAGGACGGCGGCTGGGCGTTCTGCTCGGGCGGAGACCAGCGCATCCGCGGCCGCGCGGGGTACGAGTACGTGGGCGACCCGTCGGCGACCTCGGCGACCGCGAGCGGCTCGGCGGACGGCGACGCGGAACGCGCCGCGCGCGCGGCGTCGGGCGGGCGCCTGCACATCCTCGAGGTGCAGCGGCTCATCCGGTTCATGCCCAAGGTCGTGATCGCGGTGATCCCGGGGTGGGCCGCCGGCGGCGGGCACTCGCTGCACGTCGTCTGCGACCTCTCGATCGCCTCGGCGGAGCACGGGCGCTTCAAGCAGACCGACGCCGATGTCGGTTCGTTCGACGCCGGCTACGGCTCGGCGTACTTCGCGCGCCAGATCGGACAGAAGTTCGCCCGCGAGGTGTTCTTCCTGGCGGAGGAGTACTCCGCGCAGCGCGCGTACGAGATGGGGGCCGTCAATCGCGTCGTGCCCCACGCCGACCTCGAACGGGAGGCGATCGCGATGGCGCGGACGATCCTCACGAAGTCGCCGACGGCGGTGCGGATGCTGAAGTTCGCGTTCAACGCCGTGGACGACGGTCTCGTCGGCCAGCAGGTGTTCGCCGGCGAGGCCACGCGCCTCGCATACGGCACCGACGAGGCGGCCGAAGGTCGCGACTCGTTCCTCGAGAAGCGCGATCCCGACTGGTCGCCCTACCCGTGGCACTACTGATCTCCGCGGTCGCCCGAGGACCGCGATGAGGCTCGAGCCGCTCGCAGGCGACGACCCGCGCGACATCCTGCGCGCGCTGAAGGCCGCCCTGCACGGCGCCGGCCCCGCGCTCGGTCTCGGCATGGTGCGCGCGATGCCGGACGAGGTGCGCTCCGGAACGGCCGTCGTCGTCACGACGTCGGGCTCCACCGGGGTGCCCAAGAGCGTCGTGCTGAGCCGCGACGCCCTCACGGCGTCGGCGCTCGCGACGGCAGCGCGCATCGGCGAGGGGGCGTGGCTCCTCGCTCTTCCGGCGAGCTACGTCGCCGGGCTCCAGGTGCTCGTGCGCGCCGTCGTCTCGGGACGCGAGCCCGCGGTGCTCTCCGGCACGTTCTCGCCGACATCCTTCGCCGCGGCGGCGCTCATGATGACGTCGAGCGACGGTGGACGCCGCGTTCCGACGTTCACGTCGCTCGTGCCGGCGCAACTGTCGAAGCTCCTCGACGCGGCCGAGCACGACCCCGTCGTCGGCACGGCGCTCCGCTCGTTCGAGACGATCCTGGTCGGCGGCCAGGCGCTGCCGGCCGCGACCCTCGAACGCGCGCAGAGCGCGGGCGTCCGGGTGGTGCGCACGTACGGGTCCTCCGAGACGAGCGGAGGCTGCGTCTACGACGGCCGGCCTCTCGACCGCGTGGGGGTGCGTGTCGTCGGCGGCGAAGTGCAGATCTCGGGCCCGACGCTGGCCGAGGGGTACCTCGCGGACGAAGAGCTGACGGATGCCTCGTTCCTCCGCGGCCCCGACGGCACGCGGTGGTACCGCACGGGCGACGCCGGCATGTTCGACGACGGAGTGCTGAAGGTGCGCGGACGCCTCGACAACGTCATCGTCTCGGGCGGCGTGAACATCTCGCTCGATCGCGTCGAGCGCACCGTGCGGTCGGTGCCCGGACTCGCCTCCGCCGTCGTGGTCGGCGTGGCCGACGCGAAGTGGGGGGAGGCATCCGTCATCGTCGCGCCCCGCGGCGAGGCGCTGCGGCGCAGCGAGACGGTGCAGCTCGAGGCGGCCAGGGCCGCGGTGGAGGCCGAGATCGGGCCGTTCGCGCGGCCGTCGCGCATGGTGCTCGTCGACGAGATCGCGACGCTGCCGTCGGGCAAGCCCGACCGCGAGGCGATCCGCCGCGCGATCCCCGCCGTCGGCGCCTGACTCACGCGGCTGTGCGAGGTCCCGTGTCGATGACGCAGAACCGGTTGCCCTCCGTGTCGGCCAGCACGATCCAGTCGGCGTCGTCGGGATACCCGTCCCAGTCCACCTGTCGGGCGCCGAGGCCGAGGAGGCGCGACACCTCCGCGGCCTGGTCGTCGGCGTACAGATCGAGGTGGATGCGGGGCGGATAGTGCTGCGGGTACCCCGTGACCGAGAGCGCGATGCTGGCGTCGGGGGCGTCCCATCCGGCCTTCCCCGGCGGATCGAGGATCACCCAGTCGTCGGTCGGCTCGCTGCGGTTCACGAACCCGAGCGCAGCGCGCCAGAAGTCGCCGGCCCGGTCGAGGTCCTCCACGGTCATCACAACCGTCCCGATGGTGAGCATGCGGTCATTCTCCTCGCCGATGCGCACGGTGAACAGTGTGCGCATCGCCGGGGCCTCTAGGATTCGTTGACGTGGCAGGCACACCCCGCAAGAAGCGCACCCGCACCGGACCTCCGAAGAAGAGACCCCACGGCAATCCGCAGAAGGCGCACGTCTCCGGCGATCCGCGCAAGGTCGAGCCGGCGACGTTCCGCGACTGGATCGGCGCCGCGCGGCTGCGCACCCTGCCGCTCGCCTTCACCCCGGTGCTCATCGGCACGGGCGCGGCATTCGTCGTGGATCGGCAACTGCACTGGCTCCTCGCCCTCGCCTGCCTCGTCGTGGCGGTCGCGCTGCAGATCGGCGTCAACTACGCCAACGACTACAGCGACGGCATCCGGGGCACCGATGACCACCGCGTGGGCCCGGCCCGCCTGACCGCGTCGGGCAAGGCGAAGCCGCGCACCGTGCTGACGGTCGCCCTGCTGTTCTTCGCGATCGCCGCCGCGGCGGGGATCGCGATCGTGATCCGCACGGGACAGTGGTGGATGCTGGCGGTCGGCGCGGTCTGCATCGTGGCCGCGTGGTTCTACACCGGCGGCAAGCGGCCCTACGGCTACAACGCGCTCGGCGAGCTGTTCGTGTTCGTGTTCTTCGGGCTGGTGGCCACGCTCGGAACGACGTACGTGCAGGTCGGCCAGGTCCCGCAGGAGGCGTGGTTCGGCGCCGTCGGCGCGGGACTCCTCGCCTGCGCGGTGCTGCTGGCGAACAATCTGCGCGACATCGATCAGGACCGCGAGGCCGGCAAGCGCACGCTGACCGTGCTCATCGGCCGTCGCGCGACGCGGATCCTGTTCACGCTCTTCGTGCTCGTGCCGTTCGTTCTGTCGTCGTTCCTCGCGCTGTTCTACCCGATCGCGTGGCTCGCGCTCATGGCCCTGCTCGCGGGACTGCCCGCGATCCTGATCGTGTGGACCTACCGTCTGCCGAAGGAGCTCGTGGTCGCGCTCGCGCTCACGTCGCTGACGTCGGTCGCGTACGGAGCGTTCCTGTTCTGGGCGTTCGTGGGCTGATCAGCGCGCGTCGTCGGATGCCGCATCCTCGACGTCCTCGTCGGACGGCGTGGCAGGCCGACGGCGCTCCGCGAGTCCGGCGGTGGCGTCGTGGAGTGGCTTGCGCAGGAAGATGATCGACAGGCTCAGGCCGATGAGGGCGGCGAACACCGCCGACAGAAGGTAGAACTCGCGACCGATCGGGAAGAGCATGAGGATGCCGAACGGCACGAAGAAGGCGAGCAGCCGCAGCACGGTGTAGAGGAGGGCGGAGCGGGCGTTCACCCCTCCATGCTAGGCGTGCGCCGTCTCGGTCCGGTCACGGCGGGCCTCGTCCGCGCACACCCGCCTAGGATGGAAGCGTGTTCCGCATCTGGTTGATCGTCGGCTTCGTCGCCCTGGTCTTCTGGGTGTTCGCGATCGTGGATGTCGCCGTGCAGCCCGCGACGCGGCACCGGGCCGTGAGCAAGCCGGTCTGGATCGCGATCGTGGTCCTCCTGCCCGTCCTCGGCGGTCTGCTGTGGTTCGCGGTCGGACGCATCCGCCGCTCCACGGCCGCGTCCCGCCGCGCGCCCGACGACGACCCCGAGTTCCTCGGCCGCATCGGATCGATCAGCGATCAGGACGAGCGCATCCGCCGCCTCGAAGAGGAGCTCGCGCAGCTCGACGCCGAGGGCGAAGACCCGCGGTGGGGTCGGGTCGAGCCTCCCGTGGCCGGAGAAGAGGGCGCCGAGCCCCCGGCGAAGGGCGCCGATCTTCCCGACGACGACGAGAACCGCGGACAGCGCGGGGCCGTCGGCTAGACGTGGAGCCCGAGCTCGCGGACGATCCCCGTGCCGCTCCGTCGCCGGCGACCGACGCTGCAGCAGCATTGCTGTGCGCGCTCGCCGAGCAGGGCGTCCACCACGTCGTCCTGAGCCCCGGCTCGCGCTCCCAGGCGCTCGCCCTCGTCGCTGCGGAGCTCGAAGCCCGGGGTGCGCTCAGCCTGCACGTCCGTCTCGATGAGCGCGTCGCCGGCTTCACCGCCCTCGGCATCGCCCAGGAGACCGGGATGCCGGCGGCGGTGGTGTGCACGTCGGGCACCGCGACGGCGAACCTGCTGCCCGCCGCCCTCGAGGCGCACCACGCCGGCGTGCCGCTGCTGCTGCTGACCGCCGATCGTCCGCCGGAGCTGCGCGGAGTCGGGGCGAATCAGACGACGCGGCAGCCCGGCATGTACTCGCCGAACATGCGGCTCGAGACCGATCTGCCCGTTCCCGAGCTCACCGATCCCGTCGGCGACGGCGACCAGAGCGTCATGATGCGCGCTGTCGCGGCCGAGGCCGTGGCCGCCGCGCTGGGCGCCGGCACCCGATCGCCGGGGCCGGTGCATCTCAACCTTCCGTTCCGCGAGCCTCTCGCCGGCACGCTTCCCGACTGGCTCGGGATGCCGCAGGCCGAGCTCGCCGTCGAAGCCGACCCCGACCTCGACGGCGTGCCCGCGGTGGACGAGCCGGCCGACGAGGTGTTCGGCGCGCTGTACCAGGGCGGTGGCGGCATCGGCGAGGCCGACGTGCCGACCGAGCCCGACGACGATCCGCACATCCTCGTGCGCGGCCCGCGCACCGTGGTGATCGCCGGTGCCGGCGCCGGACCCTCCGCGGAGTCGCTGGCGCACGCGGGCGGGTGGCCCCTCATCGCCGAGATCGTCAGCGGCGCGCGCTTCGGCCGCAATCTGGTCCACGGCTACCGCGGCCTCCTCGCGGACCCCGAGCTCGGCGGTCGCGTCGAGCGTGCCGTCGTCGTGGGGCATCCCACCCTCTCCCGCGAAGTGGCGGCACTCCTCTCCCGCGACGACGTCGAGGTGCTCGCGGTGCGGGGGCCGGGCGAGCCGCTCAATCTGAACGGCTCCACGACCGCCGTCGACGCCGTGGTGGCGGCGTCGGGCGATGCCGACCGGGAGTGGCTCGGATCGTGGCTCCGCGCGTCGCGCGCGGCCGCCGTCGACCTGACGCCGCCCGCTCCCGACGTGGACGGGCTGTCGTCCGCCGTGCCGAGCGAGCGGCTGGGCGCGATCGCGGCCGAGCTGCAGACGATCCGCACGCCGCTGGACCGCATCGCCCTCGCCGACGCCGTGTGGCGGGCGACCTGGCCGCACGACCGGCTCGTGTTCGGCTCGTCGCGGCTCGTGCGTGTGGCCGACGCGGTGCTGGGGGGCAAGAAGGTGCCCGTGCGGTCCAACCGCGGGCTCGCCGGAATCGACGGCACCGTCGCGACGGCGCTCGGGGTCGCGATCGCCAGCCAGCGCGGCGGGCGGGCCGGGGTGACGCGCCTGCTGCTGGGCGACCTGGCGTTCCTGCACGATGTCGGCGCGCTGCTGATGCCGGCGACGGAAAGTGAGCCCCGCATCCAGGTGATCGTCGGCAACGACGGCGGAGGCACGATCTTCGACGGGCTCGAGGTCGCAGCAGTGGCAGGCCGAGCGGCGATGGACCGCGTCCTGTACACGCCTCAGCACGCCCGACTCGAGCAGCTCGCGCTCGCGTACGGCTGGGAGTATCAGCGCGTCACCACCCGCACCGCCCTCGACCAGGCACTCACGTCGCCGGTCGGCGGCCGACAGCTCATCGAAGTGCCCCTCGACAGGTAGACCTCCCCGCGGGCGCGCCGCCATGATGAGTGCATGACTGCGAAGAGCCACCTGAACTGGACGGACGATCCTGCCGACCTGCTCCGCGTGGGCGAGGGATTCCGCCTCGCCGACGTCGACCCCGACGCGAAGCCGGGCTATTCCGGAGGGAAGAAGCACGGCGCGGTCGACCTGGCGGCCGGCGTCGATGCGCTCGACGAGCTGCAGGAGCGGCTGTACGCCGAGAGCCGCGCGGAGGCCACGCAGGCCTCCGTCCTCCTCGTGCTGCAGGCGATGGACTCCGCCGGCAAGGGCGGCATCATCCGGCACGTCGTCGGATCGGTCGATCCGCAGGGTGTCTCGCTCACGGCGTTCAAGAAGCCGACCGCGGAGGAGCTCGCGCACGACTTCCTGTGGCGCATCGAGAAGGCCGTCCCCGAGGCGGGGTTCATCGGCGTCTTCGATCGCTCCCACTACGAGGACGTGCTGATCGGCAGAGTGCGCTCCCTCGCTGCGGAGGAGGAGATCGAGCGCCGGTACGGCGCGATCAACGACTTCGAGAAGCGGCTGACGGATGCCGGCACCCGCGTGGTCAAGGTGATGCTGCACATCTCGCCCGACGAGCAGAAGGCACGCCTGATGGAGCGGCTCGACCGCGCCGACAAGCACTGGAAGTACAACCCCGGTGACGTCGACGAGCGCCAGCTGTGGCCGGCCTACATGGACGCGTACCAGACCGTGTTCGACCGCACCTCGACCCCTCATGCGCCGTGGCACGTGATCCCGGCGAACTCCAAGTGGTTCGCCCGCCTCGCCGTCCAGGCGCTGCTGCTGGCCGCCCTGGAAGACATCGACCCGCAGTGGCCGACCGCCACGTTCGACGTCGCCGCCGAGAAGGGTCGCCTGGCCGCGACGTGACGCTGCTCGTCAGGCCAGGGCGTCGACGATCGGGCGGAACTTCACCCGGGTCTCGATGAGCTCCGATTCCGGATCGCTCCCCGCCACGATCCCCGCGCCGGCGTATGCCGTGACGGGAATGTCGCTCGAACCGCCGTCGTCGACCTCGAACTGCGCGCAGCGCAGCGCGATCGCCCACTCGCCGTCGCCTGCGGCGTCGATCCAGCCCACGGGGCCCGCATAGCGGCCTCGATCGAACGGCTCGAGGCGGCGGATGAGGTCGATCGCGGCGTCCGTGGGGGTTCCGGCCACCGCCGCCGTCGGATGCAGCGCGTGCACGAGATCGAGAGCGGATGCCGTGCCGCCGAGCTCGCCCTCGACATCCGTCGCCAGATGCCAGACGTTCGGGAGCTTCAGGGTGAACGGCGCCTCGGCGGCCACGAGCGCGCGTGTGTGCGGACGGAGCGAGGCGAGCACGCTCTGCACGGCGAACTCGTGCTCGTCGAGGTCTTTCGCACTCGTCGCGAGGGCGGCGGAGGCTGCGACATCGGCATCCGCGTCGGCGCCGCGCGACGTCGTGCCGGCGAGCACGCGCGCGGTGACGGTGCCGCCTCTCACGGTCACGAGGGTCTCGGGGCTCGCGCCGATGAGGCCGTCGACGGCGAACGTCCACGTGTCGGGGTAATCCTGCGACAGCGCGCGTGCAAGGCGGCGGAGGTCTGAGCCGACCGGGACGGTGCCGCGGAGGTCCCGCGCGAGCACCACCTTGCCGACGTCGCCGTCGGCGATCGCGCGGAGGCCGGCGCGCACCGAATCCATGTAGCCGGCGGCGGTCTGCTCGCCGGGCCCGACCGCGCCCGCCCAGTGCGGACCGTACGGGGTCTCGTGGGGCGCGGAGGCGCGGCCGCCGGCGGCGTCGTGGATCGTCGTGACCCACGACCTGCCGCCTCGCCGGCCGACGACGACGCCGGGGACGGTCAGGATGCTGCGGTGGCTCGACCCTCGATCGAAGGTCAGCGCGCCGAAGGCGAGGAGGCCCGTGCCGGGGAGCTGCACGTCGTCGTCGACCTCGGCCGCGGCCGCGATCTCGGTCCAGCGCTCGGAGAGCCACGTCGCGTCCGCGCCGGCAGCGGCGACGAGTCCGTACGTGATGCCGAGACCCGACATCCCCTCGCCTCGCCGCATCCAGACGAGCGGATCGTGCGGAGACGTGAAGGGCAGGAGGTCCTCGACCGCGGGGATCTCGCGCGTCCGGACGATCAGACGCGGAGCGGAGAAGGTCACACGTCAAGCCTAGACTCGCGTTCGTGGCCCCAGACCGACCCGCACCCGGTACCCGACTCCTGTTCCGCTGGCGAAAGTGGGACGCCTCGCCCCACTGGCATCACGACTGCGTCTACCTCGGCTCCGACGAGTGGGGCGACTGGTTCGGCCAGCCGGCCGGGTGGACGAGCTCGCGGCCCGGACGAGACTTCGTCGCCACCGCGCCCAACGTCACGCTCCTCCCGCCGAGCGGCGACTACGCGCTCACGGTGAACGCTCCGCCGCGTCGAGTCCGCATCTACATCGACATCGCATGGGACGGCCGCTGGGAGGCGGGCGTGCCGACCGCGGTCGACATGGACCTCGACGTCGTGAAGGCGATCGACGAGCGCGGCATCTGGATCGACGATCGAGACGAATGGGACGAGCACCGCGTGCAGTACGGCTATCCGCTCGACATCGTCGCGACCCTCGAAGCGCTCGCCGTCGAGCTCGAGCAGAAGGTCACGGCATCCGTTCCTCCGTTCGACGATGCCACGTCGGATGCCTGGCTCCGCCGCCTCGCCGAGCTCGTTCCCGACGACGCGGCCTAGACTCGACGGGTGACCGAGCACGAGCCGAACCGCGCAGACCTGCAGAAGGACCCGTCGCGGGTGAGCGGCATGTTCGACCAGGTCGCCGCGGGCTACGACCGCACCAACACCGTCCTCAGCCTCGGCAACGATCGGTTCTGGCGGGCCGCCACGACGCGCGCGGTCGCTCCCCGAAAGGGGCAGCGCATCCTCGACCTGGCCGCCGGCACCGGGGCCAGCTCCGTGGCCCTCGCGCGCAGCGGGGCCGACGTGGTCGCCGCCGACTTCTCGCGCGGCATGATCGCCGAGGGGCGTCGCCGTCACGGCGGCATCCCGAACCTGTCGTTCGCAGAGGCCGACGCGACCGACCTGCCGTTCGGCGACGCCGAGTTCGACACCGTCACGATGTCGTTCGGGCTGCGCAACGTCAACGAGCCGAAGAAGGCGCTGCGCGAGCTTCTGCGGGTCACCAAGCCCGGCGGCCGGCTCGTGGTGTGCGAGTTCTCGCAGCCGCCGTCGCGCGCGTTCAACGGCCTGTACCGCTTCTACAACGACCGCATCCTCCCCGTCGTCGCGAAGTCGGTCAGCTCCAACGCCGAGGCCTACGACTACCTCAACGAATCGATCCGCGACTGGCCCGATCAGGCGCGTCTGTCGGCATGGATCCGCGAGGCCGGGTGGACCGATGTCGCCCACCGCAACCTCTCGATGGGCATCGTCGCGCTTCACCGTGCGACCAAGCCGAAGTCCTGACGCACGGCTCGCGTCCCTCCGCCCCCGGTAGGCTGGACTCGTGGCTGGCTCCATCCCCGGTTCGCGCGTCGCGCGGAAGCTGGGTCTCACCGATCGCGTGTTCGCGGGTGTGAGGTCTCGGCGTCTGCTGTCGACCGTCGAGAAGGGCCTCATCGCGGTCGATGCGACCCTCGAGAAGGAGCTGCGCGTCACGGACGCCCTCGCCGACGCGACCAGCCGCTACCTGTTCGATGCCGGCGGCAAGCGGGTGCGCCCCATGCTGGCGCTGCTCACCGCGCAGCTCGGTGACGGCGCGACGTCCGACGTCGTGCAGGCCGCGACCGCTCTCGAGCTCACGCACCTCGGATCGCTGTACCACGACGACGTCATGGACGAGGCCGACCGCCGCCGCGGTGTGCCCAGCGCCCACGCCGTGTGGGGCAACAACGTCGCGATCCTCACGGGAGATCTGCTGTTCTCGCGCGCGAGCCAGATCATGTCGCGCCTCGGCGACCGCGCCACGCGCATCCAGGCCGACACGTTCGAGCGGCTCGTCCTCGGGCAGATGCACGAGACCGTCGGCGCGCAGCCGGGCGATGACCCGGTCGCGTTCTACCTGCAGGTGCTGGCCGACAAGACCGGGTCGCTCATCGCCGCCGCCGCGCAGTCCGGAGTGATCTTCTCGGGCGGCGATCCGGCGTTCGAAGAGCCCATGGTGGTCTTCGGGGAGAAGGCCGGCGTCGCCTTCCAGCTCCTCGACGACGTCATCGATCTCTCGGCCGACCCGAACGAGACGGGCAAGGTCCCCGGCACCGATCTGCGCGCGGGCGTGCCCACCATGCCCTTCCTGCTCCTCGGCGAGCAGTCGGATGCCGCGTCCCGCGCCCTGCGCGACCGCATCGACGACGGCGTCCGCCTCATCGCCGACGGCGCCGATCCTGCGATCCTCGACGTCGCGCTCACCGAGCTGCGCGACCACCCCGCGACCCAGCAGACGCTCGATCTCGCCCACACGTGGTCGGGTGAAGCGATCGCAGCCCTCGCCCCGCTTCCCGACGGGCCCGTCCGCGAGGCGCTCACGCGCTTCGCCGAGGCCGTCGCCGACCGCTCCAGCTGACCTCCCGCACTCCGGTCCCCGAGCTCGTCGAAGGTCGGCCCGCGCACCGGACCGGAGACTCCGAAAGGATCATCAATGACCAAGCTCAGACTCGCGATCGTGGGCGCCGGCCCCGCCGGAATCTACGCGGCGGACATCCTCCTCAAGGCCGAGCGCAAGTTCGACGTCTCGATCGACCTCTTCGAGCAGCTCCCCGCGCCCTACGGCCTCGTGCGCTACGGCGTCGCCCCCGATCACCCGCGCATCAAGGGCATCATCAACGCCCTCCGCGAAGTGCTCGACCGCGGCGACATCCGCATCTTCGGCAATGTGCGCTTCGGTCAGGACATCACCCTCGACGACCTCAAGCAGCACTACAACGCCGTGATCTTCTCCACCGGCGCGATCCGCGACGCGGGTCTCGAGATCCCCGGCATCGACGCGACGGGCTCGTACGGCGCCGCCGACTTCGTGAGCTGGTTCGACGGTCACCCCGACGTGCCGCGCACGTGGCCTCTGGAGGCCGAGTCGGTGGCGGTCGTGGGCAACGGCAACGTCGCCCTCGACATCGCCCGCATGCTCGCCAAGCACGCCGACGACCTCCTCCCGACCGAGGTGCCCGACAACGTGTATGCGGGACTCAAGGCCTCGCCCGTCACCGACGTGCACATCTTCGGACGCCGCGGACCCGCGCAGGTGAAGTTCACGCCGCTCGAGCTGCGGGAGCTCGGCGAGCTCCGCGACGTCGACATGGTGGTCTACGACGAGGACTTCGACTACGACGAGGCGTCGAAGGCGGCGATCGCGAGCAACAAGCAGGTCATGGTCATCGACCGCGTCCTGCAGTCCTGGCGCAAGCGCGACTCCGTGAACAACGCCGGGGGAACGGCATCCCGCCGTCTCCACTTGCACTTCTGGGCCAAGCCCGTCGAGGTGAAGAAGGACGCGGACGGTCGCGTGGCGGCACTCGTCTACGAGCGCACGCGACCGGATGCCGAAGGCGGCGTCGTGGGCACGGGCGAAATGCGCGAAGTGCCGATCCAGGCGATCTACCGCGCGGTCGGGTACTTCGGTTCGCCGCTTCCCGGCATCCCGTTCGACAAGCGGCACGGTGTGATCCCCAACCACGAGGGTCAGGTCCTGCAGAAGGACTCCAACGAGCGCGTGCCCGGCGTCTACGCGACCGGCTGGATCAAGCGCGGACCGGTCGGCCTGATCGGTCACACGAAGTCCGACGCGATGGAGACCGTCGGTCACGTCATCAACGACCAGGCGTCGTGGTGGCAGCCCGCCGATCCGTCTCCCGAGGCGATCCCCGCCCTGCTCGCGGCGCGCGGGGTCGCGTGGACCGACCTCGACGGCTGGCACCGCCTCGACCAGCACGAGATCTCGCTCGGCGAACCGCACGGCCGTGCCCGCGTCAAGGTCGTCCCGCGCGAGGACATGGTCGCGATCTCCCGCGGGGAGTAGGTCCCGCGAGCACATGACGTCGCCTCGATAGGGTGGAGCGATGGCGGACGAGTGGATTCCGGATGTGCTCGGCGAGGGCTTCGAGCAGCTGACTCTGCCCCTCGGGACGGACCACGAGGGCGAAGTCGTCGCGACGCTCGTGCGGCACCTGCCGCAGTGGCGCATCCATCTGCGTCCGCTTCCGCTGCACGACGTCGACGTGCTGTACGTGCACGGCTGGTCGGACTACTTCTTCAACCGGCGCCTCGCGCGCTGGTGGGGTGACCGCGGCGCCCGCTTCTACGCCCTCGACCTGCGCAAGTACGGACGCAGCCTCCGCGACGGGCAGACGCCGGGCTACATCACGAACCTCGACGACTACGACGCCGAGATCCGGGCATCCCTCGTCGCCATGGGGCGTGAGGCGGACGGCTCGGGCGAGCGCAAACTCGTGCTGCTCGGGCACTCCACGGGCGGCCTGACACTCGCGCTGTGGGCCGACCGCAACCCCGGCGTCGTCGACTCGGTGATCCTCAACAGCCCGTGGCTCGAGTTCCAGCTCAACGCGGCCACCCGTGCGGCGATCGCGCCGGTGCTCGGCATCCACTCGAGGCTCCGCCCTCTCGACAACTGGCCTCAGGTCGATCTCGGCTTCTACGCGCGCGCCCAGGCCGAGGCCGTCGACCCCGAAGACCCGTACGAGGTCAACGAGGCGTGGCGCCCGGCGCACACGATGACGGTGCACGTCGGGTGGATCAATGCCGTGATCGCCGGCCACGCGCGCGTCTCGGCCGGTCTATCGATCGACGCCCCCGTCTGCGTGCTCCTCTCCGCGCGCACCGCCCTGCCCACCCGCTGGTCCGAGGAGCTGACCCGCACCGACAGCGTTCTCATCGTCGACGACATCGCCAAGGCGTCGCTGAAGCTCGGCCCGTCGGTGATGGTGGAGCGCATCGACGGTGCGCTGCACGACGTGTTCCTATCGCGTCACGACGCGCGCGAGCTCGCCTACGCCCGCATGGACCGCTGGGCGCAGTCGATGATCGCAGGGCGCTGAGTCGTCGCCTTAACGCCGTCGGCCCTCCCGGGGCAGGCCCTGTGCGGGCGGCCTCGAGAGGGCCATTCAACGACCTCGGTGATCATCTGCGAGTGCTGGGGACACCCTTGACGCTGCTGGGGACAGCGGAGATGAAACCACGTGTCAATGCCGTTCTCCCTAACAGTAGCGCCGGAGAGAAACGTTTTATGTAGGCCTTTCGGGGGACAAAACTTGACATCTGGTCAGATTCTCGCCTCACGCCTCGAGGGTGTCCAGGATGCCGCTCAGCAGCTCGAACGTCGTGAGGGGACTGATGACGGCGAAGCGGAGCACCGGCTCCCCGGCGTGCGAACTGGGCACGACGAACGCGATCTGATCCTCGAGCAGCCGGTCCGACCATGCCTGGTAGTCGGCCGCGCTCCAGCCGTCGCGTCGGAACACGACGACCGACAGCTGCGGGTCGCGCACGAGCGAGAGACCGGGTCGGCGGGTGATCTCCTCCGCGATCTCGGCGGCGAGATCGATCCCGTACTCGATCGCCGCGCGATAGCGGTCGGTGCCGTGGGTGGCGATCGAGAACCACAGGGGCAGGCCTCGCGCACGGCGCGTGAGCTGGATGCCGAGATCCGACGGGTTCCAATCCGGAGTGTCGTTCAGGGTGTCGAGGTACTCCGCGTGCTGCGTATGGGCCGACCGCGCCCCGCTCGGATCGCGGTAGATCAGCGCGCAGGCGTCGAACGGCGCGAACAGCCACTTGTGCGGATCGACGATGAGCGAATCGGCGTGCTCGACCCCGGCGAACACCGGCCGCATCTTCTCGACGAGCATCGCCGCGAGGCCGTAGGCCCCGTCCACGTGCAGCCAGACGTCCCGGGAGCGGGTGACCTCCGCGATCGAGGCGATGTCGTCGACGATCCCGAAGTTCGTCGTGCCGCCGGTCGCGACCACGGCGAAGACCGCGTCCCCGTGCTCGTCGAGGGCGGCTCCGACCCCGTCGCCGTGCAGGCGTCCGGACGCATCCGGCGGCACGAGCACGACATCGACGTCCATCACCTCCGCCGCAGACGCGATCGACGAGTGGGCTTCCGCGCTGCACACGATCACCCACCGACGCGGGTTCTCGCGGCCGGCCTCGGCGCCTCGGGCACGTGCCCGTGCGCGCGCGGTCACGAGCGCGGAGAGGTTGCCGATCGTGCCGCCCTGCATGAACACGCCGCCGGATCCGGCCGGAAGGCCGAACTCCGACGCGAGCCAGTGCAGCACCTCGTTCTCGGCGAACACGGCGCCCGCGCCCTCCATCCACGAGCCGCCGTACACCGCGGACGCCGACACGACGACGTCGAAGGCGACGGATGCCTTGCTCGGCGCCGACGGGATGAACGACAGATAGGCGGGATGATCCGTCGACAGGCAGGCCGGCGCGAGCACGTTCTCGAACAGTCCCGCGGCACGGCGTCCGCCGATGCCCTTCGCCGTGATCGAGCCGCCGGCGAGACGGGCGAGGTCCTTCGGGGTGAGCGGCTTGTCGAGCGGCACGCCGGGGTGCAGCACGCGGTCGCGCGCATAGTCGAGCACCTGGTCGACGGTGGACTCCGTCTCGGGGGAGAAGGAGTGCATCGCGGCGGCGTGTGCGTCGGGGGTGGTCATGGTTCTCCTGTGATCATCGGAGCCGCGGTGTGCGCGGCGGCTCGGTCCGGCGACGGCCGGTGGCTTCGAAGGCGGCGGCGAGGGCGAGCAGCGCCGTATCGTCGTAGGCGCGTCCGGCGAACGTCAGGCCGACGGGCATCCCGATGTCGCTGAGCGTCCCCATCGGCACGGTCACGGTCGGGATGCCGAGGTGCCGCGGCACGAGATTGCCGTTGGCGACCCACACCCCGTTGCGCCACCCCGCGTCGGCCGACGCCGGATCGACGTCCATGTCGGCGGCGCCGATGTCGGCCATCGCGGGGAAGACGACCGCGTCGAGCCCGAGACCGTCGAGCCACTCCTCGACGTCGACGCGTCGGGTCTCCTCCAGCCCGCGAAGACCCGCTTCGAGGTGCGGGATGTCGTCGATCGCGTCGAAGGCCTGCGCGCGCACGAGTCCGGGATACTCCGCGATGTCATCGTCGAAGCCGTCGTAGCGGTCGGGCAGCGCACCCGGCACCGGGGGGAAGACCGTGGCGCCGTCGACCCGCTCGAGCCGGTCGAGGGCGGGATCGCCGTTCGCGCGGAGGAAGTCGTCCCATGCCCAGGCCGACAGCGTCGTGATCTCCGAGTGGAGGAATTCCGGGCTCACGAGGCCGCGGGTCGCGATCGTGGGGGCGCCGGGGCGGTCGCCCTCGTAGTTCGTCACCGCGGGGAAGTCGACCTCGATCACCTCTGCACCGGCCCGCTCGAGGTCGGCGCGCGCGGCTTCCCACAGTGCGATCACGGACGGCCGGGTTTCTACTCGTCGGCCGGTCGGCCCGCCGATGCCGCCCTCGGGGGCGGTGCCGGCTTCCGGGTCGGCGTTGACGTACATGCGGGGCACGCCGATGCGTCGTCCCGTGAGGTCGGTGCGGATGCCGCGATACGACGGCGGGCGCACCTGCGAGGCGGAAGGGAGGGCCACCCAGGGCTGTGCCCGCCAGAAGTCGCCGCGGGTCTCCCGGTCGTCGCCGACGATCACGTCGAGCACTTCGAGGAGATCGGCCATCGTGCGCGTGTGCGGCACGACGACGTCCATCGTCGGCACGAGCGGCCAGTTGCCGCGCACCGAGATGACCCCGCGCGACGGCGTGTAGGCGCACAGGGCGTTGCACGACGCCGGGGCCCGGCCGCTCGACCACGTCTCCTCGCCGAGCCCGAACGCGGCGAACGACGCCGCCGTGGCCGTTCCCGATCCGTTCGACGAACCCGACGCGAAGGCCGATGTGAGCCACTGCGCGCTGTACGGGCTCTCCGCGCGCCCGTAGAGCCCGCGCTGCATGCCGCCGTTGGCCATCGGCGGCATGTTCGTGAGCCCGAGGCAGATCGCGCCGCCCGCACGCAGACGCTCGATCGTGAAGGCATCCCGCTGCGCGACGAGATCCGCGAACGCGGGGCTGCCCGCCGCGGCCGTCAGTCCGCGCACGAGGTAGCTGTCCTTCGCCGTGTACGGGATGCCGTCGAGCGGACCGAGCGTCGCGCCCGCCGCGCGTCGTGCGTCGGAGGCGGCGGCTTCGGCGCGTGCGTCGGGGTTGCGCACGACGACCGCGTTCAGCGCCGTCTCGGTACCGGGGGCGTCGTACGCGTCGATGCGCGCGAGGTAGGCCTCGGTCACCTCGACCGCCGTGGTGGTTCCGGCTTCGAGGGCGGCGCGCAGATCGGCGATGGATGCCTCGACGACGTCGATCACGCCGTCACCGCGGGCTGCTGCTGGGTGATGCAGTGGATGCCGCCGCCGCGGGCGAAGATGGGCCGCGCGTCGACCGTCACCACGCGGCGCCCGGGGTACGCGTCCTCCAGGATCGCGCGGGCTGCGGCATCCGCCTCGGGCTCGCCGAAGCCGCAGGCGACGACCCCGCCGTTGACGACGAGGTGGTTGACATAACTCCAGTCCACGAAGCCCTCCTCGTCGCGGAGCGTCGCGGGCGCGGGCAGGTCGGTGATCCGCCACGGGTCGCCCGCGGCATCCGTCGACGCCTCCAGCACCGCGCGCAGCTCGCGCGTCACGGCGAAGTCGGGATGCTCGGGGTCGCGCTGCGCGTGCAGCAGGATGTGGCCGGGGGAGGCGATCGTGGCGACGATGTCGACGTGCCCGTTCGTGCCGAACTCGTCGTAGTCGCGCGTGAGGCCGCGCGGCAGCCAGACGGCGTGGGTCGTGCCGATCGTGCGGGCGAGCTCGGCCTCGACGCGCTGACGGTCGGCGAACGGGTTGCGCCGGGGATCGAGCTGCACGGTGTCGGTGAGCAGCACCGTGCCCCGACCGTCGACGTGGATGCCGCCGCCTTCGTTGACGAGCACGGAGCTGACGAGCTGCGCGTTCGTGCGCTCGGCGATGAAACGTGCGATCTGCGCCGACAGCGACCACTCCGCCCATTCGGGCGCACCCCAGCCGTTGAAGATCCAGTCGACGGCACCCAGCACACCGGGCCGCTCGTCGTCGACGACGAACGTCGGGCCGAAGTCGCGCATCCAGAACTCGTCGAGAGGCGCGATCTCGATCTCGATCTCGCTTCCGAGCATCCGCCGTGCGCGGGAGGCCTCGCTCGGGTCGACCACCATCGTCACCGGCTCGAACCCGGCCACGGCGTGGGCCACGTCGGTCCAGGCCGCATAGCCGCCCTCGCGCCACGCCTCCCCGTCGCCGAGGGTCACGCCCTCGCGCGGGAACGCCATCCAGGTGCGGTCGTGCGCGTCACCCTCGTGCGGCATCCTCCACGACATCGTGTCCCCCTCGTTCTTCGCTCGCTCAAGCATGCCCTCGTCGGGGGAGCGAGCGCGAGGGGCGCTCCGCGCGAGCCGGACTGTGGACAACCGGACGGTCGTGCTCGGGTGCGGCACGATGGAGCGGAGTCGACGAGGAGCAGATGACGAACGATCCGCAGCCCCCCGACGTGCTGGGCGATCTCTCCGACCTGATGCGCGACGAGCACCGGCCCGACGACGGCCGCGACACGGTCGATCCGGCTGCGGGTCGGCGTGGTCGGCGTGTCCTCCTCGGCACCCTCGCGGTCTTCGCGACGTTCGTCCTCGTCTCCGGCGGCTACGCGGCGTGGGCGCTCACCGCCCCGCTTCCTCCTCCCGTGATCTCGGCCGAGGCGCCGCAGGCGGTGCCGGCACCCGCCGCTGCGATCGTCCTGCCCACCGACGGCGCGTCGGCGATCAGCGTCACGGGCGGCGAGGAGTACCTCGGCGCGGACGGGTTCTCGCTGGCCGGGGGCATCGGCGAGGCGCGCCCGATCGCGAGCATCAGCAAGCTGATCACCGCGCTCGTCGTTCTCGACGCCCACCCGCTCGTGGATGCCGTCGACCCCGGCCCCACGATCACGTTCGACGAAGCGGATCATGACCTCTACGACGCGTATTACGTGCGGGGTGCCACGATCGCCGCGATGCCGACCGGCAGCTCGATGTCTCTGCATGATGCGCTCGCGACGATGCTCATCCCGTCGGCGAGCAATTATGCCGAAGCGGTCTCGACGTGGGCATTCGGTTCGCAGAGCGCGTTCCTCCGCGCCGCCCGCGACTGGCTCGACGCGCAGGGGATGTCCGGCACCACGATCGTGGAGCCCACGGGCCTGAGTCCGCGCAACATCAGCACCCCGGCCGATCTGATGATCCTCGCGAACCTCGCCGCCGCGAACCCGGCGATCGCCTCCATCGCCGCCACGCGCACGCTGGCGCTGCCCGGACCGGGCTTCATGACGAACACGAACGACCTTCTGGGCCTCGAAGGCGTCACCGGTCTCAAGACCGGGAACCTGGGGGAGGGCACCTACAGCCTGCTGTACACGGCGACCGTCGACGCGGGGCCGGCGTCACCGGTCCGTGTCACGGGCGTCGTGCTCGGCGGCTTCTCTCGCGACGCGGTGGACCAGGGGGTGCTGCTGACGCTGAGGTCGATCCGCGAGGGGTTCCACGACGTCTCCGTGTCCACGAGCGGACGCGGGATCGGCTCGGTGACCACGCCGTGGGGCTCGACCGCACGGCTCGTGATCGTCGAGAGCGAGACGATCTTCACGTGGTCCGACACACCGATCGACGTCGCACTCGACATCGACACCCCCGCGGCCTACATCGACGGCGAGGTCGTCGGCACCATCACGTGGTCGGCCGGCCCGAAGACCGCGCGCTCCGATGTGCGCATCGAGGGGACGATCGACCCTCCCGGCGCCTGGTGGCGACTGACGCACCCGTTCGAGCTCGGTGGCTGACGAGTCGGTTAGGGTCGGAGCATGGAGCAGCCCGACTCGTGGACCCGCATCGAGGAGAGCGACTTCGTCTCGCTGGGCACGTTCCGAAAGACCGGGGTGGTCGTCGAGACCCCCGTGTGGATCGCCCGCGACGGCGACGATCTCGTCGTGACGACGGAACGGGCCACCGGGAAGGTCAAGAGGCTCCGACGCAATCCGGAGGTGACCCTGCAGCCCTGCAGCCGCATGGGGGCGATCCAGGAAGGCTCGGAGAAGGTCACCGGGCGTGCCCGGCTCGTCGAGGGCGACGAGACCGCCGATGCGGCCCTCGCCGCGAAGTACGGCTTCCAGTTCCGTGCGATCCTCGGCGCCGAGCGGTTCGTCCGCCGCCTGCAGCGTCGCGAGGGTCAGCGCGTCATCATCCGCATCACGCGCGCATAGCCGGTCGCGGCCTTCGGTCGCTGCGCGACGTTCAGTCGCGGTGGAATCGGCGATCGTCGTTCGCGTAGGCGTAGTACAGGCCGATGAGGAGTCCGCCGCCGACGTAGTTGCCCAGCAGGACGATGCCGAGATTGCCGAGGGCGAGCCCGACGTCGATCCCGTCCTGCAGCCCGACGACGGAGAACAGCACCGTATTGGCGACCGAGTGCTCGAACCCCACGAAGCCGAACACGAACACACTCGCGATCATCACGAGCATCTTGCCGACGTCGCTCTTGATGAGGCCGTTGTAGACGAGCAGCATCGCGAGGTTGATCATGAAGTTGCAGAAGATCGCGCGGATGAACAGGTCGCCCCACCCCGCGACCCCCTCCGTGAGATACGAGAGCTTGTGGTCGACGGCCTCGACCATCTGGGTGCCCACTTCTCCGTCGCCCAGCGTCGAGAACTTCACCAGGAGGGCGACGAACAGGCCGCCGACGAGGTTGCCGGCGTAGCAGAGCACCAGGATGCGCAGGAGCCGCCACCACACGGCGCTGCGGTAGTAGGCGCCCACGGTGACGATCATCATGTTCGAGGTCAGCAGCTCGGACTTGCTGTAATAGATGAACACGAGCGCGAAGCCGAACACCACGGCGCCGATCATGTGCCCCACGCCGTCGAGCTCGCCTCGGGCGATGCCGTCGAACGCCGCGATGACGGCGTAGTACGTGAGGTACATCACGCCGATGATCGCGCCGGCCATCGCCGCGCGCATCAGGTAGATGCGGATGAGGGCGCCGCTCATGACCGTCTTCGTGTCCAGCGCGGTCAGCACCGTCGAGATGAACTGCTTGCCGGGGAACAGCTGACTCTGGTCGGTCATGCGGCTAGGTTCCCACGGAATCCGGCGACACGGGGTGCGCGCCGGGTCTCAGATCCTGGTGTCCGATGCGACGTGTCTCCGCCGCTCACGCGCCGACGTGCACCGGGCCACCACCGGCGTCCGATTCCAGGCCGAGGAGGACCTCGTTGCGGCGGAGGAACGCGGGCATGAACGGCGGGTCGAACCGGGCGGATGTCTCGACCCCTGTCGGCACCAGTCCGGCGGCGCGAACATCGTCGCGGAGCTTCTCCAGGCGCTCGCGATAGCGCGACTCGGACCACCCTCCGCTGTAGCGCGCCGCGGCGACAACGGAGCTCGGCACCGTGCGCACCTGCACCCTCTCGTCGGCGGGTGCGGGCGCGGCGTCGGCTGTCAAGGATGCAGGCAGGACGAAAGACACGGTGTACTCCGCTCCGCGGGTGGTCGTCACCGCGTCGATCGCGCGGGGTGCGGGGGCCCCGGCCTCCGGAGGATCGGTGTAGGTCTGGAGCACGGGCGCGGTCATGTCGATCTTGCTGCGGGTGGAATTGGCGCCCGCGATGTACGCGAAGAGATGCCGGAACGCCCGGCTCCCGGCGGATTCGAACGGTCCCTCGACTCTGACCTGTGCGACGAGATGCTCCGGGTACTGCCGCGTCTCGAACGAGCCGTAGTCGCGGAGGACCTCGTAGGGCTGCTGCTCGGTCATCGGATCTCGATTCTCCTGGCCCCGGCCGGGTGTTCCACGCTCAGATCCGACGGACCCCTCCCGAGGGTCGCACAGCCGCCGTCGTGCGACGAAGGACGAAGGTCGCGCGGGGATGGCCGCTCAGGGGGCCGCGAGCTCGAACTACCGGTAGTTCGTGTACTGGAGGTCGACGTCGAGGTCGGCCGCCTTGAGGAGGCGCTGGACTTCCTGGAGGTCGTCGCGGCTCTTGGACTGCACACGCAGCTCGTCGCCCTGGATCTGGGATTTGACGCCCTTGGGCCCCTCGTCGCGGATGATCTTGCTGATCTTCTTCGCGTTCTCCGACGAGATGCCGTCCTTGAGCGTCGAGACGATGCGGTACTCCTTGCCGCTCGCGAACGGCTCGCCCGACTCGAGGCTCTTCAGCGAGATGCCCCGCTTGATGAGCTTGGACTGGAACACATCGAGCACGGCCTTGGCGCGCTCTTCGGTGTTGGCCTTGATGAGGATCGACTCGCCGCTCCACTCGACCGAGGCCCCGGTGCCCTTGAAGTCGTAGCGCTGCTCGATCTCCTTGCGCGCCTGGTTGAGGGCGTTCTCCGCCTCCTGGTGGTCGACCTTGCTGACGATGTCGAACGAGGAATCTGCCATGTCCGAGATTCTACCCGGCACCGGAAACTGCAAGCGCTTGCAGTCCGCCGGGGGTCGAACGTCCCTCCCTGCGGTCCGTATGTCACGGAAATGTCTCGATACTCGTCCCCAGGTATTGCAATTCGGCCTATCGGTGGCACAATGTAAGCGCTTGCAGGATTCTGTGAGCGGAAGAGCGACCATTGTCGGTGCCTACGCCGACCGCGGTCGGATCCTCCCATTCCACTTTGAGAGAGGCACACCGATGAAGGTGAACAAGAAGGGCGCGATCGCCCTGACCGCGCTGGTCGCGGGCAGCATGCTCGCTCTCGCGGGCTGCGCGAGCGGCGGCGGCGGCGAATCGACCGACGGTGGCGACGGCGGAGACGCCACGCCCATCACGATCTGGGTCGACATCGAGCGCAAGCCGGCACTCGAGCCGGTCGCGAAGGCGTTCACGGAAGACACCGGCGTTCCGGTCAAGATCGTGACGAAGGACTTCGCCACGGTCGACCAGGACTTCATCAGCCAGGTTCCGACCGGCAAGGGCCCCGACGTCATCGTCAGCCCCCACGACAAGCTCGGTGCGTACGTCGCCGCCGGTGTCGTGGCCCCGATCGAGCTCGGCGACGTCGCCTCCGGCCTCGCGGAGTCGGCCGTCCAGGCCGTCACGTACGAGGGCAAGGTCTACGGCATGCCGTACTCGATCGAGAACGTCGCGCTCGTGCGCAACACCGACCTCGTCCCCGACGCCAAGGCCACGTTCGACGAGGTCATCGCCGCAGGCCAGGCCGCCGGCACCGAGTACCCGTTCCTCGTGGGCCTGTCGCCCGAGCAGGGCGACCCGTACCACCTCTTCCCGCTGCAGACCTCGTTCGGCTCGATGGTGTTCGCGCAGAACGCCGACGGCTCGTACGACTCGTCGAACCTCGTGATCGGCGACGAGGCGGGCGTGGCATTCGCGCAGGCTCTCGCCACGTGGGGCGCCGCGGGCTCGGGCGTCATCAACGCCAACATCGACGGAGACCGCGCACGCGAGTTCTTCCTCGACGGCAAGTCGCCGTACTACCTGACCGGTCCGTGGAACATCCCCGCGATCGCCGAGAAGGGCATCAACTACGCGATCGACCCGCTGCCCTCGGCCGGCGGCCAGGAGGCGCGCCCGTTCATCGGCGTCAACGCCTTCTTCCTCTCGAGCAAGTCCACCAACGCTCTGGCGGCGACGAACTTCATCGTCAACTACCTCAGCACCGAGGACGCGCAGCTGGCCCTCTACGAGGTCGGCGGACGCCCGCCGGCACTCACGTCGGCGTACGACGCCGCTGCGGCTGAGGACCCGGATGTCGAGGCCTTCGGCAAGATCGGCCAGTCCGGCATGCCGATGCCCGCGATCCCCGAGATGGGCGCCGTGTGGTCCGACTGGGGCAACGCCGAGCTGCAGATCATCAAGGGCGAGGGTGGAGACCCGGCCGCGATCTGGGCGACCATGGCCGAGAACATCAAGGCCAAGCTCGCCGGCTGACCCGGCACGAGAGGTGGGTGGGGCTTTCGCGGGCCTCACCCACCTCTCTACTCTGAACCCAGAACGACCCTGCGACGAGGAAGTCTCTTTCAATGGCCGAAGCTGTGAAGACCGAGAGCGCCAGCCGCCCGGCATCCGTCTGGGGCGATGACCCCCTCCACAAGCCCCAGCGGCGGCTCACCTCGGGCGGCCTCATCGCCCTCCTCTTCAAGATCGTGCTGCTCGGCATCATCGATGCCGTCACGGTCCTCGCGGTCTTCATCCTCATCGGCAAGGGCGACTGGATCGCGACGGTGGCCCTCATCGTCGTGGTGGCCCTCGTCAACTTCATCTACCTGCGACCCGGCCTCCTGCCGGGCAAGTACCTGACGCCGGGTCTGTTCTTCCTCCTGATCTTCCAGGTCTTCGTGATCGTCTACACGGGCTACATCGCCTTCACCAACGCCGGTGACGCGCACAACAGCACGAAGGAAGACGCGATCGCACAGATCATCCGCACGTCGCAGGATCGCGTGCCGGATTCCCCCTCGTACACGGTCGAGGTCTACAAGCAGGCCGACCAGTTCGGCCTCCTGGTCGCCGAGCCCGGCGGGCAGCTCTCGTTCGGCACGAGCGAGGAGGCGCTCGAAGACGTCAACGGCGCCCCGTCCGGCTGGGAGAAGCTCAACCTCAACCAGATCATCCGCTTCCAGGACGAGATCCTCGCCCTCAACGTGCCGATCTCCGACGACATCAACGACGGAACGCTGCGCACCGCTGACGGCCAGAGCGCCTTCGTCTACACGTCGAGCCTCGAGTTCGACGAGTCCGCCGACACGTTCACGAACACCGAGACGGGCGTCGTCTACGTCGACGACGGCCGCGGCAACTTCCGAGCGGAGGACGGCTCCACCCTCACCCCGGGCTGGCGTGTCGTCATCGGCTGGGACAACTTCGCGTTCGCCTTCACGAACGAGCAGATCCGAGACCCCCTCATCGCGGTGACGATCTGGACGTTCGTGTTCGCTGGCGTCTCGACCTTCCTCTGCTTCGCGCTCGGTCTGTTCCTGGCGATCGTACTGAACCACCCGACGCTGCGCGGCAAGAAGATCTACCGCATCCTCGTGATCCTGCCCTACGCGTTCCCCGCGTACCTCACGGGTCTGGTGTGGGCCGGCATGCTCAACCAGGAGTTCGGCTTCATCAACGACGTGCTGCTGGGAGGTGCGAGCATCCCCTGGCTGGCCGATCCGATGCTCGCGAGGGTCAGCGTCCTGATCGTCAACATGTGGCTCGGCTACGGATACATGTTCCTCGTGTGCACGGGTGCGCTGCAGTCCCTGCCCGAAGACATCGAAGAGGCCGCGAAGATGGACGGCGCCGGAGCATGGCGCATCTTCCGCTCGGTCAAGCTGCCGCTGCTGTTCGTCTCGGTCGCCCCGCTCCTGATCGCCACCTTCGCGTACAACTTCAACAACTTCGGCGTGATCTACATGCTGACCCGAGGCAACCCGCGCTTCCCCGACACGACGCTCGACATCGGCGCCACCGACATCATGATCACGATGGTCTACAAGGTGGCGTTCGGCGGCGGCGGAGGACGTGACCTCGGACTCGCGTCGGCGCTGTCCATCCTCATCTTCATCATCGTGACGATCGTCGCGATCGTGAGCTTCCGACAGACCAAGGCACTGGAGGACCTGAACTGATGACCGACATCAACCCCAACCGGGTCCAGGAGTTCGGCGGCGTCGAGACAGGCGGCGCCACCGGCATCGGCGAGGCGTTCGCGGGCAAGCCCGCCCGCCGCACCAAGACCGAGCGCAAGCGCACCTTCAAGCAGTGGTTCGTCGACACGGGCTGGCGCCACGTCGTGGCCTGGGTCGCGATCGCATTCGCCCTCTTCCCGCTGCTCTACATCATCTCGGCGTCGCTGAACCCGATCGGCACTCTGACGGGGTCGAACCAGCTCTTCTCGCAGTTCTCGCTGCGCAACTACGAGCGCCTGTTCACCGACCCGAGCATCCCGTACGGCACGTGGTACGTGAACTCGCTGATCATCGCGATCGTGACCAGCGTCGTGACGGTGCTGCTGTGCGCGCTCGGTGCATATGCGTTCTCGCGCATGCGGTTCAAGGGTCGCCGTGTGGGGCTCGTGACCCTCCTCGTGCTGCAGATGTTCCCGCAGCTGCTCGCGATCACCGCGATCTTCCTGCTCATGATCCAGATCAGCGACGTGTTCCCGGCGATCGGCCTGGGCACCCATGCGGGCCTCATCATGATCTACCTCGGTGGAGCGCTGGGTGTGAACACGTTCCTCATGTACGGGTTCTTCAACACGGTGCCCGCGGCGATCGACGAGGCCGCCAAGATCGACGGCGCCGGCCACGCGCGCGTGTTCTTCACGATCATGCTCCCGCTCGTGCTGCCGATCCTCATCGTGGTCGGGCTGCTCACGTTCATCGGCATCATCGGCGAGTTCGCCATCGCGAGCGTCATCCTCACCGACCCCGCGACGCAGACCGTGGCGATCGGCCTGTTCCAGCTCGTGTCCGGCTTCCAGTCGCAGAACTGGGGTATCTTCTCGGCCGGTGCGATCCTCGCGGCGTTCCCCGTGATGGTGCTCTTCCTCCTCTCGCAGCGCTACATCGCGGGCGGCCTGGTCTCGGGCAGCGTCAAGTAGCGGATGCCCCGGGTGGGGCATCCGTGATCCACAACTGAACAACAACTCAAGGGCTCTGTCATGGCGTCTGCTGTGCAACCACGTCGATTCCTCTTCGGCGGCGTTGCCGCCTGACTCGAAAGGCCGATCCCATGACGATCCTCCAGCCGCACCACGACGGCTCACCCCTGTACGTGTCGCACGACGCGCCCGATCTCGGCGACGAGGTCACGGTGCGCCTGCGCGTGCCGGTGGGCTACGGTCCGCTCGCGCGCGTTCTCGTGCGCTCCAACCCCGATCATGAGCCGCTCTGGGTCGAGGCCTCGGCCGACGGCGAGGTCGACGGCTGGGAGTGGTGGTCGGCGCGCATCGTCGTCGCCAACCCGCGCCACGGCTACCGCTGGCACCTCGTGCACGAAGACGACCGGGTCGAGATCCTGAGCCAGGGCGGGCTGAGCGACATCGACGCCCTCGACGCCGTCGACTTCGCTCTCGTCGCCGGCAACCCGCCGCCGTCGTGGACGGGCGATGTCGTGATGTACCAGATCTTCCCCGATCGGTTCGCCCGCTCCGCCGCCGCCGACGACCGGCCGATCCCGGACTGGGCGATCCCCGCGGAGTGGGGCGATGATCTCGACCCCGTGCCGCCGGGCCGTGGGCAGCAGTTCTTCGGAGGTGATCTCGACGGCATCGTGGAGCACCTCGATCACATCGAGGCGCTCGGCGTCACGATGATCTACCACACGCCGATCTTCCCCGCGGAGTCCAACCACCGCTACGACGCGTCGACGTTCCTCGAGGTCGATCCGCTGCTCGGCGGAGACGCCGCCTACCTCCGTCTCATCGAGGCGGCCCGCGCGCGCGGCATCCGCATCATGGGCGACCTGACGTCGAACCACTCGGGTTCGGCGCACGAGTGGTTCCGGGCGGCTCATCGGCATCCCGGCGCACCCGAGAGCGAGTTCTACTACTTCCTCGACGACGACAACGAGGACTACGTCTCGTGGCTCGGCGCTCCGACCCTCCCGAAGTTCGACTGGTCGTCGACCGAGCTGCGCCGCCGCTTCGTCGAGGGACCCGACTCGGTCGTGGCGAAGTGGCTCTCGGAGCCGTACCGCATCGACGGCTGGCGCATCGACGTCGCGAACATGACGGGACGTCTCGGTGACACGGACCTCAACGAGTCGGTGCGCCGAGCGATCCGCCGCACGATGATCGACATCGAGCCGGAGACGCTGCTGCTGGCGGAGTCGACGAACGACGCCGCGAGTGATCTGCAGGGTGACGCCTGGCACGGCGCGATGACGTATCCGGCGTTCACCCGCGGCCTCTGGGCGTGGCTCAGTGCCCCGACGGGCATCCCGCACGTCAACGCGTTCGGGGTCGAGACCGACGAGATGTGGTACTTCGGCGTGCCGACGGGCATGCCCGCCTACGACGCGCGGCAGTTCGCGGCGCAGATGCAGCGCTTCACGAGTCAGCTGCCGTGGCGGGTGCGCCTGGGCTCGATGCTGCCGCTGGACACGCACGACACGGCGCGCTTCGCGACGCGGGCGCTGCCGGGCACGATCCCGGTCGCCGTCGGACTGTCGATGACCCTGCCCGGCATCCCGGTCGTGTTCGCGGGAGACGAGTTCGGCCTCACCGGCGTCGACGGTGAGATGAGTCGTACGCCGATCCCGTGGGACCGCATCGACGAGCCCGAGGTCGCGGAGCGCATCGCGCTGTACCGCGAGCTCATCGGGATGCGGCGCTCGCACCCGGTGCTCGGAACGGGCGGTCTGCGCTGGCTGCACATCGGCGCGGAGGGCGTCGTCTTCGTGCGCGAGTCGGCGGAGGAGACGCTGCTGGTCCTCGCCGCGCGCGACGACCTCGACGTCGAGCTGCCTGCGACGGTGCTCGCCGGCGCGGCGGCGGCGACGCCGCTGCACGGAGAGGCCACGCTCGCGACGGCCGAGGACGGGAGCGTGCTGCTGTCGGCGGACGGTCCCGCGTTCGCGGTCTGGGCGCTCCCCGGTGTGGCGGCCCCCGAGCCCACGGCGTCGTCGGAGTCCGCGCTGCCGCAGGCCGGCGGAATCGCCGACGCCGAGATCGCGGCGCTCGAGACGGAGCACTGAATCATGCGGATGCCGCGACCTGTGCACAATCCGTGACACCGGGTCGCGGCATCCGCCACACTGGGTGCCATGGGATCAGCGTTGACCACCATCGGATTGCCCGTCGCCCTCGGCATCATCATGTTCGGACTGGGCCTCAGCCTGACGCTGGGCGACTTCGCCCGCGTGGTGAAGCAGCCCAAAGCGGTGGTCATCGCTCTGCTGTGTCAGCTCGTGGTCCTCCCGGCGATCTGCTTCGGCCTCGTGCTGGCCTTCCAGCTCCCTCCCGTCCTCGCGGTGGGCATGATGATGCTCGCCGCGTCGCCCGGAGGCACCACGGCGAACCTCTACAGCCACCTCTTCCGCGGCGACATCGCGCTGAACATCTCCCTCACCGCCGTCAACTCGGTGATCGCCGTCGTCACGCTGCCGCTCATCACCAACCTCGCGATCCTGTACTTCAACCCGTTCGACGACCAGCTGGGAATGCAGTGGTCGAAGACGCTCGAGGTGTTCGCGATCGTGCTGCTCCCCGTCGCCCTGGGCATGCTCGTGCGCCGGGTGTGGCCGAGGTTCGCCGACGCGATGGACAAGCCCGTCCGCGTCGTCTCCGTGATCGTGCTGATCGTCGTGATCGGCGGTGCGGTCGCGGCCAACTGGGCGCTCCTCGTCGAGAACGTCGGTCAGCTCGCGCTCATCACCGTCACGTTCTGCCTCCTCAGTCTCGCGATCGGCTACCTCGTGCCGCGCTGGCTCAAGGTGGGCAAGCGCCAGGCCATCGCCTCGTCGTTCGAGATCGGCATCCACAACGCCACGCTCGCCATCGTGATCGCCCAGACCGTCATGGGCTCGATCGAGCTCTCGCTGCCGGCGGCGGTGTACGGCGTGCTCATGTTCTTCATCGCCTTCGGGTTCGGATTCCTCATCCGAGACCGGTCGGCGGCCGGCGTCGACGAGCCGGATGCCGCGCGGCAGGCGTCTTCGGTCTGACCGTCCCCGTCGGGCCCGATCCGACTGCGACGGCGGTTCGGGCCTGTCGTGCGTCGGGGGCGGTTCGTAGACTGGCCTGCATCTGCCGCGAGGAGGGCCTATGCGCGCGCTGACCGAGGACGACATCCGAGAGTCGTTCGTGAACGCCGGAGCGGACGAGCTGCGGCTCGTCGCCCTGCCGCTGGACTTCGTCCTGATCGACTGGGACCACCTCGACTTCCTCGCGTGGCGCGACCCGCGTACGCGGGGGCGCGGATACGTCATCGCCGAGATCGCCGGCCGCGCGCAGGGCGTCGTGCTGCGCGCGGCGGACGGCTCGTCGCAGGCGCGGTCGGCGATGTGCAATCTGTGCCACACGATGCAGCCCGCCGACCAGGTGTCGCTGTTCACGGCCCGCAAGGCCGGCGGCGCAGGGGAGTACGGTTCGAGCGTCGGCACGTACATCTGCGCCGACCTGTCGTGCCATGAGAACGTCCGACTCGCCGCCCCTCTGGCGCCGAGCGAAGTGCGCGCCAGCGTGGACCGGCGCATCGACGGCACGCGCCGCCGGGCGGAGTCGTTCGTCGCGAGCGTGCTCGAGACGGCAGGAGCACGGGGGAGTGGTTCATGACGAAGCGGATCGTGGTCATCGGAGACGCACTCATCGACGAGCTGCGCGACGACCGGGGCGTGCGCGAGTTCGTCGGCGGCGCGGCGCTCAATGTCGCAGTCGGCATCGCGCGGCTGGGCGTGCCGGCGACGCTCATCGCGATGGTGGGCGACGACGAGGCGGGCGCGCACATCCGCGAATACCTCTCCGACTTCGGCGTCGAGCTCATCGAGACGGTCGGCCCGTACGGCTCGTCGCGCGCCGTGAGCACGCGATCGGGCTCGGGAGAGCCGGAGTACGTCTTCAACGAGGCCGCGCAGGCGCGTCGGGTGCGCTTCGGCGACGCCGAGCGTGCGGCGATGGCGGATGCCGCACTGGTCGTCGTGAGCTGCTTCCCGTTCGACGACGTCGCGCAGACCCTCGAGCTGGCGGGGGCCGTCGAGGCATCCGGAGCGCCACTCGTGATCGATCCCAATCCGCGATCGGGCATGATGTCGGATCGCGTGGAGTTCGTGCGCGGCTTCGAATCGCTGGCCGGACGCTGCGTCCTCGTCAAGGTCGGCGACGATGACGCCGCCCTCCTCTACGGCGAGCCGCTGGATGCGCTCCGCGCACGCCTGGTCGACCTCGGCGCCGACGCCGTGCTCGCCACGCAGGGCTCCGCGGGTGCCGCGATCGAGGCCGGAGCGGATGTCGTCACGCGTCCGATCTCGGATCTGCCCGGACGCATCGTCGACACGATGGGCGCCGGCGACGCCTCCCTCGCGGCGACCCTCGTGGGGCTCGTGGATTCGCCCCCGGAGGATGCCGAATCATGGGGCGCGCTGCTGCAGACGGCGATGGACGTCGCGGCCGCCACGTGCCGGTTCGAAGGGGCGCTCCTGCGCCTTCCCTCCGCCGTCGACGGGATCGATCTCGACCGCATCGGCACGTAGCATCCGGGTTCGCCGTCGCGGTTCTCGACACAGCCTCGCGCAGGGTAATATGGGTTCTCGCGTCTCCGCTCGACTGAACAAGCCTGGGCGGGTGCGCACCTGGCGAGTTACCCAAGCGGCCAAAGGGATCTGACTGTAAATCAGACTGCTCAGCATTCGGGGGTTCGAATCCCTCACTCGCCACGGACCGGATCATGAAGGGCCCCGCATCGCGGGGCCCTCTCCTGTTTCCCGTGGCCCTCACCGGCCGGGCCGCCTCCGTGTCAGGATGGGCGTGGCAGGAGAAGGGATCCTCATGACCGAGGTGCAGTACAGCAGGCAGCCCGAGGCGGCCTCGGAGTCGACGCTCATCCGCGTCGCGATCTGGGTCGCGATCGGCGCTCTCATCGCGGCGGCGATCGTCTGCGTCGTCTGGGTGCTCATCGGCTCGCAGAACGGTCTGATCGGCCGCGCGTTCCTGACGATCCTCCTCCTCGCGGCGTTCGCGGGAGTGGCCATCCTCGAAGCACGACTGGCCGCGCGGCGCCCACCGTGGTTCGCCCTCACGAGCATGGTCGTGTGGGTCGTCACGCTCCTCCTGGGGGCTTTCCTGATCTGGATGCCGGAGCGCAGCTTCGGTTTCGGGTACGGATCGGGATTCGGGCGGTTCCTCTCGTTCCTGCTGATCGTGCTGATCCTCCAGCTCGCCGTGCTCCAGGTGCGGCTGTACGTGAAGGCGTACCAGCGCAACATCTCGACCTTCACGACGGTGGTGACCATCACCACCGTGGCCCTCGTCGCGATCCTCGCGTTCATGCTCGTCTTCTCCCTGGCGTTCGACGACTTCTTGACCTTCAGCGACACGTACTGGCGCTGGGTCGTCGCCTTCGCGATCCTCGCGGCCGTCGGCACGGCGCTCGTGCCCCTGGTCAACGCCCTCTTCGCCCCGCGCAGGCCCGCCGCCCCGGCGCCGCCGGTCGATCCCTGGGCGGCCCAGATCGCGCTCCAGCCGTGGCCCACCTACGCCGACGGTGTGACGCCGCTGCCGATGCTCTACGACGGCAGCCCGGACTGGAACGCGTACTACACGGGGTATCCCACCGCGACCGCTCAGGCGATCGCGCCGACGGCTCCCGTCGCGATCCCCGCCCCGTCAGGATGGCCCGAGCCCGCCGCGGCGGCGTGGCCCGAGCCGGCGCAGCATCCGTCCCCGTCCGCGGAGTGGTCCGCCCCGCAGCCCTCGCTCGACGCGGCGCAGCCGCAGCCTCCCGCCCCGCAGCCGCAGCTCGACGCGGCGCAGCCGCAGCCTCCCGCCCCCCACGATCCCGCGGCGCACGCGCAGGCGTGGAGCGATCTGGGGCAGCAGCAGGGATGGAGTGCTCAGCCGGCGACGTGGGGTCGGTCCGAACCGGAGATCCCGTGGGGCGAGCCCGCGCCGCAGATGCCGTCCGCCCCGGGCTACCAGGGCTATCCGCCACCGCCCCCGCTTCCGCCGCGGAGCTAGCCGCCCGCCGACCCGGTCTCGATGTCCCACTTCGTGCGGGTGCCGGGTCGTCCCACCCGCAGGAAGTGGGACACCGACGGCCACGGGGCTCGCCGCGCGCGTCAGTCGAGCAGCTCGAGGGCTGCCATCGCGGCACTGTGCCCGCCGAGCCCGCTGACCGCACCGCCCCGGCGCGAACTCGATCCGCACATCAGGATGCGCTCGTGGGCCGTCGCGACGCCCCACCGCTCCGCAGGGGAATCGAGTCGCTCGTCGTCGTCGGCCCACGGCCAGCTCAGCGATCCGTGGAAGATGTCGCCGCCGACCATGCCGAGCGACTCCTCGAGGTCGGCGGTCGTGCGCGCCTCGATGCACGCCGAGCCGTCGGGCGCCTCGTACAGGCAGTCCGCGATCGGCTCGGCGAGCACCGAGTCCAGCGACGCCTCGGCCGCCGCGAGCAGCGCCGCACGCGCGGCATCCGGCGACTGATCCGCCACCAGGCGGTGCGGAACCTGCAGGCCGAACAGCGTGAGCGTCTGCGCCCCCGACGCGCGCAGCTCGGGTCCGAGGATCGTGGGATCGGTCAGCGAGTGGCAGTAGATCTCGGCAGGCAGGGGATGGGGGATGCCGCCGCCCTGCGCGGTCGTGTGCGCAGCGTCGAGCTGGGTCATCGTCTCGTTGATGTGGAAGGTGCCGGCGAACGCCGCTTCCGGAGCGACTTCGGCGTCACGCAGTCGGGGCAGGCGCTTCAGCAGCATGTTGACCTTGAGCTGAGCGCCCTCGGGAGATTCGGCATCCGGTTCCGGCCTCGCGAGCAGCCGCTCGAGGACCGCCGCTCCCACTCCGCTCAGGATGAGCCGTGCCTGCACGAGACCGCCGTCGATCTCGATCTCGCCGTCCGGACGGACGGCGGTGACCTCGGCGTTCGTGCGGAGCTCCGCACCCGCCTCTCGGGCCGTGCGCTCCAGCTCGGCGGTGACGCGTCCCATCCCGCCCACGGGCACGTCCCAGTCGCCGGTGCCGCCGCCGATCACGTGGTAGAGGAAGCAGCGGTTCTGGCGCAGGCTCTCGTCGTCGGACGACGAGAACGTGCCGATGAGCCCGTCGGTGAGGGCGATGCCACGGGCGATGTCGGTGCGGAGCGACGTGCGGAGGGTCTCACCGAGCGGGCGCTCCACGACGTCGTCCCACAGGGCGTCGTCTCCGAGAGCCGACCGCACCTCCGACGCGCGTCGCAGAGGCTGGGTCGTCGTCGGGAACAGCACGCGGGCGAGCGGGCCGATGCGGCCGGAGAACTCCGCGAACCGCGCGGCCTCCTCCGCGTCACCCGTCGTGCGGAGGAAGGATGCCGCGGTGGCTTCGGCATCCTTCGTGTCGATCAGGATCCCGCGTGTGGGGTCGCCGGGGTCGGGCGTGTACGAGGAGTAGCGACGACGGGTGAGGTCGATGCGGAGGCCGAGGTCGTCGACGATCGTTCGGGGCAGGAGGCTCACGAGGTAGGAATAGCGCGAGAGCCGGGCATCCACTCCGACCCACGGCCGCTCCGACACGGCCGCGCCCCCGACGTGATCGAGGCGTTCGAGAACGACCACGCTCTTGCCGGCGCGTGCGAGGTACGCGGCCGCGACGAGTGCATTGTGCCCACCCCCCACGATCGCGACGTCGTAGCGGGAAGGGCGGAGGGTCGAGTCCATGCGCCCACGGTAGCCGCCGCGGCGGCGGCAGCGGGAGAGCGGCGGGGATAGCGTGGGGGAATGGCTCTCGCACACGACCTCACGACGCTGGCGCTCGAGATCGCCCGGGAGGCGGGCGAGCTCGCACGCCGGCGCCGCACCGAGGGGGTCGCGATCGCGGCCACGAAGTCCGCGCTCGCCGACATCGTCACGGAGGCGGATCGAGAGGTCGAAGACCTCATCCGCGCGCGACTGTCGGCGGCGCGACCCGATGACGGATTCCTCGGCGAGGAGACCGGAGCAGAGCGCGGCGTCAGCGGGATCACATGGGTCGTCGACCCCATCGACGGGACGGTCAACTACGCCTACGGCATTCCCGCGTACGCGGTGAGCATCGCCGCGGTCACGGGGGAGCCCGCCCCCGCGACCTGGGAGGCGATCGCCGGGGCGGTGTTCAACCCCGCCATGGGCGAGCTCTTCCACGCCACCATCGGCGAGGGCGCGTGGCTCGACGACCAGCGGATCGCGGTCAACGCCGAGCCGTGGCCGGCAGGTGCGCTGCTGGCCACCGGATTCGGGTACGACCCCTCGACGCATGCGGGCGATCTCGCCCGCGTCGCCCGCGTGATGCCGCTCGCCCGCGACCTGCGACGCATCGGTGCTGCCTCCCTCGACCTCGCCTACGTCGCGGCCGGCCGTCTCGACGGCTACTTCGAGCGCGGCCTCCAGCCGTGGGATCACGCCGCGGGTGCTCTGATCGTGCGCGAAGCAGGCGGGATCACGGGTGGCTCCGAGGGCGGGAGGCCCGGCAACGCGATGACGATCGCGGCGCCGCCGGCGCTCTACGAGACGCTGCTGGCGGCGGCGATCGGCGACACACACTGATATATCGCGTCGCACGACGCCCCGTTCTGGGTTTTCTCAGACTGAACCCGGTAGTGTTTACCCGTTCGTTACCTTCGCCCCCCGATCGGCGGAGGTGATACCTGAGTTCGTTTGCCCGACACGTCGCGCCCCCCACGCGACACGACCGGAAGCTCCCTCTGTCTTGACGTTCGAAGCCCCCGAGGCTGTTGCTGCGCCCACGCGCCGCTCCAGGCGATCCTCTGCCGCGTCTGCGGCATCGACGGAGACCCCGGGAGCATCGCGCTCCGCGCTGCGTCGCCGCTCGATCGAGACCGCCGCCGCAGCCGGGGACCATTCGGGCGAGGTCGACGCTGCCGTTCCGGTGACGGATGCCGCCATCGCCGCGCACGTCATCGTCTCCGCTCTCGCCGCCGATGCCGTCAGCGCCGCCGATCGTCCGTCGCCCGCCCGTTCCAGCCGTCGCGCCGCGCGCCTGGAGCGCATCGCGACCGGGCCGCAGCAGACGCACGTCGACCCGGAGTCCGCCGCGGTGACCGAGCCCGTCCTTCTCGACGACGTGGTTCCCGAGGTCGACGCGGTGATCGATGTGGTTCCCGCCGTCGACGTCCCGACCGCGATCGCCGCCGACGAACCCCTCGCCGAACACCTCGTCGAGCCGGTGCTCACGCCCGCCGAGCCGTTCGAGATGCTCTCTCCCGGCGACGAGGCGGAAGACACCCCGTCCGCATCCGCCGCCGAGGCCGAGCCGGAGGCATCCGGGGTCGACGAGTTCGAAGCCGCGGCCCGCCTCTTCTCCTTCACCGGCGAGACCCCCGTGCAGAGCGACGCCTCCGCCACGTCCGACGAGCCGTCGGGCGAGTCCGCCCAGACTCCGCATGTCGCTCCCCGCCGCGCGCGCCGCGGCAGCGCCTTCCGCCGTATCTCCACCGCGTCGTTCTCGATCGGCGTCTTCGGCATCGTCGGTCTCCTCGCCGTCGGAATGACGACCCCGGCGGCCGCGGTCGCCGCGATCGGTGCCGGCGACGGCACGCCCGCCACGACGAACCTCACCGCGAAGACGTCGGAGGTCGTGACCGCGAGCGGCAGCGTCTCGGTCGACTCGTCCGAGATCCAGGCCTACGTCACCCCCTCCGACATCCAGAGCGGCACGCTCGACCGCACCGAGAGCTACGTCACGGCCTCGATGGCCGAGGTGGCCTCGGACTTCGCGATCGCGCGTCCCTCCGACTTCTACGTCAACGACATGAGCGCCGCGATCCAGTGGCCCTTCGCCGTGGGTGTCGCGATCACGTGGGGCTTCGTGATGCGTGACGGCCGCATGCACAACGGCGCCGACTTCGTTCCCGGCGAGGGTGCGCACGTGCAGGCCATCGCCGACGGAACCGTGCGCATCGCGACCGAGAGCGGCGGCGGCTTCGGCGTGACCGTCCTGATCGATCACGTCATCGACGGCGAACTGGTGTCGAGCCGCTACGCGCACATGCTCAACGGCTCGCTGCAGGTGAAGGCGGGCGACACCGTCAAGGTCGGCCAGTACCTCGGGCGCACCGGCAACACGGGGCACTCGTTCGGTGCGCACACGCACTTCGAGATCCTCGCGGGAGGCACGACGCCGATCGACCCGATCGCGTGGCTGCGTCAGAACGCCGGGCGCGACTCGCTCGGCTGAGGTCACTCTCGATTCAGCGGGATGCCCCGGCTCTGATATCCTCTTGTAGTTGCCCGCGTGCGGGTGGCACGCCCCGATAGCTCAGTGGTAGAGCACTTCCTTGGTAAGGAAGAGGTCGTCAGTTCGATCCTGATTCGGGGCTCGGAACACCCGGTCGTCTCGATCCGGATGCTTCGTGGCGGGGTAGCTCAGCTGGTCAGAGCGCACGACTCATAATCGTGAGGTCGCGGGTTCAAGCCCCGCTCCCGCTACAGATCTCTTCTCCGGATTCCGCGGAATCACACGGATTTCACGGAGTTTCCACAGCGTCCCGGTTCCGCCGATTCGGGCTGCTGTGGCCACAATTGGGCCATAAATGCGGATTCGAGTGATTCGGCGTGCCGTCCTACCGGTTGCCGCTGGCCCTTCCGGCGACAGCGGAAGGGGTGGGCGCGCCATGCTCTCGCCGATGGGCACGCACGTTCGGTGGAGCTTTGCACCCTCGAGACCGAGGAGCCCGGTCGGCGCGGCTTCGAACCAGTCGCTTTCGTTGATTCCTGAGTCAGCGAATCTGGGGAGCGCCTACCTTGCTCGGAGGTCGGAGGTCGGAGGTCGGAGGTCGCGACGTGATCATCGACAAGTTCGGACGTGGCGCAGCGTCGGTCCACGCGAGGGCGAGGTGCTACATCGATTGTCTGTAGGGTGACCCCGGCAGCTCTGGCGGTCGTCGGTTTCACCTTGTGGTGTGCGCGTCTGTGTGGATGAGTTGCGTCACCTGAGCGACGTAGCCGTTCAGGGCTGAGGACATCTGCGTCCAGTCGTCCATGGCTTCGCCGCGGTACGCAGCGGCGGCGAGGCGCAGCATTGGCGCTTGGTCCGGTGGGGCTGCCGTGCACCTCGTGGAACTGACTCGGTTGTGGGAGCGGCTCCCGGCGGCATGAGGCCGGGAGGATCGCTGCACCCCCGACCGTCGTTTCACGAAGAGTGGCGGTTGAGGGAGGCCGCCGAGGGTTCGTGCGGTCCGCAAGATTCGCGCAGCACCAACTCGAACTGTGCTGACTCGTGGACCGGCGCCCCCAGTCCGCCGGCGGTCAGCAGCTCGATGGCGCGCTCAGCCATCTCCGGAACGGGCTGCCGGATCGTCGTGAGAGGAGGCATCGAGTAGGCGGAGTGATCGGTTCCGTCGAAGCCGGTCACGGCAACGTCGTCCGGCACCGTCAAGCCGAGGCGATTGCACGCGAAGAGCACGCCGTATGCCTGTTCGTCCGTCGAGCAGTAGACGGCGCGGGGCCGGTCCGTGCGGGCGAGGGCATCCAGGGCGACCTGCGCGGCGTGGCCACGAGCGATCTGACTGCGAAGGTGGATCGTCGAGATCGTCTCGGGGCTGGAGTCGACCGCCGCGTTGAATCCGTCGAGGTGCTGGCGGGAGCCCGCGGAGTCTCCCGGGCCGTTGAACAGGGCGATCGAACGATATCCGTGGCTGATCAGGTGGCGCGTTGCGGTCTCGGCGGCAGCGACGTAATCGATGGAGATCGACGACACGCCCTGCCCCGGATCGACCGGGTGCAGTGTCACAACCGGCACTTCTCCGCGCGTGAACGGGGTCAAATCGGGTTCATCCATCACCGACACGAGCACGACGGAATCGACCCGACGTTCAACGAAAGCCGAGATGTGGGACCGTTCGCGTTCCGGGTCGAGGCCCGAGTCCCCGATCAGGAGGAGGTTGCCGCGCTGTGCGGCCGACTCTTCGAGCGCGCGTGCGAGTTCGCCGAAGAACCGGTTGGCGATGTCGGGGACGATGAGACCGATCGACGAGGTCTTGCCGAAGCTGAGAGCGCGCGCGAGTGCATTGGGCTGGTAGTTGAGCTCGGCGGCGGCCTTCAGTACCCGTTCACGCGTCGCGGGGGCGACGTTGCGCGGCCCGTTGTTGAACACGTAGCTCACCACCGCGGTCGACGTGCCCGCGCGATCGGCGACGTCTCTGCCTGTGGCCACAACACTCTCCTAACCGTGTAGATATCGATGACGCTACAGGAAGAAGACTGTGCCCAAGAAACACTTGTGCGCGGCGATTCCTACCCGCTACAGTCCATCTAACCGCATCGTCTAACCGCATAGATGATTCCGAGCATGAGGGAGTTCCGAGTTATGAAGCGACCAGCAGCGATGGCCCTGGGAGGGGCCGCGATGATCCTCGCACTGTCCGGGTGCGCTGGCTCCACCGACCCTGAGGCGAGCACCGACAGTGCCTCGGCGACGGGCACCGTGCAGTTCCTCGGGCCGGAAGACCCCGCAGTCTTCGAGCCTGTGATCGCGGCGTTCGAGGCCGAGTACCCCGACATCAGCGTCGAGTACTCCCAGGTGCCGTTCGACACCTACGCCACGACTCTTCAGCAGCGACTCTCCGCGAAGGACGAGACGATCGATGTCTTCGCCGTCGACCAGCCCAATCTCGCGCAGATCGCCGCGCAGGGATTCCTCGAGGATCTGAGCGACCTCAAGGAAGAGGCGGAAGCAGCGACCTCGCCTGCTCAGTATGAGATCAACATCTACGACGACAAGATGTACGCACTGTCCATCTGGAACTCGACCCAGATGCTTTTCTACAACAAGGACATCCTCGACACGGCTGGGGTCGAGGCGCCGTCGGTCGACCAGGCGGATCGCTGGACCTGGGACGAACTGCAGGCGGCCGGTGAGAAGGCGCAGGCGGCGGGAATGGAGTCCGGGTTCCTCTTCGAACAGGTCGAGGCCTACTACCAGCTCCAGCCGTTGATGGAGTCGCTCGGGGGTGGTTCCGGAATCTCCGGTGACGACATGCTGACCGTCGACGTCACCAACGACCAGTGGGTGCAGGCCATGCAGTGGTACTCCGACACGTTCGCCTCCGGCTTCTCGCCGCGCGGCGTCGGCGGATTCCAGACGAGTGCAGTGTTCACCGATCAGAAGACGGCGTTCTTCGTCGGCGGACCGTGGGATGTTGGGAACTTCGCGGCGAATGCCGACTTCACCTGGGGGATCGCCCCGCATCCCTACTTCGACGGCGGCGACGCGGTCACCCCGACCGGCTCATGGTCCTGGGGCATCAACTCCGCCTCCAGGAACAAGGATGCTGCGCGCACGTTCCTCGAATTCGCCGCCCTCGACGCTGCCGGCAACCTCGCCACGACGGAGGTGCAGACGATCATCCCGGCCAACTCGGATGCCGCCGCACAGTATCTGCCGAAGCTCGAGGCCCTGGGAGGTGCGAGCAGTGCCGGCGTCGCGGACCTCATCGGCTACGAGATCGACAACACCGCGGTCGCCCGACCGGTGTCGGTCGGTTACGTGCAGTTCGAGTCGTTGATCAATAAGGCGTTCGGCGACATCCGCAACGGATCCGATGTCGTCGAGCGGCTCGAGCAGGCTCAGCAGCAGATCGAGGATGCCTGGAGTCAGCTCCGATGAGCGCGGTCCTCCGGGGTTCGGGGGCGGCCATGGGCCGACCCCGAACCCGCGGGGGCGCACGTCGGGTGCTGTCCGGACCCGCCGCGGTCGCGCTCCTCTTCCTTCTGCCGGCGCTCGTCGCGCTCGTGGTGCTCCGCCTGGCCCCCGCGGTGGTGGCGTTCGTCGACAGCCTGTTCCGCACCACGCTGCTCGGCGGCACCACGTTCGCCGGGTTCGGCAACTATCTGGAGCTGTTCGCCAACCCGGACTTCCAGAACTCCATCGGCGTAACGCTGCTCTTCACCCTGCTCGTGAATCCGCTGCAGATCGCCGCTGCCTTCTTGCTGGCCGTGCTCTTCACCAAGCGCGCCGCCGGATCTCGCGTGTGGCGCTCTCTGGTTATTCTGCCGATCGCCGTTCCTCCCGCGGTCTCCGCAGTCATCTGGAGCGTCATCTACCGCCCGGACGGGCTGGCGAATGCGTTCCTCGCCGTCTTCGGCATCCCGCCCCAGCCCTTCCTGACCTCGCCGCAGCAGGCGCTGCTGTCGATCATGATCCTGCTCTCCTGGATCGGCGTCGGCTATTGGATGATGTTCCTCATCGCCGGGATCAACGACATCCCGACCTCCTACTACGAGGCCGCATCTCTCGACGGCGCTTCCTCGTGGCGGCAGTTGTGGTCGATCACGTTCCCCCTCGTGCGACGGCCGCTCGCATTCGTCCTGGTCGCCGACACGGTGTCGAACCTCCTGGTTTTCGCGCCGGTGCAGATCCTCACCAAGGGCGGGCCCAACGGGTCCACCAACCTGCTGATGTACGACATCTTCACGCGCGCCTACACGTTCGGCGACATCAACAAGGCACAGGCGGAAGTCATGATCCTCGTGCTGATCACCGTCGTCGTGGTCGCCATCCAGTTCCGACTTCTGAGAGCGGAAGACTGACCATGACCCGCGTAGACATCCCACGTCGTCGCGGCATCCCGCGCCGCGCCGTCCTCTTCATCTGGACGACACTGCTCGCGGTGACCGTCGGCGTCGCCTTCTTCGTTCCGCTCTGGTGGTCGTTCATCAATTCGCTGCGGCCAGGGGCGGAAACCTTCCGCTACCTCAATCCACTGCAGTGGCAGACCTTCTTCACGCTGACCCCGACGTTCGATAACTATCTGGCTCTCCTGGACAGCGAGCTCGGCCGGGCCATCCTCAACTCGCTGTTCGTGAGCCTGGTCACCGTCGTCGGTGGACTGGCCGTGTGCGCCACCGCCGCGTTCGCCCTCTCCGCGTTCCGATTCCGCGGGCGGACGGCGCTGTTCTCGGTCGTCATCCTGTCGTTTCTCATCCCGTTCGACGCGATCGCCATCCCGCTGGCCGACATGTTCCGCGGCTGGAATCTGCAGAACACCTTCGTCGGGCTCATTCTCCCCGGCATCGGCAACGGGATGGCCATCTTCCTGCTGCGCACGTTCTTCCTGGCCATCCCCGAAGAGCTCGTCGAAGCGGGCCGGCTCGACGGTCTGGGCTGGTGGGGCATCTTCAGCCGGATCTACCTCCCGCTTTCGCGACCGGCCTTGATCGGCGCCGGGCTCATGCTGTTCCTCTTCCAGTGGCAGGCCTACGTCTGGCCGCTTCTGATGGGGACGGATGCCGATCACATCCTCGGACCGGTCGCACTGTCGAACCTGCAGGGCCAGTTCCAAGTCGACTACGGCGTGCTCTTCGCGGCATCCATGGTGCTCGTGCTCATTCCGCTGGCGATCATCCTCGGCTTTCAGCGCTACTTCATCCAGTCCGTCAGCACGACCGGTCTCAAGTAGGTCACCGTGTCAGACATCACGAAAGGGGTGGGCTCCGTGCCTGCACTTCACCGCGTCATCCTCGATACCGACATCGGCAGCGATGTCGACGATCTCCTGGCGCTCGTGCTCATCCTCGGTACCCCGGAGATCGATCTCGTCGGCGTCACCACGGTCTACGGCGACACGCGGCTTCGCGCACGAATCGCCCGCAGCGTCCTCGGCAAGGCTGGACGCCAGGTCCCCGTGCACGCGGGTCTGGTCGCGCCGCTCTCCGGTCGGGAGGTGTGGTGGGCCGGGCATGAGGGCGTCCTGCACGGTGATCTCACGCGGGAGGCGTACGACTCCGACGACGCGGTCCGCTTCCTCGTCGATACGGTGATCGCCGCCCCCGGTGAGATCGACGTGATGGCGATCGGTCCCCTCACGAACATCGCGGCCGCCATCGCGGCCGACGAGCGGTTCAGTCGCTCGGTGCGTCATCTGTGGTTGATGGGCGGCTCGTTCACGGACGACGAGCCCGAACACAACTTCCGCAGCGACGACGTCGCGGCCAGGACCGTCTTCGCGTCGGGCATCCCCACGACCGTCTCAGGCCTCGAGATCACCCGCCGGATCAACATCGGGTCGGACGAACTCGCGCGCATCGCGGAGGCGGGACAGGTCGGCCGGCTCATCGAAGCCGAGATCGAGCAATGGTGGAAGTTCTGGGACACCGCATGGAACGTGCCGCACGACCCCGTGACAGTCCTCACATTGACCCGCCCGGATCTCTTCGAGTTCACTCCGATGGGAACCATCTCCGTGGCTGAGGGCGATGATGAAGGCGTCAGCCGATTCGAGCCCGGGCGCGGCGTCTCTCGGCTCGCAGCGGAGATCGACGCGGAGGCTGTATCGGCGGCCATCGTCGACGGAATCATCCGCGGAAGCGGCAGCCGCTCTGCGGCGGGTCTCAGCCGATGACGACGACCGCACAACTCACGGTGGTCGGGGCGATCAACCTGGACCTCAGCGCCCACGTGTCACGCGCACCCCGCCCCGGAGAGACCGTCGCCGACGGCTCGCTCGCTCGCCAACCCGGAGGCAAAGGGGCGAACCAAGCAGTTGCCGCCGCGCGCCTCGGTGCCGCCGTCCGGCTCATCGGAGCGGTCGGCGACGACGATGACGGAGCGGCGATGATCACGTCGCTCGAAGACGCCGGCGTCGAGATCTCGGGCGTGCAGCGCGCACCGGAGCCTACGGGAACGGCTCTGATCGTGGTCGACGCCGCCGGCGAGAACTCGATCGTCGTCTGCCCAGGCGCGAACGGCCACATCGACGTCGCCGAGATCACCGTCGACCCGCACACGGCAGTATTGGCGCAGCTGGAGGTCCCCGCCGCGGTGGTGGAGTACGTCGTCGCACGCACGGACGGGTTCTTCGCACTCAACGCGTCGCCGGCCGCCGCGCTCTCGGCCGCTCTTCGCGACCGGGTCGACCTGTTCATCGTGAATGAGACGGAATACGCCGCTCTGCCCGACCTGCGGGACGCCCGGCTCACCGCGGTGACACTCGGAGCGCAAGGCGCCGTGTTGTTCCGCAACGGCGAGGAGATCGCCCGCGCGTCCGCCCCCGCCCGTGCCGTCGTCAACACCGTCGGAGCGGGCGACTCCTTCGCCGCAGCGCTCACACTCGGCCTCATCTGCGGAGACGATCCTCTCGTTGCGCTGCGACGAGCGTGCGCGGTGGGTGCGGCGGCCGTCGCCGACCACCGATCGCAACCGGCGCTGGGTGTGCTCTCCGACTATCCGGCCGACGCATGACCGCGCTCGACGCGATCCCGGTCTACGTGGATTGCGACACGGGGATCGACGATGCGCTGGCGCTGGCCTACCTGCTCGCCGAACCGCGCGTGCGCATCGTGGGGATAGGAACCGTCTCGGGAAACGTGGCGGCCGACCGCGCCGCGACGAACACCATCGCCCTGCTGGAAGCCGCCGGACGCGTCGACATCCCCGTCGCGATCGGCGAGCACCACCCTATTGCGGGGACGTTCGCCGGGGGAGCGCCCCACGTCCACGGCCACGACGGCGTCGGGGGATTCGGGCTGACGGCAGAACACTTCGCGCCGGACACGCGCACGGCCGTCGAGCTCATGACGGACCTCGCGCACGCGCATCGCCGCCAGTTGCGGGTTCTCGCGCTCGGCCCGCTCACGAACCTCGCCCGGTTCGCCGAGTCCTGTCCCGAAGAGGTCGAACACGTCTCCCGAGTCATCGTGATGGGAGGCGCGTTCGCGCACCGCGGCAACGTCACCCCCGTTGCCGAGGCAAACATCCACAATGATCCCGAGGCCGCCCACCGCGTGTTCTCGACGCGTTGGAGCATCGACGTGGTCCCGCTCGACGTGACGATGCACCATGTGCTCACGGAGGCCGACGCCCACGCACTCGCACAGGTTGCCGGCCGCATCCCGGCGTACCTCAGCCGGATGCTCGACACGTACCTCGACTTCTACGCCGACGTCTACGGCGTGCGCCAATGCGCACTCCACGACCCTCTCGCGGCGATCATCGCTGCGGACGCGATCACTGTGACATCAGCCGATGAGCCCGCCGATGTCCGGGTCGAGACGCAAGGCGAGGAACGCGGCCGAACGGTCTCCGTTGCTACCCGCTACGGAGAGGCGGGCCCCCACCGGTCGCGCCGCATCGTCAACGGGGTAGCCGGGAGCGCGTTCGAGACCCTCCTCGATCGAGTCCGATCTCACAACTGGCCGGGTCGGCCTCCTCGCTGACGTGTGAGGCGTCTCGGAGCGGAGCGCGATCGGTGCTTTTCGCCTGGCTCCATACTCGCCACGCTCATTACGCACTCCGACACACGAGCCATATTCTCGCTAGTGACAGGGGCTAGGTTTGCACCTACTTCAGTGTGGATGCCGTGTCCGATCCCCTCCTGCAAGAGCAGATAGCGAACTCCTCGAAGAGTGTCCGGCATAGCTCGTGGATATGCTCTCGCCGGACGCTGCCTTCGCGATCGCCGACGTTTCGGCGGACAACCGATTACCGTCGCCGAGTTCGGGCGAGGATCTACAAGCGGACAGGTGAACAGAGTTGGCCGCATTCGCCCGCAGGGCATCTGGTCCCAGTTTCACCGTGATGTCCAGCCTGAGATGCGCGTCCTGGCAGGTCGAGCGCTGCCGAGATGCTGTAGAGGTCAGATCCGAAGCGGTCTGAGGAGACGTCGAGATTTTGGCTGGTGACCAATGGTTGGGGATCCTCTGGGAGCCGGCCTACGCCCTTCCTGCTCGCGAAGCGCGACCGGAAAGCTCGGTGTTGCGCTGTGACGCGCCCTGAAGTCGCGGGCGCAGTCGCACTTCCGACCGGCCTGCTGTTTGGACTGCTGGCGGGGGATAGTGTGGAGCGGGGCAACTCGGGAAGGCGTTCGAGGATGGACAGCGGGCATCCGCGCGAGCCGCGCCGTGCGACGCGAGCCGATGTCGCTCGATTGGCTGGGGTGAGCCCGGCACTGGTGAGCTATGTGCTCAACGGCGGACCGCGCAAGGTCGCCGCGGAGACGGCGGAGCGCATCCACCAAGCCGTGGCGCAGTTGGGCTACTCTCCCAACGCCGCTGCGCGCGCGCTCAACCTCGGGGTGATCGAGACGATGGGTCTGATCATCCACGACATCACGAACCCGTACTACAACTCGATCGCCGCCACTGTGCAGCGCGCGGCCGAACAGCACGGCGTCAGCCTCATCACCGCGAGCACTCTCGAGGATCGCTCGAAGACGCTCAGTCACCTCGAGGCGATGGAGGCGCGCCAGCTCAGGGGCGTGATCGTCACGACGCACATGTTCCCCGAGGCTGTGCGAGCGGCGACGCGCATGCGGACGCGCATCGTCCAACTCGACTCCCTCGACCCGATCCCCGGCGTGCCGCGCTTCGACATGGACTTCGAAGCGGGTTCCTGGCTCGCGCTCGACCACCTGACCGGCCTCGGTCACCGTCGGATCGCTTTCGTGGGCGGACAGTCGCCCGTCGACGTCCGGATCGGACCGTGGCGTGAGTCCCATCGGCGTCGCGGCGTGGATCCAGGGCCCCTCCGCGTCGTGCCGTACACGCGGGAGGGGGGATACGAGGGCATGCGCGACATTCTGGCCGACGAGGTCCCGACTTCGGTCTTCGCCGGCTCCGACCTGATCGCCATGGGCGTGCTGCGCGCGCTGCGCGAGGCGGGTCTCCGTGTCCCCGAAGATGTGTCGGTCGTCGGCTATGACGACATCCCCGAATCGGAGTTCGCCGCGCCGCCGCTGACCACCGTGCGGGTGCCGATCGAGAAGATGGCCAGGGATGCCGTTGAGGCCGTCCTCGATCCGACCGCCATCTCCGACAGCGATCACATCTCGGCGCCCGCGCTGATCGTGCGCGCGTCGACAGCCGCGCCGCGCCGAACTCCTTAGCCTGCGCCCAGGGGCTTGACGCGCGCATTTTCGTGAGCTCGTCGAGCGCGGACGCAGCACGTTGGCCCCGCCCCGACCAGCATGCCATCTGTGTCTCCAGTTGAAGAAGAGCTGGGCGGCCGTCGGCTCATTCTGGACCCGCCAAGCCGGTCATCATTAGGCGCGCCACGTCGCCACCGATCGTTGCCTTATGAGCTATCAACTCGCGTTGAGAAAAGCGCGGATGCTTCAACATTGAGTCGCAGAATTTGACGCAGTTGTGCCGTATCGAGTCATTGCATCGTGTCGAGGCTCCGTCCCCGACTGATCAACGCGGGTTGATGGAAGCTCGATGCTGCGCCTATGATCTTGTGCATGCAGGATTCATTGGGGTTCGGGGAGCGGCTGGGGTCACACGGTCCTCGAGTGTTCGGAGCGCGCGTCACGATGTCGTCCGATAGGGCTGTCTGGTACCGGCTGGGTGTCCGTTGACCGATCGGACGGGGACAAGGAAAGTTCTGCTGCGGTCGGGCATCGCGCTCGCATTGGTCGGCGGAACCGTGTCGCTGGGATCTGCGGGCCTCTTGAACTCAGCGATCTCGGTGGGCGACATCTCGATCCCAGCGTCGACGTTCACGGTGGTCAAAACGGTGGTCGGCGCAGCGCCAGCGGAGGGCTCGTGGACCTTCACGATCACGCGGGATCCGCGATATTGCGTTGGCTACAACCCTGCGTCCTTGTACCAACCGGAAGGCGTGTGGACGTTGAGCGTCCCCGCAGCTGGCGGTTCGGCGACAAGTGATTTCATCCTCACTTCGGACGGAAGTACCGACCCGCCCGAACTAAAGGAGTGTCGATTCACCGTCGTTGAAAGCGCGGCACCCGGTTTCAGCAGTTCGCTGCCGCCCGAGGGGGTGGTGATCAGTGGATCGCTGCCGCTTCCTCAAGGCGTGACGGCAACCGGAGAAGACTTTCGCATCGAGGTCACAAATACCGCCGATCCGACGCCCACGCCCACACCGACACCGACGGCGCCGACACCGAGTCCTACGACGACAGATGCCGCTCCCTCGACGACGCCAGACCCCAACGCGACACAGGCAGCTACTGAGAGTCCTATCGCGGGGGGAGAAGAGCTGCCGCGGACGGGAGGTGCGCCCTTGGCAATCGCAATAGCAGTTGCCGGAGCAGGGGCAGCGCTGGTTGCGAGTGGCGTCGTGCTGATCCGACGGGCGCGGATCCACCGATGAACAGTCGCATGACAGGAGCGCACGCGCACCTCGAGTGCGCTGTCCGCGCATAGCCCGTGATGGACGCCATAGACTCACTTTCCGCTCCTCGCAGCGCAGGTGTTGGCGAGCCGAGCAAGCCATCTCTCGTTCATCCCTGGGCTGATGGGCTTCTTGTCGGCTGGTTGGGTGTCGGTCTCTGGGCCTTCGCAGTATTCGCACCCGCGCCCGCCGTTGCGATCTTGAACAACTCGACGGCGCTGCTGTGGACAGCCACCGCGGTTCAGGCCGCTCACTTCGCAATGTCGTACCGTCTCAGCTATGCCGATGGCGCACGTGCGCTCCGGCAGCATCCGATTGCGCTCGGCCTCTTTCCCCTCGTCCTCGCCGTCGTCACCGTAGGGATCGCGATTGTCGCTGCGAGCGCAGGAGTCGCGGCCGTCCAGTCAGTGACGTCGTTCCTCATCTCCGCCGTGTTCATCACGTCCGGTTTCCACTTCGTGCGCCAGTCCTATGGCGTCGCACGCATCGGGTTCTCGTACGCGAAGGCGTCTCTTCAACCATGGGAAAATCGCGCGCTGCGGCTAGCGGTGTATCCCATCTGGCTCGTAGGTCTGAGACCACTTCTCTCGGATCAGGGAGGCATTGGCTATCTCGGGTTCGAAGTAGGCCCCGCGATCCTCAACGGAGCCGTCTTCGCCTGTCTTGAAGCGGCTGCTTGGATCGCGGTGGCATCCGTCGTGGCCGTATATCTCCGAGTCTGGTCACGAGGGGTCCGGCCGACGGGACTCATGGTGGCCCCCTACGCAGTCATCGTCGTATGGATGATCGCACCGATCGGACAGATCGCCGCGGCGTCGTTGGCATTCTCCCTCGTTCACGCGTTGCAGTACCTCGCGTGCTGCTACAGGGTTGAGCGCAACCGTGCTGGAGGCGAAGGGATCCCCGGCCTCGTCACGTGGTTCTACGTCGTCGTCGTCGCTGCCTGCCTCGGCATAGTGGCAACTCGTGGACTACCCGGGTGGCTCGATCAGACCTGGGGCACGCCCGGGCAGCCGCTGCTCTTCTCGGCCCTCGCTTTTGTGTACCTGAATTTGACCCACTACGTGACCGACGCTGTCATCTGGAAGTCCTCTGGTTCGCTCCTCAAGCCCAGGCTCCACTCGGGATGACGGCAGTGACGGCCTCGCCGCCAGCACTCCCCGCACAGCGCTGGGGTACGCCGGACGACATCGGGGCGCCGGTGCCTACCTCATCTCGCCCCGATGCTGCCTACTTTCGTAGCATCGGTCCTCGTCGGTGACGCGGAATGATCCCTCCGTCTCGGCGCGACGGCAGTCACCTATCGGCAGAGCAGGACGCGGGGCGGTTTGGGGCGAAAATGGGCGATATCGGTCCTGTTTGGAGTCGGTAGGGACCGGTAGAGTCTGCGAAGAAATCTCTCCTGAACAGCTATTTTTCAGGTTCGAGATCTCGATTCCGCAATCGTGAGGTCGCGGGTTCAAGCCCCGCTCCCGCTACAGATTCGAACCCCAGTCCTGCTGGGGTTCTTCTGGTTGCAGGCAGGCTTCCCGAAGCGCGTCGACGTGCTGTCACGGCGCCTCCGTCCTCCCTGTCGATCTGCGCGTCCTGCGACCTGACCCCCAGATATGGGGGTGTTCGCGCGCGCGGTGTCATGAACTCGCGCTCGCGACGTCTCGTGGGTGAGCCACATGCCCGATGTGGCACCACGAAGGAGTTCCCGCATGAGCGGAAAGACAGCGCGCCGTCGGCGCACGGTTCGCAGAGGTCTAGCCATCTCCCTCGCCGCCGGGCTGGGGTTCGCGGTGGCCATCGGGGGCGCGGGTGTCGCGCAGGCGAGCACCGGCGGGGCCGGTGGCGGCATCGGAGGCGGGGGTGGCGGCGCGGCGAACGAAGAGCGCCGGGTCTACCTCGACGTCTACGACCAGGTCGCGACGACCTATGATCCGGCCACCGGTCTGCCGGCCGCCGGCCAGGGATGGGGACAGGACTCCATAGCGGCCTTCCTCCGCAATGCTGAGGCCCGGATCGGGACTGACTTCAACGGGAACCCAATGTCGAACGGTCTCTCCCTCAGTGGCTTCATCGAGCAGCAGTGCAACGCCGCGATCGACGAAGCCATGCAGCGGAACCCCGATGCCGCCGCGGCGCGGATCGTGGCCTTGCAGTTCACCTACCAGATCTGGACCTCGATCTGGGAGAACCTCACCATTCGCACGATCACCCCCGCCGATGTGGAGCCGGCGCTGTGGAACGACACGCTGCTCAGCCCTGGAAGCTATCCGGGAGCGTTCAAGCAGGGGACGTGGTCAGGCGAAGCAGGTGACCTCACCGCGGATGCGAACGGAGACGGGGTCTACACGAATGCTGAGTACGTCGACCCGAACGAGTCCGACCCCGCGGCGCAGCCCACGTCGCAGATTCTCCAAGAGCTCGGGAGTGCACTTGCGGAAGCCGAAGCAGGGATCAACGGGGCCAACTCCGGGGTGATGGTCGCGTGTGTCGCCATGAACAACCTCGAGCCCCAGGGCTTGCTCCCGACGCCGGCGATCGATGTGTCGAAGAATGCGGAGGATGTGGGTGGGGTCAGCGAGATCGTGGCTCTCGAGGCGGCGGGGGCGCAGGGTGTGACGGTCTCATTCACGAACACCGGCGACGAAGCCCTGTCCGATGTGACCTTCACCGATGAGACGACTGCGGGGAACGTGGTCGGGTGGACGCGGGTGGCGTTGCCGGACGGTTCGACGATCGTGGTGGGAGCGGGCGGTGTCGCGGCCGCGCTGGCCGGTGTCGTGCTGGCTCCGGGGGAGACCGTCATCGTCAGCGGCAGTGTGGACGTCGCGGTCGGCGAAGATCACGCGGATGCCGTCACGGTGACCGGCACGGGTCAGATCTCGGGTGCGGTCGTGAACGACACCGACGGCACGGGATACGACGCACCGGCACCGACCCCTGCGCCCTCACCGGCTTCCCCGTCCGCTTCCGCCCCGATACCGGCGAAGGCCCCCGCGATCGGCGGGCTAGCCGCCACCGGTGGTCAGATGCTCCCCGGTGTGGCGTGGTCGGCATTCGGATTGCTCGCTGCCGGAGCGGCGATGACCATCCTGCGTTCTCGCCGCAGCCGTCTGCAGGGTCGGTCCGAACGCGACGGCGAGGGCGCGCAGAGGTAGCTTCTGCGCGCGGCGGCGCGTCTCGGTGGAACACGTGAGTGAGCGAGCGGGCTTCGGGGGATCAGAAGCCCGCTCGCTCTCGTCGGGGCGGAAGCCTGATCCTCGACGACGCAGCCGCAGGCGCAGTGGCCTCCGGTGGGTCTGACGGGGCTGCCGTGCCCGGGCACGGCGGCTCGGGGGGATCGGTCAGTTGCCCGCTCGGAAGTGATTGAGGACGTCAGTGGGGGTGAGGGCGATCCGGTAGATCGCGGCGTACTGGATCTGACCCGTGAAGTAGTACGGCTGGGTCCACGCACCTCCCGAGGCCGACGCCCAGCCGAGAAGCTTGCCGCATCCGACCTTCCAGTAGCCGGTGGTGTTCACCTCCCCGGTGGTCACCGCCGGATTGGTCGCCCGCACGACGCCGTCGACATAGAGCGCCATGCCCGCCGTGGAGAGCGACGCGACGACGTGGTGCCACTGTCCGTCTGCGTAGCTGGTGCCCGCGGGGGAGCTGATGATCCTCGCCACGCCTCCCGGATAGACGCCGAACACCAGCCGCCCGGCGGGATCCATGTAGATGTGACGGTCGTTCGCGCCATCGTTGGCAGTGTTGGCCAGATCTCCGAACCCGATGATCTTCCCGTTGCCCGCTGTCGAGGTGCGGAACCACGCTTCGAGCGTGAACGTGTTGGGGCTTGCGACAGCGCCGGGGACGAACAGGCACTGCGACGTGCCGTTGAACGTGGACGATGCCGCAGGCAGGTCGCGATCGCAGCCGAAGGAGGCGGACGAGACGGGGCTGTTCGCCCATGTTCCGGTGCGACTGTTGCCGGACAAGTCCGGTTCGCTCGACGACCCGCTCGTCCCCATCGCGTACGCCGCGTAGGTGTTCGCGGTGGCGTGAGCCGTCTCAGCGGCGCGACAGGTGAAGTAGGTTGCCGTGCCGGCGGTGTCGGAGGTGTTCCGGATGCTGGCGGCGAACGACGCACCCGAACCCATCACGGCGATCAGGATCACCCCGAGGACGGTCGCACCCGCGATGCCGCCCAGCATGACCCCGCGCACGCCGGGAGACTGTCGTCGGTCGGGTGATCCCTGCGTGTCGACCACGTCGTCGGCGGCGGGGATGTCGCGGGGGCGCCCGAGCAGGGCGATGACCAGCGGCACCAGGCACAGCGCGACGATCGCCACCTGTCCGGTGAGGGGGAGGTCAGGGGATGGCGTCAGGAGGTGGATGCCGGCAGCGTTCGACTGTGTGACGTGGACCGTCGCATGCTCACCGCTGGCCAGGTGCGCACCCTTTGCGTCGACGGGGAAGACTCCGGTGTTGACGACGTGCATCAGGACCCCGCCGCCCGTGTCGGCGGGGCGCCAGCCCACCAGCTCCACGTTGAACCAGGGGCGCAGCCACAGCCCGACGCCGGTGACCACGAGCGCCGCTCCGACGAGGCGGACACTCCACCGCCACTGCGCGCGGGTGATCCGAGCGCGGGCGATCAACTCCACGGCGATGGCGCCCATCACGAGCCAGGGGAGGCTGATCGCGATCCACCCCAGACCTCGAGCCGACCAGACGACGGATCCGATGATGTTCTCGGGGCGGAGGTTCCACCCGTCCACGGCGCCGTTGAGATCGCCGCGCGTCGTGAATCCTCCCGCCGCCGATTCGACGATGCGGTGCGTGAACGTTCTCCCGTCCACGAGGAAGGTGACGATCTGTCCGATCGAGTAGTGATCCTGAACCTGAACGACGATGAGAGAGCCGACGGGGAGGGCGGTGGCCATGCTGGGAGTCATGATCACGAACGGGCGATACCCGCTCGTGAAGAACACGACGACGACCACGACCGTCAGTGCGAGGGCCGCTGCAACGGCCGCCCAACGCCATCTGGTCTTGGTCGTCATCGCTGTCTCGCGTGGACTACGACCCGAAGGTCCATGTCAGCGGCTGCGAAACCTGGAGACCCGCGTAGGTGTTCCCGAGCGCTGCCGGGAGAGTGACGGCGAAGGTGAACGGCACCGATGCGCCCGCGGGGACGGAGCTGGCCGCCGTCGCCGTCAGGACGTTCACCGCAGCAGAGAAGCCCGCGAGCGAGCCGTTGTAGATCGTGGTGGCGCCGGACGTGACCACGACCGTGATCCGTGAGCAGAGGTCTGTCGCGGTGCCGTTGACGAGACCGTTCGCGGACTGGGCGCACGCTCCGGGGGTGAGTGAGAAGGTCGACGCCGGCACCGTGCCGGTGTTCTTGATCGTGATCGACGTGTTCACGGTCTGACCGGGGACCATCGCCAGATTGCCGCCGTACTTGTTGATCGTCGTGCACGTCGCGGCATTCGTGGACACCGAGCCGCCGTCGGTGCTGTTGCACAGGACGGTTCCTGCGGCATTGGCCTCCTGCATCGTCAGGGTGCCCATGCCGGCCGTGTCGACGGTGTTCGCGATGGATGCGGTGAACGCCGCAAGCGACGGACTGATGCCCAGCGCGAGGACGAGCGACGCCAACGCGCCGGCGATGGCGACGGGAAGCCCGACGCGCGTGCGGCGGGGTGACGTCGAGGTTCGGGATTCGGACATGTCTGCTCCTTGAGATTCATCCCCGTCAGTGTGCGGAGTTCCCGCCCGGGTACTCGATCTCCAGAGCATCGGCCCCATCCGATCGGCATCTGAGCGTATGGGCGTGGTTGCGCAGGGCTCGCGCCTACGGCGTCAAACTCCCCAGATGTGGGGATCGCCGTCCGGCCGCGCCCACTCGGCGACGTGGGGACCGTCCAGCGCTGGATCGGCCATACCCCACTTCCGGGGATATTGTGCATCTCGGATTGCGTGAGGTCCGGGGGCGGACGACTCTGGACGCGTCGGCGCCCCAACGCCGCCCTCGACTGCACGGAATCTCCTGCAGCGCCTCAGCGTGGAGGCGCGCCCCCAGCGCGCCTCCACGCTCTTCCCCGGGTACTCGCCCCCGTACGAACACGGATAGGAGTAGTCTCCGTCTGTAACAGCCCTGCACGGGCGGAAAAGGTTACATGATGCCGATTCGGATCGGAATTATCGACGACCATCCGGCCCTCCTGCTGGGCACCGCCGCCCTGCTCAATCGTCAAGACGACTTGAAGGTGGTGGCGACGGGTCGGACCGTCGACGAATTCCTTCGCCAGCAGGCAGCGGTGGACATCGTGATCCTCGATCTGTTCCTCGCCGACGGCTCCACGCCGCGCCAGAACATCCTGGACCTCAGGCCTGTCGACGCCCTCATCCTGGCCTACACGTCGGGCGAGCATCCGCAGCTCGTACGTCAGGCAGGTCAGGCGGGAGCGACCGCGATGGTCAGGAAGTCCGACTCGGCCTCCACCCTCATCGAAGCGGTTCGATCCATCTCGCGCGGAGAGGAGGCGGCCTCCGCCGACTGGGCAGCCGCCCTCGACTCCGATCCCGACCTGGAGGACGCCCGCCTGAGCGAACGGGAGCGGCAGGTGCTCGCTCTCTATGCGTCGGGCGAGACGGCTGAGAGCGTGGCGAAGATGCTCTTCATCTCCCGAGAGACCGTCAACGATCACATCCGACGCATCCGCTCCAAGTACGCCACCGTGGAGAGGCCGGCATCCACGAAAGTCGATCTGTACCGGCGGGCGATCGAAGACGGCCTGGTGTAGCGGACCGATGGACCGCGTCCGAGAGGAATCGTTCCGGATCCAGGATGATGAGCGTCTGATCGGATGGCTTCTGGCGATCGGGGGAACTGCGGGAATCCTGATCTGGGGACCGGCGATGTGGCAGATCTGGATCCAGCGGGACTCGTGGTGGATCATGCTCGCTCTCGCCACCGCCGTCGGTGTCGTCGTGCTCTCCGCCGCAGGGATGGTCCTCCCGGACCGCCTTCTGATCCTCGGCTGGTCGCTCACCGTCGTGCTGGGCGCCGCAGCGACGTTCCTCGCGAGGTTCGCGCATGACGAGGATTCGTGGGCCGGCGTGTCCGGCGTGTCGGGGCTGGTGCTGCCGATCGTCGCCCTGCCTGCCCTCCTGCTTCCGTCCGCCTGGGCCGCAGTGACGGCGGGCCTGATCTACGTCGCGCCCGCACTGGCCGGGCTCGTCCCCCCTGTGATCCTCCCCGCGCACACTTTCGTGCAGGCTCTGGAGGATGGAGTGGTGATCTTCGTCGTCACGCTCATCATCGGAGTGCGGTCGCGGTCCCGCGCGGTGAGCGCATTGGAGCGCAAGGCCCGATCGGCGCAGCGAGAGGAGGCCGTGCGTGCGGAACGCAGTCGACAGCAGCGCGCCCTCCAGCGAGTCATCCACGATGACGTCCTGTCGACCCTCATCGCCGCCCTGCACGCCGATGCGCTCGTGGGTGATCGGATTCGGGAGAGCGCGCAGCAGGCCCTTGCGGCGATCGAGGCCGGCAGCAGGCCGCACACGGCTCCGGTGCCGTGGACGGCGAGCGCATGGTCGGCGGAGCTCTGCGCCCAGGCGCGACGTGAGCATCCCGGCATCCACTTCTCGGTTGCCCTCGATCTGTCCTCCGTGCCCCGAGACGTCGGAGACTCCTTCGTAGGGGCGACGAAGGAGGCCGCACGAAACGTCCGCAGACATGCGGGAGAAGATGCTCCTGCGCGATTGTCCGTGACCGCCGACCGGACCGGGATCAGCGTCGTCGTCGACGACGGGGGTCGAGGATTCTCTCCCGCCGCTGTGCCGCTCGACCGGATGGGAGTCAACGGCAGTATCGTCAACCGCCTCCGCGCCGTCGGAGGCGATGCCGTCGTTCGCTCTGTCGAAGGCCGCGGGACGCGGGTCGAGATGACGTGGATTCCGTGACCTCCTCGACCGCGACCGATCACTACTTCGACAGCACTGCCATCCGCGTTTCGCTGTTCGTCGTGTGGGCGACGACGGCGATTCCGCTGCTCCCGGCGTCGGACAAGAGCGCACTCCCCGCGTCGCTGTCGGTTCTGGCGCTGATCACGGCGATCTCGGCGAGCTTTCACCCGCGGGGCGCGCACACGAGGTTGACGGGCATCCTGGCGTCGGCGAATCTGACGCTGTGCGGCGTCATCGCGGTGCTCTTCGCGGACCCCCAGTCCGCGGTCCATGTCGCGCTGTTCAGCCTGTTCGCCCTCGCCGTCCAAGTCGGGAGCGGGCAGGTGGGTCCCGGAGTCATCGGCTCAGCCGTCACCCTGGCAGTGGCATGGGTCTCGTGGTCCGGATCCCCCGAGACCGCTGCCCACGCGAGCGCATTGACGATCTCCAGCGGCGTTCCTATCGTCCTCTCGCTCCTGTGGCTGCGGTCGATCGCCCTAACGCAGCGGCGCCGAGATCGTGCGGAACGGGACTTGCTCGCCGCGGAAGAAGCCGGGGCCCTGCAGGCGAAGGTCAGGGCGGAACTCGCTGCAGAGCTCGACTTCGTCGCGATGACCGCGCTGCCGGCCCTCGAGCCCCTCGCCGCAGGAGCCGAGATGACTCCCGAGCTCTACGTTCGCGTGCTGCAGGCGGAAGCCACGCTCCGCGACCGCATCCGCGCACCTCAGCTGTCCCACCCTCTCCTGGACGCCACGATCCATGAGGCGCGAAGCAGGGGCGTGTCCGTCCTGCGTCTTGGCGAGCCCGGCGACGAACCAGGCCTGGACGAGGCGACCGCACGGAGCATCTCCGATCTCCTCCGACCGCTCCGATCCGGCAGCGCGATCATTCGTGCCCTTCCGCCCGGTCGTGAGCAGGCGGTGTCGTTGGTGATCAACACGGAGGACGGGGTCGTGCGGAGATCGTTCGCGCGGGAGGCATCCGCCTGAGAGTGCGCATCCGTCGCCCTCTGTGCGAGGCCTCGCACGGCTCTGGCGTGATCCGCATGTGCGGTGTGCGCCACCCCCCCACGATCGGGGGATTTCGCTCCCTCGAGCGAGTCCATCGACCCGGCGTGCTTGAGAGTTGAAGCGCTCGAGGTGCGGTGCGCGCGGATCTGTCCGCGCGCTCGGTCTCGGAGCATCGATCGAGATCATGGGGAATCAATGCCGTCCTTCACGAAGGCGACCATCGTCGCCGCGCTGGTGCTCACCGGAGTGCTGCTGGGATCAGGCGCCGCCGTCGCGGCGCCGACGCCGGACTCCGGTCCCGTGTCCGGAGGGACGACCGTCACCGTCGCCGTCCCTTCCGGGCTGACTCCGGTCTCGGCGGACGGTCTCCAGACGCTCGGGGTGGGGGCGGACGGCGTCGCCTATGCGTGGGGTCGGAATTCGTGGGGGCAGCTCGGCGACGGCACCAGCACGAGTCGTTCGACTCCGGTTCCGATCGCGGTGCCTGCCGGTGTCACGTTCACGAACCTCGCGACGGGCGGCAACTCCTCCTTCGCCATCGGCTCGGATGGCCGTGCGTACTCCTGGGGCTACAACGCGTCCGGAGAACTGGGCGACGGCACCACGTCGAACCGATCTCTGCCCGGTGTGATCGCGACGCCGCCCGGTGTTCAGTTCACCGAGTTGTTCGTCGGCACCAACTCGAGCATGGCGCGAGGCTCCGACGGCAATCTGTACGCATGGGGGTGGAATCTCCCCGGCATCCTCGGTGATGGCTCCACCGTCAACCGGACCTCGCCCGTGCTCGTTTCCATGCCTCCCGGGGTGACCTTCACCGAGATCAGCGTGGGTTCCGGGCACGCGCTCGCGATCGGTTCCGATGGACTGACGTACGCCTGGGGCAACAACCAGTTCGGCAAGCTCGGCGACGGCACGACGACCACCCGTCTCGTGCCCGTCCCCGTCACGCTTCCCGCCGGCGTCACCTTCGAGCACGTCGAAGCGGGCCAGAACACCTCGGCAGCCCTGGGCTCCGACGGCAACCTGTATCTCTGGGGCGGGATCTCCTCCGGCGGCGGATCCATGAACTCGGCGCTCGCCCCGTTCGTGGTCAATGCTCCGGTGGGAGGGACCTTCACGGATGTCCTCTTGGGATCGAACCACGTCACCGCGCTGGCCTCGGACGGCACCGTGTATTCGTGGGGCAACGGTCCGGACTTTCTCAGCAACAACTTCGGTCAGCTCGGCGACGGCACGTTCGTCGGCCGGACGAGCAGGGCGGCGGTGGCCCTGCCGGCCGGCACGGTGGTCACCAGCATCCTGGGCGAAACGGACCACCTCTTCGCCACCACATCCGATGGTCTTCTGTACACATGGGGTCTCAACAGCTTCGGCCAGCTCGGTCTGGGCACGATGACCATCGGCGAAGCGACTCCTCGCATCGTCTCGTGGGACGCCGTCGTCACGGCCGTGTCGTTCGACGGGGTGGACGGGACTTCACTCGCCCCCAATGCGACCGTCGGTCTGTGGGATGTCGTCACCCCTCCCCACCCGGCAGGCCCCGTGGACGTCGTCGTCCACTGGACGTTCGCGGGGATCGAGCAGACCCCGATCACGTACGTGAACGGGTTCACCTACATCGGACCGCCGACGATCACCGACCCGATCGATGCAACCGTGGTGTCCGGCACGGATGCCGTCTTCTCGGTCGTCGGCGCCGGAGCGCCCACCCCCACGATCTCGTGGGAGGTGTCCGCCGACGGCGGGGCCACATGGGCCCCGGTGTCGGGCGACGCCACAGTGACGACATCCGTCGACGGCGCGTCGATCACGGTCAGCGCCACCACGACGATGGACGGTCGCCTGTACCGCGCCACCGCCGCGAACAGCGGGGGTGTCGCAGTGAGCGCCGCTGCCGAACTCCGCGTGACGGAGCCGATCATCCCGCCGCTGATCACCTCCCCGCCCCCGCCGGCTGGGACTCTGGGCTCGTCGTACTCCCACACCGTGACCGCATCGGGAACGCCCGCCATCCTGTTCACGGTGACGTCCGGTGCGCTTCCTCCTGGGCTCCTGCTCGACTCCGTCACGGGCGTCATCTCGGGCACCCCCACGATGGCGGGCACCTTCGATTTCACCGTCACGGCGACGAATGCGGCGGGAACGGACTCCAAGCTCTATCGGGTCGTGGTTCCGGCCGCCTCACGGGAGACGCCCCCGCCCTCCGGGACTCTCGCGACGACCGGTGGGTCGGACGGCACACCGTCCCTTGCCCTCGGAGCGGCGCTGCTCGCCCTCGGAGTGGTCACCATCGTGGTGCGGCGCCGACTGCGTCGATAGAGCGTGAACCCCGGCCGTGATCTCCTTCGGTTGCGGGTGGACCCGATCTAGAGAGCGAGTCTGCCCGCGACGATGTCGGCGGCGACGGTGCCCAGCCGGGTCTGCGTCGCGCGGGCGTGGTCTCGCATCCGGTGGAAGGCCGTCTGCATGTCGAGTCCGTGGCTCTGGGCGATGCGGCCCTTCGCCTGCTCGATCAGCACGCGGCTGTCCAGAGCATGCTGCAGCTGGGCCTGCGCGAGGTGGGACTGCTCTACGAGGCGCTGCTGGAGGATGCTGATCGTCGCGATGTCGGCGAGGGTCTGGGCGGCGCTCGCGTCGTCGGCGTTGAGGTCGCCGACGCGATCGCGGAACAGGTTGAGAGAGCCGATGGTCGACTCGCGGAGTCGCATCGGGATCGCATGCAGCGACGCGTAGCCCGACCGTCGAGCGTCTTCGGCGAACCTCGGCCACCGTTCCTGCACGTGCTGAAGGTCGGCGACGGACACCACGAGCCCCGTCTCGATGGCCTCGACGCACGGCCCCTGGCCGGCGCGAAGCTGCATCAGACCGACGAACTCGCCGCGCTCGCTCGTCGAGACGATGACCTCGAGCTCTCCTCTCGGGCTCACGAGGAGGATGCCTGCTGCGGCGGCGTCGAAGATGCTCGCCGACTCGTCGACCAGGAGCTGGAGCAGATCCACGACGTCGAAGTCGTCGACGAGGGAGTCGGCCAGCGTCCCGACCGTTCGCAGCAGTTCCGCTTCTCGGGTGCCCATGGTGACCGAGTGTAGGACCGGCTCTTCAGCGCTCGAAGGTCGAACGCGTGCCCCTACGCGTCGACGTCGCCCCGCCAGCCGCCGGCCTCGCCGCCGGTGGCCTCGATGAACTTCTTGAAGTTCTTCAGGTCCTTCTTCACTGCATGTCCACCGACTCCGACCAGCGAACCGAGCTTCTCGACGAGTCCCTCCGGCTCCCAGTCCAGCTGCACGGTCACGCGACTCGAGGTGTCGGTCAGCTTGTGGAACGTCACGACTCCCGCGTGCTCGGTCTCGCCCCCGGTGCTGTGCCACGCGACACGCTCGTCAGGGTGCTGCTCGGTGATCTCCGCGTCGAACTCGCGCTCGAAGCCGCCGACCGTCACTTTCCAGTGCGTGTGGGTGTCGTCGAGCTGGACGATGGACTCGACCTCGTCGAGGAACTGCGGGAAGCTCTCGAACTGCGTCCACTGGTCGTAGGAGACGCGGACGGGGACGTCGACGTCGATGGTCTCGATGATCTGCACCATGGTGTGCTCCTCTGCGGGGTCGGCTGGTCCCCACCATTACGACGCACCAGAGCGGAAGATGCACCGGGGTTGACAGGAGCACCGCCCTCGGTCTCCGCTTCGCGTGTGCTGGCACATCCATCCGGATGACACAACCCCCGCCGTCTCTCCCGTGCGCCGGGAGAGGCTGTCCCTCTGTCGTTGATCGACTCCCCACGACACGAGAGGAATGACGATGAAGGCACTCACCTGGCAGGGCAAGCGGAAGGTCGCGGTCGAGGAGGTTCCGGATCCCCGGATCCAGCATCCGACCGACGCCATCGTGAAGATCACGTCGAGCGCGATCTGCGGATCGGACCTTCACCTCTACGAGCTCTTCGGCCCCTTCATGGATCGGGGCGACATCCTCGGGCACGAGCCCATGGGCATCGTGGTCGAAGTGGGCTCCGACGTCACGCTCCTCGAGGTGGGCGACCGGGTCGTCATCCCCTTCAACATCTCGTGCGGCCACTGCTTCATGTGCCGCCGCGGACTGCAGTCGCAGTGCGAGACGACGCAGGTGCGCGAGTACGGCAGCGGCGCCGCCCTCTTCGGGTACACGAAGCTCTACGGCCAGATCCCCGGAGGGCAGGCGGAGTATCTCCGAGTGCCCCTCGCCGACCACAATCACATCCGCGTCGGGGACGATCTGCCCGACGATCGCTACCTGTTCCTGAGCGACATCCTCCCCACGGCCTGGCAGGGCGTCGAGTACGCGAACGTCCCTGAGGGCGGCACCCTCGCCGTCATGGGGCTCGGCCCGGTGGGCCAGTTCGCAGCCCGCATCGGCGTGCACCGGGGCTACCGCGTGCTCGCGATCGATCCCGAGCGCGAGCGTCGCGAGATGGCCGAGCGTCACGGCGTGCTCGCCTACGACCTGACGGACACGGTGGTCGATGAGCTCCGCGACCTCACCGACGGGCGCGGGGCGGATGCGGTCGTCGACGCTGTCGGCATGGAGGCCCACGGCAATCCGGGCGTGAAGCTCGCTCAGAGCGCGATCGGCCTCCTGCCCGACGCGGTCGCCCAGCCCCTCATGGACAAGGCCGGCCTCGACCGTCTCGCTGCCGTCTATGCGTCGATCGATCTGGTGCGGCGCGGCGGGACCGTGTCGTTGAGCGGCGTCTACGCCGGTGAGGCGGATGTCCTCCCGATGAAGACGATGTTCGACAAGCAGATCGGTCTGCGCATGGGCCAGTGCAACGTGAAGCGCTGGGTCGATGACCTCCTTCCGCTCGTGGAGGATCCTGCCGACCCGTTCGGCGTGATGGATCTCGTGACCCACCACGCGCCGCTCGCGGAGGCGCCCGCCCTCTACGAGACGTTCCAGAAGAAGACCGACGGCTGCATCAAGGTCGTGCTCAATCCTGCTGAAGGGTAGCTGTCGCCGACCCATCCGGAGCGGGTCGGGCGACGAAGATGGAGTATGCGTCGATTCGGATCCGTCACCGCGCTCATCGGGGGCCTCGTCGCGCTCGGGCTGACCCTGTCGGGCTGCGCGGCGACGGATGCCGCGGGGCCGCCTCCCGGTGACGGACCGGTCGTCGCGTTCTACGGAGACTCGTACACCCTCGGCACAGGCGCGAGCGATCCGTCGGCCCGGTGGTCGTCGATCATCTCGACGGAGCGCGGATGGCGGGAGTTCAATCCGAGTGTCAACGGTCTCGGCTTCGTCAACAACCGGACCGTCGTCGGCGACGGGGATCTGCCCGATCAGATCATCGCGCAGGACCCCGACATCGTGATGGTCACGATGGGCCTCAATGACAACTTCAGCTTCGGTCGCGCCCACGACCGCATCCGCGCCGCCATCCGCACCGATCTCACCCGCCTGCGCGAGGCGCTGCCCGAGGCTCGGATCGTCGTGGTCGAGCCGTTCTGGTACACGAGCGACCGGCCGGGATCGGTGGACACGATCATCGGCTGGGTGCGCGACGAAGCCGCGGTGATCGACGCCGACGTCATCCCCGGTGCGAGCCGCTGGCTCGACGGCCACTACGCCGACGACGCCGACAGCTGGATGGCGGCCGACGGACTGCATCCGAACGACAGGGGTTACGCCGAGATGGCCGCCCGCATGGACGAGGCGCTGCGACGACTCGATCCGCCGCTGTAGACGCGGTGCGCGGGCGGGCACGATCGCGGTCTTCCCACGCCTACCCTGGAAGGATCGCGCCGGACGCACGCGGGATAGGAAGAGGACACGTGTCGAAGAACACCCCGCGGAAGCCCGACACGCGGTGCTTCGTGCAGACCGGTCAGCGCCCGAGCATCGGCGTCGAGGTGTCGTCGGGGCGCGCGTGGGTCGGCGTCGACCGGCAGATCGGGCACGGGTCGGCGGATGCCCTGTTCGCGTTGACGGACGAGCAGTACCCGGCCGCCTTCCGCAACGAGCTCGGTTCGTTCGAGGGGGAGTGCTGGCGCGGCGAGCACGGAGATCTCCTGCTCTTCGATCCGGGCACCACGCCGACGTGGCGCCCGGAGTGCTGGCATCCCCTGCCCGGCCGTGCGGTCCCGCCCCGATTCGCCGGAGAGCTCTGGCGTCACGTCGATGCCCTCGGAACGGCGACGGACAGCAACGAGGCGCGGATCGCGGACGCGCTCGCGGCGGGACGCGCGATCATCACCGAGGCATCCGGCGTCATCGTGGCGATCACCCTCCGTCTGACCGGCGAGGGAGCGCACCCGCGTCCGGCGGCTCTGATCAGCGGCCTGACCGCGGGCAGCGACCTCGATCGGGCGCGTTCCGTGATCGGAGGTCCGATCGCGGGCGAGGAGGACGTGTTCGCCGTCGAAGGACACCACCTGCGGCTCGTCTTCGTCGATGACGGGCTCGTGGCGGTCTCCCTCACGCCCGCCCCACCGCGCCCCGCGCCGGACGGGCGGATCCGCGACTTCCTCGACGCGCTCGGCGAGCCTGAGCACGGGACCGCCTACCTGCGGGTGGCGCAGCTCGCGGGGAGCGAGAGCCCCGGGCGGGCGGGATCCGTGTCGACCGGGCGATTGGTCGAATTCGACGGGGGAGTCGACGTGCGGGTCGACTCCGGCCGGGTCGTCGGGGTGCGCCTCCGGTTGGCGGCGGGCCCGGACGGCACGGTCTACCGGAACCCCGATGACTTGATCTCCGGGCTCGTCTGGCCCGCGTCGCGCGTGAGCCTCCTTCGCGCGCTCGGTGCCCCCGCGAGCACGAGCGGCGGTCGAGACCTCTTCCGCTACGGTGCGCGCGACCTCGTCGTCGAGTACGACCGCGGCCTCGTGAGCGCGATCCTCGTCTCCCTCACTGGAGCACGCGTGTCGTTCGGTCCCTACGGGTGGTCCGACGAGCAGCGCTGACAGCACCCGGATCGCGCGCGAACGGTAGGCAGGACGGCCCGATCCGGATAGCGTCGGGACATGCGCGAACTCGAGACCTTCGTCAGCGTCGATCTCGGCCGTGTGCCCCTCGATCGCCTGCCGGTGGAGACCGGCCCCGACGCAGCCGGCTCCACAGTGGAGGCGGGCTCCGCGACCGTCGGTGCACTGTGGGGCGCCGAGCTCGGCGTCTGGGAGATGACGGAAGGGCGCATGGACGACGTGGAGGTCGATGAGGCCTTCATCGTGCTCTCGGGGCATGCCACCGTCACGCTCTTCGCGGACGACGGGGAGCGCACGATCGAGCTGGCTCCCGGTGCGCTCTGCCGGCTGTCGGCGGGGATGCGTACGCGGTGGCACGTGACCTCGACGCTGCGCAAGGTCTACCTCCTCCCCCCGCCGTCCTCAGCGCTGGCGAGGGGACAGGGAGAGCGATGACCACCACCTACGGGCACGAGCTGCGCCACGATGCGGGCCTGCTGCGCTCCGCGCTCCGCGATGCGCGACCGACGTCATTCTGGCTGGACGACCCGGACCGTCCGGCGCCGCGCGCCCGGCTGGAGGGCGACGCCCATGCCGACCTCGTCGTCGTCGGGGGTGGCTACGCGGGGCTCTGGACCGCACTGCTCGCGAAGGAGCGCACCCCCGCGCGACGCGTCGTGCTGCTGGAAGGCCGCCGCATCGGCTGGGCGGCGAGCGGTCGCAACGGCGGCTTCGTCGAGGCGAGCCTGACCCACGGGCCCGAGAACGGCGAGCTCCACTTCCGTGACGAGCTGCCGGTGCTGGACGCCCTGGCCGAGCAGAACTTCGCGGGCTTCGTCGAGGCCATCGAGCGGTACGGCATCGACGCCGAGCTCGAGATCGAGCCGACCCTCACCGTCGCCACCGAGCCCTACCAGGTCGACGCGATGCGCGAGGACGCCGACCCCGTGCTCGAAGGCGAGGAGCTCGCACGCTACGGGAGGTCTCCGCTGTTCCGTGCCGGCATCCTGAGCGCACACGGCAACGCCTTCGTGCACCCGGCGAAGCTCGCGTGGGGGCTCGCCGCGGCCGCGGAGCGCCTCGGCGTCGAGATCCACGAGAACACCCCGGCCCTGTCGATGACCCGCGCGACGGCGGGTCGCGCCATCACGACGCCGAACGGCACGATCCGCGCTGCGCAGGTCGCGCTCGCCACCAACGGGTTCCCCTCGCTCCTGAAGCGCCTGCGGCTGTTCACCGTCCCGATCTACGACTACGTCCTCATGACCGAGCCGCTCACCGCCGCCCAGCTGGAGGCGATCGGATGGACGGGCCGGCACGGCATCACCGACTCGGGCCGGGAGTTCCACTACTACCGGAAGACCCGCGACGATCGCATCCTGTTCGGCGGGTACGACGCGGTGTACCACCGAGGCCGCCGCATCCGCGACGCGCAGGATCAGCGCGACGAGACGTTCGAGCGTCTCGCCGACCACCTCTACCAGACGTTCCCGAGCCTCACGGGTGTCGGCTTCAGCCACAAGTGGGGCGGGATGATCGACATGTCGACCCGGCTCGTGGCCTTCCACGGGGCGACCGCGGATCGTCGGGTCGCCTACAGCGCCGGCTTCACCGGGCTCGGCGTCGCGGCCACGAGGTTCGGCGCGCAGACGATGCTCGACTTCCTCGACGGGGCCGACACCGACCGCACCCGCCTCACGGTGTCGCGCCGGCTGCCGGTGCCGATTCCGCCCGAGCCGATCGCGTATCCGCTCATCCAGACGATGCGTCGCGCCGTCGCGCGCTCGGACGCGAACGGGGGCAAGGACGGTCCGCTGCTGCGGCTCGCCGGCCTGTTCGGCGTGGGATTCGACTCCTGATCCGGATGCCACGCCCTCCCGCGCCGGCTATCGCCCCGCGTAGGCCCGCCACAGGATGCGGGCGTGCTCTGCCTTCGCCCGAGCGACGCCGCGCTCGTCGCGGCGCAGGGCGCTGACCCACTCGATGACCCGTGCGCGGACGGCGTCGAGGATCATCCGCACGTCGGCGTGCCGCGCCGGCGGGACTTCGGCCTCCGCGGACGGCATCCGTCCGCGGCGAGCGAGTTCGCCGTCGAGGTGCCGCACGGTCAGTTCCGCGACGCCGACCGCGTGCCCGTTGATGATGGAGTGCGCGGCGCCCTCGATCTCCCACCGCCAGGCATCCGGAGCGGCCGTCACGAGACGGGAGTGGAAGCGCCGCGGCGATGTGCGATCGAACTCGCCGCGGATGAGGAGCGTACGCGCGCGGACGAGGCGGAGCCGTTCGGTGAGGCGGTACCTCAGCACGTGCGGCAGCACCGTGAGGAAGTAGACCGCGCCGCACAGCACGTACGCCGACAGGGCCGTCATCGCGAGATGGAACGATTCCCGCAGGGCGGATTGGAGGAAGCGGATCGCGACGAGCGCGATCGACGATTCGGCCTCGTTGATGACAGGGCTCACGAGTACCGCATGGGTGAGGTCGGACCGGCGGACGAGCACCTCGGTCACGACCTGCGTTCCCATCGAATGCCCGATCAGGACGGGGTTCTCCAGCCCGTACCTGTCGAGCACGGCCTCGACCTGGTCGGCGAAGTACGACGTCGTGGGCTGAGCGTCACCCCTCGGCATCCCCGCGAAGCCCGGCAGATCCAGGGCGTACACGTCGCCGCGGAGCGCCAGGACGGGTGCCAGGAACTCGAAGTACGTCGCCGCGACGCCGACGCCCGCCACGAGGACGAACGCCCGGCCGGGCTCGGCGCCCGAGGTGGCCACGCGCGTCACGCGCGTCGTGGCCTCTCCGTCGCGGACATGCTCGACCGTCACGTCTATCGCGTCCGGGAGGTCTGCCATCCCTCCATTTTCGCAGGCGACTGACGGGTCGAGAAACAATAACTTCCGCATGGAGGTTTCTGATACTCTGACACCGGGCGGCGTCGGCTGCCCGCATCACGCGCATGAAAGGAAGGTCATCGTGGCCCTGCCCGAAGCCTCAGTCCAGCTCTACACACTCAAGGACGAGTTCTCCGCCGACATGGGAGGTTCGCTCGACAAGCTCGCCGAGATCGGGCTGCGCAACGTCGAGGCGTTCGACTTCGTCCGTCGACCCGACGAGATCCGCGCGGCGCTCGACGCCGCAGGCCTCGCCTCGCCGACCGGGCACGCGCCGCTGCTCTCCGACGAGCTGTGGACGCCCGATGGATCGATCCCCACCCCTGCGCCCGAGGTCGTGTTCGAAGCCGCCGCGAAGATCGGCATGAAGACCGTCATCGACCCGTTCGTCGCTCGCGAGCGGTGGTTCACCCTCGACGGTGTGGCCGACATCGCCGAGCGGCTCAACAGGCTCGTCGACGTCGCCGCCGGGTTCGGCCTCGAGGTCGGCTACCACAACCACGCCCAGGAGTTCGTCGCCGACTTCGACGGCCAGAGCGCCTATGAGCGCTTCGTCGCCCTGACCGACGAGCGCGTCGTCATCGAGCTCGACCTCTACTGGGCGCTGACCGGCGGCCAGGACGTCGTCGGCCTCGTCTCGCGCCTGGGCGACCGCCTCGTCGCCGTGCACGTCAAGGACGGCATCGCACCGGCGACCAATCCGTTCGGTCCGGATGCGGAGGCCTTCGGCTCCGAGAGCCTCGACCAGCGCCGCGCCGGTGAGGGGGAGGTGCCTCTCGCCGAGGCGCTGCGTGCCGCGACGGCTCTGAAGTACGCCGTCATCGAGTACGACAACGCGCCGGGCGACGTCTTCGCCGACGTCGCCGCCAGCTACGCCTTCCTGCGCGACGGAGGATTCGTCCGGTGAGCGCCGTCGGAATCGGCGTCATCGGCGTCGGAGTCATCAGCGACACGTACCTGGAGAACCTCGCCTCGTTCCCCGACGTCGAGGTGCTCATCGTCGGCGACCTGCTGCTGGACCGCGCCCAGGCGCAGGCCGAGAAGCACGGCATCCCGGCCTTCGGCTCGGCAGAGGACGTACTCGCGCACGAAGGCGTCGATCTCGTCGTGAACCTGACGGTGCCGGCCGCTCACATCGAGGTCTCGCGCGCCGCGATCGCCGCGGGCAAGCACGTCTGGACCGAGAAGCCCCTCGGGCTCGATCGCGAAGCCGCCGCCGAGCTGCTGCGCGAGGCGTCCGCGGCCGGGCTGCGCATCGGATCCGCACCCGACACCCTCCTCGGACCGGCCTTCCAGGCGGTGCGACGGGCGATCGACAGCGGAGTGATCGGACGACCGCTCTTCGCGCAGACGGTGTTCCAGACGCAGGGTCCCGACCTCTGGCATCCGAGCCCAGCGTTCCTCTTCGCCGAGGGCGCGGGACCGCTGCTCGACATGGGCCCGTACTACTTCTCCGCCCTCGTGAGCCTCCTCGGCCCGGTCGACCGGGTCTCGGCGGTGGGCACGAAGGCGCGCGAGGAGCGCGTCATCCACGCCGGGCCCGACGCGGGCACCACATTCCCGGTGGAGGTCCCCTCGACGATCCAGATCGTGACGGCGTTCGAGCAGGGCGCGCAGGCGCAGAGCCTGCTGAGCTTCGACTCCGCGCTCGAGCGGCACGGCATCGTCGAGATCCACGGGACCGACGGCTCGATCGTCATCCCCGACCCGAACCGCTTCTCCGGACGCATCGCGTACGTGAAGCCGCTCGGCGTCATCCGCGACGGGATGTCTTTCGAGCAGGAGTGGATCGAGGTCGCGCACGACGACATCGAGGTCGGTCGGGGGATCGGCGCGCTCGACATGGTGCGCGCGATCGCCGACGGCCGCCCGCACGTCGCCTCCGGCGATCTCGGCTTCCACGTGCTCGACATCCTGCTGTCCGCTCAGGAGGCGGCTGCGACCGGACGCACCGTCACGGTCGAGAGCACGGTCGCACCCGTGCCGCTGCTTCCGGACGGGTTCGACCCGTTCGCCGCGACCCTGTAGTCGTCCACATCGCCCGCGGGTCGGCCGGCCATCGTGCCGACCGGCCCGCGGGCCTGTCGACGGGTCGTCAGGCCCGCGGGGCTCCCAGAAGCCGGTCGAGCATCGCCAGGGCGGCCTCGTGGTCGACGGTCGGCTCGAGGAGCCACTGCGCCTGCAGTCCGTCGGAGGCGGCGATCACGAGCGCGGCCACGAGCTGCGGATCGAGGTCGTCGCGGAGCTGCCCCTGCTCCTGCAGGCGCCGCACGCGGTCGCCCATCTCGACGCGCAGCCGTGCGAACCGCTCGGTGGCGAACCGCTGCGCCGCGGGGTGGTTGTCTTCCAGTGCGGCGGCCACCAGGGTCGAGTACAGCTGGACGAGACCCGGGATGCTGCGGTTCTGCTCGGCGGAGATGCGCATCATCTCGGCGGGGCTCACATCGGGGCGCGGCCGGTTGTCGCCGTCGGATCGCCGCTCGGACTCGCGGTACACCGCGACGAGCAGCTCGTCGAGCGAGCCGAAGTAGTGGGTCAGGGCGGCGTGCGTCACGCCGACCTCCTGCGCGATCGCGCGCAGGCTCGTCTTGCGTGCGCCGCGCTGGGCGAAGACCTCGATCGCCTTGTCGAGGATCTCCTGCCGCCGAGCGATGCCCTTGGGATAGCTCCCCCGCGAGCGCGACGGTTCGGCGGGGGACTCGGACATGCTCCGATGATAGCGAGGATCGGGTGCGAAAACCTCCGATTGGAGGTAAATGGACCCGCGGATTCAGGCGCTCGCCGACTCCTCCGCACGCGCGAGCTCGGACTTCCAGACGCGGAACGCGTCTTCGGTGCGGCCTCGACGCCAATAGCCGGAGATCGAGATCTGATCGCGTCCGAGTCCTCGTTCGACGAGGAGATGGGGGCGGATGCCGTGCATGACCTCCTGCGCCTCGCCGTGCACGAACGCGTGGACGCGTCCGTCGGGCCAGGGAAGGGCTCGGACGGCATCGATCAGGCTCTCGTCCTCCGACCGGTAGACGTACGACACGGTGGCGTGCTCGGGGAGGCCGAGGGTGGGCTCGTCGCCGAGCCGGTCGACCTGGAGGACGACGCGGGCGACGGCATCCGGAGCGAGGGCATTCAGGGCGGCGTCGATCGCCGGGAGAGCCGATTCGTCTCCCACGAGCAGGTGCCAGTCGGCGCCGGGATCCGGCGCGTACGCTCCGCCGGGACCGTTGACCAGGAGGATGTCGCCGGGCTCTGCGCGGGCGGCCCAGGGGCCCGCCACGCCCTCGTCGCCGTGGAGGACGAAGTCGATCGCGAGCGTGCCGGCCTCGAGATCGGGGAACAGCGCCGTGTAGGTGCGTACGACGGGCATGTCTTCTGGCGGGATCGTCCCCCGGAGCGCGCGCACGTCGATCGGGCGCGGGTAGACGACGCCCGGCGGGGGGAAGACGAGCTTCACATAGCGATCGGTGAAGCGGCTCCCCGCGAAAGCGGACAGGTCGTCGCTGCGGAAGAAGATGCGCTTCACCGCGGGCGTGATCCAGTCGCTCCCGGTCACGATGAGCTCAGTGGTCATGGGGTCCTCCCGGGCCGGATGCCGCGGATGACGCGACGTCTTCGAGCCTACGGGTGGGCCGGGGAGAAGGGGATCCGATGCGTCGGAGCGCATGTCGCAGGTCGCGGATAGGGTGGAGATATCGTTTTCTGCCGCAGTCCGCGGTGGAGGCATCCACATCACCGGCAATGAAGAGGTGCGACATGTCCGTCGTGGTCACCGCAGTCCTGCGTCCCCGAGCCGGCGAGAAGGAGGCCGTCACGGCCGTCCTCGCCGAGATCATCCCCCAGGTGCACCGCGAAGACGGCTGCCTGCTCTACGCGCTCCACGAGGCCGATGACGGCTCGCTCGTGTTCGTGGAGAAGTGGGAGACGGCCGAAGACCTCGCGGCGCACGGCGCGGGCCCGGTCATCGCCGATCTGAACGCGCGCATCGGCGATCTCCTCCAGGAGCCCGCGGCGGTCACCGTCGTGCGGCCACTCTCCTTCGGCGACTACCGGGGGACCGTCTGATGGCCATGCAGTACACGTCTCTGGGCCGCACCGGAACCTCCGTCTCGAGGCTCGCCCTCGGCACCATGAACTTCGGCGATCGCACGAGCGAAGAGGATTCGTTCGCGATCCTCGACCGCGCGCTCGAGCTCGGCATCAACTTCATCGACACCGCGAACGGCTACGGCGGCGCGGGCGGACGCGGGGTCACCGAGGAGATCATCGGGCGCTGGCTCACCGCTCGACCCGGTGTGCGCGACGACATCGTCCTGGCGACCAAGGTGCATTCGCCGATGGTGGATCCAGGCCCCGACGGCGATGTCGTCAACGCCCGCGGCGCGTCGGCGTGGCAGGTGCGGCGCGAGGCGATCGGGTCGCTTCGGCGACTGCAGACCGACCGCATCGATCTCTACCAGTTCCACCACATCGATCGGCACATCCCGTGGCCCGAGCTCTGGCAGTCCATGGAGGTGCTCGTCGCGAAGGGCGAGGTCGTCTACACGGGCAGCTCGAACTTCGCCGCGTGGAACATCGCCCAGGCGAACGAGATCGCGCAGCAGCGCCACTTCCTCGGGCTCGTGAGCGAGCAGTCCCTCTACAACCTCGTGCAGCGCTCGATCGAGCTCGAGGTCATCCCCGCCGCGCAGCACTACGGCCTCGGCATCCTGCCCTGGTCGCCGTTGGCCGGCGGCCTCCTGAGCGGTCCGCCCAAGGGCGGCAATGCGCGCTCGTCCGGCAGCGCATCGGTGTCGGCGCGCGAGAAGCGCGCCGACCAGCTCGAGGCCTACGAGTCGTTCGCGCGCGAGCGGGGCTGGACGCCCGCGTCCCTCGGCGTCGCGTGGCTGCTGCACCGACCGGGAGTGACCGCCCCGATCATCGGCCCGCGCACGATCGACCAGCTCGAGTCCGCCGTCGCCGCGGTCGACATCCGTCTCGGCGACGACGATCTCGCCGCCCTCGATGAGATGTTCCCCGGTCCCGGAGGGCAGGCGCCCGAAGCCTACGCCTGGTAGTCGGCCGCGGTCAGACGTCGAGCCCGAAGGTCAGGATCTCGATCCACCTGCCGGGCTCGACCTCGATCGACCTCTCGCGCTCGGGGAGACGTGCGAATCCGATCTTGGTGTAGAGCGCGTGGGCGCCGAACATCTCGGGGCCGCTGTTCATGATCACGCGGTGCGACCCCCGTTCGCGCGCGAGGGCGATGACATGCCGCGTGAGGGCTTCGCCGACTCCGCGCCCGCGCGCAGGCTGCGCCACAGCGAGCTGACGGAAGTCGGTCTCTCCCGGTTCGGCGACCGGCGAGAGCGGGCGCCCCTCGGGAGCGACCCACACGGTTCCGAGAATGTCGCCGTCGGGCTCGACAGCGACCCAGACGTCGCCGTCGAGCACCCGCGTGGCCACATCGCGGAGCGAGGCCAGGTACGACTCGGACAGGTCGCCGTAGCTCGAGCTGTACGCCTCCGCGGTGACTCGTCCCGCCTCCGCGAACTCGTCCGGACGGACGAGCCGGATGGTGATGTCGGCGGGGGCGGCGGACGCGTCGGGAGCGGCTCGGTCGATGGCGTTGTCGCTGGGCACCCATCGACCGTACCCGGCTCCGGGGTGGGGGCGGCGCGGCATCCGGCCGGAGAAGCGCCTGTCCGTAGCACACGCCCCTCCGGGATGAAACCCCGGAACCATCTGGTCGCCGAGCGGGTAGACCAGAGACATGGACAAGATCACGTACGCGGGCGAGTCCTTCCTCACGGGCAGTGCGATCGCGCACGCGCTGCTGGACTACGCACAGGCTCTCGCCCAGACCGCCAGCTCGGCGATGGTTCCGATTCCGACCGTGGACGGAGCCGGGCAGCGTGTCCAGTCCGAGATTCTCCTGGGCCCCGCGAGTCAGATCCTGTCGACCACGGTCTCGTCCGAGGTGGCCGAGGTCGAGGACGCCGATCTCGTCGCACGACTGTCCGAAGCGGCGAACCGGCTGCGTCTGGACGGGCCGGCTGCGCCCCGCCCGCAGCTGGAGGACGCCGCCGCCGAGGAGTGGCCCGAGTACGAGTTCTGACGTCGGCGCCGGTCAGGACGGGACCGAGCCGCCCCAGATCGCGGCCGACCAGTCCAGCTGAGCGCCCGAGCACCAGACGTTCCCACTCGGGTAGCCGCGTTGCTGGGCCATGCAGTTGGCGAGGAGCTCGATGTTGCCGCCGAAGAGCGAGGCGTAGCCCCCAGAGCGCGTGAGAGACCCCCACATCCCGAACTGGCGGATGTGGGCGAGCTCGTGGGCCATGGCCCAGTGCAGGCGCGCGTTCGACCACGACGCGAGCGCCGGCGTGAAGCGGATGACGCCGGCCGGGAACGCGCAGGCCGCGGCCTGGACGCCGCCGCACGCGCCGTCGTACTGCTCGAGCGGAACGCCGCCGCCGCCGACGCGGTCCAGCGCGGCGCGCACACGGTCGTAGGCACTTCCCGACGACGGGAGGCGGGTGCCCGTGCTCGCGGCGGCCCCGGCGCCGGCGGCGCGGCGTGCGCGCTCTTCGGCGAGTCGCTTCTGCTCCGCGTCGTACGCCGCGACGGCGGTGGCGATCGTCGTCGTGGTGGTCACCACTTCGGCGGTGGCCGCCGTCACCACGGCGGGATCGGTGCGTTCGGCCTGCACGGTGTCCTGCAGGCGGCGGATGCCGGCGAGCTGCGCCGCCGTGTCCACCTTGCCTGCCGCCGACGTGAGGGCCGTCGACGCGCCGCTCAGGGCGGTGATGAACCCCGTGCGCGCATCCAGCAGCTGCTCGTAGACGACCGACGTCGCCCGACGCTCCGAGAGGATGCCGGTCCACGCCTCGGAGTGCTGTTCGGCTCCGGCGAGGTGCGACTCCAGGCCGACGGCGATGGACTGCGCCTCGGCCAGACGGCTGACGAGGGTCGAGTTCTCCGCCAGGGCCGATCCGACCAGCACCGCCGAGACGCCCGCGAGGATGCCGATCATCCGGCGGGCCGCGGCATTCACGGCAGGAAGCCGTCGCGGGAGTCGAGGGCTGCCCGCTGCTGGTCCAGCACCGCCCGCAGATCGGCGACGCGGATCGCCGTGGCCGCGGCGATCCGCTGGGTCGTGCCGATGTCGGCGGCCAGAGAGCGATTCGCGCTCTCGCGCACCGAGATCGACGACTCCAGCCGTGCGTTGGTCGTCTCGAGCGCCGTCAGGCCGAGGGTCGTGAGCACGACGATCGCCGCCGCGAGGAGCAGCGGCACTGCGCGGGTGCGCAGGCGGAGCCGGGTCAGGGCGATCGGGCGGGGGAGCGCGGGAGAGAGTCCGCTGAGGGGGAAGGACGCGTGCGCCATGTCTGCCTCCGGGGGATGGGAGACGCTGCACAGGTGCCGGCTCGACGCATGGAGAGCGCGAACCGAGGGGTTCGCGCTTCAGGCGCCGAGGGGGATTCCGACGGCCTGGCTCGTTCGGGGGATGGGGCTGAGGGGCTTTCGTATCGAGGGTGTTGGGCGAAACACTATCGTGTGCGGCCCGATCTGCGCGGCACGGCGGTATCTAGACCGTCACCGCATGAGCGGATGAGCCGCCTCGCAGCTCCCGGTGCAGCCGCTCCATCCGCGCGTCGAGCTCCGAGGCCGTGTCGGCGGCGCTCTTGAGCTCGGCCAGAAGCGTGGAGGGCACCTGGCTGTCGTACTTGTAGTAGATCTTGTGCTCCAGGCTGGCCCAGAAATCCATCGCGATCGTGCGGAACTGCACTTCGACCGGCACGTCGACCCGCCCGCTGGAGAGGAAGACCGGCACTTCGAAGATCGCGTGGAGGCTCTTGTAGCCGTTGGGCTTGGGCTGGGCGATGTAGTCCTTCACGACGCGCAGCGTCAGGTCGTCCTGCTGGGTGAGCAGATCGAACAGCCGGTACGCGTCGTTCACGAACGCACACGTCACACGCACGCCCGCGATGTCGGTGATGTGGGCGCGGATGCTCGCGAAGTCGGGGTCGATCCCCTTGCGCGACACCTTCTCGACGATGCCGTCGGGCGTCTTGACCCGGCTGGACACGTGCTCGATCGGGTTGTACTCGTGCATCTGCAGGAACTCGTCCCGGAGGATCGAGATCTTCGTCTCGACTTCGCGCAGACCGAACTGGTACTCGATGACGAAGCGCTGGAACTCGTCGCGCATCGCACGCAGCTGACCGGCCGAATAGCTCACCGCCCCGTCCGTCGCGGTGAGCAGGGGGGAGTCGTCGGCACGGGACATGAGCCGAACGTAGCGAGGCAGTCTCTCAGCGGGCTGTGAAGGATGTCGCGGCTCCGGGGCCGGGCGGAACCGACAGTAGGCTGGGCGCCATGACCTCCCCTGCGCCCGGCTGGTACGACGACGCCCACGGCTCACTGCGCTGGTGGGACGGTGCGCAGTGGACTGCGCACGTCCAGGCGCTCCCCGCGCCGGCCGCGCAGGCTCCGAGCGAGCCCGCTCCCGATGCCGCTGCCGACTTCGCGGCGCAGTTCGAGCAGACCTCTCCCGCCGTCCCGCCGATTCCGACGGGACCCGGGGCAGGGGTCGGGATGCCCCCCTACGCCGGCGCGCTCGGCACGGCTCCCTCCGATCCGCAGCAGTTCCCGCAGGCTCCGCCGCCGCCGAAGTCGAAGATGTGGATCGTCTGGGTCGTCATCGGCGTCGTCGTCCTGGCCGTGATCGGCGGGGCCGTCGCCTTCGCGATCGCGATCTTCTCCCAGTTCTCCGCCCCGTCCGGCAACGGGGCCGAAGGCCCCGACCAGGAGGCCGCCGTCGCGGCCGTGTATCAGCACGACATCGCCTGGCAGACCGCGAACTGCGACGACTTCGAAGAGGCGACGACGAGCGCCTACCGCGACGACACCGGATTCGTCGACTGCGACGACTTCGTCGAACAGGCCGAGTACTTCCTCGAGACGACCAGCGACTACGAGGTGACCGTGACCGATGTCGAGCAAGACGGCGACGTGATCATCGTCGAGACCACCGAGACGTATCTGACCAGCGTCGACGGCGACGGGGAGCCCCTCGAGAGCCCGGAGGCCATCTCGGAGGACTACCAGTACACGATCGTCGACGATGCCGGCACGTGGCGCATCGACGCGTGGGACTGACGTGACGACGCCGACGGCGCGACCGCCGCGCACCACGCGCTTCTATCTGCTCTGCCTCGCGATCGGCCTGGCGGCAGGACTTCTCTCCGGGCTGTTCGGCGTGGGCGGCGGCACCGTCATCGTGCCGCTGCTCGTCCTGCTCCTGCGCTTCGACCAGCGGCTCGCCGCGGGCACGTCGCTGGCGGCCATCGTCCCGACGGCGATGGTCGGCGTGATCTCGTACGCGGTCACGGGGTCGGTCGCCTGGATACCGGCGCTCATCCTCGCCGCCGGTGCTGTCGTGGGCGCCCAGGTGGGAACCTGGCTCCTCCCCAAGGTGCCGGTCACGGTGCTCCGCTGGGGCTTCGTCGGGTTCCTCGCCGTGGTCATCGTGATGCTGTTCATCGTCATCCCGTCGCGTGATGCGGAACTCGTGCTCTCGGTGGGCGTGGGCATCGGCCTCGCCGCACTCGGACTCGTGACGGGCGTGCTCGCCGGGCTCCTGGGCGTGGGGGGCGGAGTGGTCGTCGTCCCCGTGCTGATGATCGTGTTCGGCACGAGCGACCTCATCGCGAAGGGCACCTCGCTGCTCATGATGATCCCCACCGCACTGTCGGGCACGATCGGCAACGTCCGTCGCCGCAACGTCGACCTCCTCGCCGCGGTCCTCATCGGTGCCGCCGCCTGCACGACGACGGCGCTGGGGGCATGGATCGCCACCCTCGTCGACCCGCTCGTGGGCAACGTGCTCTTCGCGGCCTTCCTCGCCTTCATCGCCGTGCAGATGGCGCTGAAGGCCGTGCGCGGACGCGCGCGCTGAGGCATCCGGTTTCTTCACACCCCCTCGCCGCGGATGCGCGCGGGCCGCTCGGTAGACTGGCGGGGTGGCAGTGAATCCCGAGCTCGTCGGACGTGTGTTCCCGCCGACGCCGCCGTACCTCGTCGGCCGCGAGAAGGTGCGCGAGTTCGCGCGGGCCGTCTTCGCGACCGATCCTCAGCACACCGACCCGGCCGCGGCCCAGGCGCTCGGCTACGCCGACGTGGTCGCTCCGCCGACGTTCGCGATGGTGATCCAGGACCAGACGCTGCAGATCCTGCTCGCCGAGCCCGATTCGGGCATCGTGCTCGCCCGCACGGTCCACGCCGATCAGCGCTTCCGCTACTCCCGGCCCATCGTCGCGGGCGATGAGCTCACGGGCACGCTGAGCGTGACGGGGGTGCGCGCGATCGGAGGCAACGCCCTCGTCACGAGCGAGGCCGAGATCACGGATGCTGCGGGCGACCACGTCGTGACGGCGACATCCGTCCTCCTGATCGGAGCGGACGAATGACCGATCTCAACGTCGGCGACGTCGTGGCCGAGCGCGCCGTCCACCTCACCCGCGAATCGCTCGTGCGCTACGCCGGCGCGTCGGGCGACTTCAACCCGATCCACTACCGCGACGACGTCGCCGCCGCCGTGGGGCTTCCCGGCGTCCTGGCGCACGGCATGCTGACGATGGGCCTCGCGGTCGAGACGCTCGTGCCCTGGCTCGGCGACACCGGGCGCATCCTCGAGTACGGCGCGAAGTTCACGCGGCCCGTCGTGGTCGATCCCGAGACCGGTGCCGACCTCACGATCGTCGCGAAGGTCGGCGCCGTCGAGGGCGACGCGGTGCGCATCGATCTCACCGTCACCGCCGGTGAGACCAGCGTGCTCGGCAAGGCGCAGGTGCGCGTCCGCGCGTGACCGCCATGCCCGAGATCGAGCCCCTTCCGCTCGCGCAGCTGACCACGCTGCGCACGGGCGGCGTCCCCGAGCGGATGATCGACGCGCTCACGACCGATGAGCTCGTCGCCGCGCTGCGCGACGCGTGGGCCGTCTCCGAGCCCTGGCTCGTGATCGGCGGCGGGTCGAACCTGTTCGTCGGCGACGAGCCGTTCGAGGGCACGGTCATCCGTGTACGCACCCAGGGCGTCGAGCGGATGCCGTCGCCGCGGCCGGGTCACGCACGGCTCCGTGTGCAGGCCGGCCACGACTGGGACGCGCTCGTCGCGTTCGCCGTCGCAGAGGGGCTCGCGGGCATCGAGGCGATGTCGGGCATCCCGGGCACGGTCGGGGCCGCCCCCGTGCAGAACGTCGGCGCCTACGGGCAGGAGATCGTGCAGACCCTCGTCGAGGTCGATCTGCTCGACGAGGAGACCGGCGAGGTCTCGACGGTCTCCGCCGCCGAGCTCGGCCTGGGCTTCCGCACATCCGTGCTCAAGCAGCACTACGGCTCGCTTCCGCTGCGCTCCGGCGTGATCCTCACCGTGACCCTCGAGCTGGCCGAGGTCGGGTACGCCGAGCGTCCGATCGCAGGCGAGCAGCTGCGCGCAGCCCTCGGACTCGGACCGGATGACGCGGTCAGCGTCGCGTGGATCCGCGACCACGTGCTCGCGACACGGCGCCGCAAGGGCATGGTGCTCGACCCCGACGACGCCGATACATGGAGCGCCGGATCCTTCTTCCAGAACGCCGTGGTGTCGGCCTCCTTCGCCCGCACGCTCCCGCCGGAGTGCCCGCGGTGGCCGCTCGCGCCCGATCTCGACCCCGTGCTGGTGATCCCGCTCGAGGCCTACGACGGCTACATCCCGCCGCCGGTCGCCCGGGAGTCCGAGGTCAAGGTCAGCGCCGCCTGGCTCATCGAGCACTCGGGGCTGCGCAAGGGGTTCAAGCTCCCGCGGTCGCGCGCCGCGCTGTCGACGAAGCACGCGCTCGCGCTGACCAATCGCGGAGGGGCGACGGCGGGCGAGCTCGCCGAGCTCGCACGGTTCATCCAGGGGCGCGTGCAGTCGGAGTTCGGTCTCATCCTGCAGCCCGAGCCGGTGCTCGTCGGCGTCGAGATCTGACCCCCGCCGGCTCGACGCAGGAGATCTCGCCGAGACAGGCGAGGTCGTCGCCTGTCTCGGCCCGGATGCCTCGCTTCGGCGGCGCGGGTCAGGCGAACAGGGCCTGAAGGCGACGCACGCCCTCGAGCAGGGCGTCGTCGCCGAGCGCGTACGACAGGCGGAGGTAGCCGCTGGGGCCGAACGCCTCACCGGGGACGACCGCCACTTCGGCCTCCTCGAGGATGAGATCCGCGAGCTCCAGCGACGTCTCGATGCGCTTCCCGCGCCACTCCCGACCGAGGAGGCCGCGCACGTCGGGGTAGACGTAGAACGCCCCGAGAGGATTCGGCACGCTCACCCCGTCGATCTTCGACAGCTCCTCGACGATCAGCTTGCGGCGACGGTCGAAGGCGAGGCGGAACTCCTCGGCCTCGACCTGCGGACCCGTGAGCGCGGCCAGGGCGGCGCGCTGGGCGATGTTGTTGACATTGCTCGACAGGTGCGACTGGAGATTGGCGGCGAGCCTGATCGCGTCCTTCGGGCCCACCATCCAGCCCACGCGCCATCCGGTCATCGCGTACGTCTTGGCGACGCCGTTCACGAGGATCGTCTGGCCGGCGACCGCCGGAACGGCCTCGACGATCGAGACGGCGCGGACGCCTTCGTAGACCAGGTTCTGGTAGATCTCGTCCGAGATGATCCAGATGCCGTGCTCGAGGGCCCACTCGCCGATGGCCTTGGTCTCCTCCGGCGTGTAGACCGAGCCGGTCGGGTTCGACGGCGACACGAACACGAGCGCGGTCGTGCGGTCGGTGCGGGCGGCCTCGAGCTGGGCGACGGTGACCTTGTAGTCCTGGTCGGCGCCTGCGAACACCTCGACGGGCACTCCGTCGGCCAGAGCGATCGCCTCGGGGTACGTCGTCCAGAACGGGGCGGGCAGGAGCACCTCGTCGCCGGGGTTCACGACGGCCTGGAAGGCCTGGTACACGGCCTGCTTCCCGCCGTTGGTCACGATCACCTGCGACGCGTCGACTTCGAGGCCGGAGTCGCGGAGGGTCTTGGCGGCGATGGCCTCGCGCAGCACGGGCAGGCCGACGGCCGGTGTGTAGCGGTAGTTCGCGGGGTCGTGGAGAGCGTGCGCCGCGGCGTCCACGATGAAGTCGGGAGTGGCGAAATCGGGCTCCCCGGCCGCATAGGAGATGACGGGCCGGCCGGCGGCCTGGAGCGCCTTGGCCTTCGCGTCGACCTTGAGGGTCGCCGACTCGGCGATGGCGGACAACTTCCGGGAGAGGGGGGCGCGTTCGGTCACGACTTCGAGGGTATCGCTGTCGCTTGCGCGACACGGCATGCACTCGTGCCACGTCGCCGGTTTCTCCGATGCGCGGTCTCGCAGGGGCGGGCATCCACCGAATGGGGGAGGCGGGGCCCTCCGCACGACGGTGGATTTCGGCATCCGGTGTCGACAGAGTGGACTCATGGATCACGTTGCAGTGCAGGTGCGCAATCTGCGCAAGTCGTACGGCGCCCGCTCGGTCGTCGACGACGTGTCGTTCGACATCGCCACCGGGGAGACGTTCGCGCTGCTCGGGCCCAACGGCGCGGGCAAGTCGACGACCGTCGAGATCCTGGAGGGGTACCGTCGGCGCACGTCGGGCGAGGTCAGCGTGCTCGGCGTCGATCCGAGCCACGGCGGGCTCGACTGGAAGGCGCGCCTGGGCATCGTTCTGCAGTCCACCGGCCAGGCCGGGCTCATCTCGGTGCGCGAGCAGCTCACGCAGTTCGCGGGGTTCTACCCGAATCCGCGCGACGTCGACTCGGTGATCGCCGCGGTCGGGCTCGAAGAGCAGGCGAAGACCCGCATCTCGCGGCTCTCGGGGGGTCAGCAGCGCCGCGTGGACGTCGCGCTCGGCGTCATCGGCCGACCCGAGCTGCTCTTCCTCGACGAGCCCACGACGGGCTTCGATCCGCACGCGCGGCGCGAATTCTGGGAGCTCATCCGTTCGCTCAAGGCCGAGGGCACCACGATCGTGCTCACGACGCACTACCTCGACGAGGCCGCTCAGCTCGCGGATCGGGTGGCCGTCATCGCCGCCGGGCGTCTGCGGGCGATCGGTCCCGTCGACACCTTCGGCGGGGCCGAGGCGCGGATGCCCATCGTGCGCTGGGTCGAGGGCGGCGAGCGGCGCGAGGAGCACACGAGCGAGCCGTTCGCCGTCGCGACGGCGCTCGCCGCCCGTCTCGGCGGCGAGCCGCCGGAGCTCGAGATCGTGCGGCCGAGCCTGGAGGACATCTACCTGAAGATGGTCGAGGGTGCCGAGGCATCCGACGCCGACGACGCACGGGCGTCGGAACGGGAGGACGCGCGATGAGCACGACGACGACGACGCCCACCCCGCGGACGCGTTTCTCGACGGCGCCCGCCCGGCGCCGGAGCATCGTAGGGCTCGGCCTCTGGCGCGCCCGCTTCGAGGTGCTCCAGTACTTCCGCTCCGGCGACACGCTCTTCTTCACGTTCCTCTTCCCGGTGTTCATGCTCGCGCTGTTCAGCACGATCTTCGGCGCCGACGGCGACATCGCCGGGGCGCAGGGGATGCCGGAGATGTCGGCGGCGCAGCTCTATCTGCCGGGGATGCTCGCGGCGGGACTCCTCCTGTCGGGCTTCCAGAACCTCGCGGTCGACATCGCGATGGAGCGCTCCGACGGCACGCTCAAGCGGCTCGGCGGCACCCCGCTCTCACCGGTGTCGTATTTCATCGGCAAGATCGCCCAGGTGCTCGCGACGGGCACGCTGCAGGCGGCGATCCTGATCGGCATCGCCGCGGTCGTGTTCGACGTGCCGCTGCCCACCTCGGCCGAAGCGTGGGGCACGTTCGCCTGGGTCTTCGTGCTGGGTCTCATCGCGTCGGCACTGCTGGGGATCGCCGTCTCGGCGATTCCGCGCTCGGGGCGCAGCGCCACGGCCGTCGTCATCCCGATCGCCCTCGTGCTGCAGTTCACGTCGGGCGTCTACCTGTTCTTCTGGCTTCTCCCGGACTGGCTGCAGAACGCCGCCAGCGCCTTCCCGCTGGTGTGGATGGCGCGGGGGATGCGAGCGGTGTTCCTCCCCGAGGAGTATGCGGCGCTCGAACCCGGCGAAGCGTGGAACCTCGAGTGGGTCGCGATCGCCCTTCTGGCCTGGCTCGTCATCGGCCTCATCGCGAGCCGCATGACGTTCCGCTGGATCCGGCGCGACGCGTGACCGCCTGACGAGCCCGTGAAGGAGGACGGACGATGATGAGCAATCGCCGGTGGTGGGATGTCGCCGTCACCGCCGTCACTGTCATCGTGCTGCCCGTCGCCCTGCTGCAGGATCTGTCGACCCCGCCGGACGCCGCGACGGGCGTCGCCTCGGTCGGACTCGTCATCCTGGCCTACTTCTTCATCGCGCGGCCCGAGCTCTCCGACGCCGCCCCGAGGTGGAGGCTCGTCGCCTTCACGGCCGTCGCCGCCGCCGCGCTCGTCATCGGAGTGGCGACCGTGCCGTTCCTGGCCATGATGCAGGTCATGATCTACCCGCTGGCGTGGGTCATCGCCGCCTCGCGCCGACCGGCGATCATCGCGTCGTGCGTCTTCGCCGTCGCCGTCTTCTTCGGGTTCTTCATCGGCTCCGGATTCACGCTCGACGGCGCCGTCGCGGGTCTGATCACCGCGGTGTTCTCGCTCGCGTTCTCGATCGCGTTCGGTCTGTGGATCGCGAGCATCTCCGACCACGCCGAAGAGCGCGGACGCCTTCTCGCCGAACTCGACCTGGCGCAGACCGAGCTCGAGGCGCTGGCGCTCGATCGGGGGGCGTCGCAGGAGCGCGAGCGGCTCGCCCGCGACATCCACGACACCCTCGCGCAGACCCTCGCGGGCCTGGTGATCCTCGCCGAGCGCGCGGGACGTCAATCGCGGGAGCGGCAGACGGATGCCGCGGCGGTCACGATCGGCACCGTCGAGCAGGTCGCGCGCGACGCCCTGGCGGAGTCCCGCGCGCTCGTGGCGCGGATGGCGGCCGTGCCGTCCGAGCTCGCGTTCGAAGCCGCGGTCGAGCGGCTCGCCGAGCGATTCCGGGTGGAGAGCGGCCTCGACATCGAGGTCGACCTCGCCGAGCTCGCCCCGGATGCCGCGTCCGACCGGGAGGCGCAGGTCGTCGCCCTGCGCTGCCTGCAGGAGAGCCTCGCCAACGTGCGCAAGCACGCCGACGCGACGCGCGTCGTCGTGCGCGCCGACGAGGGGGAAGGGATCCGCCTCGTCGTGAGTGACGACGGTCGGGGGTTCGACCCCGAAGCGCCCCGCACGGGCTACGGCATCGACGGCATGCGCGATCGGCTGGCGCTGGCGGGCGGCGCGCTGTCGGTGGAGTCTGCCGACGGAGGCACGACGCTGCGCATCGGGATCCCGCTGCGCACCCGGAGCGCGTCGTGATCCGGCTGCTGATCGCCGACGACCATCCCGTCGTGCGGGCGGGGCTGGCGGGTCTGCTCTCCGACGAACCCGGCCTCGACGTCGTCGGTGAGGCGTCCGACGGAGACGAGGCGGTACGACTCGCCGCCGTGACGCACCCCGACGTCGTGCTGATGGATCTGCGGATGCCGCGCGTCGACGGCGTCGCGGCGACCGCTCGGATCGTCGGCGGCGAGGCGGGCGATCCCGCCCCCCGCGTGCTGATCCTCACGACCTACGAGAGCGACGACCAGATCCTCGCCGCGATCGAAGCCGGGGCATCCGGCTACCTGCTCAAGGCGGCCCCGCAGGCCGAGATCGTGGCGGGCATCCGCTCGGTGGCGGCCGGTCAGTCGGCGCTGTCGCCGCAGGTGGCCGTGCGGCTGGTCGAGCGGATGCGGCGACCCGAGCCGGAGGCGGTGCTCACGGCCCGCGAGACCGAGGTGCTCCGGCTCGTCGCGACCGGTCACAGCAACAAGCAGGCCGCCGCGGCGCTCGGCATCGGCGAATCGACCGTGAAGACGCACCTGCTGAAGGTGTTCGAGAAGCTGGGCGTCGCCGACCGGACACGGGCCGTCACTCTCGCGATGGAGCGCGGCATCCTGAACTGACGTGTCCGGATGCCGCGCTCGCCGCGATCAGAGACCGAGGGGCCAGAACGGACGGACCTCGATCGTGCCGCCGGCGGCCTGAGGGTGCAGCGACGCGATCTCGACGGCCTCGTCGAGCGTGTCGCACTCGAGCACGTCGAAGCCCGCGATCCACTCCCGCGTCTCGGTGAACGGACCGTCGGTCACGACGACCTCCCCGCCGCGGCGGCGCACGGTCTTGGCCTGCGCGGGCGGCACGAGGCGATCGCCTTCGCGCCAGGCGTCGCGCCGGTCGACCTCGGCGCCCCACTCCTCGATCGTGAGCGGCTGCGGCTCGCCCTGCGGAGCCTCGGGATCTGCGATGACCAGCATGAGGAACTTCATGTCCTGTCCTTCCGTTGTGAGTGACGTTACGTCAAGGGCGTCGAACGGGCAGGCGACGGATCGACCGGACGGCGGATTCTTTCTCCGCGGATGCGGCCGCCGGACGAACGGATGCCCCGAACCCGCAGGCGAAACGGCCTGCGGGTCCGGGGCATCCGCCACCGGGGGACGTGCTCAGCCGAACTGGTTCATCGTGTTGTCCTTGCCGCCGGCCTTGAGGGCCGCGTCGCCGGCGAAGTACTCCTTGTGGTTGTCGCCGATGTCGCTGCCCGCCATGTTCTGGTGCTTGACGGTCGCGATACCCTCGCGGATCTCGCGGCGCTGCACGCCTCTGACGTAGGCGAGCATGCCCTCGTCGCCGAAGTAGCCCTTCGCGAGGTCATCCGTCGACAACGCGGCCGTGTGGTACGTCGGCAGTGTGATGAGGTGGTGGAAGATGCCGGCGCGCGCCGAGCCGTCCTTCTGGAACGAGCGGATCTTCTCGTCGGCGAGCTCGGCGAGCTCGGTGCCGTCGTAGTCGACGTTCATCAGGTCGGCACGGTCGTACGCCGAGACGTCGCGGCCCTGCTCCACGAGGAGGTCGTAGACCTGCTGGCGGAAGTTGAGGGTCCAGTTGAACGACGGGCTGTTGTTGTAGACGAGCTTCGCGTTCGGGATCTCCTTGCGGATCTCATCGACCATCCCGGCGATCTGCGCCACGTGCGGCTTCTCGGTCTCGATCCACAGCAGGTCTGCTCCGTTGCGCAGCGACGTGATGCAGTCGAGCACGCAGCGGGCCTCGCCCGTGCCGGCGCGGAACTGGTACAGGTTGCTCGCGAGCCGCTGGGGTCGCAGCAGCCGGCCGTCGCGCTTGATGACGACGTCGCCGTCGCCGAGGTCCGCCTCGGAGATCTCCTCGACGTCCAGGAATCCGTTGTACTGGTCGCCCAGATCGCCCGGGCGGGTCGAGACGGCGAGCTTCTGGGTCAGGCCGGCGCCGAGCGAGTCGGTGCGGGCGACGATGACGCCGTTGTCGATGCCGAGCTCGAGGAACGCGTAGCGCACCGCGGTGAGCTTGGCGATGAAGTCCTCGTGCGGAACCGTGACCTTGCCGTCCTGGTGACCGCACTGCTTCTCGTCGGACACCTGGTTCTCGATCTGGATCGCGCAGGCGCCCGCCTCGATCATCTTCTTGGCGAGGAGGTACGTGGCCTCGGGATTGCCGAAGCCGGCGTCGATGTCGGCGATGATGGGCACCACATGGGTCTCGTGGGTGTCGATCTGCGACTGGATGAACTCCACCGCCGTCTCGTCGCCGGCGATACGCGCGGCGTCGAGCTTCGTGAAGAGCAGGTCGAGCTCGCGGGCGTCCGCCTGGCGGAGGAACGTGTAGAGCTCGGCGATGAGAGCCGGGACCGAGGTCTTCTCGTGCATCGACTGATCGGGGAGCGGACCGAACTCCGAACGGAGCGCGGCGACCATCCACCCCGACAGGTAGAGGTAGCGCTTGTTCGTCGTCTTGAGGTGCTTCTTGATCGAGATGAGCTTCTGCTGCCCGATGAAGCCGTGCCAGACGCCGAGCGACTGCGTGTAGAGCGACGAGTCTGCGTCGTACTCGGCCATGTCGCGGCGCATGATGTCGGCGGTGTACTGGGCGATCTCGAGCCCGGTCCGGAAGCGGTTCTGCGCCCGCATGCGGGCGACGTACTCGGGGTTGATCGCATCCCAGCTCGAGCCGTGCTGCTCCTTGAGCGCGTCGACGGCGGCGATGTCGTCGTGGTAGGTGGTCATGTCGTGTCCTTGATCTGTGGTGTTCGTGAGCCGGAGAGGGGAGCGTCTACTCGGAGTCGACGAGGAAGCGCGAGTACGCGGAGAGGGTCAGGAAGGTCGGGAACTCGTCCTTCAGGGCGACGTCGCGGAAGACGTCCGCCGCGTCGTCGAAGCGGTCGCCGTCCCAGCGGGTGGCCTCCTCGAGCACCTGCGTCACGAGCCCTTCGATGTAGTCGCGGGTGATGCGGGTGCCGTCCTGCGTCGAGAGGTCCTGGTGGATCCACTGCCACACCTGGCTGCGCGAGATCTCCGCCGTCGCGGCATCCTCCATCAGGTTGTCGATCGCGACCGCGCCCAGGCCCCGCAGCCATGCCTCGATGTAGCGGATGGCCACCGACACGTTGCCGTGCACGCCTTCCGCCGAGATCGGCAGTCCGATGTGCACGTCGATGAGCTGATCGGCCGTGACCTGCACCTCGGGACGCTGGCGGTCGACCTGGTTCGGCCGGTCGCCCAGCACCGCGTCGAACTCGGCGCGCGCGACGGGGATGAGGTCGGGGTGAGCCACCCACGTGCCGTCGAAGCCGTCGCCCGCCTCGCGCTTCTTGTCTGCGGCGACCTTCTCGAACGCCTGCTGCGTCACCTCGGGGTCGCGGCGGTTCGGGATGAAGGCGCTCATGCCGCCGATCGCGAAGGCGCCGCGCTTGTGGCACGTCTGGACGAGCAGCTCGGTGTAGGCGCGCATGAACGGCACCGTCATCGTGACCTGGCTGCGGTCGGGCAGCACGAACCGGGCGCCGCGACCGCGGTAGTTCTTGATCATCGAGAAGATGTAGTCCCAGCGTCCGGCGTTCAGGCCCGCGATGTGGTCGCGCAGCTCGAAGAGGATCTCCTCCATCTCGAACGCCGCGGGGAGCGTCTCGATCAGCACGGTCGCGCGGATCGTGCCGTGCGGGATGCCGATGTAGTCCTCGCTGAACGTGAAGACGTCGTCCCACAGCTTCGCCTCCTCGCTCGACTCGATCTTGGGGAGGTAGAAGTACGGGCCGCGTCCGTTCGCGATGAGGCGCTCGGCATTGTGGAAGAAGTACAGGCCGAAGTCGACGAGCGAGCCGGATGCCGACATCGTGCGACCCGCACGGTCGGTGTAGCGGATGTGCTGCTCGACCAGGTGCCAGCCGCGAGGGCGCATCACGATCGTCGGCGTCTCCTCGGCGGTGACCCGGTACTCCTTGCCTTCGGGGCTCGTGAAGCTCAGCTCTCCCCGGATCGCATCGCGCAGCGACAGCTGACCTTCGATGACGTTGCGCCATGTGGGGGAGGTCGCGTCCTCCTGGTCGGCGAGCCAGACCTTCGCGCCCGAGTTGAGGGCGTTGATCGTCATCTTCGGGTCGGTCGGACCGGTGATCTCGACGCGGCGGTCCTCCAGCCCCGGTCCCGCGCCGGCGACGCGCCACTCGGCGTCTTCGCGGATGTGGCGGGTGTCCTCGCGGAACTGGGGGTCGTGCCCGTTGCCGATCTCGAAGCGACGGCGCATGCGGTCGGCCAGGCGGTCGTGCCGGCGTCCGGCGAAGCGGTGGTGCAGCTCGCCGACGAAGGCGACGGCCTCGGAGGTGAGGATCTCGTCGTAGCGGGGGCGGATCGGACCCGTGATCTCGATCACGGAGGTCGTCGTGGGCGCGAGGCCCGTGGCGGGAGGTGTCATGGCCCTGTCCTGTCTGCGAGTCGTGCGGAGCTGCACGGGTGGGTGTCGTGGTTCCACTGTGGGTGAATATTCCCGGCCCTCTTGACCAAATCGAGTGTGAAGTTTGCTCGTTCTTCTCGTTCTGTGACACACTGCGGGACATGACGATCATCGATGAATCGCCGCGCGGGGGCGACGCGGGCGCCGAGCAGGAAGCCGACGCCCTCACGATCGGGCGCCGCATCCGGCAGCTGCGCACGGCGCGCGGCCTCACGCTCGACGAGCTCGCGGAGGCCGTCGAACGGGCGCCGAGTCAGCTGTCGATGATCGAGACGGGCAAGCGCGAGCCGAAGCTCACCCTTCTCCGCGCGATCGCGAAGGCCCTCGGCACCACGATCGACGCCCTGCTGGAGTCCGAGCCCCTCGACGAGCGTGCGACGCTCGAGATCTCGCTGGAGCGGGCCATGAAGGGGCAGACGTTCCAGGCTCTCGGCATCCCGTCCTTCCGCATCGGCAAGACCGTGCCGACCGAGGCCCTCAAGGCGATGCTGTCGCTGCAGTCCGAGATCGAGCGCCTCCGCGACGAGCGCGCCGCCACCCCCGAAGAGGCGCGCCGGGCCAATGTCGCCCTGCGCGAGCTCATGCGCACGCAGGACAACTACTTCGGCGACCTCGAGGCGCAGGCGGCGAAGCTGCTCGCGGCGGTGGACCACCCCGGTGGTCCTCTGACGCAGCGCACCGCGTCCGACATCGCCGCGCACCTGGGCTTCACACTGCACTACGTGCCCGACCTGCCGCAGACCACGCGCAGCGTCGCCGACATCAAGCACGGGAGGCTCTACCTCTCGAGCCGGGTCACCACGAAGGGCGATCCGCGCACGGCGGTGCTGCAGGCGCTGTCCAGCCGCATCCTCGGCCATCGCGAGCCCACGAGCTACGACGAGTTCCTCCGTCAGCGGGTCGAGACGAACTACCTCACCGGCGCGCTGCTCATCCCCGAAGCCCACGTCGTGCCGTTCCTGAAGGATGCCAAGCAGGACAGGGCGATCTCGATCGAGGATCTCCGCGACGCGTACTCGGTGTCGTACGAGACGGCCGCGCACCGGTTCACGAACCTGGCGACCGTGCACCTCGGCATCCCGGTGCACTTCCTGAAGGTGCACGAGTCGGGCACCATCACGAAGGCGTACGAGAACGACGACGTGAACTTCCCGGCCGACCGGCTCGGCGCGATCGAGGGGCAGATGTGCTGCCGCAAGTGGACGAGCCGCGTCGTGTTCGATGTCGACGACCACTTCAACCCCTACTACCAGTACACCGACACCGGCAACGGCACGTACTGGTGCACGGCGCGGGTGGAGCTCTCCAGCGAGGGCGCGCACTCGGTGTCGGTGGGCGTGCGCTTCGACGACACGAAGTGGTTCCTCGGCCGCGACACCACCAACCGCGGCGTCTCGCGCCACGCCGTCGAGGTCTGCTGCCGGCGGGCTCCGGCCGACCTCGAGTCGGCGTGGCGGGAGAACTCGTGGCCGAACGTGCGGACCCCGCGCACCCTCCTGGCGACGCTGCCCACCGGCTCGTTCCCCGGCGTCGACACGACGGATCTGTACGAGTTCCTCGAGGCCCACGCCCCGCGGTGACGCACCCGCCGCCCCGGCGCGCACGGAAGCGGAGCGGAGCGGCGACACGCCGGCTCGGGATGCCTCGGCTCCGCGTGTCGGCCCGGGCATCCGCCGTCGTGCACACGGTGCGGCGCGCGCGAGCCGGTAGCGTCGAGGGATGCGGACGCGGTGGGCGGTACTCGGACCCGGTGGGATCAGCGGCTTCTTCGCGCGGGCGATGCCGCACTCGCGATTCGGGGTGCTGCACGCCGTCGGCAGCTCGGATCCGGCTCGCGCCGCGGCCTTCGCGGCGGAGCACGGCGCCGCGGTCTCGGGCACGTACGACGAGATCCTCGACCGCGACGACGTCGACGCCGTCTACATCGGCACGGTGCACACGACCCATGCGCGCCTCGCGGAGGCCGCGCTCGCCGCGGGCAAGGCCGTGCTGTGCGAGAAGCCCGCGACGCCCACTCTGGAGGCGACCGAGCAGCTTCTGGCAGCGGCCGGATCGTACGGCGTCCCGTTCCTCGAGGCGTACAAGTGGAGATTCGGCCCGTTCGCCGCACGGGTGGCCGATCTCATCTCCGATGGAGCGATCGGCGAGGTGAGCGCGCTCGAGACGGCGTTCGGCTTCACCGCCGGGGAGCGGTCGGGGCGGCTCTTCGACCCGGCGCTCGCGGGCGGTGCGCTGCTCGACGTCGGCGGGTATCCGGCATCCTTCGCCGTCGGAGTGGCGGCGTGGGTCGGAATCGATCTCGATCCGTCCGTCACCGAGGTCACGGGGACGATCGGCGACACCGGTGTCGATGAGGAGGCCTCCGCCGTCGTGCGCTTCGGCGCATTCTCGGCGGCGATCCGCACCTCGATCGTCACCGACCTCCCGTGCCATGCGGTGATCCGAGGCACCGAGGGCCGGCTGGTGCTGCCGGATGCCTGGGGCACGCGCACGGAGAGCGCCTCCGTCATCGTCCACGAGCGCCACGGCTCGGACCGCGTGCGGATCGATGTGGACGTCGTCGATCCCTTCGCCGCCGAGGCGGATGCGGTGTCGCTCGCCCTCGCCGACGGGCGCGCGCAGATCCCGGAGTTCCCGTGGGCCCAGACGCACGCGACCGCCCGCGTGCTGTCGGACTGGCGCGCCGCACTCCACCCCTGAGCTCGATGTCCCGGTCCGCACGGGTGCCGGTGGGTCAGACCCGCACCCGCAGGGACATCACATCAGGGACGCGGCGGGCTCCGGGCGGTGGATGCCCCGTGGGCGGTAGCCCAGGCAGTCCGAGAGGCCGACGAGGTCGGAGAGGTACCAGACGATCGCCAGCCACATCTCGGTGCCCTGCAGGCCGGGTGCGGCATCCGCAGCGCCGGGATGGAACGCGAAGCCCGCGTCCCAGTGGTCCAGCGCATCGGCGAGGAGCCGGCGCGCCAGCGCGGTCACCTCGGCCGAGCGGTGTCCGGGTGAGAGCCACAGCGGATGCGCGACGTCGAGCACGTTGCAGGCGTTCTGGGCCGCCGGAGCGAACAGCGCTGGATCGGAGGCGTGCGCGAGCACGGTGTCGACGAGCGCGCGCGGATGGGGGACCGGGACGCCGAACTGGGCGAACGTCCCCCGCGACGCGCGGTAGAAGCCGTTGACCCGCTGCAGCAGCTCTCCGCCGCCCCAGACGCCGGTGGCGGCATCCGTGCGGGTCACGAGCCACCCCAACAGCGCCTCCGCGTAGCCCGGATCGACCGCGTCGCCGCGCCGCAGCGACCAGTGCAGAGCGGTTCCGACCGCGTCGACCCCGTGCCCGGCCGACCACGCTTCGTCCTCCCAGGGCAGCGAGTCGAGGAACGACGCGACCTCGGCCGCCGAGCGTCCCGCCAGCGCGGGCAGAGGGTGCGCGAAGCCCGATCCGAGCAGATCCAGCGCGTATCCGACGCACTCAACGTGGTAGGCGACATCGGGATCGGCCAGGTCGACGACGGATGCTCCGAGCGCGGGCACCGCGCCGGTCGCGGCATCCTGCCAGCCGCGCAGCCGATCGACCTGCACGTCGGCGGGGAGCTGCGGTGGAGCGGTGCCGAGCAGCAGATCGGCGATCTCGATCGCGTCGCACTGCGCCCGCACCGTCGGAGCGGCACCGGGGCGGTCGACGAAGAGCGCGGCCGAGGCATCCCACGACCGCTCGAGGATCTCGGATGCCGCAGCCCGCGCCGCGTCGCCGAATGCCGCGACGCGGTCGGCGAGCGGGTCGACGGGTTCGATGCGCCACTTGAGGAACCGCGCGGGACTGCCGCCGACGACCGCCCCGGCGGGCACGTCCTTCGTCACGACGGCACCGGCGGCGAGCACCGAGTGCGCGCCGACGTCGACGCCGTCGAGGATCACGACGTGCGATCCGATCCACACGTCTTCGCCGATCACGATGCCCTTCGACGTCAGCGGCTGGCGGAAGACGGGCCGATCGGGATCCGACATCGTGTGGTTGAACCCGAGGATCGACGTGTGGGCACCGATCCGCACGCCGTCGCCGAGCTCGATGCGTCCGCGCAGCACCGTGTACGGATTGATCGAGCAGTCGGCCCCCGCGCGCAGCGTGCCGGTCAGGTACGCGCCCGCCGCGATGTAGGTCCGGTCGCCGAGCACGAGTTCGTCGTCGTCGACCGACGCGTGATCGGAGATGAAGCACTCCTCGCCCCACGTCCAGGTCGGGTGCGATGCGAGCAGCTCCGACTGCAGTGCGCGCTGCGCGGCGTGGGCCTCAGCATCCGCCCGGGTCCAGAAGTCCCACGGCGAATGCTCGAACGGGGAGATCACGAGCGCGCCGCGGCGGGCGGAGCCGTCGACTGCCGCACGTTGAGCGTCGGGCTCAGCGACACGCGGTGCACGGGCCGCGTCGGGTCTTCGATGCGTCGTGCCAGCAGGTCGACCGCGGCGGCGCCGACGGCGGCGCGCGGCGGGCTCACGGCCGTGAGGGCGGGCGTGAACAGCTGCGCGACCTCGTCGTCGTAGGCCACGACCGACAGGTCGTCGGGCACCGAGATGCCGCGGTTGAGCGCGATGTCGATGAAGGCCATCGCCTCGGGATCGGAGTGGATCAGCAGACCTGTGACGCCGGTGGCCAGCGCGGTGTCGATCGCCGCCTCCACGGCATCCGAGAAGCCGGGTCCGCTGCGGTCGGGGAAGAACTCCTCGAAGTGCTCCGACGGGTTCAGGGCGAGCTCCTCGCACGCCGCCGCCCAGCCCGTCACGATCTTGCGGCCCGTGGGCGAATCGCGCGACAGGATCAGGCCCACCTTGCGATGGCCGAGCCCGGCGAGGTGGCGGGCGGCGAGCACGGCGCCGAGCGCGTGATCGGTCGTGACGCTCTCGACGGGCTCGCGGCCCGGCAGGAGCACGGCCTCGCGCTCGACGAACACGGCCGGGACGCGGCTCTCGGCCAGCCACTGCACGACGTCCTGTGCGTGGGCGGCATCGGGATTCGGCGCGACGATGAGCCCGCGCACGTCGCCGTTCGCCACGAGGCGTTCGAGCACCGGTCGCTCGTCCTGCAGCTCGTACGACGCGCCGCGCAGCAGCAGCCGCAGGCCCCGCCGTCGCGCCTCGTGCTCCATGCCGCGGACGACGCCGGGCCAGTAGTAGTTCAGGGAGGGGACGAGCACGGCGATCGAGCCGCCCACGGCCTCGACCGGAGGCCGCACCGACCCGGTGTCGACGGCCGCGACCGGCACGGCCCCGCCGTGCACGCGCTCGAGGTGCCCCTCCTCCTCGAGCTGCTGGAGATCGCGCCGCAGCGTGACGGGGGCGACCCCGAGCTCGTCGGTCAGCTGCGAGACGCGCACGATCCCGTCGCGCTCGAGCGCCGTCAGGATGTGCGCGTGGCGCGCGGGCGCCAGCGGCGCGTGCTGCTGATCGGTCATCGCTGATCCTTTGTCGTCGCTCGGCGCGCGAGCGTCGATGTGTCCTTTTCTACCGTGATCGAGAGCGCACGTGTCGTCGTCACGCTCAGGTCGATGCGGGCGAGTCGCGCTCCCCACACGTCGGAGAGCATCGGATCGTCGAGTCCGCGCTCGACGACCCGGGCGGTCACGTCCGCGGGCCACCGCACGATGATCGGCGTCGCGCCGTCGAGCGGCGTGATCCGGGCATGGTCGGCGGCGAGCTCGAGCGCTCCTGCGACGAGCATCCGCACGGTCGTCTCGGGCTCTTCTCCCGAGACCTCGCCGAGCTCCCACGCATCGTCGATGCGGACGACCTCGTGCGCGCGGTCGAGCGTCGCGGTGCGTCGCCAGGTCGCCAGTGCCGACACGGGATACGCGCCGGAGACGTCGAGGGAGAGTGCGGATGCCGTCTCCGTCAGCATCGGGACGACATCGCGGGCGGCGAACTGCGCGCCGGCGCCCTGCGCCGTGCCGCGGACCTCGGGCACGTTGTGCCACGAGCTCTGCATCGTCCAGATGTCGTATCGGTCGGGTCCGAACGTCGCCTTGGTGTAGGTTGGGCGGCCGGCGTCGACGAGCACCGGCACGCCGTCGCACGCCACGACGAACGATCCGACGTCGTTGTGGTTGTGGTGCTCGCCGTTGTGGCCGCCCTTGACCGCGAGGGCAAGGCCGACGGCCGATCCGGCGTGCTCGCGCACCAGGAGCACTTCGGTCGAGGGGAGCCACACGTCCCGCGGCAGGGGAGACGAGGCGACGGATGCCGCGATCCAGTCGCGGTCGGTGAGCGCCCGTACGAGCCTTCCGAACCCCGCGGCTTCGTGGGGGACCAACGCCCGGTGCGCTGCGGCGTGGGCGGCGGCATCCATGTCGCCTGCGCGGCGTGCCGCGCGGTGCAGGGCGTGCCACGGCTGATCGGAGGTGGGACGCGCCTGGCCGTCGGCCAGGTTCAGATACCACGCGCCGCCGAGGTGCGACCGGTGCGGGAAGGCGACGGTCTCGCGCAGGGCGGGTACCGCGGGCACCGCGTCGAGTTCGCCGTCGGTCGCGTGCGCGATGACATCGAGGGCCTCGAGAGCACGGCACGCGCCGTTCCACCAGTACGAGTACCCCTCGTCGATCGCGCCGTCGGCCGGGAGCGAGGTCACGTAGCGGTCGAGTCCTTCGAGCGCGAGAGCGACGATCGCGGCGCGGCGGTCGCCGTCGCCGGGCTGGTCGAGGAGCCGGAGCGCGGCGACGATGACGTTGCCGTGGATCCAGGGGTTCCAGTTGTGCACGTCGCCGTCGAGCCCGATCCAGTGCCAGTCGCGTCGCGCCACGAACGGATCGAAGACCCGCACGCGGGCTTCGTGGCGGATGCGGGCCCGGATGCCGGGCGCGCGCGCATCCAGCTGCGCACCGAGCACGTGGTCGATCCAGGCCAGCTGACCGACGACCTCGCCGGCTCCGAGATCGAGGAACGGATCGGTGACGGTCGCCAGCACGGCGCCGTGGCGTTCGAACGTGTCGTCGTGGGCCGGCCAGCACCACGAGCTCTGCTCGCACAGCAGCTGCACCCCGTCGACGACCTCGTCTGTCCATCGTTCATCGAGGGTCACGGCGGCGGCGACGGCGGCCCGGCTCACCCGGTGCTGACGGGCGTAGGCCACCTGCTCCCACCCGTCGCGGTCGCCGTCGCGATGGACACGGGCGGCGGCGCCGGCGAGCGGAATCGGCCACGGCGCGCCGAGGTCGTCGCCGGCGCGCGCGAGGATGCCGTCGGCCGGCACGTCGCCCCACGCCTCGCGATCGCTCGCCGGTGCGACCGGCAGCGCGTCGTCGGCGGGGCGCAGACGGGTCGTGAGAAGGGCGGCCGAGGCGCGGGCCGCGAACGCGTCGGACAGTGCCCCGTGGAAGGCGGTCGTCATCCGCAGCTCCTCTCCGTCGAGTCCGTGTGAACATCGGTGATGATCGAAAATGATCGTATCACGTCAAAATTCGACTTGCCATGATCGAAACAGGTTGATAATCTCCAAACGATCGCGAACGAACCCGAACGAATCGCGCACCTTCAAAGGAGAACCTGTGGCGCCCCAGCGTACGAGCAGCACGGCGGACTGGAGCCGCCGGGAGTGGCTCGCGTTCGCTGACCGCCTGCTCGCGGGGGCGATGGCGCACGCGTCGGAGAACAACGCCCGCATCACTCCCCCCGGCGTCGAGGGCGGCTACGGCACCGCCGTCGACGGGCTCGAGGGGTTCGCGCGCACCTTCCTCCTCGCCGGCTTCCGCATCGCGGGGGAGCGGGGCGAGGGCGTCGACCATCTGATCGACTTCTACTCACGTGGCATCGTCGCCGGTGTCGATCCCGACGCCCCCGACCGCTGGGTGCGCCTCGACGAGCACCCGCAGGCCAAGGTCGAAGCGGCATCTCTCGCCCTCATCCTCGACATGACGCGCCCGTGGATCTGGGATCGCCTGGATGCGCTCACCCAGCAGCGCGTCATCGACTACTTCTCGCCCGTCGTGGGCGACACGACCTACCCGAAGACGAACTGGCTGTGGTTCCGCATCGTCGTGCAGACGTTCCTGCGGTCCGTCGGCGGACCGTGGTCGGCACAGGACATCGCCGACGACCTCGACCTGCACGATGCGCTCGTGCGAGAGGACGGCTGGCTCAGCGACGGCGTCGAGCGCTCGTACGACCACTACATCGGGTGGGCGCTGCACCTGTACCCCGTGCTCTGGGTGAGAATGCAGGGGGGCGCCGAGCTCGCCGGCGACCGCACGACGACGGATGTCGCGGCGCTGGACCGCTTCCTGCGCGATGCCGTCGTCCTCGTCGGCGCCGATGGTTCGCCGCTGCTGCAGGGCCGCAGCCTCATCTACCGCTTCGCCGCCGCCGCGCCCTTCTGGGCCGGCGTGATCGCGGGCGTGCCCTCCTCCTCTCCCGGCCTCCTCCGGCACGCGGCCGACCGCGTCGTGCGGCACTTCGTCGACAACGGCGTGCCCGATGACGACGATCTGCTGTCGATGGGCTGGCACGGAGAGTGGCGCAAGCTCGCGCAGTCGTACTCCGGGTCGGGATCGCCCTACTGGGCGGTCAAGGGTCTCGTCGGGATCTCGCTCCCGGCGGATCACCCCGTGTGGGCCGCCCCGAGCGAGCCGCTCCCGGTCGAGTCCGGCGACGTCCTCGCCCGCATCGCCGCTCCCGGCTGGGTGGTCTCCGCCACGCAGTCCGACGGCATCGTCCGCATCGCGAACCACGGCACAGACCATGCGCTCGAGGGCGCGCTCGTCGGAGACTCGCCGATCTACGCGCGCATCGGCTACTCCACCGCCGCCGCGCCGCTCGCGAACGGCCAGGCGTGGCGCGAGCCGCTCGAGCAGTCGGTCGCGCTCGTCGACGCCGCGGGCCGCGCGACCCACCGCGCGGCCATGACGCTGCTCGGCACGCGCGTCGACGACGACGTCGCGATCGCCTCCTCGACGTCGACCGCCCACTGGATCGCCCCCGCCGACACGCAGGTGCGACACGGCTCGGGGATCACCGGCGAGGTCGCGCTCGCCGGGTCGCTCACGGTGCACTCGCTCGTGCGCGGCCCGTGGGAGGTGCGTCTCAGCGCGATCGACGCCCTCGAGTCCGGCATCGATCCGGCGGGCCTTCGCCTCCGCATCGGAGGATGGGCCCTCGCCGGGGCGGACGCGCCCGTCATCGCAGCCGCCGACGACACGGCCACCGCCACCCACGTCGGTCGCGCGAGCGGCATCCGCGCGCTCACGGCGGGGGGAACCGCATCCGTCGTCGTCCGCGCCGATGCCAGCCCTCTCGGCGCCCACGCGGCCGTTCCCGTCGTCGACCACGCCGTCGCGGTCGGAGCGTGGACGGCGACCCTCGTGTGGCTCGAGGGCGTCGTCGACGGCACCTCGTCCGGCGACCCCTCCACCGCCCTCGTCGACGTCGCGGGACACACCGCGTTCGTCACGTGGCCCGACGGACGCGCGACCGCGACCCGTCTTCTCGACCACCGGCAGGCCCTCTCGGCAGACCGGCAGTAAGGCCCGAGCCCGATGACGGGTCCGGACAGCAATCGCAAAGGAGCAGCACCACTCATGAAGCGCAAAATCGCCGCAGCGGCGTCACTCGTCGCCGTCGCCTCGCTCACGCTCGCCGCGTGCAGCGGCGGAACGACCGAGGAGCCGGCCGCGTCGGCAGGCCCGGTCACGATCTCCCTCTCCGGCTGGAGCCTCGAGACCACCCCGGAGTTCCAGGCGCTCGCCGACGCGTTCACCGCGGAGAACCCCGACATCACCGTCGAGCTCAAGGGCTATGACGCCGCCGAGTACAACACGCTCGTGACGGCCGACCTCGCCGCCGGCACCGGTCCCGACATCATCACGCAGAAGGAGGTCAAGTTCGTCACGACCTTCCAGGAGGGCGGACAGCTCCTCGACGTGTCCGACGTCGAGCTCCCCGAGGGCATCGGCGGAGCGTCGTCGTACGAGGTCGACGGCGTGCAGTACGGCGTGCCGTACCGCCAGGACTCGTGGGTCCTCTTCTACAACAAGGACCTGTTCGCGCAGGCCGGTGTCGACGAGCCCGACGGCTCGTGGACGTGGGAGGACTACGACGCCGCGGCCGCAGAGCTCTCGGCCGCCCTCGCGCCCGCGCGCGGCGGCTACATGCACCGCTGGCAGTCGGTCGTGCAGGGCTTCGCGAGCGCGCAGAACGACACGAACGTCCTCGAGGGCGACTACGAGTACATGGGCGAGTACTACGACCGCGTCCTGGCCCTCCAGGCCGACGGCGCGCAGGTCGACTTCAACACGTCCAGCGCGAACCAGCTCACCTACCAGGGCGAGTTCGGCAAGCAGACGGCGGCCATGCTCCCGATGGGCACGTGGTACACCGCGACGCTGATCGCCCAGCAGGCCTCGGGCGACGCCGACACCTTCGAGTGGGGCATCGCGCCGATCCCGCAGCTGTCGTCCTCGACGACCGGCATGGACAACGAGCCCGTGACCTTCGGCGACCCGACCGGCTTCAGCATCAACGCGAACACGGATGCCGACAAGCAGGCCGCCGCGAAGAAGTTCCTCGCGTTCGCCGCCAGCGAGAAGGGCGCCGACGTGCTCGCCGCCATCGGCATCACCCCCGCCTTCTCGAACGAGACCGTCACCGAGACCTACTTCGGTGTCGACGGCGCCCCGACCGACGACCTGTCGAAGTTCGCCTGGTCGACGCACGAGACGCACCCCGAGAACCCGACGTCGTCCAAGACGGCGGCCATCCAGGGCATCCTCAACGACATGCACTCGGCGATCCTGTCGGGCTCGACGCCCGTCGAGCAGGCCATCACCGAGGCGCAGGAGCGCGTCAAGAACGAGGTCGGACTCGACTGAGTCCGTTCGACTCGGTGGCCGGCCCTGCCGTGCGCAGGGCCGGCCACCGCCTCAGAACAGCAGCAGAAGGCAGAGAATCATGACGACAGTCGCCGCCAGGGATGCCGGTGCCGCGACGGTGAAGCCGCCGTCGCAGCGCAGACGCCGTTCCAAGCTCGCGCTCCGCAACACCCTCATCGGGTGGAGCTTCATCCTCCCGAACTTCCTCGGGTTCGCCACCTTGACCCTCGTGCCGGTCATCGTGCTGTTCTACATGTCGTTCACGAACTGGAACGTGTTCGGCAAGGCCGACTGGATCGGCTTCGCCAACTTCACGCGTCTCTTCGGCGACGGCAGCTTCCGCATCGCCCTGGTCAACACCCTGTACTACTCGGCGCTGCACATCCCGCTGACGATCATCGTGTCGCTCGCGCTGGCGCTGCTGCTGAACAACAAGCTGCGCGGTGTCGCGTTCTTCCGCACCGCAGCCTTCTTCCCCTACATCACCTCGATCGTCGCGATCGCCGTGGTGTGGAACCTCCTCTTCAGCCCGGACTACGGACCGATCAACGAGATCCTCCGCTTCATCGGCATCCAGAATCCGCCCGGATGGCTCACCTCGACCGACTGGGCCATGCCCGCTGTCGTGATCGTGAGCACGTGGCGCGACATGGGCTACTACATGATCCTGTTCCTCGCGGGCCTGCAGACCGTGCCCCGCGAGCTGTACGAAGCCGCCCGCGTCGACGGCGCGAACGCCTGGAACCGCTTCGTCAACGTCACGCTGCCGTGCCTGCGCCCGACGATGTTCTTCGTCACCGTCATGCTGACGATCGGCTCGTTCAAGATCTTCGACCTGATCCTCGTGATGACCGACGGCGGACCCGGACAGGCGACGCTCGTGCTGTCGCAGTTCATCTACCGCAAGGGATTCGAGGAGAGCCAGTTCGGCTACGCCTCGGCCGCCGCCGTCGCGCTGTTCTTCATGTGCATCATCGTGACGATCCTGCAGTTCCTCTGGAACAAGAGAGCGAGCAAGTGATGACCGGTCTCACCGTTCCCACGCAGGATGTCGTGGGCCTGCGCAAGCTGAGCGAGGGCGCCCCCGAGCGGCGCGACCGGTCCGGCGGACCCGCGCAGTCGCCGGGTCGGCGCATCGGACGCATCGCGATGTACATCGCGCTCATCGTCGCCGCCGTGGGGCTCCTGCTGCCGTTCTTCTGGATGGTCATGAGCTCGCTGAAGAGCCCGAACGAGGTCTTCAGCGTCCCGGTCAAGTGGTTCCCGGAGACCGTCATCTGGGCGAACTACATCGACATCTGGACCGAGACGAACATGCTCGTCTGGATCCGCAACACGCTGCTGCTGGCCGTGGTGGTGACGTTCCTCCAGGTGCTGACGGGCTCGTTCGCCGCCTACGGCTTCGCCAAGATGCGCTTCCCCGGCCGCGACGTCCTCTTCCTCGTCTACATCGGAACGATCGCGGTCCCGTGGCAGTCGTACATGATCCCGCAGTTCATCCTGCTGTCGAACATCAAGGTGTCCAACACGCTGTGGGCCATCATCCTGATCCAGGCGTTCGGCGCGTTCGGCGTCTTCCTGATGAAGCAGTACTACGAGACGATCCCGGAGGAGCTCAGCGAGGCCGCCCGCCTCGACGGTCTCAGCGAGTACGGCATCTGGCGCCGGATCATGCTGCCGCTGTCGATCCCGGCGCTCGCGAGCCTCACGCTGCTGACGTTCGTGGGCACGTGGAACGACTACCTCGGGCCGCTCATCTACCTGCGCAACCCCGACCTGTGGACCATTCAGCTCGGACTCAAGTCGTTCGTGAGCAACCTCTACGACACCAACTACGCGCTGCTGTTCGCGGGTCTGACGATCTCGATCATCCCGATCGCGCTCATCTTCCTCGCCGGGCAGAAGTACTTCGTCGAGGGCATCGCGACGAGCGGGATGAAGGGCTGATCATGCGCCGCATCTCGCACGACACGTATGCCACCGTCTTCGCCGTCGTCTATCTCGGCGTCGTCACGAACGCCCTGCTGCTCGTCTCCAGCCTGCCGCTCGTGGTGCTGCTGGTGACGACCGACCCGATGACGTCGTGGCCGCTGATCGCCATCGCCGCGCCGCTGTGCGCGCCGGGCATCGCCGCGGCGTTCCGGGTGTTCCGCGAGCATGCGCTGGGCGGCACCGCACCGGTGCGCGCGTTCTGGGCGGGCATCCGCGCGACGTGGGCCAAGGCGCTGGCGATCGGTGTCATCGGAACCTCCTCGATCGTGGTGCTCTTCGTCGACTTCCGGCTCGTCGCGGATGCCGCGATCGGCGTGCTGGTCGGCCCGGTGCTGCTCGTGCTGGCGTTCGTGGCGGTCGCCACGACACTGCTCGCCCTCGTCGGCGTGGCCGAGGAGCCGGCCGCCCGCCTGCGCGACATCCTCCGGGCCGCCGCCGTCCTGGGCATGCGCCGCTGGTATCTGACGGCCGTGTCGCTCCTCGCCTTCGGGGCGCAGGCGTGGCTGTTCGTCTCGATGCCCGCCATCGCGATGGGCCTCACGGCATCCGCCGCCCTCTACCTCGCCTGGGCGAACTCGCGGTACTCGCTGCGCCCTGTGCTCGACCTCGAACCGGCTGTCGCCTGACCGGCGTCGTCACCCCTCACGAAGGAAGCCCTCACTCATGACGTCCACGTCCACCGAGACCCCCGCCATCGCGGGCCTCGATCGAGCGCTCGTGCAGGCGCTGTCCACCGTGCGCCGCAACATCGGCGCCTTCGGCAGCGCGTACCCCGACGACACGACGACCGGCGACCGGTACCCGCTCCGCCCGGCGCACAAGGGGTTCCCGGTGGGAGCCAACCAGGGCTGGACCACGAGCTTCTGGCCCGGCACGCAGTGGATCGCGTTCGAGCTCACGGGCGACGCGGAGTTCCGGGATGCCGCGCTCGGCCACGCCCGCGACTTCGCCCGCCGGGTGCACGACGAGGAGGACCTCGAGACCCACGACCTCGGATTCCTCTACACGCTCGCCTCGGTCGCTCCGTGGCGGCTGCTGTCGGATCAGGCCTCGCGCGCCGCGGCGCTGCGCGCTGCGGACGCCCTCATGCGCCGCTTCCTCGAGCCGGCCGGCATCGTGCAGGCGTGGGGCGACCTCTCCGACCCCGCGCAGCGCGGGCGGACGATCATCGACAGCCTCATGAACATGCCGCTGCTCACGTGGGCCTTCGAGCAGACCGGTGAGGAGCGCTACGCCGACGCCGTCCGCCGCCACACGACGCAGCTGCGCGCGCACATCCTCCGCGAGGACGACTCGACGTTCCACACGTTCTACTGGGACGCCGAGACCGGCGAGCCGCTGCGCGGCGGCACGGAGCAGGGCGCGTTCGACCAGTCGTGCTGGGCACGGGGCCAGGCGTGGGGCATCTACGGCTTCGCCCTCAACCACAAGGCGACCGGCGACCCCGAGCTGCTCGAGGCGTCGCGCCGCTCGGCCGAGTACTTCCTCGCCCACCTCCCCAGCGACCGCGTGCCGTTCTGGGACCTGGTCTACACCGACGGCAGCGATGCCCCGCGCGACAGCTCGGCCGGTGCGATCGCGGTGTGCGGGCTCCTCGAGCTCGCTGAGCTCGAGACCGACCCCGCCCTCGCCGACCGCTGGCGGGCGGAGGCCCGCGGCATCCTGACGTCGCTCATCGCGAACTACGCGCCGGAGACGCCCGAGGCCTCGGACGCGCTGATCCTGCACAGCGTCTACGACCTGCCGAAGGACAACGGCGTCGACGAGGGGACGCTCTGGGGCGACTACTTCTACCTCGAGGCGCTCATGCGCGCCGCGCGCCCCGATTGGACCCCCTACTGGTGAGGCTCGTCACGCTGCGCACCCCTGCGGGACTCCGGGCGGCCGCCGTCGTCGACATCGCCGGGGTCGACCGCGTGGTCGAGCTCGCCGGCACGGTCGCCGACGTCCTGGCCGACCCGGGCGCCCGCGCCGTGGCCGAGACGGCGGTCTCGGCCGCGACGGACGCCGCGCCCGCCCTGGCGGACGTCGAGCTCGACGCGCCCGTGCGACCGGGCAAGCTCCTGTGCCTCGGCTACAACTACCGCGGGCACGTGCCCGACGGCGTCGATCCGACGGCCTCCGATCCGGAGTTCCCCGACGTCTTCGTCAAGACGCCGAACACGATCGGCGGACCGCACGATCCGGTCATCGTTCCGGATGCCGCGACCGATGTCGACTACGAGGGCGAGATCGCCGTCGTCATCGGCCGACGGGCCCGCGGCGTCGCGCTGGAGGACGCCCTCGAGCACGTCGGCGGCTACACGATCCTCAACGACGTCTCCGACCGCGCCTGGCAACGCCGTCAGAGCCAGTGGGCGCTCGGCAAGTGCTCCGACGGCTTCGCGCCGCTCGGGCCCTGGGTCGTCACGGCCGACGACGTCGCCGATCCGCAGGATCTGCTCGTCGAGGTCGTGCGCGACGGCGTCGTGACGGTGTCGCAGTCGACGTCCACCACGATCTTCTCGGTCGCCTTCGTCGTCCACTACCTCAGCCAGATCATGACGCTCGAGGTCGGCGACGTCATCTCGACCGGCACGCCGCAGAAGCTCCCCGAGGCGAACGACTCGCACCGGCCGCTGGCGGCGGGGGATGCTGTCACCATCCGCATCTCGGGCCTCGGCGCCCTCACGACCACGTTCATCGACCCGCTGGGAGCATCCGCATGATCCTCGACACCTTCCGCCTCGACGGGCGGGTCGCCCTCGTCACCGGATCGAGCCGCGGTCTCGGCCAGGGCGCGGCGGTCGCCCTCGCCGAAGCCGGCGCCGACATCGCGCTGCTCGATCGCGGCGACGCATCCGAGACCGCCGAGCTCATCCGCGCGACCGGCCGTCGTGTGCACCCGATCTCCCGCGACCTCGTCGACGCCGCGCCCGAAGACCTCGCGTCCGCGGTCGACGAGGTGGTCGCCGAGCTGGGGGGCCTCGACATCCTCGTCAACAACGCCGGCACGATCCGACGGGCACCGGCCCTCGAGTTCGCGGCACAGGACTGGAACGACGTGCTCTCGGTGAATCTGGACGCCGTGTTCCACCTGTCGCAGGCCGCCGGACGCCACATGGTCGCCAGCGGTCACGGCCGCATCATCAACGTCGCCTCGATGCTCTCGTTCCAGGGAGGCATTCTCGTTCCGGCATACACGGCGTCCAAGCACGCCGTCGCCGGACTGACGAAGGCGCTCGCGAACGAATGGGCCGCCTCCGGCGTCACGGTCAATGCCATCGCGCCGGGCTACATGGCCACCGACAACACCGCCGCCCTCCGCGCCGACGAAGCGCGCGAGGCATCCATCGTCGCCCGCATCCCCGCGGCACGGTGGGGCACGCCCGCCGATCTTCAGGGCGCCTTCGTCTTCCTCGCGTCGGATGCCGCCGCCTACGTCACGGGTGCCGTCGTGCCCGTCGACGGCGGCTGGCTCGTGCGCTGACAGAATTCTCTACATCTCCAAGGAGCGGAACACATGGAACAGCGCTACGCCACGAACCCGACGCAGATCCCCGGCATGACCACGAAGGAGCTGCGCGAGAGCTATCTCGTTCCCCAGCTCTTCGTCCCCGGCGAGGTCACCGTCGTCTACACGCACCACGACCGCATCGTGCTGGGCGGCGCCGTGCCGGCCGGCACCGACCTCGTGCTGACGGGCTACCCCGAGATCCGCAGCGACTACTTCCTCGAGCACCGTGAGGTGGGCATCATCAACGTCGGCGACACGGGCACCGTGACCGCCGACGGCGAGGTCTACGAGCTCGTGAATGGCGCCTGCCTGTACCTCGGCCGCGGGATCCGCGACGTCGTGTTCCGCGACGCCGACAGCTCGGAGGGGGCGCAGTTCTACCTCTTCTCCGCTCCCGCCCACACCGCCTACCCGGCTGCCCTCGTGTCGCCCGGCGAGGGCACCGTGCGCGAGCTCGGCGACCAGGTCACCAGCAACCGCCGCACGCTCAACCAGTACATCCACGAGAACGGCGTCAAGAGCTGCCAGATCGTCATGGGCGTCACCGAGCTGCACCCGGGCTCGATGTGGAACACGATGCCGGCGCACACGCACGACCGGCGCACCGAGTGCTACCTCTACTTCGACGTGCCGGAGGACGCTCGCGTCATCCACCTGCTCGGCGAGCGCGAGGAGACGCGCCACCTCGTCGTGGCCGATCGCCAGGCGATCATCTCGCCGAGCTGGTCGCTGCACTCCGGTGTGGGCACGGCGGCGTACTCCTTCATCTGGGCGATGGCGGGCGAGAACCAGGCGTTCGACGACATGGACCCCGCCCCCGTCACCGGCCTGAAGTGACGTCGCCTCCCGCAGCCGTCGCCCCGCTCCTCGCGATCGGCGAGACGATGGCGATGGTCGCCCCCACCACGGCGACGCGTCTCGTCGACGCAGTCGAGTTTCGCGTGGACGCGGGGGGAGCCGAGTCGAACGTGGCGGCGCACGTCGCCGCGCACGGGCATCGGGCCGGCTGGTTCTCGCGGCTCGGCGACGACCCGCTCGGACACCGCGTCGCGCGGCTGCTGGCGGCCCGGGGCGTCGACGTCTCCGCCGTCGGGTTCGATCCGGGGCATCCGACCGGCGTCTACTTCAAGGACCCCGGTCATCCGGTGCGCTACTACCGCGCGGGCTCGGCCGCGGCCCATCTGTCGACCGCCGATGCGGAGGCCGTCGCGCTCGAGGGCGTACGCGTCGTCCATGTCTCGGGCATCACCGCGGCGATCTCGCCGTCGGCGGCGGCGTTCCTCGATCGCGTCATCGATCGTGCGCGCGCCGCCGGCCTCCTGGTGAGCTTCGACGTCAACCATCGCGCCGCGCTCTGGTCGACGACCGAGGCGGCGGCGCCGCTCGAGGCTCTCGCCCGGCGCGCCGACGTCGTGTTCGTCGGCCGCGACGAGGCCGAGGCGCTGTGGGAGACTGCAGATGCCGCGTCCGTCCGTGCCCGGTTTCCGGGCGTGGCGGAGCTCGTCGTCAAAGACGGCGACATCGGCGCGACGACCTTCACCGCCGCCGAGACGGTCTTCGAGCCCGCTCTGCGGGTCGAGGTCGTCGAAGCCGTGGGCGCCGGCGACGCCTTCGCGGGCGGCTATCTCGCGAAGCTCCTCGACGGGGCGTCCCTGACCGAACGACTCCGCGCAGGCCACGCGCGCGCGGCACTGACACTGCAGACGACGGGCGACTCCGTCGACGAGGAGGAGCACCGATGACCGACTTCACCGAGTGGTTCGACGCCGCCTTCGCGGGATCGCCGCTGATGGCGATCCTCCGCGGCATGGGCGTCGAGCGCTCCGTCGCGCTGGCGAGCACCGCGTGGGACCTGGGACTCGATCATGTCGAGGTGCCCCTGCAGACCGAGGAGGACGAGCGCGCGCTGCGCGAAGTCGTGCGTCTGGGCGCCGAGCGCGGCAAGGTCGTCGGTGCGGGCACGATCCTACGCGTCGAGCAGGTGGCGGCGGCTCAGGCCGCGGGGGCCGCGTACCTCGTGGCGCCCGGGCTCGACCCTGCCGTCGTGCGCGCGGCGCAGGAGGCGGGCATCCCGATCCTCCCGGGAGTGGCGACGCCCTCCGAGGTGCAGCTCGCCGTCTCGCTCGGCCTCACGTGGCTCAAGGCATTCCCCGCGTCGTGGCTCGGGTCGGGATGGTTCCGGCTCGTGCGCGGACCGTTCCCCGAGGTGCGCTTCGTCGCGACGGGAGGAATGGATGCCGCCAATGCGGCGGAGTTCCTCGACGCCGGCGTGCGCGTCGTCGCGGTGGGCTCCGCCCTCGAAGACGCCGCGCAGCTCGAGAAGCTCGCCGCGCTCCTCGCATCGCGGAGCGCCGTCTGACGATGCCGACGTTCGCGATCGGCGACACCGACTTCCGGCTCGACGGGCGGCCTCACCGCATCCTCTCCGGAGCGCTGCACTACTTCCGCATCCATCCGGACCAGTGGGCCGACCGCATCCGCAAAGCGCGACTGCTCGGCCTCAACACGATCGAGACCTACGTGGCGTGGAACGCGCACGAGCCGGTGCGCGGAGAGTGGGATGTCGCGGGGGCGAACGACCTCGGCCGCTTCCTCGACCTCATCGCGGCCGAGGGCCTGCACGCCATCGTGCGTCCGGGGCCCTACATCTGCGCGGAATGGCACAACGGCGGACTGCCCGCGTGGCTCACGGCGATGCCCGGGATCGGTCTGCGCCGCTCGGAGCCGGCGTATCTCGCCGAGGTCGCGACGTATCTCGACCGCGTCTACGAGATCGTCGCGCCCCGGCAGATCGACCGCGGCGGCCCCGTCGTGCTCGTGCAGATCGAGAACGAGTACGGCGCCTACGGCGCCGACAAGGACTACCTCGCCGAGCTCGTGCGGGTGACCCGGTCGGCGGGCATCATGGTTCCGCTCACGACGATCGACCAGCCCGAGCCGCAGATGCTGCGCGACGGCTCCCTGCCCGGCCTGCACCTGACGGGCTCGTTCGGGTCGCGCGCGGGGGAGCGCCTGGCCACCCTCCGCGCGCACCAGCCGACGGGTCCGCTGATGTGCGCGGAGTTCTGGGACGGCTGGTTCGACTGGTGGGGAGGCGTGCACCACACGACGTCGGCCGCCGACTCCGCCGCCGAGCTCGATGCACTGCTGGCCGCCGGGGCATCCGTGAACCTCTACATGCTGCACGGCGGCACGAACTTCGGACTGACGAACGGCGCGAACGACAAAGGCCGATATCTCCCCATCACGACGTCGTACGACTACGACGCCCCGCTCGACGAGGCCGGCGACCCGACGGAGAAGTTCCACGCCTTCCGCGCCGTGATCGCGAAGTACGCACCGGTTCCCGACGAGCAGGTCGCGGATGCCGCGCCCGCGCCCGCGTTCGAGGTGGCGCTGACGTGCGACGGCGAGTGGCTCCCGGCGCCGACGGGGGAGGCCTCTGCACTCCCTGCGACGTTCGACGCCCTCGCGCACACGAGCGCCCTCGTGCGGTACGACGCCGCCCTGGACTCGCGCGGCGGGCTGCTCGCGTTCGGCGACGTGCGCGACCGGGCGTGGGTCGAGGTCGACGGGAGCGCGATCGGCGTGCTCTCGCGCACGGGGAACGAGCGCTCGCTGCCCGTGCCGAGCGGTGAGCGGCTGACCGTCCTCGTGGAGGACCAGGGCCGCGTCAACTACGACGAGCGTCTCGGCGAGGCGAAGGGACTCATCGGCGGCGCGACGCTCGACGGCGTGCCGCTCGAGGGGTGGACGGCGACACCGATCGACGTCGCCGCGCTCGTCGACGCCGACACGCACGCCGACGGGGCCTCGAGCCCGCGCGCGCGGTGGACGGGCTCGTTCGACCTCGACACGACATCCGATCTGTTCCTCGACACCGACGGCTGGGGCAAGGGCTACGCGTTCGTCAACGGGTTCCTCCTCGGCCGGTACTGGCGCAGCGGACCGCAGCAGACGCTGTACGTGCCGGCGCCCGTCACTCGGGCGGGGAGGAACGAGGTCGCCTTCGTCGAGCTCGAGCGGGGCACCGCGGCATCCGCTCGTTTCGTGCCCGGCCTGCGCCTCGGCCCGCGCGAAGAGTAGCCCGCCAGCGGCCGCCCTGCCGTGCGCGCAACTCCTCAGGAACCGGGCGGTGTCGGCGCGTCGACCCCACGCCACGCCGAGGCGGCGCCGTCTGTGAGGAGTTGCGCGCAGCCGGAACCGCGCCGCGGTCACCCCGACGCGACGAGGGCGGCCCAGAGCTCCGCGCGCGCGGCGAACGACGACAGGTCCGACCCCAGGAGCCTCTCTGCCTGCCCGATGCGCGCCCGCACGGTGTGCCGGTGCACGCCGAGGGCGGTCGCCGCCGCGTCGATGCGCGCGTCGTGCTCGAGCCACGTCCGCACGGTCTCGATGAGCGCGCTGCCGCTGCGGTCGTCGGCGTCGCGCAGCGGCGCGAGGCGCGCGGAGGCGAGGGCGCGGCCCGCCTCCGTGTCGAGGGCGGAGAGGACGCCGGATGCCGCGACATCGCCGAAGCGGGCGACCTGCCCCGCCGTCGCGCGTGCGAGTGCCGTGGACGCCTGCGCGTGCGCGGCGGCGAACGCGGCGTACGCGGCCGGCTCCGACGCCCCGATGCGTGCGTCGAACCGCGCCGCGAACGCGTCCACGACATCGGTGTCACCCGCCCCGGTGACCAGGACCAGTCCGTCGTCGTCGCGTCCGAAGAACAGGCCCCCGCGCGATTCGGTGGCGCGCAGCTCCAGCCACTCCGCTCCGGCATCCGATCGTGCGACGTGGGCATCGGTGACCGCCACCACGATCGGCGCGGCGGGGAGCCCGCCCCAGAGATCGCGGGCGATGCGGCGGGCGAGGGCGGGGTCGCCGGCGGCCAGCGAGTGCACGAGGCCCGTGCGCAGCAGCGTGCGCGCCCGGCTCAGACCCTCGTTCTGCTCGAGCGCGAGGCCGGCCATCGCGATGACGGCCGTCAGCACGCCGCGTCCCTCCTGGTCGAGCTCGCCGGCGGCGATCGCGATCACTCCGCGCAGTCGCCCGCCGCGCCCCAGGGTCTGCAGGGTGAAGGCGGTGCCGCCGACCTGCAGCGACGAGCCCGCACGCGCGCCGCGGCGCAGGACCGCGCCGACGTCGGCGGTGAGCGATTCGAGCACGGCCGGGTCGAGCGCGCCGGCCGGATGCTCCCGCGAAAGGGCTCCGGATGCCTCGAACAGCCCGACCCATGTGTCGAACTGGCGTGCCAGTTCGGCGAGCGTCGCGCCCAGACCGTCGGGTCGGAGGGCGGCGAGGGAGATCGCGCGCTGCGCGGCGAGCGCCCAGGAGCGGCGGGCATACCCCTGCCCCGCGATCGCTTCGGCGTTCGCGCGCGCGACGGCGATGAAGGGGGTCTTGTACGGGACGACGAACAGCGGCATGCGCTCCGCGCGGCAGGCGTCGACGAGCGCGGGCGGGATGCCGTCACGCAGCACCTCGGTGCCGAAGCCGAGCGCGACGACGCCCCGGCCCGCCAGACGGCGCACGTATTCGAGGCACGTCCGCGGGTCGTCGCCCTCTTCGAGGAACTGCCGCCCCGTCGTGAGCAGGGCGAGACCCTCGGACAGGAACGGCGTCGGATCGGCGAGATCGCTCGTGTGGATCCATCGGATCTGCTGATCCAGGGCGCCGGGCTCGAGCTCGTCCTCGGTCCCCTCGAGGCGCAGCAGGAGCTCGCGTCTGTTCAGCAGGGAGCGCAGCGTCGGCGCTTCGTTCGCGGCATCCATCATCATCCGTTCCGACGGCTTGTACGCGACGTACACGGTCGCTTTCAGAATGTACATCGAGGCAGGTGTCTGTGGGCCATCCGTTCGCCGTAAGGTCGCCCACATGAGCTCGACCGACACTCTCACGACTCCCGTCGGCGGTCCCTCCCTCCCGCAGGAGCGCCGCCTCGTCACCAGCATCCCCGGACCCCGCTCGCAGGCTCTGCTGGCCCGCAAGGCCGCAGCCGTCTCCGCCGGCGTCGGCCACACCGTGCCGATCGAGGCCGTCGCAGCGGGTGGCGGCGTCGTCGTGGACGCCGACGGCAACTCGCTGATCGACCTGGGCGCCGGAATCGCCGTCACGACGGTCGGCAACGCGCACCCCAAGGTCGTCGAGGCCGTCCAGGCCCAGGTCGCGCAGTTCGTCCACACGTGCTTCACGATCTCGCCGTACGAGGGATACGTCGCCGTCGCCGAGGCGCTCAACCGTGTGACTCCCGGCGACCACGCCAAGAAGAGCGCGCTGTTCAACTCGGGGGCGGAGGCGGTCGAGAACGCGGTGAAGATCGCTCGCAAGTTCACCGGCCGCCAGGCGGTCGTCGCATTCGACCACGGCTACCACGGCCGCACGAACCTCACGATGGGCCTGACGGCGAAGACCATGCCGTACAAGAGCGGGTTCGGACCCTTCGCGCCCGAGATCTACCGCATGCCGCTGTCGTACCCCTACCGCGACGGGCTGACGGGGGCCGAGGCCGCTGCGCGGGCCATCTCCATGATCGAGAAGCAGATCGGCGCCGACAGCCTCGCCGCGATCATCATCGAGCCGATCCAGGGCGAGGGCGGATTCATCGTCCCGGCCGAGGGCTTCCTCGGCGCCCTCGTCGACTGGAGCCGCGCGAACGGCGTCGTCTTCATCGCCGACGAGATCCAGACCGGCTTCGCGCGCACCGGAGCGATGTTCGCCAGCGACGTGTTCGGCATCGTGCCCGACGTCATCACGACGGCGAAAGGCATCGCCGGGGGCATGCCGCTCGCGGCGGTCACCGGGCGGGCCGAGATCATGGACGCCTCGCACGTCGGCGGCCTCGGCGGCACGTACGGCGGCAACCCCGTCGCGTGCGCTGCGGCACTGGCGACCATCGAGGTGTTCGAGGAGGAGGACCTCGCCCAGCGCGCGGTCGCCGTCGGCGACATCCTCGTCCGCCGCCTCACCGAGATGCAGCAGGCCGACCCGCGGATCGGCGATGTCCGCGGCCGGGGCGCGATGGTGGCCGCCGAGTTCGTCGACCCCGCCACGGGGGCTCCGGATGCCGCGCTCACAAGCGCCGTCGCCAAGGCGTGCATCGCCGAGGGCGTCATCGTGCTCACGTGCGGCACGTACGGCAACGTCATCCGCTTCCTTCCGCCCCTGTCGATCCCCGACGAGCTGCTCGAAGAAGGACTCGACGTCGTCGCGGCCTCCCTCGCCGCGCACTGATCCCCGACTTCGGCGGGTCCGGCCCGGGGGGACCGGGCCCGCCGAACCCGAAACATCCGCCCTCCCGCGACACCCGAACCAGACCCCGCATCACCCGAACCTCACCACCGGTCCCCGAGCCCGTCAGGGGCACCCGAAGCAAGGAGTCCGAATGTCAGAGCTGACCCGAGACGTCGTGATCATCGGCGCAGGCGCCGCCGGTCTCACGGCCGCCAACGAGCTGAAGAAGGCGGGGCTCTCCGTCGCCGTCCTCGAGGCCCGCGATCGTGCGGGCGGGCGACTGTGGACCGACACGATCGACGGAGCGATGCTCGAGATCGGCGGTCAGTGGGTGTCGCCCGACCAGGAGGCGCTGATCGAGACGATCGCCGACCTGGGGCTGGAGACCTACAGCCGGTACCGCGAGGGCGACAGCGTGTACGTCGGTCCCGACGGCGTCACCAAGAGGTTCACCGGCGACGTCTTCCCGGTGTCGCCCGAGACCGAGAAGGTCATCGCCGAGATCACGGAGCGTCTGGACGCGATGGTCGCCGAGATCGACCCCGACCGCCCGTGGGCGCACGAGAAGGCCGCGGAATGGGACAGCATCTCGTGGGACGCATGGCTCCGCTCCCAGACCGATGACGACGAAGCCGTCCGCAATCTCGCGTTCGCGACCGGCTCGGCGATGCTGACCAAGCCGACGCATTCGTTCTCGCTCCTGCAGTCGCTGCTGATGGCGGCCTCGGCGGGGTCGTACTCGCACCTCGTGGACGCCGACTTCATCCTCGACAAGCGGGTCGTCGGCGGGCTCCAGCAGGTTCCCCTGCACCTCGCGGAGCGCCTCGGAGACGACGTGCTGCTCGGGCAGCCGGTGCGCACCCTCGAGTGGGGCGACTCCGGCGTCACGGCGGTCGCCGACGGCGTCACGGTCCGGGCGCGGTTCGCGATCCTCGCGCTGGCCCCCGTCCTGTACAACCGGATCTCGTTCGTGCCGCCCCTCCCGCGCCGTCAGCACCAGATGCACCAGCACATCTCGATGGGCTTCGTCATCAAGGTGCACGCGGTGTACGACCGTCCGTTCTGGCGCGAGCAGGGTCTCTCCGGCACCGCCTTCAGCCCGTACGAGCTCTCCCACGAGGCCTACGACAACACCAACCACGGCGACGAGCGCGGAACCCTCGTGGGATTCGTGTCCGACCAGCACGCCGACGACGTCTTCCGCCTCTCGGCCGAGGAGCGCAAGGAGCGCATCCTCGAGTCGCTCTCGCACTACTACGGACCCGAGGCGAAGAACCCGATCGTCTACTACGAGAGCGACTGGGGCTCGGAGGAGTGGACCCGCGGCGCCTACGCCGCGAGCTTCGACCTGGGCGGCCTCTCGCGCTACGGCGAGTTCCTCCGCGAGCCGATCGGCCCCATCCACCTCGCCTGCAGCGATCTGGCCGGCGCCGGCTACCAGCACGTCGACGGTGCGATCCGCATGGGACGCCTCGCGGCGCAGAACATCCTCGAGGAGGCCCGCGCATGAGCGCACCCATCGTGGTCGGCTACACCGCCACCGATGCCGGAGCCGACGCCGTGGCCCTCGGCTCTCGGATCGCCCTCGCCACCGGTGCGGGCATCGAGCTCGTCCTGGTGCTCCCCGCCGACGACCGTTCCGTCATCACGCCGCCGGCGGCCGCCTACGACGCGCACGTGCGCAAGCAGGCCGAGGACTGGCTGTCGGATGCCGCGGCGACGGTGCCGGCATCCGTCGCCGTCTCGACCCAGGTGCGCACGGCGGAGTCGTTCGCAGAGGGTCTCGTGGCCGCTGCCGACGAACTCGCGGCGTCGCTCATCGTCGTGGGCGCCGCCAACGGCGGCCTGCGCGGCCGCCACCGTCTCGGCACGGTCGCCACCGAGCTGCTGCATTCGTCCGACGTCCCCGTCGCCCTCGCCCCGGAGGGCTCGCGCGACGTCGATCCGTCGATCGGCGTGACGCGCATCACGGCCGCCGTCGGCACGCGCCCCGGCACCGAGGCTCTCGTGGCCGAGGCGCTGGCGCTCACGGCGGCGGCGAACGCCGAGCTGCGTCTCGTGTCGCTGGTGACGGTCGACCTCCCACCCGGGGTCGACACCGGGGTGATCCGCATCGCGGGCGCCGCCCACGCCGGCGACGTGCTCGCCAAGGCGCGCCGCGAGCTTCCCGACGGACTCGCCGTCGAGGCCGTGACCGCCGACGGCGAGTCGATCGAAGACGCCGTCGCCCATCTCAGCTGGGAGCCGGGAGAGCTCGCACTCGTCGGCTCGAGCCGGCTCGCGCAGCCGCGCCGGCTGTTCCTCGGCTCGACGGCCGCCAAGATGCTCCACGAACTGCCGGTGCCGATGGTCGTCGTGCCCCGTACCCGCACCACCGACGAAAAGGAGGCGTAAGCGATGAGCGCACCCGAAGCCACGCCGCTTGCTCCCACGCCCGGCGACGAAGCCGGCGGACTGTCCAAGAAGGGCCTCAGCGCCGGCACGATCGGGCTGATCGGCGCCGTCGTCATCGGCATCTCGTGCATCGCGCCGGCGTACACGTTCACGGCGGCGATCGGGCCCACGGCCTCCGTCGTCGGTCAGCAGATCCCGGCGATCATCCTGATCGGGTTCATCCCGATGCTGCTGGTCGCCTTCGGCTACCGCGAGCTCAACAACCGGATGCCCGACTCCGGCACGTCGTTCACGTGGGCGGCCCGCGCGTTCGGCCCGTGGGTGGGCTGGATGGCCGGATGGGGACTCGTCGTCGCGACGATCCTCGTGCTGTCCAACCTCGCCGGCGTCGCCGTCGACTTCCTGTTCCTGCTGATCGCCCAGATCACCGGCAATGCGGCGATCGCCGACCTGGCGGCCGAGACGTGGATCAACATCGTCGTCTGCCTGCTGTTCATGCTGGGGGCGACCCTGGTGTCGTACCGCGACATGCAGACGACGCAGAAGCTGCAGTACTTCCTCGTCACCTTCCAGGTGGCGGTGCTGCTGTTCTTCGCGATCTCGGCGATCGTGCAGGCCGTGAACGGCAACGCGTTCGACTTCATGCCGTTCGACTGGAACTGGTTCAACCCGTTCGCGGTCTCGTCGTTCGGCGCCGTCGCCGCGGGCCTGTCGCTGTCGATCTTCATCTTCTGGGGGTGGGACGTCACCCTCACGATGAACGAGGAGACGAAGGACCCCGAGAAGACCCCCGGTCGCGCCGCGACGCTCACGGTCATCACGATCGTGTCGCTGTACCTGCTGCTCGCCGTCGCGATGATCATGTTCGCGGGTGTCGGCACGGGCGATCTCGGCCTCGGCAACGAAGACATCCAGAGCAACGCGTTCTTCTTCCTGTCGGGCCCGATCCTCGGTCCCCTCGCGTTCCTCGTGTCGCTCGCGGTGCTGACGTCATCGGCCTCGTCGCTGCAGTCGACGTTCGTCGGCCCGGCCCGCACGCTCCTGGCGATGGGCCACTACGGCGCCCTCCCGTCGTCGTTCGCGAAGGTCAGCCCGCGGTTCTTCACGCCGGGCTACGCGACGATCGTCTCGGCGATCGTGGCCTCCGGCTTCTACGTCGTGATGCGCATCGTCTCCGAAGACACCCTGTGGGACACGATCCTCACCCTCGGGATGATGATCTGCTTCTACTACGGCATCACCGCGTTCGCGTGCGTGTGGTACTTCCGCAAGCAGTGGTTCGACTCGACGCGGAACGTCTTCTTCACGTTCCTGTTCCCGCTGATCGGCGGCGTGATCCTCGCCGTCCTGTTCGTCACCACGCTCATCGACTCGATGGACCCGGCCTACGGATCGGGCTCGCAGATCGGCGGTGTCGGCATCGTCTTCATCCTCGGCATGCTGATCATCGTCGTGGGCGTCGTGATCATGATCTGGCAGGCGATCAAGCGCCCCGCCTTCTTCAAGGGACAGACGCTGTCGATGGATGCTCCGCCGAGCGCCCGTCGCGCACGTCAGACTGTCTGAACAAGCGATCGGAGAAAAATGAGCGATTACAAGGTCGTCAATCCCGCGACGGGGGAGACCCTCGCCACGTACGAGACCCTCACCGACGAGCAGGTCCAGCAGAAGCTCGCGACGGCGGATGCCGCGTTCCGCGCATGGCGGGCGACCCCGGTCGCCGAACGCGCCGCGCTCGTGCGCCGTGCCGCGGAGCTGCACCGCGAGCGTCGCGACGAGCTCGCCGAGACCATCGTGCGCGAGATGGGCAAGCCGCTGGCCGCCGCGCTGGGCGAGGTCGACTTCGCCGCCGACATCACGGAGTTCTACGCCGACAACGCCGAGAAGATCTGCGGCGACCAGCCGCTGGAGATCCTCGGCGAGGGCACGGCGGTCGTGCGCCGCTCGCCCATCGGGGTGCTGCTGGGCATCATGCCGTGGAACTTCCCGTACTACCAGGTGGCGCGGTTCGCGGCCCCGAACCTCGTGATCGGCAATCCGATCCTGCTCAAGCACGCTCCGCAGTGCCCGGAGTCGGCGGCCGCGATCGAGGCCATCTACCGCGACGCCGGTCTGCCGGAGGGCGCGTACACGAACCTCTACGTCACGAACGAGCAGTCGGCCGACATCATCGCCGATCCGCGCGTGCAGGGCGTCTCGGTCACGGGCTCGGAGCGCGCCGGCGCCGCCGTCGCCGAGGTCGCCGGCCGCAACCTCAAGAAGGTCGTGCTGGAGCTCGGCGGGTCCGACCCGTTCATCCTGCTGTCGACCGACGACCTCGACGCGACGGTGCAGATGGCCGTCGATGCGCGCCTCGACAACGTCGGGCAGTCGTGCAACGCCGCGAAGCGCTTCATCGTCGTCGACGGACTGTACGACGCGTTCGTGGAGAAGTTCACGGCGCTGATGGCGGATGCCAAGGTGGGCGACCCGTTCGCCGAAGACACCGTCCTCGGCCCGCTGTCGTCGCTGGCTGCGGCCGAGCGTCTTGCAGCCCAGGTCGACGAGGCCGTCGCGCAGGGGGCGACGGTCACCACGGGCGGCACGCGCGACGGCGCGTTCTACCCGGCCACGGTGCTCACCGATGTGACGCCCGACATGAACGTCTACCGCGAAGAGCTGTTCGGGCCGGTGGGCGTGGTCTACCGCGTGGCCGACGAGGACGCCGCCGTGCACCTGGCCAACGACACCGCCTTCGGTCTCGGCTCGTACGTCTTCACGACCGACGAGGAGCAGGCGGCCCGTGTGGCGGACCGCATCGACGCCGGCATGGTCTACGTCAACGTCGTGCTCGCCGACAGCCCCGAGCTGCCGTTCGGCGGCGTCAAGCGCAGCGGCACCGGCCGGGAGATGGGTCTGCTGGGCGCCGACGAGTTCGTCAACAAGAAGCTCATCCGCATCGCCTCCTGACCCGTTGTCGACGCTGCCCCGTGACCGATCATCGGTCGCGGGGCAGCTCTGCGATGGCCTCGTCGGCCCACGCCACCTGCTGAGGCGTTCCCCACCGCTCGGCGGCCTCGCGCGACGCCTGGAACGAGGCCAGGGCCTCGGGCAGGCGGCCCGCGTCGACGTGCGACCATCCGGCGTTGTTGTGCAGAGCGACGCGCCAGCGGAGCGTGCGCGGGTCGTCGGTCTCGTCGAGCACCGCGAGGGCCTCGGCCGTCCAGTCGTCGGCGTGGTCGGGTTCGACGATCGCCAGCATGTGCAGCGCGTCGACCCGCAGGAAGACGAGCCCGACGGATGCCGCGACCGCTGCCGCCGCGCGGAAGTCCCCGATCGCGGCATCCGGGTCGCCGGCGGAGTTGTGCAGGCGTCCTCTCTCGAGGCGGGTCCGCACGTGCGCCGCGGGATCCTCCGACGCGACCGCGTCCAGCAGGGCGTGCGCCTCGGCGAACCTCTCCTGCAGGCCGAGCGCCCGGGCGATCTGGGTCTGGAGCTCGGCGCGGGTCGCGGCATCCTTCTCCGCGTCCGCCGCCGCCCGCAGGCGGGCCTCCGATCCCGCCGCGTCGGCGAAGTCCCACAGGGCGTCGAGCCGGGTCTGATCCAGTGCCATGAGGGAATCGTATTCACGGTCCGGGGCCCCTGTCGCGGCCGCCTCCGAGTGGGCAGGATGGGAGCATGGACGAGAACTCCGACGTCGTCGCATCGCTCTCCGACGCGCAGTGCTGGGAGCACCTCCACACGCAGGAGCTCGGTCGCCTCGTGACGCAGGCCCACGGCGTCCTCGACGTCTTCCCCGTCAACTACGTGGTCGACGACGAATCGATCGTGTTCCGCACGGCCGGCGGCTCGAAGCTGTTCGAGCTGACGGTGAACGACGAAGTCCTGTTCGAGGCCGACGACCACACGGGGACGGATGCCTGGAGCGTCGTCGTACGCGGACACGCGCGGCGCCTCGACACCGCGGCGGAGGTGGAGCGCGCCGACGCGCTGCCGCTCTCGCCGTGGATCCCGACGCTCAAATACGATTACGTCCGCATCACCCCCACGAGCCTGTCCGGACGCGCCTTCCGCCGCGGCCCCGAACCCGACAGGTACGGCATCCAGGACTACTGAGACCCGCCCCTCGGTTCGCGGCGGGTTCGGCCATGCCGTACACTTGAGCGTGCAGTTGAAGTCTGCATTCTTTCGCCATGCCCACTCGTGGGCGGCCCTCCGATGGAGGGTTCCGGCAGGGGAGTGCAGGCATCCCGGGGCCTCGAGGCCTCTAGGGCGGTAGCTCAATTGGCAGAGCAGCGGTCTCCAAAACCGCAGGTTGCAGGTTCGATTCCTGTCCGCCCTGCGTGTCGGCGCGAGCCGATTCATGGAAGGTAATCAGGTGGGTTTCGATGGTCCAGGATGAGCCGAACGGCGAGGTCGTCGCCAAGAGCGACGCGCCCCGCGAGAAGAAGCTGAACTTCTTCGCGCGCATCGCTCTGTTCATCCGTCAGGTGTTCGCTGAGCTCCGCAAGGTCGTCACGCCGACGCGCCAGGAGCTCGTGAAGTTCACCGGCGTGGTGCTCGGGTTCGTCATCGTGATGATGGGGATCGTCTACGGCCTCGACGTGTTCTTCGTCTGGGTGACGCAGAACGTCTTCGGGATCCCCTCCTGACGAACTGACCGCACGAGGGAAGGGCTGTGCCTCCTCGGGGCATCCCCACCCGTCAACGGAAGAGAACCAAGTGTCAGAACGATATACAGACGACGCCGACTGGGCGACGGCCGCCGAGCAGTCCTCCGAGGACGACGAGGCCCAGGAGGGCAACGTCCTCCAGGCCGAGGAGCGCTCCGTCGAGCCCGCCGAGCACGTTGCTCTGCACATCATCGACGAGGACGACGAGTCGTCCGACCTCGAAGACATCGACATCGACATCGACGACCCGGAGGCCGACGCCATCGTGAACGACGCGCTCGACATCGACGAGGCCGCGGAAGCGCAGGCTGCAGCCGAGGCCCTCAACGAATCCATCGCAGAAGAGGCCGCCGAGTACGTCGCGGCCCACGCCGACGACGTCACGCCCTACGACGGCCCCGACGTGAACGGCGAAGAAGACCGTCCGGTCCTCGACGAGGAATTCCAGGGCGAGCTCGGTGCGGCGCAGGCCGAGGTTGACGACGCCGAAGCCGCTGAGGAGTCCGACGGCGACGTCGACCCGTACGAGGAGTTCCGCATGGATCTGCGGATGCTCCCCGGCAAGTGGTACGTCATCCACTCCTACGCGGGCTTCGAGCGCAAGGTGAAGGCCAACATCGAGCAGCGCAAGAACACGCTCGAGGTCGAGGACGACATCTACCAGATCGAGGTCCCGATGGAGGACGTCGTCGAGATCAAGAACGGGCAGCGCAAGATGGTCACGCGCGTCCGGATCCCCGGCTACGTGCTCGTGCGCATGGAGCTCAACGAAGACACCTGGTCGGTCGTGCGTCACACGCCCGGCGTCACGGGCTTCGTGGGCAACGCGCACAACCCGACTCCCCTCCGCTTCGAGGAGGCCTTCAACATGCTGAAGAGCCTCGTCGAGGTCAAGGAGGTCGCGACGACGAAGGCCGGCGGCGCCAAGCGCGGTCCGTCCCTCGCGCGCACCATCCCCGCCGAGGTCGATTTCGAGGTCGGCGAGACCATCACGATCAAGGAGGGCTCGTTCGCGGGTCTTCCCGGAACGATCAGCGAGATCAAGCCGGAGAGCGGCAAGCTCACGGTGCTCGTCTCGCTCTTCGAGCGCGAGACGCCGGTCGAGCTGTCGTTCGACCAGGTCACCAAGCTCTGACCCAGACTTCCCGGGCTCTGCCCGGGGGAACCGCTGCCCGGAGATGCCGGGCGTGCGGGAGAACGGATGCTCCGGCATCCGTTCGATGAAAGGAAACAAGAATGGCACCGAAGAAGAAGGTGACCGGCCTGATCAAGCTTCAGATCAACGCCGGTGCCGCCAACCCGGCGCCGCCGATCGGGCCCGCGCTCGGTCAGCATGGCGTCAACATCATGGAGTTCTGCAAGGCGTACAACGCCGCGACCGAGTCGCAGCGCGGCAACGTCATCCCCGTCGAGATCACCGTCTACGAGGACCGCAGCTTCACGTTCATCCTGAAGACCCCGCCCGCCGCGGAGCTCATCAAGAAGGCCGCCGGAGTCCAGAAGGGCTCCAAGACGCCGCACACGGTCAAGGTCGCCAAGCTCACCAAGGAGCAGGTGCGCCAGATCGCCGAGACGAAGCAGCCCGACCTGAACGCCAACGACCTCGAGGCCGCCTCGAAGATCATCGCCGGCACCGCCCGTTCCATGGGCATCACGGTCGAGGACTGAGGGGAGAGCTAGACATGGCACACAAGTCCAAGGCCTACGAGGCCGCCGCGGCGAAGATCGACCGCGACAAGTTCTACTCCCCGTCCGAGGCCGTCGTCCTCGCGAAGGAGACCGGCTCGAAGAAGTTCGACTCGACCGTCGAGGTCGCGCTGAAGCTCGCCGTCGACCCCCGCAAGGCCGACCAGATGGTGCGCGGCACCGTCATGCTCCCGCACGGCACGGGCAAGACCGCCCGCGTCATCGTGTTCGCGACCGGTCCGGCCGCCGAGGCCGCGATCGCCGCGGGTGCGGATGAGGTCGGCGGCGCCGAGCTCATCGAGAAGGTCGCCGCAGGGTGGACCGACTTCGACGCAGCCGTCTCGACCCCCGAGCTCATGGGCCAGGTCGGTCGTCTCGGAAAGGTGCTCGGCCCCCGTGGCCTCATGCCCAACCCGAAGACCGGCACCGTGACGCCCAACGCAGCCAAGGCTGTCGAAGACATCAAGGGCGGCAAGATCGAGTTCCGCGTCGACAAGCACGCCAACGTGCACTTCATCGTCGGCAAGTCCTCGTTCACGGCCGAGCAGCTCGACGAGAACCTCGCGGCCGCGATCGACGAGATCGTGCGTCTGAAGCCCTCGAGCTCGAAGGGCCGCTACATCCAGAAGGGTGCGGTGTCGACCACGTTCGGTCCCGGCATCCCGCTGGACGTCAACGCGTTCTGATCCCTCGGATCACGGAGGGCCTCACCTGCGGGTGGGGCCCTTCGCCGTTGCCGGACTCAGCGGTCGCGGCGCACCTCGAACCCGCGCTCCTCGGTGGGAGCGGCATCCGTCACGGTCGCCGCGTCGACCCGTGCGCCGGGCGGCCCTTCCGCCATCCACGCGAGCACCTGGTCGATCTGTGCGTCCGTGCCTTCGATCTCGGCCTCGACGCGCCCGTCGCGGAGGTTGCGCACCCAGCCGGACGCATGGGCGTCGTGCGCGACCATCCGCAGCGTGTAGCGGTAGCCGACGCCCTGGACGTCGCCGGAGACGAGCACGTGGACGCGGCGCATCCCCCCATCTTGCCCGCGCCGGGGTCCGCGCGACAGGATGCCGTCATGGGAACCGTCGACGAGTATCTGACCACCCTCGACGCCGACGACCGCGCGGCGGTCGCCCGGGTCTACGACATCGCGCGCGTGCTCGTGCCCGATGCGGAGCAGGGGAAGGGATACGGGATGCCGGCGCTGGTCCACCGCGGAAAGCCTCTCGTGTCGGTCGTGCGCGCGAAGAAGCACATCGGCGTGTACCCCTTCAGCCCCGACGCGGTGGCGGCCGCGGCGCCGCTGCTGGAGGGGTTCGACCTCGACAAGGGCACGATCCGCTTCGCGCCGGGGCATCCGCTGCCGGATGCTGCGATCCGGGCGTTCGTGGCGTTCCGCAAGGACCAGATCGAGGGCTGAGTGCAGGAGGGCGATCGGGCTCAGTGCGGCAGCACGAGCGAGATCCCCAGGCCGATCATCACGACGGCGATCACGGCGTCGAGGATCCGCCAGGCGCGCGGCGTCGCGAGCCAGCGGCTGAGGAAGCGCGCGCCGAAGGCGAGGGCGAAGAACCAGACGAAGCTCGCGGTCACGGCGCCCGCGGCGAACAGCCACCGATCGTCGCCGTGGGTGTTCGCGACCGTGCCCAGGAGGAAGACCGTGTCGAGGTACACGTGCGGGTTGAGCCACGTCAGGGCGAGCACCGTGAGCACGACGGGGGCGAGGCGCGTCGCCGTGCGGGTCGCGGATGCCGGGGGGGGGCTCGACGCCTCCTCCTCGGTCTCGACGACCTCGAGCGCCTGGGGCGCCGGACGCCAGGCCCGCCGGGCGGCGAGCAGCCCGTACACGATCAGGAAGGCTGCGCCCGCCCATCGGACCACGTCGATGAGCCACGGGAGGGCCTGCAGCACGAAGCCGATGCCCGAGACCCCGAGCACGATGAGCACGGCATCGGAGACCGCGCACACCGCCGCGACGACGAAGACGTGCTCCCGGCGCAGACCCTGGCGCAGCACGAAGAGGTTCTGGGCGCCGATCGCGATGATGAGCGAGAAGCCGAGGCCGAGACCGGCGAGGACAGGGGTGAGCACGCCTCCACGCTAGGGCGGAGGGCTAAACAAGGCCAGCTCATGATTCTTCACGTGCATTAGCCTCACTTCATGCGCATTCCTTACGACCTCGCCGAGACGGTGGCCGTCGTCGTCGACGAAGGCACGCTCGACGCCGCCGCCCGGCGTCTGCACATCACGCCGTCGGCCGTGAGTCAGCGCATCAAGGCCCTGGAGGAGCAGCTGGGCCGCGTGGTCCTGGTGCGCTCCAAGCCGGCCCGGGTCACCGAGGCGGGCGCCGCGGTCGTGCGGCTCGCCCGACAGCTCGCGCTCCTCGAGCACGACGCCCTCGTCGAGCTCGGGGCCGAAGACGGCGCGACGTTCTCCGTGCCGCTCGCCGTGAACGCCGACTCCCTGGGGACGTGGTTCCTGCCCCCGCTGGCCCGGCTGGCCGAACAGCATCCGCTCGTGTTCGACCTCCATCGTGACGACCAGGACTTCACCGCAGGTCTCCTCGAAGCCGGCACCGTGATGGGCGCTGTGACCTCACGGGCGACGCCGGTGGCCGGATGCCGTGTCGTACAGCTCGGCACGATGCGCTACCGTGCCGTCGCGACACCCGCGTTCGCGTCGCGGTGGCTCGCGGACGGCGCGAGCAGAGACGCACTGACGGCCGCGCCGCTGGTGGAGTTCGACCGCCGCGACGATCTGCAGTCCCAGTGGCTGCAGGCCAGGGGAGTGGATGCCGCCGCCCCGCCGCGCTCGTACGTGCCGGCGTCGAACGACTTCGCCGTCGCGATCAAGCTCGGACTCGGCTGGGGTCTGCTCCCCGGATTCCAGTCCGATGCGGAGCTCGACGACGGCGGCCTCGTGCCCCTGGGGGGCGATCCGGTGGACGTGCCGCTGTACTGGCAGCAGTGGAACCTGCGCTCGCCGCTGCTCGATGCGATCGCCGATGCGGTGGTGACGGAGGGGCGGATCGTGCTCGCCCGTCCGTGAGCGGGCACCCGGTCAGTCGTCGCTGACGCGCAGCACGATCTTGCCGCGGGTGTGGCCTTCCTCCAGGACCGCGTGCGCTTCGGCGGCATCCGACAGATCGAACACCCGATCCACGTAGACCTGGACCGCGCCGGAGTCCAGCAGCCGGGCGATGGTCGCGAGCGCGCCGCCATCGGGCACGACCTTGTAGCTCGTGGCTCGGATGCCGGCGGCCGAAGCCGCGGTCGCGTAGTCGGGCCACGATCCCGTGGGCACGAGGATGTACAGCCCGCCCGGCCGGATGACCCGCAGCGACCGCGTGCCGGTGTCGGCGCCCACGAGATCGATCACGACGTCGACATCGTTGACGACCTCGTCGAATCGCGTCGTCGTGTGGTCGATCACGACGGATGCGCCGAGCTCGCGCATCCACGATGCGTTGCGCGCCGAACCGGTCGCCGTCACGTGCGCGCCGAAGTAGGCCGCGAACTGCACGGCGAAGTGCCCGACGCCGCCGCTGCCGGCGTGGATGAGGATGCGCTGGCCCTCATGGGCATGCGCCGTCTCGACGATGAGGCCCCAGGCGGTCAGCGCGGCCAGGGGCACGCCGGCCGCTTCGACGTGCGACAGCGACGCGGGCTTGCGGGCCAGGGAGAGCGAGGGGACGGCGACGTACTCCGCGTAGGTCCCTCCCGAGCGCGGGAAGGACGCCATGCCGAAGACGGGTGTGCCGGGGGCGAAGGGGTGCGATTCGTAGGGCGAATGCACGACGACACCGCTGAAGTCGAAGCCGGGGATCGCGGGATACGACGAGATCGCGCCCGAGACCCCCGCACCTTGGCGGGTCTTCGCATCGATCGGATTGATGCCCGCCGCCACGACCCGCACGAGCACTTCGCTGAGCACGGGCGAGGGCACGGGGGCGGTCGCCTCGTGGAGGACATCGGGGGCACCGGGGGCGTCGAAGACGACGGCGCGCATCCGCTCCGGGATCTCGGAGACGGCGAGGGCCTCGATCCCCGGGGCGGATGCTGTCCGCAGCGGTCGGAATCTCATCGCTCCACTCCTTTCCGCGAACGCCGTCGTCGGCTGTTGCGCACGCTCGTGGCACCAGTCAACTCGGTCTATGTCTCGCCCGTGTTACGCCGGCGCTACCGATGCGCGAAGCCCGTCGGGGCTCCGCGGAGAGCGGATGCCTCAGCCGCGCACCGCGCGGGCGTCGATGTTCGCCGGAGACAGCACGTGCTGGGTCACCATGATCGCGGCCCCCAGGACCCCGGCGCGCTCTCCGGCCTGCGACTGCACGATCCCGAGATGCTGAGTGGCCAGAGGGATCGAGCGGCGGTAGACGACTTCTCGCACGCCCGCGAGGAGGTGCTCGCCGGCTCGGGCGATGCTCCCGCCGATGACGATGATCGACGGGTTCAGCATGTTGACGACCGTCGAGAGGACCTCCCCGACTTCGCGCCCCGCCTGCCGCGTCGCGGCGATCGCGGCGGTGTTGCCCGCGCGCACGAGGGTGACGACGTCGGAGCTGCCCGTCGCGTCGATGCCCTGGGCGCGCAGATCCGCGGCGACGGCCGTGCCGCTCGCGATCGCCTCCAGGTCGCGCTCGTCGCCGGGTGGACGGGGGGAGTCGTGGCTGTAGGGGACGTGCACGTGCCCCATGTCGCCGGCCGAGCCCTGGGCTCCTCGTTGGAGGACGCCGCCGGAGATGATCCCGGCGCCGATGCCCGTCGACACCTTCACGAAGACGAGGTCGTCGACACCCGGCCAGCTGATCGCGTGCTCTCCGAGGGCGAGGATGTTGACGTCGTTGTCGACGAGGACGGGCACGTCGAACGCGTTCTGAACGTAGCCGGGCACGTCGAAGCGATCCCAGCCGGGCATGATCGGGGGATTCGTCGGCCGCCCGGTCGAATGCTCCACCGGGCCGGGCACGCCGATGCCGATGCCCACGAGACGCTCGGCATCCCGCTGGCCGCGGGCGAGCAGCCGTCGTCCCTCGGCGATCGCGATGTCGAGCACCGGTTCGGGTCCGTCGGCGATGTCGAGCTCGCGCGTGAGGGAATCGAGGATCTGTCCGCTCAGGTCGGCCACGGCGACGGTCGCGTGGGTCGCGCCGAGGTCGATCGCGAGCACGAAGCCGGCCAGGGGATTGAAGGCGACGCGCGCCGGAGGGCGTCCACCCGTCGACACCGCTTCACCGGCGGGGCGGACGAGGCCCAGCCCCAGGAGTGCATCCACGCGCGTCGAGACGGTCGACCGGGCCAGCCCTGTCAGGGTGGCGAGCTCCGCCTTCGTGCGTGCGCGCCCGTCGCGCAGGATCTGGAAGATCTCTCCCGCGCCGGGATTCGCGGCTCCGGAGCCGCGTGCCGCATCGACCATGGCGACAGTAAAGCACAGCTTGACCGTGTCGCTCATGCGACTTCTACATCACGAAGAGGTCACTTTTGACGAAGCACTAGCAAAAGTCGATCGTGTCGTGTCAGTATCGTCCCCATGACAACGGACGTCACCGACATCGCCGTCGGCGCGATCCGCAGCGGACTCCTCGGCAGCGGGTTCATGGCCCGCGTGCACAGCTCCGCCGCCCGCACCGCGGGGGCCGTCCTCGTCGGTGTCGCGACGTCGAGTCCCGACCGTGCCGAAGCCGCCGCCGCCGCGCTCGGCGTCGCCCGTGCCGAAGTGGACGCCGCCGCGCTGCTCGCGGCATCCGACATCGACGTCGTGCACATCTGCACTCCCAACGCCACCCACGCCGCGCTGGCGCTCGCCGCGCTCCGGGCGGGGAAGCACGTCGTGTGCGAGAAGCCCCTCGCCACCGACGTCGCCGACGCCCGCGCGCTGGTCGAGGCCGCCGCCGAGCGCGGCGTCGTCACCGCCGTGCCGTTCGTGTACCGCTACCACCCGATGGTGCGTGAGGCGCGCGCCCGTGTGGCCGGCGGCGAGGTCGGCACGCTCCTCAGCATCGACGCGGCCTACCTCCAGGACTGGATGCTGCTTCCGGGCGATGAGAACTGGCGGGCCGACGCCGCCGCCGGTGGGCCGTCGCGGGCGTTCGCCGACATCGGCTCGCACCTGTGCGATCTCGTCGAGTTCGTCGCAGGGGAGCGCATCGCGCGCCTGACCGCCCGCACCCGTCGGGTGTTCGAGCGACGCGGCGACGGTGCCGTGACCAACGAAGACATCGCGGCGCTGCTGGTGGAGACCGAATCCGGTGCGGTGGGCACCCTGCTCGTGTCGCAGATGGCGCCCGGCCGCAAGAACGCCCTCGTGCTCGAGCTGCACGGCTCGTCGGAGAGCCTGCGCTTCGAGCAGGAGCGCCCGGAGGAGCTGTGGATCGGCGATCGCGCGGGCTCGCGCCTGCTGCTGCGCGATCCCGCCACGGCCGCCCCGGACTCCGCGCGACTGCAGCGGGTGCCCGCGGGGCATCCGATGGGCTACCAGGATGCGTTCGACGGCTTCATCGCCGATGTCTACGCGGCCGTGGCGGGCGAGACGCCCGACGGCCTCCCCACGTTCGCCGACGGCCTGCGCGCCGCCGTTCTCACCGCCGCAGTGCTCGAATCGGCCGAGAGCCGCTCCTGGATCGAGGTGCCCGCATGAGCGACACGATGCTCGCCGATACCCCCGTCCCCGCCGGCGACGGGGAGATCGTCCTGCGCGCCACCGGCATCGGCAAGAGCTTCTTCGGAGTGCGGGTGCTCTCCGGCATCGACATCACGGTGCGCCGCGGCGAGGTCCACGGGCTCGTGGGCGAGAACGGCGCCGGGAAGTCGACGCTCATGAAGATCCTCGCGGGCGTGCACCTCGCCGACGAGGGCGCCGTCCAGTTCGAGGGTCGGCCCGTCCAGTTCACCCACCCGCTGCAGGCGATGAGCGCCGGTCTCGTCACGGTCTTCCAGGAATTCAACCTCCTGCCCGAGCGCACCGTCGCGCAGAACGTGTTCCTCGGACGCGAGCCGCGCAGAGCGGGCTTCATCGACACGCGCGGCATGGTGCGGCGCACGCAGAGCCTGCTCGACGACCTCGGCGTGACGTTCATCGATCCCAGTGCCCGCGTCGGCTCGCTCACGGTCGCCGAGCAGCAGATCGTCGAGATCGTGAAGGCCCTGTCGTTCGATGCGCGGGTCATCTCGATGGACGAGCCGACGGCGGCGCTCAGCGACCCCGAGGTCGAGCTGCTGTACGCGATCATCCGGCGACTGACCGCCCGCGGCGTGGCCGTCATCTACGTCTCGCATCGCCTCAAGGAGATCTTCGACCTCTGCGACAGCATCACGATCCTCAAGGACGGTGCGCTCGTGTCGACGGATGCCGCCGCCGACCTGACCCCTGCCGAGCTGGTCCGCCGCATGGTGGGCCGCCCCATCCAATCCTTCTTCCCGGGGCCGATCGACGGCACGCGGGTCGGCGCCGCGCGCATCGAGCTCGAGGGCTGCGGCAACGACTTCGTCGACGACGTCCACCTCACCCTCCACGCGGGAGAGATCGTGGGAGTCGCGGGGCTGCAGGGCTCCGGCCGCACCGAGCTCGTCGAGGGCATCTTCGGCGTGCACGGCTTCACGCGCGGGCAGATGCGCCTCGACGGCGCGCCCGTGCGCTTCACGAGCTCTCGCGCGGCCGTCAAGGCCGGTCTCGCCCTCGTGACCGAGGATCGCAAGGCCCAGGGTCTCGCGCTGAACCAGTCCGTCCTCGACAACTCGCTCCTCGTCATCCGCAGCGTCTTCGCCGGCCGCGCGCGCGCCGCCCGCAGGGAGGTGCCGGGCATCCTGAGCTCGCTCGAGATCACCACGGGTGCGCTCGACCGCGAAGTGCGGTTCCTCTCCGGCGGCAATCAGCAGAAGGTCGTCCTCGCGAAGTGGCTCGCGACCGGCCCGCAGGTCGTGCTGTTCGACGAGCCGACCCGCGGCATCGACGTCGGAGCGAAGATCGCGGTCTACGACCTCATGCGCCAGCTCGCGGCCGAGGGCAAGGCCGTGCTCATGGTGTCCAGCGAGCTGCCCGAGGTGATCGGCATGAGCGACCGCATCCTGGTCATGCGCGACGGCGAACTCGCCGCCGAGCTTCCGGCCGGGTCGGCCGAGCACGAGGTGCTGGCCGCCGCGACCGGGTCGCACGAGACGGAGAACACCGTCGTCGAGGATCCGCGCACCACCGACGAAGGAGGCACGCGATGAAGCGCGTCCGGGTCGATTCGACCGTCATCGTGCTGGGCATCCTGCTGCTGGTCATCGTGATCGGGGCCATCCTGGTCACCACCGCGGGGCGCAACTTCTTCAGCCCCGGCAGCATCCGCGACATCCTCACCGGCATGAGCGTCCTCGGCCTCGTGGCGATCGGGCAGACCCTCGTCATCCTGGGCGCCTCGCTCGACCTCTCCGTCACCTACGTCATGAGCCTCGCGAGCCTGATCGGGGCGACGACGATGGCCGGGAACCCGGCGAACATCCCGTGGGCCGTGACCCTCACGCTCCTGGTGTGCGCCGGCATCGGGCTCGCCAACGGCCTCATCGTGACGGTGCTCAAGGTCAACGGCTTCATCGCGACCCTCGGCGTCGGCCTCATCCTGCAGGGCGTGCTGAACACGAGCTTCCAGGGCAGTGCCGGCGAGGTGCCGTGGGCGTTCCAGCTGATCGGTGCGACCGGCCTCGGCCCCATCCCCGTCTCCACGATCATCATGATCGCCCTCGCGGTGCTCATCTGGTTCCTGCTCGGGCGCACCCGCACCGGGGCCCACCTGTTCGCCGTCGGCGGCGACCCCGAGGTCGCGCGCCTGTCGGGTCTGCGCACCCGACCTCCGCTCATCGCGGCGCACGTGCTCTGCTCGGTGTTCGCCGGGCTCGCCGGCCTCCTGCTCGCGAGCCGTCTCGGCGTCGGCAGCCCGACGGTCGGTCAGCAGGGCGGCTACGCGCTGCTCTCGATCGCCGCGGTCGTGCTCGGCGGCACGCTGCTCATGGGCGGCCGCGGGTCGATCTGGGGCACGATCGGCGGCGTCGCGATCTTCGCCGTCGTCGACAGCGTCATGAGCGTCATGCAGGTCAACCCGTTCCTCAAGGACGTCGTGCGCGGCATCGTGATCGTGGCCGCCGTCGCGGTCTACAGTCGCCGGGCCATCGTGCGGCGCCGGGCGCGATTCGGCCCCGGCGGCACCAGAACGGGCGGGGACGCGGCGGCCCTCGTCGCCGCCCCCGCGATGGCCGCGGCATCCGTCGCCCTCACGGAGGCGGCCGACGACTCCGGCGCCGCGACGGAAGGGGGTGCGCGATGAAGGCGCTGAAGACCCTCGTCAGCCCGCGCGGAGCGGTGTTCCTGCTGCTCGTCGTGCTGCTCGTCGCCGTCACGATCCTCAACCCGAACTTCGCCGAACCCGGCCAGATCATGCGGTTCATCCAGCGGGTCGCCCCGATCGCGATCGTCGCGATCGGCCAGTTCTTCGTGATCATCGCCGGGGAGTTCGATCTGTCGCAGGGGTCGCTCATCACGGCGCAGGTGATCATCGCCGGCAACCTCGTGGGGCAGGACGACTCGCGCACCGTCCCGGTGCTGCTCTTCATGGTCGCGTTCGGGATCGTGATCGGCGTCGTCAACGGCCTGATCACGACGCTGCTGAAGGTGCCGTCCTTCATCGTCACGCTCGGCATGATGCTCGCCCTCCTCGGTGCGGTCATGTGGTGGACCGGGGGAGCGGCGACGGGCAACCCGGCCGACAGCTTCCGTCAGATCGGGCGCGGAGGCATCCGCGACGTCCCGTTCCTGGACTTCATCCCGTGGGCGGTGCTGATCCTCGCGGCCTGGCTCGCGCTGGGCATCTGGATCACCCAGCGGCCCTATGGCAAGACCCTCGTCGCGCTCGGCGACAACGCACGGGCCGTGGAGTACGCGGGTGCGCGCTCCTGGTGGATCGTCACACGGGCGTTCGTGATCTCGTCGCTGTCGGCCACGCTCTCCGCCGTGCTGCTCGTCGGCTACGCGGGTGTGCACCCGTCGGTCGGACGCGGCTACGAGTTCATCGCCATCACCGCCGTCGTGCTGGGCGGCGTCGTGCTCGGCGGAGGGCGCGGCTGGATCGTCGCCGCCGTCGCCGGCGCGTTCGTGCTGGAGAGCCTGTTCCTGCTGCTCAACATCGCGGGCGTCCCCTCGACGCTGCGCGACGCCGTGCAGGGCGTCATCATCATCGCGGCCGTCGCCTACTCCGGCGTCGCGTTCCGCTCCCGCCGCCGAGGCGCGGCCCCCACAGCTTCTCCCGACCAGGGGAAGGAACCGGATGCCCCCGCGGGCACCGCGGTTCAACCGTCCGCATCACCTGCGCTCGCCGCCGAGGGCGTCGCAGAAACAAGAGGAGACTAGCAATGCGACGATCGATGAAGATCGCCACCACGACGGTGGCGCTCGTCGGCCTGTTCGCCCTCGCCGGGTGTACGACCGATCCCTCCGTGGCCCCGCCGGACGCGTCCGGCGAGCCGAGCGCCCCCGCCGAAGCCAACGAGTGGTTCGACCAGGCGGTGTTCGACCGTCAGTACGCCGAGCGCGAGGTCGTTCCCGAGGGCCCCGAGGACGAGCCCTACCTCCAGTACATCAACGCCGAGATGGTCGACACGTCGGCCTACGCGAGCCCCGGCGCCAAGAAGGCGTGCTTCGCCAACGCGTCGATCTCGAACCCCTGGCGCCAGACGGGCTGGATCACGATGAACCAGCAGCTCCAGGTCCTGCAGGAGTCGGGTGCGATCAGCGAGATGGAGACCCGCGACGCGCAGGACTCCGATGACACGCAGATCGCCGACATCGACTACTTCATCGCCGAGGGCAACTGCGACGTCTTCCTCATCTCGCCCAACAGCACCGCGGCGATGACGCCCGCCGTCGAGCGCGCCTGCGCGACGAACAAGCCCGTCATCGTGTTCGACCGCGGAGTCAACACCGACTGCCCCGTCACGTTCATCCACCCCATCGGCGGATTCGCGTGGGGCATCGACACGGCGGAGTTCCTCATCGAGAACCTCGAGCCGGGCGCGAAGGTCGTGGGCCTGCGCATCCTCCCCGGTGTCGACGTGCTCGAGCAGCGCTGGGCCGCGGCCGAGCACCTGTTCGACGAGGCCGGCATCGAGGCCGTCGACTACTTCACGGGCGCCGACCCGGCGAAGATCAAGACGATCATCTCGGACGAGCTCGCCAAGGGCGATGTCGCGGGTGTCTGGATGGATGCCGGTGACGGCGCCGTCGCGGCGATCGAGGCCTTCGAAGACGCCGGCGTCGACTACCCCGTCATGACGGGTGAGGACGAGATGAGCTTCCTCCGCAAGTGGAAGGAGACCGGCCTGACGGGTCTTGCCCCGGTGTACTCGAACTTCCAGTGGCGCACGCCGCTGCTCGCCGCGGCGAAGATCTTCGCGGGCGAAGAGGTCCCGAAGGAGTGGGTGCTCCCGCAGAACCCGATCAACGCCGAAGAGGTCGATCGCTACCTGTCCGAGAACGAGGGGATGCCCGACGGCCACTACGCCAAGTTCGGCGGAGAGAACCTGCCCGGCTACCCGCAGGTCTGGCAGGACCGCCAGATCCCGTAACGGACGAACGGCGCCGGCTCGGCGACCGGGGGCGCACACCCCCGGTCGCCGAGCCGCGACCCCGACCGCACGACCGACAGGACACAGGATGCAGCGCACGATCGGCGTCAACACGTGGGTGTGGACCTCGCCCCTCACCGACGCAGGCGTCGGGCCGCTGGCCCGCCGCATCGCCGACATGGGCTTCGGTGCGATCGAGCTGCCGCTGGAGGGGGCGCAGGACTGGGATGCCGCGTACGTGCGCGACGTGATCGACGAGACCGGCCTCGCACCGGTCGTGATCGGCGCGATGGGCCCCGGCCGCTCGCTCCTGGAGCGCGCCGGCAACGTCGCGGCGACCCAGGAGTACCTCCGCGCGTGCCTCGCCGCCGCCCGCACGCTCGGCGCACGCGTCGTGGCCGGTCCCTTCTACGCCCCGACGGGCGTCACCTGGCGCATGTCCGGCGAGGAGCGCACCGCCGCGGCGGCGGAGCTGCGCCGCACCCTCGCCCCGCTCGTCGACGAGGCCGCGCAGTCCGGCATCCGACTCGCCGTCGAGCCCCTCAACCGCTACGAGACGAGTGTCGTCAACACCGTCGAGCAGGCCCTCGACGTGCTGGGCCCGCTGATCGGGCCCGGGCTCGGCCTCGCTCTCGACACCTACCACCTGAACATCGAGGAGAAGCGTCCGGCCGACGCCATCCGCCTCGCCGGGTCCGCGATCGCGCACGTGCAGGTCTGCGGCAACGACCGCGGCGCGGTCGGCGACGATCACACCGACTGGCCCGCGACGCTGCGCGCCCTCGACGACGCCGGATACACCGGCATCCTGGGGCTGGAGAGCTTCACCGGGGACAACGCCACGATCGCCGTCGCCGCATCGGTGTGGCGCCCGCTCGCCCCGTCGCAGGACGCCCTCGCCGAGCGATCGCTCGCCTACCTGACCGCACTCCAATCGACAGAGACCGAGGACGTCTGAGATGGCACACCACCCCGTCACGCTCTTCACCGGGCAGTGGGCCGATCTGCCGTTCGACGAGGTCGCTCGCCTGGCGGCGTCGTGGGGATACGACGGTCTCGAGATCGCAGCCTCCGGCGATCACCTCGACCTCCGACGCGCCGACGAGGACGACGACTACGTCGCGTCGCGGCTCGAGATCCTCGATCGCCACGGGCTGCAGGTCTTCGCGATCTCGAACCACCTCGCCGGGCAGGCGGTGTGCGATGCGCCGATCGACTTCCGCCATCAGGCCATCCTCCGCGAGTACGTGTGGGGCGACGGGGAGGCCGAGGGGGTGCGGCAGCGTGCGGCCGATGACATGAAGCGCGCGGCGCGGGTGGCCCGCAAGCTCGGCGTCGACACGGTCGTCGGGTTCACGGGCTCGTCCATCTGGCCCTACCTCGCGATGTTCCCTCCGGTGCCGGCGGCGGTCATCGAGGGCGGGTTCGACGACTTCGCGTCACGGTGGAACCCGATCCTCGACGTGTTCGACGGCGAGGGCGTGCGCTTCGCCCACGAAGTGCATCCGGGCGAGATCGCCTACGACTACTGGTCGTCGGTGCGCGCACTCCAGGCGATCGATCATCGAGGGGCGTTCGGATTCAACTGGGACCCGTCGCACATGATGTGGCAGAACATCGATCCGGTGGGTTTCATCTGGGACTTCCAGGACCGCATCTTCCACGTCGACTGCAAGGACACCCGGATGCGGCCCCCCAACGGCCGTGCCGGGGTGCTCGGCTCGCACCTGCCGTGGGGCGACCCGCGTCGAGGGTGGGACTTCGTCTCCACCGGGCATGGCGACGTGCCGTGGGAGGACGCCTTCCGCGCTCTGGATGCGATCGGCTACACCGGCCCGATCTCGATCGAGTGGGAAGACGCCGGCATGGATCGACTGCACGGTGCGGCCGAAGCCGTCGGCTTCGTGCGGTCGCTGCTGTGGAAGGCTCCGGATGCCGCTTTCGACGCCGCCTTCAGCACCCAGGGGACGCCATGACCATCCAGCACACCGTCGTCTTCCGACTCTTGCACGCGCCGGGCTCCGCCGAGGAGCGCGCGTTCCTGGAGGCGGGCCGCGCCGCGCTGACGTCGATCCCGGGCGTCTCGGAGTTCGCCATCCACCGCCAGGTGAGCCCGAAGAGCGATCTCACGCACCAGTTCACGATGGTGTTCGCCGACCAGGAGGCGTACGACGCCTACAACGGGCATCCCTCGCACGTCGCATTCGTCGAGTCACGCTGGATCCCCGAGGTCGCGCAGTTCCAGGAGTACGACTTCGTCGCAGACTGACGGGTTCCGCTCGCCCCCGTCTCTGCTGTGCGGTGGGGTTCGCCTGCCCCGCGCAGGCGATCTGCCGAGGACAGGCTGTTGTTGGGCTATTCGGCCTGTGCTCGGCGGTTCGCCTGTCGCGGGCCGGGGTGGTTGGGGTGAGGGCGGCGGGCGCGGCGCGTCGCACGCGCGCCGCGTCGCACGCGCGGCGCGGCGGTGAACGGATGCGGAGGCGGCCGTCCGCCTGCCCTGCGCAGGCGATCTGCCGAGAACAGGCTGTTCTGGGGGGATTCGGCCTGTCTTCGGCAGATCCCCTGTCACGGGCGGGAGTGGCGGAGGGGCTGGGCGGGGGTGGTGCGGGGCTGGCGGGCCGACATCGCTTGCCCGGGGCCGCGCGGCGGTTCGCCCGTCGCGGGTCGGGGTGAGGCTACGCGCCGGGGGCGGTGCGTTCGCGCAGCGCCCGCAGCAGCGCCGTGAGCTGACGGATGTCGTCGAGGTCCCACGCGTCGAGGGCGGAGAGGAGCGTGCTCTCCTGCGGCGCCCGCGCCGTCGCCAGCCGCTCGAGACCGAGCGGGGTGGGGGAGAGCAGGCTCGACCGTCCGTCGGCCGGGTCCGGCGTGCGAGCGACGAACCCCCGCTCCTCGAGCTCTCGCACGGCCCGGCTCACCTGGCCCTTGTCGGCCATCACCGCTTCGGCCAAGGCGGACAGCGTGATGCTCTCGCGCCGCACGATCGTCGTGAAGATCTTGTACGACCCCGGCAGCATCCCGGGGCTCATGCGCTCGGCGTTCTCGGCGATGAGCCGGCGGACCTGATTGATCAGCTCGCCGAACTCCGACTCGAGGGCCCGCACGGCGGCGGTGCGGGGCTCTCGGCTGTCGTGCGCGTTCATCGTGTTCGACACTAGCGGCGCGAGGTCGACGCATCCGTCTCGGCGACGGTGCGCACCGCACCCGTCGCGTCGAGCGAGTCCATGGCCTCGGGCACCGAGACGGTGGCCAGGTCGGCCTCGCTCGCCGCGATCCGCTCGCTCGTCGTCATGCGCGTCAGGGAGTGGTTCGGCAGGAAGACGATCGCCAGCAGGCTGATCACGGCGAAGGGCACGGCGATCAGGAACGAGTGCGAGATGCCCTGCGCATAGATGTCCTCGAAGATGACGCGGAGCGTCTCGGGCATCGCCGACACGGTCGGGATCGCCCCCGACTGCAGCTGATCGGCCCAGAACTGCGCCTGGTCGCCGAGGCCGGCGATGGCCCGGCCGATCTCGTCTTTGCGGGTCGTGACCAGGTCGGTCACGCTCGCGGCCAGCGCCGCTCCCATCACCGAGACGCCGATCGTGCCGCCGAGGCTGCGGAAGAACGTGACGCCCGAGCTCGCGACGCCGAGCTCCTGCGGCTTGGCGGTGTTCTGCACGACGAGCACGAGGTTCTGCATCGTCATGCCGACGCCCGCACCGAGCAGGAACATGTACAGCGAGACGAGGGCGAAGTTCGTGTCGTAGTGGATCGTCGACAGCAGGAACGAGCCCGCGATCAGCGAGATCGATCCGACGACGAGGTACGCCTTCCACTTGCCGTACTTCGTGATGAGGGCGCCGACGCCGACCGATGCGACGAGCAGTCCGCCGATCATCGGGATCGTCATGAGGCCGGCCTCGGTGGGCGTCGCGCCGCGTGCGAGCTGCATGTACTGGCTGAGGAACACCGACGCGCCGAACATCGCGATGCCGGTCGCGATCGACGCGATGACGGAGAGCGTGAACGTCAGGTTGCGGAAGAGCGAGAGCGGGATGAGCGGCTCCTTCGAGCGCAGCTCGACGATCACGAACAGGATGCCTGCCAGGACGGCGCCGCCGACCATGAGGATCGTGGTGAGGCTCCACCACTCGTAGTCCTTGCCGGCGCCGGTGACCCAGATCAGCAGCAGCGACACCGACACCGAGAGCAGGACGATGCCGAGGTAGTCGATCGACGTCTTCTTGCGCTCGTGGACGGGGAGCTTCAGCGTGAACTGCACGAGCAGGAGGGCCGCGATCGCGAAGGGGAGGGCGACGAAGAAGTTCCAGCGCCAGCCGAACGCGTCGGTGATGACACCGCCCAGCAGCGGACCGCCGATCGTGGCGACGGCCATCACGGCTCCGAACAGGCCCATGTAGCGACCGCGCTCGCGGGGGCTGATGATGTCGGCCATGATGACCTGGCTGAGGGCGGCGAGGCCGCCGGCGCCGAGGCCCTGGACGGCGCGGAACGCGATGAGGGTGCCGGGATCCTGCGCGAAGCCCGCGGCGGCCGTGGCCACGACGAAGATCGCGATCGCGAGCTGGTAGAGCACCTTGCGGTTCACGAGGTCGGCGAGCTTGCCCCAGATCGGGGTCGAGATCGCGGTCGTCAGCAGGGTCGCCGTGACGACCCACGTGAATGCGGCCTGATCGCCGTCGAGATCGTGGACGATGACCGGGAGCGAGGTGGAGACGACGGTCGATGCGAGCATCGACACGAACATGCCGAGGATGAGGCCGGACAGCGCCTCGAGCACCCGGCGGGGCGTCATGGTTTCGGGCATGCGGATCCTTCGTGAGGAGATTCGTGGGGAGGCGCGGCGACGACGACGCAAAAAGTTTGACGAGAGTCAACTATATGCCTAATCGTTGAGTTAGGTCAACTATTCCCTCAGGGCGCGCCGATTCGACGTCGATCGAGGGATCGGCGGGGGAGCGGACTCAGTCGGCGAGTGCGAGGGCGCGGAAGGGCTCGCGCGGAGGAGCCGACCGCAGGGGCGCGCCGAGACCTGCCTCCGAGGGGAGTGGGCGCCGTGTCGTGCGCACGTAGAGTTCGTCGATCAGGGCCGTCGCGAGGCGGACGAGCTTCGCGATCTCCTGCTCGTCGCGGTCGACCCAGGCGCACCGGGGCTCGTCTCCGACGGGCACGAAGTCGTCATGCTCCTCCCACGCCACCAGGGTGCGCTCGGCGCCCAGCACGTGCTGCTGCCACCAGACCTGTCGCAGATAGGTGCGCGGGATGCTGCGCCACGACTTGTTCGTCGTCTTGATCTCCGCGAGGATCACGCGCCCCGACTGGTCGACCCCGACACCGTCGGGAGTGGCGAGATGGCGCTTCTCGACGACCGCGTGGAACAGTGCGGACGAGGGCTGGATGCCGTGGGTGGCCGCCACCCATCCGGCGATCTCGGGTTCGCGCAGTCGTCCGTGCGCCGTGTAGGCGTTGCCGGAGAAGCCCGAGCCCATGAGCTTCGCGTCCGCCGCGCGCGGGATCGCCTTCAGCGACGTGAGGGTGGCGACATCCGTCGCCGTGATTCCGCGCGAGCGTGCCCGGATCCAGGCCACCCGGTCGCGGGAGTCCGCGACGATGCGGGCGGCGAGTTCGGGAGTCACCTTTCGAGGGTACGCGCGCTGCCCGACATCCGTCGCCCGCCACGCGAGCGGGGCGCCTCGGCACGATTTGGCCGGAGCCGCGGCATCCCGTACCCTTGTGGGTAGCCGAAGACCGCCGGTCATCGCGTGTGCGCAAGCACATGAGATCGAAGCTCTGCGAACTGCAGGGGCCCGCGCAGGTGTACGAATGAACTCCAGGGTTTCAGCTCCGTGCGCTTGCGCCGGAGCTTTTGTCACTCCCGGGCCCTGATCGTGAAGAGCGGATGCCTTCGGCCGACGCCCCACCATCGTGGAGCGTCTCGTACACACAAGGAGTGGCCATGGCGCAGAAGGACGCATCGGTTGCCGAGCTCACGAAGAACTTCGAGGACTCGACCGCCGTTCTGCTGACCGAGTACCGCGGTCTGACGGTTGCCCAGCTCAAGGAGCTGCGCAACAGCATTCGTCAGGACGCGGAATACGCCGTGGTGAAGAACACGCTGACCAAGATCGCCGCCGGCAAGGCGGGGATCACGGGACTGGACGACGACCTCAAGGGTCCGTCGGCCATCGCGTTCGTGCACGGTGACCCTGTCGCCGTCGCGAAGGGTCTGCGTGCCTTCGCCAAGGCACACCCTCTTCTCGTGATCAAGGGCGGCTACTTCGACGGTGCCCCCCTGACCGCAGACGAGGTCAACAAGCTCGCTGATCTCGAGAGCCGTGAAGTCCTGCTGGCGAAGCTCGCCGGTGCGATGAAGGCCTCGCTGACGAAGGCGGCATATCTCTTCAACGCTCCGCTGTCGAAGGCCGTTCGCACGGTCGACGCGCTGCGTGAGAAGCAGGAGTCCGCGGCCTGAACAAGGTCCGGCTAGACACAACCCCAATCAAGGAGAATCATCATGGCAAAGCTCAGCACTGAGCAGCTGCTCGAGGCGTTCAAGGAGCTCACGCTCATCGAGCTCTCGGAGTTCGTCAAGGCGTTCGAGGAGACCTTCGACGTCACCGCCGCCGCCCCCGTCGCGGTTGCCGCCGCCGGCGCCGGCGCGGGTGCGCCCGTCGAAGAGGTCGAGGAGAAGGATTCCTTCGACGTCGTCCTCGAGGCCGCCGGAGACAAGAAGATCCAGGTCATCAAGGTCGTCCGCGAGCTCACCTCGCTCGGCCTCGGCGAGGCCAAGGCCGTCGTCGACGGCGCGCCGAAGGCCGTCCTCGAAGGCGCCACCAAGGAGGCCGCCGAGAAGGCTCAGGCCGCCCTCCAGGAGGCTGGCGCGACGGTTACCCTCAAGTAATCACGCTCTGCGATTCAGCGAAGGCCCCCGGGAAGACCCGGGGGCCTTCGTCGTGGGTACTGTGAACTGCATGGACGCCCCCGCCACCGACTTCGCCCCGTCCGGCCTCACCCCCGCCGAGGTCGCCGAGCGCGTCGCCGCAGGAAAGACCAACGCCTTCACGGCCGACACGAGCCGCAGCGCGTGGAACATCGTGCGGGCGAACGTCTTCACGCTCTTCAACGGCATCGTGTTCGCGTGCTTCTTCGTGCTGTTCCTCGTGGGCAGGTGGCAGGATGCGCTGTTCGGCTTCGCGGCGTTCGGGAACGCGATCATCGGCTGCGTGCAGGAGTTCAAGGCGAAGGCCGCCCTCGACAAGCTCGCGCTGCTGAACGCTCCGCACGCGCGCGTGCTCCGCTCGGGGCAGGAGCAGGAGATCCTCCCCGGTGAGGTCGTGCTCGACGACATACTGGTGCTGCGTGCCGGAGATCAGGTGCCCGCCGATGCCGAGATCGTCTCCGGCCGCGGACTGCAGATCGACGAGTCGATGCTGACGGGCGAATCGGATGCCGTCGACAAGCATCCGGGCGACGAGGCGCTGTCCGGCTCGATCGTCGTGGGCGGCGAGGGCACCGCCCGTGTGTCGCGGGTCGGCGCGGACTCCTACGCCAACCGCTTCGCCGGTGAGGCGAAGCGCTTCTCGATGGTGTCGAGCGAGCTGCGCACCTCGATCAACCGCGTGCTGACGTGGGTGAGCTGGGGCATCGGGCCGATCGCGCTCCTGGTCTTCAACGCGCAGGTGATGGTCGCAGGCGGCTACACCGCCGTGTTCACCACCGGCGCGTGGGTGCAGGCGGTCGTGAACACGATCGCCTCGGTGACGGCGATGGTGCCGCTCGGCCTCGTGCTGATGACGAGCATCGCGTTCGCAGTCGGTGCGGCGAAGCTCGCGAGCCGGCAGGTGCTCGTCAACGAGCTCCCCGCGGTGGAGGGCCTCGCGCGCGTCGACATCATCTGCCTCGACAAGACCGGCACGCTCACGATCGGCGAGATCGCCTTCGACGGGGCGCACCCCCTCTCCGGGTCGGTGGACGGCTGGGAGGGCGTGCTCGCGTGGTACGCGGCATCCCCCGACGCGAACGCCACCGCTCGCGCGATGCGCACGACGTACGCCGCCGAGGCATCCGATCCTGCGGCGTACATCCCGTTCTCATCCGCCCGCAAGTGGAGCGCCGTGTCGCTCTCCGGCACCCCGGGCACGTGGGTGATGGGTGCTCCCGAGATGGTCTTCGGCGACGCGGCCACCGACTCCTCGACGGAGTTCGGCCGCAGCGTCACGACCCTCGCCGAGACGGGCCGGCGCACGCTCGTGCTCGCCCACTCGGCGACGGCGCTCAGCGACGCCGACGTCGAGGCGGAGCGGCTGCCCGACGGCGTCGCCCCGGCGGTCGTGCTGACCTTCCGCGAGCAGGTGCGACCGGATGCCGCGCAGACCCTGGAGTACTTCCGCACGCAGGGCGTCGGGGTGCGGATCATCTCCGGCGACAACCCGCGCACGGTCGCGGCGATCGCCCGCGAAGTCGGCCTCGACGTCGCGGAGGGCTTCGACGCGCGCAGGCTCCCCGACGACGAGGCCGAGCTCGCCGAGGTGCTCGAGCGCAACCAGGTCTTCGGCCGCGTGACGCCGGAGCAGAAGAAGAACATGGTCACGGCGCTCCAGAGCCGTGGGCACACCGTCGCGATGACCGGCGACGGGGTCAACGACGCGCTCGCGATCAAGACGGCCGACATCGGCATCGCGATGAACTCCGGCTCTCCCGCGACGAAGGCGGTCGCCCGGCTGGTCCTGCTCGACGGACAGTTCTCGCACCTCCCCGACGTCGTCGCCGAGGGCCGCCAGGTCATCGCCAACATCGAGCGCGTCTCGATGCTGTTCCTCACCAAGACGGTCTACGCGACCGGGCTGGCGATCCTGTTCGGCATCCTGGTGCTGGAGTTCCCGTTCCTGCCGCGGCAGCTGTCGATCACCGACGGGCTCACGATCGGCATCCCGGCGTTCTTCCTCGCGCTCATGCCGAACAAGCAGCGCTACATCCCGGGGTTCCTGAGGCGCTCGCTGACGTTCGCGATCCCCGCGGGCGCCATCATCGCGCTCGGTCTCACGTGGTATACATTCGTCGCGAAGGGGCAGGACGTCTCGGAGGAGCAGCTGCGCACCGGGGCGACGATCATCCTGGCGATCGTCGGCATCTGGGTGCTCTCGGTGCTGTCACGCCCGCTCAACCGGTTCAAGGTGCTCGTCGTCGGAGCGATGTTCATCGCCCTGGTCGGCGTCTTCACGATCCCGCTCGCGACTCAGTTCTTCGCCCTCGTCGACCCGGGACCCGATCTCGCCGTCGCGCTGACCGGCATCTCGATCGTCATGATCGGCGCCATCGAGGTCGTGCGGTTCGTGCACCGGCGTCTCGTCGCGCGCCTGCTGCCGCAGGAGACGACACCGGCGGCCGAAGCGCGCGCCGCCGCCGCCGACCGTGCTCCGGCACCCGCCGTGAGCGCCGTGCTGATCACGATCGTCGCCGTGCTCGTCTACGCGGCGGGCTTCCTGGCGACCGCGTTCGGCATCCTGGTGCTCCTCGCGCGGTACGAGGGCGCGGATGCCGGGGAGGTGCTGTGGATCTCGCTCGCCGGCTCCGCGATCGCGCTCTTCGGGCTGCTCGTCGTCGCGTCCGCCTCGGGCGTGCGGCGCGGGAGCGGGCTCTCACGACTGCTGCTGACGATCTATCTGGGACTGCTCGTCGTGCTGGAGCTCCTCATCATCGCGTCGAGCGATTCGTGGGACTGGCCCGCGATCGGCATCGGCGTGGTCGCGATCGCGATGATCGTGGTGCTGTGGACGCCGCCGGTGGCGCGCACCTTCGGTCGCGTCCGCGAGTCGTCGATGAACGCTCAGCCGGTGCAGGCCAGTCGCAGCTGAGCCGCCTCCATGAGGTCGATCTCGGCGCTCTGGCCGGCGATCATGCTCTCCGCCACCGCCTTCACGCGGGGCACCGAGCCGCGTTCGACGACCGCTTCGGCCATCGGGATCGCGCCCTCGTGGTGGCGGATCATGAGCTCCAGGAACACGCAGTCGGCCTCGACCCCTTGGGCTTCGGCGAGCGTGCGGAGCTCGGCATCCGTCGCCATCCCCATCGCGGCGCGCAGCTCGGCGTCCGACGCGCCGACGCTGACGTCGTGCCCCGCGTGCGATCCGTCGGACTCCGCCATCCACTGCATGAGCGGGGCGTTCGACCCCTGGGGGAGACCCCACTCCACGAGCCAGCCGTACATCTCGCCGCGCTGGGCGGACTGCGCCGTCGCGATGTCATACGACAGCGTGCGCAGCTCGGGGTCGTCGGTCTTGCGGTACAGCTCCATGGCCATCTCGACGGCCTGCGTGTGGTGCACCTGCATGTCGCGGGCGAATCCGGCGTCGGCCTGGTCAGGGCCGGGCGCCGCCGCGCCGAACGTGGAGAAGCGTCCGATCGCGAAGGCGAGCGCCGCCACGCCGATCGCCGCGAGGACGATCAGGGGCCAGCGTCCCCTCGACGTCACTGCTTGCCGGGGCCGTCGACGGCGCCGGAGCACAGCGCTCCGGGCTCGGGGACGTTCTGGCTGCGCCAGTACTCGGTGAAGAACTCCGCGATGCGGGGGTCGTCCGCCGAGTCGAGCTTGAGCTGCGAGTTCCATCCGCTCAGCACGATCGGGCTGTCGAGGCCTTCGTAGGGCGACAGGATGACGTACGACGACGGCAGCTGCGCCTTCAGCGCGTCGAGCTCCTCGCCGTTCACGGCGGCGGCGTCGTAGGTGACCCAGATTGCCCCGTGCTCGAGCGAGTGGACGGCGTTCTCGTTCACCTGCGGCTCGGAGTACACAGCGCAGTTGAGCCAGTACGCATTGTGCGGGCCACCCGCCGGCGGCGACTGCGCGTAGTCGACTTCGCCCTCGACGTGCGTGGTCTCGTTCTCGAACGTCTCGACGCCCTCGATCTCGCGCCCGGTGCTGCCGTTGGCCTCGAATGTGGGCGGAGGCGCCGGTGCGAAGACGATGGAGGCGACGACCACGCCGATGACGGTGACGGCGGCGACGCCGCCGACCGCCCACCACACGATCTTGCTGCGACGGCGCTTGGCGAGCTGCTTCTGGTACTCGGCGAGCTTCTCCTGGCGCTTCTGCTCCCGCTGCTGCTTGACGGTCTGCGCGATCTTGGCCTGCGTCGCGGGGTTGCCGCTCGCTCGCTTGTCGTCGGGGGTGGGGGTCATGGCGATGTCTCGGCGTCTCGGCTCGGGCCTGGCGGCGGGCGGCGGGTCGGGAGGATGCCGCGGAGGACCGCGGCAGATAGAGCCTATGCGGGCGAATGCGTCCGGGGCTGGGAAGCCGCCGAATTCCTGGATGCGCTCGCGGCGACGGGTCCGGTATCATTGCGGTGTCGAATCGATTCGAGAACGCCTGTCGATCTTCGATCCTCTCGCGCCTGGACGGACGGTACGCCGCTGCCGACGCATGCCCGCATCCGCATCGCAACCGAAGTGAAAGCCGCCTTGCTCGACACCGCGTCCATCCCCACGCAGAAGCCCGCCGACTCCGACCCCTCCGCCATCGCGCCGGAACGCCCCGTCGCGCCCCCGCCCCGCACGCAGACCGGCGCGATCCGCACGCTCGGCCCGAACCCCGCGACGGCGCCGATCGTGCTGCATCCGGGCGACGCCATCTCGTCGCGTCGCCGCCTCCTCTACGTCATCCTGCTCGGTGCGCTGACCGCCCTCGGGCCGTTCACGATCGACCTCTACCTTCCCGCCTTCCCGGTGCTGGAGCAGGACTTCGACACCACGGCGGCGGCGATCCAGCTGACGCTCACCGGAACGATGATCGGCTTCGCGCTCGGGCAGCTCATCGTGGGCCCGCTGAGCGACAAGGTGGGCCGCCGTCTTCCGCTGCTCATCGTGACGGCACTGCACGTCGTCGCGAGCGTCGCCGCAGCGCTCGCGCCCACGCTCGAGCTCATGTCGGTCGCGCGCGTGTTCATGGGCGCGGGCGCCGCGGCCGGCGGCGTCGTGGCCGCAGCGGTCGTGCGCGACCTCTTCGGCGGCAGGCGTCTCGTCGTGATGCTCTCCCGGCTCGCGCTCGTGTCGGGCGTCGCTCCCGTGCTCGCTCCGCTCGTGGGCTCGCAGCTGCTGCTGATCATGTCGTGGCGCGGCATCTTCGTCGTGCTCGCCGTCTACGGCCTCGTCATGCTGATCTCGGCGATCCTGTTCATCCCCGAGACGCTGCCGCGCGCGCGCCGCCACGAACGCGGCGCGACGACCGTGTGGCAGCGCTACCGGAGCGTCTTCAGCGATCGCGTCTTCATCGGCGTGCTGATCATCGGCGGTATGACCTTCAGCGGGCTGTTCTCGTACCTGTCGGCGTCGCCGTTCCTCTTCCAGGACCGGTACGGCTTCGATGCTCAGCAGTACGGCTTCCTGTTCGCCGCAAACTCGCTCGGCATCGTTCTCGGCGTGCAGGCCGCTTCGCGGCTCGCGGCGCGCTTCGGGCCGCAGTGGGTGCTGGCGTGGTCGACGAGCGTGCTCGTCGTGGCGGGCGCGGCGATCATCGTCACCGATCAGCTCGGACTCGGACTGTGGGGCACCGTCGTCCCGCTGTTCATCTTCATCACCGCGTGCGGCTTCACGTTCCCCTGCGTGCAGGTGCTGGCGCTCGACCGGCACGGCAAGGCCGCCGGAACGGCGCAGTCGATCATCGGCGCGACGAACTTCGGCGTCGCGGGCCTCATCACTCCCGTGGTCGGCTGGATCGCGAGCGGCTCCGACATCACCGGCACCACGATGGCCTCGGTCATGGTGGCGTGCGCCGCGATCGGACTGCTGTCGCTGTGGCTGATCGTGCGCCCGCGCACGGTGGAGCGGCTCGCGCCGTAGCCGTCAGGCGCGCACGAGTCGCAGGCGGAAGAGCCGGACCTTCCGACCCGACGTGCGCTCGTACGTGCGATAGCCGGGCCACTGGGCCTCGATGCGATTCCAGGCGGCTTCGCGTTCGTCGTCGCCGATCAGGCTCGCGTGCACCGGCATGCGCGTGCCGCGCACGGTGATGGCGGCATCCGGGTGCGCGAGCAGGTTCGCCGTCCAGGCCGGATGCCGCTCGCGCGCGAAGCTCGTACCCGCGACGATCGCGCTGCCGTGCCCGTCGGGGGTGTACATGAGAGGCGCGTCGCGCGGCGCCCCCGACTTCGCGCCCGTCGTGTGCAGCACGAGCGAGGGGACGAGGAGGCCGCTCAGCGGCATCCGTCCTCCGGAGAACGGGACGAACGCACGCTCCAGCACGGGCATGAGCCGCGGGCCGTGGTGGCGGAAGAACCGGGTGCGCGTGAGGGGCGCGATGCACGTGCGGACGACGTCCAGAATGCGTGGCATGCGCCCATTGTCGCGCGGCCGGGGCAGACTGGTCGGATGCAACGCGACGACGCCCTCCGCAGGCCACGGCCCGCGACCCTCGCGATCGTCGGCGTCGTCCTGGTCGCCGCTGCGTGCGGACTCGGGGCCTGGATCCTCGCGCAGGGCAATCAGGCCTTCGCGATCGACGCCTGGTGGAACGCGCTGCTCGTGTCGAGCTCGTCGTCGGTGATCGCGACGTTCGCCCTCGCGATGGACTGGCTCGGCGGAGGCTGGTTCGGCATCTTCGCCGTGCCGATCGGCATCGCCGTGCTCCTCGTCGTGCTGCGCAGACCGTGGGCCGCCGGGTTCTTCCTGCTCGCCGAGATCGTGTCCGCCGTCGGTGTGCAGGCCCTCAAGCACCTCTTCGGTCGCGCGCGGCCGGAGGAGATCCTGATCATCGCCGACTACGGCTCGTTCCCCTCCGGTCACACCGCCAACGCCGCGACGATCGCGGTCGCGGCGGTCGTCATCTTCCCCCGGCTGTGGACGGTCATCGCCGGGGTCGCGTGGGTGCTGCTCATGGCGTTCTCGCGCACCTACCTGCACGCGCACTGGCTGAGCGACACCATCGGCGGCACCCTCATCGGGGCCGGGACGGCGCTGCTGGTGGCCGCGGCCTTCGCTGTGCCGCTCGCGCGGGAGGACGCCCGTAGACGCAGAGCGACGACGGATGCCTCTCCGGAGCCCTCGTCGCTAGGCTGAGCGCCATGAGTGTCGACCCCGCCGTCGCAGCCGCAGAAGCAGAGCTCGCCAGACTCCGCGCCGAGGCCGAGGCGGCCGAGGCCCAGCTGAAGGCCGCGCAGGCGCGCGCCGCGCTCGCCGCGGCCGAAGCCGCCGCCGCGCAGGCCGCGGCATCCGCTGCTGCTCCGGATGCTGCTGCTCCGGACACCCCCGCTCCAGAAGCTTCTCCTGCCGCGCCTGCTGCCCCCGACGCCCCCGCTCCGGTCGAAGAAGCGGAGGAGATGGTGCAGACGGAGGAGGCATCCTCACCCTCCGCTCCTCCCGTCGTGTCATCTCCTCCGCCCGCACCCGCCGCGACGGCTGCCGAGACCGCCGGTCCGCTCAACGCCGAGCAGATCGCGGCGATCGTGAAGGGCTACACGTTCGAGGCGGAGACGCTCGATCTCGGTGCGCTGCTGAACACCGACCCGGTGCCGGAGGCGCAGATCCGCATTCCACTGGCCATGATGAATCGGCACGGCCTCGTCGCCGGCGCCACCGGCACGGGCAAGACCCGCACGCTGCAGGGTCTCGCCGAACAGCTCGCCGCGAAGGGCGTGCCGGTGTTCGCCGCCGACATCAAGGGCGATCTGTCCGGCGTCGCGACGCCGGGCGAGCCGAGCGAGAAGCTCCTCGCGCGCACCCGGGCGATCGGGCAGGACTGGGCGCCCCAGGCATCCGTCACGGAGTACTTCGCCCTCGGCGGCATCGGCAAGGGCGTTCCCGTCCGGGCGACGGTGAGCGGCTTCGGACCGCTGCTGCTGAGCAAGGTGCTGGGGCTCAACGCGACCCAGGAGTCGAGCCTGGGTCTGGTCTTCCACTACGCCGACGCCAACGGACTCGCGCTGGTCGACCTGTCCGACCTCCGAGCGGTGCTGAGCTACCTGACGAGCGACGAGGGCAAGCCCGAGCTGAAGGACCTCGGCGGGCTCTCGTCGGCGACGGCCGGCGTGATCCTCCGCGAGCTCATCACGTTCGCCGACGACGGCGCCGACGTCTTCTTCGGCGAGCCCGAGTTCGATGTGCGCGACTTCCTCCGCACGGCCCCCGACGGGCGCGGCGTGCTGTCGCTCCTGGAGGTTCCGGGCGTCGCCGACAAGCCGGCGCTGTTCTCGACGTTCCTGATGTATCTCCTGGCCGAGCTCTTCGAGATCCTCCCCGAGGTCGGGGATGCCGACAAGCCCAAGCTCGTCTTCTTCTTCGATGAGGCCCACCTGCTGTTCGCGGACGCCTCGAAGGACTTCCTCGCGGCGATCACGCAGACCGTCCGCCTCATCCGCTCCAAGGGTGTGGGGGTGTTCTTCGTGACCCAGACGCCGAAGGACGTGCCGAGCGACGTCCTCGCTCAGCTCGGGTCGCGCGTGCAGCACGCGCTGCGCGCGTTCACACCGGATGACGCCAAGGCGCTGCGCGCGACCGTCGGCACGTATCCGAAATCGGGCTACGACCTCGAGCGCACGCTGCAGGAGCTCGGCACCGGCGAGGCGATCGTCACGGTGATGAGCGAGAAGGGCGCCCCGACGCCGGTCGCGTGGACCCGCCTGCGGGCACCGCAGGGGCTCATGTCGCCGACGTCCGACCCCGCGATCACGGCGGCCGTGCAGGCATCCCCGCTGCTGGCGAAGTACGGCACTGCGATCGACCGCGAGTCGGCGCGGGAGATCCTCACGGCGAAGATGAACGCGGCCGAGGCGGCGGCGAAGGCCGAGGAGCAGGCGCTCGCCCAGGCGAAGGCGGATGCCGAGGCCGCCAAGATCAAGGCGAAGGCCGACGCGGAGTACGCCAAGCAGCAGGCCGCGATCGAGAAGCAGCAGGCCGCCGCCGAGAAGAAGGCGCAGCAGGAGTACGAGCGTCTGCTCAAGAAGACCTCGGGGACGACCCGCACCTCGAGCCGCGCGCCGAAGTCGGGGATCGAGCAGATCCTCAACTCGAAGTCGACGCAGACGATCCTCAGCGGTGTGATCCGCGGCATCTTCGGCACCGGCAAGCGCTGACGATTCCGTGGCGAGAGGCCTAGCCTGGGGGCATGGCGACGAAGGCACCGCGCACCGACATCGACGAATCGAACGTGCGCGTGACGGACGTGAAGGATGTCGCCGTCGGCATCCCCGCAGTGGCGCACGCGCTGCAGATCGCGAACGAGCAGATGGGGGTGCGCCGCAGCATCGACACGCTGCTGCGGGTCAATCAGAAGGACGGCTTCGACTGCCCGGGATGCGCGTGGCCCGAGGAGGACAAGCGGCACATCGCGGAGTTCTGCGAGAACGGTGCGAAGGCCGTCGCCGAGGAGGCGACGCTGCGGCGCATCGGCCCGGAGTTCTTCGCCGCGCACTCGGTCGAGGAGCTGCGCGGGCACGACGACTTCTGGCTCGGGCAGCAGGGCCGGCTGACGCATCCGATGATCCTCGACGAGGGGGCGACGCACTACCGCGAGATCTCGTGGGACGACGCGCTGGACGAGATCGCGGAGGCGCTGCGCGGACTCGACGACCCCGATGACGCGGTGTTCTACACGTCGGGCCGCACCTCGAACGAGGCGGCCTTCCTGTACCAGCTGCTCGTGCGGGGGATCGGCACCAACAACCTCCCCGACTGCTCGAACATGTGCCACGAGTCCAGCGGATCGGCCCTCACCGAGACGATCGGCATCGGCAAGGGCACGGTGTCGATCGACGACATCCACACCGCCGACCTGCTGATCGTCGCGGGCCAGAATCCGGGCACGAACCACCCCCGCATGCTCAGCGCGCTCGAGAAGGCGAAGAAGAACGGCGCGACGATCATCGCCGTGAACCCGCTCCCCGAGGCGGGCCTCCTGCGGTTCGAGAATCCCCAGACGATCCGGGGGATGCTGCTGGGCGGCACGACCCTGGCCGACGAGTTCGTGCAGGTGCGTCTCGGCGGAGACCAGGCGCTCTTCCAGGCCATCGGCAAGCATCTTCTCGACGTCGAGGCCGCGGAAGGGCCGGGGACGGCGCTCGACCTCGCCTTCATCGCGGAGCACACCAGTGGCTTCGATGCGTATCGGGACGCGATGGCGGATGCCTCGTGGGCGGACCTCGTCGCCGCGACGGGCATCCCCGAAGCCGAGCTGCACCGCATCGCCGAGCTCGTGCGCGCGTCGAAGGCGACGATCGTCTGCTGGGCGATGGGCCTCACCCAGCACAAGCACTCCGTCGCGACGCTGCGCGACATCGTCGACGTGCTGCTGCTGCGCGGCGACATCGGGCGGCCCGGCGCGGGCGTCTGCCCGGTGCGCGGCCACTCCAACGTGCAGGGCGACCGCACCGTCGGCATCTACGAGAAGCCGTCGGCGGCGTTCCTGGACGCGCTCGGCGCGGAGTTCTCGTTCGAGGCTCCGCGCGAGCACGGCTTCGACACGGTGGCGGCGATCCGCGCGATGCGCGACGGCCGGGTGCGCGTGTTCATGGCGATGGGCGGCAACTTCGTGGCGGCAACGCCCGACACCGCCGTCGTCGAGGCGGCCATGGCGAACATCGATCTGACGGTGCAGGTGTCGACGAAGCTCAACCGCTCGCACGTCGTGCCCGGACGCCGAGCGATCATCCTGCCGACGCTCGGCCGCACCGACCGCGACCGACGCGGAGGACGCGAGCAGCGCGTCTCGGTCGAGGACTCCATGGGAGCCGTCCACGCGTCACGCGGGCGGCTCGCACCGCCGTCCGACGACCTGCTCAGCGAGGTCGCGATCGTGGCGCGGCTGAGCGCCGTCGTGTTCGGCGACGGGGTGCAGGGGCGGCGGCCCGGCTCCGGCGAGACCGACGTCGAGCCCGCGTATCGCGCAGGCGCGGGTGCTCAGGGAGACGTCGATCGGGATCAGGTCGAGAGGCCGCCGCAGGAGCATCCCCACGGCGATGACCGAGGACGGCGGCCCGGCGCGCCGCAGGCGGACTGGGCCGCGCTCGAAGCCGACTACGCGCTGATCCGTGCCCACATCGAACGCGTCGTGCCGGGCTTCGACGACTACGAGAACCGCATCGCCAAGGGCGGCACGCTCACCCTGCCAAATGGTCCCCGCGACGGTCGGCGGTTCGCGACGGTCGACGGCAAGGCGCGCTTCACGGCGAACATCCTCGAATACCCTCACATCCCGGCGGGACGGCTGCTGCTGCAGACGCTCCGCTCGCACGATCAGTACAACACCACGATCTACGGCAAGGACGACCGCTACCGAGGGATCCACGGCGGCAGGCGCGTCGTACTCGTGAACCCCGACGACATCGTCGAGCTGGGCTTCGCGGCCGGCGACGTCGTCGACGTCGTGTCGGAGTGGACCGGGACCGACGGCGTGCTGCAGGAGCGTCTGGCCGAGGCGTTCCGGATCGTGGAGTACTCGACTCCCCGCGGCAACGCCGCCGCCTACTACCCCGAGACCAACGTGCTGGTGCCGCTGGACTCGGTGGCCGACGTGAGCGGCACGCCGACGTCGAAGTCCGTCATCGTGCGCCTCGAGCACCGGCGTGCGTAGTCTGGGCGGATGACTTCACGCGCGGCCGTCCTGACCGTCTCCGATCGCTCCGCGGCGGGTGAGCGGGACGACACCGCCGGCCCCGTCGCCGTCGCCGCCCTCGTCGAGGCGGGGTTCGCCTGCGACGCGGCCGTGATCGTGCCCGACGGCGCCGACTCGGTCGCCGCCGCCCTGCGCGTGGCGCTCGCCGACGGCGCCCGGCTCATCGTGACGACGGGGGGCACCGGAGTGGGTCCGCGCGATCGCACGCCGGAGGGCACCGCACAGGTCGTCGACCGGCAGGTTCCCGGCATCGCGGAAGAGCTCCGGCGGGTCGGTGTCGCCGAGACGCCCGGAGGGCTGCTGTCCCGGGGGATCGCGGGGGTCGTCGACGCCGCAGGCTCCGGCGGAGCGCTGATCGTCAACCTCCCGGGCTCGCCGCGGGCCGTGGCATCCGGCATGCCCGTCGTGCTGTCGGTCGCACGTCACGTCATCGACCAGCTCGCGGGCGGAGACCACTCGTGAGCGCGGTCCGCGTCGCGCTGCTGAGCGCGGAGCCCCTCGACGTCGCAGCCCACCTGGACGCGGTCGAGGAACCGACGGCGGGAGCCGTCACGACGTTCATCGGGCGCGTCCGCGATCACGATCCGGATGCCTCGACGCCCGTGATCGCGCTCGAGTACTCCGCGCACCCCGACGCCGAGGCGACGCTGCACCGCATCGCGGCCGACGCCATCGGCGACACCGGATCGATCGTCGCGGTATCGCATCGCATCGGTCGGCTGGAGGTCGGCGACGTCGCCGTGGTGATCGCGGTCGCCTCCCCGCACCGCGCGGAGGCGTTCGAGGTGTGCCGCGGCGTCATCGAGGCGATCAAGCGCGAGCTTCCCGTGTGGAAGCGCCAGGTGGAGGCCGACGGGACGACCGCCTGGAAGGGCATCGGGGGCTGACGCCCGTGTCAGGTCCCGTCACGCAGGTCTGCGGGGGCGCCGTCGCTGAACCGGATGTCGCGGAACCGCGCGTCGCACGTCTCGCCCATCGGCGCCTGGCTCAGGAACCCGACCGAGGTGGGCGGAGTCCGGAGCCGGAACAGCCTGACGAAGTCCCAGACCTCGCCGTCCCGTGACGCGTGGAACGCCCACGCCGCGCCGACACGTGCGATGCGCAGGAAGACGGCGTCATCGCGCACGACCGCGGAGTTCGTGTCGTCGGAGTACGTGTTCGTGACGACGCTCACGACCATCGGCTCTCCCTGCGGGGAGTATTCGAAGCACAGCTTCGCCCAGTGATCGCCGTCGGCCCAGAGCGCGAGGACGCCGGCGTCGAAGGTCGTTCGCGACCCGCGCACCTCGACGCGGGCCGACAGCGTGAAGTCGTGGTCGGGGACCGAGAACCCGAGCATCGTGGCGCCGTGCACGGGAGGAGCGCCGACCGCGTCGTTGCTCCAGTCGACGCCGGCCGCGGCGCGGAGTCTCAGCTCTCCGTCGTCGGGATCGAACTCGGCGTCTCCTGCGGCGTGCGTCCAGGCGAGGGGAGGGAGGTGATCGACGACAGTCACGCGCCCAGCCTAGGGGGCCGTCGTCGCGGAACGAGCGAGCGGCTCAGCCTCCGGCGAAGGGCGGCAGGACGTCGACGAGCGCCTCGGATCCGAGTGAGGTGTCGTCGTCGACACGCGCGCCGCCGACGAGCACAGCGCACCGGGGGAGGATGCCGCCGAGCGCCGGGAACTCGCTCACGAGAGCGGTGCGGAGGGCGCCGAGCGTCGGCTCGGTGCGCGTCAGGACGTCGGCGCCGACCGCCTCCTCGGCGGCCGCGAAGAAGCGCACTCTCGCCATCAGGCGTCCCATCCGGCGGCGAGGCGGGTCACGGAGTCGACAGCCGCGCGGACATCGTCGGGCGAGCCCCCCGCGCGCCCGGCGGCGAGGCCCGCGGCGAAGGCGCTGAGGGGTGCGGCCGGGCGTGCGACGCCGTTGGCGACGTCGCGCGCGAGATCGAGGACGAGCGCGACGGGGAGCTCGTCCGGCAGGCCGAGCTCGACCCGGAGAGCTGCGGCCCACTCGTCGAGGGACTCAGGGGGCAGGGTGCGGTCGGTCATTCGTCCTCCTCGGAGAGCGCTCGTGCTCGGGCGCGGTTCAGGTCGTCCCACGTATCCACATCCTCCACGATCTCGGCGTCCACGGTGATGACGGCGATCGCGAGGTCGTCGAGCAGCACGCGTACGGGGGCGTCGCGTCCGTGGTCGGGCAGAGCGGATGCCGCGGAGCGCAGCGACCCGGTGCGGTAGGCGGCGCTCAGCCACTGGGGTCGGCCGGACGGATCGGCCAGGCAGATGCCGTCGGTCTCGGCCGGCAGGAGAGGGATGTCGGCGACGAGCCGGGCGACGACCGCGTCGGCGCGGGGGAGGTCGCAGGCGAGCACGAAGGTCCACTCCGGATCGGTGCCGCCGGTCCTGTCGGCGACGAGTCCCGCGACGACCGCGGCGGCGGGGCCGCCGAACGGCGGATCCTCGCGCACCCACTCGACCGCGACGTCGAGTGCGCATGCCTCGGGCCTCGGGCCGACGACGACGATCGGGGCGGCACGGGCATCCGTCACCGCGGCGATCGCCCGATCGAGCAGGGTGACCCCTCCGACCTCGATCAGCGGCTTGGCCGCGCCGTCCAGGCGCGAGGCTCTGCCGCCGGCGAGCAGGATGGCGCCGAACGTGCTCACTCCTCGCCCGGCCGCATCCAGTCGCCGCTCTTGCCGCCGGTCTTCTTGACGATCCGGACGTCGTGGATCGATGTGCCCTTGTCGAGCGCCTTCACCATGTCGACGATCGTGAGCGCTGCGACCGAGACGGCGGTCAGCGCCTCCATCTCGACGCCCGTCCGATCGGCGGTGTGCACGGTCGCCTCGATCGCGACGCCGTCGTCTTCGATCACGAGGTCGACGACGGCGCCGTGCACGCCGATGACGTGCGCGAGGGGGAGGAGATCGGGCGTGCGCTTGGCCGCCTGGATGCCGGCGATCCGGGCGACGGCGAGCACATCGCCCTTCGGCACCGATCCGTCGCGCAGCGCCGCGACCACCTCCGCCGAGCAGCGTGCGAACCCTCGGGCCGTCGCCGAGCGGACCGTGGGTTGCTTGGTCGTCACGTCGACCATTCGGGCGTGACCGGCGTCGTCGAGGTGCGTGAACGTCATGAGATCAGCATGACATCGACGAGGTCTCCCGCTGCGACGGCGTCGGTCTCGGCCGGCACGATCGCATACGCCTCAGCCCGCGCGAGCCCTCCGGCGAGGTGGGATGCCGAGCCGCCCCCCGTCGCGGGAGCGACGGTCCATCGCCCGGGGTCGGAGCGGTCGATCGCGGCCGGGAGATACTGGCGGCGGCCGGGTGGCGTGCGCCATCCGATCGCGGCGGGGAGGCGGAGCCGTGCCCGGTCGAGGTCGCTTCGTCCCTGCAGGGCGAGCAGGGCCGGACGCACGAACACGTCGAACGACACGGCCGCGCTCACGGGGTTGCCCGGCAGGCCGAACAGCAGAACTCCCTCTGCGGTCGTCCCGAAGCCCTGGGGCTTTCCCGGCTGCATCGCGATCCGCGAGAACTCCATCGTGTCGGCGAGGGTGTTCTTGACGACCTCGTAGGCGCCCGCGCTGACGCCGCCCGTGAAGATCACGACGTGAGCGCCGCGGGCGGCCGCTGCGCTGATCGCGGCGACCGGTCCGTCCCCGTCGTCGGGCACGCTGCGGCGCAGCACGACTTCGCCCCCGGCTTCCGCGACGAGCCCCGCGAGGAGTTCGCTGTTGGACTCGGGGATCTGGCCGTGCACGAGCGGTTCGCCGGGCGCGACGAGCTCGGAGCCGGTCGAGACGACGGCGACGCGGGGACGCGGCGAGACGACGACCGCGGCGATCCCCGCGGCGGCGGCGGCACCGAGCTGGAGTCCGCCGAGCAGGGTTCCCGCGCCGAGGATCTCGTCGCCGACGACGGCGTCCTCTCCGCGGCGACGGACGTGGAGCCCGGGGCGAGCGGGCGCACGTACCACGACCACCTCGCCGAGCGAGTCGGCGAGTCCGCCCTCGGTGTCTTCGAAGGGCACGATCGCGTCGGCATCCGTCGGCATCGGCGACCCCGTCATGATGCGGGCCGCTTCGCCGGGCGCGAGAGCCGGGTCGAGGGCGGTGCCGGCCGGCAGATCCGCCACGACGCGCAGGCGCACGGGGGCGTCGGGCGAGGCATCCTGCACGTCCGCGAAGTGCACCGCGAAACCGTCCATCGCGGAATTGTCGAAGACGGGGATGTCGACGCGGGCACGCAGGGGCTCGCGCAGCGTGCGTCCGTGCGCATGCGCGAGGGCGACCGTCTCGGACGGCAAGGGCTGCGCCTCCGCGAGGACGAGGGCGCGCTGCTCCTCCACCGAGCGCAGACCGCTCATGCCGTCGCCTCCGCCGTGCGGACGGCGGTCGAGGCGGTCCACGCCTCCATGCCCCCCGCGAGGATGGATGCCTCGACCCCGGCGTCGCGGAGGGCCTCGGCGGCCCGGCGCGAGCGCACCGCGGTCTGGCACACGATCACGACCGGGCCGCGGACGGCGGCGGGGTCGGCCAGCAGCTGTGCCAGCGGGAGGTGCACCGCACCGGGGATCATCCCGTTCGCGACCTCGTGGGCCTCGCGCACGTCGATGACGAGCGTGTCGCCGAGGGCGCCCGGACCGACGGCCGTGATCGGGCGGGGCTGCGGGGGAGGCGCGGCCTTCGTCGCCGCCGTGGCGCCGCGCAGGGGAACCTCGGTCTGCCGGGAGCGGAGGCCGTCGATCACCAGGACGCGACCGAGGAGCGGCTCGCCGATGCCCGCCACGAGCTTGATCGCTTCCAGCGCGAGGAGCGACCCGACCTGGAGACACAGCGCGCCGAGCACCCCGACCTCGGCGCAGGTCGGCAGCGCGCCGACACTCCCCGCGGGGTAGAGGTCGCTCAGCACGACGGGACCGTGCCCCGCGGGCGGAGCGCTCCAGAACACGGTCACCTGGGCATCGAACTCCTGCACCGTGCCCCACACGAGCGGGATGCCGAGTTCCTCCGTGGCTGCGGCGACTGCCACCCTCGTGTCGAAGAGGTCGGAGCCGTCGATGACGAGGTCGGCATCCGCGAGCAGCGCCGTCGCGTTGTCGGCGGTGAGTCGCTCTGCGACGGGGCGCACGAGGGTGTCGGAGAGCGCGGCGGCGGCCCGCACGGCGCTGTCGACCTTCAGGGATCCCGCGTCTTCGCGGCGGTGCACGACCTGGCGCTGCAGGTTCGACAGTTCGACCACATCGTCGTCGATGATCGTGAGGGTGCCGATTCCGGCCGCGGCCAGCGCGAGCACGACCGGAGAGCCGAGTCCTCCCGCACCGACGACGGCGACATGGGCGGCGGCCAGTCGGCGCTGTCCGGTCTCGCCGAGTCCGGCGAGCGAGAGGTGTCGCGCGGTCCGCGCCCGCTCGGCATCGGTGAGCGTGGCGACGGGCTCGACGAGCGGCGGCAGCGGCATGCTCCCAGGCTACGCCGCGTCGTCCGTGCGTGGCCGTCCCGGGTTCCTGAGCGTGAACCGCGAGGCATCGGCGCAGAGCCGCCCCGTCAGGTGAGGCGCTCGAACACCATCGTCGCCTGGATGCGGTCGCCTCCGCCGAAGCCACCGCTCCCCGACGACGCGGTCGAGATCGTGTGCAGCCGGTATCCCAGGGCTGCCTGCGTGTTGATCACCTTCTCCAGCTCGGTGAGATTGCCCGAACCGGTGCCGAAGAACTTCTCCTTGAGCACGACTTGAAGGACGACGTAGCTCATGCCGGCGGGGGCAGGGCGCGGCTGGGCGCCCGCGACGGCGTCGGCCTGTGCTCGGCTGATCATCCCGTCGATGCCGGGAGCCTTCGGAGGTGGAGACTGGATCGCGTCCGTCCATTTCTGGCCGTCCCACCACCGCATCGTCCCCGTGCCGTCGTCGTACCAGCCGCCCTGCGCGTCAGCCACGGCGGTACCGGATGTGGGTCGCGAGCGGGGAGTGGAGCACCTCGACCGGCTCGAAGCCGAACGTGTCGATGCCGTCGAAGAGGCGCTCGCCGGTGTGCAGCAGCACGGGAGCGATGTCGAGCGTGAGTTCGTCGACGACTCCGGCGGCGAGGGCCTGTCGGACGGTGGAGGCGCCGCCCGCGATGTCGACGCCCTGGCCGCCCGCCACGTCGAGCGCCTGCGCGTAGGCCGCGTCGAAGCCTTCGGTGACGAAGTGGAAGGTCGTCCCTCCCTCCATGACGATCGGCGCGCGGGGATGATGCGTGAGGACGAAGACGGGTGCGTGGTACGGCGGCTCGGGGCCCCACCATCCGCGCCACTCGTCGTCCCATCCGCCGCGGATCGGCCCGAACATGTTGCGGCCCATGATGTAGGCGCCGCGCGGGCGCTGGAGCCACGCGGATGCGGTGTCGTCGGCGGCCGTGGCGCGCTCGTCTCCGAGGTGCCAGCGATGCACCGTGAGCCCGCCGCGCCCGAGCGGGTTCTCCCGGCTCTGATCGGGTCCGGCGGCGAAGCCGTCGATCGAGACGGACATGTGGCAGGTGGTGTCCGGCATCCGCAGACCTTTCGACGGCGATGAGCACGCAATCTACCCCACCCCTCCGATGCTCGCTGGTCCGTGCGGACGTAGAATCGACGGCGTGAACATCCGTGTGCGGCCTTCGGGCGTGGGGAGGTCGTCGGCGCGCTCAGCGTCGGCGGGCGAGAGAGCCTGAGGCTCATTTCCGTCAGTCCGTCGAGCGTTCCGCGCTCCGGCATCCTCCACTCGCACGACGTCGCCGACGGCGACCGCACAGAAAGCTCGCGCATGCGCACCCTCACCGACTCCCAGATCCGGGATTCCCTCCTCAACGCCTCCCGCAGCGAACGCAAGAACATGTCGCTGCCTCCCGACCTCGACCAGCTCGCGTGGGACGACATCGACTTCCTCGGCTGGAAGGATCCGAAGTTCCCGAACATCGGCTACGTCGTGGTCGACCTCGACGGTGAACCTGTCGGACTGCTCCTGCGGCAGACCGAGACCCGCGCGCGGAGTCGTCCGCAGTGCTCGTGGTGCGCCGACGTGCACCTGCCCAACGACGTCGTGTTCTACGCCGCCAAGCGCGCCGGCGACGCCGGACGCCGGGGCGACACCGTCGGCACGCTGATCTGCGAGCAATTCGAATGCTCCCGCAACGTCCGCAGGCTCCCCCCGAGCGCCTATCTCGGCTTCGATCGCGAAGCGGCGCGCGACCGCCGGATCGAGGCGCTCCGCCAACACGTTCAGGGATTCGTGCGAGACATCCGCGACGGTCGCTGAGCGCCCGGACATCCGGCCGACACTCGAATCATCCGCGGATGCGGACCAATCAGATCGATGAGTCCGCATCTGCGGTGATATCGTCGCGGTCATGCACACGTATCGCGTCGCAGAGGCCGCACGGCTGCTCGGAGTGAGCGACGACACCGTCCGGCGCTGGATCGACCAGGGGCTCCTCCTGGCCGAGGGCAGCCCCGCCGCGATCCCCGGAGCCGCGCTCGCCGCGCGCGCGGTCGAGCGGGCGGCGGCGCCGCGAGACCCCGACGTGCTCTCCAGCGCCCGGAATCGCTTCACGGGACTCGTCACCCGCGTGCAGATCGACGGCGTGATGGCGCAGGTCGACATCCAGGCGGGGCCGCACCGGATCGTGTCGCTCATGTCGTCGGAGGCCGTGCGCGAGCTCGCGCTCGAGGTCGGATCGCTCGCCTCCGCGGTCGTGAAGGCCACCACGGTCGTCGTCGAGACTCCGAGGGCCTGACGTGCGCGCCCTTCGCACGCTCGTGACCGCTGCGGCATCCCTCCTGCTGCTCGCGGGCTGCGCGAGCACGGATGCCGCGCCCGGCTCGTCGGTCGCTCCTCCGGTCTCGGTCGGACCGGAGCTCACGGGTGAGCTCACGGTGTTCGCCGCGGCGTCGCTGGGGTCGGCGTTCGACGACATCGCGACGGCGTTCGAGCAGGAGCATCCGTCTCTCGAGGTCGTGCCGATCCGCTACGACGGCTCGAGCACTCTCGCGACCCAGCTCCTCGAGGGCGCCTCCGCCGACGTGTTCGCCTCCGCCGACGAGAAGAACATGGCGAAGGTGACCGATGCCGGACTCGCCGGGCCGGCGGAGCTGTTCGCCTCCAACACGCTCGTCATCGCCGTTCCGAACGGGAATCCCGGGGGGATCGCCGAGCTCGCCGACCTCGGTGGCGCGAGGGTCACCGTTGTGCTCTGCGCCCCCGAGGTGCCGTGCGGATCCGCATCGGCGACGCTGCTCGGCGACGCGGGCGTCGAGGTGACGCCGGCGAGTCTCGAGCAGAACGTGACCGCTGTGCTCACGAAGGTCGAGGCCGACGAAGCGGATGCGGGGCTCGTGTACGCGACCGACGTGGTGGGCGCGGATGTCGAGAGCATCGTGCCCGCCGGAGCAGCCGACGTCGTGAACAGATACCCGATCGTCGCCCTCGACGACGCGCCGAATCCCCCCGCCGCCGCCGCGTTCGTCGCCTTCGTGCGCGGTGCCGCCGGGCAGCGGATCCTCGCGGACCGCGGCTTCGGCGCGCCCTGACATGGACATGCCTCCCGTGGCATGCTGAAGCGTGTGACTGACAGAGCCGTGGGGCCCGATCGAGCCAGGGGCTTCGTGCCGCCGGTGCTCGCGGTGCCCGCGGTGCTGGGGCTCGCGCTCCTCGTCCTCCCGCTCGGAGCTCTCGTCGCCCGCGTCGAGTGGGCGACCCTGTGGGCCGACATCACCGCTCCCGCCGCCGTCAGCGCCCTCGGACTGTCGTTGGCGACCGGGCTCGTCGCGACGCTCGTCTGCCTGGTGCTCGGGGTGCCGCTCGCCCTCCTGATCGCCCGGGCGACGCCGCGCTGGTCGGCCGTCCTCCGGGCCGTCGTGACGATCCCTCTCGTGCTCCCGCCGATGGTCGGGGGTGTCGCGCTGCTGTTCCTCCTGGGTCGCAGCGCCCCGCTCGGATCGCTGATCGAGGGCTGGTGGGGCATCACGATCCCGTTCACGACGGCCGCGGTCGTCATCGCGCAGGTGTTCGTCGCGCTGCCCTTCCTCGTGCTCACCGTCGAGGGGTCGCTGCGCACGGTCGGCGTCGACTACGAGCGCACGGCCGCGTCGCTCGGCGCGGGCCGCTGGCGCATCCTCTGGCGGGTGACGCTGCCCCTGGCCGCGCCCGGCCTCATCGCCGGCGTCATCCTCTGCTTCGCCCGTGCCATCGGCGAGTTCGGCGCGACCGCGCTCTTCGCCGGGAACGCCCCCGGCGTGACCCAGACCATGCCGCTCGCGATCTACACCGCCTTCAACGGATCGGGTATCGGCCAGGGCACCGCGGTCGCACTGTCGCTGCTGCTCCTGGTCACCGCGGTGGCCGTTCTGCTGCTCGTGCGCGGCTGGCGTCCGGGAGCCCCGCGATGACCGGCGGCGCGCTCGACGCCCACGTCGTCGTCGCCCGCCGCGGCGGCTTCCGCCTCGACGCGGCGCTCGCCGTCGCGCCGGGAGAGATCGTCGCGGTCATGGGACCCAGCGGCGCCGGCAAGTCGACCCTGCTCGGAGCGATCGCCGGACTCGTGCGCATGCGGCAGGGCTTCGTGCGCATCGACGGAGCGGATGCCGCGGGCCGGCGCCCGCTCCCGCCGCAGAAGCGCGGCGTCGTGCTGCTCGGCCAGGACCCCCGCCTCTTCCCGCATCTGTCGGCCCGCGACAACGTCGCGTTCGGGCTGCGTTCGCGGGGTGCTGACCGCGAGCACGCGCGGCGTGAGGCGGACGAGTGGCTGTGGAAGGTCGGACTCGACGGGGTCGGCGCACACCGCCCGAGCGAGCTCTCCGGCGGTCAGCAGCAGCGCGCAGCCCTGGCACGGGCGCTGGCGACCGAGCCGCGGGTCCTCCTGCTCGACGAGCCCTTGACGGCCCTCGATCCCGAGACGGCGGGCGACATCCGCGCGCTCCTGCACGAGCAGCTCCTGCACAGCAAGACGACCGCGGTCATCGTGACGCACGACGCCGTGGACGCGGCCTCCCTCGCCACCCGGCTCGTCGTGATCGAGGGCGGGCGGGTCAGCCAGGACGGCCCGGTGCGCGCCGTGCTGACGGCCCCCGCCTCGCGCTTCGCCGCGGCGGTCGCGGGCGTCAACAGGGTCGTCGGGCGTTCCGACCGCGGAGCGTGGCGCACGCGCGCGAACGGCGCCGACGTCGTGCTCACGACGACGGATGCCGACTCCCGTGCCGCAGCGGAGGCCGACGACGCCGAACTGGCCGCGCTGCTGCGTCCGGGCGATGTACGGCTCGAACTCGCCCCCGAGACCTCGTGGACGGGGGCGTTGCGTCTGGCCCGCGAGGCCGAGCCCACGGCGGGGTCGTGGCTCGCGCGGGTCGTGCGGCTGGAGCAGACGCCCGCGGGTGCCCGTGTCCACACGGCGGAGCCGCCCGTCGCCGTCGACCTCGCCGCCGCCGATGTCGCCGCGCTCGATCTGGCGCCGGGCGTCGTCGTGCGGCTGAGCGTCGACCCGGCGGCCGTGCGATTCGTGGCCCGTCCGGATGCAGCCGCTGCCGAGTCCGACGAGACGGCGGCTCCGCCCGCGGCGGCGCTCGAGAGGTCGGCGACACCCCCGCCGTAGACTCGGCGGGTGCCCCGCATCCGTCCCTTCGCCCCCGGTGACGAGCCCGCCCTCACCGAGATCTGCCTCCGCACCGCCGACTTCGGCGCCGACGCGACCGGCATGCTGACGGATGACGCGATCTGGGCCGAGATCTTCGCGCTGCCGTACGCGGCGCGGCATCCCGACCTCGCCTTCGTCGTCGAGACCGACGACGGCCGTGTGGCGGGATACGTCGTGTGCGCCCCCGACACGCGGGCCTTCGAGCAGTGGTTCCGCGACGAGTGGTGGCCCTCCATCGCCGCCCGGCGGCCACGGCCGGAGAGCGACGACGACAGGGACGCCATCCTGCGCTACGCCTACGAGCGCGGCGCCGAGCCGATGCCCTTCGCCGACGAGTACCCGGCGCACCTGCACATCGATCTGCTGCCCGAGCTGCAGGGACAGGGCTGGGGGCGACGGCTCATCGACGCCCTCGTCGAGGCCCTGCGGGAGCGCGGGGTGGAGGGTGTGCATCTCACCGCCTCGGTCGAGAACGCGGGAGCGCTCGCCTTCTACCCGCGCGTGGGGTTCGCTCCGCTGTCACCGGACGATCCCGGTGCGTTTGGAATGCGCCTGTCAACCCGGCCCTGAGGGCTGTCGGCGCGTCGTATTCTTCGAAGATGACCTCGACTCCCGACGACGCCGGCTCCCACGACCTGGGCGCGCCCACCGGTCGAGAGGAGAGCCTCCGGGCCATCCCTCGGCCCGACGGATCCGCGCCGCGTGCGCTCGTCCTGGGGGCGACGGGGTACATCGGCGGGCGCCTGGTGCCGCGCCTGCTGTCGGCGGGATACCGCGTGCGCGTCCTCGCCCGCAGCGCCGTCCGGGTGGGCGCGTTCACGTGGGGCAGCGAAGTCGAGGTCGTCGAGGGTGACGCGACCGACCCCGACGCGATGGCCGAGGCCGCCGCCGACGTCGACGTGCTCTACCACCTCATCCACTCGATGGGCGCGGGCAAGTCCTTCGAAGACACCGATCGCCGCGTCGCCGAGAACGTCGCGGCCGCCGCAGCCGCGGCATCCGTCGGCCGCATCGTGTACCTCGGCGGGCTGCACCCCGAGGGCGTCGACCTGTCTCCGCACCTGCGTTCGCGCGTCGAGGTGGGGGAGATCCTGCTCGCGAGCGGCGTTCCCACGCTCGTGCTCCAGGCGGGAGTGGTCATCGGGTCGGGGTCGGCGTCGTTCGAGATGGTGCGACACCTCACGGACGTGCTGCCGTACATGCCGGCGCCGAAGTGGGTGCGCAACCACATCCAGCCGATCGCGGTGCGCGACGTCATGCACTACCTGCTCGGGGCGGCCCGCGTGGACGGCGACGTGAACCGCACCGTCGACATCGGCGGACCCGACGTGCTGCGCTACGGGCAGATGATGAACGCCTATGCGGTGGTGGCGGGCCTCCCGCAGCGTGCGATCGCCGCGCTGCCCGTGCTCACCCCGGGTCTCGCGTCGCACTGGGTCAATCTCGTCACCCCGGTGCCGCGATCGATCGCACGCCCGCTCGTCGAATCGCTGCAGCACGAGTGCGTCGTCAAGGACCACGACATCGACGGCCTCATCCCGCCGCCCGCCGACGGACTCACGTCGTACCGGCGGGCCGTCTCGCTCGCCCTCGGCCGTGAACGCAGCGACGCCGTCGAGACGAGCTGGCGCGACTCCGACATCCTCGGCGCCCCGAGCGATCCCCTCCCCAACGACCCGGACTGGGCCGGACGCACGGTGTTCACCGACGAGCGGACCGCGACGACGGATGCTCCGCCTGCGGCACTCTGGCGGGTCGTGGAGGGCATCGGAGGCGAGAACGGCTGGTACTCCTCACCGCTCCTGTGGGCGGTGCGAGGGTGGATGGATCGCCTCGTCGGCGGCATCGGTCTGGCCCGCGGACGCCGCAGCCGCGCGCGGCTCACGGTGGGCGACGCGCTCGACTTCTGGCGCGTGGAGGCCGTCGAGCCGGGCGAGCTCCTGCGGCTCCGAGCTGAGATGCGGGTGCCGGGAGCCGCGTGGCTCGAGATGCGGATCACCCCCGACGGCACGGGATCGCGCTACGAGCAGCGCGCCGTGTTCTTCCCGAGCGGTCTGTCGGGCCGGTTGTACTGGCTCGCGGTGCTGCCCTTCCACGGCTTCATCTTCCGCGGCATGGCGAACCGCATCACGGCCGCAGCGGAAGCGGAAGTCGACGCGGCGACGGATGCCGCCGACCTCACGTCGGAGAAGGCCCCAGCAGCTTGACGCGTCGCCGCTCGGCGAGCGGCGCGTGGCCGCGCACGAGGCTGTCGTCGAGAAGGGTGGCGCCGTCTTCGGTCCACCCGTGGCGCTCGTAGAACGTCGCCGCGCGATCGTTGCCCTCGAGCACCCACAGGTGCGCCCGGGCGAACCCCGCGCGGCGCAGGAACTCCTCGCCGGCCTCCAGGAGCGCGTGTCCGACGCCGTCGCCCCAGAACCTCGGCAGCGCGTAGATCGCGAAGACCTGGCCGTCGGAGGCGAGATCCTCGTCCCGCGACGGTCCGAGGGCGGCCCATCCGGCGAGCTCGCCGTCGACGTGGGCGATGAGCTCGGCGGTCCGCGGATCCGAGTGGAACTGCTCCCAGAGCTCCTCGCGTCTCCCTCCTTCACGCTCCGCGTCGAGGGAGGCGAGGACGTCGTCGGAGATGAGTCCTGCGTAGGCCGCGCGCCAGGTCTCGACGCGGATCCGCGCGATGTCGCGGGCATCGCTGCGGTCGGCGGGCCGCACGACGACGCTCACGCCACGACCCGTCCGTCGTGGAGGCGCACGACGCGATCCACGAGCGCGCCCGGCACCGTGACGTGCGAGATCAGCACGACCGCCTGATCGGGGCCGACGGCCGAGAGCAGGTCGGTGAGGAGGGCATCGGAGGCGTCGGGGTCGACGCCGGCCGTCGGCTCGTCGAGCACGAGCACGGGGAAGCCGTGCAGCAGCGCCCGCGCGAGCGAGATGCGCTGGGCCTGTCCGCCCGACACGAGGGCGCCGCGCTCACCCACCCGCGCCGACAAGCCGCCCCGTTCGCGCAGCCACGGGCCGAGACCGACGCGATCGAGCGCCGCCTCGAGCTCGGCATCCGTCGCCGTGTCCTTCGCGAACAGCAGGTTCTGGCGCACGTCCTCGTCGAACAGCATCGGATGCTGTTCGCACAGACCGACGGTGCGGCGCACGTCGTCGCCCGCCAGGCCGGCGACGGACTCGCCGCCGATCGTGTAGCCGCCCCGCGAATCGAGGAAGCGCACGAGGGTGTGCGCGAGCGTCGTCTTGCCCGCCCCCGACGAGCCGACGACGAGCACGCGCTCGCCGGGTCGCACGTCGAGGTCGACATCGAGGAGGGAGGGGGAGTCCGCCCCCGGCCAGTGGGCGCTCACTCCGCGCAGCGACAGCCCTTCTCCGAGCTCCGGCGCGTGGCCGGTCGGCGCGACCGTCTCGCGGACGAGCCCGTGGGGAAGGCCCACCGGCACCGCCCCCGCGATCCGCTCGGCCGCCGCCCGCACCTGGCGCCACGATGCTGCGGCGAGCGGCACGGAGGCGAACACTTCGAACACCGCCATCGGCACGAGCACGACGATCGCGAGCTCCGGTCCGCCGAGCGAGCCGGATGCCGCGGCCGGCGCCGCGACCGACAGCGCCGCGATCGATGCCGCGCCGGCGAGGAGCGACACCACCGCCGCCGTCCCCGCCTGCGCGCCGGCGCGGCGCACGAGCGCACGCCGGAGGTCGGCATCCGCCGCCCGGATGCGCGCGCGACTGGCCTCTTCCGCCCCGTACGCCACGAGCACGTCGAGACTGCCGAAGTGGTCGAGCAGGGCATCGGCGAGCCGTGCGCGCAGCGGTGCGATCGACCGTTCGGCGCGCGCGCCCGACGCCCAGCCCCACAGCGTCGCGACGACGCCGGCGACCGCCAGGCACACCAGGAGCGTCAGCGCGGCAGGGGGATGGACGACGGCGACCAGCACGACGGCTCCGAGCGCGACGGCCGCGGAGCCGACGAGGGGCTGGACGACGCGCAGCGGCAGGTTCTGGAGCTCGTCGACGTCGTCGACGAGCGCGCCCAGCACGGAGCCGCGGCGCGTGCGGGTGAGCCCGTCGGGAGCGAGCGGGATCATCCGTCGGACGAGCGAGGTGCGCGTCGTCGCGAGCTGCCGGAGGGCGGCGTCGTGACTCGACAGCCGGTCGGTGTAGCGGAACACCGCGCGCGTCAGGGCGAACAGGCGCACGCCGACGACGGCGGCTGTGATGTAGAGCACGGCCGGCTGCTCGCTCGCGCGCACGATGAGCCACGCACTGACGGCGAGGAGCGCGACGGCCGACCCCTCGGAGAGGAAGGCGGATGCCGCGCCCGGCCAGAACCGCTTCAGCGGGGGCATCGCGCCCCGCAGGACCGCGCGGACCTCGGAGCGGGTCTCCTGTGCTTCCGGCGACTGTCGGAGGGTCATGCGTCGACCTCCACCGCCGCGAGGGCGACCACGGTGTCGGCGATCCGGCGCGCGCTGGCGCGGTGCGAGACCAGGAGCACCGTGGCACCGTCGTCGGCGAGCGAGCGCACCGACGACCACAGGCGCTCCTCGGTGTCGGCGTCCAGCGCCGCACTCGGCTCGTCGAGCGCGATGACGGGCGCTCTGCCGGCGAGGTGGCGGTGGAACGCGCGGGCGACGGCGACACGCTGCGCCTGACCGCCGGACAGCCCCGCTCCCTGCGCGCCGAGCACCCGCTCGGGATCGAGCATCCCCGCTCCGGCGAGCTCGAGCGCCCGCGTGACGAGACGGCCCTCCGGCGCCGGATCGCCGAGCGCCACGTTGCCCCGGATCGAGCCCGCCACGAGGCCCGGCTGCTGACCCGCCCACGCGAGCCAGTGCGACGGCGGGAGCGACCGCACATCCGCGCCGTCGAGGTGGGCGGTGCCCTCGAACTCGGCTGCGCCGCGGAGGGCGGCCAGAATGCTGGTCTTGCCGGATCCGCTCGGGCCCTCGATGAGCGTGACGGTTCCGGGCGCCGCGCGGAGGTCGACCGGCGCGAGCAGGCGCTCGCCGCGGCGGACGCGCGCGCCCGTCAGCTCCAGGATGCCGGTCGCGGCGCCTGCCGACGAGGCGGTGCGGAGTGCCGGTCGCCCTTCGACGAGCTCAGGGACACCGCCCGTCGCGGGCGCCGGGGAGGCCGCCCGCGCGGCATCCAGCACGGCGAACACATCGTCGGTCGCGGCGACACCTTCGGCGGCGGCATGGAACTGCACACCGACCTGGCGCAGCGGCAGATAGGCCTCGGGGGCCAGGAGCAGCACGAACAGTCCCACGAAGAGGGCGATCGAGCCGTCGAGGAGCCGGAATCCGATCGAGACGGCGACGATCGCGACGGCGATCGATGCCAGGAACTCCAGAGCGAACCCGGAGAGGAACGACACGCGCAGCACCTTGATCGTCTCGCGACGGTACGTGTCGGTGACCTTCTCGATGGAGTCCACGGCGCGATGCTGGCGGCCGAAGACCTTCAGCGTCGACAGGCCCTGCACGGTGTCGGAGAACCGCGCGGCGAGCTGCTGCAGCGTCTGCCACTGCTTCTGCTGCACGGCGCGCGTGGCGAGGCCGATGAGGATCATGAAGATCGGGATGAGGGGGAGCGTGAGCAGCACCGTCAGGCCGGAGATCCAGTCCTGCCACCACATCACGGCGAGGATGACGGGGGTCGCGATGACGGTCTGCACGAGCTGCGGGAGGTAGCGACCGAAGTACGCGTCCAGCGCGTCGAGCCCGCGCCCGGCGGTCACCGCCAGCTGAGCCGTGTTGCGGCTCGCGAGCCATCCGGGACCGAGCGTGCCGACCGCCTCGACCAGGTGTGCGCGCAGCTGCGCCTCGACCCGCGCGGCCGCGCGCGCCGCCACGATCTCGCGCAGCCACAGCAGCACCGCGCGAGCGGCGACCGCACCGGCCAGCCAGCCCAGCGTGACCGCGAGGTCGGCCCACGGCACCCCGTCGATCGCATCGACGATCGCCCGTGTCAGCAGCCAGGCGAACGCGATGATCACGAGGGTCTGCGCGGCGCCGATCACCGCGATCGCGACGAAGAACCCCCGGGAGGCGCTCGCGTAGCGCACGAGTCGCGGATCCACCGGTCTGCTCCGCGTGCGCGGGGCCTCGACGGTGTCGTTCGACATGATTCGATCCTGCCTCATCGACGGCGAAGGGGCCGGGCACGCGGCCCGGCCCCTTCGCCGTGGTGACGATGCTCAGTGCGAGGCGACGGCCGCCGCACGCTCGATCCGCGTGCGCGAGACGCGCTTGCGGAAGATCCAGTACGTCCACCCCTGGTAGAGCAGCACGAGCGGGAGGAAGATCACCGCGGCCCACGTCATGATCGTGAGCGTGTAGTCGGTGCTCGACGCGTTCTCGATCGTCAGGCTGTAGGCCGGATCGGTCGTCGACGGCATCACGTAGGGGAACAGCGCGGTCCACAGAGTCAGCACGGCGAACACGATCGTGATCGCTCCGGCGAAGAACGACCAGCCGTCGCGCTTGACCCAGTTGGCGGCCACCGAGCCGAGCAGCGCGAAGGCGGCGATCACACCGCAGGCGATCGTCAGCCACAGCAGCGGCGCCTCGCGCTCCATCGCGATGACGACCGTCCAGATGACGCAGCCGGCGGCGAAGATCACGGTCGGCAGTGCGAGGCGACGGGCGAGCGCCTCGGCATCCGTCTTCACCTGCCCGTCGGTCTTCAGGGCGATGAAGTACACGCCGTGCAGGAAGAACAGCAGGAGGGTCGTGACGCCCACCCACAGCCCGTAAGGGTTGAGCAGAGTGAGCAGCGAGCCGGTGAAGTTCTTGTCGGCGTCGATCGGCACGCCCTGCACGATGTTGCCCACCGCGACGCCCCACAGGAGGGCGGGCACGGCCGACCCGATGACGATCATCGTGTCGAAGCCCTTCTTCCACTTGAGGCTGTCGCGCTGGTGACGGTATTCGAACGAGACGCCGCGCAGGATGAGGGCGAGCAGGATCAGCAGGAGGGCGAGGTAGAAGCCGCTGAACAGCGTGGCGTACCACTCCGGGAAGGCGGCGAAGAGGCAGGCGCCGGCCACGATGACCCAGGTCTCGTTGAGATCCCAGACCGGGCCGATCGTGTTGATGATCTGGCGGCGGCCGATGTCGTCCTTGCCGAGGAACGGAAGCGACATCCCGACGCCGAAGTCGAAGCCGTCGAGCACGAAGTATCCGACGAAGAGCACTCCGACGATGAAGAACCAGAGGTAGGCGAGATCCATGATCGGCGTCTCCTTAGTAGACCGTCGTCGGGGTGTCTTCGACCGGGGTGTGCTGCGGCTCCGAGCCGGGCTCGGGGAGCGGCTCCGGGCCTGCATGGGCCGTCTTCAGGATCAGCCCGACCTCGACGACCGCGAGGATCGCGTAGATCGCGGTGAAGGCGACCAGGGAGATGAGCACGTTCCAGCCTGGGACGTTCGGCGAGACGCCGTCCTCGGTGAGCATGAGACCGAAGACGATCCAGGGCTGGCGGCCCATCTCCGTGAAGACCCAGCCGACCAGGATCGCCACGAGCGACGCGGGCCAGGCCCAGATCGCGAGCTTCCAGGCCCACGCCGGGACGTCGCGCTTGGCCTTCTTGCGGGTGAGCCAAAGGCCCACCACGGCGGTCAGAGCGGCGACGCCGCCGAGGCCGATCATCCAGCGGAACGCCCAGTAGGTGATCCAGAGGGTCGGGGCGAAGTTGCCGTCGACCTGATCGGCGAACTGCGGGAACATCTCCGTCGTGTAGAGCATGTTCAGGTCGTTGATGCCCTCGACGCAGCCGTCCAGCGAGTGCGTCGACAGGAACGCGAGGAGGTACGGAACTCGGATGGAGAACAGTTCGCTCGTGCCGTCGGGCGTGCCGAGCGTGAAGATCGAGAACGACGCATCCGCCCCGCACGCGCTGTCGAACATGGCCTCGGCGGCCGCCATCTTCATGGGCTGCGTCTGCACCATCACGAGGCTCAGCTGGTCGCCGGAGAGGGCGACGCCGGCGAACGCGACGATCATGCCCCAGAGGCCGTACTTGAGCGCCGTGCGCATCATCTCGACGTTCTGCTTGCGCAGCAGATGCCAGGCGGCGATCGAGATGATGACCCCGGCGGTCATCATGAACGCAGCGAAGAGCGTGTGCGGAAGGGCTGCGAGGGCGACGGGATTGGTGAGCACGGCGAGGAAGTCGTTCATCTCGGCGCGACCGCCGTCCTGCGCCATCTGGTAGCCGACCGGGTTCTGCATGAAGGCGTTCGCCGCGAGGATGAAGTACGCCGAGAACCAGGCCCCCGCCGTCGCGATCCAGATGCTGGCGAGGTGAAGACCCTTGGGGAGCTTGTCCCACCCGAAGATCCACAGGCCGATGAACGTCGCCTCGAAGAAGAAGGCCATGAGGCCCTCGAACGCGAGGGGGGCGCCGAACACGTCACCCACGAAGCGCGAGTAGGACGACCAGTTCATGCCGAACTGGAACTCCTGCACGATGCCCGTCACGACGCCCATGGCGAAGTTGATCAGGAAGATCTTGCCGAAGAAGCGGGTCAGGTGGAGCCACTTCAGGTTGCCGGTGCGCACCCACGCCGACTGGAAGATGGCGACGGTGAGCGCCATCCCGAGGGTGAGGGGGACGAACAGGAAGTGGTACAGCGTCGTCAATCCGAATTGCCACCGCGCGAGCAGCAGCGGGTCGAGGAATTCCACGCGTGACTCCTTCCAACTGTCTGAAGGTCACGGTACAAGCAGGCCCGGCGCGACGATAGGGAGTCGGGCCGTGCAAAACCCCCTCTGCTCGTGGCGACGGCCTTTCGCCGTGGTGCGGCGGGTAGCCTCGGAGGATGGTCGCCGTCCCCGTCACGCTCGCGCCGCGTCGCCCCGCGCACGCACGCGCGACGGAAGGGATGCCGGCATCCGGCCCTCTCGTCGACACCCACGGCCGCGTGCACCGGGATCTGCGCATCTCCCTCACGGACCGCTGCTCGCTGCGCTGCACCTACTGCATGCCCGAGCAGGGCAATGAGTGGCTGGCCCGCACGAGCATCCTCAGCACCGACGAGATCGTGCGCGTCGCCCGCGTCGCCGCGGCTGCCGGGATCACGACGTTCCGCCTCACGGGCGGCGAGCCTCTGCTGCGCGCCGACATCGTCGACGTCGTGCGGCGCCTGTCCGAGGTCAAGAGCCCCGACGATCCGGTGCAGCTCGCGATGACGACCAACGGCATCCGACTCGGGGAGTACCTGCCCGACCTCATCGCCGCGGGCCTGAACCGTCTGAACATCTCGATCGACACCCTCGACCGCTATCGGTTCCGCGAGCTCACACGTCGCGACCGGCTGGGCGACGTGCTCGAGGGCATCGCGGCGGCCGCGGCATCCGGCCTGCGCCCTCTCAAGCTCAACGCGGTCGCGATGCGCGGCGTGAACGACGACGAGCTCGTCGACCTCGTCGAGTTCGCGATCGAGGTCGGGGCGGAGCTGCGGTTCATCGAGCAGATGCCGCTGGATGCGGGGCACACCTGGAGCCGCGCGCACATGGTGACGCGTGAGGAGATCCTCGAGACGCTGTCGCAGCGCTGGGACGTCACGGCGCTGCCGGGCCGCGGGGGAGCGCCGGCCGAGCGGTTCGTGCTCGACGGGGGACCGGCGACGGTCGGCGTCATCGCGTCGGTCACGGCGCCCTTCTGCGGCAACTGCGACCGGATGCGCCTGACGGCGGACGGCCAGCTGCGCAACTGCCTCTTCTCCACCACCGAATACGACCTGCTGCCGATCCTGCGGTCCGATGCGGGCGACGCGGGAGTCGAGCGGATGCTGCGCTCCTGCGTCTTCGGAAAGCTGCCCGGGCATGCGATCGACGACCCGTCATTCCTCCAGCCGGCCCGCGGGATGAACGCCATCGGAGGCTGAGCCTCGGCCGCGCGCCGGGTTTAGCATGGCGCCATGGGGCGGATAACGACGCGCAGGCCCGTGGTGAGGATCACCCTCGGCGCGGAAGCATCGCGGCGCGTCGACGTGCTGGCGGTGGAGGAGCCGCTCGAGATCCGTGTGGGAGGGACCGCGCTCGCCGTGACGATGCGCACGCCCGGCCACGACGTCGAGCTCGCCGCCGGGTTCCTCGTCTCCGAGGGCATAATCGCGCGCGGCGAGGACTTCCGCTCCGCGATCCACTGCGGGGGTCCCGGCACCGGCGGCGCCTCGAACACCTACAACGTGCTCGATCTCACCCTCGCGCCTCACGTTCCACCGCTGTCGCCCGACGCGGCCCGCTCCTTCTATACGACCAGCTCGTGCGGCGTGTGCGGCAAGGCGTCGATCGACGCCGTGGAGACGGTCTCGTCGTACGACGTCGCGACGGATGCCGTGACGGTGACCGCCACCGCGCTGTCCGGCTTCCCCGCTGCCCTGCGCGCGCACCAGGCGGTGTTCGACAAGACGGGCGGGATCCACGCCGCCGCCCTCTTCGACGCGGCGACGGGGGAGATGCTCGTCGTGCGGGAGGATGTCGGCCGCCACAACGCGGTGGACAAGGTCATCGGGTGGGCGCTGCTCGCCGACCGGCTGCCGCTGCGCGGAACCGTCCTCCTGGTGTCCAGTCGCGCGGGTTTCGAGCTCGTGCAGAAGGCGGCGATGGCCGGCATCCCGGTGCTCGCCGCGGTTTCGGCATCGTCGTCGCTCGCCGCCGAGCTGGCAGAGGCATCCGGGATCACCCTCGTCGGGTTCCTCCGCGGAGCGTCGATGAACGTCTACTCGCGTGCGGACCGGGTCGCCGTCGAGGCGCCGGTCGGCGCGCAGGCGCTCAGCGACGCGCGATGAGCTGCACCACGCACTGCGTGGGATCGCACGACGGTCGCATGCCGTCGACGGCGAGCGGGCCGCCTGCCTCGGCGAGCACGCTCTGCATGAGGTTCAGGTGCACGGCGCAGCGCATGCTGCGGCGGCCCTCGTCGTCTGCGGCGGCGTGGGTGCACGGCGTGAGGTCGACGGTCAGCTCGTCCTCGTCCACGAGCGGGTCGAAGCCCGCAGCGCTGAGATCCTCGACGAGGGCGTCGAGCTGGTGCACGGCGTCGGGGGCGAGCGGTCCGCCGTTGCCCACGCGCAGGACGCGGCGCATCAGGTCGCCGCGTCGGGCTGCCTCGGCCACCTTGCGGCGTGCGACGGGACTCGATCCGGCCCCCGTTCCCGCGGCGCTGTAGAGCACGCGCGGGCGTCCGCGGGTGGTGCGCCGCTCGGTCTGCGGCACGACGTAGCCGCCGTCGATCAGGCGCTGGAGATGCTCTCGGATCGTGTTGGCGTGAAGCCCGGTCGCCTCGCACAGCTCGGCGATCGTGCGCTGCGGGCGGTCCTGCAGCAGGTGCAGGATCTCCACGCGGGAGTAGCTCGAGATGGCACTGTAGGCGACGGTGGTCATACGCCCATTATTCACGGCTTCGCGCTTGTGGTCAGACCATAGAGCCGAGAGTTTCTTCCGGCCCCCCGGAAGGTGTCGTCAGGGGATGTGTCGGCGCACGGCGCCCAAGAAGGCGTCGACGTCGTCCACCCACATCCGGACGCACTGCACATCATGCTCACCGCCTTTGGGTGCCCACCCGGGCAGACGCACGCGCGTGGGTCGCTCGAGCGTGATCTCGACGTTGGTCTCGTCCTGCATGCGCACCGACAGGATGCCTCTCCCCTCGGCATCCGTCGTCACGCGGGGCTGCTTCGGCTCGTCGACCGTGCGACGGCGAGCCACCGCGTAGATGTCGTCCCACGACAGGGGGATGTCGAGCTCGAGACCCTCACGGACCCGTACGCCGTCGGGCCCGACGGTGTGCGGGCGCAGCAGGTGGGCGCAGAGGAGGCCGATCATCCAGGTGAGTCCCCAGATGCCGAGCACGAGGAACCCGATGCGCGCCGCGGGCCACGGGTGCACGATGAGGTCGATGATCGGGATCTCGATGGCCGACAGCACGATGAAGATCATCAGGATGGTGAAGACCGGCTTGTCGTAGCGGAAGCCCTCCGCGCCGGGCGGGATCGCCGGGCGCCGAGCGATCGCGCGGCCGATGCTCGCGTAGATGCGCAGCTCGATGACCAAGAGCCGCACGAGCACCCGCCATGCCTTCGCCGCACGCGTGCGCAGGGGACTCAGGCGGGTGTCGATCGTCATGGCGTGGACTCCCCGGAGGGATCCGCGGCCATCGCGGCGGCGAGGAGCTCGGCGAATCGTGCGGCTACGGCGTCGAGTCCGCGTTCGAGCGCTTCGCGATCACGTGGCTCGACGGCCTCGAACAGCGTGGCGCTGAGCTCGGCATGCTCGTGCGATGTGCGCTCCATGAGCGTGACTCCCTCGCCCGTGAGGGCGACGAGGTGCGCGCGGCGATCCGTGGGGTGCGGGCCGCGTCGAACGTAGCCGGTCTCCTCCAGCGCATCGACGAGGGCGCTGATGTTGCGCGGCGTGACCTCCAGGCGCTCCGCCAGGGTCTGCTGGGTCACCGGGCCCTCGTGCTGGAGCACCCAGAGCACGTGCATCCGCGCCGTCGACAGTGACGTGCCGGTGAAGGCGCGCTCGAGATCGCGCTGGAAGAGCTCGCTGATCAGCAGCAGGCGATCGAGCAGTGTCGGCGTCATATCGTTACCATACTACACCATTACCTGTATTCACAGAATCATCGCGTGGCGGGACGCATAGGATCGGGGCAGACGGACAAAGGAGCACTGTGGCCGAGGGTGACGCACGCACGACCTGGGTTCTCGTCGATGGCGAGAACATCGACGCGACTCTCGGAAGCTCGATCCTCGGGCGCCGTCCTCAGCCGGACGAACGTCCGCGGTGGGATCGACTCCTGCACTTCGCCGGGCGCACGTGGCGTCAGCCGGCGCGGGGGCTGTTCTTCCTGAACGCCACGAGCGGCATCCCGATGTCGTTCGTGCAGGCGCTCAAGGCGATGGACTACCAGGTCGTCCCCCTGTCGGGATCGGTCGAGGAGAAGGTCGTCGACATCGCGATCCAGCGGACGCTCCAGGCGCTCGCTCAGCGCGCCGACGACGTCGTGCTCGTCAGCCACGACGGCGACTTCCTCGACGACGTCGAGGCGCTCGTCGACGGGGAGCGGCGGGTGGGGGTGCTCGCCTTCGCCGAGTTCCGCAATGCCGGCTTCACGGGGCTTCAGGGCGTTCAGCTCTTCGACCTCGAGTACGACGCGGGGGTCTTCGACGCCCCGCTCCCGCGCGTGCGCGTCATCCCGATCGACGAGTTCGACCCGGCGGTCTTCCTGCGCTGATCGCGCTTACGCGCGGGCGGCCTGCACCCGGGTGCTCTCCCAGCCCAGGGCGGGGGCGACGTGCTGCGCGAACTGCTCGACGATCCGCAGGTTGAACTCGACCCCGAGCTGCGACGGAATCGTCAGCATGAGCGTGTCGGCGGTGCGGACGGCGGCGTCATCCCGCAGCTGCTCCACGAGCACGTCGGGCTCTGCGGCGTACGTCTTGCCGAACGTCGAGCGCATGCCGTCGATGTAGCCCACGCCGTCGCTGTCCTGGCGGCCGCCGAAGTACAGGTGGTCCTCTGCGGTCACGAGCGGGAACACCGACCTGCTGACCGATGCGCGCGGCTCGCCGGCGTGCCCGGCCTCGCGCCACGCGGTGCGGAACGCGTCGATCTGCTGGGCCTGCAGTTCGTCGAACGGAAGCCCGCGGTCCTCGGTCAGCAGCGTCGACGACATGAGGTTCACGCCCACACGACCCGCCCACTCGGCCGAGTCGCGGTTGCCGGCGCCCCACCAGATGCGCGAGCGCAGGCCGGGGGAGTGCGGTTCGATGCGCTGCATCCCGGTTCCTCCGCCGAACGGGCTCGTGGCATCGCGCTCGGCCAGGCCCTCGCCCTCGATCGCGCGCAGGAAGAGGGAGAAGTGCTCGCGAGCGATGTCGGCGCCGCGCGGGTCGTCCGATCCGGTGTAGCCGAACGCCTCGTAGCCGCGCACGACCGTCTCGGGTGACCCCCGGCTCACGCCGAGGGCCAGACGTCCGTCGGAGATGAGGTCGACGGCGGCCGCCTCCTCCGCGAGGTGGAGCGGGTTCTCGTAGCGCATGTCGATGACGCCGGTGCCCATCTCGATGTGCTCGGTCTTGGCCGCGATGGCGGCCAGGAGCGGCATCGGCGACGCCTGCTGACGCGCGAAGTGGTGCACGCGGAAGTACACGCCGTTCACCCCGAGATCGTCCATACCCTGCGCGAGGTCGATGGCCTGCAGCAGCGAGTCACCCGCGCTGAGCGAGCGGCCCCCGCCGAGGGGTCCGTAGTGTCCGAACGAGAGGGTTCCGAAGCTCTTCACGTCGTCGTCAACCGCCGCAGATGTCGATGTATTCCAGTGAATGGATGCCGGTGTGCCCGGTCACTCGGGCTCGACGGCCGTCTCGGCTTCGGCCGCGGCGGTGCGGAGCATCCGGAGCACTTCGACGTGCCGAAGCAGGAACGCGGGCTCGTCGAGCCGGCGCCGCCGCATCCACGACGTGACCTCGTCGTTGCTCTTGCTGGCGTTGCACGAGCGGCAGGCCGGCACGACGTTGTCGATCGTGTAGCGACCGCCGCGCGAGATCGGCAGGACGCAGTCGCGCTGGAGGGCGAGTCCTTCGCCGCCGCAGTACGCGCAGCGCGCCCACGCGTCGAGGATCGCGAACCACTGCGCGTCGGTGAGATCGCTTCCTGATGCCGCGACCCGACGCCGTCGCTTGCGCGACAGGCGGGCGCGACGACTCGGGGCAGCGGGCATGCGCACAGGCTAGTCCCGCTCGCGATCGGATCACGCCGCGCCGCCCCGTCCCTGCGTCATCCCCGTAGGCTCGGGAGGGACGGAAGGATGCTCCATGGCCAGGATTCTGCTCATCGGAGGACACGGCAAAGTGGCCCTGCTCCTCGCCCCTCTGCTCGTCGCCCGCGGCGACCACGTGACCTCGGTGATCCGCAATTCGGCACACGAAGACGAGGTCGCCGCAACCGGTGCCGTGCCGCTCGTCGCCGACGTCGAGCAGTTCGACACCGACCAGCTCGCGAACCTGGTGAGCGCGAACGACGCGGTCGTGTGGACCGCCGGTGCCGGCGGCGGGAGCCCCGAGCGCACGTACTCGGTCGACCGCGATGCCGCGATCCGCTCGATCGACGCCGCCGTTCAGGCCGATGTGCGCAGGTACGTGATGGTGTCGTACTTCGGCGCGAGCACCAACCACGGCGTGCCTCCGGAGAACGCGTTCTTCGCGTACGCGGAGGCCAAGGCCGCCGCCGACGAGCATCTGCGTGCCAGCGGACTCGACTGGACGATCCTCGCCCCGAGCACGCTCACGCTCGATGCGCCGACGGGTCTCATCGACACGCATGCCGCCGAATCGGAGTCGGTGTCGCGGGCGGACGTCGCGGCCGTGGTCGCCGCGACCCTCGCCGAGCCCGCGACGATCCGACGGACGATCGCCTTCAACTCCGGCGACGTCCCGATCGCCCAGGCGATCGTGTGACCCGCGCCGCTGCTCGGAGCGTGTCGAGGAGCCTTCCCCGCGGTGCCTAGGCTGGACGGATGGCATCCGTCTCCCGTGTCGGTCGATCCGGCGTCCTCGGCGCCTACGCGCTCGATGCCGCGCTGGTCGTGGTGTTCGCGGTGATCGGCCGCGCGAGCCACGGTGAGTCCGGAGTGCTCGGCCTGCTGCAGACCATCTGGCCGTTCGTGACGGCGCTCTCCCTCGCCTGGATCGTGAGTCTGCTCGGCCGCGTGCCGGTCTCCGCCGTGAGCACGGGATTCGGCATCTGGATGGTCACGATCGTCGGCGGGATGCTGCTGCGCGCCCTGTCGGGTCAGAGCACCGCGTTCGCGTTCGTGATCGTCGCGAGCGGTGTGCTGCTGGCGTTCCTCGTCGGGTGGCGCGTGGTCGTCGCGCTCGTCGTCCGCCACCGCGAACGGACCGCCACGTGACTCCGCGGACGCTCGCCGACGGCGCCGTCCTGCGGGCGGCGCAGCCCGGCGACGAAGCTGGACTCCTCGACGCGATCCGCGGCCTCGCCGTCTACGAGCGCGAACCCGACGCCGTGGAGAACACCGTCGAGGCGATCGCCGAGACCTTCTTCGGCGCCGAGCCGAAGGCGTTCGCGCATGTCGTCGTGCGCGGCGGCGCGATCGTCGGCATCGCGATCTGGTTCCTGACGTACTCCACGTGGACGGGCCGGCACGGCATCTGGCTCGAAGACCTCTTCGTCCAGGACGACCAGCGCGGCCGCGGCTATGGCACTGCGCTCATCGCCTCGCTGGCCGCCGTGTGCGTCGAGCGGGACTATTCGCGCCTGGAGTGGACGGTGCTGGACTGGAACGAGCCGTCCATCGCCTTCTACCGCTCGCTCGGCGCCGTGCCGATGGAGGAGTGGACCACCCGCAGGCTCACCGGCGCCGAGCTCGAAGACCTCGCCCGCGCCGTCGGCTGACACGCGCGTCGTACGGCAGGCGCCGGGAATTCCGGCATCGGCCGCGTGTTGTGGTGAAGCATGACGCGAATCGGCACGAGCTCCCTCGACATCCTCCCCCTCTCCCTCGGCGGCAACGTGTTCGGCTGGACGGCCGACCGCGATGCATCCTTCGAGATCCTCGACGCGTTCGTCGCCGGCGGCGGCGATTTCATCGACACCGCCGACGCGTACAGCGCCTGGGTGCCGGGCAACGCGGGCGGCGAGAGCGAGACGATCATCGGCGAGTGGCTCGCGTCGCGCCGCCCCGAGGGCGTCGTCGTGGCGACGAAGGTCAGTCAGCACCCCGACTACAAGGGTCTGGCGGGTCCGAACGTGCGCGCCGCCGCCGAGGCGTCGCTCACCCGACTCGGAGTCGACACGATCGATCTGTACTACGCGCACTTCGATGACGCGTCGGTGCCGCTCGCCGAGACGGTGCAGGCGTTCGGCGATCTCGTGGCGGACGGAATCGTGCGCCACACAGCGGTGTCGAATTACACCGCCGACCGCATCCGGGAGTGGATCCGCCTCGCCGACGAGCTCGGCGTCCCACGGCCGGTCGCGATCCAGCCGCACTACAACCTCGTCCACCGAGGCGCCGTCGAGGACAGCATCGTCCCGGTCGCCGAGGAGTTCGGCATGGGTCTGGTCCCGTACTACGCGCTCGCGAGCGGGTTCCTCACCGGCAAGTACCGGTCGACGGATGCCGCAGGCCAGTCGTCGCCACGCGCGGGCGGCGCTGCGAAGTACGCCACCACGCAGGGCATCGAGATCGTGGACGCACTCGAGGGGATCGGGCGCGCTCACGGCGTCTCGATCGCCGCGACGGCGCTCGGCTGGCTCCGAGCGCAGCCGACGGTCGCGGCGCCGATCGCGTCGGCCTCGCAGGTGGGTCAGGTCGCCGATCTGCTCGACGGCGCCCGCGTCGAACTGACCGCCGACGAGCTCGCCGAGCTGGACCGCGTGTCGTCGTGGACGCCCGCGACCGCGTGATCGCTTCGCCGCGACCCCTCCGCGGGGAAGCGTGCGTACGATGGAAGCCAGTTCCCGTCGCCTCGAAGGGAGTCCCATGGTCCAGGTCCGTGTCGCCGCCGTCGCGCTCGATGCCGCGCAACAGCATGTGGTCCTGCTGAAGCCGATCGACGAGCTGCCCGGCCAGGGCCGTCTGCTGCCGATCTGGATCGGAGCCCAGGAGGCCTCGTCGATACTCGTCGCCGTCGAGGGCGCCGAGGTGCCGCGTCCGCTCGCGCACGACCTCATGCGCGGGCTGCTCGAGGCCTCCGGCGCCGATGTGACCCAGGTCGAGGTCGCCCGCATCGAGGACGGCACGTTCTTCGCCGAGGTCACGCTCGCCACCGAGCTCGGCCCGAAGGTCGTCGATGCGCGTCCGTCAGACGCCGTGGCCCTCGCCTCGCGGGTGGGCGCGCCGATCTGGGTCGCGGACGCGGTGATGGATGCCGCCGGCATGGCCGACAACGTCACCGACGACGAGGGCGATCAGGATGCCGCGGCGAGCATCGACGAGTTCCGCGACTTCCTCGACGAGGTCGAGCCCGACGACTTCCGCTGACGCGCTGTCGGAGCGGCCCGCTAGCGTTGCGTTCGTGGAGGCCAAGGTCGACCTGAAGCGCGACATCGCGACGTACACGGCGCGGCGAGGGCGTTTCGACGTCGTCGACGTCGCGCCGCAGCGCTTCCTGATGATCGACGGCCACGGCGACCCCAACATCTCGCCGGAGTACCGCGACGCCGTCGCGACGCTGTTCGGCACCGCCTACGCGCTCAAGTTCTTCAGCAAGAAGGAGCTCGGCCGCGACTACACGGTCATGCCGCTGGAGGCGCAGTGGTGGGCCGACGACATGGCGAGCTTCACCGATGCGCGCGACAAGACGACGTGGAACTGGACGGTGATGAACCTCGTGCCCGACGGGATCACGGCCGAGCACATCGAGGAGGTCCGCCGCCGCGTCGCGCTCAAGGGTGCGGCGCCCTCGCTCGAGCTCCTGCGGGTGGAGGAGCTCGCTGAAGGACGCTGCGTGCAGACCCTCCACGTCGGTTCGTACGACGACGAAGCGTCCGTGCTGGCCGAACTCCATGACGAGGTGATTCCGCGGCTCGGACTGCGCATGACCGGACTCCACCACGAGATCTACCTGAACGACGCGCGACGCACGGCCCCCGAGAAGCTCCGCACGATCCTGCGTCAGCCGGTGGCCGACGCCTGAGGCGCGGGTCGCACGGAGGGCTCCCGCTCGACGCGGACGTACGCGAGGACGCATCCGGCGACGAGGCCGCCCAGCCCGCCTGCCGCCATGTCGCCGATCGTGTCGGTGTAGGTCACGAAGATCTCGTCCGAGACGAACTCGAAGCCCAGCCACTCGATCATCTCCCACACGGCGCTCGCCGCGAGCGCGATGATCGGAGTCAGGACGAGGCCCGCCCTGCGCGGGAGGTCGCCGACCGGTGCCACGATGCGCCACCGCCCGAGGGCGACGAGCGTCATCGCCGCGACGAGACCGGTGCAGGCGAAGTGCACCACGAGGTCCCATCCCGGAACCGTGCGGTACAGGTCGAGAACATTGCTCCATGCCGCGATCAGCACCGTCGCACCGAAGGCGATGTCGAACCCCGGCCGCACCGCGAGGAAGCGCGGCGCGATCACCGCAGGGAGGGCGAGCGCGAGGATCCCGGCATCCGTCGGGCTCCACCAGATCGCCGCGATGCCCACCCCCACGACGGCCATGACGCGGACGGCATCGGCGATCAGCTCTCCGGCGCCGCGCGGAGCGCGGAGGAAGTCCTCGATCATGCGCCGGCGCCCCTCTGCGGGAGGACGATGACGGCGTGGACGGGCAAATGATCGGACGGCCATGCGCCGTCCACCGGACGCGCGTCGATCGCGACGCGCTCCACGTCGATGCCCGGCGTGACGGCGATCCAGTCGATGCGGGATGCGCCGACGCGCGGCGGACGATAGCCGGGATTCGTGCCCCATTCCGGCGTGAGGCGCGTGCGCGCGACGGTCCAGGCATCCTGCAGTCGGTCCTCGGCGAGCAGCTCCCGTACGGCCGGCGACCCGGGTCGAGCGTTGAGATCTCCGGTCAGGATGCACGGCCGCTCGCTCCCCGCGAGCCGCCGCCGGAGGGCCTCCGCCGCTCGTACGCGGGACTTCGCGGAGAACGGATCGAGGTGCGTGTTGATCGCGACGAACTCGATCCCCGTCGCCCGATCGCGGAAGACGGCTTCGACGTACAGACGGGGGAGCGGGTTGCCCCAGGATCGTGACCCGGCCCGCGACGGTTCGTCGGAGAGCGCGACCTGCTCCCACTCCAGGAGCTCGAGCCGTTCGCCGTCGAAGAAGACCGGGCACCCTTCGCCGCGTCCGCCCCTCTCGCGACCACGGCCGACGAACGCGTACTCCGGGCCGAGCGCCTCGGCGATCGCGGCGGCCTGATCGGGCATCGCCTCCTGCACGCCCAGCACGCTCGGCTGCTCGCGGCGCAGAAGTCGCCGCAGCAGCGGTCGGCGTGCGCTCCACCGGTCGCGTGGTCGGGTCGTGCCGGTGATCCGCCGCCGCACGTTGAACGTCATGACGTGCAGACCGGGCGCGGCGACCGGACCGATGACGGCGTCGTTCACGATGCCCGCCGTGGGGTCGGCACACCCAGCCGATGCAGGATCCGACGCAGCGCGAGCCGCGTCCACCTGATCGGCGGGAAGTCGTGCGGCCAGTGCACGATCACGGTACGGGCGCCGCGGACGATCCGCCGACCGAAGGCGCGTCGACTGGCGAAGGGTCGCATCGACATGCCCATCGCCGCGTCTGCGACGAAGCGGATGCGGTGCCGCTCGCCGAAGTGGAAGGCGAGGTCGAGATCGTCGTGCAGCTCGGCGTCAGCGCGATGGGCGAGAGAGCGGATGTCGTGCCAGGCATCCCGTCGGAAACCGAGGTTCGACCCGAACAGGGGCAGGTGGCCGAGGGTGGGAGCGAGGAGGAGCGCATACGCGCCGAGGTACGCGGCGGCCAGCGGAGACCGGAGCGCCCGGGGGCCGTCGACGAACACCGCGCCGCCGGCGAAGACGCCGACGTCCGGTCGTGCGGCGAAGGCGGCCGTCATCACCTGGACCCAGCTCGCCGCCGGGAGGCAGTCGGCGTCGAGGCGCAGGATGAGATCGCCCGAGGCCGCGTCGTAGCCGGCGGAGCTCGCGGCGGGGATCCCCGCACGATCGCAGCGCACGACGCGCGCGCCCGCTTCGCGGGCCACCGTCGCCGAGGCGTCCGTCGATCCGTTGTCGACCACGATGACCTCGTCGGGTCGCCGTGTCTGCAGCGACAGTGCGCGCAGGCAGCGCGCGAGTTCGGCGCTGTCGTCCTTGACGGGGATCACGATGGAGACGGTCGCCGGCGGGGGAGTGGGGGAGATCATCCGTCCCAGTCTCGTCATCGCCGCGGTTCCTCGCAGACCCTTGACACGGTGCGCGGAAACGCCGGATGCCGCAGCGACGAGCGCTGCGGCATCCGGGGGCCGTCTGTCACGCGTGGGCGGCGGCATCCCTCTTCGGGAGCACCCACCCGGCGCGCGGGAAGTGGCACGTGTAGCCGTTGGGGTACCGGATCAGGTAGTCCTGGTGCTCGGGCTCGGCCTCCCAGAACGGACCCGCGGGCTCGATCGTCGTGACGGCCTTCGCGGGCCACAGCCCCGACGCGTCGACGTCGGCGATCGTGTCGCGGGCGACCTGCTCCTGCCCGGGGCTGAGCGGGAAGATCGCGGAGCGGTAGCTGGAGCCGATGTCGTTGCCCTGACGGTTCAGGGTCGACGGGTCGTGGATCTGGAAGAAGAAGGCCAGGATGTCGCGATACGTCGTCTTCGAGGGGTCGAAGACGATCTCGACGGCTTCGGCGTGACCGGGGTGGTTGCGGTAGGTGGCGTGGTCGTTCGTGCCGCCGGTATAGCCGACGCGGGTCTGGAGAACGCCGGGCTGGCGGCGGATGAGATCTTCCATGCCCCAGAAGCAGCCCCCCGCGAGGACGGCGGTCTCGGTGCCGGGGGTCTCGTTGATGGTTCCGTTGTCGGTCATGATGCGTCCTTGTCGGTGTCGAAGCGGGCGAGGTAGGCCCCGTAGCCCTGGTCGTCGAGCTCGTCGACGGGTACGAAGCGCAGAGCGGCCGAGTTCATGCAGTATCTCAGGCCTCCGGCATCCCTCGGGCCGTCTCGGAACACGTGGCCGAGGTGGCTCTGGGCGCCGGACGAGCGCACTTCGGTGCGCGGCATCAGCATCTTCCAGTCGGTCTTGGTGGTGACCGCCTCCGGGTCGATCGGCTTCGTGAAGCTCGGCCATCCGGTTCCGCTGTCGTACTTGTCGGTCGACGAGAACAAGGGCTGTCCCGACACGATGTCGACGTAGATGCCCGGCGCGTGGTTGTTCCAGTAGGCGTTGCGGAACGGCGGCTCGGTGCCCTCGTCCTGCGTGACGGAGTACTGGAGATTGGTGAGGGCGCTGACGGCCTCGGGGGTCCTGCGGTAGTCGCTGGTCATGGTGTGGCTCCTCCTCGGGTGCCGCCGCTGGCTGCGGCGTCACAGAACACAACGGACGCCCGCGCTCATTTGGTCCCGCGAAGCTGGGAGCGGGCCGTGAGTTCCGCGACGTCAGTGCTCTTCGTCGACGCTGCCGTCTTCGTGCACCAGCGCCGGCGCGTCTTCGGCGTCGAGAGGTGCGTCGATGTCATCGGGTTCGGCCGCGCCGGTCGTGTCGGGTTCGGGGCCGGGCTCGCGGGGTGGCAGCTGTGCGTCTGTCATGCCTCCAGCCCATCGTGATCGGGCCCCGCGCGCAACCCGGTTGACACCGGCCGCGCGGTAGCCGCCACCCGGCGTAGCCTGAGGGGATGCCCGCGAGCGAGAATCCCCCGAGCGCGCGGGCGCAGCTCTCGGACTTCGTCGCGGATGCCGGATCCTCGCTCATCCCGTCCGGCCTGCCCACCGGCACGCGCCCCCGCGACGCCGCCGTCCTGATCCTCTTCGGCGTTCTGGATTCGCTTCCCAGCGACCACGAGGCGCAAGCGCGTGCCGTGACGCGCGACCTCGATGTGCTGCTCCTCTCCCGCGCGGCCACGCTGCGCTCGCACGCCGGGCAGGTCGCCTTCCCCGGTGGACGCATCGATCCCGACGACGATGGTCCCGTCGCGGCGGCACTGCGCGAGGCGCAGGAGGAGACCGGTCTCGACCCGGCGGGAGTCGACGTGCTGGGGGCGCTTCCCCGCGTTCCGCTCGCGTTCTCGCGCCATCTCGTCACGCCTGTCCTCGGCTGGTGGCGGCAGCCGTCACCCGTGCGAGCGGTCGACGCCGCCGAGTCGGCGGACGTGTTCCGGGCCCCCGTCGCCGACCTCCTCGACCCCGCGAATCGTGGTGTGACGGTGATCCGCCGCGATGGTCAGGAATGGCGCGGACCGGGGTTCCTCGTCGGCCGGCACCTCGTGTGGGGCTTCACCGGAATGCTGCTCTCGCGGCTCTTCGACGAGCTCGGCTGGGCCGAGCCGTGGAACGACGCGCGCGAACTGCCTCTCGACGCCGCGGGCGACACGGGGCGCTGAGAGCGAGCCCCTCAGGACTCGGAGGCGCCCCAGTGCGCGAGTGCGGCGATCGCCTCGCGCAGCGCGCGCCCGCGATCGGTCAGCGCGTACGCCCGGGTGTTGTGCCGCAGGGGGAGGCGCGAGAGGATGCCGGCCGCTTCGAGCTCGCGGAGGCGGATCGCGAGCATGTTGGTCGGCACCCCGAGGTCGCGCTGCAGATCGCCGTAGCGCTGCGGTCCGTCGAGGAGCCGCTCCACGATGAGCAGCGCCCATCGTGCCCCGACGACGTCGAGGGCGGCGGCGAGGTCGTTCACGCGGTCGGGTCGGCGTCCGGCTTCATCCAGAACGGCGAGTAGTGGTAGCCGTCGGGATCGTCGAACTGGCGCTGGTACATGAAGGGATAGTCGTCGGTGTCGCCGACGCGGCCTCCGGCGGCACCCGCGCGCTCGACGAGTTCGTCGACCGCCTCGCGGCTCTCGAGGTCGAACGACACCGTGACCTTCGAGGGAGTGTCGGGGCCGCCGATCAGCTCTTCGACGCCTCCGACGTTCGCGTACATCTCGCGGCTGCCGAGCATCACGTACTGTTCGGGCGCGATCGCGAAGCACGACACGTTGTGGTCCGACATCTCGGCATTGAGCGTCCAGCCGAGGGCGGTGTAGAAGGCGGTCGCGCGCTCCACGCTCTCGACCGGGCAGGTGATGAAGAGGCTCATGGATGGATACTTGCAAAATACAAGTGAGGCGTCAAGGGCCCTCATGGTTCGTGCTGATCAGGTTCTCCGTGGCGAGCGCCGACAGCGTGAGCCGTTCGAGGTCTGTCGCGCGCAGATCGGGCCAGCCGTGCAGGACCCCACGCCACTCGGCGGGCACCGCCGATGCGCCGTAGCGGGCGCCCGCGAGAGATCCTGCGATGGCCGCGATCGTGTCGGTGTCGTTCCCGCCGCGCACGGCGCGTTCGAGGGCATCGGCGAGGGAGGTCGACCCGCTCACGGCGGCCAGGGCGGCCTGGAAAGCCCGAACGACCCAGCCGTTGTCCTGAGACAGGTCGCGCGGATGCCTCCCTTCCGCGTCGTCGATCAGATGCAGCCAGCGTTCACGTCGCTGCGCAGGGATCCACTCGAGTTGCGCACGCACATCGACCTCGCCCGTGAGGATCGCATGTCGGATCGCGAGGCACCACAGCGCGCAGGCATCCGCGTTGTCGTCTTCCCAGTGGGTGAGCTTCGCCACCCGGCCGGCGGCCGCCGCCAGTTCGGCAGGGGAGCGGTCGAGGTAGCCGAGGGCGACGGGCCCGGTGCGCATCAGCGAGCCGTTTCCGCCACTCTTGCCGTGCTGGGCATGGAGCGATTCGGATGCCGCCCGCGCCGACTCCTCCGTGATCGCGCCGACGACGAGCCGGCCGAGCAGGGCACGTGTCTGGGCTCCGACGTCGCGGGAGGTGTGCGACCACTGGAGCCAGTCCTCGACGATCGCGGCAAGAGCAACGGGATCCTCGAGCCGGTGACCCTCGGCGAGCTGGTGGAGGATCGGCATGGCCATGCTCGTGTCGTCGGTCCACTCGCCGACCCCGTGCCCGAAGTAGCCGATCCCGAACTCGGGCACCACGTCGTCGGCGAGACTCGGCCCGAATTCGTACTGCGAGCCGAGCGCGTCGCCGGCCGCCGAAGCGAGGACGGAGCCGACGGCGCGGTCGACCTGGACCGACGTGAGAGAGATCATCGTTTGTCCTTCGGGTGGGGTGCGCGCGGCGGCCGGGGGGTGGATTGCGGGAGCTGTTCGATCGGCAGCGCGGCGGCGGCATCGCCCGCGCGGCGAGCTGCTCGAACTCGTCCAGGTCGTCAGCCTAGGGGCGGCCTCCGACGTGGCGTGTCGTGCCGGGCGGGTCCGAGACGAGTGCGTGCGATCTGCACGGCGCATCCTCGCCGGAGACGGTGGCCGCCGACTCGCTCGCGGTGACTGGCCCCTTCCGGTGAAACGCTCACGGCGCCGCGCCGGGCGTTCGGGTCGAGGCGTCCGTCGTCTTCACTGTTGCCATATTAGAACATTTGTTCTAATATGAAGACATGGATCTCGATGAATCTCCCGCCTACTGGGATGACGCGTGCGAGGGTCCTGATGCGGTCGATCTCGTCGTCGAGGTCTCCGTCATGATGTCTGTCTTCGCGGCTGACCGCGTCGTGCGCGTCGATGCGATGCATCGCCAGGGTCTCGCCGAGGCCGAAGCCCACGGTCGGGCACTCGTTCCCGTCGTCGAGCGAGGCATCCGGCTCGAGCTCGCGGCGGCGCTGCGCATCACCGAGGCCGCGGCCGATCAGCTGCTGGCGCTCTCCGAGGCGCTGGTTCATCGCTACCCGCAGGCGCTGGCGTCGCTCGGCCGCGCCGGCATGACCGAGCGTCACGCGCAGGCCCTCGTCGATGAGTTGGAGGGCGCATCCCTCGAGGTGCGCGAGGCGTTGATCGGGCGGGCCGTCGAGCTTGCTGAGCGCGAATCCGTCGGCACGTTCCGCCGCCGGCTGCGCAAACTCGTCGCCGAGCATGAGGCTGAGACCCTCGCCGAGCGCCACGCGGAGGCCCTCGATCGTCGCCGGGTGGCCATCGAGTACGTCGACGATGCGATGGCGTGGCTGCATCTCCACATTCCGGCGGTGGAGGCCCAGGCGGTGTTCGATCGGGCAACGTCGATCGCGAAGGTGCTGGCGGCCGAAGAAGGAGAAGTCCGCACTCTCGATCAGCTGCGCGCCGACGTGATGTGCGACCTCCTCATCGAGGGCGACACCATGTCGCACCCCGAGCGGGCTCGGGGCATCCGTGCCAGCGTCGCGGTCACGGTTCCCGCTCTGTCCCTCCTCGGTGACACCGCAGGGGCCGGAGTGATAGGCCCCGCCGTCGTCGAAGGCATCGGACCCATTCCCCTCGACCGCGCGCGCGAACTCTGCGGAGGCGCCGACGGGTGGATGCGGGTTCTCACCCATCCCGAGACCGGCATGGTGCTCTCGGTCGGCCGCGACCAGTATCGACCTCCTCCCGCTCTCCGGCGGTTGGTCCGCTGGCGGGCTGATCGGTGCATGGCACCCGGATGCGGCATTCCGGCATCCCGCTGCGAGATCGATCATTCGATCGCCTGGGAACACGGCGGCACGACGTCGCTATGGAACACCGCTCCGCTGTGCAGAGGACATCACATCGTCAAGCACCACGGCGGGTGGACGTTGCGCCAGTTCGAGAACGGCACGATCGAGTGGACCTCGCCCACGGGCCGCCGCTATCTCGTCGAGCCCGAGCGCCGCGTTCCGGTGTTCCGGTATGCCGCCTGAGTCAGCGACCCTCGCGTATCGCCGGGCAGGTGACGTCGTCGAGCGTCTCGGTGCGTACCGAGTCTTGTCCCGGCGATCCGGCGATCCAGCGACGCTGCCGGCGGATCGTCGATCAGCGTGCGCGGATGTCGGGGCGTCGTGCCAGGATCCTCGCATGACCCGCTTCGCCATCGACGCGCCGACCGCGCTGCGAATCGTCACCGATGATCGGCCTGTCGACGCCGCGCACTCCCTGGTGGGGCCGTCGATCCTCCGATCCCACGCCCTCTCCGCGCTCTACCGGGCGTCGCGCGACGGATCGCTCGACGAGAAGACGGCCCGCGCGCAGCTGGAGGGCATCGCCGGGCTGAAGATCAGGCTGCTCGGCGACCGGGTGTCGCGCTCGACGGCGTTCGTCATCGCAGGCCTAAGCGGGTGGGACGACACGGAGCAGGCGGAGTACCTCGCCGTGGCACAGCTGCAGGCCGACGCCCTCATCACCGAAGACCCCGCACTGATCGCCGCCGCGGAGCACATCGTGCCGATCGCGTCGTACGACCAGCTCTTCAGCGTCTAGCGCGAGAACCGCTCCACGAGGCGGACCAGCGTCGGGATGCCGCGCGACGTCGCGGGTCCGCCTGTCAGCCGCTCGACCACGGGGGTTCCGTTGCTCTCCCGATCGCGCTCATTGAGCAGCACGGCCCACCCGGGGCCGGCATCGACCACCCGACACCGTCGGTGGGCGGCCTCGCGCACGACATCCGGATCGGCCATCTCGAGCACCCCACCCGAATGGAGGGTGAGTTCGCGTCGATGCGCGTCCGGCTCCCCGGCGTGCGCGTCCACGATCGCGCCGAGCGACGACAGCGGCATCCCGAATCCCTCGCGCTCCAGCCCTGAACGCGCCGCGAGCGCGACGAGCGCGTCCGCGATCACGGCGTCCGCCCCGTCGACGCCGAGAGTGCCTGCCGGGAACACGATCGTGCCGTTGCTCTGGAACGTCACGGCATCCGCGCATCCGGCGTCGGCGAACGCCCCGACGAGATCCGCCGTGGACGGCTGCCCGCGCTGGCCCTGATTGACGTTCCTGATGAACGCGACGTGGTGCACGGCTCGATCGTAGGGCCGGTCGCGGACCTCCACGCGGGACTCCGCGGCCGCTTCCGTGATGCCGGCGATGCCACGGCGGTGTCGCCAGCGGCGCGAGACCGCGATGTGACGCCGCCGAAGGCCGGAGCCCGGGGTGCGATCACCGAGGGTCGGGCTCGACCTCCGACCAGTTCGGCAGCCCGCGCGTGAGCAGCGCCACGATCGGGGTGCCGACGACGAACGCCGGGAGGATCACGGCGAGCACGTACGGCCCGCTGATCGAGACGGTGTCGCCGGTGAGCGTCTGGGCGACGACCTGGAAGCCGAGATGGAACCCGACGCAGGCCCAGACGCTGCGACTCACGATCCGGATGAGCCCGAGCACGATTCCCATGGCGAAGAAGATCCCGACCCGCTCGGTGAAGACCTCCCACCCCTCGCCCACGACCCAGAGCGCGGTCCCCAGCACGGTGAAGAGAACGGCCTGCGCGACGACGGCGAGCCACGGCGGCATCGCCGCGGCGAGATTGCGGAAGACGTATCCGCGGAACACCAGCTCCTCCGGAACGGCTTCGTACACGAACACCGTGACGACGACGAGTGCGAGCATCCCGAACACCTCGGGGCCGGGTGCGAGCGTCGTCACCGTCATCCACCCCGCCGCGACCGCGACCCCGAGTCCGACGAGGCTCGGAGCCGAGAAAGCGAGGAGCCCGACCAGGAACGGGCGCCACGCCGCGCGGGAGACCGGGAGCGCGAGGCCGGAGAACGGCCGCCGGTCGAGCCATCGCCGCGCGGCGACCACGAGAGCCACGGCAAGGCATCCGACCGACACAGCTGTGAAGACGCGCGCACCGACGGTCGGTCGTCCCCCGAAGAGCGCGGTTCCCAGAGCGATCACCGAACCCCACACGACGACCACCCCGAGCAGCACGATCGCGAGACGCAGCAGCAGGGGCGGGCGACGGTCGAGACGGGTGTCGGTCATCGGGGGAGCCCTCCGCGGTCAGCCTATCCAGGACTCGTCGCGCGCCCCGCAGCTCCAGCGGCTCCGGCCGATGGGTCTGGAGCGACGTCGATCCGACCTACGCTGGCACGACAGACCACTTCAGGAGGAACCGTGCCGCGCACCATCGTCATCACCGGAGCAAGCGACGGGATCGGCGCCGCCTCCGCGCGTCAGCTCCACGCCGCGGGCGAAGAGGTCGTGATCGTCGGGCGCAACCCCGACAAGACCGCCGCCGTCGCGAGCGAGCTGGGGGTGGCGTCGTTCGTCGCGGACTACAGCGACCTCTCTCAGGTGCGCGAGCTGGCGGCGGCGCTGCGTGACACGTATCCGCGGATCGACGTGCTCGCCAACAACGCCGGCGGCATCTTCGGTGAGCGCACCGTGACCGTCGACGGCTACGAGCTCACGTTCCAGGTGAACCACCTCGGCGGATTCCTCCTCACGAACCTGCTCCTCGACCGGCTCATCGAGAGCCGGGCCGCCGTGATCCAGACGGCGAGCCTCGCCGCACAGCGGTTCGCGAAGTTCGACATCGACGACCTGCAAGGCGCCCGCTCGTATTCGGCGAGCGCCGCGTACGGCAACGGCAAGCTCGCGAACATCCTGTTCACGAAGGAACTGCACCACCGCTACCGGGATGCCGGCCTCACCGCCGTCGCATTCCACCCCGGAGCCGTCGCGAGCGGATTCGCGGCGGCAGCCCGCGGTCCGTGGAAGTTCCTCTACACGAATCCGATCGCCAAGAAGTTCCTCATCTCGAGCGAGGAGGGCGGCGCACACCTCACCTGGCTCGTCGAGGGCACGCCCGACGTGACCTGGATCTCGGGGGAGTACTACTCCGACGACGCGCCGTCGCGCACGAACCCGCTCGCCTCCGACCCTGCGCTCGCCGCGAAGCTGTGGGAGCTCAGCGCCGACATGGTCGGGCTGTGATCGACGACTGACCGCACGAATCCGACCGGTACGCACACGCTGCGGCCGGCCGGACGTCAACGGACGATGCCGCCGGTGCTACGGTTTCGGCACCGTGACCCACCACCTCACCCCCGACCAGGCGCGCCGCATCGTGGTGCGCGCGCAGCTGCTGGACGCCGATCGGCCGGGTGACGTCGTCGAAGTCGCCGAGCAGCTCGGCTACATCAAGATCGACCCGACGGCCACGATCGCCCCGTGCGAGCAGACCGTGCTGTGGTCGCGCATCGGCTGGTCGTACGAGTCCGGGCAGCTGCAGAAGGCCGTCGAGATCGATCGGCTGCTGTTCGAGTTCGACGGTGCGTTCCGCCCGATGAGCCTGCTGCCGCTCCTGCGTCCCGCGATGCGCGTCTGGCCGCAGCGCGAGAGCAGCCGGCAGTGGCTCGATGCGAACGCCCGCTTCCGGGCCGACGTGCTCGCTCGGCTGCGCGCCGAGGGTCCTCTCCCGGCATCGGCGATCCCCGACACGGCACAGGCGGCCCGCCCGCCCGACGGCTGGTCGGGATCCAATCAGGTGCCGACCATGCTCGACTTCCTCGCCCGTCAGGGAGAGGTCGCGATCGTACGACGCGACGGCCGCAACCGGGTCTGGGATCTCGCCGAGAGGGTGTACCCCTCCGATCTGCCGGAGTACGACCGCGACGAGGCATCCGCTCTCCTGGCCGAACGCCGGCTGCAGGCGGCGGGGATCGCGAAGCGCAGATCGCCATGGTCGCTGGTCGCAGACGCAGGAGAGCCGGCTGTCGTCGACGGGAGCAGATGGGCGTTCCGCGTCGACCCCGAGGCCCTCGCTGCGCTCGACGACGACTCCGAGGGTCGCGTCGCGTTCCTCAATCCATACGACAGCATCCTCTTCGACCGCCCCCGGCTCACGGAGCTGTTCGAGTTCACCTACGTCCTCGAGCAGTTCAAGCCCAAACCGCAGCGCGTGTACGGCTACTTCGCGCACCCGATCCTCATGGGCGACCGTTTCGTGGGCATGCTCGATGCCGAGGTCGATCAGGTGCGCGACGTGCTGCGCATCACTGCCGTGCACGAGTTCCTCCCGTTCGAGCCGGAGGAGACCGAGATGGTCCGTGCCGAGATCAGATCCCTCGCGGAGTGGCTCGGTCTCGACGTCGTCGGGCTCGGCTGACGGCCTGGGGGAGTGACGCGCGAGACGCCACTCCCCGCTGCTCCGGCGCGGTCAGGCCGAGACGCGCGCTGCCGCGACGGCGGCGCGAAGGCCCTCGACAAGCGACGTCGTGGGGCGGCCGATGAGACGCGACAGAGTGCCGTCGGCCACATCGAGCACTCCGCCGGCGATGCCCGCGTCGATCGAGGCGACGAAGCCGGTCGTGGCGTCGTCGAGCCCGGCGGCGGCGAGGCCTGCGCGGAGCTCGTCGCTCGTCAGGGGCTGGTACGTCACCGGACGCCCGAGGACGTCGGATGCCGCCGCAGCGAGGTCGAAGTGGGTGGTCGCGGTGTCGGCGCCGAACTCGTAGATCCGTTCGAGGTGGCCGTCTTCGATCAGCACGACGGCGGCGCCCTCGGCGAAGTCCTGACGCGTCGTGCGAGCGACCTTGGCGTCGCCGACTGCTGCGGCGATCACGCCGGTCTCCGCGGCGCGCAGCACGTCGCCGACCGCGTTCTCGATGTACCAGTTGTTCCGCACGATCACATGCGGCACGGTGCTGTCGGCGAGGGCCTTCTCGGTTGCAGCGTGGTCGACGCCGAGCGGCCAGTCGAACTCGGTCGCCTGCGGAGCGCTCGTGTAGACGAGCTTCGCGACCCCTTCGGCCTCGGCGGCGGCGATCACGTTGAGGTGACCCTCGACGCGATCGCCGGGCTCGGACCCCGAGATCAGCAGCACGGAGTCGATGCCCTCGAGTGCCGCCGCGATCGTGTCGCGGTCGTTGTAGTCCAGTGCGGTGGTGCGGATGCCGCGCTCTGCCAGATCCGACACTTTCGACGGCGTCCGGGCACCCGCGACGATGTCGGAGGCCGCGACGCCGCGGGCGAGGAGCGCATCGACGACGAGGCGGCCGAGCTGGCCGCTGGAGGCGGTGACGAGAATGGTCATGGGGGTTCCTTCCGGAGCGGATGTCTGTCCTCCGGCTGAACCCTCCTTCGCAATCTTGCATTCCTATCGGAGGGTACCCACTTTGACGTAAGGTACCCACCCTCGGGTTAGTATTGCGCATCGCCGGAGCGACGCATCCGGAGTCTGGAGGACGCCATGACCGCCCATCTCTCGGATCTCCGCGCAGCGGACGCACTCGTGTTCACCGAGAACTGTCCGACGCGCGTGGTGCTCGACCATGTGATGAGCAAGTGGGGGGTGCTCGTGCTCGCCGCCCTCACCGACGGCACCGCTCGCTGGGGGGAATTGCGGCGCAGCGTCGACGGCATCAGCGAGAAGATGCTGGCCTCGACGCTGCGCACGCTCGAAGCCGACGGCATCGTCGCCCGGACGTCGTACCCCGAGGTGCCCCCGCGGGTCGAGTACGCGCTCACCCCGCTCGGCGATGCCCTCATGGAGCGGATGCTGCCCCTCATGGAATGGATCGCCCAGCACGCCGACGACATCGTCGCCCGCTGATTCACGGCCCACTCCCATGCTCAGCGATATATCGTTGAGTATCGCTGATTATCGATCAGCAGTCGTTACCAGGAGGTCAACATGAGCACGTCATTCCCCGGCGACATCTTCGGTGGAGCTTCTCGCGGATCGGGTCAGGGACGACCCGGCGGCCTGTGGGACGCGATGGAGCAGTTCCGCGGCATGTTCGAGCAGAAGGTCGGAACGCGCATGGGCAAGGGCGACGTCCGCGCCGCCGTGCTGGCGCTCCTCGCCGAGAAGCCGATGCACGGCTACCAGATCATCCAGGAGATCGAGGACCGCAGCGGCGGCTCGTGGAAGCCCAGCCCCGGCTCGGTGTACCCGACGCTCCAGCTTCTTGCAGACGAGGGGCTCATCCTCGCGGAGGAGTCGAACGGTCGCAAGACCTACTCGCTGACCGAAGAAGGCCGTGCCGTGGCCGACTCCGCCGACGGCTCGGCTCCGTGGGAGACGCAGGGACCGCGCGACAGCGGCCGTGCGACGGCTCTCCCGAAGGCCGGCGTCGAGCTCGCCCAGGCCGTGGCGCAGGTCGGCCGCTCCGGCTCTGCCGAGCAGGTGCAGCAGGCGGTCGCCCTCCTGGACGAAACGCGCCGTAAGCTCTACTCGATCCTCGCCCAGGACTGACCGGGGTGCCCTCGGCACGACCCGCCGCGGCGCGGGCGCGTCCAGGAGGTGCGATGTCCGACGCCGGTGACATGCGCGCGCGCTATCGCCGCATCACGCGGTTCGCGATGCGCTACATGGTGCAGGCGTGGTGGTTCGAGCTGTTCCTGCCGCGGCTGGGTCTCGCGCGGGTGTCGGCGCGCAACCGGGGGAAGCGGCTCCAGCGCATCGCGCAGCACTTCCACGTGCTCGCCGTCGACCTCGGCGGACTCATGATCAAGGTCGGACAGTTCATGTCGTCGCGCCTGGACATCCTGCCGCCGGAGATCACGAAAGAGCTCGAGGGGCTGCAGGACGAAGTGCCCGCTGTGCCGTTTCCGGCGATCCGGTCGCTCGCCGAGGCCGAGCTGGGCGTGCCCCTCGCTCGTGCCTTCGCCTCCGTCGAGGAAGTCCCGCTGGCGGCGGCATCGCTCGGTCAAGTGCATCGGGCGCGGCTCGTGCCCGATGACGTCGTCGAGTTCGGTGCCGAAGACGTCGTGATCAAGGTGCAGCGTCCAGGGATCGCCCAGATCGTCGATGTCGATCTGGCCGCTCTCCGCAAAGTCTCCGGATGGCTCGATCGCGTGCGCATCGTGTCGGACCACGTCGACCTGCCCCAGCTCATCGAGGAGTTCGCGCTCACGAGCCTCGAGGAGATCGACTACCTCCACGAGGCGGCCAACTCCGAGCGTTTCGCGACGAACTTCGCCGACGACGTCAGCGTCGCCGTGCCCGACGTCGTGTGGGAGCGCACCACCCGGCGCGTGCTGACCCTCGGCGACGTGACGGCGATCAAGATCAACGACGTCGACGCGCTCCGCGCGGTCGGCATCGATCCGTCGCAGGTGGCGGCGAAGTTCGCGTCGGTGATGTTCGATCAGGTCTTCGTGCACGGCTTCTTCCACGCGGACCCGCACCCGGGGAACATCTTCGTCACGCCGACGGGTGCGACGACGGATGCCGGCACCCCGGCGTGGAAGTTCACGTTCATCGACTTCGGGATGATGGGCGAGGTGCCCTCGAGTCTTCGGCGCGGCCTCCGTCGCCTGATCATCGCGGTCGCCTCCCGAGACGGGCGCGGCCTGGTCGACAGCATCCGCGACGTCGGTGTGCTTCTTCCCTCTGCCGACACGGCCGAGCTCGAGCGCGCGATGACGCAGCTGTTCGCCCGGTTCGGGGGGATGGGGTTCGCCGAGCTGCAGGAAGTCGATCCGCGCGAGTTCCGGGCGTTCGCGATCGAGTTCGGCGATGTCGTGCGGGCGCTGCCGTTCCAGCTGCCGGAGAACTTCCTCCTCATCATCCGCGCGATGTCGCTGACCTCCGGCATGTGCAGCTCGCTGGACCCCGCGTTCAACATCTGGGATGCCGTCGAGCCGTACGCGGCGCAGCTCCTGCGCGACGAGCGCGGCAACGTCGTGCAGGCGTTCGCATCCGAGGTCGCGTCCCAGGCGGGGATCATCGCCCGGATGCCTCGACGACTCGACACCCTCGCGTCGCGCATCGAGAACGGCGAGGTCGCCGTCGAGACGCCCAAGCTCGACAAGCGCATCGCGCGTCTGGAGCGCACCGGCCGGCGCATCGTGTCGGCGATCCTGTTCGCCGGACTGCTGATCGCCGGCGTGCTGCTGCGGGCGGACGACGCGGTGTGGGGCTGGATCCTGATCGGCGCCTCCGCCCTGCCGCTCCTGCACGCGCTGCTCGCCGGCGTGACCCGGCGCTGACCTCGCCGCGGGCCCCTGCGCTCCCTCCGCCGCGGGCCCCTGCGCTCCCTCCGCCGGGGGTCCCTGAGCGCGTCGAAGGGGCGCCGTAGGCGATCCTGCAGCGGTGCGCAACCCCCGAGCCAGATCGCGTCGCCGCCCGTAGCGTCGAAGAACCGGATGCCGATGCACGGGCTGCGTGGCGACACGACGGCCACGACCGGCCTCCTCGCCGGGATCTCGCACCGTGAGGTCTCGCACAGACCGATCTCGTACCGAGAGATCTCGTCTCCTGCCCACGATCTTCGAAAGAGGGAGTAGCGACCTATGTCTCGCGACCAGTACACGTTCGTCAACCCGGCCGAGCTCTACGCCGACATCGACATCGAGAAGCAGCACCAGCCCGAGCCGGGACTGGATGCCGAACTCGACCCCAAGGCCGACCTCGGCGAGGAGACCTACCGCGGAACCGGCCGACTGACCGGTCGCAAGGCGCTCATCACCGGTGCCGACTCGGGCATCGGCGCCGCGACCGCGATCGCCTTCGCGCGCGAGGGCGCCCACGTCGCGATGTCGTACCTCCCGGAGGAGGAAGTGGATGCCGAGCGCATCGCCGGCATCCTCCGCGAAGCCGGTGTCACGGTGTTCACGTTCCCGGGCGATCTCAAGGATCCCGAGTACTGCCGCGAGCTCGTCGCGAAGTCGGCGGAGGCCCTCGGCGGCCTCGACATCCTGGTGAACAACGGCGGGAAGCAGATCTTCAACGAAGACCTGACCACGCTGTCGGACGAGCAGTTCGACGATACGTTCAAGACGAACGTGTATGCGATGTTCTGGATCACGAAGGCCGCACTCGCCCACCTGACGCCCGGTTCGTCGATCATCAACACCACCTCCATCCAGGCGTACTCGCCGTCGGACATCCTGGTCGACTACGCGTCGACGAAGGCGACGATGAACGCCTTCACGAAGGGTCTCGCGCAGCAGCTCGCGCCGAAGGGCATCCGGGTCAATGCTGTCGCTCCGGGCCCGATCTGGACCCCGCTCCAGGTGTCCGACGGGCAGCCGAAGAAGAAGCTCGAGACGTTCGGCGAGCAGACGCCGATCGGCCGCGCCGGTCAGCCCGCCGAGCTGGCGCCCGCATTCGTCTTCCTTGCATCGGCCGAGTCGAGCTACGTGATCGGTGAGACGCTCAACGTGAACGGCGGCATGCCGACTCCCTGACCCCGTCGCCGGGCTCGGGCTCCTCCCCGAGCCCGGCTCCGGCCTGCGCGCGACCCGCGACAGACGGAGAAAAGTTCGCACGAAGTGCATCCAAAACCTCTCGGGCACGAGAAAGCAGTGTCAGAGGCGGCGAAAGGCCGTCCCCCATCAAGGAGGAAGACAGTGCGAAAGACAGCAGCCGCAGGTCTCGCCGTCGGCATCATCGCCGCATTCGGATTGGCGATGCCCGCATCGGCGGCCACAGCGAGCAACGCCCAGCTCTCGGTGCTTCACGGCATCCCCGACACCCCCGTGGACGTGTGGGTCAACGGCGAACGCACCCTCGACGACTTCGCGCCGGGCACGCTCGCCGGTCCTCTCCCCCTTCCGGCGGGAGACTACGTCGTCGTCATCACGGCTCCGGATGCCGCAGACACCTCGGCGCCCGTCCTCGGACCCGCCACCGTGTCTCTCGCCGCGGGCGGAAACTACACCGCCGTCGCTTACCTGAACGAGGCGGGCGCGCCCGCGCTGAAGGCGTTCGCAAACGACACCTCGAAGACCGCCGCAGGCCAGGGCCGCCTCACGGTGCGCCACGTCGCCGCGGCGCCCGCGGTCGACATCCTCGCCGGCGGATCGCCCGTCATCGAGGGACTCACCAACCCCAACGAGTCCACGCTCAACCTGCCCGCCAGCACCGTGAGCGCCGCCGTGGCGCTCGCCGGTACGACCGCCCCGGTCCTCGGCCCGACAGACGTGCAGATCCAGGACGGCGTCCTGACGATCGTGTACGCGTGGGGCAGCGCCGAAGACGGCAACCTCGCCCTCGCGGTGCAGACCGTCACGGGCCTGCACTCGACGCCCGGCGGCGTTCCGTCGGGTACGGCCGGATACCTCGCCGAGCGTGACAACATCACGACGGCCGGCATCCTCGGCGCAGGCGCGCTCGTCATCACCCTCGCGGTCGGTTCGGTCATCGCCGTCCGTGCCCGCAAGGCGACCCAGCGCTGATGCGGACCCGCACGCCGCGAGAGCGCGGATGGCCCCAGCGAGTAGCCCTCGTGCTGGCCTCCGGCGCCCTCGCGGCGTGCCTCGCGGCGTGCACGGGCGCGGTTCCCCAGGCCGTGCGACCGTCCGCCGAAGCCTCCCGATCGGCGTCGGCACCGGCACCGACGCCGGTCGTGGAGGTCCCCGTCCAGTCGAGCGAGCTGAAGCCCCCGGTGGCGGCGGTCCCGCCCACCCGCCTGCGCATCGACTCCCTCGGCATCGACATGTCGGTGACCGACGTGGGAGTCCAGCCGTCCGGACAGATGGAGATCCCCATCGATCCGTCGATCGCGGGGTGGTATCGGTACGGTCCGGATGCCACGACCCCCGAGGGCAGCATGGTCATGGCGGCGCACGTCGACACGCGCGGCTACCCGATCGGTCCGCTCTCGCGTCTCCGCGACATCGGCGCGGGCTCCGTCATCTCGGTCGATTCGGCCGACGGCATCCCGAGGTCGTACGTCGTGGAGTCGCTCACGTTCTACGACAAGACCGTCCTGCCGATCGCCGATCTGTTCGCCCGTGTGGGGCCGCCCACCCTGGTCCTGATCACCTGCGGTGGACCGTACGACCGCGAAGCGGGGCATTACCGGGATAACGTGGTCGCCATCGCGCGACAGCAGTGACGCCACGAAGCGAGGAAGATCTATGGAGAGGGACGCGGTGTCCGACGAGGAGTCTCAGCTCAACGCGCGTTTCGTCGCGGGGGAGGAGACGGCGCTGGCCGAGGTGTACCGGAGATGGTCGCCGGTGGTCTTCACACTCGCGCTGCGCTCCCTGGGCGACCGGGGTGACGCCGAAGACGTCACCCAGCGCACCTTCGTCTCGGCCTGGACCTCGCGCGCCAGCTACGACTCGTCGAAGGCGAAGCTGTCGACGTGGATCGTCGCGATCTCCCGGCGCAGGATCGCCGACATGCACGAGTCGCGGGCGAAGATCCGCGCCCTCCAGGCGGAGCTGGAGCGGATGACCAATCCCGACGACCTCGTGCGCGAGCCCAACGACCTGTCCGAATCCCTGCTGATCGCCAACGAGATGCAGCAGCTCGAACCCGATGCGCACACCGTCATGCGCCTCGCGTTCTTCGACGACCTGACCCATGAGGAGATCTCGCGGAGGCTCGGGATGCCGCTCGGCACCGTGAAGAGCCACATCCGACGAAGTCTCAGCAGAATGCGCAACCGACTGGAGGTGAGCAATGTCGCACCTTGACCCTGAGCAGCTCGCTCTCATCGCCCTGGGCGAGCCCGTCGCGTCCACCGAGGAGCGCGCCCACCTCGTCGCGTGCCCCGCCTGCGCTGCAGACGTGGCCGAGATGGCGCACGCGGTCGGTGTCGCGCGCTCCACGATCGACGAGGCCGAACTCGAAGCCCCGCCCGTGCGGGTGTGGAGCTCGATCGTCGACGAACTCGCGCTCGGCGGCGATGTCGCGGGCGACCCGTTCGCGGTGGCGGAGCCGATCGCCGACAGCACCCCCGAACCGGCATCCGACTCCGCGTCCTCGGCCTCGGGAGAGCCCTCGGCAGAATCCAGCTCGGGGGCCGTACCCGAGCCGGGCTCCGAAGCGGCGATCGGCGGATCGTCGCGGCGCACGAGGCGCGACCGCGCTCGAGGACGGCGTCCTCGCACCTCCCGGATCATGTGGGTGCTCGCGGCATCCCTCGCCGTCGTCTTCGCGATCGGCGCCGGCACCTGGATCACGGCGGCCAACCTCCGGCCCCTGTCCGTCGCGACCGCGGCACTGGACGCCTTCCCGGATCACCCGGCAGCCGTCGGCAGCGCCGAGGTCGACGAGGCTCGCGACGGTCGCCGCACGCTGCGCGTGAGCCTGGACGGCACCGACGACTCCGACGACTACCGCGAGGTGTGGCTCATCCGCAACGACGGCGCCGCGCTGATCAGCCTCGGTGTGCTCGAGGGCACGTCGGGGTCGTTCCCGATCCCCGACGGCGTCGACCTGTCCGAGTACGACCTCGTGGACATCTCGCTCGAGCCGATCGACGGAGACCCCGGACATTCCGGAGACTCCATCGTGCGCGGACAGCTGACGTCGGTCTGACCTCACTCCGGCGATGCGTCGGCGGCGATCCGCCGCTGGCGCATCGCCAGGAAGAGCGGGAAGGTGAAGGCGAAGGCCGTCACCCCCGACAGCACGATGTAGAGCCACGCGCGTCGCATGCCGAGCCGTCTCGCCTCCACGACGATCAGGATGCAGCCGGCGATCGCCACGACGAGCAGGTCGACGCCGATCGACGACACGGCCGGACCGCTGCCGAACAGGTCGCCCAGATAGTTGCGCGCGGCGACGACCGACCACACGTTGAAGAATGCGGTTCCGACCAGCCCGACGACGGCGAGCCCGAGGTAGACGAGGGCGAGGGGGGTCCAGCCCGTGGTGATCCGGGAGCGCATGGGTGTCATGCCCGGATGCTACTGCGGGCCGGGCCCGTTCGTCCGCCGCAGGCCCATCCGTCCGCGCAGGAACGGCAGCGCCGGAGCCCGGTACGCCAGCGCCGGCGGATCGTGCGGCTCCAGCGCGCAGTCGGCTTCTCCGAACCGCCACAACCGCGTGAAGAGGAACACACCGACCACGACGGTCTCGTCGGCAGGGACCTGCCAGGTGCCGAGACCCCACTGGGCCGGCTGGCCCCGACCTTCGATCACGAGGGTGGGGCGGATGCCGGCGTACAGCGCGAACCAGGGCTTGTGCAGCGAGAGCTCGATGCGGCGCGTGGGCCGAACGTCACCGTCCATGCGCGTCAGTCTCTCCTCGGTCGGTGTGCGTGGCTCAGTCGCGCAGCTGCGCGAACAGCTCGGCGCGATCGGTCGTGCCCGAGAACTCCGCGAAGCGCCCGTTCGTCACACGGTACATCGCGAACTCGGCGACGTTGACGTGCCGGCGCGTGGGCGCGATGCCCCGGAACGCGCCGACGTGCGTGCCGCTCGCGCGAAGATGAGCGGCGATGCGGTCGTCTTCGACGACGAGCTGGATGCGCCGCCACCGCCAATCCGGGAACGCGTGGAAGAGCTCGTCGAGGTCGTCGATCCACGCGTCCGCACCGCCGGGAAGGTGCGCGCGGCGCACCCCGGGGTGCAGGAACGACCGGATGCCGTCGAGGTCGTGGCGGTTGCAGGCGTCCAGGAAGTCGGCGTACCAGTCGCGCATCTCCCACGGTTCCACCTCCCCATTATCCTCGGGGCGGCCGGCTCATCCTCGAAGCGTTCCGCGGCTCGTGTGACGCTGATGAGCGACCGCTGCCAGCCCGACGAGCCGTTCGATGTCGTCTGGGGGAGCGAGGCTCACGTGACGCTGATGAGCGACCGCTGCCAGCCCGAAGAGCCGTTCGGCGCAATGGGCGCACGCTCCTCGATCTGCAGATCGCCGTTCTTGTTGATCGCGCGCACCGCGACGTAGTGGGTGCCGGGCGTGGCATCCCATTCCATGAACCACTGCACCCAGGTGTCGGAGTTGATCGGGGTCGAGAGGGTGGCGGGCAGCCAGTCGCCGTCGTCGATGCTCACCTCGACGCTCTGGATGCCCACGGACTGCGCCCAGGCGACGCCCGCGAGGGGGATGCGGCCCGCCGCGACCGGCTTGCCGATCTTGGGGGTGTCCACGCGGGACGAGAACTTGATGGGCGCCTCGGCGCTGTAGCCGCGGGGCGTCCAGTACGCCTCATCCTTCGCGAACGTCGTGACCTTCAGCTCCGTGAGCCACTTGGTCGCCGACACGTATCCGTAGAGCCCCGGCACGACCATCCGCACGGGGAATCCGTGCTCGAGCGGGAGCGGGTCGCCGTTCATCCCCACGGCGAGGATCGCGTCGAGACCGTCGTCCGTGAGGGCCGACAGCGGCGTGCTCGCGGTGTATCCGTCGACGCTCTTCGAGAGCACCATGTCGGCCCCCGACTGCGGACCCGCCATGCGCAGGATGTCGCGAAGCGGCACGCCGAGCCACATCGCGTTGCCGAGAAGCTCGCCGCCCACCTCGTTGGAGACGCACGTGAGGGTGATCGCGTATTCGTCGAGGCCCATGTCGAGGAGATCCGCGAAGCTCAGCTCGATGCGTCGATCGACCATTCCGTCGATCACGAGACGCCAGGTGTCGGGGTCGATCGTGGGAACCGTGAGCGCCGTGTCGACGCGGTAGAAGTCCTTGTTCGGGGTGAAAAGCGGCGACAGCCCGGGGATGTCGAGCTCCGCTCCGGCCGGCACGGTGACGGTCGACTTCGGGGCGGGCAGGCGCAGCGCCCCGCGCACGGCCTCCACCGACGACGTGGCCATGCTCACGGCCCGCGCCGAGATGCCCACGATGACCGCCGATGCGCCGGAGATCGCGGCCAGCACCAGGAAGCGGCGGCGGTCGACATTCCGGCCGGGCGCGGCATCCGTCGTCGCAGTGACGGTGGCGGAGGAGGAGCGCCAGGCGCGGAGGCGGCGGCAGAGCAGGATCAGCACGACCGATCCGGCGACGGTTCCGACGACGGGCGGGAGGAAGGCGAGCGGGGTGACGCCCGCGCGGGTCACGATGGCCGCCGTCGACAGCGCGCCCGCGATCACGAGGGCGATGACGCCGAGCGGCGGGCGCACGAACTGCAGGATGCCGGCGATGGCCGAGGCGATGACCACCGCCAGGCCGAGGCCGGCCAGCAGGGCGATCTTGTCGTACTCGCCGAAGGTCGCGATCGCGAACTCCTTGAACGGCTGCGGCACGATGTCGATGACGAACGACCCGACCGCGAGGATCGGACTCGCTCCGCGGGCGACGAGGAGGGCGAGCAGCTCGGCCGCGGCGAGGAACACCGCACCGCTCACGATCCCGGCCATCGCCGACAGCGTGAAGAACTTCCAACGGGCGCGGCGCTCGGTCACAGTGATCTCCTCCTCACCCGGGGGTGCTCCGGGTTGTTCGGAGCGCGACGTCGATCGGATGGGGCCTGTGAACTTCCCTTGACCTGCGCGCGGCCTCCATACTGGCCGACATGGATGCCGTGAACGAGTGGTTGCTGACGTGGGGAGATCACCTCTGGACCTGGGCGGTGCTGCCGGTCGTGGTTCTCCTGGGCCTCTACTTCACCGTGCGATCGGGGGTCGTGCAGTTCCGCCTCATCCCTGAGATGTTCCGCACGCTCACCGACAAGACCCCGCGCACGGCCTCGGGCGCACCGCAGTCTGTGTCGGCGTTCCAGGCGTTCACGATCTCGGCGGCGTCGCGGGTCGGGGTGGGCAACATCGCCGGCGTCGGCACCGCGATCGCGGTCGGCGGCCCCGGCGCGGTCTTCTGGATGTGGACGATGGCCTTCGTCGGCGGCGCCTCGAGCTTCATCGAGTCCTCCCTGGCGCAGCTGTTCAAGGTGCGCGACACCGACAGCTTCCGCGGCGGCCCCGCGTACTACATGGAGCGCGGACTCAAGGCGCGCTGGCTCGGGGTGTGGTTCGCCGTCATCCTCATCGTGTGCTTCCCGTTCGCCTTCAGCTCGCTCCAGGCCAACACGATCTCCGCCACCGTCACCTCCAGCATCGGGGGAGACCTGCCCTGGCTGCCGTGGGGCATCGGCGTCGGCATCGCGCTCCTCACCGGGCTCGTCGTCTTCGGGGGCGTCCGGCGCATCGCGTCGGTGACCCAGCTCCTCGTCCCGATCATGGCCCTGGCCTACCTGCTGCTCGGCCTCGTCGTGGTCGCGCTGCACCTGGATCGGATCGGTCCGGTGTTCGCCGAGATCTTCACGTCGGCGTGGGGCTTCAACGAAGTGGTCGGAGCGGCATTCGGCTACATCGTGCTCACGGGCGTCAAGCGCGGCATGTTCTCCAACGAGGCCGGTCTCGGATCGGCACCCAACGCCGGGGCCAGCGCCGCCGTCACGCACCCGGTCAAGCAGGGGCTCGTCCAGACGCTCGGGGTGTACTTCGACACGTTCCTCGTCTGCTCGATCACGGCGTTCATCATCCTGGTGTCCGTGCCCGACCTCGCCGGAGCCACCCGCGGGATCGGCCTCACGCAGGACGCCCTCGTGGGCACGCTCGGCGCGTGGTCGAACATCGCGCTGAGCGTCATCATCTTCCTGCTGGCGTTCTCCTCGATCCTGGGCAACTACTACTACGGCGAGTCCAACATCGAGTTCATCACGACGCGCCGATCCGTCCTCACCGGCTACCGCATCCTCGTCGTGGTCGCCGTGCTGGCAGGGTCCGTCGCCGGCGCCGACCTCGTCTGGAACTTCGCCGACGGCGTCATGGGCTTGATGGCACTCACCAACCTCATCGCCATCGGGCTGCTCTCCGGGATCGCGTTCCGACTCCTCAAGGACTACACCCGGCAGCGCAGGGAGGGCCGCGACCCGGTCTTCACGCGCGATCTCCTCTCCGACGTGAGCGGGATCGAATGCTGGGAGGACGAGCTCACGGTCACCGGTCCGATCGACGTCGAGACGAAGGGTCGGCAGGCGAAGAAGCACCGGGACCACCTCCACCAGCAGTGACAGCGGCTCGCACGGCCATCGGAGGAGGGGCGGAGAAGATACCCCCGGGGGTATGCTAAGCTCGCATCATCGAACGAAAGGTGGGGCGATGTGCCGTCGAGTGACGTGTGAGGTGTGTGGCAAGGCGACGTGGGACGGGTGCGGTCAGCACGTGGAGGATGCCCTCCGCGACGTGCCCGAAGAGCAGCGCTGCACCGGGCACGTCGGTGTCGCGGCGTAACCGGCTGGCGGGTCTCGCCGTCGGGCTCGCGGCGATCGCCCTGTCGCTCGGGCTGACCGGGTGCGGAGCGGCGACCCCACCGGCCGCCATCGCTGTGGACGACGGCACCGTCATCGTCGACGTCCGCACTCCCGCCGAGTACGCCTCCGGCCACCTCCAGGGCGCCGTCAACCTCGACTTCCCGTCGGGTTCGTTCGAGGAGGCGGTCGCCGACCTCGACGCCAAGGCCGACTACGTCGTCTACTGCCAGTCGGGCAACCGCTCCGCGAAGGCGGTGTCGGTGATGGAGGCTGCTGATCTCGCGGTCCAGGATGCCGGTGGCATCGACGACGCCGCGGCGGCCACGGGCCTTCCCGTCGTCCGCTGACGCCTGGGCGCGTTCCCGCGTCCCTGCTCTGCCCGAACCAGATCGCGCGCGGGAGTCTGCCCGCCTCAATACCCCAGGGGGTACACAGTGAGAATCATCATCGTCGGCGGAGTCGCCGGAGGCATGAGCTGCGCCGCACGCGCGCGTCGGCTCGACGAGCAGGCCGACATCATCGTGCTCGAGCGCGGCGCCCACGTCTCGTTCGCCAACTGCGGCCTGCCCTACTTCGTGGGCGGCGAGATCGACGACCCGAGCGCGCTGCTCGTGCAGACGCCCGCGTCCCTGCGCGCCGCCCTCGCACTCGACGTGCGGCCGGGCAACGAGGTGATCGCGGTCGACGCCGCGGCGCGCACGGTGACGGTGCGCTCTTCCGAGGGCCTCGAGCAGATCGAGTACGACGCGCTCGTCCTCTCACCGGGGGCCTCCGCGTTCGTGCCCCCGATCCCCGGAGTGGACTCCCCGCGGATGCGCACCCTGCGCACCGTCGAAGACGCGATCGCCCTGCGGGAGAAGGTGGATGCCGGTGCCCGTCGCGCCGTCGTCCTCGGTGCGGGCTTCATCGGCATCGAGGCCGCCGAGGCGCTCGCCGCACAGGGGCTCGAGGTGTCCGTCGTCGAGATGGCGACGCAGCCGCTGCCGCCCGTCGAGCCCGAGCTGGCCTGGCTGGTGAGCGAGGAGCTGCGCGCCCTCGGCATCGATCTGCACGTCGGGGTGGCCGCGACATCCATCGAGCAGGACGCCGACGTCGACACCGTCGTGCTCGCCGACGGCACCCGGCTCGCGGCCGACCTGATCGTGCTTTCGGTCGGGGTGCGTCCCGACACGGCCGTGTTCGAAGCGGCGGGGGTCGCCTGCGAGCGCGGTGCGATGGTCGTCGACGACCACGGTCGCACCAGCGTCCCGGGGATCTGGGCCGTCGGAGACGCGACACTGAGCGTCGATCCGATCACGGGTTCGCGTCGCCCCGTCGCGCTGGCGGGCCCCGCCAACCGCGCCGGCCGGCTCGTGGCCGACGACATCCTCCGGCCCGACCTCGCGCGGGCCGTTCCCCGGCCGGCCGGGACCGCCATCGTGCGCGTCGGATCGCTCACCGCGGCCCTGACCGGCGCGAACCGCGTCGCGCTCGACTCGTCGGGCACGGCGTACCGCACGCTGCACCTGCACGCGAACCAGCACGCCGGCTACTTCCCGGGTGCCAGTCAGATCCACCTCGTCGTGCACATCGCGCCCGAGTCCGGGCGTCTGCTCGGCGCCCAGGCGGTCGGCGTCGAAGGCGTCGACAAGCGCATCGACGTCCTGGCGACGGCCATCCGGGCCGGAATGACCGTGGAAGATCTGATCGATCTCGACCTCGCCTACTCACCGCCCTACGGTCAGGCGAAGGATGCCGTCAATCTCGTCGGCATGGTCGGCGCGAACGTGCGCAACGGCACGCTGAGCCTCTGGTACGCCGACGAGCTCGACGACATCCTCGACTCCGCTCTGATCCTCGACGTGCGACGCCACGACGAATGGGTCACCGGACACCTGCCCGGAGCGCTGCACATCCCGCACACCGAGCTGCGCGAGCGAATCGGAGAGGTGCGCGAGCAGGCGGCGGGCCGGCCGGTGCGTGTGATGTGCGCGTCCGGCGTGCGCTCCGCGATCGCCCACCGTGTGGTGGCGCAGGCCGGGATGCCGTCGGCCTCCCTGTCCGGAGGCATCCTCACACTCCGCGCCGCGCTCGGCGCGCGCGCCGCCGACGTCCTGGAGGACGAACGGGTGAGCGAGCGTGTCTGACGCGCAGAAGCTCATCTCGAACCGCCTGCGCCGGGCGCGCGGGCAGCTGGAGGCCGTGATCGCCGCCGTCGAGGCGGAGGGCTCGTGCCGTGATGTCGTCACGCAGCTCGCCGCGGTGTCGCGTGCGCTCGATCGTGCCGGCTTCGCGATCGTCTCGACCGCGATGAGGGAGTGCCTCTCGGGCGCCGACACGGAACGCGGGGGCGACCAGCCCACCCCGGAGGAGCTCGAGAAGCTCTTCCTCATGCTCGCCTGAACGACCGACCATCCGACGCCCGGGAAGACCCCGGGCGACCTCACGAGGAGACAGCCCATGTGCTACGCGGTGACCTGCAGGAAATGCTCGAAGACGACCTGGTCCGGCTGCGGCCAGCATGTCGATCAGGTCATGCGCGGCGTGCCGCGATCGCAGCGCTGCGAAGGCCACGCGAACGAGCCGTCGACCGGCTTCTTCGCCCGGCTCTTCGGCCGCTGAGCGCGGCGAGGGTCAGGCGAGGGTCAGGAAGAGCTTCTCGAGCTCGTCCGGGGTCATCGACGAGTCGTCCGGGTCGGCGAGGCAGTTGCGCATCGCCGACGCGACGATCGCGAACCCCGCGCGATCGAGGGCCTTCGACACCGCCGAGAGCTGGATGACGATGTCGCGGCACTCGGCGCCCGATTCCACCGCGCGGATGACGGCGCTCAGCTGACCCTCGGCGCGACGCAGCCGGTTGACGATCTTCCGCTGCTGCGCGATCAGGTCTTCGGCGGAGTCCGCGGTGGCGGTGGACGCATCGATCGTGCTCACGGGGATCCTCATTCGTCGGCGCTGCGGGGTGTGACTCCACGATACCTGGACGGGTATCCGCGGCGGGCCGGTGCGACCCGTGGCGCAGACGGGGTGCGCATGGATGAGGGCGGCACGTGGTCTCGTGCCGCCCTCGGAGTGGAGGACTCAGGAATCGCACCTGACGAGGCGCCTCATGTGCGCATCCCCCGAATTCCCCGACTCTACCCAGCGCTCCACCTGATAGACAAGACCCGAAGGAGGACGCGTCGAGCCCGCTGCCCACCGTCGACGCGCATCAGGATGACTGCAGACGAGATCAGGCGCATCTTCCTCGAGTACATGGCCGAGCGCGGTCACGTCGTGATCCCGAGGGCCCCGCTCATCCCCAAAGACGATCCGACGACACTGTTCACCGGCAGCGGGATGCAGCCCCTCCTTCCCTACCTGCTGGGGGAGCAGCATCCCGACGGCACCCGGCTCGCCGACGGTCAGACCTGTCTCCGCGTCCAGGATGTCGAGGAGGTCGGCGACAACCGCCACACGACCTTCTTCGAGATGCTCGGCAACTGGAGCCTGGGCGACTACTTCAAGCAGGAGCAGATCCCGCAGGTGTGGACGTTCCTCACCGAGAAGGTCGGGCTCGATCCCGCCCGCATCTACGTCTCGTGCTTCAGCGGCGACCCCGAGCACGACATCCCGAAGGACGAGGAGTCGGCGGCGATCTGGACCCGCCTCTTCGAGGAGGCCGGTGTCTCGAGCGACCAGGTCGACGTCGGCACGGAGGAGCACGCGGCCGCTGTGGGCACGGGAGGCGCCCGGATCGCGTTCTACTCGAAGAAGAACTGGTGGTGTCGCGGCGGCAAGGCCGAGGACATGCCCGTCGGCGAGCCGGGTGGACCCGACACGGAGATGTTCTACCTCTTCCCTCACGTGGAGCACGACCCCGCCTACGGCGAGCACTGCCACCAGAACTGCGACTGCGGACGCTTCATCGAACTCGGCAACTCGGTCTTCATGGAGTACCGAAAGACCGAGACGGGCTTCGAGCCGCTGCCCCGCCGCAACGTCGACTACGGCGGCGGACTGGCGCGCATCGCGGCGGCGGCCATCGACAGTCCGGATGTCTTCCGGATCGGACTGCTCTGGCCCATCATCGAACGCCTGGAGGAGCTCTCGGGCGCGTCGTACGAGACCGAGACGCGGGCGATGCGCGTCATCGCTGATCACCTCCGGGGCGCGACGTTCCTCGCCGTCGACGGAGTGCGGCCGGGCAACAAGGCGCAGGGCTACGTCATGCGCCGCCTCATCCGCCGGGCCGTGCGCTTCGCGTTCGACCTGGGGCTGGAGGAGAACTTCTTCCCGCAGATCATCCCCACGATCGCCGGCATCTACGAAGAGCACTTCCCCGAGGTGGGACTGCACGCGCAGGAGGTCGAAGCGATCCTCGCCAAGGAGGAGCAGTCCTTCCGGCGCACGCTGCGCAAGGGGCTCAAGCAGCTCAAGGCCTACGCCGCCGACGGCGTCACCGGACGGGAGCTGTTCGTCCTGTCGGACACCTACGGCTTCCCCGTCGAACTGTCGACGGAGGAGGTGGCGCGCCAGGGCATCTCCCTCAGCGAGCACTGGCGCGACGAGTTCGACGAGGAGCTCGCCGCGCAGCGGGCGCGCTCGCAGCGGGCGTCGCTCCCGGCATCCTGACCCCCGGTGAGAGACGCGACATGACGAGCATTCAACGGGAGCACCGGTGAACGCCCTCCTCGATCTGCAGATCATCGACTCTCCGGCGATGTGGATCGTCTACGCCGTGGCGATCGCGCTGATCGTCGTGGTGCTCGCCCGGCGACCGACTCCGCGCGGGGTCGTGCGGACGCTCGTATGCGTCGTGGTCGGCGCCGTCGTCGGGATCGTGGTCTTCCTCATCGCGAACGCGACGAACGCGATGGGGGTGACGCTGCCTCCCGAGGTCGCCGTCTGGGCGTCGGCCGCGCTCGCCGGTGTGGGTCTCGCCGTCGCATCGCTGTGGGATTCGCCGCCGTGGCGGAAGGTCGTGGCGATCGTCCTGATCGTCTGGATGCCGCTCAGCGCCGTCGTCGGCATCAACGCCTTCTACGGACTCAACCCCACGCTGGGCTCGCTGTTCGGCGCCGCCGCATCGCGGCCGCTCGACCTCCCGCCCGCCGGCGCAGGCGCGGGAGCGCCCGCACAGCCGCTCTACGAGACCTGGCGGCCCCCCGCGGACATGCCTGCCAAAGGTGAGCGCGGCACCCAGGCCATCGAGGGGACGGTGTCGGGCTTCGTGGCCCGCGACGCCGGGATCTACCTCCCGCCTGCGGCGCTCGTCGACGACGCGCCACCCCTGCCGATGGTGATCATGATGATGGGGTACGTCGGCAACCCCGATCCCACCATCATCAGCGACGTCCTCGATGAGTTCGCAGCGGCGCACGACGGGCTCGCCCCGATCGTCATCGTGGCCGACCAGCTGGGCGGCGACGGCAACGACGACCCCGCCTGCGCGGATTCCACCACGTTCGGCAATGCCGAGACGTACGTGACGACGGATGTCGTCAACTGGGCGCGGACGAACCTCAACGTCATCGACGACCCTCGCTACTGGGTCGTCGCCGGATACTCCAACGGCGGCGGCTGCGCGATCAAGTACGGCGTGAAGTACCCGCAGACGTTCGGAAACATCATCGACGTCTCGGGGGAGGAGTACCCGGGCTCGGAGTCGGTGACCTCCGTCATCGCCGACGTCTACGGCGGAGACCGGGCGGCGTTCGAGGCATCCAAGCCGATCAGGATCATGCAGGGCGAGCCCGCCGGCACGTACGCCGAGACGACGGCGATCTTCACCGTGGGCAGCGAGGATCCGGACTTCCTCGCTGCCGCTCGGGCGGTCTCGGCGGCCGCGGAGGCCGCGGGGATGGCGACGACGTTGTTCGTGGTCGACGGCGCCGACCACGGCGGCACAGCGGTGTCCGGAGGACTCGCCGAGGGGTTCGCCGTGCTCTCGCCGATGCTGGGCTTCTCCGCCGAGTGAGCGGCGATCAGCCCGCGGGGGCGCCCGCGCGGATCCCGGCGGCCCGCGGATCGGGGAACAGCGCGCGCACCATGGCCCACCCGGCAGCTGCGCCGACGAGCTGGGCGGCGATGAACGGCAGGGCCGAGGCGGGCGCGATGCCGGCGAAGGTGTCGGTGAACATGCGACCGACGGTGATGGCCGGGTTGGCGAAGCTCGTCGACGACGTGAAGAAGTAGGCGGCGCCGATGTAGGCCCCGACTGCCGGCGCGGCCAGGTGCGACCGGCCGCTGCGGACGAGCGCGAAGATCACGAGGACGAGGCCCGCGGTCGCGACCCCCTCGGCGAGGAGGAGATGCCATCCCGACCGATCGGTCGTGCTCCAGGCGACGGCGGGGGCCGCGAACATGAGATTCGCGAGCACGGCGCCGGCGACGCATCCGATCACCTGGGCGGGGAGGTACACCGCGGCCACCGACCAGGGGCGCCGGTGGAGCGCGATGTCGACGAGTGTGACGACGGGGTTGAAGTGCGCGCCCGACACGGGCGCGAAGACGAGGATCAGCACGGCGAGGCCCAGCGCTGTGGCGAACGCGTTCTCGAAGAGCTGGAGTCCGCCGTCCGACGGCGAGAGCCGCTGGGCGGCGATGCCGGAACCGACGACGACGGCGGCGAGACCGGCACTGCCCAGCAGCTCTCCGGCGGCGGCGCGCGCGGTCGTGCTCACGAGGCGACGAGGAGCGTCGAGACGCGATCCAGTGCGCCGGGGACGAGCGTGAAGTAGGCCCACGTGCCGCGCTTGCTGCGGGTGAGGAATCCGGCCGCCGTCAGGATCTTCAGGTGGTGCGAGACGGTCGGCTGGCTGAGTCCGAGGGGTTCGATGAGATCGCAGACGCACGCCTCCGCGTTCTCGGAGGCCGCGACGATCGACAGCAGGCGCAGCCGCGTGGGATCGGCGAGCGCCTTCAACGTCGTGGCGAGCTGCTCCGCCTCGGCGGAGGTCAGAGGCTCGCGCAGGAGCGGGGTGCAGCAGGCGTCGGCGCTGGCGTCGGTGAGGTCGAGCAGAGTGCGCATGCATCGACAGTAGTCGATATTGACAGCCATCGATAGGCGGAGCAGAATCAGGCATCGACGTTCGTCGATATCCCGGGAGGACTTGTGACCCTGATCGATCTGACCCCTCGCGCGGTGACGGCCCCGCGCCTCGCGACGCTGCCCGTCGCGATCATCGGTGCCGGCCCGATCGGCCTGGCGGCCGCGGCGAACCTCCTGGAGCGGGGGATCGACTTCCTGGTCTTCGAGATCGGTGACGACGTCGCCGCCTCCGTCCGTTCGTGGGGGCACACGCGCCTGTTCTCGCCGTGGAAGCACCTGGTCGATCCGGCCTCGCGCCGTCTGCTGGAGTCCGAGGGCTGGACGCTCCCCGACCCGGATCGTGCGCCCGCCGGTGCCGAGCTCGTCGAGCGCTACATCGCGCCGCTCGCCGCGCTCGACGGGATCGCCGCCCGCACGCGGACGCGGACCGAGGTGATCGGCGTCAGTCGAGACGGGATGGATCGCACCCGGAGTCAGGGGAGGGCGTCGACTCCCTTCTCCGTTCGCATCCGCACCGCGTCGGGGGCGATCGAGGATGTCGCCGCGCGCGCCGTGATCGACGCCTCGGGGACCTACCTGTCGCCGAATCCGCTGTCCTCCAGCGGTCTCGATCTGCGCGGGATGTCTGAGATCGCCGACCGGGTCACCGCGGCGCTGCCCGATGTCCTGGGGCGGGACCGGGCGCAGTTCGCCGGCCGACGGGTGACCGTCGTGGGAGCCGGGCACTCCGCGGCGAACACCCTGCTCGCGCTGGTGAAGCTCGCGCGGGAGGAGCCGGGCACGAGCGTCACCTGGCTCATCCGCAACGCGCGGGCCGCGCGGGTGTCGTCCTCGCCCGACGACGAGCTGATCGGCCGCGCGCACCTCGGCAGTCGCGTCGACCGCGCCGTGGAAGGCGGCGACATCGCCCTCGTCGACAGCTTCGAGATCGTCCGCGCCCGCCGCGTCGACGACGGGCTCGAGCTGGTGGGGCACCGCCGCGGCGAGGTCGTGTCGCATCCCGCCGACGTCGTCGTCAACGCGACAGGATTCCGCCCCGACCTCGCCATGCTGCGCGAGGTCCGTCTGGATCTCGACGAGATCGTGGAGGCGCCCCGCCGCCTGGCCCCCCTCATCGATCCGAATGTGCACTCCTGCGGCACGGTCGAGCCGCACGGGTTCCGCGAACTCACCCATCCCGAGCCCGGGTTCTTCATCGTGGGGATGAAATCGTACGGGCGGGCGCCCACATTCCTGCTCGCCACCGGCTACGAGCAGGTGCGATCCGTGGCCGCATGGCTGGCGGGTGACACGGCATCGGCGGTGAAGGTCGATCTGGTCCTCCCGGCGACGGGAGTGTGCTCGACGGATGCCGCCGCCGGCGGCGGATGCTGCTCGTGACCGCGCTGCGCGCGATGCGGGCGTCGGACTGGCCCGACGTGGAGAGGATCTACGGCCAGGGGATCGCCGACGGCGAAGCGACTTTCGAGACCGCGACTCCGACCTGGGAGGCATTCGACGCGAGCCGGCTGTCGTTCGGACGCCTCGTCGCGCTCGACGACGCTGCCGCCGTGGTCGGCTGGGTGGCCGCGTCGCCGGTGTCCGCGCGCGAGGCCTATCGCGGAGTCGTCGAGCACTCGGTCTACATCGCTCGCGACGCGCGCGGCCGAGGTATCGGGCGGCTTCTCCTCGACGCGTTCATCGATGCCACCGAACGCGAGGAGGTCTGGACGATCCAATCGAGCATCTTCCCCGAGAACGCGGCGAGTGCGCGGCTCCACGAGTTGTGCGGCTGCCGCGTCGTCGGCCACCGCGAGCGGATCGCCCGGACCGGCGTCGGACCGCGCGCGGGGGAATGGCGCAACACGCTCCTGATCGAGCGGCGCAGCCGAAAGGTCGGCGCCGACGCGCGTGACGTCGACCGGTGATGAGGTGCGGGGTCCGTCGCCCCGGGAGTGATCCCGCTCGATAGACTGCCGTCTATGGATCGTCCGGTGGATGCGCGAGGGCTCACGACGATCGGCGATCCGACGCGGGCGCGCATCCTCCGCATCATCCGCGAGTCCGTCGAGGGCCGCGCGCTCGTCGGGACGCTCGCCGAGACTCTCGGTCTGCGTCAGCCGACCGTGAGTCACCACATGAAGGCGCTCCTCGCCGACGGCGTCGTCGTCCGCGAACCCGACGGACGTCGCGCGTGGTACTCGATCGCTCCCGAGCGCCTCGAGCGGGTCGACGCTCTGCTGGGCGATGTCGATCTCGCGACGGTCGCTCCCGACCTCACCCGCATCACCGCCGATCTGGCTCTGCGGTTCCGCGGCTCGTTCGGTCCGGAGACCGTCGCCGCCACGGTTGCGGAGAGCTTCGGGCTGCTCTCGCAGAGCGGCTCCTCCCACGCTCTCGGAAGCCGCACGGCGGCGTTCGCCGCCGATCGGCTCGCCGCGCTCGGCGCCGCCGCCGACCGGGTCGCCGGCTCGAGGCCGCCGACGGTCCTGTTCGTGTGCGTGCAGAACGCCGGGCGATCGCAGCTCGCCGGAGGCATCCTGCGCCAGCTCGCCGGTGACAGAGTGGTCGTTCGCACCGCGGGGTCAGCCCCGGCGCCCGACGTGCGTTCGACCATCGCGACGGCACTCGAGGAGATCGGCGTCGCGCTGGGAGGGGAGTTCCCCAAGCCGCTGACCGATGACGCGGTGCGCGCGGCCGATGTGGTGGTGACGATGGGATGCGGCGACGCATGCCCGGTCTACCCCGGACGCCGATACCTCGACTGGGATCTCGAAGACCCCGTGGGCAAGTCGCTCGACCGCGTCCGCGGCATCCGTGACGACATCGACGCCCGCGTCCGCATGCTCCTGGCGGAGCTCGAGAGCGAGAGTTCTCCGGCCGTTCACATCGTCGCATAGATCATGGTCTATGCTTTCTCACGAGAGAGAGCGAGAACCCCATGAGCGCCAAGCCCACCGTCCTGTTCGTATGCGTCCACAACGCCGGACGATCCCAGATGGCCGCAGGCTTCCTGCGCGCCCTCGCCGGAGATGCCGTCGAGGTGCTGTCGGCCGGGTCGGCGCCGAAGGACACCATCAATCCCATCGCGGTCGAAGCGATGGCCGAGGAGGGGATCGACATCGCGGGCCACACGCCCAAGGTGCTGACGGTCGAGGCGGTCCGCGAATCCGACGTCGTCATCACGATGGGATGCGGCGATGCCTGCCCGATCTTCCCCGGCAAGCGCTACGAGGACTGGGAGCTCGACGACCCGGCAGGTCAGGGCATCGACGCCGTGCGCCCCATCCGCGACGAGATCCGCGGCCGCATCGAGGCCCTGATCGCCGATCTGCTCCCCGAGCGGGGTGCGGCGTGAGCGACGCCCGCGGTCACGCCCCGCTGCTCTCGCCCGACTCGGTGCTGCACCGGGTGGCGGAGCGTCTGGCCGACCAGTTCGCCGGGATGGTCGGGGAGGAGACCGCCGAGCGCGTCGTCTTCGAGTCGTACGCCGCGCTGGCGCGCACAGCCGGTGTGCGCACGCACCTGCCCACTCTGACCGAGAAGTTCGCGAGGGATCGCCTAACCGCGCTTGCTCAGTCCCGGGGGCTCATCCTCACGCGGGTGCCCGAGGTGCTCTTCGTGTGCGTGCAGAACTCCGGCCGATCGCAGATGGCGGCCGCCCTGACGCGCCGCCTGGCCGGGGATCGGGTGCACGTGCGCACCGCCGGGTCGCAGCCGGCCGGAAGCATCCTTCCCGACGTGATCACCGTCTTGGCCGAAGACGACCTCGACGTCAGCGAGGAGTTCCCCAAGCCCCTGACCGACGATGTCGTGCGTGCGGCGGACGCCGTCATCACGATGGGATGCGGCGACGCCTGCCCGATCTACCCGGGCAAGCGGTACCTGGACTGGCGCCTCGAAGATCCGGCCGGACTCGATCTCGACGGCGTCCGCCGTGTCCGCGACGAGATCCGGGCGCTTGTCGAGACCCTGCTTGAGGAGCTCGTCGGGACCTGAGCCCGTCCCGGTGCTCTCCGCCCCGCTTCCCTGCAGCTGATACCACGCGCGCCGGGACCTGTCCATGCGCACCGGGTGACGCGGGCCTGACCCTATCGTTGCTCGACGAGGGAGGCGTGGACCGCCCTCGGAAGGGACCGGCGTGGGCATCGGCGACGGACGAACGTGACAGCGGTGACGGAGCGTGCGGACACGCGAGACGCCCGCGACGGCCGGCGGCCGATCGCACTCACCGTGGGCGTCGTCGCGGCCGTCGCGTTCGTGATGCTCCGCGTCGTCGTGGCGATCGGCGCACACGAGCCGCTCGCGGTGGACGTCTGGTGGCACGACCTCATGCTGCGGTCGCTGACCGACGCCGGGATCGTCGTCGCGTGGGTGCCGGCGATCGTGGGCGGCACGCTCGGCATGATCGTCGTCGGCGTCGTGATCATCGCGCTGTTCCTGTGGCGCCGGAGGCGGTGGGATGCCGCCACCGTGGCGGCGGCCATGGTCGTCGTCGTCGCGATCGGCGCGCCGATGGCGGCGATCATCGCGCGCACCCGCCCCTCGGACTCCCTCGCGGAGCGGATGGCGACGTCTTTCCCCTCGGGGCACACCGCCGTCGCGACGACGGTCGCGGTCATCCTCGGCCTTCTGCTGCGTCGATGGCACGTCTGGGTGCTCGGCGGGGGATGGGTGCTGCTGATGATGTGGAGCCGCACCTACCTGCAAGCGCACTGGCTCAGCGACGTGGTGGCTGGGCTCCTCGAAGGCGTCGCCGTGGCCACCCTCGTGTGGGTCGCCGTCGAGACCGTGCGCGACAGACGTGGCCTCCGGCGCGCGCAGACCGCGCACCCTTCGCACCCCGACCTGCCCCACACCGCCCCGCTCGACACCGCCCCGCTCGACACCCCGACGAAAGGCTCCCCTCCCTCATGACCTCGAACACTCCCGAGTCGGCCGCGCGCGCCGCGCAGGACTCCACGGCCTTCCGGATCCTCGCCCGGGTCGGCTACGTCGTGCTCGGCATCCTCCACCTCTTCATCGGCGGGATCGCGATCTCCATCGCCACCGGCGGCGGCGGTCAGGCAGACCAGGGCGGGGCGATGGAGGCGATCCGGCAGACACCCGTCGGCATCGCCATCCTCTGGATCATCGTGATCGGCCTGCTCGCCCTGGCCGTCTGGCAGATCGCCGAAGCCCTGGTCGAGAACGACCCGGATGCCAAGAAGAAGTGGGCACACCGGGTCAAGTTCATCGGCACGGCCGTCGCGTACCTCGCCATCGCGGGCACTGCCCTGGTGTACGCGCTCGGCGGGCAGTCCGAGTCCTCGGACTCCTCGCAGTCGCTCAGCGCGCAGCTGCTGGCTGTGCCGGCGGGCGTGGTGCTGCTGATCCTTGTCGGCCTCGTCGTCGCTGGAATCGGGATCGCGTTCATCGTGCGCGGCATCGCGCGCGCCTTCGAGAAGCACCTCGATCTGCCCTCGGGAACCGCGAAGAAGGGCATCGTGGCCTTCGGTGTCGCAGGCTACGTCGCGAAGGGCATCGCCGTGGCGGTGGCGGGGGTGCTGTTCGTGGTCGCGGCGATCACGCACGACCCCGAGACCGCCGGAGGGCTGGACGGCGCACTCCGCTCTCTCGCCGGACTTCCGTTCGGAGCGGTCATCCTCTGGATCGTGGGGGCAGGACTCGCCCTGTACGGACTGTTCTGCTTCGCGCGGGCGCGCTACGCCCGGATGTGAGGAGCGTCGCTGATCCGGTGACGGTCGGCCGAGGAGGGTCTCGGAGATGAAGCCGCCCGGCGCGCAACCGGGCGGGATCGCGAAGACGGCCGACCTCCGGTGACGGTCAGGTGAGGAGGGTCTCGCCGATGAAGCCGCCCGGCGCGCAACCGGGCGGGATCGCGAAGACGGCAGAGCCGATGGGCGTCGTCCACTCGTTGAGCAGGTCCAGCTCGTCGAGGCGACGCTGGATGGGCACGAACTGCCGGTCGACGTCGGCCTGGAACGACACGAAGATGAGCCCCGCGTTGGATACCCCGCCCCCGACCGGTGCATCGTCGTAGTTGTAGGCGCGACGGAAGATCTTCTCCTCCGGGTTCTCGCTGCGCGCACGGCGGAGATGCGAGAACTCGGGGATGACGGGGAATCCCACCGCCGTGGTCACGTCGAAGTCGGGTTCGTCGAACTCGTCGACCCCGGTGAGGGGGGCGCCGGTGGACTGGAAGCGTCCGACCGACTGGTCGCGCCCACCGCGGTCGAGGCGGTCCCACTTGTCGAGGTCCATGCGGATGCGCCGGACCACCGCACTCGTGCCGCCGGCGAGCCATCCGTCGTCATTCCACACGACGGCGTCGAACTCCGCCGTGCCGGGGCTCGGGTTGCTGGTGCCGTCCACCTGGCCGAACAGGTTGCGCATCGTGGTGCCGGGCTTCACCGTCCCGTGCGCTCGACGGAATCCTCGCTGCGTCCACCGAACGGCGGCGAAGCTGCGGGCATCCTTCAGCAGCATCCGACCGGCATGCGCCACGGTGAGCGGGTCGTCGGAGGCGATCTGCAGCAGAAGGTCGCCGTCGCCGAACTCCGGCTGCAGCCGATCCACCGCGAACGCCGGCAGGGGCTTCAGCCATGTCGGCGCGCTGTGCTGCGCGCGCGCGACGAAGCCGGCACCGAACCCGAACGTGACCGTGAGGCGGGCGGGCGAGGTCGCGAGCTCGGGCTCGGAGTCCGCCAACGCGGGATCGCCCTGCGTGAGACGTGCCGCATCGTCGGTGAGGATGCTCATCATGCGGCGCAGTCCGTCGCGGTCGACGTCGGGGAGCAGATCGAGGGCGATGAAGAGTCCGTGCGCCTGCGCGTCGGTGTCGACGCCGGCCTGGTGCACGCCGTGGAAGGGCACGACGCTCGTCCCGTTGAGCGGCGTCGAGGGGGCACCGGCCGCGGCGGCCGGGTTCCTGATGGCGTAGTCGATGCCGACCGCCGCGGCGGCGCCGACGCCGGCGACGGCTCCTCCGAGGAGGAACTGTCGCCGGGTCGACCCGCGACGACCGGAACGTGCGTCCCGGTCCGGTGACATCAGTGATCCATGTCCATCTCGTCGCCCTCGTACGTCTCGTTCGCACCGGAGTAGTCCTTGACCGGGGCGGTGAACTCGTACGTGGACTCGTCGGAGAACGTCAGGACGAAGGTGACTTCCTCGCCGGCCTTCAGCGGCGCGGTCAAGTCCATCAGCATGATGTGGTTCCCGCCCGGTTCCAGCGCCAGACTCCCGCCCGCGGGGATGACGAAGCCTCCGTCGATCTGGCGCATGACCATCTCGCCGGAGTCGTTCTCGACCGTTTCGTGCAGCTCGAGCATGGAGGATGCCTCCGTCGTGGCCGACACGACCGTGATGTCGCGGTCGGAGTCGTTGGTCAGTTCGCCGAACGCGGCGGACATGCCCTCGTCGGCGGATTTGACCCATCCGTCGCTGATCGAGACGGACTCGCTGGCGGTGACGTCCTCCGCGGTGGTGGAGGACGAGGTGGCGCAGCCCGTGAGGGCGAACGCGGCCACGGCGAGGAGGAGGCCGAGCCGGGTGGTGGTGGTGCGAGAGATCAAAACAGTGCCTTTCGAATGGTCCCGCCGGATGCCTCAGTCGGCGTCGGGCGGAGTGTCGCCCGGCTGCGCGACGGCAGTCCTCGGGCGACGGAGGAAACGGATGAGTGCGAAGAGGGCGACCGCGACGGCGGCACCCCCGGCGCCGATCAGGACGACACGGAGCGCGCCCTGATTCTCCTGTGTGCTCAGACTGTCCACATCCGTCGCGGCGGTGGAGGCGTCGGGTGCGGCCGTGCGCGTGAGAGGTTCGCCGTCGCCGATCGCGAACGGGATGAGTCCGCTGATCGGATGCCCGTCGGATGACACGACGCGCCAGCGGATCTCGTATCCCGCTGCAGGCATCCCCTCGTCGACGGGCACCGTGACGGTGCCGCGATCGATCGTGGGTTCTCCTGCCACCCAGTCCCGGCCGGAGGCGTCGACGACGATGACGGCGGCGCCGATCGTCATGACGTCCGCCGAGAACGTGAGCGAGACCTCCGTCGGCGCCGCGTCGAGGCGGGCGCCGGCTGCCGGCGTGCTCGCCAAGAGCTCGTCGTGCGCGGACGCGGGTGCCCCTGCGCCGAAGACGACGAGCACGGCGATCGCGGCAGCGGTGAGGGCAATACGGAATCGGGACATCGAAGCCACCTCTCGACGCGACCGCCACGGCGGCCGCGTACGCGACATCTGCCCACCCGGACGGATGGGACGCGGATCGTGCCGCCGCATCACAGGATGCGAGGGCAGGAGCTGTCAGAGCGTGACGAGGAGCGGGGGACCGCGGCGGTGCGCGGCGGAGCGCTGCGGCGCGAACGACACATGCCAGGTCTCCACGGAGCCCAGCGCCGCGGGACGAGAGGGCAGTGCAGGAGACACCACGGCGGTGGTGCGAAGAACGGACCGGCCGACCCACAGGGCGAGTTCGGTGGCGAGGCCCCGCAGGCGCGCGACGGCGGCCTCGCCCCGGTGAAGGGCGGCCACGGTCACCACGGCGGCGACGGCGTGGCCGATCCACATCCACCCGTCCGCGTGCGACACCGAGGCGGCAGCGGGCGCCGCGGAGGCGATCATCTCGGCGCCGTGGGCGTGGTGGCCCCCGCGCGCGGTCGAGGCGGAGCCCCCGGCGCCCAGCACGAACAGGGTGTGGAAGAAGAACTGGCTGACCGCCACGGCGATCGACAGGCGCCAGACCGAGAGGGTGCGCCCCGCGAGCAGCACGCAGACCGCGATCGAGAGGATCAGGGGGACGACGATCCCGACCGCGCCGGGCACGGCGCCGCCTGCGACGACGTGCGACACGAGCGCGGCGAACGTGGCGACGGATGCGGCGAGAGCTCCCCGGAGGACGCGGGGTGCCCTCGATCGACGCATGGGTCCATTGTGGCAGGCATCCGGAGGCCCGCGCCGCTTGCGGCAGCCCTCCCTGTCGGGTACCGGAACGCGTGCGCTCTGTCAACCCTCGAGAAATTGCTCAGGATTGTCCCGGTCCTGAGATACGTTCGTGCGTGAACGCTCCGACCGTCGTGAGCGTCGATTCGAGAGGTGACGATCGTGTCCCGAGAAGAACACGCCCGCGAGGGCGCTCAAGCAGTCATTCCGGATGATGAGGTGCTCGATGTCGCCGTGGTCATGCCGCGCGGCTCGACCTTCTCGAGTGTGCTCGGCGCGGCCGTCGGCGTCGTCGGAGGCGGCAACAACCCGACCGCGTGGGGTGTCGCGGGAGGAATGATCGGAGAACGCGTCAACGCGGCCTCCCAGGGGAGCTATCCCTCCATCGTCCTCGCCCTGTCGCCGAAGCGGCTGTACGTCCTCGGCCGGAAGAAGACCGGCCTGGTCGGCGGATGGAAGGACCTGCATCCCGTCGCGCACATCGAGCGGAGCGACCTCGAGGTCACCCGCCGGCGGCGCGGCACCGTGCTGGTGCTCGAGCTCACCGACACGACGACGAAGAACACACTCGAATTCGAGGCGCAGAACGTCGGCGGCCTCGGTCTGAAGGACCTTCTCGCCGACATCGGCGGGAAGACCGTTCACGAAGAAGAAGGAGCAGGATAATGGCTGGTCAGCGTCCGGGTGGCGTCGTTCTCATCGCCGTGCTGGCTTGGATCGGCGCCGTCGCGCAGATCGTGTCGGGCGTCCTCGTGCTCACCGGCGTGCTGAACCCCGAGGGGGTGTCGACGGAGACGGCATGGATCGCGATCGTCGTCGGCGTGATCTCGTTCCTCGTCGCGTTCTTCCTGTTCAGCGGCAGCAACATCGCCCGCATCCTGGTGACGATCTCGTTCGTCCTGTCCCTCCTGACGGCGATCTTCGCGGTCATCGCGCACCCGGCGAACTTCGTCGCGCCGATCATCTCCGGCCTCGTGGCCGTGATCGGCATCGCGCTTCTGTACACCCGGCGCTCGAACGAGTACTTCCGGGGCTGAGCCGTCGTGCCGGGGTCGAGGGGGCCCCGGCACGACCGCCGTCCGTCGGTGGGTCGAGCCCTGGCTGGTTGTCAAGCCCCGTGAGTTCGCCGGATCGTGCGCGGAGGCTGTTCCGCACACACCCGCCGAGGAGCATCATGGGCATCACGTCAGTCATCCGATCGGCACCCGCCGCGCCGCCGCGCACGGGACATCACCGGCGAGGTGACTCCCGTGTCGGCTGAACCCACCGGCGATCACTTCGCCCGCCGATTCGCCCTGTCGCGAACCGGTCCCGACACCTGGGCGCTCATCGATCTCTCGGTGAGCGCGACGGACCAGCATCGCCTCATCGCCCGCATCCGCGAGGAAGAGGAGTCGGGCGTGACGGTCGAGTGGGTGCTCCCGCTCCCGCTCCCTGAGGGCTACCTCACCCCGCAGTCCGTGCTCGAGGACCTGTCGCTGTGGAACTCGCGCCGCCAAGGGTGGTCGCGACCCGTGCCGATACCTCATCGTCCGCCGCTCGGCGTCGACTAGGGGAGCGCGCTGCCCGCAGTCAAGCCCCTTCGGGGCTGCGGACGCGGTGGCGCAGAATCGTGGCGCGCAGGCGTCTGCCGGAGCGCGGTGGAGTGTCGGGGACGAGTGTCGAGTGAGCGGGACGGCACACCGATCAGCCGCACTCCGTCGGGCGGATGCCGCGACCTGTCCGCGGCTGGTCGTTCGGCCGCGGACAGGCGTCGCGGCGGCGCAGGCGCGGAAGACCGAACGAGTGAAGGGAGCGGGCGATGCCCCGAGCGAAGGACTCCAGGCTGAAGGACCCGGAACTGTACGAAGAGCTGCGAGAGGGAGGCGCGTCGAAGGAGAAGGCCGCCCGGATCTCGAACGCCGCGGGCGGCACGGCATCCGGGAGATCTCGGATCGCGCGCAAGGGCGGCGAATCGGGCAGCTACGAGGACTGGACGGTCGCCGATCTCCGGGGGCGGGCCAGAGAGCTCGGCCTGAGCGGCTACTCGAAGATGAGGAAGGCCGAGCTCGTCCGCTCTCTCCGGGAGCGCTGACGCACGCCCCCGGACGATCAGTACGACTGGATGCCGTAGCGATCGGGTTCGGGACCTCTCACGAAGCGGCGGCCCGACACCGCTGCGGGCACGATCCTCACGTACGTGTACTTGAGGGTGGGGATCCAGGGGGCCAGCGCTAGGGTGTCGGCCCTCTCCACGTCGGCGGACGACGTGAGCGCATGGGCGTGTCCGCGCACGACGACGCTCCACGCGTCGACGTCGCTGTGGTCGTCGACCTCGAAGAGCACCTCATCGCTCACGGTGAGCTCGAACAGCTTGCTCCCGGGCGCCGTCCGGAAGAGCACGCTCCGCTCGTCGACGATGTAGTTGACGGGGAACACGTCCAGCACGTTCCCGACGCGCGTGACGAGCCGGCCGAGCTCCTGTCGGCCGAGCGCCTCCCAGCACTGCTGCGAGGTCAGCACCGTGACGGGGTCGGACGTGTCGTTCATGACGGGTGGACGACGATGTTGTTGTCGACGTGTGCCACGTGGGGTGAGGCGGCAGCCGATTCGGCGGCCTGAGCGCGCTCCGCCCACGAGCGCGCGGTTCCTCCCAGGATGAGGGTGTCGCCGTCGAGGCGTACCGTGATCCGATGGGCATCGACGATCGCGTTCCGTCGCAGGGCGTTCTCGATGCGCGTGACCGCGTCCGCGGCCGACGGCTTGCGTGCTACTTCGATCCGGTTGTCGACGGCTCGAACGCCGCGCAGGAACCGGACGACATGCTTCGCGGCTCGCCGTTCGACATCGAAGGCCACCTGGCCCGTGAGCACCACCGTGCCGTGCTGCACGCCTGCGTGCACCCCGGCGGGAACGTCCCCGGCGGCATCGAGGGCATCCCGCACCGCGGCGGCGAGTTCCCGATCGTCGGGAGGATTCTCGGGCTCCGCGACGAAGAGGTCGTCGACGAGGGCGACGACGCCGCGCACTCGCAGGACGGCGTCCTTCGCGGCCACGCGCTCGGCGTAGTCGCGGACCTCGCCCGAGAGCACCACGGTGCCCTCCTCGACCACCACGACGATGCGGCCGGCATCGACCTCCGGCCGCCACGCCAGCTCTTCCTCCACGTCCATCTTGAGTCGCTGATCACGGTCGCGAACGACTGCGGTCGTCATGTCGAACCTCCTTGGTCGAAGTGTGTGCGGACTCATGGTCCGCCCAGGGCGCTCGCCGCGCTCAGGTCTTTGGTCCTCCCGGATCGCGCACCGCACCGGCGATCGAGGCCAGCGAGGTCCATGTCGAGACCAGGGCATCCGGGTTGAGCGACATCGATCGGATGCCGCGGTCGACCAGCCATCGGGCGAGATCGGGATGATCCGACGGGCCCTGACCGCAGATCCCGATGTACTTGCCGCGCCGGGTGCAGGCGTCGATGGCCATCGCGAACGTCGCCAGGACCGCGGGGTCGCGCTCGTCGAACGTGTCGGCGACCAGCGCGGAATCCCGATCCAGACCGAGCACGAGCTGGGTCATGTCGTTCGAGCCGATCGAGAATCCGTCGAAGAGATCGAGGAACGCGTCGGCCTGGAGCGCGTTGGACGGGACCTCGCACATCATGACGACCTGGAGCCCGTCCTCGCCCCTTCGCAGCCCGTTGCGGGCCAGAAGCTCGAGGACGGCTCGTCCCTCTTCCACGGTGCGCACGAACGGGATCATGATCTGGAGGTTGTCCAATCCCATACGACCTCGTGCGTGCGCGAGGGCTTCGCACTCCATCTCGAAGCATCCGCGGAAGTCCTCGCTGATGTAGCGCGATGCTCCCCGCCAGCCCAGCATCGGATTCTCCTCCACGGGCTCGAACGCCTCGCCGCCGAGCAGGTGGGCGTACTCGTTCGTCTTGAAGTCGCTCATGCGCACGATCACGGGGCGGGGCGCGAACGCGGCGGCGATGGTCGAGACGCCCTCTGCGACGCGCTGCACGAAGAACGTGCGCGGGTCGGCATACGCCGCCGTCCGCTCGAGGACCTCGGTGCGCAGGGCCGGCGCCAGGGCGTCGACGTCGAGCAGGGCCTTCGGATGGATGCCGACGCGGTCGTTGATGATGAACTCGAGCCGGGCCAGTCCCACGCCCGCACTCGGCAGCTGCGAAAGGGCGAATGCCTGATCGGGCACGGCGATGTTGAGGAGGAGTTCCACCGGGATGTCGGGCAGGCGATCGATGACGGTCTCTTCGACGTCGAAGGGGAGGAGGCCTCGGTAGACGGCACCGGAGGCCCCTTCGGCGCACGAGACCGTGACCGCCGTGCCGTCCGTGAGGACCGTCGTGGCCGATCCGGTGCCGACCACAGCGGGGATGCCGAGTTCGCGGGCGATGATCGCGGCATGGCATGTGCGACCTCCGCGGTTCGTGACGATCGCCGACGCCTTCTTCATGATCGGCTCCCAGTCGGGGTCGGTCAGATCGGCCACGAGGACGTCGCCGTCCTCGAACTCGTCCATCTGCGAGGGAGAGGCCAGGACGCGCGCGGGACCCTGCCCGATCTTCTGGCCGACCGCGCGACCGCGGACGAGCACGTCACCCGGATCGGGCAGCACATAGCGTCGCAGCGTCGTGCCGGTCGAGCGCGACACCACGGTCTCCGGGCGCGCCTGCACGATGTAGAGCGCCCCGTCGACGCCGTCCCGGGCCCACTCGATGTCCATCGCGTGCTCGTAGTGCTCCTCGATCACCAGTGCCGACCGCGCGAGCTCTTCGACGTCGGCGTCCGTGATGCTGAACCGGCGGCGCGCATCGAGCGGCACGTCGTGGAGGGCGGTGCTGACGCCGGCGCCCACTCCGGCCGCGTATCGCATGGCGACCGCCTTCTCGCCGAGCCGACGCGAGAGGATCGCAGGGCGACCGCCTCGGAGGCTGGGCTTGTACACCGAGAACTCGTCGGGGTTCACCGCCCCCTGCACGACCGCCTCACCGAGCCCGTACGCGCTCGTGATGAGCACCGCGCGGTCGAATCCCGTCTCCGTGTCGACGGTGAACATCACACCGGATGCGCCGATGTCGGCCCGCACCATCCGCTGCACGGCTGCCGACAGTGCCACATCGGTGTGGTCGTATCCGCGGTGCACCCGGTAGGCGATCGCCCGGTCGTTGTAGAGCGACGCGAAGACCATCTTGATCGCTTCGAGGACGTTGTCGATCCCGACGATGTGGAGGTAGCTCTCCTGCTGCCCGGCGAAGGAGGCGTCGGGCAGGTCCTCTGCGGTGGCCGAGGACCGCACGGCCCAGCTGGTCTCCTCCGGCGACACCAGGGTGTGCAGGATGCCGGTGAACGCGCGTCGGACGTCCGCTTCGAAGGCGGGCGGGAACGGCTGAGCCACGATCCAGGAGCGGATCCCGGCTCCGACCCGGGCGAGTTCGGCCACGTCGGCGACGTCGAGGGTGGTGAGGGCTGCGCGGATCCGGTCAGCCAGGCCGCCGTACGCGAGGAACTCGCGATACGCGCTCGCCGTGGTGGCGAAGCCCCGGGGCACATGGACGCCTGCTCCCGCGAGGCGCGAGAACATCTCGCCGAGGGAGGCGTTCTTGCCGCCGACCTCGGCGACGTCGCCCATGCCGAGATCGGCGAAGGGGAGGACTCTCGCCGTGCGGGCGACTTCCGGCGCCGTCGGGGCCGCGCTGCGCTCCAGCACGGCGTGATCGTACCGGTCCCGCGCGCCGGCGGTGAGGATGTGCGACGAGTAGAAGGTGTCCGACATGCTCCCAGCGTGCGCGCCGGGGACCCCGTTGCGTCAGGTCGAAGGTCCCGTCGATGCCGTCGGGGAGTCCAGCGGCGCGCGATGCGGGATCGCGAAGGGCTTCGTCGCCGGTCCGGTCGACTCCGGCCCTGCCGTCCGGTTCTCCGGGGCGTCGGTGGCGGTGGCGGCGCGCGGCTGGACATCGGGGGAGTCGACGACGAACCGCCGCCCGCTGATCGACGTCGGGGTGACGCGGACGAAGTCGTGCTTCGGCGTGGGGCTGGCGGGCACGATGCCGAGCACGCCGCTGTCTTCGATCTCGGCGTCGTCATCCATTCGCGCGGCGGTGCCGCGGATCACGACGCTCCACCGGTGGCCGTCGTCGGCGCCGTCGATCTCGAAGGCGACCGCGGGGTGCGACGCGATGCTTCTCAGCTTGCCGCCCGGGCCGGAACGCAGATACAGCGCGCCGTTGCGCGCGCGGAAGTTGACCGGATACACATCGGGCGCACCGTCATGATGATGCACGGCGAGCCGACCCACCGACTCGTTCTCCAGGAGACGCCAGCATTCGGAGGCGGCGAGCACGCCGACGGCGGGGCTCCGCTCGGGAAGCCCGTCGGTCGACCCCGCGTACGGGTTGGGTGACTGGTTCATCGGAGGGCCTGCTCTCGCTCGGGGAGGGGCAGCGGCTCAGGGTGAGGGTGCGCGGTGCGCGGTGCGTGCATGATGAGCACCGGGCACTGAGCGTGCTGGGCGCAGGCGGTGCTGACCGAGCCGAGCAGCAGCCCGGCGAAGCCGCCGTGCCCTCGGCTGCCCACCACGAGGAGTTCGGCCTCCTCGCTCCTCTTGATGAGGACCGCGGCCGCAGGTCCTGGTACGACCCGCAGTGTCAGGTGGTCGGGTCGGTCGGCTCCGAAGACCTCATCCGCCGTGGCATCCAGGATCGCCTGGGCATCCGCCTCGGGCGACCAGATCGCCGGCGGGAGAGTGCGGTCGTACGAGATCGGGAACTGCCACGTCGTGATCACTTCGAGGGGATGCCCGAACGTCGACGCGAGCTCCGCCGCCTTGCGGAGCGCCGCGATGGAGGAGGTCGACCCATCGACTCCCACGACGACGGCCTTGGTATCTGCACGAGCATTCATGGCCTGTTCCTCTCGCGGTCACGGTAGGGAGATCATCGCCCTCCGACCGTCCGCGGGGTAGGGCCATTGGTCCTGGCGGCCCGGTGCTCGGCTCCGTAGACGGCGGCCTGCGTGCGTCGCTCCATCCCCAGTTTCGCCAGCAGCGCGCTGACGTAGTTCTTCACCGTCTTCTCCGCCAGGCCCAGTCGGGCCGCGATCTCGCGATTGGTCATCCCCTCGGCGATCAGGCCGAGCACCTGGCGCTCGCGGAGCGAGAGACCCGGATCGGGTTCGCGGTCGGGTGCCGACGTATCGGGATGCAGCTCCCGTGCCGCGCGACGGAGGACGTCGGGAGCCTGAATCGTCGCTCCGCCGGCCGCACTCCTGATCGCCGCCACGAGAGAGGGCCCCCGGATGTCTTTCAGCACGTAGCCGCTCGCTCCCGCCAGCACCGCGGAGCGCAGCGCGTGGTCGTCGTCGTAGGCCGTGAGGATCAGGCAGTGGATCTGGGGGCGCGCGGAGCGCACCCGCCGGCACAGGTCGATGCCGTTGCCGTCCGGCATCCGCACATCCAGGACCGCCACATCGGGGAGCGTCGCCTCGATCCGGCGAAGCGCCTCGCGCACGGTTCCCGCCTCGCCGACGACCTCCAGATCGGGCTGCGCGTCGACGAGCTGGGCGATGCCGCGGCGCACGATCTCGTGGTCGTCGACGAGGAACACCCTGATCATGACTCCTCCTCGGCATCCCGCGCAGCCGGCACGGCCGCCGTCCATTCGACCGATGTCCCCGCGGGGGACGTCAGGATGCTCATCCGGCCGTCGTGCAGGATCGCGCGCTCGGCGAGGTTGTGCAGTCCGCTCCGACGTCCGCCTTCGGGGATGCCGCGACCGTCATCGCGCACGGAGAGACGTGCCGTCCCGTCCGCCATCGACACGGAGACGTCGACGTGGTGCGCATGCGCGTGACGGGTCACATTGGCCAGCAGCTCACGGAGCGCGCCGACGAGGTCATCCGCCAGCTCCGCGTCGACGACGGCATCCAGAGGCCCCTCGAAGGTGACGCGCGGCGGTGCCTCCCACGACGACGTCATGTCGGCGATGACGTCGAGGAGGCGGTCCTTGATCCGCTCCGATCCGCGTCGCTCCCCGCTGCTCAACGCGAACACGATCGTGCGGATGTCCTTGATCGCCGCGTCGATCGCGTCGATCTGGGATTCGATCGTCTCCGTGACGTCGGGACTGGAGACGGCCGACACGGCCTGCAGAGCCAGCCCCGCTCCGAACAGGCGCTGGATGACGTGATCGTGGAGATCGCGGGCGATGCGGGCCCGATCGCGGGCGGTCTCGAGGCGTCGACGGTCCTCTCTCGCCCGCACGACCTCCAGCGCGATGCTGGCCTGCGCGGCGAAGGAGAACGCCATGTCGAGGTCCGCCGCGCTGAAGGGCGAACCGTCTGCGGCGCGAGAGACCGTGAGCACTCCGTGGGTCTCGTCGCCGGCGATCAGGGGGATCGCGACGGTGGGTCCGATCCCCGGCTGCCAGGGGAACATCGTCGTGGTCGGCTGGCCGCTCACACTCACGGCCTGCCGCTCGGCCAGCGCGCGTGCCGCGAGCGTGCCGGTCGCCGGATACACGCGTCCGTTCAGCGACGGCACCACCGCGCCGTGCACGGCTGCGAGCCGGAGCTCGTCTTCACCGTGCGGGACGGCCACGGCTACGAGCTCCGCATCGATGAGGGCCGCGACCCGCTCCGCGATGACATCGAGGACGTCGTCGCCGGTGATGTCGAGCATCGCCGCCATGACGTCGGCGATCGTCGCGTTCCAGACCTCGCGGGTGCGGGCGACGTCGTACAGACGTGCGTTCTCGATGGCGATCCCGGCCGTTGCGGCCAGAGCCACGACGAGATCCTCGTCCTCGGAGCTGAACCCTCCGGCTGCGGACTCCGTGAGGTACAGAGTGCCGTACACGTCCGCACCGACGCGGACGGGGACGCCGAGAAAGGAGTCCATCGCAGGGTGATGTGCGGGGAAGCCGACCGACCGGGCATCGTCGTGGAGATGACGCAGGCGGATCGGTGCGCCGTCGGCGATGACGGCGCCGAGGACCCCGAGCCCTTCCGGAGGGTGATCGATCTGCGCGACGACGTGCCGATCGGCGCCCACATGGATGAATCGCTCGAGCCCGCCGTCCGGCCCGATCACCCCGAGCGCTCCGTAGCGCGCTCCCACCAGTCGCATCCCCGCCTCGACGATGCGACGCAGAACCTCCTCGAGGTCGAGACGCTCCACGATCGAGGTGCTCGCCTGCAGGAGGTCCTGGAGCCGACGCTCGTGCGGCGCGAGGTCGGAGCCGTACGGGTCGGCGCCCGAGTGCTCGGTTCGGGCGTTCGCGCTGTCGGACATCGCCGTCTCCCGTCGGCGCGATTCTAGTCCGGCGACGACCTCCACGGCAGGGGTCAGCTCGACGGCGGGATCGTCGGAACGACGCAGACCGGAACACGGGAGAGCGGGATCACGTCCTGGGTGACCGACCCCAGGAACATGCCCTCCGCCCGGCCACGGCGATGCGTGCCGATCACGATGAGCGACGGACGCGGCAATGCGTTCAGAAGAGCGGCGGCCGGATTGTCCTGCACGAGTCGCGACTCGATCCGGATGCCGGGGTGCGTGCGGCCGAGGGCGGCGTCGGCGTCCTCGAGGAGGCGTCGGTGGGTCCTCTTCACCTCCACCGGCGAAGAGAGCAGCGCCACAGGGCCCTCCATCGTCGGGACCGGCATCTGCCAGGCGTGCACGAGGGTCACGCCGGTGCCGACCGCGTCCGCGTGTCGGGCGGCGAATTCGATGGCCGCCGCAGATGACTCGTCGTCGTCCACGCCCACGAGGACCGGCCCGTCACCGGGCTGCCAGTCATCCGGCACGACCACGACCGCGACGGGGGACTGCGTGATCGTCCGCAGCGGACGCCAGCCGGTCAGAGCGGACCGGACCGGTCGATGGTGGTGGGTGCCGATGACCAGCAGATCCGCACCGGCCGCCGCACGCACGAGGGCGTGCGGCATCCGGCCGGAGACGGTGCGGTGCGACACCTCCGCATCCGGCGCGAGATTCCGCAGCCTCGACATCCCCTTGTCGAAGGCGTAGCCCTCGAACTCGCCGGCGAGCGCGTCGCCGTGGTCGACGCGCACGAGCTCGACGCGCGACGGCAGGCGCGCCGCCCGCTCGCCCACCCAGTCGAGGGCGACGAAGCTCGCGGTCGATCCATCGAAGCCCACCACGATGGTGTCCATCCGCAGTCCTTCCGGTCGGGGATTCCTGTCGCCGACGCTACGTGCGTCCGCGGGAGGCTCCCAGGGTCGAAGGTCCTTCGAGCCTCGGCCCCGCGGGACCTTCGACCCTGGGTCGATGCGCCTTCGCCGGGTGGACTGAGGCAGACAGGAGGATCGACATGACCCACACGGATTTCGGAGGCAGGACCGTCATCGTCACCGGGGCGGGCTCCGGCATCGGCCGCGCCACGGCGGAGCGTCTGCTGGCCGACGGCGCCCACGTCGTCGCCGTCGACGTGTCGCACGAGCGTCTCGACGACCTCGCGGCGTCGCACGCGAGTTCGCTGTCGTGCATCGCGGGAGACCTCGTGGACGACGACACCATCGCCCGAGCGCTCACGGCGGCCGGTGACGACATCGACGGGCTGGCCAACGTCGCCGGCATCATGGACGGCTTCGAGCCCACGGCCGAGATCGCCGATGCGACGTGGGAGCGCGTCTTCGCGGTCAACGTGACATCGATGATGCGTCTCACCCGCGCCGTGCTCGGACCCATGCTGCGGCGGGGGAGCGGCAGCATCGTGAACGTCGGATCGGAGGCGGGTCTGCGCGGCTCGGCCGCGGGCACGCCCTACACGACGTCGAAGCACGCGGTGAACGGCTTCACCCTGAGCACCGCGTTCTTCTACGGGCCGAAGGGCATCCGCTGCAACGCCGTGGCGCCGGGCCCGGTCGCCACGAACATCGAGGCGCCGTTCCACTCCGAATGGGCCGCTGCGCGAGTGGGCCCGCTGATGCAGGTGGCTCTGCCGCCGACGGCTCGCCCCGAGCAGCTCGCCGCCGCGATCGTCTTCCTCCTCAGCGACGAGGCGTCCAACGTGTCGGGGGCGATCCTCCCCGTCGACGGAGGCTGGGCGGCGATCTGAGCCCGCGCCCGCCGCCACTCCGCGCATCCTCCCAGCGCGGGTGGCGCCGACCGCGCGTCACCTGACTTCGTCCACCGCGGGTGGCACCTGCGGACCGTGTGTCGGCGAACGTGCCGGTCGCGGCTGGACCGGGACACGAGGAAAGTCATCGTCTCCCGGGTGCCCGGCGCAGGTGAGAACATCCAGGGTGAGCATGTTCGGGAGCTCCGTGACTCACCGCGCGAGCAGTCCTGCCCGACCTCCGTCTTCCCCGTCTTCCGCCGGTCCCGGCAGAACCTCTCGCAGCAGATCGTCCATCGTGACCACGCCGAGCAAGCGGTCGCCGTCGACGACGGTCGCCAGCTGCACGCGGTCGCGTCGCATCCAGGCGAGCACGTCGTAGGCCGAGGCGCTCGGACTCGCCGTGAGCGCGTCACGGGCGACGTCGATCGCGGGGGTGAGCGGGTCCACAGCGAGCGTGTCGCGCACGTGTGCGACACGACTGTCCGGCCCGGCTCCGACGAGGATGCGGAGGTGGCTCGACGCGGCGGCAACAGCCTGGATGTCCGCCGCGGTGGCCGTCAGCGGCACGGAGGTCGGCACGCGATCGGTGCGGACGATGTCGCCGACGGTGAGCGTCCCCAAGGAGATGGCACGCGCGATGGGTCCGGAGAACTGCTCCTCCAGAGTGCCGGCAGCCCGCGAGTGGGCCACCAGCTCGCGAATCGTGTCGGCGTCCTGCCCTCCAGCTGCGGCCTTCTCGACAGGTTCGACGCCGGATGCCTTCACCAGCCTGTTGGCGATGTGGTTGATCCACAGCAGGAAGGGGCGCAGCGGCCAGGTGAGAGCGCGGGCGGTGATCCCCGTCGCCTTCGCCGCGATCTCCGGGTGCGCGATGGCCCAGGACTTCGGCGCCATCTCGCCGATCACGAGGTGCAGGAACGTGACGACGATGAGGGCAAGCATGAAGGCGATGACATCGGCGAGGACGGCGGGCAGACCCCACTGCTCGAACACCGGTGCGAGCGCGTAGTCGATCGCCGGCTTCGTGATCGCGCCCAGGAGGAAGGTGCACGCTGTGATGCCCAACTGGGCGAAAGCGAGCATGACCGTCAGCTCGTTCATTCCCCGCAGCGCGGCCCGCGCCGAGGCGCTGCGGTCCGCTTCCGCCTCGAGTCGGTGCCGGCGCGCGGCCAGAAGGGCGAACTCGACGATGACGAAGAACGCGCTCGCGAGAATGAGGGCGGTCGTGATGATCGTGACCATCCACCAGGTCATCGGGTCACCCCCTCGTCGGCGGAGCCCGCAGAGGGCTCGGTGCGGACGTCCTCGTGTTCGGCATCGCGGTCGAGTTCGCGCAGGCGCAGGATCAGCTCGGACGGCACGTGCCGTTCCACCTCGGTGACCTCGACGTCGAGCCAGCGATCGATGTGCATGCCCTGGATCGTCTCGGATGCTCTCTCGGGAAGTGCGATGCGCACGGTGACGCCCGTGGGGACGAGATCGCCGTGCTCGCTGATGATGAGGCCCGCGATGGTCTCGGCGTCACCGCGCGGCAGGTCGTGGCCGATCAGGCGCTCGACCTCGTCGAGGTGCACGTCGCCGGGGAGGGTCCAATGGTCGTCTCCGACGTTGACGACCTCGTGGATGTCGAGGTCGTGTTCATCGGAGATCTCGCCGATGACTTCTTCGGTGAGGTCTTCGATCGTGAGGATGCCGTCGAAATTGCCGTACTCGTCGACGACGCAGGCGAGCTCGTTGCGCGTCTGCCGCATGCGGTCGAGTGCGACGGGCAGCAGCATGGTGGTGGGGATGACGACGGCCTCGCGCATGACGGTCGACACGGGGGCGTCGTCGACCGCGGAGGTGCGGAGAAGGTCGATGAGCTCGACGACGCCGACGGGGTCGTCCTCATCGCCGATCACGGGGTACCGCGTGTGCCCGGTGGCCATGAGCGCGCGGACCTCGCCGATCGTCGTGGTGGGCGAGATCGAATCGACGCGCGACCGCGGCACCATCGCATGCTCCGCATCCCTCTGCGGGAAGTCGAGGATGCGGTCGATGATCATCGACAGGTCGTCGGGCAGATCGCCACTGGCACGCGACTCCTCGATGATCGACTTGAGATCGCGGGCGGTCGCGCTCTCGTCGACGTCCTCGAGCGGTTCGATGCGCAGCAGCCGCAGCAGCGCGTTCGCGGCCACGTCGAAGACGGTGATGAGCCAGCCGAAGGCCAGCAGATAGATCCGCGTGGGCATCGCCAGTGCGCGGGCGAGAGGCTCGGGGTTCGCGATGGCGAGGTTCTTCGGGTAGAGCTCGCCGAAGATCATCGTCACGATCGTGGCCAGGAGCAGCGCACCGATCGTTCCGATGAGCACGGACGCGCCGGGATCGATTCCGACTCCGCCGAGCAGCGTGCCGATCGACTCACCGATGAGAGGCTCAGCGACGTATCCGATGAGCAGGCCCGTGACGGTGATGCCGAGCTGAGCTCCCGAGAGCATGAACGACGTGCGCTTCGTGATCGAGAGGACGCGCTTGGCTTGAGCGTCGCCCTTCTCGGCGCGAGCGGCCATACGGGAGCGGTCCACCGACATGTACGCGAACTCCTGCGCGACGAAGAACCCGCACGCGGCGATGATCGCCAGAGTGATGAGCACACCGACAAGGAGCGTCAGCGCTGCTTCCAGCATCGAACTTCACCCCCTCGAGAAGCGAGGGGGCCGGCTGATCGACCCTCCTGGTCGGGGGAGGTGCGACGATGGCTCACGGGGTTCCTCGTGGGTCAGGGGCGGGGGTTTCCACGATAAGGCAGGAAACCTGAGCAGGAGCGGGACGGCGTCCGTCATGCCTCGGGTAACAGGAGCGGCTCGGGTTCTTCGTCCCGCTTCCGCAGTGGCGGAGGATAGGGGATTCGAACCCCTGAGAGCTTTCACTCAACACGCTTTCCAAGCGTGCGCCATAGGCCACTAGGCGAATCCTCCTGGGTCTGCTCTCCGAGAACGGAAGCGCAGACGGCCAAAGGACATCCTACCTGCTGCCGACGCGCTCCCGTGTCCGCAGGCCGTCTCCGGCATACACCGAGCCCGGACGGATGAGCAGCGACCGGGGAGCGACGACGGCGGCGATCCGCAGCATCCGCGACGATCCGGCCCGCAGCGCGTCGCGCACCGCGATCTCCGGAGCGGCCAGATCGGCGCCGCGCCAGCGGTACCCGCGCGGTGCGTAGCTCGAGAGCTCGATCGCCTCCACGAGGGTGTCGACCTCCTCGGGCGGTGCGCCGTGGAGCGCGACCAGCCGCGCGCCGAAGCTCCGCGGCGATTCGTCGGGAGGCACGGGGATGCCGAGATCGATCGCGTCGTCCTGCAGGAGGCGCCACGCGGCCACCGGGTCGACGGCCCGAGCCGACGCGAGCAGCGACCGACGTCGCGCTTCGCGGATCAGGCCGGGGATCGAGCCGATCAGCAGCAGGCCGAGCAGGGGGCCGAGCCACGGGAGGGCGCGGACGGCGGGATCAGCTGACGACGAGGCATCCGATCCCCGCTCCTCGATGCCCTCGGGCAGCAGGGTGGGCGTCGGTGTCGCCCCGTCCGTGGGGGCGGCCGAGGGGTCTGCACCGTCTTCGAGCGGACCGTCGGGCGACACCGCGGCGGGAGAGAAGCTCGTCGGCGTGCCGAGACTGTTCGTGGGCTCGAAGGGGATCCATCCGATTCCGGCGAAGAACACCTCGGGCCACGCGTGCAGCTGCGACGCCATGACCGAGTACACGCGGTCGCCCATGACGGCATCCGACATCGCCGACCCGGGAAGGTAGCCCACGACGATCCGCGACGGCATGTCGAGGGTGCGGGCCATGACGGCGAACGCGGAGGCGAAGTGGATGCAGTAGCCCTCCCGCACGTCGAGGAACTCCGCGATCGCCTCGGCGCCCGATCCGTCGAAGCCGTCCTGCACGGGGGCTTCGAGGGAGTACTCGAACTCGCTGGAGCGGAACCACCGCTGCAGTGCCTGCAGGGAGTCGTAGTCGTTCGTCGAACCGGCCGTGATCTCCTGCGCGAGCTGCGCGATGATCGGCGGGACGCCGGCGGGAAGCACCGTCGTAGCTTCGAGCGCGCCGGTCGGCCGCGCGTCGGCCGCGCGGATCTGCTCGAGGGTCGGTCGCGGGTACTCCGCCATCACCTGGTAGTCCTGGCCGTTGACCGACGCCGAACGGCTCACGACCGTGCCGTTGAAGGGGATGGACCCCCACTCGCCGTCGAGGCCCTCGACGCCGACGGCGGGATAGGTGACGGGGGCCGAGCTGCTCGCGAGATTGAGGACCTCGATGGATGTCGTCGCCTCGACGATGCGCACCTCTTCCCCCGGCCGGATCGAGCTGTACGCCTCATCGCTCTCGAGGGAGACGCTCCGCCCGCGGTCGGGCCGCCAGATCTCGCCGTCGAAGTCGGTGAGCGTCGCGACCCGCAGATACGGGGCGGCCGCCGCGGTCGTGCGGAAGCGCAGCACTTCGGAGTTGCTCTGCTTGCGCAGGTCGTCGCCGAGCTGAAGCGACGCGTCGATCGAGTTGAACCGCCCCGCGCCCGGTCCGGTGGCGGGGCGGATGACCAGTCCCGAGAACACGGGAGCGGCCACGAGCGAGACCACGACGGCGACGGCGCCGATCCCGGCCGCCGCGGCCGCGATGCCCGCTCCCGCGAAGCCGAGCACACCGGGGTCGGTCTTGGGCGGCACGGCTCCGGCCGCGGCCGCGGCATCCCGCTCGCGGCTGCGCGTCTCGAGCCGCAGGATGACGAGGATCACGATCGCGAGGAGCACGAAGGCGACGTTGTCGATCTCGGCCGGGACCGCGATCGCGGGGATGAGCCAGACGGCGATGAGGGCGACGGCGGCGAGCAGCGGCATCCGCGCCGTGAGGATCACATGGTCGACGATGATCGTGAGGACGAGCATCCCTCCCACGATCAGGAACGCCAGACCCGGCACGGCGTCGAGCGGGGCCGCGCCGTTGATGATCTGGGTGATCCCGTTCGAGATCAGCTCGCCCGCCGTGGCGAACGACCGCGGTGTCGGGATGACGCCGAACAGCGCCGTGCCGCTCAGGAACACCGCGGTCAGAGCGAGGATGCCCACGAGAGTCTCGGCGAGGCTGACGGCGACGGCGGGGAGCCGGAAGCGGCGCGCGATCCAGCCTGTGACCAGGAGCAGCGCGGGGAGGAGCACGACGCCGATCGTCCACGGTCCGGAGTTCACGACCCGCGCCAGCGGCATCATCGCCACGAGCAGGGCGACGTACGTCGCCGCGATCAGGGCGATGTCGACGCGACCAGGTGCGCGCGGCGCGCGGGCGGCCGGCCCCTTGGCGAAGCCGACCAGACGCGAGACGGGATCGTCACCCGAGGGCATGGCTCACCCCCCGCTCGCCGACCGCGCTCCACGCGGCGACGAGATCGGACACGGGGGTGATCGCGGCCGCATGCCATCCGAGATCGACCGCGCGGTCGAGCGCATCGCCCACGGGAGCGACCGCGAACAGGATGGGCATCGTGCTGTGGTGGGCCACCGGAGCGATGGTCGCGGCGTCCGCCGGATCGAACCGCCCCACGATCAGCACGACGGGGCCGGTCATCACCCCGGAGAAGACGCGGGGGAGGCGGTGCAGGTGGTCGTCGCGCTGCGCCGTGAGCGTCGCGAACTGGTTGACGACCCCCTCGACCTCGGTCATGTCGCCGCCGTCGATGCGCTCCGCGAGCTCCGTGCCGTCGGAGTCGATGATCTCCACGGAGTACCCGTCGTGCGTCAGCCGCGTGAGCACCGAGACCGCGGTGGCCACGGCGGCCTCGAAGCCGGGGTCGGTCCCCGGGGCCTGCAGCGCCTCGATCGACCAGCGGAGCACCGAGCGGTCGATGACCACCGTGGCCTCCGGCGTGGACTCCTGCTCCTCCTGGCGCACCATGAGCGATCCCTGGTGCGCACTGGCGCGCCAATGGATGCGGCGCATCGAGTCTCCGGGCATGTACGGACGCGCGACGAGGTTGTCGGCGCCCTGCCCGAGCTGGTTCGTGGTCGTGTGGAGCGTTCCGCCCGCTTCGCCCGCGAAGTTCGTGAGCGGCGGGAGGTCGGTGACGGCGGGAGCCACCGTCACCGTGGTGCGCTCGCCGAAGACGGTGGTGCGGTGGGCGAGCCCGAACGGATCGGTCGAGGTCACCGTCAGCGGTCCGATCGCGTGGACTCCCCGCCGCATCCCCCGCACCTCGTATTCCAGCTCGATCACACGCTCGCCGGCGCGCAGTCCGGAGCCGAGCGCCGGGAAGACGCCGTGCGCCTTGCCGCTGAGTCCCTTCGGGACGGTGTCGCGCCAGATCCCCGGCGGCGTCGGCAGCGCCGTGCGGACGCCGACGCGCGCGGTGACGACGGAGTCCCGGCCCACCGACACGATGTCGGGGGAGAGGGAGCGCGAGACCCGATCGGAGCGGCGCACCAGGTACAGCGAGACCAGACCGGAGGCGAGCACGGCGAGCAGCAGCATCCCGATGTACATGAGCTCCACGACGCCCAGCTCGCCCGCGAGGATGAAGCACGCGAAAGCGAGCACGAGGGCGCCCGTCCCGCGCACGGTCAACGGCCAGATTCGCCTCATGACGGTGTCACGGCCTCACGTGCGCGACGCGATGGGCACGCGCACGCTCGACGCGATGCGCTCGAGGATCGAGGCGATCGTCTCGGCGGTCGTGCGGGCGCGGGCGCCGCCGGCCGAGCGCGTCGGGATGAGCCGATGGGCGAACACCGGCACGAGGAGGGCGGTGACGTCGTCGGGGATGACGAAGCCCCGACCGTCGAGCGCGGCACGCACCTTCGCGGCGCGGGCGAGCTGCAGCGTCGCGCGCGGGCTCGCCCCGAGCCGCAGGTCGGGATGCGTGCGGGTGGCCGAGGCGAGCGCCACGGCGTAGTCCTCGATCGCGGGGGCGATGTGCACGGCGCGGGCCCACGCGATGAGGTCCTGCACGCGCTGGGCGGTCACCACTGGGGTGAGCGCGTCGAGCGGATTGACGGTGTCGCGCTGGCGGAGCATGAGGGCCTCGGAGCGCTGATCGGGGTAGCCCATCGAGATGCGCATCATGAAGCGGTCGCGCTGCGCTTCGGGGAGGGCGTACGTCCCCTCCATTTCGAGCGGGTTCTGCGTCGCGACCACGAGGAACGGCTGCGGCAGCAGGTGGGTCTGCCCGTCGACGGTGACCTGTCCCTCCTCCATCGCCTCGAGGAGGGCGGACTGCGTCTTGGGGGAGGAGCGGTTGATCTCGTCTGCGATGACGATGTGGGCGAAGATCGCGCCCGGCTTGAACTCGAACTCGCGGCCGACCGGATTGAAGACGCTCACGCCGGTGACATCTCCGGGGAGCAGATCGGGTGTGAACTGGATGCGGCGGACGGTGGCGTCGACGGATGCCGCGAGAGCCCGGGCGAGCATCGTCTTGCCGACGCCCGGCACGTCTTCGATCAGGAGGTGGCCCTCGGCGAGCAGGCACACGAGCGCCGAGCGCACCGCGTCGGGCTTGCCGTCGATCACGCGTGTGACGGATGCCACGATCGCGTCGGTGAGGCGGGTGAACTCCTCACCGGTCATCGCTGCGGTTTCTTGCTCCGTCATGACGGCTTCCGACATGCGACCCCCTCGGGTGGAGTTGGCGGAACGGAGCAGCATCGCTCCGTTATCCGATTGTAATAGCCGAGGGTGACCCCGGCTCCGGGGAATCCCCTGAGTGTGGAGCCGGTGCACGATCGGGGTAGACTGACGGAAGCTCTCCGCGAGGCGGCATCCAGGCCAACTCCCCCAGGACGGAAACGTAGCAAGGGTAACCAGGCTCTGCCGGGTTCGCGGAGAGTCTTACTCTTTCCGGCCCCGCTCAGCGCTGAACGGGCCGTCGAGCACAGACCAGTGCAGCAGCATGATCGTCTTGGCATCCTGGATGCGGCCGTCGCGGATCATCGCGAGGGCCTCGAGGATGTCGATCTCGAGGATCTCGATGTCCTCGCCCTCCTCCGCCAGACCGCCGCGATCGCCGATGCGCGTCGAGCCGTCGTACGGCGCGGCATAGAAATGGATGCGCTCCGTGACGGATCCGGGGCTCATGAAGACGTCGTACACGTGCTCGAGCTCGCCGATCTCGAGGCCGGTCTCCTCCGCAGCCTCCCGACGGATGGCCGTCACCGGGTCGTCGTCGTCGAGGAGTCCTGCGGCTGTCTCGATCAGCATCCCGTCCGGGTGCCCGTTGACATAGACCGGGAAGCGGAACTGCCGGGTGAGGAGCACGCGCCGCGCCGCCGGATCGTAGAGGAGCACCGTCGCGCCGTTGCCGCGGTCGTAGGTCTCGCGCTGCTGCCGCGCCCAGGTGCCCGCCGCATCCTGGTACTGGAGCGTCGTGCGGCGGAGCACGTGCCATCCGGCGGCGAGGAGCTCGACGTCCTCGACGCGCACCCGCGGATTGCCGTCGAGATCGCGCCCGGTCAGGTGCAGCCCGGTGCGCCCGCGATGGTCGGGGACGTCGACGCCGGGGATGCCGGGGGAGGGCTCGGTCATGACGGCGAGCCTAACCGGGCACGCGTTATTCACGACGGACGCCCTGGCCGGGGCATCCGCAGCCGCCGTAGGCTGAACGGGTGGCCCAGAGCATCTACATCACGTCGACTGAAGGCATCTCGGGCAAGTCCACGGTGGCGCTCGGCGTGCTGGACACGCTGATCCACGCGACACCGCGGGTGGGGGTGTTCCGGCCGATCGCGCGGTCGGTGATCGAACGCGACTACGTGCTGGAGATGCTGCTCTCGCACGACGGCGTCGACCTCGGGTACGACGAGTGCATCGGCGTCTCGTACGACGATGTGCGCAGCGATCCCGAAGGCGCCCTGTCGAAGATCGTCGAGCGGTACAAGGCCGTGGAGGCGCAGTGCGACGCGGTCGTGATCCTCGGCAGCGACTACACGGATGTCGGCAGCCCCGCCGAGCTCGGCTACAACGCCCGCATCGCAGCGAATCTCGGAGCCCCCGTGCTCCTCGTGCTCACCGGTCGCTCCGGCGAAGGCGAGCACCTCGGGGCATCCGTGTCGCGCACGCCGGAGCAGGTCGGCCAGCTCGCGGCATCCGCTCTGACCGAGATCGTGCACGCGCGCGCCGAGCTGCTCGCCGTCGTGGTCAACCGCGCCGATCCGCACGATCTCGAGCAGCTCGTCGCCGCCGTGCGCGCCGTCGTCGACCGGACGAAGAAGGCGGAGGGGAATCCGGTCGGCATCTGGGCGATCCCGGAGGACTCCACGCTGGTCGCGCCGTCGGTCAACGACATCATGCGCGCCCTCGATGCCCGTCTGCTCAAGGGCGATCCCGATCTGCTCGGCCGCCAGGTCATGAGCGTCGTCGTCGCCGGCATGTCGCTGAACAACGTGCTGCCGCGCCTCGAGGAGCACGCGATCGTGACGATCCCCGCCGACCGCACGGACGTGCTGCTCGGTGCTCTGCTGGCCAACCAGTCGGGCACCTTCCCCTCCATCTCGGGCATCGTGCTCAACGGCCCGTTCGCGCTGCCCGAAGCCGTCGACAAGCTGATCGACGGCCTCGATTCGTCGCTGCCGATCCTCGCCGCCGACGCCGACACGTACGAGACCGCGCTGCGCATCATGAACACCCGCGGACGGCTCGCGGCCGATTCGCAGCGCCGCTACGACACGGCCCGCGCGCTGTTCGAGGGCAACGTCGACACGGAGGAGCTCGCCCGCTCGCTGGGCCTGGCGACGTCGTCGGTCGTGACCCCGCTCATGTTCGAGTACCAGCTGCTCGAGCGTGCGCGCTCGGTGCGCAAGCGCATCGTGCTGCCCGAGGGCAGTGACGACCGCGTGCTCCGCGCCGCGGCGATCGTGCTGGCGCGCGGCATCGCCGACCTCACGATCCTGGGCGAGGAGGCCGACGTGCGCGGTCGCGCCCTCGAGCTCGGCATCGATCTGCGCGATGCGCGCATCCTCTCCCCGTTCGACCCCGCGCACGTCGCGCAGTTCGCGACCGAATACGAGAAGCTGCGCAAGCACAAGGGCGTCACCTACGGCCGTGCGGCCGACACCGTCACCGACGTGTCGTACTTCGGCACGATGATGGTGCACCTCGGCCTCGCCGACGGCATGGTGTCGGGAGCCGCCCACACGACCGCGCACACGATCCGTCCGGCGTTCGAGATCATCAAGACGAAGCCGGGCGTCTCGGTCGTGTCCTCGGTGTTCCTGATGGCGCTCGCAGACCGAGTGCTGGTCTACGGCGACTGCGCTGTGATCCCCGACCCGCGCGCCGAGCAGCTGGCCGACATCGCGATCTCGTCCGCGGCGACCGCGCAGCAGTTCGGCATCGATCCGCGCATCGCGATGCTGTCGTACTCGACCGGCGAGTCGGGCACCGGCGAGGACGTCGAGAAGGTCCGGGCGGCGACCCAGCTCGTGCGCGAGCGCGCCCCGGAGCTGCTCGTCGAGGGCCCGATCCAGTACGACGCCGCCGCCGACGCCGCCGTCGCCCGGGCCAAGATGCCCGACTCGGCCGTCGCCGGACGAGCGACCGTCTTCGTGTTCCCCGATCTGAACACCGGCAACAACACGTACAAGGCCGTGCAGCGCTCGGCGGGAGCCGTCGCGATCGGACCCGTTCTGCAGGGCCTCAACAAGCCGATCAACGATCTGTCGCGCGGCGCCCTCGTCGAGGACATCGTCAACACCATCGCCATCACGGCCATCCAGGCCCAGGGAGGCGCCCCCGCATGAACCCGCACCTCGCATCCGGCGCGCGCCGGCACGCACGCCGCTCGGACGGGATGCTCGCATGAGCGCCGTCCTGGTCGTGAACAGCGGATCCTCCTCCTTCAAGTACCAGCTGATCGACGTCGATTCCCGGATGCCGCTGGCCTCGGGGCTCGTCGAGCGCATCGGCGACCCGTCCACGAGCTCAGGGACGATGGGTGTCGCGAAGCACAAGGTGCACTTCGCGGCATCCGGTGACGGGTCTCCGACGGTCACCGACGCCACGTACGTGCAGGAGCTTCCGATCCCCGACCACGCCGTCGGCTTCGCGGTCATGCTCGACGCGTTCGAGACGCACGGTCCGTCCCTTTCGGAGGCTCCTCCCGTGGCAGTCGGGCATCGCGTCGTCCACGGCGGTGCGCGGTTCTTCGAGCCGACGCTCATCACGCCGCTCGTCGAGATCAACATCGACGAGCTGTCGGTGCTCGCTCCGCTGCACAATCCCGGCGCCCTCCAGGGCATCCGGGCCGCCAGGGCCGCGTTCCCCGAACTCCCGCACGTCGCCGTCTTCGACACGGCGTTCCACCAGACGCTTCCGCCCGCGGCCTACACGTACGCGATCGATCGCGAGCTCGCCGAGCAGCACCGCATCCGGCGCTACGGCTTCCACGGCACCTCTCACAAGTTCGTCTCCGAAGCGGCGGCAGGATTCCTCGGCCGACCGCTGGAGGAGCTGAAGCAGATCGTCTTCCACCTCGGCAACGGCGCATCGGTCACAGCGATCGACGGCGGGCGCTCGGTCGAGACGTCGATGGGCATGACGCCTCTGGAGGGCCTGGTCATGGGCACGCGCTCGGGCGACATCGACCCGGCCGTGCTGTTCCACCTCGCTCGCCGGGCGAGCCTGTCGATCGACGACCTCGACGCCCTGCTGAACAAGCGCAGCGGCATCCTGGGGCTCTCCGGCGTCGGCGACATGCGCGACGTCGAGGCCGGCGTCGACGCGGGGGACCCCGACGCCACGCTCGCCTTCGAGGTCTACCTGCATCGCCTTCGCGCCTACGCGGGGTCGTATCTGGCGCAGCTCGGGGGCGTCGATGTCATCTCGTTCACCGCGGGCGTCGGCGAGAACTCGGCCCGCGTGCGCGCCGGCGCGCTCGACACGCTCGGCTTCGCCGGAATCGAGATCGACGCCGCACGCAACGAGGCGCGCGGCCCCGGCATCCGCGTGATCTCCACGGATTCCTCGGCGGTCACGGTGCTCGTCGTGCCCACGAACGAGGAGCTCGAGATCGCCCTGCAGACCTTGACGGTCGCCGCCGGCTGAGCACGTCACTAGGCTTGCCTGCAGGCCCCTCGGGACGCCTGCCCGTCCGTCCGAAATCTCACGAGGGGGAGATGCCGTGACCGCCGCCGAACTACCCGATCTGACGTCCTTCGATGCCGTGCTCTTCGACCTGGACGGCGTCCTGACGCCGACCGCCGAAGTGCACATGCACGCATGGCGCACGATGTTCGAAGAGCTCTTCACGCAGTGGGGCCTCGAGCCGCCGTATACCGACGACGACTACTTCGAGTACCTCGACGGCAAGAAGCGCTACGACGGCGTCGCGAGCCTGCTGCGCAGTCGTGACGTCGAGGTGCCCTGGGGCGATCCGTCCGACGACGCCGCCGCCGACACGGTCTGCGGCATCGGCAACCGCAAGAACGCCTTCTTCGAGCGGGCGCTGCGCGAAGACGGCATCGCGCCCTACCCCGGCTCGCTCGCGCTCCTCGATGTGCTGACCGCCGCGGGTACGCCCGTCGCCGTCGTGTCGAGCTCGAAGAACGCCGAAGAGGTGCTCCGCGTCGCGGGTCTTCGCGAGCGCTTCCCCGTCGTCATGGACGGCGTGATCGCCGAGCGCGATCATCTCGCGTCCAAACCCGCCCCCGACGTCTTCGCCGAGGGTGCCCGGATGCTGGGGGTCGACCCCGCCCGGAGCGCCGCCGTCGAAGACGCCCTCAGCGGAGTGCAGTCGGCGGTCGCCGCCGGCTACGCGCTCGTCATCGGCGTCGACCGCGGCGTCGGAGTGGAGGCGCTCCGCGCCGCCGGAGCACACATCGTCGTCCAGGACCTGGAGGAATTCGTCTCATGATCGATCGCGATCGCTTCCCCGTCGACCCGTGGCGTCTCGTCGAGAAGTCGTACTCGTTCGACGACGCCGGGGTCACGGAGACCCTGTTCGCCGTCGGCAACGGCTACGTGGGGCTCCGGGGGAACCACCCGGAGGGACGCCACGCGCACGAGCACGGCACCTTCATCAACGGCTTCCACGAGACGTTCCCGATCCGTCACGCGGAGCAGGCCTACGGCTTCGCCGAGGTCGGGCAGACGATCGTCAACGCCCCGGATGCCAAGGTCATGCGCGTCTACGTCGACGATGAGCCGCTCTCGCTCGACGTCGCCGACATCCGCGAGTACGAGCGCGCCCTCGACATGCGCGACGGCGTGCTGCGCCGCCACATCCAGTGGACGACGCCCTCCGGCAAGGAGGTCCGGGTCGACTTCGAGCGGATGGTGTCGTTCCAGGAGAAGCACGTCGCGATCATGAGCGTCGAGGTCACGGTGCTCAATGCGGACGCTCCCGTCACCGTGAGCTGCCAGCTCGTCAACCGCCAGGACGGGGAGGACGTCTACGGCGGATCGCCGGCCGGATCGAAGAAGGCCGGGTTCGATCCGCGCAAGGCGGAGCGCTTCCACGAGCGCGTTCTGCAGCCGCAGCAGTTCTGGCAGGACGGCACCCGCTCGGCGCTGTCGTACCGGGTGGCGGAGTCGGGGATGACGATCGCGGTCGTCGCCGATCACGTGCTCGAGACCGAGAACGAGGTCTCCCTGCGCGGACTCGTCGAGGCCGACATCGCGAAGAACGTCTTCCGCGTGCAGGCCAAGGCCGGCGTCCCCGTCAAGGTCACGAAGCTCGTGAGCTACCACACGTCGCGCGGAGTGCCCGCCGGCGAGCTCGTCGATCGGTGCCGTCGCACGCTCGACCGCGTGCTCACCGAGGGCGTCGCGGCCCAGTTCGCGGCGCAGCGCGCGTGGCTCGACGAGTTCTGGTCGCGCTCCGATGTGCGCATCACGGGCCACGACGCGCTCCAGCAGGCCACGCGGTGGTGCCTGTTCCAGCTCGCCCAGGCCGCCGCGCGCGCGGACGGCCAGGGGGTGCCCGCCAAGGGCGTCAGCGGCTCCGGCTACAGCGGCCACTACTTCTGGGACACCGAGATCTACGTCCTGCCGTTCCTCATGTACACGACCCCGCAGTGGGCGCGCAATGCGCTGCGCATGCGCGTGCTCATGCTCCCCGCGGCGCGCAAGCGCGCCTACCAGCTCAACGAGGCCGGGGCGCTGTTCCCGTGGCGCACGATCAACGGCGAAGAGGCATCCGCCTATTACGCCGCCGGCACCGCGCAGTACCACATCAACGCCGACGTGAGCTTCGCGCTCGCGAAGTACGTGCGGGCCACGGGCGACGTCGACTTCCTCCACCGCGAGGGCGTCGACATCGCCGTCGAGACGGCGCGCCTGTGGACCACGCTCGGGTTCTGGCGCACGAGCGAGGGCGAGGGGGACGACGGCGACGTCTTCCACATCCACGGCGTCACCGGCCCCGACGAGTACACGACGGTGGTCAACGACAACCTGTTCACGAACGTCATGGCGCGCTTCAACCTCCGCTTCGCGGCGCGCACCGTGGTCGAGATGGCCGAGGACGACCCCGAGGCGTACGCGCGCATGGTCGACCGTCTGGCGCTCGATCCGGGTGAGGCGGAGGCCTGGGCGCGCGCCGCCGAGGCGATGCACATCCCCTACAGCTCGGCTCTGGGCATCCATCCCCAAGACGCGGTCTTCCTGGAGAAGGAGGTGTGGGACCTCGAGAACACGCCGCCGGACCGTCGCCCGCTCCTGCTGCACTTCCACCCGCTGGTGATCTACCGGTACCAGGTGCTCAAGCAGGCGGATGTCGTGCTCGCCCTGTTCCTGCAGGGCAACCACTTCACGCCCGAGGAGAAGCTGGCCGACTTCGAGTACTACGACCCGCTGACCACGGGCGACTCGACCCTGTCGGCGGTCGTGCAGTCGATCCTCGCTGCCGAGGTCGGATACCAGGATCTCGCGCTGGAGTACTTCCTGCAGTCGGCGTTCGTCGACCTGGCCGACCTGCACCACAACGCGGCCGACGGCGTGCACGTCGCGTCGGCGGGCGGCGTGTGGACGGCGCTCGTCGGCGGATTCGGCGGCATGCGCGACCACTACGGCGATCTGTCGTTCGATCCGCGCCTGCCCGAGTCCTGGGACGAGCTCGCGTACGTGCTGCACTGGCAGGGCACGAAGCTCGATGTGTCGATCACCCGCACCGCGTTGCGCATCACGGCGGGTGAGGGCGAGCGCGTCGCGTTCACGGTGCGCGGCGAGGAGTTCGCCGTCGAACCGGGGACGGATGTCGTCATCCCGCTCGCCGACCAGGGCACCGTGCGGCGCGGCAAGCCGTCGCTGCGGAAGTTCGCGGATGCCGTACTCGAGGACGGCACGCTCCTGTCGGCGTCCGTGCCGACCGTGACGACGTCGATCCCCGTGATCACGGCCTCGGATCTGGGCGAGCACGCCGAGGCCCCCGTCGACGCGGGGCCGCTCTGAGACGCCCGGCGGGATGTCCCCGCCACGACGTAGGCTGAGACGGTGACCACCGCTCTCTACCGCCGCTACCGACCAGAGGCGTTCGGCGAGATGATCGGCCAGGCGCAGGTCACCGATCCGCTGATGACGGCTCTCCGCAGCGATCGGGTCGGCCACGCCTACCTGTTCTCGGGTCCCCGCGGGTGCGGCAAGACCACGTCGGCGCGCATCCTCGCCCGCTGCCTCAACTGCGCGCAGGGTCCCACCGACACGCCGTGCGGCGTCTGCGACAGCTGCGTCGAACTCGGCCGAGGGGGAGGCGGGTCTCTCGACGTCGTCGAGATCGACGCGGCATCCCACAACGGCGTCGACGACGCCCGCGACCTGCGCGAGCGTGCGATCTTCGCTCCGGCGCGCGACCGCTTCAAGATCTTCATCCTCGACGAGGCGCACATGGTGACGCCGCAGGGCTTCAACGCTCTGCTCAAGCTCGTCGAGGAGCCGCCGGATCACGTGAAGTTCATCTTCGCGACGACCGAGCCCGAGAAGGTCATCGGCACGATCCGCTCGCGCACGCACCACTACCCGTTCCGGCTCGTACCGCCCGCCGCCATGCTCGAGTACGTGCAGGAGCTGTGTCAGACCGAGGGCGTCGAGGTCGAGGCCGGTGTGCTGCCGCTGGTGGTGCGCGCCGGCGGAGGGTCGCCGCGTGACACGCTGTCGCTGCTCGACCAGCTCATCGCCGGGTCCGAAGACGCGAAAGTGACCTACTCCCGCGCCGTCGCGCTCCTCGGCTACACGCACGGCGAACTGCTCGACGAGGTCGTCGACGCCTTCGCGGCGCGCGATGCCGCGGCCGCCTTCGCTGCCGTCGACCGCGTCGTGCAGACGGGTCAGGATCCGCGCCGGTTCGTCGACGACCTGCTCGAGCGCCTCCGCGACCTCATCATCATTGCCGCCACGGGCCAGGGCGCGTCCGCGGTGCTGCGCGGCGTCTCGGCCGAAGACCTCGCCCGGATGGGCCGCCAGGCCGACCTGTTCGGCGCGACACGCCTCTCGCGCACGGCCGATCTCGTGGTGACGACCCTCGATGAGATGTCGGGAGCCACGTCGCCGCGCCTCCAGCTCGAGCTCATGGTCGCGCGCGTGCTGGCCAGCCACGTCGCCGTCGCAGAACCGGCGGCTGTGTCGCCGGCGCCCGTCGCCCCCACCCGTGCGTCCGCGCCGGAGGCTTCCGCGCCCGCGGCGACCGTTCCCGCGGCGCCCGCGCCAGTGGCAGCCCCGCCCGCGGTCCCCGCGCTCGCCGAAGAGCCGTCCCGCCCCGCGGCGGCCCCCGCTCCGGCGGCGCAGCCCGCTCTCGCTCCGGTTCCGTCCGTCGCCTCCGGGCCGATCACCCTGCAGCGCATGCGCGACTCCTGGCCCGAAGTGCTCGGGCGCCTCGAAGGGATCAGTCGTTCCTCGTGGATGCTCGCAATGGCCACCCAGCCCCTCGACCTCGCGCAGACCGCTGACGGATACGTTCTGACGCTGGCGTTCCAGAGCGCGCGCGACATCGACAAGTTCAAGCCGAAGGCGCTCGGCGGCACCGATGCGCACGTCGATGTGCGTCAGGCCATCACGGATGTGCTCGGCATCGAAGTCCGCTTCCTGCCCCGCGTCGAGGTGAAGGGCGACGACGTCGCACCTCCCTCCGACGCCGACGCGCCGGATCCCGACCCCGACCCCGACCCGGAGCCGCCCGCCGAGTCCGCGCCCGTCCGGGCGCCCGAGCGTCCCTCACCGCGCACCGAGTCCGTGCCGCCGCCGGCTCCGCGCGGAGCACCCGCCTCCGCCCGACCTGCGGCCGTGGCGCCGGTCACCGAGTGGGCCGTGGCTCCGATCCCGACGGATGGGCCCCCCGCCCCGTCGGTCGGCCAGTTCGCCGTCGACGACGAGCCGGAAGAGGCGGCGTCGCCGGTGATCACGGCGACGCTCACCGCGCCGCGCGAAGGAGACGTCCTCCCGGCCCGCGACCTCGAGCCCGCGATCTCGCTCGACGACGAGCTCGAGACCGACGATCTCGACGCCGGCGCCTCCGTCGACGTCCCCGTCCCGCCCGTCGTCGCGCCGCGACTGCCGGTCGTCCGCTCGCGCGAGGACGGCGTGCGGCGTTACGGCGAAGCCGTCGTGCGACAGGTGCTCGGCGCGACCTTCGTGCGAGAAGAGCCCTACGAGCCCCCGACGAGGTTCAGCTAAGCCATGTACGACGGAATCGTCCAGGATCTGATCGACGAGTTCGGCCGCCTTCCCGGCATCGGGCCGAAGTCGGCGCAGCGCATCACGTTCCACATTCTGCAGACCCCGGGGTTCGACGTGGCGCGGCTGTCGACGCTGCTGGGTGAGATCCGCGAACGCGTGCGGTTCTGCGAGATCTGCGGCAACGTGTCGGAGCAGGACCGCTGCATCATCTGCCGCGACCCGCGACGCAACCTCACGCTCATCTGCGTCGTCGAAGACGCCAAGGACGTCTCGGCCATCGAGCGCACCCGGGAGTTCCGGGGTCTCTACCACGTGCTCGGCGGCGCGATCAGCCCGATCGGGGGAATCGGCCCCGACGACCTGCGCATCACCCAGCTCATGCAGCGCTTGGCCGACGGCACCGTGCAGGAGGTCATCATCGCCACGAACCCGAACCTCGAGGGCGAGGCGACCGCCACGTATCTGAGCCGGCTCCTGCACAGCCTCGAGATCAGCGTCACCCGCCTCGCTTCGGGACTCCCCGTCGGCGGCGACCTCGAGTACGCCGACGAGGTCACGCTCGGCCGTGCGTTCGAGGGCCGACGCAGCATCTGATGGTCGAGGTGCGCGCCGTCTCGACGCGCGGATGGCTCCTCTTCGCGGCGATGGCGCTGCTGTGGGGGATGCCGTACCTCTTCATCAAGGAGGCCGTCGACTCGTTCTCTCCCGCTGCGGTCGTCGCCGGCCGCACGCTCCTCGGAGCAGCGCTGCTCCTTCCGCTCGCGCTGCACCGGCGGGCGCTGCGTCCCGCGCTTCGGCTGTGGCCGTGGGTGCTGGCCTTCGGTGCGATCGAGATGGCAGGGCCCTTCTTCCTGCTGAGTCATGCCGAGCAGACCCTTCCCTCCGGGCTCACGGGGCTTCTGGTGGCGACCGTGCCGCTGTTCGCTGCCCTCATCGCGGTGACCCGCGGTGATCGCAGCGTGCTCGCGCCGGCGCGGTGGATCGGTCTGGTCGTGGGCTTCGCCGGGGTGGCCGTGATCGTCTGGGGGCCGGGTCTGGCTGCAGGTGGCGCGACCGCCCTCGTCGCGATCGGCGAGGTGCTCGTCGTCGCCGTCTGCTACGCCATCGCGCCGTTCATCGTGGCCACGAAGCTCGCCGACGTCCCGGCGCTCGGCACCATCACGGTGTCGCTCGCCGCTGTGGGCGTCTTCTACCTCCCGATCGGGCTCCTGACGCAGCACGACGTGCCGACGGTCAGCAGCACGATCTCGCTCGCGCTGCTCGGCATCCTGTGCACCGCCGTCGCCTTCATCGCCTTCTTCGCCCTGATCGCCGAGGTCGGGCCCGTGCGCGCGCCGCTGTTCACGTACGTCAACCCGGTCATCGCGATCGCCCTCGGCGTCGTGATCCTCGGTGAGCAGCTGCACGCGGGGCTGCTGTTCGGCTTCCCCCTCGTCCTCCTCGGATGCTGGCTCGCGGCGACCGGCGGCCGCATCCGCGTGGCTACCGCAGCACCTCCACCAGGACCACCCACGACACCAGCAGCGCCGTCATGATCGCGACGACGGCGCCGAACGCGAACAGCAGAAGGCCGACGGGCTCTCCGATCAGCAGGGCGATGCCGCCGGCGGCGTAGAGGCCCGGCGCGACGAACCCGATCGCGGCCTTCGCGAGCCTCCACCGGTTGGCCGGATCGACGTTCTCGTAGATCCGGCGCGTCGCGACCGACTGGAACACGCCGGACACGACGGCGAGCACGAGGACGCATGCTCCGTAGAGGATCGTCGAGAACTCGGGGATGAGCCCGAGCGCCGAGACCGAGAGGGCAAGCACGAGGCTCGAGATCCCGGCCGCGAGGCGGGCGGTGAGCGAGACGGCCTTGACGATGTCGGCGATGTTGACGCTCGCGGCGACGATGACCAGACCCGCGAGGGCGGCGGTGGCGCCTGCCATCGCGACGTTGAAGTCGGTCCATGCCTCGAGCGGATCCATGCCGGGATGCTATCGGCACCGCGCGGCGCGTCACATGGCCGGGCGGGAATCACACTCTCCGTAAGATGGTTCGTCGGGCGCAGCATCCAGGCGTCCGGTCAGGGGAGTGGTCGAACGTGGCGCTGATCGTCCAGAAGTACGGCGGGTCTTCCGTCGCCGACGCCGAGAGCATCAAGCGGGTCGCGAAGCGCATCGTCGACACCCGACGCGCCGGCAACGACGTCGTCGTCGCCGTCAGCGCGATGGGCGACACCACCGACGAGCTTCTCGATCTCGCGGGACAGGTCGCGCCCATCCCGGCGCCGCGCGAGCTCGACATGCTGCTCTCCAGCGGAGAGCGCATCTCGATGGCGCTCCTCGCGATGGCGATCCACTCGATGGGCTTCGAGGCGCGATCCTTCACCGGCAGTCAGGCCGGCATGATCACGGATGCCGTGCACGGCGCGGCGCGCATCGTCGACGTCACCCCGATCCGCCTCCGCGAAGCGCTCGACGAGGGCGCGATCGTCATCGTCGCCGGCTTCCAGGGCTTCAACCGCGACACCCGTGACATCACGACGCTCGGCCGCGGCGGCTCCGACACGACCGCGGTGGCCCTGGCGGCGGCCCTCGAGGCCGACGTGTGCGAGATCTACAGCGACGTCGACGGCATCTACACGGCCGATCCGCGCGTCGTTCCCAGGGCCCGCAAGCTCGATGTCGTCTCCGCCGAGGAGATGCTCGAGCTCGCCGCGAACGGCGCCAAGGTGCTCTACATCCGCGCCGTCGAGTACGCCCGTCGTCATGGCGTGCTCATCAACGCCCGCTCGACGTTCTCGTCGAGCCCCGGCACCTACGTTTTGGGTGAGGGGATGTCCCGTCCCGCAGCCGCAGAGGGAGAAGAGATGGAAGAGCCGATCGTCGCGGGAGTCGCGACCGACCTCAGCCAGGCCAAGATCACGGTGGTCGGCGTGCCGGACGTGCCGGGCAAGGCCGCCGAGATCTTCAAGATCGTCGCGAAGTCGGGCGCCAACGTCGACATGATCGTGCAGAACGTGTCGGCCGCGGCCACCGGCCGCACCGACATCTCGTTCACGCTGCCCAAGACCGACTCCGGAGCGGCGCTGCGCGCGCTCGCGGCCGATCAGGTCGAGGTGGGCTTCGAGTCGCTCGTGCACGACGACCAGATCGGCAAGCTGTCGGTCGTCGGCGCCGGGATGCGCACGCACTCGGGTGTCTCGGCGACGCTGTTCGAGGCGCTGAGCGTGTCGGGGATCAACATCGAGATGATCTCCACGTCGGAGATCCGCATCTCGGTGGTGCTCCGCGGCGACGACCTCGCCGATGCCGCGCGTATCGTGCACACGGCCTACGGTCTCGACGGCGACGCCGAGGCGGTCGTCTACGCGGGCACCGGGCGCTGACGCCGAACCCCCGCGTCAGGGCGCGAACGACATTCCGCGCGCAGTGAGAGCGGCGTCGAGGATCGCGATCGCCCTGGGGCCGACCCCGTGCAGGGCCTCGACCTCGCGCTGCGGCAGCGCGGCGACGTCGGCGAGCGTCGTGATCCCCGCCTGGAGGAGCGCTCGCGTGGCGGGGCGACCGATGCGCGGCAGATCGCCGATCTGCTCGGGAATGCGTCGCGTCGCCATGCGTCGAGGGTAGCCGCACGCATGTCCGGCGGGGCATCCGCCGCCGGTAGACTCGGCGCAAACAGGCGCGTCCCGCGCGCCGCGCACCCCGAGGACTCCGCATGACCCGCATCTCAGACTCAGGTATCTCCGTCGCCGTGGTCGGCGCCACCGGCCAGGTCGGCACCGTCATGCGCGAGATCCTCGCCGAGCGCTCGTTCCCGATCCGCGAGCTCCGCCTGTTCGCGACCGCCCGCTCCGCCGGCACGGCCGTCGAGTTCGGCGGTGAGACGGTCATCATCGAAGACATCGAGACCGCCGACCCCGCCGGCATCGACGTCGCCCTCTTCTCCGCCGGCGCCACCGGAAGCCGCGCCCACGCTCCTCGGTTCGCCGAGGCCGGCGCCGTCGTCATCGACAACTCCAGCGCCTGGCGCATGGATCCGGATGTGCCGCTCGTCGTGAGCGAGGTCAACCCGCACGCCATCGCCGAGGCGCACAAGGGCATCATCGCGAACCCGAACTGCACCACGATGGCCGCGATGCCGGTGCTGAAGGTGCTGGATGCCGAGGCGGGCCTCGAGCGTCTGATCGTGTCGACATATCAGGCCGTCAGCGGGTCGGGTCTGGCGGGCGCCCAGGAGCTCCTCGGACAGGTCGAGGGCGTCCTCGCGCAGGGTGACATCCTGCGCCTCGTGCACGACGGCTCGTCGGTGGACTTCCCGCAGCCGGAGAAGTACGTCGCGCCCATCGCCTTCGACGTCATCCCCCTCGCCGGGAACCTCGTCGACGACGGCCTCAACGAGACCGACGAGGAGAAGAAGCTCCGCAACGAGAGCCGCAAGATCCTCGAGCTACCCGACCTCCGCGTGGCGGGCACGTGCGTGCGCGTCCCCGTCTTCACCGGCCACTCGCTCAGCATCAACGTCGAGTTCGCCCGCGACATCACGCCCGACCGCGCGCGCGAGCTGCTCGGTTCCGCCCCCGGCGTGCAGCTCGACGAGGTGCCCACGCCGCTCCAGGCGGCGGGCAAGGACCCCAGCTTCGTCGGCCGTATCCGCGCCGACCAGTCCGCACCGGAGGGGAAGGGTCTCGTGCTCTTCATCGCGAACGACAATCTCCGAAAGGGTGCGGCCCTCAACGCGGTCCAGATCGCGGAGCTCGTCGCGGCGCGCCTCGGCGCCGGAGTCTCGCGATGACCGGCGGAGCGCCCTCGAGCGCCGTCGCGCGCGTCGGCATCGCCGTCGTCGGCATCGTGCAGGTGGCGTTCGCGTTCCTCGCCTTCTGGGACCTCGGTCACCGGCGGGCGAAGGAGGTCCGCGGTCCGAAGCCCGTGTGGATCCCGGTCATCCTGGTCAACTGGATCGGCCCCGCAGCCTACTTCGTCTTCGGCATCCGCCGCTGACACCAGGCCCGGGTCAGCCGCCATGGTCGATGCCGCCGTCGTACGCAAGTGGGTGCTCGACGCCAACGACGGGATCATCTCGACCACGGGCATCGTGCAGGGCTTCGCCGGAGCCGGCGCCAACGATGAGACGGTGCTCTTCGCCGCCGTGACGCTCATGATCACCGGAGGGCTGTCCCTCGGCGGCGCCGCCTACGCCGAGGCCGCACAGGACCGGGCGGCCGAGATCGCCATCATCGATGAGGAGAAGCGCCGCCTCGCGATGAGCCCCGACGAGGAGCGCGCCGAACTCCGCGATCACTACGTCAAGCGCGGTCTCGATCCGAGGCTCGCCGACCAGGTCGCCGCCCAGCTCATGACGCGCGATGCGCTCGGCGCTCAGCTCGAGACCGAGTACGGCATCCTGGACGACGCGACACCGGCCACGCGCCCCGTCTGGATCGCCGTCCGCGGCTTCCTGGCGTTCCTCTCGGGCGCCCTGCCGCTCACGATGGCCGTCGTCTTCGTCGACGACGCGTGGCGCATCGCCGTCTCGCTCGCGGTGGTCATCGCATCGCTCACCGTCACGGGTCTCGTCTCCGCGAAGGCCGGCACGGGGCATCCGATGCGCGCCGTCGTACGCTCCATCACGATCGGCCTGTTCATCGCCCTGCTGTCGTTCCTCGCCGGAAACGTCTTCGAGGTGATCGACCAGTTCATCCCTCAGATCGACGTCGACGGCGACGTCGTGCCCAGCCCATCGCCCTAGCGCTCTTCACGCCCGGGCAAGAACAGGGATCCTTGCCGGATGCCGGGGCCGCCCGCGACCGGGACGAGGCCCGCGGCGACCTAGAATCGAGGGGTGTCAGAGAAAGTCGATGTGCTGCTGATCGGCGGCGGAATCATGAGCGCGACGCTCGGAACCCTCCTCGCGGAGCTGCAGCCGGACTGGAAGATCGTCGTGTACGAGCGTCTCCACGACGTCGCGCTCGAGAGCTCCAACGCGTGGAACAACGCCGGCACGGGGCACGCCGCCCTGTGCGAGCTGAACTACATGCCGGAGGGCCCCGACGGCTCGGTCGATCCGGCGAAGGCGATCGCGATCAACGAGCAGTTCCAGCAGAGCCGGCAGTTGTGGTCGACCCTCGTCGACGAAGGCGTGCTCGACGCGCCCCAGACATTCATCAACTCCGCTCCGCACATGACGTTCGTGCGCGGTGAGAAGGACGTCGCGTACCTGAAGAAGCGCTACGAGGCGCTCTCGAAGGAGCCGCTCTTCGCGGGGATCGAGTACTCGGAGGACTCGCGGGTCATCAACCAGTGGGCGCCCCTGCTGATGCAGAAGCGACGCGCCGGCGAGCCCTTCGCCGCGACGAGGGTTCCCGCCGGCACCGACGTCGACTTCGGCTCCCTCACGCACCAGCTCTTCGACAACCTGAAGGAGAAGGGCGCGGAGGTCGTCACCAACCGCGAGGTGCGCCGGCTCAAGCGTCTGCCCGACGGCTCGTGGCGGGTCGGCTGGCGCAATGCGATCGGCCGCACCCCGGGGACGACCGACGCGAAGTTCGTCTTCGTCGGCGCGGGCGGATGGGCTCTGAAGCTCCTGCAGCGCTCGCACATCCCCGAGATCAAGGGGTACGGCGTGTTCCCGATCGGCGGTCAGTGGCTCAAGACGAGCAATCCCGCCCTCGTCGCCCAGCACAAGGCGAAGGTCTACTCCCAGGCATCCGTCGGCGCCCCGCCGATGTCGGTGCCGCACCTCGACACCCGCGTCGTCGACGGTGAGTCCTCCCTCCTGTTCGGTCCGTTCGCGACGTTCAGTCCCAAGTTCCTGAAGAACGGCTCGATGCTGGACATCGTGACGCAGGTGCGTCCGGGCAACCTCTGGCCGATGATCAAGGTCGCCGTCGACAATCCGTCGCTCATCACGTACCTCGTGGGCGAGCTCATGAAGAACCATGCCAAGAAGGTCGACAGCCTCCGCACGTTCATGCCGACGGCGAAGGACGAGGACTGGGAGCTGCTGCAGGCCGGTCAGCGCGCGCAGGTCATGAAGAAGGACCCGAAGAAGGGCGGCGTGCTGCAGTTCGGCACCGAGGTCGTCACGGGCGCCGACGGCACGATCGCGGGGCTGCTCGGCGCATCGCCGGGCGCATCGACCGCCGTCTCGATCATGCTCGGGCTGCTGAAGACATGCTTCCCCGACCGCATCGACGAGTGGACGCCCCGCCTGCAGGCGCTGATCCCGAGCTACGGAACCACGCTCAACACCGACCCCGCCCGTGCCGAGGAGTCGGTCGCCGAGACGGCGCGGAAGCTCGCCATCTCGGTGTAGCCGTTCCGGGTGCACCTAGACTCTCGGGGTGGCCAAGCTCTACTTCCGCTACGGGGCGATGAACTCCGGCAAATCGACGTCGCTGCTGCAGGCCGCGTTCAACTACGAGGAACGCGGTCAGCACGTGCTGCTGGCCAAGCCGGAGATCGACACCAAGGGCGCCGACGAGATCTCGAGCCGACTGGGTGTGACGCGCAAGGTCGATTTCCTCATCCGGCCGGGCGACGATCTTCGTGCGATGTTCGCGGAGCATCGCGCCCGCGTACGGATCGAGGCCTCTGCGTCGCTCGTGCCCGAGTCGGACGAGCATCCGGTCGACGTCGCGTGCTTCCTCGTCGATGAGGCCCAGTTCCTCACTCGAGACCAGGTCGACGACCTGCTGCGCATCGTCGTGCTGGAGGGCGTGCCTGCTCTCGCCTACGGCATCCGCACCGACTTCCAGACCCAGGCGTTCCCCGGATCGCGCAGGCTCATGGAGCTCGCCCACAGCCTGGAGGAGCTCAAGACGATCTGTCGCTGCGGACGCAAGGCGATCTTCAACGCCCGGCTGGTGGGCGGCCGGTTCGTCTTCGAGGGCGACCAGGTGGCGATCGACGAGCTGACCACGGACCGCGTCACCTACGAATCGATGTGCGCCGAGTGCTATCTGCGTGAATCGGGCGGGCGTCTGGGCTGAGTACGCTGGAGGCATGCGAGTCCTCCTCGCCGGCGGCGCCGGCTACATCGGGGCGCATGTCGCCGTGGCACTCATCGAATCCGGGCACGAGGTCGTCCTGCTCGACGACCTCTCCAACACGTCGGCCGTCGCCGCGGAGCGAGTGTCCGTCATCACAGGGGCTCCGGTGCCCCTCGTCGTCGGCGACGCGTCGGTCGACGCGGTCGTCGAAGCCGCGTTCGACGAGCACGGGCCCTTCGACGCGATCGTGCACCTGGCGGCGTACAAGGCGGTGGGCGAGTCGCTGCAGAAGCCCCTGGACTACTACGCGAACAACCTCGACACGACGTTCGCGCTGCTGCGGACCGGCATCGCCCGCGGCATCCGCTCGTTCCTGTTCTCGAGCACCGGCACGGTGTACTCCGACCCCGCCGACCTCCCCTTCACGGAGGAGTCGACGACGAGCATCGATCTGTCGAACGCGTACAGCAAGTCCAAGCGCATGAACGAGGTCGTGCTCGCCGACGTCGCGCGGGTCAACCCCGAGCTCGACGTGACCGTGCTGCGGTACTTCAACCCGGTCGGCGCCCACGAGAGCGGGCTCATCGGCGAAGACCCGTCCGGCATCCCGAACAACCTCATGCCCTTCGTGCAGCGCGTCGCGGTCGGTGCGCTCGAGGAGATCGGCATCTTCGGCGACGACTACGACACTCCTGACGGCACGGGTCTTCGCGACTACATCCACGTCGTCGACCTCGCCGTCGGCCACGTGAAGGCGCTCGAGCAGGGCGCCCCCGGCTACGACGTGTTCAACCTCGGCACCGGGCGGCCCGTGAGCGTGCGCGAGCTCATCGCCTCGTTCGAGAAGGCCGTCGGTCGAGAGCTGCCGAGCCGCGTCCTTCCCCGGCGCCCGGGAGACGTGGCCGCGACGTACTGCGATCCGGCGAAGGCGCAGCGCAAACTCGGCTGGACCGCCGAGCGCACGATCGACGACGCGAGCCGGGATGCGTGGAACTGGCAGTCCAAGAACCCGCAGGGGTTCCAGACCGCGTGAGTCAGGCGGCCGCTTCGGCCGTCGCGCGTCGCCGGGGCAGCGGGATCAGCATCGACGTCGTGTGCTTGTACTGCGCGTAGCCCGGGTACTTCGACGACGAGATCGACTCGGTGAAGATCGTCGAGCCGATGAACAGCACCGTGAGCAGGACGGCGCCGACGATGGTCCAGTTGAGCGCGCCGCCCCACAGCCCGAGACCGGATGCTGCGGCCGCCGTCGCACCGAGGGCGTAGAAGGCCCACCACTGCGCCTGCTCGAAGAAGAAGTTGGGGTGGCGGCTGAAGGCGAACAGCCCGGTGGTCAGGAATCCCTGTGCGGTGCCGGCCTTCTTCGCCTCATGGAACGTCCACTGCTGCTGATCGGCCACGTACTCGCCGATCAGGAACGCGACGAAGAGCGCGGCGAAGACGGCATCCCATCCGGTGAACGCCGCGGGGTGCAGCCACGCGATGTACGCGGGCAGCGTGATCAGCACCAGGAGCGCGTTCTGGTACAGCACGATGAAGAGCAGATTGAAGATCTGGAACTGCCACGGCTTCATGCGTCCGCGCAGGATCGCCCACCGGTAGTCCTCCATGCCGGTGTAGCCGCCCTTGCGGGCGAAGTTGAACGTGAGGCGGGCGCCCCAGGCGGTGGCCAGCACTGCCATCACGACGAGCCGGACCGACTCCTCGCCGGATGCGATCGCCGCGCCCGCGAAGATCCACACGTAGACGACGGGGACGACCGACCAGATGCGGTCGACCCACGAGGTGTCCTTCGTCAGGAGCGAGGCGATCCAGCAGAAGGCGCACGTCACGGCGGCGACGATGAGGACGATGGTGAGGGGATCCATGCACACACGGTAGCGGCTGGATGCCCCGCCGGGCTTTTGCACGGCCGGGTTTGCGCGGTCTGACCACGTGTGTGTACTGTGGCCTGACCACCTGGAGGATCTCAATGACCGAGCCCACCGCACGCGCATGGCGCGTCGTCTTCGAGACGATCGAGAAGGACCTGCTCGACGGGAAGTACGGCCCGGGAGACCGGCTGCCCCCCGAGCGCGAGCTCGCATCCACCCTCGGGGTCGGTCGCTCGAGCGTGAGGGAAGCACTGCGGGTGCTGGAGGTCATGGGACTCATCCGCACGGGGACGGGCTCGGGGCCGACCTCCGGCGCCATCATCGTGGCAACGCCGCACGGCGGTCTCGCTCAGCTGCTGCGCCTCCAGATCGCCGCCAAGGGATTTCCGATCCCCGACGTGTACGAGACGCGTCTGCTGCTGGAGGAGTGGGCGGTGGCCCACTTGGCGGACGCCGACGAGCCGTCGCTGGAGCCCGCCAGGGCGACGCTCGTCGCGATGGAGGCGGATGGGCTGTCGATCGACGACTTCCTCGCGCTCGATGCGCAGTTCCACCTGTGTCTGACCGACGCGGCGGACAACATCGTCGTCGCGGCGACGATGGCGGGGCTGCGCACCGCGATCGAGAGCTACATCCGGCGCGGGGCGGACAACATCCCCGACTGGGATGCCACCACGCGGCGCCTGCGCCACGAGCACAGCGACATCCTGCTCGCGATCGAGGGGGGAGACGCCGCGCGTGCCCGCCGTCTCGTGCGCGCGCACATCACCGGCTATTACGCGGACGCGGGGCTCCCGGCCCCGTCGCAGAAGGACTGAGGGGGACCGTATGGTTCAGCGACAGCTGCCTAATCCGAAAGAGCTCCTCGAGCTCATGCAGTTCAAGAAGCCCGAGCTCGACGGCCGGAAGCGTCGCCTCGACGCCGCTCTCACGATCGACGATCTCCGCACGATCGCGAAGCGTCGTACGCCCAAGGCGGCGTTCGACTACACCGACGGCGCGGCCGAGGGCGAGCTCTCGCTCGCGCGTGCGCGTCAGGCGTTCGAAGACATCGAGTTCCACCCCGACATCCTCCGCCCCGCGGAGAACGTCGACATGTCGACCGAGATCCTCGGAGGCCGCTCGGCGCTTCCCTTCGGCATCGCCCCTACGGGATTCACGCGCCTGATGCAGACCGAGGGCGAGATCGCCGGAGCGGGCGCGGCGGCGGCGGCCGGCATCCCGTTCACGCTGTCGACCCTGGGCACGACGTCGATCGAGGACGTCAAGAAGGCCAACCCGTACGGGCGCAACTGGTTCCAGCTCTACGTCATGCGCGACCGGGACATCTCCTACGGTCTCGTCGAGCGGGCGGCGGCTGCCGGCTTCGACACTCTGATGTTCACGGTGGACACACCCGTCGCGGGCGCTCGGCTCCGCGACAAGCGCAACGGGTTCGCGATCCCGCCGCAGCTCACGGTCGGGACCATCATCAACGCGATCCCGCGCCCGTGGTGGTGGATCGACTTCCTCACGACCCCGAAGCTCGAGTTCGCGTCGCTGTCCACGACGGGGGGCACTGTCGGCGAGCTGCTCAACGCCGCCATGGACCCGACGATCAGCTACGACGACCTCGAGGTGATCCGCTCGCTCTGGCCGGGCAAGATCGTCATCAAGGGCGTGCAGAACATCGCGGACTCGAAGCGGCTCATCGACCTCGGCGTCGACGGCATCGTGCTCTCCAACCACGGCGGGCGCCAGCTCGATCGCGCCCCCATCCCGTTCCGACTGCTGCCCGACGTCGTCCGCGAGGTCGGTGCCGACGCGACGGTCATGGTCGACACGGGCATCATGAACGGCGCCGACATCGTGGCCTCGGTGGCCCTCGGCGCGAAGTTCACCCTCATCGGACGCGCCTACCTGTACGGCCTCATGGCCGGAGGGCGCCAGGGGGTCGACCGCACGATCGTGATCCTGCGCAGCGAGATCGAGCGCACCATGAAGCTGCTCGGCGTCTCGTCGCTCGAAGAGCTCGAGCCGCGCCACGTCACCCAGCTGCAGCGACTCACCCCCGTCGCGGGTCAGACGGGCTCTCCGACAAAGCCGAGCCCGCGGCGCACGGCGAAGGCCGGCGTGACGAAGGGCGTCAACCCGGCTCCCGCCGGCACCGACGTCGACGGCTGAGGTCAGCGCGGGGGGAGGGTGGCCAGGAGCGCGTCGAGCAGATCGGCGGTCTCCTCCCACCCTTCGACCGCTTGGCAGGCCACGCCGAGCGCGAGCACGGGGTAGTCGTTGCCTTCGGGATCGAGGCGGTCGCCGAAGAAGAGCATGTCGTCGAGCGGGATGCCGGTCATCTCCGCGAGCCGCGTCATGCCGTAGGCCTTGTCGATGCCGCGGTGGGTGATGTCGACCGAGGTCGATCCGCCCGAGCGCACCTCGAGATCCGGGAGGCGCTCGGCCACCGCGGTGCGCAGCGCGTTCTTCTTGGCTCCGGTGGGATCCCACGCGATCTTCGCCTCGAGGGGGGCGGACTGGCCGAGGGCCGAGAAGGTGATCTGCGAACCGCGGTCCTCGAGGATGTCGCCCCAGGGCTCGCTCGTCCAGAGGTCGAGGCGGCGCGCCTCCTCCTCGACAGCGGACATCGCGCGGGACTTCTCGTCGTCGCTGAGCGAGTGGGCGTAGACCGTCGTCACGCCGTCCGCGGTGAGTCGGTAGTACTGAGTGCCGCACGTGGGCATCAGGTGCATCCGCGCGAGCACGTCGGGGGAGGTCTCCGGGAGCCGCTCCACGACCTGCGCGCGGAACTGGGCGATCTGCCCGCCGGAGATGATGGCGACCTCGACGCGTTCGGCCAGCGCGATGAGGAGATCTCCGATGCGGGGATCGATCGCGGCCTTGGAGGGAGCGAGGGTGTCGTCGAGGTCGAACGCGACGAGGCGCGGGGTCATGCGGGTCCTTCCGGATGGAGGCGCCGAGCGGTCAGCGCCGTGCAGAGGGCCGACAGGCCGACGCCGATCGCACCCCCGACGGTCGCCGCCAGCACATCCCGGGGATCGGAGACCCGACCGGGCAGCGCGACGGCCTGTACGAGCTCGGCGAGTGCCGAGAGAGCAGGAGACACGAGCAGCGCGAGCCACCACGCGCGTCGAGGGATGACGAGATAGGCGAGGATGCCCACGGCGACGAAGACCGCCGTGTTCGCGATGCCGTCCATCCAGTCGATCGTGGCGAACTGCGGACCGAACTGTGAGGAGATCCAGCGGCGGACGGCTGTGACGCCGTCCGGGAGCCGCTCCTCCAGCCGTTGGGGCGACAGGAGCAGCCACGCGAGGAAGGCGAGCAGCAGGCCTGTGAGGGTGAGGGCGACGACGGATGTCGTGCGGCGACGCGGTGCCCACCTGGTCATCCGCGCTCCTCATCCGGGAAAGGAGGAAGGGTCCCGCCTCGTGGCGGAACCCTCCCTGACCGGTCGGGGTGACAGGATTTGAACCTGCGGCCTCTTCGTCCCGAACGAAGCGCGCTACCAAGCTGCGCCACACCCCGTGGCAACCCTCCGAGTCTACCTGATCCCGTGACCGTGTTCGAACCGGGGGAGCAGCGTGAGCAGTGACGCTTCCGGTCTGCAGGCGAAGCGCACGGGGGCGTAGATCGAGTGTCCGAGGCCCGCACTGACGTTGAGCGGCACGGTGCGCCCGCCGGTGGACCAGTCCGAGAGACCGCGCGCCTGGCGGAGCGGGATGTCGCAGTTCGCGACGAGGGCGCCGACACCGGGAACCCGCACCTGGCCGCCGTGCGTGTGGCCCGCGAAGATCGCATCGGCTCCGAGCTCGGTGAACGCATCGAGCACCCGTCGGTACGGAGCATGGGTCACTCCGAAGGACAGGTCCGACGGAGATCTCTCGTCGAGCGCATCGATGAGAGGTGGCAGAACCTCGAGCCGGTCCCAGTGGCGATGGGCGTCGCTCACGCCGAATGTGTCGATGCGCAGCCCTCCGGCGTCGATCCGGGCGGCGGTGTTGTTGAGGTCCGCCCACCCGAGGTCGTCGGTGAGATACGAGTCCAGAGCGCCCGTATCCAGCGGCTCGGGCTTGTGCTGCACCTTCGAAGGACCCGTGAAGTACTTGATCGGATTCCGCGGAGACGGGGCGACACGATCGTTCGACCCGTGCACATACACGCCGGGAATGCCGCGAAGGGGATCGAACGCGCGGCGGAGGCCGCGAAGTCCGTCCACGTGGCCGAGGTTGTCGCCCGTGTTCACGACGAAGTCCGGACGGAGGGCGGCGAGGCCCGCGATCCAGCTCTGCTTGCGGCGCTGCCAGGGCGCCATATGCGCGTCCGAGAGATGCAGCACGCGGAGCGGGTCGGCGCCTGCGGGCAGGATCCGCAGTTCATGGTGGCGCACCGTGAACAGGTACCGCTCGATGCCGATGCCCCACACCGCCGCGCCGACGCCGACCGCCCCCACGGTGCCGAGCACGGTGAGGGCGGTCCGCTGTGCGTTCTGCGGCACTACGGGCAGCTCGGCCGCGTGTAGCTCAGGCTCACGGGCGCGTTGCGGTTGGCCATGGCTCCGGCCGCGGGTGTCGTGCCGGTGACCTTGCCGCCGCCCGGGGCTGCGGCGTCGACGGTGCACGTGCCCGGTTGCACATTGCCGAAGCCCGCTCCGTTGAGCGTTCTGGCGGCGTCGGAGAGCGTCTGGCCTGCGACGTCCGGGACGCCGACGCCCTGGCCGTTGCTCGGGTTGATCGTGACGGCGGTGCCTCCAGCAGCCTTGCCGCCCGGTGGGTTCTGCGCCGCGATCAGGCCGGCGCCCATGCTGGAGTCGACCTCGCCGCCGACGATGACCTCGAATCCGGCGTCTTCGAGGATCTTCTGGCCCTCAGCGACCGACTTTCCGAGCACGTCGGGCAGGTCGGCGAGCACGGAGCGCAGCAGGTTGGAATCGGCATCCGGGAACCTGTCGCCGCCGTAGACGTTGTTGGCCGCCGTCTGCATGCGCTTCGCGATCAGGTACCGCACCTGGTTGAGCTGACGCCCGTTGAAGTACTGGCGGGTGATGTTGCCCTCGTCCTTGGTGGTTCCCACCACCACGGCCGAGGTGACCTTCGTGCTCGTCTCGATCATCCAGGTCTGCCACGTCTCGTGGGTTCCGGTCTTGCCGATGACCGGGATGCGGTCGTTCGGGTTCGCGGCCGATCCCGTGCCGCCGCTCATCACGCCGCGGAGGGCGAGGGCGGCCGTGGCGGCGATGTTGGGTTCGATGACCGGTGTGCACGTCGTCGCGGGCAGGGCGAGTTCGTTGCCGTCTGCATCGGTGATCCTGTCGATCGCCTTCGGCTGGCAGTACACGCCGCCGTTCGCGATCGTGGCGTAGGCGCCGGCCATCGCGAGCGGCGCGACATCCTCCGACCCGAGAATGCTGTATGCACCGGTGACCTCGACCGGGTTGCCGTTGCCGCGAGTTACCCCCATGCGCGCGGCGACCTTGGAGATATCGCAGAGATCGAGCTGTTTCGCCATCGCGGCGAAGCCCGTGTTGAGCGAGGACGCCGTGAACTGCATCGGGGTGCCGACGCGCCCGCCGCCGCCGCCGAAGTTGTTGATCTTCTTGTCGCCCTGGCCGGTGACCTGCGACGATCCGTAGCAGCTGTTGTTGTAGGTGCCGATCGTCCCCCGTGTGGTGCCGTTCACGACCTCGTTGAGGGAGTGTCCCTTCTCGAGCCAGTCGATCAGAGTGAACAGCTTGAAAGTGGAGCCTGCGTTGAATCCACTGCCCGAGCCGCCGTACCGCTTGTCGGCGGCGTACACGACGCTCGAGTAGTTCGGGTCGACGCTCGTGACCGCCTCCTCTTCGCTGAAGAGGGTGTTCTGCACCATCGCGAGCACGCGACCGGTGCTGGTCTCGAGGTTCACGCCCGCGGCGCCGAACTGGATGCCGGCGACGCTCGTCGGCGCGGCATCCGCCATCGCCGCCTGAGCCTCGTTCTGGAGGCGCAGGTCCAACGTCGTGTAGATGTTGAGGCCGCCGCGCTGCAGGAGCTTCTGCCGTTCCTCGGCGTTCTCGCCGAACGCGGGGTCCGACAGGATGATGTTCTTCACGAACTGGCAGAAGTACGCGGCGTTGTAGGCGCCCGCGGTGGCGCAGCCGTTCGTCGCCGGCGTGATCACGGGGGTGATCGGCTCGGCGAGCGTGACGTCGTACTGCTCCTGCGTGATCTTGCCGTCGGCGAGCAGACGCGCCAGCACGTAGTTGCGGCGGTCGAGCGTGTCCTTGTAGCCGTCGGCCGCGCTGTTGTGTGCGACGCCGTCCTTGTCGGTCCACGAGCCGTTCGGCTTGTCGATGCGATAGGTGTTGGGGTTCTGCACCATGCCGGCGAGCGTGGCTGCCTGGCCGATGCTGAGCTGGGAGGCGGGCGTGCCGCCGAAGTAGTAGCGAGATGCGGCGTCGACGCCGTACTGGAGTCCTCCGAAGCCGGCGATGTTGAGGTAGCCGAGAAGGATGTCGTTCTTGGAATACGACTCCTCCAGCGCGATCGCATAGCGCATCTCCTGGAGCTTGCGCTGGATGCCCTCCGTGCCCTGGCTCTGCGTCGCCTGCGTGTAGCAGTTGACCTTCTCCTCGTCGGTCTCCGCGTTGGACTCGCAGCTCTGGACCAGCACGTTCTTCACGTACTGCTGGCTGATCGAGGAGCCACCGCGGGTGTCGCGACCGCGCAGGTTGTCGAAGAGGGCGCTGGCGGTGCCGACGAGGTCGATGCCGCCGTGCTTGTAGAAGTTCTTGTCCTCGCTCGAGAGGATCGCGTCGTACATGACGGGGGCGATCTGGTCGAACGTGACAGGAGAGCGGTTCTGGTCGTAGAAGGTCGCGATCTCCTGGTAGTTGCCCGAGCCGTCGTTCAGCGGCACGTAGACCGTCGAGGGAAGCATGAGCTTCTCGATCTCGAGCTTCTCCGGCAGGTTCTCGAACATCGAGATCGCACCCGTGGCCGCTTGCCCGGTGATGGCGATCGCCGGGGTCACCGTCGCCGTGACGAGGACGGCTGCCGCGACGCTCAGGCCGACGAGGCCGAGCAGGCCACCGAGCACACCGGTGGCCGTACGTTTGGTATCAGGCATAGGGTTGATCGTAAGGGAGATACCTGGCAGAACCCTTCACGGGAGCCGCGTTCCGCCCTTCCGCACGCCCTCCACACCCATCGAAACCGGAGCCGCGATGACCACGTGGGAGTACCTCACCACGCCCCTTCTGATCCACAACACCGCCGCGATCCTCAACAACTGGGGCAAGCAGGGCTGGGAGCTCGTGCAGGTCGTGCCGGGTCCCGAGGGCGGACTGGTGGCCTACCTCAAGCGGCCCACGGGCGGCGGCGCGTCCAATGCGGGGCTGGATGCCGCGGCGCAGGCCGCGCGTCAGTTCGAGGGGTCGTGATGTCGGTCTCCGCCCGCCTCATCGAGCTCGGCATCGAGCTCCCCTCCGTCGTGCCGCCGGTCGCCGCCTACGTGCCGGCCAAGGCGCACGGCGACCTCGTCTACACGGCCGGGCAGCTGCCGATGGTGTCGGGCGTGCTGCCGGCCGCCGGCAAGGTCGGCGGAGCCGTCGAGGCATCCGACGCCCAGTCCTATGCGCGCCAGTGCGCGCTGAACGCGATCGCCGCCGCGGCCGCCGCGGTCGGCGGCGTCGATCGGCTCACCGGCGTCCTGAAGGTGACGGGCTTCGTCGCGTCGACGGCGGACTTCACCGGCCAGCCCGGAGTGATCAACGGAGCGAGCGAGGTGCTCGGCGAGATCTTCGGCGAAGCCGGACGCCACGCGCGCTCGGCCGTCGGCGTCCCCGTCCTGCCGCTCGACAGCCCCGTCGAGGTCGAGGTCGTCTTCTCGTTCGCCTGATGCGACGACGGATGCCCCGGCGCAGCGCGCGCCGGGGCATCCGTTCGTCGCTGTGCTCTAGCGGACCTGTGCGCTGATCACCGACATGACGGCGGTGTCGGCGAGCGTCGTCGTGTCGCCGACTTCGCGACCCTCCGCGACATCCCGCAGCAGCCGCCGCATGATCTTGCCCGAACGGGTCTTCGGCAGCTCCTCGACGATGTAGACGTCGCGGGGGCGGGCGATGGGGCCGATCTGCTCGCCGACCCACGACCGCAGCGACTGCGCCAGTCCGTCGGGGGAGTGCGCGGCGAGGTAGCTCTGCTTGATGATGACGAAGGCGGCGACCGCCTGGCCCGTGGCCTCGTCGGCCGCCCCGACGACGGCCGCCTCGGCGACGGCTTCGTTGGCGACGAGGGCCGATTCGATCTCCGTCGTCGACAGGCGGTGCCCCGACACGTTCATCACATCGTCGACGCGACCGAGGAGCCACACGTCGCCGTCCTCATCGAGGCGGGCGCCGTCGCCGGCGAAGTAGTAGCCCTGCGTCCGGAACTTCTCCCAATACGTCTCCGCGAAGCGCTCCGGATCGCCCCAGATGCCGCGCAGCATGCTCGGCCAGGGCTGCGTGACGACGAGGAGGCCGCCGTTGCCGTTGCCGACGTGCGTGCCGTCCTCGTCGACGACGTCGATCGAGATTCCGGGCAGCGGCACCTGGGCGCTGCCCGGCTTGGTCTCGGTGACGCCCGGTAGGGCGGAGATCATGATCGCGCCCGTCTCGGTCTGCCACCAGGTGTCGACGATCGGCGCCGCTTTGCCGCCGATGATCTTGCGGTACCACATCCACGCTTCGGGGTTGATGGGCTCGCCCACCGATCCGAGCAGCCGGATCGAGGACAGGTCGTACTTCTCCGGAACCGAGCGGCCGACCTTCATGAACGAGCGGATCGCCGTCGGCGCCGTGTAGTAGATGGTGACGCCGTACTTCTGGATGATCTCCCACGAGCGGCCGGCGTGCGGGGTGTCGGGGGTGCCTTCGTAGAGCACCTGGGTCGCGCCGTTCGCCAGCGGTCCGTAGGCGACGTAGGTGTGGCCGGTGACCCAGCCGATGTCGGCCGTGCACCAGAACACGTCGGTCTCGGGGTGCAGGTCGTGCACGACCTTGTTCGTGAACGTCGCCTGCGTCAGGTATCCGCCCGAGGTGTGCAGGATGCCCTTGGGCTTTCCGGTCGTGCCCGATGTGTACAGGATGAACAGCGGGTTCTCCGACGGGAACGCCTCGGCTTCGTGCTCTGCCGACGCGGCGGGCACGACGTCGTGCCACCACAGGTCGCGCCCGTCCACCCAGTCGATCGCGTTCCCGCCGCGCTTGACGACGATCACGTGCTCGACGGTCTCCTGCGCGCCCGAGCCGTTGCGGTCGGACAGCGCGAGGTCGACCGCAGGCTTGAGGGGGGACACCTTGCCCTTGCGGTAGCCGCCGTCCGCCGTGATCACGACCTTCGCGCCGGCATCGTCGATGCGCGTGCGGAGACTGTCGGCCGAGAACCCGCCGAACACGACCGAGTGGATCGCGCCGAGGCGCGCGACGGCGAGCATCGCCGCGACCGCCTCGGGGACCATCGGCATGTAGATCGCGACCCGGTCTCCGCGCACCACGCCGAGGCCCGCGAGCACATTCGCCAGCCGCTTGACCTCGTCGGTGAGCTCTGCATAGGTGACAGCGCGGTCATCGCCGGGCTCGCCCTCCCACAGCAGGGCGACGCGGTCGCCGTTGCCCGCTTCCACGTGGCGGTCGAGGCAGTTGTACGCGACGTTGATCTCGCCGTCCGCGAACCACTTCGCGAAGGGCGGGTTCGACCAGTCGAGGACTTCGGTGAACGGCGTGTGCCAGTGCAGCGCACGGGCGCGGTCCGCCCAGAAGGACTCCAGGTCGGCGGATGCCTCGGTGTACAGATCCGCGGTGGCGACCGCGGCCTCCGCGAATCCTTCGGAAGGGGGGAAGCGTCGGGTCTCGGAGAAGAGATGGTCGATCTGACTGGTCATTCGGCGCGCTCCTTTGCGTGCGGGGGACGTGTCCGTGTCGTGCGATGGATGTCTCGTCGAAATGTACCCAGCCGACGAGGAGGGCACTACCTCCGTTAGTAGGGGGAGATCGAGACGAAGACGGTACCGATATATCAGTCCAAACGCAGGTCCGTTTGTTTGGATCGTTGCGGGTTGTTGCGTATGCTCATTCCCGGCCGAACATTCGATTCTGGCATTGCGGCGCCCCATCACCCCCCGAACCGGGGCGCTGCGCGTGGCGGCATCCCATTCCCCCCATGGGATGCCGCCCCTCGCTTTTCCGGAGTCATCCGCTCCTCCCCAAGCGCTCCGATGGGGCGCCGCACCCCCACTGCGAGGGATGCCCGAGTAGGGCTGGGCGCACGGATCTACCGTCGTCTGCATGTCCACGCCGTTCGTCGTCCAGTCCCGATCCGGCAGTCCTGCTCGGGTCGAGGCGGCCGCGGCATCCGTGCCGCCGCCCCGGCATCCCGTCCTCGAGCCGCTCGCCGCGTTCCTCGACGATCCCGATGTGACGGATGTCTTCGTCAACGGTGCAGCAGGGCTCTTCGTCGACCGGGGCGCGGGGCCTGTGCGCGTCGCGGCGTGGGGCGCGACGGAGGATGACGTGCGAAGCCTGGCGACAGGGCTCATCGGCCTCGGCGGGCGCCATCTCGATGACGCCGCACCCGCCGTCGACGTGCGACTCGACGACGGTCTGCGCATCCATGCGGTCCTCCCCCCGCTCTCCGCCGAGGGCACGGCGATATCGATCCGAGTGCCCAGGGTGGGTCTGCCGACCCTCGACATGCTCGAACGGCGCGGCATGTTCGGGGCCCGCGCCGCCGAGCGCCTCGTCGATCTCGTCGCGCGGCGGGAGAACCTGCTGATCAGCGGCGCCGCGGGGGCGGGCAAGACCACACTCCTCGCGGCGCTGCTGGCGCGGACACCGCATCAGGAGCGCATCGTCACCGTCGAAGACGTCGCCGAGCTGCGCATCGACCATCCGCACCATGTGCGTCTCGAGGCCCGCCAGCCCAACCTCGAGGGCGTCGGAGAGATCGGGCTGGCACGGCTGGTGCGCGAAGCACTGCGCATGCGTCCCGACCGGCTCGTCGTCGGCGAGTGCCGCGGAGCAGAGGTGCGCGAGCTCCTCTCGGCGCTCAACACCGGGCACGACGGAGGGGCCGGCACGATCCATGCCAACGGATTGACCGACGTCGCGGCGCGGCTCGAGGCACTCGGTGCCCTGTGCGGCCTCGACGATCAGGCACTCGCTCGGCAGGCGGCCAGCGCGATCGGATGCGTCCTGCACGTCGCGCGCGGCTCCGACGGCGTCCGCCGACTCCTCGGCGCCGGGCGACCCGTGATCGATCAGGGCGGACGCCTCGCGATCGAAGAGGTGTCATGGCCCGACGACTGAAGAAGACGGATCCGGCTGCGGCGGCCGACACGGTGCTGCGTCTCGCGGTCCTGCTGCAGGCCGGGGTGACGCCGACGCGCGCGTGGACCCACCTCGCCGACACCGGCGACCGCGTCGCGGCGGGCGTGCGATCGAGGGTCGAGCAGGGGATGCCGCTGCCGGCGGCCATCTCCGCCGCCGGAGGCGACTGGAGCGGCGTCGCCGCGGCGTGGTCGGTCGCCGCGATCGTGGGCGCCCCGCTCGCCGAGACGCTGCGCGGACTCGCGGTCGCTCTCCGCGACACGCGCGAGACCGCCGACCAGGTGCGGATCGCGCTCGCCGAGCCCGCCGGCACGGCCCGGCTCATGGGCTGGCTGCCGCTCGTCGCGATCGGCCTCGGCGCCGCTCTGGGCTTCGACACGCTCTCGGTCCTCGCGACGAACCCGCTGGGCCTCGCGTGCCTCGCAGCGGGCATCGCCCTCCTGCTCGTCGCCCGGCGCTGGAGCGCTGTCCTCGTCCGACGGGCGACGGCGGGGGAGACATCGCCGGGGCTCGACGCCGAGATCCTCGCGATCGCGCTCAGCGGCGGGGTCTCGCTCGATCGTGCGCAGTCGATCGTCGCATCGGCGGGGTTCCCGGCGACGGGCGCCGAGACCGCTCAGGTGCTCGCGCTGTCACGCACCGCCGGCGTGCCGGCGGTCGAGCTGCTGCGCGCCGCCGCGGCCCTCGCCCGTCATCGCGCCCGGATCGACGGCCGGCTGCGTGCGGCCGCGCTCTCCTCGCGACTGCTGCTCCCGCTCGGCGTCTGCACCCTGCCGGCCTTCCTCCTCCTCGGCGTCGCCCCGATGATCCTCAGCGTCATGTCGACGATGTCGATCACGCTCTGACCCTCCGCCACCGAGGAGGCGACCCCGAAACAGCCACCGCCGACCACCGACCACCCCCACCGGACGACCCGTCCATCACCCAGAGAGCGAGTGTTCCTCACATGTCCCTTCCCACCCTCACCCGTCGCCGCGCGGCCCGTCTGTTCGTGCAGGCCGGCGACGACACCGGCGCCGCCACGGCCGAATACGCGATCGCCACGATGGCGGCCGTCGCGTTCGCCGGTCTGCTCGTGGTCATCATGAGATCCGACGAAGTGCGCGGCATCCTCACCGACCTCGTCCGCCGGGCGCTGACCGTCGCGTGAGAGCGATCGGCGATCGGGGCTCCGCGACGGCGGAGTTCGCCGTCGCGATGCCGGCCGTGGTGATCGTCCTCGCCCTGGGGGCGGGGGCGCTCGCCGCGGGCGGCACCGCGGTGCGGCTGCAGGATGCCACGGCCGATGCGGCTCGGCTCGTCGCCCGCGGCGAGTCCCACGCGCGTGCGGCGGATGCCGTGACTGCCGCCGTGTCGGGGGCATCGACCTCGATCGCCCGGCGCGGCGATCTCGTCTGCGTCGAGGCATCCGCCGGCGTGCACCTGACCGTCGTGAGGGCGTCGTCGTGCGCACTCGACGGTGGCCGCTGATGGCCGGCACGATGCTGGCGGCCGGCGTCATCGGGTGCACCGCGTCGCTCGCGCTCGGACTCTCCACCGTCGCAGGCGCGGCCGTGCTCGGCCAGCGGCTCGCGGGTGCCGCCGATGCCGCGGCGCTCGCGGCGGCGGACGCGGCATCCGGAGCCGTCGAGGGAACACCGTGCGAGCGTGCCGCGGAGCTCGCCGCGCACGCGGGTGTCATGGTCTCGCGGTGCGACCTCGACGGGCTCGTCGCCACGATCACGGTGTCGACGCGATACCTCGGGTTCGCCGCCGGCGCAACGGCGCGTGCCGGTCCCGCGCCCGGCTCACAGTGAGTGGTGTGTATGGTGTGCAACGACGAAAGGACCCCCGGTGTCACAAGGCAAGAAGCTCGTCATCGTCGAGTCACCGACGAAGATGAAGTCGATCCAGGGCTACCTCGGCGACGGCTACGAGGTGCTCAGCTCGGTGGGGCACATCCGTGATCTCGCCGACCGCAAGGACATCCCTGCCGACCTGAAGAAGACATCGGTCGGTCGCTACTCCATCGACATCGAGAACGACTTCGCTCCTTACTATGTGGAGTCCGAGCGCGGCAAGAAGACCGTGGCGGAGCTCAAGCGGGCGCTGAAGGGTGCGGACGAGCTCCTGCTCGCCACGGATGAGGACCGCGAAGGCGAAGCCATCGCATGGCACCTGCTCGAGGCCCTCAAGCCCAAGGTGCCCGTCAAGCGCATGGTGTTCCACGAGATCACGAAAGACGCCATCCGCGCCGCCGTCGACAAGACGCGCGACCTCGACCTCGACCTCGTCGACGCTCAGGAGACCCGTCGCATCCTCGACCGCCTCTACGGCTGGGATGTCTCGCCGGTCCTGTGGGTCAAGGTCCAGCAGGGTCTGTCGGCCGGTCGTGTGCAGTCGGCCGCCACGCGGCTCGTCGTCGACCGGGAGCGCGAGCGCATGGCGTTCGTGTCCGCGTCCTACTGGGACGTCTCGGCCCTCGCGTCGTCGACGCAGGATGCGGCGAAGAACACCGACTCCTTCGGCATCCAGCTCGCACGCCTCGGCGGCGCCCCCGTTGCGCGCGGCACCGACTTCGACGACCTCGGCGAGCTCAAGAAGGCCGTGGTCGTTCTCGACGAAGCGGCCGCCCGCGAGCTGGCCGATCAGATCACGACCGCGGCCTCCGGCACGGTGACATCGGTCGAGTCCAAGCCCGGCACGCGCAGCCCCCGGGCGCCGTTCACGACGTCGACGATGCAGCAGGAAGCCGGTCGCAAGCTCTCTATGAGCGCCAAGCACGCCATGAGCGTCGCGCAGCGTCTCTACGAGAAGGGGTACATCACCTATATGCGCACCGACTCGACCGCGCTGTCGAAGCAGGCGGTCGAAGCGGCGCGCGAGCAGGCCGTCGCGCTGTACGGCGATTCCGCCGTGCCGGCCAATCCCCGCGTCTACAAGAGCAACAGCAAGAACGCGCAGGAGGCGCACGAGGCGATCCGCCCGTCGGGCGAGCACTTCCGCACGCCGAAGTCCGTCGCCTCCGATCTCGACCGCGACGAGCTGCGTCTGTACGAGCTCATCTGGATGCGCACCGTCGCCAGCCAGATGTCCGACGCGAAGTACGAGACCACGACCGTCACGATCGCGGTCGACGCCGCAGGCAGGTCGGCCGAGTTCACGGCATCCGGCACCGTCTACACGTTCAAGGGGTTCCTCGAGGCGTACGAAGAGGGCAAGGACGAGAAGCGCGGCGACTCCGACAAGCAGGACGACCAGACGCTTCCGATCGTCGCCGTCGGAGACGTCCTGTCGCTGAGCGACGTCGAGCCCAAGGGGCACGCCACCAACCCCAAGCCCCGCTACACGGAGGCCTCGCTGGTCAAGGCGCTCGAAGAGAAGGGCATCGGCCGTCCGTCGACGTTCGCGAGCATCATCGACGTGATCCTGAACCGCGGCTACGTCAGCAAGCGCGGGCAGGCGCTCGTGCCCAGCTGGATCGCCTTCAGCGTCGTGCGGCTCCTCGAGCAGCACTTCGCCGACCTCGTCGACTACGACTTCACGGCGGCTCTCGAGGACGATCTCGACAAGATCGCCCGCGGCGAGCAGAACCGTGTGGAGTGGCTGCGCGACTTCTACTTCGGCGGCGAAGGTCAGGTCGGACTCCGTCAGGTCGTCGACAACCTCGGCGAGATCGATGCCCGCGACCTCAACTCCACGCGCATCTCCGACGGCGTCACCCTGCGCATCGGCCGCTACGGCCCCTACCTCGAGCTCGAGGCGGCCGAAGGGGAGGACCCGCGGCGCGTCAACATCCCCGAGGACCTCGCGCCCGACGAGCTCACGGCCGCGAAGGCCCAGGAGCTCATCGACGCCCCCGTGGGCGGCGACAGGGTGCTCGGCGAGCACCCCGAGACCGGACTGCTCATCGTCGTGAAGGACGGCCGCTTCGGCCCCTACCTCGAGGAGTCGCTCCCCGAGGAGGTCGTGGCCGTCGACGAGGCCACCGGCGAAGTGATCGAGGCGCCGAAGCCGAAGCGCGGAGCGAAGAAGGTCGAAGCACCCAAGCCGCGGCGAGCGTCGCTGTTCAAGTCCATGTCGCCCGAGGAGATCGACCTCGAGACCGCTCTGCGACTGTTCGACCTTCCGCGCACCGTCGGCCTCGACCCCGAATCGGGCGAGCCCATCACGGCGCAGAACGGGCGCTACGGCCCGTACCTGAAGAAGGGGACCGACTCGCGCACCCTGACGTCCGAGGAGCAGCTGCTCGACATCACGCTCGAGCAGGCGCTGGAGATCTACGCGCAGCCCAAGTACGGGGCGCGGGGGGCATCGAGCGCCCTCAAGGAGTTCGAGGCCGATCCGGTGAGCGGCAAGGTCATCAAGCTCAAGGACGGACGCTTCGGGCCGTACGTGACCGACGGCGAGACCAATGCGACGATCCCGAAGGGCGAGAACGTCGACGAGGTCGACCACGCCCGGGCCGTGCAGCTCATCGCCGACAAGCGCGCCAAGGGGCCGGCCCCCAAGCGCACGGCGGCGCGCAAGCCGGCGGCGCGCAAGGCGCCGGCGAAGAAGAAGTGACGGCGCCGGATCCGTCGTCCCCCGACGCGCGCCCGGATGTCGCCGGCGACGCCGGGCGAGGCGTCTGGATCACGCTGGAGGGTGGCGACGGCGTCGGGAAGACGACCCAGTCGACGCTTCTCGAGGAGTGGCTGACCTCTCAGGGGAGGACGGTCGTGCGCACCCGCGAACCCGGCGGGACCGACGTCGGCAATCTGATCCGCGACATCGTCCTGCACCACCGCGGCGAGGTCGCTCCCCGCGCCGAGGCGCTGCTGTACGCCGCCGACCGCGCGCACCATGTCGCGACGCTCGTGAAGCCCGCGCTCGCACGCGGCGAGGTGGTCATCCAGGACCGCTACCTCGATTCGTCGGTGGCCTACCAGGGTGCGGGCCGAGAGCTCGACCCGGGGGAGGTGCGCGAGCTGTCGCTCTGGGCCTCCGACCACGCCCTGCCCGACATCACCGTCCTGCTCGACCTCGCTCCCGTACTCGCCCGTCGGCGCCTCGACGCCGACGACAAGCCGTTCGACCGGCTCGAAGCCGAGCGCGAGGAGTTCCACGTGCGGGTGCGGGAGCACTTCCTCGCGCTCGCGGCATCCGAGCCCGGTCGCTTCCTCGTGCTCGACGCGGCACGTCCTGCGGGCGAGTTGGCGGCCGAGATCCGCGCCCGCCTCGAACCGCTCCTCGCCGGGGGCGTCGGCGGGCGCGGCTAGGCTGTTCGGCATGGATGCCGCCACCAGCGTCGAGCGCTCGAGCGCCGCGCCGGAGCTGTCGCACGGCCTCCCGTGGGACGCCGTGTGGGGTCAGCCCGACGCGGTCGACGCGCTGCGGAGCGCGGCATCCGACCCCGCGCTCCTGACCCACGCGTGGCTCATCACGGGGCCCCCGGGATCGGGCCGGTCCACGCTCGCCCACGCCTTCGCGGCGGCACTCATCGCCGAGCCCGGCGATGAGCCCGCGATGCGTCAGGTTCTCGCCGGCACCCACCCCGACCTCGCCGCGCTGCGCACCGAAGGCGTCATCATCACGATCAAGGATGCGCGCGCGCTCGTCGAGCGCTCGTACTTCTCGCCGTCCCTGGGTCGGTATCGCGTGATCGTCATGGAAGACGCCGACCGCATGTCGGAGCGCACCTCCAACGTGCTGCTGAAGGCACTGGAGGAGCCGCCGGAGCGCACGGTCTGGGTGCTGTGCGCGCCCAGCGACGCCGACCTCCTGCCCACGATCCGTTCGCGGGTGCGCACGCTGCGACTGCGCGACCCCGAGATCGCCGACGTCGCGCGGCTCATCGCGCAGCGCACGGGTGTCGATCCCGCGATCGCCGAGCAGTCCGCACGCCACGCGCAGCGTCACATCGGAATGGCTCAGCGGCTGGCGACGGATGCCGCGGCCCGGCAGCGCCGCGATACGACGCTCCGCGGCGTGCTGGGCGTCCGCGGCGTCGGCGACGCGGTCGAGGTCGCCGGGCGCATCGTCGCCGCAGCCACCGAAGACGCCAAGGCGCTCACGGTGGAGCGCGACGAAGCCGAGCGCGCGAGCCTGCTGCACACCCTCGGCATCGCCGAAGGGGCCGCAGTGCCCCCGGCAGTGAGGTCGCAGCTGTCGGCGCTCGAAGACGAGCAGAAGCGACGTGCGACGCGAAGCCTCCGTGACGGCATCGACCGCGTCCTCACCGACCTGCAGTCGATGTTCCGCGACGTCGTCGTGCTCCAGTTCGGCCGCGATCACGACCTCGTCAACGTCGAGCTCGACGCCGACCTCCGCGCACTGGCCGCCGCCTGGACTCCCGAGCGCACCCTGACGGTGCTGGATCGCATCGCCGAGACGCGACGCAACCTCGACCAGAACGTCGCGCCCGTACTCGCCCTCGAAAGCATGCTCGTGACCGTCGCGAGCGGAAGGACCCCGTGAGCAGAAGCATCCGGCGCCGCGCGACGCGCCTGACCGCGGTCGTCGCCGGTCTCGTCGCGGCATCCCTCGCCCTGTCCGGGTGCCTGTACGCGATGATCCCCGACGCGCGCCCGTCCTCGAGCACCGCCCCCGACACGGAGGGCGTCGACGAGTCCCTCCTGCCGTACTACGGCCAGGAGCTCGACTGGACGGAGTGCGGCACCGGCTTCGACTGCACGATGGTCACCGCACCGCTCGACTGGTCCGACCCGTCGGTGGGCGAGATCGAACTCTCGGTCATCCGGCATCGCGCGACCGACGCCACACGCCTCGGCTCGCTCCTGACGAACCCGGGCGGACCGGGTGCGAGCGGCATCGGCATCATCCGCGACTCGCTCACGTTCGCGGTGGGGGAGCCCGCGGCGAAGGCGTACGACGTCATCGGATTCGATCCGCGCGGTGTGGGCGAGTCCACCGCGGTGCGCTGCTACGACGCCGCCGACATGGATGCGTACCTCTTCGACGTGCCGCAGAATCCGCGCGGCTCCGACGCGTGGACGCAGGAGCTCCTCGATGCGCATCGCGCGTTCGCGCAGGCGTGCGACGCCAACAGCGACGGCATCCTCCCGTACATCACGACGCAGAACTCCGCCCGCGACCTCGATCTGCTGCGCGGAGTGCTGGGCGACACGACGCTGAACTACCTCGGCTACTCGTACGGGACGTTCCTCGGCGCGACCTACGCCGAGCTCTTCCCCGAGCGGGTCGGACGCGTCGTGCTCGACGGGGCGATCGATCCCACGACGACGCTGCTCGACGTCAGCACGTTCCAGACCGTCGGATTCGAGTCGGCGCTCCGTGCCTACGTGACCGACTGCCTCACGACGGACGAATGCCCCTTCCGGGGCTCGGTAGACGATGCGATGGCCGACATCGGCGCGCTGCTGGCGAGCGTCGACGCGCGGCCGCTCCGCGCATCCGACGGCCGCGATCTCGGCGCCGACACGCTGCTCACCGCGATCATCTACGCGATGTACTCGCCGGCGAACTGGCAGTACCTCTCGATCGCCCTCGCCAATGCGCTGCAGGGCGATCCCGACGTCGCATTCCTCCTCGCCGACACGTACTACTCGCGCGAGAACGGGACGTACCTCGACAATCAGACCGAGGCGTTCCGCGCCTACAACTGCATGGACTATCCCCTCGAGACCGATCCGGAGGCGGAGGCCGCGGCAGAGGCGCTCGTCGCCGCAGAGGCGCCGACGTTCGCGCCGTACTGGGAAGGCCCGAATCCCTGCGACGAGTGGCTGTACCCCCCGACCGGCGTGCGCGAAGAGCTCACGGCGCCCGGGGCGGCTCCGATCCTCGTCGTGGGAACGACCAACGATCCGGCGACGCCGTACCGGTGGGCGGAGGCGCTCGCCGCGCAGCTCGAGTCGGGCATCCTGATCACGCGCGTCGGAGAGGGCCACACCGGCTTCAACAAGGGCAACGCGTGCGTCGATGACGCCGTCAATGCGTACCTCATCGACGGGGTCGTGACGGATGCCGACATCCGCTGCGAATGAGCCCCGAGCGATTCGCGGCACCACGATTCACCCTGTAGGATCGATGATCGTGCACGCGAAAGCGGCACGCGCCACCTTAGCTCAGACGGCAGAGCGATTCACTCGTAATGAATAGGTCAAGGGTTCGATTCCCTTAGGTGGCTCCAGCTCTCTCTTCTCCGCCTGGAGGCTCGGTGCACGCGCTCGACGCCCTGCTGGAGACCTTCACGTGGGTCGGCTTCGGCGCCGGCATCCTGGTGCTCCTCATCGCGGTCTTCGCGCGCCTCGTAGACGGTCACTGGGTGCCGACGCACGTCCTGATCGAAGACGGGCCGCAGGGCCGCGTGGCGCACTGGTTCGCCGCCGACGGCGGGGTGGGTGCCGCCCTCCTCACCCCGGAGCAGGAGAGGGCGCTCGCCGCGAAGGACGAGGCCGACGTGTTCACGCGCGACGGCGTCCATGATCGCGTCCGCCTGACCAAGGGCTCGCCCGGTGTCCGGGCTTTCACGATCCTCGCGATCTCGCTGATCGGAGTCGGCCTCATCGCGTCGATCGGCTCGCTCGTGCAGCTGTTCGCGCGCGGCTGAGCCGCGGCCCTCGCCTCAGGCCAGTGCCAGCATCCCGCCCGCGGTGAGGGCGAGGGCGAGGCCGAACCACTGAACGGCGGCGATGCGCTCGCGCAGCACGACGGCGGCGAGCAGGATCGTTCCGCCGGGGTACAGCGCGGTCAGCGCCGACACGATCGACAGGTCGCCTGAGCGCAGGGCGATCAGCAGGAGCAGGTTGGCGGCGGCATCCAGGACCCCGCACCCGATCGCGAGCCACAGAGCACGCCGCCGCGCGAGGGTGACCCTGCCGCCGGCGTCCAGAGCGGATGACGCGGAGCGCCCGGCACGGACGGCGAGGACGGCCAGGACGGCGACCGCACCGCCCGTGATGAGGGTGTTGACGCCGCGGTTCAGCAGCAGCGGCACGAGTCCGCTCTCGTCGCTGGTCTGGTCGATGATGATGAGGAAGGCGCCGATCGCGAGGCCGGCTCCCACCGCCATGGCCAGGCCGCGTGCGCTCGGGCGCACGGCTCTCTGGCCGGGGATTAATCCCACGAGGACGACGGCGACGAGTGCGAGCGCGAGCCCCGCGTAGCCCCACGGAGCGAGGGTCTCGCCTTTCACGAGGAGTCCCCACAGCATCGGAGCCACGGCGGAGACGACGGCGGTGAGCGGCGACAGGATGCTCATCGGCCCGATCGCGAGGCAGGCGTACAGCAGCACGATCGCGATCGCTCCCGTGACGCCCGAGAGGGCGCCCCACGCGACGTCTGCCGGCAGCCAGGCGTTGCCGAAGAACGGCAGGGCGAGAAGGAGTACGACGAGTCCGGTGAGGGCGGCGATCGCCGTCACTGCGAGCGGGCGCAGCCTCCGTGCGGCGAGCCCTCCGAGGAAGTCGGCGGAGCCGTAGACGAGCGCGCCGACGAGGGCGAGGGCGGCGGAGAGCATGGCCTGTCCAGCATAGGGATCCCGTCGCGCGCGCCGGGGATTGCTAGATAAGCTAGCGACATGTCGAGCCGCCGTGAGCTGAAGAGTCCGCATCACGCCGAGCGTCAACCCACCCGGTGGCTGCGCATCGGCATCCCGGTGTTCCTCGTGCTGCTGTGGCTCGTCGGCGGGTCCATCGGCGGGCCCTACTTCGGCAAGGTCGACGAGGTGTCGACGAACGACCGGTCCTCCTTCCTCCCGCAGAGCGCGGATGCCACGCAGGTGAGCGAGCGTCTGCCCGACTTCCTCGGCGATGACAGCATCCCCGCCCTGATCGTCGCCACGGGGGACGGCACCCTTTCGGATGCCCAGATCGCCGACCTCCAGTCCTTCGCCGACGAGGTCGCCGCGATCGACGGCGTGCAGGACGGCGTCTCGCCGCCGATCGTGTCGGAAGACGGCGAGGCCGTGCAGATCTTCGTCCCGATCGACTCGTCGGGCGAGGTGAGCGAGATCGTCCAGGAGATCCGCGATCTCGCAGCGGAGCTGCCGGGCGGGCTCGAGGCCTGGGTCACCGGGCCTGCGGGCTTCACTGCCGACCTGGTCGCAGGATTCCTCGGCATCGACGGTCTGCTGCTCGGCGTCGCGCTGATCGCCGTGTTCCTGATCCTCGTGATCGTCTATCGATCGCCGCTGCTGCCCATCCTCGTGCTGCTCACGTCGGTGTTCGCGCTGTGCGTCGCGCTGCTCACCGTGTGGTGGCTCGCCTTCGCCGGGATCTTCGTGCTCAACGGACAAGTGCAGGGCATCCTGTTCATCCTCGTGATCGGCGCGGCGACCGACTATGCGCTGCTCTACGTCGCGCGGTACCGCGAGGCGATCGCGGAGGGGAGGGCGAGGTGGGATGCCACGACCCGCGCCTGGCGCGGATCGTTCGAGCCCATCCTCGCCTCGGGCGGAACGGTCATCGCTGGCCTGCTCTGCCTGCTCCTGTCCGACCTCGCGACGAACCGCGCCCTCGGTCCGATCGCCTCGATCGGCATCCTGTTCTCCGTGCTGTCGGCTCTCACGTTCCTTCCCGCGCTCCTCGCGCTGGTCGGGCGGGCCGCGTTCTGGCCGTTCATCCCGAAGCACGCGCTCGCCTCCGCACCCGTCGACCTCGCGGCCCCCGTCACGGGACTCTGGCCGCGGCAGGCGCGGTTCGTCGCCCGTCACGCCCGCGCGGTGTGGATCGTCTGCACGGTCGTGCTGCTCGCCGGGGCCTTCGGCATCACGCAGCTCAAGGCCGACGGCGTGCCCTCGAGCGACCTCGTCTTGGGCCAGTCTCAGGCGCGCGACGGTCAGGCGGTGCTCGCCGAGCACTTCCCCGCCGGATCCGGCAGCCCTGTCTACGTCATCGCGCCCGAGAGCGACCTCGCCCAGGTCGTCGGCGTGCTCGATGAGTCCGACGGCGTCGATTCGGTCGCCGTCGCCTCCGAGGACTCGCCGACCGGGCAGGCATCCGTCACGATCGAGGACGGCGAGCCGGTGTTCGCCGTCGCAGGCCCTCCCGGCACGGCCGCGCCCGAGCCGACGCTGTCGGACGGCGACGTCCTCGTGATCGGGACGCTCACCGACGCCGCCGACTCCCTCGCCGCGGAAGACACCGTGCGCGAGCTGCGCACGTCGCTGGACGACGCCCTCGGCGCCGGCACGGCGATCGTGGGCGGCGAGACCGCGACCGACATCGACTCCAACGACACGTCGATCCGCGACCGCACGATCATCATCCCGGTGATCCTGATCGTCATCCTGCTCATCCTGATGCTGCTGCTGCGCTCGATCCTGGCCCCCGTGCTGCTCATCGGCACCGTCATCCTGTCCTTCGGCACGGCGCTGGGGGTGAGTGCGCTGGTCTTCGACGGCGTGTTCGGATTCCCGGGCGCCGATCCCGCGGTTCCGCTGTACGGGTTCGTCTTCCTCGTCGCGCTGGGGGTGGACTACAACATCTTCCTGATGTCGCGCGTGCGCGAGGAGTCCCTGGTGCACGGCACTCGTCCGGGCATCCTGCGCGGGCTCGTCGCGACGGGAGGTGTCATCACGTCGGCCGGGCTCGTGCTCGCGGCGACGTTCGCGGCGCTCGGGGTCATCCCGATCCTGTTCCTCGCCCAGCTGGCGTTCATCGTGGCGTTCGGCGTTCTGCTCGACACGTTCGTGGTGCGGTCGCTGCTCGTGCCGGCACTGTCGTACGACATCGGGCGCGCGATCTGGTGGCCCTCGAAGCTCTGGCGGAACGGCCCGGAGACGCGGGATGCCGCGGCGGGGGAGCCGAGCGCACGCGACGTCGATCCGACTGATCTCGTGGCGGCGGACGGACACCCGCTGACGCGCGAGGAGTACCGGCGTACCCTCGGATCATGAGCAAAGCGCTGTTCATCGTCGATGTCCAGAACGATTTCACCGAGGGCGGAGCGCTCGGGGTGGATGGCGGCGACGCCGTCGCCGAGGGTGTCACGCGCTATCTCGAAGCGCACGCGGGCGAGTACGCCGTGATCGTCGCTTCGCGCGACTGGCATGATCCCGACAACGACAACGGCGGGCACTTCGCCGATGGCGAGCCCGATTTCGTCGGCACCTGGCCCGTGCACTGCGTCGCCGGCACCGCCGGCGCGGAGTACGACGAGGGCTTCGTGACGGATGCCGTGACCCATCACGTGCACAAGGGTCAGGGCAAGCCCGCCTACTCCCTGTTCGAGGGTGTGACGGACGAGGGCGACACGGTCGCCCATCTCCTCGAGGCGCACGGCGTCCTCGACGTCGACATCGTCGGCATCGCGACGGACTACTGCGTGCGCGCATCGGCGCTCGACGCGATCGAGCACGGCCGGAGGGTCCGCATCCTCACCGACCTCGTCGCCGGTGTGGCAGCGGAATCGAGCGAGGCGACCCTCGTCGAACTCGCCCACGCGGGCGCTGTCCTGGCCGAGAGCGGCGTCTGACGCCATCCCCCTGCGGCGGGCGACCGGGCGGCACCGTGGGGGAGCGCGACGAAGGGCGGCACACTCTGCGTGTGCCGCCCTCGCTCGTGGGCCCCGTGGGGCTCGAACCCACGACCCGCGGATTAAAAGTCCGATGCTCTACCGACTGAGCTAGAGGCCCTCGCCTCCCAGCCTACTTCCCTCCGGGCGCACGAGAACGCGGCCGCCGGTGCCCTTGAATTCACCGGCGGCCGCGTGGTCACGCGAGGTCTTACATCGGGGGCATGAGCACCGTGTCGATGAGGTAGACCGTGGCGTTGGCGGTCTTCACGCCGCCGCAGATGACGGTGGCGTCGTTGACCATGATGTCATCGCCCGAACCGGTGACCGTGACGTCGCCGCCCTGGACCGTGGTGTGCGTGCCGTCGATGTCGGCCGGCGCGATCTGGCCGGGGACGACGTGGTACGTGAGGATCGACGACAGCAGCGCGGTGTCGGTCTTCAGCGTCTCGATGGTGGCCGCGTCGATCTTCGCGAAGGCGTCATCGACCGGAGCGAAGACGGTGAACTCGCTGCCGTTGAGCGTGTCGACCAGGTTGACGTCGGGGTTCAGCTGACCGCTGACCGCAGCGACGAGCGTCGTCAGCAGCGGGTTGTTGGACGCGGCCGTGGCGACGGGGTCGAGTGCCATGCCCTCGACGGATCCGGCGCCGTCCGGAACGGCCTCGGCGTAGGCGGCGCAGCCGGCTCCGACGAGGTCGGCGGCCGGGTCCATCTCCTCCATGGCGGGAGCGCTGGACTCGGCGGCGGGTGCCGAGGGCTCCTCCGACGTGGCGGTCGAGCCGCCCATGGAACAGGCGGACAGCGCGAACGCTGCGGCCAGAGCGAGGCTGATCCCCGCGGTGGTGCGAATCTTGGTGCTGAGCATGATGTGACCTCCGGTGTGGTGGTTCGCCGCGGAAGCGGCGTACACAGGGTCTTCGGAGGGGGTGCGCGATCGGATTGGACGAATTCCGAAATCTCTCCGACCCCGTCTCGGCATCCCGCGTCAGCACGGCGAACCGGCGTCAGTACACAGTCCGCGCAGAGGAACCGCGTCACCACAGAGAACGGGTGTCAGCGCAGAGAAGGAGCGACGGAGTGTACTCCATCGGACTCGCGGGGTGCAGGGTCGGCAGGAGTCCGTTCGGTACGGAATGATGGAGTCATGGTTATCGACGGTGCAGACGTCTCCGAAGATGCGCCCGTCGACCATGTGGCCGAGCTCCTCGTGGCGACGGCTTCGGGCGACCAGGCCGCCTTCGCCCGCCTCTACGACATGCTCTCCTCGCGCGTGTTCGGCCTCATCCTCCGCGTGCTCGTCGATCGAGCGCAGAGTGAAGAAGTGCTCCAGGAAGTCTTCCTCGAAGTGTGGCAATCCGCAGGCCGCTTCGCTCCGAATAGGGGCCAGGGAAGATCGTGGATCCTCACGATGGCACATCGCAGGGCCGTTGATCGTGTGCGTTCATCGCAGGCGAGCACGGATCGGGATGTGCGCGCGGGGTTCCGGGATCTCGACGTCGCATACGACGGCGTCGCGGAACAGGTGGAGATGAAGATCGAAGGGCGAAGGATCGCGAGACTGCTCGCGGTGCTTCCCGACGCCCAGCGCGAGGCACTGACACTCGCGTACTACGGGGGATACAGTCAGAGCGAGATTGCGGCGCTCGTCGGGGCGCCGCTGGGGACGATCAAGACGAGGATGCGCGACGGATTGTCGCGCCTGCGTACGGAGATGGGGGTGACGTCGTGAACGTGCAGGAGTTCGCCGAGCTGGCTGCGGGGCATGCGCTGCATGCGCTGTCGCCCGACGATGAGCGCGCCTTCGCCGCCGCTCTCGCCGAGCATCCGGAGTGGGCGGGCATCGCCGACACCGATGCGGCGACGGCCGTCGTGCTGTCGGAGGGCGTCTCCGAGGTCGCGCCGCCGCCGAGCATCCGCGCGGCCCTCCTCGCGCAGATCGCCCAGGACTCGCACGTCGCCGAGACTCCTCCGGCGCTCGAGGCGGAGTCTGCCGCCGAGACCGATCCCTTCGCCGGACTTCCGCTGCTGCCCGCCGTCACGGCGGAGGAAGCAGCCCAGGCCGACCCCGTCGAGCCTCCCGCCTCGACGGACATGCTGCAGACGGTGCAGCGTCGCACGTGGACGCGCGGTGTGTTCGCGCTCGCGGCATCCATCGCCCTGCTCGTGGCACTCGGATTCGGCGCAGCACTCGTCGGCGAGCTGCTGACGCCCCAGCCCGCCGCGGTCGTCGCCCTCCAGCAGATCGAGGGGGCACCCGACACCCAGTCCGCCGTCGGTGAGACCGAGGACGGCGCCGTCATCACCGCCTATTGGTCGGACTCGGTCGGCAAGGCCGTCGTCGTCACGAACGACCTTCCCGAACTCGCGTCGGATCAGGTCTACCAGGCGTGGTTCGTCCGCGGCGAGACACCGGTGCCGGCCGGCACCTTCGCGACGGATGACGGCTCCGCGACGGCGCTGCTGTCGGGCGGAATGGCCACGGGCGACGTCATCGCCCTCACGGTCGAGCCGGCCGGCGGCTCCGAGGCTCCCACGACGACGCCGATCGTGGCGATCCCCACGGCCTGACCGCCGGGTATCGTCGAGCCGTGGCATCCGGCTCTCCACCTCTCGCGTCGCTCGTCCATCTGCGCCGCGCCCGCGATCTGATCGATCGCGACTATGCGCAGCCGCTGGACGTGCCCGCACTCGCGGCGCGGGCCCACATGTCGCCCGCGCACTTCTCGCGCGAGTTCAGAGCCGCGTACGGAGAGACGCCGTACGCGTACCTCATGACGCGGCGGATCGAGCGGGCGATGGCGCTGCTGCGCAACGGCGCGAGTGTGACGGATGCCTGCGTCGCCGTCGGCGCGACGTCTCTCGGGTCGTTCAGCTCGCGCTTCAGCGAGATCGTGGGGGAGACCCCGAGCGCGTACCGCGACCGTCGGCACGATGCGGCCGAAGCCATGCCGCTGTGCATCGCGAAGATCCTCACCCGTCCGACGCGGTACGTCTGAGGCGATCCGCACCGAGCAGGATCGGAGAAGCGGAGACAGACGGCGGCCTCTAGCCTGGCAGCATGTCCACCGTCTCCCTCGCGTACTGCCCCATCACCGTCGACGACGTCGACGCGGCGATCCCGTTCTATCGCGACGGCCTCGGCCTCGAGATCGTCGGCGACGTCTCCTATGACGGCCACCGCTGGGTGAGCTTCGGATTTCCGGGCCAGCCCGGCCTTGCCGTCGTGGTCTCCGACCCCGCAGCCGGCCGCTCGCCGGATGACGGCGAGGCCCTGACCCGACTCGTCGTGAAGGGCTCCGGCCCCGGACCCTACGTGTTCTCGACCGACGATCTCGACGCGACGTTCGAACGACTCCGGGCGGGAGGAGCCGAAGTGCTGCAGGAGCCGATCGCCCAGGACTGGGGACCCCGGGATGCCGCGTTCCGCGACCCGGCGGGCAACCACATCCGGATCAACCAGGCCTGACCGCTGCGACGGCGGTAATCTGGACGGGATGACCGACGCGCGCGACTTCCACAGGCCGGTGCGCCGGCCCTCAGAGCTCTTCGACCGCCTGTTCGCCGCCGAGGATCCGGCGGAGGTTTCGCGCATCGCCCATTCCACGGCGCACGCTCTCCTCGCCCGCGTCAGGGCGGATCCCGAGGCCGACGTCGTCGGCAGGCTCGTGGCGTTCACCGACGACCACGGCATCGACGACATCGCCGAGCTGTGGTCGCGGTCGCCGGCGAAGTCCCTGCCGGGCGCGCTCTGGCGGCTGTATCTGCTGCAGCTCATGATCCACGACGATCCGCAGACGGCTGCGCTCCTCTACGAGCGCGGACGCGTCGAGCTCGACTCGGTCGACGCCGTCGTGGCCGGTGCGCCCGTGCCCGCGGGACCCGACGAACTCGTCGGACTCGTCGACACGATCATGCGCGGACTCTTCCAGGGCGACTTCGCCGTCGCGTTGGAGCGTGCAGCGGCATTCTGCCGGGTGCAGGCATCCGGTGCCACCCACTGGGCGGACGACTATGAGGTGACCGAACCCGAGCGTGCATCCGCGTTCACGACCCGGGCGGCGCGGCTCGCCGACTACGCCGGCGACCTGTCGAGCTGCGCGGCGCTGTGGCGCCGCGACGCGCTGAACTGACGTCGCGGGAATGCCGCGCCGACCCGCTCGGTTACACTGGAACAGCCGGGCCGCAGTAACCCCGGGCTCCATCTTCTGCCGCTATGAGCGGCTCCGCGCCGAGAGGCGTTCTGCGGCCCGGCACTTCTGCGTCCAGGCACTTCTGCGTCCAGGCATCCGTCGCGTCTAGGCTCATGACATGACTTGGCGCTATGCCCTCATGATGGTCCCCGCCGCCGCTGACGACGCCCGCACCGATTTCGCCGAGACGTTCACCGCCGTCGATCCGGCGTTCCCCGCTCTGAGCGTGGGCGAGCTCAGCACGCAGCGCGGCGACGGGATCTTCGAGTCCATCGGCGTCGTCGACGGCCACGCCCAGGAGGCCGAGGCCCACCTCGACCGACTCGCCCATTCCGCGCGCCTGTGCGATCTCCCGGCGCCGAACCTCGCGCAGTGGCGTGAGGCCGTGCTGCAGACGGCGGCGCACGCACCGCAGCGAGGGGAGGGCGTGATCAAGCTCATCCTGAGCCGCGGGGTGGAGCACGGACCCACTCCCACGGCCTGGCTCACGGCGGCGGATGCCCCGGACTTCACGGCGCCGCGGGAGAACGGCGTGCGGCTCGTGACGCTCGATCGCGGTCTGGACAGCGGCGCCGCAGCCCGGGCCCCGTGGCTGCTGCTGGGTGCGAAGACCCTGTCGTATGCGGTGAACATGGCCGCCATCCGCGAGGCGAAGCGGCGGGGGGCGGATGATGCGCTCTTCGTCTCGTCCGACGGGATCGTGCTCGAGGCGCCCACGGCGTCGCTCATCCTCCGGTTCGGCGACCGCTTCGTGACCCCCGCGCACGACGGCGGCATCCTCCCCGGGACGACGCAGCTCAGCCTCTTCGAGCACCTCGAGGTGCTGGGCCATCAGGCGACGTACGAGACCATCCCGCACGCCCGGCTGGCGGCGGCGGATGCGGCGTGGCTCGTGTCGAGCGTGCGCCTGGCCGCGCCCGTCTCGGCGATCGACGGTATGCCCCTGTCCGTCGACCGGGAGCTGTCGGCGTCGTTCAACCGCTACCTGCTGAGCCCGCGCGACTGAGCGGTAGGCGCTGCGGTCACAGTGTGACGCCCGACAGCGCCCGCCGCGTGCGTGCGATCATGCCGCGCATCAGGAACGGGAGCGCGGCACGCACCGGCAGCGACATCAGCTGAACGCCGGCACCTTTGAAGCGCAACGCCGTGACGACGCGCACGAGGGCCATCTCCTCGTCGACCCCGATGCCGATGCGCACGTCGAACCGGCGGCCGTCGACGGCGACGAGGGCCTCGTCTCCCTCGACGTGGCGCACGCGGAGTGCGTCGCATCGGAGCGATCGGCCGGTCAGGAGCGCGCGAAGCGAGAGGACGCCCGCGAGCCAGCGGGGGAGGGCCGCCGCCGACAGGAGCCGCCGCGCCCAGGCCGCCGGATCTGCGGTGGCGTGGGCGGGGAGCACGTCGATGCAGACATGCGTGTAGTCGGGGTCGGTGATGTCGGCCAGCACGAGCGACCAGAACGACGGCTGCTTCATCCGGTCTTCTCCCTTCGGCTCCCCCGAGCGGCATACGCCACCGTATGGTGGGCGACGAAGAGACTATACGGTACGGTACGGACATGGCAAGACTGTCCCGGGACGACTGGATCGACGCGGCGTACGCACGCTTCAGCGACGACGGGATCGCGGCCGTCGCCGTCGAACCGGTCGCTCGGGCGCTCGGCGCCACCAAGGGATCGTTCTACTGGCACTTCGCCGACCGGCGCGCACTGGTCGACGCCGTGCTCGACCGGTGGCGCGACCTCGAGACCGAGCAGCTCATCGCCGAGGTCGAGCTCCTCGACACGCCTCAGGACCGGCTCGCCCGCCTGTTCGAGATCATCGGCCACCGCTCCATGCAGCGCAGCGGGGAGCGCACGCTCTACGCGGATGCTGCCGCCGCGCAGGTGCGGGAACCCGTCACCGCGGTCACCGAGCGGCGGGTGGGCTACCTGGCGGAGCTCCTCCATGCGTGCGGGGTGACGGAGGCGGAGGCGCGACGACGCGCGATCCTCCTGGTGTCGGCGATCATCGGCTTCCAGCAGCTGCTCGCCAGCGGATGGGTTCCCGACATCCACCCGCGCGCTCTCGTGGACACCCTCTACGGCGTCGCCATGATCCCCGAGGGCGTCACCCGCCCCGGGCGCTGATCCGCCGGTACCGGCCCGCCGACCACCCGCACCACGACGGAGGGGTGGGATGCCGCGGCATCCCACCCCTCCGTCGTGTGTCGGACGCCACCTATCCGAAGCGACCCGAGACGTAGTCCTCGGTGGCCTGGACCGACGGGGTCGTGAAGATCGTCGAGGTGTCGTCGTACTCGATGAGCTTGCCGGGCTTGCCCGTTCCGGCGATGTTGAAGAACGCCGTGCGGTCGCTGACGCGCGACGCCTGCTGCATGTTGTGGGTCACGATCACGACCGTGTACTCGTTCTTCAGTTCGCCGATGAGCTCCTCGATCGCGTAGGTCGAGATCGGGTCCAGGGCCGAGCAGGGCTCGTCCATGAGGATGACCTCGGGGGAGACGGCGATGGCGCGCGCGATGCACAGACGCTGCTGCTGGCCGCCCGAGAGACCGGAGCCGGGCTTGTCGAGGCGGTCCTTGACCTCGTTCCACAGGTTGGCGCCCTGCAGCGACTTCTCGACCAGCGCGTCGGCGTCGGACTTCGAGATGCGCTTGTTGTTCAGCTTGACGCCCGCGAGCACGTTCTCCTTGATCGACATCGTCGGGAACGGGTTGGGGCGCTGGAAGACCATGCCGACCTGACGGCGCACGAGCACCGGGTCGACGTTCTGGCCGTAGAGGTCCTCGCCGTCGAGGAGGACTTCTCCCTCGACGCGTGCGCCGGGGATGACCTCGTGCATGCGGTTGAGGGTGCGCAGGAAGGTGGACTTGCCGCAGCCCGACGGGCCGATGAACGCCGTCACGCTGCGGGGCTCGATCTCGAGCGAGACCCCCTCTACAGCGAGGAAGTCGCTGTAGTACACGTTCAGGTCGTTGACTTCGATGCTCTTGGACACGATTCCTCTGAGTTCTTTCGGGTGGGAGGCCTAGCGGCCGAGCTTGGGGGAGAAGATCTTGGCGACGAGCCGCGCGACGAGGTTCAGCACCATGACGATCACGATGAGCACGAGGGCGGCGGCCCACGCACGGTCGATGTACGCCGACGCGGGAATGCCCTGGTTCATGTACTGCGAGTACGCGAAGACGGGGAGGGTCGCCATGCGGCCGTTGAACAGGTCGTAGTTCATCGACGTGGCGACTCCGGCGGTCAGCAGCAGGGGTGCCGTCTCGCCGATGACGCGCGAGATCGACAGCATCACGCCCGTCGTGATTCCCGCCATGGATGTCGGCAGCACGACCTTCGCGATCGTGAGCCACTTCGGCACGCCGAGCGCGTACGACGCTTCGCGCAGCTCGTTGGGCACCAGACGCAGCATCTCCTCCGTCGAGCGCACGACGACCGGGATCATGAGCACCGAGAGCGCGATCGAGCCCATGATGCCCATGCGGATGCCGGGGCCGAAGATGAGCGCGAACACGGCGTACGCGAACAGGCCGGCCACGATCGAGGGGATGCCGGTCATGACGTCGACGAGGAACGTGATGCCCTTCGCGAGCTGCTTGCCGGCGCCGTATTCGATCAGGTAGATGGCCGTGAAGATGCCGATCGGGATCGAGATGACGGCGGCGGCGAGCGTGATGAGGAGCGTTCCGACGATCGCGTGCAGAGCGCCGCCGCCTTCGCCGACGACGTTGCGCATCGAGCTGCTGAAGAACTCCGCCGAGATGCCGGCGACGCCGTTGGCGACGACCGTCCACGCCACGGACACGAGCGGCACCATCGCGATCGCGAAGGCCGTGACCACGACGCCGGTGACGAGCCGATCGACGCCCTTGCGGGGCCCCTCGATGAGAGTGGAGACGATCAGGATGAGCACGAGGTACAGGACGGCCGTGACGACGGCCCAGCCGGCGATGTTGAAGGGCTCGCCCGCGGCAGGGCCCGTGACGGCGAAGAGGACGGCGGTGATGCCGGCGCCGGCGCCGAGGAGCGCCCAGGGCGTCCACTTCGGGAGCCGACCGTTGGTGAGGCGGGCCGGCGCGTGCGCGGACGACACCGGCGTCTGCTCGGGAGCGGTGGTGATGGTCATGTCAGTTGGCTCCCGAGAATTCCTTGCGGCGGCTGACGATCCAGCGGGCGAGCGCGTTCACGGCGAACGTGACGACGAACAGGATGAGGCCGGTCGCGATGAGGACGTTGATGTTGACGCCGTACGCCTCGGGGAAGGTGAGGGCGATGTTCGCCGGGATCGTGCTGGGGTTCTCGGAGGTGAAGAGTCGGAACGTGATGACGCCCGTCGCGGAGAGCACCATCGCGACGGCCATGGTCTCGCCGAGCGCGCGACCGAGGCCCAGCATCGAGGCGGACACGATGCCCGACCGACCGAAGGGGAAGACGGCCATCCGGATCATCTCCCACCGCGTCGCGCCGAGCGCGAGGGCGGCCTCCTCGTGGAGGACCGGGGTCTGGAGGAAGATCTCGCGGCAGATGGCGGTGATGATGGGGACGACCATGACGGCGAGCACGAGGGCGGCCGTGAAGATCGTGCGTCCGGTGGCCGACGCGGTCCCGGCGAAGAGCGGGAACCAGCTCGCGTTGACGGTGAGCCACGTGTAGACGGGCTGGACGGCGGGGGCGAGCACGAGGATGCCCCACAGGCCGAAGACCACGGACGGCACGGCGGCCAGCAGGTCGACGATGTAGCCGAGGCCCTGCGCGAGGCGGCGCGGCGCGTAGTGGGAGATGAAGAGCGCCACAGCGACGGAGAGCGGGACGGCGAGGAGGAGGGCCAGGAACGAGGCCCAGACCGTGCCGAACGCGAGAGGCCAGACGTAGGCCCAGAAGTCGGTGCTGAGCAGCGACGCGTCCTCGCGGGTGGCCGTCAGGCCGGGAACGGACTGCACGATGAGGAAGATCGCGACGGCGGCGAGGGTCACGAGGATCATCGAGCCGGCGAAGAGTGCGGTGCCGGAGAACCAGCGGTCGCCGAGCCGCTGCTTCGGCCGTGCCACCGGGGCGGTTGTCGTCGTCATGGGGTCCTGTCTCGGGTAGGTGCGACGTTCTCATGGTGGTACCCGGCCTGGCGGAAAGCCAGGCCGGGTACCGAGAGGATCACTCCGCGACGATGAGATCGATCGCGGCGTTGACCTTCTCGCGCAGCGTGTCGGAGATCGGAGCGCTGCCCGCAGCGGCGGCTGCGGACTCCTGGCCCTCCGTGCTCGCGATGTAGGAGAGGAAGCCCTTGACGACCGGGGCGACCGACGCGTCGCGGTACTGCTCGCACGCGATCATGTAGGAGATGAGCACGATCGGGTAGACGCCCGCGGCCTCCGAGGTGCGGTCGAGCGCGATCGCGAGGTCTCCCGCGCCACGGCCCTCTTCGAACGACGACGCGTCGACGATCGCAGCGGCAGCCTCGGGCGAGTACGACACGAACTCGTCGCCGACCTTGACGGCGGCGGTGGAGAGACCCTCTTCGGCGGCACGCGAGGCGTCCGCGTAGCCGATGGTCCCGTTGCCGCCGGAGACCGCCGACACGACGCCGGAGGTGCCCTGTGCGGCCTCACCGCTCGTGAGCGGCCAGACGCCGTCCGGCTCCGCCGTCCACGCGTCGGGCGCGGCCTGGAAGAGGTAGTCGGTGAAGTTCTCGGTGGTGCCCGAGTCGTCGGCGCGGTGGACGGGGGTGACCGCGAGGTCGGGCAGCGTGACGCCCTCGTTGAGCGCGGCGATCGCCGGGTCGTTCCAGTTCGCGATGTCACCGGAGAACAGTCCGGCGATCGTCGCGGCGTCGAGGTTGAGCTCGTCCACGCCGTCGAGGTTGAAGATCACGGCGATGGGGGAGATGTAGGTAGGGAGCTCGACGATGTCGGTGCCCTCGACGCAGGCGTCGAACGGTCCCGCGGAGATCTCGTCGGTGTTGAACGCGCGGTCGGAGCCCGCGAACGGGAAGGCGCCCGCCTGGAAGGACTCACGCCCTGCGCCCGAGCCTGCCGGGTCGTACGTGATGGTGACCTCGGGGTTGGCGGTCTGGAAGTCGGCGGTCCAGGCCTGGACCGCGACCTCCTGTGACGACGCGCCGCCGCCGGCGATCTCGCCGGACAGTCCTGCGGGGGCAGAGGGGTCGGTGGTGCCGCCGGTGCCGCTTTCGTTCGAGGCGCAACCTGCGAGTGCGAGGGCCGCGATAGCGGCGACAGCGCCCACCTGGGCGATGCGGGAGATCTTCACTGTGTGAATCCTTCACGGGTAAGGGAGACGTGCCCGGTGCAGGGCACGTGAGTGAAGCTAGACAGCCGTTCTTAAGCGATCGGGCTGTGACGGTGAACGAGAGGTGAACGAGCCCGGGCGGAAGGGGACGGCTCTCGGCCCGTTCACCTGCCTGCTCTATGGTTCTGTGCATGGCCAAGACGACGAAGCACGAGCGCCGCGCTCTCGAGGCGATGGACGATGCCGCGGCTGCGGCGAAGATCGCGAAGCGGGCGGCGAAGGATCTCCCGCGCAAGCTCGCGAAGGACCTGAAAGACGTCGCCGCGGATGCGCGTGCGGCCGCCGACGCCTCGAAGAAGCAGGTGCGGAAGGATCCGCGCAAGGTCGAGAAGCGGGCGACGAAGGCGACGAACGCCGCGCTGGCCGCGACCGACGACGCGATCGCGCGCGCGGAGCGGAAAGCGGCGAAGGCTGCGGCTGCGGAGCGGAAGGCGGCGGAGGCCAAGGCCGCGAAGAAGGCGGAGAAGGACGCGAAGAAGCCGGGGAAGCCCGCGGGGAAGACGGAGAAGGACGGGAAGGTCGTCACGCCGACGAAGCGCGCCACGAGCGTGAAGCCCGCCGCGATCCCCGACACCGCGGCCCCGCTGTCGGAAGATGACGCCCGGGATGTCGTCGACGTCGAGATCGTCGAGGCCGAGGGCCCCGACGTCGAGGTGTCCGACGCCGCACCGGCCCCCGTCGGCCTCTCCGCGCTCACCGTGGCTGCGCTGCGCGACCGCGCCAAGTCGGAGGGCCGCACCGGGTACTCGCGACTGACGAAGGCGCAGCTCGTCGAGCTCCTCGCCTGACGTGGCGCTCGGCCCTCGGCATCCGCTCGACCGCTCGGGCGACGCCCCGCCGCCTCGCACGCTGATCGACGTCCTTCGCGACACGACCGCGCGGCATCCGGAGGCGTCGGCGATCGACGACGGATCGGGCGCCCTGAGCTACCGCGAGCTCATGGCGCGCGTGTCGCGCACGGCCGCTCTCCTGCACGACGCGGGGGTGCGGCGAGGCGATCGCGTCGGCGTGCGCGTGCCGTCGGGGTCGAAGGAGCTCTACCTCTCGATCCTCGGCATCCTGGCCGCCGGTGCGGCGTACGTGCCCGTCGACGCCGATGATCCCGACGAGCGCGCCCAGCTCGTGTTCGGCGAGGCCCGCGTCGTCGGCGTCATCACCGGCGAGGGCGAGTTCGAGCCGGCCACGGAGGAGGAGGATGCCCCGGCATCCGCTCTGTTCGCGGGCGCGGCACCGCACCCGAGCACGCACGCCACCGTCGTGGTGCCCCCGCCGACCGTCGACGACGATGCGTGGATCATCTTCACGTCGGGATCGACGGGCGTGCCCAAGGGTGTCGCGGTCTCGCATCGCTCGGCCGCGGCCTTCGTGGATGCCGAGGCCCGACTGTTCCTCGCGGATGCGCCGCTCGGACCGGGCGACCGCGTCCTGGCAGGACTCTCCGTCGCCTTCGACGCCTCGTGCGAGGAGATGTGGCTCGCGTGGCGCCACGGCGCGTGCCTCGTGCCCGCGCCCCGCTCGCTCGTGCGCTCGGGTGAGGACCTCGCCCCCTGGCTCGTGCGGCAGTCGATCACAGTGGTCTCGACGGTCCCGACGCTCGCCGCGATGTGGCCGGCCGACGCGATCGAGAACGTCCGGCTCCTGATCTTCGGCGGGGAGGCGTGCCCGCCGGACCTGGTGGCACGGCTCGTCTCGGAAGGACGCGAGGTGTGGAACACGTACGGGCCGACGGAGGCGACCGTCGTGGCGTGCGCTGCGTTGCTCGACGGATCCTCCCCCGTCCGCATCGGACTCCCGCTCGACGGCTGGGCGCTCGCCGTGGTCGACGCCGACGGCGAGCCGGTCTCCGCGGGCGGCACGGGCGAGCTCATCATCGGCGGCGTCGGCCTCGCCCGCTACCTCGATCCCGCCAAGGACCTCGAGAAGTACGCGCCGATGCCGACCCTCGGGTGGGATCGCGCGTACCGCTCGGGCGATCTCGTGCGCGCCGATGCCGAGGGCCTCGTGTTCCTCGGCCGCGCCGACGATCAGGTGAAGGTCGGCGGCCGCCGCATCGAACTCGGCGAGGTCGAGGCTGCGCTGCAGGACCTCGCCGGCGTCACCGCGGCCACCGCCGCTGTGCGCACGACGGAGGCCGGCGTGCCGGTGCTCGTCGGCTACCTCGTCGTGGAGGGCGACTTCGACCGCGCCGCCGCACGGGCCGAGCTCGCCCAGACGCTGCCCGCGGCGGTCGTGCCCCTCCTCGCGGTCGTCGACGACATGCCGGTCCGCACCTCGGGCAAGGTCGACCGCGCGGCGCTGCCGTGGCCGCTCCCGGGTGTCGAGCTGCCGGTGTCGGGTCTCAGCCCCGCCGAGGCCTGGCTCGCCGAGCAGTGGCAGGCCGTGCTGGGCGTGCAGGTGCCCGACCGCAAGACCGACTTCTTCGACCTGGGCGGTGGCTCGCTGTCCGCCGCCCAGCTCGTCTCCCGCATCCGCGCACGGGTGCCCGAGTTCTCCGTCGCCGACATCTACGACGTGCCGAGGCTCGGCGCGATGGCCAAGGCGATCGGCCCGTTCCTCGCCGACGAGGACGTGCAGACCTTCCGTCGCCCTGCGCCGACGCCCCGCGCGACGCAGTGGGTGCAGACCCTCGTCGGTGTGCCGCTGTTCATCCTCACGGGCGTGCGCTGGCTGCTCTACGTCCTCACCGCCAGTGCGCTGCTGCGGCTCGTGCCGGGCTTCGACGCGCTCCCGGCGACGCCTTGGCCGATCCTCCTCGTCGGGCTCCTGGTGTTCTCCACCCCGTTCGGCCGCATGGCGATCGCCGCGGCATCCGCCCGGCTACTCCTGGCGGGCCTCGCCCCCGGCGACTACCCGCGCGGCGGTGCGACGCACCTGCGGCTGTGGCTGGCCGAGCAGATCGCCGATCAGGTGGATGCCGTGGGGCTGGCCGGAGCCCCCTGGATCACGCAGTACGCCCGAGCCCTCGGGGCGAAGATCGGTCGCGACGTCACGCTCCACACGCTCCCGCCGATCACCGGGATGCTCGAGGTCGGCGATCGCGCCTCGATCGAGCCCGAGGTCGACCTCAGCGGCTACTGGATCGACGGCGATCTGGTGCGCATCGGACGCGTGCGCATCGGCGCGGATGCCGCGATCGGCAGTCGCAGCACGCTCGCCCCGGGTGCGCGGATCGGCCAGCGCGCCGAGATCGCGCCCGGATCGGCGGTGTTCGGCCGTGTGCGGGCCGACCAGTCGTGGGCGGGATCGCCCGCGGTGCGGGTCGGTGGAACGCGCAGCGACTGGCCCCGGACGCCGCCGCCGCGTCGGCGGTGGTGGATGTGGGCGTACGGGGGCTCGGCGGTGCTGCTCGCCCTCCTGCCGCTGCTGTCGTTCGCCGTCGGCGCGCTGGTGCTCGCCCAGGGACTGCGCGGCGCCGCGGATCTCACCGCCGCCTTCCTCGCCGCACTTGTGTGGCTCGTGCCGGCGACGCTCGCCGTCGGGGCGGTGTTCGCGGCATCGGTCGTGCTCCTCGTGCGACTCCTGTCGATCGGCCTCCGCGCCGGGACCCACCCCGTCCACAGCCGGATCGGATGGCAGGCCTGGACGATCGAGCGCCTCCTCGACGCCGCGCGCACGATCCTGTTCCCGCTGTACTCGAGTCTGTTCACGCCGGTCTGGCTCCGGATGCTGGGTGCCCGCGTGGGTCGCGATGTCGAGGCGTCCACGGTCCTGCTGATCCCGTCGATGACGCACATCGACGACGGCGCGTTCCTCGCCGACGACACGATGGTCGGCTCGTACGAGCTGCGCGGCGGCTGGATGCGCATCGGCGAGGTGCGCATCGGGAAGCGCGCGTTCCTCGGCAATTCGGGCATGGCGGCGCCGGGCCACAGTGTTCCGCGCGACGGGCTCGTCGCCGTGCTCTCCTCGGCGCCGGTGAAGGCGAAGGCGGGATCGTCGTGGCTCGGATCGCCGGCGGTGCGTCTTCGCCGCCAGTCGAACACGGGCGACGAGAGCCGCACGTACGCTCCGCCGACACGGCTGCGCGTCGCGCGGGCGCTGTGGGAGCTGTGCCGCATCGTGCCGGTGATCGTGACGTGCGCGATCGGCCTCGCGGTGCTGTTCGCGCTCGCCGCTCTGCACGAGGCCTTCGGCGGGTGGGTCGCCCTCCTGCTGTCGGGCGTCGTGATGCTCGCGGCGGGGGCTGCCGCTGCGGCGATCTCGGTCGCTGCGAAGTGGATCATCGTCGGCCCGATCCGCGCGGGCGAGCAGCCCCTGTGGTCGAGCTTCGTGTGGCGCACCGAAGTGAGCGACACATTCACCGAGATGGCGGTCGCTCCGTGGTTCGCCCGCGCGGCGGCCGGCACCCCCGCCCTGACCGTGTGGCTGCGGGCGCTGGGGGCGAAGATCGGCCGCGGCGTCTGGTGCGACACGTACTGGCTCCCGGAGCCCGACCTGGTCACCCTCGGCGACGGATCCACGGTCAACCGGGGGTGCGTCGTCCAGACGCACCTGTTCCATGATCGAATCATGAGCATGGACACCGTCGAGCTCGAACCCGGCGCCACGCTCGGACCCCACAGCGTCGTGCTCCCTGCGGCGACGATCGGCGCGCACGCGACGGTCGGCCCCGCGTCCCTCGTGATGCGCGGCGAGACGGTCCCGGTCGGCTCGCGCTGGAGCGGCAATCCCATCGGACCGTGGCGAGCCGTCAAGGTGCGCTCGTATCAGTCGACCTCGTGAGCGGCGGCGACGACTACACCCCCCAGAGCGGTGACACCTCGTTCGACGTGACGTCGTACGAGCTGGAGCTCTCGTACCGGGTGCGCACCAACCGTCTCGAAGGGCGGGCGGTGCTGGACTGCGTCGCCGTGGTCGCGACGCGTTCGGTCGCTCTCGACCTCATCGGACTCCGGGTCGGCAGGGTGCGCGTCGACGGCGACGCGCGGACGCGCTTCGAGCAGGGCGCCCGCAAGGTGCGCGTCGCGCTCCCGAGGCTCGTCGCGGCCGGCGAGGCGTTCTCGATCGAGGTGACGTACACGGGCTCGCCCCGTCCCCGCGCATCGCGATGGGGCACGATCGGCTTCGAAGAGCTCGACGACGGCGCGCTCGTGGCATCCCAGCCCATCGGGGCGCCCACGTGGTTCCCGTGCAACGACCGCCCCGATGACCGGGCGACCTACCGGATCTCCGTCACCACCGACGACCCGTACACCGTCGCCGCGACGGGGGTCGCCTCGGCCCCCGAGCGGGCCGGCGGCGGCCGGTCCACCTGGGCATTCACGTGCGACGTGCCGATGGCCACCTACCTGGCCGCTGTGCACATCGGGCGGTATCAGCGCACGGCGCTCGGCCGGGCGACCCTCGTGCGTCCGCCCGCGCTGGCGGCCCGGGCGCACGACGCGTTCGCGTCGGTGCCGTCGATCCTCGCGTGCTTCGAGGACTTCTTCGGACCGTATCCGCAGGAGGAGTGCACGATCGTCGTCACCTCCGACGACCTCGAGATCCCCCTCGAGGCGCAGGGGCTCGTCGTGTTCGGCGCGAATCACCTCGACGCGCCATCGGCTCGTCTCGTGCCGCACGAGCTGGCCCACCAGTGGTTCGGCAACAGCGTGGGCGTCGCGAACTGGCGCGACATCTGGCTCAACGAGGGGTTCGCCTGCTACGCCGAATGGATCTGGTCCGAGGCATCCGGAGGCCCGTCCGCCGATGAGCTCGCCCGTCGGCACCATGCCCACCTCGCGGGACTGCCACAGGACCTCGTGCTCGCCGATCCGGGTCCCGACCTGATGTTCGACGACCGCGTGTACAAGCGCGGGGCGCTGACGCTGCACGCCCTGCGGCTCACGGTGGGGGATGCCGCCTTCCGCGCCCTGATCCGGGCATGGACGCGGACGCATCGGCACGGTCTCGTCGAGACGGCCGACTTCGTCGCCCGCGTCGAGGAGGAGACCGGCTCCAGCCAGGCTCCGCTGCTCACGGCGTGGCTCGAGCAGCCCGCCCTTCCTCTGCTGCCCGCACCGCGACGCTGACGAGCACGCCGTCGGGACCGTCGGCATCCCAGCCGTCGAATGCGCCACCTTCGCCGATGTGCGCCGACCAGCCCACGCCGTCGCCGGCCACCCGCACGCTCGCGGGATCGACGCGAAGGCCCCGCCCGTCGGCCTTGAGGACCGCCTCGACGCGCGTCCACGCCCGCACGGAGGGGGAGGACCCCGGCCCCAGCACGCCGGTGAGCCCGGCGGCATCCCGCACCGGATCGACCTCGAGCTCGGCGTCGATGCCGAGCGCCGACACGATGCGTTCGTCGGCGACCGCCACGATCGCGAAGGCTCCCGCGTAGGCGACCGACACGCGGGAGGGCGCCCCGGCGACCGCGATCGGGCCGTGCGGACCACCGCACCGGGGGCATACCTGCGTCAGCTCCACCCCGTCGGGCAGCAGAGACCGCAGCGTCGCCCACGCCGTCTCCCGCCGCGGGGTGCCGGGCGGGACGGGCGCCCAGGCCAGGCGCACGGCGGAGCGCACGTCAGCGCTTCGGCTCGTGGGTCTCGATCGCGACGATGCCCGAGCCCGGGTTCGTGGCCGACAGATGCACGACCGAGAACGCACTCGTCTCGAGCGACGATGCGCTGCCGAGGTAGGAGCCCCGCAGCGTCCCGGTGGCCAGGGCGATCTCCGTCAGGATGCCGGGGAGCACCGGGCCGTGACTGCACACCACCGCGGCGCGTCGACCCCGGACGAGGCGTCCGACGATCGTGCGCTCATCGGACTTGCCCTCCTCCCACGCCTCCTGGCTCACGAGGTCGGTCAGCTCGATGCGGCGGCCGATCGTCTTTGAGAGCGGCGTCACGGTCTTCACGCAGCGCGCTGCCGGGCTCGAGATGATCTGCACCGGTCCGAACGCGCGCAGCTGGCCCACCAGCGCCTCCGCCTCCCGCTTTCCGCGCGGCGACAGCGGTCGGGCGGTCTCGGTGCCCTTCCACTCCTCTCGCGACAGCGCCTTGGCGTGCCGCAGGGCGATGATCGGGAACGTGCGCAGCACGCCGTCGTCGACGAGCTTCGCGAAGTTCTCGAGGATCTCGACGTCGACGGGGTAGCTGAGGTGCTTGCGGGCCTTCTTGATGCCCATCCACTCGATGGCGGCGACTTCCTTGTTGGGCACGAACGCCGAGGCGCGGATCGCGGCGTCGGTGGCCTCGGCCGCCCAGTAGTGCACGATCTTCTCGCGCTTGTTGGGCATGCGGTAGCGGGAGACGCCGACGTTCACGCCGAGCGACACGCGGATGCCGGTCTCCTCGTAGATCTCGCGCACAGCGGTCTCTGCGAGGGTCTCGCCGGGGTCGACCTTGCCCTTGGGCAGCGTGATGTCGACGTATGCCGTGCGATGGATGACGAGGATCTTGAGCTTGCCGTCGACAAGCCGCCAGATCACGCCCCCCGCCGCGTAGATCGCGGTGTCGGTCATCGCACCGCCCGCGCGCGCCGGCGACGCTGGATGCTCGACATGGTGCGGTCCTGGATGTCGGTGAGCGCCTTGCCGTTCTCATCGACGCTGTGGCGCACCCACTCGCCGTCGGGCTGCAGGTGCCACGAGCTCGTCGTGTCGCTCATCGCCAGGTCGAACAGCTCGGTGAGCTCCTTCACGTGCGCGGGGGCGACGACGCGCACGAGCGCTTCGACGCGGCGGTCGAGGTTTCGGTGCATCATGTCGGCGCTGCCGATGTACACCTGCGGCTCTCCTCCGCTGTGGAAGGAGAAGATGCGCGAGTGCTCGAGATAGCGGCCCAGGATGCTGCGGACGGTGATGTTCTCGCTCATCCCCTCGACGCCGGGCTTGAGCGAGCAGATCCCGCGCACCCAGACCTCGACGGGCACGCCGGCCTGGCTGGCGCGGTAGAGGGCGTCGATGATCTGCTCGTCGACCATCGAGTTGACCTTGATGCGGATGCCCGACGGCTTGCCGGCGATCGCATTGCGGCGCTCCTTCTCGATGAGGCGCAGCAGACCCTTCCGCAGGTGGAGGGGCGCGACCAGGAGGCGCTTGAACTTCTTCTCGATCGCGTAGCCGCTCAGCTCGTTGAACAGGCGCGTGAGGTCGCCGCCGACCTTGTCGTCGACCGTGAACAGACCGAAGTCCTCGTAGATCCGGCTCGTCTTGGGGTTGTAGTTGCCGGTGCCGATGTGGGAGTACGAGCGCAGCACGCCGTCCTCCTCGCGGATGACGTTGACGAGCTTGCAGTGCGTCTTCAGTCCCACGAGGCCGTACACGACGTGCACGCCCGCCTTCTCGAGCTTGCGCGCCCACAGGATGTTGTTCGCCTCGTCGAAGCGCGCCTTGACTTCGACCAGGGCCAGCACCTGCTTGCCCGACTCGGCGGCGTCGATCAGCGCCTGGACGATGGGGCTGTCGCCCGAGGTGCGGTACAGCGTCTGCTTGATCGCGAGCACGTGCGGGTCGCGCGCCGCCTGCTCGAGGAAGGCCTGCACGCTCGTCGTGAACGATTCGTACGGGTGGTGCACGAGCACGTCGGCCTTGCGGATCGCGGCGAACAGATCGGCGCGGCCGTTGAGTTCGGCGGGCTGGAACGGCACGGCCGTCGTGGGCACGTGGGGCGGGTAGTGCAGCTCGGGGCGGTCGATCTTGGAGAGATCGAACAGGCCGCGCAGGTCGAGGGGTCCTGAGAGGCGGTAGACCTCCTGCTGGGTGATGTCGAGCTCCCGGATGAGGAGGTCGAGCGTCACGTCGTCCATGTCCTCGTTGACCTCGAGGCGGATCGGAGGCCCGAAGCGTCGACGCAGGAGCTCGGCCTCGAGCGCCTGGATGAGGTTCTCGGTCTCGTCCTCCTCGATGGCGACGTCTTCGTTGCGGGTCAGGCGGAACGCGTGGTGATCGAGGATCTCCATCCCCGGGAACAGGTCTTCGAGGTGGTGGGCGATCAGCTCTTCCAGCGGGATGTAGCGCACCGCGTCGTCTTCGCGCGCGACGCGCACGAACCGGGGGAGCATCGGCGGCACCTTCAGGCGCGCGAACTCCTGGCGGCCGGTGCGGGCGTTGCGGATGCGGATCGCGAGGTTGAGCGAGAGTCCCGAGATGTAGGGGAACGGATGCGCGGGATCGACGGCGAGGGGCATCAGCACGGGGAAGACCTGCGCCTGGAAGTACTCGTAGAGGGTCGAGCGCTCGTCGTCGCTGAGCGACTCCCACGTCACGACCTCGATGCCCGACTCCGCGAGCGTCGGGCGCACGGACTGCATCCACGCCTCCGCGTGGCGTCGCTGCAGCGCGTGCGCCAACTCGGCGATGTCGCCGAGCACCTCGGACGGCGCCCGCCCGACATTCGTCGGCACGGCGAGGCCCGTGACGATGCGCCGCTTGAGGCCGGCCACCCGCACCATGAAGAACTCGTCGAGGTTGCTCGCGAAGATCGCCAGGAAGTTCGAGCGCTCCAGCGCCGGCAGTGAGGGATCCTCGGCGAGCTCGAGCACGCGCTGGTTGAACGCGAGCCAGCTCAGCTCGCGATCGAGATATCGGTTGTCGGGGAGCTGAGAGTCGAAGACCTCGTCGAGATCGAAGTCGTCATCGTCGGCATCGCCGAGGCCGGTGTCGAGCACCTCGTCCTGGATCATTCCCTCATCATGCCAAAGGGATGTGACGCGTGGGTGAACGGGGGCACTGCGCGCCGGCCGCGCTACGCGCCGGTGCGCTCGCGGGGTGCGGGGACCTGGTCGTCTTCGTACACGTTGAAGCGGTACCCGACGTTGCGCACGGTCCCGATGAGCTGCTCGAGGTCGCCGAGCTTGGCCCGCAGCCGCCGTACGTGCACATCGACCGTGCGGGTGCCGCCGAAGTAGTCGTAGCCCCACACCTCGCTCAGCAGCTGCTCGCGCGTGAAGACGCGGGAAGGATGCGTCGCGAAGAAGTGCAGGAGCTGGAACTCCTTGTAGGTGAGGTCGAGCGGGCGCCCGTGCACCTTCGCCGAATACGACGACTCGTCGATCGTGATGCCGGACGTCGAGATACGGGTCGAGACCTGTTCGGCGCTCTGCCGGCCGATCGCCAGGCGCACGCGGGCATCCACCTCTGCCGGGCCCGCCGTCACCAGGATGACGTCGTCCACGCCCCAGTCGGGGGAGACGGCGGTCAGTCCGCCCTCGGTCACGACGAGCAGGAGCGGTGCGTCCAGCCCCGTGGTGTTGAGGATCTTGCACAGCGACTTGGCCCCGACGAGGTCGATGCGCGCGTCGACGAAGATGATGTCGGCGCTCGGCGCGTTCACGAGCGACGCAGGCGTCGCGGGGATCTGCCGCACGCGATGGCTCAGCAGCTCGAGCGAAGGCAGGACGTGGCCGCCTCCGGGTGCGGAGCTCAGGACGAGAAGCTGTGCCAAAAGTGGACCCTTCCGGCGCGGGGTGGCGCCGTGGAACCAGTGTAGGGCGTGCCGGCGGACCGCCGGATCGTGCGGGATCGTGCCCGGTGGGCCAGAATGGGACCGTGGCCATCCCCGAGCTCGCACCCCGCCGCACGATCGGCGGCATCGTCGCGGTCTGGGTCGCGTCCGCCGTCGCGGCGATCCTGATCGGCGCGCTCGTGCAGCCCGACGGTCGCGGAGCCTGGCTCACGGTCGCCCTCGGCGGCAGCATCCTGCTCGCCTTCGCCATCCAGCTCGCCTACGGGCGATCCCAGGGGTTCACCCAGCGCGTGGCGGCGAGCACTCTGGGCGCCCTCCTGGTGATGGGCGTCATCAGCCTCGGGTTCGGTCTCGCGGCGATCGTCCCGGGCTAGACTCCTGGTATGGATCTCGTCGCACTCGAACTCTTCTTCGTGGGGCTCTTGGGGCTCGCCTCCCTCGCGATCGTCTTCGTCTCCGGTGCCGTGGTCTGGAACCTCTATCGCGGCCAGCGCTGACGGGAGGCGCGTCGTGCTCGATCTTCCCGGGGATCTCCCCTCCGACATCGTGCCGCTCTCGTGGCTCCTCGGAGTGTGGGAGGGCACCGGCGTCATCGAATACGAGGCCGGCGACCACCGCTTCACGGGGGAGTTCGCCCACCGCGTGAGCTTCAGCCACGACGGCGGCGGGTACCTCAACTACTCCGCGAGCGCCTGGCTGCTCGGCGAGTCCGACCCGCAGACGGAGGCCGCCCGCACACCGCTGGTCTCCGAGGTCGGGTACTGGAGGCTCGCCCGCCCCGCGACGGATGCCGATGCCGGCCCTGGCCTGCTGCCCGCGGTGTCGACGGCTCCGGCGCGCACGGTCGACGACGTCGAGGCGCTGCGCACCGACGGAGGGGCGTTCGAGATCGAAGTCGCCCTCGTGCACTCCGACGGCGTGAGCGAGCTCTACCTCGGCGAGGTGCGGGGCCCGCGGATCGACATCGCGACCGACGCCGTCGTGCGCCCGTCGGGGGCGAAGGACTACGTGGCCGCCACCCGCATGTACGGGCTCGTCGACAACCACCTGCTCTGGGCATGGGACATCGCCGCGCTCGGCAGCGAACTCGGCTCCCACGCCTCGGCGCGACTCGCGCGGGCGGAGTGATGTCCGCCGCCTTCGAGCGCGTCCCGGGCGCCGTCGTCACCGACGGGGTGCTCCAGCACGTGGGCAACCCGCTCGCCGAGCAGCGTGCGCTCGCGGCGGGTACCGCCGTCGCGCCGCTCGGCGATCGCCGCGTCCTTGCGGTCTCCGGCGAGGACCGGCTGTCGTGGCTGGACTCCCTGGCGTCGCAGGCGCTGAAGGGTCTCGCTCCCGGCGTCGGCACCGAACTGCTGATCCTCGATCCGAACGGACGCGTCGAGCACGCGGCATCCGTCGTCGACGACGGCGAGACCACGTGGCTCATCGTCGACGCGGGCGACGCCGACGCGCTCCTCGCGTGGCTGATGCGCATGCGCTTCCGCCTGCGCGTCGCGCCGCGCGATGCCGGAGACGAGTTCGCCGTGATGGGCGGGACGGCGGCCGCGGTGTCGGCCCTGTCCGAGACGCCGCTCGTGTGGCGTGATCCCTGGCCGGGCGTCTCCGCGGGCGGCCACGGCTACGCGACGGTCGTGCCCCACCCCGGTGCCGAGCGGGACTGGGCCGAGGCGATCGTGTCGCGGTCCGACGAGCAGCGCATCGCCGAGGCGGCGGCCTCGGGCGATCTCGCCCTCGCCGGCCGCACCGCGGTCGACGCGCTGCGCATCGCCGCCTGGCGTCCGCGGTGGTCGGCCGAGGCCGACGAGCGCACCCTGCCGCACGAGGTCGACTGGATGCGCACGGCGGTGCACCTCTCCAAGGGCTGCTACCGCGGCCAGGAGACGGTGGCCAAGGTGCACAATCTCGGTCATCCGCCGCGGCGTCTGGTCGCGCTGCAGCTCGACGGCTCCGACAGCGTGCTGCCCGAGCGGGGAGCGGCTGTTCGCCTCGAGGGCGCCGAACCCGACGCGCCGCCCGTGGGCGCCGTCACCTCGGTCGCCCTGCACTACGAAGAGGGCCCCATCGCCCTGGCGCTCGTGCGCCGCTCCACGCCGATCGACGCGACGCTCCTCGTCGACACCCCCGACGGTGTCGTCACCGCGGCCCAGGAGACCGTCGTGCCTCCCGAGGCGGGGGCCACGGCATCCGTTCCCCGGCTTCCGCGGCTCGGTCGCCGCACGGCGGCCCAGAAGCCCGCGTGACCCCGTGAGCGCCGACGGACCGTCTCCGGTCACGGCGACCGTCCCGACGGGGTGGCGCAGCCGCGTCCATCCGCGCGAGGCCGTCACGCGGGTGCGCGACTCGTCGATGGCCATCCTGCAGATCGTCGTGGCGGCGACGGGCGCCTACGCGTTCGCGCTGTACGTGCTCGGCCACCCGACTCCGCTCCTCGCCGCCACCGTGACGGTGTCGAGCCTCGGACTCGTGCGCGACGCGCGGCCGCGACGCGTGCTCGAGACCGTGCTCGGGATGCTGGTCGGCATCCTGGTCGCGGAGCTCCTGCTCCTGGTGGCGGGCCACGGATGGTGGCAGCTGGCGCTCGCCCTCGGGATCACCCTCGTCGTCGCACGCTTCCTCTCGCCGCAGGCGAGCTTCGCGATCGCGGCGGCCATCCAGTCGCTCATCGTCATGGTGATCCCCTCGGGTGCGCCGTTCCTCCGCCTCATCGACGGCGTGATCGGCGGCATCGCCGCACTGCTGGTGACGGCCCTGATCCCGCGCAATCCGATGCGCGCCGGGCTGCGCGACGCCCACCGGCTGTTCGCGGAGCTCGAGGGTGCGGCGGCGGCGCTCGTCCAAGGACTCCGCAGGGGCGACCGCCTGCGCGCCGAGCGGGGCCTCGAGAAGGCGCGGGCGCTGCAGCCTCTCGTGGACGACTGGCGCTCCTCGCTCGAATCCGGACTCGCCATCGCCCGCATCTCGCCGTTCCTGCGTCGGCAGCGCTTCGAGATCGAGCGACACGAGCGCATACGGCAGTCGATCGATCTCGCGATCCGCAATCTGCGCGTCATCGGCCGCCGCGCGGTCTACCTCTGCGACGACGGCGCGCCCCGACCCGTCGCCGCCGACGTGCTGTCCGACATCCTGCGCGGCGCGGCCGAGATCGACGGCTCGCTCGACGACATCTCGCTCGCTCCGGCCGCGCGGTCGGCTCTCCTGGCCGTCGCCGCGCGACTCGATCCGGCCGAACTGCTGCCGTCCGCGACCCTCGGCGACCAGAACCTCCTCGCCGCGATGCGTCCGCTCGTGGTCGACCTGCTGACCGCGACGGGCATGTCGTCCGAAGACGCGCGCGCGGCGGTCCCTCGGATCTAGGTGAGCCCCGAGGCGATCCGCTCCTTCCCGTCAGCGCTGCGCGAATCGGAGCGGCGCGTGCGAGGAGCAGCGCGGCGTGGGTGTCGTCACGGCGGCGCGACGGCGTCCCACGGCACGGTGAGCTCGCCCAGACGCCACCGCGAACGCGCGCGCAGGGGCCACCCGGCGCTCTGAAGCGCCTCCAGCGCCGTCTGCCAGCGGTGGACGGGCCCGAACGGCGACACCGCCGACGCGCGCTCCCACTCGGCATCCAGCGCCGCGAGGAAGGCGTGCACGCGCTCCCCGGGGACATTGCGGTGGATGAGCGCCTTCGGCAAGCGCTCGGCTGCGATCGACGGTCGCTCGAGACCGGCCAGACGCAGCGAGATCGACAGGCTCCGGGGGGCGGCGTCGCCGTCCACGGCGACCCACGTCGTGATGCGCCCGATCTCGTCGCACGTGCCCTCCACGAGGACGCCTCCCGGTGCGAGGCGCGACGCCATCGTGCGCCACGCGCCGGCCACTTCGCTCTCGTCGTACTGTCGGAGCACGTTCATGGCGCGGATGACGGCGGGCCGCCGCGCTGCGGGCACCGGCACTTCGAATCCGCCGAGCGCGTACGACACGCGCGCATCCGGCGCGAACGTCGTCGATCCGGCGCGCACCGCCGCGAGCTGCGTCGTCGCACGGGTGACGCGTGCGGGATCGATCTCCAGCCCGAGCACCTCGACGTCGGGCCTCGCGCGGGCGAGGCGCGCATGCAGCTCGAGCGCCGTGACGCCGCTCGCGCCGTATCCCAGGTCGACCACGAGCGGATCCTCCGCGCGCAGGAGTGCCGGATGCCGCGCGATCCACCGATCGACGCGACGGAGGCGATTCGTGCCCGTCGTGCCGCGGGTGATGCGCCCCGCGGGGGAGTGCCTGCCCGCCATGAGCCCATGATCCCATTCGCTCGGCACCCGACCGGACGGGCTGTCGCGAGCCTCGCTAAGCTGAGCGCATGACCGCGCCGTACACGCTGATCCTCCTCCGCCACGGGCAGAGCGAGTGGAACAAGTCGAACCAGTTCACCGGCTGGGTGGATGTCCGCCTCACCGACCAGGGCAAGGCCGAGGCCGCCCGCGGCGGCGAGCTGCTCGCCGAATCGGGACTCCTCCCCGACGTCGTGCACACGTCGCTGCTGAGCCGCGCGATCCAGACCGCGAACATCGCGCTGGATTCCGCCGACCGCCTGTGGATCCCCGTCAAGCGCACGTGGCGCCTCAACGAGCGCCACTACGGCGACCTGCAGGGCAAGGACAAGGCGCAGACCCTCGAGGAGTACGGCGAGGAGCAGTTCATGCTCTGGCGCCGCTCGTTCGACGTGCCGCCGCCGCCGCTGCCCGACGACAGCGAATTCAGCCAGGCGAACGACCCCCGCTACGCGGACATCGACGGCACCGCTCCGCGAACCGAGTCGCTGAGCCTGGTCATCGACCGCATGCTCCCGTACTGGGAGAGCGACATCATCCCCGATCTGAAGGCCGGCAAGACCGTCCTCGTCGCGGCGCACGGCAACTCGCTGCGCGGTCTCGTGAAGCACCTCGACGGCATCAGCGACGCCGACATCTCCGAGCTCAACATCCCCACGGGCATCCCGCTCGTGTACAAGCTCGACGAGGACTTCCGTCCCATCGGCGCGGGCGAGTACCTCGACCCCGAGGCCGCTGCAGCCGGCGCCGCGGCGGTGGCGAACCAGGGCAAGAAGTAGCCCTCACCCACGAACGAAGAAGAGCGGATGCCCCGGGGCATCCGCTCTTCTTCGTGATCGCGACGGTCAGGCCGTGCCGACGCCCGGCACGACGAACGTGTCGTCGGCGTCGATGGTCCAATCGCCCGTGGCGAGGTAGGCGACCTTCTTCGAGATCGACACCGCGTGGTCGGCGAAGCGCTCGTGGTAGCGGCTCGCGAGCGTGGCGTCCACGGTCGCGGCCGTCTCGCCCTGCCAGCTGTCGCTGAGCACCTTCTCGAACACGCCCACGTGGAGCTCGTCGATCTGGTCGTCGTCGTTGCGGATCTCCTCGGCCAGACGCAGGTCCTGCGTCTGGAGGAGCTCGGTGAGCTTGCGGGCGACCTCGACGTCGAGCTGACCCATCTTGGTGAACGTGCCCTTGAGGCCCTTCGGGATGGCCCGCTCGGGGAACCGCATACGGGTGAGCTGGGCGATGTGCTCGGCGATGTCGCCCATCCGCTCCAGCGACGCGCTGATGCGCAGCGCGCTCACGACGATGCGCAGGTCGCGCGCCACGGGCTGCTGGCGGGCGAGGATCTCGATCGCGAGCTCGTCGAGCGCGATGGCCTTCTCGTCGATGACGGCGTCGGCCTCGATGACCTCTTCGGCGAGGGCGACGTCACTCGTGCCGAACGCCTGCGTCGCCTTGTCGATCGCGACGGTCACGAGTTCCGCGATCTCGACGAGGCGTGACTGCACGTCCTCGAGCGACTGATGGAACACTTCGCGCATGCGCTTGCACCTTTCATCCTTCGCGGGGCGTACTCGTCCCACGACTCGGCGATCATTGCCGCCGAAGGTTAACGAACGGTGCCGCCGGAGTGAATATTATCCGGATGCCCCGGGGGCAGGGCCGGGGGCGCCGAAACGTCGTCGGTCGCGCCGTCTACTGTGGAGGCATGGACTCGACGCAGCTCGCGCTGCTCGCCCTGCTCGCGGGGGCGATCATCGGCGGGGCGATCGCCGTCATCGTGGCCCTGGCGCTGCGCTCCCGCGACCGGCAGCGCGCCGACGACTCCGCCATCGTCCCCGACGGCGTCCGCGATGTCCTCCACGGCCTGGACGATCCCGCAGTCGTGGTCGACGCGTCGCTCACGATCGTGGCGGCCTCCACGGCGGCCGTTCCCTTCGGCATGGCCGAGGGGCAGGTCCTGCCGGGCGATGAGCTGCGCACCCTGTCGCGCCGTGCGCGGGCCACCGAGTCGGGAAGCGCCTCGGAGACCCTGCGCCTGCAGCGCGGCGCCCCCCCGGCCGAGACGCGCCTCGTCGCGGTGCGGGCCACCCGCATCTCGCCCCGGCTGTCGCTTCTCGTGCTGCGCGACATCACCGAGAAGGAGCGCGTCGAGCAGATGCGTCGCGACTTCGTCGCGAACACGAGCCACGAGCTGAAGACGCCGGTCGGAGCCGTGAGCCTCCTCGCGGAGGCGATCGAGATGGCCGCCGACGATCCCGAGCAGGTGCGCAATTTCGCGTCCCGTCTCACCGGGGAGGCGAACAGGCTCTCGCTCCTCACCTCCCGCATCATGAACCTGTCCCGGCTGCAGGCCGCCGACGACATGACCGTCCTGCGCGACGTGTCGGTCGACGAAGTGGTGGCGTCGGCCCTCGACGCCCACAGCATCCAGGCCGCTCAGGCGGGCGTCGTGCTGCAGCGCGGCGGCGCGAAGGGACTGTACGTCCGCGGCGACGCGCAGGTGCTGAGCGAAGCCGTCGGCAACCTCGTGGCGAACGCCATCGCGTATTCGCCGCAGGGCTCGACGGTCGGGGTCGGCGTCAAATCCAGTGAGGGCGTCGTCGAGGTGGCGGTCACGGATCGCGGCATCGGCATCGCCGAAGGCGACCAGGAGCGCATCTTCGAGCGCTTCTACCGTGCCGATCAGGCCCGCTCGAGGCGAACGGGCGGAACCGGCCTCGGCCTCTCGATCGTCAAGCACGCCGTACAGCGTCACGGCGGCGAAGTGCGCCTGTGGTCGCGCCCCGGTCGGGGCTCCACCTTCACGATCCGCCTCCCTCGTACGGAGGCGCCGCCCGAAGACACCACGCGCAAGCGCGGGCGGAAGAAGTCCAAGCCGAAGGCCGCCGGCTCGGCGCCGAAGAAGAAGGCCGTCTCGTCCGCCACGACCGCGGCCCCCGCATCCCCTGCTCCCACGAACGGAGAAACCACATGAGCCGCGTGCTCCTGGTCGAGGACGAACCCGACCTCGCCGACCCCCTCGCCTACCTCCTGCGCCGCGAGGGGCACGACGTCGAGATCGCCGAAGACGGTCCGGCCGCACTCGCCGCCTACCGCGAGCGCGGTGCCGACATCATCCTGCTCGATCTCATGCTCCCCGGGATGCCGGGCACCGAGGTGTGCCGCCAGATCCGCACGACCTCGAACGTGCCGATCATCATGCTGACCGCCAAGGACTCCGAGGTCGACATCGTGGTGGGGCTCGAGCTCGGTGCCGACGACTACATGACCAAGCCCTATTCGGCGCGGGAGCTCCTCGCCCGCATGCGCGCTGTGCTGCGCCGGTTCGCATCGGTCGACGCCGACCTCGATGACCGCATCCTCACGGGCGGTCGCGTCACGCTCGACATCGATCGGCACACGGTGGCGGTCGAAGGCGCCGAGATCAGCATGCCGCTGAAGGAGTTCGAGCTGCTCGAGGTCCTCATGCGCAACGCCGGACGGGTGCTGACCCGCGGTCAGCTCATCGATCGCGTCTGGGGCACGGACTACTTCGGCGACACCAAGACACTCGACGTGCACATCAAGCGCATCCGCTCCCGCATCGAGCGCAACCCGGGCGAGCCCGTGATGCTCGTGACCGTGCGCGGCCTCGGCTACCGCTTCGAGGGCTGAGGCCGGGCCGAGGGCCGCGGCCGATCGCGGGCGTCAGCCTGCGCGTCAGGGAACGAGCGGCGCGAGGTAGGGCAGGGTGCCGTCGAGCACCGGCACCGCGGCGCGCACCGTCTCGCCGTCGCCGGACTGGAAGAACACGGGGATGTCGGCGCCCGGCATCGTGTCGATGCCTTCCACCAGGAGCGGGTCGGTGTCTTCGGTGCCGAGGCTGAGGACGGTGTTCGCCGGCACGCGGACGGTCTTGGCGATCGCACCGTCGCCTTCGCCGAACTCGAGGCTCAGGGTGTGCGACTCCGACGTGGAGTTGATGATGGCCGCGACGAAGTTGCCGTCGGCACCGCTCTCGTCTGCGACGAGCATGGCGTTGCGCACCTGGAGCGGGCCGCTGTCGGGGATGTTGACACCGTCCGCCGGGGAGTAGGGGATCGTGGTCGCCTGCGGCGAGATCATCGAGCAGCCCGTCGCTCCGAGGAGAACGAGGGCGCCGAGGGCGATGGACGCGACGAGACGCGATTTCACGAGTCCTCCTAGAACGGTGGCGGGTGACCTTCAGTCATTCTAAGGGGTCGGATGCCGCAGGGACGGCGCGTCCGTCGGGGGGAGGCGGCGAACCTTAGCGTATGCCGCCTGTGGTATCCTGGAGGTTGCCGAAAGGACATAACTGCATGCTTTTTGAGGTTGGCGAGACCGTCGTCTATCCGCACCACGGGGCCGCGACGATCATCGAGGTCAAAGACCGGATCATCAGGGGCGAGACGAAGAAGTACCTGAAGCTCAACGTCACGCAGGGAGACCTCATCATCGAGGTCCCGGCAGAGAACGTCGATCTGGTGGGCGTTCGTGATGTGATCGGCAAGGAGGGCCTCGACAAGGTCTTCGAGGTTTTGCGCGCTCCCTTCACGGAGGAGCCCACGAACTGGTCGCGCCGTTACAAGGCGAACCTCGAGAAGCTCGCCTCGGGTGATGTCATCAAGGTCAGCGAGGTCGTCCGCGACCTCTGGCGCCGCGATCAGGACCGCGGTCTGTCGGCCGGGGAGAAGCGCATGCTCGCCAAGGCGAAGCAGATCCTCATCTCCGAGCTCGCACTCGCCGAGAAGACCGACGAGGAGCGCGCCAGCGTCGTGCTCGAAGAGGTCCTCGCGAGCTAGTCTCTGGCTGTGTCCCTCGACCCAGCTCCGCACCCGTCGTCCGTCGTTCCTTCGATTCCGCCGGTCCCGCGCGTCGCCGTGATCGTCGTCGCCGCGGGGTCGGGGAACAGGCTCGGCGCAGGTGCGCCCAAGGCCTTCGTCGGGCTCGACGAGCACACGATCCTGCGCCACGCGCTGCGAGGCGTGTTCGCCGCACCGTATGCGCAGGTGATCGTCGTGGTGCCCGCAGGGCGCGAGGGCGACGCCGAGACCGATGTGCTCGAGGCATCCGGCGACCGTCGCGACCTCGCATCGGTCGTGACCGGTGGTCAGACGCGCCAGGCCTCGGTGGCGGCCGGAATCTCGGCCGTCTGGGCCGACGTCGAGATCGTGCTCGTGCACGATGCAGCGCGAGCACTGGTGCCACCGGAGGTGTTCGAGCGGGTGATCGCGGCGGTGGATGCCGGTCGCGCCGGCGTCGTGCCGGTGCTGCCCGTCGTCGACACGCTCAAGCGCGTCGACGGCGACATCGTCGAGGCGGCGGTCGACCGATCGGTGCTCGCCGCCGCGCAGACGCCGCAGGGCTTCCGCCGTGACATCCTCGTCGAGGCCTACCGTGTCGCCGAGGAGGACTTCACCGATGACGCGGCGCTCGTGGCCGCCGCAGGCCACGCCGTCTTCACGGTGGAGGGCGACGCACACGGGTTCAAGATCACGACGCCGGCCGACCTGGATCGTGCGCGATCGCTCGTGACGGCCGTCGCGCCGGTGCGCAGCTCGCTCGACGCGGCTCCCGCGATCCCCAGGATCGGCATGGGCACCGACGTGCACGCGTTCGGCGGCGACGGGCAGCTGTGGCTCGCCGGGCTCGAATGGCCGGGGGAGCAGGCGCTGTCCGGGCACTCCGACGGCGACGCCGTCGCCCATGCGATCGTCGACGCGCTCCTGGCGGCGGCAGGGCTCGGCGACATCGGCACGCATTTCGGCACGTCGCAGCCCGAGTACGCCGGCGCGCATGCCGAGGCCTTCCTCGCGCGCACGGTCGCGCTCCTCGCCGAGGCGGGATGGCGCGTGGGCAACGTCTCGGTGCAGGTGCAGGCGAACCGGCCCCGGTTCGCCGCCCGGCGGGCCGAGGCCGAGGCCGTGCTGTCGGCCGCGCTCGGCGGCGTCCCCGTGTCGGTGTCGGCGACGACGACCGACGGGCTGGGCTTCACGGGCCGAACGGAGGGTGTCGCGGCGTTCGCGGTGGCGCTCGTCACGATGATCTGATCGATTCGGGCTGTCAAGCCCCTTGCCACATCCGTCACTTTGCTATACACGCGTGACAAGTCGTGCCAAGTTTAGTTCGTGTCTGGACGCGGGGCCGCTCCGGCGGGTTCGAGATCGAGGGTGATCCTGGGGATCATCCTCGTCGTCGTGCTCGCGATCGCCGGTCTCGTGGTGGCAGCGCCCGCGGTCGCCCCGGCGCGCGGCGCGGAGCCGCTCGGCATCAACTCCCTGAACTTCGGCGGACCGGATGCCGCGCCCGGTGACGGCGTCTGCGCCACCGCGGGCGCCACGCCCGTCTGCACGCTGCGCGCGGCACTCGAAGAGGCCAATGCGACCGTCGGGGGCAACGTGGTCGTCACCCTCGCGCCGGGCTTCGCGGGGGGCACGATCGCCGCGGACTGCACGACGGCGAACTGGATGTCGACGACGACGCTCACGGAGGCATCCGGCGCGTACTACCTGATCACCGGCGCGAACATCACCCTCGATCTGCGGAATGCGCTGTCGGTCAGCTCGCCGGAATGCGCGGCCGCCGGACTGTACGTCAACGGCGCGAACGCGATCGTGCAGAACGTGACCGGTCTGTGGGCGGGGGAGTCCTCGATCGAGATCGGCGCCGGCGGGTCGGGTGCCACGATCGCGAACATCACGCTGCGGCAGGTCGCCAACTACAACACCGAGCGGGCGGTCGTCGTGCGTACGGGCGCGAACAACGTGACGATCAGGGGATCGACGTTCGCGGGGTTCTTCACCGGCGTCGCATCGAACACCGGGGTGGTCGAGCTGTCGCCCAACGCGACGATCAGCAACCTGCGGATCGTCGGCAACACCTTCACGAACGTGCTCGGCACGACGGCGTGCTCCACGACGAACGCGCAGGGCTGCCGGCGCAACGGCATCGCATCGGGTAACTCCACGACGGTCAACGGACTGACGATCCTCGACAACACGTTCGAGAACATCGACACCACCACGCAGGCGGCGATCCGCTTCTACGCCTCGGCGGGCGTCACCCTCAACAGCCTCTCGATCCAGGGCAACCGGTTCACGGGCACGACCGTCGCCTCGGGGAATTTCGAGGGGACGATCGTCAGTCTGCCCACCGACACCAATCTCGGCGGCACGCCGGCCGTCATCCGCTACAACACCTTCACGACCGCGGCCGCGCTGAGTGGTCCGATCGACCGCATGGCGATCTACTGGGACGGAGCGCGTACCGGTGGGAACAACACCCTGCTCAGCAATCTGACGATCTCCGACAACTACTTCGACGGGTTCGGCGACGGCACCAATACCGCGACGATGCGCATGTTCCAGACGGGGCTGACGACGGTGGAGCGCAACACCTTCGGCCCGCGCAGCGACAGCTCTACTGTGGCCGCTTCCGGCACGGGGCCGGACACGCTCGTGAACAACTTCGACACCACGTCCAACCGCAAGATCAACACATTCGTCCCCGGGACGATCGGCGCACCGAACACGACGACCTGCACTGTGGCGGTGCCGCTGACCCGGGCGGCGGCGACGCGGCCCGTCACGCCCCTGAGGGTCGACGTGTACTACTCGGCGGGGACGACGTCGGAGGGCGCCGAGACGCTCCTCGGGTCGTTCTCGATCACGGATGCGAACACGACGGTGACGGTTCCGTACACGGCAGCCGCGGGGCGCATCCGCGTGCAGACGCAGGGACGCGTGGGGACCGCCGGCACGCAGACCGAGTCGTCGCAGTACTCCCAGGTGTCGGCCGTCGCCAACTCCACGTGCGGACCGCGCGTCACCGTGAACCAGAAGGGGTCCCAGGCCGATCCCACCTCCGAGCGGATCGTCCGCTTCACGGTCACCACGTCGGAGGCGCTCTCCGCGGCGGGTGCCGGTTCGCTGCAGCCTGCCGACTTCTCGACCGCGGGCTCCACGGCGCCCGGAGCACAGGTGCTCGCCGTCACGAAGCTCAGCGAGACGCTGTTCGAGGTGACGGCGCGTGCCAGCGGGTCGGGAACGATCCAGCTCTCCCTCCCGGCGGGCGCGGTGACGGATGTCGCGGGCGCGGCATCCGTCGCCTCCACCTCGACCGACAACTCCGTGGCCTACGTCAATCCGCTCTCGGTCGCCCCGACGGCGGTCACGGTCTACGAAGGCGCGCCGGCGGTCCCGTACGCGGTCAGCCGCGCAGCATCCGTGTTCCCGACGGCGCCGCTCACGATCGCAGCCTCCGTGAGCGATGTCTGGGCGACGGCTCCGGCCACGACGACGCTCAGCCCCGACCTCACCACGGTCGCCGTGCCGGTGACCTCCGGCGCGCTGGGTGGCGTGACACGCACGGCGACGATCACCCAGACGGTCACCTCGACCGATCCGAACTTCAACGGGCTCCTCCTGTCGGCCGTGGCCGTCACCGCGATCCCCGCGGCGGTCCTCTCGCCGACGAGCGGGTCGACGGTCGGCGGCACCGCCGTGGGGGTGACGGTCGCGTACGTGCCCTCGGGGGCGTCGGTGACGGGCATCAGCTTCGGCGGCACGGCCGCGGTGTTCACCGGGACCGGCACGAATCTCGTCGCGACCTCACCGGCGCGCCCGTCGACGACGGGAGCGAACGAGCCCGTGGACGTCGTGCTCACGTACTCGAACGGCACATCCGTCGTCCTCCCGGGCGCGTTCACCTACATCCCGGTATCTGCTCTGACGACGCTCAAGACGGCCTATGCCGACGCCGCCCGCACGCAGCCGCTGCCGAGCGGCGACGTCATCCTGGCCGGGACCCAGGTCTTCTGGGCGTACGAGGTGACGAACACCGGAGAGACCGCGCTCACCGACGTCACGGTCACCGATGCCGAGCTCCCGTCGGCGACATATCCCGGTGGGCTCGTGTGCGCGCTGCCCACGCTCGCTGCGGGCGCCTCGACCACGTGCACCGCGGATGCGGTGGTGTTCCCATGAGCGCGGCTGTTGCGCCGATCCGTCCCCGCCGGGGGCGGCGGTGGGGTGTCGCGCTCGCAGCGGTCTTCCTGATCGCCGTTCCCGCCGGCGTCGCGTACGCGTTCTGGAATGACGCGGCGGCACAGGCCGGGGGAGTCGTGGTGACGGGCGACCTGCGCCTCGAGTCCGATCCGAGCGCCGCGAGCGCCGTCAGCTGGGTGGAGACGACGCCGACGGTTCCGGTCGGAGACCGGCGATCGGGTGCCGACATCGCCTCCCTCGCGGAGTTCCGCGGGGTTCCCGGCGACTCCGTGGACGTGCGCTACGCCGTCGCCACGACGCTGGCGGGGGACAACATCGCCGCAGTGCTCACGGCCGACCTGGGCGCACCCGCGCCCGTGCTTCCCGCAGGGCTCACGATCACGGGGTATCGGGTGCTGGATGCCGCGGGGAGCCTGCTCGCTCCGACGTCGGGCTTCGCTGCGCTCGGGGAGGAGATCAGTCTCCCGTCGCTGACGAGCGCAGGCGATCAGCGCTACCTCGTGGCACTCCGCCTGGAGTGGACGGGCACCACCGGTGCTCTCGTCTACACCTCCACTCTCACCGGGCCTGATCCCGCGACCCTCATCACGATCCCGGTCGCCATCCGGCTCGACCAGGTCCGAGCGGGAGCGGGGTTCCAGCCGTGACCGCCGCGTCCGCACCGACCTCACGCGACGGCCGGGCCCGCCGGGGTCGCGGCATCCTGCAGGCCGTCGCCGTGCTGTCCTGCGCGGCGCTCCTGGGGGCGACCGCAGCCGGCGGAGTCGCGTGGGCCCTGTGGTCGGACGCGCTCGTGAACCCGTCGCTCCAGGTGGCCGCCGACGCGAAGGTGGGCATCTCGTTCGGACGCGTGGGGGAAGCGCCGGCCTTCGCCACCGGTGCGTCCTCGGTGCTCGAAGAGACCGTGGGCCTGCAGGACGGACAGGACATGAGCACGCTGTCGAACATCTCGATCCCGCTCGCGGTCACGATGCGCGCCGACGGCAACGCGGGAATGACGTACAGCATCGACCTGCCGATCTTCCAGCCGGGAACGCTGTTCGACGTCTCGATCGTCCGCCTGTTCCCCCTCCCGACCGCGACGAGCGATGACGAGGCTCGACTCGCCTGCCGGCTGGATGCCGCACCGGCGACGCAGCCGCCCACGTCGGGGATCGTCGGCATCGCGCCGGGGGTGGACGCCTCCGCTCCGGACGGCCGGGCCGTCGACTACTGGTGCTTGTCGATCTACTACCGCGACGGCGGTGGCTTCTACCTCAACACCGGTGTGGCCTCCGCTCAGTCTCCGTCCGGTCCTGTCTCCGGGCAGTCGTCGTGGTTCGCGCTGGTCGTCGACCCCGGCACCTACACGCTCACGCACACCGTCACGCTCCCCGGAGGCCCCTGATGGGCCTCCTCCGCTCCACCCCCGCAGACTTCGCGACGCCGCGGCGCCGCGAAGACCTGGCCGCTGGCCCGGCCCGGTCCACTCCCCAGAGCACGGCAGCGGCCGCGCTCCCCACCCCCACTGAAGGGACGGTCCTCCTCATGAGCACCGAAGAACTCACCACGAAGGAACGGCGACGCTCGCGTCGCGGGCTCGGCATCCTCGCCGGCGTCGGCGGCGGGCTGCTGCTGCTCGGCGGCACGACGTTCGCGCTGTGGAACGCCACCGCGGAGGTCGAGGGCGGAACGATCCAGACCGGAAACCTCGACGTCCAACCCGTGGGCGATCCGGCCTACTGGGACACCAGCGCCGACCGTTCGGATGCCGCGGGCACGACGCTCGTCTCGGGTGTCGCCGCGCACGCGATTCCCGATCTCACGCTCTACTCGATCGTCCCCGGAGACACGCTCGAGGCGGAGTACGGATTCGCCGTCGCCCTGGACGGTGACAACCTCGTGGCATCCGTCGATCTGACCCTCGCCGGCGGCACGACGCCGCCCGACGGCGTCACGTTCACGGCACAGGCGTACTACCTCGACGGCGCAGACTGGACCGCGGTCGGAACCGCGTCGCCGGTCACTCCGGGGGCGGCCACCTCGATCGCCCTCGGCCTCTTCCAGGCGGCCAATCAGGAGGCCGGCACCGTGGACGCGGGCGCCATCCCGGTCATCGAGCTCGTGGAGGTCCCGGCCGTGGGCGCGGTCGCGAACATCGCGATCGTCGTGGCGGCGACGTTCGACGAGACGATCGACGAGCGCACGTCGACGCTCGCCGAGGCGGCGCTGGGCGACGTGACGGTCGATCTCGTGCAGACCCGCGGACCGGGCGTCGGGAACTTCCCGTAAACCGCTGAGGGGGCGGGCGGTGACTGCCGGGCCCACCGCCCGCCCGACGACGTGCCCGGACTCCCCGTGCGGCGACCCCGCACGCCCTCCTACGTGTGAAGAGAGCACATGAACAGTCACGGCAGCGGCTTCTGGAGGACGTTCCTGTCCATCCTGGGCGCGAGCGTGCTCGTTCTCGTGATCGGGCTCGCCGTGCTCCTGCAGGTCGTTCCCCGCGTCCTCGGGGGGACATCGCTCACCGTGCTGACCGGCTCGATGCAGCCCACGCTCGTCCCCGGCGACGTCATCGCGGTGCGTGCCGCCGATCCCTCCGACATCCGCACCGGAGACATCATCACGTTCCAGCCCGTGTCGGGCGATCCCACCCTCATCACGCACCGGGTCATCGGCGTCGGCAGCAACACGATCGACGGGCGCCAGTTCATCACGCAGGGCGACGCGAACGATCGTCCCGATCCACCCATCCTCGCCGAGCAGGTCATGGGCGTGTACATGTTCCGCGTTCCCCTGATCGGCCATGCCCTCACGCTCGTGGGGCCGTACGGGCCGCTGCTCGCCGCGGGGGCCGGAGTGGCGCTCCTCGCCTACGCGGTCTCGACGTTCGTGCGTCCGCGGAATCGCCGGACGGCGGCATCCGCCCTCGTGGTCGTCGCGCTCGGCTCGGCCCTCGCCCTCGCGCCGGGGTCTCCCGCGCAGGCGGAGGAGATCGAGACGGACTTCACGGGACCCACGGTCACCCTCGACTGGCGCGGCGACCCGTACCAGCTCAGCCCGCCGGGCTTCTTCGGCGATCGCATGGTGGTGCCGGGCGACCTCATCGCGCGCGAGATCAGAGTCACCAACAACGGACCCACCGTGGGCGAGCTCGGCGCCTCCCTCCTGCGCCCCGTCGCCGCCGGTCCGCTCGAAGACGCGGTGCTCCTCGGATGGCGCACCGCGGATGCCTCGGGTGCCGTCCCGTTCTCGACACCGCGCCAGGGCGACCTGGTGATCGTCGAGGGGCTGCGGATCGAGCCGGGGGCATCGTTGGATGTCACGCTCTACCTCGAATTCCCCGCCGCGTCGGAGCTGGTGAACCGCGCCGACGTGGGGGTCAGCACGCTCTCGTTCGATGTGCTGCTGGTGCTGACGGGCGTCGATCCCGATCCCGCTCCCGGCCCCGACCCCCCGGAGCCGCCTCTCGCGCGGACGGGCGGCATCATCGCGCTCGGGGCGATCTTCGTCGGCCTCGTGGCGGTGAGCGCCGGCATCGCCTTCGTGCTCACGGCACGCCGGCGCGCGCGCGAGACGTCCTAGTCCGCGAGCGACTTCGTCATGAAGAGCGAGAACGGATCCTCGACGTAGTCGCCGAACGGCCCGCACTCCACGAAGCCCTCGCTCCCGTACAGGCGCGTCGCCGCCGCGAAATCGGCCGGCGTGCCCGTCTCGAGCCAGAGACTCGTCATCCCGCGCTCCCTCGCAGTCGCGATCAGGTGCCGCAGCATCGCGCGTCCGACCCCACGGCCGAGGAAGCGGTCATCGACCCGCATCGACTTCAGCTCGCCCCGGAGCCGGTCGATCTCCGACAGTGCGCCGATGCCGGCGAGCTCCCCGTCGATCCACGCCGAGAAGAACGTGACGGACGGATGCCGCAGCTTCTCTAGGTCGAGCGCGTGCACGCTCTCGGCGGGCGAGGTGGCATGCATTCCCGCGAGGTGATGGGCGATGAGCGCCTGCGTCGCGCCGCCCGAGAGGTCGTCGACCCGGATCTCGACGGTCATGGGCGATCAGGCCTCCACGGCGAACGGAACGGGATCGCGCGGCTTCCGCGATCCGAGGGCGAGGATCACGAGTCCCGAGGCGAGTACGAGGAGGCCGGCGACGGCCAGCAGCGAGAGCCGCTCGCCCAGGACGGCGACCCCCAGGATGCCGGCGGTCAGCGGCTCGGCCAGCGTCAGGGTGGCGGCCGTCGCCGCCGTGAGCCGCTCGAGCCCCCACGTGAACAGCGTGTAGGCGACGGCGATCGTCGCCAGGCCGAGCCAGAGCGCCATCGTGAGGCCCGTGGGCTCGGCCACCCAGGCGAGGTCGACGAACGGCAGCGCGAGAGCGCCGACGATCGCTGAGCCCGCACCCATCGCGCCTGCCACGGTGAACGGGTCCCACCCGTCGTCCATGAGGCGCCGCTGCGCGTTCGCGAAGACGGCGAAGGAGGCTCCGGCTCCCACGGATCCCACGATGCCGATCGGGTCCGTGCCGCCCGCCGTGCCGGCGCCGCCCCCGAACGCGAGGAGGATCACGCCGATCGTCGCGAGCAGGGTCGCGAGCATCCAGATGCGGCCGGGTACACGGCGCGTGAGCCCCCACTCCAGTAGTCCCGCGAGAACCGGGGCGGATCCGAGGGCCATGACCGTCGCCACGGCCACGCCGTTGCGCTCGGTGCCGAGGAAGAAGAGCGGCTGATACGCGGCGAGGCACACGCCGGTCACCGCCATGAGTCCGAGCGCGCGACGCGTGAGGGCGGGGTTCGCGCGCGCGGCGGGCCCGTGGGTGCGGCGACGGGCCAGGGCCAGCCCGATGGCCGCCAGGGCGGTGCCTCCGACGACGAGTCGCATGACGCCGACCGAGAGCGGCGTCGTGCCCTCGGGGCCCAGCGCCTGCGCTGTGCCCGTCGTGCCGAACAGCACGGCTGCGGCGATGACGGCGAGCACGGGGATCACACGTCCTTTCTATCGGTTCGGAGCCATCGCTGTTCTGAACGGAGGCGATGGACAGTGCGGAGGATGCTGTGGTGCTCCGCATCCTCCGTCCGCTCCATCTCCTCCTTTCTCGGCATCTCGTGGGGGCACCGCCGGTCACACCCAGGAATCGCGGCGGGGCCGCCGGTAGGCTGGTGCGGTGACGGTCCGGCTCTACGACAGCAAGCAGCAGCAGCTGCGCGCCTTCGAACCCCTCGACCCGTCCCACGTCACGATCTACGTCTGCGGGCCGACCGTGCAGTCGGGTCCGCACATCGGTCATCTGCGTGGCGCGCTCGCCTTCGACATCCTGCGCCGCTGGCTCGAGCACCGCTACGCCCGTGTGACGTTCGTGCGCAACGTCACCGACATCGATGACAAGGTGCTCGCCAACGCGACGCCGGACGAGCCGTGGTGGGCCCTCGCCTACCGCATGGAGCTCGAGTTCTCGAACGCCTACGCCGCGATCGGCATCCGTCCGTCCACCTACGAGCCGCGTGCCACTGCCTCGATCACCCAGATGCAGGAGCTGATCGTGCGACTCATCGACCGCGACCACGCCTACGCGGTCGACGGCAGCGTCTACTTCGATGTGCGCTCGTGGAGCGCCTACGGCGAGCTCACCAACCAGAGTCCCGAGGCGATGGAGTCCTCCGCCGACGCGGAGACCGGAAAGCGTGCGCCGCAGGACTTCGCCCTGTGGAAGGCGGCGAAGCCCGACGAGCCGGAGTCCGCGGTCTGGGAGTCGCCGTGGGGACCGGGTCGGCCCGGCTGGCACATCGAGTGCTCCGCGATGTCGCGGCGCTACCTCGGCCCGGAGTTCGACATCCACGGCGGCGGTCTCGATCTGCGCTTCCCCCATCACGAGAACGAGCTCGCGCAGTCGACCGCTGCGGGCGACGCGTTCGCCCGCTACTGGGTCCACAACGGCCTCGTCACTGTCGGCGACCAGAAGATGTCGAAGTCGCTCGGCAACTTCGTCCTCGCCGCCGACGTGCTCCGCGAGCACGAGCCGCTCGTCGTGAGGTACGCGCTGCTGGCGGCGCACTACCGATCGAACCTCGACATCACCGATCGGTCGTTCGCCGAGGCGGGCTCGGCCCTCGAACGGATCTCGGCCTTCCAGCAGCGTGCGGCTCGTGTGCTCTTCGCCCCGCAGACGGCGGAGGGCGCGCCGTTCGGCTCCTTCTCGTACGGCGAGGTCCCCGCGGCGTTCGCAGCGGCGATGGACGACGACCTGAACGTGCCGCAGGCGCTCGCGGTCCTCCACGAGACGGTGCGCACCGGCAACTCGGCGCTCGACGACGGCGACCTCGACGCCGTGCGCGCCGCGTTCGAGTCGGTCGGCGCCATGACGCGGGTGCTCGACATCGATCCGATGACCTCGGATGCCCGCACCCGCGACGGAGCGGACCGCGGAGCATCCGCTCTCGACGTCCTCGTGAAGACGATGATCACGCAGCGCGCCGAAGCACGCGCCGCGAAGGACTGGGCAGGCGCCGACCGCATCCGCGACGCGATCGCGGCGGCCGGCATCGCCCTCGAAGACACCGCGGACGGAACGCACTGGTCACTCGCCGGTGAGCGTCCGCAGACGAAGGAGTAGAACATGGCCAAGCCAGGGCGCCCCGGCGCAGCGAAGGGCGGCAAGGGTCCCACCAAGGGCACCGGCGGCAAGAACAAGCGATCGCTGGAGGGGCGCGGACCGACCCCCAAGGCCGAGGACCGCGCCTGGCACCCGGCGGGCAAGCGCAAGGCGGCCGCCGAGCGCTACGCCGCAGCGGGCGGCAAGGGCAAGCCCGCCGGCGCGTCGGGCGCGAACCGCGGCGGAGGACAGCGCGGCAAGAAGGACGACGACACCGAGACGGTCACCGGTCGCAATTCGGTGCTCGAAGCCCTGCGGGCCAAGATCCCGGCGACCGCGTTCTACATCGCGCAGCGCGTGGAGATGGACGACCGCGTCAAGGAGATGCTGTCGATCGCGACGCACCGCGGGATCCCGGTGCTCGAGGTGATGCGTCCCGAGCTCGACCGCATGGCCGGCTTCGACGGCGTGCACCAGGGCGTGGCGCTCAAGGTGCCGCCGTACGAGTACGCGCACCCGCAGGACATCCTCGAGGACGTCATCGACAAAGGGAACGTGCCGCTCTTCGTCGCGCTCGACGGCATCACCGACCCGCGCAACCTCGGCGCGATCATCCGCTCGACCGCGGCCTTCGGCGGCCACGCCGTGATCCTCCCGCAGCGACGCTCCGCGAGTGTGAACTCGGCGGCGTGGAAGACCAGCGCAGGTGCCGCGGCGCGCATCCCGGTCGCGATCGCGCCCAACCTCACGACGACCCTCAAGGAGTTCAAGAAGCAGGGCGTCTTCATCCTCGGCCTGGACGGCGGCGGAGACGTGTCGCTTCCGGCTCTCCAGCTCGCCGACCGCCCCGTCGTCATCGTCGTGGGCTCCGAGGGCAAGGGGCTCTCCCGCCTCGTGACCGAGACGTGCGACCAGATCGTGTCGATCCCGATCTCGGGTGCCGCGGAGTCGCTCAACGCCGGCATCGCGGCATCCGTCGCGCTGTACCAGGTCTCATCCATCCGCAACGCAGGACAGGAGTAGGCGCATGGCTCGCATCGCCGTCATCGGAGGCACGGGCTACGCCGGTCGCCACATCGTCCAGGAGGGCGTCGACCGCGGACACACCGTGGTCTCGGTGGCGCGGAACGTCCCGGGTGAGCGGGTCGCGGGTGCGACGTACATCGAGGGGACGCTCCTCGATGTGCCCGGCCTGATCGCCGAGCTCGAGGGCGTGGATGTCGTGGTCTCGGCCGTCGCCGCACGTGGCGACATGCTCGGCCAGGTGCGCGAGAACCTCGCGGAGCTCGTCGCCTCCCTGCCAGACACGGTGCGGATCGGCGTCATCGGGGGAGCGGGCGGCAGCCTCATCGCCCCGGGCGGCCCCCGCCTCATCGACACCGAGGGATTCACCGAGGAGTACAAGCCCGAGGCGCTGGAGGCCTACGGCGTGCTCGAAGACCTGCGGGCGACCCCGGCGTCTCGCGACTGGTTCTACGTGCACCCGGCGGGCGGCTTCGGCGCCTGGGCGCCGGGCGAGCGCACCGGTGCCTACCGCGACGGCGGCGACGTGCTGGTCGTCGACGACGCCGGTGAGTCGTTCATCTCGGGCGCCGATCTGGGCGTCGCCGTGATCGACGAGATCGAGCAGCCGAAGCACTCCCGCGAACGGTTCACCGTCGGCTACTGAGAGCCGTCAGGGCGTGCGGGCCGGCTCGTAGGGCAGCTGCACGACCGAGCGCTCGGCGATGATCGGGGCCAGGTACTGCTCGACGGCCGCCTTGTGCGCGGGGTGGTCGAGGTAGGCCTCCACCGACGCCTCGTCTTCGACGACCGCTGCGACACCGAAGTCGGCTCCCGGCCGCACCCGCAGGTTCGACTCCGCCGTGTACGAGCGCAGCACCGCGATCTGGGCGGGCAGCGCGTGCAGCGCTGCCGTGGCCGCCGCGATCTGCTCGTCGGTCGTGCCGTCCTTCCAGCGGAAGACCGCCATGTGCAGGATCATCCGTGCTCCTTCCGAGTGGTGGGGATGCGGTGAGTCAGACGAGATCGCGCCAGTCGACGTCGTCGTCGTCGTCGGCGTCGAAGTCGACGGGAGTGCCGCTGGTCGTGATGACGGGGAGGGACATCGTCTCGGTGACCGGTCCCATGACCGTCGCCTCGTCGCGGCGGTGGCGGAGCACGCCGTCGATGTACGACGTGAGCACCTCGGCCAGCGGAACGGAGCGGCCGCGGGCCTGCGACATGTACCAGCGGTGCTCGAGCACCTGGTGGAACACCTCGGCCGGCTCGAGCTTGGCGCGCAGATCGAACGGGATGGCCTGCACGACGGGCTCGAACACACGGGTGAGCCACTCGTGGGCGACCATCTCCTCGTCGGCGCCGAGGCGGGAGATGCGGGCGCGGAACTCGTCGAGGTCGTTGAGCAGGCGACGCGCCTGGTTCTCCTCGACGTCGAGTCCGGTGAGGCGGAGGAGGCGGCGCTGGTGGTGACCGGCATCCACCACCTTCGGCTGGATCGACACGTGCGTGCCGTCGACGGTGGCCTGGATCGACATCTCGCCGATGTCGAAGCCGAGGTCGTTGAGCTTCTGCACGCGCTCCGTGATGCGCCAGGACTCGTCGACGCCGAACGACTCCTTGTCGGTGAGCGCCGCCCACAGCAGGTGGTAGGACGACATGATGCCGTCGGCGATCGCGACGGCGTCGATTCCGCCCTCGAGCCGTCCGCCCGCTTCGAGGTCCATGATCTCGCCCGCGATGTTCGTGCGTGCGATCTCCAGGTCGTGCGCGCGCTGACCCGCCGTCAGCCCGGACTCGTGCAGCTCGCCGGTCTCGGCATCCACCAGATAGGCGGCGAAGGCGCCCGCGTCGCGCCGGAACAGCGTGTTGGACAGCGACACGTCGCCCCAGAAGAAGCCGACGTTGTGGAGGCGCACGAGGAGCACCGCGAGGGCGTCGACGAGCCGTGTCGCGGTGTCGGGGCGCAGCACCTGCGTGAACAGCGCCCGGTAGGGGAGGGAGAACTTCAGGTGCGCCGTCACGAGGGCGGCGGGAAGCGGGGCGCCGGAGGAGTCCTTGCGCCCGGCGATCACGGCGACGCGCTCGACGCAGGGGGCATCGAGACGCGCGAGGTTGCCGAGCATGTCGTACTCGCGACGCGCCATCTCGGTCGTCGTCTCCTTGATGGCGACCACCCGGCCCGACAGGTTCGCGAAGCGCACGAGGTGGCGCGAAATGCCCTTCGGCAGGAAGACGATGTGGTCGTTCGACCACTCGGCGAGCGGCGTGGACCACGGCAGACCGAGCAGGCCCGGGTCGACCGAGCTCGCGGTGATGGTGAGTGCTTTCGTCACGCTTCCCCTTGGAAAGACCGCGCGGCGCGGGCCTCGGAACTCCGAGACCCGCGCCGCGTCGGTGCGACGGTCGTGCTTAGGACGCGACGACCTTGTCGTTCAGGCGCTCGCCCGACTCGAGGTCGAAGGCGTGCACGTGGCCGGCCGTTGCCGCGAGGGTGACGGTGTCACCGGCGGTCGGGTGGTTGCGACCGTCGACGCGCGCCACGATGTCGGTGCGCTTGCCGGCGATGTCGGTGTGGCCGTAGAGGTAGCCGTCGGCGCCGAGCTCCTCGACGAGGTCGACGACCACCGAGAGGCCCTTGCCGTCGGCGGGGCCGACGACGATGTCTTCGGGGCGGACGCCGATCGTGACCTGGCTGCCCGAGGCGCGGCCCACGGTGTCGCGGTCGAGCGGAACGACCTCGGTGCCGAACTGCACGCCGCCCTCGGCGAGGTTCGAGACGAAGAGGTTCATGGCGGGCGAGCCGATGAAGCCGGCGACGAAGACGTTGTTCGGACGCTCGTACAGGTCGCGCGGCGTTCCGACCTGCTGGAGCAGACCGTCCTTGAGCACCGCGATGCGGTCGCCCATCGTGAGCGCCTCGGTCTGGTCGTGCGTGACGTAGACCGTGGTGACGCCGAGGCGGCGCTGCAGCGACGCGATCTGCGTGCGCGTCTGGACGCGGAGCTTGGCGTCGAGGTTCGACAGCGGCTCGTCCATGAGGAACACCTGGGGCTGACGCACGATGGCGCGGCCCATGGCGACGCGCTGACGCTGGCCACCCGAGAGGGCCTTCGGCTTGCGGGTCAGGTACTCCTCGAGGTCGAGCAGCTTCGCGGCCTCGAGCACGCGGGCGGCGCGCTCCTCCTTGCCGATGCCGGCGATCTTGAGCGCGAAGCCCATGTTCTCGGCGACGGTCATGTGCGGGTAGAGCGCGTAGTTCTGGAAGACCATCGCGATGTCGCGGTCCTTCGGCGGAACGTCGGTGACGTCGCGGTCGCCGATCAGGATGCGGCCCGAGTTGACCTCTTCGAGGCCGGCCAGCATGCGAAGCGACGTGGACTTGCCACAGCCGGAGGGGCCGACGAGGACCAGGAACTCGCCATCGGCGACTTCGAGGTTGAGCTTGTCGACGGCGGGGCGCGTGCCCCCGGGGTACAGACGAGTTGCGTTGTCGAACGTGACTGACGCCATGTTTTCTTCTCCTCACCGGCAGGTACGTGCCGGACGATCCGTAGTGATGGAATGAGTGGGGGCTTGACCCACACGCCCTTCGTCGGGCGCACCTCACAGTATGACACGCCGACCGGGCACGGCGCGCGCGGAGCTTTCGTCTGGGAATCTCCCAGCGAGTCTGGCTAGCATCGGATCGTCCGTGCCTCCCGCGCACGGTCGTCCGCGTCCCGCGGCCCACGCCCGTTCCAAGAGGTTCCATGTCGAGCGACGATCCATCGCACGTGCCGACCAACCGCGACCGCCGAGAGGCGGTGCGTGAGAAGGCCCAGCAGGTGCGAGCCCAGCAGTCCCGTGCCCGTGCGATCCGCACGGCATCCCTTTCGATCGCCGTAGTGGCGGTCGTCGCCGTCGCCGCCGTCGTCGTGACGTGGGTCGTCGGCTCGGATGCCTCCAAGCCGCTGGCCTCGCCGACGGCCGCCTCCGGCGACGGATTCCAGGTCAGCGCGGTGACCGGCATGGTGGCCGCCGCCGGCACCCTCGACAGCGCGCCGACCCCCGCCGCGACCGAGACGCCCGAGCCCGCGCCCGACGCGACCGCCGAGCCGAGCCCGTCTCCCACCGACCAGGCCCCGGTCGAGATCCGCGTCTATGTGGACTACCTCGCGCCCGGCGCCGCCGACTTCCAGATCGCCAACGCGCAGCAGCTCGCCTCGTGGGTCGACAAGGACGCCGCGACGCTCACGTACTACCCGGTCGCGATGCTCACCTCCAAGTCCAACGGCACGAAGTACTCGCTGCGCGCCGCGAGCGCCGCCGCGTGCGTCGGCACGCACTCGCCCGACGAGTTCTTCGCGTTCAACCACGAGCTGCTCGCCAAGCAGCCCGCGGTCGACTCGGACGGCCTCGACGACACCGCGCTCGCCGACATCGCGATCGCCTCGGGCGCCGCCTCGCCCAAGATCGTCCGCGCCTGCATCGAGGAGGAGCGCTACGCCTCCTGGGCGAAGTCGGCCACCGAGCGCGCGCTCAAGGAGATCCCCGACACCGACGGGCTCGCCCTCACCGGCACGCCGATGGTGCTCGTCAACGGCAAGGCCTATGTCGGCGCCCTCGACGACCCCGCGGAGTTCGCCCAGTTCGTGCTGACGATCGGCAGCGACGCGTACTACAAGACGCCCACTCCGACGCCGACGGACACCTCCACGCCGACCCCCGCCACGACGCCGTAGCGGGTCGGCATCGCCCGGTAGACTCGGGCCTCTGCCGACTTGGCGCAATTGGTAGCGCACCTAACTTGTAATTAGGGGGTTACGGGTTCGAGTCCCGTAGTCGGCTCGTGATCTCCGGCGACGCCTCCGCCGCACCGGCGCGCGCGCTCCCGCTGTGGCTCGCGCTGGCTGCAGCGATCCTGATCGGGATCCTCACGGCCCTCCAAGCGCGGATCAACGGCGTGCTCGGCGTGCGACTCGAAGACGGATTCGTCGCGGCTGCCGTGTCGTTCGGCTCCGGTCTGCTGATCCTCATCGTGCTCTCGCTGGCGCTCCCCGGCGGACGGCGAGGCGTGCGCACCCTCGTCTCGGGGGTGCGCGGGCACCGCATCCCGTGGTGGATGCTCGCGGGCGGCGCGGCAGGGGCGTTCACGGTCGCCACGCAGGGCCTCGCGGTGGGGATCATCGGCGTCTCGCTGTTCTCCGTCGGCGTCGTCGCCGGCCAGGCCGTCTGCGGACTCGTGCTCGACCGCATCGGTTTCGGTCCCGCGGGCGTGGTCGCCGTGACGGTGCCGCGCCTGGTCGGAGGAGTCCTCGCGCTGGCCGCCGTGGCGCTGTCGCTGTTCGGAGACGCCGTGCGCGGCATCCCGTGGTGGATGCTCGTGCTGCCGTTCTTCGCCGGGGTCGGCATCTCCTGGCAGCAGGGCACGAACGGGCGCCTGCGGCAGCGCGTGGGCACCCCGCTCACCGCGACCCTCGTGAACTTCGCGGGCGGGACGGTGCTGCTCGTCCTCGCGGCGCTCGTGCACGTGGGATTCGTGGGCGGACCGGCGGTGTTCCCGACGGACCCGTGGATCTACCTCGGCGGGGCGACGGGTGTGGTCTACATCTTCCTGTCGGCGGCCGTCGTGGCGTCCACGGGCGTGCTGCTGCTCGGCCTCGGCTCCGTCGTGGGGCAGCTCGTCACATCGGTGGTCATCGACGCGGTCTGGCCCGCAGCCGGGAGTCCCGGCATCCTGCAGGAGACCGTCATGGTCGTCCTCGCGCTCGCGTCGGTCGCGGTGGCGGCGGCGCCCTGGGGTCGGATGCGCCGCAGCGGGTGACGGCTACTGCGCGGAGTCGTCCCGCTCGGCCGCCTTCGTCGACTTCTTGTGCGTCTTCGCCTTCACGGATTTCTTCGAGCCGCCGTGCTTCTTGGATGTGCCGGACTTCTTCGATGTGCCGGACTTCTTCGAGCGGTCGGACTTCTTCTCGCTCCCGTCCGTGGACGGGGAGGAGGCATCCGCTTCCCCCGCGATGACCGCACCCACGCGGGGAGCGGGCTTCTCCGAACCCGGCAGGCGGGAGACGAAGCGGCTCGCGTCGACGGGCTTGCGTCGCCCGGGGCGCGAGCGCTCCGGCTTGCCGCCGACGTACAGCCAGCCGAGGAGCTCTTCGTTCTTGTCCAGGCCATGGAGCTTCGCGACGGGCTTCGACCGCGTGGCGGAGCCGGCCGTGCGCCAGAACACGCCCCATCCGGCGTCGTCGAGCAGCAGGCTGAGCATGTGGGCCACGCCGGAGGCCACAGCCTCCTGCTCCCATCGCGCGACCTTGCTCTTGCGGTAGCTCGCGACGACGGCGATGAGCAGGGGTGCGCGCAGCGGCTTGGTCGAGGGCTTCTTGTCGCCTTCGGCCTTGGCGATCGCGGCGCCGAGGCGCTCGCGGTCACGGCCACGCAGCTCGATGAGCCGCCACGGTCGCAGCGACGAGTGGTCGGCGACGCGACCCGCGGCCGCGACCAGTGTCAGCACCTCGCCGGGGGAGGGGGCGACATCCGTGACCTTCGAGAGCGACTGACGGTCGCGCACCGCCTCGAATGCGCTCGTCACGACTCGTCTTCGGGCGCCGGAGTGAAATCGAGCGAGAGGGAGTTCATGCAGTAGCGGTCGCCCGTGGGCGTGCCGAAGCCGTCGGGGAACACATGTCCCAGGTGCGAGCCGCACGTGGCGCAGCGTACCTCCGTGCGCACCATCCCGTGGGCGCGGTCCTCGAGGAGCTCCACCGCATCGGGCCGGATCGACTCGTAGAAGCTCGGCCATCCGCAGTGGGAGTCGAACTTCGTCCCGCTCTTGAACAGCTCCGACCCGCACGCGGCGCACGTGTACAGGCCCGCCCGGGACTCGTCGAGCAGTTCGCCCGTCCACGCCCGTTCGGTGCCGGCCTCGCGCAGCACCGCGTACTGCTGGGCGGTGAGCTGCTCGCGCCACTCGGCGTCGGTCTTGGAAACTTCGTAAGTCATGTCGCGCTCCTTCCCGACCATTCAACCCGAGTCCGAGCCCGCCGGCGCCGCCTGCGCCTGCCGGTTCGCCCAGAATGGAGCGATGGATGCCGAGACCCTCGCCGTGCAGAGCCGCTTCGAGCGGTTCGCGCGCGACGAGGCGGCGGGAAGGTCCCCGCTGTACGCGCGGTGGGCGGCGGGCATCGCAGACGATGCGCAGACCGCGCGGGTGCTGGCGCGCATCCCGGCCGGCCATCGCCAGCCGCCGCTCGTGTTCGCCGTGGCCCGGCTGCTCGGGGCGCCGGAAGCCGGCTACGGGGCTCTCGCCGCCTGGATCGCGTCGCACGAGGACGAGTTCGTCGCCGAGACCTCGCGGCGGAGCGTGCAGACGAACGAGCCGCTGCGGTGCGCGGCCCTGCTCCCGGCGCTCTCTACGGTCGACGGACCCGTCGCGCTGCTGGAGATCGGCGCGAGCGCGGGCCTCTGTCTGTTCCCCGACCGGTACTCGTACCGCTACGCCGGCGGGCCGTCGATCGACCCGCCCGACGGCGCGTCGTCGGTCGTGCTCCACAGCGCCGTCTCGGGCGACCCGGATATCCGCCTCCCCGATGTCGTCTGGCGGGCGGGCATCGACCTCGAGCCCCTCGATGCGGCCGAGCCGCACGACCGGCGGTTCCTCACGACGCTCGTGTGGCCGGGGGAGCGGGGGCGTGCGGAGCGCATCACGGCGGCCCTCGACATCGCGGCATCCGCCCCGCCTCTTCTGCTCCGCGGCGACGCCACCGATCCCGATGTGCTCCAGGATGCCGCCTCCCGCGCCCCGCGCGACGCGACGCTCGTCGTGACGACCCCCGGCGTGCTGCCGCACATCCCCCGAGCGGGCCGGGAGCGACTGATCGCCACTCTGCGCTCCCTCGACGCGGTGTGGATCTCGATCGATCCGCCCGGACTGCTCGGCGAGGTCTCCGGCGTCGACCCCGCGACGTGGGACGGGTTCGTGCTCAGCCGCGACGGGGATCCTCTGGCCGCTGTCGATCCCCTGGGTGCCCGGGTGGACTGGCTTCCGGGCCGCGCCTGACCGCGGCATCCGCCCCGCTCGGGCCGTGTGCGGAGGTGGCAGTTCTCGCCGCGTCGCGGCGGTGGAGGCGACCTCGTCTGCCACCTCGGCGGGAGCGCTCGTGCGAGGTGGCGGTTCTCGCCGCGTCACGGCGGTAGAGGCGACGCCGTCTGCCACCTCGGCGGGCGACCTCGCCTGCGCTGAAGCCCCCTGTGTGAGCGCGAAGTTCATCAGCGATTTCGAGCGCATCGAACGCACGGCTGCCTCCCCGATCGACGTCGGCGGAGTGGCGCGCCGGCCCGCGCGAGATGCGGAGGTACCGTCGATCCGTGCCCCTCTCCGACCGCGATCGCTCGATCCTCGAGTTCGAGGCGAACTGGCGACGCCACGGAGGAGCGAAGGAGGAGGCCATCCGCTCCGACCTCGGCCTGTCGCCGGCGCGGTACTACCAGCTGCTCGGCCGCCTGATCGACACGACGGAGGCGCAGGAGCACGATCCTCTGCTCGCCGGCCGGCTGCGGCGCCTGCGGGACTCGCGCGTGCAGACCCGCGTCGCGCGGGGTGCGGGCGCACCGCTCTGACGACGGCTTCCGGCCCACCGGGGCGGCACGCCGCGGGCTCCCAGGTGCCCTGCCGGTAGCATCGTCACGTGCCGAAAACGACCTTCCCCCGGGACCGCTTCGACGACCTCCCCGCTGACACCGGGCGCGTCGGCGCCCACCGTGCCGAGCAGCCCCGCATGCGCGGGTGGGTCGTCTTCCTGTGGGCGGCGCTCGCGACGGTCGTCCTCATCGCCGTCGGGATCTTCGGCACTCTCCTCGCCTCGGGTCGCGTCGTGCTGTTCCCGACCCCGTCGCCCACCGCGACTCCGGCACCCGTGGTCACGCCCGTCGTCGACACCTCGTACAGCGTGATGGTCTTGAACGCGACGCCCGAGAGCGGCCTTGCGACGCAGATGAAGGATGTCGTGGTGGCGGCCGGATGGCTCACCGACACGGTGACCGCGAGCGATGCGGGCTCGGAGGACTTCGCCGAGACGACCGTCTACTACGCCTACCCCGAAGACGAGGCGGCGGCGCTCGGCCTCGCCCAGGTCATCGGCGGGGCGGCCATCGCCCAGACCGACGTCTACCAGCCCATCGACACGCCCGACGCGAAGCTGCTCACGATCGTGATCGGTCTCGATCGCACGGCGGCCGGAGCAACGCCCGCGCCCACTCCCTGAGTCTCGATCGGCGGTCGTGCGCAGTGCGTGTTTCCTGCGCGTAAACACTTGGATGCGCGCGTGTCAACAGTGGCCGGAACCGGGGTGTTCGCCCCGTCCCGACTGCATACGATTCTCGTGATCGTCAGCAACAGGAGAAATGACATGACCCAGGGCACCGTCAAGTGGTTCAACGCCGAGAAGGGGTTCGGCTTCATCACCGTCCCCGGAGGTCAGGACGTCTTCGTCCACTACTCCAACATCGACATGTCGGGATTCCGCGTCCTCGAAGAGGGGCAGGCCGTGGAGTTCACGGTCGGCACCGGACAGAAGGGCCCGCAGGCGGAGGCCGTCCGGCCGGTCTGACCCGCACACCTCTCCGAAGACGGGATGCCGCGAGGCATCCCGTCTTCGTGCGTCCGGACCTCCCGCCCGGCTTGCACTCGGCATGTGCGAGTGCCAGAATGGATTAGCACTCGGTCTATCTGAGTGCTAATACTTCACCCCCAACGTCCGGGAGGGACGACACACACATGGCAAAGATCATCGCTTTCGATGAGGAGGCCCGCCGCGGCCTCGAGCGCGGCCTCAACATCCTGGCCGACGCCGTCAAGGTGACGCTTGGCCCGCGCGGTCGCAACGTCGTGCTCGAGAAGAAGTGGGGCGCCCCCACGATCACGAACGACGGTGTCTCGATCGCCAAGGAGATCGAGCTCGACGACCCGTTCGAGAAGATCGGCGCCGAGCTGGTCAAGGAGGTCGCCAAGAAGACCGACGACGTCGCCGGTGACGGCACCACGACGGCGACGGTCCTCGCTCAGGCGCTCGTCAAGGAAGGCCTGCGCAACGTCGCGGCCGGCGCCGACCCGATCTCGCTCAAGAAGGGCATCGAGAAGGCCGTCCAGGCCATCTCCGACGAGCTGCTCGCTTCGGCGAAGCCCGTCGAGTCGAAGGAGCAGATCGCCGCGACCGCGTCGATCTCCGCCGCAGACCCCGAGATCGGCGCCCTGATCGCCGAGGCCATCGACAAGGTGGGCAAGGAAGGCGTCGTCACGGTCGAGGAGTCGCAGACCTTCGGCACCGAGCTCGAGCTCACCGAGGGCATGCGCTTCGACAAGGGCTACATCAACCCCTACTTCGTCACCGACCCGGAGCGTCAGGAAGCGGTCTTCGAAGACCCGTACATCCTGATCGCGAACCAGAAGATCTCCAACATCAAGGACCTTCTGCCGATCGTCGACAAGGTGATCCAGGAGGGCAAGGAGCTCGTCATCATCGCCGAGGACGTCGAGGGCGAGGCGCTTGCGACTCTCGTGCTCAACAAGATCCGCGGCATCTTCAAGTCGGTCGCCGTCAAGGCTCCCGGCTTCGGCGACCGTCGCAAGGCGCAGCTGCAGGACATCGCGATCCTCACGGGTGGACAGGTCATCACCGAAGAGGTGGGCCTCAAGCTCGAGAACGCGACGGTCGACCTTCTTGGCCGTGCCCGCAAGGTCATCGTCACGAAGGACGAGACCACGATCATCGAGGGTGCCGGCGACGCCGCGCAGCTCGAGGGCCGTGTCACGCAGATCCGCCGCGAGATCGACAACACCGACAGCGACTACGACCGCGAGAAGCTCCAGGAGCGCCTCGCGAAGCTCGCCGGTGGCGTCGCCGTCATCAAGGCCGGAGCCGCGACCGAGGTCGAGCTCAAGGAGCGCAAGCACCGCATCGAGGACGCCGTCCGCAACGCGAAGGCAGCCGTCGAGGAGGGCATCGTCCCCGGTGGTGGCGTCGCGCTCATCCAGGCCGGCAAGAAGGCCCTCGACGGACTCACCCTCACGGGTGACGAGGCCACGGGTGCGAACATCGTGCGCGTCGCGATCGAGGCTCCGCTGAAGCAGATCGCCCTCAACGCGGGCCTCGAGCCCGGTGTCGTGGCGAACAAGGTGTCCGAGCTCGAAGCAGGGTGGGGCCTCAACGCCGCAACCGGCGAGTACGGCGACCTCTTCGCCCAGGGCATCATCGACCCGGCCAAGGTGACGCGCTCGGCGCTGCAGAACGCCGCGTCGATCGCCGGTCTGTTCCTCACGACCGAGGCCGTCGTCGCCGACAAGCCCGAGAAGGCGCCCGCTCCCATGGGTGACCCGTCGGGTGGCATGGACTTCTGATCCAGCCTCGCTGATCTGAATCCGCAAGAAGGGCCCCTCCTCCGGGAGGGGCCCTTCTTCGTGCGCTCGGGCAGGGTGGGGCCGCGTGTCAGCGGAACAGGCTCGCCGTGGCCTGCTCGGCTTCGGCGTACTGTCGGCCGGCGACGCCGAGCGCCATGCTGATGTCGGCGAGCGACTGCTCGACCTGCCGCTGGGTCGCGCGCCAGCGGTCGACGACGCCGACGAACGCGACGGATGCCGAGCCCGTCCACTGCGATTGCAGCTGCGTCAGATGCGCGAGCATCGCGTGCGACTCGGCCTGGAGGCGGTCGGCGGTGCCGCGCACCTGTGCGGTCGCGGTGAGGACGGCGTCGCTGTCGACGGAGAAGACGGCCAATTCGGGCTCCTTGGTTCGAGGGTGTGAGCCCACGGTAGGAGGCGCCCGCGCGGCATCCGTCGTCGTCCGCTCCGTCTGGGGAGAGCGCCCGCTCCGCCCGGACGGGGGAGGAACGGATCAGATGTCGTCGTCGAGGCGGAGCCGCGCGATCGGCTGCGTCTCGAGGTGGAGGTGCTCCGAGGCATCCCGTGCCTGCGCGAGCGGGAACTCCACGTGGAACGTCGCCCCGCCGCCGGGGGTGTCTGTCACGTAGACGCGGCCGTGCAGTGCGTCGACGATCGACGACACGATCGACAGTCCGAGGCCGGTGCCGCCCGTCTCGCGGGCGCGCGATGTGTCGGCGCGCCAGAACCGCTGGAAGATCTTGTCCTTGATCTGATCGGGGATGCCTTCGCCGTGGTCGGCCACTTCGATCCACCCCATGCCGGCGACCGTGTCGACGCCGACCCGGAGGTCGATGGGGGAGTCCTCCGCCGTGAAGCGCTTGGCGTTTCCGAGGAGGTTCGCCACCACCTGGCGGATGCGGTTCTCGTCGCCGAGCACGATGGGCGGCGTCGAGGCGGGACCGATCTCCGGAGCGGAGAGGTCGAGCGGCGCCATCGGCGGCACCTCGGACGACCCCGTGGCCTGCGTCGCGGGGACAGGACGGGGCTTGCGGCGCAGGAGCGAGAGACCCGCGGCCGCACCGCGGCGCGGCGCGGCGGGTCCTCCTCGTCGTCTCGGCGGAGTGGCGGGATCGTCGGAACGGGCTTCATCGTCGTCGCGCGGCGTGCGCTCGATCGTCGTGTCGGTCACGGTCACGAGCCGCTGGGATGACGTCGCCCGCACATCAAGGGCGGCATCCCTCGCCACGGGACGGAGATCGACGGGGGCGAACACCACGTCCCGGCGCTCGTCGAGGCGGGCGAGGGCGAGGAGGTCCTCCACCAGCAGCCCCATGCGCTTGGCCTCGCTCTCGATGCGGTCCATGGCCTGGGCGATGTCGTCATCGCCCGAGATCGCCCCCATGCGGTACAGCTCGGCCCAGCCGCGGACGGTCACCAGCGGCGTGCGCAGCTCGTGGCTCGCGTCGCCGATGAAGCGGCGCATCTGCCGCACGGTCGAATCGCGCTGCGTGATCGCGGCATCCACCCGCCCGAGCATCGCGTTGAGCGCGGTCTTGAGTCGGCCGACCTCGGTGGTGGTCGGCTCGATGTCGCTCAGACGCTGGCTGAAGTCGCCGGCCGCGATGGCCATGGCGGTGGTCTCCACCTGGCCGAGGCTGCGGAACGTGAGGGTCACGAGCCAGCGGGTGAGGAGCGCGCCGCCGACGACCGTGATGAGGGCGAGGATGCCGTAGATGCCGAGGAACGTGCCGACGACCTGGTTGATCGGGGCCACCGGGCGCGCGATCAGCTGCGTGTAGAAGTCGCCGACGTCTTCGATCGGATAGATGTCGACCGCCGCCCGGAAGCCCGAGCCGCCATCGGTGCTCGGGAGCGAGAACGTCGACGTGCCCTGCGTCGCGGTCTTCTCGGGCGTGAAGACCTCGGGGAACACCGGGGCGCGGGAGTCGTCGTTGCCGCCGGCGGTGATGACCAGAGCGCCGTTGCGGTCGTACATCGCGACCCACGTGTCGCTGGGGGCGACGTTCTGCTTCACCCGGAAGTCGGGCTGTCCCGACTCGTCGACCTCGATGTCGATGAGGCCGCTCGCGACATCCGTCGGCACCGCCTGCTCGAGCGCGATCTCGAGGTTCTGCAGCAGCGTGTTGCGCAGGAAGGCCATCGTGCCGACGCCGGCGGCGACGAGCCCCACGACGAGGAGCGCGACAGTGACCCCGGTGACCTTGGCGCGCAGGCTGAGCCCGCGCCACCACCGGGTGACCGTGTCGGTCTTCCGCGCCAGGGCGGCCTCCTCGGTTCGCGGCCTAGGCCGACTTGCCCGCCTTCAGCATGTAGCCGAAACCGCGCTTGGTCTGGATGAGCGGCTCGCTGGAGTGCGGATCGATCTTACGGCGGAGATAGGAGATGTAGCTCTCCACGATGCCGGCGTCGCCGTTGAAGTCGTACTCCCACACGTGATCGAGGATCTGCGCCTTCGACAGCACGCGGTTGGGGTTGAGCATGAGGTAGCGCAGCAGCTTGAACTCGGTGGGGCTCAGGTCGATCGAGACATCCCCGACCAGCACGTCGTGCGTGTCCTGGTCCATCGAGAGCTCGCCGGCGCGGATGACGGATTCCTCGTCGGCCTGCATCGTGCGGCGCAGGATCGCCTGGATGCGCGCGACGATCTCGTCGAGACTGAAGGGCTTCGTGACGTAGTCGTCGCCGCCCGCGTTCAGTCCCGTGATCTTGTCCTCGGTCTCGTCCTTCGCGGTGAGGAAGAGGATGGGCGCCGTGTAGCCGGCTCCGCGGAGCCTCTTCGTGACGCTGAACCCGTTCATGTCGGGGAGCATGACGTCGAGGATGATCAGGTCGGGTTCCTCTTCGAGGACGGCCGAGATCGTCTGGGCTCCGTTCGAGACGGCCCGGACCTGGAATCCGGCGAACCGGAGGCTCGTGATGAGCAGGTCGCGGATGTTCGGCTCGTCGTCCACGACGAGGATGCGCGGTGCGGTCATAGGCCCATATTGGCACCGCAGTCGATGAGCTTGCTGGATATCGGGCGGATCGGCGCCCGTGCGTCGGCATCCGCGCGCATGGAGGAGGTGCTCAGCGTGCCCTCCTTCATGATGGAACGGTGACGACTCCCGCCGCTCCGTCCCTCCCGTCCCCGCCCCCGGCGGCGCCCGCGCCTGCGCGCCGGCTGCCCGATGAGGCGTTCGGCTCCGGACTGCCGTACCACCGCCTCGTCTTCGCCCGTCGCCGGACGGGCTGGTGGACCCCGCTCGTGGTCGGTCTCCTCGGGGTCGCGCTCTACCTGGCGATGACCGGTGTGGCCGCGGTCGCCGTCATCGTCGCGACGCTCTCCGACCCCGACGGCGGCTCCGGCATCCTCTCGCTCACCGAGGACGTCGTGTTCGATCTGACCGATCCGCTCGTCATCGCCGTGCTGCTGGGCTCGATCGCCCTCATGCTGCCGGCGTATGTGCTGGCCTCCCTCATCGTGAACGGACGCCGCGTCGGGCTCGTCTCGTCGGCGGCGGGCAGGCTCCGGTGGGGATGGATGCTGGGGTGCGCCGCGGCGGCCGTGGTGGTCGCCGTCGCACTGACCGCCGTGTCGATGCTGCTGCCCGCCGAGGCCGTGGACGCGTCGGGCTCCGTCGTGGCACCCGAGGACAATCCGCAGCTGTGGCTCACGTTCCTCGTGCTGCTGCTGATCGTCCCGCTGCAGGCCGCCGCCGAGGAGTACGTGTTCCGCGGCTACCTCATGCAGTCCATCGGGCGCTGGCTGCGGCATCCTGCCTTCGCGATCCTGCTGCCGGTGCCCCTGTTCGTCGCGGGCCACCTCTACGACCCGCTCGGTCAGGCGAGCGTCGCGGTGTTCGCGATCGCGGCCGGATGGCTCACGTGGCGCACCGGCGGGCTCGAGGCCGCCATCGCCCTGCACGTCGTGAACAACCTGATGGCGTTCCTGATGGGTCTCGCAGGCCTCGCCGACGTCAACGCGACCTCGCCGGGCGTCGCGAGCTTCGTGTGGTCGGCCCTCGTGATCGTCGCGTACGTCGGCGTCGTGGAGTGGCTGTTCCGCCGCACGCGGCTCCGGCGCACGCTGCGCCTGACGCGTCCTCAGGCCGCGAGCGAGTCCGCGTCGAGGATCGTGTACGCGTAGCCCTGCTCCGCCAGGAACCTCTGACGGTTCTGGGCGAAGTCCTGATCGACCGTGTCGCGGGCGATGAGCGTGTAGAAGCTCGCGGTGTGGCCACTCTCCTTCGGGCGCAGGAGGCGTCCGAGGCGCTGGGCCTCCTCCTGGCGCGATCCGAACGAGCCCGACACCTGGATGGCGACGGATGCCTCGGGCAGGTCGATCGAGAAGTTCGCGACCTTCGAGACGACGAGCAGGTCGATCTCGCCGACGCGGAACGCCTGGTAGAGCTGCTCGCGCTCGTCGACCGGCGTCGCACCCGTGATCTGGGGGGCATCGAGAGCTTCGGCGAGGATGTCGATCTGGTCGAGGTACTGCCCGATCACGAGGATGCGCTCGCCCTTGTGGCGCTCGACGAGCTGCTTGACGACGTCGATCTTCGCGTGCGCGGTCGCCGCGAGGCGGTAGCGCTCGTCGTCGGCCGACGCGGCGTACTCGAGGCGGTCGCCCGCGGGCAGGTCGACGCGCACTTCGTAGCAGGCGGCGGGCGAGATGAAGCCCTGGGCCTCGATCTCCTTCCACGGCGCGTCGAAGCGCTTGGGGCCGATGAGGCTGAACACGTCGCCCTCGCGGCCGTCTTCGCGCACGAGGGTCGCGGTGAGCCCGAGGCGGCGCCGGGCCTGCAGATCGGCGGTGAGCTTGAACACGGGGGCCGGGAGCAGATGCACCTCGTCGTAGAGCACGAGTCCCCAGTCGAGGGCGTCGAGCAGCGCGAGGTGGGCGTACTGACCACCGCGCTTGGCGGTGAGGATCTGGTAGGTCGCGATCGTGACGGGCTTGATCTCCTTGACCTGGCCCGAGTACTCGCCGATCTCCTCCGGCGTGAGCGTCGTGCGCTTGAGGAGCTCGTCGCGCCACTGGCGCGCGCTCACCGTGTTGGTCACGAGGATGAGCGTCGTGGTCTTGGTGTCGGCCATCGCGGCGGCGCCCACGAGCGTCTTGCCGGCGCCGCAGGGGAGCACGACGACGCCCGAGCCGCCGTCGGTGAACTTGTCGACGGCCTCGCGCTGGTATGGACGCAGGCTCCAGCCGCTCTCATCGAGCTCGATGGGATGCGGAGTGCCCGGCGTGTAGCCGGCGAGGTCTTCCGCGGGCCACCCGATCTTCAGCAGCTCCTGCTTGATGTGGCCGCGCGCCCACGCGTCCACGAGGAAAACGCCGGGGGAGGGGTGGCCGAGCAGCAGCGGCTGGATGCGCTTGTTCTTGGAGACCTCGGCGAGCACCGCGGCATCCGTCGCCCGCAGCACCAGCTCGCCCTCGTCGTTGCGCTCGATCACAAGGCGGCCGTAGCGGCCCACGGTCTCGCGGATGTCGATCGACACCGACGGCGGCACAGGGAAGCGCGACCACTTGTCGAGCGTCGCGAGCATGTCTTCGGCGTCGTGTCCGGCCGCGCGGGCGTTCCACAGGCCGAGGCGGGTGATGCGGTACGTGTGGATGTGCTCGGGAGCGCGCTCGAGCTCGGCGAAGATCGCCAGCTCGTGCCGCGCGCTCTCCGCGTCGGGGTGCGCTACTTCGAGCAGAACCGTGCGGTCGCTCTGCACGATGAGGGGACCGTCAGCCATAACGTGCCAGTCTACCGGGGCGGGCGGCGCAGCGGCGTCGCCCGGCGCCTGTCGCGTCGGTCAGACCGGGCGCACGCTCTCGATGCTGGAGACCGGCAGCGTGCGCTCGATGTCGGCCGCGCGATCGCGCCCCCGGAGTCGCCCGCCGCCGAGTCCGGTGGCCTCCAGCACGAACTCGCGGGAGCTGCCGTCGGGGAGCCGCACGACGACCGCGACCACCGAGCGCGCGCGTACCGCCTGGTCGAGTTCGCGCTCGCGCCAGTCCGCCTCGACGTCGTCGCCGCGCGCCGTCTGCAGGCGGGCGATGAGCGCGGCGTACGGATCTCCGCCGCCGGCGGCGTCCGTCGACCGGGCGAGACGGTGCCGGTGCAGCGACTGGAGGGCGCCGTCGGTGTCGACGGCCACGACGGGGTAGCGGGCATCGACGAGCGACCAGTACACGGCATCCCGCGCGACACGCGACGTGAGATGCCCGTCTTCGCGCAGGAGCCCGAGCGGACGCAGCGCCTGGTCGACCTCGATCGCGGCGAGGAGTCCGGCATCCGCACTCTCCACGCGCGTGCGCACGTCGTCGGTCCGCACGCGGACGAGGCCGTGGCGAGCGGCGGTGCTCTCGATCAGGTAGGCGAGGGGCTGCGGGATGCCGGTGAGCGAGAGCTCGGTCAGGAACGCGCGGATCGACTCGGCCGTCTCGCCTTCGGTCATCCCGCCCTCGAGCGACTCGGCGGTGAAGCGGTACGTGGATGCCTGGGCCCGCGATTCCCGCACGGCGATTCCGCGCAGGCGCAGATCGAGGTGGGGGGCGAGCGGCCCGGGCGCGATCGCGCTGAGATCGGCCTGGAGGTAGATGCGGTCGATCTCGGGCGGGAGATGCGCGACGAGCGAGGACGAATCCACGACTCCACGCGTCCGCACGGCGGATCCCCACGGCGTCTCGTCGCCGGTGGGTGTGCGCAGGCCCCAGGCGATGGTGAAGCGCTCCAGCCGAGCGGACCGTTCGGGCCAGTCGGGGTCGAGGGGGAAGGCGCCGGTCCATGCCGCATATGGAATGCACCCGCCCTCGGGTGTGCGCAGCGGCGCGGGCAGCGCGCCCACGAAGCCGGCGGCGATCCTCTCCCAGCGGTCTGCGGTCGACAGCGCGAGCCACTGCGAACCGAGATCGCTCACGAGCCATTCGCGACCCTCGGTGTGCGCGAGATCGGCGGCGGATGCGGCGGAGAGCAGGTCGTCGAGCTGCTCGGGGGTGTCGACGGCGCCCGATTCGACGAGGCGCTTGCGGTCCACGGCACTGACGCTGCCGGCCGCCGTCAGGGCGAGCGGGCGGTGCAGCGTCGCGAGCAGCAGGTCGGCGAGCGCTCCGACGCTCGAGAACGCGCGCTCGGCGGCCGCTGCTTCACCGCGGGGGTCGGTCATCGCCGAGGGGGCGTCGGCAGCCGGTGCCGCGAACGCCTCGTCGTGGAGGGCGCGCAGGGCGGCCAGTCGCGTGGCGACCACGCGGAACGGGGTGCCGTCCTCCCGTGCGAGTCCTTCGGCGACGAGGGTGTCGCGCTCGTCGGCCGCCGCGGGGACGCCCGCGTCGATCGCGGCGGTCAGGGCATCCAGGCGGGGCCGGGGCATCCGGATCAGGACGCGATCGACGGATGCCGCGTCGAGCAGAGCCTCGGCGGCGTCGAAGAAGTCGCGCCACCCGACCGTGGGGGAGACGCTGCGGACGCGCAGGAGATCGGACAGCGCGTCGGAGGAGAGCCCCGCGAGCCGGTTCGCCAGGGTGCGTTCGTCGGACGCATCGACCACGGGGTCAGCGGCCCCTGTTCGCGCGTGCCCTCCGCACGAAGGCCATGATCACGACCGAGATGAGGAGGATGAACGCGATGATCGGCGCGATGTACACCAAGACGCCCAGGAGGGGCCAGATGCCCGTGCCGTAGTCGGCCTGCTCCATGCCGGCCGCGGTGCCGATCATGATCGCGAAGAAGCACACGATCGACAGCACCAGCAGCCCCAGCGACATGAAGGCCAGGATGCGGTCGATGCGGCGGACGGGGACGTCGCCGGGAGTCTGCGTGCTCATCCGGATCAGCCTACCTTCTGGGCTCGTCGCCCACGGCCTGAGATCCTGCCGTGCTCTAGGCTGGAGGGTGGGGTCGTTCGACTCCGGTTCCACCCTGCCCGCGTCGCGCGGGCGCATCTCCAGCGAGGTTCTCATGCCCACCGGCAAGGTCAGGTTCTACGACGAGGAGAAGGGGTTCGGCTTCATCACCACGGATGACGGCCAGGACGTCTTCCTGCACGCCACAGCCCTGCCCGCAGGTTCACCGTCGCCCAAGCAGGGCACGCGACTCGAGTTCGGCGTCGCCGACGGCAAGCGCGGACTGCAGGCGCTCTCGGTGCGCGTCCTCGAGGCCCCCGTGAGCCTGTCGAAGCGCTCGCGCACGTCGGCCGACGACATGGCGATCATCGTCGAAGACCTCGTGAAGCTCCTCGACGGCATCGGCGGCGATCTGCGCCGAGGCCGCTACCCCAACGGTCCGCAGGCGAAGAAGATCGCGGCCGTGCTGCGCAAGGTCGCCGATGACTTCGAAGCCTGAGCAGTCCGACGCACGCGAGTCGGCAGACGTCGACTCGGATGCCTCCGAGTCCGCGGTCGCCGAGGCGCCGCTCCAGGTCGTCATCGAGGCGTCCGACGACGAGGGGGTCGTTGCCGCGCCCGTCGAGCCGGTCGTGCCCGATGAGACGCTGCTGAACGCGCACGACCTGGCGCTCGCCGCGCTGCGCGAGATCACCCCCGAGAGCTCGATCGGCGCGCCCGCGGGCTACGCGGGCGAGGCCGACGGCGTCGTGTCGCTCCGCTTCGCCAATCGCCTCGACGGCTACCCCGGATGGTTCTGGACGGTCAGTCTCGCCCGCGTGGAAGACGCCGAGCCGACGGTGCTCGAAGTCGAGCTCCTGCCCGGCGACGGGGCGCTGCTGGCCCCGGACTGGCTTCCGTGGGCGGAGCGCCTGGCGGAGTACCAGGCCGCGCAGATCGCCCTGGCGGAGGCGGCCGGAGACGACGCCGCCGACGACGAGGGCGACGACGACGAGGATCTCGACGACGTCGAAGACCTGGATGCCGCGGACTTCGACCGCGACGGCTCGCCGATCCTGCACGCGGGCGACGTCGACGGCGTCGACATCGACGCGCTCGACCCCGACGAGGACGACGCCGACGACTCCGCTGCGGAGGAGTCCGACGAGGACGACTCGGACGAGGACGACTCGGACGAGGACGACTCGGACGAAGACGACTCCGACGAGGACGAGGACGAGGACGACTCGGACGAAGACGACGAGTTCGACGACCCCGACGACGAGGGCGACCGCAGCTACTGAGCCGCGACCTCAGCCGTTGATGCGCTCGACGGTGTAGTCGATGCAGCGCGTCAGCTGGCGCACGTCGTCGGGCTCGATCGAGACGAACGTCGCGACGCGCAGCTGGTTGCGTCCGAGCTTGCGGTAGGGCTCGGTGTCGACGATCCCGTTCGCACGCAGGCTCTTGGCGACCGCCGCGGCGTCGACGGTGTCGTCGAAGTCGATCGTGACGACGACCGAGGAGCGGTCTTCGGGGTGGGCGACGAAGGGGGTGGCGAACGAGGACGCCGCGGCCCAGTCGTACAGCGTCTGCGACGACTCGCGCGTGCGGGAGTCCGCCCACGCCAGGCCGCCGTTCGACGTGATCCACTCGAGCTGCTTGTCGAGGAGGAACAGCGTCGTGAGCGCGGGCGTGTTCAGTGTCTGGTTGAGGCGCGAGTTGTCGAGCGCGTTCTTGAGGCTCAGGAACTCGGGGATGTACCGGCCGGATGCCGCGATCCGCTCGATCCGCTCGATGGCGGCCGGCGACACGAGCGCGAACCAGAGGCCGCCGTCCGAGCCGAGGTTCTTCTGCGGCGCGAAGTAGTACACGTCGGACTCGGATGCGCGGAAGTTGATGCCGCCCGCCGCGCTGGTGGCGTCGATGACGGTCAGCGCGCCTTCGTCGCCGTCGACGCGGCGCACGGGTGCGGACACGCCCGTCGAGGTCTCGTTGTGCGGCCACGCATACACGTCGACGCCCTCGACGGCCTCGGCGGTCGTGCGGGTGCCGGGGTCGGCCGAGCGCACATCGGGCGCCTCGAGCCAGGGGGCCTTCGCGGCGGAGGCGAACTTCGACCCGAACTCGCCGAACACCAGGTTCTGGCTGCGCTTGTCGATGAGGCCGAAGGCCGCGGCATCCCAGAACGCCGTCGACCCGCCGTTGCCGAGGATGATCTCGTAGCCGTTCGGGGCGCGGAACAGATCGCTCAACTGGATGCGCACCTGGGCGACGAGGTCCTTCACCGGTGCCTGGCGGTGCGACGTGCCGAGCAGAGAGCGCCCGGGGCCGGCGAGCGCGTCGAGCTGGGCGTCGCGCACCTTCGACGGGCCGCAGCCGAAGCGTCCATCGGTGGGGAGGATCTCGCGGGGCAGCATCACGTTGGCCATGACCAGAGTCTAGAACCGCGCGGCACGGCGCCCTTTCCGTGTGACCGGGCGTAACCACCCCCGCCGTGCCGCGGCATCCGGCTGATGGGTAGGCTTGAAGGTCACGATCAGCCCTTGCGAGGACCCACACATGACCGATCTCATCGACACGACCGAGATGTACCTGCGCACGATCCTCGAGCTCGAAGAGGAGGGGATCGTGCCCCTCCGTGCGCGCATCTCCGAGCGTCTCGGGCACTCCGGTCCCACCGTCTCGCAGACCGTGGGACGCATGGAGCGCGACGGACTCGTCGTCGTGTCGGACGACCGCACGCTCGAGCTCACGGGCTCGGGACGCCAGAAGGCCGTCGACGTGATGCGCAAGCACCGTCTCGCCGAGCGACTCCTGTCCGATGTCATCGGGCTCGACTGGGCCTACGTGCATGAAGAGGCCTGCCGCTGGGAGCACGTCATGAGCGAGCAGGTCGAGCGCCGGCTCGTCGAGCTGCTCGGGCATCCCACCGAGTCGCCCTACGGCAATCCGATCCCCGGACTCGACCAGCTCGGCGACATCCCCGCGATCACCTTCGATCAGGGCGTCGTGGGTCTCGTGCGCCGCATGAACGAGGCGGGGGAGCCCATCGAGGGCACCGTGCGCCGACTCGCAGAGCCCGTGCAGGTCGATCCGGAGCTGCTCCAGCAGCTCAAGAACGCGGGCGTCGTGCCCGGCGCATCGGGGGCGTTCCGCTACAGCGAGGGGTACGTCCTCGTCGAGATGGCCGGCAGCGACGAGGGCCTCGAGCTGCCCGTCGAGGTCGCTTCGCACATCTTCCTGGTGGACGACCGGGGCTGATGTCCAGGGGGTTGCCAGGAACCCAATGTGACAGAAACGTGACATTCCGGTAGCCTCAGAGGGTCCACAGGCGAGAAGCCCGCCGTCGGACCGCCTCTCGAGTCGCCTCAACGGCTCGTCGCTCGGGAGACGAAATCGCACACTGTGCCCCGACACAACGTGCCCTCGAGCAGATTGCTGACGAGCCAAGCGCCACGGCGCAGAGGCGCCGGAGGAAAGCTTGGCTGAAGAGACTGGATCGTCCGAGGGCGAGAACGCCGTCGAAGAACGCACCGACACCGGTGTTTCGCGACGGAGCGGACGACGGGCAGCGACCCCTGTGAAGGCGCCCCGCATCCCTCGTGCGAAGAGCCGTCCCGCGCGCGTCGCGAAGTCGTCGACGTCGCCGCGCACGACGGCCAAGCCGCTGCGCAGTCTCGTCATCCTGAGCGTCGTCGGCGGTCTCGTGGTCGCCATCGCGCTCCCCGCCTTCAGCACACGCCCGCCGGCCGCCGAAGCCATGACGCTGCAGCAGGTCGCCGCCGACGATGCGCAGTCGCTCGTCGTGGCATCCGACGCCACCGCCACCACCCTGACGCGTGAGAGCTACGCCGCCACGACGCAGGAGGAGATCGACAAGAAGAAGGCCGAAGAGGCCGCCGCCGCCCGCGCGAAGGCGCTCGCAGCCTCGGTGTCGCGCGGTGGCAGCCGCGTCGCGTCGATCGACCTGTCGATGACCGCTCCCGGTTCGGGCGAGGTCCGCTGGCCGCTCACGTCGTTCTCGTACGAGTGGTTCAACACGTTCCGCCCGCCGGGTCGCTCGGGCCACAACGGCTTCGACATGATGGCCCCGGCCGGCACCCCGATCTTCGCCGCCGCAGCGGGTGTCGTCCGCACCTCGACCGACAGCGGCGGCAGCTACGGCGCCGTCGTGATGATCGACTCCGTCGTGGGCGGCCAGGTCGTCTCGACCACCTACGCCCACATGATCTACGGATCGCGCGTCGTGAGCGCCGGACAGACCGTCTCGGCCGGTCAGCTGCTCGGCCAGGTCGGCAAGACCGGCAACGCCACCGCGACGCACACGCACTTCGAGGTGAAGATCAACGGAGGTCTCGTCGATCCCCTCGCGTGGCTCCAGGCGAACGCCGGCTGACCCGTCGTCGCCGACACGCCACCGGGCGTTCACCCGGGCGTACGGCCCTCCCGTCGGAGGCGTGCGTTAGCCTGAAAGCCGACGCTGAGAGAAGCGGAGGGCGCCGATGGATTGCACACCTCGCATCCGAACCATGGATGCACTCGGTCTGCTTGTCCTTCGGCATCGTGTGACGGGATGCCGCGGTGCTGCCGCGCGTCCAGGGCGCTGTCTGTAGACAGCGCCTTTTTTCATGCCCCTGCGCCCCTCGAATCGTCGGAACCGAACAACCGGGAAGCCGTCCCGGCCGTTCGAGAGGATGAGAAATGCGCACTCTGGTGCTGAACGCGGGCTATGAGCCTCTCGCCGTGGTGTCGTTCAAGCGGGCGCTCGTGCTCGTGATGAACGAGAAGGCCACCGTCATCGAGCACATCGACGGCAGACCCGTCTGGGGGGCTCGGGCCGCCTACGACAGACCTGCGGTCATCGTCCTGACGCGGTACGTGCGCATCCCGGGTTCGCGCGTCGTGCCCGTCACCCGCCGAGGAGTGCTCCGGCGCGATGCTCACCGCTGCGGATACTGCGGCAAGGCGGCGTCGACGATCGACCACATCCTGCCGCGGTCGCGCGGGGGAGCGGACTCGTGGGAGAACCTCGTCGCGTGCTGCCTGCGCTGCAACAACGTGAAGGGCGACAAGACCCCGCAGGAGATGGGGTGGGAGCTGCGTCTCGTGCCGCGGCCTCCGCGGGGTGCGCACTGGACGGTGCGCGGCACCGAGCGCGCGGAGCCCCAGTGGGAGCCGTACCTGGAGCTCGCCGCGTAGGGGCGGTGCGGTCGCTGGTCGTCAGGCGTCGTCGAGGATGTCGAGCCATCGGCTCAGGATCGGTTCGAGCGCCGCGGCATCCGTCGCTCCCAGTTCGGAGATCAGCCGGTGCTCGTTCGCCATGTGCGCGGCGAAGGCCTCATCGATCACGTCGAGACCGGCGGGTGTGAGGCGCACGAGTCGGCGACGGGCGTCGTCGGCCGCGGCGTCGCGCTCGACGAGCCCTCGCTCGATGAGGCGGTCGACCCGCTTCGTGAGTCCACCGGTGGTCACCATGGTGTGACCGGCCAGCTCGCCGGCGGGGCGGGCGTACGGCGCGCCCGCGCGTCGCAGCGTCGCGAGGAGATCGAATTCGGCTTCGCTGAGCCCCCATTCCCCGTACACCGGGGTGATCTGCGCGGTGAGCGCGAGCGCCAGGCGGTGCAGGCGTCCGATGACCCCTTGCGGGCTCGGGTCGATGTCGGGGCGCTCGCGACGCCACTCCTCCATGATCTGAGCGACGCGGTCGGGGGCGTTCTCCGCAGGCATCATCCCGCGACGGTACCAGATCTCTTCCACGGAAGGTATTATTGCTTCCGTGGAAGATAATCGCGTGCGCTGGATGCTGGTGACCGCCCTCGCCCCGGTCGTGGGGCAGCACCTACTTCGTCACCCGTCACCTCCTCCCCCCGGACGCTCCGCTGTGGGGGAGTGTGCTGCGGGCACTGCCTGCCGGACTCATCGTCCTCCTGCTCGCGCGCAGGCTCCCGCGCGGCGCGTGGTGGTGGCGGTCGCTCGTGCTCGGCACGCTCAACGTCGGCGGCTCCTTCGTGCTCATCTACATCGCCGGGCAACGATTGCCCTCGAGCACCGCAGCCACCCTGATGTCGACATCCGCCGCCTGCATGATGCTGTTCGCCTGGGCCATGCTCCGGCAGCGACCGCGGCTGGTCGCGGTGATCGGCGCGGCCATCGGATTGGTCGGCGTCGGCCTCATGCTCGGCCTCGACGGGGGCGGCGTCGATCCGTGGGGAGTCGCGGCCTCGCTCGGGGCGATGACGGCGTCGTCGCTCGGATTCGTGCTCACGGTGCGCTGGGGGGAGGATGTGGCCGCCCTTCCCATGGCCGCGTGGCAGCTGCTGGGCGGCTCGGTGGTGCTCGTCCCGGTAGCGCTGATCGTCGAGGGGGCGCCGCCCGTGCTCACGCTCCCGTCGACGCTCGGCTTCGCGTATGTCACGCTCGTCGCGACGGCACTGGCGTATGCGGCGTGGTTCGCCGGGTTGCGGCACCTCCAGCCGGGTCCGGTCGGGATCATCGGACTGCTCAATCCTGTGACGGGCGTCGCGCTGGGCGTGCTGATCGCCGGCGAGGCGTTCGGGCTGCCGCAGGCCGTGGGCATGGCACTCGTGCTGGGCGGGATCATCCTCGGGTCGCTGCCCTCGCGTCGCCCGCGGGCCGCCGCCGTCATCACCCTTCCTCTATCTCCGCCGTCCCTCGATGTCGCACTTCCCGTCGGTATGAGGCCGCTCAACGGGCGTGAAGGAGGACATCGACGAAGTGGATCGGCAGGAATGCGACGGATGCCGGCATCCGTCACCCCTGTCTCCCGTGATGGGATGGAGGCATGCCCAGAACCCTCATCGTGATCGACATGCAGCGCGGCTTCGACGACCCGGTGTGGGGGGCGACGACCAATCCGGCGTGCGAGCAGAACGTGGGCGCCCTGGTCGGCGCCTGGCAGGCCTCCGGTGAGCCGATCGTGGTGGTGCGGCACGATTCGACGTCTCCCGGCTCGCCGCTGCAGGCGGGCACGCCCGGCAATGCGCTGGTCGACGTCGTCGCGGCGGTGGAGCCGGCGCTGTTCGTCACGAAGAACGTCAACTCCGCGTTCTACGGAGACGTCGATCTGCACGCCTGGCTGCAGTCCGAGGGGGTGTCCGAGCTCGTGATCTGCGGCATCCAGACCAACATGTGCGTCGAGACGACCGCCCGGATGGCGGGCAATCTCGGCTACGACGTGACGGTCGTGCTCGACGCCACGCGCACCTTCGATCTGCAGACGGATGTCGCGGGACTCGGCGTCGTCACGCGCACGGCCGACGAGCTCATGGCCACGACGGCCCTCGATCTGCAGGCGGGCGGCTTCGCGCGCATCGCGACCACGGGGCAGCTGACCGGCTGATTCCGGATGCCTCGGACGATGTCCGAGGTGGGAGATACGTTCGACCTTGTCGTTGAAACACTAGAACATCTGTTCTAGGCTGACGTGATGAGGGCGATCGTGGCGAACGAAGCGCTCCGGCAGGAGCAGGGGTCCGAACTCGAACGGCTGCGTGCCGGTGTCGAGCGGATGCAGGGGCGCAAGCTCGATGCGCCGGTGCTGCCCGTCCATCCTGCGCTGGCCGCTCTGCTGCCCGGTGGCGGACTCCGCCCGGGTGCCGCGTACTCGCTCGCTCCCTCCACGTCGCTCCTGCTCGCCCTGCTCGCCGGCGCCTCGCAGGCCGGGTCGTGGTGCGGTGCCGTCGGCATCCCCGAACTCGGGGCGGAGGCGGCCGAGCGGCTCGGTGTCGATCTGTCGCGCCTCGTGCTGATCCCCGATCCGGGGCCGAGATGGCTCGCCGTCGCGGCGACGGTGGCCGAGGTGCTGCCGGTCATCGCGGTGCGCCCGTCGTCGCGGGTCTCCGACGGAGACGTGTCGCGGCTGGCCGCGCGACTCCGCGACCGCGGCTCGGTGCTGCTGGTGCAGGGCGCCTGGCCGCAGGCCGAGGCGGTGCTCGAGATCGAGCGGCCGTCGTGGTCGGGACTGGGGCGCGGTCACGGCTACCTGTCGGGGCGCGAGGTCACGGTGCGCTCGTCGAGCAGGCGGTGGCCCGTGGCGCGCACGGGTCGGATGCTGCTCCCCGCCGCCGACGGAACGATCCAGTCGGCGCCTCCCGCCGGTGTGTTGGCCCCGGTCGCCGATCGTCCCCACGACGTCGACCGGTTCGCTCCTCTGCTCGAGGCGGTCGGCTGATGCGCGACGGCCCGATCCGCAGCATCGTGCTGTGGTTCCCCGACTGGCCGGTCACGGCCCTCGCCCGCGAAGGCGCCGTCGATCCGGCGCGCGCGGTCGCGGTGTTCGAGAAGAACGAGGTCGTCGCGTGCTCGACGGCGGCCCGCGCCGAGGGCGTGCGCAGGGGCCTGCGGCGTCGTGATGCGCAGGCCCGCTGCCCGCACCTCTCCGTGATCGCCGCCGATCCCGTGCGCGACCATCGTGCGTTCGCTCCGCTGGTGGCGCGCATCGAGGAGATCGCGCCGGGCGTGCAGATCGTGCGGCCTGGCCTGTGCGCGCTCCGAGCGCGCGGCCCGTCGCGGTACTACGGCAGCGAGCAGAACGCGGCGATCGCACTGCTCGATGCGCTCTACGAGGCCGGGCTCGAAGGAGTGCGGGCAGGCATCGCCGATGGTCCTTTCACGGCCGAGCAGGCCGCGCGTGCCGGCACCGGGCCCTCCGATCCGATCTGCCTCGTGCCGTCGGGAGGGGCGGGCGGGTTCCTCGCACCGCTGCCCATCACGAGCCTCGACGCCGACGACGTCGTGGGGCTGCTCGCGCGCCTCGGCGTGCAGACGCTGGGCGGATTCGCCGCGATGGAGGCCGAGCGGGTGCGCGAGAGGTTCGGCGACCGCGGCATCCGGCTGCATCAGCTCGCGGCAGGGCTCGACCCTCGTGCCGTCGACCCGCGCACGCCTCCGCCCGAGCTCGATCGCGAGGTCGTGTTCGAGCCGCCGCTCGAGCTCGCCGATCAGGTCGCGTTCGGCGTGCGCCAGGCGGCCGACGCCTTCATCGAGAAGCTCGGGGCGATCGATCTCGTCTGCACCGAGCTGCGCGTCGAGCTCTTCGGCGACCGGGGGGAGCGCAGCGAGCGGGTGTGGCTGCATCCGGGTCGGTTCGATGCGGCGGCCGTCGTCGACCGGGTGCGCTGGCAGCTCGCCGAAGACGCCGGCACGGGCATGCTCACCAGTGGGGTCGCCCGCGTGCGCATCGAGCCTGCGGCGGTGGATGCTGCGTCCCACCATGCCCCCGCGATCTTCGGAGCCGGCACCGACGAGCGCGTGCACCACGCCCTCTCGCGCGTGCAGGCCATGCTCGGCCACCGTGGCGTGCTGACCCCGGAGGTCGGGGGAGGGCGGTGGCTCAGCGAGCGGCAGGTGCTCGTGCCGTGGGGCGATCGCGTCGTCACCACGAAGGAGCGGTCGCGTCCCTGGCCGGGGAGCCTCCCCGATCCGCTGCCGACGACGGTCTTCCCCGCTCCGCGTCCGGTCGAGGTGGCGGCGGCGCCTCCGGGGGGAGCGGTCGCGGTCGATGACCGCGGCCGGGTGACGGCCGTCCCCGCCGTGCTCACCGAATCGGGGCGTCGCCGGGCGATCGAGTCGTGGGCGGGGCCGTGGCCGATCGTCGAGCGGGGGTGGGATGCTGCGCGCGCCCGTCGCGCGCACCGGTTCCAGGTGGTCGATGCCGAGGGCGTCGCCTGGCTCCTCGTGTGCGACTCCGGAGCGTGGACCGCGGAGGCCCGCTATGACTGAGCTCCGCCGCCCTCGGTCCCTGAGCGTGTCGAAGGGCCGCTGATGGGCTTCAACAATCCGTCCGTCCCCTGGTCGGAGATGGAGCGTCTCCTCAGCGACCGCCGCCGCCCGAAGACGACCCCGGCCGGCGTCGACGGCGGAGACAGCCCCGCGTGGTCGCACAAACGCGGGCCCTACGTCCCACCCGTCATCGCCCGCCCCGACGACGCGGTGCCGTACGCCGAGCTGCACGCGCATTCGTCGTACTCGTTCCTCGACGGGGCGTCCTCGCCCGAAGACCTCGCCGAAGAGGCCGAGCGCCTGGGACTGCACGCCCTTGCGATCAGCGACCACGACGGGTTCTACGGCATCGTGCGCTTCGCCGAGGCGGCCGAGTTCCTGAGGGTGAAGACCGTGTTCGGGGCGGAGCTGTCGCTCGACCTGCCGAAGCCGCAGAAGGGCGAGGCCGATCCCGTCGGGTCGCACCTGCTCGTGCTCGCGCGCGGGGAGGAGGGCTATCACCGCCTGGCCGCCGCCCTCACGCACGCGCAGCTCGCAGGGGCCGAGAAGGGGCGTCCGCTCTACGACATCGATGCGCTCGCGCAGCAGGCCGACGGGCACTGGTCGATCCTGACCGGATGCCGCAAGGGCGCCGTGCGCCGGGCGCTCGCCGACGGCGGACCCGCCGCGGCCGCGGAGGAGCTCGATCGTCTGGTCGCCCTGTTCGGGCCGGATGCCGTGAACGTCGAGCTCGTCGACCACGGCGGCCCGCTCGACACGCGCGACAACGACGTGCTGGCCGCTCTCGCCCGGGAGCGCGGACTGCCGCTCCTCGCGACCAACAACGTGCACTACGCCGAGCCGGCACGGGCTCAGCTCGCCGCGGCGATCGCGGCCGTGCGCGCCAACCGCAGCCTCGACGAGCTCGACGGGTGGCTGCCCTCGCACGCCGGCGCGCACCTGCGGTCGGGGGCCGAGATGGCCGAGCGCTTCGCCCGGTATCCGGGGGCGATCGCCCGCACCGTCACGCTCGCCGACGAGCTCGCGTTTCCGCTGCGCAAGGCGAAGCCCGCCCTGCCGAAGCAGAAGGTGCCGGAGGGGCACACCCCCATGTCGTATCTGCGGCAGCTCGTGTGGGAGGCCGTGCCGCGCAAGTACCCCGACATCCTCGAGAAGCACCGCAAGCGCATCGAGATGGAGCTCGACGTCATCGAGATGAAGGACTTCCCCGGCTACTTCCTCATCGTCTACGGCATCGTGGCCGAGGCGCGGCGCCGCGGCATCCTGTGCCAGGGGCGGGGCTCTGCAGCCAACAGCGCCGTCTGCTATCTGCTCGACATCACGGCGGTCGACGCGATCGCCTACGACCTGCCGTTCGAGCGGTTCCTGTCGGCGCTGCGCGATGAGGAGCCCGACATCGACGTCGACTTCGACTCGGATCGCCGCGAGGAGATCATCCAGTGGGTCTACGGCGAGTACGGGCGCGAGCGGGCCGCGCAGGTCGCCAACGTCATCCAGTACCGGCCCAAGAACGCGGTGCGCGACATGGCGAAGGCGCTCGGGCATTCGCCCGGACAGCAGGATGCCTGGTCGAAGCAGATCGAGCGCTGGGGGGCGAACCTCGAGAGCGCGGAGGGCAACGACATCCCGCCGCTGGTGCTGCAGTACGCGACCGAACTGCTGAAGGCGCCGCGGCACCTCGGCATCCATTCGGGCGGAATGGTGCTGACCGACCGGCCCGTGGGCGAGGTCGTGCCGATCGAGCATGCACGTATGGAGAATCGCACGGTCATCCAGTGGGACAAAGACGACGCCGCCTGGATGGGACTGGTGAAGTTCGATCTGCTGGGGCTCGGGATGCTGGCCGCCCTGCAGTACTGCTTCGACCTCATCCGCGGGGCGACGGGGGAGGAGTGGGAGCTCGCGACGCTCCCCAAAGAAGAGGCCGCGGTGTACGACATGCTGTGTCGGGCCGACTCGATCGGGGTGTTCCAGGTGGAGTCTCGCGCGCAGATGGGGCTGCTCCCACGGCTGCAGCCGCGACGCTTCTACGACCTCGTCATCGAGATCGCGCTCATCCGGCCGGGGCCGATCCAGGGTGGGGCCGTGCACCCGTATGTGCGGCGCAAGCTCGGGCAGGAGCGCATCACGTACCCCCACGACCTCCTCAAGCCCGTGCTCGAGCGCACGCTGGGCATCCCGGTGTTCCAGGAGCAGCTCATGCAGATGGGCATGGCGATCGGGGGGCTGTCGGGGGCGGATGCCGATCTCCTGCGTCGCGCGATGGGGTCCAAGCGCGGGGTCGAGCGCATCGAATCGCTGCGCGAGAAGCTGTATGCCGGGATGGCGGCGAACGGACTCACCGGCGAGGCTGCCGACGATATCTACGTCAAGATCCAGGCCTTCGCGAACTTCGGTTTCGCCGAGTCGCACTCGCTGTCGTTCGGGCTGCTCGTCTACGCGTCGTCGTGGCTCAAGCTGCACTACCCCGGGGCCTTCCTCGCCGGACTCCTGCGCGCACAGCCCATGGGGTTCTACTCGCCCGCGACGCTCGTCGCCGATGCCCGCCGGCACGGGGTGGAGGTGCGCGCGCCCGATCTGCACGCCTCCGGTGTCGAGGCCGTCCTCGAGCCGGTGGATGCCCCGGCCTCTCCGGCCGCTGAGTCTGTCGAAGGGCAGCCGTCCCCCCGCCACACCGGCCTCGACGCCTGCACTCACCGCATCCAGCCCCCGATCCCGCCGTTCGACCGCCACGCTCCCGACGAGTACGAAGCCCACCGCCGCGACGGCCGCTTCGCGGTGCGGCTCGGCCTGGCCGCGGTGAAGGGCATCGGTCAGGCGGTCGCGACGCGCATCGTCCTCGAGCGCACGGCGGAGGGTCCGTTCGCCGATCTGCGCGACCTCGTGCGCCGCACCGACCTCACGACCGCGCAGGTCGAGGCGCTCGCGACGGCGGGGGCGTTCGAGTGTCTCGGCCTCACACGGCGCGAGGCGATCTGGCTCGCGGGCTCGGCCGCGCAGGATCGCGCCGAGTACCTGCCCGATTCGCTCGTGTCGGTGCAGCCGCCGCTGTTCACCGATCCCTCGAGCTACGAACTGCTCGCCGCCGACCTGTGGGCGACCGGCGTCTCGACCACCGACCATCCGCTCGCGCACTACCGTGCGGCTCTGGATGCGCGCGGTGTTCTGACCTCGTCCGAGACGCGCACGTTCGAGTCGGGCCGCCGCGTCGAGGTCGCCGGTCTCGTGACCCACCGACAGCGGCCGGCCACGGCATCCGGGATCACGTTCATCAACCTCGAAGACGAACATGGCCTCGTGAACGTGATCTGCTCGGTCGGCGTGTGGAACCGCCACCGTCGCGTCGTACGCGACGCACCCGCCCTCATCGTGCGGGGGATGCTGGAGCGCTCACCCGAGGGCGTCGCCAACATCCTCGCCGACAGCATCGAAGACCTCAGAGTGGGGGTGCACCACACCTCGCGCGACTTCCGCTGAACACACGACAGCGGGGGCGCGCCGTGGTGGCGCGCCCCCGCTGTCGGAGAGTCGTCAGGGCTGGTTCGCGAGCGCGAAGCGCACGGATCCATCCTGGGCGATCTCCGCGTCGAGCACGCGCTCGTCGAGGGCGATCGTGGCCGCCTCGTCGAGGAAGACCTTGGCTCCGCCCGCCGACACGACGGTGTCGCGCGGCTCGGGCGCGGGTGCGACGCTGAGCTCGTATCCGCTGGGGGTTCCCGTGTCGCGGATGCGCACGCCACCGTCTTCGGCGTCGGGGACGCGAGCGACGATGGTCTTGACGGCAGCCGTTGCGGTTTCGGTGATCACGAGCATGTCTGCTCTCCTTCCGTTGGGGTGTGCGAGTCGGCCACGATTCCGAGAACGGGGCCGAGATGCAACCGAACAGCGCGATATGAGCGCCATTCACACGGGATACGGAGGTTCACCGCTCCGCGCCACGAGCCTCAGGCGTCGCGGTCGGCGCCGCTCGCGAGCCGGTCGGCTTCCGCGCTGTCGACGGTCTCGTCGGCGGCATCGGGATCGAGTAGCTCGTCGCCGTCGACCTCGCGCGTGGGGAGGCCTGTGGCCTCTTCTCCTTCGTCGTCGGGCGTGGGCAGGGGAGCGGGTATGGGCTGGTTCGACATCTTCGTCTCCTTCGCTGGGGTGTCTCCAGCCTGTCCGTGCGGGTCGCGCACGGCACGGGGCTTGACGAGCACGGCGACCGTGGCTAGTCAGCCCGGCTCGGGCGTGCGGCACGGATAGACTGGATGCCGCCAGCCTCTGTAGCTCAATGGAAGAGCAGTTCCGTCCTAAGGAAACGGTTGGGGGTTCGAGTCCCTCCAGGGGCACAACTGTTTTTTGCCTCTGACCAGGGGTTCTTCTGAGGTCAGACCATATAAGGGTCGGTTTTTGCCCGCTTTTTGCCCGCATTCTGTGAACTCCAACGGGGTTCAGAGGCCCTCATTTGGGGTCTCGGAACGACGAAATCGACCATTTCGGAGATTGAGCAATCTGCTCAGTTTTCACTGCGGACGGGCGTACCGGGTCTGTGGTCCGGACGGCAGCGCGACGAGCGGCATAGCGTCGTTGAGACGCGAGGCGACGTCATCCAGATCGTCGTCGAAGAGGTCGGCGTAGGTGTCGAGCGTCATCGCCGCCGACGCATGACCGAGCATCCGCTGGACCGCCTTCACGTTCGCGCTCGAACTGATCGCGAGGGAAGCGGCCGTGTGTCGGAGGTCGTGCGGAGTGACCCGCGGGATCGACGGATCGAACTCCTGCGCACGCCGGACGGCGTTCGCGCACCATCCCTTCTCACCCGAGAGACGCATATGGGTGACCCCGTCGCCGAACAGCAGCCCTTCGGGGCCCTTGCCAGCGCACGCCTGCTCGATCATCGGCGCGAGACGCGCGGGGTAGGGGACCGAGCGGCGTTCGTGTGTCTTCGGTGTGCCGACGTGGACCTCGTACCCGATCATCACGGCGTTCTCCTCGATCACGAAGCGCCGACGCAGCCGATTCACACTGCGTACACGCAGCCCCGTCGCCTCGCCCCAGCGGAGGCCGCAGTACGCCAGCGTCAGGACGAGCGTCGGATACGCCGAGCACGCCGCAAGGGTCGCCACCTGATCGTGCGACAGATAGACGCGACGCTTGCCCGGACCGTGCCGAGGAAGGTTGCGCACCTGACGAGCGGGGTTGTTCGCAAGCCGACGATCGTCGATAGCGACGTCGAGGATGCCGGCGAGGATCCCGAGCGAGCGGATGACGACCGTACGCGACTTGCGCGTCGCGAGCTCGGACACCCAGTCCTGCACTTCGGAGCGCCGGATCGACGAGATTTCTCGGTCGGCCCACACTGGCTCCACGTGGTTGTTCCAGGCCTGCTCGAGCGTCGCGTAATACGAAGGCTTCGTCATCGGCGGCTGCTTGGAACGCAACCAGCTGTCGGCGAACATCCGGACGGGAACCCTCGACGACACCGGGTCGATGTACTCGCCCTTCGCTTTCGACACCGTGACCATCGAAAGGTAGAGCTCCGCTTCGCGCATCGTCGTGAACCCGCGCTTCTCCGCCTCGGTGCGATCCGGCTTGCGATAGCGCACGCGGTAACGGCGGCCCTTGGTCAGCCGATTGTCGGAGGGGTCCTCGATAGGCTCGGCGCGCTGACGTGCTGTGTCCGTAGGTCTAAGTAGGCTTGCTCCGAACTCAGGGCTTGGGGCTGAGGGAGTCACAACGGAGGAGACAGACGAGTGGTGCCCGAATTCACACTTGGAGAACTCTTCTCAGGACCAGGCGGCATGGCGCTGGGCGCGCACAAGGCTGCGCGAGCAGTGGGAGTCGGTCTTCGACACGGGTGGGCGAATGACTATGACGCGAACACGGTGAAGACCTATATCGAGAACATCGAAGGCGCGTCCGAAGAGTCGGTGATCTGCAGCGACGTGCGATCGCTCGACATTGAATCTCTGCCGCACATCGATGGGTTCGCGTTCGGGTTCCCCTGCAATGATTACAGCTTGGTAGGAGAGAACCGCGGGCTGAAGGGGGAATTCGGTCCGCTCTTCGCGTACGGCGTGAAGGTGCTTGATTATCATCAACCGGAGTGGTTCGTCGCCGAGAACGTCAGCGGTCTCCGCAGTTCGAATGGCGGTGACGATTTCGCACACATTCTCAAGTCATTGCAGGCGGCCGGACCCGGTTACCGACTTACACCGCACTTGTATCGCTTCGAAGACTACGGCGTCCCTCAACGCCGCCATCGCATCATCGTTGTCGGAGTTCGCGAGAACCTGCCGGTCACGTTCCGCGTGCCGGCACCGACACACCTCGGTAGCAAGAAGTGGAAATCCGCGTCTTCCGCACTAGAGAACATTCCCGAGGACGCACCGAATCAGGAGATTACGCGTCAGTCGCCGACCGTCGTGCGACGTCTCGAACTGATTGATCCCGGCGAGAATGCGTTCAACGCACGTCGGATGACCGACGATCTGCGGCTCAATGTCAAGGGGGCGACGCTGAGTCAGATCTACAAGCGTCTTCACCCCGAGAGGCCCTCGTACACGATCACGGGCTCCGGTGGCGGTGGCACCCACGGGTACCACTGGTCCGAACCCCGAGCCCTCACCAATCGCGAACGCGCGCGCATTCAGACGTTTCCCGATCACTTCAAGTTCATCGGGCCGAAGGAGAGTGTCCGCAAGCAGGTCGGGATGGCTGTGCCGCCGCGGGGTGCATTCCATGTATTCCGAGCCCTGTTCCGCTCCTTCCAAGGTGAGCCCTACGACTTCGTTCCTGCAAATCTCAACCTCGATGGATCGCCGGTGGATCGTGAACTTCTCGTCGACGCGTAGTCGCGGGGCCGATCGCCGATATTCGGCCGCCCGCTATCCTCATCACTCGATTCCGATTGACAGGATCTCCGATGTCGCTGATGCCGCTCCCTGCTGAATCGTTCCGCAACGGACTGCTCGCATTCGAGGGAATTCTTGCGGGGCAATTGGGTCGCTCGACATCGGCCGCAGAAGCCGAGGCCCGCAAGGTGATGGAAGGCATGATGCCCGGGTTCGGGCTCGCGCTGGACCTTTACCTTGCCGATCAACGGGACATTGTCGAGACCATCAACCTCGGAAATCTTGTCAAGAACGATGGCGGCTTCAAATCGTGGTACAGCGGGCCTCGGATCGCCACGGGCGAATGGCCCGAATACAAGAAGATCTTGAGCACCAAGTTGCCCGAGCCTGGCGTGCAGGGAGTCGACGAGTCGACCACGCGCATTCTTTCGCGATGCGCGAACCCCAAAGAACCAGGGGACCGTCGTAAAGGACTCGTGATCGGATACGTGCAGTCAGGCAAGACCGCCAACTATGCAGGTCTGATCGCGAAGGGGGTGGACGCCGGATATCGGATCATCATCGTCCTCGCTGGCATGTACACGAACCTCCGGGCACAGACCCAGCTGCGTCTGGAGACGGACCTCAACGTCAATGACGCGAAGGACAAGAACGGTGTCGCGTGGTCACTGCTCACCGGCCGAGACACCGACATCGCGCCGAGCAATAGCGTCGGTTTCATGTCCAGTTCGACCAATGTCGCGATCATGATCGTGAAGAAACACGAGAAGCGTCTCGCAAACGTCGCGCGCTTCCTTCAAGACATTCCCGACGCCACGTTGCGCAACCGTGCCGTTCTTATCATCGACGACGAGTCGGATCAGGCGACGCCCAACACACTGAGCGATCGGGAGCTGATCTCCACAATCAACAAGCGCGTTCGAAGCATCTGGAAGGAGGTGCCCACTGGAACATACGTCGCGTACACCGCGACTCCGTTCGCAAACATGTTCATCGATCCGAATGATCCGGAGGACCTGTATCCCGAAGACTTCGCGATGGTATTGCCGCGGCCTGAGGGTTACATGGGTGCGGACAGCTTCTTCGATGTCGATCAGGATGCCGACCATGATGAAGACGAGCCGATCTACGCGCTGTCGCACGTAATCGATCTCGCTGAAGCTCAGGCGTTGGTGCCAGGGAAGGACATAGACGAATTCGACCCCGAAGTCACGCCGTCGCTGGACGACGCCATCCGGTGGTTCATCATTGCGACCGCCATCCGCCAGATTCGGACCGGCAAGAACAGTCACTCGTCGATGCTTCTCCACACGTCGCACCGGGTGGCAGCACACCAGCGGCTCAAGGACGCTGTGGCCTCATTCACCGAGGATCTCGCGCTCCGTCGTGACGCGGAGGAACAGGCGTTCAGATCGGTCTTCGTGGACGAGACCGGGCGGGCGGCACATCTGCGGGGTGAGGAGCTGGTTCCGGAATGGACTGCAGTTTGGGACCAGGTGCGTGAAATCATCGGTCGACTCACAGTGAAGATCGACAACGGGCAGTCGGATGATCGCCTCCTCTACCCGGATGACTCTCCCCAGTTCGTCATTGCGATCGGCGGTGGCACCCTCTCAAGGGGTTTGACGCTTGAGGGACTGGTCGTCTCATACTTTCTCCGGACCTCCAACACCTACGACACCCTTCTCCAGATGGGCCGTTGGTTTGGCTTCAGGCCGCACTACCAGGACCTCGCCCGCGTGTGGGTTGGCCCGGGGCTTCTCGAGGACTATTCGCATCTCGCGCGAGTCGAGCGGGAGATTCGCGCCGAGGTAGCGGTCCTCGAGGCGGAGGGGAAGACACCCCGGGAACTTGCAATCCGAGTTCGAACTCACCCCGGCCGCCTGCAGATCACATCGCCCGGGAAGATGACGAATGCGATGATCGTCCACGCGGGGCTTGGCGGGAGCCGGCGGCAGACGATCTACCTCGACCGATCCGCCGAAGGCGCGAAGAACTCGCAGAAGGCTGCCCGAGACCTCATTGAGACCGTGCGTTCCCGAGGCGCGACTCATCTCGTGCATGACCCGCATGGGAAGAGCTCCCGTGACTCTCAGATGTTCGTGGGACTGAGGAACGAGGAAGTGGTCGATTTCCTTCGCCAGTACTGGGTCGCTTCAGACCCATGGCTGCAGGCTGACAAGATGGCCACCTGGCTCAAGCATCACGGCACGAATGTCACTTGGAACGTGGTGCTCGTGTCTGGACCCCGCAAGAGGGGCACCTTCGCCTACGGTCCGGGCGTGGAGGTTGGACTGGTCAGTCGTGCTCCTCTCCAGGAGAAGTACTGGAAGCCGGAGCGCCTCGACGGCGAACTGCCACAAGGCTCCGACGTCATCAATATCCGCGCGCTCATGTCGGGGACGGACTCGACCCTCGACCTGGAGATTCTCGCGGCCAACGACGCGCTCGTCGATCCGAATGGGTTGCTCGAATCCACCGATACGAGCCGCATCGAAAGCGTTCGTGCGACGAGAAGGTCGGTCGCCCCTGACACTGGGACGCTCCTCCTCTATGCCGTCGACAAGGACTCCCAGCCGCTCGCGAAGTCAAAGACCCGCCGCGACATGGAGGCGCCTGGGCACCTGATCGGCCTGGGCGTGATCTTCCCGCACGCGGAAACCGAGGAGCAGGGCGAGTTCGTCGCCGCGGATGTTCAGCCTCCGGTCGTCGATGACGAGCCTTCGGAGAGCGCAGGCTGGCAGGACACCGAAGGTGACTATGCCCACCCGGAGGGCGAATGAGCACCGGGTATGCCCGCGTCGAACACGCGCTGAAGATTCTCGGAGCTCGTCGTCCGCGGATCGGCGAGGCGGTCGCCGCATCGATCGGTCCTGACCGAAACATGCACGAAGCACGGCTGGCCAAGGATCATCTCGGCATCGTTCATTTGATCGTCAGTCTCCCTGCGGGTCGCAGTCGATTCGCACCTCCTCTCGGCGATGTTCTTCCCGCGAAGTGGCTCGATGAAGACTTCGAAGACGGTGTCAAGACTTCTCTGGACGTGGCGAGCACTGACCCCAGTCTCACGCCGACTTTCCTCTCCCTTGTGGGCGAGATGCTCTCTCGCGTCGACGAGACTGATGATCCCTGCATTGACGAACTCATGCGGGTTCTCAGCTCCTGGCGCGAGGCACTTTCGCGGGAAGGGCGCACGCTCTCTCGCCAGCGGCTGATCGGGCTTTTCGGAGAGTTGACAGTCCTGGCACGCCTCGCCGAGGAGGATCCTGTTCAGGCAAAGTCTGCGTGGCGCGGACAAGCGGGCTACCGGCATGACTTCTTCCTCAGCAATGCCCTCGAGGTTAAGGCGTACACGGGCACTGATTCGCCGTCTGTGGAGATTCATGGTGCGCATCAACTGGACCCACCGATCGGCGCATCTCTCCACCTCCTGACCCTGCGGCTCGAGGAGAGTCCTGCAGGGGAGACGATCGCCGAGCTGATCGAGCGCATCGACGCACTTGGTCTGCCAAAAGGGTTGCTGTTCGAACGTTCCACTGACGAATCACCCATTGCGTCGGATGATGCGGTCGCCTTCGTCGTGGCCGAAGAACGACTGTTTCAAGTCAGCTCGGACTTCCCGGGGGTGCGCGCATCCGTCCTCGGCGCGGAAGCGCTGACCGCAGTCTCCAGGCTTCGCTACTCGCTGCTACTCGATGCCTGCCCTGGCAGAATCGACGCTGACCTTCTCCCGGCCGTCTTGGAAAACCTGTGATCCCGTCTGCTCTACCTGCGATCGAGCCGCTCGATTGGTACCCGAAGAAGTTCACGCCTGGAGACATGGATGCGACTGGCGGTGAACGCCTGCTCGGCCGAACCGAACTGTCGCCGCTCGAGGTGCTGGTTCGCGAGACTGCCCAAAACAGCTGGGATGCGAGACTCGACGGCACACGCCCCACATATGGGGTCAGCCTGCGGCGCGCAGACTTCCGTTTCCGAGAGGACCTGGCTCGTCTGCTTCCCGAAAAGCATCGAGCAACACCGGTTGGGCCTCTCGCATATGACTGTCCCTACGTGCTTGAGGTCTTTGACCGCGGGACATGTGGATTGGACGGGCCTGTCACGTTGAAGCCGGTCCAAGGGGACCTTCCTCGCAACTTCCAAGACCTGATTCTCAAAGTGGGCGTGCCTAGAGACGACGGCAAAGGTGGCGGCACATACGGTTTCGGCAAGACTGCCTCCTACGCGTTCAGCAGCCGCGGAACCGTTCTCTACTGGACGCGTTGCAGGAATGAACAGGGTCGGCTCGAACACCGCTTCATCGTTTCCGCTTTTCGAGACTCGTATCAAGAGTCGAGCGTCCAGTACACCGGTCGTCATTGGTGGGGCCGTCGCGAGGGCGATAACATTCTGCCGGTTATTGGCCCAGAAGCGGAGGCACTCGGCTATCGCCTGTTCCAGCGGGGGTTCGGTGCAGGTGAGACCGGCACATCAATGCTGATCATCGAGCCGACACTCACGCCCGAGAGCCTCGGTTCGACGCCCGCCGATGAATTGCCGCTGACCTACAAAGCCGAAGATGTCCTAGGTGAGTTCGCCGCGCGTGCGCGGAGCGCAATCCGCCGTCATCTCTGGCCCAAACTCATCCCCATCCCGGGTGCAGTCGAGTCGCCGATGGACATCTCGCTCGAAGCTGGCGACGCGACGGTGCCACTTGTCGACGAGAAGCCCGGCTCGATCGAGCTCTGGGGTGCTGGACTCAACGCGATCAGATCCGTGAGGCAGCGAAGCACGACATCGGTCACGACACCGCAAGGCCTTCCTGTCAATGTGTTGGCGGTGACGCGGCTCCAGCAGACGATCGGCCATCTGGCAATCGTCCGGCGAGTCCTCGCTATCGAGAGCCCTCCGAATCATGACGACCTTGATCCTCGTGAGAACGCAACAGTCACGCGAATTGCTCTCATGCGTGGCCAGGCCGAACTGGTCGTCGCGACCGTCGACTGGGTTGCCCAGTCGCCGCTGGAGGGCATGGACTGGCTAGCGGTGTACAAGTCGACCGACGATTGGGATGCCGTCTACGCACGCACCGAACCGCCGGCGCACGACGCGTGGGTCAGCAGCTCCGGGGGGGAGCCCGCGCTCGTGGTTAAGGCGACCAAGCAGCGTGTCAGCAAGGCGATTCGCAACGAGATGTATCCGGAGCCGGTTGTCGTTCAACCCGAGGACCGCCCCGTCCGTACTGGAGCACTGTCCCGTCGTTTCGGATACTTGGTGCCGTCGCCGGCGGTCTCCCCACCTTCCACGCCAGGACCTTCCGGCGGCGGAACCGGCAGGCAACGTGGCCACGCGAAGAATCGACATCGTCTGGAGATTTCAGCCCCGCGACTCGTCGAGACCCGTGAGGATGGTCGCCAGCGCCAAAGTGTCATCTTCAGCGTCGCAGGCGAGTCGGCATCTATTGTGACGCTGAGCGTGAGCGTTATCGGGGACGAGGGGGCCCACGAAGCCCTCGACGCTGGTGAGCTCGACCTCGAGTGGCGCGACGCCGTTGCGGTCAGTGCAGGAAGAGCGGTCGTCAAGGGTGGCCAACGTGCATCAGTGGAATTCACGGGCGCACCTCGTCGCGCGCTCCGCATCGACATGAGCGCGGAGGAACACAATGGCGATCATTGAGTCGAGGCCTTATCTGACGCCGTCTGCCAGCTCGGTCGAGGCGACGATCTCGCTTGTTCCGGAGAACCTGGACATCGAGCGAATCGGCGACGATTGGACGTCCGGCGATGACCTCACCTTCCGTTGTGTCGCCACCCTTGAAGACTCGTTCTGGACAGAGGCCCTGATCGATCAGGGCGAAGACATCTTGCTGGTCCTCGTCGTGGCATGCACTTCCGCCCGTGCGCGATGGCGGGCGCAAGCTCCGTTCGAGGCAGTAGACGGTCTCTGGCGGGCGGAATTGGATCTTGTCGTCGACGGAGGTGAGATCGCAGTCGATCTGACGGCGGACGCTTGGGTAGTTGGCCCTGGGCGAACCGGGAGCTCGAATGCCGCCCACGCAGTCCACCAAGGGGCAAAGCTCTGGCAGCGCAATTCGCCGATGTGGATCCCGCTGGAGCGGCCGAACGCTGACTTCCCCACGTCCGCCTTGTCATTCTCTGCGACCGGGCGTCGTGCGGTGCCATGGTCGGTGGAGACTGCAACCGACGCGGAGCCGCATTGGAGCATCAGCGGTTCGGTGCGCCTCTACGTGAATACCGATCTCGAGATCTGTCACTCGATCGTCGAAGGAACCGCGAGCGAGGATGTTTACTCGGCGATCACGTGCGATATCCACCTCGCGGTCCTGCATCAGATCGGCTCATGGCGCGACTCGGTCAATGGCGTGTCGCTCGATGCGACCGCTGATGACGATCACGGTTGTCTTGCCGCCATGGGCGCGAATATCGCACGCAGCCTCGGTCTCACGTTTGATGAGGCGTGTCGTTTGGCAATCGAAGACCCTCTAGGCCTCGCAGTTCGATCGCGCGAGTCAGTCATGTACTACGGAAAGGTCGAAGCTGCGTGAGCGTTCTATATCCGCGACTCAGCCGCTCCGACATCGCGAGCGAGATCAGTCGACTCGAGCGCACTCTGAGATCCGGCGGCGTCGCTCAACCATTCCCTGACGGCGGACACCACGCGGGCGCGATCTTTCCCTCCGTGGGTGTGCCCGTTCCGGTCGCCCGTCTTCGCGAACTCCATGCCATCACCTTCGACGCGGTGCACGCGCTGGATGCGCGCCGCCGTGCCGATCGCGACAGGCTCTTCGACGTCACCGTCGGAAATGTGCTCGCGTCATGGTTCGAGGAGGATGGACGAAGTCAAGCGGCACATCCCGACATCTGGCCATACATCACGCTTGTAGTGCTTCCAGACCTCGCTGTCCAGCGATTTGGGCCGGATGCGACAGGCACGCTCCCTCACGATCGGTTCGCCGCTGGACGACGCAACGTCTTTCAGAGGCTCTATCTCCGATCGTGGATCTTGGGTGATCTGCTGAGTGACCCCGAGTTGCCGTTGTTCGAGGACGAACTCGTCGGCCTCGTCGACCGAAACCTCTCCTCCGATCACCGACTCGCACGAATGGTCAGCGAGCAGATCACGAACCTTGATCGCGCGCAGAATCGACGGGAGCCGGTTCGCAACGCATTCAAGTCGTTGCAGTTCGAGCTGCGTGTGACAGACGTATCATCCTTGAACGATGACGCACTTCGATTGCTCCTCAGCGAAGTGTTTCAGCCTTCGACCTGACAAATTCATGGATCAGATCACCACGAGGTCGGCGCTGTGAACGAGTCCTGGGCGTCTAGCGAAGGTGCGCGGCGCACGATGATCGCTAACCGCAGACGAGATACGCAACCTGAGTTGCGAGTGCGTCGCATCCTCCATGCGGCCGGCCTTCGGTATCGCGTTGATGTTGCGCCGTTGCCCGGGCTGCGGTCTCGTGCGGACATCGTCTTCACGAAGCAGCGCGTTGCCGTCTTTATCGACGGATGTTTCTGGCACGGCTGCCCGACCCATGCAGTCGCTCCGAAGGCGAACGCCGACTACTGGGGGCCGAAGCTCGCGCGGAACCGGGCGCGAGACTTGGAGGTATCGAAGAGGCTGACCGAGAGCGGATGGGAGGTTCTCCGCTTCTGGGAACACGAGCCGCCGAAGGACGTTGCCAGGGTCATTCTGAAGAAGTGGATCCTGTCAAGTCGATCACTTCGGACCACGTGTACCCCGTTGAAGAACTAGGCATTCTGCTCTCTGCCGTCACCGCGGTCAGGCGTATCGGGTTTGCGCACCAGTGGCTGAGATACGTAGCGATGAGTTCGCGACTGCGCATCCCGTTGTGCAGGCGGCTTACGCGCACGCGTAATCCGCTGACACTGGCCATCAAGCGCGCAACCTTCGGCCGCCAGAGGCGCCTCTACGGCGTCGGCGTCGGGAGTGCGGGCGGGGCCGACACGACGAGGTCGTAAAACGCTCCTCCCGCCGTGAGGACTGCTACCACGCCTAACACAACCGAGACGCCCAACTCCACGGCGAACGCTGTAGGTCGAGGTATCGGGTCTGATGGCGCTCGCCACACAGCTGAGCTGAGACCGCGTGCGGAGAGGAATGTCACTGCCATGATCGCGAGGACGAGGAGGTTGGCGATGATCACACCCCAAACGAACGCGAGAGCATCGTCACCGGGGAACGCCGCCACCATCGCTTCGAGCGAGTCTTGCACTCGGTTGACGAGACTTTCAGGCGAGGCTTCGTACGTCGCGAGGTATCGCGATCGCAGCGCGCCCACAGATACCGCACCCCGTGAGGCGTTGAGGGAAACGATCCAGGTCAACGCGAATGCGACTATCAGGACCGCGAGCTGAGCAAGGGTCAAAGCGACTGAGCTTCCAACTGGGACCTGACGCGCGCGTGCCGACAGCGTGGAGCTGATGATCCAGCCCGAGAGCCCACCAACGACGACCATGCCTGCAATCAGCATGATGTGGAAGAAGAGCAAGTAGGCGACGATGACCGCTGCACCGATGACCACAGCGGCGATGATGACCCCGACGATCTGAAGCCACGGAAACTCGTCATCGTCGGACTTTGTGGCTTGGGCTGGAGTGGAACTTGCGGGCGACGGCGAAGCAGCGTGATACGTGTTGTTGTAGATGCGGATCTTGTTCTTCTTGTTGGTCTGCTTACCGCTGCCCGACTGACTTATTCCCGCCTGGATGGCTGGACCGCCCGCAGACGGCAGTTGTCCAGCACGTCTTGCAGTCACCATCCATTGCACTGATCCCGTCAGGACCGCAGCGATCAAGGTGGCAAGAACGGCAGACCAAGTTGTCGGCCAGAAGTCCATGCATTCCCCATTCCCAAGTGACAGATAGTGCTTCGTGCGGCTCGAAGCATCCCCTACCCGCCCCTGGGCCTATCATGGCGCAGATTTCACTTGAGGAAATGCATGTTCAGCACGCGCGTGTCGAAACATGCGTTCGTTCTTGACACACGATTGAGCGTGTCTGCGGGGGAGTGAGACGAGGCCTCCCGCCGACCGCCGAAGCCGGTAATGCACGACGGGAGGCCTCTTTGCCCCCTCGCGTGCGTCGAGCATGTGAGGGGTGTGTGTGAGTCTGCCGGGGTGGGCGACGATAGAGACGATAAAGAGGAGAAGCGCCGACCCCACCCGGGCAGGGTGCCGACAGCCAGAGCACCGCGACCCGCCTCATGACCCGCGCCCGAGACGAAGGTCTGGCGCCGGAAGCGGGGATCCAGGAGCCGCGGCAGGCGCCAGCGGTGCACCCGCATAACGATCCGACCCGCCCGTGTTACGGGTGTCTGGGCCTAGGGGGCCGTCGACCGGGCGATGACTTTTGGCGCGAGCGCCCGCGTCGCTGGTTTCGTCGACGAGGAGACCGGCCGCGAGGTCTACCTCCAGGCCCGAGAGCAACAGCTTCGCGAGCAGGCCACCGGACCCGTCGTTGGCCCCGGATATCCGGTCCATCGATCGGCCGCTGAACGCAGAGTTCGACGATTCGTCTGCCCAACGTTGGCGTCGGAGCTGCCGGACCTTGATTTCTCGCAATTGTGCACTTCTGGCCGTTGAACACCAGGTGCTGATCAATGTGCACAGAATTCTCGGCGTTCACGGATGCGGGTAAAAGTGGGTCTCGCGAATGCCCGATCTAGCCCCGGAATCCCGAGGGTTTTCTTGCCCGCAATTTGCCCGCATCCCATCTGTAGTTTGGTGTTTTTGCATGTTTCGCGATGCGGTCGTACTCTCGGTAACCCGCGTAATTCCGCGGAAGTTGCTGCTAGGTGCAACCAGGTGTAGCTAGCAAAAACGCGCGTTCTCGAATTTGAGTCCCTCCGGGGCTCTCGACGAACCGGCTGACTAGAGTCGAACACGGCGGAAATGCCGGGCCGTCAAGCAAGAGCCCTGAGGGGAGCCGATGTCGAGCGAGAACACGGTGGACTGGCTCGGCGTGCTCGTCCCGCGCGTCCAACTCAACGAGAGCCTTCTCGGCCCGCGCGATCTTCTGGCCGACAGTGCGAAGAACGGCGACTGGGGTTCGGTCCTGGCGACGCTCGACGACAATATGACGCTCACCGCGAATGACTGGCGGCCCGGCGGCAGCAGCTGGTTCGGGCCGCTGCATCAGGCGGCGTGGCTCGGCGCTCCGGAGAGCGTCGTCCGAGCGCTCGTCGAGCGTGGCGCGTGGCGGTCTCTGAGGGACTCGGCCGGTCGGCGGCCGGTCGACATCGCGCGCGAGCGCGGTCACGCGCAGACGGTGGAGGCGCTCACTCCGGTCTATGACGTCTCGCTCGCCCCCGAGACGGCGGCGGCGATAAGCCGCCGCCTGGCGGAACTCGTCGAGGAAGCCGCCGCTCGCGCCACCGACGGACGGGTCGAGATCCGGCATCTCGACGTGCAGTGCCTGGCTGAGCGCTCCGACAGGGTGTGGTTCCCGATCCCCGGGATGTACGGCGGATTCTCGGTCGAGCTCTTCAAGCGACGCCTTCACGTCGAGAGCTGGAGTCGCGTCGTCGGCGGCTCCGGGCGGGCCTATGTCATCACGGCCGAACGGACGGTGCTCGTCGACGAGGGATTCGTCTAGGGAGAGTCGAGCCCGCAGCTCAAGAAGCGCTCTGCTCGCTGTCGGAGCGACCCGCGAGTACCGTGGACGCCACCGGCCCCCGACAGGAGCCCGCGCGCGAAGGAGCCCCCATGACCGAGTCGCACGTCATCACGCCGGCCGAGTTCCACCGGGTACTCCGCGTCGCCGACTGGCGCATCACAGCCTCAGGCCCGCAGGCGGTCTTTTCCGCGACGTCACTCGCCCACGCTGCGACCCTCGTAGATCGGGTGGTCGCCTCCGCCGAGCGACTCGGGCTCCTGCCCGATGTCGATCTTCGCCCCGAAGCGATCGTCGTTCGCGTGCCGGTCCGCGACGGCGACGGCATCCCGCAGCGCGCGCCGGAGTTCGCTGCCGCCGTCTCCGCTGCTGCCGCCGAACTGCGTCTGGCACCGAATCCGTCCTTGGTGCAGTCGATCGGCATCTACGTCGCGCAGCACTCCGGCGCCGACGTGCGGCCGTTCTTCCGGGCGGCGCTCGGCTACGACGACCTCGGCGACACGGATGCGGTCGATCCGCTGCGCGCCGGGCCGCAGCTCGCGTTCAACCCGATCACCGGCGACGTCCCCGCGCGCGGGCGGACGCATATCGACGTCTTCGTGCCCGCGGATCAGGCTCAGGCGCGCGTGGATGCCGCGCTCGCCGCCGGCGGGCGGCTCGTCGACGACGCCCACGCCCCCGACTGGTGGTCGCTCGCGTCACCCGAGAATCACGGCGTCGACATCGCATCCTGGACCGACACCTACGGGTAACCCCGCCCGGGTCGGCGGCGCGGTCAGGACGATCGGCTGCGCCGCCGCTCCCGCCACGCCGCGAACGCCCCGGTCGACCACAGCGCCCAGACCACGAGCAGCGGCTGGAAGAGGAGCCGGATGCCCCGCGCGAGGTCGCTGTCGAGCCCGAACGCGTCGGTGCCGCTGACGAACTGCTCGACGTTGCCGGGGAAGATCGCCACGAAGAACGCCGCCGTCAGCCACCCGACGGCGACCCGCCAGCGCGCGAGCACGATGAGCGAGACGCCCAGCGCGAGCTCGACCACGCCGGAGGCGACGACCACCACGTCGGGTGGGAGCGGAAGCCACTGCGGAACCTGTGCGACGAACTCCGCACGGGCGAAGGTGAGGTGGCCGACGCCGGTGAACACGAGCGCGGCGCCCAGCAGCCAGCGGGCGATCGTGCGGACGAGGGTCATGTCCCGAGGCTAGCCCGCGGAGGGCGGTAGACTCTCCGGCGGAGTGCCGGGAAGTCTGGTCGGCGGAGCTGCCGGGCATCGCCGGCGGCTGACGCAGCGACCCGAAGGATCACATGGCCACGCACGCAGCAGCATCCACCCCCTTCTCTCGACTCGTCGCCTGGGTCTCCGGCGACGTGGTGGGCGGCGCCCTCATGATCGGCGCCGCGGTCCTCGCGCTCGTCTGGGCGAACTCGCCCTGGCAGGACGTCTACCGCTCGATCTCCGAGACCGTCGTCGGCCCCGCAGCCCTGCACCTCGACCTCAGCCTCGCGACCTGGGCGGCCGACGGTCTCCTCGCGATCTTCTTCTTCGTCGTCGGCGTCGAGCTCAAGCACGAGATCGTCGCGGGGAGCCTGCGCAACCCCCGCCAGGCCGGTGTCCCCGTGCTCGCGGCGGTAGGCGGGATGGCGCTCCCCGCCCTGATCTACGTCGGGATCGTGCTCGTGCTCGATCCCGGTCCGGCTCTGCACGGCTGGGCGATCCCGACGGCGACCGACATCGCGTTCGCGCTCGCGGTCCTCGCGATCTTCGGTCGCGGTCTGCCCGCCGCACTGCGCGTGTTCCTGCTCACGCTGGCCGTCGTCGACGACCTCCTCGCGATCATCATCATCGCCGTGTTCTACACCGACGGGGTCGACTTCCTCACGCTGTTCGGCTCGTTCGCCGTCATCGCCGTCTTCGGCCTCGCCGTGCGCGCGAAGAAGATGCGCTGGTGGATCCTGGTGCCGCTCGCCGTCGTGGCCTGGGCGCTGATGCACGAATCGGGCGTGCACGCCACGATCGCCGGCGTGCTGCTGGGCTTCTGCGTGCCGGCGACCTCGATCCGCGGCGAGGTGATGCCCCGCACCCATCAGCTGGAGCACGGCATCCGTCCGCTGTCCTCGGGCATCGCGCTGCCGGTGTTCGCCTTCTTCGCCGCCGGCGTGACTCTCTCGGGCGACGCCGGTCCGTTCGGGCCGCTCGCCGACCCCGTCGCGATCGCGATCATCGCGGCCCTCGTCGTCGGCAAGCTCGTCGGCGTGCTCGGCGTCACCGCGGTCGTGACGCACACGACGCCGCTCCGGCTCCCGGAGGGCATCGGCATCCGCGACCTCCTGCCCGTCGGCTTCCTCACCGGCATCGGATTCACGGTGTCGCTCCTGATCGCCGAGCTCTCGTTCGAGGGCGGCATCCACCAGGCCCCCGCGAAGTTCGCCGTGCTGGTCGCGAGCCTGATCGCGGCGGTGCTCGCGGCCTTCACGCTGCGGTGGGACGCGCGACGGGCTCGGAGCATCGACATGAACGACGACGGTGTGCCGGATGCTGCGGCGCCCCGGATCGGCGACGGCGGTCAGCCCACCGGCGGCTGAGGGGGCTCGTCGCTCTCGGCCGGTTCGGGCACGATCTGAAGGCCCGACGGCGAGTTCGCCGATTGCAGCAGCTGCTCGAGCCAGGCGCGGTTGATCTGCGGCGGCCTGCTGCCGCGGAACGTGAACACCATCGACGCGCCGCCGTGCACCCAGACCGAGTCGCGGCCGCTGCCGCCCGAGCGGTCGCTGCGCCACGTGAAGAAGAACGGCTCATTGCGGCGGAGCTTGGCTCCGATCACGGTCTGCAGGTGCGCCAGCAGACGATCGTCGAACTCGCCCCGCACGATGTCGCCGTAGTTGAACTCGCCCACGCACGTCCCTCCGTCGTTCTCCCTCGATCGTGCTGCCGAGCCTGCGTGTGCGCAAGCGCGACACGCCTCCTCGTATCCCCTCCTCCCGTGAGTGTCAAGGGCGAGCGACAGGACATCCCACGGGGCAGTCTGGAAGAACGAGACGAGATCTGGACGGGAGGTCGAGATGGGCCGATTCATCTACGACGGCACGATCAGAGCCGACTTCGACGACCGGGTGCTCGCGCACCTGCAGATCGTCATCGGCAGCAAGCTGAGACGCGGCGAGGCGTTCCACTTCAGCTGGCGCGACGATCCGAGCATCGGCGACGGCCGCACGACCGTGTGGGTGCATTCGCAGGCCTCGCTCGTGTACAAGTTCCACGGCAGTCGTCAGCCGACGCTGAACCGGTCGTGGGTGGATGCCCTCGCCTACACTGCGAACTCGGCCTCGGGTCTGTACCTCGTGCCCGAGCCCGCCGACTCGCCCTCCCGCGACGAGCTGACCGATGAAGCGGATTGACATCGAGTACGGCGGCACTCACTTCTCGGTGGGGGGTCGCGAGCTCGACGACGTCCTCGCCGAGATCGCCGAAGGGATGCGCGCGGGGGGAGCCTGGATGCGCGTCAACGACGGCGAGGCCACGCGCCGCGAAGCGCTGCTCATGATCACTCCCGGCGTGCCGATCGCCGTCGTGCCGTTCCCCGACGAGCTCCCGGCCTGACGCGTCACGACATGGCGACGGATGCCGCGTCGCGCAGCAGGTCTTCGCGCAGGTAGCGCGCATAGCCGCCCGCCGTGCGCCCGCGCTGCCGGCCGCTCGTGCGCACCCACGCAGCATCGGATGCCTCGATGCGCGCACCCTGCGCGCGCAGCGCCTCGACCAGCCGCACGTCTTCGTGCTCGGCGATCGGCGGGAAGCCGCCCGCGGCGCGCAGCACGTCGGCCCGCACGCCGAGGTTCGCGCCGTGCACATGACCGTTCGCGACGCCCGGCGTGTGCGTCGCCTGCCAGGCGGCCACCTGCGCGGCGGACAGGTCGCGGAAGTCGGGGCGGACCGTGCCGATCAGCACCTCGGCGCCGTCGTCGGCGTACGCGCACTGCAGCAGGAGCCAGTGCGGCGGGACGACGGAGTCGGCATCGGTGTGCGCGGTCCACACGCGGGCCGACGGTACGTCGGCGAACTCCGCGAGGGCCGCGGCGACGCCGTCGGCTCGCGCGGCTCCGACACTGCGGTGATCGACCGAGAGCACCGTGACCCCGAAGCGGGCGGCGATGGCCGCGGACTCGTCGGTGCAGGCATCCAGCACCACCCAGACGCCCACCCGCGCGACCGTGCCGCGCGCGGCGCGCGCCGCGATCTCCACGGAGGCGAGGCAGTCGGCCAGCAGCTCCGCCTCGTCGTGCACCGGGACGACGACGGCGATCGCGTCGATCGTCACGCGAGGAGTCCGCTCTCGCGGGCGACCGAGCCGGCTCCGCCGCGCGCGAGCACGTCGAGCAGGAAGTCCTCCTCGTCGTGGTGGGCGACACGGGCGAGCGAACGGCGGGCGCCCACCGCGGCGTGCACGGCATCTCCCGAGAGCGGCGCTTCGGCGATCGGGTGCCGCCAGTGGCACATCACCAGGACGCCGTCGTCGGTGAGCGACTCCTCGATGCGGTCGATCACGTCGGCGAGGTCGGCCGGCGACCAGTAGTACCCGACCTCGGCGAGCACCACCAGGTCGAAGCGGCCGTCGGGCCAGTCGGTGCGCACATCGAGCGTGTCGACGACGACGTGCGGCGCATTCGCCGTGCGCTCTCGGGCCCGCGCGGCGGCGTGGGGTGACACATCGACGGCGAGCACCTCGGACGCGCGGCTTGCCAGTCGCTCGGTGAGCGCGCCCGTGCCGCAGCCGATCTCCAGCGCGCGCGAGAACGTGGCACGGGGGAGCGAGGCGAGCAGGATGTCGCGCTTGCGCAGCTCGTACCAGCGGACGTCGACACCCCACGGATCACCGGTGCGGGCGTACCGTGCGTCGAACGACGACACGGGAGTCGAGGCGGAGGCGGCCGCGGCGTCGACGAAGACCTCGAACGGCCGCTCGAAGTGGGCGATCATCCCCGCGTGGAGGACGGGCTCCTCGCCGCCTGAGGGCGTGGTCTGGCTCGCGTGCCGGGTCAGGGCGCGTCGCTTGGCCGCCTGCGTCGAAGCGGACAGCGGCAGCATCCGCCAGCCCGAGGCATCCACCGTCGTCGGCTCTCCCCAGTGCCACAGCCAGATCGGATACCCGAGCACGTGCGCTCCCGCCGCGGCGAACTCCAGCGCGAGTTCGCCCAGCACGCGGTGATCGCGGTGGCCGTCGCCCCACCACGGCACGGCGATCGTGAGTCCGCCCTCCGTGCCGGTCGGCACGAGCGCGTGCAGCGCGCGCCGCACATCGTCGGCCGCTTCGCGGATGCCGCCGTCGCGGACGCCGAGGAAGTGCACCGCGCCGTTCGCGCCGAGCTCATGCAGCGCATCGACGAGCTCGTGCCGGCGTTCCCGGGCGAGACCGTCGCCGGCTCCCGACGGCGCAGCCCCGCCGTCGGTCACGACGACCACCCCCACAGGCAGGCCCCGACTGGCGGCGAGGGCGATCAGACCGCCCGCGCCGAGCGTCTCGTCGTCGGGGTGCGCCGCGAGCACGACGAGCCGGTCGCCGCGGAGCGTGAACTCCTCCGCCCCGCTCCAGGGCGCGGCCCGCGTCCAGTCCTCTTCGGACGTGCCCGGATCGCGGTGGTCGAACGCGACGCTCACGACGCGGCGACCGCTCGCCCGAGCCTGGCCAGGTCGCGCTCGGCGTGGTGCTGGCGCAGGTAGATGCGCAGATCCGACACGCGTCGGGCGAACTCCTCGTCGGACGTCAGCGGCCCCGGGCCCAGAGCGTGGCCCGAGATCGTCACGATGCGCTCGACGGCCGCGGCGGTGATCGCCCGGACCCGCTCGGCGAGCAGCTTCGCGCTCCGCTGCGGATCGGCGTCGATGCGGTGCGCGGCATCCGCGAGCGCCGCCCGCACGCTCCACGACGCTGCATCCGCTTCGCCGAGGAGGCTCTCCGCGAGCTGGTCTGCTCGCGGACCGGATGCCGCGGCGGTCAGGGCGTCCAGCAGAGGAGCGACACCGCCCCACCACACGGCGGCCACTCCGATCCCGCCCCAGGAGAACCCGGGACGGCGCAGGTACCAGCCGTCGTCGCCGACGGGGATCGCGTGCGTGCCGCGGAAGTCCACCGGCGCGCTCACGATCCGGCTGAGACCGCGCGAGACCCACGGTCCGCGGTGGGTGTGGACGCCCGGCTGCCGCAGCGAGACCGCGAACAGGCGGCGCGTGTCCGGCGACACCCAGGCCGTCACGAGGGCGTGGCTCAGGTCGGTCGCGAGCGAGCACCACGACTTGGTGCCGGTGAGGTGCCAGCATCCGTCATCGTCGATCGTCGCCTCGAGGCGCTCCGGTCCCTCGGCCGCGTACACGCCCCAGGACGACTCCGCGGTGACCGCGAGGTCGTCCAGCGCGTCGGTCGCGAGCGCGCCGGCGGCGCGAGCCTCGTCGAGGATCGCGAGCGCGTCGAGGTGCGGCTCGAGCACACGGGCGGCGCCGACGTCGAGCTGCGCCGCCGTGGCGAGCGCGCTCCACCGCTCCGCCGTGCGCCCGTCGCCAGGAGCAGGGATGCGACCTCCCACGCGGACGGCCCAGTCGATCGTCGCGCCGATGTGCGTGCCGAGACCGATCTCCGAGGCCGCCTCGCGTTCGACCTCCTGCGCCGCCCGGGGGGCGGCGTGTTCGTCGTCGATCCCGATCGCGTGGCCTCCGGCCAGCGTCGGTGCGGTCACTTCCCTGCCGGTCGGCGGTTCTCGGCGCTGACCATCCACGCGAACTGCTCGAGCTCCTCGAGCACCTTGTGCAGGATGTCGGCGCTGGTCGGGTCTTCTTCGTCGACCGCGTCGTGCACTCCGCGCGTCGTCGAGATGACGGCCTCGAGGCGCTCGGTCACGAGATCGATGGTCTCGGTCGTGTCGACCTCGCCCTGCGGGAACTCCGGCAGCGTCGTGGTCTGGGCGACGGTGTCGCTGCGGCCGTCGGGCAGGGCGTGGAGGGCGCGCATCCGCTCGGCGACGACGTCGCTGAGCTCGCGTGCGGCCTCGATGATGTCGTCGAGCTGACGATGCGTGTCGCGGAAGTTCGTGCCGACGACGTTCCAGTGCGCCTGCTTGCCCTGGATCTGGAGCTCGAGCAGATCGACGAGCACGGCCTGCAGGTCGTCTCCGAGCTTCTTCGACGCGCGGAATCCGCTCTCCGCGTTCTGCTCGTCGGTGAGCTTCGCTCCGCTGCCGCCACGGGCGGCGCGGCGGCGGTTCTTGAGGGCCGTCTGAGTCGGCATGATCGTCCTTTCGCACGCGCGAGGGGTGTCGCGCTCTGCGACCCTACGTCGGCGAGGACGATCGGACTCAGGGGGTTGTCGCGCCCCGAACGGGGTGCTACGCCGTGCCGGCTCCGGATGCCGGGTCAGTCGTTGTCGGCGACTTCCACGATCTGCGGGGCATCGTCGGCGATGTCGATCGGGCCGGTGTCGAAGTGCTCCGCGACGAGGGTGATCCCTCCCGAGGAGTTGGCCGACTGCGCCAGCTCGTCCATCCACTGGCGGCTCAGCGCGGCGGGTTCAGGGTCGTCGAAGACGAACCGGAGGGGGATCGAGGGGTGCAGCCAGAGCGTGGTCCGGCCGCGCGGCTGGTCTTCGGGATGACGCCACGACACAGTGAAGCTCTCCCCGCGGCGGAGCTTGGTAGCGATGACGACTTTGAGGTGCGCGAGAGCGCGGTCCTCGATGTGGATCGGTGTCGCCGATCCGCCGTAGTAGATGGTCCCCACACGGAAACCATAACCCGCCGAGCGGGCGAGACCGCACAATCCGGCCGAGGGGCCCTGACTCAGCCTCCGAGCGCTGCCGTCACGGCCTCTCGGACGCGCTCGCCGTCGGTCCCGTCCTCGCGGATCTCGAACGGCGTTCCGTCGATCACCAGGATGGGCACGCCCTGCACGACCTGCTCCGTGCCGTCGATCGTGCGACCGAGCCAGTGGTCGTTCGACGCCGTCGCCCAGGAGGCGAAGCGCTGACCGGTCACGGCATCGGAGATGTCGGCCTGCACCCCCGCTTCGGCGGCCAGCGCGATGATCTGCTCGTCGTCGAGGGCACCGTCCTGCGTCACCTGATGCTCCTGGAGAAGCGCGTAGAACGCCGGAAGGCGGTCTCCCTCGCCCGCGTCGACCACGGCCGCCAGGGCATTCGCCGCCCGCGTCGACCACTCGGTCGTATCGCCGCGCTTCGCGCTCACGAAGGTGAGCGGGTGGATCGTGAGGGTGACCTCGCCCGCTGTCACCCACTGCTGCAGGTCGGCGCCGATCGCCTCGTCGAGCGATTTGCAGTGCGGGCATGAGAGGTCGGTCCACAGCGCGATCTCCACCGCTCCCTCGCCGGACGGCAGTGCGAACTCGCGGGCGTTCGCGGGCGCAATGACGGCGTCAGCCGACGGCGTGGCGGTCGGCGTCGGCGTCGCGGCGCTGCATCCGGTGAGCAGGAGCACGCTCGCGGCTACGGCGGCGATCAGTGCGCCGAAGCGCGTGCGCAGAGGGGTCATGCCCCCAGTGCATCGCGGCCGGCGGTGTCACCGCGAATCCGTCGTAGGCGAGCGACGAACGATGCCGCCTTTGTGGTCAGACCACATGGAGGATGTCTTCAAGCGGTGTCAGTGCGCCGCGTCGTACGCCTCGAGAACGGATGCCGGCACCCGCCCGCGCTCCGACACCGTGTAGCCGTTCTCCTTCGCCCAGGCCCGCACCGGGCCGAAGTCCTGCTGACCCGTCCGCCGGCGACCCGCGGCCGAGCCGGACGACGAGCCGCGCGACGTCGCCGCGCCCCGCCCGGCTGAGATCGATCGCGCGGCGGCGACGAACGGCGCCAAGGCGTCGCGCAGCGACCGCGCGTTGTCGTCGGTCAGGTCGATCTCGTACGCGACGCCGTCGAGCGAGAACAGCACCGTCTCGCCGTCTCCGACCTCGAGGATGGTGCCGTCGAGGTCGTCGACGAGCTGGTGAACGATTCTGCGGGCCATGGGGACACCCTAGTCAGCGCCTCTCCGACCCGGCTAGAGACCCGATGGTGCGAGTGCGCGCGATGTCAGGGCAGCAGGCCCAGCCGGCGGGCGCGGGCGACCGCGGCGTGGCGCGTCGAGGCATCCAGCTTCGACATCGCGGACTGGAGGTACGACTTCACCGTGCCCTCCTTCAACGACAGCGCCTGGCCGATCTCGGCGTTCGTCGCGCCGAGGGCGGCGCACGCCAGCACATCCGTCTCGCGCGGCGACAGCCGCACGTCGATGTCGAGCGAGGGCTCGGGGACGTCGCTCGACAGCGCGGCCAATCGGCGCTCGAGGTGGGAGAGCCGCTCGCGCAGCGCGGCATCCTGCACGTTCGCGGCGATGCTGCGCAGCTCGGCGAAGCTCTCGCGGAGCTCTTCACGTGCAGCGCCCGTGACGGCCGAGCCGGACTCGCTCGGAGCGATGAGCGACATGCGCCGATCGACTTCGTCGCGCACCCGCAGCTCGGTCGCCAGCTCGTCGGCCACGCCGAAGGCCGAGCGTGAGACGTTGTCGCCGATCGGCGCCTGCGACCACGAGCCGCAGTACACGACGCCGCGCGCGCGCCCCGCGACCACCACCGGAACGGCGAAGAGCGTCGAGATGCCCTCGCCCAGCACGGCGTGGTCGTAGTCGTGCGTGATGCCGCGCGCCGAGCGGTACTCGATCGCCAGGCGCGGCCGCTTCTCCTCGAAGGCGGCGCCGCCGAGGCCGCGGGTGGCGCGGACGACGAGCGAGTCGAGGAGCTTCGTGCGGGCACCGGTCACGGCGCTGACGTGGATGGCGCCGTCCTGCTCGTAGCCGCCGAAGGCGACCGGCAGATTCGTGCGCCGCACCAGGTCGTTCACGGCGCGCGCCATCAGGTGCGTATCGGAATCGCTGGTCGTGGGTGAAATCACGCACTACCTACTTCCGGGGGTGACGGCATCCTCGCCGCGTTCGTAGCGTCGACGATACCATCCGGCACCCGCCCCACAGCGGGCCGGATTCCCCCGCTGGTGCATCGTCGCACCGCGTGCAGACGGCAAGGAGGCCGCATGTCCGAACCTGTCACCGATTCCGCCCCGCCTGGGCGCATCGACTATGTCGCGGTGGAGAACTCGCCGCGGTTCGTCGAACTGAAGAAGAAGCATCGCAGCTTCGTCTTCCCCCTCGCCGTCGCGTTCCTCGTCTGGTACTTCGCGTTCGTGCTGCTCGCCTCGTTCGCGCCCGAGTTCATGGCGCAGAGGGTGTGGGGCGACATCACGATCGGACTGCTGCTCGGGCTCGGGCAGTTCGTCACGACCTTCGTCATCACGATGTGGTACGTCAGCTACGCGAACCGCCGCCTCGACCCGATCTCGTCGGAGATCCGCGGCGAGCTCGAGAAGGTGGAGTCGGGCGCATGAACGAACTCCTCGGAGCCGTGCACACGGCCGTGCAGACGGTCGAGAACGATCCGCTGCTGAACATGCTGATCTTCGGCGGCTTCGTCGCCGTGACGCTCATCATCGTGATCCGCGCGAGCCGCAACAGCAAGACGGCGGCCGACTACTACGCAGCCGGACGCTCGTTCACCGGACCGCAGAACGGCTTCGCGATCTCCGGCGACTACCTCTCGGCGGCGTCGTTCCTGGGCATCTGCGGCGCGATCGCCATCAACGGGTTCGACGGGTTCCTCTACTCGATCGGATTCCTCGTGGCCTGGCTGGTCGCGCTGCTGCTCGTCGCCGAGCTCATGCGCAACACCGGGAAGTTCACGATGGCCGACGTGCTGTCGTTCCGCCTCAAGCAGGGGCCGGTGCGGATGGCCGCGGCCATCACGACCCTCGCGGTGTGCTTCTTCTATCTGCTCGCGCAGATGGCGGGAGCCGGTGGACTCGTGTCGCTGCTGCTCGGCATCGACGACAGGCTCGGGCAGTCGCTCGTCGTCGCGGTCGTGGGCGTCCTCATGGTGGTGTACGTCCTCGTGGGCGGCATGAAGGGCACCACCTGGGTGCAGATCGTGAAGGCGTTCCTCCTCATCGGCGGCGCGCTCGTCATGACGATCTGGGTGCTGGCGATCAACGGGTTCAACCTCAACACGCTGCTCGAGAGCGCCGTCGCCGCCTCCACCACCGATCCGAAGGACGCGATCCTCGGGCCCGGGCTGCAGTACGGCAAGAACCCGTGGGACTTCATCTCCCTCGCGATCGCCCTCGTGCTCGGCACCGCGGGACTCCCGCACGTGCTCATGCGCTTCTACACCGTTCCGACGGCCAAGGAGGCGCGTCGCTCGGTCGTGTGGGCGATCTGGCTGATCGGCCTGTTCTACCTCCTGACGCTCGTCCTGGGCTACGGTGCCGGGGCGCTCGTCGGGCCGGAGACGATCAAGGCGGCACCGGGCGGGGTCAATTCCGCCGCACCGCTGCTCGCGCAGGCGCTCGGCGGACCGTGGCTCATGGGTCTCATCTCCGCCGTCGCGTTCGCGACGATCCTCGCGGTCGTGGCGGGTCTGGCGATCACCGCGGCGGCGTCGTTCGCACACGACATCTACGCCAACGTCATCAAGAAGGGCAACGTCCCGCCGGACGGCGAGGTCAAGGTCGCACGCCGCACCGTCATCGTGATCGGCGTGCTCGCGATCCTCGGCGGCATCGGCGTGCAGGGCCAGAACGTGGCGTTCCTCGTGGCGCTCGCGTTCGCCGTGGCGGCGTCGGCGAACCTTCCGACGATCCTGTATTCCCTGTTCTGGCGGAGGTTCACCACGCGCGGAGCGGTGTGGAGCATGTACGGCGGTCTCATCGCCGCCGTCGGCCTCATCATCCTCTCGCCCGTGTTCTGGGGCACGGAGACGAGCGTGTTCAAGAACGTCGGAGTGGCGATCTGGCCGCTCAACAACCCGGGCATCGTGTCGATCCCGCTTGGCTTCTTCCTCGGGTGGCTCGGTTCGGTGACCTCTCGCGCGAAGGAGAGCCCGGAGAAGGCGGCGGAGATGGATGTGCGCTCGCTGACCGGATACGGCGCCGAGAAGGCGGTCGAACACTAGGCCGGTGCACATACACGCGGCCCCGGGTGGGGAGGGAGACCTCCCGTCCCGGGGCCGCGTTCGCGTGCCGGCGGCCTACTCGCCGGCGCCGCGGGCCTCGGTCGACTGCTCGAGGTCGACGAGGAGCCGCTTGATCTCGGGATGCCCGCCGTACTCGCCCAGGGAGCCGTCGGAGCGGACGACGCGGTGCACAGGCACGACGAGGGAGAACGGTGTGGTGGCGCAGGCCGTGCCCACCGCGCGGGCCGCCCCGGGACTCCCCGCCGCGATGGCCACCTCGCCGTAGCTCGCGGTCTCGCCGTACGGGATGTCGCGCACGGCTTCGAGCGCCGCGCGCGTGAATCCGCGTACCAGCCGCCAATCGAGGACGACGTCGAAGCCGCGCCGCGCACCGGCGAAGTACTCGTCGAGCTGTTCGTCGACGTCGCCGCCCGCCGACTCGTCGTGCTCGGGAACGGCGTGCAGCGCGAGCGCCAGGCGTTCGATCTCGACGCCCAGAGGTGCGCGCAGCGGATGGAGGGTCACGATGCCCTCGTCGGTGGCGACGATGAGGATGTCGCCCACGGGCGACGGGTGCACGCGGTACGCGGTGGAGGTCATGCGATCCATCCTCGTGGGGTGTCGCGCCGTCCGCGGGGGAGACCTCCGGAACGGGGGACAGCCGACCCCGCGAGCGCGGTGGGGAGGAACGGCCGGTCACCCGGCGTGTCGGGCAATACCGCGAAACTCGGCCGGGATGCGGGGGAGCGGCGCGGTCGGCGCTTAGGGTGACTCGTGTGTGGCGAGCAGATGGCAGCGCCGTGATCGGCGACGAGGTTGCCGGGTCCGCGGCATCCGTACTCCCCGGTGATCTCGGACTCTCCGACCCCGGGGTGACCGTGGTGCACGTCGCCGAGCCCGAGCGCGACCGACTGAGGCAGCTCTCCGCCGATCTCGGCGGCCGCTCGACGCTCCTGCACGTCGACGACACCGCCGACGCCGGCATCGAGATCACGAAGGCGCACCCGGGCAGTCTGCCGCAGTTCCTCACGGGGCGCTCGACGCTCCTCTCCAACCTCTTCCGCGACGAAGTCGCGCTGCGCAACGCCCATCTCGCCGCCGAGCGCATCACCGCGAAGAACGTCGAACTGCGCACGGCCCGGGGCATCGAGGCCGTGTTCCTCGCTGTCGGACTCGCCTCGTGGAGCATCGGCGGGCTGTCGTGCACGGCTCCCGTGCTGCTGCGCCCTCTCGCGATCCGTCGCCACCACGCCGACTTCGAAGTGAAGCTGCACGGTGCGTTCACGATCAACCCCGAGCTCGTCCGCGCGCTGCGCACGCACCTCGGTGTGGAGCTCGACGGCGCGGAGCTGGCGGCCCTCGCCTACGACGGCGGGGTGTTCAAGCCGCAGCCCGTGATCGACCGGCTCCGGGCGCTCACGGCATCCGTCGACACGTTCACCGTTCACCCGCGCCTCGTCGTGTCGACCTTCGCCGATGTCGGGGCAGGGATGGCCCGCGATGCCGCCGACCTCGACCACCCCGTGCTCAACGCGCTGGCGGGGCACCCCGACGACCGCGAAGCGCTCGCCCTCCGACGCGACGAGCCCGCGCGCACCAACCCCGACGAGCGCTCGCCGGCCGCCGACACGCTGCTGCTCGACGCCGACGCCGAGCAGGAGGGCGTGCTGGCCCGCATCGGTGCCGGCCACTCGCTCGCCGTGCACACGCTCCCGGGCACGGGCGGAACGCAGACGGTCATCAATGCCCTCGGCTCGCTCGTGGCCGACGGCAAGCGGGTGCTCGTCGTGAGCGCGCGCCGCTCGACGCTCGAAGGCATCCGTCATCGCCTCGACGGCATCGGCCTCGGCGGCCTCGCCGTGTCGCCCCGGCACCTGCAGCGCGACCTCATCCGCGCGATCGGCCGCAACGAGAAGGCCGAGAAGCCGAAGGTGTCCGATATCGACGGCGCCCTCGTGCGGCTGCGCGGCGTCCTGCGCGACTACCGCGGCGCCGTCACGGTGCAGCATCCGGGGCTCGGGGTCTCGGTCCTCGACATCCTGCGGACTCTCTCGACCCTGACCGGGGCGAGCGCCCCGGCGACGCAGACCCGCTTCGACCTTCCCACTCTCGAGCGCCTCGCCGGCGCCCGCAGCGCCGCCGTCGACAAGCTCACCGCCGCGGCACGCCTCGGCGAGTTCCGCTTCGGCCCCGACGACTCGCCCTGGTACGGCGTGTCGTTCGCCACGACGCAGGATGCCCGCGCCGCCCACTCGCTCGCCTCGTCGCTGCACCGCCGCGACCTCCCCGCACTTCTCGAGCGCGGGTACGAGCTGATCGGCCAGACGCGCATGCGTCCGTTCGCGACGGTCGCCCAGCTGGGGGAGTACCTGCGCCTGCTGCAGGGCATCCGCGATTCGCTCGACCGCTTCAGCCCGACCGTGTTCGAGCGGCCGCTGGTCGAGCTCATCCAGGCCCACGGCAGCCGGCGCGACGCCCCCGACATGAGCGGGGCCAACCGGCGCAGGCTCAAGCGGCTCACGAAGGAGTATGTGCGCCCGGGCGTGCACATCGTCGACATGCACGAAGCGCTCGTGCGCATCCAGCACCAGCGCACCGAGTGGCAGAAGGTCGCGGCGCAGGGCGTCACCCCTGAAGTGCCGACCGGGCTCGCCGACGTGCTCGTCGCATGGCAGCGCGTCGACGCCGATCTGGCCGCTCTCGACGGAGTGCTCTCGCGGTCGGGCACGTCGCGCCTCGCGCAGCAGCCCGTCGCGCGCCTCGTGCGCATCCTGGCGGGACTGGCCGCCGAATCCGACGTGTTCGACAACCTCGTCGAGCGCGCGACCCTGCGCGCGGAGCTCGCCGACCTCGGTCTCGAGCCCCTGCTCACCGAGCTCTCCGTGCGCCACGTGCCCGAAGACGAGGTGCGGGCCGAGCTCGAGTACGCCTGGTGGCAATCGGCGCTCGAGCACCTGCTGCGCAGCGACCGCGCGCTCCTCGGCGCGAACACCTCCGTCGTCGACCGGCTCGAGCGCGACTACCGCCTCGTCGATCAGGCGCACGCCGCGGCATCCGGGCCCCTGCTCGCCTCGCAGCTGGCCACCCAGTGGCGCATCGCGATCGTCGACGAACCGGCCGAGGCGACGGCGCTGAAGCAGGCGATCAAGCGCGGCGGTGCGACGGCCTCCGAGATGCACGCCGTGGCCCCGCGGGTCATGCGCGTTATCGCTCCGGTGTGGATCGCGTCGCCGTACGACGTGCCCGAGATCCCCGACGACCTCGAGTTCGACGTCGTGCTGATCGCCGACGCCGCCGCCCTCTGCCTCGCCGAAGCCGCCCCCGCGCTCCGCCGCGCACGTCAGGTCGTCGTCTTCGGCGACCCGGTCACCCAGCGTCCGACGCCGTTCCGCGTCGCGAGCGGCCCGGCCCCCGCGCCCGGCACGGTCGACGACCCCGAGGCCCTGCCCTTCGACGATGTGAGCGTGTTCGAGCGCCTCGCCGAGATCGTGCCGGTGGCGACCCTGACGCGCAGCTACCGCGCGGGCGGAGAAGACCTCGCCGAACTCGTCAACGACGCGTTCTACGGCGGCGAGATCGTGTCGCTGCCGTGGGCCGGCTCGTACCTCGGACGCGGCAGCCTCAGCGTCGACTACGTCGAAGGCGGCATGGGTGCGCCCGACCCCATCACGGGAGCGGTCGAGAGCCCGGATGCCGAGGTCGCCCGTGTCGTGACGCTCGTCGTGGAGCACGCCGTCAACCGCGGCTCCGAATCGCTCATGGTGGTCACCGCGAGCTCGAAGCACGCGGAGCGCATCCGCGGTGCCGTCGAGGCCGCCTTCGCCGGGCGCTCGGACGTGGCCGACTTCGTCTCGCGCGACACCGCCGAGCCGCTCGCCGTGCTGACCCTCGAAGAGTCCGTGGCCGAGAGTCGCGACCGCGTGATCTTCTCCCTCGGCTTCGGCCTCACCAAGCACGGTCGGGTGCTGAGCGACTTCGGAGACCTGTCGACCCCCGACGGCGAACGCCTGCTCACCGTCGGGATGACGCGCGCGCGTCGCTCGATGGTCATCGTGTCGTCGATCCGGCCGTCGGCCTTCGACGAAGGACGCCTCGAGCACGGGGCCGCGACGCTCATGGGCATCCTGGGGGGGCTCGCCGCTCGAGCCCGCGAGGCCCGCCTCGAAGACCTCGCCGACCCGCTCACGCTCATCCTCGCCCGCGAGCTGCGGCGCCTCGGGATCGCGGTCGACGTGGACTACCGAGGACTCCTTCCGCTCGTCGCCCAGCACGGCGGGAAGGCCGTCGTCGTCGAGAGCGACCCGGAGACGACGGGTGACTCGCTGCGCGAATCGCTGCGGCTGCGCCCTCAGATCCTCCGCCGCCTCGGCTGGCACTACGTGCGCGTGCACTCGTTCGATCTCTACAGCGATCCGGCTGCCGTCGCGAGACGCATCGCCGCCATGCTCGGCCTGTCGGAGGACACGCCGACCGTCGACACGGAGACCAAGCCCATCGATGCCGGCGAGTGACGACACCGAGCCCCCGGCCGTCCCGCGTCAGCGCATCGAGCGCGTTCGCGGTGCACGGCGGGCGAAGCTGACCCCGGTGGAGGGCACGATCACCGATTTCGCGGACGGTGACGACGTGCCGGATGCCGCGGCTCCCACGGCATCCGGGACTGCCGGTCCGAACGACGAGCAGCTGCGACGGGACGTCCCGCCGCACTACTGACTACGGCGCGGAAGACGTTCGTGTTCGCAACTCCTCAAGATCTCGACATCCCGGGCGCGTCCGGACGAGACACGCCGTCACGACACCGTCGTTGAGGAGTTGCGAGCCGTCATGGCGACCGGATGCTGCGCCGCTGCGGCCCAGGACTCAGGGAGCGGGCGGCGTGGTGCTGACCGAGGAGCCGGTCTGCTTCTCGAGCAGATCGCGGATCTGCGTGAGCAGCTCCTGCTCGGTCGGCGCCTTCGCGCCCTCGTCCTCCGAGACGCCGGCCTTGGCCGCAGCGCGCTCCTTGAAGTGGTTCATCGGGAGGACGAAGACGAAGTAGACGACGACCGCGACCGCGAGGAAGCTGATGACCGCGTTCAGGAGGCCGCCGATGGGGAACGTGACCGGTCCCCAGATTCCGTTGACCGTCGGTCCGACGTTGCCGCTTTCGTCGGCCTGCCACACGAGCTTGATGATCGGCTCGATGATGCTGGCCACGACGGCGTTGACGAGTGCGGTGAACGCCGCGCCGATGACGACAGCGACCGCGAGGTCGATGACGTTGCCCCGCATGATGAAGTCTTTGAAGCCCTGGATCACGAGCTGCCCCCTTGAAATCTCCGGCCTGGACGGCCTATGAACCCGACGACGCGGGAGAAGCCTTCGCTTCAGACTTCGATGATGCCGAAGATGAGGAGGAGTCGCCACCCGACGAGCCGCCTGTCGACGAGCCGCCGGTCGACGAGCCGGAGCCGGCGGTCGAGCCCGCCGCCGCGCGGGAGTCGGTGCGGTAGAAGCCCGATCCGTTGAACGTCACGCCGATCGAGCCGTACTCCTTGCGCAGCGCGCCGCCGCATTCGGGGCATTCGGTCAGCGTCGGATCGGCGAAGGACTGCACCGCGTCGAAGCGGTGTCCGCACTGCTTGCAGGCGTAGGCGTAGGTGGGCATGAGCTTCCTGTGGTGGGATCAGCGCCGCGAGGCGGGGAAGGCGAGGGTGCGGGTCGGGGTGACGACTCCGCTGACGCGCTCGTCGCGCACATCGGAGGGAACCTCGTCGAGGATCTCGGAGTCGAACACGACGGCGTACACGGGCGGGCAGCGCTCCATCGAGCCGATGGTCTTGTCGAAGTAGCCGCGGCCCCATCCCAGCCGCATCCCGATCGAATCGACGGCTGCCGCGGGGATGATCATGAGGTCGACGTCGCCTACGGCGATGGGGCCCAGGAGCTCTCCGACGGGCTCCGGCATCCCGAGCAGGCCCTCCGTGATCTCGCCCTCCAGCGACGCGGGAGACCAGTCCAGCAGGCCGTCCGCGCGCGTGATGGGCAGGAGGACGCGGATGCCGCGCGCCACGGCCGCCCGGACGAATCCTCGAGTGCCGGGCTCGGTGGTCGTGGACAGGAAGCACGACACGGAGCGCGCCCCGAGTCGGTCGACCAGGGCGTCGAGCTGCTGCTGGACCCCGAGCGCCGCGGCATCCCGCGCACTGTCGGAGAGGAGCTGACGGCGCTCGCGCAGATCCGCGCGCAGTGCGCGCTTGGCGCTGGCGATCGCGTCGGGCATGCCCTTGATTCTAGGCGCCGCCGTCGGGCGCCGTTTCCGCAGCCGGGACAGCGACTGGATAGACTCGCCCCATGCCCACCAAGCGCTTCAAGGCCGTCATCCCCGCCGCCGGACTCGGTACCCGATTCCTGCCCGCGACGAAGGCCATGCCGAAGGAGATGCTCCCGGTCGTCGACAAGCCGGCGATCCAGTACGTCGTCGAAGAAGCGGCCAACGCCGGCATCGACGACATCCTGGTCATCATCGGGCGCAACAAGAACGCGATCTCGAACCACTTCGACTCCGTGCCCGAGCTCGAGGTCAAACTCCGCGAGAAGGGCGACGACGCCCGCCTGCTGCGCGTGCTCGAATCGAGCGACCTCGCCGACATCCACTTCGTGCGTCAGGGCGAGCCCAAGGGCCTCGGCCACGCTGTGCTGCGGGCCCGCGCGCACGTGGGCGACTCGCCGTTCGCGGTGCTCCTCGGAGACGACCTGATCGACGAGCGCGATGAGCTGCTGACCACGATGATGGCCGAGCACGAGCGCACGGGAGCGGCGATCATCGCCCTCATGGAGGTCGACCCCGACCACATCCACATGTACGGAGCAGCCGCCGTCGAGGAGACCGGAACCGACGACGTCGTGCGCGTCACCGGGCTCGTCGAGAAGCCCGCCAAGGAAGACGCACCGTCCAACCTCGCCATCATCGGGCGCTACGTCCTCGGGCCCGAGATCTTCGATGTGCTCGAGCACACCGAGCCCGGCAAGGGCGGCGAGATCCAGCTCACCGACGCCCTGCAGGTGCTGGCGGCCGATCCCGAAGGCCCCGGCGTGTACGGAGTCGTCTTCCGGGGTCGTCGCTACGACACCGGCGATAGAGTGGATTACATCAAGGCCATCGTGCAGCTCGCGTCGGACCGCGACGACCTCGGTCCGGAGCTGCGCCCCTGGTTCAAGGAGTTCGCGGCGACCCTCTAGGACGAAAGGGGTGGGATGGACCCGATCGCACCTCGCCGGCACGGTCCCGTGTCGATCCGGCTCGTCAAGCCCCGCGACGCGCGCGTTCTGCAGCAGGAGCTGCTGAGCAACCGCGCGTGGCTGCGTCCGTGGGAGGCCACGAGCCCCGACGGCCCGGTGTCGTTCGACATGCGACTCGGCATCCGACGCCTCCTGCAGCAGTATCGCGACGGCGGCGGCATCCCCTTCGTCATGGAGTACGACGGCGAGGTGACGGGGCAGCTCAACGTGTGGGGCGTCGCACGCGGTTCGCTCGCCTCGGCGACCATCGGCTACTGGGTGAGTCAGCGGTACGCGGGGCGCGACATCACCCCCACCGCGGTCGCGATGGCCACCGACATCTGCTTCACCGAGCTGCGGCTGCACCGGATGGAGATCTGCATCCGTCCCGAGAACCTCGCGAGTCTGCGCATCGTGGAGAAGCTCGGATTCCGCTACGAGGGCCTGCGTCGGCGGTACATCCACATCGACGGCGACTGGCGCGATCACTACGCCTTCGCTCTCGTGCGCGAAGAGGTGCCCGAGGGCGTGCTCCAGCGCTGGGTGCAGGGTCGAGCGCCGCAGGATGCCGCGAGCATCCCGCCCGCCGACCGCTCCCACGCCTGATCGGGGTGGCGCTGGCCCACGCTGCTGGTCCGCGAGGGCGCCGCGACGGATGTCGGAGGCCGGGCTTAACCTTCGAGTAAATGTCGAGAGTGCGACACGCGCACGGATGGGGCGGCGTGTGCTCCGCCGTCGCCTACCGTTTACGACATGGGTGGGCAGGTGCTGGGTGGCGGGGTGATCGTCCTCGTCTGCGTACTCCTCTGGCTGGTCTATCTGCTTCCGTCGTGGGCGAGCCGTCATCGCTACGACGCGTCGGAGCGCAATGCCGTGCGGCTCAACCAGGCCCTGCGCATCCTCGCCGAGACGAGTGAGACACCCGAGGAGCTGCGCATCGAGCTGAACACGCGCACCGCGTACACGCAGCAGAAGCTCGCCCGCCGCGCCCAGGCCGAGCGCGACGAGATCGAACGCCGCGCCCAGGCGGAGCGCGACGACATCGCCCGTCGCTCGCTCGCCGAGCGCGAAGAGCTCGCACGGCGTGCTCAGAACGCCCACGAAGAGCTCGAGCTCCGCGCAGCACGCGAGCGTGAAGCCGCCCGGATCGAAGATGCCCGGCGCGAGCTCGCCTCGGCCCGTGCCCTTCCCGCCGCCCGTCGCGCGCGTGCGCGGCGTCGTGCTCGCCTGCTCACGACCTCGCTGGCCCTCGCCTCCCTCGTCGTGATCGGCGTCGGCATCGCGATCGTCGCGCAGTCGGGAGCGCAGGCCGTGCTGTGGGTGGGCGCCGGACTCGCCGCGGTGAGCGGTCTCCTGCTGCACCGCATGTCCCGAGTGGGACGTCCCGTCGCCGTTCAGGACGCCCGCACCGCGGTCGCTGTGCACGCCGAAGCGCCCCTGCAGGACGTCGCCCTTCCGTCGGATCGCCGCGACTGGCAGCCCCGATCGCTTCCCCGACCGCTCACGGCGTCGGCCGGTTCGCGCGCCGCAGCGGTGCTCGACGCCGCAGAAGCTCGTGACGCGCTGCGGCAGGCCGCCCGCGAGGAGGCTCTGCGCGAGCGCGTGGAGGCCCAGCGTCCGCCCTCCATCGTCGCCGCTCGCCGTGCCCGCGACGAGGCGGCAGCCGCCGAGTTCGCCCGCCGCGGACCCGTCGACGACGACGCGATCGAGGCGCATGTGCGCCAGCTGCTCGAACGGCGCGCCTCCGGCCAGTAGCCGCACTCCGGCCTCGGCGCGACGCGCAGGTCAGGCCCGGTGCACGGGGTGTCCGCCGCCGATCACGACCTCGCGCGGGGGAGTCCGCACGAGGGCATCCATCGCGTTCTCCGCGTCGATCAGCACGATGTCGGCCCGCTCGCCGGCGGCCAGGCCTGCTGTCTCCGCACCGACGAACGGCGAGGCGGCCGCGCCCGCCAGCGCGACGACCCGGCGGAGGTCCTCGTCACGGACGAGGCCCGCGGAGCGCGCATACTGCCAGGCGATCCCGAGGAGGTCTCCGGTGCCGTAGGGGCTCCACAGATCCCGGATGCCGTCAGTGCCGAACGCGAACCGCACACCGGCCGCATCGAACTCGTGCAGCGGCAGCTGGGGCAGCCGCAGCGGCGCCACGGTCGTCATGCTCACGTCGAGCCCGGCCATCCGCTGCAGCAGATCCCGGCGGCGCGCGGCATCCGTCTGCGCGATCGCGAAGCCGTGCGCGATGGTGACCCGGCCCTGCAGGCCCAGGGATTCGGTGCGATCGAGGATGAGGTCGAACTGGAAAGTCCCGAGCTCGCCGCCGTCGTGCAGGTGGATGTCGATGCCGGTGCCGTGATCGGCGGCGATGGCCATGATCGCATCGAGCTGTCCGACCGGATCGCGGTCGATCCCGGCCGGGTCGAGTCCTCCGATGTGCTCGACACCCGCTGCCGCCGCCTCCGCGAGCAGCTCGATCGTCCCCGGCCGGCGCAGGACGCCGTCCTGAGGGAACGCGACGATCTCGCTGGTGAGGGCATCCCCGTAGTCGGCGAGCGCTTCGCGCACGACGTCGATGCCGCGCAGGCCGATGCCGAGGTCGACGTCGACGTGGGTGCGCAGGCCCGTGGTGCCGTGCCGCACGAGTTCGGCCAGCACCCGGCGGGTGACCTCGACGCCCGGGATGCCGAGCTCGTCGCGGCGCGCCCGCTCGTGCCGGATCCGCCCGTCGGTACCGCCCTCGCCGCCGTAGGACTGCCACGGAAGGCCCCACCACGACTTGTCGACGTGCGCGTGGGCGTTGACCAGTCCGGGGAGGGCGAGGAGCCCGCGTCCGTCGATCTCGGTCGCCCCGACCGGCGCGTCGGATGCGGGTTCGATCGACCCGATCAGGCCGTCATCGTGGATCAGGACGTCGTGCAGGCCGGGGGTGTCATCGAGCCGGATGCCGCGCAGCGCGGTGATGCGGGGAGGGAGGAGCATGCCTCCATCCTGCCCTCCGTCGATTCGAACCGGCTCCGCGACCGTGATAACCTGAACGAGGTTCACGGGCCTATGGCGCAGTTGGTAGCGCGCCTCGTTCGCATCGAGGAGGTCAGGGGTTCAAATCCCCTTAGGTCCACCGGAATCCAGAAAGCCCCCGCTTCGGCGGGGGTTTTCTGCGTCACCGGACGTGCCCGGGCTGCGACGTCTCCGTGGCCTCTCCGCACCTCGGCGAAGGCATGTCGAGGATGTAGGAGACAGCCGCTGTTGCGCCGCCGACGGCCCCCGTCGTCGTGTTTCTCCTACGATCTCCCACCACCACGCCGCCGAGATCGCCGGTCTTCGGCGGCACGGATCGGTCCGAGCTGCCCGAGGCCTCCTCCACAGCCACCGCCCCGTCGGGATGTTCCCCGGATCTGCCGACCCGGCCGGGAGGTCCGGCCGGAGGGCTCGGACACTTCAGCATGACCTCGTTCCGAACGACGCCGGCCCTGCATCGTCGCGTCGACCTCTTGGCCGCTGGCTGGACAGACCGCCGCATTCGAGCGGCCGTCGATTCGGGTGCCCTGATGCGGTTGCGGGGTGGCGTCTTCGCGCCGGCCGACACGGCAGAGGGTTGCCTGGCCGCGGGGCGCGTCGGCGGTCGGCTGACGTGCCTGTCGGAGCTTGCCCGGCTCGGAGTATTCGTGCTGGAGGAAGGTCCGCTCCACGTGCACGTCCCGGCGAATGCGCCGCGCCACCGGCGGATCGGACGTCCTGTCACGCTCCATTGGCGCGAGCTGTCCCGGAGCCCACATCCTCGATCGCTCTCGGTAGAGCCCTTCGACGCGCTCGTGCAGGCCGTGCGCTGTCAGACGCCGCGCGCATCCGTGGCCACGATCGACTCGGCACTTCGTCTCGGCGTACTGCACAGCGACGACCTCGACGCTCTGTTCGCTGCACTGCCCCGCCGGTACCGGATGCTGCGGAAGCTCATCGATCCGCGAGCCGAATCCGGCCCGGAGTCGCTGCTCCGGCTGATATTGATGTCGCTCGGATGCCGCTTCGAGGATCCAGGTATCGGTGCCAGGCGTCGGCCGTGTCGACTTCGTGGTCGATGGCTGGCTCGTGATCGAGTGCGACAGCCGGGCGCACCACTCCACATGGGAGGCACAGCGGGAGGACAGACGTCGCGACCGGGCGCTCGCCGAACGGGGCTACGCCGTACTGCGCGTGATCGGCGAAGACGTCATGTGGAATCCGTCTGCCGTTCTCGCGGCCGTAGGAGGACTCCTCAGCGGCCACCGTGGTGGCCGCCGACTCGTGTCGAGAACCGTAGGAGTTTCCGTGGTCTGAGCGAGCTCAGGATGCCGCGCCCGGCGAGTCTTCCTACATTGTCGACGAGCCCGCTGAACGCCGGTGAGGCCGAATGCCGGTCAGCAGGCCGGTCAGGCCGGTCAGGCGGTCGCGGAGGCTGCGGCGCGCGCGGCGGCGGGAAGCGCGTCGAGGATGCGGGAGATCGCCGCGTCGTCGTGGGATGAGGAGACGAACCAGGCCTCGAACACCGACGGCGGCAGCGAGACACCCGCCTCGAGCATCGCGCGGAAGAAGGGCGGGTACCGGAACGCGTCCTGCGCCTTGACCTCGTCGTAGTCGCGGGGCGCGGTGCCGGCGAAGACGATCGAGAACAGGTTGCCGGCGCGCTGGACGACGTGCGTCACGCCTTCCGCGGCGAGGGCGGACGACGCGGCGTCCGCGATCGTGTCGGCGCCCGCGTCGATGCGGGCGTACGCCTCCGCGTCGAGGTGCTGCAGGGTCGCCAGGCCCGCGGCGACGGCGAGCGGATTGCCGCTCAGCGTGCCCGCCTGGTACACCGGGCCGAGGGGCGCGAGGAGGTCCATGATCTCGGAGCGTCCGCCGAGAGCGGCCAGCGGCAGCCCCCCGCCGACGACTTTGCCGAACGTCAGGAGATCGGCCTCGAACGGCACGGGGTCGATGCCCCACCAGCCCGCGGATCCGACGCGGAAGCCCGTGAGCACTTCGTCGACGATGAGCAGGGCGCCGTGCGCGTGCGCGATGTCGGCGAGCGCGGAGTTGAAGCCCGGCGCGGGCGGCACGACGCCCATGTTGGCCGCGGAGGCCTCGACGATGACCGCGGCGATCTCGTCGCCGCGGGCCGCGAAGACCTCGCGGATCGCATCGAGGTCGTTGTACGGCAGCACGAGGGTCTGTGCGGCGATCGCGGCGGGGACGCCGGCCGACCCCGGCAGGGCGAGGGTCGCGACGCCCGACCCCGCTTCGGCGAGCAGGCCGTCGGAGTGGCCGTGATAGTGGCCGGCGAACTTCACGACGAGGTCGCGTCCGGTCGCGCCGCGCGCCAGGCGGATCGCCGTCATGGTCGCCTCGGTGCCCGTCGAGACCAGCCGCAGCTTCTCGATCGGTCCGTCGACGCCGTCGCGGACGACGCGGTCGCGGATGAGCTCGGCGAGCTGGGTCTCACCCGGCGTCGAGGCCCCGAACCCGAGGCCGCGCGTCGCGGCATCCTGCACCACCTGGACGACGGCGGGATGCGCGTGCCCGAGGATGGCCGGACCCCACGACCCGACGAGGTCGACGTACTCACGTCCCTCGACGTCGGTCACGTACGGTCCCGCCGCCGACACGAAGAAGCGCGGCGTGGTCTGCACCGAGCCGAACGCGCGCACGGGCGAACTCACGCCGCCCGGCATGGCCGCACGCGCGCGGGCGAACTCCTCGGCATTCGTGGGGGTCATCGCAGCCATCCCGCCAGCTCGGTCGCCCAGTAGGTCAGCACGGCATCCGCTCCCGCCCGCCGGATGCTCAGCACCGACTCCTCCACGGCCCGGCGCCGGTCGATCCATCCGTGGGCGGCGGCCGCCTCGATCATCGCGTACTCGCCCGACACCTGGTACGCCCAGACGGGGACGGGCGAGGCCGCCGCGGCATCCGCCAGCACGTCGAGGTACGACATCGCCGGCTTCACCATGACGATGTCGGCTCCCTCGGCGACATCGAGATCGATCTCGCGGAGACCCTCGCGGCGATTGGCGGGGTCGAGCTGGTACGTGCGGCGGTCGCCGACGAGCGACGACTGCACGGCTTCGCGGAACGGGCCGTAGAAGGCCGAAGCGTACTTCGCCGCGTAACCCAGGATCGGGTTGCCGGCGAAGCCGTCGGTGTCGAGCGCGTCGCGGACCGCCGCCACCTGGCCGTCCATCATGCCGGAGAGCCCGAGCAGCGCCGAGCCCGCCGACGCCTGAGCCAGCGCCATGTCGCGGTACCGCTCGAGCGTCGCGTCGTTGTCGACGCGCCCCTCCGCGTCGAGCACGCCGCAGTGCCCGTGATCGGTGAACTCGTCGAGGCACAGGTCGGTCTGCACGACGAGCGCACCGCCCACCTCCTCCACGGCGGCACGCGTCGCGACGTTCAGGATGCCGTCGGGGTCGGTCGCGCCCGAGCCGATGGCGTCTTTGTGCTCGGGCACGCCGAACAGCATGACGCCGCCGACCCCCGCCTCGGCGGCGGCGACGAGCGCGGCGCGCAGCGAATCGAGCGAGTGCTGCACGACTCCGGGCATCGACGAGATCGGCACGGGCGCCCCGGCGCCCTCGCGCACGAACATCGGCAGCACGAGGTCGGCAGGGTGCAGCAGGGTCTCGCTCACGAGGCGGCGCATCGCGGGCGTCGCGCGCAGGCGACGAGGACGCAGGGTCATGGACGGTCTCCCATCAGGTCGGCGGCTCCGGCGGCGAGCAGCTCGGACGCGGCGCGCTCGGCGATCTCCCGCGGAGCGTCGCGGTCGGGCCAGTAGGCGCCGTGCGCGGCCGTCAGCCGCTGCGTGCCGTCGGCGCTGTAGACGCGGGCGGAGAGCAGGATGAGCTCGGCGTCGATGAGCGCGTGCGCGCCCACGGGGGCGGAGCAGCCCGCCTCGAGGAGCGCGAGCACGTGGCGCTCGGCGTCCGCCGTGGCTCTGCTCGACGGGTGATCGAGCGCCTTCACACGGGGCTCCTCCCCGCGGCGCACCTCGATCGCGAGCGCACCCTGACCGGGCGCGGTGGGCCAGCGGACGAGGTCGAGGAACTCGGTGACGGCGTCGAGCCGGTGGAGGCGGGTGAGCCCGGCGGCGGCGAGGACGACGGCATCCAGCTCGCCGTTCGCCACGAAGCCCAGGCGGGTGTCGACGTTGCCGCGGATGTCGACGACGTCGAGATCGGGTCGTCGCGCCTTCAGCTGGGCGACGCGTCGCGGCGAGCCCGTGCCCACGCGGGCGCCTTCGGGCAGGGTCTCTAGGGTGAGGCCGTCGCGGGCGACGAGCGCGTCTCGAGCGTCTTCGCGCTTCGGAACCGCGCCCACGACGAGGTCGGGGTGCGGGGCCGTCGGCAGGTCCTTGAACGAGTGCACGATGACGTCGCACTCGCCCGCGAGCAGCGCGTCGCGGAGGGCCCCCGTGAACAGGCCCGTGCCTCCTGCGCGCGACAGGGGTTCGCGGCTGCGGTCGCCGTCGGTCGTGATCGTGACGAGCTCGGTCTCGGCGCCCGTCTTCGCGCGCAGGGCGTCGGCGACCGTGCCCGTCTGCGTCAGGGCGAGGGCGCTGCCGCGCGTGCCGATGCGCAGTGCCGTCACGCGAGCACCTCGGAGATCTCGTCGAGGCCGATGCGGCGTCCGGTGAAGAACGGGACCTCTTCGCGCACGTGCCGGCGCGCTTCGGTCTGACGCAGGTGCCGCATGAGGTCGACGAGGTCGACGAGCTCGGGTGCCTCGAGGGCCAGGATCCACTCGTAGTCGCCGAGGGCGAACGAGGCCACGGTGTTGCTCAGCACCTGCGGGTACTCGGAGCCCTTGCGGCCGTGGTCGGCGAGCATCGTGCGCCGCTCGTCGTCGGGCAGCACGTACCACTCGTACGAGCGGACGAACGGGTACACCGTGATCCACTCCGCGGGGGCAAGTCCGCGCAGGAACGCGGGGGAGTGGTTGCGCGTGAACTCCGCCTCGCGGTGCACGCCCATCGCGTTCCATACCGGGAGCAGATCGGCGAGGGGCTGCGCGCGCCGCAGGGTGCGCAGAGCCGACTGCAGCACCTCCGGACCGGTGCCCGCGTCGAGGTCGGAGTGGAGCCACACCATCAGGTCGGCGTCGGCGCGCAGGCCCGAGACGTCGTACCAGCCGCGGATCGTGACGCCGGAGTCCTCGACCTGCCGAGCGGCATCGGCCAGGTCCATCCCCGTCGCGGGCTTCGCGGGATCGCGACGGAACACCGCCCAGAGGGTGTACCCGAGCTTCTCGGATGCGGCGGGGGCGGACTGCGGGATCGTGCTCATGCCTCCATCCTCACCCGACATCGCACGGCGTGCTAATCGGCCGGTCAGTTCCGGAAAAGCTTCAGGAAGCGAGAAGGTTGACCGCGGTCGTCTCGGCGTGCGCCACGATGCCGGCGAGCCCCGACCCTGCGACGGTCTCGCCGACGACGATCATGGCGGGGGCACCGGATGCCGCGGCGGGCCGGGTCCACGTGACGCGAGCGGCGTCGATCACCGACGCACGCGGCAGCTCCACGCCGAGGAGGTCCGCGGCATCCGCCCGCGCCGTCGCGACGTGCGCGCCGGGGTCGTCGTCGTACGACAGCCGCAGCACGTGGAGTCCGCCCGTGACCTCCCGCAGCCACGCCCACTTCGCCGTCGCGTGCGTGAGTGCGCGCGCCCGGATGCCGGGTGCGCCGTCGGCGACGAGAAGTCCGCTGCCGCGCGGCGCGGAATCGAGCGCACTCTGCTCGACGACGAGGGTCACGAGCACGATGTCGCGCCCCGGTTGCGCCGGTGCCGCGACACCGGGTGCCGCCGCGACCACGGTGCCGCGCAGCGCGCGGACGTCGTCGACGTGCGAACCGAGTTGCACGTCGACGCCGAGGCGCGCGAGATCGCCGCCCAGCGCCGCGGGAAGGCGATGGATGCCGCCACGCAGACCCGCGACGGCGGAGCCGGCCGGCGCGGCGGCGCGCAGCGCGAGGACGGCGGCGCCGAGCGACCCGTGGGCGTCGAGGGCCTCGCGCAGCCGGGGATGCGCGAGAGCGAGCCCGACCTCGTCGGCGCGACGGGAGTGCACGCCGCGGACGACGGGGGCGACGAGCTCCGCGAGCACGGCCTCTCCCATCCGGGCTCGCACGAGCGCGGCGAGGTCGTCGGGCACGTCGCCGAGCGGTGCGCGGTCGAGTTCGGCCGCCAGAGCCGCCGCCGGGGCGCCGATGACTGCCGCGACGTCGGGAGCGAGCGGATCGCCGGGGATGCCGAGCACGCTCGTGGCGGGGAGGGGTGCGGCCGGGCCGACCGCCGGCTGCAGCCACGCCGGCCCGGGCCGCGGCAGGACGATGTCGCCGTCGAGCCCGAGCTCCGCGAGCAGCGCCGCGACGTACCCGCCGCGCACCGCGAAGCTCTCGGCGCCGGCATCCAGCTCTATCCCGCCGACGGTGTGCGCGGCGACGGTGCCCCCGAGCTGCTGCGACGACTCGTGCAGCACGACGGAGGCGCCGCCCAGCGCGAGGCGGCGCGCGACGACGAGGCCGGCAACCCCGCCGCCCACGACCTCGACGTCAGGAGCGGGCATGCACGAGCTCGACGATGCGCGTGAGCACTCCGGGGTCGGTCTCGGGCGGCACGCCGTGTCCGAGGTTGAGCACGTGCGCCGGCGCGGCGCGGCCGCGGTCGAGCACATCGAGCACGTGGGCCTCGAGCACCGGCCAGGGGGCCTCGAGGAGAGCCGGGTCGATGTTGCCCTGCAGGGGGATGTCGCCGCCGAGCCGGCGCGAGGCCTCGTCGAGCGGAAGCCGCCAGTCGACGCCCATCACGTCGGCGCCGATCTCGCGCATCGACGTGAGCAGTTCGCCCGTGCCCACGCCGAAGTGCACGATCGGCACGCCCAGCGCCTTCGCCGGACCGATCGCCGCAGCCGAATGGGCGAGGACGTGGCTCCGGTAATCGGCGACGCTGAGCGATCCGGCCCACGAGTCGAAGAGCTGCGCCGCCGATGCCCCGGCGGCGACCTGGGCCTCGAGGAAAGCGCCGGTGATGGTCGCCGTCCACGCGAGGAGGGCGTTCCACGTCTCCGGGTCGGATTTCATGAGGGCCCGCGTGCGCAGCTGCTCGCGTGACGGACCGCCTTCGACGAGGTACGAGGCGAGCGTGTAGGGCGCGCCCGCGAAGCCGATGAGCGGGGTCGCTCCGAGCTGTGCGACCGTGAGTGCGACCGCGTCGCGGATGGGCTGGAGTGCGGCGGGGTCGAGCGGAGGCAGCGCCGCGACATCCGCCGCGGACCGAACCGGAGACTCGAGCACGGGACCGCGACCGGGGACGATCGTGACGTCGACTCCTGCGAGCCGCACCGGGATCACGATGTCGCTGAAGAAGATCGCGGCGTCCACGCCGTGCCGGCGCACGGGCTGCAGCGTGATCTCGCTCGCCATCCCGGGGTCGAGGCAGGCGTCGAGCATGTCTGTGCCGACCCGGAGTTCCCGGTACTCGGGGAGGGATCGCCCCGCCTGCCGCATGAACCAGACCGGCGTCACCTCCGGCCTGTCGGCGCGGTACGCACGGACGAGCCGGGAGTCGGTATGACGGTCTGCGGACGGGGACGGAGCCGAGTGGGAGTTCACAGCGTTAAGATTAGGCACGTGCTCCTGTGTCTCAGTGCGAGTCATCGCAACGCGTCGTTCGACGTGCTGGAGCGTCTGTCGATCGGCGCCCCCGCTGCGACGCGCGCCCTCGTCGACGAGGAGCTCTTCGTCTCGGGAGCCGTCGTGCTCGCCACCTGCAACCGTTTCGAGGCGTATCTCGATTTCGACGAGCCACTCACCGGAGGCGAGGCGGTCGCGCTCGAGTCCGTCGTGGAGGCACTGGCGGAGGCGAGCGATCTGGATGCCGGCATCCTCCGCGCGTCGGTGTCGGTGCACCGCGGCAACGACGTCGCAAGCCACCTCTTCGCCGTGACGAGCGGTCTCGAGTCGATCGTCGTGGGCGAGGAGGAGATCTCCGGCCAGGTCGGGCGCGCGCTCGACACGGCACGGGCCGGCGGCACCACGAGCCGTGCCCTGGAGCGCCTCTTCCAGAAGGCGACGCACACCAGCCGCGGCGTGCGCGGCCGCACCGCGCTCGGCGGTGCGCACCGCTCGCTCGTGCGGCTCGCCCTCCAGCTGGCGGACTCGCGGGTGGCAGACTGGTCGACGACCCGGGTCCTGGTCGTGGGAACGGGCCGGTACGCGGGCAAGACCGTCGGAGCCGTCCGGGCTCTCGGCGCCACCGACATCCGCGTGTTCTCGCCGTCGGGTCGGGCGGGGGCGTTCGCGGCCTCGCACGGTCTCCTCGTGGAGGAGTCCTTCCCGGATGCCGCGTCCCGCGCCGATGTCGTCATCACGTGCACGACCGAGGCCGTCGTGCACGCCGACGCCCTGACGCCCGGCCGGCGGCTGCTGGTGATCGACCTCGGCCTGCCGCGGAACGTCGATCCGGATGTCGCCGGCGTCGCCGGTGTCGAGCTCCTCGATCTCGAGACGATCAAGCTCCACGCCCCCCTCGAGCAGTTCGACGCGCACGACCACGCCCGCACTCTCGTGGGCGATGCCGCAGCCGAGTTCGCCGCCGACATCACGGCGGCCCCGGCCATCACCGTGCTGCGGGCCGAGGCCCACGCCGTGCTCGAAGCCGAGATCGCCCGTGCCCGCTCGCGCGGGGCGGGCGAGGAGACCGAGGCCGCTCTCCGGCACCTGGCCGGCGTCATCCTGCACGGCCCGTCGGTGCGCATCCGCGAGCTGGCCGCCGAAGGACGCATCGACGAGGTTCACGCTGCGCTCGAAGTGCTCCACGGCATCACGGTCGTGCCGGCCGCGCCCGAGGCGGAAGACGCCGCCGGGATCGCCTAGTCGACGCACGGATGCCGCGTCCCCCGGCTTCGGCGGGGACGCGGCATCCGTCTTCCGCGTCGAGACTACGCCGTCGCGCCTTCGCGCGCACGGAGGTCTTTGCGCAGGATCTTGCCCGAGGCGGACTTGGGGATCGCATCGATGAACTCGACGCGGCGCACCTTCTTGTGCGGCGCGAGGTTCTCGGCCACGTACGCCATGACCTCGTCGGCCTCGAGCCCGGAGTCGGGGGCGGCGACGATGAACGCCTTCGGGATCTCCTGCCTGTCGTCGTCGAGCACGCCGACGACGGCGGCGTCCATGATCTTCGGATGCCCGAGCAGCAGCGCCTCGAGCTCGGCCGGCGCGATCTGGTAGCCCTTGTACTTGATGAGCTCCTTGACGCGGTCGACGATCGTGAACCAGCCGCGTTCGTCGTACGTGGCCACGTCGCCGGTGTGCAGGAAACCCTCGGCGTCGAGCGTCTCGGCCGTCGCCTCCGGCTTGCCCAGGTACCCGAGCATCACGTTCGGGCCCTTGATCCACAGTTCACCCGGCCGGGTGCGTCCGTCGGCGTCGATCTCGGTGATCTCCTCGCCGGTGTCGAGGTCGATGAGCTTGCAGACCTGGTTGGGCAGGAGCGTCCCCACCGAGCTCACCGGCACGTCGTCACGGTCGTACGGCATCGCGTGCGACACGGGGCTCAGTTCGCTCATGCCGTATCCCTGCATCATGCGGGCGTGGAGCCGGCGGCCGGCCGCCTCGGCCGTCTCGCCGTCGAGCGGCGCGGCGCCGGAGAACACGGTGTGGACGGTGGAGATGTCGAACTGGTCGACGATCGGATGCTTCGCCAGAGCGACGGCGATCGGCGGTGCGATGTAGAGATACGTGCAGCCGAACGTCTGGATGTGGGTGAGGAAGTCCACCAGGTCGAACCTGGGCATCGTCACGAGGCTGGCCCGCTGCTTCAGGGCGAGGTTGAGCAGCACCGTGAGGCCGTAGATGTGGAAGAACGGCAGCACCGCGAGCACGCGGTCGGTGTCGCGCAGGTCGATGTTCGCGCGCGACTGCTGCACGTTGGCGACGAGATTGCGGTGGCTCAGCATCACGCCCTTCGGGATGCCCGTCGTCCCGGAGGAGTAGGGGAGCGCGGCGACGTGCGTGGCGGGGTCGAACACGACCTCCGGCGCCGGATGCCGCTCACCGAGCAGGTCGCGCAGGCTCGGGTGCCCCTCCGCGCCGTCGAGCACGATGACGTTCTCCCGCGGCATCCCGACCGCGTCCGCCGCGGCGCTCGCCGCGGCCAGCAGCGGACTCACGGTGACGAACCAGGTGGCCCCGGCGTCGCGGAGCTGCTTCTCGATCTCGGCCGCGGTGTAGAGGGAGTTGATCGTCGTGACGGCGGCGCCGGCGCGCAGCGCTCCGTGGAACACCGTTGCGAACGCGGGCACGTTGGGGCAGAGCAGCGCGAGGACGGTGTCGGTGCCCACGCCCCGGGCCGCCAGGGCGCCGGCGAACGCGTCGATCTGCGTCCGCAGCTGGCCGTAGGTGGTCTCGGCTCCGGATGCCGGATCGATCAGCGCGATCCGGGCGAGATCGTCGTCGTCGAGCGACGCGAACAGGAAGTCGTAGACGCTGACATCGGGGATCTCGACGTCGGGCTGAGGGCTGGTGAACACGGGTCTCCTTCGACGGTCCACCGTCGCGGCTGCGTCGCCGCGACGATGGGGTCCATCATGCCACCGGGTTCAGTGCGCGAGGACGGCGCGGCGCCCTCCCGTGGCGAGCCGTTCCGCCGCGAGACCCTCCGCGGCCGACAGGGGCGTGACTCCGCGCTCCTCGGCCTCGCGGAAGATGTGCCGCACGGTGTCGCCGATCGCCGCGACGCGCTCCATGATCTCGGTGCGGGAGCCGATGTGCTTGGCCTCCAGGTCGAGGTAGATCACGCCGCCGGCGTTCACGACGAAGTCGGGCGCGTACAGGATGCCGCGACCGGCCAGGCGCTCGGCGCCCTCGCGGGCGGCGAGCGGGTTGTTCGCGGGACCGCAGACCGCGCGCGCGTCGAGGGCGTCGATGACCTCGTCGGTGAGGAGGCCGCCGATACCGGCGGGCACGAAGACGTCGGCGGGCACGAGGTGCTCTTCGCCGGGCATGCTCCAGTGCGCGCCGAGCTCGACGGCGAGATCGCGCTTGGCCGGATTGACGTCGGTCACGGTGAGCACGGCGCCCTCTGCCGCGAGGCGCACCGCGAGACGGCTGCCGACCTGCCCGAGACCCGACACCGTGATGCGCCGCCCGGCGACGTCGGCCGAACCCGAGATGTGCTCGAGGGTGGCGCGGAGCGATTCGTACACGCCGAGGCTCGTGGGACCGGCGGGCTCGCCCGATCCGCCCACCGCGTCGGGGAGGCCCACCACGTGATCGGTGCGCTCGCTGACGACGAGCATGTCGTCGGTCGTCGATCCGACGTCCTCAGCCGTACGGTACAGACCCGCGAGCGACTCGACGGCGTCGCCGAGGTCGAGGAAAGCGGCGCGACGGCGCTCGGCATCGAGCACGGTGCCGGGCTCGAGCGCGATGACCGACTTGCCGCCGCCGGCGTCGAGTCCGGCTGCGGCGTTCTTGAGCGTCATGGCCGCCGAGAGGCGCAGGGCGTCTCCGAGGCCGTCGCTCCAGTGCGGGTAGGTCCACAGGCGGGCTCCGCCGAGGGCCGAGCCGAGCACCGAGGAGTGCAGCGCGACGGCGATGAACAGGCCGCTGCGGCGACCGGTGACGACCTCGACACGCTCGTGCGTGAACTCGGGCAGGGGCAGGTGGTGGGTCATCGCGATCCTCTTCCGGCTGGCCTCGTGGGCTGTGCGCTCCGGATGCCTCGGCGTTGAGGCATCCGGTCTCATTGCACCATCTCCGGGCGGAGTGATCAACCTGTCCTTCGATCACTCAGCACAATGCTCAGGATGCGAGGGCTTCCGCGGGAGGAACTGCGGCGTTCTGCGTGGCGGAGCCGGTGTCGAGCACGACCGGGGGCCCGGTGAGGGCCCTCAGCGCGTAGAGGATCGTGGCGAGGTCGACGACCTCCTGCACGAGAGCGCCGACGACGGCGGGGATGACCCCGGTGGTCGCGATGAGCATGAGCGCGATGCTGAGGACGATGCCGATCCAGATGGCGGTGTACGCGACGCGGAGCGTGTGCCGACCGATCGCGATCGCCTCCACGACCTTGGCGAGCGAGTCCTTGAGGATCACGACGTCGGCGGCGTCGCCCGCCGCAGTGGATCCTTTCGCGCCCATGGCGATGCCGACGTCGGCAGCGGCGAGCACGGGAGCGTCGTTCACGCCGTCGCCGACCATCAGCACGGGGCGTGGCCGCAGCGCGCCGGCGAGATGCACCTTCTCGGCGGGGAGCAGCTCGGCGTGCACGTCGGTGATGCCGACCTCGGCGGCTACGGCCTCGGCCGTCGGGCGCGCGTCGCCGGTGAGCATGACGATGCGCTCGATGCCGTTGGCGCGCAGCCACGCCACGACGCCGGGTGCCTCGTCCCGGGGGTCGTCGGCCAGGACGATGGTTCCCGCGAATCGGCCGTCGACCGCGACGTACGCCGCAGCCTGGCCCGCGGAGAGCTCGGCGCGCTCGGTGTCGGGGGCGAGCGAGGCGATGTAGGCCGGCTTGCCCACCACGACCTCGCGCCCTTCGATGAGGGCCGTGACGCCGTTGGTCGCGATCTCCCGCGCCTCGGCCGCACCGTGCAGCGCAAGACCGCGGTCGGCGGCGGCGCGGCGGATGCCGTCGGCCAGCACGTGGCTCGAGTACTGCTCGGCCGAGGCTGCCAGAGCGAGCACCTCGTCGGCGTCGAAGCCGGGTGCCGCGTGCACGGCCACGAGCTCGGGGCGCCCCTGCGTCAGCGTGCCCGTCTTGTCGAACGCGGCCGAGCGGATGCGGGCGAGCTGTTCGACGACCGCGCCGCCCTTGAGGATCACCCCGGCCTTCGCTGCCCGCGACAGACCGCCGAGGAAGGCGACGGGTGCCGCGATCAGGAGGGGGCAGGGCGTGGCGAGCACGAGCACCTCCGCGAAGCGCGCCGGGTCGCCCGAGAGGCCCCAGGCGGCGCCGGCGATGACGAGCGAGACGGCGGTGAAGGGGATCGCGAACCGGTCGGCCAGGCGAACGACGGGGGCCCGCGACCCCTCCGCTTCGCGGACGAGGGCGACGATCTGCTGGTACTGGCTGTCGGCGCTGCGCCGGGTCGCGCGGATGCGAACGGCGCGCGAGCCGTTCACCGAGCCCGACAGCACTTCGTCGCCGGCTTCGCGGGTGACCGGGAGGCTCTCGCCCGTGATCGAGGACTCGTCGAAGGACCCCGACTCGGTGAGCAGGACGCCGTCGACCGGCACGACCTCCGCCGGCCGCACGAGCAGGACGTTGCCGACCTCCACGTCGTCGGCCGCGACATCCTGCACGTCGTCCGCCGTCGCCTCCGACGGATGCACGATGACGTGCGCGAGCTGCGGAGCCCGGTCGAGCAGGGCGGTCAGCTCGCGCTTGGCGCGGCGGCCGGCGTAGTCTTCGAGCGCCTCACCGCCGGAGAGCATGAGGACGATGATGAGCGAGGCGACGTACTCGCCCACGGCGAGCGTGGCCACCATCGCCACGACCGCCAGGACGTCGAGTCCGACATGGCCGCGCAGCACGTCGCGGATCATGCCGATCAGGGTCCACAGGATGACGATCGAGACGTAGACCGTCGCGATCCACCTGCTCGTCTGATCGAGGCCGGCGAGATCGAGAGCGAGCACCGCGATGCCCACGAGGACCGTGACGGTGATCACCGGGTACCGCGAGAGGATCCGCCACAGTCGGCTCATGCCCTGAGTCTCGACCAGATCCCGCGGCACCGCCATGCAGGTGAGGCGACCCTTCGCCTCCGCCCGCCCGTCGTCGCCCTAAGCTGACCGGGTGACCGCGCACCTCTCGCCCCGCAGCCGTCTCGTCCACGACGCCCTTCGCGCCGCCGGCATCCCGGGGGAGATCGTGGTGCTCCCGGATGCCGCGTCGACCGCGGTGCTCGCGGCCGCGGCCCTCGGCGTCGAGGTCGGGGCGATCGCGAACAGTCTCGTGTTCTGGTCCGACGGCGAGCCGATCCTCGTCATGACGAGCGGATCGCATCGCGTCGACACCGCGGCGCTCGCCGAGCGTCTCGGGCGCGCCGAGATCGTCCGGGCGACGCCGGAGCAGGTGCGCGAGGCGACGGGTCAGGCCATCGGCGGGGTCGCCCCCGTCGGGCATCCCGCGCCCCTCACGACGATCATCGACGAGGCGCTCGCCGACCACCCGGAGATCTGGGCGGCCGGCGGCACGCCGCACACCGTCTTCCCTCTGACGTACGACGAGCTCGTCGTCCTCACCGGCGGACGCGTCGTCAGGGTCGACTGAACCGCCCGCGGATGGTCGCGGCCGTCACCGCCGCCGCCGCCGACCACGCCTGCGGCCGGCACGCCGCCGGGTAGGGCACCGGGCGCGACGTCTCGGCGGCGGAGTCGCCCGAGTGCAGCTCGGGCACGCGGAATCCGAAGCCCTCGGCGGCCGCCAGAAGGCCGTCGATCACGGCATCCGCCGCCTCCGTGAGGCCCGCCAGGGCCATCCCGCGCGCGATGATCGCCGAGTCGTGGGTCCAGACGCTTCCGCCGTGGTAGCTCAGCGGCCAGTAGCCGCCCGCCTCGGTCGACATCGTTCGCACCCCGTAGCCCGACAGCATCGACGGTCGGGTGAGCAGGGCTGCCACGGCCGCCTCCTCGTCGGGCTCGAGGATGCCGGTGCCCAGGAGATGGCCGATGTTGCTCGTGAGGGTGTCGACCGGCTGCTTGTGCGCGTCCAGGGCGATCGCGGGGTAGCGGCCCTCCGGTGTCGTCACCCAATACGATGCGGCGAACCGCTCCTTCAGCTCGGCGGCCCACTCCCGGAGCGTCTCGCTCCCGGGCTCGCCGAAGTGGTCGAGCAGGTCTGCGCCCGCCCGTGCGGCCTCGTAGGCGTAGCCCTGCACTTCGCACAGCGCGATCGGGCCCTCGGCGAGCTCGCCGGAGCGCCACTGGATCGAATCGCCCGAGTCCTTCCAGCCCTGGTTCGCCAGGCCATGGCCGGTCTCGTCGATGTAGTCGAGGAAGCCGTCGCCGTCGTTGTCGCCGTCGTGCAGCAGCCAGTCCAGGGCGGCCCGGAGCGCCGGGAGAAGGTCGCGCACCTCGGCTTCGGGCATCCCGGCACGCCACGCGTCGGCCAGGAGGCACACCCACAGGGCGGTGGCGTCGACCGTGCCGTAGTAGACCGGCGGGAGCACGATCCCCTCGCCGGGCATCGCCAGCGGCTCGCCGCGCAGCTCGTGGAGGATCTTCCCCGGCTGCTCCGCGGAGTCCGCGTCGGTGCGCTCGCCCTGCAGGCGCGCGAGGACGCGCAGGGTGGATGCCGCCATCCGGTGGTCGATCGGCAGGGCGAGCCGGGCAGCCCACAGCGAATCGCGGCCGAACAGCGTGAGGAACCACGGGGCGCCGGCGGCGAAGAACTCCTCGTCCGGGCGGTCGGGGAGCGCGAGTCGGAGCGCGTCGAGGTCGCCGAGCGCGGCATCCAGCCACCGTTGCAGGCGCGGGTCGCCGTCGATCTCGGGCACGACCCAACCGGTCGCTCCCGTCGCACCGCGCACGACGAGGTCGGGATCGTGCAGGAGCGCCGTCCAGGAGAGCTCGACCGACGTGCGCGGTGCGACCCGCACGCGCCACTCGAGGCTCACGCCGTCGTCGTCGGCCACGACGGTGGCGCCCGGCGCCGTGAGCGTGAAGGACCGCCGCTCCGACGTGACGGTCGCCGACTCGGTCTCGGTGGACGCGCTCCACGCGTGGGCGTTCGGCTGGCCCGCCTTGATCTCCTGGAGGGGGGAGAAGTCGGGCACGAACCGCACGCTCAGCGTCGCCTCCACGTCGTGATCGACGTTCGACACCACGGTCATCGTGTCGCGCACGACGGCATCCTCGACGTGCCGATCCCGGACGATCCGCACCTTCGGATCGGGGGAGGGGTCGTCGAGTGCACGCAGCAGACCCCCGAACACCACGCGCGACGCACCCCGCGGGGCCACCGAGATCCACTCCGCCTCCGCCGCGTCGCACCGCAGTAGGAGGCCGCGGATGTGGCGCACATCGCCGTGGTAGATCCCGTCGATGGGGTGCGCGCCCATCTCGCCGTCGGTCGTGGACCACACCTGCGTCGGCGCGCGGAGCGCGACCACTCCGTCGTGGATCAGTGGCTGGAACGCGGGCGCTCCGGTCGACGAGGTGGTCATCCCTTGACAGCTCCTTCGGTGGTGTTCATGATGCGCTTCTGGAAGACGAAGAACACGATCGCGACCGGGATGGTCATGATCGCCGCGGCGGCGAGCTTGATCGGATACTGGCTGCCCTGGCTCAGCTGACCGGACGCGAGCGATGCGACGCCCTTCGTGAGGGTCGTGAGCTCGGGCGACTGGGTCGCGACGATGAAGTGGCTGAGCTCGTTCCACGATCCCTGGAACGACAGGATGATGATCGTGATGAGCGCGGGCCGGGCCATCGGCAGCACGATCGACCAGAACACGCGGAAGGGCCCTGCCCCGTCGATACGCGCCTGCTCCTCGACCGAGGGCGGGATCGACTCGAAGAAGTTCTTCATGATGAAGACCCCCGCGGCGTCGACGAGCAGAGGCAGGATCATCCCCGCGTACGAGTCGTACAGTCCGATCTGGTTCAGCACGAGGAACTTCGGGATCAGCAGCACGACGCCCGGAACCGCCATGACCGCCACGACGAGCGCGAAGATCACACCGCGGCCGCGGAACTGCAGCCGCGCGAGGGCGTACCCCGCCAAGGACACGAAGAACACCCGACCGAGGGTGACCGCGATGGTCACGATCGCCGAGTTGGCGAACCACAGCGGGAAATCGCTCCGCGTGAACAGCAGCTCGTAGGCGGCCAGCGACCAGACGTTGGGGATCAGCCCGATGGGATCGGATGCCGCCTCCACGTCGGTCTTGAACGAGGTCGCGACCTGCACGAGGAACGGGTAGATGTAGATCAGCGCGAGGACGGCGAGCATCGCGTACAGCGCGACCTGCCCGGCGATCGAGGACCGTGAGAAGCGGCGCCGGGGAGGGCGCGCGGGCGCGGCCTGGATGAGCACCTCGGCCTCGGCGGTGGCGGTGGAGGTCATGAGCGCGTCCCCTTGGGCTGGTACTGCCGTGCTCGTCGCTTGGACACGGGGCGTTCGCGCAGCACCCAGCGCTGCAGCACCGTGAAGGCGATGATGATGAGGAAGAGGATGAACGCGATCGCTGCGCCCTCGCCCCAGTCCTGGCCGATGAAGGCCGAGTCGTACGACAGGTAGGCCGGGGTCAGCGTCGTCTTGGCCGGGCCGCCCTGCGTGCCGGTGTAGATCTGGTCGAAGACCTGCCAGCATCCGATCAGCCCGAGGGTCAGCACCGTGAACAGCGTCGGACGCAGCTGCGGCAGCGTGATCAGGCGGAATCGCTGCCATCCGCTGGCGCCGTCCATCATGCCCGCCTCGCCGAGCTCGCTCCCGATGTTCTGCAGGGCGGCGACGAAGAGCAGCATGAAGGTGCCGCTCGTGGTGAAGACGGCCATCAGGATGAAGGCGCTCATCGCCACCGAGGGCCCCGCGATCCACTCCCACCAGCTGATGCCCAGGAACTGCCCGGAGGTCAGGAACTCCGGACCCGTCTGGACGCCGACCGCGCCGAGTGCGACGTGCACGATGCCGCGGGGGTCGCTGAACCAGTTGGGCCCCGCGATGCCGATCCACGACAGCACTTCGTTCACGACACCGGTGGTGGAGAACAGGAACAGCCACAGCACCGTGATCGCCACGGAGCTCGTCATCGACGGGAAGTAGAAGGCCGTGCGGAAGAATCCACGACCGCGCAGGATCGCGCGGCTCACGAGGACGGCGAGGAACAGGGAGAGGATCGTCTGGAGGGGCACGACCAGCGCCACGTACCACGCGTTGTTGCGCAGCGCGATGCCGAAGTCGCGCTCGGCGAGCCCGCCTCCGCTGGTCACGGCGGCGTAGTTGTCGAGGCCGACGAAGCCGACGTTGCCGGAGAGGGGGCTTCCGCGGCCGCTCCAGTCGGAGAAGCTCACCCACAGTGCCATCAGCACCGGGACGAAGAGGAACACGCCGAGGATGACGATCACGGGAGCCGTGAAGATCCATCCGGCGGCGGCCTCCCCGCGCCGGATCCCGGACGAGCGGGATCCGGCGCGGGGGGTGGTGACCTGAGCGGTCATGGTCAGCCGACCACGGCCTCGAGGTTGGCCTGGACGGACTGCAGGATGCCGGCGGGGTCGCCGGTCTTGAGTCCTTCGAGCTGGGCGTTGAAGTCGGCGATGACGTCGCTGGCTCCGTCGGCGTTCGGCGGGAACTGGGCGTACTCGGCTCCGTTGAGGAAGGCGGCCAGGTCGGGGTTCGCCTCGGTCCACGCGTCAGCGGCGGACGCGACCGACGGCATGGGGCCGAAGGCCTCGGAGAACGCGAGCTGCTGCTCCGCCGTCGTCAGGTACTCCACGAGGTCGAGCGCGGCCTCCTGGTTGGGGCTGTCTGCGGCCATTCCCCAGCAGTTCGTGAACTGCAGCGTGCCGGGGCCCGCCGGACCCGCGGGAAGCTCGGCCACGAGGTAGTTGACGTCGGGGAAGTCGTTGCTCATGGCTCCGCCGATCCAGTTGCCTTCGATGACCATCGCGGCGAGCTGCTTTCCGAATGCCTCGCCACCCCAGCCGGCGCCCACGTCGGACGCGTAGGCGAAGTTGCCGGCTTCGAGTCCCGCCTTGACGTAGTCGAGAGCTTCGACGTTCTCGGTGCTGTCGGCCACGGCCGCGCCGTCGACGACGAGTCCGCCGCCGGCCTGTGCCATGAACGTGCCGATGCGCTGGTACTCCGTGCCGAAGGCGAGGCCGACCGTGCCGCCGGTCGTGAGGGCGGTGCTGACGGCGTCGAGCTCCTCCCACGTGGTCGGGATGTCGGCTTCGGTGAGACCCGCTGCCGCCCACAGGTCGGTGTTGATGATGAGCGCGAGGGTCGAGAAGTCCTTCGGCGCGCAGTAGAACTCGCCGTCGACCGTGAAGTTCTCCACGAGCGAGGGGTAGAAGTCGTCCTTGTTCGAGAGCATGTCGCCGTAGGCCGCGAGCGATCCGTTGCTCGCGAAGCCGGCGATCTGATCCGTCGACAGGTAGAACAGGTCGGCGGGGGATCCGGCCGCGAAACCCTGGGCCAGCTGCTGCGACAGGTCGTTGGCGACCTGCACCTCCGCCTCGACGCCGGACTCCGCCGACCAGGCCGCGACGGCCTCTTCGACGGCTGTCGTCTCCGCCTCGCCGCTCGAGCCGATCAGGATGGTGAGCGCGTCGTCGGACGAGGTGAGGCCGCCGTCGCCCGCGTCGGTCGGCTCGTCGAAGCTCGATCCGCCGCATCCGCTCAGGACGAGTGCACCGACGACCGCCAGCGCTCCCGCTCCGACGATCGCGCGTGACTTACGTGTCATGTCTGTCTCCTTTGATAAACACCGCTGTGATGAGGACTCTTGGATTTGATCGTTCAAACTTTGAACGATCAAATCGCGCCGTTGAGAAGAAGATACGAGCGGATGACTGCCGCTGTCAAGCATCCGGGCGCTAACCTGGCCGCAGTGATTTGAACGTTCCGATCCGCGCGAAGGAGTGCCGATGGCCAAGCCCGCGACCGTGGAAGACGTGGCGCGCGTCGCGGGGGTCTCCCGCCAGACCGTCTCGAACGTGCTCAACTCGCCCGACATCGTGCGTGAGGAGACGCGCGAGCGCGTGCAGCGTGCCATCTCCGAACTGGCCTACCGCCCGCACGCCGCGGCTCGCCGACTGCGCACCCGGCGCAGCTCGACGATCGGCATCCACCTCGACCCGTATCTCGGCGGAATATCCGGAGTCATCCTCGACCGATTCGTCCATGCGCTGACGGAGCGGGCGAGCGAGCGAGGGATGCGGGTGCTGATCTACAGCGCGCGGTCGGCGGACGAGGAGATCGAGCGGCTCGCCGATCTCGTCGACGGCGCGGAGATCGATGCGGTGGTGGTGACCGGCACGTTCTTCGGCGATCCGCGGACGGGATGGCTCATCGAACGCGATGTGCCGTTCGTCTCGTTCGGGCGCCCGTGGGGCGGAGACGACGTGTACGGCTCGGCGCTCGCCTGGATCGACGTGGACGGTGCCGCCGGCACGCGTGCGGCGACGCGTCATCTCCTGGCGTCGGCGGGGCCGCGCGTCGGCTTCTTCGGCTGGCCGAGCGGCAGCGGCACCGGCGATGACCGCGAGAGCGGCTGGCGTCAGGCGATGGCGGAGGCGGGAGCCACAGGGCCCCGCTTCGAGGCCGAAGACGGTCTGGCGGGCGCTCGCAGCCTGATGTCGGAGATCTTTGCCGAACCCGGCGTGCTCGATGGCCTCGACGGTCTCGTGTGCGTCAGCGACGCCCACGCCGTGGGGGCGCACCTGGCGGCGGCCGACGCGGGCCGGCGCAGTCTGCCGGTGATCGGGTTCGACAACACTCCCGTGGCCGAGGCGCTCGAGATCTCCAGCGTCGAGCAGTCGCCGGAACTCGTCGCGGCCGGTGTGCTCAACCTGCTCATGGGACCGTCGGGCCACTCCGTCGCCCCGCGCGATCGTGCGACCCCTCCCGAGCACGTGCTGGTCGAGCCGCGTCTCGTGCTGCGCTGATCGGGAACGCTCCGCGCAGTCAGCGTCCGCCGAGGCGTCGGCCCAGTTCGGATGCTGCGGGGGCGATCGCCGCGGCCGTCGCCGCGGGGCTCAGCGAGGCGTCGTCGGGATAGGTCACGGCGATCGCCGCGATCGGCCAGCCCGTGTGGTCCGTCACGGCGACGCCGATCGAGCGGAGCCCCAGCGTGACCTCGCCGTCCTCCGAGGCGTACCCGTCGCTGCGCACGCGGCGGAGCACGTCGCGCAGCTCGCCCGGGCTCGAGGGCCCGCGCCCGGTGCGATCGGCGAACGATGCGGCATCCGGATACAGCGCCCGCACCTGCTCGCGCGGGAGTGCCGCCAGCATCGCCCTCCCGGTCGCCGTGAGATGCGCGGGGAGCCGCACGCCCACCTCGCTCACGAGCGCGGGCCGGCGCGGAGCCCGCTCCTCCACGAGGTAGAGCACGTCGCGTCCCGTCATCACCGCCAAGTGCGCGCTCTCGCCCGTACGATCGGCGAGGGCCGCGACGAGCTGCCGTCCGAGGCGGGCGAGCGGCTGCTGGCGGGCGAAGCCTCCCGCGAGCTCGAATGCGGCCGCGCCGAGCCCCCACCGTCGCTCTGCCGGGAGGTGCACGACGAACCCGTGCGCCGCCATGGTCGTCAGGAGGAAGTACACGCTGGAGCGCGGGATGCCGAGGGCGACCGAGAGCGAGCTCGCCGCGACGGGCCCGGGCTGCCGCGCGAGATGGGCCAGGATGCGCAGCGTCTGGTCGGCGGCCGGCACGTAGGCGTTGTCTGGCATGTCAGACACATGATGCCACGCCCCGCTGGTCTACGCGATCCCGAGGGTGTGGAATCGAGGGATGAGCGCGCACATCCCGGACTCCGTCGTCGTGGGCGGAACGCCCCTCACTCCCGACGAGGTCGTCGCCGTCGCCCGGCACGGTGCCCGCATCGAGCTCGACACCGACGCGATGGAGCGGGTCGCGGCATCCCGTGCCCTGATCGAGGGGCTCGCCGACGATCCCGAGCCGCACTACGGCGTCTCGACCGGATTCGGCGCGCTCGCGACCACGTTCATCGCGCCCGAGCGGCGTCGCCAGCTCCAGCTCAGCCTCATCCGCTCGCACGCCGCGGGGACGGGTGCCGAGATCGAGGCGGAGGTCGTGCGCGCTCTCCAGCTGCTGCGCCTCCAGACGCTCGCCTCGGGCCGCACGGGAGTGCGTCCCGTCGTCGTCGCGACGTATGCCGCGATGCTCGACGCCGGGATCACCCCGATCGTCCGCGAGTACGGCTCCCTCGGATGCTCGGGCGATCTGGCGCCGCTGTCGCACGTGGCGCTCGCGGCGATGGGCGAGGGGGAGGTGCGCGTCCTCGGACCGGATCAGGTGCCGGGGGAGGTCGTGTCCGCCGCGGAGGCGCTGGCTGAGGCATCCATCACCCCCCTCGTGCTCGAGGAGAAGGAGGGCCTCGCCCTCATCAACGGCACCGACGGGATGCTGGGGATGCTCCTGCTCGCGCTGCACGACTTCTCGATGCTCCTCGAGGTGGCCGACCTGGCGGCGGCGATGTCGGTGGAGAGCCAGCTCGGCACCGATGCGGTCTTCGCTTCAGATCTCATGGCTCTGCGTCCGCAGCTCGGCCAGGCGGCTTCCGCCGCGAATCTCCGCGCGTACCTCGCGGGGTCGCCGATCGTGGCGTCGCACAAGGACCCGGCGGTCTGCACGCGCGTGCAGGACGCCTACTCGCTGCGCTGCTCGCCGCAGGTGCACGGCGCCGCCCGCGACACCCGCGACCACGCGGCCCTCATCGCGACCCGCGAGCTCGCCTCGACCGTCGACAATCCGGTGGTCACCCTCGACGGACGCGTCGAGTCGAACGGCAACTTCCACGGCGCGCCCGTGGGCTACGTGCTCGACTTCCTCGCGATCGCGGTCGCCGACGTGGCCTCGATCTCGGAGCGTCGCACCGACCGCGCCCTCGACAAGGCGCGCAGCAACGGGCTGCCCCCGTTCCTCGCCGACGAGGTCGGCGTCGACTCCGGTCTCATGATCGCGCAGTACGCCGCGGCGGGGATCGTGTCGGAGCTGAAGCGGCTCGCGGTGCCGGCATCCGTCGACTCGATCCCGTCGTCTGCGATGCAGGAGGACCACGTGTCGATGGGATGGGCGGCGGCGCGCAAGCTCCGTCGCGGCATCGACGGACTCGCGCGGGTGCTCGCGATCGAGCTGCTCACCGGCGCGCGGGCGCTCGACCTGCGCGCGCCGCTGCAGCCCGGGCCCGCCACCGGAGCTGTGCGCGATCTCCTCCGCTCCGCCGGCGTCGACGGACCCGGTCCCGATCGCTTCCTGTCGCCCGACATCGAGACCGTGACGGCGCTCGTCGTCTCGGGGCAGGTGGCGCAGGTCGCGGCATCCGCCGTCGCCTGACGCGACTCACCGCGGGGCGGTGAAGCTCCACGATGCCGGTTCGAGGGCGCTCGCGACGTCCCAGTCGGTCTCGTCCCACTCGAACACGGCCACGGCGCACGTGGGCATGTGCGAGATGCCGCCGTCGGAGAGCTGGGCCGCGAGCACCGTCATACCCGGATCGTGTGCGACGACCATGATGCGCTCCACGCCGGGCTCGGTGGTGGCGCGCTCGACGGCGGCGCGCAGCAGCAGCGAACCCGGTGCGCCGTAGAGCCGCTCGTCGAGCTCGACGGGAACGTCGAAGGCGCCGCTGAAGAAGTCCGCCGTCGTCGCCGCCCGCAAGGCCGTGCTGGCGAGGATCGCGTCGGGGCGGAAGCCCGTCTCCGCGAGGACGAGCGCCTGCCGCGGCGCATCCCGCAGTCCGCGTTCGTTGAGCGGTCGGTCGTGGTCATCGAGTCCGGGGTCGCCCCAATCCGACTTGGCATGGCGTACGAGCACGAGCGTCGTCACGGCGACACCGCCTTCCTGTTCGGGTGCTCCACCATCATCCCGTGAGGTAGACCCACGCCGTGCGACCGCTGGCCAGAGTGACCTGCTCGCGGCGGAACATGAGCACCTCGAACTGGTCGGCCGCGTCGAGCTCGTCCTCGGTGAAGCGGTACACCTTGCCGATGATCTTGTCGCGCGGGTCGCCCGTGCGGCGGAGCACGGGATGCTGCGACGTGCCGGTCAGTTCACCGAAGCGCGGATCGGCCATGTCGGCGTAGTCGAGCGTGAAGCCCGGGAGCATGTCGTCCTCTGCGGAGAAGATCCTGCCCAGGATCGCGCGCTGCAGCTCGGCGAGCTGCAGCGCGCCGTAGCTGAAGACGAGCTGATCCGGATCGTCCGTCATGCGCCCAGGCTACCCAGCGCCGGCGCTCGTCCGCGAGGGCGATGACCGGGGGAGCCGCACGGGGCTCCCCCGATAGTGTCGGACTGTGGCAGGTCAGAAGAAGACGATGACGCTCGCGTGGCTCGGAGCCGGTGCCGTCGCCGCTGCGGGCCTGATCATCGTCGCGATCGGACTCTTCACACCGGTGGGGGCCGCGTCCTTCGGCTGGTTCGCGTACCAGCCCCTCGCGAACGCTGCTTTCCTCTCCGGCGGATCAGCGTTCGTCCTTTCGCAGATCACCGCCGGGGGATTTCTCGTCCTCGCAGTCGGACTCATCGCGCTCGCGTACCTCGCCGGCCGAGCTTCGGGTCGCAGATCCCGACCGTAGAGCTCCGCTTCCACGCCCGCCTGGATCTCCACCTTCAGGCGGAGGCAGGAGGCTCTGTGGAGTCCGAAGGTCGGATCATCATCGACGTTCAGATCCCGAGCTCAGACAGCGGGACTGTCGGGGTCACGCAGTAGGTTGTGCGCGTGAGTATGCAGAGGAGTCTGGTCGCCGATGGGCCGGCACCGGAGATCGCGTCGGAGCTCGCCGTCTTCGGACGCTTCGTGGGCGGGTGGCGGGTGCGCAATGCGCTGTACAGCGAGGCGACCCAGTCCTGGTCCGAAAGCGAACTGGTGTGGACCTTCGACTGGATCCTCGGTGGCAGGGGAATCCAGGACGTTCTCATCGATGCGGAAGGATCCGCGTTGGGAACCACCGTACGCACCTGGGATCCGCGGGTGGGCTGGAGAGTGGTCTGGTTCTGTCCGCGGGCTGCAGAACACGTCGTTCTCACCGCGAGCGAGGTCGAGGACCGGATCGAGCTCGACGGAGTGCAAGCGGACGGTCGCCGGGTGAGGTGGATCTTCAGCGGCATCGCGCCGGACGCGTTCACCTGGGACGGGTGGTGTTCGAACGACGATGGCGGCACGTGGTGGCACGAACAGCACATGGATGTGCGACGCCTGACTCGGTGAACGACCAGCGGAGGGCGCTGTAGACCGGAGTTCGGGCGCAGGGTGCCGGACCGGACCTTGCCATGCGAATCGGCGCTCGTCCGACACCTCCGGCCTGACGGGGGGCGAGTCAGGGCCACGGAAGGGTCTGTCTCCTCCTTCGCGTCCGGTTCGGCTCGTGCGAGAGACCCACGCGCACGAGACCTATCGCGTGGGCGGGACGGGTGCTTCCAGGACGAAGAAGATGAAGCCCCGGGCGCTCCGCAGTCTCATGGGGCCCTCGCGGGGCCGCGCGGCAGAGGGCGCCGAGTCACGGGCCTAGGGTAGCGGGGCGCAGAAAGTTGATGTGCTCGAGAGCAGGTCCCGTGGCGGAGACCCGGGGAGGGTCCCGCTGCGAGGCTTTCGCGTCCAGCAGTCGCCATGGCCCCGTCACCGGCCTCTCACGGATCCGTGCCGGAGGATGGGGCACGCACACGGTGAGCGTCCTCTCGTCCACCGTCGGGAGCATCTGTCATGACCGGGCGCGAGGCGACGCTGTAGTCTCGGCGGGTGATGACCTGGTCGGAGGAGTTCGACGGCCCGGCCGGTGCTCCTCCGGATCCGTCGGTGTGGGTGGCCGAGGTGGGTGGGGGCGGGTGGGGTGATGCCCAGGAACAGACCTACACCAGGCCGCCAGCCAACGCCTCTCTCACAGGTCGCGGGGAGCTGGCGATCGTCGCTCGTGCTGAGGCCGATGGCGGCGTCTCCTCCGCGCGGCTGACCACCCGCGGCCGCGTCGCGTTCCGCTACGGCGTCATCGCGGCTCGGATGAAGGTCCCGGCGGGCGCGGGCGTGTGGCCGGCATTCTGGCTGCTCGGTACCGACATCGGGGAGGTCGGCTGGCCGGGATGCGGCGAGATCGACGTCATGGAGCACGTCGGTGCAGACCCGTACTCGGTTCACGGAACCGTGCATGGGCCCGGGTACGCAGGAGTCGGTTCGGGGATCGGATCACGTCACGTCACCCCCTCACTGCTCTCGGACCGGTTCCGCACGTACGCGGTCGAGTGGAAGCCCGACGAGGTGAGCTGGAGCGTGGATGGACACGAGTACTTCCGCGTCACCCCGGACGACATTCCCGGGCCGTGGCTCTTCAACCGTCCCTTCTTCCTCCTCATCAATCTTGCGATCGGTGGCGCGTGGCCCGGAAACGAGGCGGTCGCATCGACCCTTCCCGCGGAGCTCCTCGTCGACTGGATACGCGTCGTCGGCTCCGAGATCAGCTATTCGAAGCCTTCGCCACGTGGCTACCCGTAGCGCACGACGCCCGCACCGTCGCGGATCACGTGCTTGTCCGAGTGTCCTCGGCGGTGTCCTCGTGTCGGGGCGCGGGTGGTTCGGCGGTCGCGGCCCAGCTGGCGAGCAGCTTGAGGGCGTCGTCGGAGGGTGAGCCGGGTTCGGCGGTGAAGGTCGACAGCTGCAGCCCGGGGTCGGCCGGGAGCTCGAACGCTTCGTAGGTGAGTTCGAGGTCGCCCACGACGGGGTGGTGGATGCGTTTGACGCCGGTGCGGTGATAGCGCACGTCGTGTGCCGCCCACAGGGTGCGGAAGGTCTGCGATCGCGTGGAGAGCTCGCCGACGAGATCGGTGAGGCGCTTGTCGTAGGGATTGCGTCCGGCGTCGCTGCGCATTCCGGCGACGAACTCCTGGACGACCTTGTCCCAATCGGGGTAGAAGTCGTGGGCCGCCGGGTTGAAGAACGCGAATCGTGCACTGTTGGGGACGGGTTCGGCGAACACCGGCGAGTAGAGTGCCCGGCCGAGGCGGTTCGCGGCGACGTAGTCGTAGTAGTTGTTGCGGATGATCGCCGGCGCTTCGGTGATCGCGTCGAGAAGTCGCTGGATGCTGGGCCGCAGCGCGTGGTCGCCGGATCGGCTGCGGGGCTTGCGGGCGATGGGGGAGGCGTTCGCGGCCCGGGCGAGATCGTGCAGGTGCGCGGTCTCGGCGTCGTCGAGCTGGAGGGCGCGTGCCAGGGAGTCCAGCACGCCGTCCGAGACGCCGGAGAGGTCACCGCGTTCGAGACGGGTGTAGTAGTCGACGCTCATCCCGGAGAGCAGCGAGACCTCTTCGCGGCGGAGTCCGGGTACGCGGCGATTGCCGCCGAAGGCCGGAAGCCCCGCCTGGTCGGGAGTGATGCGTGCGCGCCGAGTGGTGAGGAACTCGCGTACGTCGCTCCGGTTGTCCATGGCTTCGACCGTACGCCGCTCCACCCCGCTGAGGGAGGTACTGACGGTACCGGGTATGTCGGCCACTGTCGGGGGACGGGCGAATGGCGTTGGCTGGGATCAACGACAGGAAGGCAGGACCGGCGATGCATACGAGGACTCTGGGTCAGGGGCTGCAGGTCTCGGCGATGGGGCTGGGTGCGATGGGCATGTCGATGTCGTACGGCCCCAACCCCGGCGACCGTGACGACATGATCGGCGTGCTCCGGTACGCGGTCGAGCACGGCGTCACGTTCATCGACACGGCGGAGGTGTACGGCCCGTACGTCAACGAGGAGCTCGTGGGCGAGGCGATCGCCCCCGTCCGCGACCAGGTCGTGGTCGCCACGAAGTTCGGCTGGGACATCGTCGACGGCAAGATGGTCGGCACGGACTCCCGGCCCGAACAGATCCGCCGCGTCGCCGAGGCATCCCTTCAGCGGCTCGGCGTCGAAGCGATCGACCTGTTCTACCAGCACCGGGTGGACCCCGCTGTTCCGATCGAAGACGTCGCCGGCGCGGTCGGCGAGCTCGTCGCGGCCGGGAAGGTCAAGCACTTCGGACTGTCGGAGGCCGGCGAGGGCACGATCCGTCGCGCACACGGGGTCTTCCCGGTGACCGCGGTGCAGAGCGAGTACTCGCTGTGGACGCGCGACCCGGAGAACGGCGTCCTCCAGGTCTGCGACGAGCTGGGCATCGGCTTCGTTCCCTTCAGCCCGCTCGGCAAGGGCTTCTTCACCGGTACGGTCACCCCGGAAGCCACCTTCGCGCCCGGGGAGATCCGCGCTCGCGTGCCGCGGTTCGAAGCGGAGAACCTCGCTGCGAATCACGCTCTCATCGACCACGTGACTTCCCTCGCCGCCGGCCGGGAAGCCACCCCCGGCCAGGTCGCGCTCGCGTGGCTGCTCGCTCAGCGCCCCTCCATCGTCCCGATCCCCGGCACCCGACGGCGCGAGCGGATCGACGAGAACGCCGCCGCGACGACCATCGGCCTGTCCGCGGACGACATCGCCGACCTCGATGCGTTGATCGACCGGATCGGCGTCGCCGGCGACCGCTACGACGAGTCCGGCATGGCCATGGTCGGCCGGTGACCGCGAACGACCGAGGTGCCGCCGGCGCCGTCCCCTTGGAGGAAACACCCATGGAACTCACGTTGAACAACGGCATCCGGATGCCCGCACTCGGGTTCGGGGTGTTCCAGACCCCGCCCGACGAGACCATCCACGCGGTGCAGACCGCGCTCGACCTCGGCTACCGTCATATCGACACCGCCGCCGCGTACGGCAACGAACGCGAAGTCGGCGAAGCCCTGCGACGCTCGGGGATCGACCGCGAGGACGTGTTCCTCGAGACGAAGGTGTGGATCAGCGACTACGGGTACGACCAGACGCTGCACGCGTTCGACAAGAGCGTCGGCAAGCTCGGAATCGACACCCTCGACCTGTTCATCCTCCATCAGGCGCTTCCTTCTCGCTTCGACCTCACGATCGGCGCCTACAAGGCTCTGGAGACCCTCCTCGAAGACGGACGCGTGCGGGCGATCGGGGTCAGCAATTTCATGCCCCATCACCTGGCCGCGCTGTTCGAGCGGACCGGGGTCGTGCCTTCCGTGAACCAGATCGAGGTGCACCCGTACTTCGCGCAGCGAGACGTGCAGGACGCGGATGCCGCAGCCGGCATCCTCACCCAGGCCTGGTCGCCGATCGGTGGGATCACCGCCTACCGTGAGGGCGGAGCGAACGCCCTTCACGACCCCACCATCTCCGCCGTCGGCGCGTCCTACGGCAAGTCGGCGGCGCAGGTCATGCTGCGCTGGCATCTGCAGCAGAGTCGCTCGGCGATCCCCAAGTCCGTCCGCCCCGAACGCATCCGCGAGAACTTCGACGTGTTCGACTTCGCCCTCACCGACGCAGAACTCGCCGCGATCGATGCGCTCGATACCGGCATCCGCCGCGGCCCCGAACCCGACCAGATCACCCTCGAAGCGTTCGGACGCGAGATCCCCGACGCCTGACCACACCGTCGAACGATCGGACGGAAGCCGAATCGCTCCGCACCCCACCGCACTGGTCGGCGTCCGTCGCGTCGGCTCGAGCGTCGATGCCAGGATGAGGTCCATGGCATTCGGGATGTCCCGCGACGTGTTGCGTCCCACCGATTCTCCGCGCGCGGATCGAGTGACGTATGTCGAGCTGTTCTTCGACCTCGTGTTCGTCCTCGCGTTGACGCAGCTCTCTGCCTATCTCTACGAGAATCAGACACCTCTGGGCGCGCTCGAGGGTGCCATCATGGTGTGCGCGCTGTGGTGGGCGTGGGTGTCGACGACGTGGGTGACCAACTGGCTCGACCCCGTCAGGCTTCCCGTCCGTGCTGCAGTGATCGCGCTGGCGTTCGTCGCGCTCGTGGTCGCCGTGTCGATCGCCGAAGCGTTCGGCGATCGAGCGTGGGCATTCGCCATCGCCTACGTGGTGCTCCAGGTGGGACGCACGGGATTCATCGTCTGGGCGACCGTGCGTCACGACCGTCGTGTCGCTCGTGATTTCACTCTCGTGCTCGTGTGGACGGTCGCCGGCGGCGCCTTGTGGATCGTCGGCGCCGTGCTGCCCCTCGCATGGCAGCTGCCCTTCTGGTCCGCGGCGCTCGCCCTCGAACTGCTGGGCACCGTGCTGGGGTTCCCGGTGCCCGGTCGCAGGAGAGTGCGGCTGAGCTCCTGGGATCTGTCCGGGGCGCACATCGCCGAGCGCACGTCTCTCTTCGTGCTCATCGCCGTCGGCGAAGGACTGCTCGTCACCGGCTTCGCCTTCGTGGAGAAGGAGTCGACGGTCGCCTCCGTCGCTGCACTGGTCACGGCGTTCATCGCCGCCGCGGCCGTGTGGTGGATCTACTTCGATCACGGCGAGCGCGTCGGCGCGAAGGCGATGGAAGCGTCGGATGAGCCGGCGCGGCTCGCTCGCACTGCGTATACCTGGGTGCACCTTCCGATCATCGCCGGCATCGTCCTGATGAGCGTCGGGGACAAGGAGATGCTCTCGAACCCCGACCAGCGCGGCCCGGCTGCGACGATCGTCATCGTCGGCGCGCCGATCCTCTTCCTCACCGGTGTCGCCTTGTTCCGTCGCGTCCTCGAAGGCCGCTGGTCGCGAGCTCAGCCGATCGGCCTCGCCGTTCTCGCTCTGCTCGCGGGCGCCGCGATCGCGATCCCGTTCCTCGACGCCCTCACGATGTCGATCGTGACGGCGAGTATCCTCGTCGCCGTCGCGGCGGGCGAGACGATCGAGCGTGTGCGTCGCGGCCATCGCGCGGGCGGGTGACCGCCCCCGGGCTTCGTCAGCCGAGGATCGCGTGCGCGATCGTGAAGATCACCAGACCCGCCAGCGCACCGACGAACGTGCCGTTCAAGCGGATGTACTGCAGGTCGCGGCCCACCATGAGCTCGATCTTCTCGGTGGTCTCGTCGGCATCCCACTTCTCCACCGTGTCGGTGATGATCGACGCGATGTCGTGGCGGTAGCGGTCGACGAGGAAGACAGCGGCATCCGTCACCCACGTGTCGACGCGGCGCTGGAGCGACTCCTCTTTCGTGAGGCGATCGCCGATCTCGACGACGGCGGACGTCGCGCGCAGGCGCAGTCCGCTCCGCGGATCGGCGAGCGAGGCGAGCAGGCCCGCCTTCGCGGTGTTCCAGGCCTCGGCGGCGAGCTCCCGCACGCGCGGGCTGTCGAACATGCGGCCCTTGGCGTCTTCGAGGCTGCCGATCGTGGCGGGATCGTTCTGCAGATTGTCGGCGAGGCGCACGAGGTACGCGTCGATCGCCAGACGCGCCGGATGGCGGGGGTCTGCCTGCATCGCCGCGACGAACTTCACGGCCTCCTTGTATACGGTGTCGTCGACGAGGCGATGGGCGATGCCGGGCACCCACGACGGGAGCCTCCGCGAGACGAGTCCGGCGAAGGTCGCGTGATTGGCGTCGAGCCAGGTGGCGATGCTGTCGACGCCGAGGTCGACCGCGCCGTGGTGGGCGCCGGCGTCGACGATGCGTCCGAGCCATCCGCCGAGCGGGGGTCCCCACTCCGGCTCGATCAGATGCTCGCGCGCGAGATCGGTGATGAGGTCCTGCACGTCGTCGTCGCTCAGCGCTCCCAGAACACCCGCTGCCATGACGGATGCCTCGGAGGTCACACGCTCGGCGTGCTCCGGCATCCGGAGCCACTCGCCGAGCTTCGCGGCGATCGCGGTGCCTTCGAGCTTCGTGCGCACGACGTCGCCGCGCAGGAACTCGGTCTCGACGAACTCGCCGAGGTTGCGTCCGATCTCGTCTTTGCGGTTCGGGATGATCGCAGTGTGCGGGATCGGGATGCCGAGCGGATGCCGGAACAGTGCCGTCACGGCGAACCAGTCTGCGAGCGCGCCGACCATGCCGCCCTCCGCCGCGGCGCGCACATACGCGAGCCAGGGCACCTGCTGCTGGAACGCGAAGGCGAACACGAACACGACGGCCATGCCGATGAGGGCTCCGAGGGCGACGCCCTTCATGACGCGCAGCGCCCGGCGTCGCTCCTGATCGGCGGGGCTCAGCTGAGAAGTGGGGGTGCGAGCCATTCCGTCATCCTCGCACGCGATCCTGCGGGTCGACCTCGGCCGCGTCGCCCGACTTCGGAGATGCCGACGCTTTTCGGAGCGCGCCGTGCTCGACTCTCCGAAAAGGGTGGCAATCTCCGAAATCCGGCACGCGGTCGCGGTGGCCCTAGGCCTCCACGGGTCCGAGCCACGCGCTCGCGACCGTCGAGTGCGCCGACTCGGGGTCGGACGGGTGGAACAGCCCGGCCAGCACGTCGCGATACAGCCGGCCGAGCTCGGAGCGGCTGAAGTACGACGATCCGCCCGAGACGAGGATCGCGTCGTCGACCACCGACTTCGCCATCGTGACCGCGCGGTGCTTCACGCCGCTCATGTACGAGAACCAGTGCGCGTCGGGCGCCGCGACCTCGTCGAGCTGACGTGTGAGGGCGGCGATCTGAGGGGGCAGCGCGTCGTAGGCGAGGGCCATGTCGGCGATGCGCCACCGGATGTCGGGATCCTGGCTGTACGCCGCGCCGGTCTTCTTCGACGTGCGCGTGCGCGCCGTCTCGACGGCGAGATCGAGCGCGCGGCGCGCGATTCCGGTGTACACCGAGGCGAGGAGCAGTTCGAAGACGCTGAAGATGCCGAACACGATGGGGTCGGGCGTGGGGCCGGGAGCGACGCGGCGCACGACGCGGTCGGCGGGCGCCGTCGCTCCGTGCAGCTCGGTCGTGCGCGACTGCGTGCCCCGCATGCCCACGGTGTCCCAGTCGTCGCGCGTGACGACGGCATCCGACCGGGGCACGAACGCGTAGACGAGCTTCGGGCCGTCGGGACTCGTCGTGTCGAGCCCGTGCAGGCCGAGCTGGGTCCACACGGGCGCGAGCGAGGTGAAGATCTTCGTGCCGGTGAACGCGTAGCCGCCGTCGGGCCGGGGAACGGCGTCGGTGTCACTGCCGAACAGAACCAGGTCGTTGCCCGCCTCGCTGATGCCGAACGCGAACACCTCGCCCCGCGCCGCGCCTTCCAGCACGAACGTCAGATCGTCGATGCCCCGATCGCGCAGCACCTTGGCCACACCCGTCCACACCAGGTGCATGTTGATCGCGAGCGCGGTCGCGGGGGCGGCGCCGGCGAGGCGCTGCTGGAGGACGGATGCCTCGGAGAGCCCGAGACCTGCGCCCCCGAGCTCGACGGGGGCCAGGATCGCGAGGTAGCCCGCCGCCTGCAGATCGGCGAGGTCGTCCTCGGGGAACGTGTTCTCGCGATCGTGCACGGCGGCCCGCTCACGCAGGCGCCCCAGCAGCTCGTCGGGCAGGATGGCGGCGGGGTCGAACGCACCGGAGTTCATGCCTCCATTCTTCTCCGCTGCGGCCGATCGAGCCGCGTTCCGCGGCGATCCGTCCTGCGCCATGATGATCACCATGTCGACAGGCCTCCGAGCTCTCATCCCCGTGGCGCAGCGTCAGACGAGTGCGACGGTGCGCGACGCACTCGATCTCGGCTTCGGCGATCACTCCGCCAAGCGCACCGGGTTCCTCATCATGCTGGTGCTGTCGGCGATCATCGCGATCAGCGGCGTGCTGTCGGATTCGACCGCGACGGTGATCGGCGCGATGATCATCGCGCCGCTCGGCACGCCGATCCTCGGCATCGCCTTCGGCATCGTGACCGGACACCTGAGCCTCGTGCTGCGGTCGATCTCGTGGGTGGCCACGGGGCTCGTGATCGTCGTCGCGCTCGGCTGGTTCTTCGCGTTCTTCATCGCCGATCCGCAGGCGCTCGAGACGAACGCGCAGATCCTCGGGCGCACCTCGCCGCATCTCCTCGACCTCGTCGCGGCGCTGGCCACCGGTACGGCGGGTGCGTTCGCGATGTGCCGCAGGGACCTCAGTGCCGTCCTCCCCGGGGTGGCCATCGCGATCTCGCTCGTGCCGCCGCTCGGCGTCGTCGGCGTGTGCGTCGGCCAGGGCGCCTGGGACGAAGCCCTCGGTGCGCTGTTCCTCTTCCTCTCCAACGTGTTCGCGCTCGTCATCGCCGGGAGCATCGTGTTCACCGCGGCGGGGTATGCCAACGATCCCGAGGCCTCGAAGACGGCGAACCGCCGCCGCGCCTACATCGTGGTCACTGTGCTCTCGCTGCTGGTCGCCCTGCCGCTCGCCGGAAACTCGATCGTCTCGGTCGCCCTCGCGCGATGGTCGACCGAGATCCGCTCCGCGGCGGAGACCTGGCTCGCCGACGAAGACGGCGCGCGCGTCGACGACGTGCAGTGGAGCGGGCTCCTCGCCACGATCTCCGTCACCGACCCCGACGGGCAGGTGCCGGCCGTCGGCGCGCTCGCCGATGCTCTCGACGGTCTGCCGTCGTTCGTCGAGGTCGTCGTCGACGTGGGCGTGGGCGACGAGCTCCGCGTGCGGTGAGCGCGCCCGCGTCGCTCAGACGTGGATACGCGTCAAGAACTCGGCGATCGTCGCCGCGGGCTTGTCACGGTGGGGGGAGTGGCCGGCCCCGGCGATGACCGACATCGTGATCAACGGGTTGGCGAGCACTTCGGCGGTGAGCGCCCCCTTGAAGATCGAGTAGACCTTCGGATCGGAGGCGAGCACGTGCGTCGGTGTCGTCAGCGCCGCGGCATCCGCCCGCACATCCCAGGGCATGTTCTGCACGCTGGTCTGCTCGACCGCCCACCGGCTCGCCTGCCGCACGGAGAGGGCTTTGAGTTCGATGTCGTTCTCGTGCCACGTCGGATGCTCCGCACGCACCGCCGCCTCGGTCGGATCGGCGAACGCGCGCTCCTGGCTGTTGCGCACGACCTGCCGGTCGTGCGCGCCGAGGTGGATGCCGGGATCGACGAGCACGAGCTGCTTCGTCCAGGCGGGGTGCGCCGCCGCTGCGACCGTGGAGGCCGCGCCCCCGAGGGAGTGCCCGACGACGAGATCCCATGCGGCGCCGCCGGCGTCGGGGAGCGTCTCGGCGAGGTCGGCCGCGTAGGCCGCGATCGTGTAGTCGAGCGCGCGCGGCGCGAGCCCGTGGCCGCGCAGATCGATGGCGGTGGCGTGCCATCCGGCGTCGGCCAGCGCGGTGCCGAAGAGCCACATGAGCGGGCCGTTCGAGCCGAGGCCGTGCACGAGCAGGGCTCGACGAGGCGCAGAGGAGGACCCCCACGTGTGACGGGGGAGGGTGAGGGGGGAGGGCATGCGTCCAGCCTACGGACGCCCCGTGGCAGGGGCGCCGACCCCGGCGCGCGTCAGAGCATCGCGAGCAGGTCGGGGCCGAACACGACCAGGCCGGCGACGACGAACAGGACCGCCGCGACCGCCAGGATCACCACGACGAGGATGTTCCCGAGGATCGTGAGCAGGAGCGCCGGAAGCAGTCGTGCGGATGTCGGAAGTGCGGTGGATGCGGTGTCGGTCACGTCTCCGACGCTACGGAGCGGGTCGGCGCGGGGCATCCGCCGTGAGTCCCCTGGGTGTACATCGCAAGGATGATCTCGCCCGCCCCTCGCCTGCGCCGCGCACGCCATGATGGGGGAGTGATCTCCACCGACCTCGCCCTCGCCCTCCGTGACGCCGGGCTCGTGTGGCATCCGCGGTCGGGAGACCGGTTCCAGCTCAGCGAGCCGGAGTTCGACGCCGACGTCTTCACGGTCAGCGAGATGACGATCGAGCCGCGCGAGTACCCGACCGGCCGCATCCTCGCCTTCAACGGGACGACCGAATGGGCACTGGACTCCGTCGCCCAGGAGGAGGCATTGTGGCTGCCCAGCGAGGCGCAGCTGCGCGAGATGCTGCGCGGCGCGTTCCGATCGCTGCGGCGCCTGGCCGACGTCTACGAGGTCGAGATCGTCGTCGCCGGCGAGCCGCACATGTTCGAGCATCCCGAGCCGGCGGATGCGTACGCGCTCGCCGTGCTGGAGCTGCTGCGCCGCATCGCCTGAGCCTGCTGACGCCATCTCATCCTCTGCATGCCGTGCTCATAGGATGAGGCGATGAGCGACGGAGTGGACGAACCGACGTGGGGGCGCGCTTCGGAGCGCATCGTCGCGGTGCTGAGCGCGCAGGACTTCGATGAGAGCTACTACGCCTGGTGCCGGGAGTCCGCCGACACCGATGCGGACGAGCTCCCGGCCGGGGCGCCCGCCGTGCGCGAGTTCATCGATGCGTTCCGCGCCGCTGGCGCAACGGTCGATCGCGACGGGCGCACACGGCGCTTCACCGTGACCGCGGACGCAGGCCCGACGGCCGTCGAGCTGCGGTGCGAACTCGGCCGGGGCATCAACACGCTCTCACCGCTGCTGTCGGTCCATGTCGCCGGCGCGGCGCGCGAGCGCGCGGTGAGCCTGAGCGGCCTCGCGCGGCAGGTGCTGTTCGCCCGGCAGCCCGATGCCGACGATCCGCTCTATCCCTATCCGATCGTGCGCACGCGCCGTCAGCTCGATGCCCTGACGGTCGGACTGGTCAGGATGCTGGAGGCCGTGGCGCGCGACTACCCGGCCTGACGTCCTACGGCCGCGCGATCGGACCCGTGAGTCCCGAGGGGGGCAGGGTCGAGATCGGCGCCGTGTCGGGGATCGGGCTCGCGTCGCGGCCACGCAGGTCGGGGAAGGCCCGCACGAAGACCGTCGAGACGACGAGGCCCACCGCTGCGAAGGCGGCCGCGGCGACGTAGGCGCCCTGCGGTCCGACTCCGTCGATGAGGAAGCCGGCGGTCGCCGAGCCGGCCGCCGCGCCGATGAGCTGGCCTGTGCCGACCCATCCGAACGCCTCAGCCGTGTCGCTGAACTTCACGCTCGCCGACGTCATCGCGAACAGCACGGCCAGAGCGGGGGCGATGCCGATGCCGGCGAGGATCAGCGTGCCGCCGAGCCACCACACGTCGAGCGACACCATCGTGAGGCTGAGGCCCACCGTCACGATGAGGAGGCGGCGCGCCATGGCCCACGGCCCGATCGGGATGTGGCCGAGCCCGAGACCTCCGGCGAGACTCCCGACCGAGAAGAGCGCGAGCACGATGCCCGCCTCGAGACCGCCGTGGCCGAACGTCGCGACGACGCCCGCCTCCACAGCCGAGCACGCGCCGATGAGGAGGAATCCGATCAGCGTCGCCATCAGCACGGCGGGCTTGGCGAGCACCTTGCCGATCGTGCGGCGGCTGGGCGGGATGCGTACGCGCCCCACCTCGGGCGACAGGATGAACCACGCACACCCGCCGATGAGGATCACGACGATCAGCAGAAGAGCCGGAACCGTGCCGACCTGCGTCGCGACGAACGTGATCAGCACGGGCGCGATGATCCAGATGATCTCCTGGAGGCTCGCATCCAGCGAGAAGAGCGGCGTGAGCTGCCGCGAGTTCACCATCTTCGGGTAGATCGTGCGGACGGCGGACTGCACGGGCGGCGTCGACAGGCCCGCCAGCATCCCGAGCGCCATGTATCCCGGCAGCGGCAGCGAGAGGAGGGCCAGCGCCGCGATCGTGGCGGCGCACACGGCGGCCGTCAGCGTGAGCACGCGGCGCATGCCCCAGCGACCCATCCAGCGGCTCGTGACGGGTCCGGCGATCGCCTGGCCGATGGATGTCGCGGCGAGCACGAGTCCCGCCGCTCCGTACGAGCCCGTGACGTGCTCGATGTGCAGCAGGATCGCGAGACTCGTCATCCCGTTCGGGAAGCGCGCCGTCAGCTGTGCAGCGATGATGCGCCCCACGCCGGGGGTGCGCAGAAGATCGCGATACCCCGCCTTGCCGCCTGCCACCGCTCCACGCTAGCGCCGCGCGAGGGCGCGTGCACAACGGCCGAGATCCGCTCTCCCGGCGACACGCCGCGACACGCCCAACGCGCTGTCCACAGGCAGATCCGATGTCGGAGGCCGCGCGTAGCGTCGTGCCTGTGGACAGGTGCGGCCGCGGCATCCGAAACCCCCGATGGTTCAGGGCTTTTCCAGGTTCGGAAGAACCTCGTCGCCTGTGGATGAATCGGTGGACAACCTGTGTTGTACATGGGGAGAGCGGTGGAAAACTACACGGATGTAACTACTAGCCCTTGTGGTGCTTTCGAATGTCGGTACCCATATGTAGTATTGGACTCCCGGCGGGGGGCCTGCCGGAAAACAACAGATTTTGAGGGGAGAGACACATCCACATGGCGATCACTGTCTACACAAAGCCTTCGTGCGTGCAGTGCACGGCGACGTACCGCGCACTCGACTCGAAGGGCATCGAATACGAGATCCACGACCTCTCGCAGGACGCCGACGCGCTCGAGCAGGTCAAGGCGCTGGGCTACCTCCAGGCGCCCGTCGTCATCACCGACGAAGACCACTGGTCGGGCTTCCGTCCCGACAAGATCGACGAGCTCGCAGCCCGTCTGTCCTGACGACCATGAGCACAGCGGTCGCCACGAGCGCGCCGCTGCTCGTGTACTTCTCGAGCGTGTCGGGCAACACTGCGCGCTTCATCGAGAAGCTCGGAAGGCCGGCGCAGCGCATCCCCCTCCGACCCGGCGATCCGCCCCTCGTCCTCGATGAGCCGTTCGTGCTGGTCACCCCCACCTACGGGGGAGGCCAGGGCCGCGGCGAGGAGAAGGGTGCGGTTCCCAAGCAGGTCATCCGCTTCCTCAACGACGAGGTCAATCGGAGCCTGATCCGCGGAGTGATCTCCGCGGGAAACACGAATTTCGGCGCGGCGTTCTGCCTCGCCGGCGACGTCATCAGCCGCAAGTGCCGTGTGCCGCACTTGTACCGGCTAGAACTCTTCGGCACGCCGGAAGACATCGATCGCGTGAGCGACGGATTGGATAGATGGTGGAAACTGCAGTGACCCAGACAGTGGCCGATTTCAAGCACAACCCCGCGTTCGAGGGGATGGACTACCACTCCCTCAACGCGATGCTGAACCTGTACGACGCCGACGGCAAGATCCAGTTCGACGCCGACAAGCGCGCCGCGCGGGAGTACTTCCTGCAGCACGTCAACCAGAACACCGTGTTCTTCCACTCCCTCAAGGAGCGCCTCGACTACCTCGTCGAGAAGGAGTACTACGAGCCGGAGGTGCTGGCGAAGTACCCGCTCGAGTTCATCCAGCAGCTCACCGACCGCGCGTTCGGCGCGAAGTTCCGCTTCGAGACCTTCCTCGGCGCGTTCAAGTACTACACGAGCTACACGCTCAAGACGTTCGACGGCAAGCGCTACCTCGAGCGCTTCGAGGACCGCGTCGTGATGACGGCCCTCGGGCTCGCCGACGGTGACCAGGCGCTGGCCACCGCGATCGTAGACGAGATCATCTCCGGTCGCTTCCAGCCGGCGACGCCCACGTTCCTCAACTCCGGCAAGGCGCAGCGCGGCGAGCTCGTCTCCTGCTTCCTGCTGCGCATCGAAGACAACATGGAGTCGATCGCCCGCGGCATCAACTCCGCGCTGCAGCTGAGCAAGCGCGGCGGCGGCGTCGCCCTGCTCCTGTCGAACATCCGCGAGTCGGGTGCGCCGATCAAGCAGATCGAGAACCAGTCCTCGGGCATCATCCCCGTCATGAAGCTCCTCGAAGACAGCTTCAGCTACGCCAACCAGCTGGGTGCCCGTCAGGGTGCCGGGGCCGTGTACCTGACGGCTCACCACCCCGACATCATGAAGTTCCTCGACACCAAGCGCGAGAACGCAGACGAGAAGATCCGCATCAAGACGCTGTCGCTCGGCGTCGTGATCCCCGACATCACGTTCGAGCTCGCCAAGAACGACGAAGACATGTACCTCTTCTCGCCCTACGACGTCGAGAAGGTCTACGGAGTGCCGTTCGGCGACATCTCGGTGACCGAGAAGTACCGCGAGATGGTCGACGACGCGCGCATCAAGAAGACGAAGATCAACGCCCGCGAGTTCTTCCAGACGCTCGCCGAGATCCAGTTCGAGTCGGGCTACCCGTACATCATGTTCGAAGACACGGTGAACAAGGCCAACCCGATCAAGGGCCGGATCAACATGTCGAACCTGTGCTCGGAGATCCTGCAGGTCAACACGCCCACGACGTACAACGAGGACCTCTCCTACGCCGAGATCGGCAAGGACATCTCGTGCAACCTCGGGTCGCTCAACATCGCGCTCGCGATGGACTCGCCCGACTTCGGACGCACGGTCGAGACCAGCATCCGCGCCCTCACCGCGGTCAGCGACCAGAGCCACATCCGCTCGGTCCGCTCGATCGAAGACGGCAACGACCGCTCGCACGCGATCGGCCTCGGCCAGATGAACCTGCACGGCTACCTCGCCCGCGAGCACGTGCACTACGGCTCCGAAGAGGGCCTCGACTTCACGAACATCTACTTCTACACGGTCGTGTACCACGCGCTGCGGGCGTCCAACCGCATCGCGATCGAGCGCGGCGAGACGTTCGACGGGTTCGCGGACTCCACGTACGCGTCGGGGGAGTTCTTCGACAAGTACACCGAGCAGGAGTGGGTGCCCCAGACCGAGCGCGTGCGCGAGCTGTTCGCCGGTCACCACATCCCCACGCAGGACGACTGGCGCGAGCTGAAGGCATCCATCCAGCAGCACGGCATCTACAACCAGAACCTCCAGGCCGTGCCGCCGACCGGCTCGATCTCGTACATCAACAACTCGACGTCGTCGATCCACCCGATCGCGTCGAAGATCGAGATCCGCAAGGAAGGCAAGCTCGGGCGCGTCTACTACCCGGCGCCGTTCATGTCGAACGACAACCTCGAGTTCTACGAAGACGCGTACGAGATCGGCTACGAGAAGGTCATCGACACGTACGCGGCGGCGACGCAGCACGTCGACCAGGGTCTCTCGCTGACGCTGTTCTTCAAGGACACCGCCACCACGCGCGACATCAACAAGGCGCAGATCTACGCGTGGCGCAAGGGCATCAAGACGATCTACTACATCCGCCTCCGCCAGATGGCGCTCGAGGGCACCGAGGTCGAGGGCTGCGTCAGCTGCACGCTCTAGTGCGCTGACCTGGACTTGCTGAAAGAGATGACGATGAGCGAAAAGCTTCCCCTGCTGAACCACGTGCAGGCGATCAACTGGAACCGCATCCAGGACGATAAGGACCTCGAGGTCTGGAACCGTCTGGTGAACAACTTCTGGCTGCCTGAGAAGGTGCCGCTGTCCAACGACATCCAGTCGTGGAACACGCTGACCCCCGAAGAGCAGACCCTGACGATGCGCGTCTTCACGGGCCTCACCCTCCTCGACACGATCCAGGGCACGGTGGGCGCGGTGTCGCTCATCCCCGACGCGATCACGCCGCACGAAGAGGCCGTCTACACGAACATCGCGTTCATGGAGTCGGTGCACGCCAAGAGCTACTCGTCGATCTTCTCGACGCTGTGCTCCACGCCGGAGATCGACGACGCGTTCCGCTGGTCGGTGGAGAACGAGGCGCTGCAGAAGAAGGCGCGCATCGTCATGGACTACTACCGCGGCGACGAGCCGCTGAAGCGCAAGGTCGCCTCGACGCTGCTCGAGTCGTTCCTGTTCTACTCGGGCTTCTACCTGCCCCTGTACTGGTCGTCCAAGGCGAAGCTGACGAACACGGCCGACATCATCCGCCTCATCATCCGCGACGAGGCCGTGCACGGCTACTACATCGGCTACAAGTTCCAGAAGGGTCTGGAGAAGCTCTCCGAAGCGGAGAAGCAGGACATCAAGGACTACACGTACTCCTTGATGTACGAGCTCTACGACAACGAGGTGCAGTACACGCAGGACCTCTACGACGGCGTCGGCCTCACGGAGGAGGTCAAGAAGTTCCTCCACTACAACGCCAACAAGGCCCTGATGAACCTGGGCTACGAGGCCATGTTCCCCGCGACGCTGACGAACGTCTCGCCGGCGATCCTGTCGGCCCTCTCGCCGAACGGCGACGAGAACCACGACTTCTTCTCGGGGTCGGGCTCGTCGTACGTCATCGGCAAGGCCGTCGCGACCGAAGACGACGACTGGGCTTTCTGAGTCGTCACCGCGAGCCCGCCGTCCGGCCATCGCCGAGGCGGCGGGCAGCGTGGGTCATTGCCGCGGCCACTCCCATCGCGGGTCGGCGGCGGCGAGATGCTTCGCCATGGTGCGTCGCCGGGACTGGTCTCGCTTGGCCTCGCCGAGACGGGGCCAGATCCACTCCGCCGGGAGGACGTGGAGCGACAGGGTCGACACGTCGCCGGCCGACTCCCGCACGTTGACGACCGCATGGTCGTGGACCCGCCAGGCGAAGGAACGCTGCTCGGGCCGCATGCCGGCCTCCGCGAGCCGCTCTCCGTATCCCCCATCGGGACTGATCCACGTCTCATTGTGGAATCCGTCGCCGCCGAAGGAGTGAATACCGTGCATCTCGAGGTTCTTGCACGCACGTTCGAAGTGCTCTCGCGCGCCCCGGTCCTGTCCGATCACCTGTGCGAGCGGGAAGACCTTCACCAGTCCCCTCTCGATGACGTGTGGACTGAGTTCCGTCCACGGTACGTCCGGGCTGTGCCGATGGCTCGCGAGCGCGTCCATCACGGCGGGTCCGTCGGCGAGCTGCTCGAAACCTTCCATGGTTCAACTATGCGCGGTCGCGAGGCCCCCGCGGAATCCGGTCGGATGCCGCGGCCTGATCGCACGACGTGTCAACCCCCTGAGTCGACCCCGGCAGCCCGCGTAGCGTCGAAGACTCACCTATCGGGAGGACACCCATGCCCAAGCCCATCGTCTGGCTGCTCGTTGCCGTCGTCGGAGCCGTCGCGTACGTCGCCGGCACCAAGGCAGGACAGTCGCGCTACCGCGAGATCAGCAGCGTCGCCAAGCAGGTCTGGGACGACCCCTCGCTGAGCAAGGCCCGCAAGAACGCCAGAAAGGCGATCGAGAAGGCAGCCAAGAAGGCATCCAAGAAGCTCAGCTGATCGATCGGGGTGTCGCTGACGCAGGTGATGACGGGGGAGCGCGCGCGGGCATATGCTCAGCGCCATGAGCGTTCCCCCCGCGCCTGATTCTCCGCGATCCCCCGTCACGGTCACCCTGCCGATCCTGATCGGCGTCGGCGTGGCGGTGGTGCTGCTGTCGTTCCTCGCCTCGTTCCTCGGCTCGTCGCTCGCGGCGCCCGGCGCCGCCGCTCCTGCAGCGACCGTCACGGTCGATCCGAGCCCGCTGCCGACCGACGACTACGACGACGTCGCGGAGGAGATCCTGCCCGCAGGGTCGGCCGTGCGCGCGGGAAGCGGTGCGCCCGAGAACGGCAAGGGCCGCGACGGCGACGTCTATCTCGACCTGCAGACCTCCGACGTGTGGATCTTCCGCGACGGCGCATGGCAGCGCACCGCCAACATGCGTGACGAGCTCGCCGAGAACATCGTGCTCGAGCAGGGCCCGGCGGGTCCGCAGGGAACGCCCGGCCCACAGGGATCGCAGGGTCCCCAAGGCGAGCAGGGAGCCCAGGGCGAGCAAGGGGACCCCGGTGCACCAGGGACGCAGGTGACGCTCGGGACAGGCGCTCCGGATGACGCCACCTGCGTCGAAGACGGCGACATCTTCATCGACACGGCCGCGACGCAGTTCTTCCAGTGCGTCTCGGGCACGTGGGTGGTCTCTGCGACGACGCCCGACACCGCAGCGCAGACCGGGTGAGACATCCGGTGCTCAACCTTCAGATAGACTGAAGGAATGTTCCGCACTCCTCTCACGCTGTTCCGCACGCTCGCGATCGCCGAAGCGATCTCGTGGACGCTGCTGATCAGCGGGCTGATCATCCGCGCGGTCTGGGACTTCCCGCTGGCGGTGACGATCGGCGGAGGCATCCACGGCTTCGTGTTCCTCTCCTACGGAGCCACGGCCATCCTCGTCGCGAAGAACCAGCGGTGGCGTCCGGGTGCCACCGTGATCGCGATCGTCAGCGCCGTCATCCCGTACGCGACGATCCCGACCGAGCTGTGGCTCCACCGGTCCGGGCGGCTCGCAGGGGAGTGGCGCCTCACCGCGACCGACGACCCGCGCGACGCCGCGTGGCATGACCGCCTCATGCGCTGGTTCCTCCACCGCCCGTGGGTGCTCGGCCTGCTCATCGCCGCCGCGGTCGTCCTGCTCTTCGTCGTGCTCCTGATCCTCGGCCCTCCGGGCGGTCGCGACTGACGACACCGGCCCTGGCGCACCCCGGGCTTCCGCGACACGATGGAGGCAGCACGCCGCATCGTCGCGGGGAGGTCCACATGGATGCCGCATCGCCTGTCACACATCGCACGATCGCCGTGGTCGGGGGCAGCGGATCGGGCAAGACGACCCTCATCGAGGCGCTGCTCCATCGCGCGGGAGCCATCGCGCGGAAGGGGAGCGTCGAACTCGGAACCACGGTCTGCGATCACGAACCCGAGGAGATCGCGCGTCACACCACCCTGGGCGTCTCGCTCGCCTACCTCACCTGGACGACCGAGGAGGAGACCGTCGGCGCGCTGACGCTCGTCGACGCACCGGGGCATCCCGACTTCGCCGGCGCACTCGACACGGCGCTGTCGATCGCCGACCTCGCGCTGGTCGCGGTCAGCGCCGTGGACGGAGTGTCGGCCGGCACGAAGGCCGCGTGGGCGGCGGCTGAGGCGGCCGGAGTGCCGCGCATGATCGTCGTCACCCAGGAGGACCGAGCGCGCGCCGACTTCCGCCGGGTGCTGCAGCAGCTCCGCGACACCTTCGGCGGGCACGTGCTGCCGATCGAGCTCCCCGTCGGCGAAGAAGCCGATTTCCACGGGATCGCCGACATCCTCAGCGAACACGCCCTCGTGTACGACGACGCCGGTCATCACCACGAGGAGGCGATCCCGGCCGATCTGGCGGAGGAGGAGCGCCGGCTGCACCGGGATGCGACCGAGGAGATCGTGTCGCACGACGACGCACAGCTCGAGGCCTACCTCGACGGGAGGGAGCCGAGCGCGCGAGCGCTCGAGCGGACCCTGGCCGCAGAGGTCGCGGCCGGCACGGCGGTCCCCGTGCTGCTCTGCTCGGCGTATTCCGAGACGGGCATAGACCGCGTCGCCGACCTGCTCCTGGAGCTCGCACCGGCACCCGGCGATCGCGACGGACGCATCGTGATCGGAGTGGATGCCGAGGGCGACGGTGGCTCCTCGCACGCGGTGTCGACGGATGCCTCCGGCGACACGCTCGTCCATGTGTTCCACACGGTGGCCGACCCGTTCGTCGGTCAGATCGCGATGATCAAGGTGCTCTCCGGCCTGCTCCGGCCGGGCGACCGCCTGCACAACGCGACGACGGGAACGGAGGAGCGGATGCCGGCCCTCTTCCGACTGCGCGGTTCTGAGCATCTTCCCGCCGATGCCCTCCGCGCCGGAGACGTCGGCGCGGTCGCCAAGCTCGCCGGCTCGCCGTCCGGCTCCCTGCTGTGGACGCGGGCACAGACGGGTGCCCGCCCGCGGCGGCATCCGCTCCGGCATCCGGTCTACGCCGTGGCACTGGAACCCGTCTCGCAGTCCGACGATGCGAAGCTGTCGACCGCGCTCGCCCGGCTCGTCGCCGACGACCCGACGCTCGTCGTCGACCGCACCGGCAACGCCACGATCCTGCGCGGGCTCGGCGACACGCACGTGGCGGTCGCGGTGGAGCGCCTCGCGCGGGTGCTCGGCGTCCACGTCACGACGTCGGCGGCGCCCGTCGCCTTCCGCGAGACCATCGCGGGACCCGCGGAGGCCGAGGGCAAGCTGAAGAAGCAGTCGGGTGGCCACGGCCAGTTCGCCGATGTGCACCTGCTCGTGTCGCCGCTCGCCGCCGGGGGAGGATTCGAGTTCGTCGACGCCACCGTCGGCGGCTCCGTGCCGAAGGCGTACGTCCCCGCCGTCGAACGCGGGGCGAGGGAGGCCCTCGCCGCGGGCGGCCCGCAGGGCCATCCCGTCGTGGACGTGCGGGTGGAGCTCCGGGGCGGCAGAGCCCACTCGGTCGATTCCTCCGAGATGGCGTTCCGCACCGCGGCATCCCTCGGAGTGAAGGCGGCCCTCGTGCAGGCAGGCACGGTGCTGCTCGAGCCCGTGTCGGCGGTGACCGTGACCGTGCCGAGCCACCTGCAGGGGCCGGTGCTCACGGATCTGTCCGGTCGCCGCGGTCGGGTGAGCGGGACCGAGACCACCGACGACGGCGCGGCGCGGATCCTGGCGACCGTGCCGGATGCCGAGCTCGCGCACTACGTCCTCGACCTGCGCTCGCTCACCGGCGGCGAGGCCGAGCTGACGATCGCGCCCGATCGGTACGAGCGCGCTCCGCACGGCGCCGGGGGCTGAAGGCCGGCGCGGGGCTACGATGAAACGCATGCGCGAGCGCCCGCCTTTCAGTCCGGTCATCTCGCTGTTGACGATCTCCTCCGTGTGGGACGCGCGTCTCAGCGCGGCGCTGAAGGACCTCAGCCTCACGACGCGGAAGTACGGTCTTCTCGCCCACGTGCAGGGCACGCCGGGCATCTCCTTCTCCGAGCTCGCGCGCAGGTCGCAGATCACGGTGCAGACGGCGCACGCCGCCGTGCGCACGCTCGTGGATGAAGGACTCGTCGCCGATTCGACCGCGCACGCGGGGGCGGCATCCGATCTGCGGGTCACCGCGAAGGGCGAGCGCACTCTGGCCGAAGCCCAGAGGCGGCTCGACGAGCTCGACGCGACCTTCGCCTCCGGCGTGCCCCATCTCTCCAGCGCGCTCCACGGCCTCCACGAAGAGCCGTTCGGCTTCTAGCCCGCCGATTCCCCCGCCCGGCGATCGGACGGTTCGTCGGCTGTGCGGGGCAGACTGGCGGGGTGACGTCCGCCAGCACTTCCCTCCAGCGCACCTACCGCTATGTGCGACTCTCGCTCGTCGGCGTCGTGGTGCTGATCTCGACGTCGATCGCGGCCTACATGATCGGCACCGGTCCGCTCGGCTCGGTGAGCGCGGCGTACTACACCGCCGCGGGAGCGATCTTCGTCGGCGGGATCTTCGCGGTCGCTCTGGCCCTGTTGGCCCTGTCCGGACACAGCTACGGGCAGGTGTCGCTCGATCTCGCCGCGATCGTCGCGCCGCTGATCGCGATCGTGCCGGCACCTGTGTTCGCGGGTGATGTGCCGGGCATCGCGCTCGACTGCGGATCCGCGGGGAGCCGTGCATCCCGCCGGAATTCGTGCCCGCGGTGCACAACGGCGTGACGGCGCTCATCGCCACGGCTGTGGTCGGCTGGGTCACGGCCCTCGTCCTGGCCCTCGTGCAGCGCACGTTCTCGCGGCGCACGGCGTGGTCGCTCGTCGTGTCCGGGGCGATCATCGTCGTCGTCACGGTGTGGTGGCAGCTCTCCACCGAGACGTTCCTGCGCTCGGGACACGTCGTGGCGGCCGCATCCTTCTTCGCCTTCATCGCCGTCGCGGCCCTGGCCTCAGCGGTCGACGCGGGTCGTGCACAGCGCTCCGGGTATCGCGGCGCGTACTTCGCGATCGCGGGCGGGATCGTCGCGGTGCTCCTCGCGCTGCTCGGCGTGATCGTGGCCGGTTTCTTCGGCGCCGGCGTGCCAGACGTGGGGGGCCTGTCGCCGGTCTTCCTCGGGGAGGCGGTCGCCCTCCTGCTGTTCGCGGCGTTCTGGACCGTGCAGACGGTCGAGACGTGGAACGACCCCGACCCGTCCTTCCGTTCCGGCGCTCCGGGCAACCGACTGTCCGCGGCCTCTGGCAGAGTCGACGCATGACCCGCGTCGGCGCGATCTTCTGCCCCTACCCCCAGCCGCCCGAGAATCTGCGCGATGCCGCGCGCTCCGCGGAGGCATCCGGCGTCGACGAGCTCTGGCTCTGGGAGGACTGCTTCCGCTCGTCCGCGTTCGCCGCGGCGGGCGCGGCTCTCGCGTGGACCGATCGACTGAAGATCGGCATCGGCATCGCGCCCATGCCGATGCGCAACGTCGCCGCCACCGCGATGGAGATCGCGACGATCGACCGCATGTTCCCGGGTCGCCTGCTGCCCGGTGTCGGGCACGGCGTCCTGCCGTGGATGGGTCAGATCGGCGCACGCGTGTCGTCGCCGCTCACGCTCATGCGGGAGTACGTCCCGGCACTGCGCGCACTCCTCGCCGGAGACGAGCAGAACATCGCCGGACGCTACGTCACCCTCGACGGCGTACGGCTCGACTGGCCGCCCTCCGCCGCTCCGCTGGTCTACGCGGCCGCCGAGGGCCCGAAGACGCTCGCGCTCAGCGGAGAGGTCGCCGACGGCACGGTGCTGGACAGCCGGCACACCGTCGGCGAGATCGCCGCGTCGGTCAGCACCATCCGCGCCGCGCGCACGGCCGCGGGCCGCGCGGGCGCGCCCGACATCGTCGCGTATCTTCTGACGGCCTTCGGACCGGATGCCGAGGCCCGCGTGCTGGCCGACATCGCCGAGCAGTCGCCCGACGCGGTCCCGGACGATGCGCTCGACCGGGCCGCGGTCGGAGACCCCGGCGCGGTGGCCGACGTCGTCCGCCGATTCGCGGAGGCGGGCGTCGACCACGTCGTGCTGCTGCCGACTCGCGACGCCGATCTGCCCGAGTTCTTCGCCGCGACGGGCGACGTCACGCGGCTCGTGGCCTCGTGAGCGGCCTCCGAACGGCCGCGCGCTGGGTGCTCGCGGGGCTCCTCCTCGTCGCCGGCCTCGGTCATTTCACATGGGGGCGGCGCGGGTTCCGCATCGTCGTGCCCGACTGGGCCGTGCGCGTCCTCCGCCTCGACAAAGACGCGATCGTCGTCGCCTCGGGAGCGGTGGAGATCCTGCTGGGAGCTGCCCTCGTCGCGCTTCCCCGCGAGCGGCGCACGATCGGGTGGGCGGTCGCGGCGTTCTTCGTCGCGGTGCTTCCCGGCAACGTGCACCAGTGGCGCACGAAGCGATCGGTGCCGGGGCTCGACACCGACGCCAAGCGTCTGGCGCGGCTCTTCCTGCAGCCGTTGCTCGTCGCGTGGGCGCTGTGGAGCACGGCTCGGCGCTGAGGTCAGGCGCGTCGGCTCCGCATCGCCCGGGTGTGGGCGGTTCCGTCGTCGGACGCGAGCCTGGCGTACTCGGCAGACTCGCGGGGGACGAGCGCGACGCGCCCTTCGGCATCGTGGTGGATGCCCCACCCGTAGCGCTTGCCGAGGGGCGAGGAGCGCAGGCACGGCTGGCCCTTCGAGAAGAACGCCGCGCGGGCGGCCTCCTGGTCTCCATCTGCGATGCCGGCACGGCGCGCATGGGTCTCGAAGACGACGTCGTCGGAGGTGAGAGCGTACGGCCGCTCGGCGATGAGCTCGTAGTGCAGCTGAGCGATCGTCGGCTCGTCTTTTGCCGGCGGCTCGACGGCGTGGTCGATCGGGCAGTCGTCGGCCACCTCGATGAACGTGGCGTGATAGTTCGTCGTGTGCACGGGGAGAGGCTACGCCCCGCGGGCGACATCGGCTCGGCGAGGCGGCTGTCAAGACCTGCTTCGGTGTCGGAGGCGGCTGGCACAATCGGGGCATGCTCCTCGCAGACGTCGTCGACACCGTCGAGGTGGTGAGCGCGACGCGCTCACGTCTGGCGAAGATCGCGGCGCTGTCGGCGCTGCTGACGCGACTCGAGCCCGACGAGGTGCCCGTGGTCGTCGGGTTCCTCACCGCCAGTCCTCGTCAGGGGCGGCTGGGCGTCGGCTGGCGCACGCTCACCACGATCGACGCAGCCCCGGCCGCCGACCCGACGCTCACCGTGAGCGACGTCGATGCCGCGCTGGATCGCCTGGCGGAGGCATCCGGAGCAGGATCCCAGGCCGAGCGCTCCGCGACGCTGCGCGCTCTCGCCGCGCGCGCGACCGCGCGGGAGTGGGACTTCGTTGCGCGGGTCATGATCGGCGAGCTGCGCACGGGCGCGCTCGAGGGCGTACTGCTCGATGCCGTCGCGAAAGCCGCCGACCGGCCGCCCGCGGTCGTCCGGCGCGCGGCGATGCTCTCGGGCGACCTCGGAGCGACCGCGCGGCTCGCGCTCACCGGCACGGCCGACGACCTCGCGGAGGTCGGTCTCGTCGTGGGCCGTCCGGTCATGCCGATGCTCGCCTCGACCGCGGCCACGGCGGCCGAGGCGGTCTCGACCGTCGGCGAGGCGTCCGTGGAGTACAAGCTCGACGGCGCCCGCATCCAGGTGCACCGCGACGGCGACGACGTCCGCGTGTACACGCGCAACCTGGCCGACATCACGCACCGCGTGCCCGAGCTGGTCGAGATCGTGCGCACGCTCGACGGCGATCGACTGATCCTCGACGGCGAGACGCTGTCGCTCGATGAAGACGGCGCGCCCCGGGCCTTCCAAGACACGATGGGGCGCTTCGGCGCCGACGCGGCATCCGCTCTGCTCCTGCGCCCCTGGTTCTTCGACCTGCTCCACGTCGACGGGCGCGATCTGCTCGATGAGCCCCTGCGCACCCGGCGCGCCGAACTGGTGCGGGTCGCGGGCGAGTGGGTCATGCCGGGTGTCGAGACCTCCGACCCGGATGCTGCCGAGGCCCTGTCGGTCGAGGCGCTCGCTCACGGCCACGAAGGCGTCGTGGTCAAAGCGCTCGATGCGCCGTACGCGGCGGGTCGCCGCGGATCGTCGTGGATCAAGGTCAAGCCGGTGCTCACGTACGACCTGGTCGTGCTCGCCGTCGAACCCGGCTCCGGCAGACGCGAGGGCCTGCTGTCGAACCTCCACCTCGGCGCGCGCGATGCGACCGGCGAGTTCGGCGGTGGGTACGTCATGGTCGGGAAGACGTTCAAGGGGCTCACCGACGAGCTCCTGCGGTGGCAGACCGCGCATTTCCCGACGATCGAGTCGCGGCGCACGGCATCCGCCCTCTTCGTCGAGCCGATCACCGTCGTCGAGATCGCGATCGACGGTGTGCAGCGTTCCACGAGATATCCGGGCGGCCTCGCACTGCGCTTCGCGCGTGTGAAGGCCTACCGGCCGGACAAGCGGCCCGACGAGGCCGACACGATCCAGGCGCTGCGCACGCTGCTGCCGGGCGGGGGAGAGCAGTGAGCCAGATCGAACTGGAGTACGCGAGTTTCGGAGCGCCGCAGGCGGAACGGCTCGTGCTCGTGCTGCGCGAAGGGGCTCTCGCGACGATCGACCCCGACGCCGCGATCACCCAGCGTCGCGACGTGCGCGTCGTCGGCGTGCGCGTCACCGACGACGAGGTCGCCGAGCCGGGCGGGTACCGCGGGCAGTCTCCGGCCGCAGTGACGGTGGGGGCGCTCGTCGAGCTCGCGCGCAGTGTGCTGCTCGAAGGCTCGTTCGCCGTGGTCGGCGTCGGCGTCACCGGAGAGCTCGCGGTGCGGCTCGCCCTCGCGCTGCCCGAACGCGTCGACCGGCTCGTGCTGGTGGCCGTGCCGGCACCCACCACCCCGCTCGATCGCGACGACGGCGAAGACCTGCTCGCGGGCGTGCAGGCGAAGACGCTCATCCTGAACGGGCAGAAGGATCCGGATGCCGCGGCCGCCGCCGCGGAGTGGCATCGCGCGCACATCGCCTCCGCCCGGGTGGAGATGGTGCCCGCGGTCGGTGCCGTCGACACTCGTCTGGCGCTGGGGACCGTCTGGGAGCGCGTGCTGTCGTTCACCGCACCGCGGACCGCGCGACGCGCCTGAAGTCCGAGCCCGGATGCCGCGCGCATAGCCCGACACGACGGCGCCCGACGGCGCGCCCGACGGCGACCGACCGGTTTGACACCGACGCGCTCACGGGTGTGCAATATATTGCATGTCACCCATACGGGTGCTCGCATCGAGAACCCGGAGACGCCCATGACCCTCGCCGACTTCCCCCGCCACTCGCTCATGTTCGGGCCGAGCCCGATCCACCCGCTCGATCGCCTCTCGGCCCACCTCGGCGGCGCGCGAGTCTGGGCGAAGCGCGAAGACGTCTCCAGCGGGCTCGCCTACGGCGGCAACAAGGTGCGCAAGCTCGAGTACTTCGTGCCCGAAGCACTCGCACAGGGCGCCGACACTCTGGTGTCGATCGGCGGCGTGCAGTCCAACCACACCCGGCAGGTGGCCGCGGTCGCCGCTCACCTGGGGCTGAAGGCCGTGCTGGTGCAGGAGCAGTGGGTGGACTGGCCGGATGCCGTCAACGACCGCGTCGGCAACATCATGCTCTCCCGCCTGATGGGAGCCGACGTGCGGCTGTCGTCTGCCGGCTTCGACATCGGCTTCCGCGATTCGTGGAAGGACGCGATCGCCGACGTCGAGGCATCCGGCGGCACGCCCTATGCGATTCCTGCAGGAGCATCCGACCACCGTCTCGGCGGGCTCGGCTTCGCGCGGTGGGCACACGAGGTGAAGGCCCAGGAAGAGCAGCTCGGCGTGTTCTTCGACACGATCGTGGTCTGCACCGTCACCGGGTCCACGCACGCCGGCATGATCGCGGGCTTCGCCGATCTCCTGGAGAACTTCGGCGACCGCCCCCGTCGGGTCATCGGCATCGACGCGTCGGCGACGATCGAGAAGACCCGCGATCAGGTGTCGCGGATCGCCCGCCGCACCGCGGAGCTCATCGGCGTCGGGCGCGAGCTGCGCGACGACGAGATCACCGTGCTCGAGGGCTGGGCCGGCGACAAGTACGGCATCCCGGTCGAGTCCACCGATGCCGCCATGTACCTCACGGGCCGCCTCGAGGGCGTCATCCTCGACCCCGTCTACGAGGGCAAGTCGATGGCCGGACTCATCGACCTCGTGAGCTCGCACGACATCCCGAAGGACTCGAACGTGCTCTATGCGCACCTCGGCGGCCAGCCGGCACTCAACGCGTACAGCGGTCGGTACCACTGACGCCGATCGCTCGTCGACGTCGCCGTCGCCGTCGCCGCAGACAGGCGAACCGCTCGGGACAGGACGATCGGCAGTCGATCGGCCTGTCCCGAGCAGAGGGCCTGCCCCGGGCGACCCGCATCGTACCGAGGGCGCCGCACAGGGGGCGCTGTGCGGGGTGCGGTGGTTGACTGGTCCCATGCGCACACTTCTCCGATGGATGCTCGCGGGCGCCATGGTCTTCGCGGGTCTGAGTCATCTGTTCTGGGCGCGCAAGGAGTTTCAGGCGCAAGTGCCCGACTGGACCGGCAAGGTGATGGACAAGGATGCCGTGGTGGTGGCATCCGGAGTCGTCGAGGCCGCGTTCGGCGTCGCGCTCGTGGCCCTGCCGCGTGAGCGCGGACGGATCGGCGCTCTCCTGGCGGCGTTCTTCGTCGCGGTGTTCCCGGGCAACATCGAGCAGTACACGAAGCGCCGCGACGGCTTCGGCCTCGACACGGATCGGAAGCGCCTCGTGCGTCTGTTCTTCCAGCCCGTGCTCGTCGCGTGGGCCTTCTGGTCGACCCGCGACTGAGTCATACTCCGCAACGCGATTTCCATTCAGAGGAATCATTTGTTGAGCTAGACGTGTGACTTCCCCCGCCCCCGCTTCGCACGCCGAATGGATCGACTCCCGCAGAGCGGCGGTGACCGCCCCTCAGGGCGCGCTGTCGCTCGTGCTGACGCACTGGTCGCCGGCGGGTGCCCCGCCGGTCGAGGAGGCCGTCGCCCGCGAGAGTCATCCCGCCGACGCGCTCTTCACGCGTCTGCAGCGTGCTGACATCGACTCCGGCGAGACGCAGGAGGGCTACCGCATCTGGCGACAGGACTCGCCCGCGCAGCAGGCGTTCGAGGAGATCGAGTACTACGACCACGACCCGTCGTGGATCGTGGAGGGGCGCTTCGAGCTCGTCGACGAGGAGCGCGTCGTGCCGTTCGAGCACATCAAGGACGACGGTGCGTCGCGGGCGCTGCCCGTGTCGGGCGACCTCGTCTTCGAGCACGAGGGAATCGAGTACCGCTTCAGTGCGTTCGACACCGTGTACGGCGGAACGGCCAAGCTGCAGCTCGTGTTCGGCGACCGCACGAACGGCGTCGAGAGCTACGGCGCCGGACGGTTCCTGTTCCTCGATCACCCGGCCACGGCAGGGCTCGAGGCCGGGGACAGCATCCCCATCACGATCGACTTCAACCGCGCGACCGTCCCGCCGTGCGGATTCTCCAACCAGATGAACTGCCCCCTTCCGCCTCTCCAGAACCGCCTTCCCTTCCCGCTCCGCGCGGGGGAGAAGCGGGTCCGCTACGCCGAGGGTTTCTCCCTCTAGTCCGACATCCCGCACGACCGCACGACCCCCACATCCACAGCAAAGGATCCGACGTGACTTCACGCCGCCACCGTCTCCGACTCTCCGCCGCCCTCGCGGCCGCGACCGCAGGGCTCCTCGTCCTCGCCGGCTGCGCCGGAGGAGCCGCACCCGCCACGACCGACGGCTCCTCGGCCGCCGCCGACCCGACGGCCGAGATCATCATCGGCTCGCAGAACGAGCCCACCAACCTCGACCAGATCTTCGGCGGCTCGTCGGGGGTCACCGAGGTCTTCACCGGCAACGTCTACGAGGGTCTGTTCAAGATCACGGATGACGCGACCGTCGAGCCGCTGCTCGCCACCGAGACCGAGGTCTCGGATGACGGGCTCGTCTACACGTTCACGCTCCAGCCGGATGCCGTGTTCCACTCCGGCGACCCCGTAGACGCCGAGGCCGTCAAGTACAGCCTCGAGCGGTTCATCAGCGAGGACTCGATCGCCGCACGCAAGCGTCAGCTCAGCGTCATCGACCGCGTCGACGTCGTGGACGACAAGACCGTCGCCGTGACGCTCACGCAGCCGTCGATCAGCTTCACCTACAACCTCGGCTACGTCTGGATCGTCAACCCGGCAGCGGGTGACCTGACGGCCGCCGAAGACGGCTCCGGCCCGTACGCCCTCGCCGACTACCGCAAGGGCGACTCGATCTCGCTCGAGCTGGCCGACGACTACTGGGGTGAAGCCCCGAAGAACGGCGGCGTGGTCTACCAGTACTACGCCGACCCGACGGCCCTGAACAACGCGCTGCTCACCGGAGCCGTCGACCTCGTCACGAGCCAGTCGAACCCCGACAGTCTCGCCGAGTTCGACGCCGGCGGCTTCCAGATCATCGAGGGCACCTCGACGACCAAGGAGCTCCTCGCCTTCAACGACCGCATCGAGCCGTTCAGCAACGTCGAGGTGCGCAAGGCCGTGTACTCCGCGATCGACCGCGAGAAGCTGCTCGACGCGATCTGGGACGGCCGCGGCCAGCTGATCGGCTCGATGGTCCCGCCGTCGGAGCCGTGGTTCATCGACCTCGCCGACAACAACCCCTACGACGTCGATCTGGCGGCCTCGCTGCTCGAGGACGCAGGCTACGCCGACGGCTTCACGTTCACCCTCGACACCCCCGACTCGGGTGTGCACTCGACGGTGGCGGAATTCGTGAAGTCCGAGCTCGAGAAGGTCGGCATCACCGTCGAGATCAACGTCATCACCGATGACGAGTGGTACCAGAAGGTCTACACCGACAAGAACTTCGAAGCCACGCTGCAGGGCCACGTCAACGACCGCGACATCAACTTCTACGGCAACCCCGACTTCTACTGGGGCTACGACAACGCGGACGTGCAGACGTGGCTCGCCGATTCGGAGAAGGCGTCGTCGACCGACGAGCAGACCGAGCTCGTCAAGAAGGCCAACCAGCAGATCTCGGACGACGCGGCCAGCGTCTGGCTCTACCTCAACCCGCAGTTGCGCATCGCCGCGGAGGGCGTGAGCGGCGTTCCGCAGAACGGCCTGAACTCGCTCTTCTACGCGTACGGCATCGAGAAGGCGGCGTCATAGGCGCTTATCTCCTCCGACGGACAGGATTGCTGCTGCTGGCCCTCGGGCTGGCGGTGGCGATCCTGTTCGTCGTGCTGCGCGTGCTCGGGAATCCGGTCTTCGCCCTGATCTCGGTGGGGGCGACGGATGCCGACATCGCGGCCGCGGCCGCGAGGCTCGGCGTCGACCGGCCTCTGCACGTGCAGTTCTTCGAGTACCTCGGGCAGCTCGTCACGCTCGACCTCGGACAGTCGTTCACGAACCGGCTGTCGGTGGGCGATGAGATCGTGCGTCGGCTGAATGTGACCGTTCCGCTCACGCTGCTGTCGTTCCTCCTGTCGGTGCTCATCGCCGTGCCGGTGGGCTTCGTCGCCGCGTGGAAGTCGCGCACCTGGTACGGAACCACGTTCTCCGCCGCGTCGCAGCTCGCCGGCGCGGTGCCGGTGTTCTGGGTCGGAATCCTGCTCATCGCGGTGCTGGCGCTCGGCGCAAGGGTCTTCCCCGCGGGAGGCTTCCCGCGCACCGACTGGGAGGACCCGGCTGCGGCGTTGCGCTCACTCGCCCTCCCGGTGCTCACGATCGCCCTCGTCGCCGGCAGCGACCTCGCGCGCTACGTGCGCTCCGCCACCCTCGACGTGCTCGGTCAGCAGTACATGCGCGCGGCGCGCGCCACCGGCCAGAGCTTCGCCACGGCGCTCTGGCGCCACGGCGTGCGCAACGCCGCCGTCCCCGTCATCTCGATCCTGGCGATCATGCTGTCCACGACGTTCGTCGGCGCCGTCGTGATCGAGCGGGTGTTCGCCCTGCCGGGCCTGGGCGACATGCTGCTCGTCGCCATCAAGGAGCAGGACTTCCCGAGCATCCAGGGCGTGCTGCTGTTCTCCACCCTCCTCGTGCTGCTCCTCGGCTTCGCCGCCGACGTGCTGCAGCGCATCATCGATCCCCGACTGCGCGACTCGCTGTCGGGCAACCGGCGTGCGCGGGTGAAGGCATGAGCGTCACGCTTCCGGTGGAGACGGTCGCGGAGGCGCCCCGCCGTCGCTCGCGTCGCTCGCTCAATCTGGCCCTCGGCGGAGTGCTGTTCGGCACGATCCTCGTCGTGGCGATCGTGTCGCTCTTCTGGACCCCGTTCGCGCTCGAAGACACCGGCGGGGGCCGCCTGCAGCCGCCCTCGGGTGAGCACTGGGCGGGAACCGACCGCCTCGGACGCGACCTCTTCTCGCAGCTCATGGTCGGGGCACGGCTCGCCATCATCGTCGGCGCGGGCTCCGTGCTCATCGCCGCCGTCGTCGGCATCGTGCTCGGGCTCGTGGCCGCCACGGCCAGTCGCTGGCTCGACGACGCCCTGTCGAGCCTCCTCGACATCGCGATCGCGTTCCCGACCCTCCTGCTGGCGATGCTGATCGTCGCGTGGCGCGGCGCATCCGTCGAGTCGGCGATCCTCGCGATCGGTCTCGCGGGCTCGGCGATCATCGCGCGACTCACGCGGGTCACGGCATCCCGCGTCCTGGCCATGGAATTCGTCACGGCGTCGCGCACGTCGGGCACCGGCGGCTTCGGCGTCGTGTGGCAGCACGTGCTGCCGAACGTCTGGCCCACGCTCGTCGTGCCGCTCGCGCTGCAGTTCGGCGGCGCGGTCGTCGCCGAGGCGTCGCTGTCGTACCTCGGCCTCGGGTCCCCGCCGCCGAACGCGTCGTGGGGCCGGATGCTGCAGGAGGCCCAGGGCACCGTGCTCGTCGCGCCGACCGCGGCGATCCTCCCCGGCATCCTGCTGATCGCCACGATCATCGGCATGAACCTGCTCGCGGACGGCCTGCGCGACATCGCCGACCCTGCGACGAGGAGCATCGCATGACCGCGGCCCTGCTGACCCTCGACGCCCTCGGCGTGCGCATCGACGATCCGGGGTCGCGCGACCTCGTCGAGAGCGTGTCGCTCGAGCTGCAGCCCGGCGAGCGTCTCGGCGTGATCGGCGAGTCGGGTTCGGGCAAGTCGCTCACAGCGCTCGCGATCCTCGGCCTCCTCGCTCACCCCCTGACGGCGCGCGGCTCGGCTGTACTCGCGACTCCCGGCGGCCCGGTCGACACGGTCACGGCACCGCAGCGGCGCCTCGACGCCGTGCGGGGGAGTGTCGTGAGCGCCGTCTTCCAGGAGCCGCTCGCATCGCTCGATCCGCTCATGCGCATCGGGCAGCAGATCGAGTGGCCGCTCCGCCGCCATCTCGGGCTGCGGGGCGACGCGCTGAAGCGCGGTGTCCTGGATGCGCTCGCCGACGTGCAGCTGCCCAACCCGGAGCGGATCGCGCGGTCCTACATCCACGAGATCTCCGGTGGTCAGCGTCAGCGTGTCGCGATCGCGATCGCCCTCGCCGCGAGCCCGCAGCTGCTGATCGCCGACGAGCCCACGACGGCGCTCGATGTCACGGTGCAGGCCGGTGTGCTCGATCTGCTGCGACGCGAAGTCGACGACCGCGGCATGTCGCTGATCTTCATCAGCCACGACCTCCCGGTCGTCGCCGACATCACCGATCGCATCCTCGTGATGCGCCACGGGCGTCAGGTGGAGCTCGCGCCGACCGCGCGCCTGCTCACGGCGCCCGACGACGCCTACACGCGAACGCTCGTGGCGGCATCGCGTCAGCTCGACGACTTCCTGCCCGCCGAGACCGGACGCGGACGGGGGGATGCCGCGTGAGCACCGCACTCCTTGAGGCCCGTGATGTCGGGTTCCACTACCGCCACGGGCCCGCCGTGCTCGACGGCGTGAATCTGTCGATCGCGCCGGGCGAGGCTGTCGGACTCGTCGGGGAGTCGGGGGCGGGAAAGACCTCGCTGCTGCGGCTGCTCCTGGGGCTCGCGACTCCCACCCGCGGCGACGTGCTCTTCCGCGGCGCCCCGCTCGACACCCGCGATCGGCGGGTCATGCGCGACTTCCGCCGCACGGTGCAGCCGATCTACCAGGACCCGTTCTCCTCGCTCGATCCGCGTGTCACGATCGGCGACACCGTCGCCGAGCCGCTGCGGTCGCTCGGGGTGCACGCCGGCCGGGTCGCACGCACAGCGCGGGTGGCCGAGCTGCTGGAGGCGGTCGATCTGCCGGCGGATGCGGCGATGCGGTACCCCGAGTCGTTCTCCGGCGGTCAGCGCCAGCGCATCGCGATCGCCCGCGCACTCGCACCGGAGCCGGCGGTGCTCCTCGCCGACGAGCCCGTCAGCGCGCTGGACACGTCGGTGCGGATGCTCGTCATCGACCTCGTCCGCCGGATCGCCCGCGAGCGGGGGATCGGCATGCTGCTCGTGTCGCACGACCTCACGGTGGTCTCCGCCCTCTGCGAGCGAACGACGGTGCTCGAAGGCGGTCGCATCGTCGAGGAGGGCGAGACCCGGCGGCTGCTGGCCGCGCCGCAGCATCCGTACACCCGGCGTCTGCTCGCCTCGGTGCCGCGGCTGCCCCGCCCGTAGCCCTCGCGCGTCGCGTCGAGACGGGGGATCAGCGCCGACACAGGCCGCCTGGCCCCCTGCTTCGGCGGAATCCCCGGTCTCGGCGTCGGGCCGCGCGACCGGCGGCGGGCTCAGTCGGCGTAGCGCAGCTGAACGTCGTCGGGGGTCATCTCGTCGCCGATGCGGATGCCGGGGGCGAGGCGCCCCTCGTCACGCAGGGCGAGGAGGCTCTCGACGGCGCGGCGCCGCAGCTCCCACGGGTCGATCGTGTTGACGTAGATCTTGGTGCCGCCCTCGAATCCGGCCGGCGTCGAGATGCGCCACTTCAGCACGATGCGCCACGGCATCGGCCACCCGGCTCCCGGCGGGCGGTAGTGCCACTCCTCGTTCGTCGGCACGTGCACGCCGGTCGCGGCGTGGAGCGCGTGCAGGAGGTCGCTGACGGCGCGCACCTCGTCGGCGGTGTGCTCCTGCGGCAGGTTCGCCGACGACGTCGAGTAGATCTCGAACGCGGGGTAGCGGTGCCCGACGCCCGCGAAGGCGACGGCTCCGTGTCCGGGGCCGCCGGCGGCGGCCACGACGAGGCGCTCGGCGACCGCGACATCCGCGATCGCGCGCTGGTAGAGATGACGGTCGCCGGCGAGCAGGCGCAGTTCGTGATCGGTCTGCGGTCCGTGCTCATCGATCGCGACGAGCTGTTTGTGGAGGTGCTCGAACGACGCCCCCGCGGGGCGGAGCCAGTTCTGGAACACGGCGACGTAGGCGGCGTTCGGCTGCGCCGCGGCGATCTCGGCGAGCGCCTGCACCGTGAACGCGAGGTAGGCCGCATGCTCGTCGGGGGTCAGCGCTCCCGCGGAGGCGAGCTGGTCGTCGGTGACAGCCCCGTCGATCACGTGGCGGCGGGCGACGACGACATCGTGCGAGCCTCCCACGAGGTCGAGCGCCGACTCCTCGAGGCTCTGGCCGAACCCGGATGCCGCACTGCGGATCGCCGCGAGCCGTTCGATGTGCGCCCGCCCGGCAGGCGTGGAGAGGTACTCCTGCGCCCACTCCACGACGGATGCCGGCTGACGGAATCCGTGATCCTCGCGCCAGTACTCCGCCGAGACGATCTCGAAGAGATTGCCGAACCGGCGGAACTCCGCCACGGTGTCGTGGAGGGCGTCGGCGCCCACGTGGCGGAGCTCCGTGTGCTCCGGTCCGACCAGTCGCGCCTTCTCGGGGGTCGTCTCGAGGTAGCGGTCCTCACAGAAGGCGCAGAGCCGCTTCTCCTCGCCCGGAGCGAGGGTGCGCACCTCGTCGCGGGGGAGCTCCAGCGGGCGGTTCGCGCGGCCCGGCACCGTCCACACGCGGGTGCCCGTGAGCGCGCCGACCTGCTTGACGGTGCCGTCGGGGAGACGCGTCAGCACGGCGGAGGGGAGAGCGGCATCGGTCACGTCACAATGGTGCCATGCGCATCGTCGTGCTCACGGGAGCCGGAATCTCGGCCGAGAGCGGGATCCCCACCTTCCGTGCCGACGACGGGCTGTGGGAGGGCCACCGCGTCGAGGAGGTGGCGACCCCTGAGGGATTCGAGGCCGACCCCGACCTCGTCCAAGGGTTCTACGACGCGCGGCGACGTGCCGCGGCATCCGCCCTCCCCAACGAGGCGCACGTGGCGCTGGCCACTCTCGAGGGCGCCGTCGGCGCCGACCTCCTCGTCGTGACGCAGAACGTCGACGATCTCCACGAGCGCGCGGGCTCGCGGCGGCTCGTGCACATGCACGGCGAGCTCGAACGGGCGCGGTGCCAGGCGTGCGGCGCGCGCCCGGCTTGGTCGCGCGCTCTCGCGGACCGGCCGCCGTGCCCCGCCTGCGGTGAGCGGATGCTGCGTCCCGACGTCGTCTGGTTCGGAGAGATGCCCTACGAGCTCGACCGCATCGAGGAGGCGATCGCCGCGTGCGACGTGTTCGTCTCGATCGGCACATCGGGGGCGGTGTATCCGGCCGCCGGATACGTGGCCCTCGCGAGTGCGTTCGGCGCCCGCACGGTCGAGCTCAACCTCGTGCCGAGCGCGGCGGTGGTGCCGTTCGACGAGGTGCGGACCGGGAGGGCGTCGATCGTCGTGCCGGAGTGGGTCGACGAGGTGATCCGCGGACGCTGAGGCGGAACGCCGATCCGCCCCGCCCTCGGATCGGGGACGGGGCGGATCGCCGGGAGGTCGCTCAGACGGCTGCGCGAGCGGCATCCCTCTGATCGATCATGCGCTCGCGGTCGGCGCGGTCGATCGAGTAGAGCGAGATGCCCTTCGTCTCGCGCATCGAGATCACGGCGACGAGCGTGACGCACGCCGCGATCGCGAGATAGATCGCGACCGGCAGCCACGTGAGGTACTGCTGCAGCAGGGCGGTGGCGATGATCGGCGCGAGCGAGCCCGCAACGATCGAGGTCACCTGGTAGCCGAGCGAGACACCCGAGTAGCGCATGCGCGTGGGGAACATCTCGGCCATGATCGCCGGCTGCGGGGCGTACATGAAGGCGTGGATGATCAGGCCGAGGCAGATCGCCAGGATGATGATGACCGGCTCGCGCGTGTCGAACATCGGGAAGGCGACGAAGCCCCAGCCCGCGGCGAGCACCGCGCCGATGAAGTACACGGGCCTGCGGCCGATACGGTCGGCCAGCGCTCCGACCGGCGTGATGACGAGCATGTGCACGACGTGCGCGATCACGAGCCACGTGAGGATGGCCGACACGTCCATCTCCAGGAACACCCGCAGGTACGTGATCGAGAAGGTCACGACGAGGTAGTACATGATGTTCTCGGCGAAGCGCAGGCCCATCGCGGTGATGACGCCGCGGGGGTAGCGCTTGATGACCTCGAGGACGCCGTAGCGTGCGCCTTCGATCTCCTCCTCCTCCTTGGCCTCGGTGAAGATCGGGGCGTCGGTGATGCGCGTGCGGATGTAGTAGCCGATCGCCACGATGATGACCGACAGCCAGAAGCCGATGCGCCAGCCCCACGAGAGGAAGGCTTCGGGGGAGAGCGTGCTGTTGAGCACGAGGAGCACGATCGTGGCGAGGAGGTTGCCCACCGGCACCGCGGCCTGCGGCCACGAGGCCCAGAATCCGCGGGAGCGGTCGGGGGAGTGCTCGGCCACGAGCAGGACGCCGCCGCCCCACTCGCCGCCCACGGCGAAGCCCTGCGCGAAGCGGAGGAAGATCAGGAGGCCGACGGCCCAGTAGCCGATCTGGTCGAACGTGGGGAGGCACCCCATGAGGAAGGTCGCGACGCCCACGAGGATGATGGCGACCTGCAGGAGCTTCTTGCGGCCGTACTTGTCGCCGAAGTGCCCGAAGACGATGCCGCCCAGCGGGCGGGCGATGAAGCCGACCGCGTAGGTGAGGAACGCCTGGATGATCGGGGTGTAGGGGTCGTCCGACGGCGGGAACATGATCAGGTTGAAGACCAGGGTCGCCGCGGTGGCGAACAGGAAGAACTCGTACCACTCGACGACGGTGCCCGCCATGGATGCGGTGACGACCCGGCGAAGACTGGACTGCTGAGGCGGGGCCTCGGGTGCTGTGGGGGTGGCCATGCGCAGAACCTCTCTGTAGAGCGCGAAGGCGGCAGGGGGATGCCGCCCGGGAGACGTTACCTGAAAGGTGATTCAGGTACAAGGTCTTCCCATGCACATGGCGTGTGCGTCGGTGCACGCCGACGTGGGCGTAGCGTGGTCTCCGCCATGACCGATGACCTGCTCACCGCGCTTCGCGCCGCCCTTCCCGCCGACACCGTGGCGACGGATGACGAGGTCCTCGCCTCGCACAGCCACGACGACGCGGAATGGGCGGCCTACGGCGCCCCGGCCGCCGTCGTGTTCGCCACCGGGGTCGACGATGTCTCGACCGCCGTCCGGATCGCGGCCGAGCGCGGCATCCCCGTGATCCCGCGTGGCACGGGGACGGGCCTGTCGGGCGGCGCGAACGCGACGGACGGGAGCCTGGTGATCTCGCTCGAGCGCATGACCCGCATCCTCGCGGTCGATGCCGGTGAGCGCTTCGCGGTCGCCGAAGCCGGCGTGCTCAATGACGCTCTCCGTCGCCGCGTCGCGGAGGACGGGCTCTGGTACCCGCCCGACCCGGCCTCGTACCGGATCTCCACGATCGGCGGCAACGTGGCCACCAACGCCGGTGGCATCTGCTGCGTGAAGTACGGCGTGACGCGCGACTACGTGATCGGCCTCACGGTCGTGCTGGCCGACGGTCGCGTCGCCAAGCTCGGTCGCACGACCGCGAAAGGCGTGACGGGCTACGACTTCGTGGGCCTCATGGTGGGCTCGGAGGGGACGCTCGGCATCGTGGTCGACGTCACCGTGTCGCTGCTTCCGCTCGGAGGGCGGGAGGAGCGCGCCGTCGTGGGCTACTTCGCCGAGCTGTCGGACGCCGGGCGCGCCGTCGCGGCGGTCACGTCGGCCGGCATCATCCCGTCCGCGCTCGAGCTCATCGACCGCACGTGCCTGAACGCCGTCGCGCAGTGGCAGGGCTGGACGCTGCCCGACGGCGCGCAGGCCCTGCTGCTGGCCATGGTCGACGAGGCGGGCGCTCGCGGCGACGAGCTCGCGGCGGACATCGCCGGGATCTTCGCGGATGCCGGCGGAGTCGACGTGCGGCGAGCGGACGACCCCGACGAGATCGACCTGCTCTTCGCCGCACGACGCCTCGCCTACCCCGCCCTCGAGCGACTCGGGCCGGTGCTGGCCGAGGACATCTGCGTTCCGCGCCGGGCCGTGCCGGAGATGCTCGCTCGCATCGAGGCCGCCGCCGCCGAGGAGGATGTCGTGATCGCCAACATCGCCCACGCCGGCGACGGCAACCTGCACCCGCTGATCATCGCTCCGGAGGGCGACGACGATGCCAAAGCGCGGGCCAAGCGGGCCTTCGACCGCATCGTCGACGACTGCCGAGCGCTCGGCGGCACGGTGACCGGCGAGCACGGCGTCGGACTCCTGAAGCTCCCCGGCGCTGCCGAGGAGCTGAGCCCGGTCGTGCTCGACCTGCACGCGGCCGTCAAGAACGCGCTCGACCCGCGCGGCATCCTCAACCCGGGCAAGGCGTTCCCCGCAGCTCCCGCATCGAAAGGCCGGTCATGACCGCTCTGCTCGCCGACGACGGCGTCCGCCTCGACCACACGCGCCACGGCGACCCCGCCGGCCGCCCCGTGGTGCTCCTCGCGGGGTTCAAGGCTGCCGCCTCGAGCTGGTCGTCCCAGCTCGGCGCCCTGACGGGGGCCGGGTACGACGTGCACGCGGTCGACATCCGCGGGCACGGCGTCGCGGACCGTCCGGCCGACGGCGTCGACATGGCGCGACGCGGACAGGATGTGCGCGATGTGCTCGACGGCCTCGATCTGCGCGGAGCCGTGCTCGTGGGCGGGTCGATGGGCGCGAACACCATCTGGTCGTACGTCTCGCAGTTCGGCGCGGGGCGGGTGGCAGGGATCGTGAGCGTCGACCAGACGCCGAAGATGCTCAACACGGCGGACTGGCCGTACGGCTTCTACGGATACGACGCGTCGAACATCGACACCTACTTCGCCGAGAGCATCCCCGACACGGGGAAGGGCACGCCGCTGTGGAAGCGCGGGATGCGTCTGGTGCGTCTGCTGCGGGCGATGAAGGGGGCCGAGCGCACCCTGACGCCCGGCGAACTCGCGCTGCTGAACGACCACGCGAAGGCGGACTGGCGGACCACCGTCGCGTCGACCGATGTTCCGGTGCTGTTCGTCGCGGGGGCGGAGAGCGAGTTCTGGCCGGCAGGGCACGCGGCGGCATCGGCGGCCCTCGCGCCGCGGGGATCGTCGGTCGTCCTGGCCGATGACGGCCATGCGGCGAACATCGAGCAGCCGGAGGCCTTCAACGCGGCGCTCCTGGCGTTCCTGGGGTCGGTCGGTCACTGACCCCGCACGGCGTAGCGGTGCTCCGGGCGACCCGTCGTGCCGTAGCGCAGCCGCACCTCGATCACCCCGCGGGTCGCGAGGGTGGACAGGTGTCGTTGGGCCGTGGCGCGCGAGATGCCGGCGCGCTCGGCCACCTCGCTCGCCGACGCCTCGTCCGCGCCGAGCTTCTCGAGGATGAGCTGCTCGGTCGCCGAGCGCGACACCGACGACTGATCGCCGGCACCGTGGAGGATGGCCAGCGCCCGGTCGAGCTCCTCCTGCGCGACGGGCCGGTCCGATGCGACGAGGTTGCGGAATCGTGCGTAGCGGTCCAGACGCTCGCCGAGCACCCGCGCGTCGAACGGCTTCACGAGGTAGGCGAGAGCGCCGGCGCGGAGCGCACGACGCACGGTGGCGGAGTCATCCGCCGCCGACAGCACCATCGCGTCGACGCCGGCGGTGCGCACGAGTTCGATCCCGTCGCCGTCGGGCAGGTACACGTCGACCAGGAGCAGATCGGGTCGCTGCGCGCGGATCGCGGCGGCCGCCTCGCCCACGGAGCGCACCGGCTCGCACGCCGTGAACCCCGGCCGCTGCCCGGCGATGCCCTGGTGCAGCGCTCCGACGCGGAAGTCGTCGTCGACGACGAGAACACGGATGCTCATGCTGGTCCTCTCTGATCCGCCCGGATGACGCCGGGCAGTCGGGCGCCGAACACGGCCCCTGACCCCTCTCCGCCGGAGTCGATGACCCAGACGTCTCCGCCCCGCCGGCGTGCGAGGTCGCGCGACAGGGGCAGTCCGATGCCGAGGCCGTGGATCGCATCGGCGGGCACCGCGTCGGCTGACCGACCGGCGAAGACGTCGACCCCGGCCGCGATGCCCGTGCCGGAGTCACTCACCGTGAGCACGAGTTCCGCGCCGTCGGTGAGGAAGCCCACCTCCACCGCCGCAGGCGGCGTCCCGGCGGCCGCGGCGGTCGCCGCGTTGTCGATCAGATTGCCGACGATCGTGGCGACGTCCTCCGCCTCGGCGACGACCCCGAGCATGAGGGTCTCGTCGCCGATGCTCAGGCGGATGCCCCGCTCGGCCAGCTCGATCGCCTTCGCGCCGAGGAACGACTGCAGGAACGGATCGGAGACGAGTTCGATGCCGCTCACGGCGACATCGACGGCACCGCGGTCGAGCTGCTCTGCGAGGAACTCCCGCGCATCCGGCACCCGTCCGGCGTCGATCAGGCCCGTGGCGACGTGCATCCGGTTCGCGAATTCGTGCCGCTGCACGCGGAGCGCGCCGGTCATCGCCCGCACCGTGTCGAGTCGCTGGCTCAGCGCGACCAGGTCGGTGCGGTCCCGCACGATGAGGACCTCGCCGAGATCGCGGCCGTCGCGGCGCACCGCGTGCGCGTCGAGATAGAGGATGCGCTCACCCCACGCGAGCCCTTCGCGGGCTCGGCCGTCGTGGGCCGCGGCGACCAGATCGGCGGGGAGGCCGAGGTCGGCGAGGGTGCGCCCGACCGGATCCGCGAGGTCGAGCATCCGGGCGGCCGCCGCGTTGCAGACGCGCACGACGCCCTTCTCGTCGAGCGCCACGACGCCGTCGCCGACGCCGTCGAGCACGGCGGCCTGGTTCTGGACGAGCGCGACGAGCTCTTCGGGCTGCAGGCCGAGAGTCAGCCGCTCCCACCGCCGCCGCATGAGCACCGTGGCCAGCGCCGCGAGCCCGAGTGCGCCGGCAGCCGCCAGCCCGATCGAGCCGAGGAGGACGGGCAGATCGTCGAACACGCTCGCGCGCTCGAAGCCGACGCTCACTTCGCCGACGGCGGCTCCGCCGGACGGCGGCAGCACGGGCACCTTCGCGCGTGCGGACTCGCCCAGCGTGCCCCGCTCCCACTCGACGACCTCGTTGCCGGCCAGCACCTCCGCGAACGGAGTCGACACGACCTGTCCGAGGAGGTCGTCGTCGGGGTGTGCGAGACGGATGCCGTGGTCGTCCGTGATGACGACGAACAGCGCGTCCGTGCGATCGGCGACGGCCGCGGCCAGCTCCTGCAGCTCGCCGCCGCGCAGCTGCGCGGCATCCGGAGTCCCGGGATCGGCGGAGAACTCGGCGACCAGAGCCCGGACGTCGGGATCCTCGGCGACGGTCCGGGCGATGTTCAGGGCCGACGTCTCCGATTCGGACCGCAGCTGCTGCACACCGACGACCAGGAAGACCGCCGTGCAGACCGCCACGACGGCAGCGACGAGAGCGAGCTGCAGCAGCAGGATCCTCGTTGCGAACCGCATCGTCCTCCTCGAACGCGCCATCGGTGCGCGTGAGCAATATGCGCGCAACACACGCTACGCGCACAAGGCACGGCAATGCGAGCAAGCGCGCGAGGTGTTCGGCGCCGCGCATAGATTCGCGGGAATCGCACACGCCGTCGTGTGCCCTGGACGAAGGAGTCGAGATGGAAGCGATGTTACTGGCGCTCGCGGCAGCCGCCGAAGAGGGCTACGACACGGCGTTCGTGCCGTCCGAGGGCGTGCTGGTGCTCCTCGGGTTCACGATGGTGCTCACCTTCATGGTGCTGATCATGACGCGGCGACTCACGCCCATGGTCGCGCTGATCCTCGTGCCCACGATCTTCGGCCTGTTCGCCGGCGCCGGGCTCGGTCTCGGCGACATGATCATGGATGCGATCGGCACCATGGCGCCCACCGCCGCCCTGCTGATGTTCGCGATCATGTACTTCGGCATCATGATCGACGTCGGGCTGTTCGATCCGCTCATCCGCGTCATCACCCGGCTGCTGGGCGACGATCCCGCGAAGGTCGTGCTCGGAACGGCCATCCTGGCGGGCGCCGTCTCGCTCGACGGCGACGGATCGACGACCTTCATCATCACGACCTCCGCGATGCTGCCGATCTACCTGCGCCTCGGCATGAGCCCCGTCGTGCTCACGTGCGTCGCCGGTCTGATGAACGGAACGCTCAACATCGTGCCGTGGGGTGGGCCGACGGTGCGCGCCGCGACGGCGCTCGGCATCGAGCCGACCGCGATCTTCGTGCCGATGCTGCCCTCGCTGGCTGCAGGTCTCGTCGTCTCCCTCGCGTTCGCGTGGTTCCTCGGCCTTTCGGAGCGCCGTCGCCTCGCGGGCTCGATCGACACGACGAAGCTCGACGGCACGAAGTCCGACGGGCTCCTGGGCGGCCCGCGCATCTTCCGCGGATCCGACGCGAAGCCGGGCGCCCGAGCGAACCTGCGCACCGGCAACATCGTCACGGTGGCCGGCGGCCGAGGAGGCGTGGCCGCGCAGGCGCTCGTCGATACCGCCGACACCGCGATGGCCGACACGATGCTCGACCCCAACCGATCGACATTGCGGCCGAAGCTGATCTGGTTCAACCTCGTGCTGACGCTCGCCGTGATGGTGCTGCTGGTGCTCGACCTGTTCCCGCTCCCGTACGTCTTCATGGTCGGCGCCGCCGTCGCCCTGGTGGTCAACTTCACGAAGCTCAAGAGCCAGGCCGACGAGATCGTCGCCCACGCGCCCTCGATCGTGGGGGTCGTGTCGATGGTGCTCGCGGCGGGCGTTTTGGTCGGCGTGCTCAACGGCACGGGGATGGTCGACGCGATGGCGTCGTGGATCACGACGGTGATCCCCTCGTCGCTCGGCCCCTACCTCGCCGTCATCACGGGCGTGCTGTCGATCCCGTTCACGTTCTTCATGTCGAACGATGCGTTCTACTTCGGCATCCTCCCGATCCTCGCCGAGAGCGCAGCCACGTACGGCATCTCTCCCGTCGAGATGGCGCGCGCATCGATCACCGGCCAGCCGGTGCACCTGCAGAGCCCGCTGGTGCCGGCGATCCTGCTTCTGGTGTCGCTGGCGGGAGTGAATCTCGGCGATCACCACAAGAAGGTGCTCTGGCGCGCGACGGTCGTGTCGCTCGTGATGCTCTTGGTGGGCGTGCTGGTGGGCTCGATCCCGTTCGCCGCGTAGTCGTGCCGGCGTCAGGCTCGCCCGGGGGCGAGCCTGACGCGCACGATGTTGGTCGACTCGTCGAGCTCGGCGACGGCGGAGTGCGCCTTCACGAAGTCCGAGAACGAACGGTGCCCGAGGCTCTTCTCGGTGAAGGAGGGGTCCATGCGCTTGAGTAGATTCTTCACGGCGGACAGGTGCATCCACTCCTCGTCGGTGCGCACCTGCTCGAGCTTGAGGGCGCGCTCGAGGAGTTCGGCCGACGGGTCGGCCTCGGGCTTGCGACGACGCGCGCGGGGCGCGGTTCCGGATGCCGCGGCATCGGCCTTCTTCTCCGGCTCGGGCAGGGTGATCCCGGGCAGCGAGTCGTACGAGTCGAATTGGTCGCACGCGGCCGCCAGCGACTTGGCGGTCGAGCCGGCGACGCCCACGCCCACGACGACGCGACCGAGCCGCTTGCAGCGCTGCGCGAGGGGCACGTAGTCGGAGTCGCCGGCGACGATGACGACGTGCGTGAGGTCGGGGAGGCGGAACATGTCCTCCACGGCATCCACGGCAAGACGGATGTCGGCTCCGTTCTTGGCGTACGCCGCGGCGGGGAACAGCTGCACGAGGTCGACCGCGCGCGCGACGAGCTGCGAGCGGTAGATCGCGTTCACGGGGCTCGACCAGTCGGCGTAGGCCCGCGTCAGCACGAGGGTGCCGAACGACGCCGCGTAGTCGATGATGGCGCCGACGTCGATCATCGCGGCGGCCAGGCGCGCGGCGACTTCGGGCTCGGAGGCGTTCTCCACGATCTTCTGTCGGTCGCGGGCATACGAATTGCGGCCGTGGACGCGGTCATACCACGACATGACGATGTTGTCGAAGTCGAGATAGACGGCGACGCGGGGTGTTTCGGCCATGGTGCTCCTACTTTCCTCCGGGGTATCGCACGCCGATCTGGGCGCGCACCTCGTCGAGGGTCTGCATGATCGCGATCGATTCGTCGATCGGAAGGATGTCGCCGTCGATGCGGCCCTCGGCGACGATGCGCGCGGCCTCCATCGCCTGGAACTGCATTCCGCGGCCGTCGATGCGGGTCGTGTACTCCTCGAGCACCGCCCCGTCGGGGGTCGTCACGCGGAACGAGGTCGGGGAGTACCAGACCTGATCGATGTCGAGGCGCGCGTCGGTGCCGATGATGTGGGCCGTGTTCGGTCCGGCCGCGCGGGACGACGAGATCGACGTCGACAGGGCGCCCGAGCCGTGCGTCATGATCGTGGCGACTTCGGTGTCGGCGCCCGTGTCGCCCAGGCGACCCTGCGATGTGATCGAGGTCGGCGCGCCCAGCACGTCGCACGCGAACGAGATCGGGTAGACGCCGAGGTCGAGGAGAGCTCCGCCGCCGAGCTCGAGGGCGTTGAGGCGATGCGCCGGATCGGACGAGATGCGCTGCGTGTGGTCGGCCATCACGGCGCGCACGTCGCCGAGCGTGCCTGCGGCGAGGATCTCGCGGATGCGCACCATGTGCGGCAGGTAGCGCGTCCACATGGCCTCCATCGCGAGCAGGCCGTTGCCGGCGGCGACGTCGCGGACGGCGATCGCCTCATCGGCGGTGAGCGTGAAGGGCTTCTCGATGAGCACGTGCTTGCCGGATTCCAGGGCGAGGATCGCCGGGTCCTTGTGGAAGGGATGCGGCGTCGCGATGTAGACGATGTCGACGTCGGGATCGGCGAGGAGGTCGCCGTAGGAGGCGTGGGCGCGAGGGATGTCGAACTCGACGGCGAACGCCTGGGCCGTGTCGGCGCTGCGCGACCCGACGGCCGTCAACGGCAGGCCCGCGGTGCGCAGGTCGGACGCGAACGACCGGGCGATGCTGCCCGGGCCGAGGATGCCCCAGCGCAGGGTGTTCGAAGGGGAATCGCTCATCCTCCGAGCGTACTCACCCTGCTCGCCCGGTTCGCGCACGCCCGGTCGTCGGGGCGGTCAGACCGCCGCCAGTTCGCGTTCGACGGGCTCGAGCACCCCGAGCGCCTGGGCGAGGTCTCCCACGACGTCCGCAGGGTCTTCGAGGCCGATCGACAGCCGGATCGTCGTCCATGAGATGCCGGACTCCGCGAGCTGCGCCGGCGTCATGTGGCTGTGCGTCATCGAAGCCGGGTGCGCGACGAGGGTGCGCGCATCGCCGATGTTGGCGACGAGACGCACGACCCGCAGCGCGGCGATGAAGCGCTCGACGCGGGCGAAATCGGCCTCGACGTCTCCCGTGGAGTGCACGTCGAAGGAGAACACGGATGCGGCGCCGCGCGGCAGATGACGCTGGGCGAGCGCGTGCCAGGGACTCGTGGTGAGACCAGGGTGATGCACGCGGGCGACGCCCGCGTGCCCATCGAGGAAGCGTGCGACCTCGAGCGCCGTGGCGCTGTGGCGCTGCATCCGCAGATCGAGCGTCTCGATGCCCTGAAGCAGCTGGAAGGCGTTGAAGGCCGACAGCGAGGGGCCGAGATCGTGCGAGTACTTCGTCTTGACGAGGGTGATGTACGCCTTCGCGCCGAAGCGGTCGTTGAGACTCCCGCCGCGGACGCGCGCGTAGTCCTCCGACAGCTGCGGGAAGCGCGCGGGGTGGGCGGCGAAGTCGAACGTGCCGAGGTCGACCACCGCGCCGCCGAGCGCGGCACCGTGGCCGCCCAGGAACTTGGTGGCCGAGTGCACGGCGATGTCGGCGCCGAGGTCCTTCACGCGCTGCAGGTAGGGCGTCGCGACCGTATTGTCGATCACGAGCGGAACCCCCGCCGCGTGGGCCAGGTCGGCGACGAGCCGCGTGTCCAGCACCTGGGCGAGCGGATTCGACACCGACTCGGCGAAGAACGCCTTCGTCTCGGGGCGGACGGCGGCGGTCCAGGCATCCGGATCGTCCTGATCGACGAACGAGACGTCGATGCCCCAGCCGGCGAACGTATCGCCGAGCAGATCGACCGTGCCGCCGTAGAGCTGGTTCGCGGCCACGATGTGATCGCCCGCGCGGGCGAGTCCGAGCAGTGCGAGCGCGACGGCGGCCTGACCCGACGCGACTCCCGCCGCGGCGACGCCGCCCTCGAGTGCAGCGACGCGCGCTTCGAGCACGGCGACCGTGGGGTTGGCCGCCCTGCTGTAGATGTCGCCCTCCTCGCGCAGGGCGAATCGCGCCCGCGCCTGGCTCAGCGACGCGAACTCGAACGCGTTCGACTGGTGGATCGGCGGGATGGCGGGGCTGTGCGCCTCGGTGGCGACGTACCCCGCCTGCACCTGCGCCGTCGCGAAGCCGTGCGAGGACGAGGGCGGACAGTGCTCGGACATGCGTCCATTGTGGGAGCGCGTCCCGGCGTGCCGGAAACCGTGTGTCGAACTGTTGCGCGCCGCCGTCCGCCGCCCCGCTAGGGGCGGAGCGTCACCTTGCCGTCGACGCCCTGCTCGACGACGCGCTGGGCCTCGCCGGCCTCCGCCAGCGGGAACGAGGGCCCGAGCTCGACGGAGAAGCGTCCGGAAGCCAGCAGCGCGATCGTGACGGGGATCGCCTCCGCGCGCCAGGCGAGCTGCTGCGGAGTGAGCGGATGCGGGCTTCCGCCCGAGAATCCGCGGATGCCCAGCCCGACGGCGTCCTTCCCTCGCACGAGCGTGGCGATGCGGGTCCTGTCTGCGAGGAGGTCGAGCGAGGCATCGAGAGCCTCGTCTGTGCCGGCGGCGTCGAGGATGACGGTCACGCCGTCGGGCGCCGCAGCGCGGACGCGCTCGACGAGTCCGTCGCCGTACGGCAGTGGGATGGCGCCGAGCTCGCGCACGCGGTCGGCGCGGCGATCGGAGGTGGTCGCGATGACCGTGGCGCCCCAGAGGACGCCGAACTGGATCGCGGCCTGGCCGACGGCGCCCGAACCGCCGTGCACGAGCAGCGTGTCGCCGTCGCGCACGCCGAGCGAGCGCAGCGCCTGGTACGCGGTCGCGACCGGGATGCCGAGCGCGGCGCCCTGCGCGGCCGACACGTGCGACGGACGCGGCTGGACCTGCGCGATCGGCAGGACCATGTCGCTGGCGTACGCGCCCTGTGCTCCGAAGACGACGACCTCGTCGCCCACACGGAATCCGTCGACGTCGCCGCCGACGGCGGTCACGACGCCCGCGGCATCCGCCCCGACGCGTCGCGGCTCGTCGATGTCGCCCGAGGGGCGCAGCCCCGACCGCAGCTTCCAGTCGATGGGGTTCACGCCGGCCGCCTCGATGCGGACGGCGACCTCTCCGTCGCCGACGGGCGGGAGGGTGATCTCGATCTCGCGGAGGACCTCGGGCCCGCCGAACTCGGTGTACACGATCGCGTTGCTCATGCTCGGGCAAACCCCCGCAGCGGCGACGACTATTCCCCGGGAGACGCGATCGACGGCGGCCATCCGTGCACGGCGGATGTGCGCAGACGCACGCGTCAGGACGCGAGTGCCTTCTGGATGCGCTGGAGCGACACCTGCTCGGCGGTGCCGAGTCGCTGCGCGAACAGGCTCACACGGTATTCCTCGAGCAGCCAGCGCGCATGCGCGATCGTCGGCGGAGCGTCGCCGGGGAGCGGGACGACGCCGCCAGCGTCCGCGTAGAGGCTGGCGGCGCGCTCGTACTCGGTCATGCGCTGGCGGTCACGGCCCGGGTTGTCGCCCAGCGACTGCAGTCGGTCGAGAGCGCCCTGGAGGTAGCGGGGGAGATGCGCCAGGCGCGCGCTGCCGGTGCGCGCGAGGAATCCGGGGAAGACCAGTCCTGCCAGCTGACTCTTGACGTCGTTCAGCGCACCGAGGAGCGTGAGCGCGTTCTGGCCGCGGAGCGCGCGGTCCGCGTCGCGGGCGAGGATCAGGATGCGGGCCGCGAGCGACACCGTCCGGAAGGTCTCGTCGACGACGGCCGACGCGAATGCATCGCGGACCTGCGCGAACTCCTCCGGCGTGCGCACGACGCCGGTCGGCGCGATGCGGGCGATGACGGCATCCGCCACCGTGACCCGCGCGTCCTCCACCAGAGCACGCGCCGAGGGATACGGCGATGTCGCGAGGGCGAGCTTCTCGGTGGAGGTGAGGTGCTCCAGCACGTAGGTCGCAGGCGACGGGGTCGACAGCAGCACGAGTCGGCGCACACCGGCTCGGCTGCGCGCGGCGGCGGCCTCCGGCGTCGCCTCGATGCGCAGCGACACCGCGTCGCCGTCGTCGACGAGCGCGGGGTATCCGCGCACGATGCCGCCCGCGACCTTCGTGTCGACGACCTCGGCGAGCGGGCCGAACGTCCACGAGGTGAGGCCCGACGCGTCGCGGAACGCGGGCTCGGCGGCGTCGGGCGCGTCGGCTCGGGGCCGAGGCGGGACGCCCTTGGGTGAGTTCGGGGACCGGTCGGTGCTGAGCGACCGCGACACCGCCGACCGGGAGCGCTCCTCGAGCCGGTTCTGCAGAGCCACCAGGTCACGGTCGGATCCCACGGCGCGACCGCGCTCGTCGACGGCGCGGAAGGAGATGCGCAGGTGCGGCGGCACGCGGTCGAGATCGAAGTCGGCGGCCGACACCGGCTGCCCGGCGACGCGCTGGATGCGGGCGGCGAGCGCATCGCGCAGAGTGAGGGGCGGAATTCCGTCGTGCGATTCGGGCCCGGCGTCGGCGATCTCGGCGGCGAGCTTGGTCGCCCAGTCGGCCGCGGGCACGACGTGCCGGCGGATCGCCTTCGGAAGCGCGCGGATGAGTCCCGCGATGAGCTCGTCCCGCATGCCCGGCACCTGCCAGTCGAACCCGTCGGGCCGCAGCTGCGCGAGGAGGGCGAGGGGGACGATCGCCGTCACGCCGTCATCGGCTGCGCCGGGTTCGAAGCGGTAGGCGAGTGTGAGCACCTGGTCGCCCTGCAGCCACCGAGCGGGGAAGTCGCGCTCGTCGCCGCGGGAGGCCTCGTCGACCAGATCCGCCTCGGTCATGTCGAGCAGGCGCGGCGTGCGCGGCGAGGCATCCTTCCACCAGGCTTCGAACGATCGGGCGTCGACGACGTCGCGCGGGATGCGGGCGTCGTAGAACGTGTACACGGCTTCGTCGCCGACGAGGATGTCGCGTCGGCGCTCGCGTTCCTCCACCTTCTCCAGCCGTCGGCGCAGCTCGAGGTTGCGTCGCTCGAAGGCCGTGAGGCGCTTGTCGAGGTGCGCGCTGCTCCAGTCGCCCTCGACGAGGGCATGCCGCAGGAACATCTCGCGGGCGAGCGGACGATCGAATCGCGCGAGCTGCACGCGTCGGCGCGGGATGATCTCGACGCCGAAGAGCGTGACCTTCTCGTACGCGGACGCGGCGCCGGCGTCCTTCGACCAGTGCGGCTCGCTCAATCGGCGCTTGGCGAGGTCGCCGGCGAGCGCCTCCGCCCACGCCGGGTCGACGGCGGCGACGGTGCGGGCGAACAGGCGGCTCGTCTCGACGAGCTCCGCGGCCATGACGGCGCTCGGACGCTTCTTCTTCAGCCCCGAGCCGGGGAAGATCGCGAAACGAGCGCCGCGCGCACCCAGGTACGTCGCCGCCGCCGGAGCGGGACGGGTGCTCGGTGCGCCCTGCCCGCGAGCGGAAGCGCCGCTCGGAGCTCGCTCGTCGAGGATGCCGATGTGCGACAGCAGCCCGGAGAGGATCGCCTTGTGGATCTCGTCGGGGTCGGCCGCGGCATCCTGGACCTTCTTCCGACCGGCGCCGATGAGCGACGAGAGCTGCCGGTGCACGTCGACCCATTCGCGCACCCGCACATAATTCAAGTACTCGGAGCGGCAGAGTCGGCGGAACGCGCTCGAACCGAGCTCGGACTGCTTCTCCTGCAGGTGGTTCCACAGATTCAGCAGTGTGAGGAAGTCGCTCGTCGGATCGGTGAAGCGCGCATGCGAGCGATCGGCCTCTTCTCGGCGGTCCTCCGGGCGCTCGCGCACGTCCTGGATCGACATCCCCGCCACGATCGCCAGAACATCGGTCAGCACACCGGTGCGGCGGGCCTCGAGCAGCATGCGCGCGAATCGCGGATCGATCGGAAGACGCGAGATCTCGCGGCCCAGGTCGGTGAGGCGACCGGTCTCCGAGCGCGTCGAGGTGTCGCGCTCCTGCCGCACGGCGCCGAGCTCGACGAGCAGCTCGAACGCGGCCTTGACTCCTCGGGAGTCCGGCGGGGTGAGGAAGGGGAACGTGGAGATGTCGCCGAAGCCGAGCGACAGCATCTGCAGGATGACCGACGCGAGGCTCGTGCGGAGGATCTCGGGCTCGGTGAACTCGTCGCGGGACGCGAAGTCGTCTTCGCCGTACAGGCGGATCGCGATGCCCGGCGCCGTGCGCCCGGCGCGGCCCGAGCGCTGCTGGGCGGACGCCTGCGACACCGCCTCGATCGGAAGCTGCTGGATCTTCGTCCGGTTGCTGTACCGCGAGATGCGGGCGGTGCCGGTGTCGATGACGTACCGGATGCCGGGAACCGTCAGGCTCGTCTCGGCGACGTTGGTCGCGAGGATGACGCGACGCCGCACGCCCGGCACGGTCGAGCGCTCGAACACCCGGTGCTGCTCGGCGGAGCTCAGGCGGCCGTAGAGGGGCAGGACCTCCGTGGGGGCCGCATCCTTCGCGTACATGCCGCGCACGGCATCCGCCGCATCGCGGATCTCGGCCTCGCCGGGGAGGAACACGAGCACGTCGCCGGCGGGTTCGCGGTCGAGTTCGCGGAGGGCCGCGGTGATGGCATCGACGTCGTCGGACTCCCCGGCGTTCTCGTCTCGATCGATCGGCGCCCGGTAGCGCACTTCCACCGGGAACGTGCGACCCGACACCTCGATGATGGGCGCGGGGCGGCCTGCGGCATCCGCGAAGTGCTTCGCGAAGCTCTCGGGATCGATCGTCGCGCTCGTGACGATGACCTTGAGGTCGGGTCGTCTGGGCAGGATGCGAGTCAGATACCCGATCAGGAAGTCGACGTTGAGCGATCGCTCGTGTGCTTCGTCGATGATGATCGTGTCGTACCGCCGGAGGAGGCGGTCGCGGTGGATCTCGTTGAGCAGGATGCCGTCGGTGAGCAGCGCGATGCGGGTGTCTTCCGACACCTTGTCGGTGAAGCGCACCTTGTAGCCCACGACGCCGCCGAGCGGCACCTGGAGCTCTTCGGCGATGCGCTCGGCGATGGTGCGCGCGGCGATGCGGCGCGGCTGCGTGTGCGCGATGCGCGTGCGGCCGAGCTCGAGGCAGATCTTGGGCAGCTGCGTCGTCTTGCCGGAGCCCGTGGCCCCCGCGACGATGACGACCTGGTTGTCACGGATGGCGCGCGCGATGTCGTCTCGCGCGGCGCTGACGGGCAGCTCCGGCGGGAACGAGATGACGGGCTCGAGCGCGGACATAGCCTTCCATCGTATCCCGGGGTGAGGTGGGACTCCCGGCCGAGGTCGCCGCTGCGTCGTCCAGGGTTTCGATGGTCTCGATTTCACTGTTGAACTTCGCGCTCACACGCCATGACGGGGCGCGGATGGCACGAACAGAGCGCCCGCGTCCCGGCCGGAGCACCCCGTCTCGACACCCGGTGTGTGAGCGTGAAGTTCATCGCGGAATCCGACGCCTGTGCCCGGGTGTGTGAGCGTGAAGTTCATCGCGGGATCCGAGGCCTGTGCCCGGGTGTGTGAGCGTGAAGTTCATCGCGGGATCCGACGCCCGTGCCGGGTGTGTGAGCGTGAAGTTCATTGAGGGATCCGACGCCCGTGCCGGGTGTGTGAGCGCGAAGTTCATTGAGGAAATCGAGGGGTCGACTTCTGACGACACCGCCGTCGGGAGGCCCGCCGGAGCGTCCGGTGAGTGTCGGAGGCGCGGTCTAGGTTCTCGGCATGCATCCGTTCGAAGCGCTCGCAGAGCCCGTCCGCCGTCGCATCGTCGATGTGCTGGCGAGCGGCGAGCACACGTCGGGTCAGATCGCCGAGCTCATCGGGAGCGAGTTCCGCATCAGCAGGACGGCAGTCTCGAAGCACCTTCGCGTTCTGCGCGATGCACGCCTCGTGAACGTCCGCGCGGAGTTGCAGTTCCGGTGGTACTTCCTGCTCACCGACGGCGTGGAGGAACTCGAGCATGCCGTCGCCGACCTGCGGATGAAGCTCGATCGCAGGGTCGGCTGGAACTCGGAGCGCGGATGCGAGCACGACCCCCTCGCCGCTCCGCCATTCTGGGCACTGACGAAGCCGGTGCCCGTCAAAGGCCCAGGTCGCCCCTATCGCCGCGGCGCGCGCGGTGCGCAGAAGACCGCGCCCATAGCCGCCGATCCCGACGCAGGGCTGTTCCGGGTCTGGCCGGTGCCTCCGCCGCCGTCCGCCTCCACTCAGCGCGCGGACTCCGCCAGCGCCTGCTCATCCCGCGCCGCGGCCCCCGCCGCCCGGGGCGAACCGCCGATGAACCAGTAGGCGACGCCGACGAGCGCGCCGCCCACCAGGTTGCCCAGTCCGACCCAGAGGAGATTGCCGCCGAACAGCAGCCATGTGGCGTCGGGGGAGCCGGTGAACAACCCGATCGAATAGGTCGTCATGTTCGCGACGACGTGCTCGAAGCCCGATGCGATGAACGCGAGGATCGCGAGGAGGATCACGGCGATCTTCGGTCCGTCCGACGTGAGCCGCGCGCACATCCAGATCGCGACGCACACCAGCACATTGCACAGGATGCCGCGCACGAGGAGTTCGGCCGGCGACTCGTGCGCCTTCGCGGCGAGCATGTCGCTCAGCATGTCTCCTGCGGCCGCATTGGCGTGGAGCACGCCGGACATCGCGATCAGGCCGCCGAAGATCGCCGAGCCCACGAGGTTGGCGACGAACGTGAACGCCAGCGCGCCCGCGGCGCGCCCCGGACGCACGGCGCGCATCGCGACGCCCTGGGGGAGGGTCATCATCGACGACGTCACCAGCTCGGCGCCGGCGAACACGACGATCGTGAGGGCGGCTCCGAACACGAGTCCGCTGACGAGCTTGTGCATGCCGGTGCCGGCGGCGAGCAGCGGCCCCGCGGTGCTCACCATGAGCACGACGCCGACCCCGATGTAGACGCCGGCCAGGATGCCGGATGCGGCGAACCGCGCCGGGGTGCGCAGTCCGTCGGCCTTGTGTGCGGCGGCCTCCGCCTGCCCGGCGAGCGCGCGTTCGATCGACAGCACGGACGGTGTCCTCTCATGTGGTCTGACCACACAACCGTACTCCTGTCGATGCCCGCCCGCGAGTGCCCGCACGACCCTAGGCTGGATGCATGGCGATTCCCCACATCGAACTCAACGACGGCCACTCCATTCCGCAGCTCGGCTACGGCGTCTTCAAGGTGCCGCCGACCGACACCGAGCGCGCCGTCAGCGAGGCGTTCGAACTCGGCTACCGTCACATCGACACGGCCGCCATCTACGGTAACGAGGAGGGCGTTGGCGCGGCGATCTCGCGCAGCGGCCTCGCCCGCGAAGACCTCTTCATCACGACCAAGCTGTGGAACGACCGCCACGACGGCGACGATCCGGATGCCGCGATCGCCGAGAGCCTCGACAAGCTCGGTCTCGCGCAGGTCGACCTCTACCTCGTGCACTGGCCCACCCCCGCGCACGACAACTACGTGCACGCGTGGGAGAAGCTCATCGAGCTGCGCGATGCCGGACTCACCCGCAGCATCGGCGTGTCGAACTTCCTCGTGCCGCATCTGGAGCGCATCGTCGCCGAGACGCAGGTCGTGCCCGCGGTCGACCAGATCGAACTGCATCCGGCGCACATGCAGGTCGACATCGCCGACTGGGCCGCGGCCCACGACGTGCGCATCGAGGCATGGGGCCCGCTCGGCCAGGGCAAGTACGACCTGTTCGGCACGGCGCCGGTCGCGGACGCCTCGGCCGCCCACGGCAAGACCCCTGCGCAGGTGGTGCTCCGCTGGCACATCCAGCACGGCAACATCGTGTTCCCCAAGTCGGTGCAGCGCGCCCGCCTCGAGGAGAACCTCGACATCTTCGACTTCGAGCTCTCCGACGCCGAGATCGACGCGATCGACGCTCTCGACCCGGCCGACGGCTCCGGGCGCGTCAGCGCGCACCCCGACGAGGTGAACTGACCCCGTCGTGAACGAGCGCCTCGCCGCCACGGCGAGCCCGTACCTTCGGGCCCACGCCGACAACCCCGTCGCGTGGTTCCCGTGGGGCGAGGAGGCATTCGCCGAGGCGCGGCGGCGCGACGTGCCGGTGATGGTGTCGATCGGCTATTCGACGTGCCATTGGTGCCACGTCATGGCGCGGGAGTCGTTCCAGGATGCCGCGACCGCGGCCGAGCTCGACGCCGGATTCGTCGCGGTCAAGGTCGACAGGGAGGAGCATCCCGACGTCGACGCGGCCTACATGGCGGCAGCCGCCGCCTTCACGCCGCACCTCGGCTGGCCGTTGACGGTCTTCACGACCCCCGACGGCGGGCCGTTCTACGCCGGAACGTACTTCCCGCCCGAACCGCGCGCCGGTCTGCCGTCGTTCCGGCAGGTGCTCGGCGCCGTCCGCACGGCGTGGGAAGAGCGCCGCGCGCAGGTCGACGGCACGGCCGACGCGATCCGCGACGCGCTCGCCGACGTCGGTGCGAAGCCTCGGGCGGGGGGACGAGTGGTCGCGCTCGGCGACCTCGTCGATGCCGCCGCATCCCTCGCCGCCCGGGAGGACCCGCAGCACGGCGGCTTCGGCGACGCACCCAAGTTCCCGATCGCGACGGCGCTGCGCTTCCTGCAGGCCCTGCGGACCGATGCCCCGGATGCCGCGGCCGTCGCCGACCGTGCGCTCGCCGCGATGGCGGCCTCGGAGCTTCGCGACCCCGTCGAGGGCGGGTTCTTCCGCTACGCGACGCAGCGCGACTGGTCCGTGCCGCACTACGAGCGGATGCTGACCGACAACGCCCTGCTGCTCGACGTCGCGCGGGAATCGGGTGATCAGGCGACCGCGCAGGGTGTCGCGGGGTTCCTCGTCGACGTGATGCAGCAGCCGAGCGGAGGGTTCGCCGCCGCACAGGACTCCGAGTCGTGGATCGCCGGCGCGCGCAGCGAAGGCGGCTACTACGCACGGGGTGCCGCGGAGCGCATCGAGCTTGATCCTCCCGCGATCGACGGCAAGATCGTGACGGGGTGGAACGGTCTCGCGATCGGCGCCCTCGCACGTGCGGGAGCGCGCAGGAACGAACCGCGCTGGATCGACGCCGCGCGCAGGGCGGCGGATGCCGTGCTCGAGGTGAACGTGCAGCCCGACGGGATGCTGCTGCGGGCCTCGCTCGACGAGATCCCCTCTCGCGCCCGCGCGACGCTCGCCGATTACGGGCAGCTCGCGGCGGGCCTGGTCGCCCTGGCGATCGCGTCCGGCGAGCCCGCGTATGCGGTGCGTGCGCGCGAACTCGTCCGTGCGTGCATCGACGACGACGGCACCGTCGGCGTGCCCGGGGGCGGCGATGCCGTGCTGGCCGTCCAGGCCATCGGGGCCCCGGATGCCGCGTCCGACGGCGATGAGCCGTCGGGCCCATCGGCGATCGCGGAGGCGGCGGTCGCCCTCTGGCTCCTCGGCGCGGGGGAGGACTTCCGTGCCCTCGCCGAGCGCCTCGTCGCAGCGCACGCTGCGGCGGCCCTCGCGCAGCCGATCGCCCACGGTGCGCTGCTCGGCGTCGCGGCCGGGCTCGTGACCCCGCCCCGGCAGGTCGTCGTCGTCGCCGTCGACGCGGAGTCGCCGCTCGCGGCGATCAGCCGCGACATCCGGGCGGACGTCGTCGTGCGGGTGACGCCGGCCCAGGCGGAGGAGTTCTCTGTGAGCGGCTTCGCCCTGTTCGACGGGAAAGCCCTCCGGCATGAGCGCGCGACAGCCTACGACTGCCGGCAGTTCTCCTGCCGGGTGCCGGTCGGCGAGGCGGCCGAGCTGTCGATCGAGCCCTGAGTTCGGCGATCCGAAAAGAGAAATCTCAGGATTAGCTCAAGACCGAGCGAGTCGTGTTGTCCGCCATGTGGGGGACAAGCTATGTTCGTACTCGGAACTGCTGGTGGCACTGGGGATCTTGGGGAAGATCTGCCGCCGGAAGGGCCACTGGGGAAGGGCCTGGGGCCATTCACTTCTCCGCAATTGCGGAAGTCGCCCCGGACGCGTCACGTTGCAGATGACGCGTCCGGGAGCGACCCGGATCGACACAATCGGTGAATCGCACGACCGCTGGGGACGGCACGAGGTGCTGGGGACACCCTGTGCGACAGAAGACTCCGAGGTCGATCCTGGGACAAGCTTAGGATGCCTCGGCGTCCTCCGACGAATCCAAGCCGCGTGTTTCGTCGATTCTGTGCCGATTCTCGGTGAGTCCGAGCGCGCGTGAGGGCCCCTCGACGCCTCAGACCCAGCTCTGCAGCCAGTTGTGCAGCCGCCAGAAGTCATAGGGGACCGGGGTGGCCGTGAGCACGGGGTACCAGAACGCCGACAGCACGACCGCGAACGCGAGGAAGACGAGCACGACGCGCTGCCCCGACATCCGTCGCGTCGCGCTCGAGCCGGGCGCTCCGGAGGCGATGTCCCTCAGAGCGAACGCGAGCGCCAGAAGCATGAACGGCAGGATCGCCACGGTGTAGAACTGGAAGATCGTGCGCTCCGGGTACAGCAGCCACGGCACGTACGTCGCGGCGATCCCCGTGAGGACGAAGGCGTGACGCCAGTCCCGCGCGACGACGAACCGCCAGGCGAGGTAGATGCACGCAGCGACGGCGGCGTACCAGATCAGCGGGTTCGGCATCGAGTAGATGTTCTGCACGCAGCCGTTCGCGGCCGCGCATCCTGCCTCACCGAGCTCGTCCGAGTGGTAGAACATCGACGTCGGGCGCACGAGCAGCGGCCACTGCCACGCGGGGCTCGCGTAGCTGTGCGCGCTGGTCAGGCCCACGTGGAATCCGTACATCGCCTCGTGGTACTTCCACAGGCTCGCCAGCGAGTCTCCGAGGGTGGCGGCCGTTCCCCTCCCGTAACCGGCGCTCGTGACGAGCCATCCGGTCCACGACGCGAGGTAGACCGCCAACGCGGCCGGCACGGCGAGCACCGCGGCCGCCAGGCCCTGACGCAGCCCATCGAGCGGCCACATGACCACACCGGCGCGCCGTCGGGTGAGGGCGTCGGTCACCACGAGGTACAGCCCCACGGCGACGATCACATACAGACCCGACCACTTGACGGCCGTCGTCGCACCCGCGGCGAGGCCCGCAGCGACGATCCACGGTCGATTCCAGAGCAGAGGGCCCCAGTTCGGCGGTGTGTCATCCACCGTACGAGCCAGGATCCCGGCCTCGAGCCGCGCGATGTGGCTGCGGCGGTCGAGCAGGACGAACCAGAACGTCACCAGGGTGAAGAAGGCGACGAAGATGTCGAGGATCGCGACACGGCTCATCACGATGGCGAGACCGTCGATCGCCAGCAGACCCGACGCGATCGACGCGAAGGCGATCGATCCGGAGAGCGCCTTGGCGACGCAGTACAGCACCAGGACCGTCGCCGTGCCGAAGACGGCGACCGAGACACGCCAGCCGAACGACGAGTCGGCTCCGAACACCCACATGCCCAGGCCGATGAGCCATTTCCCGAGCGGCGGGTGCACGACGAAACTCCCCGCCGTGTCGAAGATGTCGGTCTCGCCGGCCTCGAAGCGCTCGTCCGCGCCTTCGGGCCACGTCGCGGGGTACCCGAGGTTCCACTGGCTCCAGGCATCCTTCACGTAGTACGTCTCGTCGAACACGAGTTCGTGCGGATGCCCGAGGTTCCACAGCCGCAGGATGCCTGCGAGCGCCGTCACGAGCAGGGGCGCGAGCCATCCCCAGCGGCGGGCGAGCACCGGGTCGGCGGCGAGGCGGCCGAGCCAGCGGTCGTAGAGCGACGCGCGCGTGGGAGGGAGCAGCGGCTCGGCGGTCGTCGTCACGGCGACCAGCCTAGACACTCCGGAGGGGGGATCCCCTGGACGCAGTGTCTAGGCTGGCCCCGTGATCATCCTCGCGGCGACGCCCATCGGCAATCTGGGCGACGCCTCCCGACGGCTCGTCGAAGCGCTCGAGTCCGCCACCGTCATCGCGGCGGAGGACACGCGTACGACGATCCGGCTGCTCGGCGCGCTCGGCGTGACGAACAGGCCGCGCCTGATCGCGCTGCACGATCACAACGAGAAGGAGCGGGCGGCCGACCTCGTCGAGCTCGCGCGCACCACCGACCTGCTCGTGCTGTCGGATGCCGGGATGCCCACCGTGTCGGATCCGGGCTACGGCCTCGTGGCAGCGGCGGCCGAGGCGGGCGTGCTCATCACGGCGATCCCCGGGCCGAGCGCCGTCGTCACGGCGCTCGCCGTCGCGGGACTTCCCACCGACCGCTTCTCCTTCGAGGGATTCGTGCCGCGCAAGCCCGGCGAGCGCGCCGCGTGGCTCGGGTCGCTGTCGGCTGAGCCGCGCACGATGGTGTTCTTCGAGGCTCCGTCCCGCGTGGCCACCACGCTCGCCTCCATGGCGACCGCGTTCGGCGACGACCGTCGCGCTGCGGTCTGCCGTGAGCTGACGAAGCTGCACGAAGAGGTCGCCCGCGGGACGCTCGCCGAGCTCGTGGCGTGGGCCGGGCCCGGAGTGCGAGGCGAGGTCGTCATCGTGGTGGGCGGCGCGGCGGCGCGCGACGTCGCGTTCCCCGACGCCGTGACCCAGGTGCTCGAGCTCGTGCGGTCGGGCACCCGGCTCAAGGACGCCGCCTCCGAGGTGTCGGGGCTCACGCGCCACTCGTCCCGCGAGCTCTACCAGGCCGCTCTCGCCGCCAAGGGGTAACACGGATCGGCGCGGCATCTGGCCCAACTAGAATTCACGAGTGACTTCCGGCCGTTCCTTCTACATCACGACGCCGATCTACTACCCGAGCGACGTGCCCCACATCGGCCACGGGTATACGACCGTGGCCGTCGACACGCTCGCGCGCTGGCACCGCCAGTCCGGAGACGACACGTGGATGCTGACCGGCACCGACGAGCACGGCCAGAAGATGCTGCGCGCCGCCTCGGCGAACGGCGTCGCCCCGCAGGAGTGGGTCGACCGTCTCGTGGGTGAGGCGTGGTTCCCGCTCCTGAAGACCCTCGACGTCGCCAACGACGACTTCATCCGCACGACGCAGGAGCGTCACGAGGAGCGGGTGAAGAAGTTCGTGCAGGCGATCTACGACCGCGGCTACATCTACGCGGGCGAGTTCGAGGCGCTGTACTGCGTCGGCTGCGAGGAGTTCAAGACCGAGTCCGAGATCCTCGACGGGGAGGGCCCGTTCGAGGGCCTGAAGGTCTGCGCGATCCACTCGAAGCCGCTGGAGCTGCTGCAGGAGAAGAACTACTTCTTCAAGCTCAGCGAGTTCCAGGAGCCGCTGCTGAAGCTCTACCGCGACCAGCCCGACTTCATCCGCCCGGAGTCCGCCCGCAACGAGGTCATGTCGTTCGTGAAGAACGGCCTCAAGGACCTCTCGATCTCGCGGTCGACGTTCGACTGGGGCATCGACGTGCCGTGGGATCCCTCGCACGTCATCTACGTGTGGGTCGACGCGCTCCTCAACTACGCGACGGCGGTGGGCTACGGATCGGATGACGAGGAGTTCGCCCGTCGCTGGCCGGCGTACCACGTCGTCGGGAAGGACATCCTCCGCTTCCACGCGGTGATCTGGCCCGCGATGCTGATGGCTGCGGGTGTGGAGGTGCCACGCGGTGTCTTCGCGCACGGCTGGCTGCTCGTCGGCGGCGAGAAGATGTCGAAGTCGAAGCTCACCGGCATCGCGCCGACCGAGATCACCGACGTCTTCGGCTCCGACGCGTACCGCTTCTACTTCCTCTCCGCGATCGCGTTCGGCCAGGACGGCTCCTTCTCGTGGGAGGACCTCTCGGCGCGCTATCAGGCCGAGCTCGCGAACGGGTTCGGCAACCTGGCCTCGCGCACGACGGCCATGATCGAGCGGTACTTCGAGGGGGTCGTGCCGCCGCCCGCGGACTACACCGAGCGCGATCTCGGCGTGCAGAAGATCGTGGCGGATGCCGCCGCCGCCGCGGATGCCGCGATCGAGCGCTTCCGCATCGACGAGGCGATCGACGCGATCTGGACGATCGTGGACGACCTCAACCTCTACATCACCGAGAACGCGCCCTGGACGCTCGCGAAGGACGACGCGCAGCGTGCGCGCCTCGGGACCGTTCTCTACACGGCCGCCGAGGGGCTGCGTGCGCTCGCCGTGCTGCTGTCGCCTGTCATGCCGGTGGCGACCGAGAAGCTGTGGATCGCGCTCGGCGCAGCCGAGAGTCTCGGACGTCTCACCGACCAGCCGCTGCGCGAGGCGGGGGCGTGGGGCGTGCTCGCACCCGGCACGTCGGTCAACGGCCTCGCACCGCTGTTCCCGCGCGTCGAGCAGAGTGTATGACCGACCCGAGCCAGTACGTCCGCGCGCGGACGCAGGAGGGGCGCGGCGACGTCCGGTGGCCGGCGGCTCCTGAGCCGCTCGCCGTGCCCGTCTACGACAATCACGCGCACCTCGAGATCGAAGACGGCGACGAGCCGCTCTCGCTCGGCGACCAGCTCGACCGCGCCGCGGACGTCGGCGTGATCGGCGTCGTCCAAGCCGGCGGCGACATCGACTCGAGTCGCTGGTCGGCCTGGGCCGCGGCATCCCACCCGCGGGTGCTCGCGGCGGTCGCGATCCACCCCAACGAAGCTCCGGCGTACGCCGCGGCAGGGCGTCTCGACGAGGCGATCGCCGTGATCGACGAACTCGCGGCTCAGCCTCGGGTACGGGCGATCGGCGAGACGGGCCTCGACTTCTTCCGCACCGAGGCCGACGGCATCCCGGCCCAGCACGAGAGCTTCGAAGCCCACATCGCTCTGGCCAAGAAGCACGGCATCGCGATGCAGATCCACGACCGCGATGCGCACGACGCCGTGCTCGAGACCCTGACCCGCGTGGGCGCCCCCGATCGCACGGTGTTCCACTGCTTCTCGGGAGACGCCGACATGGCGCGCATCGCCGCCGACGCAGGGTGCTACCTGAGCTTCGCCGGCAACGTCACGTTCAAGAACGCGCAGAATCTGCGCGACGCCCTCGCCGTCACGCCGCGGGAGCGCATCCTCGTCGAGACAGATGCCCCGTTCCTGACGCCCACTCCGCACCGGGGCCGTCCCAACGCGCCTTACCTGATCCCCGTCACGGTGCGCTTCCTCGCCGAGGAGCTCGGCGCCGACCTCGACGAGCTCTGCGCTCAGCTGGCGTCGAACACCCTCGCCGTCTACGGCTCGTTCGACTGATCCGCGGGGTGGCCCGGCGTCTCCGGGCTGGCGGCGTCGTCGCCGATGACCGGCCGGGCCGCCGCGATGTGGGAGATCGAGCGCCACACGAGCACCAGCGTGACGGCGGAGCCGCCGAAGGCGAACCACCACGGCGCCGTGAGGCCCCAGGTCTGTGCGATGAGACCGCCGAGGAACTGGCCGATGACCAATCCGCCGAACACGCCCACCATGTTCACCGACGCGATGCGCCCCTGCAGCTCCAGCGGAACGAGGCGCTGGCGCACGGTCGTGGAGATCGTGCCCCAGATGAACGCGTAGGCGCCGAAGCCGAACATGATCGCGAACGCGATCGCGGGTGACGTGGTGAGCGCGAAGCCGAGGTGCATGAACACCTCGAGCGTGAGGCACACGCGCATGAGCGTCGCGAACGACACGTGACGTTCGAGCCAGCCGAACGAGAACGTGCCCACGAGTCCGCCGATCGCCGACGCCGTCGTGAGAGCGCCGAACCCCACCGCGCCCATGCCGAGATGCTCGGTCGCGTAGAGCACGAGGATGCCCCACGGCGCGGCCCACGTCACGTTGAAGACGAGGATGATCAGCACGAGGGTGCGCACCGGCGCGTTGCCGCGCAGCCACTGCAGCCCCTCGCGGATCGGGTGCACCTTCGCGCCGCCGACGGGAGCCGACTTCGGTGGGACGGGCGTGTGCGCGATCCGGGCGATGAGCACGACCGCCAGGCTCACGCAGAGGATCTGCACGAGGAACGGCCAGAACGAGCCGACGGCGAACAGGAACGCACCCAGCGGGGGCCCGGCGAGCTGATTGCCCACGAGGAAGCCCGCCTGCAGCCGGGCGTTGCCGACGCCGAGGTCGGCGGGTCGCACGAGCATCGGCAGGAGGGTGCTGCCGGCGGAGTCGGCGAAGACCTCGGCGGTGCCGTACAATAAGGCCGCGGCGAGAACGATCCAGACGGTCACCTGGCCGGTCGCGAGGAACACCACGAGACCGGTCACCACGACGGCGCGGGAGCCGTTGGCGATCATGACCAGGCGCCGCCGGTCATGGTGGTCGGCGATCGATGCGGCGAGAAGACCGAACAGCAGCCAGGGGAGGAACTGCATCATCGCGCCGGCGGCGACCAGCAGCGGCGACGAGGTGAGCGAGGCGATGAGCAGCGGTGCCGCCGACAGGGCGATCCCATCGCCGATGTTGCTCGTCCACGACGACGCGAGCAGCCAGCGGAAGTCGCGGCCGAGGCGGCGGGGGGCGATCAGTCCGCCGAGCGAAGGCATCCCGCCATCCTAGGAGGAACACCCGACACGGATCGCTCACGCAGTGTTCACCCGCCGGTGCCGGATATCCACGAAACATGCCTGTAACATTTCGGCAGATCGACCGAACGCCCGACAGGGGGAGACGTGCGCGCTGCCGAGTATCCTGCGCCCGAGCGCGTGCTGGTGCACCTGAGCGACACGCATCTGCGCGCGGCGGGTTCGCGACTGTACGACGAGATCGACTCCGCCGAGCGCCTCGAGCGTGTGCTCGAGACGATCGAGTCCAGCGGACTGCACCCCGATGCGGTCGTGATCACGGGTGACCTCGCCGACTTCGGCGAGGCTGCGGCCTACCGCCAGCTGCGCTCGCTCGTCGGGCCGTTCGCGGCGAGGCTCGGCACCCGGATCGTGTGGGTCATGGGCAACCACGACGATCGGCCGGCGTTCCGCGCGGCGCTGCTCGGTGACGATTCCGCCGACCTCGCGCCCATCGACCGCGTCGACGAGCTGGATGGACTGCGCCTGATCACCCTCGACACGACGGTGCCCGGCCACCACCACGGCGAGCTCGGCGACGCCCAGCTCGGGTGGCTGCGCGATGTGCTCGCCACCCCGGCTCCTCTGGGCACGATCCTCGCGATGCACCATCCGCCCGTGCCGAGCGTGCTGCCGCTCGCCGCGACGGTCGAGCTGCGCGACCAGTCCCGCCTGGCCGAGGTCCTGCGCGGAAGCGATGTGCGCACGATCATCGCCGGTCACCTCCACTACTCGACGTTCGCGACGTTCGCCGGCATCCCCGTCTCCGTGGCGTCGGCCACGTGCTACACGCAGGACCTCACGGTTCCCGTGGGCGGAACGCGTCCGCAGGACGCGGCGCAGGGGTACAACCTGGTGCACGTCTACGACGAGACGATCGTGCACTCGGTCGTCGCCCTGCCCTCGGCGCCGCATCCGCTCGAGTACGTCGACGCCGCCGACGCCCGCAGGCGCCTCGCGGCGGCGGGGATCGATGCGGGCGAGGAGCGTCGGCTCAGCGAGGCGCGACGGATCGCGCCGCCGACAGAGCCTCTGCAGGTTCTGCGCTGACGTCGGCTCGCTCCCAGGGCCCCGGCACGGGGAACATGCGCTCCAGCGCCGCGCTCACCGCCCGCACCCGGAGGGCCTCGGGCACTTCGGCCGCTCCGCCGTCGTTCAGGCAGAACATGTCGGTGCTCCGCCCCGACGCGAGACGCTCCATGCGCGGGAGGGCGATCGCCATCGTCGTCTGCACGTAGCGCACCCGCGGTTCGGTCGTCGCGATCGCACGCCCCGTGAACAGCGCGTGATAGTGGTAGAGGCAGTTCGTGGCCGAGATGTCGGTCGCCGAGCGGAAGCGGGATGCCGCGGTGCGGGCGAAGTCGTCGGCGTACTCGCCCTCGAGCTCGGCCATGACGCTGCGGCGCAGCGGAGTGGCGCAGTGCTCGAGATCGCGTGTGATGACGCGGCCGAAGCGGGCCTCCAGGAGCGCGCGGTTCACGCGCAGGGCGTTGTCGTGGCCGCTGCGCTCCAGGCGCGTGGGTCCGGCGCCGATGCGCACGCCGCACTCGACGAACTTCGAAAGCCCGCCCGACGTGAAGAACATCTCGGGCGCGACCGGACGGCCGAAGAACATGTCGTCGTTCGAGTACAGGAAGTGCTCCGCGAGCCCTTCGATGCGGTGGATCTGCGCCTCGACGGCGTGCGAATTGTGCGTGGGGAGCACCGACGGATCGGCGAAGAACTCCTCGCTGCGCACGATCGTGACCTTGGGATCGTCCAGGAGCCAGGCGGGGGCGGGGGAGTCGGTCGCGATGAAGATGCGGCGCACCCACGGCGCGTACATGTGCACGCTGCGCAGGGCGTACCGCAGCTCGTCGGTCTGGCGATAGCGGGCCGCGCCGTCGTCGCCGTCGCCCACGACGTACTCGGCGAGACGCGCGGCGCGCTGGCGCTGGAAGTCGGTCGACGAGCCGTCGACCCAGGAGAAGACCATGTCGATGTCGTGCGTGAACTCGTCGGGATGCGGATCGAACATGCCGGCGACCGTGCGCCACGATCGGCCGTACCGCTCGACGTCGACGATCCCGATGTCCTCCGCCGGGGTCGAGCGCCGCATGAGCACGTTCTCGCGCGGCGCGTGCACGACACCGTCCTCCGACCGCCAGAACTCGATGCGCACGGCCGTGTCGGCGCCGAACGCGAGACCGCCGGCGCGCACGACGCGGGGACGGAACACGCGCAGGGAAGACGCCCGGAGGGCGTCCGCCGCCTCCGCGATGGGGACCGGGGCGGCTCCCTTGAGCTTGGCGTAGAGCGGCTCCAGGCCGCCGAGGTCGGCGAGCACCGAAAGGGCGTCCGCGCGCCGTGCGGCGTCGACGGCGAGGGCGGGCACGCGCACCGCGTGCCGGATGAGGAGCACCGGGATGCCGGCATCCTCGAGCGCCGCGGCGATCAGCAGCAGATCGGCGGTGCGCGCGGCATCCGGAGTCGCGAGGGGATCGTGCAGGTGCAGGATGCCGCGCTCGAGCACGACGTCGTCGCGCTCGAGGAGCGCCGACCAGGAGTCGGGGCGTGCGGGCAGAGCTGTGAGGGCGTTCGAAGCGGTCAAGGGGGTCCTCCCACCGGAGCCAGGGGTTCGCTCAGGCTAAGCGCCACCTGTTTCGCACAGGTTTCCCCTTGAAATGGCCTCGGATCTGTGCAGCGGTGTCGTGGAGCGACGGAAGCTGCATCTCGCGTCGACGGCGGAGAACCGACCCTACACCGCGCGCCTGGGTACTGTGGAGACATGCCTGTGACGCTTCTCGGGGCGGCGGAGATCCGCGCCCTCGCCGCCGAGCTCGACGTCACCCCGACGAAGAAGCTCGGCCAGAACTTCGTCGTCGACGCCAACACGGTGCGCAAGATCGTGCACGTCGCCGGCGTGCGCGACGGGGAGCGCGTCGTGGAGATCGGCCCGGGGCTCGGGTCGCTGACGCTCGCGATCCTCGAGGCGGGCGCGGCGGTCACCGCCGTGGAGATCGATCACCGCCTCGCGGAGCGTCTCTCCGCGACGGCGGCGGCGCACGGCGTCGCGGGGGACCGGCTCACGGTGGTCGACGCCGACGCCCTCCGTGTCACCGAGCTGCCGGGCGACCCGACGATCCTCGTGGCCAACCTCCCGTACAACGTCTCGGTGCCGGTGCTGCTGCACTTCCTCGAGACGTTCCCCCATCTCGATCGCGGCGTCGTGATGGTGCAGGCCGAAGTGGGGGAGCGCCTCGCGGCTCCTCCCGGATCGAAGGTCTACGGAGCCCCGAGCGTCAAGGCGGCCTGGTACGGCACGTGGCGCCTCGCGGGCACCGTGTCGCGGCAGGTGTTCTGGCCGGTGCCCAACGTCGATTCGGTCCTCGTCGGCTTCCAGCGCGACGGCGAGCCGCGCGGCACCGAAGAGGAGCGCCGCGCCACGTTCGCCATCGTGGATGCGGCGTTCCAGCAGCGGCGCAAGATGCTCCGGCAGGCGCTGTCGGGCATCTTCGGCGGCGGCTCGGCCGAGGCATCCGCGGTCCTGGAAGCCGCCGGCGTCGCTCCGACCGCGCGCGGCGAAGAGCTCACGGTCGACGACTTCCAGCACATCGCGCGCGTCGCCCCCGCCCGATCGGCGCGCGCTAGCCTCGGAGGGTGACCGAAGACTCGCGCTACCTCGCCCGCGGAGGAGACCTCCACCGTCCCTACACCGCCGCGGACGACCGCTACGCCCGGACCGAGTACCGCCGCGTCGGCACGTCGGGTCTGACGCTCCCGCCGATCTCGCTCGGCTTGTGGTGGAACTTCGGCGACAACATCCCCTTCGACGACCAGCGCGCGCTCCTGCGCCACGCGTTCGATCAGGGCATCACGCACTTCGACCTGGCGAACAACTACGGACCGCCCTACGGCTCCGCCGAGGTGAACTTCGGCCGCATGATGCGGGAGGACTTCGCGCCGTACCGCGACGAGCTCATCCTGTCGTCCAAGGCCGGTTACGACATGTGGCACGGCCCCTACGGCAACGGCGGATCGCGCAAGTACATCCTGGCCAGTGCGGAGCGGTCGCTGAAGGCCATGAGCGTCGACTACGTCGACATCTTCTACTCGCACCGCGTCGACCCCGACGTGCCGATCGAGGAGACCGTCGGCGCGCTCGACACCCTCGTGCGGCAGGGCAAGGCGCTGTACGTCGGCATCTCCTCCTACAGCGCCGAGCGCACGGCGACCGCCGCTGCCGTCGCCCGCAGCCTCGGCACGCCCCTCGTCATCCACCAGCCGTCGTACTCGATCCTCAACCGCTGGGTCGAAGACGGCCTCACGGGGGTGCTCGATCAGGAGGGGATGGGGGCGATCGCCTTCACGCCGCTCGCGCAGGGGCTGCTCACCGACAAGTACCTCGGCGACGGCACGGCGAGCCGCGCCCAGCAGCGGTCGTCGCTTCCGGGGCGACGGCTCTCGGAGCAGGGCATCGAGACCCTGCGCGGGCTCAACGTCATCGCCGAGCGCCGCGGGCAGACGCTCGCGCAGATGGCCATCCAGTGGGTGCTGCGCAGCCCCGTCGTCGCGTCGGCGCTCATCGGGGCCTCCCGGCCGGAGCAGATCGACGAGAACCTCGCCGCCCTGTCGGGCCCGGCCTTCACCCCGGACGAGCTGGAGCAGATCGACGACCTCTCCGGTGGGATCGACGTCGACCTGTGGGCGACGTCCGCGAACGCATGATCCGGATGCCGAGGAGGGCGGTGCGATGACGGGGCTGGCCGTGACCGGGCATCGCGTTCACGTGCGGGCGCCGGGGAAGATCAACGTCTTCTTCGAAGTCGGCGACGTGCAGGACGACGGGTACCACGACGTGGCGTCGGCCTATCAGGCCGTCTCGCTGTACGAGGACGTCTGGGCGGAGCACTCCGACGAGTTCACCATCGCGGTATCGGGGACCGTCGACGTGTCGGGCGTGCCCGAAGACGACCGCAACCTCGCACTGCGCGCCGCGCGGCTGGTCGCGAAGGAGGCCGGCCACACCGGAGGCGTGCACCTCGACATCGTCAAGCACGTTCCGGTCGCCGGCGGCATGGGCGGAGGATCGGCGGATGCCGCGGCCGCCCTCGTCGCCTGCGATGCGCTGTGGGGCGCCGAGCTCGGCACCGCGACCCTCCTGCGCCTGGCCGCGCGTCTCGGCGCGGATGTGCCGTTCTCGCTCCTCGGCGGCACCGCGATCGGAACCGGGCGCGGCGATCAGCTGAGCCCTGCCCTCGCGAAGGGCCGATTCGACTGGGTCATCGTGACATCCGACGACGACGGCCTCTCCACTCCCGCGGTCTACGCGCACCTGGACGAGCTGCGGTCGCGTGTCGACGTCGTCCCCGCCGTCCGTGCGCCGGACGTCGACCCCGCCGTGCTGCAGGCGCTGCGCGCGGGCGATGCCACAGCTCTGGCCGAGCGGGTGCGAAACGACCTCCAGCTCGCCGCCCTCTCTCTGCGCCCCGATCTGCGCGACGCGCTGGAGCTCGGCGAAGCTGCGGGGGCGCTCGCCGGGCTCGTGTCGGGATCCGGACCCACGCTGGCGTTCCTGGCATCCGAGCCGGAGAGCGCGCTCGAGCTCCAGGTCTCGCTCGCCGCATCCGGCTATCGTGCACTCCACGTGCACGGCCCCGTGCCGGGGGCACGGGTCGTGGCGGGCTGACTCAGCGGCACGCCATCGCGCGGTCGATCATGTCCTGCGAGGGGTAGCCGTACGCCTGCACCCCGTTGCCCTCGGCGGTGTGACCCATCCCGATCGCCCACGCCGTGGCCCACTCCTCATTGGCCGCCTGGTCCGCCGAATCGAACAGATCGCTGCACTTCGAAGTGATCGAGTGCCCGACCTCGTGCGCCACGAGCGCGCGGGCATCGGCGCTCGGCCAGTTCTCGGCCACCGAGTTCGACAGCGTGATGGTGGAGAATCCGCCGCGGATCGTGTTCCAGGTGGCGGTGCCCGCCATCCCCGCGCGGCCGCCGAGGCCGTTCACGAGGGGCGCCCAGTCGAAGTCGAGGACGACGCCGCCCGCGATCGATCGGGCGTACGCCTCGATCTCGAGCCGGGTGTCGTAGAGCGGGCCCGACTTCTCGGCGAGCTCGCTCTGCGCCGACGACGTGAGCTCCTTCGACTTCTGGACGTACTGCGCGAAGGCGCTCGCCGCGCCGGGTCCGACGCCGGTCTGCTCCGCGACAGCGGTGGCGGCATCGCGGAAGTCGAGCACCGCGAGCGCCCGCGCCGACACGTGGGCGGCCTCGATCGTGGGGGCGAGGGGGACCACGGAGGCGTAGAGGGCCTGGCCCGCCGCCTCGACGGCGTCCTGCGCGTCGCCGAGCGACTCCTCGGCTTCGGTCATCGCGGCGGCGGCCGCCGTCACGGCCTCGGCGTCGGCGTCCAGGCGGGCCGACTCCTCGAGCAGCTCCCATGCCCAGAACGGCTTCTCCACGTCGTACGGACCGAGCGGGCGCGACAGGAGCTCCTCGGCACCCGTCTGCGCCGTCGCGAGCACCGTCGTCGCCTCGACGAAACGGGCGCGGGCTGCAGGGTCGACGAGACCGTCGGCGGCCGCCTCGCCGATCACGGTCGCGGCGTCGACCGTGCGCGTGCCGTCGTCGGCGGTCTCCCGGGTGTCGGATGCCGCGGCCTCCACCTCGTCGACGGCCGACAGGAGCCGCCCGGTGGACGCGTCGAATGCCCGGTGGGCGGAGACCTGGGCGAACGCGATGCCCGCGGCGAGGAGCAGGACGACGACGACGCCCGTGATCCAGCCGATCAGCGCCCGGCGGCTCGTCCGCCGAGGCGGCGCCGGGACCGACTGCGGCTCGACGACCGGCGCGGGCGCGGGCAGGGTGATCGGCTGGTCGTGCTCCACGCTCAGCACTCTACGGCTCGGAGCAGGCGCGTCGCTGAGAGTCTGTGGAGGGCCCGGGCCCGCGGTGTCGGACCCTCCCGCGTAGCCTGTCGGGATGAGTTCTCCGCACCTCTCCGCCGTTCCCGATCCCGTGACCGCCGCACGCCTCCGGGCGAGCGGACTCGAACCGCGAGTGGTCACTTCGACCGACACGGCGTCGCTCGACGCATGGCTCGACGTCGTACGCCGCGGATTCCTCGGCGGCGACGCCACCGAGGAAGAGCGCGAGGCATCGCGCGGACGCCTCGAGTACCGACGCAAGACCGGCATCTACGACCCGTCGGCGCCCGTCGCCGATGCGCCCGTCGCGACGCTCGCGTCGTGGATCTCCGAGCTGTCCGTGCCCGGCGGTCGCGGCATCCCGTCATGTGCGATCAGCTCCGTCACGGTGTCGCCGACCCACCGTCGCCGCGGGCTCGCGCGCGCCCTCGTCGAGGGCGAGCTGGCCGTCGCGGCGTCGCAGGGCGTCCCGATGGCGATGCTCACCGTGAGCGAGTCCCCGCTGTACGGGCGCTACGGCTTCGGGCCGGCGGCGACGTCGGCGGCGATCACCCTCGACGTCAAGCGCGCGTCGTGGACGGGGCCGGTCGTGCCGGGGCGCGTGGACTTCATCCCCCGGGAGCGGCTGCGCGAGCTCGCTCCTGCGCTGCACGACCGCGTGCGACTCTCCTCGCCCGGCGAGCTCGAGATCCCCGGGGCGCACTGGGACAACATGGCCGGCACACGCCCCGACTCGAAGGACGCGCGGGAGCGCCGCGCCGTCCAGTACGCCGACGAGGCGGGCGAGGTGCGCGGTCTCGCCCTCTACGCGGTGCGCGAGAACGACGACGACTTCACCAAGGCGTTCGTGTCGCTGCACTACCTCCTGGCCGAGACGCCCGACGCGTACGCGGCGCTGTGGCGGTTCTTCGTCGAACTCGACCTGGTCGGCACGATCGAGGCGCACGAGCAGTCGGTCGACGAGCCGATCGTGTGGATGATCTCCGATCAGCGCGCGGCCACGGTCACGCTCCGCGATCACCAGTACCTGCGCATCCTCGACCTTCCGACCGCGCTGGAGGCGCGCACGTACGGCGCGGCCGGAACGCTCGTGCTCGAGGTGTCCGACCCGCTCGGCTACACCAGCGGGGAGTGGCTGCTCGAGGTCGATTCCGACCGACGCGGCCGTGTCTCGCGCCTCGAGGCGGGGGCGCACGCCGACGCGGCGCGCGTGCGGCTCGGGGTCTCCGAGCTCTCGGCGGCGTACCTGGGCGGCGTGTCTGTCGCGACGCTCGCCGTCGCCGGACGCGTGGAGGCGACGGATGCCGTCACGGCGACCCGCATCCTGTCCTGGCACGTCACTCCGCGCCTGAGCTTCTGGTACTGACGCCGCCGGCTCAGGCCAGGGCTTCGCTGAGCTCCAGCCAGCGGTCTTCGAGGGTGGCCTGCTCGTCGGCGAGGGCGGCGCGCTCGGTCTGCAGCGCGGCGATCTTCGCGTAGTCGTCATGGGCGTCGGCGAACCGTGCATCCAGCGCGGTGATCGCCGTCTGGATCTTCTGCAGGCGCCGGTCGATCGCCGACACCTCCTTTTCGGCGGTGCGGCGCTCCGCGCCGGCGAGCACGGGGGCGGATGCCGCGGCCGGCGTCGCGGCGGCGGGGGAAGAGGCATCCCGCCCGGCCTTCTGATCGGCGCGCCGGCGCAGGTACTCGTCGACGCCGTTCGGCAGGTGCCGGAGGCGGCCGTCGAGGATCGCGTACTGCTGATCGGTGACGCGCTCGAGGAAGTACCGGTCGTGGGAGACGACGATGAGCGTGCCGGGCCACGAGTCGAGCAGGTCTTCCAGGGCGGCGAGCATGTCGGTGTCGAGGTCGTTGGTCGGCTCGTCGAGGATCATCACGTTGGGCTGCTCGAGCAGGATCAGCAGCAGCTGCAGGCGCCGCTGCTGGCCGCCGGAGAGGTCCTTGACGGGCGTCGACAGCTGCGCGCTGGCGAAGCCCATGCGCTCCAGCAGCTGCCCGGGGGTGAGCTCCTGGGTCTTCGACCCCGAGCCGAAGGAGTAGCTCGTGCGGAGGCCGTCCAGGACGACGCGTACGGGATCGTCGAGGAAGGGGTCGAGGTCGTCGAGACGCTGCGTGAGGGTGGCGACCTGCACGGTCGTGCCCCGCTTGATGCGGCCGGTCGTGGGCTCGACGGTCCCCGCGATGAGTCCGAGGAGCGTGGACTTCCCGGCGCCGTTGACGCCCAGGATGCCGGTGCGCTCGCCCGGCGCGAGGCGCCACTCGATGTCGCGGAGCACGGGACCCCCGGGCCCTGAGCCTGTCGACGGGTAGGTCACCGACACGTCGAGCAGATCGACGACGTCTTTACCGAGGCGCGCGACGGCCAGCGACCGCAGTGCGACGGGGTCGCGGATCTCGGGGACGTCGGCGATCAGCGCGTTGGCCGCGTCGATGCGGAACTTCGGCTTCGCGGTGCGCGCCGGGGCACCGCGGCGCAGCCACGCGAGCTCTTTGCGAGCCAGGTTCTGACGGCGCGCCTCCGACGACGCGGCCTGTCGGTCGCGCTCGACGCGCTGGAGGATGTACGCGGCGTACCCGCCGTCGAAGGGCTCGACGAGCCGGTCGTGCACTTCCCACGTCATGGTGCAGACCTCGTCGAGGAACCACCGGTCGTGGGTGACGACCAGGAGGGCTCCCGACGTGCGCGCCCAGCGGGTCTTCAGATGCGCCGCCAGCCACGCGATCGCCTCGACGTCGAGGTGGTTGGTGGGCTCGTCCAGGGCCAGCACGTCCCAGTCGCCCACGAGGAGGCGGGCGAGGGCGACGCGCCGACGCTGTCCGCCGGAGAGCGGCACCACCGAGCCTTCCCAGTCGAGGTCGGCCAGCAGACCCGAGATGACGTCGCGCACGATCGGGCTGCCCGCCCACTCGTGCTCGGGGAGGTCGCCGACGACCGCCTCGCGGATCGTCAGCGCGTCATCCAGCGTGTCGCCCTGATCGAGCACGCCGACCGTCACCCCGCCGCGGACCGTCACCCGGCCGCCGTCGGGCTCGAGACGTCCGGCGAGCATCGCGAGCAGGCTCGACTTGCCGTCGCCGTTGCGCCCGACGATGCCGATGCGGTCTCCCTCGTCGACGCCGAGCGACACGGAGTCGAACACGACCTTCGTGGGGAACTCGAGATGAAGCGCCTCTGCGCCGAGCAGGTGGGCCATCAGGCTGCTTTCGTGGGGGTCGGTCGTGTCGGGGCGAGGGGGGCCATCAGGCGTCGAATCCGAGGCTGAGCTTGCGCAGAAGACCGGCGAGACGGTCGCGGTCCCCGCGGGACAGGGACGCGAGCAGAACGGCCTCGGCATCCACGAGGCGCGTGATCGCGGCATCCACTCTCGTGCGTCCGTCCTCGGACAGGATCACCAGGATGCTGCGTCCGTCGTCGGGATCGGCCTCGCGGCGCACGAGCCGGCGACCCACGAGGCGGTCGATGCGGTTCGTCATGGTTCCGCTGGAGACGAGCGTCTGCTGCAGCAGCTGCTTCGGACTGAGCTGGTAGGGCTCGCCGGCCCGGCGGAGGGCCGACAGCACGTCCCACTCCCAGGGCTCCAAGTCGCTGCGACGGAAGGCGTCCTTGCGCGCGCGGTCGAGGTGGCGGGAGAGCCGGTCGACGCGGGACAGCACCTCGAGCGGGGAGAAGTCCAGATCGGGACGCTGCGTCGTCCACGCGTCCACGATGCGATCGACCTCGTCGGACTCGTGTGCCATCCGTCCATTATCGCTGGCGCACCCGGGCTGGCAGACTGGAGGCGGCGGGGCGAACCCGCCGGTCCGCCGTGGTGTAACGGCAGCACGACAGCCTTTGGAGCTGTTAGGCCCAGGTTCGAATCCTGGCGGCGGAGCATGACTGAAACCACGCGTCTCGCCGTCGTCGTCCTCGCTGCGGGCCAGGGCACCCGCATGAAGTCGCGCCTCCCGAAGGTGCTGCACCCCATCGGCGGGCGTCCGCTGGTCGGGCACGTGATCGATCACGCGCGGTCGCTCGCGCCCGAGCGCGTGCTCGTGGTCGTGCGTCACGAGCGCGACCTCGTGGCCCAGGCCGCCGCGGCGACGTCGGCCGACATCCTCGTCGTGGACCAGGACGACATCCCCGGCACCGGTCGGGCCGTGCAGATCGCTCTCGAGGCGATCCCGGGCTTCACCGGCGACGTGCTCGTCCTGTCGGGCGACGTGCCGCTGCTGGAGGCCTCGACGCTCGAGGGCCTGGTCTCGGCGCATCGCGCCCGGGGCGCCGCGGCGACCGTCCTCAGTGCGATCGTGGACGACGCCACCGGCTACGGCCGTGTGATCCGCGACGAGTTCGGCGGCGTGCAGCGCATCGTCGAGCAGAAGGACGCCACCCCGGAGGAGGCATCCGTCACCGAGATCAACGCGGGCGTGTACGTCTTCCAGGCGGACCCCCTGCGCGTCCATCTCGACCTCGTCGACAGCGCCAACGCGCAGGGGGAGCGCTACCTGACGGATGTGATCGGCCTCCTGCGGGCCTCGCAGCTCGCGGTGGCCGCGGCATCCGCTCCCGATGCCTCCGATGCGCTCGGCGTGAACGACCGGGTGCAGCTGTCCGAGGCCGCACGCACGCTCAACGCGCGCACGGTGCGCCGCTGGCAGCTCGCCGGCGCGTCGATCCTCGACCCGCACACGACATGGATCGATGTGGACGCGAAGCTCGCCGCCGACGTGACGGTGCTCCCGAACACGTACATCCTCGGCACGACGGTCATCGCCGAAGGAGCCGTCGTCGGACCCGACACCACGCTGCAGGACTGCGAAGTGGGGCGGGATGCCGTCGTCAGGCGCACCGACGCGACGCTGGCCGTCATCGGCGCCGGTGCGACGGTCGGACCGTTCTCGTACCTGCGCCCGGGCACCGTGCTCGGTGAGAACGGCAAGATCGGAACGTTCGTCGAGACGAAGAACTCCACGATCGGCGAAGGCAGCAAGGTGCCGCACCTGTCGTACATCGGCGACACCACGATCGGTCGTCACGTGAACCTCGGCGCGGGGGCGATCACGGCCAATTACGACGATCTGGCCAAGCACCGCACGGAGATCGGCGACGAGGTGCACTCCGGGTCGCATAACGTCTTCGTCGCGCCCGTTAGGATCGGTGACGGAGCGAAGACCGGGGCGGGCGCGGTCATCCGCAAGGATGTCCCCGCCGGTGCCCTGGCTTTGAGCGTCGCCCCTCAGCGCAATGTCGAGGGGTGGGTCGAGATCAACCGACCGGGGACCGGTGCCGCCGACGTCGCGGCCAAGGCCCGGTCCGCACAGAAAGCGGACGATGGGACGCAAGAAGAGGATTGAGCTCGATCGCGATCACGACATCGCACCGGGGCTCGTCGCGAAGACGAAGAAGCGCCTGGTCGTCGCGACGGGGAGGTCGCACCCCGAGCTCGCGGACTCGGTCGCGCTGTCGCTGGGCACCGAACTGGTGCCCACCGAGCACCGCACCTTCGCCTCCGGCGAGATCCTGACCCGCTTCGAAGTCTCGATCCGCGGCTGCGACTTCTTCCTGATCCAGTCGTTCGGCCCTCCGGTCAACGAGTGGCTCATGGAGACGCTCATCATGCTGGATGCCGCCAAGCGCGCATCCGCGAAGCGCATCACCGTCGTCGCCCCGTACTATCCCTACTCCCGCCAGGACAAGAAGGGCCGCGGGCGCGAGCCCATCAGCGCCCGCCTGGTCGCCGACCTGCTCAAGACGGCCGGCGCCGACCGCGTCATGAGCGTCGACCTGCACGCCGCGCAGATCCAGGGCTTCTTTGACGGTCCCGTCGATCACCTCTTCGCCAAGCCCGTGCTCCTGGAGTACTTCAAGGAGACCCTGTCGGCGGAGGATCGCGCCAAGCTCACGGTCGTCTCGCCCGACACGGGGCGGGTGCGCGTGGCCGACCAGTGGTCGGACAGTCTCGGGGCACCGCTGGCGATCATCCACAAGCGCCGCGACCCGAACGTCGCCAACCAGGTGACCGTCAACGAGATCGTCGGTCATGTGGACGGCCGGGTGTGCCTCCTGGTCGACGACATGATCGACACCGGCGGCACGATCGTGAAGGCGGCCGAGGCGCTGAAGAAGAACGGCGCCGAGCGCGTGATCGTCGCGGCGACGCACGCGATCTTCAGCGATCCGGCGGCCGAGCGACTCCAGAGCGAGGCGATCGACGAGGTCGTGGTCACCGACACGATCCCGATCCCTGCGGAGAAGCGCTTCGCCACGCTCACGATCCTGCCGATCGCGCCGCTCCTGGGCCGCGCCATCCGCGAGGTCTTCGAGGACGGCTCGGTCACGAGCATGTTCGACGGCGCGGCCTGAGCCGCCGGCCATGGCCTCGCTGACGGATGCCGCGCTGACCGTCGCCCGCCCGCACGCGCTCGACGTCGAGGAGCTCGAGTCGCAGCTCCGCACGGACACGGGCGGGCTCACGAGCGCCGAGGCATCCGCCCGGCTCGCCGTCGCCGGACTCAACCTGCTTCCGGAGCCGAAGCGCAAGCCGGCGATCCTGCGGTTCTTGTCGCACTTCAACGACACGCTGATCTACATCCTGCTGGGCGCTGCCGCGATCAAGGCGATCATGGGCGACTGGCTGGACTTCTGGGTCATCATGGCGGTCGCCCTCATCAACGCCGTCATCGGCTATCTGCAGGAGGGGCGCGCCGAGAAGGCACTCGCCGGCATCCGGGGCATGCTCTCCGCCGACGCATCCGTGCGGCGCGACGGATCGTGGGGCACGGTTCCCGCGGCCGACCTGGTGCCGGGAGACGTCGTGCGCCTCATGCCGGGCGACAAGGTGCCGGCCGATGTGCGGCTGATCCAGGCCAGCCAGTTCCGCATCGACGAGTCGGCCCTGACGGGGGAGTCGGTGCCGTCGTCGAAGGACATCGACTCCGTGTTCGCCGATGCCGGTGTCGGCGATCGCTCCTCGATGGCGTTCTCCGGCACGATCGTGTCGGCCGGTCAGGGACGCGGCATCGTGACGGGCACCGGAGTCGGCACCGAGATCGGCAAGATCCAGAGCCTCGTCGGCGAAGCGGGGTCGCTCGACACGCCTCTGACGAAGCAGCTCGACGGCTTCGGTCGCGTGCTGACCCTCGTGATCCTGGGCATGGCGGTGCTCATGCTCGCGATCGGCCGCTACCTGCACGGGATGCCGTTCGCCGAGCTGATCTCGGCGACGATCGGCTTCGCCGTCGCGGCGATCCCCGAGGGTCTTCCGGCGCTCGTGACCATCACCCTCGCCATCGGCGTGCAGCAGATGGCGAAGCGCAACGCGATCACCCGCAAGCTGCCGGCCGTCGAGGCACTCGGCTCGGTGACGACGGTCTGCTCCGACAAGACCGGCACGCTCACCAAGAACGAGATGACCGTGCGGACGATCGTCACCCCCGTGGCCGCGTACGACGTGTCGGGTCTCGGCTACGACCCGGCGGGGGCGATACGGCCACTGCAGGGAGCGACGGCCGGCGCGGATCTGGCCGCGATCCTCTCGGTGGCGACGCTCTGCAACGACGCCCACATCGTGGAGGACCCGTCGACAGGCTCAGGGACCGCCCGCTGGACGCTCGTCGGCGAGCCCACGGAGGGCGCGCTGAAGGTCGCGGCGAAGAAGGGCGGGGTCGAGGCATCCGGCACCCGGATCGGGGTGCTGCCGTTCGACTCCGCGAACAAGTTCATGGCGACGCTCAACGATGGGTCCGGTGGCTCGCGTGCGCTGCTCGTGAAGGGTGCGCCGGATCGCCTGCTGGAGCGCTCGCTGACCCAGCGCGGCGCGAACGGCGCCGAGCCGCTCGACATCGTGCGGTGGGAGGCGGAGATCGACGCGCTGAGCAGTCAGGGTCTGCGCGTGCTCGCCGCCGCCCGCAAGCCCGTGCGCTCCGAGACCGACTCCGTCGCGATCGACGACCTGGTCGACCTCGAGTTCCTGGGCCTCTGGGGGATCGTCGATCCGCCCCGCCCCGAGGCGATCGAGGCCATCGCGGACTGCCACACGGCCGGCATCCGCGTGAAGATGATCACCGGCGACCACGCGGGCACCGCCCTCGCGATCGCGCGCGAGATGGGCTTGGTGCCTCAGGACGACGACGTGCGGGTGCTCACGGGCGCCGAGCTCGAGGCCCTCAGCCAGGACCAGCTGAAGGCCGTCGTCCAGGACGTCGACGTGTACGCACGCACGAGCCCCGAGCACAAGATCCGGATCGTCCGCGCGCTGCAGTCGCACGGGGAGGTCGTCGCCATGACCGGCGACGGCGTCAACGACGCGCCCGCCCTGACCCGCGCGAACGTGGGCATCGCGATGGGCATCAAGGGCACCGAGGCGACGAAGGAAGCCGCCGAGATCGTGCTCGCCGACGACAACTTCGCCACGATCCGCTCGGCCATCCGCGAAGGCCGTCGCATCTACGACAACCTCCGCAAGTCGATCGTCTTCCTTCTACCGACCAACGGAGCGCAGTCGCTCGTCATCCTCGTGGCGATCGTGTTCGGTCTCGCGCTGCCGCTCACGCCCGTGCAGGTGCTGTGGGTCAACATGATCACCGCCGTCACCCTGTCGCTCGCGCTCGCGTACGAGCCCGCCGAGCGCGGCATCATGACGCGTCCGCCGCGCAGGAACAGCGGCGGCATCATCAACGGCAGCGAGTTGGGCTTCGTGCTGCTCGTGTCGCTCATCATCGGCGGTGCGACGCTCGGCGTCTTCTACAGCGTCGTCGGGGCCGGAATCGACATCGAGTACGCCCGCACCGAGGCCGTGATGATGCTGGCACTCGGACAGCTCGCGTACCTGTTCAACTGCCGGTTCATGTCGCGGTCGAGCCTCACCCTCGACGTGCTCAAGGGCAACAGGGTGATCTGGTGGTCGGCGATCGCGCTCGTCGTGCTGCAGGTCGTCTACACCTACGCGCCGTTCATGAACGACCTGTTCGGATCGCGCCCGCTGACCGTGTGGGGGTGGGTGCTGCCGCTCGTGCTGTCGGTCGTGGTGTTCCTCGCCGTGGAAGGCCTCAAGGCGCTCCGACGGCGCCGCGAGGTGGCCGCATCCATGCGTCTGCATTCATAGCGGGTTCATAGGACATATCGACCTCGCGTTCGCTCTCGGTCTCTAGCGTGGAGACCACCTCGCAGCGAGGAACCGCAGAAGGAGGACCTCTCATGATCCGCACCACCGCCGTGCCCCGCCCCGTCCGCACCGGAGCCGCCATGCTCGGCGTCGCCGGCATGCTCACCCTCGCGGGCTGCGCCACGACCCCCAGGGCGGACGCCGAGTCGACCGCCGACGCGGGATCTGGCACCGACGCGACCACCGGCGGTCCCTACACCGACGGCACCTACACGGCCGAGGGATCGTACGCGACGCCCGAATCGGTCGAGGAGATCAGTGTCACCGTCACCCTGGAAGACGATGTCATCACCGCCGTCGAGGTGACGGGCAACCCGACCAAGCGGGAGTCCGAGCAGTACCAGGGCCAGTTCATCGGCGGTATCGAGGAGGTCGTGGTGGGTCAGGACATCGACGACATCTCGGTGAGCCGCGTCGCGGGGTCGTCGCTCACGAGCGGCGGCTTCAACGAGGCGATCGAAGCGATCAAGGCGGAAGCGGCGGCGTGACGTGACGGCGTCGGTCTGGCGCTTCGACGCGATCGGCACGGTCTGGGAGATCGAGACGGCCGCGCCCCTCGACGGCGCCGTCCGCTCCGCGGTGACGGAGGACATCGACGCCTTCGACCGGGAGTGGTCGCGATTCCGATCCGACTCACTGGTCTCGGCGCTCGCGCGGGGTGCGGGCGCGGTGCCCGCACCCCGCGATGCCGAAGACATGCTCGCGGCGTACGGAGACCTGTCTGCGGCCACCGGCGGAGCCGTGAACCCCCTGGTGGGGTCGGTGCTCGAGCGACGCGGATACGACGCGTCGTACTCGCTCGTCGACGGCGGCGCGGAGCCCGCGCCCCGCGACCTGCTCGCCGTGGACGACGGCCTGCTCACGCTCCGCGAGCCGGCCGTCATCGACGTCGGGGCGCTCGGCAAGGGCCGGCTCGTCGATCTCGTGCTCGGTGTCGTGGCGGCCGCCGTTCCCGGCGACGTCGTCGTCGACGCCGGCGGCGACATCGCCGTGCGGGGCGGGCCGCACCGCATCGGTCTCGAGCATCCCTTCGACGCGCGGCGTGCGATCGGCGTCGTGGAGGTGACGGATGCCGCTCTCTGCGCATCGGCGTCCAACCGGCGCGCGTGGCCGTCGGCGACGGGGGAGACCCTCCACCACGTGCTCGATGCCCGAACGGGTCAGCCCGTGCGGACGATCGTCGCCGCGTGGGCGGTCGCCCCGACGGCGATGCGGGCCGATGCGATCGCCACTGCGCTGTTCTTCGACGGCGGTGCGCGGCTCGCCCACGACTGGGGCGTCGAGTGGGTCCGGATGCTGTCCGACGGCCGTGTCGAGTACTCGCCGGCGTCGACCGCGACGCTGTTCACGGCATCCGGACCGTGATCCCGAGGCGCTGACGACGGCTAGCGTGGATCCCATGACCTTCGACACCGACGAACCGCACGTCGTCGCCGTCGCACGCGACCGCGCCCACCGATTCAGCAAGCCTCTGGCCGAGGAGATCGTGCTCGTCGAAGGCTGGGGAGTCGAGGGCGACGCGCACGGCGGACCCACCGTGCAGCACCTCTCGCGGCTCCGGCGCGATCCGGAGGCCGCGAATCTGCGTCAGGTGCACCTCATCCATTCGGAGCTGTTCGACCTCGCAGAGCATCGCGGGCATGCCGTGGCGCCCGGCCAGCTCGGCGAGAACATCACGACGGCCGGAATCGACCTGCTCGGCCTGCCGCGGGGAGCCCGCGTGCACCTCGGAGCCGATGCCGTGGTCGAGATCACGGGTCTTCGCAATCCGTGCACGCAGATCAACGGACTCTCGGAGGGTCTCATGAAGGAGCTCGTCTACGTCGACGACGCCGGACAGACCGTCCGCCTCGCCGGCGTCATGTCGATCGTCGTCCGCGGCGGCGCGGTGCGCCCGGGAGACGGCATCCGGGTCACCCTCCCCGAGGGCGCCCCCGAGCGGCTGCAGGCGGTCTGACCGTGGGAGCGTCCTTCACCGCCCTCTGGAACCGCGTCTTCGCCGTGCTCGGCCGCGTGTCGATGTACCGCCTCGCGCTGCTCAGCCTCGGCGGGCTCGCCATGATCTCGTTCGCGGTGTCGTTCTTCGGCCTCATCGCGCCCGGTCCGCTCGAGCTCATCGTGACGCTGATCGTGCTCGCGGCCTCGTGCACGCTGGTGGATGCCGTGGCGCAGCGCCTCCTGCACCTGCCCTGGCGCATCGAGTCATCGCTCATCACGGCCCACATCCTCCTCTTCGTGCTGCGTCCGACTCTCGACCTCGCCGGGCTCGCCGGCATCGCCCTCGCGGGCGTCGCGGCGTCGCTCTCCAAATACGTCCTCGCGTGGCGCGGCCGCCACATCTTCAATCCGGCCGCTGTCGGCGCGACCCTGGTCACGGTGCTGAGCATCTGGCTCCCGGGCCTCGGATCGTCCGCCTGGTGGGTCGGCACCCCCGTCCTCGCCGTGCCCGTCGTGCTCGCCGGTCTCGCGGTGCTGTGGCGTACCGAGAAGCTCCGGGTCGTGCTCGTGTTCCTCGTCGTCGCGGTGGCGGTGGCGGTGCTGCGCACCTCCGCGCAGTACCAGGACGCCGGCGTGCCCTTCGACGGGATGTCGCTGTTCTGGCAGATCCTCTGGTCGTCGCCGTTCCTGTTCCTCGGCGCGTTCATGCTGTCCGAGCCGCTCACGCTGCCCCCGCGGCGCTGGCAGCAGTTCCTGGTGGCCGGGGTCGTCGGCGTGCTCGCGGGCTTCCCGATCGACATCGGCGAGATCAGTCTCGGCCAGGAGCGGGCGTTGCTGATCGGCAACCTCGTCGCGTTCGCGTTCTCGTTGCGCGCCGCGGTGAAGCTCACCCTCGAGTCCCGCGATCAGCTGACGCCCACCGTGAAGCAGCTGACGTTCCGCACCCATCGCCCGCTCGCCTTCACGCCCGGCCAGTACCTCGAGCTCGACGTGCCCCATCACCGGCCGGATGCCCGCGGCACCCGCCGCGAATTCAGCATCGCGTCGGCCCCGGAAGACCTGCCGCTCCTGCGCATCGCGTTCCGCGAGTCGGGCTCGCCGAGCGCGAAGCCGCAGAGTTCGTACAAGAAAGCCCTCGCGGCGGTGTCGGCGGGCAGCGACCTGGCCGTCACGGGCGTGTGGGGCGACTTCGTGCTCCCCAAGCGGTCGATGAGCCCCGTCCTCATGGTCGCGGCCGGGATCGGCATCACGCCGTTCGTGTCGCAGCTGCGACAGGCGACCCTCGGCCGCGAGGATCGCGACGTGGTGGTCGTCTACGTCGCCTCGGAGGCATCCGAGCTGGCGTTCCGCGACGACCTCGAGGCGTCCGGCGTGTCCGTGGTGGTGTTCACGCGCGATCGCCCCCAGGACCTCCCGTCGCACTGGCTGTGGGCGCAGGGAGTGCGGCTCGATGCCGAGGGACTCCTCCGGGTCGTGCCCGACATCGCCTCCCGGCACGCCTACATCTCCGGCCCGCCGGGCCTCATCGCCGAACTCGCGCCGGCCCTGGAGCGAGCGCGTTCGATCACGACGGACGCCTTCTCGGGCTACTGAGCCGCCGGGGATCCGGATTCCGGGGGAGCCGGTTTCGCGGGCAGCCGCACCTCGAACGTCGTGTCGCCCGGGGTGCTGCGCACGGAGATCGAGCCGCCATGCGCCTCGACGATCGCGCGGGCGATCGACAGGCCCAGACCCGTGCCGCCGGTCTTGCGTGCGCGGGAGCGGTCGGCGCGGGAGAAGCGCTCGAACAGCTCGTCCTGCACGGCCGGGTCGACACCGGGGCCGTCGTCGTGCACGCGGAGCACGGCATCCGTCCCGTCCTGGAGCACGCTGACCGCCACGGTCGTCCCCGCCGGGGTGTGCGTGCGGGCGTTCGCGAGGAGGTTCGCCGCGACCTGGTGCAGACGCGCCGTATCGCCCGCCAGCAGGACGGGGGCCTCCTCGGCGTCGAGACCCCACGTGTGGTCGGGGCCGGCGACGACCGCGTCGCCGACGGCCTCCATCGCGAGGCGGGTGAGGTCGACGGTTCCGTACACGAGCTCCTGACCCTCGTCGAGGCGCGCGAGCAGCAGCAGATCCTCGACGAGCCTGGTCATCCGCAGCGACTGCGCCTGGATGCGCTCGAGCGACTGCTCGGTCGTCTCCACGACGGTGGTCTCGCCCTGCCGGAGCGCGCGGAGCGACAGCTCCGAGTAGCCTCGGATCGAAGCGAGGGGGGTCCGCAGCTCGTGGCTCGCATCGGCGACGAAGCGCCGCATCCGCTCCTCGTTGCGCTGGCGCGCATCGAGCGACGCGTCGACATGGTCGAGGAGCGTGTTCAGCGCGTGTCCGACCCGGCCGATCTCGGTGCGATCGTCGGCCTCGGCATCCGGGACGCGCTCGTTGATCGAGACTGCGCCCTCCGACATGGGGACGGATGCCACGCGCGTCGCGGTGTCGGCGACGGCGCGCAGCGGCTTCAGACCCGCCCGGATCACGAGGGCGATCGCGGCCCCGAGGATCAGGAGCCCGCCCGCGGTGACCAGCAGCACGGTCGTGATGAGCTGGGTGATCGTGCTCTGCACTTCACTCAGCGAGAGCCCGACGAAGGCGACGTAGTTCTGCGACTGGAACGCTCCGACGCGGTACTCGCCCAGTCCGTCGACCGTCACGGTGGACCGGTCGGCCTCCTGCGGTCCCGCGAGCACCTGGGCGATCTGCCGCGGCGTGAGCTCGGTGATCGTGTCGCCGTCGACGATCGCGCCCGTGTCGGCTCCGCTCGACGAGCGGAGAACGAGGAGCGCTCCGGAGGCCTGGCGGCCCTCGCCGAGCACGTCGGCCGCGGTCAGCGCCACGGACTGGCCGAACGGTCCGCCCTGGAGCTCGAACAGCGACTGGCCGGTCTCCTGCGCCGTCGTGTTCAACCGCGCGTTGAGGTTCTCCTGCAGGACGTTCGAGAGGACCGTGCTCATCGCGAGGGCGACGCCGAGGAGGATGAGGGCGACCGCGCCGGTGATCGTCACCATGAGCCGCGCCTGGAGGCTCCATGGACGGCGGCCGGGGCGCGCGGACGGGGCGAGGGCGTCGGTGGTCACTGGGGTGCTTTGATCATGTATCCGACGCCGCGGACGGTGTGGATGAGCGGCTCGCCCCCCTGATCGATCTTCTTGCGCAGGTAGGAGATGTAGAGCTCCACGACCGAGGAGCGGCCGCCGAAATCGTAGTTCCACACGCGGTCGAGGATCTGCGCCTTCGACACGACGCGGCGCTGGTTGCGCATGAGGTAGCGCAGCAGCTCGAACTCGGTGGCGGTCAGCTCGATCTCGCGGCCCGACCGCTCGACCTCGTGGCTGTCTTCGTTGAGCGACAGATCGGCGACGCGCAGGATCGGCTCGGCGTCGCTTGCGAGCGCCGTGCCCGCTCGGCGCATGAGACCGCGCAGCCGCGCCACGACCTCTTCGAGGCTGAAGGGCTTCGTGACGTAGTCGTCGCCGCCCGCGGTGAGACCGGCGACGCGGTCGCCGACGGAGTCCTTCGCGGTGAGGAACAGCACCGGCACGTCGTTGCCCGACTGGCGCAGCCGCTGCAGCACCGCCATGCCGTCGAGGTCGGGCATCATGATGTCGAGCACCATCGCGTCGGGATCGAAGTCCCGTGCAGCCTGCAGAGCCTGGAATCCGGATGCCGCGGTCTTGACCTCCCACCCCTCCATGCGCAGCGCCATCGAGAGCAGGTCGGTGAGCATCTGCTCGTCGTCGACGACGAGCACGCGAAGGGCCGAGCCGTCGGGACGGTGGAGGGCGGGGGCGGGCGCGGTGGCGGTCATGGGTCCATTGTGCGCCGGTTCCTATGTGCTTCCTATGGAGGAGGCTATGCGTCGTCTGTGAGTCGCGCGCATACCGTTTCCATAGCTTCCTCCACGGTCCCGCATTGCCGCGGTCCCTACGTTCGGTCCCATGTACTTCACCTATCTGCGCCGCGAACTCGCCGGCCGAAAGAAGCAGACGATCATCGTCGCGGCAGGTCTCGCGATCGCGATCGCCCTCGTCATCATCGTGAACTCGCTCTCGACCGGCGTGCGCGACGCGCAAGCGCAGGCCCTCGAGTCGGTCTACGGGGTCGGCACCGACCTGACCGTCTCGGGCGCGGCGGTGGAGCCGGGCGAGGGCGGGGGTCCGCGGTTCGAGTTCGACGAGGACGGCGGAACCACGACCGACGACGGCACGACGAGCCTGAGTCAGTCGCGTCTGGTGACCGACCTCCTCCGAGGCACGCTGGACGCCTCGACGCTGGAGACGGTCGCCGGGATCGACGGGGTGGCCGCGGCATCCGGCGCGCTCAGCCTGACGAACACGACGTTCTCGGGCGAACTGCCGCAGCGACCGGCCGACGGCGAGGCGCCGGCCGCGCCGGGCGCCGGCGGCGATCAGACCCAGGGCGGCGGCTTCGGGGGTGGGGCGTTCGACGTGGATGCGTTCACGGTGCTCGGCATCGACCCGGCGGCCGACGCGGTCGGCCCCCTGTCGGCGGTCACGCTGACCGAAGGGCGCGGGCTCGACGCCGACGACGCGGGGCAGAACGTGGCCGTGCTCGACGCGACCTACGCTGCCGGCGCCGAGATCGGCGTCGGAGACACGATCGACGTCGGCGGCACGGCGATGGAGGTCGTCGGCCTCGTCTCATCGACCTCGAGCGAGGCCGACACCGCCGCGAATGCGTACATCCCGCTCGACGTCGCGCAGTCGATCTCGGGCGCGGGCGACGTGATCTCGACCGTGTACGTCCAGGCCGCTTCCGCCAGCGACATCGCCGCTGTGCAGGCGGCGATCGCGGCCGAGCTGCCGGACGCGACCGTGAGCTCGCAGTCCGACCTCGCTGCCGATGTCTCGGGATCGCTGTCGAGCGCGTCGTCGCTCGTCTCGAACCTCGGCACCTGGCTGTCGTTGATCGTGCTCGCCGTGGCGCTCGCCCTCGCCGTGCTCTTCACCACGTCGGGCGTCTCGCGCCGCACGCGCGAGTTCGGCACCCTCAAGGCGATCGGCTGGTCCAACGGCCGCGTCGTGGGTCAGGTCGCCGGAGAGTCGGTCGTGCAGGGACTCCTCGGCGGGGCTGCCGGCCTCGTGATCGGACTCGCCGGCATCTGGATCATCAATCTGACATCGCCCACGATCTCCGCGTCGCCGACGACGCCGGGGGCGCCCGGCGAAGGCGGACCCGGCGGGGGCGGATTCGGCGGAGGCGGCTTCGGGGCGTTGACGCAGACGGCGCAGGATGTCGTCCTGCACGCGCCGCTCACGATCTGGGTCCTCGTCGCCGCCGTCGGCATCGCCGTCCTCGGAGGACTCGTCGCCGGAGCGTTCGGCGGATGGCGCGCCGCGCGTCTCAGCCCCGCCGAAGCCCTGCGATCGGTGGGCTGACCGTGGACGCCCCCGACATCCTCACCCCTCACGCACCGACAGGAGACCCCGCCATGACCGTCACCGACACGACCCCCGCCCCCCACGAGGCGGATGCGCCGCTCGCGCCGATCTACCGACTCGCCGGCGTGACCCGCACCTACCGTCAGAAGGATCGGATCGTGAAGGCCCTCACCGGCGTCGATCTCGACATCGCGGCGGGGGAGTTCGTCACGATCCAGGGGCCGACGGGAGGCGGCAAGTCGACGCTCCTGCAGCTGCTGGGCGCTCTGGACCGGCCGTCGGCCGGTTCCGTGCTCCTCGCGGGCACCGACATCGCCCAGGCCTCGCCCGCCGAGCTCGGACGCCTCCGTGCCACCGAGATCGGATTCGTGTTCCAGGGGTTCAACCTCATCCCGACCCTGACAGCGCACGAGAACGTCGACATGGCGCTCGAGCCGCTCGGACTGTCGCGGCAGGAGCGCGCCGCCCGGGTGACCGAGGCTCTCGTGCACGTGGGTCTCGACGACCGCGCCGACCACCGGCCGGGGGAGCTCTCCGGCGGTCAGCAGCAGCGTGTCGCGATCGCCCGCGCGATCGTGAAGCGACCCCGTGTGCTGCTGGCGGACGAGCCCACCGGAAATCTCGACGAGAGCATGCGCGATGAGATCCTCACGGTGCTGCAGGCGCTGAACGCCGAGGGCCTGACGCTGATCGTCGTGACCCACGACTCCGCCGTGGCCCGTCGCGCGACCCGTCGGCTGCGACTCGAGAAGGGCACGGTCCGCGACATCACCCGCACCCGGTGAGCGCGGTGGGCGGTCAGGCGCCGGCCGACCGCGCGTAGTCGACGAGGCGATCGAAGACCGCGTCCGTCGAGCTGTCCGGGCTGCCCGGGTGGGGGTGCGCGTCGTACCAGGCCACGACGCGCCGCGCGCCCTCATCGAAGGTGATCGTCGTGCGGAAGTCGGGCACGAGCTGCGTGATCTTCGCCGTGTCGAAGACCATCGAGTGCGATCTGTCGCCCAAGAGTCCGTCGGCGAGGTCGGGAGCGAACGCGGCGATCGCCTGCGATGAGACGTGCACGAGCTCGGCATCCGGGGCGCCGGCGGCCTCGGCCAGCCAGCGGTAGATCTGGTTCCAGGTCGGGGCGTGGGTGCCCGTGATCGTGAAGGCCTCGCCGATCGCGAGCGGGTTCGACAGGAGTCCGGCGATGCCGACCGCGACGTCGTCGGAGTGGGTGAGCGTCCACTGGGTCGTGCCGTCGCCGTGCACGATCACGGGCCTGCCGGACCGCATCCGCTCGATGTCGGTGCCCTGGCCGAGCGTGGGGATGTGGGTCTGGTCGTACGTGTGCGACGGCCGCACGATCGTCGCAGGGAACCCGCGATCCCGGAAGGCGGCGACGAGCAGATCCTCGCAGGCGATCTTGTCGCGCGAGTACTGCCAGAACGGGTTGCGCAGCGGCGTCGACTCGGTGATCGGCAGTGCCTTCGGCGGCTTCTCATACGCGGATGCCGAGCTGATGAAGACGTACTGACCGGTCCGCCCTTCGAACACGTCGATGTCGCGGGTGATGTGCTCCGGAGTGAAGGCGACGAACTGCGCGACGGCGTCATACGACGTGCTCCCGATCGCGGCGCGCACCGATTCCGGATCGCGCAGGTCGCCCACGAGCGTCTTCACCCCCTCGAGACCGGCGAGGCTCGATCGCCCGCGGGTGAGGATCGAGACGTCGTGGCCGAGATCGAGCGAGCGGCGCACGCAGGCCCGGCTGATGACACCGGTTCCGCCGAGATACAGGATGCTGGCCATCTCCCGACCCTACTCGCGCGCCCGCCTCACCTTCCCGCCGTAGGGTTGCACGCATGGCAGTCATCGACACCGGCGTCTATCTCAAGGGCGAGCGCGTCGCCGGCGGACTCACTCCCGAAGAGGCGATCGCCGAGGCGCGCCGCGTGCACGGCGTCGTGTGGATCGGCCTGCACCAGTCCGATGCCGACGAGCTCCGCCGCGTCGGCGAGCTGCTCCTGCTGCATCCGCTCGCCGTCTCGGAGTGTCTGCGCGGCCATCAGCGCGCCAAGCTCGAGCACTACGGCGACCAGACCTTCCTCGTGCTCCAGCCGGCCCGCTACATCGACGAGTCCGAGACGGTGGAGTTCACCGAGATCGGCGTGTTCGTCGGGCCCGACTTCCTCGTCACGGTGCACGTCGAGGGGGACAGCGAAGTCGTGGACGTCCCTCGACTCCGCGAGCGCCTCGAAGCCCACCCCGAAGTCCTGATCCGGGGTTCGTACGCGGGACTGTGGGCGATCCTCGAGAGCATGATGCATCTCTACCTCCCTGTCGCCGACGGTGTGGAGAACGACATCGACGAGATCGAGGAGCAGCTCTTCAACCGCGATGTCGGAGTGTCGCATCGCATCTTCAAACTGCAGCGCGAGGTCATCGATCTGCAGCACGCGACATCGCCGCTGGTCGACATGCTCGATCGTCTGCAGCAGATCGTGGCGGCCGCGTCCGGCAGGACCGATGCGCCGGTCTTCCGCGATCTCGACGACCGCGCACGCCACCTGGTGGCCCGCATCTCCGGGTTCCGGCACACCCTCGACAACGCCCTCACCGTGGATGCGACGCTCGCCGATCAGGCCCGCAACGAGGAGATGCGGCGCATGACGGAGACGAGCCTGGAGCAGAGCGACCAGGTGAAGAAGATCTCCTCGTGGGCGGCCGTGGGCTTCGCGCCCACGATCATCGCCGGGATCTACGGCATGAACTTCCGGTTCATGCCGGAACTGGACCAGTGGTGGGGCTACCCGTTCGCCCTGTCGCTCATGGTCGCCGCCAGCACGACGCTCTACTTCGTGTTCAAGAAGCGCGGCTGGCTCTAGCCCTCGCTGCCTGGACGGATGTCGGGAGTCGGCGCTAGCTTCGGCGCATGGATCTCTCCGCGCTGCGCGCCGCCGTGTCCGGGTCGATCATCGCGGCCGCCGATGAGGGGTGGGATGCGGCGCGCGCGTCGCACGCGGGTTCGGGCTCGCCCGAGGCGATCGTGCGCGTCTCGTCGGTCGACGATGTCAGCGAAGCGGTGCGGTTCGCCGTGCGACAGGATCGAGCCGTCGTCGTGCGCGGCGGCGGACACAGTGCGTGGAGCACGCTCGCCGACGGGGTGATGATCGACCTCGCCGGGCTCGCCGATGTGGAGGTCGTGGGGGCAGCGACGAGGCCCGTCGTGCGGATCGGGGGAGGGGCGGTGTGGGGCGAAGTCGCCCGTGCGCTCGCGCCGCACGCGCTCGGCCTCAGCTCGGGCGACACCGCCTCTGTCGGGGTCGGAGGTCTCACCCTCGGCGGCGGCATCGGGTGGATGGTGCGGGCGTGGGGTCTCGCCGCCGACCAGCTCGTGGGAGCCCAGCTCGTGACCTCGAGCGGCGCGGTCGTCGAGGTGTCGGAGACCGAGCATCCCGAACTGCTCTGGGCGCTCCGCGGGGGCGGGGGCAATTTCGGCGTGGTGACGCGCTTCGACTTCGCCGCTCATCCTCTCCCCGGGGTGGCGTACGCCGAGCTCGATGTCGAGGGCGACGCGCGACCCGTGCTCCGGGCGCTCCGCACTCTGCTGTCTGATGCGCCTCGCGATCTGACGGTGACGTACATGGACGTGCCGTCCATGGATCCGAGCGCGCCGGCCGGCAAGACGATCACCGCGTGCTGGGCCGGCCCTGACGCCGACGCCCTGCGCGCGGCGTTGTCACCTGTCCTCGGGCTCGATGAGGTCCGCGAGGCGCGTCTGAGCGTCTGCGCCTACCCCGACATCCTGCTCGAGCAGCCCGCCGCAGACCCCGATCAGCCGTTGCCCGGCTTCATCGGCGGCAACTCCCTCATCGCCGACCTCGATGACGCCGTCATCGACGGACTCGCAGCCTTCCGGGAGTCGAACGACGCATCCGTGCTGTTCCTGCGTTCCCTCGGCGGTGCGTACGCCGATGTCGCACCCGCCGCGACGCCGTTCCCGGCGCGCGACGCCACATGGTTCGTCATGGCGGGGGCGTTCGACATCCCCGGTCTCGTCGACGACGACGACCGCGTCCGCATCTCGGCGGACTGGGATGCGATCGAGGCGCGCGGCGCGGGCGTGTACGGCAATTTCACCACGACGACGGATCCGACGTTCGTCGGCCGGATGTACTCGGCCGAGGCGATGGCGCGCCTGTCGTCCATCAAGCTCCGGTGGGATCCGCAGAACGTCTTCTCGAGGAATCACAACGTCGTCCCGTTCTGACGGCCAGCATGACCGCGAACCCGATGACGGCGCCGAGCGTGTTCGCCGCGAGATCGCGCACGTCCGCGACGCGGGTGTCGAGGAAGAGCGCCTGACTCAGTTCGATCGTCCCGCTGAGCACGAGTCCTGCGATCGGCGGGATCCACCAGCGGCGTGGGCCGGCCCACAGGACGCACAGGATGCCGAGCGGCACGAACAGCGCGACATTGGCGGCGAACTCGACCACGTCGAACGTGATCCACGCCGTCGCCGGAGATCGTGCGAGCACCGCGAGCACCGACGCGAGGAGTTCGCCGGCCTCGGGGTCGTACGGCGAAGGCCGCAGAGTCAGCCACGCGACGGCGCTGAGATACAGCGCCGTCGCGAGGACGAGAAGGGTGCGACGCCGGGTCAGTGCGTGTCTTCGGCTTCGATCTCGGTGCGGTCGCCCGACCACAGGGTGTGGAAGGTGCCGGGCTTGTCGATGCGCTTGTAGGTGTGTGCGCCGAAGAAGTCGCGCTGGCCCTGGATGAGGGCTGCGGGCAGGCGCTCGGCGCGGAGGCCGTCGTAGTACGCCAGCGACGACGAGAACGCGGGGGCGGGGATGCCGGAGGCGGCCGCGGCCTGCACGATGTCGCGCCACGCCGACTGCGCGCGGCCGAGGGCCTCGACGAAGTACGGAGCGGTGAGCAGCACCGGCAGGGCGGGCTCGGCCGCGTAGGCGTCGGCGATGCGGTTCAGGAACTGGGCGCGGATGATGCAGCCCCCGCGCCAGATCTTGCTGATCGCTCCGAGGTCGATCTGCCAGTCGTACTCGGCCGCACCCGCGCGGATCTCGTCGAAGCCCTGCGAGTACGCGACGATCTTCGAGGCGTAGAGGGCGAGGCGGACCTGCTCGATGAACGCGTCGGGGTCTTCCACGGACAGCGACTGCTCGGGGCCGGGGAGACCGAGCGAGACTTCGCGCTGCTCGGGGTGGCTCGACAGCGACCGGGCGAACGTGGCCTCGGCGATGCCCGAGACGGGGACGCCGAGAGAGAGGGCCGTCTGCACCGTCCAGGCCCCGGTGCCCTTGGCGCCGGCCTGGTCGACGATGACGTCGACGAGGGGGAGGCCGGTGGCGGCATCCACCTGGCGGAGCACCTCGGCGGTGATCTCGATGAGGTACGACTCGAGCTCGCCGGTGTTCCATTCGGCGAAGATGTCGGCGATCTCGGCCGGGCTCTTGCCGGTGCCGCGGCGGATCAGGTCGTAGGCCTCGGCGATGAGCTGCATGTCGGCGTACTCGATGCCGTTGTGCACCATCTTCACGAAGTGGCCGGCGCCGTCGTGGCCGACGTGCGTGACGCACGGCTCGCCCTCGGCGACGGCGGCGATCGAGCGCAGGATCGGGCCGAGCGTGACCCACGACTCGTCGGGGCCTCCGGGCATCAGCGACGGCCCGAGGAGGGCGCCCTCCTCACCGCCCGAGACGCCCATGCCCACGAAGTTGAAGCCGCGCTCGCGCACGGCCTTCTCACGGCGGATGGTGTCGGTGAACAGCGAGTTGCCGCCGTCGACGATGATGTCGCCCTCTTCGAAGACGTTCATGAGCTCGTCGATGACGGCATCCGTCGCCCGGCCGGCCTTGACCATGATGATCGCCGTGCGCGGCTTCTGCAGCGACGCCGCGAACTCCACGTACGACTCCGACGGGACGAACCCGGCCTCGGGGTGCTCCGTGACGAGCTCGTCGGTCTTCGCATACGTGCGGTTGAACACGGCCACCGTGTTGCCCTCGCGCGATGCGAGGTTGCGGGCGAGGTTCGATCCCATCACAGCGAGGCCGACGACGCCGATGTTGGCCGACGCGGCCGCCTCCGATGCGGGAGCGCTTCCGCTGACGGGGCCGGTCTCGCGGGGCACGTCCTCTGCGGCAGGTGCGCTCTCGTGGGCGGTCGCGGCCCGGTGCGGGGCCTGGTCGTGATCGGTCGAGTTCGAGGGCACGCGTACTCCTTGCGATGGATGCGGGGATCCCCTCCAGGGTAGTGCCTCACTACTGCGGGCCGCGGGCTGCGTTACGTTCGTCTCGTGCCTGCCTGCATCGTGGTGATGGGCCCGAGCGGATCGGGCAAGTCGTTCGTGGGCGCCCTTCTCGCCGCTCGCCTCGCGGTGCCCTTCGTCGACGCCGACGACCTGCATCCGCCGGAGAACGTGGCGAAGATGTCGGCCGGCGTCCCGCTCGCCGACGACGACCGGATGCCGTGGCTCGATGTCGTCGGCGCGACGCTGTCGTCGCTGGACGGCGGCGGCGTCATCGCCTGCTCCGCCCTCGCGCGGCGCTACCGCGAGCGCATCCTCGCGGTGTGCCCGGCCGCGCAGTTCGTCGAGCTGCGCGTCACCCGGGACGAGCTCGACGGACGCATGCGCACCCGGCAGCACTTCATGCCGGCTTCGCTCCTGGAGTCGCAGCTGGCCGCGCTCGAGGGTCTCGAGTCCGACGAGCCGGGCGTCGTCGTGGACAACACCGGAGATGCCACGGCGGTCGTGGCGGCGATCGAGAGCCTGCTGAGAGCCCGTCAGTCCTTGCGGTAGGCCGAGCGGCCCATCGTCCAGAAGGCCAGGACGGTGCCGACCAGCCCGACGGCGGTCATGGCGCCGATGATCCAGAGCAGGATGTGCGAGGAGGTGACGGCGTCGATGTCGAACATGGGGTCCTCCGGGCTCGGGAAACGTGCGTCTTCATCGTAGCGGGCCCGCTGGTAGACTTGAGGCTGAACTTCGGCGAGGGATGTCCGTCTCAGGGTGAGGCATCCGTGATCGACGCGGTGATGCAGGCTCCCGGCTTTCCTCACGCGCTCGCGTTCGAGTCGAATCCAGACCACCACCCGGTCCCTGCGTCAGGGGCCCGCAAGGAGAAACCATCATGTCGGAAGACACCAAGGTCGCAGCCGAGCTGCGCGAGAACTTCGGCAAGGGCTACGCCCGTCGCCTCCGCGCCGCCGGCAAGATCCCCGCGGTCATCTACGGCCACGGCACCGACCCCGTGCACGTCGCCCTCCCGGGTCACCAGATGTCGCTGCTCATCCGCCGCGCCAACGTCGTGCTCGAGCTCGACGTCGCCGGCAAGGAGCAGCTCACGCTGGTCAAGGACGTCCAGAAGGACCCCGTGCACCAGGTCATCGAGCACATCGACCTCCTCGTCGTCCGCAAGGGCGAGAAGGTCCAGGTCGACATCCCGATCAACGTCGTGGGCGAGTCGGCCCCCGGCACGATCGTGAACCTCGACGCCGCGAGCATCCTGCTCGAGGTCGAGGCGACCAACATCCCGCAGGGCATCGAGGTCGACGTCGAGGGCCTCGAGGACGGCACGCACATCACGGCCGCCGACCTCAACCTGCCCAAGGGCGCCACGCTCATCGCCGACCCCGAGACGCTGGTCGTCGCCGTGTCGATCCCGGTCGACACGCTCGAGGCCGAGGAAGAGATCGCCGACGCCGACGCGGCCGTCGCCGCCGAGCAGTCGGAGGAAGCGGCCGAGTAAGCCTGCTGTCCCGCGAGACCCTGCTTCCGCATCGACACCCCCGCCCACCGCGCGGGTCTCGATGCAGAGGGAGGGTCTCGCGCGTAGAAGGGAGAGGGATGCATGGCGGAGACATGGCTGGTCATCGGACTCGGCAACCCCGGTCCGCGGTATGAGACCACGCGGCACAACGTCGGTCAGCTCGTCGTCGACGAGCTCGCGGCGCGTCGGGGCGAGACGTTCCGCGCGCACAAGGCGAACGCCCGGGTCGTCGAGACGTGGCTGCGTCCCGGCGGGCCGAAGCTCGTCCTCGCCAAGCCCAACTCCTTCATGAACGTCTCCGGCGGACCCGCCTCCGGCCTCGCGAAGTTCTACGGGGTCGAGGCCGACCACGTCGTCGTCGTGCACGACGAACTCGACATCCCCTTCGACACGATCAAGCTGAAGGTCGGCGGTGGTCACGGCGGTCACAACGGCGTGCGCGATGTCGCGAAGGCGCTCGACACCCCCGACTTCCCCCGCGTGAGGGTCGGCATCGGGCGGCCTCCGGGACGCCAGGATGCCGCCGACTGGGTCCTGGATCCGTTCGGCGCCACGGAACGCCAGACGCTGGGCATCCTGATCGGCGATGCCGCGGATGCCGTCGAGCAGCTCGTGGGCGAGGGGCTCCTCGCGGCGCAGCAGAAGCACCACGCACCGCGGGACTGATCCCGCGGCCCGGCTCTCAGCCGCCGATCCCCGAACCGGCGGTGAGCCCGAGCGACAGAGTGGCCGCCACGGCCGCGAAGAAGACCACGGGACCGAGGGCGGCCACCACGACGGCGATGGTCCCGGGCACCCGGCCTCGCCGGGTGATGAGCGCGATGATCCCCGACACGATCGCCGCGATCCCCAGCGCCGTCCCGGCCCAGAGCGACACTTCGCCCGCGAGAGCCCAGTCGCGTACGGGGGCGAGGACGCTCCAGTCGAAGTCGGCATCGATCGGCGCCGTTGCCGATCCTCGGCCGGCGGCGAGACCGAGCTGCCACGCCGACGCGGCGCCCACGACAGAGGCGCCCAGGGTTCCCAGCACCGCGAGGACGAGGGCCGCGAGCCCGAGGCCCGCACCCGACGGCGCGGTCTCCGGAGGGCGGATGCCCGCCGCCGGCGGGCGGGGCGCGGAATATGGCGCGGCGTACCCGGGGGAGGGCGGGGGATGCGGTGCGTACGCTGCCGCAGCGGCAGGCGCGGAAAGCGACGGCAGGGGCGGAGACGGACGCATCGCCGGCTCGATCGGATCGCTCACGGTCTCATCCTAGGGAGCGCCGATCCGGCGTCGGAGCCCGCGCGTAGACTCGTCCGGTGACAGTTCCCGGGATAGTCCGCGCCCTCGAGCAGGCTGAGCCGTTCCGAGACGCGCTGGCGGCAGCATCCGTCGATGCCGACTTCTCGCTGGTCGAAGGCCTCGGCGCCCCGGCGCTCGCGGCCCTCCTGCAGCGCCGCGGGTCCGCGGGGCATCCGCCCTGCCTGTTCGTCGTCGCCCCCACGGGTCGACGCGCCGAGGCCGTGGGCCCGGCCCTGTCGGCGCTCGTGCCCGGCGTCGAGGTGCTCGACTTCCCCGCGTGGGAGACGCTGCCCCACGAGCGGCTGAGCCCGAGCGCCGAGATCGTCGGCCGTCGGCTCGACACGATCCGCCGCATCGCCCTGTGGGACGGCAGCACGCCCCTCGTCGTCACGGCGTCGGTGCGCGCCGCCCTGCAGCCCATGGCGGCCGGGCTCGCCGACGTGCCGCCCGTGCGATTCATCGTCGGGGAGCGCGGCTTCGATCTCGGCGAGATCACCCGCCGCATGGTCGAGCTCGCCTACGCCCGCGTCGACATGGTGTCGCGTCGTGGCGAGTTCGCCGTCCGCGGCGGCATCCTCGACGTCTTCCCGCCGATCGCCGATCATCCGTACCGCGTGGAGTTCTTCGGCGACGAGGTCGACCAGATCCGGGCGTTCTCCGTCGCCGACCAGCGCTCGCTGCCGGGCGACGTCGCCGAGGTCGAGCTCGTGCCCAGCCGCGAGCTGCTGCTGACCGATGCCGTGCGCAGTCGCGCCCTCGACCTCGCCGACACGCTCCCCGGACTCCGGGGGATGCTGGAGAAGATGGCCGAGGGAATCCCCGTGGAGGGGATGGAGTCGCTCACGCCGGCGCTCGTCGACCGTCTGGTGACCTTCGTGGAGTACTTGCCGAAGGGAGTCGCGACGGCGCTCCTCGACCCCGAGCGCGCCGTCACCCGCGCGCTGACGCTCGGAGAGACGAACCGTGAGTTCCTCGAGGCGGCGTGGAGCGCCGCGACATCCGGAGCCGCCGCGCCCATCGATCTCGGCGCCGGCGACTTCGTCACGCTGCCCGAACTCCAAGGCGCCGTGCGCGCGCGATCAGGCGTGTGGTGGACGCTGTCGAGCTTCGACTCGGGAGAAGCGGATGCCGCGGCCGAGGGTCTGCTCTCGGAAGACCTCGAGGTCGCGCTCCAGGCGCAGGTCACCGTGCGGGTGCCGGGCACACCGGTGCCGTCGTTCCAGGGCAACGTCGACGGAGCGACGACCCACGTGGGGGAGCTTCTCGCCCAGGGCTGGCGCGTCGTGGTCGCCGCATCCGGCGTCGGACTCGTCGAGCGCGCGCGTGATGTGCTCGCCGAGCGCGGCATCGCGGCCCGCAAGGTCGAGGCGATCCTCGACGCCCCCGAGCCCGGCGTGGCCCACATCGTCTGCGCGACGCTCGAGCGCGGATTCGAAGCGCCCGAGGCGAAGCTCGCGGTGCTCACCGAGGCCGAGTTCTACGGACGAACGATCGGCGGCGACAACCGGGTCGTCAAGAAGCTCGCCTCCCGCCGCCGCAACGTCGTCGACCCGCTGCAGCTCAAGCCCGGCGACAACGTCGTGCACGCGACCCACGGCATCGGGCGGTTCGTCGAGCTGACCCAGCGCGAAGTGTCCAGCGGGGGGCGCAATCCGGTCAAGACCACGCGCGAGTACCTCGTGCTCGAGTACGCGCCGTCCAAGCGCGGATACCCGGGCGACAAGCTGTTCGTCCCCACCGATCAGCTCGATCTGCTGTCGAAGTACGTCGGCGGTGAAGCGCCCACGTTGTCGAAGATGGGCGGCAGCGACTGGTCGGCCGCCAAGGGCAAGGCCCGCAAGGCGGTGCGCGACATCGCCGTCGAGCTCGTCAAGCTGTACTCGGCGCGGATGGCGGCGAAGGGATACGCCTTCGGACCCGACACGCCGTGGCAGCGCGAGCTCGAAGAGGCGTTCCCGTTCGCCGAGACGCCCGATCAGCTGCAGACGATCGACGAGATCAAGGCCGACATGGAGAAGCCGATCCCCATGGATCGACTGCTCTCGGGTGACGTCGGCTTCGGCAAGACCGAGGTCGCCGTGCGGGCCGCGTTCAAGGCGATCCAGGACGGCAAGCAGGTCGCGATGCTCGTGCCGACGACGCTCCTCGTGAAGCAGCACTTCGAGACCTTCACCGAGCGCTTCGCCGGGTTCCCGGTCAAGGTGAAGGCGCTGTCGCGATTCCAGACCGACAAGCAGGCGCGCGACGTCCTCGCGGGTCTCACCGACGGCACGGTCGACATGGTGATCGGGACGCATCGCATCCTCACCGAGAAGGTGATCTTCAAAGACCTCGGGCTCATGATCATCGACGAGGAGCAGCGGTTCGGTGTCGAGCACAAGGACGCGCTGAAGAAGCTCAAGACGAACGTCGACATCCTCGCGATGAGCGCGACGCCCATTCCGCGCACGCTCGAGATGGCGGTCACCGGCATCCGCGAGATGTCGTCGCTTCAGACGCCGCCCGAAGACCGGCATCCGATCCTGTCGTATGTCGGACCGCGCAACGACAAGCAGATCGCCGCGGCGATCCGGCGCGAGCTGCTGCGCGAGGGCCAGGTGTTCTTCGTGCACAACCGCGTGCAGTCGATCCAGCGCGTCGCCGCCGACCTCGCCGAGCTCGTGCCCGAGGCGCGCATCGCCGTCGCCCACGGTCAGATGGGCGAGCACGCGCTCGAAGAGGTGGTGGATGCCTTCTGGGAGCGCCGCTCCGACGTGCTGGTGTGCACGACCATCGTGGAGACCGGGCTCGACATCTCCAACGCCAACACGATCATCATCGATCGCGCGGACAAGTACGGTCTGTCGCAGCTGCACCAGCTCCGCGGACGGGTCGGGCGTGCGCGGGAGCGGGCGTACGCGTACTTCCTGTACGACGAGATGAAGCCGCTGTCCGAGACCGCGGCCGATCGCCTCGAGACGATCGCCGTCAACAACGACCTGGGCTCCGGCATGCAGGTGGCCTTGAAAGACCTCGAGATCCGCGGTGCCGGCAATCTGCTCGGCGCGGAGCAGGCCGGTCACATCGCCGGGGTCGGCTTCGACCTCTATCTCCGCATGATCGGCGAGGCCGTCGCGACGTTCCGCGGCGACGAGGTCGAGGGTCCGACCGAGCTGCGGCTCGAGCTGCCTGTGCAGGCGCGCATCCCCGAGTCCTACATCGACAGCGAGCGTCTCCGCCTCGAGGCGTACCAGAAGCTCTCGGCGGCGGCATCGGTCACCGCGAAGGACGACTCGCTCGACCTGGTGATCGAAGAGCTCACCGATCGCTACGGCGAGCCGCCGGCCGAGGTGGAAGGACTCGTCGCCGTCGCTCGGCTGCGGCGCCGTGCGGCGCAGGCGGGCCTTGCGGATGTCGTGGCGATGGGGCCGAACCTCCGCATCGCCCCGGCGAACCTCGCCGACTCGATGAAGGTCAGGCTGCAGCGGCTCTATCCGAAGGCGAAGCTCGTGTCGGGCAGCGACGCCGTCGTGGTGCCCCTGCCGACGGCCGGAGGCGCGGTGGTGTCCGATGCCGACCTCATCGGGTGGGTCGGGCAGCTGATCGAGCAGATGTGGCCGGCGCCGAAGGCCGCCGACGCCCCGGTGGCGGCTCCTGTCGATTGACGGGGGAGCGGCGCCTCGCGACGATGGGCTGATGGTCGATCAGCAGCGGATCTGGGACGACGTCGCGGCGCGGCAGTACGACACTCCGGGCGAGGGGATGTTCGCGCCCGAGGTGCTCGGCCCGGCGATCGAGGTGCTCGCGGCGCTCGCAGACGGCGGCTCCGCCGTCGAGTTCGCCGTCGGCACCGGTCGCATCGCGATCCCGCTGGCCGAGGCGGGTGTTCGGGTGAGCGGCATCGAACTGTCGCACGCGATGATCGCGAGGTTGCGCGAGAAGGTCTCGGACGACGTGATCCCGGTCGTGCAGGGCGACATGACGTCGGCATCGGCGGGAGAGGGATTCTCGCTCGCGATCCTGGTCTTCAACACGATCTCGAACCTGCTCACGCAGGACGCACAGGTCGAGTGCTTCCGCAACGCGGCGCGGCATCTGATTCCCGGCGGGCGGTTCGTGATCGAGCTGTGGGTCCCGCAGCTGCGCGCGCTGGCTCCGGGGCATCGTGGGACGGTCGAGGTGTTCGAGCCCGGCTACCTGCTGGTCGACACGGTCGACACGCTGACCCAGCACCTGGTCTCGCATCATGTGCGGTTCGGCGCCGCGCTGGAGGACGGACGGGATGCCGTGATCGGCCGGTCGCCGCACCGGTACATCTGGCCGAGCGAACTCGATCTGATGGCGCGGCTGGCGGGATTCGAGCGGGAATCACGGTGGGCGGACTGGGACCGCAGCGAGTTCACGGGGGAGTCGACGAGCCATGTGTCGGTGTACCGGCTCGTCGGCTGACCCCGGCCCCGCCACGGGCGGGTCGCGAGCTCAGCCGGCCGGACGCCGGCGCACGACAATCAGAGGCACGGCGAGCCCCAGCGCCAGCACGAGCGGCAGCGGCGTCATCGTCGCGAGAGCCACCGCCGCACCCAGGCCGGCCAGGACGGCGGCGAGCGTCCACGCGGTCACGAGAATCCACCGGGGTGCGGCATCCATGACGGCAGTCTCGCACGCCGCCCGCGCATCGCCCATCGACTCCCAGCGGTCTCCCACGCGCGGCACCCCGCGGCTCTATCCTGGAACGCGATGCACGACGAACATCACCGGCTGATCGCGTGGGATGCCGAGCTTCGCGAGGCGCACCGCCGGCTGCGGCGGGCTCTCCGCGCTGCGCAGGAGTCGGCATCCGCTTCGATCGCCGGCGGGAGTGACGGCGGGGCGCCGACCCGGGACCTGCTCCTGTACTGCCACGGTTTCTGCCTCGCGCTCTCGGCGCACCACCTGGGCGAAGACGGCGCGCTGTTCCCCGCCCTGGAGGCCCGGCATCCTCGCCTGCGCGAACTGATCGGGAAGCTGCGACAGGATCACAGCATGATCGCGCACCTGCTGACCCAGTTGGATCATGCGGTCGCCTCCCACGCGGGCGTCGAGCACCTCGGCCGACATCTCGAGGGGCTCTCGGCCATCATGGAGTCCCATTTCCGCTACGAGGAGCGGGAGCTGCTCGACATTCTGCGCGAGCTCGATCTCGACGCCGATCCCCACGCCGTGCTCGGTCCGCTGTGAGCGCTCTCGTGGCCGCGACGGACGACGACATCTCCGACGTGCGCTCGTTCCTCGCCGAGGCCGACCTGACCCTCAGCGGTCTCGATGCGGCATCCGTCCGCCTGTGGATCGAACGCGACGACGGCGGGCGGATCGTCGGCGCCACCGGATTCGAGCTGAGCGGCGACGCTCGTCACGCGCTCATTCGCAGCGTCGCCGTCGCATCCGACCGACGTGCGCAGGGGAGGGGCAGCGCGCTCGCGCGCTTCGCGCTGGAGCGGGCGACGGATGCCGGAGCCGGCACCGCCTGGCTCTTCAGCCGCCGCTCCGGGCCGTTCTGGCAGAGCCTGGGCTTCGCGCGCGCCGACATCGCCGAGCTCGCCGCAGCGCTCGCCGACACGCACCAGGTGCGTCTCTTCCGAGAGACCGGCCAGCTCGACCGCGAGGTCGCGTGGTCGCGGCCGCTCGCCACGGCCTCCTAGATCACGCCCTGCGCGAGCATCGCGTGCGCGACGCGCTCGAACCCCGAGGCGTTCGCACCCACGACATAGTCGCCGGGGTGTCCGTAGCGCTCGGCCGCGTCGAACGCCGAATCGTGCACGTTCTTCATGATGACGCGCAGCTTCGCCTCGCTGTCGTCGAACGACCACCGCTGGCGGGCTGCGTTCTGGCTCATCTCCAGGGCGGATGTCGCGACGCCGCCGGCGTTCGCGGCCTTCCCCGGCCCGAACAGCACGCCGGCCGCCCGCAGAGCGGCGATCGCACCGGGCGTGGAGGGCATGTTCGCCCCTTCGACCACGGCGCGGACGCCGCCGGCGATGAGCGCCGCGGCATCCGATTCGTCGAGCTCGTTCTGCGTCGCCGACGGGATCGCGATGTCGACGGCGACCTCCCACGGTCGCGCACCCTCGACGAATCGCGCCGACGGTCGCCGCACGGCGTACTCCGAGATGCGCGCGCGATCGATCTCCTTCACCTGGCGGAGGAGACCCACGTCGATCCCGGCATCGTCGACGACGTAGCCGGATGAGTCGGATGCGGTCACCGGGACCGCTCCGAGCTGCCACGCCTTGTCGATCGCGTAGATCGCGACGTTGCCCGAACCCGACACGGCGACGCGTTTTCCCTCGAGCGACCCGCCGTCGACGGCGAGCATCTCCTCGGCGAAGAACACGGCCCCGTACCCGGTGGCCTCGGTGCGCACCTCGGCGCCGCCCCACTGCACGCCCTTGCCGGTGAACATGCCGGACTCGTGGCGGTTGGTGATCTTGCGGTACTGGCCGAACAGGTAGCCGATCTCTCGCGCACCCACGCCGATGTCGCCCGCGGGAACGTCGGTGTGCTCGCCGAGGTGGCGGTACAGCTCGTTCATGAACGACTGGCAGAACCGCATGATCTCGGCATCCGTCCGCCCGTGCGGATCGAAGTCGCTGCCCCCCTTCGCGCCGCCGATGCCCTGGCCGGTGAGCGCGTTCTTGAAGATCTGCTCGAATCCCAGGAACTTGATGATCGACAGGTTCACCGACGGGTGGAAGCGCAGGCCGCCCTTGTAGGGCCCGAGCACGGAGGAGAACTGCACCCGGAAGCCCCGGTTGACCTGCAGGACGCCGGCGTCGTCGACCCACGGCACGCGGAAGATGATCTGGCGCTCCGGCTCGACGATGCGCTCGGCGATGCCGCCGCTGACGAACTGCGGATGGCGCTCGAGCACGGGGGCGATCGAGTGGAGCACCTCGTGCACGGCCTGCTGGAACTCCGGCTCATGGGGGTTCCGAGCCTGGACCGCGTCGAACACGGGGCGGACGGAGGCGGGCAGCACGGCGAGGGTCTCGATCACGGTGGAGCTTTCTGTGCGAGGCGTCGGGGGCGGTTCGAGGCGAACCTCCCCACCCTAGCCCGAGGCCGCAGCGGGCCACGGGCGTGTGACGGGCCCCGGCGCTACGCTGGCGGAACACACCCCCAGGGAGGTCCGCCATGCAGTTCGAGCACCTCGGAGCACGTCCCCGCATCCATCCGTCCGCCGTCATCGCCCCCACCGCGGTCATCAGTGGAGACGTCGAGATCGGCGCGGACTGCCAGGTGCTGCACGGCGCCGTGATCACCGCCGAGGGCGGCCCCCTCACGCTCGCCGAGAACGTCATCGTCATGGAGAACGCGCTCCTCAGAGCGAGCGCGACCAACCCCGTGCACATCGGCGCGCACTCCCTGGTCGGTCCGATGGCGAGCGTGTCGGGCGCGACGGTCGGCGACGAGGTCTTCCTCGCCACAGGCACGCGCGTGTTCAACGGCGCGCGCGTCGGCGACCGCAGCGAAGTGCGCATCAACGCGGTCGTGCACCTGCGCACGACGCTCCCCGCCGACTCGATGGTGCCGATCGGCTGGGTGGCCGTCGGCGACCCCGTGCAGATCCTCCCGCCCGATCGGCACGAGGAGATCTGGGCCGCCCAGAAGGAGCTCGATTTCCCGGGCTACGTCTTCGGCCTCGACCGTGAGACGCCGGATCTCATGATGCAGCTCACCGAGCGCTACGGGCGCAGCCTCGCGCGCCATGCTCACGACACGCGCGTGGACTGACGGGATGCCGTCACGGCGGCGGTAGCCCGATCAGCCGGTGTTCTGGAGTCCGGCCGCCACGCCGTTGACCGACAGCAGCAGCAGGCGCTGCTGGTCCGGATCGCCCGGAAGCCCCTCCGCCGCCGTGTCGCGGAGCGCCCGGAGTGCCCGCAGCTGCAGCAGCGACAGCGCGTCGACGTAAGGGCTGCGCATCTTGACGGCGCGCTGCAGGATGGGGCGGTTGTCCAGGAGCTCGGATCCGCCGGTCACCCGTTCGACCCACGAGCGGGTGAGGAGCATCTCGTCCATCACGAGATCGGCGAGGTCGGCGCGATCGCCGAGATCGAGGTAGTTGCGCGCGATGCGCATGTCGGACTTCGCGAGACTCATCGCCACGTTGTCGATCAGCGTGCGAAGGAGCGGCCAATCGCCGTAGGCGCGGCGAAGCAGCTCTTCGTCGCCGACGGCCTCGAGCGCGGAGCCCAAGCCGAACCAGCCGGCGAGGTTGATGCGAGCCTGCGTCCACGCGAACACCCAGGGGATCGCCCGGAGGTCTTCCAGCGACTCGACCGAGAGGCCGCGGCGCGCCGGACGGGATCCGAGGGCGAGCAGCCCGATCTCCTCCATGGGGGTCACCTGGGCGAACCAGGGCGCGAAGCCCGGTGCCTTCACGAGGGAGAAGAAGCGCTCGCGGGAGGCGGTGTCCATCGTCGCGGCGACGTCGGCGTACCGCTCGGCCGCATCGCGGTTGCGCTGCTCGATCGAGGGGGACGAGGCCAGCAGCACGGCAGCGGCGACCTGGTCGATGTGGCGCATGGCGATGGCGGGATCGCCGTACCGGGCGAAGATCACCTCACCCTGCTCGGTGAGCTTGAACCGCCCGTCGACCGAGTGCGGGGGCTGGGCGAGCACGGCCGAGTTCGCCGGTCCGCCGCCGCGCCCGAGCGCCCCGCCGCGGCCGTGGAACAGCGTCAGCTCGATGCCGACCTCTTCGGCCCACGCGGCGATGTGCGCCTGCGCCTCGTACAGCGCGAGGTTCGCAGCGACCGGTCCGACATCCTTCGACGAATCGGAGTAGCCGAGCATGACCTCCAGGCGGCGGTCGGTCGCAGCGAGACGCGCGACGAAGTCGGGGTTCTCGACGATCTCCGCCAGGATGCGCGGCGCCGCCTGCAGATCGGCGAACGTCTCGAACAGCGGGATGACGTCGAGCACCGGCGGGACGCCCTCGGGGCCGACCGCATAGCGCGCGAGGCGGTGCACGTTCGCGAGGTCCTGCGAGGACTGCGTGAACGACACGATGTAGCGACCGGCCGCGCGCGGGCCGAAGCGCTCCTGCACGTACGCGATCGCGCGGAACACGTCGAGCACCTCTTCGGCCTGCTCCGAGTACCCGTCGGCGGGACGCGGACCCGACTCGAGCTCGGCGAGCACCTTCGCGTGCACGGCGGAGTGCTGCCGCACCTCGAGTTCGGCGAGATGGAATCCGTACGTCTCGACCTGCCACAGCAGCTGCTGGAGGTGTCCGTAGGCCTGGCGGGGTGCTCCGGCCTGCACGAGCGAGCCCTGCACGGTGCGCAGATCGGCCAGGAGGTGCTCGGGATCGCGGTACGCGAGGTCGGCGTCGCGCGTGCGGGTGGCTGCGATCTTGCGGGCGATCATCAGCAGCACGCGGCGGTGCGGCTCGTCGGGCGAGCGCTTCGCCACGTCGGCGGCGGCCTCTTCGTCGGATCCGCGCAGACGCTGCCAGAGGGCGACGAGCGCATCGCTGGGAGGCGTCGTGGTGGCGTCCACGGTGAGCGTGCGGCCGATGCGGAGCGTCGTGCTCTCCAGGCCCCGCAGGATGTGCTCGCTCGCGATCCCGGCGGCCTTGCGGGTGACGGATGCCGTGACGAACGGGTTGCCGTCGCGGTCGCCGCCGACCCACGATCCGATGCGGACGAACGGCTTGACGATCGGCGCGCGGCCGCCGGCCGCAGGCCCCTGCAGGGCGTCGTCGACCCGCCGATAGACGTGCGGCACGGCCGTGTACAGCGTCTCGTCGAAGACGGCCATGACGGCGCGCACCTCGTCGGTGGGCGCGGGCTTCTCAGGGCGCAGCGGTGCCGTGCGCCACAGGGTGTCGATCTCCTCGAGCATGCGTCGCTCGGCGCGCCGCTGATCGGCGCCGTTGCGCAGCGACGCCTCGTGCTCGGTGAGCAGGGCGGCCAGGCGCCGGATGCTGGTCGAGATCGCGCGGCGGCGGGCTTCGGTCGGGTGCGCGGTGAACACCGGGTGGAAGCGGAGGTTCTGAAGGCGCTGCAGGGCGGTGTCGTCGCCGACCTCGCGGGCGAGGTGCATGTAGGCCGCCGCGATCGAGTCGGTCGCGTCCTCCTTGTCGGGGCGACCGTCGCGCTCGCGGAGGACGCGCACGCGCTGCGTCTCCTCGGCGAGGTTGACGAGGTGGAAGTACGCCGTGAACGCCCGCGCGACCTCGTGCGCGCGCTGGAGGTCGAACGAGTCGGCGATCGCCTCGGCACGGGCGAAGGCCTCGGGGGTCTCGTCGGTGTAGGCCTGGATCGTGGCGACCCGCAGTCGTTCGACGTCTTCGTACAGGCCCGGGGTGCCGCTCTCGCGCAGCACGCGACCCAGCAGGGCCCCGAGCATGCGGACGTCGGAGCGCATCCGCTCCGGGATCTCCTGGCCGGCTTCGAAGCGTCCGACGAGGTCGATGGCTTCGGTCTGGGTGAGCTCGCGCATCGTTCCACGCTATCGCCGACGTGTTTCGTCGAGATCACGTATGACGCTGCGGTGGCGTCGGTCGGAGTGCTTAGGCTGGGGGAGTGATCGACGACGACCGCACCCCTCCCCGCCGGCGCACCGCTCGGCGGATCGGGTGGAGCGTCGTCGCCCTCCTCGTCGTGGCGGCCGTGATCAGCGGGATCTTCGTTGCGGTGAGCCTCCCGCGAGCATCCACCGATCTCGCCGACGCCCCCGCGGGCTCCCTCCGCGTCGACACCGAGGCCCGCGGCGTGTGGCAGATCGGCGGATTCTCGGTGCTCCTCGGGTCGCGGCTGCGTGTGACGCATCCGGCGGCGGAGAAGCCCGTGTGGGAGTCCCCCTCGCGCGAGGCGTTCCTGACCGCGGGTGTCGGCGACCCGTGGTTCATCGACGATCTCGGCATCCTGCGTGTCAGCGATCGCCTCGCGCAGACGTGGGGCGATCAGCGCATCCGCACGGCGTCGGTCGATGCCGACGGCGCGCTGACGCTGGACGGGACGCTGACCGATGCCGAGGGCGACGACGTGCGCTGGCAGCTGCGCTTCGCGCAGGGCGCCGAAGGCCGCCTCGACGTCGCGGCAGCGGTGTCGGGAGCTGCCGACAGGCTCTATCTGGCCGCCGCTCTCGAGGCCGACGAGGGCGTCCACGGGTTCGGCGCGCAGTCCGCCGCCTGGGACCTGCGCGGCCAGCGCCTCGCGCTCGTCCCGCGCGAGCAGGGCATCGGGCGCGGTGCGCAGCCCCTCTCGTTCCTCGTCGATCTCCAGGCATCCGCGGCCGGCGGTCACGACACGACGTATCTCGTCAGCGGCGTCAACGTCACCGACCAGGCGCGCAGCTTCGCGTACCGCGGAGACGCGATCGCCTCGGTCGATCTGCGCCCCGTCGACCGCATGATCTGGGAGGTCTGGGCGGCGGAGGCCGAGTTCTCGTTCGCCGCGGCATCCGAGCCGGTGAACGCCCTGACGGTGCAGGCGACGTGGACCGGAGCCGCTCCGGCACCGCCGATCTGGGCGTCGCGCGGACTCATCGCGGGCCTCCAGGGCGGCACGCGGGAGGTGCGCGAGAAGCTCGCCGCGCTGCAGGAGGCGGGCACGCCGATCGCGGCCGTCTGGCTCCAGGACTGGGTCGGCGGCCGCTCGACGGACTTCGGCGAGCGCCTGCAGTGGAACTGGACCCTCGACCGGGATCTGTACCCGGAGTGGGACGAGTTCGTGGCCGAGCTCCAGGCGCAGGGGATCAACGTACTGACCTACGTCAACCCCTCGCTCTCGGAGGACAGCGGCGCCGCGGCGGCCGCGCGCGGGGGGCGCGACCTGTACGCGGAGGCGGAGGCGGCGGGATTCCTCGCCCTCGACGAGGACGGCGAGGTTCTGCAGACCGACCAGCACGGGTTCCTCGCGGCCGCCGTCGACCTGTCGGACGAGGCCGCTCGGGAGTGGCTGGCGCAGGCGATCGCCGACGAGGCCGTCGCCGCGAAGGCGTCGGGGTGGATGGCCGACTTCGCGGAAGGGCCCCCGCCGGAGGCGCGACTCCAGGGAGGGCTCGGCATCGACTGGCGCGTGCGGTGGCCCGTGCTGTGGCAGCAGGTCAACACGCGGGCGCTCGAGCTGTCGGGCCTGGGCGCGGAGGGCCTCGTGTGGCATCGGAGCGGAACGGCGGCGTCGGCCGGCGCGGCCGACGCGCTGTGGATGGGCGATCAGATGCAGGACTGGTCCGCTGAAGACGGACTGCGCTCCATGATCGCGATCACGCAGTCGCTGTCGGCGAGCGGGATGGCGCAGGTGCACGGCGACATCGGCGGCTACACGAGCATCGACCTGCCGCTCCTGCCCGACGTCGTCCGCGACGACGAGCTCCTCGTGCGGTGGGCCGAGGCATCCCTCCTGCAGCCCCTGTTCCGCACGCACGAGGGGAACAGGCCGGATGCCGCGGCCCAGGTCGCCGGCGAATCCCGCGTCGCCCGCCAGGTCGGAAGGCTCGCGCGGCTGTTCGCCGCGCTGAGCGGCGAGCGCGCGCGCCTGTGGGCGGACGGGCCGCTTGCGACGGCCGCTCAGCATCCGTGGATGCTGAGCCCGTCGGACCGCCTGCTCGCACAGGGCTCGGCTGATGACGAGCTGCAGCTCGGGCCGGATCTGCTGCTCGCCCCCGTCCTCCAGTCCGACACCGATTCGATCGCGGTGACGTTTCCGCCGGGCCGCTGGACGCACGTGTGGACCGGCGCCGTCTACGGCAACCCCGCCGGGGTGACGCAGAGTCTCGTCTCGGCGCCTCTCGGCCGGCCCGCACTGTTCGCTCGCGCCGACACGTCCGTCGCCGCAGAGCTCGCCGCGTTCATCGCCGCCGAAGACGCGGAAGGATGATCGAGGGGGATCACCGCCCCGAGGAAGGACGTCCCGTCGTGACCGATGCGCTGCGCGAAGCCGCCGTGACCATGACCGCCGTGCGCGACCGCTGCGTGTGGACCCAGCAGATCGATCACCGGGCGCTCGTCCCGTACCTCGAGGAGGAGAGCGCGGAGCTCATCGACGCCGTCGAGGCGGGATCCCGGGCAGAGCTCCGCGAAGAGCTCGGCGATCTGCTGTGGCAGGTGCTGTTCCACGCCGAGATCGCCTCGCGCGACGCCGACGATCCGTTCGACATCGACGACGTCGCGCGCGGGCTGACCGAGAAGATGGTCCGCCGTCATCCGCACGTCTTCGCGGGGGAGACCGCCGAGACGCCCGAGCAGGTGCTCGTGCTGTGGAACGCGGCGAAAGCCGCCGAGAAGCACGAACGTCGCAGCGTGCTCGACGGCGTGAGCGAGCGCATGCCGACCCTCGCGCTCGCCCAGAAGCTCCTCGGCAAGGCCGCGACCGTCGGCCCGAGTGCGAACGCCGTGCCCGTCGAGGCATCCCCGCCGCGATCGGAGGCCGAGCTGGGAGGTGCCCTGCTCGCTCTCGTCGCGACGGCTCGGGAGAACGGGTGGGACGCCGAGCGCGCGCTGCGGGAACGGCTTCGCGCGCTCGCCGACGACATCCGGAGCGCGGAGGCGGATCTGGAACACTAGTTCCGTGGCATCCGTCAATCCTCCGCGCGGCATGCGCGACTTCCTCCCCGCCGACAAGGCCCGTCGCGAGCGCGTCCTCGCTGTCATCCGCGAGCGGTACCGCGCGCACGGCTTCGACGAGATCGAGACGCCCGTCATGGAGGAGTACGCGCGCCTTCACGCCGGCATCGGGGGTGACAACGAGAAGCTCGCCTTCAACGTGCTCAAGCGGGGGGTGGATGCCGAAGCCATCCGGGCCGCGGCCGACGACCCTGCACGCCTCGCCGACCTCGGGCTGCGCTACGACCTCACCGTGCCGCTCGCCCGGTTCTACGCGAGCCACCGGGCCGAGCTGCCCACGGTGTTCCGCTCCGTCCAGATCGCACCCGTGTGGCGTGCCGAGCGGCCGCAGAAGGGCCGATACCGGCAGTTCGTGCAGTGCGACATCGACGTGATCGGCGATGCGTCGACCCGCGCGGAGGCCGAGCTGATCGCCGCGACCCTCGACACGCTCGACGCGCTCGGGCTCGAGGGCGGCAGCGTCCGCATCAACGATCGCCGGGCGCTGGAGTGGATGCTGGGCTCGTTCGGGTTCTCCACCGACGAACAGCCCGGCGTCCTGATCACGATCGACAAGCTCGACAAGATCGGCGTCGCGGGTGTCATCGCCGAGCTCCGCGACCGCGGGGCCACCGACCATGCCGTGACCGCGTTCGAGCAGTTCACGCTGCGCCCGATGACCCTCGAGTACACCCCCTACGGCGAGCGTCAGATCCGCAAGCTCCTCCCGGCGGACGCCCCGGATGCCATCGTCGACGACCTCGTCGGCATCGGCGACGCGGTCCGGGCGGCGCGGGGAGGGGCGTCTCCCGACGTCTCGGTCGATGACATCCCCCTCGTGTTCGACCCGTTCCTCGTGCGGGGGATGGGCTACTACACGGGCACGATCTTCGAACTCGCGCACCCGTCGGTGGACTACTCGCTCGGCGGCGGCGGTCGCTACGACGGCATGATCGGGAGATTCCTCGGCCAGGACGTCCCGGCGGTCGGATTCTCGATCGGGTTCGAGCGCATCGTCGATCTGGTCGAGGAGCGCGCGGCCGACGCCGCCCGATCACTCGTCCTCGTCCACGAGCGCGATGTGCCGGTGGGAGAGCTCCTCGCGCTGAAGGCGGCCTTCGTCCGCGCCGGCGCCCGGGTGCGTCTGGAACAGCGCACGAAGAACCTCAAGGCGCTGCTGGAACGTGCGGCCTCCGACGGGTACACGGCGTTCGCGACGGTCGCAGCCGGAGCCACGCCGGAGTCGATCGAGATCAAGCCGCTCGGCTGATGTCAATAATCGCTTGACATGAGAAGACGTCAAGCGTAGGTTGACATCATGAGCGAACCGACAGCACGCAGAGACCACGCCTTCCGCCGCATCATCGGAGCAGCCCTCGCCTCCGTGGTCGTGGGTGGACTCATCGTCGTCATCGGGATCGGCCTGGACTGGGGCGGATTCGGCGGCGGACTCGCCCTCGGGGCCGGGGTCGGACTCGTCCTCGTCGGCGCGTACTTCGGTGGGTTCGCCCACGGACTCCGACAGGCCGCCACCCGCGTTTCCGCGGCGCCGGGAACGTGGCTGCCCAGCCGCGACGGCCGCGGATGACCGACCTCGCCGACGCCGTCGGTCGCGCGGTCCTGACGGCCGCCGACGTCGATCCCGAAGGCACGCTCGACCTCGACGCGCACCTCGCCCTCGTCCGCGCGAGCGCGACCGCCGAGTCGGAGGTGCGGGCCATCCTTCAGCGCTCCGTCACCGCGGCGCGGGCCGGGGGAGCGAGCTGGGCGCTGATCGGAACCCAGCTGGGGATGACGCGGCAGGCGGCGCAGCAGCGGTTCGGCGGAGCGGTCGAACCGACCCCGGCGGGCGACGCGGAGCGCTGGCTCGGACCCGTCACGGCGTTCGATGAGCTCGACGAGCTCGCCCTCGCGGGGCGCGCGGGGTGGCGCACCGTCGAGGCGGGCGTGCTCGCGCACCGGATGGTGCGCACCGACACGCAGTGGGAGCACCGGCGGATCCTGTGGCGCACGTCGCTGGCGAGCGAGGAGGCGGCGGGATGGGTCGTCGGATGCCGCGCCTTCCCGTGGATCTACCTCGTCCGCGACCTCGGAGTGCCGGTGGAGGATGCCGGAGAGTGATGTCGCAATTGTTCTAGTTGTTATAGAATAGATTCATGCTCGTCCGCATCGATCCGTCCAGCGATCAGCCGCTGTTCGCACAGCTCGCGGCCTCGATCCGCGCGGATGCGGCCACCGGTGCCCTGCGCCCCGGTGACCGCCTTCCCGCGGCTCGCGACGTCGCCGATGCGCTCGGCATCAATCTGCACACGGTGCTGCGGGCGTACCAGGAGCTGCGGGCCGAGGGACTCGTCGATCTGCGTCGCGGTCGCGGCGCGGTCGTGACCGAGGCGGCGGCTCCTCTGTCGGCGCTGCACGACGACATCCGCGCGCTCGCCGCGCGTGCGCACGCACTCGGCCTGTCCTCCGACACCCTCGCCTCGATGATCAAGGAGATGACCGCATGACCTCCGTCCGTCCCCGCAGGGCCGCCCGGCGATTCGCGCTCGTCGCGCTCGTCCTCCCCGCCGTGCTGACCCTCGTCTCGCTCATCGTCCAGTTCGTCGCGCTTCCCGCGGTGCCCTCGACGATCGCCATCCACTGGGGAGCGTCCGGCGAGGCGGACGGCTTCGCGCCTGCATGGCTGCAGCCCCTCCTCACCGCTCTCGTCGGGTTCGGCATCCCGCTGCTCATCGCCGCCTTCGCGCTCCCGGGTCTGCGGCGCGGCGACACGGGCCCGACGTATCGCCTGATGGGCACGATCGCCGCATCCGTCGCGACGCTCATGGCGGTGCTCTCCGCGTGGACACTGCTCGCGCAGCGCGGCCTGGACGACGCGGCGGATGCCCCGTCGGTGCTGCCGGGCCTGGCCTGGGCGCTCGTCGCCGCGCTCGTCGTGGCCGTCGCCGCGTGGTTCGTGCAGCCGGCCCAGCCGGCGCGCAATGCGACGTCGGTGCCGGCCGACCCGCTCGCACTGGCGCCGGGGGAGCAGGCGGTGTGGTTCGGCACCGCGGCGCTCGGGCGAGGAGCGACGCTCGTCATCGGCGGCACCTGCGCCGTGATGGTCGCCACGGCGCTCGCGGTGTGGTTCTCCGGAGCCCCGATCGCGATCTCGCTCCTTCTCGGCGGGATGACCTTCCTGCTCGTCGCGATGGCGCTCACGACGTCGGCGTTCCGCGTGCGCGTCGATGCGGAGGGATTGTGGGTCGTCGCGCTCCTCGGGTTCCCGCGCTTCCACGTGCCGCTCGCCGACGTGCGGGTCGTCGAGGTGGGTGAGGTGAGTCCGCTCGGCGAGTTCGGCGGATACGGCATCCGTTCGAGCGTCGGCGCCTTCGGCGTCGTGCTGCGTCGAGGTCCCGCGCTCACGGTCGTCCGCGCGTCGGGGCGGCGTTTCGTCGTCACCGTGGACGACGCCGCGCGCGCCGGCGCTCTCCTCGAAGCGCTCGCACGCCGCGGGTCGATCGTCGCCTGAGCCGGGGTTGACTCGTCCTGCTCGCGAATGTTGAGTGAGCACATGACCGACCCCACTCCGGATGCCTGGCGCGCCGTCGACCGCTACTTCGCCGAGACGCTCGTCGGGCACGATCCGGCGCTCGAGTCGGCGGTCGCGGCGCAGTCCGCCGCGGAACTGCCTGCCATCGAGGTCGCCCCCGTCAACGGCAAGCTCCTCCACCTCCTCGCCCACATCGCCGGCGCGCGTCGCGTGCTGGAGATCGGCACCCTCGGCGCGTACTCGACGATCTGGCTCGCCCGCGCGCTCCCCGCCGACGGCATCGTCGTCACGATCGAGGCCGAGCCCCGCACCGCCGCGGTCGCCCGCGAGAACGTGGATCGGGCGGGCGTCGGCGACCGGGTCGACATCCGCCTCGGCCGCGGGGAGCACGTCCTCCCGACCCTCGAGGGGGAGGAGCCCTTCGACCTCGTCTTCATCGACGCGGACAAGGAGTCCAACACGATCTACCTCGACTGGGCGGCCCGGCTCGGGCATCCGGGCACCGTCGTGGTCGTCGACAACGTCGGCCGCGGCGGCGACGTCGCCGATCCGCACGCGACGCGCTCCGACGTCGTGGGCACGCAGCGGGGCCTCGAGATGCTCGGCTCCGACCCCCGCTTCGACGCCACGGCGCTGCAGACCCTCGACGCCAAGGGCTGGGACGGCGTGGCGATCGCCGTCGTCGTGCGCTGCGGTCCCGCGACGGAGGCCTGAGTCGTCGCGATTTCGACGGCGGGATGCCTGTGGCCCCGGCTCGCCCGTCACTAGAGTGGACAGCGGACCGACGAAGCTCCCCGAATCCACCTCCAAAGAAACAAGGAGTCCTCCGTGGCACTTATCGAGGCAGTCAACGCGCGCGAGATCCTCGACTCGCGCGGCAACCCGACCGTGGAAGTGGAGGTGCTGCTCGACGACGGGATCGTCCAGCGCGCAGCCGTCCCCTCCGGCGCGTCGACGGGCGCCTTCGAGGCGTACGAGCTGCGCGACGGCGACAAGAAGCGCTACGGCGGCAAGGGCGTCCTGAAGGCCGTCGCGGCCGTCATCGACGAGCTCGGACCGGCGATCGAGGGCGTCGACGCCAGCGAGCAGCGCATCATCGACGAGATCCTCATCGAGACCGACGGAACCGAGAACAAGTCGCGCGCGGGTGCGAACGCCATCCTCGGCGTGTCGCTGGCCGTCGCCAAGGCCGCAGCCGACAGCGCCGACCTGCCCCTGTTCCGCTACCTCGGCGGCCCCAACGCGCACGTGCTGCCCGTCCCGCTGTTCAACGTCATCAACGGCGGATCGCACGCCGACAACGGCATCGACTGCCAGGAGTTCTTCCTCGCCCCCATCGGCGCGTCGAGCTTCGCCGAGGCGCTGCGCTGGGGCGCCGAGACCTACCACGTGCTCCACAGCGAGCTGAAGGCCGCGGGCTACGCCACGGGCCTCGGCGACGAGGGCGGGTTCGCCCCCGACCTGGGGAGCAACCGCGAAGGCCTCGACTTCCTCGTGAAGGCCATCGAGAAGGCCGGCTTCACGGTCGGGTCCGACATCGCCCTGGGCATGGACGTCGCCGCCACGGAGTTCTTCAACGACGGCGTGTACCGCTTCGAGAACAAGGACTGGTCGGCTGAGAAGCTCACGGACTACTACGTCGACCTCGTCGACAACTACCCGATCGTCACGATCGAGGACGCCCTCGCCGAGGACGACTGGGATGCCTGGAAGGCCCTCACCGAGAAGCTCGGCGTGAAGACGCAGCTCGTCGGCGACGACCTGTTCGTCACCAACCCGGGGCGCCTGCGCAAGGGCATCGACCTCGGCATCGCGAACTCGCTGCTGGTCAAGGTCAACCAGATCGGCACGCTGTCGGAGACGCTCGACGCCGTCGACATGGCACACCGGGCGGGCTACACCTCGATGTTCTCGCACCGCTCGGGCGAGACCGAGGACACGACGATCGCCGACCTCGTCGTCGCGACCAACTCGGGTCAGATCAAGAGCGGCGCGCCCGCTCGCAGCGAGCGCGTCGCGAAATACAATCAGCTTCTGCGCATCGAGGAGGAGCTGGGCGATGCCGGTGAGTTCATCGGCCGTGCAGCGTTCCCGCGCTTCAAGGGCTGACGCGCACACGCGCTGAGACGAAAGGGGGAGCCGTGGTCAAGACGACGGCTCCCTCTTCCGTTCCCGCTGCGGGAGCCTGTGCCCGCCGCACGCCGCGGGAGAAGCGGTCGGTCGACGTGCGCGGATGGCTCGGAGGCATCCGTCTCTCGGGCTTCATGGTGGTGATGCTCGGCCTCGTCGTCCTCGCCGCCTTCGTGCTGGTGCCCACGATCGGCACGTATCTCGACCAGCGTCGGCAGGTGGCAGCCCTCGAGGAGGCCGTCGCGCTCGGACGCGACCAGGTCGAAGCCCTCGAGGCGCAGCGCGAGCGGTGGAAGGACCCCGCCTACATCACGACGCAGGCGCGTGAGCGTCTCTACTACGTCAAGCCGGGCGAGGTCGTCTACCTCGTCGACGACGACCTGCCGGTGTCCGAGACGCCGCAGGAGCACGCGGCGGTGAGCGACGATGTCGAGCGAACGCAGACCGACTGGATGACGCAGCTCGTGCGCTCGGTCACCGCGGCCGGGGTCTCCCAGACGGTCACCGCGCCCTCGATCGGCATCCCCGACGTGGTGCCCACGGAGACTCCCGCGCCCTGACCGGTCACGTGATCGGGTGGGTCACAGGCGGCGGCCGGTACCCTGGAATCGTGACCACGCCGCCCTTCGCCCCCGTGAGCGACGCCGATCTGACCGTTCTGCACGAACAGCTCGGACGCCCGGCGCGCGGAGTGGTCGGCATCGCAGCCCGCTGCGTGTGCGGCAACCCCACGGTCGTGGCCACGACGCCGCGGCTGCCCGACGGGTCGCCCTTCCCGACGTTCTACTACCTCACGCATCCCGGTGCCACAGCGGCGATGTCGATGCTCGAGGCCGACCACATCATGCGGGAGCTGCAGGACGGTCTCGCGGACGACGACCTCCGCGCCGCGTACACCGCGGCCCATGAGGCGTACCTCGCCGACCGTGCGCAGTACGGCGTCGTCGACGAGATCGACGGCATCTCCGCCGGCGGGATGCCGACACGTGTCAAGTGCCTCCACGCCCTCGCCGGTCATGCGCTCGCCGCCGGGCCCGGCGTGAACCCCATCGGCGACCGTGCACTGGAGATGTCGATCTGGTCGCCCGACCGCTGCGTCTGCGCGACGCCCGGAGGGGCGACGGGAGAGGCGGGAGCCGGATGACGCGGATGGCGGCGCTGATCGCCGCGGCGCTGGCGGCCTGTCTGCTCGCCACCGCGCCGACGGCGGCATCCGCCGTCACGGTGAACCCCGACCCCGTGCGCGCGGCCGAGTACTGGCTCGCGGACTACGGGATAACCGACGCGTGGGCGACGACACGAGGCGCAGGCGTGCGGATCGCGATCATCGACACCGGCATCGGCAAGGGGCCGATCGAGTTCGTCGGCGCCGTCGTGGACGGCACCGACGTGTCGGGCAAGGGCTCCTCCGACGGCCGCACGCCCGTCGGCGCGGTGGATGCGAATCACGGCAGCTGGGTGGGCTCCCTCGCGGCGGCCCGCGGCACGGGCCCCGACACGGGCATGATCGGCGTGGCGCCCGAGGCCGACCTGCTCGCGATCTCGGTGGGATTCGGCTCGGCGGCGACGATCCCGTTCGCCGAGCAGATCGCGACGGCGGTGCGCTGGGCGGTCGACAACGGCGCCGACGTCATCAACCTGTCGCTGACGACCAACACGCCCGACTGGGACGAGAGCTGGGACGACGCGTTCCTCTACGCCTACGAGAACGACGTCGTCGTCGTGGTCGCGGCGGGCAACCGGGGGAGCGGCACGAATCGCGTGGGCGCGCCCGCGACCATCCCGGGCGTTCTCACGGTGGGCGGCGTCGACCCGCAGGGACGCGCCAGCGTCGAGGCATCCACGCAGGGCATCACGATCGGCGTCTCGGCCCCGAGCGAGAAGCTGCTCGGGGTCTCCGCCGACGGACAGCTCGTCGAGTGGAACGGCACGAGCGGGGCCGCTCCCATCGTCGCGGGGATCGCCGCGCTCGTGCGCGCGGCCCACCCCGACCTCGATGCGAACAACGTGATCAACCGCATCGTCCGCACGGCCCGGCCTGCCGCGGGTGCCGGATCCGGCCGCGACCCGCTGTACGGCTACGGGCTCGTCGATGCCGCAGCCGCCGTGACGGCGACCGTGGCGCCCGTGTCGGCGAATCCGATGGGGAGTCTCTCCGAGTGGATCCGCCTCTACCGGCGAGCGGATGCCGGTCCCGCCCCCGTCCCCACCGTCGAGCCCGTCGTGCTCGATCCGCTTCCCGAGGCGGATCCGGTCAGTCGCCCGACGTCGCCCCTCCTGCCGACCACCGACACCCTCCTCTACGGCACGGTGCCGCTCGCGGGCGGCACCCTCGCCGCTATAATGGTGGGGCTCGGCGTCACCGCTGCTGTCCGACGCATCCGATCGGCGCGCACATCCGGCACGTCGAGCCGTTGAACCGAGGAGTTCACCCCATCGTGTCCAGCACTCCTGCCGTGCCCAAGATCCTGATCGTCGGAGGCGGCTACGCCGGCTTCTACACCGCCTGGAAGCTCGAGAAGCACCTCCGCAAGGGCGAGGCAGAGGTCACGATGGTCGACCCGCTGCCCTACATGACGTACCAGCCGTTCCTCCCCGAGGTCGCCGCGGGCGAGATCGAAGCGCGGCACATCGTCGTCGGACACCGTCGCCACCTCAAGCGCACGAAGGTCGTCACGGCGAAGGTCACCGGGATCGACCACGCGAACAAGACGGCCACGATCACGCCCGAAGAGGGCGCGCCGTGGGAGATCGAGTACGACCAGATCGTCGTGACCGCGGGCGCGGTCTCGCGCACGTTCCCGATCCCCGGCATCGCCGACAACGCCATCGGACTCAAGACGATCGAGGAGGCCGTCGCGATCCGCGACCGCCTGCTCGGCAACTTCGACAAGGCCGCGAACCTTCCTCCGGGTCCCGAGCGCGATCGCCTCCTCACGGTGGTCGTCGTGGGTGGCGGATTCGCCGGCATCGAGGTGTTCGCCGAGCTGCGCGCCTTCGCGTCGTCGCTGCTGCGCGTGTACCCGCAGCTCTCGTTCGAAGACACGCACTTCCACCTCATCGAGGCCATGGGCCGCATCATGCCCGAGGTGTCGCTGAAGACCAGCGAGTGGGTCCTCAAGGACCTCGCCAAGCGCGGCGCGAACGTGCACCTCGACACCCAGGTCACCGGCGCCGTCGACGGCGTCATCGAGCTCTCCACCGGCGAGTCGCTTCCGAGCGACCTCATCATCTGGACGGCCGGCGTCATGGCGAACCCGACCGTCGTCCGCGGCGGCGATCTGCCCGTCGAGGAGCGCGGCCGGATCGCGACCCGCGCCGACCTCCGCGTCGGCACGGTCGACGAGGTCGTCGAGGGAGCCTGGGCCGCCGGCGACGTCTCAGCGGTTCCCGACCTCACGGGCAAGGGTGTGGGCGGTTACTGCGTTCCGAACGCCCAGCACGCCGTGCGCCAGGCCAAGCTCCTCGCGAAGAACCTCACGGCGGTGCTGCGCGGAGAGCTTCCGCAGGAGTACATCCACCACAACCTCGGCGCGGTCGCCGGTCTGGGTCTCTACAACGGCGTGTTCCAGTCGGGCAACATCGCGCTGAAGGGCCTGATCGCCTGGTTCGCGCACCGCGGGTACCACGGCATGGCGATGCCCTCGTGGGAGCGCAAGTGGCGCGTCGTCGGCGACTGGTGGCACAACTTCTGGCTCGGTCGCGACAACGTGTCGCTCGCAACGGTCCAGAACCCCCGCTACGTGTTCGAGGAGTTCGCCGCGCGTCCTCGGCCCGCCGCGCCGGTCGAGCCGCAGCAGCCGGCCATCGACCCGAAGAGCGTCGTCGGGGAGGACGCCCCCGTCGCCGGGGCGAAGGCCGAGAAGGAGCCCGCGAAGGCTCCGGTAGCCGGCTGACAGCTCCCGCTCCCGCCTCCCGGCGCGGCTATCGTGGGCTCGGGCCCCCGTAGCCCAATGGCAGAGGCAGGCGACTTAAAATCGCTTCAGTCCGGGTTCGAGTCCCGGCGGGGGTACGCAGACACACGAATGCCCTGACGCCTCGGCGTCAGGGCATTCGTTCTCCGTCCGGTCAGGTGGCGTCGTCGGCCGTGACCCCCACCGACGCTGCGGCCGAGCCCGGCTCGGCGCCCACGAGCGCCTCCTCGGCATCCGGGTCCTGCGCGGCCTGCTCGAACTGCGACTGGTACAGCCGCCAGTACGCCCCCTGGGCGGCGATCAGCTCGTCGTGCGAGCCCTTCTCGACGATGTCGCCATGCTCCATCACGAGGATCAGGTCGGCGTCGCGGATCGTCGACAGACGGTGCGCGATCACGAACGACGTGCGTCCGTCGCGGAGCGCCGCCATCGCGTGCTGCAGCAGCAGCTCGGTGCGGGTGTCGACCGACGACGTGGCCTCGTCGAGGATGAGCACCGAGGGCTGGGCGACGAAGGCGCGGGCGATCGTGATCAGCTGCTTCTCTCCGGCCGACACATTCGACGCGTCTTCGTCGAGCACGGTGTCGTACCCGTCGGGAAGCGAGTGCACGAACCGGTCGACGCGGGTGGCGCGGGCGGCCTCGAGGATCTCCTCGTCGGTGGCCGACGCGCGTCCGTAGCGGATGTTGTCGCGGATCGTGCCGGCGAACAGCCACGGGTCCTGCAGCACCATGCCCGTGCGCGAACGCACGTCGTCGCGCCTGAGCTCGGCGATGTCTTGGCCGTCGAGCAGGATCCGCCCGCCGTCGAGCTCGTAGAAGCGCATGATCAGGTTGACCAGCGTCGTCTTGCCTGCGCCCGTGGGTCCGACGATCGCCACCGTCTGACCCGGCTCGACGCGGAACGACAGGTCGGTGATGAGCGGGCGATCGGGCGTGTACGCGAAGCGCACGTTCTCGAACTCGATCACGCCGTCGCCGTCGACGAGCGGGGGAGCGTCGGCGGAGTCGGGCTCCTGCTCCTCGGCATCCAGCAGCTCGAACACGCGCTCCGCGGACGCGGTGCCCGACTGGATGACGGCGGCCATCCCGCCGAGCTCCGAGAGGGGCTGCGTGAACTGCTGCGAGTACTGGATGAAGGCCTGCACGTCGCCGAGGCGGAGATTGCCGCTGGCGACCATGAGTCCGCCGAGCACGGCGATGCCGACGTAGGTGAGGTTTCCGATGAACATCATGCCGGGCATGATCATGCCGGAGAGGAACTGGGCCTTGAAGGCGGCCTCGTAGAGCTCTTCGTTCTCGACCTGGAACTTCGCGCGCGAGTCCACCTCGCGGCCGTAGACCTTGACCAGTGCGTGTCCGGAGAACGACTCCTCGACGCGGGCGTTGAGGCGCCCGACCTTGCGCCACTGGAGGCCGAAGGCCTTCTGCGACTTCGGGCCGATGACGCCGAAGATCACCGCCATCAGAGGGAGGGAGACGAGCGCGACGAGGGCGAGCTGCCACGAGATCGAGAACATCATGAACAGCACGCCGACGACCGTGAGCACCGAGGTCACCACCGTCGACAGGGACTGCTGCATCGTCTGGGTGATGTTGTCGATGTCGTTGGTGACACGGGAGATGAGCTCTCCGCGCTGCACCTTGTCGAAGTACGACAGGGGGAGCCGGTTGATCTTCGCCTCGACGGACTCGCGCAGGCGCCACATCGTGCGCACCATGATGACGTTGATGACGTAGCCCTGCACCCAGTTCAGGAACGACGACGCGATGTAGATGCCCATCACCCAGAGAACGACGACGCGCAGACGGTCGAAGTCGACGCCCGCCCCGACGGCGAAGCCGTTCATCGCGCCGACGATGTTGGCCAGATCGGTCTGACCGCCGCCCTGGAGCGCGCTCACGACGTCGGCCTGAGACGTGCCGGCCGGGAACTGCTCGCCCAGCTGCAGGGAGATGACTCCCTCGAAGATGATGTTCGTCGCCTCGCCGAGGATCTTGGGCGCGATGACGGCGAGCACGACGCCCATCGCACCGAGGATCGACACGAACGTGAAGGCGGCGGCGTGCGGCTTCAGCAGCCCCACGAGGCGTGCGAAGCTCTTGCCGAAGTTCGCGGCCTTGCCGGGCGCGACGCTGTCCCAGTCGCCGGAGGTGAGGCGCGCCTGCTCGGCGAGCTCGAGTTCGAGGCGCTCCTCTTCGGTCAGGAGGTCGGGAGTGCTCATGCCTCCACCCCCAGCTGCGACTCGACGATCTCGCGATACGTCTCGCTCGTCGCGAGGAGCTCCTCGTGGGTGCCGAGTCCCACCATCCGGCCGTCGTCGAGCACGACGATGCGGTCGGCCTCGGTGACGGTCGAGATGCGCTGGGCGACGACGATCTTGGTCACCTCAGGCAGCTCCCTCCACAGCGCCTGACGCAGACGGGCATCTGTCGTCAGATCCAGCGCCGAGAACGAGTCGTCGAACACCAGGATGTCGGGCTGGTGCACGATCGCGCGGGCGATCGCGAGACGCTGGCGCTGACCGCCCGACACGTTCGTGCCGCCCTGCGAGATGCGGGCCTCGAGCCGACCGTCCATCTCGCGCACGAAGTCGGCGCCCTGTGCGATCTCGAGCGCGTGCCACAGCTCCGCGTCGGTGGCCTCTTCGCGCCCGAACCGGAGGTTCGAGGCGATCGTGCCGGTGAACAGGAACGGACGCTGCGGGACGAGGCCGATCGAACTCCACAGCCGATCGAGGTCGGCCCGGCGCACATCCACGCCGCCGACGCGCACTTCGCCTCCCGTGACGTCGAACAGGCGGGGGATGAGCGATATGAGAGTGGTCTTGCCGGATCCGGTCGAGCCGACGATCGCGACGGTCTCGCCACGCGCCGCGCCGAAGCTGATGCCCTGGAGCACGGGCGACTCGGCGCCGGGATAGCTGAACTCGACCCCGTCGAACTGCACGGTGCCGGGGGCGTCGAACACGCTCACCGGGTTCTCCGGCCGGATGAGCGTGGTCTCGCTGTCGAGCACCTCCCCGATGCGCTCGGCTGAGACCGCCGCGCGGGGGATCATGATCGTCATGAACGTCGCCATCAGGACGCCCATCAGGATCTGACCCACGTACTGCATGAAGGCGAACAGCGTGCCGATCTCGACCGTGCCGGCGTTCACCTGGATGCCGCCGAACCAGATGACCCCGATGACCGTGAGGTTCAGCACGAGCATGGCGGCCGGGAACATCAGCACGAACAGCGAACCCACCTTGCGACCCACGATCATGATGTCGGTGTTCGCTCCGCGGAAGCGCTCCTCTTCGATGGGCTCGCGCACGAAGGCGCGCACCACGCGCACCCCCGTGAGCTGTTCCCGCATGATGCGGTTGACGGCGTCGAGCTTGGTCTGGAAGCTGCGGAAGAGCGGCACCATGCGGCTGATGAGGATCGCGACGAAGACGAGCAGCACCGGCACCGACACCGCGATCAGCCAGCTGAGGCCGACGTCCTGCTGCAGCGCCATGATGATGCCGCCGATCGCGAGCAGGGGAGCGGTGACGAGCATCGTCGCGCCCATCATCGCGAGCATCTGCACCTGCTGCACGTCGTTGGTGTTGCGGGTGATGAGCGAGCCGGGGCCGAACGTGGAGACCTCGCGCTCGGAGAACCCGCTGACGCGCTCGTAGACGTCGCGGCGGATGTCGCGACCCGCGCCCATCGCCGCGCGCGCGGCGAAGTAGGTCGCGATGACCGAGGCGACGATCTGGCCGAGCGAGATCGCGAGCATGAACGACCCTGTCGACCAGATGTAGGCGGTGTCGCCGCGCGCGACGCCCTGGTCGATGATGTCGGCGTTGAGGCGCGGCAGATAGAGCGATGCCATCGCGGAGGCGAACTGGAAGACGAGGATGCCGACCAGAAGCCAGCGATACGTCTTCAGATAGCGGATGAGGAGTCGTGCGAGCACGGGCATCTCCCGGGAAGTGAGTGACGGGGCTGCGCCCGAAGTGGTCCTCGCGGTGTGCAGCGACTCGAGACCGAGCGCCTCCAGGCTACGCGCCGGGTCGGACATCGGCACGCACGAGACGGCCGACCGCGTAGGCTCGGACGCTATGGCCTCCGGCGCGACGATCCACACGTTCGAGATCGCTCTGGCGGATGTGGACCGGGGCGTCTACGAAGACCTCACCCTGCGTGTCGCGCGGCATCCCTCCGAGACGGATGCCTACATGATGACCCGCGTGCTCGCGTACTGTCTCGAGTTCGAGGAGGGCATCGTGTTCAGCGAGGGCATCTCCTCCGCCGACGAGCCCGCCGTGCTCGTGCGCGATCTCACGGGCCGCGTGACGGCGTGGATCGAGATCGGGTCGCCGGATGCCGGTCGCCTGCACTTCGGGAGCAAGCTCGCGGACCGCACCACGGTCTACACGCACCGCGACCCCGCGAAGGTCGTCGCGACGTGGGCGGGCAAGCGCATCCACCAGGCCGAGGCGATCACGCTGCACAGCTTCGATCCGGGATTCATCGACGCCGCCGTCGCCGCTCTGCAGCGCCGCAACACCATGACCCTGTCGATCACCGAGCGTCAGCTCTACCTCGAGCTCAACGGCGTCTCGGCCAGCTCCGCCGTGCACGATCACCCGATCGAGTGATCGCCGGGAGGGGGACGGGAACGGGTACGCGCGCGGCGTAGGCTGGCTCCCTACGCGTCGACGCGAAGGAGCCCCGAACCGATGAGCCTCGACCTCCTCGCCGCACCCCCCGCGGCGGACACCGTCCTCGGCGATCGTCGCGGCTCCCGGCCGTGGCACGATCCCGCCGCCTACTGGCGCTCCCGCACAGCAGCCGTCGCCGGGATCTCGGGTCCTGTCGCGACGATCGACGTGGGCGCCCTCCGCTACAACGCGCTCGACATGCTCGTGCGCGCGAGCGGCGTGCCGATCCGCGTCGCCAGCAAGTCCGTGCGCGTGCGCGACGTGGTCGATGCGACCCTCGCGCTGCCTGGCTACCACGGCATCCTGGCGTTCACGCTGCCCGAGGCGCTCTGGCTCTCCGAGACCGTCGAGGACGTCGTTCTCGGGTATCCGACGGTCGATCGAGCCGCGATCGCGGCGCTCGGCGCCGACGAGAGGGCCGCCCGGCGTGTGACGCTGATGGTGGACGACCTCGCGCAGCTCGACCTCGTCGACGCGGTCGTCGCTCCCGGATCCCGGGCCGAGATCCGCGTCGCGATCGAGGCGGATGCCTCATGGCGCGCGCCCGGTCCGCTCGGCCACATCGGGGTGCGGCGATCGCCGGTGCACGAGCCGGCGGAGGTCGCGAACCTCGATCGGGCGATCGCGGCGAGACCCGGCTTCCGCCTGGTCGGACTCATGATGTACGAGGCCCAGATCGCCGGGCAGGGCGATGCGACGGGATCGGGCGACGGCGTTATCCGCTGGATGCAGCGGCGCTCGTCCGCCGAGCTGCTCGATCGCCGCGCGGCCATCGTGCAGGCGCTGCGCGACATCGCGCCGCTCGAGTTCGTCAACGGCGGAGGAACCGGGTCGCTCGAGTTCACGGCATCCGATCAGGCCGTCACCGAACTCACCGCCGGCAGCGGCCTGCTCGCCGGTCACCTCTTCGACGGCTACCGGGGATTCGATCTGGCACCCGCCGCCGCCTTCTCGCTCGAGGTCGTGCGCAAACCCACGGCCGACATCGCCACCGTGCTCGGCGGCGGCTGGATCGCGTCCGGGCCCCCGCTGGCCTCGCGTCAGCCGCTTCCGGTCTGGCCGGCGGGGCTGACGACGCTCGCCCGCGAGGGCGCGGGCGAAGTGCAGACCCCGCTTCAGGGCGAGGCGGCCCGGACCCTCGCGGTCGGCGACCGTGTGTGGTTCCGTCACGCCAAGAGCGGTGAGCTGGCCGAGCGCGTCGACCGGTACCTGCTCGTGGAGGGCGATCGCATCGTCGGCGACACGCCGACCTACCGAGGCGAAGGGAAGACGTTCCTGTGACCCGACCGGGCGGAGTGTGGGAGAACTGGGGCCGATCGGCCAGAGTGCGCCCGCAGGCGGTGGAATTCCCGGGCTCGACCGACGCGGTGCAGCGCGCCGTGCAGGCGGCCGCCCGGAAGGGCCGGCGTCTCAAGGCCGTCGGCGCGGGCCACAGCTTCACCGGGATCGCCGTCGCGCCGGGCGTGCTGCTCGACCTCAGCGACCTCACCGGCGTCGTCTCGGTCGATCGCGAGCGCTCCCGGGTGACGCTGCGCGCCGGCACGAGGCTGCACCAGATCCCCCGTCTGCTCGCACCCTTCGGCCTGGCGATGCAGAACCTCGGCGACATCGACCGCCAGTCGCTCGCCGGTGCGACCTCGACGGGCACTCACGGGACGGGGGCGCGCTTCGGCGGCATCGCGACCCAGATCACCGCCGCCACTCTCGTGACCGCCGACGGCGACCTCCTCGTCGTCGACGAGCACCAGAACACCGAGATGCTCCCCGCCGTCGCCCTCGGGCTCGGCGCCCTCGGCATCCTGGTCGAGATCACCGTGCAGTGCGTCCCGGCATTCCTGCTGCACGCCGTCGAGCATCCGGAGCCCCTCGACGATGTGCTCGCCACGCTCGACGACCGCGCCGCCTCGAACGATCACTTCGAGTTCTACTGGTTCCCGCACACCGACGTGGCGCTGACGAAGTCCAATACGCGCCTCCCGGAGTCCGCCCCGCGCCACCCGCTGCCGAGAGCGGGGAAGTGGCTCGACGAGACGCTCCTGGCCAACGGCGTCTACCGGGTCGTCTGCGGCGCCGCGACGACCGTGCCTGCGATCGTGCCGCCGTTCTCCCGGCTCGCCGTGCGGCTCACGGGCGACCGCGAGTACACGGATGTCTCGACGAAGGTGTTCACGCAGAGCCGGACCGTCCGCTTCCGCGAGATGGAGTACGCGCTCCCCGCCGAGAACGTGCGTCCCGCGTTCGACGCGCTGCGCGCGCTCATCGACGAGCGCGGCTGGCGCATCTCCTTCCCGATCGAGGTGCGCTTCGCCGCGCGCGACGACCTGTGGATGTCGACGGCGCACGGCCGGGCATCCGGCTACATCGCCGTCCATCGCTATTGGCGCGAGAACCCCACCGACTACTTCGAAGCCGTCGAGAACATCATGACGTCGTTCGGCGGTCGGCCTCACTGGGGCAAGATGCACACGCAGGATGCCGCGTCGCTGCGGGAGCGGTACCCCCGCTTCGACGACTTCGTCGCGCTCCGTGATCGGCTCGACCCGGATCGCATGTTCCAGAACACCTACCTCGAGCGCGTGCTGGGTGCGTAGGTGCTGAGAGTCCGGCGTGAGGGGATCATGCCGTCGGGGTCGCGTCGCTAGGATGAGGCCATGGAGTGGCTGATCCCTGTCCTCATCGTCGTGGCGCTCGTCGTCATCGTCGGAATCTACCTGTGGGCGACCTACAACTCGCTCGTCGCGCTGAACGTGCGCGTCGACGAGGCGTGGAGCGACATCACCGTGCAGCTCAAGCGTCGTGCCGACCTGCTGCCGAACCTCATCGAGGCGGTGAAGGGATACGCCGCCCACGAGAAGGCGGTGTTCGAGAACGTCACGCGCGCACGGGCCGAGACGCTGAGCGCCGGCGGACCCGCGGAGGCGGGGGTGGCCGAGGGGCACATGCAGCAGGCTCTGAAGTCGATCTTCGCGGTCGCCGAGGCCTACCCGCAGCTGCAGGCCAGCCAGAACTTCCTGCAGCTCCAGCAGTCGATCGTCGACACCGAGGACAAGATCCAGGCGTCGCGCCGGTTCTACAACGGTGGAGTGCGCGAACTGAACACCAAGATCAAGGTGTTCCCGAACAACCTGTTCGCCCGCAACCTCGGCTTCAACGAACGCGAGTTCTTCGAGGTCGTCGACGGCGCTGCGATCGCCGAGCCGCCGCGAGTGCAGTTCTGACATCTTCCGCCCGGGGCTGACCGGTGTACAGCGCCATCGCGCGCAACAAGCGCAACACGTGGTTCATCCTCGGCGGCTTCATCGTCGCGCTCGGCCTCATCGGCCTGGCGGCCGGCTGGCTCGCCGGGAGCAACTGGTGGATCACCGCGTTCGTCCTGATCTTCGCGGCGGGCTACGCCACGGTGCAGTACTTCGTCGCCGACAAGGAGGCGCTCGCTCTGGCGGGGGCCGTTCCCGTGACGCAGGCCGAGGCGCCTCGGTTCCACCGACTGGTCGAGAACCTGTGCATCACGACGGGCACGCCGATGCCGAAGCTGTACGTCGTCGAGGATGCCGCGCCGAACGCGTTCGCGACCGGACGCACGCCCGACGAGGCCGCGATCACCGTGACGACGGGGCTGTTCGAACTCATGACGGACCGTGAGCTCGAGGGCGTGCTCGGGCACGAGCTCGGGCACATCCGCAACTACGACATCCGCGTCTCCCTCATCGTGTTCGGGCTCGTCGTCGCCGTCGGCCTGCTCGCCGACATCGCGATGCGCGTCGCCTTCTTCGGCCGCCGCGGCGGGAACGGCCAGGCCCAGATCTTCTTCGTCCTGTTCGGCGTCGTGGCCGCGATCGTCGCTCCGATCCTGGCGGGCGCGGTGCAGTCCGCCATCTCCCGTCAGCGCGAGTACCTCGCGGATGCCACGAGCGCCATGACGACGCGCGATCCCGACGGGCTCGCGTCGGCCCTGCAGAAGCTGGGCGAGCACGGGCAGCCCCTGCAGAAGGCGAACACGTCGATGGCGCATCTGTGGATCGCCGATCCGCTGCGCCCGGGGATGCTCACGAGGATGTTCTCGACGCATCCCTCGATCCCCGATCGGATCGCGCGGCTGCAGAAGATCGGCGGGGAGTTCTAGGCGTGCTGCGCCTGTCCGCCGAAGACGCGCGACGGCTCGCCGTGCGGGCGCAGCTGCTCGCCGCCGATCGGCCCGCCGGCATCGTCGAGACGATCTACGGTCTGACCGTGGTCAACATCGAGCCGACGAAGGCCGTCGCCCCGAGCGCCGATCTGATCCTGTGGTCGCGCCTGGGATGGCCGTACCAGAACGCCGACCTCGTGCAGGCGGAGCAGGTCGACCGCGACGCGTTCGAGTGGGGCGGACTCTACCGCCTGATGTCGGACCTGCCGCTCCTGCGGCACGAGATGGCCGCGCGGCCGAGATACGCCGACGCGCGGGAGTGGGTCGAGGTCAACGACCGCTTCCGCCTCGACGTGCTCGCTCGGCTGCGCGATGACGGGCCGCTGCACGCGGCCGAGATCGCCGACACGGCGCAGCGGTCGTGGCGGTCGACCGGGTGGACCAACAACCGAAACGCGTCGCAGATGCTCGAGATCCTGACCGGCATGGGACAGGTGGCGGTGTGGGGTCGCGACGCGAAGGGCCGCCTGTTCGATCTCGCCGAGCGGATCTATCCGACCGATCTTCCCGACATCCCGGTGGAGGAGGCCGCGCGCGAGCGCGCGGAGCGCCGCCTGGGCTCGCTCGGCATCGCGCGGGCGAAGTCGGTCGCTCAGCCCGTCGAGCCGGTCGACGTGGGCACGGTGGGGGAGGAGGCCGTCGTCGACGGTGTGCCGGGGACGTGGCGGGTGGATGCGGCGGCCCTCGGCGATGCATCGGCTTTCGCGCCGCGCACCGCCCTGCTCTCGCCGTTCGACCGTCTCGTCTTCGACCGTGACCGCCTCGCCGACCTCTTCGGGTACGAGTACCTCCTGGAGATGTACAAGCCGGCGGCGAAGCGCCGCTGGGGGTACTTCGCCCTCCCGATCCTGCACGGCGACCGCTTCGTCGGAAAGCTCGACGCGAAGGCCGACCACAAGGCCGGAGCGCTCGTCGTGACGGCGGTGCACGAAGACGTCCCGTTCGACGAGTCGACCACGGAGGCCGTGCACGCCGAGATCGCGGAGCTCGCCCGCTGGCTGGGTCTCGAGGTGCGGGGCGTGCCCGGAACCTGACCCGCGTCGTCGCCGTCGTCCCGGCGCGCGCGTCGAGCACGACGCGGTGTCAGTCGACGGAGAGCACCATGTCGTCACCGGTGAAGGCGACCGTGCCGCGCAGCGCCCAGTCGTCGGCGCGGTACGTGACGGTCTGCGCGGCCCCGTCGCGCGTGGTGCCCGTGGCGGTCGCGACGAGGACGCCGCCGGTCGCAGCGAACGTGCGGGCATCGGCCGAGAAGGCGACGACAGGCATCGCGTCGATGCGGAACGCGATGCTCGAGAGTGCGCCGAGGTCGGCCGCCCACGGCACGCGGATGCCGCAGTTCTCCGGCACCGTCGACGCGGGTGCGGCGCAGGCCGTCGCGTACGCGTCGATCTGCTCCTGGGCGCTCGCGGTCGCGTCGGGGGAGAGGGATGCCTCGACCGCGACCTCCTGCGAGGAGCCCGGGAGCACGATCACCGTGGCCGACCCCGCCAGGATGCCGCTCGGAGCCGCCGCGACGTCGTAGACGGCCGGGAAGAGCGATGTCGTGGCCGACGCGGGTGTGAGCACTCCGCCGACGTGGAGCGCGTCGCCGATCGTGGTGGTCGGAGTGAGGGCGCCCAGCGCGTCGGGCGCGATGCGCCACCCTCCCTCGGTCTCGACCAGGCCGAATGAGGCCTCCTGAGCCGCGCCGTCGAGATCGAACGCGACGTCGGCGCGGGTGGTGCCCTCCTCGACCGCGCCGATGCTCACCACGGCGGGGTCGGTGAGCAATCCGACGGCTCCCTCGAGGGCGTCCGCGGCAGCGGCCTCCGGCGGATCCTCGAGGAACGTCGCGGCGCGCGCGCCGTCGCCTGCTGCGAGGGCGGCGAGGAAGTCGCCGGCGACGACATCGGGGCCGGGGGAGCGCGATGCGAACCACCAGACCGCTGCGCCGCCGCCCACGAGCAGCGCCGCGGCTCCCGCCGCGATCGCGACGACGGCTGCGCGCTTCACGCCTCCACGCTAGCGCCCGGCGGCAGGGACGGCTCGTCGTCGGCGAGAGCGACCGGGGCGGCCGGACCGCCGTCGTGGCGACGGGCCTCGGGCAGCGCTCCCGCCAGATCGTCGGTCGCATCCCCCCATCGCGAGACCGAGATCGACTCCAGGCCCTGCCAGCGCGCGGCCGCGCGCAGTTCGTCGGCGACGCGTTCGGCCGCATCGGCGGGTCTGCCGTGCTCCCACCACGCGGACTGCACGAGCAGCGCGGATGCCGCGCGGTCGGCCTTCAGGTCGATGCGGCCGACGATGTCGTCGCCGACCAGCACGGGGAGGGAGTAGTAGCCGAACCGGCGCTGCGCGGCGGGGGTGTAGATCTCGATGCGGTACTCGAAGTCGAACAGGCGCTCGGCGCGATCGCGGAACCACACCACGGGGTCGAAGGGGGTGAGGAGCGCCGTCGCATCCACGCGACGCGGGATGGCAGCCTCGGTGTGGAGCCACGCCCGCGCAGGACGGCCGGCGCTGCGCCATCCGTCCACGGTCACCGGGCGCACGACGCCGGCGTCTTCGAGCTCGCGCAGGGCCGTGATCACGCCCGCGCGATCCTTGATCCGGTAGTAGTCCGCGAGATCGGACGCCGTGCCGACGCCGTAGGCCCGTGCTGCGCGACCGATCAGTTCGCGCAGCGCGACCTCGGTCGGCACGGGCTCCCTGGCCGCGTCAGGGATCACGTGCTCGGCGAGGGCGTAGGTGCGCTCGAAGCCGCGTCGCCCGGCGATCGCGACGTCGCCGAACAGGAAGAGGTACTCGAGTGCGTTCTTGACGACATCCCAGTCCCACCAGGGTCCGCGCTGGGTCTGCTTGGCGTCGTGCTCGATCTGCGCGGGACGCAGGGGCCCTCGCGTCGCGAGCTCGGAGAGCACCCAGTCGACGATCTCGCGATGGGTGTGGAACCAGCCGTCGGGCTTCGTGCCGTACTTGCGGCGGTTCGCCTGGTGGCGGAAGGCGAACAGCCCCCAATCGGCGACGGGGATGAACGACGCGACGTGCGCCCAGGACTCGACGTAGGGTGCCCGCCGGGCGAAGAGCAGCTTGTCGAGCGCCGCGGTGTCGTAGGGCCCGAGCCGGGAGAACAAGGGCATGTAGTGCGAGCGTGCGAACACGTTGACGGAGTCGATCTGCAGGATGCCCATGCGGGCCATCGCGAGGTTGAGCTGACGCGTGCCCGCGGCATCCGGCCTCTTCTGGGCGAAGCCCTGTGCGGCCAGCGCGATGCGACGCGCCTCGGCCGCGGTCAGGGTCTCCTTCACGCGCACCACGATAGCCATCGCCGCCGACACCCTGCATGACCTGGCGGGAATGCGGCGACTCTAGACTTGCGGGATGACCGGACCCGAAGACAAGCCGCGCGCGGGGTTCTTCGACGCCCTCCGCGATCGCAGCCGCGTCGTCACGAGCGATGTGTCGGGCACGGTCCCTCGCGGCCTGCGCGTCGCGACCGCCTACGGCTGGCGCTTCATCGTGCTGGCCGCGGCGGCGGGCGTCGCCATCTGGCTCGTCATCCAGCTCAAGCTCCTGGTCATCCCGCTCCTCATCGCGATCCTAGTCTCGGCGCTGCTGTACCCCGCCTTCACATGGATGCTGCGCCATCGCGTGCCGAAGTGGCTGGCGATCGTGGTCTCGGTGCTCACCACCCTCGCCGTCGTCACAGGACTCATCTGGCTCGCGGTGTGGCAGATCACGCGGCAGTGGGCCTCGGTCCAGAGCCGCACGGTGGATGCCGTCGAGCAGTTCCGCCAGTACCTCATCGACGGTCCCCTCCACCTGACCGCGCAGCAGATCGACGGTCTCCTCGAACAGGGCTGGTCGTTCCTGCAGCAGCAGGCCGAGCTCCTGTGGTCGGGCGCGCTCGCGGTGGGGTCCACGCTCGGGCACGTCGTGACCGGCGCGTTCCTGGCGCTCTTCATCCTGCTGTGCCTCCTCGCCGACGGCCGCGGCATCTGGCGCTGGACCGTGCGGCTGTTCCCGACGCGGGCGCGCCCCGCTGTCGACGGCGCCGGCACCGCCGGATGGAAGACCGTCGTGAACTATGCGCGCACCCAGCTCCTCGTCGCCACGATCGACGCCGTCGGCATCGGCCTGGGCGCGTTCCTCCTCGGGGTGCCGCTCGCGATCCCCGTCGCCGTCCTCGTGTTCCTCGGAGCCTTCATCCCCTTCGTCGGCGCCGTCGTGACCGGCGCGCTCGCCGTCTTCCTGGCCCTCGTCTACAACGGTCCGTGGATCGCGCTGTGGATGCTCGTCGTCGTGCTGGGCGTGCAGCAGCTCGAAGGCCATGTGCTTCAGCCGCTGCTGATGGGATCCGCCGTCAAGGTGCACCCCCTCGCCGTCGTCCTCGTCGTGGCGGGTGGCGCGATGATCGCCGGCATCCCCGGCGCCCTGTTCGCCGTGCCGCTCGCGGCATTCGTCAACGTCGTCGCCGTCTACCTCGGCGACAGAGCGTGGGAGACCGGGCGGGATCCGAGCACGGCGGATCTCATCTGGAACACCGTCCCGCGCTCGAGGAGGATCACCGAGTGAGCACCCCCACCCTGGCGGCATTCGAGGATGCCGCCGCCATGCTGCGCGGCGTCGTCTCGCACACGCCGCTCGACGCGTCGCTCTATCTGTCCGAAGTGCTCGGCGTTCCCGTGCACCTCAAGCTCGAGAACCTCCAGCGCACGGGTTCGTTCAAGATCCGTGGCGCCGCGTACCGCCTGTCGCGCCTGACGGAGGAGGAGCGCGGGAGGGGTGTCGTTGCGGCCTCCGCCGGCAACCACGCGCAGGGCGTCGCTCTCGCGGCCCAGGCGCTCGGCATCCCGGCGACGATCTTCATGCCGCTGGGCGTGCCCGTTCCCAAGCTCCTCGCGACACGTGGCTACGGAGCCGACGTCGTGCTGGAGGGGGCGACCGTCGAGACCCCCCTGCGGCTGGCGGCCGAGTTCGCCGAGCGCACGGGCGCCGTGCTCATCCATCCCTTCGACCACGACGACATCATCACCGGCCAGGGCACGCTCGGCCTCGAGCTCTTCGACGACCTGCCCGAACTCGACACCGTGCTCGTCAGCATCGGCGGGGGAGGACTCGCCGCCGGCGTCGCCGCCGCCGTCAAGGCTCGTGCCGCGGCGGTCGGACGCACTGTCCGCGTGATCGGGGTGCAGGCCGAGAACTCCGCCGCCTACCCCGAGTCGCTGCGCAAGGGCGAGCCGCTCGAGGTCGCCACGCGTCCGACGATCGCCGACGGGATCGCCGTCGCCCGCCCGGGCGACATCCCGTTCGCCGTCATCCGCGAGCTCCTCGACGACGTCGTGACCGTGACGGAGGACGACATCGCCCGTGCCCTGCTCGTGCTGCTGGAGCGCGCGAAGCAGGTCGTCGAACCCGCGGGTGCCGCGGGGGTCGCGGCGATCCTCGCCGGCAAGGTGCACGCCACGGGTCCCACCGTCGCGATCCTCTCGGGCGGGAACATCGACCCCCTGCTGCTGCAGCGCGTCGTGGCCCACGGGCTGGCGGCATCCGGTCGCTACATGACGCTGCGGATCGGACTGCCCGATCGCCCGGGCCAGCTCTCCCGCGTCTCCGAGCTGCTCGCGCAGGCGGGCGCGAACGTGATCGAGGTGCTGCACACCCGTCACGGGCAGGGTCTGCAGATCAGCGAAGTGATCCTCCAGCTCAGCGTCGAGACGCGCGGCGAGGAGCACCGCGCCCACGTCATCCAGACGCTGGAGAACGCCGGGTTCGCCCCGACCGTCGTCGCCGACTGACGTGCCGCCCGGGGTCGCTCGGGACTACTGCCCCGTGTAGGTCTCGACCTTGACGACCTCGACCTCGATCGAGCGGCCGTTGGGAGCGGTGTACGAGGTCTTGTCGCCCTCCGAGAGGCCGAGGATCGCGGCGCCCAGGGGAGAGGCCTCGCTGTACACGTCGAGCTCCGAATCCACGGCGATCTCGCGATTGCCCAGGAGGAAGACCTCTTCGCCTCCCGCGACGATCGCGGTCACGACGGTGCCGGGTTCGACGGTGCCGCTGGCCTCGGGGGCCTCGCTGACGGTCGCGTCCTTGAGCAGCGCCGTCAGCGTGCGGATGCGCGCCTCCTGCTTGCCCTGCTCGTCCTTGGCGGCGTGATACCCGCCGTTCTCCTTCAGATCGCCCTCTTCGCGGGCGGCCTCGATGCGCTTGGCGATTTCCTCGCGGCCCACGGTCGACAGACGCTCGAGCTCCGCGGCGAGGCGGTCGTACGCGTCCTGCGTCAGAAACGTGATCGGTGCGTCGCTGGACACAGCGGTCTCCTTCGTTCGATGGGGCGTCGACGGAGCGGATATAGCGAGACGCCCAGGCACGTGGCCAGGGCGTCGGGTCGACTGCGTCCGGTCAGCCTACGTCACCCAGCAGGTGTTGACCAAACCTGTCGTCGCCTCGGCGACCGTCGGGATCGACTCCCGGAACGCGCGCGTGTGCTGGTCGGATGCCTCGATCTCGATGATCTTCCACCCCACGACGCCGTGGTCTTCGTCCTGCGCCTCGAGGGCGCACGCGATGTCTCGTCCGATCGGCACGGTGAGCTGGAAGTCGAGCGTCACGGCCCGTTCCTCGATGCGGAAGCCCGTCGTCTCGGCGGCGATGTCATCGAACGCGTTCGCGACCGTCATCCAGGCGAAGGCGCCCACCACCACCACGGCGAGGCCGATGAAGCCGCCGCGGATCCAGCGGGCACGCGGGGAGCGACGGCGGCCGTACCGCTCGTCGAGCACGTCCTGCGTCGTCATGATCACCTGCCGGGGAGGAATTAGGCTGGAACTCCAGGCTATGCGCTTCCGCGCGGATCAGAGGACACCCCCATGCACGCAGCGATCGCGGCCTTCCTGCACGCGGCATCCTCCGTCACTCCGAGCCCGAGCCCCACGGCGCCTCCGCCCGAGCTCGTGACCCCCGGACCCTGGGGGTTCGCGGTGATCGCGTTCATCGCGCTCGCCGTCGTGCTGCTCGTGTGGGACATGCTGCGCCGCATCCGGCGCGGACGGTTCCGCTCGGAGATCCGCGAAGAGCTCGACGCCGAAGAGGCCGCCGCGCAGCAGGCCGAGTCCGCCGGGCGCGCGAGCGAGGTCGACGACCAGGACATCGAACCCGGGGCCGACCCGAAGCGCTGAGGCCTCAGCCGGGGAGGCCGAGCGACGGGCTGAGCGGGTCGATCGCGATCAGCAGGCACGCGGTCCAGTGGCAGAGGAACGCCAGCACCGTGCACACGTGGAAGATCTCGTGGAAGCCGAAGTGCCCGGGCCACGGGTTGGGCTTCTTGAGTGCGTAGACGACCGCGCCGCCCGTGTACAGGAGCCCGCCGATGATGACCAGGAGCATCATGACCGGGTTCGCCTGGAACAGCTGCGGCATGTACATCACGGCCGCCCAGCCCAGGGCGAGGTACAGCGCGACGTAGAGCCAGCGCGGCGCGCCGATCCAGAAGACGCGGAACAGGATGCCGAGCAGGGCGCCCGTCCATACGACGACGAGGAGGATCGTGCCCTGATCGGGCGGGAGGGCCATCACCGCGATCGGCGTGTAGGTGCCGGAGATCAGGAGAAGGATGTTGGCGTGGTCGATGCGCTTCAGCGTCGCCTTCGTCCGCGGGCCCCAGTCGAAGCGGTGATAGAGCGCGGAGTTGCCGAACAGCAGCAGCGACGAGGTCATGAAGACCGCCGACGCCCACTTGCCCGGGGTGCCCTGGGTCGCGATGATCAGGATGATCCCGCCGACGATCGCGATCGGGAACGTAGCCGCGTGGATCCAGCCGCGCCACGTCGGCCGGATCTCCGCCTGGGCGCTGACCGCCGCCGCCTCGATCAGCGGGAGCTGGGGGACGTCGGGCACGGACGATTCGGGGCGCGAACTCACAGGACGAGCGTACGCCGCGGCGCATGCTCCCAGCTGAATGTCCGCCTCGGTCGAGGAGTAGCGTAGGAGCGTGATGTCGTCGAGCCGCGGGCGCGGGCCCCTGTACCGGCTCTACATCAACCGGCTGCGACGTCGGATGGCCCACCAGCCCACGCCGCGGCACGTCGCCATGATGATCGACGGCAATCGCCGGTGGGCGCGGCAGCTCGGGTACGACTCGGCGGCGCACGGGCATCGCGCCGGCGCGGCGAAGATGCGCGAGTTCCTGCAGTGGTGCGACGATCTGGGCGTCGAGGTGGTGACGCTCTACCTGCTCTCCAACGACAACCTCCGCAAGCGCGACACGAAGGAGCTGGCCGATCTCCTCGAGATCATCGCCGACCTCGCCGACTCGCTCTCCCGCGAACGCGATTGGCGCGTGCAGTCGGTCGGACGCTCCGACAACCTCCCGCCCGATCTCGCACGTGTGCTCGCCGACGTCGAGGAGCGCACGCGCGGCAACACCGGCCTGCACGTGAACCTCGCGGTGGGCTACGGAGGACGCAGCGAGATCGTGGATGCCGTGCGCAGCATCATCGCGCAGCACGGCGGCGACGGGGGCTCGCTGGAGGAGCTGGCGGCGAACCTGACACCGGAGCAGATTGGCGAGCATCTGTACACGGGCGGTCAGCCCGATCCCGATCTCGTGATCCGCACATCGGGGGAGCAGCGACTGAGCGACTTCCTGCTGTGGCAGTCGGCGCACTCGGAGTTCTACTTCATGGAGGCCCTCGGGCCCGACCTGCGCGAGGTCGACTTCCTCCGTGCGATCCGCGACTTCGGCTCGCGCGATCGTCGCTACGGCAGCTGAGCGCGTCGCCGGTGTCGCGGGGCCGCCGATAAGCCCGGTGATCAGGCATCCGGCACCCCGCGCGACCTCTGCCACAATGTGACGGTGATGGATCTCGAGTCGTTCCAGGCATCCTTCGACGGCGAACCCGGCTACCTCGACTGGGCCGCGCACGGGCCGCTCTCCTCGACGGTGCGCGACGAGGTCCACGCGGACGCCGAGCTCCTCGGCTCGGGCCGCCGCGCCGGCATCGACATGGTGCGGGCGCACGTGCCCGAGGCGGAGCAGCTGCTGGCCGAACTGCTCCGGGCGGATGCCTCTCAGATCGTCCTGCAGCCGTCGACGACGTACGGACTCCAGCAGGCCCTGTACGGACTGGCCGGCGGCCTCCTGGTGTCGCAGGCGGAGTTCCCGAGCCTGACGGTGACCGCGACGCGCGCAGCCGAGGCGCTGGGCTCGCTGCAGCTTCAGTGGCTCGAGCCCGCCGACGGCCGCGTCACGGCCGAGGTCGTGCGCGACGCCCTCACCGACGACACGCGCGCACTGGCCGTGAGCCTCGTGGACTTCCGCACCGGCTACCGCGCCGACCTGTCGGCCCTCCGAGACGTCATCGGCGACAGGCTGCTCATCGTCGACGCCATCCAGGGCTTCGGCGTCGTCGACGCCGATTGGGCCGCCGCAGACGTCGTGTGCGGCAACGGCTACAAGTGGCTGCGCGCCGGACGCGGCACGGGCTTCGCCTCGTTCAGCGAACGGGCGCTGGAGCGACTCGCGCCCGTGCTGTCGGGCTTCACGGGTGTCGACGGCGATCTGCCGGTGGATGTCGTGCCGCAGCCCTCCACGTCGGCCGCCGCGTTCCGGGTGAGCACTCCCGACCACCTCGCCGTCGCGAGACTGGCCACCGCGCTCGCCGACGTGCGCGACGTCGGCGTCGACATCATCGAGAGGGAGATCGCGGCGCGCGCGAGCGATGTCATGTACTTCGCCGACCGCTACGAGATCCCCGTCGTCACGCCTCGCGAACCCGAGCAGCGGGCCGGCATCGTCGCCCTCGCTCCCGCGCCGCAGGACGCCGCGCCGCTCGCGGCATCCCTCGCCAACCACGGGATCACGGTGACCGTGCGCTCGGGTCTTGTCCGGGTCGCCCCTCACGTGGGAACGGGCGGCGACACGCTGAGACTGTTCGGCGATGCGCTCGCGGCGTTCTCGTCGTCGCGGGTCTGGTGATCCCCGGGAATTAACCCGGCCGTAACGTGCCGACAGCGTGTCGCCGCGTGCCGTGTCACACGTCGGACGTACGTTCATCTCATCGGGCAAGGCGCCCGGTCGGGTCGGCCTGATGGATCGCGACTCGTGGCCCTGGGTCGACTCTTATCTGCCGGGTTCTCGCAGCCCGGGGCGGGAGTGGGTTGTGACCACAGGAGCACCACACAAGCAGGACCGTCAGCTCGTCGACGACGGCGTCGCGCAGGATCAGGACCTGCGCACGTATGTCCTCGACACCTCGGTACTGCTGAGCGATCCGCGGGCGTATTTCCGTTTCGCCGAGCACAACGTCGTGATCCCCGTCGTGGTGATCACGGAGCTCGAGGGCAAGCGGCACGATCCCGAGATCGGCTACTTCGCACGCCAGGCCCTCCGTCATCTCGATGAGCTGAGGGTGGAGCACGGGCGTCTCGACTTCCCCGTCCCCGTCGGCCAGGGCGGCACGCTGCGCGTCGAACTCACGAACACGGATGCCTCGGTCCTCCCGTCCGGCATGCGTCTGGGCGACAACGACAGCCGCATCCTCGCCGTGGCGCTCAACCTGGCGGCCGACGGGCAGGAGGTCACGGTCGTCTCCAAAGACCTGCCCATGCGCGTGAAGGCGGCCTCGCTCGGCATCATCGCCGAGGAGTATCTCGCCGAGCAGGCGGCGGACTCGGGGTGGACGGGGATCTCCTCGATCGACGTCTCGGGCGACGATCTCAGCGATCTGTACGAGAGCGATGTCGCGATGAGCGACGACGCGCGCGGGCTCCCCGTCAACACGGGCCTCATCATCCACTCCGAGCGCGGTTCGGCGCTCGGACGGGTGACGGGGGACGGCGAGTTCCGGCTCGTCCGCGGCGACCGCGACGTCTTCGGCCTGCACGGCCGGTCGGCCGAGCAGCGCATCGCGATCGACCTGCTTCTCGACCCCGAGGTCGGAATCGTCTCGCTCGGCGGACGCGCGGGCACGGGAAAGTCCGCTCTCGCCCTGTGCGCCGGACTCGAGGCCGTCCTCGAACGCCAGCAGCAGAAGCGCATCCTCGTGTTCCGTCCGCTGTACGCGGTCGGGGGCCAGGATCTCGGCTACCTCCCGGGAGACGCGCAGGAGAAGATGAACCCGTGGGCTCAGGCCGTCTTCGACACGCTCGGATCGGTCGTCTCGGGGAATGTGATCGAAGAGGTCATCTCGCGGGGGATTCTCGAAGTCCTGCCCCTCACCCACATCCGCGGTCGTTCGCTGCACGACGCGTTCGTGATCGTCGACGAGGCGCAGTCCCTCGAGCGCAACGTCCTGCTCACGGTGCTGAGCCGCATCGGGCAGAACTCGCGCGTCGTGCTCACTCACGACGTCGGTCAGCGCGACAACCTCCGCGTCGGACGGCACGACGGCGTCGCATCCGTCATCGAGACCCTGAAGGGGCACGATCTGTTCGGTCACGTCACTCTCATGAGGTCCGAGCGGTCCGCCATCGCGGCGCTGGTCACCGACCTCTTGGAGGCGGGAGAGCTCGCCTGACGACGGCGTGCCGAAGGGCCGGGGCGGGATGCCTCGGCCCTTCGGCACGCCGTCGTATGCACGCGCATGAAAGCATGAGAAGAGTCTCATCCCCTTCTCCTCACGTTCTCATCGCCGGATGTCACTATTGATCCAGCGCAGGAGGACTGCGCCCGAACCTGGGGGTTTCACGTGGAGGGACGCACGCGTCTCGCGGCAGGCGGCTTCATCGCCGGCTCCGCGTCGATCGCCGCCGTCGCCGCCGTCATCATGACGAACTCGGCCGCGTTGGCCGACGTGTCCGGTGCCCCCGTCCACGCGTCCTCCATCGTGCTCCCGATGGCGGCATCGGCTGCGCCGACGGCGGTCCCCACCGCTCCCGCGGTGAGCACGGCCCCGCCGATCGTCGCCGAACAGCCCCTCGTCGTGGAAGAGGCTCCGGAGGTCGAGGAGACCCCCGCCGCGCCGTCCACGGTCACGACGGTGGCGACGGCGCCGTCTGCGGCCACCGAGGAGTCCATCGTCGCCGCCGCGGCCGCCACGGGCACGTGGGATGCGGCCTACGAATGGTCCAAGAACCACGGCTGGACGAGCGGACAGACGAGCGAATGGCTCGTCCGCCTCGAAGCCAAGCTCCACACGTACGCGCAGTCCCGCGAGACGCGCGCTCCCGAAACGTCCGGACTCGACCGCCCCGGTCTGATGTCCGGATCGCAGAAAGATCGATCGCCCGATTCCCCAGATCACAGCGATTGACGCGGCGGTCGGAGTCCCCCAGCTCCCCGCCCCTCAGCCCCCGGCGTCCCCCAGCGCCGGGGGCTTCTCTCTGCCGTGGTCCACGGCGCTGCGGCTGCCGACCTACTCCCAGCGGTAGCCGGCGCCGCGGATCGTGGAGATGTGCTCGGCGCCGAGCTTGCCGCGCAGGTACCGCACGTACACGTCGACGACGTTCGATCCCGGGTCGAAGTGCATGCCCCAGACGCGGCTCAGCAGCTGCTCGCGGCTGAGCACCTGGCCCGGGCTGCGCAGGAACTGCTCGGCGAGGGCGAACTCGCGGGCGGACAGCTCCACCTCGCGGCCGTTCACGGTGGCGCGACGGGCCAGGATGTCGAGCACGACATCGCCGTGCGTGATCGACGTCGCCGTCGGGGCCGACCCTTCCCGCAGACGCGACCGCACGCGCGCGAGCAGCTCGTCGAACGTGAACGGCTTGGAGACGTAGTCGTTGGCGCCGGCATCCAAGCCCTCGACCGTGTCGCGCGTGCTCGATCGAGCCGTGAGCATGATGACGGGCACCGTGGAACCCTGTCCGCGAAGGTGCTGCAGCACCTCGAAGCCGTCCATGGTGGGCAGCCCCACGTCCAGGAGGACGAGGTCGATGTCACCGCGGAGCGCTCGCTCGAGGCCCTCGGCGCCGTCCTCGGCGACCGTCGCCGTGTACCCGGCGGACTCGAGCCCGCGCTTGACGAACGCCGCGATGCGGGGCTCGTCCTCGATGATGAGGATGCGCGTCATCCGGACGCCTCTCTCTGGAGCACGACGTCGCCGGCCCGGACGGGTGCCGGGAGCTCGGTCGTGGGAAGCGGAAGGTGGATCGTGAAGGTCGCTCCACCACCGGGGGAATCGGTCACGGCGCAGTGACCGCCGTGCGCCTTCGTGATCGCGTCGACGATGGCGAGGCCGAGGCCGGAGCCGCCGACGGTGCGCTTGCCGTGCGCGCGATCGAAGCGCCGGAAGATGCGGTGCCGCAGAGCGGGCGGGATGCCGGCGCCGTGATCGCGCACCCAGATGCGGGCCGAGCCGTCGACGAAGGCGCTGCCGATCTCGATCGGCGACCCGTCGGGTGTGTACTTGGCGGCGTTGTCGGCCAGTTGCAGCCACGCCTGCAGCAGACGGTCCTGGTCGGCCCGCACCGTGCCTTCGCCGATCTGCTCGACGCTCCACGTGTGACCCGGGATCACGGTCACGAGCTCGCCGACGCGCGCGGTGAGGATAGCGAGGTCGATCTCGGTGAGGTCGAGATCTCCGCCCTCCGCTGCGGCGAGGAGATCGATGTCCTCCACCAGGCGGGTCATGCGGTCGAGTTCGGCCATGCCGATCTCGCGGGTGTTCTCGACGTCGTCGACGTCGCGGACATCCATCATCTCGAGATGACCCCGCACGATCGTGATCGGCGTCTTGAGCTCGTGGCGCACGTCGTCGAGCAGCTGCCGCTGCACGTCGACCGAGCCCTCCAGGCGATCGAGCATGGAGTTGACGGTGCGTCCGAGGTCGGAGATGTCGTCGTTGCCCTGCGTGGGCAGACGCGGGGACAGGTCGTCGATCGTGATCGCGTCGGCCGTCTCGCGGATCTGGCGGATGGGGGAGAGGAGGCGGCCCATGACGAACCACCCGACGATGCCCATGGCGGCCAGGACCGCGACGGCGGCCACCCAGAATGTCGTGATGGCAGCGGTCACGGACGTGAGCTCGGCCTCGAGGTCGACGGCGCGGAGGTAGATGCCCTCCGCGTCGTCGCCCTCCATCGTCACGGGAATGGCGATGTAGCGCAGCGACCCGTTCGAGGTGACCGCCGTGCCGATCACGGTGTCACCCGTCCGTCGCGTCTCGCTGACCGCGCGATCGATGAGCGCCTGATCGTCGGAGATGTCGAATCCGGAGAGCGTCTGCGGCCGGTAGCGCGGTTCTCCGTCGATGACGGCGACGGATGCCTCGTTGCGCCCCGGCACGAGGCGGGCGACGGCCGCGTGCAGGAACTCGGCCACCGAGTCGTAGTCCTCGATCGACAGGTCGTCGGTGGCGGTCGTGGTGCCCGGCGTCGGATTGGCCGACGGCGAGGATCCTGCGCCGGCCACCGTCTGCAGGCTCTCCACCTGCGACAGGAGCCGCGCGTCGATCTCCTGCAGCACCTGCTCGCGCTGCACGAGGAAGGTCACGCTGCCCACGATCGCCAGACCGACGCTCGCGACGGCCAGGATCGCTCCCAGGATCCGCACGCGCGCCGAGATCGGGCGGGGAGTTCGGCTCACTCCCCGATTATCGCGCGCGGGAGCGGTTCTCGCGTGCTCGACGCGATCGCCGTGCCGTCCGGGACCGGCCCGATCCTCGAACGCGTTCAGCCGGGGTGCGTCATCGAGAGCAGGTCGAGCTTCTCGTCGAGCAGCTCGAGCGAGATGTCGCCGCGCTCCACGTAGCCCAGATCGATGACGGCCTCGCGCACCGTGATGCCCTTGGCGACGGCGTGCTTCGCGATCTTGGCCGCTGCTTCGTAGCCGATGACCTTGTTCAAGGGGGTCACGATCGACGGCGACATGCCGGCGAAGGCGGCCGCGCGCTCGGTGTTGGCCTCGAGCCCGTCGATCGTCTTGTCGGCGAGGAGACGCATCGAGTTCGACAGCAGGCGGATCGATTCGAGCAGCGCCGTTCCCATCACGGGGATGGCGACGTTGAGCTCGAAGGATCCGGATGCCCCGGCCCAGGCCACCGTCGCATCGTTGCCGATGACGCGCGCGGCGACCATGAGCGTCGCCTCCGGGATGACGGGGTTGACCTTGCCCGGCATGATCGACGACCCGGGCTGCAGGTCGGGGATGTGCAGCTCGCCGAGGCCCGTGTTGGGGCCCGAGCCCATCCAGCGGATGTCGTTGTTGATCTTGGTCAGCGACACCGCGATCGTGCGCAGCGCACCGGATGCCTCGACGAGGCCGTCGCGGTTCGCCTGCGCTTCGAAGTGATCCTTCGCCTCGGTGATCGGCAGTTCGGTCTCGGCCTGCAGGATCGCGATGACCTTCTGCGGGAAGCCGAGGGGGGTGTTGATGCCGGTGCCGACGGCGGTGCCGCCGAGCGGAACCTCTCCGACCCGCGGGAGCACGGACTGCACCCGCTCGATGCCGAGACGGATCTGGCGGGCGTAGCCGCCGAACTCCTGGCCGAGCGTGACGGGCGTCGCGTCCATGAGGTGCGTGCGGCCGGACTTGACGACGTCCTTCCAGGCATCCGCCTTCGTCTCGAGGGCGACGGCGAGGTGGTCGAGAGCGGGGATCAGGTCGTCGATGAGCGCCTGGGTGACGGCGATGTGCACCGAGGTGGGGAAGACGTCGTTCGAGGACTGTGACGCGTTGACGTGATCGTTGGCGTGCACGGCCGCGCCCAGGCGACGCGAGGCGAGCGTCGCGAGCACTTCGTTCATGTTCATGTTCGACGACGTGCCGGAGCCGGTCTGGTACGTGTCGACGGGGAACTCGGCGTCGTACGCGCCCGAGATGACGTCGTCGGCGGCTCCCGCGATCGCGTCGGCGATGCCGGCGTCGAGGGTTCCGAGCTCCTTGTTCGCGAGTGCGGCGGCCTTCTTCACCCGTGCGAGCGCGGCGATCTGGGTGGACTCGAGACCCTTGCCCGAGATCGGGAAGTTCTCGACGGCGCGCTGCGTCTGGGCCGCGTAGAGCGCGTTCCGGGGCACGCGCACTTCGCCCATCGTGTCGTGCTCGATGCGGTAGTCGATGTCGGTCACGTCGTCCTCGCTTGTCTTTCCACGCGGACGTCGCGGTCCGCGCTGTGATGTGTGGGTGTGGTGATCTTCCGTGCGGTGCGGACCGCTGCGGTCAGGGGGTGGTGGCGGGTCCGACGATGATCTCGGGCGCGACGGTGCCGTCGACGAGTCGATAGTTCGCGCCCACGATGGCGAGCGACCCGGAGGCCACGCGGCCCGAGATGAGCTCCGAAGCGTGCAGCATGTCGGACACGGTGTCGCGCAGGTGCTCGCGGCCGACCTGCTCCGCGTCGAGCGTCTCCGGCGTCGCCTCGGGATCGGCCGTCAGAACGCGGCGCGCGGCCGGGACGATCGGCGCGATCTGGCGCCAGATGTTGGCCGGCAGCGTCGGGGCGTCCATCCGTGTCGAGTCGATCGCCGCACGGACCGCTCCGCACTCGTCGTGGGCGAGCACGACGATGAGGGAGACGTTCAGCACGGCGACCGCGTATTCGAGGCTGCCGATGACGGACGACGAGTTGACCTGACCGGCGTTGCGGACGACGAACAGGTCGCCGAGGCCCTTGTCGAAGATGATCTCGGCGGCCAGGCGCGAGTCGCTGCATCCGAACAGCGCTGCCCGCGGCGTCTGGGCGCGGGCGAGCTCGCTGCGCCGCTCGACGTCCTGGCGGGGGTGCAGAGGCTCGCCGGCCACGAATCGCGCATTGCCGCGCAGCATCTCGTTCCAGACCTGCTGCGGCGTCGGCTGATCGGTCATTCGCCCTCCCGGAGTGTGCGCACCTGATCGGCGACGGACGCGGCGGCGGCCTCGAGGCTCGCCCGGTCCGTTGCCCCGTACACGAGGATCGTGTCGGCGCCGGCCTGCGTGCTCAGTGCGGCGGTGATGTTCTTGGCCCGTGCAGGATCCGAGATCGCGTACTCGTTCCACTCGATGCCGTCGATCGTGACGACATCCGTCACTCCCGCGCCCGACAGAACGCGCGTGGACCACGCCGCGTCCGCGTCGAAACCCTGCGCGATCGTGACGACGCCGAGCTCTTCTCCCGGCACGTAGATGATGGTCCAGGCGCTCACGGAGTCGCCTTCGACCGAAGCCCGGTTGACGATCCATCCCGAAGGGACCTCGGGCACGATCGCGGTGCGGCCCTGCGCGTCGGCCACGCGCTCGGCGGCCGCGGCGACGTCGATCGGATCGCGCGGGGCGGGCTGCCCGCGGGGGACGATGAAGACCACCACGAGAACGATCGCCAGCGTCGCGATGAGGGCGGCGATGAGATTGCGGAAGCTCTGGCTCGAGCGGTAGACGCGCGAGGACTCGGCCTTGCGTGCAGCCGTCTCGTCGGGCGTCTCGGGGCGACCGAGTTCGGCGACGACACGCGGACCCTGGGCCATCATGCGTCGTCTCCGACGACGGCGCGCGCGGCGTCCAGACGCCTCTTGGCCCCCAGCAGCCACTCTTCGCAGCGGGCGGCGAGGGCTTCACCGCGCTCCCAGAGGGCGAGGGACTGCTCGAGGGTCGGTGCGCCCTGCTCGAGTTCGGCGACCACGCGGACGAGTTCGTCGCGCGCCTGCTCGAAGGACAGCGTCGCGATGTCGGTGGTCTCGCTCGACACGCTCATGGCATCTAGCTTAGGTTCTCCGCGGCCTCGGCGATCTCGCCCTCCGAGCGGGCGGCGAACGAACCGCGACCCACCGTGACGGCCACCGCAGCGCCCGCCGGCGCTTGGGCGGCGTCACGCACGATCACGCCGTCGGACAGGTGCGCGATCGCGTAGCCCCGTGCGAGGGTCGCGGCGGGGGAGAGGGCGCGCAGCGTCGCCCGGAGCTCGGCGGCGCGACGACCCTGCGCCTCCAGGCTCCGTCCGACGGTGTCTCGACCGCGCACCGTCAGGAGGTGCAGCTCGTGCGACCGACCCTGGAGCATCGTCTCGGGCGCCCGCAGCGTCGGACGCGAGCGCAGCTGTTCGAGCTGGGCGATGTCGTGCGTGACCCGGTGCGTGAGCCGCGAGGTCAGGCGGGAACGCAGCTGGGCGACGAGGGCGCGCTGCTCGGCGACATCCGGCACGATCTTCTTCGCCGCATCGGTCGGGGTGGACGCCCGGAGGTCGGCCACGTCGTCGAGGAGCGGATGGTCGTTCTCGTGCCCGATCGCACTGACGATGGGAGTGGATGCCGCAGCCACCGCGCGCAGGAGACGCTCGTCGCTGAATCCGAGGAGGTGCATCGGATCGCCACCGCCGCGGGCGATGACGATGACGTCGACGGACGGATCGGCATCCAGCGCCTTCAGCGCGGCGATCGTCTCGGGCACGCAGCGCTCACCCTGGACCGCGGCGTGCTTCGTGCGGAACTGCACGCGCGGCCAGCGCAGCTCGGCGTTGCGGTGCACGTCCTTCTCGGCGTCGGAGTTCTCGCCCGTGATGAGCCCGATCAGCTGCGGCAGGAACGGGATCGGCTTCTTCCGCGCGGGGTCGAACAGCCCCTCGGCCCTCAGCTTCGAGCGCAGCTGCTCGAGCTTCTCGAGCTGCTCGCCGATGCCGACGTGCTTCATCATCGCGACGGCGAAGCCGAAATCGCCCGTCTTGACGAAGTAGTCGGCTTTGACCGAGGCGACCACGTGATCGCCCGCACGCAGGTCGGCGGGGAGCCGCTGCAATGTGGACGACCAGATGCGGAACGAGATCGACGAGTCGGTGGTGAGGTCTTTCAGGCGTCCGAAGACGTTGCCGCCGCGCACGTTCCACAGCGTGATCTCGCCCTCCACCCACACCGAGCCCCAGTTCGCGATGAAGCCGCGAATGGCGTCGTTGAGACGTGCGACGGATGTCGGCGCCTCGGCGCTCGACTCGCGGGGGTGCACCGAATCGGGGGGCGGCGGCTGGCCCGGCACGGCTTCCGGCTGGAACGTCGTCACGGTCTCTCGCTCTCGTGGATGATCGTGCGTCGGATGATCGGCGCGTTTTCGGCCGGGAGGTGCAGCGCTCGGCCGGCATCCAGAACCTCGCCCGTAGAATCGAAGGGTGAATGCATCCCCTCCGGTCGAGTCTGCCTCGATCGCCCCGAGTTCGGCCGTCCGGATGCCCATGCCGCGCGTTCCGCGCCGCCGTGAGCGCCTCAAGGATAACGCCGTCGTCGGACACAAGCGCGTGCTCCTCGCGTCCCCCCGCGGCTACTGCGCCGGCGTCGACCGCGCGGTCATCGCCGTCGAGAAGGCCCTCGAGCGGTACGGCGCCCCGGTCTACGTGCGCAAGCAGATCGTGCACAACATCCACGTGGTGACCGAGCTCGAGCAGAAGGGCGCGGTGTTCGTCGAAGAGGTCGACGAAGTCCCCGAGGGCGCCCACGTCGTCTTCAGCGCGCACGGCGTGTCTCCGGCGGTCGTCAGCGCGGCATCCGATCGCGGACTCCTCGCGATCGACGCGACCTGCCCTCTCGTCACGAAGGTTCATCGCGAGGCGGTGCGCTTCGCGCGCGACGACTTCGAGATCCTGCTGATCGGCCATGAAGGGCACGAGGAGGTCGAGGGCACGGCGGGCGAGGCGCCCGATCACGTCACGATCGTGAATTCGCCCGACGACGCCGACCTCGTCGAGGTCAAGGATCCCTCCCGCGTGGTGTGGCTGTCGCAGACGACGCTCTCCGTCGACGAGACGATGGAGACCGTGCGTCGACTGCGCATCCGCTTCCCCGAGCTGCAGGATCCGCCCTCGGACGACATCTGCTACGCCACCCAGAACCGTCAGGTGGCGATCAAGAAGGTCGCGAAGGACGCCGATCTCGTGATCGTCGTGGGCTCCGCCAACTCCTCCAACAGCGTCCGCCTCGTCGAGGTCGCCCTGGAGTACGGCGCGAAGGCCGCCTACCGGGTCGACTACGCCGACGAGGTGGAGCAGGCGTGGCTCGACGGCGTCGAGACCGTCGGTGTCACCAGCGGAGCGTCGGTGCCCGACGTCCTCGTGCAGGAAGTGCTCGAAGAGCTCGCCGGCGCGGGCTACCGCGACATCGAAGAGGTGCGGACGGCGGAGGAAGACCTCCAGTTCTCGCTTCCGAAGGAGCTGCGCACGGATGCCGCGGGGCGCCGCGACGCGCGCGCCCTCGGCGGACGGACCACCGAGTGACCGATCTCACTCCCGAGATCGGCCCCGACGGACGTCAGCGTCCGCGGTTCGGCGAGTACGCCACGCCTGAGGAGCAGCGCGCCCGCATCCAGGTGCCCGACGTGACCGCGGCCCTAGAGAGCGGTGTCGCCCCGGCGACGGCTGCCGCACCCCCCGCTTCTGCAGAGCCCGCTGCGGCCGCGGCGTCCGGCCCGGTCGCCCGCAAGCCGCGGACGGCCGACCGCATCGCGACCGCTCTGCTTCTCGCCTTCGGTCTGTTCAACGTCCTCACGTCGGTGCCGGCGCTGTTGGACTACGCGGGCTACCTGGAGGTGTTCCTGGGGAGCTTCGGCGTCGACCAGTCTCTGGCCGACCCCGGTTCGGGCGCGGCGTGGGGCTTCTCGGCCGCTGCGGTGCTGATCGGCGGCTGGGTGGTGACCGCGCTCATCTCGCTGCGGAGTCTGCGCCGGGGTCGCCTCACGTTCTGGATCCCGCTCGTGGGCGGGCTCGTGTTCAACACGATCTCCGCCGTCCTCATGATCGTGCCGATCATGAACGATCCCGCGCTCTGGTCGGCGCTGCAGCGCGCGCTCCTCGGCTGACCCGGTGAGCCGGTCGGCTCGATAAAGTGACCGGATGCCCCGCCTTCTCGCCGTCTGCGCCGTTCACGAGCTCCGACCCGACGCCAGCAGCGTCGGTGTCACCGCGATCGACAAGCGTCCGGCATCCGGAGCTGTGCGCATCGGCACCTACGGCGCGTACGCCGATGTGCAGGCCGATCGCAAGCACCACGGAGGCCTCGACAAGGCGCTGTACGCGTACGCGCAGGAGGATGCCGACTTCTGGGAGCGCGAGCTCGGGCGGCCCCTGTCGGCGGGGTGGTTCGGTGAGAATCTGCGCACCGAAGGCATCGACGTCAACGCTGCGCGCATCGGCGAGCGGTGGCGCATCGGCCATCGCGTCGAAGTCGAGATCACGATGCCCCGCACTCCCTGCCAGACGTTCGCGCGGTGGGTGGGCGGCGATCATGAGCGCGGCTGGGTGAAGCGGTTCTCCGACGAACGTCGGCTGGGTGCGTACCTCCGCGTCGTCACGACGGGGCGTGCGCAGGCGGGCGACGAGATCATCGTCGTGCATCGCCCGGACGGTGCGCCGACGATCCTCGACGTCTACCGCGCTCCGGCCTCCTCATGACGGATGCCCCGACCGGAGGTCGGGGCATCCGGATCTCACGAGACCGTGGTCGGTCGGATCAGATGCTGATCGACTTGCCGTGCGAGCCGAGCTGCTGCGTGGCCTCGACGACGCGGGCGGCCATCGCCGACTCGGCGACCTTGCCCCACGCGCGGGGGTCGTAGGCCTTCTTGTTGCCCACTTCGCCGTCGACCTTCAGGACGCCGTCGTAGTTGCTGAACATGAAGCCGGCGACCGAGCGCGTGAACGCGTACTGCGTGTCGGTGTCGATGTTCATCTTGATCACGCCGTTGGCGACGGCGGTGGCGATCTCCTCCGACGTCGAGCCGCTGCCGCCGTGGAAGACGAGATCGAGCGGCTTGTCGCCCGCGCCGAACTGCGAAGCGATGCCGGCCTGGATCTCGCCGAGGAGCTCGGGGCGGAGCTTGACGTTGCCCGGCTTGTAGACGCCGTGCACGTTGCCGAACGTGAGGGCGGCGATCCAGCGACCCTGATCGCCGAGTCCGAGCGCCTCGACGACCTGCGAGACGTCAGCCGTCGTCGTGTAGAGGGCGTCGTTCGAACCCTCGTGCTTCACGCCGTCTTCTTCGCCGCCGACGACGCCGATCTCGACCTCGAGGATCGCGTTGATCGCCTTCAGACGGGGGAGCAGCTCCTTGGCGATCTCGATGTTCTCGGCGAGCGGCACGGCGGAGCCGTCCCACATGTGCGACTGGAAGATCGGGTTGCGCCCGGCCTTGACCTCTTCTTCGGATGCCGCGATGAGCGGAAGCACGAAGTCCTCGAGGGCGGGCTTGGGGCAGTGGTCGGTGTGCAGGGCGACCGTGATGGGGTAGTTCTTCGCGACCTCGGTCGCGAACTTCGCGAAGGCGATGGCTCCCGTGGCGCGGCCCTTGACGGTGTGGCCGGCGAAGTAGTCGGCACCACCGGTCGTGACCTGGATGATGCCGTCGGAGCCGGCCTCGGTGAGGCCCTGCAGGACGGCGTTGATCGACTGCGAGCTGGCGGCGTTGATGGCAGGGAACGCGAAGCCCCCGGCCTTCGCGCGATCCAGCATCTCGGCGTACTGCTCTGGGGTGGCGACAGGCATTTCGTGCTCCTCGATCGTGACGGACGTCACTCGTCACTCTAGCGAAGGGCGCGCATCGCGGAGGGATGTCCTGCGCCGTGGCAAACGCCTTCGGCGGGTTCTGTCGTCACCGCAAGAATCGAGTTTCCTTCGTCTGCGCAGCGGCGGAATCCGTCGATTCTCCCCGCGTCGATCGTTAGGCTGACCGCATGGTGAGTCTGACGGCCGATATGAGCCCCCTGCATCCCGACCGAAATCTCGCTCTCGAGCTCGTGCGCGCCACGGAGGCCGCCGCGATCCGCTCGGTTCCCTTCATCGGGCGCGGCGACAAGCTGGCCGCCGACGGCGCGGCCGTCGACGCGATGCGGGCGTTCCTGACGACCGTTGCCTTCGACGGCGTCATCGTGATCGGCGAGGGCGAGAAAGACGATGCGCCGATGCTCTTCAACGGCGAGCACGTCGGAACCGGCCGCGGACCGCAGGCCGACATCGCGGTCGACCCGATCGATGGCACGACGCTCACGGCGGAGGGGCGCAACAACGCGCTCTCCGTGCTCGCCGTGGCCGACCGCGGCGCGATGCTCGATGCCTCGTCGGTGTTCTACATGGACAAGCTCGTCACCGGGCCGGCCGGCGTCGGGGTCGTCGACATCCGCCTGCCGATCGGCGAGAACATCCGCCTCCTCGCGAAGGCGCTCGGAAAGCCCGTCGACACGCTCGTCGTCTCCGTGCTCAACAGGCCCCGCCACGCCGATCTCATCGAGCAGATCCGCGAAGCCGGCGCCGGAACCCGACTCATGAGCGACGGCGACGTCGCCGGCGGCATCAACGCCGCTCGCCACAACGCCCGCACCGACATGTGCGTCGGCATCGGAGGAAGCCCGGAGGGCATCGTGACCGCGTGTGCGATCAAGGCGCTCGGTGGGCACATCCAGGGTCGCCTGTGGCCCCGCGACGACGACGAGAAGCAGCGGGGCATCGACGCCGGGCTCAAGCTCGACGACTTCGTCTACGAGGCGGATGACCTGGTCAAGGGCAAGAACTCGATCTTCGTCGCGACGGGCGTGACCAACGGCGAGCTCGTCGCCGGCGTGCGCCGCGAGGGAGACTACGTCTACACGGAGAGCGTCGTCCTGCGCGGATCGTCCGGCACTCTCCGACGGATCTCGTCGGAGCATCTCGCCTCGAAGTGGTACTGACGCCGGGCGTCGGAGACGGGATCCGGGCATCCCTCTGGCACAATCGGAGGAGGGATGCCGGGATCACTCGGCGTGAGGGAGTGTCGACATGACGGCTCAGACCGGTTCGGCTCCGCAGACGGGGGCCCAGGCCGTCGTCGCCAATGCCATCGATCCTGCGCGCAGGCCGGACGTTCTGCTGCGCAAGCGTCGCCCCGAGGGCTCGCAGGTCTCGGCGTGGTGGATGATCGGAGCCTTCGTCTTCGTCTCCGCAGCCGTCGTGACGCTGCTGAGCCTCATTCCCGGCGGCGCCTGAGACCCTGAGGCATCTGCGTGCCTCGGCCCTGATCAGTCGCCGCGGCGCGCGATGCGTTCCCGCAGATCTCCCAGATCGGCCGTGAGCGGCGGGACATCGGCCGCACGCGCAGCGTCGGTCGCGCCGTCGAGGAGCTCGGGCGCGACGAGTGCGCGCGGAGCCTTCTCGACGAGGGCCGGCGCGGCGAGCGCATCGAGCTTGGTCTCGTCGATCCCGGGGAACTTCCGTGCCGTCACGAGCACGCGGGACTCGAGTGAACCGGCGAAGCGGTTGTAGCCCTCGACGGTGCGTTCGATCGCCCTCCGCAGCTCTTCGGCATGCCCGGCCAGACCGCCCAGACGCTCGTACAGCTGATTGCCGAGCTCGAACAGCGTGCGGGCCTCCTGCGAGACGTCCTGCTGCGTCCAGGTGTAGGCGACCGTCTTGAGCACCGCCCAGAGGTTGACGGGGGAGGCGAGGGCCACCCGGCGCCCGAACGCGTAGTCGAGCAGCGAAGGATCTTCTTCCAGCGCCGCGGCAAGCAGCGACTCGCTGGGGACGAAGCACACGACGAACTCAGGGCTCGACGACAGGCCGGCCCAGTAGGTCTTCTTCGCGAGCGCATCGACATGCGCGCGGACCGCTTTGACGTGCCTCTCGAGAAGGGACTTCCGCCGCGCGCCCTCCGCGCCCTGGGCCGTGAAGGGGATCGCACTGGCCTCGAGGTACGCGTCGAGCGGCACCTTCGCGTCGATCGCGAGGGCCTTGTCGCCGGGGAGACGCACGATCATGTCGGGACGGCCGGCTCCGGCATCCGTCACGATCCCCGCCTGCGTGTCGAAGTCGACGTAGCGGGTGAGACCCGCCGCCTCGACGACCCGGCGCAGCTGGGTCTCGCCCCACACCCCGCGCGTGCTGTTCGAGCGCAGAGCCCCGGCGAGCGACTCGGTCGTCGCCCGCAGTGCCTCGTCGGACTCCTGAGCGCGGCGCAGCTGCTCGGCGAGCGAGCCGAACTGCTCCTGGCGGTCGCGCTCGAGGGCGTCGACCTTGAGCTGCATCGACTGGAGGGTCTCGCTCACGGGCGCGAGTGCCCGCAGCACCGACTGCTCCCGCCGCTCGCGCTCTTCGCGGGCCGCCTGATCGGCACGGGCCTGGCCGGCGAGCTCGCGATACAGCAGGTGCTGGTGGTCGAGCTGAGCCTGCACGCCGTGGCGCGACGCCTCGGCGGCGGCGACGCGCGCCTGCAGTGCCGAGCGCTCCTGCACGCCTCGCGTGGTCGCGCGGGCACCACCCGCGAACCAGCCGGCGAGGAGTCCGGCGGCGAGGGCGGCGATCACCAGGATCGAGAGCAGAAGTGCATCCATGACTCGAGGATGCCGGTACCCTCGGACATCGCGCGGCTCGGCGCGCAGCGTGTCAGGTGCGGACGACGGCGAACTGCGCCGGCAGGGGCGCATCGACCAGCTGCGGCACGGGCATGTGCGACACGCGCACGCCGGCGAGCTCGGCGAGGGAGGCGACGTCGCGAGCCCCCACCAGACGGGCGGCGTCGATGAGGATGTGCGCGCACGCCAGAGCGTCGGCGGCCGCGTCGTGGTGCGGGAAGTCGAGGAATCCGGCGGCCGCGGCCACCGACGGCAGCCGGTACGAATCCAGCTCGTACGTCTTGCGGGAGATCTGCAGGCTGCAGATGTAGTCGTTGAGCGGCCACACGTCGCCCGTGGCTTCGCACGCGCGGCGGATCACCGTCATGTCGAACCCGGCGTTGTGAGCGGCGAGCACGTCATCGCCGATGAACGACACGAGCTCGGGAAGCTGCGCCGTCCAGCCCTTCGCACCGGCGACGTCCTCTTCGCGCAGACCGTGGATGCGCGTGTTCAGCTCGAAGAAGCGGTCATGGCCGGGTGGCGGCTGGATGAGCCATCCCGCGCGGGCGACGATCTCGCCGTCGCGGACGCGAGCGAGGCCGACCGCACACGCCGATGCACTGCTGGAGTTCGCCGTCTCGAAATCGATCGCGGTGAAGTCCAGGGGCACGTCTCCACCCTCACGCGCGCGCGAGCGGCTGGGGCGGAGGCGCGCCGGTCCGGATCCAGGTCGAGGCGAGCGCCGTAGTCTGGCGGCATGGTGGATCGCGACGAGATGTCGACCTCTTTCGGGCGCCAGGCGAGCACATATGAAGCGGGGCGCCCCGAGTACCCGGTGGAGGCGGTGGCCTGGATGCTGGAGCTCGGCGCCGCCACGCCCCGTATTGCCGATGTCGGCGCCGGCACGGGCAAGCTCACCCGGGCGATCGTCGCCCACGCGGCGGATTCGGGCGCCGAGACGGTGGCGATCGACCCCGACCCCGACATGCTCGCCGTGCTCCGCGGCGCGGTGCGCGGCATCCCGACCTTCGTCGGAACCGCCGAGAACCTGCCGCTCCCGGATGCCTCGGTCGATGCCGTGCTCCTGGGCCAGGCGTGGCACTGGGTCGACCCGGTCGCTGGCTGCGCCGAGATCGCGCGCGTCCTCCGCCCGGGCGGCGTGCTGGGGCTCGTGTGGAACCTCCGCGACGAGTCGGTGCCGTGGATCGCGCGCCTGACCGACATCATGCACGGCAGCAACGCCGAGCTGATGATGCAGGACGGCGGTCCGACCGTCGCGCCGCCGTTCGGGCCACTGGAGAGTCGGTCCTGGTCGTGGACGCGCCGGATGACGCGGGAGTCGCTGTTCGACATGGCGCGGTCGCGGAGCTACGTCATCACGGCGGCACCGGAGGACCGCGCCCGCATCGAGGCGGGACTGGCGGAACTGTTCGACGAGATCGGCGCGGTCGGCGATGCCGCGGTCGATGTGCCGTATCGCACGGAGGCGTTCCGAAGCGTGGCGGAGGGCTAGGACGGACATGCGCGCGCTCACGGTCTGCAACTTCACCACCGTCGACGGTCGCTACGAAGACGACGACCACGACATCGGATCCTTCTTCGAGCATCAGCACACCGCCTATCGCGGGGCCGATTCGTTCGATCACTACACGGCGGGTCTCCTCCGCAGCTCCGACACGCTGCTCCTCGCGGGTCGACGCTCGGCGCTCGGAAATCTCGGGTACTGGACGGGCGTCCGCGCGGATCCGGATGCCACGGAGATCCGCGCCGAGCTCGCCGAGCTCATCCTCGGCATCGAGAAGATCGTGGTGTCCGACACGATCACTCCCGACGACGTCGCTGCCTACGAGAACGTCCGCATCGTGCGGATCGCCGACGCGCGTCAGGAGGTGTCGGAGGCGAAGCAGCGCGACGGACGCGGCATCCTCGTGCTCCTCGGCCGTGTGCTGTGGAACGACCTCATGCACGCCGGGCTCGTCGACGAGCTGCACCTCGTGACGTTCCCGCTGATCGCGGGCACCGGTGTCGGACTGTTCGATTCGCGTCCCCCTGTCGCGCTGCGACTGCTGGGCACACAGGTCTGGCAGGAGTCCGGCAACGTCCTCATGCGCTGGGCCGTCGAACGCGACGACGTCCGATCCGGACACCGAGGCAGACAGGACGGTGCTCCCTCATGACGATCCGCGCGGTCTGCTTCGACCTCGACGGCACTCTTCTGCGCGACGACCACGTCGACGGCGTCGTCCTGCGGGTGGCGCGGGAACTCGCGAGCCGGTACGACCTCGACGCTGACGCGCTCGCCGCGGCGAACGAGCGGGTGTGGTGGGACTACTGGCCCGAAGTCGGTGAGGCATGGATGCGGGGGCAGATCCCCGGCGACGACGTGCCGATCGAGGTGTGGCGGCGTGCCCTCGCGGAAGTCGGGGTGACGGATGCGTCGGCGGCCACGGCCGCCGTAGCGCTCCACACCGGGCTGGAAGGGGAGGCGTTCTCGCTGTACCCCGAGTCCGTCGAGGTGCTGGACGCACTGCGGGAGCGCGGCATCCGGATCGCGATCGTCACGAACGGGCCCTCCGGTCTTCAGCGCGCCAAGCTGCGCGCCGTCGACCTCGAGGGCGCCGCCGACGTCGTGGTCGTCTCGGGCGAGCACGGCACGCACAAGCCCGATCCCGCGATCTTCGCGCTCACCGTGGAGGCTCTCGGAGTCGCTGCCGACGAGACGCTGTTCGTCGGCGACAACCAGGTGGCGGATGTCGGCGGTGCGCGCGCGGCCGGGCTCACCGCCGTCTGGATCGATCGCCGCGGTGTGGAGCGCACGTGCGAGCCGCACGCCGTGGTGACGGATCTGCGCGACCTGCTCACGCTGGTGTGAGCCGGGGCGGTCGTGCGCCGCCACGTAGACTGAACTCCCGTGGCTCTCACCATCGGAATCGTCGGACTGCCCAACGTCGGCAAGTCCACCCTGTTCAACGCCCTGACCAAGAACCAGGTGCTCGCAGCGAACTACCCGTTCGCGACGATCGAGCCCAACATCGGGGTCGTCAACCTCCCTGATCCGCGGCTGGCGAAGCTCGCCGAGGTGTTCCACTCCGAGCGCATCCTGCCCGCCGCCGTGTCGTTCGTCGACATCGCGGGCATCGTGCGCGGTGCATCCGAGGGAGAGGGCCTCGGCAACAAGTTCCTCGCCAACATCCGCGAAGCCGACGCGATCGCGCAGGTCGTGCGCGGCTTCGCCGACGACGACGTCGTGCACGTCGAAGGCGAGGTGAATCCGCAGAACGACCTCGAGACGATCAACGCCGAGCTCCAGCTCGCCGACCTCGAGACGGTCGAGAAGGCCATCACGCGGTACGAGAAGGAAGTGAAGGGGCGCAAGCTCGATCCGTCGGTGCTGGAGACCGCGGTGCAGGCGCGTGATGCCCTCCAGCGCGGCGAGCTGCTGTCCGCGTCGAAGATCGACCTCGCCCCGATCCGCGAGCTCGGCCTGCTGACCGCCAAGCCGTTCATCTTCGTGTTCAACGTCGACGAGGCCGTGTTGACGGATGCCGCGCGGCTCGACGCGCTCGCGGCGCTGGTGGCTCCGGCCAAGGCGGTGTTCCTCGACGCGAAGATCGAGTCCGAGCTCATCGACCTCGACCCCGAGGACGCGGCGGAGCTGCTCGCATCGACGGGGCAGGACGAGTCGGGTCTCGACCAGCTCGCGCGCATCGGCTTCGACACGCTGGGTCTCCAGACGTACCTGACGGCCGGACCGAAGGAAGCGCGCGCGTGGACGATCGGCAAGGGCTGGAAGGCTCCGCAGGCGGCCGGCGTCATCCACACCGACTTCGAGAAGGGCTTCATCAAGGCCGAGGTCATCTCGTTCGCCGACCTCATCGAGACCGGCTCGGTCATCGAGGCCCGCGCGAAGGGCAAGGCCCGCCTCGAGGGCAAGGACTACGTGATGCAGGACGGCGACGTCGTGGAGTTCCGCTTCAACAACTGACGCGGCGGCTCCCGGGGTCGGCTCGACGCCACGCGAGAGAATGGTCGCATGCTGATCGTGATGGCAGGCCCGCCCGGAAGCGGCAAGAGCACGATCGCCGCGCTCGTCTCCCGACGCCTGGGCTGTGCACTGGTCTCGGTCGATCCGATCGAAGCGGCCATGTGGACCGCGGGCGTGAGCCGTGACCAGCCCACCGGGCTGGCCGCCTACGTCGTCGCCGAGGCGGTCGCCCGCGAGCAGCTGCGCCTCGGGCACGATGTCATCATCGACGCGGTGAACGATGTCGAGGCTGCACGGCAGCAGTGGCGTGATCTCGCCCGGGTGGCCGCGGTAGACGTGCTCTTCGTCGAAGTCGTGGCATCCGATCCTGCAGAGCATCGACGTCGTCTCGCGGAGCGTCGGCGCGACATCGAGGGTTTCCCCGAGCCGGATTGGGAGTCGGTGCGAGCGCGTGTGCGTGCCCTGTCCGACTGGGACGGGGACCGTATCCGGCTCGACTTCCGGAACGAGCCGGGGGCCAACGCGGACGCGATCATCGCCGCCGTCGAGCGGGACCGCGAGTAGCGGGAGCCGCGACGCCGCGAGGGACTTCCGCCCCTGGCAACGACATCCGCGCTCCCACTACAGTGATGCCACAACGCTCCACCCCCCACTCACCAGAGGGAGTCCCACATGGCCGCTTCCCGTCCCTTCGGGGTCACTCTCGTCGGCATCATCGCCTGGATCACCGGTGCGATCCAGATCGTCAACGGCGTCTTCGCCCTGATCGGCGGCAACCTGACCCTGGGCATCGTCGGCATCGTGGTCGGCATCATCACGGTTCTGGTGAGCCTCGGGCTCTTCAGCGGCAGCTCCGGCGCCCGCCTCATCGTGACGATCGTGTTCGTGCTCAACATCGCCGGGTCGATCTACCTGCTCGTGGCGTATCCGGGGCAGGCGTGGAGCGCGATCGGCAGCATCATCCTGCCTCTCCTCGGACTGATCCTGCTCTACACGTCGCGCGCGAACGCGTTCTTCAAGAGCTGAGCGGAGCGGGTCCGTCATCCGTCATCGCCGATGACAGGATGGACGGATGACCGCAACACTCGTCGCGAGCGGCCTCGCCGGCGGCCACGGCCATCGGACGCTGTTCGATGCGCTCGATCTCACAGTCGCACCGGGCGACGTCATCGGCGTCGTCGGTGCGAACGGTGCAGGAAAGTCGACGCTCCTGCGCCTGCTGGCGGGGATCGACGAACCTCAGGCCGGCGCAGTGTCGCTCTCGCCGCCCGACGCGTTCGTCGGCTGGCTTCCGCAGGAGCACGAGCGCATTCCGGGAGAGACAGTCGCCGAGCACATCGCGCGGCGGACGGGGTGCGCCGAGGCGACGCGGGAGATGGATGCGGCGGCTGCGCGTCTCGCCGATCCTGCCGACGTCCTCGCCGCCGACGACTACTCCGCCGCCCTCGACCGCTGGCTGGCCAGCGGCGCAGCCGACCTCGACGAGCGGATCCCCGTCGTGCTGGCGGATCTCGGGCTGGCGATCGCTCCCGGCGACGCCCTGATGACTTCGCTCTCGGGTGGCCAGGCGGCCCGCGTGGGCCTGGCGGCGCTCCTCCTCAGCCGATTCGACATCGCGCTGCTGGACGAGCCCACGAACGACCTCGATCTCGACGGGCTCGAGCGGCTGGAGGCGTTCGTGCGCGGCATCCGGGGCGGTGTCGTCCTGGTGAGTCACGACCGCGAGTTCCTCGCCCGCTGTGTCACGCGCGTGCTGGAGCTCGACCTCGCGCAGGGCTCGAACAGGGTGTTCGGCGGCGGATACGACGCCTATCTGGAGGAGCGCGCGACGGTGCGCCGCCATGCTCGGGAGAAGTACGACGAGTTCGCCGAGAAGAAGGCCGACCTCGTCGCCCGCGCCCGAACGCAGCGGGAGTGGTCGAGCCAGGGCGTGCGCAACGCGATGAAGAAGTCGCCCGACAACGACAAGATCCGGCGCAAGGCGGCGACCGAATCGAGTGAGAAGCAGGCGCAGAAGGTGCGTCAGATGGAGAGCCGGATCGCGCGACTCGACGAGGTCGAGGAGCCGCGGAAGGAGTGGCAGCTGGAGTTCACGATCGGCTCCGCGCCGCGTTCGAGCTCGGTCGTCGCCACCCTCAACGACGCGGTGTTCCGGCAGGGATCGTTCACCCTCGGTCCCGTCTCGCTGCAGGTGAATGCGGGGGAGCGGATCGGCATCACGGGACCCAACGGCGCCGGCAAGTCCACGCTGCTGCGTGCGATCCTCGGGCGCCAGGATCCGGATGCCGGCACGGCGAGTCTCGGGGCGAACGTGCAGATCGGCGAGATCGATCAGGCCCGGGCCCTGCTGTCGGGATCGGACGCGCTCGCCGACGCGTTCGAGTCCCTCGTGCCCTCGATGGAGTCGGGTGAGGTGCGGACGCTCCTGGCGAAGTTCGGTCTGAAGGCCGACCACGTGCGGCGTCCGGTCGACGAGCTGTCACCGGGCGAGCGCACCCGGGCGGGTCTCGCCCTCCTGCAGGCGCGCGGCGTCAACGTCCTGGTGCTGGACGAGCCCACGAACCACCTCGACCTCCCCGCGATCGAGCAGCTCGAGCAGGCCCTCGAGTCGTACGAGGGATGCCTCCTCCTCGTGACGCACGATCGGCGGATGCTGGCCGCGGTGAGGACCGACCGGCACTGGCAGGTCGACGGCGGGCAGGTCGTCGAGCGGTAGCAGCCGCTACCGGCCCTGCCGCTTCTTGTAGGGCTTGGGCTGACCCTTCACCGCGGGCGTGCGGCCCTTGCCCTTCGAGGCCTTGGCCTTTCCTCCCGCAGGACCGGTCTGCTTCTCGGTCGGCGCGGGGGACTCGGCGATGCGCTGCCGGGCTTCGTCGAGCAGGAGCGAGCCGGCGGGGGTGAGTGTCCAGCCGGCTTTCGCGCGGGTGAGGAGCGGATGCCCCACCTCCTCTTCCAGCTTGTCGATCGACGTGTAGAGCGATGCGAGCGGGATGCCGAGGGCGTCTGCCGTGCGGGGGGCGTGCAGATCGTGCTCGACGAGGGCGACGAACCGTCGCAGGAGGGCGATCTTCACGGGCGACCTTTCCGGGCGGAGCGCGCTGAGGACGGTCCGATCTCGCCCTCCAGACTAGACGCGCCGCTCGGAGGGCTGGACGCTCCGTGCTCCCGGCGCGCAGACTCGGGGCATGACCGACTCCGTCGCCCGCCTCGAGGCCACGATCCGCGATCTTCTCGCCCAGCGCGCCGCCACGGCGACGATCTGCCCCTCGGATGCCGCCCGCGCGATCGGAGGCGACGAGTGGCGCGGCCTCATGGACGACGCGCGCACCGCTGCGGGCCGGCTCGTGGGGTCGGGGGAGGTGGAGATCACCCAGGGCGGCGTCGTGGTCGATCTCTCGAGCGCGAGAGGACCGATCCGGATCCGTTCCGTACAGCCGCCCGGCTGAGATCAGCTCAGCGGTCCGACGTCGAGCGTGAATCGATGCGCACGGAGGCGCTGCGCGAGCGCCTCGCCCATGGCGACCATCGGGGTGAGCACACCCGCGCGGTCGGGCAGGTCGTCGAACGCGAGACTCAGCGCCGACTCGGCGAGCATGACGCCGGTGCCGCCGTACCCCGGATCGTACGGGGCGGCCACCCGCGCCCGCACCGGCGCGCCCTCCACCGGGTACACGTCGATCTCGACCGCGAATCTTCCGCGGGCGATCGCGTCGGCACTCGGCCCCGCGCCCGGTGCAGGCAGCACGCGATCGACGACGGCGCGCGTGGGCGCGAACGAGAGCGCGCCGACGAGGGCCGCGGTGCCGAGCGTCAGCGCACCCGCGCGCAGCGCGCCCGCCACCCCGCGCCCGGTCGCGACGACCTCGCGGTAGCGCAGGAGCTGTCCGTAGCTCCATCCGTTCAGGAAGCTCGTACGCTGCACGATCTGCCGGTTGTAGCCGCTCATGACGAACGGCGCCTCCCACCCGCCGCGCACCCGGGAGATCCCGTCGCGGGGTCGTTCCGGGAGACGTACCGCGGGGCCCGGTGTGAGGGCGTAGGGACTGGCGATCAGGCGCCGGAGAGAGGGATCCTTCGCCGCCGCCGCCATCTGCTGCCGCAGCGAGTCGATGGTCCCGCCGCTGACCCCGCCGCGGAGCGAGCGCACGCGCAGCGTCGCCGACACGATCGGCACCCCGCCCGCCGCAGCGTGGGCGAGCCCGAGGCCCAGATCGGAGGGGATCGAATCGAACCCGCAGGAGTGCACGATCCGGGCCCCGCTCTGCTGCGCCGCATCGTGGTTCGACGCGATGCTCCGCGCCACGAACACGCTCTCGCCGGACAGATCGGCGTACGACGTGCCGGAGCGAGCGCAGGCGGCGGCGACGACCGCTCCGTCGCGCAGGTAGGGTCCGACGGTCGTGGCGATGACGGACGCGGATGCGGCGAGCCGCTCGACAGCGGGCGCATCGGACGTATCGACCTCCACGAGAGGCCAGGAGACGCCGAGCTCGCGCTGCAGCGCTTCGAGACGCGGGAGGGAGCGGCCGGCGAGCGCGATGCGCGCTCCCTCGGGAGCCGAGCGGGCGAGATGGCGGGCGGTGAACCTCCCCACGAAGCCGGTCGCGCCGAGCAGGACGATGTCGTGGTCGCGTTCTTCGGTCATGCCCCCAGCCTGCGCGATCGACGCGGGCGGCACGAGGGGGTTGACCGCGACTACCGCTCGGGCACGCATCCGGGCTAGCGTGCCGATGTGGACGACACGGCGGGAGAAGCGCCTGAGGAGCGCAGGAGCAGGGACGTGCCGATCGGTGTGATCATGGTCGGCATCGTCGCGATCGCCTGGTGGCCGGCGTTCACCCTGGGCGCCTGGGGCGAGATCTTCTTCGACGACATCCTGGGGCTGTGGGCCGCCTCGACGGCGGCGTTCGTCTTCGTACTGATCGAACACCGGCCCGTGGGGGTTCGGCTGGCGCGCGCGGTCGTGCTCCTCCTGCCGACGGTGTGGCTCGTGCTGAACTTCGTCGTCGACGACGACACCGCCGATCTCTCGGTCGCGCTCATCGACCTCGCGGCGTTCGCAGCGGTGATCATCGGCATCCCGTTCACCCTGGTGGTGCTGGTGCGCATCGTGTGGCCCGACTTCGCGGAGCGCACACCCCGACGCGCGAAGTGGATTATCAACAGCGTCGTCGGGGTCGTGGTGATCGCCTCGTTCGTGCTCGGTCTCAACCAGGCCCGGTTCCTCACGTGCGACGACTTCGCCGTCAGCGGCAACTCGGAGCCCCGCGGCTGCACACCGGGTGCGGAGGTCTCGTCATGAGCGCGGGCGAACGCATCGCCTTCGTCCTGGGCGGGGGAGGCCTGCGCGGTGCCGTGCAGATCGGGATGCTGCGTGCCCTGCTCGAGCGGGGAGTCGTCCCCGACGTCATCGTGGGCACCTCGATCGGGGCCATCAACGGGGCGATCGTCGCGAAGACGCCGAGCCTCGATGCGCTCGACGACCTGTTCGAGGCGTGGATGTCTCCCGAAGCCGCCTCCGTCTACGGCGACTCGTTCGCGACCCAGTTCGTCCGTCTCGTGCGCACCCGCACGCACCTCAACTCGCCCGCACCGCTCCGCCGCATGTTCGAGCGCGTGCTCGGAGCCGACACGCGCTTCGAAGACCTCGCCGTGCCGCTGCGCGTCGTCGCAGCGAGCATCGAGCGCGCCGCCGAGCGCGTGTTCGACTCCGGACCCCTGATCCCGGCCGTCCTGGCGTCCTCCTCGGTGCCGGGACTCCTTCCGCCCACGACGATCGACGGCGAGACGTTCATCGACGGCGGAATCGTCAACTCCATCCCCATCGGACCCGCGGTCGACGCGGGCGCCACGACGATCTTCGTGCTGCAGGTGGGCCGCATCGAGACCCCGTTGGTCGCACCCCGCACCGCCGTGCAGACCGCACAGATGGCGTTCGAGGTCGCGCGGAGGCATCGGTTCGCGCACGATGTCGCGACGCTGCCGGACGGCGTGCGGCTCCACGTGCTGCCCAGCGGCGGCACGCTCAAGGGTGATTCGTCGGTCCTGTCGTACCGCCGCATGGAGACGGTGCGCACCCGCATCGACCTCGCCTACGCGGCCAGCACCGTATACCTCGATGAGCAGGTCCCGAAGGGCGGGCGCCCGTGAGAGTGCCGCCCACCTGGGTGCGCCGGGTGGTGATCGCGCCCGCGATGGTCATCGGCGGCCCGCTGCTGATCGGGTTCACGCCGATCCTGCTGCTCGTCGTCATCATCGTCGCGTCGTTCATCCCGCGCAGGTTCCGCTGGCCGAGGGCGCTGCTCATGCTTCTCGTGTACGTGCTCTGGGACGCACTGCTGCTGGTCGTGCTGTTCGTGCTGTGGATCGCCAGCGGGTTCGGCTGGAAGCTGCGGTCGCCGTGGTGGGTGGGCGTGCACTACACGGTCGCCGCCGTCGCGCTCAAAGTGCTGCTGTGGGTGTGCCGAGGCGTGCTGGCCGTCAGGATCTTCACCGAAGCGGCCGAGGAGACCCGCGACGGCACGGCCGCGGCATCCTTCGACCGCATGTTCCAGCCGGGAACCCCGCTCATCGTCGCCAGTCGGCACGCCGGCCCCGGAGACTCGTTCATCCTCATGCATGCCCTCCTGAACCATGTGAAGCGGATGCCGCGGGTCGTCGTCAAGGACACGATGCAGTGGGATCCGGCGGTGGACGTGCTGCTGAACCGCCTGCCGACGCGGTTCATCACCCCCACCGGATTCACGGGCGCCGCCGCGAAGGCCCCGCCCGCGGGGCGCAGTCAGAGCGGCCGCGCCGCAGAGGCCGCCATCGCGGATCTCGCGGTGGGACTCGGTCCGGCCGACGCCTTCGTGATCTTCCCCGAGGGCGGCAACTTCACGCCGGGCCGTCGGGCCTCCCGCATCGAGCGCCTCCGCCAGAGCGGCAACGAACCGCTTGCGGCGCGGGCCGAGGCGCTGCACCACGTCCTCGCTCCGCAGCCGCGCGGCCTCCACGCGGCGCTGGAGGCGGCTCCGGACGCGGATGTCGTCTTCATCGCCCACTCGGGCCTCGATGAGTTCTCGACGATGGGTGACGTCTGGCGCGGTCTCCCGATGGAGAAGCGCATCACTCTGCACGCCTGGCGGGTGCCCCGCTCCGACGTTCCGGAGGAGCGCACCGCGCAGGGGCTGTGGCTGTTCGACTGGTTCGGCCGCATCGACGAGTGGGTCGACGCCGGCTCCGCGGCGGGGTGACGGGAGAGGGGTGACGGCCGGCCACACCCGCCGACCATCACCCCCGTAGTGAAGCGAACTGGATCAGGTTGTCGGTGTAGTGCCCGACGCTGCGGTCGAACGCACCGGCGCAGGTGATCAGCCGCAATTCTGGACGTGGGACGTTGCTGTAGACCTCATCCGTGGGGAACGCCGCCTTCGCCGACTGCGCGCTCCCGGTGACGACGAATGTCAGGTCGGTGCCCGTCGACGTGCTGACGACGATCTCGTCGCCCGGGACGAGCTCTCCGATCCTCGCGAAGACCGCGGGACCCGCGGCGCTGTCGACGTGCCCGGCGATGATGGCCGGGCCGACCTGTCCCGGCGCCACGCCGCCGGAGTACCAGCCGGCGAGGTCGAAATCCACCGGCGCGTTGAGCTCGCCCTGGGGCCCCAGGGTCAGGTTCTCCAGGACCGAGTCGACGCCGATCCGGGGGATCCGGATGCGGGTGGGGACGCCGATTGCGGCCGGATCTGCGACGTCGGCGGCGGCCGGGTCCTGCAGGCCGTCGGCGGCGAAGTCGTTCACCGCTTCGGGCGGCTCCGGCGTGGCGGACGGCGAGGCGGTCTCCGGAGCGACCGTCGCGGCCTGGCTCGCGATCGCCCCGATCGCGCCGAGCGCGAGGGCCGCCGCGAGGGCGATCCCCACGATCCCGGCGCGTCTCATCAGAAGGCCTTCACCGCTCCGACCGTGACGACGGAGTGGGCGAGCCATCCGCCACCGGTCTGCACGCCGCCGTCCGGCACGGCACCGGCCGACGCGGAATCCAGGATCGGCAGGATCGTCAGGCCGCCGTCGGCCGTGTCGACCACGAAGAGGGTCGTGACGCTCCCCGAACCCACCGAGACGTCGGTGACATCGCGGATGGCGCCGCCCGTGAGCTCGAGGGTCCACGGGCCCGCGGGGATCTCCGCGTACGCCGTGGCCGAGCCCGCGACCGCTCCACGCGCGATGGGCGTGCCGGTCGAGGTCGACACGTCGACCCGGGGTGTGAGGGTGGATGCCTGCACCAGCCGGATCCGCGCGTTGCCGGCTGCCGGCTGCGTCAGGTCGTCGGTGAACGCCTTGACCTGGAGGTCCTTGGAGGGGCCGTAGGCGGCCACGGTGGTGGCCGTGTCGCCCGAGACGCGGACGGATGCCGAGATCGCGGGAGCCGTCGTGCGACTCGAGCCCGCGGGCACCATGCTCACCGAGTAGGAGCCGGGCGGCAGCTCCGAGTACGTGGAGACGTCGCCGTAGCTGACGTCGGTGAGTTCGATGATCGGAGTCGCGCTGCCCCGCGCCGAGACGCGGACGTCGACCGACTTCGTGTCGGGGGACAGGTGACCGAGGCGGAGCCAGCCGACCGGATCGCCGGGAGCGGCGGTGGCCGGAGCGGCGACGAGCGCGCCCAGCGCCACGACCGCAGCCGCGACGATGCCGAGAGCTGCGCGGCGACCTCGACGCGCGAGGGTGTGATCTTCCATGACGGGATTCCTTCCGGCGTGCGCGGTCATTCGTGCAGCGGTCGCGGCCGGTTCGTGAAGGAACTGGGGGCGACAGCGGGAATGAACGAGTGGCGGCGCCGCGGAGCTGCTCGCCACGCCCCAGGCGTGAAGACCGCTGCGATGCGATCGGCGAGATTCGGGTTCGACGGACCACTCATGACGGTGATTCGGCACCGCGGCCGTATCGGTTTGGATCCTGCGCCGATCCGCCCCTCGAGTGCTACGGTCAGGCGCGGCGTCGCAGCGGAAGGTCGCGCGCTCCCAGGCGTGAGAGCGTCGACGCGCCGTCGGGTGCGAACGTGATCATGAAGCCGACGTGGCACGACGGGCACCGCCAGCCGCCGGGGATGTCGCGCATCACGACACCGCACAGCGCGCACTGCGGCTGCTGGTAGGCGAGGTCGCCCGCCGACCAGTCGTCGGCGCCCGTCGAGGTCACGTCCGCGGGTCCTCGGACAGCGCAGCGGCGATCAGAGCGCTCATGTCGATCGGATGTGTGGGGGGCAGCACGACATCGCTGGGGGTGACGGCCTGCTCGCTCATGGGGGTACCTTCCGATCGGATGCCTCTGCCCTTCGATGTCGGCGATCGGCGGATCCTGACATCCGATGTCAGGATCCACGCACGACACGCATCTGTTCGTGAAGGCACAGGGGCCGAGGGGATGCGGTGGACGCTCGAGCGGACGCGGCGCGGACGCGTGAGATCATGGGCCGGTCATGCATTCCGGATTCGAAGCGCTCTACCGCGAGCAGTACGCGGGGGTTCTGAGGTACGTGGATCGACGACTGGGCGGCTTCGGCGCGGAGGACATCACCGCGTCGACGTTCGAGCTGGCCCTGAGGAAGCTCCCGGAGCGGCATCCGCATCCCGTCGGGTGGCTGTTCCGCACGGCGGAGAACCTCGTCAAGGCGGAAGTGCGCCGCCGAGAGCGCGAGCGCCGGGCGCTGCGCGACACCGAGGTGATCGGCCCCCCGGCCGCCGAGGATCCGGAGGTCGACACGCTCCGGGGCATCCTGCACTCCCTGCCGCGGGGCTATCGCGACGTGCTCCAGCTGACCTACTGGGACGGACTCGGCGCCGCCGACGCCGGAGTCGTGCTCGGATGCTCCGAGCAGGCCGTCTGGAAGCGCATCAGCCGTGCGAAGAAGGCGATCCGCGACGCATGGCCGCGGGATCGCGACGCGACGACGTGGGAGGAGGCGATGACCCGTGCCTGACGAGCGGATGACGGATGCCGAGCTCGATCGCCTGCTGGCGGCATCGAGCCCCTATCCCACGCGGGACACCGCCCTGGATGCACGGGCCGAAGCGCGACTGCGCGCACTGCTGGCCGAGCGACCGCAGCGTCGGCGCCGGCGGTTCGCGGTCTCCGTGTCGGTCCCTGTGCTGGCGGCCGCCGTCGTCGCCCTCCTCGTCGTGCTGGTGGTCGCTCCCTTCTCCGCGACTTCTCCGGCGGCTGCCGACGCGCTCCGCCCGCTGCAGCTCGCGGCATCCGGACTCACGGTCGCCGAGCAGGTCACGCGCGCCCAGGAGCAGCTCGCCGACGGATCCGGACCCGCGACCCCCGAACGCCGAGCCGTGACGGTGGCGTGGTACGCCCACGTGCAGATGGACGGACCGGATGCGGGTGCGGTGATCTCACCCGAGGTCGAGACGTGGACGTGGAACGAGGACTTCTCCGCGAACCTGCGCGTGACGGCCGGGCGCGCCTACACCCCCGCCGTCGACGGCAGCGAGCTGCCCGTGCGCGCCGACCTCTCACCGGCGGGCACGGTGCTGCGCGACGACGACTTCCCGGCATCGGACTTCGTCGTCGACGGCGAGCCTCCTCCCTGGATGGTCGCGGGCGACAGCGCGGACTTCTATCGGACCTATCTGCGCGAGGCCTACACCGTCGCAGGCGAGGATCCGTCTGCGGTGCTCCGGGCCGTCGGCGACCTCAAAGCCTGGTGGACGTTGACGGATGCGCAGGAGGCGAACATCCTCGAGGCCCTCCGGGACTATCCCGGGATCGAGCTCCGAGGCGTGACCCAGGATCGCGGCGGACGAGACGTGTTCGCGCTCAGCGCCGTGACGTCCGCAGGTCTGCACGAGGAGATGCTGCTCGTGTCGCTCGACACGGGGCGCATCGTAGGCTCCGAGACGACCTACCTCGGCGACGACCCCGAAATCCCGATGGCGCCGAACACGGTGATGAGCTATCGGCTGTGGGACCTCGCCGACGGCTGACGCGTGTCGGCACCCGGTGCGAGGATGGGCGCATGCCCGAGTCGCCCGAGGTGCAGGTCCAGGCCGAGTTCCTCGCCGAGCGGATCTCCGGGAGGGAGATCGTCGGCGCCGACCTCATCGAATTCCGCGCGCTGAAGACGCGCCAGCGGCCGCTCACGTCGATCGTGGGCGAGCGCGTGCGCGGTGTGCGCCGCTGCGGAAAACACATCGCGGTCGAGCTCTCGAGCGGATACCTGGTGATCTCGCTCGGCCGGCACGGGTGGGCCCGGTGGAGCGACGAGCACGTCGACGCGCCCGCCGACGCTCCACCCGCACTCGCCGTTCTCACGTTCGACGACGGCGGCGAGATCGCGTGGACGGATGCCGGAGACTGGGTCTCGCTCGGCCTCTTCGTGGTCGACGATCCGCTCGACGTGCCCGCCGTCGCGGCGCTCGGCCCGGATCCCGCCGATGAGTCGTTCACCCGCGACGACTTCGACTCGGTCACCCGCGGCCGCCGGAAGCAGATCAAAGCGATCCTGCAGGAGCAGAGCTCGCTCGCCGGCATCGGCAACGCCTACTCCGACGAGATCCTCCATGCGGCGAGGACCTCACCCGTCGCACTCGCCGCCGCGCTCGACGGCGCTGCTCTCGACGGCGTCTTCGACGCCATGCTCCTCACCGTCCGCGGTGCGATCGCGGCGCGGCGGGGCATCCCGATCGCGGAGCTCAAGGCAGCGAAGGTCGCGGCGATGCGCGTGCACGGACGTACCGGCGAGCCCTGCCCCGTGTGCGGCGACGAGGTCCGCGACGTCCGGTTCGCGAGCACGACGGCGCAGTACTGCCCGACGTGTCAGACCGGGGGAGCGCTGCTGTAGCGCTCCGCTCGGCGGACTATCTCAGGCGTCCTCGTCCTCTTCGGGCTCGAAGGTGGACTGCACACCGGTGTGGCCCGCGGCGACGCCGTCGGGGTGGGCCGGGATCGTGCCGTCCTGGCCGAGTCCGCCGGGCTTGGTCTCCGCCTCGTCGCGTTCGGCGTCGGAAGAGTTCTCGAGATCGCGTTCCATGGTCTGCTCCCTTGCGGTCGGCGGATGCCGTGACCTCGACGGTACGCGCCGCCGGGCGCGGGCCGCAGGGGCTTGCGTCGGGCCGGGTGATCGCCTACGCGGCACGAGGGCAGGGATAGGATCGGGTCATGGCCACGTCGAACCTCCCGACCCCCTCGCTCCAGCCGCTGCAGACCCTGCCTCAGGCGGGCGATGACAAGAACCTCCTCGTCGCGCTCGACGAGGGTGCGTCGTGCTGCGGCGGCGGGTGCTGCAGCACCGACTGAGCACCCCCTCGATGCCCGATCCCGCTGCCGGCCGGCTCGCCCGACTGGGCCGCGTTCTCATCTCCGAGGAATCCGTCTACGGGCTGATCCTCGTGTCGGGGATGATCGTCGTCAGCAACAGCCTGACCGGCACCTCGGCGAATGCGCTCCTGACCGTCGTCGTGACGGTCATCGTCTTCTTCGCCGCGCACGTCTACGCCGGCACGATCGCCGGTCTCGCCCGCACGCACCGCGGCGACCTCAGGGCCAGCTTCTCGGCCGCCATCCATCACTCCGAGGGCATGCTCCTCGTCTCCGTCGTGCCGCTCGTGATCCTGCTGCTCGGTGTGAGCCGCGTCATCGACGATGAGCTGGCGATCTGGACCGCGCTCGTCGTCGACACGGTGATCCTCGGTCTGCTCGGCTGGTTCGCCGTCGCGCGGTGGGACGGGCGTTTCTGGGTGCGGCTCACGAGCGCCCTGATCACGGCGGCGTTCGGCGGCATCCTGATCATGCTGAAGTCGCTCATCCACCACTGAGCGACAGCGGACGGGTCAGCGCGACAGCGGCGACAGGAGGGCGTCCGTCAGCCGCGGACTCAGCCCCGCCATCTCCTCGACCGGCACGGCGAGGGCCTGCAGAGCGCGACTGAAGTAGTTGCGCGCCGCGGCCGCCAGGGTGATGTCCACGATCTGGCGATCGGTGAAGCCGACGTCGCGCAGCGACTGACTGTCGCGGTCGGTCATGGCGTCGGCATCCGTGGACAGTCGTGTGGCGTACCTCATGACGGCGAGGTCGGCTTCGCTCAGCTCCGCCTGCTCGAAGTCGCGGGCGACGCGTTCGAGTTCGTCTTCGTCGAAGGCGCCCGCGCGCAGCGCCTTGCGCCCGTGGGCCATCAGACAGTGCGGCGACTTCACCGCGGCCGCCGCGGCGAGGGTCGCCAGCTCGTACGTGCGCACGCCGATCGACGGGATGACCGCGCCGAGCAGGGCCTCGAATGCGTCGAGAGCCTCGGGATTGACCACCATCGCGCGCGTGTGGGTGAAGACGAAGCCGTCGTCGTCGAGATCCTCGCGGTACTTCTCGGCGACATAGCCTCCGGCGGTGGCGGGCTCGGGTGTCGAGATGATCATGCTGCCTCCGGGTCTGTCGGGCACCACAGACAACAGTGCCCCTCCGACACCGAGTTCGGAAGGGCACTGCCTGATATACGATCAGTGCGCGGGCGGCCCCGCGTACTCCGCGTCGTCCGGCTTGCGGATGAGGAATGCGCCGATCAGCAGCGGTATCGAGATGATCGCAGCGAGCAGGAATGCGGCGTGCGCGCCCGCCGCACCAGCGACGGCGGCGGATGCCCCGTCGGCGGCAGCCGAGGCGGAGACGCCCGACATCACCGCGATGAGCACCGCGATGCCCGCCGCACCCGCGACCTGCTGGACCGTGCCGAGGATCGCCGACCCGTAGGAGTAGAACTTCGGCTGCAGCGAGCCGAGGGAGGCCGTGAACAGCGGGGTGAACGACAGCGCGAGTCCGAGCGAGAGCACGGTCTGGCCCGCGATGAGCGTCCACAGCGGCGTGGTCTCTGTGAACGTCGTGTAGAACCACAGCATCCCCACCGCGATGATCGCGCCCGGGACGAGCAGCACGCGAGCCCCGCGGGCGTCGTAGATGCGGCCGATGAACGGGCCGAGCAGACCCATCAGGAGCGAACCGGGGAGCACGGCGAGACCGGTCTCGAGCGGCGAGATGCCGAGCACGCTCTGCATGTAGAGCGGCAGGACCGTGATGACGCCGAAGAACGCCATCGACAGCAGGGCCATCTGCGCGATCGAGAGCGAGAAGTTCGCCGAGTGGAAGACCCGCAGATCGAGCAGGGCGTCGTCGCTGCGCTGCAGGCGCACCTGCCGCCACAGGAAGAGTCCCAGCGACACGGCGCCCACGCCGAGTGCGATCCACAGCGTCATCGTCGAGGTCGCGGCGGCCGAGGCATCCGCTGCTCCGCCGCCGTGGCTCGCCGCGCCGCCGATCTGGCTGAGGCCGTAGACGATGCCGCCGAAACCGAACGCGGACAGGATCACCGAGAGCACGTCGATCCGCGCGCGCGTGGTCTCACCGAGGTTGTGGATCCACTTCGCGCCGACCGCGAGGGCCACGAGCGCGATCGGGAGGACGATGCCGAAGATCCAGCGCCATCCGAGCGTATCGAGCAGAGCGCCCGACAGGGTGGGGCCGATCGCCGGAGCGAGCGACATCACGATGGAGACGCGGCCCATCATGCGGCCGCGGGCGTGCGGCGGCACGATCGTCATGATCGTGGTCATGAGCAGCGGCATCATGATGGCGGTGCCGGATGCCTGCACGACGCGGGCGACGACGAGCACCGGGAATCCGGGCGCGAGGAGGGCGACGAGCGTGCCGAGCGAGAACAGGCTCATCGCGGCGATGAACATCGCGCGGGTCGTGAACCGACGCAGCAGGAACCCCGTGATGGGGATGACGACGGCCATCGTGAGCATGAACGCCGTCGTGAGCCACTGGGCGTCGACGGCGGTGATGCCGAGATCTCCGATGAGGTGGGGGATCGCCACGCCCATCGTGGTCTCGTTCAGGATCGCGACGAACGCGGCCGCGAGGAGCAGCCAGATGACCCGGTTCTCTTCGGGACGGAGGGTGTGGCCCTGAGGGGCGGTCGTGCGGGCTGGGCCCGGCATCGTGGTCTCGGTGGCGGCCATGGGGCGTCTCCTCACTGCTCAGACGTCTTGCTCTGGCGAGGCTCGTGATGGTGTGCGCAGACGGCGCGAAGAGCGGAAGGGTCGCGGAAAGCCGCACCCCACGGCACGACAAACGATAACCGCCGGGTCGGACACGGCATTCCCCGATTCCGTGCGAACATTCAGAATATGTCCGGACGGCGATCGGCGGTGCTCGCACGCAGCGTCGTGTCGCTCGCCGCCGGCATCGCCGGCGGCCTCGTGGTGGGGCCGTTCCTCGGGCTCGCGGCGGCTCTCCTGGCGGGCTGGTCGGTGGTCGCGATCGTGAGCGTGGCCTGGATCCTGGTGCTGACCTGGCCGATGGACGCCGACCAGACGCGCGATCATGCCACGCGGGAGGATCCGGGGCGGCGCATCGCGCGCGTCATCGCGGTGGCGGGCAGCGTGGCCAGCCTCGGCGCCGTCGCCGTCGTCCTCGTCCAGACGCGGAACGTGAGTCTGGCGCAGTCGTTCCTGCTGGCCGCGATCGCCGTCGTCGCGGTCGCCGCGTCGTGGGCGCTGATCCAGGTCGACTACATGCTGCGCTACGCGCACCTGTACTACCGCGATCCCGTGGGGGGCATCGGCTTCAATCAGCAGGAGCCGCCGATGTACACCGATTTCGCGTACTTCTCCGTCGGGCTCGGCATGACGTACCAGGTCGCCGACACGAACGTGTCACGTAACGAGATCCGCCGGGTCGTGATCGCCCAGACGCTTCTGGCCTACCTGTTCGGCGCCGTCATCCTGGCGACGGTGATCAACCTCGTGACCGGACTGGGCTGAGCCGCCGTCAGACCTCGGTGCGCTCCTCGTCGGCGGGCTCGTCCCACTTCTCGGATCCGATCGCGTCGGTGACCTCGGGAGTGGGCTCGTTCTCCTCGATGTCCTTCGGAAGCGGCTCGATGAGCTCTTCGGTCGTCTTCGACTTCAGCTCGTCGATCGTCTCGCGCAGGGCGGCGAGATCGGCACCGTCGGGGGTGGCGGGGGAGTCGTTCGTGGTCATGGGTCAACCATAGCCGCGGTGTCGACACCGGAAACTAGGCTGGCGTGATGAGCATGGGCGGCATGGGCGGACGCGGCGTCGGCGGCGGACGCCCGGTCGATGAAGCGGCCCAGCGACGGCTCAACGCCGACGCCCCGCGCATCGATCGGATGGGCTCCCGCATCGTCGCGCTCTTCCGCCCCTACCTCGGCCGCATCATCGCGACGGGCGTCATCGTCGTCGTCGGTGCGGCCATCGCCGTCATCCCGCCGCTGCTCGTGCAGCGGATCTTCGACGATGCGCTCTTCCCCACCGACGGGTCGGGCGTCGACCTCGGCCTGCTGCTGCGGCTCGTGCTGATCATGATCGGCCTGTTCCTGTTCTCCGCCGCCCTCGGGGTCGTGCAGACGTGGCTCACGTCGACGGTCGGCAACAGCGTCACCGGCGACCTCCGCGTGAAGCTCTTCGAGCACCTGCAGGCGATGGAGCTCGGCTTCTTCACCCGCACCAAGACCGGCGTCATCCAGTCGCGCCTGCAGAACGACGTCGGCGGGGTGTCGGGGGTGCTCACCAGCACGGTGACGAGCATCCTGGGCAACGTCGTCACGGTCATCGCGTCGCTCGTGGCGATGATCCTCATCGACTGGCGGCTCACGATCATCGCGGTCGTCATGATGCCGATCCTCATCGTCGTGCAGCGGCGCGTCGGGCAGGTGCGCGCGCGCATCGCGGGCGAGACGCAGGAATCGCTCTCGGAGCTGACGTCGATCACGCAGGAGACGCTGTCGGTGAGCGGCATCCTCCTGTCCAAGGCCTTCAACCGACAGCGCACCGAGTCGGGTCGGTACCGCGCCGAGAACGCGAACCAGGTGCGTCTGCAGGTGCGGCGCGCCATGAGCGGCCAGGGCTTCTTCGCGGTGGTGCAGGTGCTGATGGCCAGCGTGCCGGCGGTCATCTATCTCGTGTCGGGCTATCTCATCTCCGGCGGCGTCGACACGATCACCGCCGGCACCGTCGTCGCGTTCACGACCGTGCAGGCGAGGCTGCTGCAGCCGCTGATGGGTCTCATGCGGGTGGCGCTCGACATCCAGACATCCGGAGCGCTGTTCGCGCGCATCTTCGAGTACCTCGATCTCGTGCCGGCGATCCGCGACGCCCCCGATGCCGTGTCGGCGGCCGCCGCACCCGGGCCCCTCGGGCGCATCGAGTTCCGCGACGTGCGGTTCGCCTATCCGGATGCCGCGCCCGACGCCCGCCCCACCCTCCAGGGCGTGTCGTTCACGGCCGAACCGGGTCAGCACGTCGCGTTCGTCGGCCCCTCCGGCGCCGGGAAGACGACGATCCTGTACCTGGCCCCGCGCCTGTACGAGGCGACCGGCGGAGCCGTGCTGTTCGCCGGAGAAGACGTGCGCCGGCTGACGCAGGAGTCGATCATCGACCAGGTCGGCATCGTCTCGCAGGAGACGTACCTCTTCCATGCGACCATCCGCGACAACCTGATGTACGCCAAGCCCGACGCCACGCAGGCCGAGCTCGAGGCCGCGTGCACGGCCGCCAACATCCACCACATCATCACGGGGTTCGAAGAGGGCTACGACACCGTCGTGGGCGAGCGCGGCTACCGCCTCTCGGGCGGGGAGAAGCAGCGCATCGCGATCGCGCGCGTGCTGCTGAAGGACCCGCCCGTGCTGCTGCTCGACGAGGCGACGTCCGCTCTCGACACCGTGTCGGAGCGCGTGGTGCAGGAGGCGCTGGATGCCGCGGCCCGGGGCAGAACGACCCTGTCGATCGCGCATCGACTGTCGACCGTGATCGGCGCCGATGTCATCCACGTCGTCGAGGCCGGACGCGTCGTCGAATCGGGGACGCATGCGTCGCTGCTCGCGCAGGGCGGACTGTACTCGGAGCTCGCGGCGCAGCAGCTCGCGGCGTCACGGATCCTGGAGACGGAGGAGGCCGATCCGCCTGCGGCGCTGCCCGAGCGACGCGCCGATCGGGCTCCGTCCGACTCCGACGGGGCGGCCGCTGCCTCGCTGCTGGTCGACGACGCGCCCGCCATCGAGCGCGGATGGCCGAACTCAGGCGACGACGGCGCGTACGTGCCGCAGCCCGGCTCCGACGATCCGCGGGCCTGACCGTCTCACCACAGCGCCGCGGCGGAGGCCGCAGCGGACGGCGTGACGTCGGCGGCGCGCGAGCCGAGGTCGCGGGCGAACGCTCCGAGAGCGCGACGGTAGGCGTCATCCGGATGCGTGCGGGCGATCTCGACGAGCGGAGGCAGGTCCATGTCCTGAATCAGTCGCACTCGCGCGCGCACGGCGGAGCGATGACCCGATGCCTCGAACACGGCGATGCCGCCGGTCATGGCCTCGAGGTAGTCGTGCAGAACGGGCACGGTGCCCTTGCCCTGCGTGATCGACGAGCCGTCCGCGCGCTCGCGCCAGTGCACGATCACGTCGGGGACCGTGTCGAAGCGGCGCGACTGCGCATACATCCGTGCGGCGACGATCTGGTCCTCGTACAGCTTGCCCTCGGGGAAGCGGAGACCCGCGCGGCGCCAGAAGTCGGTGCGGGCGACCTTGGACCACGCGACGATGTTGCCGGATGCCTCCGGGTGCGCCTCGATGGTGGTGCCGCGCTGCGCGGGGGCGGTCGCCGCCGCGACCCATGGCTGCACGACGCCGGGCGAATACGCCCCGCCCGCGTCGGGCTTGAGTCGCACATAGGCTCCGACCACGAAGTCGCTCCCCGTCTCCTCGAGGGTGCCGAGGAGGCTCTCGAGCGCGCGGTCCGTGAGGATGTCGTCGGCGTCGAGGAATCCGAGATACGGCGTGTCGACGGCGTCCAGGCCGGCGTTGCGCGCGGCCCCGAGACCGCGGCGGGAGGCGTGGTGGACGACGCGGAACCGCTCATCGCGCGCGGCGGCGGCGTCGAACAGTCGACCCGTCGCATCCGTCGAGGCGTCGTCGATCAGGACGGCCGTCCAGTCGCCGCGCGTCTGTCGGCGGAGCGAGTCGATCGCCTCTTCGGCGTAGGCGGCGACGTCGAAGCCGGGCACGATGAGGGTGATCGCGGCGGGAGGCACGTGCCCGATCGTACTGGCAGAGCGGATGCCGGAGGTCGGCGGACGCTCAGCCGCTGACGGCGGCGACGGATGCCGCGACGGCGTCGGCGATCGCGTCGGGTGAGCCCTGCATCTTGTGCGGGAAAGTGAAGCGCACGGCGGTCTGGGCGACCTCCGGCGAGACGCCCATCGCGAGCAGCACGTGCGAGGGCTCGTCGCTTCCGGCCGCGCACGCCGATCCGCTCGACGACACGATCCCGCGTCGCTCGAGCTCGAGCAGCACGGCCTCGCCGCTCGTGCCGGCGAAGGTGAACGAGGCCGTGGCGGGAAGGCGGTGACGCGGATCGCCGGTCATGCGCGCACTCGGCACGAGTGAGAGCACGCGCGCGGTGAAGGCATCCCGCAGCGCCGCCAGTCGGGCCGCGTCGTCGAGGCGTTCAGATTCGGCCAGCTCGAGGGCGACCGCGAGCCCGACCGCCCCGGCGACGTCCTCCGTGCCGCTGCGGCGTCCGCGTTCCTGCCCGCCGCCGTGGAGGAGGGGCTCGAGAGGGATGCGTCCCCGCACCGCCAGGGCGCCGACGCCCTTCGGGGTGCCGAGCTTGTGGCCGGCGATCGAGATCGCGTCGGCGCCGACGGTGTCGAGCGGAAGCCAGCCCGCGGCCTGCACGGCGTCCACGTGCAGGGGAACCCCCCGCTCGCGGGCGACGGCGGCTATGCCCGCGACGTCCTGCACCGTGCCCACCTCGTTGTTCGCGTAGCCGATGCTCACGAGCGCCGTGTCGTCGCGCAGCGCATCGGCGACGGCATCCGGAGTCACCCGTGCGGTCGAGGTCACGGCGGCCATCGTCGCATCGAAGCCGTGGATGCGGCGGAGGTGGTCGACGGACTCGAGGATCGATTCGTGCTCGATCGCGGTCGTCACGACGTGCCGGCGCCCGGTCGCCGCGATCGCGATGCCCTTGACCGCGAGATTGTTGGCCTCGGTGCCGCCCGACGTGAAAACGACGTCGCCGGCGCGCATCCCGAGGGCGCGGGCGACGCGCGCCCGGGCGTCGGCGAGGGCGTCGGCGGCCGCCTCGCCGACGGTGTGGTGGCTCGACGGATTGCCGAACCAGCGGGTGAGGAACGGCATCATCGCCTCGAGCACCTCCGGGCGCACCGGGGTCGTCGCGGCGTTGTCGAGGTAGAGCACGTCAGCCATCCGTGCGGATGCGCACGTCGAGACCGAGGTCGAGCGCGCGCGCGGAGTGGGTGAGGGCACCCACCGAGATGACGTCGACGCCGGTCTCGGCGATCGCGCGCACCGTCTCGAGCGACACGCCCCCGGATGCCTCGACCGTCACGCGTCCGTCGATCAGCGCGACGCCGGCCCGCAGATCCTCGAGGGAGAAGTTGTCCAGCATGATCGTGCCGATGCCGCGCGCCCCCAGCCCGGCGGCGAGCACCGGCTCGATCTGCTCGAGCCGATCCACCTCCACCTCGACGTGCGTCGTGTGGGGGAGGCGGCTCAGGGCCGCCGTGAGCGCCGCCGTGACCGACGCGTGCTTCTCCGCGAGCACGGCCAAGTGGTTGTCCTTGGCCATGACGGCGTCCGACAGCGAGAAGCGGTGGTTGTGACCGCCGCCGTTGCGCACGGCGTGGCGCTCGAACTGACGCAGTCCGGGTGTCGTCTTGCGGGTGTCGACGATCCGCGCCGTGGTGTGCGCGACCTCGGCGACGTACAGCGCCGTCAGCGTCGCCGTGCCCGACATCCGCTGGGCGAAGTTGAGGCCGATCCGCTCGGCGGTCAGCACCGACCGGGCGGGTCCGTGCACGGTCGCGAGCACGGCGCCGCGCTCGAAGAACTCGCCGTCGTCGACGAGCAGCCGCACCTCCACGGTGGGGTCCGTCAGGCGGAACGCGGCGGCGAACACCTCGCCGCCACTGAACACCCCGGACTCGCGCGCGGTCAGGTCGGCAGTGGCCCGGGCGTCTTCGGGGATCAGGTACTCGCTCGTCACGTCGCCCCACGGGGCGTCCTCTTCGAGGGCCGCCGCGACGACACGGTCGATGTGGGCTTGCGTCAGCATCAGCGGACTCCCATCGCGACGTCGACGGGCGCGGCCGCGAGGGCCCCGGCATCGCGTCGGAAGTGCGCACCGACCGAATCCGGGCGCGCGAGAGCGGCGGCGACCAGGGCCTGACCGACGTCGAGGAGGTTGTGGTCCTCGAACTCCGCCTCGGTCCGCGGCGCGGCGATCGAGAGACGCCACGTCGCGAGGACGGATGCCGCGCGCCGCAAGCCGGATTCGTCGCGGACGAGGCCGGCGTGCTCCCACATCAGCCGTTGGAGCGCTTTCCGTGAGAACGCGGGGGCGTCCTCGTCCCCTGTCGAGCCGACTGTCGAGGCCGCCGTTCGGGGCGAACGAACGGTCGGTCCGGCCCAGGTCGCGGCGGCAGCATCCGCCGCGATCGCGTCGCCCGCGCGCGCGCCGAACACCGCGCCCTCGAGCAGCGAGTTGGAGGCGAGCCGGTTGGCGCCGTGCACGCCGGTGCGCGCCACCTCGCCCACGGCGTACAGGCCGGGGAGCGTGGTGCGTCCGTGGAGGTCGGTCGTCACGCCGCCCATCAGATAGTGGGCGGCCGGTGCGACCGGGATCGGCTCGCGCGCCCAGTCCAGCCCGCGTGCGCGCACCGCCGCGTCGATCGTCGGGAAGCGCTCGGCGAGGAACGCGCGCGTCTCGGCCTCGGTGGACCGCAGGTGCGTCGCATCGAGGAAGACGGGGCGTCCGTCCTGCTGTTCCATCGCATCGGCGATCGCCCGGGCCACGACGTCTCGTGGGGCGAGCTCGCCGTCGGGATGCACATCGAGGGCGAAGCGGTGCCCGTTCTCGTCGAGGAGGGTCGCCCCTTCGCCGCGGACGGCTTCGGACACGAGAAACGCGTCGCCGCGCGCGATGATCGTGGGGTGGAACTGGAAGAACTCCAGATCGGTCACGTCGACGCCGGCGCGGAGAGCCGCCGCGATGCCGTCGCCGGTCGCCACCGGAGGATTGGTCGTGTAGGCGTAGAGCTCGCCCGCGCCGCCGGTCGCGAGCACGACCGCCTCGGCCTCGAGCGTCTCGCGCCTGCCCGGAGTCGATTCCGCATCGCCGACGAGCAGGTCGACGCCCGCGACCCGGTCGTCACGCACGAGGAGATCGACGAGGAACGCGTGCTCGACGACCCGCACATCGCTCGCCCGCAGCCGTGCGACGAGGGCCTTCTCGATCGCGGTGCCGGTCGCATCGCCGCCGGAGTGCAGGATGCGGGGATACGAGTGCGCGGCTTCGAGGCCCTTCACGTACGCGCCGTCGGCCCCGCGGTCGAACGCGACGCCGAGCGACACGAGCTCGCGGATGCGCGACGGCCCCTCCTCGGCGAGCACGCGCACGGCCTCGGGGTCGCTCAGGCCGGCTCCCGCGACGATCGTGTCGTGGATGTGGTCTTCGGTGCGGTCGTCGTCGAACATGACGCCCGCGATCCCGCCCTGGGCGAAGCGCGTGTTCGCATGCTCGAGCACGTCCTTCGTGACGAGCGTCACACGGCAGCCGTGCTCGACTGCGTGCAGCGCGACGGTGAGGCCGGCGATCCCCGACCCCACGACGACGGCGTGGACGGTCATGCCCCCGTCCCGTCGGCAGGCGCCGGAGCGGGCGGGGTCAGCGAGGGCGCCGCCGGAGGCTTGGCCGCCAGCATCCGCTCGAGTGCGAGGCGCGCGGGCTCGGCCACGTCGCCCGGCACCGTGATGCGGTTGAGCACCTGTCCTGCGACGAGTCCCTCCAGGACCCACGCGAGATACCCGGGGTGGATGCGGTACATCGTCGAGCACGGGCAGACGACCGGATCGAGGCAGAAGATCTCGTGCTGCGGGTGGGCCGCCGCGAGACGCTGCACGAGGTTGACCTCGGTGCCGATCGCGAACGTCGTGGGCTCCGTCGCGCCTTCGATGGCGCGGCGGATGTAGTCGGTCGACCCGGCCTCGTCGGCGGCATCCACCACCGCCATCGGGCACTCGGGGTGCACGATGACGCGCACGCCGGGGTGCTCGGCGCGGGCCTTGTCGATCTGGTCGACCGAGAACCGGCGGTGCACGGAGCAGAAGCCGTGCCACAGGATGACGCGCGAGTCCTCGAGCTCTCCCGCGGTGGACCCGCCGAACGGCTTGTTCGGATTCCACATCGGCATCTGCTCGAGCGGCACCCCCATGGCCTTGGCGGTGTTGCGGCCCAGGTGCTGGTCGGGGAAGAACAGCACGCGGCGCCCGCGGGCGAACGCCCACTCCAGCACGGTCTGGGCGTTCGACGACGTGCAGACGATCCCGCCGTGGCGGCCGACGAAGCCCTTGATCGCGGCGGAGGAGTTCATGTAGGTCACGGGGACGACCGGCACGAGCCCGTCGGCGTCGACGGCGTCGAGGTCGCCGAAGATCTCCTCCAGCTGCTCCCAGCACTCCTCCACCTGGTCGATGTCGGCCATGTCGGCCATGGAGCACCCGGCGGCGAGGTTGGGGAGGATGACGGCCTGCTCCGGCCTCGACAGGAGGTCGGCGGTCTCTGCCATGAAGTGCACGCCGCAGAAGACGATCGCCTCGGCCTCGGGATGCGCCTTCGCCGCGTTCGCGAGCTGGAACGAGTCGCCCACGTAGTCGGCGTGGAGCACGACCTCCTCGCGCTGGTAGAAGTGGCCGAGCACGACGACACGGTCGCCGAGGGCGGCCTTGGCCGCACGGATGCGGTCGGCCAGCTCGTCCTCCGACGCCTCCCGGTAGTCCGCCGGGAGCTCGCCCTGCCGCGGCGAGCCGGTCGGGATGACATCGCCCATCGACGAGCCCGGCCCGTACCCGGGGCGGCTGTCGAAGTTCCACGGGCCCGCCGCGAGGTCGGTGTTGCACGTGTCGGCGTTGGAGGCGCCGGCGACGATCGCCTGGATCTCGTGGTCGACGGACGGGTCGACCGGCCGGGGCTGGAGGGTGAGGGTGACGGCGGGCATGGCCTTCTCTTCTCGGGGGTGTGGATCGGGTGTCAGCGAGCGGGGTCGTCCGCGCCGTGCACGCGGACGGGTCCGCGGTCGGCGAGCTCGACGTCCCGGTTGTAGCGGTACAGGCGCGCGGGACGATGGCTGCCCGTGCGGAAGTCGTCGGTCGGGATGAGGGTCGCGGAGCTCTCGACCTGCCGGCGGAAGTTGGCAGGGTCGAGACGCCGCCCGAGGATCGCCTCGTAGACCTCGCGCAGCTCGGCGAGCGTGAACTCGTCGGGGAGGAGGCCGTGGGCGATGCGGCTGTAGCCGACCTTGTTGCGCAAGCGCCACAGGGCGTACTCGACGATCTCGTTGTGGTCGAACGCGAGAGGGGGCAGCTCGCCCGCCTCGAACCACGCGACGTTCTCCAGGTCGACGTCGGCGCCGGTCAGCATCGTGGAGGCGTCCTCCTCGCGAACGAGCGCCCAGTAGACGATCGAGACCACGCGGGTGGGGGAGCGTTCCACGGCTCCGAACGCGTACAGCTGCTCGAGATGGCTGGGCGCGAGCCCCGTCGTCTCGGCGAGGGTGCGGGATGCGGCGGCATCCAGGCTCTCCGCGATGTCGAGCCATCCGCCCGGGAGCGCCCACTGGCCCTCGTGCGGGTCGCGCGTGCGTCGCACGAGTGGCAGCACGACCGTGGGTCGATCCGACCCCGTCGGCCGGCGCAGGCTGAAGATCACCGTCGACACGGCGACGCGCGTGACGTCGTCGGCGGATGCCGGTGCGCCGCCGGCCTCGGGAAGGGTGCTTGTTCGTGTCATTGTGACTTTAACCTTGGGTCGATCTTATAGTCGATCTGACCTGAAGGGCAAATGCCGGGCGCCGTGGATACTCAGCCACGTCGCCTACAGTGGGGCGCTGAGCGAGAGGAGCTCGGGATGCTGGTGGTCGACGTCATCGCCGTCGCGGCACTCGTCGTCGCGCTCGCCGTCGGCATCGCCCGCGGCTTCCTCGCCAGCATCGGCACGATCGCGGGCCTCGTGGCAGGTGCGCTCGCCGCGTACTGGCTCGTCCCCCTCGCCGGCCCCTGGATCCCGGATGCCTCGTGGCGCGGCATCGCGCTCGCTGCGGGAGCGGTCGTCGTCGTCATCGTGGGCGCCGCACTGGGCACGCTCATCGGCGAGACGCTGCGCTCCGGCGCCGACCGCATCAAGCTCAAGACGATCGACCGGATCCTCGGCGGCGTGTTCAGCACGGTCGCCACCGCTCTCGTGCTGCTCATGGTCGGGGCCACCGTGACGGCCACGGGAATGCCCGCCCTCGCACCGGCGGTCGCCTCCTCACGCGTCCTGGGACTCCTCGACGAGCTCACACCTCCGCCCGTCGACACCGCCCTCGCCCAGCTGCGCGGGGCGGTCGTCGACGAAGGCCTCCCACGACTCGGCGAGCTGCTGCGGTCTGAGGTCGCCCCCACGTCACCGCCCGTCGCCCTCGACGATCCCGAGCTCCAGACCGCCGCGGCATCCGTCGCCCGCATCAGCGGAACCGCCTACGCGTGCGGCGTCGCCCTCACCGGATCGGGCTTCGTCGCGGCGCCCGACCTCGTGGTCACGAACGCGCACGTCGTCGCCGGAGTGGATCTTCCCGTCGTGGAGCTGCCCGGGCGCGAAGCGCGCGAGGGGCGGATCGTCTACTTCGATCCGGTCGACGACCTCGCCGTCATCGCCGTCGACGGGCTCGCCGCGGCGCCCCTCACCGAGATCGATCAGCTCGCGCCCGGCACGGCTGCGGTGGTGCAGGGCTATCCGCTGGGCGGACCGTTCACCTCCACCCCCGCGCACGTGCTGTCGGTCGGCGTCGTGCCCGTTCCGGGGATCGACGGCGCGTCGGCGGCACCGCGTGAGATCTACTCGCTGCAGGCCGACGTGCTGCCGGGCAACTCCGGGGGTCCTCTGCTCACCGAGGCCGGCCAGGTGGCCGGCGTGGTGTTCGCCCGCGGCGACGACGGTCAGTCGCGCGGCTACGCAATGACGACGAACGAGCTGCGTCCGGCGCTCGCCGGGTCGTCGGCGAGCGGCCCGACGGTGTCGACCGGGGCCTGCAAGCCCTAGCCGACCGGCGTCTTCGCTGCCCCGCGCGCGCTATGCTGTGCGGACAAGTCGATACAGGCCGCATGACGTGTGCGGGAGAGCCCCGGCATCCGCTTCTCGCGAAGCGATGACGGGCACCGAAGGAGCAAGCCTCCCCGCCAATCTCTCAGGTCCGCGTACCGTGCTCGTCCGGCCACTCTGAAAAGCGATCCCGCGCGCCGGCGGGGGATCCGCCGACGGTGAAAGCCCCGCCACGGACCCGCGTCCGTCCACGGGTGAAGCTCTCAGGCCCATGACAGAGGGGGAGTTCCTCGGGTGCCGACCGGCATCCGCACGCCCGCAACGGGAGAACTCATGACCGAACCCATCGATGGCGCAGCGCCCCTGCGCGTCACGGCGCTGCACGATCGCCACGCCGCGCTCGGAGCGTCCTTCACCGACTTCGGCGGCTGGTCGATGCCGGTGCGCTACACGTCCGACCTCGCCGAGCACCACGCGGTGCGCACCGCGGCCGGTCTGTTCGACATCTCGCACATGGCGCAGTTCGTGGTCACGGGGGAGGAGCGGGAGGCGTTCCTCGCCTACGCGCTCGCGTTCGACCCCACCAAGCTCGCCCTGTCCAAGGCCAAGTACACGATGATCCTGGCACCCACCGGCGGCATCATCGACGACCTCATCGTGACGCGGAACGCCGACGATCAGTTCCTCATCGTCGCCAACGCCGGCAACCGCGATGCGGTGCGCACGGCGCTCGCGGACCGGATCGAGGGCTTCAACGCGCAGGTGACGGAGACGGACGCCGCCCTCATCGCCGTGCAGGGGCCCCGCGCCCAGGAGATCCTCGAGGCGACGACGTCGCTCGTGCACGACGACGCTCTCGCGATGGGGCACACGCTGGATTCCCTGCCGTACTACACCGCGATGGGCATGCGCTTCGGCGGCGGTGCCGTGCTGGTCAGCCGCACCGGGTACACGGGCGAGGACGGCTTCGAGCTGAGCGTCGACGCCGCCGACGCCTGCGCGCTCTGGGACGCGGTCCGCGCGGCCGGCGAGCCGTTCGGGCTCGTGCCGGCGGGTCTCGCCGCCCGCGACACGCTCCGCCTCGAGGCGGGCATGCCGCTCTACGGCCACGAGCTCTCGCTCGACATCGTCCCCGCGCAGGCCGGACTCGGCCGCGTCGTGCCCCTCAAGACGAAGGAAGCCGACTTCGTGGGACGCTCCGCGCTGGCCAGCGTCGTCGCGAGCGACGCTCCGGTGCTCGTCGCCCTGGTGGCCGACGGGCGCCGCGCCGGCCGGGCGGGCTACGCGGTGCTGAGCGTCGACGGCGAACAGGTCGGCGAGATCACGAGCGGCGCGCTCAGTCCGACCCTCGGCCACCCCGTCGCGATGGCCTTCGTGGCGCCGTCGGCGTCCGAGCCCGGAACCGAACTCTTCATCGACGTGCGCGGCAACCGCATCCCCGCGACCGTGACCACCCTGCCCTTCTACAAGAGGAACGCGAAGTGACCGATCTGAACAGCCTCAAGTACACCGCCGAGCACGAGTGGGTCGCCCTCGAGGGCGAGATCGCGACCGTCGGCATCACCGACTACGCGGCCGACAAGCTGGGCGACGTCGTGTACGTCGACCTCCCGGGCGTCGGCACGGCGGTCACCGCGAACCAGGTGAGCGGCGAGATCGAGTCGACGAAGTCGGTCGGCGAGCTCTACGCGCCCCTCGACGGCGAGATCGTCGAGATCAACGACGACGTCGTGGCCGACCCGTCGCTGGTCAACTCGGATGCCTTCGGTGCGGGCTGGCTCGTGAAGATCAAGGTCGACCCGGCCGCGGTCGACGCGCTCCTCGACCGCGCCGCGTACGTCGCGCTCACGGACGACGACGCGTGACCGCGGCGCCCTTCGTCCAGCGCCACATCGGAACGGATGCCCGCGCCCAGCGCGTCATGCTCGACGCCCTGGGCTACGACACGGTCGACGCCCTCGTCGAGCGCGCCGTCCCGGCATCCATCCATGTCCGCCCGCGCGAGACCTCCTCGATCCCGCCTGCGGCATCGGAGGCCGAGGCCCTCGCCGAGCTGCGCGTGCTCGCGTCGCAGAACCGGCCCGCGCGCCCCATGATCGGCCTCGGCTACTACGACACGTTCACGCCGTCGGTCATCGCGCGCAACGTGCTCGAGAACCCCTCCTGGTACACGGCCTACACGCCCTACCAGCCCGAGATCTCGCAGGGCCGCCTCGAGGCGCTCATCAACTTCCAGACGATGGTGACCGACCTCACCGGACTCGCCACGGCGAACGCGTCGATGCTCGACGAGTCCACCGCGGTCGTGGAGGGCATGCTCGTGGCCCGCCGGGCGTCGAAGTCGACCTCGAACGTCTTCCTCGTGGATGCCGACACGCTGCCGCAGACGAAGGCCCTTCTCGCGCACCGCGCCGAGGCCCTCGGTATCCAGCTGCACTACACGCCGTACGACATGTCGCCGCCGCCCGCCGACATCGACGTGTTCGGCGCATTCGTGCAGTACCCCGGGGCGTCGGGCCGCGTGTGGGACCCGTCCGAGGTCATCGCTGCAGTCCAGGCCCAGGGCGGACTCGTCGTCGTGGCCGCCGACCTCCTCGCCCTCACCCTGCTGCGCTCGCCCGGCTCGCTGGGCGCCGACGTCGCCGTGGGGACGACGCAGCGCTTCGGCGTCCCGCTCGGCTTCGGCGGCCCGCACGCCGGGTACATGGCCGTGCGCGCCGGCCTCGAGCGCCAGCTCCCCGGACGCCTCGTGGGCGTGTCGCAGGATGCCGCCGGCCACCCGGCCTACCGCCTCGCGCTCCAGACCCGCGAGCAGCACATCCGCCGCGAGAAGGCGACCTCGAACATCTGCACCGCGCAGGTGCTGCTGGCCGTCATGGCGGCGATGTACGCGGTCTACCACGGTCCTGACGGGCTGAAGGCGATCGCCACCGACGTCGCGAAGAAGGCGGATGCTCTGGCCGAGCGTCTGCGGTCGTACGACCTCCACGTCACCCACGAGGCATTCTTCGACACGATCCGCGTCGTGACCCCCGGGCCGTCGCAGCGCGTCATCGAACGTGCGCGCGCGAAGGGCTACCAGCTGTTCTGGGTGGATGACGCGACGGTCGGCATCTCTGTCGATGAGACGACCACCGCCGACGACCTCGCGGTCGTGGCCTGGGCGTTCGGCCTTCCCGCCGCCGACGAGCACGACGTGCGCGATCTGCCGTGGGACTCCGCGGAGCCGCTGCGGGGCGTCGCCGAGGTGCTGCACCGCGAAGACGAGTACCTGACGCATCCGGTCTTCACGTCGCACCACTCCGAGACCGCCATGATGCGGTACCTCAAGACACTCGCCGACCGGGACTACGCGCTCGATCGCGGCATGATCCCCCTCGGCTCGTGCACGATGAAGCTCAACGCGGCGACCGAGATGGCGGCGGTGTCGTGGCCGGAGTTCTCGCGCGTGCATCCGTTCGCCCCCGAGGCCGACGTGCACGGGTATCTCGCCCTCATCGAGCAGCTCGAGACGTGGCTGGCCGAGGTCACGGGCTACGACGCCGTGTCGCTGCAGCCGAACGCGGGCTCGCAGGGCGAGCTCGCGGGGCTCCTCGCCATCCGCGGCTATCACCTCGCGAACGGCGACACCCAGCGCACCGTCTGCCTCATCCCGTCGTCCGCGCACGGCACGAACGCGGCCTCTGCCGTGCTCGCCGGAATGCGGGTCGTCGTGGTGGCCTGCGATGACGCCGGCAACGTCGACCTCGACGACCTGCGCGCCAAGATCGCCCAGCACGCCGACGCGCTCTCGGCGCTGATGATCACGTACCCGTCGACGCACGGCGTGTACGAGCACGAGGTGCTCGAGATCACGCAGGCGGTGCACGACGCGGGCGGCCAGGTGTACGTCGACGGCGCCAACCTCAACGCCCTCCTCGGCTTCGCGCGGTTCGGCGACCTCGGCGGCGACGTCTCGCACCTGAACCTGCACAAGACGTTCGCGATCCCGCACGGCGGCGGAGGACCCGGCGTCGGCCCGGTCGCCGCCAAGGCTCATCTGGCCCCGTTCCTGCCGTCGCACCCGCTCTCCCAGCGCGGCGACCACGCGGGCGGCTTCGTGTTCGACGGAGGGCCGATCTCCGGCGCTCCGCAGGGCTCGGCATCCATCCTCCCGATCTCGTGGGCGTACGTGCGCATGATGGGCGCCCAAGGGCTGCGGGATGCCACGGCGGCGGCCGTGCTCTCGGCGAACTACATCGCGGTGCGCCTCCAGGACCACTTCCCGGTGCTGTACGCCGGGGAGGGCGGCCTGGTCGCGCACGAATGCATCCTCGACCTGCGTCCGCTGCGAGAGGCCACCGGTGTGACGGTCGACGACGTCGCGAAGCGGCTCATCGACTACGGCTTCCATGCGCCGACGATGTCGTTCCCTGTCGCCGGCACACTCATGGTCGAGCCGACCGAGTCCGAGGACCTCGGCGAGATCGAGCGGTTCATCGAGGCCATGATCGCGATCAAGGCCGAGGCCGACGCCGTCGCCGCGGGGGAGTGGCCCGCTGACGACAATCCCCTCGTCAACGCGCCGCACACGGCCTCGTCGGTGATCGAGGGCGAGTGGGAGCACCCGTACTCGCGGTCGACCGCGGTCTACCCCGTGCACGCCCTCGTGCGCACCAAGTACTGGCCGCCCGTGCGCCGCATCGACCAGGCCTACGGCGACCGCAACCTGGTGTGCGCCTGCCCGCCGCCCGAGGCGTTCGCCTAGCCCGCGGTCCTCGTTCCGCCGGTTCTCGTTACGCCCTCGCGCCCTCTCGGTGTTTCCGTAACCGATAAACCCCCTTTCGCCCGGCACACCCCGCATTGCCGGGATTCTCAGGCGAAAGGGGGTTTCTCGACGGACCGCAGTGAGCGGGGGTTGGTTCGAAGCGTCGCGAGCATGGTCTCGTTGCGAGGGTGACGCCTCACCACCCCTGCGGCGCTGAGGCGGGCGGCCAAGGGCGCCACGCGCATCGTGTCCTCCCAGTCCCATCGCGCGAAGGCACGGCACGACCGCCGGAGGCGATCTTCCCGTGCCTTCTCGCGTCGCAGCGCGGAGAACATGCCGTCCGCGTCGAGGAGGTACTTGCCATACCCGTCCGACTCCGCGAGCACGCCCCTGCGCGGCCACGCGAAGTCGACTCTGTCCTCGTAGCCCTCCGATCTGACGACGAGTTGTAGCTCCGGAGGCTCGAATCCGCACCACTCGATGACGACGCGGCTGACCGTTTCGCCCACGGATTCCGATTCGGGACGGACGCGATCGAGCAGCCATCGGAGTGTGAGGATGCCGCGACGCCACTGCTGTCCGTCTACGAGACCGCGGATATCTCTCGCCTCGACTCCGAAAGCTCGGAGAGCCGCATCTGCCACGGACAGTCCGAACGCAGGTGGGAGAACTCGTCCGAGGTCTGCGACCGTGGCCAGCGGCGAGGTGACCACGACACCGCCCACCTCCCAGATCGGACGCGACGACAGGCTCGTGTGGATCAGGACATCGCCGAAGCGTTTCGATCGAGCGCGGCGGTCCGAGAAGAGATGGATGTCACGAGGCTCTCCGAAGACGGGCAGACCCAGGACGGCTGCCGCGGACTCGTGAGAGAGCACAGCATCCGGGAACGTCATGAGCGCTGCGTGCACGCGCGTGAGATAGCGGTCCCAAGGGGCGAGTCTCCGATACGCCGCTGCGTCGGTGTAGACATGCGGACGCACGCGATGGAGCCGGGAGTCGTCGCGCAACCGACGACCCGACCCGACGTCGTGTCGCGTGAAGTGGAGCGGGACCGGGCTGGGGCGGAGGCTTGTCGGTCGATCGGCCTGGGCTGTCGGCGGCATCCGTTCACGCTGGCGTCGCGGGCTGAGTGGAGGGGACCGCCCGCTCGATCTGGGGAGAGAGCGTCCGGGGCTTCCCCGTGGGAGGAACGGCCTCGTCGACACGAAGCGCGGCTCTTCGGGAAACCCCGCCGCGCTCGGGACACCTCGCTGTGCGGGGTTTCTGACGCGGGCGGGGGTTTCCGACGTCGGCGGGGGCAACCCAGCGAGAGGATCAGAGGATCACGGGATCAGGGCGACGGCGTCGGGGTCGGGGTGGGGGACGGGCCGGGCACCGGACCGAACACGCCGGGCCAGAGCGACGCGGCGAGCGGATAGCCGACGAAGGCGACGACATCCAGCACCGTGTGGGCGATCACGAGCGGCATGACCCGACCCCATCGCTGATACGCCCAGCCGAACACGATCCCCATCACGAAGTTGCCGACGATCGGACCGACCCCCTGATAGGCGTGGTACGCGCCGCGCAGCGCCGCAGCCGACAGGATGATCGACCAGGGCCCCCATCCGAGCTGGCGCAGCCGCGTGAACAGGTACCCGATCATCACGACCTCTTCGAGAAGGCCTGCCCGCAGCGCGCTCAGCAGGAGGAGGGGCACCGTGTACCAGGCGGCATCCAGCGGCGACGCCACGACGGCCACGGTGAGTCCGGTCGCCCGGCCGATCGCATAGAGGCCGAGACCCGGGATGCCGATGACCGCCGCGATCGTGAGGCCGAAGCCGAGGTCGCGGCCGAAGCGGGAGAAGTCGAGGCCGATCCGCCGGAAGGGGCTCTTTCCGGCATCCCAGAGCAGATAGAGCACCAGCCCGACGAGAGCGAGCGAGAACAGGATGTCGAGGAGCTGGTAGACGACGTCCCACACCGCCTGCTCGGACTGAGAAGGATTGAGCTGCGTCTGCTGCCGGCTGAGGGGCACGGCGGCCAGAAGCCGGCGCACGAGGCTCAGCAGCGAGTACAGCGCAGACTGCCCTATCGAGACGGCGAGGACGAGGCAGATCTCCCATGTGAGGCGTCTGCGTCTTGTCGAATCAGTGGGATTCATACTGTCGGCAGCAGAGGAACCCGGGCTCACCTTGTCAGAATGCCACACGAGGGGGCGCTTGAGTTAAGGGTATGTAACGTTTGGGCGCGCGGTTTTGACCAGCGCGCATCGGTTACTTATGGTTTCCCTATCCGTGGCCAAGCGTTCCCTCAGGTTCCGCGCGGCCACAATCATCCCTTGCACAGGAGGAAAAGTGTCTGAAAAGACGTGGCGCACCCGCGCCCTCGCGGGAGGTGCAGGCCTGGTCATCGGTGCCTTCGCACTCGCAGCCTGCTCGGCCCCCGGCGGCGGTGGCGAGTCCACCGAGGCCCCCGTGGCCGACGCGACCATCACGATCGCCGAGACCAACGAGTTCACGAGCACCAACTCGGCGAGCGCGACCGGAAACCTCGACATCAACGGGAAGGTCAACTACCTCACCCGCAGTGGCTTCTACTACGTGTCCGACAGCTACGAGGTCGTCCCCGACACCTCGTTCGGCACGTACGAGATCGTCAGCGAAGACCCGCTCGAGGTGAAGTACACCCTCAACGAGGGCCTCAAGTGGTCGGATGGCGATCCCATCGACACCGACGACCTGATCTTCGGCTGGGCCGCCACCTCGGGTGTCTTCGACGACGCCACGTTCGACGCCGACGGCGCCGTGGTCTCGGGCACGCAGTACTTCCAGTACGCGGGCAGCACCGAGGGTGTCAACACCTCCACGATCAAGGATGTCGCCGACGACAAGCTCTCGCTGACGCTCGCGTACGACACCCCCTTCGTCGACTGGAACATCGTCGGACTCATCGACCAGCCCGTCCACGTCGTGGCCGACAAGGCCGGCGTCGAGGTCGACGAGCTCATCAGCACGATCCTCGAGACGCCCCGTGGCGACGCCGACAACCCCGTCGAGCCCAACGCGACCATCAAGGCCGCCGCGGACTTCTGGAACACCGGCTTCGACATGACGTCGCTTCCCGACGACCCGTCGCTGTTCCTCTCGAGCGGCGCCTGGATCATCGACTCGTGGGAGCCCACGCAGTCGATGACGCTCAAGGTCAACCCCGAGTACACGGGTGACCTCAAGCCGCAGTTCGACACGCTCGTCGTCCGCTTCATCGGCGACCCGCAGGCGCAGGTCACGGCCCTCCAGAACGAAGAGGTCGACCTCATCGTTCCGCAGGCGTCGGGTGACACGCTCGAGGCGCTCAACGCCATCGACGGCATCGAGGTCCTCCAGGGCAGCCAGCTGTCCTACGACCACCTCGACCTCACGTTCGCCGGCCCCTTCGCCGACCAGAACGTGCGTGAGGCCTTCCTGAAGACCATCCCGCGTCAGCAGCTCGTCGACACGCTCATCAAGCCGGTCGTCGCCGACGCAGAGGTCCTCAACTCGCAGCTGTTCATCCCGGCACAGCCCGCCTACGAGGAGGCTGTCGCCGCCAACGGCTCCGACGCCTACGCCGAGGTCGACATCGAGGGCGCCAAGGAGCTCCTCGCCGGTGCGACCCCGACCATCCGCCTGATGTACAACATCAACAACCCGAACCGCGTCGCCGCGTTCGAGGCCATCCAGGCCTCGGCTGCCGAGGCCGGCTTCGTGATCGAGGATGTGGGTCGTGAGGACTGGGGCTCGCAGCTCGGTTCGGACATCTACGACGCCGTCATCTTCGGCTGGATCAGCCCCGGTGTCGGCAACGGCACCATCCCGCAGATCTTCGCGTCGTACGGTGGCTCGAACTTCAACAAGTACGCGAACGCCCGCGTCGACGAGATCGGCACGACGATCCCCGTCACGCTCGACCTCGACGAGATCGACCAGCTCACGATCGAGGCCGACACGGAGCTGTTCAAGGACGCCTACGGCCTGCCGCTCTTCCAGGGCCCGGGTCTCGAGGCTCACACCTCGCGTCTGCAGGGTGTGACGTTCATGGGCAACCAGACCGGACCGCTCTGGAACTTCTGGGAGTGGACCGTCTCGGAGTGATCCGAGTCTGATCCGACACAGCTGGGGGCGGCGGGCCCGACGGTCCGTCGCCCCCGGCATGTGTCATCTCCCGTCCGATCGACGGGAGGTGTCCATGAAGGTGCCGCGCCGGGCCTGACCCCCCGCCCGCGCTGCTGGTACCTTGATCACAACTCTCCGAAGGGGGCTGCGCTCCTTGCTTTCGTATGTTCTTCGGCGTATCGGCGTATCGGTGCTGATCCTGATCGCCGCGTCGTTCATCATGTACATCCTGGTCGCGTGGGCACGCGACCCGCTCTCCGACCTGTATGCGTCGAACAGCCCCAACCGCGATCAGCTGATCGCCCAACGCATCGACTGGCTGGATCTCGACCAGCCCGTCGTCCTCCGCTGGTTCAACTGGCTCATCGGAGCCGCCCAGTGCGTCGTGCCCTTCGGCGGCTGCGACCTGGGCGTCACGATCCAGAACCAGCCCGTCACGATCCTGCTCGGCCGCGCCGTCGGTTCGACGCTGCAGCTCGTCACGGCCTCCACGATCTTCGCGATCGTGCTCGGCATCCTCGTGGGCATCGTCTCTGCGCTGCGGCAGTACAGCGCCGTGGACTACACGTTCACGTTCGCCAGCTTCTTCTTCTACTCCCTTCCCTCGTTCGTCATGGGTGTTCTGCTGAAGGTCTTCGTCGCCCTCGGCTTCAACAACTGGCTGCGCGATCCGGTGTTCTCCTGGGCCTGGATCATCATCCTGTCGGTCGTCTCCGGTCTCTTCTGGCAGGCGGTCATCGGGGGTCCGCGCAACCGGCGCCTCGTGGCCTTCGCCGCGTCGCTGATCACCACCGGCGCGATGCTCTACTTCATGTCGGTGACCGAGTGGTTCCTCGACCCGTCGCTCGGCCCGGTCATCTCGCCGCTGCTGATCATCGCGTTCGGTGCCGCCATGGTGCTCATCACCGCAGGTCCACGTGCGCGATTCGCCTGGCGCACCGCCGGGGCGACCGCGATCGTGCTGATCGTCGCCTACTTCGTGCTCCAGATGGTGCTGCCTTCGCTCGAGCTGTGGGGTGTCGTGCTCCTGTTCGTCGCCGCGATCGCCGTCGGTCTGGTCGCAGGATGGTTCCTCGGCGAGCACGACAAGGGTCAGGCGATGCGCATCGGCGCTCTGACGGGCGCCCTGGGCATGGGCGTGATCATCCTCGATCAGTTCATGCAGCGCTGGAGCGACTACCTCACCAACCCCCGTGTCAACGGACGCCCCATCGCGACGGTCGGCTCGCAGACGCCGAACATCCAGGGCGACTTCTGGATCCACAGCATCGACACGTTCACGCACCTCCTGCTGCCGACGATCAGCCTCATGCTGATCTCGTTCGCCGGCTACACGCGCTACGCGCGCGGCGGCATGCTGGAGACGCTGAACCAGGACTACATCCGCACGGCGCGCGCCAAGGGTCTGCCCGAGCGCACCGTGGTCGGTCGTCACGCCTTCCGCAACTCGCTCATCCCCATCACCACGATCGTGGCGGCGGATGTCGGAGGCCTCATCGGTGGCGCGATCATCACGGAGCGCATCTTCGCGTTCTCCGGAATGGGCGCCCTGTTCGCGCAGGGGCTCAACGCGGGAGATCCGAATCCCGTGATGGCGTACTTCATCGTCGTGGCCATCTTCGCGATCACGTTCAACTTCCTCGCCGATCTCAGTTATTCGGCGCTTGACCCGAGAGTGAGGGCCAAGTGATGACGATCCCCATCGATCCCAGCACCGCATCCGCGGGAGAGCCCCAGGCCGGCGGCCCCACCGTCCTCCAAAAGGACGAGAAGGGCACGAGCCAGGGCCGCCTCATCCTGAAGCGCTTCCTGTCGCACAAGCCCGCGCTGGTGAGCATGATCCTGTTCGTGGCGCTCATCGCGTTCGCCGCGTCGGCCAGCGGCGTCTTCGGAATCCCCGGCTGGTGGCACCTGAACTACACGACGCTGTATCCGATCACCGGCGGCGGCAAGCCGACGCTGACCCTCTGGCCGCCGTCGCTCGGCGAGCACCCGTTCGGCCAGAACAACGTCGGCAAGGACTACTTCGCCATGACGATGCGCGGCATCGTCAACTCGTCCTACGTGATGTTCATCATCGGCCTCACGGGCGCCTTCCTCGGCGTCGTGGTCGGTGCCGTCGCCGGGTACTACCGCGGGTGGGTGGATGCCGTCCTCATGCGCATCACCGACATCGTGATCGTGATCCCGGTGATCGTGATCGGCGCCGTCGTCGGAACCGCAGTGGGCGGGCTCGGTCCCGTGACACTGGCGTTCTTCCTCGGCTTCGTCGCCTGGACCGGCATCGCGCGACTCGTGCGCGCCGAGTTCCTCAGCCTCCGCGAACGCGAGTTCGTCGAGGCGGCGCGCGTGGCGGGTGCCTCCGACTTCCGGATCATCTTCAAGCACATCCTGCCCAACGCGATGGGTGTGATCATCGTCTCGACGACGCTGCTCATCGCGGCCGCGATCATCCTGGAGACGGCGCTGTCGTTCCTCGGGTTCGGCATCAAGTCGCCCGAGGTGTCGCTGGGCTCGCTCATCAGCTCGAACGAGTCGGCTTTCCAGACGCGTCCGTGGCTGTTCTGGTGGCCCGCCGGGTTCATCGTGGTGCTGTCGCTCCTCGTGAACTTCGTCGGCGACGGTCTGCGCGACGCGTTCGACCCGCGGCAGAAGCGCATCGTCTTCCGCCGCGTGAAGGAACTGCCGGCGGATGCCGCGGTCGTCGACTCGCAGGGTGTCGTGTCCGATGTGCCCGTGGGGCCGATCACGACGCCGAGCGGTCGCACCACCGAGGACGGGCTCTCGGGCGAGGAGAGGCGACAGCCGTGATGCGGGTCGTCTCAGCTCGTCGCGACGAGCGCCCAGACGGTCGCCGCAAGGAGAACGGCGAAGGCCCCCAGCACGGGCGCATCCCACGTGCGGCGCACCGGCACCTCGTCGGCGACACCCGTCGCGACGCTGCCCGCGTCGAGGCGGCGGCGCCACTGCTCGCGCACCAGGAGGGCGGCGTCGCCGGATTCCGTGCCGATGAGGTCTCCGGCACGCAGCGGCTCGCCCGACGCCCGCGCTTCGCGGTCGCCGTTGCGGCGGCGCGCCCGCAGCGAGCCGACGAGGCCCGGAGCGGGCGCCGCCCACGCCGCGAACTTCCCTGCGGGAGTGTGCAGTGTGAGGGCGTAGCGCGTATCGACGTGAACGAGCGCGGCCCACGCGACATCGACGTGATGGGTGACATTGCGCAGAGTCACGCCGCTGTCGCCCACGCGCACGTACGGACGCCACAGCGCCGCCCACGCGAAGAACGCCAGGAGTGCGGCGGCGGGGTACAGACTCACGAAGCGCGCGTCGCCCGCCACGACGGCCGAACCCACCATGAAGGCGCTGAGCGCCCAGACGATGACCGCGACGATGCGATTGAAGCGCGAATGCAGCGTGATGTCGTGGCCCATGTCTCCATTCTTTCAACTCAGGAAGTCAGGAACGACCGATGAACCAGCTGCGCGACCGCCACGGCGTCACGGGGCCGCTCCTCGAGGTGGACGGCCTGTCGGTCGATTTCGCCGTCGACAACTTCTGGATCCCCGCGGCCAAGGATCTCCAGTACTCCGTCTCCGCAGGCAAGTGCCTCGCCATCGTGGGGGAGTCCGGCTCCGGCAAGAGCGCGAGCTCGATGTCGATGCTGGGCCTCCTTCCCAAGAACGCGCGTGTGACCGGGAGCGTCCGCCTCGCGGGCCGTGAGATCCTCGGGCTCAAGGGCGACGACCTCCAGCGCGTCCGCGGCAGCGAGATCGCCGTGATCTTCCAGGAGCCGATGACGGCGCTGAACCCTGTGTTCACGGTGGGCTTCCAGATCGTCGAGACGCTGCGCATCCACACCGGGATGACCCCGAGCGAGGCGAAAGAGCGGGCTCTCGAGCTCCTGTCCCTCGTCGAGCTGCCCGACCCGCTCAAGGCGTACAACTCCTACCCGCACCAGCTCTCCGGCGGTCAGCGTCAGCGCGCGATGATCGCGCAGTCGATCTCGTGCGACCCGTGGCTGCTGATCGCGGATGAGCCCACGACGGCGCTCGACGTGACGGTGCAGGCCGAGATCCTCGACCTGATGCGCGACCTGCGCCACCGCCTCGATTCGGCGATCCTCCTCATCACGCACGACATGGGTGTCGTCGCCGACCTCGCCGACTACATCGTCGTCATGCGCAACGGCGTGATCGTCGAGCGCGGCACCGTCGAAGGGGTGTTCGCGAATCCGCAGCATCCCTACACCCAGCAGCTCCTCGCCGCCGTCCCGCGCATCGGCGCCGTCGGCGACGGGGAGGTCATCGACACGACGGCTGCTCTCGCGGGCGACACGTCGGCGATCCGTCTTGCGGATGTCGCGGCGGAAGAGGACGCCGCGCGCCGCGCGGGTCTCGGTACGCCCGTGCTGTCGTTCGACAACGTCGCCATCGACTACCCGAAGAAGGGCCGCGTCCCCGCGTTCCGCGCCGTCGAGGACGCCACGTTCGCGATCTATCCCGGCGAGGTCACCGGCCTCGTCGGCGAGTCCGGCTCGGGCAAGACGACCGTGGGACGCGCAGCGATCGGTCTGCTCCCGATCGCCGAGGGCGCGGCGAACGTGGTGGGCCACGACATCTCGAACGCGAACCGCCGCCTCCTGCACCAGGTGCACAAGGATGTCGGCATCGTCTTCCAGGATCCGTCGTCGTCGCTCAACCCGCGTCTGCCGGTCGGTCAGTCGATCGGCGAGCCGCTGCTCCTGGCGGGCATCGCGAAGGGCGGCAAGCTCGAGACGCGCGTCAAGGAGCTCCTCGACTCGGTCGAGCTTCCTCGCTCGTACAGCTCCCGCTATCCGCACGAGCTCTCCGGTGGGCAGAAGCAGCGCATCGGCATCGCGCGCGCCCTGGCGCTGCAGCCCAAGCTGCTGATCGCCGACGAGCCGACCTCGGCCCTCGACGTCTCGGTGCAGGCGACGGTGCTCGAGCTGCTGAAGCGTCTGCAGGCCGACCTCGGCTTCGCCTGCCTGTTCATCAGCCACGACCTCGCCGTCGTCGACACGCTCGCCGACCGCATCATCGTGATGCACCACGGCAAGATCGTCGAGCAGGGTGCGACCGGACAGATCCTGCGCGCGCCGAAGGAGGCCTACACGCAGCGCCTCATCGCCGCCGTGCCGGTGCCCGATCCCGCGGAGCAGCGCAAGCGTCGCGAGGCTCGCGCCGCGATCCTGGAGGCGGACCGCGCCGCTTCCTGAGTGCCCGCCATACGTCGGGCGACGCGTCGCCCGGTAGAATGGGATGCCCCCGCCTCCGGGGAACATCCCATTCTTCTTCTGCAAGGACCTTTTCATGGCGCGCGCCCTCCGTCCGGACCTCCGAAACGTCGCGATCGTCGCGCACGTCGACCACGGCAAGACGACGCTCGTCGATGCGATGCTCCGTCAGACCGGCTCCTTCGGCTCGCACGAGCACATGGAGGAGCGCGCGATGGACTCCAACGACCTGGAGCGTGAGAAGGGCATCACGATCCTCGCCAAGAACACGGCGATCACCTACAGCGGCATCCACACCGACGTGCCCGTCACGATCAACGTGATCGACACGCCCGGCCACGCCGACTTCGGCGGCGAGGTGGAGCGCGGCCTGTCGATGGTCGACGGCGTGGTGCTGCTCGTAGACGCGAGCGAGGGCCCGCTGCCGCAGACCCGCTTCGTGCTGCGCAAGGCGCTCGAGGCGAAGCTTCCCGTCATCCTCCTGGTCAATAAGACCGACCGCCCGGATGCGCGCATCTCCGAGGTCGAGGAGGAGGCCCACGATCTGCTGCTCGGTCTCGCGTCCGACCTCGTCGACGACGTGCCCGACCTCGATGTCGATGCCCTGCTCGACGTGCCCGTCGTCTACGCGTCCGGCCGCGCCGGCGCGGCATCCCGCACGCGTCCCGAGAACGGCTCGCTGCCCGACAACGACGATCTCGAGCCGCTCTTCGAGGCGATCCTCGAGCACGTTCCGGCGCCCGAGTACGACGACGAGGCCCCGCTGCAGGCCTGGGTCACCAACCTCGACTCCAGCCCGTTCCTCGGCCGCCTCGCGCTGCTGCGCGTGTTCAACGGCACCCTGAAGAAGGGGCAGACTGTGGCCTGGGTGCGTGCCGACGGCACCACGAGCAACGCCCGCATCACCGAGCTGCTCAAGACCCGTGCCCTCGACCGCTACCCCGCGGAGAGCGCCGGCCCCGGCGACATCGTCGCGATCGCCGGCTTCGAGGACATCACGATCGGCGAGACGATCGCCGACCCCGAAGACGTTCGTCCGCTGCCGCAGATCCACGTCGACGATCCCGCGATCTCCATGACCATCGGAACGAACACGAGCCCGCTCGTCGGCAAGGTCAAGGGCCACAAGCTCACGGCGCGCATGGTCAAGGACCGCCTGGACCGCGAGCTCGTCGGAAACGTGTCGCTCAAGGTCGTCGACATCGGACGACCGGATGCCTGGGAGGTGCAGGGACGCGGCGAGCTCGCTCTCGCGATCCTCGTCGAGAACATGCGCCGCGAGGGCTTCGAGCTCACGGTCGGAAAGCCGCAGGTGGTCACGAAGTCCATCGACGGCAAGACCCACGAGCCCTTCGAGCACCTCACGATCGACGCACCCGAGGAGTACCTCGGCGCGATCACGCAGCTGCTCGCCGCCCGCAAGGGACGCATGGACAACATGACCAACCACGGCACCGGCTGGGTGCGCATGGAGTTCATCGTGCCCTCGCGCGGCCTCATCGGCTTCCGCACGGAGTTCCTCACGACCACCCGTGGCACGGGCATCGCGAACGCGATCTCGCACGGCTACGAGCCGTGGGCCGGACACATCGTGACGCGTCAGAACGGCTCGATCGTCGCGGACCGGTCCGGCGTCGTGACCCCCTTCGCGATCATCGCCCTGCAGGAGCGCATGTCGTTCTTCGTGCAGCCGACGCAGGAGGTCTACGAGGGCATGGTCATCGGCGAGAACTCGCGCTCCGACGACATGGACGTCAACATCACGAAGGAGAAGAAGCTCACCAACATGCGCTCTTCCACCTCGGATTCGTTCGAGTCGATGACGCCCCCGCGCCAGCTCTCGCTCGAGGAGAGCCTCGAGTTCGCGCGCGACGACGAATGCGTCGAGGTCACGCCCGAGATCGTGCGCATCCGCAAGGTGAACCTCGACGCCAACGAGCGCGCACGCGCCACCTCGCGCCTCAAGCGACAGGACGCCAACGCGTAAGGCATCCGTCATCCTCGAGTGAGGGCGACGACGAAGAGCCCGTCGGGATCCGGCGGGCTCTTCGTGCACCTACGTGCGGAGGATCTTCTCCAAGGGGCGACCCTTCGCGAGCTCGTCGACGAGCTTGTCGAGGTAGCGGATCCGCCGCATGAGCGGATCCTCCACCTCCTGCACGCGGACGCCGCAGACGACTCCGGTGATGAGCGTGGCGTTGGGGTGGAGGTCGGCGTCGGCGAAGAAGTCCTCGAACGTCGTGTGCTCGGCGAGATGCTGCTTCAGCGCGGCATCGTCGAAGCCCGTCAGCCACTCGATCACCTGATCGAGCTCCGCCGCCGTGCGGCCCTTGCGCTCGACCTTCGTGACGTAGAGCGGATACACCGCCGCGAAGGCGGTGGAGTAGATCCGGTGCATGAGCCGAATGGTACTCCGCGCGGCCGACAGCGTGGCGGGGAACGGTCCACGCATGGCAGGGCGGCCGCCGGTGTCCGTCCGAGCCCCTCGCTAGGCTCGATCGGGTGACCAGCGCCCCGCACTTCGACGACGCGCATGCGGCGGGCGAGGCGCGTCGGGCGGCCCGCTCCGGTCTCGGCGTGGCCCTCGCCACCAGTGCATACGGCATCTCGTTCGGTGCGCTGTCGGTCGCGTCCGGACTCGACGTGTGGCAGACGTGCGTCCTGAGCCTGCTGATGTTCACCGGCGGATCGCAGTTCGCGTTCGCGGGGGTGATCGGAGCCGGCGGCATCGCCGCCGCTCCGGCCGCGATCGCCTCGGCGTCGCTGCTGGGCGTGCGCAACATCGCCTACGGAATGAGCATGTCTCCCGTGATCGGCGACGGTTTCTGGCGTCGCGCGGCTGCGGCCCAATTCACGATCGACGAGTCGACCGCCGTCGCGGCGGCGCAGACGACGCGCCGCGCGAAGCTGGTCGGCTTCTGGATCACGGGCCTTGGAATCTACGTCGGCTGGAACATCTCGACGCTGGCCGGGGCGCTGCTGGGCGACGTGCTGGGCGATCCGAAAGCGTACGGACTGGATGCTGCGGCGGCCGCGGCCTTCCTCGCGCTCCTCTGGCCGCGTCTGCGGCGCGTGCAGCCCATCGCGGTCGGGATCGCCGCGGCGGTGGTCGCGACGCTCCTCACGCCGGTGCTGATGCCGGGTATGCCGGTGCTCGTCGCGGCCGTCGTCGCGATCGTGGTGGGCTGGGTCAACTGGCTCGGCACCGACCCTTCGGCGAGCTCAGAGGCAGGGATCGGCCGCGGGGGCGGGAAGCCCGAGCGGGAGGGTCTGCCGTGACCCTCTGGAACGCCGTGCTCCTCGCCTCGATCATCTGCGTCGCACTGAAGACGCTCGGCTACCTCGTGCCGCCGAAGGTGCTCGAGGCGCCGCGCCCTGCGCGCATCGCCGATCTGCTGACCGTCGCCCTGCTCTCGGCCCTCGTGGCGGTCCAGACGCTCGGAGCCGGTCAGGCGATCATCGTCGATGCCCGCATCCCGGCCCTGATCGTCGCGGCCGCCCTGCTGCTCGTGCGTGCGCCGTTCCTCGTCGTCGTTGCCGCCGCAGCCCTCGTCGCCGCGCTGCTGCGCCTCTGGGGCTGGGCCGCCTGACGGGAGTCGCCGGTAGAGTCGATCCGTGCGCTCCACCGTTCTCCCTCGCGTCGTGACCTGGGTCGTCGCCTTCGTCGTCGGTGCCGTCTACGGGCTCGCCGGCACGATCGCCCAGGGGTTCGAACTCGCGTGGGTCCCCGTCGGCCTCATCGTCGCGATCGCCGGCACCGGGGCCCTGCTCGCGGCGGTGCGCCTGCTCACGGGCGACCGCTGGGCGGCGCTGGCGACGGGTCTCGGCATGATGACGGCGACCCTGATCTTCTCGGGCAAGGGTCCGGGCGGATCGGTCATCGTTCCGCAGCCGGTTCCGGGGGAGTTCGACGCGGGGATCATCTGGACGATCGCGGTTCCGCTCCTGGTCGCGGTGGCCGTGGCGTGGCCGGAGCGGATGCGGGTGGCGCGCGGCGCATAGACTGGGGGAGTGACGTATGTGATCGCCCTCCCGTGCGTCGATGTCAAGGATCGCGCCTGCATCGACGAGTGTCCGGTCGACTGCATCTATGAAGGTGATCGGTCGCTGTACATCCATCCCGACGAGTGCGTCGACTGTGGTGCGTGCGAGCCGGTATGCCCGGTGGAGGCGATCTACTACGAGGACGATCTGCCCGAGGAGTGGGCGGACTACTACAAGGCGAACGTGGAGTTCTTCGACGACGTGGGGTCGCCCGGCGGTGCCGCCAAGGTGGGCGTGATCCACAAGGATCACCCGGTCATCGCGGCCCTCCCGCCGCAGGCGCACTGACATGGGGGTCGGCGACCTCGCCGATTACCCGTGGGACGCGGTCGCTCCTTACGCCGCGCGAGCCCGCGAGCACGCGGACGGTATCGTCGACCTGTCGATCGGGTCTCCCGTCGACGCCACACCGGCCGTCATCCGCGAGGCCCTCGCCGCCGCGACCGATGCGCACGCGTACCCGCAGACCGTCGGCACTCCGGCGCTGCGCGAAGCGGTCGTGGAGTGGTTCGCCCGGCGGCGCGGGGTGCACGGGCTGACGCCCGACAGCATCCTGCCCACGATCGGTTCGAAGGAGCTCGTCGCGCTCCTGCCGACGCTCCTCGATCTCGGCCCCGGCGACGTCGTCGTCCATCCGCGCGCCGCCTACCCCACCTACGAGGTGGGGGCCCGCGTGGCGGGAGCGACGCCGTTCCCCTCCGACGATCCCGCCGAGTGGCCCGCCGAGACGCGTCTGGTCTGGCTCAACTCTCCCGGCAACCCCGACGGACGCGTCCGCGATGCCGAGGGCCTGCGCGTCGCGCGCGAGCGTGCGCGGCACCTCGGAGCCGTTCTGGCCGGAGACGAGTGCTACGCCGAGCTCGGCTGGGACGCGCCCTGGGACGTCGAGCCGATCCCGTCGGTGCTCGACGAGCGCGTGACGGGGGGCGACCTCACCGGCGTGCTGTCGGTCTACTCGCTCAGCAAGCAGTCGAATCTCGCCGGGTACCGCGCCGCGTTCGTCGCCGGCGACCCCGAGCTCATCGCCCGACTCCTGACCGCCCGCAAGCACCTCGGCCTCATGCTCCCGGGGCCCGTCCAGGCAGCCATGGTCGCCGCCCTCGGCGACGACGCGCACGTGGCGGCGCAGAAGGGCCTCTACCGCGCGCGGCGCGACGTCCTCAAGCCGGCACTCGAGTCCGCGGGGTTCCGCGTCGACGGCAGCGAGGCGGGCCTGTACCTGTGGGCCACCGAGGGCCGCGATGCATGGGAGAGCCTCGGCCGCCTGGCCGATCTCGGCATCCTCGCAGGGCCCGGCGTGTTCTACGGCACGTTCTTCCCTCAGCACGTGCGTCTGTCGCTCACCGCGAGCGACGAGCGGATCACGGCCGCCGCCGCGCGTCTCCGCCCGGCCTGACGGGCGCTGCGCGAGACATCCTCCAGCGGATCCCATGCGCCTTTGGCGGTGTCCGCAGTACCGACGCGGGGCAAGTAGGCTGTAGAGGCGCGGCGGAGGCGGCATCCGTCGACACCGCGCGGGACCGGCAGTCGCACGCGCACGGCCGGGCCACGACCCCCCGTCCCACCAGGAATCACGAGGAGGCGCCGTGACCGATGCGGGCGCGCAGAACGACAAGGCCACTCTGAAGATCGGCGACAAGGTCGCCGAATTCCCGATCCTGCGTGGCACCGACGGCCCGCCCGCAGTCGACATCACGACCTTCGCGCGGCAGACCGGTCACAACACGCTCGACTACGGCTTCGTCAACACGGCGGCCACGAAGTCGGCGATCACCTACATCGACGGCGATCAGGGCATCCTGCGCTACCGGGGATACCCGATCGAGCAGCTCGCCAAGAACAGCACGTACCTCGAGGTCGCCTGGCTGCTGCTGTACGGCGAGCTCCCGACGGCCGACCAGCTCGCCGAGTTCGACGACCGCATCCGCCACCACACGCTGCTGCACGAAGACCTCAAGCGGTTCTTCTCGTCTCTTCCGCACACCGCGCACCCCATGTCGGTGCTGTCTTCGGCCACGGCCGCGCTGTCGACGTACTACGAGCACGAGTCCGACCCCAACAACCCCGAGCACGTCGAGCTCACGACGATCCGCATGCTCGCGAAGCTCCCGGTGATCGCGGCGTACGCGCACAAGAAGAGCATCGGCCAGGCGTTCCTCTACCCCGACAACCGTCTCGGCTTCGTCGACAACTTCCTCAAGCTCAACTTCGGCGTGCTGAGCGAGCTGTACGAGATCAACCCGGTCATGTCGCGCGCCCTCGAGCGCCTGCTGATCCTGCACGAAGACCACGAGCAGAACGCCTCGACGTCGACCGTGCGCCTCGTCGGCTCCACGGGTGCCAACCAGTTCTCCTCGATCTCGGCGGGAATCAACGCGCTCTACGGCCCCCTCCACGGCGGCGCCAACGAGGCCGTGCTCGACATGCTCGCGCGCATCCGCGACTCGGGCGAGAGCGTCCAGCGCTTCGTCGAGCGGGTCAAGAACAAGGAGGACGGTGTCAAGCTCATGGGCTTCGGGCACCGGGTCTACAAGAACTACGACCCGCGGGCCAAGCTCGTCAAGGAGTCGGCCGACGAGATCCTCCGCGAGCTCGGCGTGCACGATCCGCTGCTGGATCTCGCGCAGGAGCTCGAGGCCGTCGCGCTCGAGGACGACTACTTCCGCGAGCGTCGCCTGTATCCGAACGTCGACTTCTACACCGGCGTGATCTACAAGGCGATGGGCTTCCCGACGCGGATGTTCACGGTGCTGTTCGCGATCGGCCGCCTGCCGGGTTGGCTCGCCCACTGGCGCGAGATGCAGTACGACCCGCAGACCAAGATCGGTCGCCCGCAGCAGCTGTACACGGGCGCCGCGGCGCGCGACTACCCCGGCACGCGCTGACCTCAGGCTCGCCGCTAGGGTCGAGGGATGCCGCGCCTTCTCGTCCGCCAACCGTCGCCCCGGCTCGCCGAGGGCGAGCTGACCCACCTCGACCGCGTTGCCGTGGACGCTGCGCTCGCCCAGGCGCAGTGGGAGGCGTACGTCGACGTGTTCCGCGCACGCGGCTGGGAGATCGTCGACGTCGAGCCCGCGGACGCGCAGCCCGACGGGGTGTTCGTCGAGGACGCCGTCGTCGTGTTCGGCGAGCTGGCGGTGCTGTGCCGCGCCGGAGCTCCGTCGCGCCGTGGTGAGGCGGGGAGCGTCCGCGCGGCCGTGGAGGCATCCGGTCTTCAGATCGCGGAGGTCGTCGAGCCGGGCACGCTCGACGGGGGAGACGTGCTGAAGCTGGGACGCACCGTCTACGTGGGGGCGTCGTCGCGGACGAACGCCGACGGGATCGCGCAGCTGCGGGCCGTGCTCGAACCGCGCGGGTGGCGAGTGGTCGGGATCCCCGTCACGAAGGTGCTGCACCTCAAGTCGGGTGTCACCGCGCTGCCCGACGGCACCGTGGTGGGCTACGCGCCGCTCGTCGACGATCCGTCGCTGTTCGCGTCGTTCCTCTCCATCCCGGAAGAGCACGGCACGGCCGTCGTCGTGCTCGACGAGACGACCGTGCTGATGTCGGATGACGCTCCCGAGACCGCGGAACTCTACCGGGCGCGGGGGCTCGAGGTCATCACGACGCCCGTCACCGAGTTCGAGAAGCTCGAGGGGTGCGTCACGTGCCTCTCGGTGCGCGTGCGCGACTGAGGGTCAGTCCGATGCGCCGTGTCCGAGGGCGTCGACGTAGTCGGGCACCGCGTTGTCGTCGTTGCGGGGCGGGCGCTCGTATCCGCCCGACGGCGGACGCGGCGGGATGACGATCTCCTCGCGCTCCACGGGCCGGTACGGGATCTTCGAGAGCATGTGCGCGATCATGTTGAGCCGTCCGCGCCGCTTGTCCTCGTTGTCCACCTCGTACCAGGGCGCCTCGGGGATGTCGGTGTGCACGAACATCGTGTCCTTGGCGCGCGAGTAGTCCTCCCACTTCGTGATGGAGAGCACGTCGTTGGGGCTCAGCTTCCAGCGGCGCATCGGATCCTCGGCCCGCGAGCGGAAGCGCTCCTCCTGCTCGACATCGGAGACGCTGAACCAGTACTTCAGGAGGATGATGCCGTCCTCGACGAGCATGCGCTCGAAGATCGGGGCCTGATGCAGGAAGCGGTGGTACTCGACGTTCGTGCAGTAGCCCATGACGTGCTCGACGCCCGCCCGGTTGTACCAGGAGCGGTCCATCAGGACGATCTCCCCGGCGGCGGGGAGGTGGGGGACGTAGCGCTGGAAGTACCACTCGGTGCGTTCGCGCTCGGTGGGTGCCGGCAGGGCGACGGTGCGCGTGACGCGCGCGTTGAGATACTCGTTCACGCGCTTGATCGTGGAGCCCTTGCCGGCGGCGTCGCGGCCCTCGAAGATCACGACGATGCGGGCGCCGGAATCCTGCACCCACGCCTGCAGATCGACGAGCTTCGCCTGCAGATTCCGCAGTTCGGACTCGTAGAGCTTCTTCGAGAGACGTTTCGTCATGGACGAGAGACTACGCGTGCAGCGCCTCGTTGAGGGTGACGCCGACCCCGGCGCGGCGGACGGCCTCGATCGCACCGGAGAGGGAGTTGCGACGGAAGAGGATTCCGGCGCGACCGGACAGCGCGGCGGCCTTGACGGTCGGCTGGGCGCCGTCGGCGAGCGGCGCCTCATCGGCCAGCACGACCTTCGAGCCGCCCGTGACGTACAGCCCCGCCTCCACGACGCAGTCGTCGCCGAGCGAGATGCCCACCCCGGCGTTGGCACCCAGCAGGGTGCGGGCGCCGATCGAGACGCGGTGCGCGCCACCGCCCGACAGCGTTCCCATGATGGAGGCCCCGCCGCCGATGTCGCTGCCGTCGCCGACGACGACGCCCTGGGAGATGCGTCCTTCGACCATCGAGACGCCGAGCGTACCGGCGTTGAAGTTCACGAAGCCCTCGTGCATCACCGTGGTGCCGGGGGAGAGGTAGGCGCCGAGGCGGACGCGGCTGGCGTCGGCGATGCGCACTCCGGGCGGGGTGACGTAGTCCAGGAGCCGCGGGAACTTGTCGAGCCCTTGCACCTGCACGCCGTCGCGCTGCAGGTAGCGCCGCAGGCGGGTGAGATCGTCGGGATGCACGGGGCCCGCCGAGGTCCACGCGACGTTCGGCAGGTGCCCGAAGATGCCTTCCAGGTTGAGATCGTTCGGGGCCACGAGACGATGCGAGAGCGCGTGGAGGCGCAGGTAGGCGTCGGAGGTCGACGCGGGGGGCTGATCGAGATCGATCTCGAGGGAGACGACGTCGACCTCGACGGCGCGTCGGGGGTCGGGCACGGCGAGCTTCTCGAGGTCGTCGGGCGGCATCGCAGGGTCGTACCCGAGGGGGAGTCGCCCACGAGCAGGGCTCGGGAACCACGTGTCGAGCACGGTTCCGTCGCCGGTCGTCGTCGCGAGGCCGATGCCCCAGATCCACCTGTCGTCGCTCATGAGACCAGGCTACCGGCGGGTCGCGCGCACCGCCGGTGGCTAGACTCGGGGGATGCCGCCGCTCGATCTCTCCGCGACATCCGTCGACATCACCCGCGCGATCTGCGATGTGCCGAGCGTCTCCGGCGACGAGACGGCCCTCGCCGATCTCATCGATGCCGCCGTCCGCCCACTCCCGCACCTCGAGGTGTACCGCGACGGAGACACGATCGTCGCCCGCACCGATCTCGGACGAGCTCAGCGCGTGGTGATCGCCGGGCACATCGACACGGTGCCGATCAACGACAACGTGCCCACGCGCGATGTCGTCATCGACGACGAGCCGTTCCTCTGGGGGCGCGGGACCGTCGACATGAAGGCGGGAGTGGCGGTGCAGCTCAAGCTCGCCGCCGAGCTCGTCGATCCCCGGGTCGACATCACGTGGATGTGGTATGACCACGAGGAGGTCGACGCCGACCTCAACGGGCTCACCCGCCTCGCGCGGACTCGACCCGATCTGTTCTCCGGTGACTTCGCGATTCTCGGCGAACCCTCCAACGGCACGGTCGAAGGCGGCTGCAACGGCACTCTTCGCGCACTGGTGCACACGCACGGGGTGCGAGCGCACAGCGCCCGCGCGTGGATCGGAGAGAACGCGATCCACAAGGCGGCACCCATCCTCGCGCGTCTCGCCGAGTACCGTCCGCGCTCCGTCGAGGTCGACGGACTCGTCTACCGCGAGGGACTCAACGCGGTGAGCATCACGGGGGGCGTGGCCAGCAACGTCATCCCCGACGCCTGCCGGGTCGAGGTCAACTACCGCTTCGCCCCGAGCCTCACCGGCGAGCAGGCCGCCGCCCACATCCGCGACGTCTTCGCAGGGTTCGAGGTCGAGATCGTCGATGTCGCACCCGGCGCCCGTCCCGGCCTCGACGCTCCGCTCGCGCAGGAGTTCGTGGCCGCGGTAGGTGCCGAGCCGACCCCGAAGTACGGATGGACGGATGTCGCCCGCTTCGCGGCACTGGGCGTTCCCGCCGTGAACTACGGCCCCGGCGATCCGCATCTCGCACATCACGACGAGGAGCGCGTGCCGCTGTCGCAGATCGACGACGTCGAGCGGGGTCTTCGTTCGTGGCTGACGAGCTCCTGACGAGCCCTCACGCGCCGGGGAAGGGCGAGGGCTGGTGGCGCCGAGCGCCGATCGCGGCACGCATCGGCATCCTGTACGGCGCGTCGCGCATCGTCACGACGCTGTTCTTCGTCGCCGCCGCTGCCATCTCCGGTGAGGGATCGCGCTTCGGCGCGGGGGCTACGATCGGATCGCTCGCGATGGGCTGGGACGCGCAGTGGTACTGGTTCGTGGCCGAGAACGGCTATCCCAGCGAACTGCCGCTGACCGACGACGGCCTGGTGCGCGAGAACCAATGGGCGTTCATGCCCGTCTACGCATACCTCGCGAAGGCCATCGGACTGCCGTTCGGCGGATGGCCCGTCGCAGCGATCCTGATCTCGATCGTCGCGGGCTATCTCGCGTGCCTCGTGCTGTACCGGATGCTGCGACTCCGCGTCGACGAGACGACCGCGCTGTGGGCCGTGGTGTTCTTCGCGTCGGCGCCGCTGGCAGCGATCTTCCAGATCGGCTATGCCGAGTCGCTGTTCCTGCTGTGGCTGTTCCTCGCCCTCTTCCTCGTGATGCGGCGGCGCTATGCCTGGCTGTACCTTCTGATCCCGCTGATGGGCTTCACCCGACCCGGGGTGCTGGCGTTCGCCCTCTTCCTGGGGCTGCACGGCATCCACCGCTGGTCCACGCGGAGGACGGAGGCGCTTCCGGCCCGCGACATCGTCCATATCGTCGCGCTAGGCGCTCTGGCCGTCGCCGTCGGCTTCTCATGGCAGATCATCGCCGGCATCGTGACCGGCGACCCGGGTGCGTACCTCGCGACCGAGCTCGCGTGGCGGCGCAACTGGATCGCCGAGCCCGTCACGTCGTTCTTCCCGTTCGACGGCTTCATCGCCGGTGCGGAGTTCTGGTTCACCACCTGGGGTCTGGGCGCTGTCGCCGGCTATGTCGCGCTGGGGCTGCTCGTCGTCGGCCTGACGGCGCTGCTGCTGTTCGAGCCGCACGTGAAGCGTCTCGGTGTGGACGTACGGCTGTGGTCGGCGAGCTACCTGCTGTATCTCCTGGCCGTGTTCTTCCCTCAGTCCAGCACGTTCCGGCTGCTCGTCCCCCTCTCCCCGCTGTGGGGAGCCGCTGCGGTGCCGAAGTCGACGCTCTGGCGCACGGGCGTGCTCGCGGCGTGCCTGGTGGGGCAGTGGTGGTGGATTCTCAACATGTACGCACTGGGGAATACCTACTGGCAGATCCCCTGATACGGCCGCATCGTGCGACGTTTCCACCGGACCGACCGCCCTGGTTCGGCCAGTGTCCGTTACACACGGTAAACTGACAGGGAGACCGACGACGAAAGGGAGCCACGATGGCAGCCATGAAGCCGAGAACCGGAGACGGGCCGATGGAGGCCGTCAAGGAGGGTCGCCTGATCATCGTGCGCGTTCCGCTCGAGGGCGGCGGACGACTTGTCGTCTCCGTGAACGACGCCGAGGTCAAGGAGCTCTACGACGTGCTGGGCGGAGTGGTCAACCCCGCGTAAGCACCACCACGACTCACGATGGCCGGTCCTACGGGGCCGGCCATCGGCGTTTCCGGGGCCTGCGAGCGTCAGTCGGTCGCGACGGTCGTGAGCTGGAGCAGTCCCTCGCCCACGATGGACAGAGCGCCGATGACGGCGGGGGATGCCTGGATCTCCTGGATGAGCGACCGGTACGCCGCCGTGACGGAGTCTCGTCGCACCGGATCGGCGACGGCGCCTCCGTGGAGGACGCGGGGAACGAGGACCGTGCCGCCGGCCCGCACGAGCCGCAGACCGTGTTCGACGTATTCGATGACGCCGTCGGGATCGGCGTCCACGAGGACGATGTCGTACGACGCCTCGTTCATGCGGGGGAGCACGTCGGACGCTCGACCCGAGATGAAGCGTGCGCGCGCGGCGGGCACCTTCGCCTCGGCGAACGACTGGCGGGCGACCGCGAGGTGCTCGGGCTCGCTGTCGATGGTCGTGAGCGTGGCGCGCGGGGAGCCGTGGAGCAGCCACAGGCCCGACACGCCGGCACCCGTTCCGATCTCCACGATGTTCAGCGCCTGCGACGCGGCGGCGATGACGGCGCACTGCGCCCCGACCGCTGCGCTGATAGGCGACGCCCCCAACTCGAGCGCATGCGCGCGTGCCCGCGCGATGTGGTCGGGTTCTGTGGTCGCCTCCTCGGCGAACCGGTGGTTCGCGTCCTGCTCGCTCATGGATCCTCCGACGGCCACACTACGCGCCGAGAGGGGGGCCGACCGCCAGGCGCGACGGTAACCTTGGAGCATGACTCTGGGGCTGACGTGGGAGAAGCTCGTGCTGATCCTCGTGATCGCCGCGCTCCTCATCGGTCCCGAACGACTTCCGCGGTACGCGGAGGGCCTCGCACACCTCGTCGGCCGCGTGCGCGACTACCTCCGCGGGGCGAAGACCCGCGTGAAGGACGAACTCGGCGAGGACTTCGACGACGTCGACTGGCGCACCCTCGACCCTCGCCGCTACGACCCTCGCCGGATCATCCGCGAGGCGCTGCTCGACGATGCGCCGCTGCCCACGATCCCCTCGGGCATCAAGCCGCAATCGCCCGGCGGGCCGGTGCCGACCACGGCCGTGGGCGCGGCGGGGGCTGTGGGAGCAGCCGGTGCAGGTGCGGCGGCAGCATCCGCCGCCGGTGCGCCGCCGGCACGTCCGGCATTCCGCCCCGACGACGACGCGCCGTTCGACTCCGAGGCGACCTGACCCGCCTCCTCAGCGGAGGGTGACCGGAAGCGGGCGACCGGCAAGGCCCCGCGGCTTCACGGCCACGCGAGCGGCGAGCTCGACGATGGCGACGGCGGCCGGGTCTTCGGGCGCCGCGACGACCACGGGAGTGCCCTCATCGCCTCCTGCCCGGAGCGCGGGGCTCAGCGGGATGGAGGCGAGCACGGGCACCTCGTCGTCGGTCGACAGCGCGGCGGCCAGACCCGCGCCCCCGCCGGAGCCGAAGAGATCGAGCAGGGTGCCGTCGGGAAGGGTCATCGCCGCCATGTTCTCGATCACGCCGATCACGGTCTGGCCGGTCTGACGGGCCACGAGGGCGCTCCGCACCGCGACATCGGCCGCGGCGGGCTGGGGGGTGGTGACGACGACGACGTCGGCGTGGGGGAGGAGCTGGCCGACCGAGATGGCGATGTCGCCGGTGCCGGGCGGCATGTCCAGCAGCAGGATGTCGAGATCGCCGAAGTAGACGTCGGTGAGGAACTGGGTGACCGTGCGATGGAGCATGGGCCCACGCCACGCCACGGCGGAGCCCTCCTCGCCCTCCCGCAGGAACATGCCGATCGAGACGACCTTCACGCCGTAGGCGACGGGCGGCAGGATGAGATCGTCGATGCGCGTCGGTCGCACCGTGCGTCCCAAGGCATCCACGATCCCGAGGAGCCCGGGGATCGAGAAGCCGTGCACGTCGGCGTCGACGACTCCGACGGCGAGTCCGCGTGCGGCTAGCGCGACGGCGAGATTGGCCGTGACGGTCGACTTGCCCACGCCGCCCTTGCCGCTCGTGACGGCGATGATCCTCGTGAGCGAATCGCGGCCGAACGGCATGACGCGGGCGGCGCGCCCGCCGCGGAGCTTCTCGGTCAGCTCCCGCCGTTCATCGGGCGTCATCACCCCCACCGTGAGCTCGACGTCCGCGACGCCGGGGACGGAGGCGGCGGCATCCGTCACTTCGCGGGAGATGCGCTCGGCGGCGGGACACCCCACGATCGTGAGCACGATCCCCACGCGGGCCGTGCCGCCGTCGACCGAGATGTCGCGGAGCATGCCGAGCTCGGCGATCGGACGGCGCAGCTCGGGATCGACGACCGCGCCCACCGCCGCGACGACGGCGTCGGCCTGGGAGGTCACCGCGCCTCCGGTCGCGCGTCGACGTGGTCTGAGCGCTCCGACCGGGCATCGAGCTGATCGAGCAGCGAGCGGAGCTCCTGGCGGAGCACGTCGCGCGTCACGGCCTCGTCCGACACGTCGGTGAGGGCCATGCGCAGCGCGACGACTTCGCGCGCGAGGTACTCGGTGTCGGCGAGATTTCGCTCGGCGCGCTGGCGGTCCTGCTCGATCTGCACGCGGTCGCGGTCGTCCTGACGGTTCTGCGCGAGCAGAATGAGCGGCGCGGCGTACGAGGCCTGGAGCGAGAGGATCAGCGTCAGCAGGGTGAAGTTGGTCGCGGCCGGGTCGAACTGCAGGATGACCGGCATCGTGATGTTCCAGAGCAGCCACACGAAGACGAACGCTGTCATGCCGATGAGGAACCCCGAAGTTCCCATGGCCCGGGCGAACGACTCCGAGAAGCGTCCGAAGCGGTCGCGCGACGGCTGGGGCGTGCGCGCGAGCACGCCCTTGCGTCCGCGGGGGGCGTCGAGCGAGATCTGCCGGTTCTGGCGGGCCATCATCGCCCCCGTCCCGGTCGGTCGCTGCCGACGAGCGTCGGAGCGGGCGCGGGGACCGTCGCCCGCGGCTGGTCGTCGCCGTCGTGCGAGCGCCAGTCCTCGGGCAGCAGGTAGTCCAGCACATCGTCGACGCTGACCGCACCGACCAGGCGGTAGGCGGGATCGACGACGGGCAGCGAGACGAGGTTGTAGCTCGCGAGGAGGCGCGCGACCTCGGCGGCCGAAGCGGACGCGGGGATCGCATCGAGCGAGTCGTCGATGATCGCCCCCAGGCGCTCGTGCGGCGGGTAGCGCAGCATCCGCTGGAAGTGCACGGTGCCCAGAAGACGGCCCGTCGGCGTCTCGTAGGGCGGCAGGGTCACGAACACGGCCGCGGCGAGAGCGGGGTGCAGCTCGTGGCGGCGGATGAGGGCGAGAGCCTCGGCCACCGTCGCATCGGCCGAGAGCACGATCGGCTCCGGTGTCATCAGGCCGCCGGCGGTGTCGGGGCCGTACTTCAGCAGGGCGCGGACGTCTTCGGCCTCTTCGGGCTCCATGAGGTCGAGCAGCTCCTCGCGCTGCTCCTCGGTGAGCTGCGCGAGCACGTCGGCGGCGTCATCCGGCTCCATGGCATCGAGGATGTCGGCGGCGCGCTCGTCTCCGAGGGCTTCGAGGATGTGCACCTGGTCGTCTTCGGGCATCTCCTCGAGGGCGTCGGCGAGACGGCCGTCGGGCAGTTCCTCGGCGACTTCGAGCAGTCGCTCCTCGGGCAGGTCGAGGAGCGTGTTGGCGAGATCGGCGGCCTTGAGCTCGGAGAACGACGCGACGAGCTGCTCGGCCGACTGCGTCTCGCCCGGGGTCTGCTGCTCGCGCACCTCGGACCAGTTGGCGAACGTCGTCGGACCCTTCGCGAACGGGGACGCGCTCGTCTTGGGCTTGCGGAGGAACAGCTGGCCGATGTCCCATTCGCCGAGGCGGTTGCGCTCGATCGCGACGTCTTCGATGATCGCGTGGCCGGAGCCGTCGGTGAAGAACACGCGGCGCCCGAGGAGCTCGGCCATGACGCGCACCTCGCCCCCGCGCTCCTGGAAGCGGCGGACGTTGATCAGGCCGGTCGTGATGACCTGACCGGTGGCGATCGAGGTGACGCGGCCGATCGAGACGAACACGTGTCGGCGCCCGGGGATCTCCACGACGAGGCCGACGACCCGCGGCGGATCGTCCTTGCGGTAGATCACGACGACGTCTCTGACCTTGCCGAGGCGATCGCCGGCGGGGTCGAAGACGGCGCAGCCGGCGAGCCGCGCGACGAATACCCTTTGCGTGCTCACCGTCCCAGCGTAGTCCGGCACCGTGGGAGGATTGAGGGATGAGCATGATGGGCGGGCGTCTCCCGGCAGGGTTCGACCAGGTCGGTGAGACCGTAGCGTCCTTCCCGAGCTACGAAGCCGCGCAGAAGGCCGTGTCGGCGCTGATCGCAGGGGAGGTCCCGGCGAAGCAGGTGGCGATCGTCGGCACCGGGCTGCGCTCGATCGAACGCGTGACCGGCAAGCTCGGCTACGCCACCGCCGCGCGCAGCGGTGCGCTGAACGGCCTCCTGCTCGGACTGCTGTTCTCCGCAATCTTCGTGATCGGCACACCGTCACCGCCCATCCAGCTGTTCGTCGGCGTCCTGATCGTGGGCATCGCACTCGGCATGCTGCTGAGCCTCCTGACGTTCGCGATCGTGCGGCGCCGGCGCGACTTCGCCTCGGTCATGCAGGTCGTCGCGGATCACTACGACGTCACCGTGTCGGCTGAGAGCGTGCAGCGCGCCCGGGAGATCCTCGGCGCGAGCACCGCCGCTCAGGCCGTCGAGACCGCGTCCGCCGAGAACTGGGACGAGCCGCCCCGCTACGGCGAACGGATCGCGACGCCGGGCGCTCCGACCCCGCCCGCCCCCGTCACCCCTCCCGTCGCGGAGGGCGACGCCGTCCCGACGCCGGAGGGCATCGAGGTGGCACCCGAACCGGCTCCCGCCCCGGATGCCGAGCCCGGCGCGCAGGGCGACGCCGTTCCGACCGACGGCGGCATCGTCGTCGCCCCCGAAGGCCCCGAGGGTCAGCGGGCCTGACATGCCGGCGCTCGACGACCGCATCGCCGTCGGTCTTCCCGCCGGGAGCGTCGAGGTGTCGGCTTCCTGGGTGCGTCCCGACGACGCCTGGGGCGTCATCGCCCTCGCCCACGGCGCAGGCACGGGCTATGCGCATCCGTTCCTCGCCGCGTTCACCGAAGCGGCGAACGCTCACGGTCTGGCGACGCTGCGGTTCAACTTCCCGTACGCGGAGGCGGGGCGACGGATGCCGGGTCCGGCGACGCACGCCGTGACGACCTGGGCCGCCGTCGCGGAGTGGATCGCGGACCGCGCTCCCGAGCTTCCGCTGTGGGCTGCCGGGAAGTCCTACGGCGGACGCATGGCCTCGATGGCGGCCGCCGAAGGCGCCATCGACCCTGCCGGACTCGTCTACCTCGGCTATCCGCTGCATCCGCCCGGCGATCCGTCGAAGGCGCGGGTCGCACACCTTCCCGACATCCGCCCGCCGCAGCTCTACGTCGAAGGGACGAACGACCCGTTCGTCGATCCGCACGCGCAGCTCGAGGAGGCGGTGGCCTCGTGCCAGGATGCGGTCATCGCATGGGTGGACGGCGGGGGTCACTCGTTCGAGGTCAAGGGTCGCAAGCGCCCGCCCGAGGAGATCGGCGCCGACCTCGCGCCGCTCGTCGTGGAGTGGATCCGCTCGAGGTCGTGAGGTCTCTGGCTCAGCGACCGGCGGCGTAGCCCTGCATGCCGCGCGGGTTCGCCGCGGCCCACAGGGTGCCGGTCTCCCGGTCGATGCCGACGGCCGAGAGACGACCGAGGCGCCAGTCGCCTGCGCGCGTGACGACGTGTCCGCGCCGCTCGAGGCCGGCGATGACGTCGTCGCCGAGGCGGTCCTCGACCACGAGGCCGCCCGGCTCCCACGTGCGGGGCCAGAACGAGTCGACGAGAGCCGTCGTGTGCAGGGTGGGGGCGTCGATCGCCTCCTGCGCGGAGAGGCCGCCCACGAGCATCCGGAGCAGCATCGGCAGCTGCCACTGGTCCTGCTGATCGCCGCCGGGCGTGCCGAGGGCCATGATCGGGCGGCCGTGCTGCAGCACCAGCGTCGGCGTCAGCGTCGTGCGCGGGCGCGTACCCGGACGCAGAGCCGACGGCGACTCCTCGTCGAGCCACGTCATCTGCAGGCGCGTTCCCAGGCAGAAGCCCAGCGACGGGATCGTCGGCGAGGACTGCAGCCAGCCGCCGGACGGCGTGACCGCGATGATGTTGCCCCAGCGATCGACGACGTCGATGTGGCACGTGTCACCGCGCGTCTCGCCGGAGCGTGCCACGGTCGGCTCGCCGGCACCCGCCGCGCGCTCGGAGCCGCTGCTCGTGCGCAGGGGCGGGCGGAAGGGCGTGCGGCCCGGGACGTCGCCGGGGCGCCACTCGTGCGAGGCCCGTGGACCGAGGGCGCTGCGACGCCGTGTCGCGTAGTCCTCCGAGAGCAGCACGTCGAGCGGAGCTCCATCGCCGAAGTAGGCGTCGCGGTCGGCGAGGACGAGCTTGAGCGTCTCGGCCACGGTGTGCGCGCCCTCCTCGGTCGCCACGTCGAGGTCTTCGTCGGGCAGCGGCTCCAGCAGACGCAGCGCCGCGAGGAGAGCAGGACCCTGGGTCCACGCGCCGGCCTTGGCCACGGTGTACCCGCGGAAGTCGGCGGAGACCGCATCCTCGTATCCGGCTCGGAATCCCGTCACATCGGCCTCGGTCAGGACGCCCGCATGATCGGTGCTGGTCGAATGGCGGTGCGGGGCGGCGAGGAACGCGGACGCCTCCCGGCCCACGACGGCGGCCCACTCCGCGCGGGCGGCGTCGACGCGCGCGGCACGATCGCCCGCAGTGGCCGAGGAGACCGTGGCCAGCCGCCCCAGCACCGCCGCATAGGCCGGATTGCGGTGCAGGCCGCCCGTGACGGGCGGCCGCCCCTCGGGCAGCCACAGCGAGGCGGAGGTCGGCCAGTGCTCGGTGAACAGCTCGGCCACGCGGCCGATCGTCGCGACCGCAGCCGGGACGAGCGGGGCACCGTCGCGCGCGTAGCCGATCGCATACGCCAGCACGTCGGACACCTCCCACGTGCCGTGATCGCGCAGCAGGAGCAGCCAGGCATCGACGGCGGCGGGGATGGCTGCGGCGAGGCCGCCGGCGCCGGGGACGAGATCGAGACCCTCCGCGCGCATGTGGGTGATGGTGGCGCCGGCGGGCGCCGGACCTTGCCCCATCAGCACGGTCGGGGCCGCGGCGTCGCCGCGCTGGAAGATTCCCACGAGGTCGCCGCCCGGACCGTTCAGGTGCGGCTCGACGAGGTGCAGGACGAAACCTCCGGCGACGGCTGCGTCGAACGCGTTTCCACCGCGCTCGAGCACGGCCTGGGCCGACGCCGTCGCGATCCAATGCGTCGACGCGGCCATGCCGAACGTGCCCCGCAGCGTCGGCCGGGTCGTGTCCGCGGGGACTGCGAATGCGTGAGTCACGCGCGCGTGCGGGCGATCCACGCCTCGACCTCGTCGGCCGTGCGCGGGATTCCCGCCGAGAGGTTCTCCGGGCCGTCGGCGGTCATGAGGATGTCGTCCTCGATGCGCACGCCGATCCCGCGGTATTCCTCCGGGACCGTGAGGTCGTCGATCTGGAAGTAGAGGCCGGGCTCGATCGTGAAGACCATGCCGGGCTCGAGGATGCCGTCGTAGTACATCTCGCGGCGGGCCTGGGCGCAGTCGTGGACGTCGATTCCGAGGTGGTGGCTCGTGCCGTGCACCATGTAGCGGCGCTGGTGCCCGCCGGTCTCGGTGTCGAGCGCCTCCTCGGCGGTGACCGGGAGGAAGCCCCACTCGGCGACGCGCGTGGCGATGACCTTCATCGCAGCCTCGTGGATCGTGCGGAAGCGCACACCCGGCTGAGCCGCCGCGAAGGCGGCATCGGCCGCTTCGCGGACGGTCTCGTAGACCGTGCGCTGGACCTCGGTGAAGGTGCCGCTCACGGGGAACGTGCGGGTGATGTCGGCCGTGTACAGGCTGTCGACCTCGACTCCGGCGTCGATCAGGATGAGATCGCCCGGCACGACGGCTCCGTCGTTGCGCGTCCAGTGCAGGTAGCACGCGTGGGGCCCGGACGCGGCGATCGTGTCGTAGCCCACCGTGTTGCCGTCGCTGCGCGCGCGCTGGTGGAACACGCCCTCGACGATGCGCTCTCCGCGCGGGTGGTCGATGATGCGGGGGAGCTCGCGCACGATGTCGTCGAAGCCGTTCGCCGTCACATCGACCGCGAGGCGCATCTGCGCGATCTCGTAGTCGTCTTTCACGAGTCGCAGCTCCGACACGTATCGGGTGAGCTCCGCGTCGTCGCCCACGACGAGATCGCCGTCACGCGGGGAGAAGTCGTCGAGGTGGGCGGTGGCGATGCCGAGATCGGCGGCGACCCCGGCCAGCGCGGGGCGCGGGCCGATCCAGAACTCGCCGATCGAGGCATCCGAGTAGAACTCCGCCGTCGTGCGGTCGGCGCGCTCACGGAAATGCAGCGTCGCATCGTGACCGCCGTCGCCGCGCGGCTCGAACACCAGCACGGAACCGGGCTCGGAGTCGGAGGCCCAGCCCGTGAGGTGCGAGAACGCCGAGTGGGCGCGGAACGGGTAGTCGGTGTCGTTGCTGCGCTGCTTGGGCTCGCCTGCCGGCACGATGAGGCGCCTGCCGGGGAAAGCCGCCGACACCGCCTCGCGACGCGCGGCCGCGTACGGGGCCTCGGCGCGCTGCGCCGGAACGATGTCGGGCCGCTCGGCCCACCCCGTGGAGATCGTCTCGAGGAAGCCCGCACCATAGCCCTGACGACGATTCGTGGTCGTGTCGGTGGTGGCCGGAGCCTCTGCCTGCGTGTCCTGCGTCGCTGCGGTCTCGCCCGTCGTGCTCATGCATCCAGTCTCGCACGAGGCCGCCGACACGCGGGTGCTACCCGGCGGGCTCCAGCTGGACGACGAGGGGGCGGTGGTCCGATCCCGATCCGTCGAGCGAGCGGAGCACGAGGGAGCCCGTCGGACGCCACGCATCCGACACCAGCACGTGGTCGATCGGCGCGCCCAGGAGCGTCGGGATCTCGGTCGACCAGGTTCCGGCCGACCCGTTGCCGGTCTGCTCGGCGACGTCGCTGCAGCGGCCGAGGGTCGCCCCGTCCAGCCCGAGGCCGGCCATGTGGTCGACGGTCGCGTTGAAGTCGCCGGCGAGGATCACGTTGTCGGCGGCGCACTGGTCGGCGAGCCACTGCAGATCGTCGCGCCACGCCTGCATGTAGGCCTGGCGGGGCGCCACGGCGTGCGCCGCGACGACGATCGGACCGTTTCCGGACACGGGCATCGCGACCGCGCTGGGAACCGTCGAGGTGTTGCTCGTGCCGTCCTGCGAGGACTCGATGACGGAGTAGTCGCCGAGCTCGGGGGCGATGAGGATCGTCGTGGATCCGGCATCCCATTCCGTGGACGGGTTGTCGGCGTGGTGCGCCCACATCGGGTGGCCGAGCTCGCGCATCGCGATCGCGACCTGCTCGCCGGTCTGGATCGTGGTCTCGGGGAGCGTCACGATGTCGGCATCCATCGCGACCGCGATCTGGGCGATCTGCTGGGCCGACGTGGCGGCGCCGGCGGTGTTCCAGGTGAGCACGCGTACGCTCGTCTCGGTCTTGGCCGGCAGCTCGTCCGTGCCCGTCCCCCGCGAGGTCACGATGACACCGTTCGCGACCACGCCGACGAGCGCGACGAGGGCGACGGATGCCGCGAAACCGCGGATCGGGCGGGCGAGCAGGAGCAGCAGCGCCAGCACGAGGACGGCGGCGAAGGCCAGCAGGAGCAGGGTGCGGAACGAGACGATCTGGGCGATCGGGAAGTACCTCTGGACGCGGAAGAACGAGGGCCAGGTGAGCACGGCCGTCACGATCGCGAGCGCGACGGTCACGAGGATTCCGAGCAGTCGCAGCACGTCCAGGACTCTATGTCAGCAGTCTGGGAAACCTCCGGATCGCGCGGCTGCGCGGCCGTCTCCGCGTCCGACGTCCGGACCGCGCGATACGCTCGGAGCATGCAGCGCGAGCCGGGGTCGGAGGGACGCCGGATCACCGGTCCCAGCGATCTTCACCTGCACTCGATCCGCTCCGACGGCACAGAGTCGCCCGCGGAGGTCATGTCGGCCGCGCACCGCCACGGAGTGCGGACCGCGGCGCTCACCGACCACGACACGACGGCGGGCTGGGCCGAGGCGGCCGACGCGGCGACGTCGCTCGGGATGACCTTCCTCCCGGGCATGGAGATGTCGGCGAGAGACGAGTGGCGCAGCGTCCACGTTCTCGCATACCTGTTCGATCCCGACGACGCCGACCTCCGCGCCGAGACGGAGCGCATCCGCCTCGATCGGGTGGGGCGCGCCGAGCGCATCGTCCGCAACATCGGCCGCGACTACCCGCTCACGTGGGACGACGTGCTCTCCCACACCGGCTCCGGTGCGACCGTGGGTCGGCCGCACATCGCCGACGCCCTCGTGGCCCGCGGTCTCGCACGCACGCGGAGCGAGGCCTTCGACGGCATCCTGCATCCGCGCGAGGGCTACTACGAGGGTCACTACGCACCCGACCCGCGTCGCTCGGTGAGCCTCATCGTCGCGGCCGGGGGAGTGCCGATCATCGCGCATCCGTCGTCGGCCGGCCGCTCGCGGATGATGTCGCGCGAGCTCCTCGAAGAACTCATCGCGCTGGGCCTCGCCGGCTTCGAGCTCGATCATCGGGAGAACACGGAGTCGGGCACGAAAGTCCTCCGTCGGATCGTCGCGACGCACGACCTCATCGTCACCGGGTCGAGCGACTACCACGGAGTGGGCAAGCCCAATCTGCCCGGGGAGAACACCACCGCGGACGACATGGTCGCCCGCATCATCGCCCGTGGAACGGGAAGCGCCCCCGTCTTCCCCTGAGGGAAGACGAGGGCGCACCGGAGAGGCGATCGCCGATCAGGCCAGAGCCTTGGCCTTCAGCGCGTCGAACTCGGCCTGCGTGATCGAGCCGGCGTCGAGAAGGGCCTTCGCCTTCGCGATCTCCTCCGACGGGCTCGAGCCGGCCACCTGCTTGATGTAGTCGTCCTGCGCGGACTTGAACTCGCGTGCGGCCTCGGCCGAGCGCTGTCCCATGCCCTTGCCGCGGGCGATGAGGTAGATCAGCGCCGTGATGATGGGGAAGAAGATGAGGAAGAAGATCCACACGGCCTTCCACCCGCCCGCGAGCTTGTGATCGCGGAACAGGTCGCCGATGATCGCGAACAGCGCGAACAGGTACGACACGAAGATGAACGCCCAGAGGAACCACCAGATGAGGTCTCCGATGGAACCCCAGAAGCCCTGGTATTCCACTGCGGTCTCGATAACTCGCACGATGTGTGCCTTTCAATGAGGGGGCCGCGGCAGTGTCTGCCGCCGCCCTCACCCTAGCGCTCCGCATTCGGGCTCGACAGCGGGTGACGGCGGAGGTCGCGGGCCGTCTCACCCGATGCGGGCGAGCGCGATCAGACCGCCGGTGCGCCGCCGGTGCGCGGACCGCGACGCCGGCGACGTCGACGGGCCGGTGCGGGGTGGCCGTCGTGATGCTCGCTGCCGCCCCCGTCGTGGGTGCCTGCGCCGTCGACGGACCGGGTCTCACCCGATCCGTCGCCGGATCCGGATGCCGCGGAGGCCGGCGCGTCCGCGGCGAACGTCGCCCCGACACGAGCCTCTTCCGAGCCGCGCGTGCGGCGACGGCGACGGCGGGTGGTGCCCTCGTCGGTGCCCTCGGCCGCGGCATCCGCTGCCCGTGCGGGCTGCTGCTGCGTGCGCACCGTCTGGGTCTTGGGCGCCGTGACGAGGCGGCCCTTCGTGCCGGCGGGGATGTCGAGGTCTTCGTACAGGTGCGCGCTCGAGGAGTACGTCTCGATGGGCTCGGGCTTGCCGAACTCGAGGGCCCGGTTGATGAGGGCCCACTTGTGCAGGTCCTCCCAGTCGACGAACGTGACGGCGATGCCGGTCTTGCCGGCGCGTCCCGTGCGTCCGACGCGGTGCAGGTACGACTTGTCGTCGTCGGGGATCGTGTGGTTGATCACGTGGGTCACGTCATCGACGTCGATGCCGCGCGCGGCGACATCCGTCGCGATGAGCACGTCGCGCTTGCCCGCCTTGAATGCGGCCATGGAGCGCTCGCGAGACTCCTGGCTCATGTCGCCGTGGACCGCCGCCGCGTTGAAGCCGCGGTCTCCCAGCTCGTCGACGAGACGCTGCGCCGCGCGCTTGGTGCGCGTGAAGATGACCGTCTTGCCGCGGCCCTCCGCCTGGAGGATGCGGGCGATGACCTCGTCCTTGTCGAGCGAGTGCGCGCGGTACACGAGGTGCTTGATGTTGGCCTGCATCAGACCTTCGTCGGGGTCGGTGGCCCGGATGTGGATCGGGTTCGACATGAAGCGGCGTGCGAGCGCGACGATCGGACCGGGCATGGTCGCCGAGAAGAGCTGGGTGTGGCGGATCGCGGGGATCTTCGTGAAGATCTTCTCGATGTCGGGGAGGAAGCCGAGGTCGAGCATCTTGTCGGCCTCGTCGAGCACGACCTCGGTCGCGTTCGAGAGGTCGAGGAGCCGCTGGTTGTTGAGGTCGATGAGGCGCCCGGGGGTGCCCACCACGATCTGCGCGCCGGCCTTGAGCTGCTCGATCTGGCCTTCGTAGGCCTTGCCGCCGTAGATCGCCACGACGCTCGTCGAGCGGTTGCGGGTGAGCATGTCGATGTCTTCGTAGACCTGCACGCAGAGTTCGCGCGTCGGCACCACGATGAGCGCCTTGACGCCGTGGGAGGGGTCGAGCCCGAGGCGCTGCACGACGGGGATGCCGAAGCCGAAGGTCTTTCCGGTGCCCGTCTTGGCCTGTCCGATGATGTCCTGGCCGGGGAGGCCGAGGGGGATGGTCTGCTCCTGGATGGGGAACGCGTCCACGATGCCCTTGGACGCGAGCGCGTCCACGATGTCCTGGTCGACGCCGAGTTCGGCGAAGGTCGTCACGATATGTGCCTGTCTGGCGGCCGAGGAAGTCCGCCTGGGAGTGAGTCTGTCCACGCCTTCTCGCTCATCCACAGGCGCGGTGCCCCGATCCGACGCCGAGGGCTGAAGTGCAGTCTATCGGGAGACGTGCGCGAGGCCGGTCTAGGCTGGCTGCGTGGTCGAGTGGTTCTGGAAGCGTCGTCGCCCCGAGGGCCGGGCGCTCTCCCTCAAGACGAAGGGGGAGCTCTCCGATGCGACGCGCGTCGACTTCGAGGAGCTCGCGCCCGAGATCGACACGTTCCTCGGGCAGGCCGCCTACCTGCAGCTCGGGTACTTCGAGACGCTGACGCGCCTCATCCGGGCCACGCCGGGCCTCTCCGACAAGGAGGCGCTGTCGCGCGCGGCCGGTGCTGCGCTCACGAAGCACCAGGCCCTGGTCGAACTCATCCGCGAACGCGGCGATGACCCGACCGAGATCATGCTGCCTTTCCGCGAGCAGCTCGACGCCTTCCGCCGTGAGACGCTGGGCGCGCGACCGCAGGAGACCATGCTGTCCGTCCACCTGACGGCCGGGATGCTCGACGACTTCTACACCGCGCTGTCCTCCAGCTACGGCGACACCGGTCGCCGCGTGGCCGAGATCCTCCGCGCCGACCACGATCGGGGCGCCATCGTCGACATCGTGAACGCGACCATCGCGAGCGATCCGGAATGGCGTTCGCTGCTGGCCCTGTGGGGACGGCGACTGGTCGGCGACACGCTGCTGGTCGCCCGATCCGCCCTGCGCCCGTCGCGCCTCGCCGTCGCCGACGAGAAGAAGGTCGAGCCCGTGTTCACCGAGCTCATGGGCGCCCATTCCCGCCGGATGGATGCGATGGGCCTCGCGGCCTAGGTCCGGATGCCGCGGCATCCGGATGCCGCGTCAGGAGATCTTGAGGCGCGCGCGTTCGCGTGCGTCGTGCTCGCGGCGCAGGCGCGTGAGCATCGATCCGGTCGGGAAGACGACCAGGGCGGGGACGACGAGCGTCACCAGCCACAGCAGCGGGTTGTCGACGGCGAATCCGGCCCACGTGAGGATCATCCAGGCGAGACCCGCCACCAGGGCGCCGAGGATCGGCAGCACGGCCGCGCCACGGGAGTCGCGACCGGAGAGGACGAAGTGCGCCGCGGTGCCGATGGAGGCGCCGACGATGAAGCCGAGGAGGATCTCCACGAGCGTCTCGCGTCAGGCGACGAAGCCGACGCGGCGCGTCTCTTCGGACCCGAGCTCGACGAACGCGAGGCTCGCGGTCGGAACGATGTAGGAGCTTCCCTTCGCGTCGACGAACGTCACGTGGGTCGCGCCGGAATCGAGTGCGGTCGCGACCGACTTCTTGACGGCGTCGGCCGATTCGTTGGTCTCGAGGTTGAGCTCTCGGCCGGTGTTGGCGATGCCGATGCGGATCTCCACTTGAGGGTCCTTCCTGCGGCGCCGGGTGCGCCGTCCGTCGTGCGGGGAGGCCGTGAGCCTCCCGCATGGGCAACTCTACGACACGGCGAACGACCCCCGGCCGTGGCCCGGAACGCTGACGGCGAACGCCGGGTGCGGCATCCGCCGGGGTGCTCGCGGCGGCCGCTCGGTGTCGGTGCAGCGAGGTAGCGTGCTGGTGTGGACTCCGGGGAGGATACCGGCGCGATGCGCACGCCGGACGCGCAGCAGCGCGCCGTCATCGCGCTGCCCGCCGACGCCTCGGGCGTCGTCGTGGGGGCGCCGGGCACCGGGAAGACCACCGTGCTCGCCGAGCGGGTCGCGGCGCTCCTCGCGGGTGGAGTCGCAGGTACCCGACGCCTCGACGCCGACGAGATCGTGGTGCTCACGCCCACCCGGCAGACCGCCACGGCGCTCCGCGACCGGCTCGGTGCAGGGCTCGACCTGGCCACCCCCGGCCCCCTCGCGCGCTCGGTGGCGTCGTTCGCCTTCCAGATCGTGCGCGCCGCGGCGGTCGCCGCCGGCGAGCCGCCGCCGCAGCTGCTGACGGCGGGCGACCAGGATCGCATCATCGCCGAGCTCCTCGCCGGCGACGAGCAGGATGCCGAGTCGGGTCTCGCCGACCGCTGGCCGGAAGAGATCGGCCCGGCGCTGCGCGGCTCACGGCAGTTCCGCGCCGAACTGCGCGCGCTGGCGGCCGAGTGCAGCGAACGCGGCATCTCGCCGCTCGAACTGGCGGCTGTGGCGGAGGCGTACGATCGCCCCGTCTGGACGGCGGCCTCCTCCTTCTTCCGGGAGTACCGCGACACGCTCGGCGCCATGCGCACGGCGCATCGCGATCCGGCCGAGCTCGTGCGCGAGGCGGCCGGCCGCCTCGCGACGGCGCCCACGGGTGACGAGGGGGTGCGCGTGCTCGGCCCGCTCGCCCGGCTCCGCGTCGTGCTGGTCGACGACGCCCAGGAACTCACTCCCGGCGGGCTCGCGCTGCTGCGTGCGCTGCGGCTGCGCGGCATCGCGGTGCTCGCCTTCGGCGATCCCGACATCGGCTCCGGCTCGTTCCGCGGAGCAAGCCCGGCGCTCTTCGCCGACCTGTGCGACGAGCTCGGCGCCGTGTTCGTGCTCGACGTCCCGCACCGGGCGACGCCGGCCCTGACACGCCTGACGCGCGTGGCGACCGAGGCGATCGGGGCCTCCGGACGCGTCGACCATCGGCGCGCGCCCGGGCCGACCGTCGACGACGTCGAGGTCACGACGATCGTCGCGGCGTCGCCGTTCGAGGAGATCGACCGCATCGCGCGCGTGCTGCGCGAATGGCACGTGCACGGCGAGGTGCCGTGGGGGCGACTCGCCGTGATCGCCCACGACACACGACAGGTCGCCGAACTCGAGGTCGAGCTCGCCGCACGGGAGGTCCCGACGCGCGCAGGCGCGCTGCCGCGCCCGCTCGGCGGCGAAGGCGTGGTCCGCGAACTGGTGCAGTTCGTCGCCCTCGGCATCCAGCCGCCCGACGAGCGGCCCTACGAAGCGCTCACGGCGGCGCTCCTCTCGCCCTTCGGAGGGCTGGATGCCGTGAGCCTGCGCCGTCTGCGGGCGCGGCTGCGCCATGCGGCCCTGCGCGTGGCGCAGGAACCGGGTGCTCCTCCTGCGCGCGCCGCGCGGGAGCTGCTGTGCCACGCGATGGCGCACCCGCTCGGGCTGTCCGACATGACTTCGCCCGAGGGCAGGGCTGCCGAGCGCGTCGCGACCACGCTCGCGCGCGTGCACGCCGAAGCCGAACGGGGCGCGCATGTGCACGAGCTCCTGTGGATCGTGTGGGATGCCGCGAGAGACATCTCCGGACGCGCGCTCTCGAGGGTGTGGACGGAGCTGGCGGGTTCGCCGGGGGTCTTCTCGGCGGAGGCGAATCGCGCCCTCGACGCCCTGGTCGCGCTGTTCGACGCCGCGAAGCGGTTCGTCGAGCGCGCGCCCCAGGAGCGGCCGGTCGTCTTCATCCGCCGCATCCTCGACAGCGCCGTTCCCGAAGACATCCTCACGGCCCCGGATCGGGCGGAGTCCGTCGCGGTGCTGACCCCCGCGTCGGCCCTCGGCACGGAGTTCGACGGCGTCGTGATCGCGGGGCTCCAGGACGGGGTCTGGCCCAACGTGCGGCTGCGCGGGGGAACGCTGGGCACCTGGAGACTGGCCGACGACATCGCGGCCTGGCGCGCCGGGCTGCCCGAGCCGGTCGCTCCCGCCGTGCTCGACCGCCGCCGTGCCGCACTGCACGACGAGCTGAGGCTCTTCGTTCGGGCCGCCTCGCGGGCGCGCACGCGTCTCGCCGTGACCGCAGTCGACGACGATGATCTGGGGCCGAGCCCGCTGCTGTCGTTCCTTCCGGAGCCCGATGCCGACGGGGGCGTCGCGGCGGCCGAGGCGGAGCATCCGCTGACCCTTCGCGGTCTCGTCGCCCAGCACCGGCGAACGCTCACGAGCGGGTCCACGGGCGCCTCCGACGCGCGCCGCCGCGCCGCCGAGCAGCTGGCGGTACTCGCGCGGGAGGGCGTCTCCGGGGCGGCCCCCGACCAGTGGTTCGGCATCACGGCGTCGTCGTCGATCGGTCCGCTGCGCGACCCCGACCGCACGCCGGTCCCCGTGTCGCCCTCCAAGCTGACGACGTTCCAGGACTGCGCACTGGACTGGGCGATCCGGGCGCTCGGGGGCGATACGAGGTCGTGGTCGGCCGGAGCCGGCACGATCCTCCATGCCGCGATGGAGGACGTGCCGTCGGGCGATCTGGGCGAGATCCTGCAGATCCTCGACGAACGCTGGGGCGAGCTGGACTTCGAAGCCGACTGGCTCGCCCGCAAGGAGCGCACCTGGGCGGACCTGCTCGCCGAGCGGCTGCACCGCTACCTCACGACCTTCCACGCCCACGACGGCACGACGCTCGGCGCCGAGGCGCGGTTCCGACTCGCCGTGCAGATGGATGCCGAACCCGGCGCGGTGCCCGAGGTGCGCGTCGTCGCGCCCGAGACGCCGCGCCTCGACGGACGGTTCGCCGTGCTGAGCGGGTCGATCGACCGTGTCGAACGGTATCCGCCCGGACGAGGGGAGGACGTCCCCGTGGACCCCGCGCGGGCGGAGGCATCCCGCGTCCTCATCGTCGACCTCAAGACCGGACGATCGGAGACGCGCGTGAGCGACGACAAGGTCGTCGGCGACCCGCAGCTCGCGGCGTACCAGCTCGCACTCCTCGAGGGTCTCGTGCCCGGCGCGGACCCCGCCGACAACGCCGGGGCGCGGCTGATCGTGCTGTCGAAGAACACGGTGAAGAACCCGCATTACCGTCTCGCACGGCAGCAGCCCATGGGCGACGTCGAGCGGGCGGAGTTCCTCGGCGCGATCGTCGAGGCCGCACACGGCATGGCATCGGGATCGTTCGCCGCACCCGTCGATGCCCACTGCGCGACCTCTCGGTTCGGCGTCTGCGCGCTGCACACCGTGAAGGCGGTGAGCGCACCGTGACCACGCTCCGGGATGTCGGATGGACCGGCGGGCTGAGTCTTCCGGCCTCGGCGATCGCCGTCGCGCTCGGGCTCCCGCAGCCCACGCCCGACCAGACCGCGGTGATCGAAGCGCCTCCGACCCCCGCCCTCGTCGTCGCCGGTGCCGGCAGCGGCAAGACCGAGACGATGGCGGGGAGGGTCGTCTGGCTCGTCGCGAACGGGCACGTGCGCGCGGATGAGGTGCTCGGCCTGACGTTCACGCGCAAGGCGGCGGGTGAGCTCGCCGAGCGCATCCAGCGGCGGCTCGCGACGATCGGCGAGTACGAGCGGCGCGGACTGCTGCCGCACCTGCCCGTGCTCGTCCGGCGCGGTGACCTGGACGCCTTCTGGAAGGCGCACGCCGAGTCGTCGCCGCGCGTGCGCCAGGCCGAATTCGAACTCGTGCTCGACGGCCTCGCGACGGAGTTCGCTTCGGCACCGGCTTCCGTCTCTGCCGCCGCGGACTCGCTGCTCCAGCGGCCGCGAGTGGCCACGTACAACGCGTTCGCCGATGCGATCGTGCGCGAGCACGGGGCGCGGATCGGTCGCGATCCCGACTCCGCCCTCCTCAGCCAGTCGGGCTCGTGGCTCCTGGCCCGGCGGGTCGTCGTCGGATCGCTCGACCCTCGACTCGCCGCACGCGAGGAGTCGTTCGGGCACCTGGTCGACAATCTCCATCGGCTCGCCGGAGAAGTGCTCGACAACCGGGTCGACCTCGACGAGCTCGCGGCCTTCGGGCAGCGGTGGGATGAGGCGCTCGGCCACGCCACCTACCGCTTGAAGAAGGATCAGACCCCCGTCGACAAAGCCCGGCTGAATCTCTCCGCCCTTCCGCTGCTGGCGAGCCTCGTGCGCGACTACGCCTCGCGCAAACAGGAGGACGACACCCTCGACTTCGCCGATCAGGTCGCCGGGGCGCTGCAGATCATCGAGAAGGCACCGGATGTCGCCGCAGAGCTGCGCGACCAGTACCGGGTGGTGCTGCTCGACGAGTACCAGGACACGTCGGTCATCCAGACCGATCTGCTGGCCGAGATCTTCCGCGACACCGCGGTCATGGCGGTGGGGGATCCGCACCAGTCGATCTACGGGTGGCGCGGAGCATCCGCCGACAACCTCGCGGCCTTCGAGGCTGCCTTCTCCCGCACGGCGCCCTGCGGGTTCCACAGCCTCATGATCAGCTGGCGCAACGACCTCGCGGTTCTGGCGGCGGCGAACGCCCTTCTCGCGAACGCGCACGCGGCGCGGGTGGACGTCGGCACGCTTCAGCCTCGACCGGGCGTCGGCGACGGACGCGTCGAGCATGTGTTCGCGCCGAGCGTCGACGAAGAGGCGCGGAGTGTCGCATCGTGGTTCGTCGAGGTCCGCACACGGCACGAGGCCGAGCAGGATCGCCTCGCCGGAGAGCGCGCCGCGGCGGGCCTGGCGATCGAGAGACGAGCCCACTCCGGCGCCGTGCTCTTCCGGACGAAGCGCCACATGCGTCTCTTCTCCGATGCGCTCAACCGCGCCGGGGTCCCGAACCGCATCCTGGGGCTCGGCGGTCTCCTGTCCGCCCCCGAAGTCGTCGATGTGGTGTCGGCTCTCCGGGTCGTGCACGATCCCTCCCAGGGCTCCGCGCTGCTGCGGATCCTCTCCGGGCCGCGCTTCGCGGTGGGCATCCCCGACCTGGCGGCCCTTCACGCACTGGCGGAGACGCTGTCACGCCGTGACGAGACGCTCACGCCGTTCGACGACGACCTCGCCCAGCGCGTGCGCGGCTCCGCCGGCGCCGACGAGCAGGTGTCGATCATCGACGCGCTGGAGTTCGTCCGGCGGACGCCCGACGACTACCGTCTGCTCGCCGACATCACGCCGCTCGGACGCAGCCGGCTGCGCGAAGCGGGCGAGCTGTTCGAGCGGCTCCGGCGTGCCGTGGGCCAGCCGATCCCCGACCTGATCCGACTGATCGAGATCGAGCTGCGGCTCGATATCGAACTCGCCGCCAACGAGGCGCGGGGCGCCGCTCGTGTCGCGTCGTCGAATCTCCGGTCGTTCCTCGACGAAGTCCGCGCGTTCCTGCTGGCCGACGACCGAGGGTCGGTGGCGAGCCTCCTCGCGTGGCTCGACCACGCCGAAGACACCGATGAGCTCATGCCGCGGCCGGAGCAGCCCGAGCCGGGGGTCGTCCAGCTCCTTACGATCCACGGATCGAAGGGCTTGGAGTGGGATGCCGTCGCCGTCGTGCGCCTCGTCGACAAGGAGCTGCCGAAAGACCCGAGAACGGTCTCCGGATGGCTCGGGTTCGCCGTCCTGCCGTACGCGCTGCGGGGAGACCGCGACGCCCTCCCGCGGCTCGCGTGGGATGTCGGCGACGATCTCGACGACCTTCCCGCGGCGATCCAGGAGTTCCGGGAGGCGGATCGCGTGCACCAGGAGCATGAAGAGCGCCGACTGGCGTACGTGGCGGTGACGCGCGCGCGCACCGACCTGCTCCTCACCGGATCGCACTGGGCCGGGCAGACCGCGGCGAGGCCGCCGAGTCGGTACCTCGTGGAGATGCTCGCCGCGCTCGGGCGCGACGAGATCGATGCCGCCGATCCGGGAGAGAACCCCTACCTCGAGAAGGGCGGCCGCGTGCTGTCCTGGCCCCTCGACCCGCTCGGCGACCGCCGCGCGATCGTCGAGCGTGCTGCGGCGGCCGTCGACGACGCCGCGGAGGGGGAGCCGGAGCCCGACGACACGCTCCGCCGCCTGCTCGAGGAGAGCGCGCGACGCCGGCAGGGTCCGCCTCTGCACGCTCCGTCGCGCATCGGCGCGTCGCGCTTCAAGGACTTCGTCGGCGACTACGGCGGAGCTGTGCGGTCCGTCGCGCGGCCGCTGCCCGAGCGCCCCTACAACGAGACGCTGCGGGGAACGCTGTTCCACGCATGGGTCGAGCAGCGCTCCGGCATGGCGGGGGCCGGCACGTCTCTCGACGACGGGCTCTGGGAGCTCGACGACGACGCACCCGACACCGAGACGTCGCTGGCCGAGACGGCGGCGCTCGACGAGCTCAAGGCGATCTTCGAGGCATCCGAGTGGGCCGCATTGCAGCCGATCGAGGTGGAGATCGAGATCGACATCGTGCTGCCCGCGGCCGTCGGCCTCGGACACGTCGTGTGCAAGCTCGATGCCGTGTACCGACGCGCCGACCGCGGCGGCCGCATCGAGATCGTCGACTGGAAGACGGGTCGCCCGCCGCGCACGGCCGCGCAGCACGAGGAGCGGATGCTGCAGCTCGCGCTCTACCGGCTGGCCTACCACAAACGCTACGGCGTCCCCCTCGACGACATCGACGTCGCGCTGTACTACGTGGCCGACGATCTCGTCATCCGCTCGGACCGCGCGATGACCGAGGCCGAACTCGTGGCGCAGTGGAACTCCGCGCGAGCGGCGGAGGCTGTGCCGAGCGCGCCGGCGGATCCGTCAGCCGGCTGAGCCGGTCCAGCGCCGCAGGGCCGCGTCGGCGGCGCGAGATGCCTCGGCCTCCGCTTCGTCGGGCGAGAGGGCGTCCCCCGCGGCCGGGCGCGTCAGCGGAAGATCGACGGGAGCCGTCGACGTGTCGTCGGCATCGAACGCCCGGTCGGACCGATCGGCGTCCGCAGCGTCGTCCGTCACCGCATCCCGGCTTCCGTCGGGATCCGCCTCGTCGGCGGCGTCTCGCTCACCCTCCAGTTCCGACACCCAGAGCGCGAGCTCGGCCGGATCGTAGGCGTCGGTCTGCATCGAGGTGTCGACGTCGGCGGCGGGGGGAGCGGGGACCCGGTCGAGGAGGGCGATCGCGTCGTCGACGCCGAGGAGGTCGACGGGCGCGAGGTCGTCGCCCTGCACCCCGTCGGCGAGGGAGTCCAGCAGCGCGACCGCGTCGGCGACGATGTCGTCGCGACCGGCCTCGTGGCCGTGGACAAGCCACTTCGCGAACTCGAGTTCGGCGTAGAAGCGCGCGCGCTCGCGCAGGAAGGCATCGGGAGCGCGCCCGCTCGACTGCGCGTACGACGCGTAGACGTCGTCGGCGGCGATCGGGGCCGACGCCAGCCACTGCAGATCGGTGGCGGGATCGCCGACGGACAGGCCGTGCCACTCCAGTACGCCCGTCACCTGCGGAGCGCCGTCGACGTCTTCGAAGAGGAAGGATGCCGCTCCCGCGCCGCCCAGGGCGACGGCGGACTCGAACCGCCAGAGGCGGTCGGCGGCGAGCGCACGACGCCACCGGCGCAGCAGTCCCGGGTGCAGGCGGTGCGTGGCTTCCGCGCGATCGACGAGCCGACTGGCGTCGTCCCGCACCTGCTGCGGTGTCCGCACGGGCAGACCCTCGGTGCGCACGATGGAGAGGGGGAGAGCGTGGAGGGCGGCGAGAGCCTCGCCGAGCGACGACGCCGCACCTCGCCCGGCGGGCAGGTGCGCGGCGTCCACTCGGTATCCAGGAAGGAAGTCGACCACGATGGCGCGTGCGTCGCCGAGGCCGGTCTCGCCGAGCAGTTCCGGGGCGCGGAAGGGCAGGAGTCCGCGCACACCGGGGGTGAGCACGCGCAGCGCGCGGGCCTCGGCGGCGAGCTCGGCATCCGCCTCCGCATCGGCAGGCGCCCGCACCACGACACGTCGTCCGTCGGACAGATCGGCGACGGCGGCGTCGTAGCGTCCGGCCGCACCCTCCGTCAGAACCCCCACGCCCACGACGCCCGCCCGGGGCAGAGCCGAGGTGACGGACGCGGCTAGAGTGAGAGGTGAGCGTGCCATGTGCCCAGGGTAGGTCTGGTCACGGCTCGCAACCTCGCGCCACGCCCTGGCGCGTCGAGCACGGGTGATGGGGGGTTCGCGATGACGTCGCGAGAGCCCTCGCATCCCGCACCGTCACCGCTCGTCGGACTCGATCGCTCGGGCGACGAGCGCTCGGAGTCGCTGCTCGACGATCTGCGAGCGGATGCCGCGACGAAGGTGCTCGTGCTGTCCGGCGACACCGCTCCGCTGGCCGCATCCGGCGCACTGCTGTACGTCGCTCCGGGCGACGCGCCGTCGGATGCTCAGTGGGCCTTCCTCGGACGCGGCGAGGACGGACGCTCGGTGGTCGCTGCCGTCGTCGGGCGCCGCGAGGGCGAGCTCTTCCCGGCGCCGGCGGGGTGGGGGAGTCTGCGGACGATCGGCGGCTCCCTGTCGGCGGAGGATGCCGGAGCATTCGTCGAGGCGCTGAGCGTCGGACGCTGGCTGCTCGACGCGCCCTTCTGCCCCGCGTGCGGGGGGCGAACCGAGGTGCGCAACGCCGGCTGGTCCCGTCACTGTCCCCCCTGCGGCCGCGAGCACTTCCCGCGCACCGATCCGGCGATCATCGTCGCCATCACGAGCGCGCGCCACCCCGATCGGCTCCTCCTGGGTTCGAATGCGCTGTGGGAGCGTCAGCGCTACTCATGCTTCGCCGGCTTCGCGGAGGCGGGGGAGTCGCTCGAGTCCACGCTCGTGCGCGAAGTGCGCGAGGAGGCGGGCATCGAGGTCACCGACATCCGTTACCGAGGATCGCAGGCATGGCCGTATCCGCGCTCGCTGATGCTCGGATTCCTCGCGACGGCCGTCGATGACGACGCGGCCCGGGCCGACGGCGAGGAGATCGCCGACGTCCGCTGGTTCGAACGCGACGAGATCGGGGCGGCGCTCCGCGGCGAGGGCGACATCGTGCTCCCGGGAGGCGCATCGATCTCGCGGCGCCTCATCGAGGATTGGCATGCGGGCGCATGAGCGCCCTGGACGGACTCGACCCGCGGCAGCTCGAGGCGGTCACGACCCTGCGCGGGCCGCTCGTCGTTCTCGCCGGTGCGGGCACGGGCAAGACGCGCGTCATCACGCACCGCATCGCGCACGGCGTCGACACCGGCGCGTACTCGCCCGGACGCGTGATGGCGGTGACCTTCACGGCGAAAGCCGCGGGTGAGATGCGCGGGCGACTTCGTGCGCTCGGCGTCGAGGGCGTCGCGGCTCGCACCTTCCACGCCGCAGCCCTCGCACAGCTGAACTTCTTCTGGCCCCAGCTCACGGGCGACTCGGCCCCCACGATCGCCTCGAACAAGGTGAAGCTGCTGGCGCACGCCGCCGATGCGATCGGCATCGATCCGGATGTCGCGACCCTCCGCGACGTCGCAGGCGAGATCGAGTGGCGGAAGGTCCGCATGCAGAGCATCGAGGACTATGCGGCGACGCGCACCCGCGGCATCGGCCGGCTGGAGGTCGCGCGGGTCGTCGACCTTCAGCGCTCCTACGAGAAACTCAAGGACGAGCGGCGGCAGCTGGACTTCGAGGACGTCCTGCTGGCGTGCGCGGGGATGCTGGAGGCCGAGCCCCAGGTGACCCAGGCCGTGCGCGAGCAGTACCGGCACTTCACGGTCGACGAGTTCCAGGACGTGTCACCCCTGCAGCATCGTCTGCTGGATCTGTGGCTCGGCGACCGGCGGGATCTGTGCGTCGTGGGGGATGCGAGCCAGACGATCTTCTCGTTCGCCGGCGCGGACTCGTCCTTCCTCCTCGAGTTCGAACGGGAGCACGAAGGTGCGCGCATGGTGCGGTTGGAGGTCAACCACCGTTCCGACGCGCCGATCCTCGCCGTCGCGAACGCACTGATGCGCGATCGTCCGGGCGCGCTCGAGCTCGTCTCCGCGCGAGGGGACGGCGGTGTCGTCCCCGATTGGACGGAGTTCGACGACGATGAGGCCGAGGCGCGGGCGGTCGCATCGCGGATCTCGGCGCAGATCGCCCGAGGCATCGACCCTCGCCGCATCTGCGTGCTGTACCGCGCCCACGCGCAGTCGGCGGAGATCGTCCGCGCACTCTCCGACGCCGGCATCGCCTCGACCGTCCTCGGCGGCCGTCGCTTCTTCGAGCTGCCGGAGGTGCGCCAGGCCGTCATGGAGCTCAGGGCGGCATCCGTCGCGCCGAACGATCGCGGCTTCGTCGACACCGTGCGCTTCATCCTCCGTGAGCGCGGCCTGACCGACGATCCGCCGGAGGCCGGCGGCGCACTCCGTGACGCGTGGGAGGCCCGGGCGGCGCTGCTGCGTCTGGCAGAGGAGGCGCCCGAGGGCACGACGCTGCGCGAGTTCGCCGATGAGCTCGTCTCGCGCGCGAAGGCGCAGGACGAGCCCGCGCTGCAGACGGTGACCCTGGCGACCCTGCACGCGGCGAAGGGCCTCGAGTGGGATCACGTGCACCTGATCGGGTTCGCCGAAGGGCTGCTGCCGATCGCCTACGCCACGACGTTCGAGCAGGTCGACGAAGAGCGACGACTCGCCTACGTCGGCATCACGCGGGCCGCGCGTACGCTCTCGCTCTCGTGGGGACGGGGGCCACGGGAGCGGCGGGCATCGCGCTTCCTTCGAGAGATCGGCAGTGGCAGTCTGCGTGCGGGCGATGCGCGCGCTGCGAACGGTGCAGCGAGCCGGCGCGCAGCGTCAGCGAGCGCGCACTCGAGCCCGCAGGGCGCCGCGCCGCGTCGCTGAGGAGTGCGGCCGAGGCGACACCGGCTTCGACGGCCAGTGCGCGTGACACCACGGGGGCCGGCCGGCCGACCAGCTGGGCCGCCAGGAGCGGCCAGGAGGGATCGGCGTCGCGTCGGTGGGCCGCGACGCAGGCGAGGCACGGCGACTCTCCCGGGCTCACCACCGGCCCGAGCTCGACGCCGCGTCCGGTGAAGACGACCGGGAGATGGACGAGGTCGTGACTCATGAGCGCCGCGGCGCGACGGGGCTCCACGAGGTGATGCGCGAGCACCACGATCGGCGAGCCGTGCAAGACCGGCGGTGACGCGGCCCGCCAGGTCTCCTGGACGACCGTCATGCCGGCGTCGCCCAGCGCAGCGCCGAACGCCTCGGTCGTCGAGCGCGGGAACCCCTCCGCCGTCTGCAGGGTCACGGTGCGGGGTGCGGATGCCGCAGCCGGCTCGAGGGCGCGGGCCAGGCGCGCGACGAGTCGTTCGGCGGCTCCGGGAGGCGCTCCCAGGGCGACGGCGACCATGTCGAGCGCCGCGTCGGGGACGCCCTGTTCGAGCGCGCGCACAAGGCGCTCCTGCCAGGGCTCGGGCTCGAACAGGATCGCGACGGGGACGACGCCGAACTGCAGCGTCGTCGGCGTGCGCCAGAGCGGAGGGTGGGCGGGATCCAGGCGCGGCATGTGCCGATCCTGACCTCTGCGCGACACCCGCCGCGGCTTGTCCACAGCTCCGAGGCTCAATTCAGGCGTGCACGAGGCCTGGGGAGGAGCGGATGCCTAGACCGGCCGGGGTCCCTCCGGCTCGTCGTCGCGCGTCTCGTCCTCTGCCGGTCCGGTCTCGTTCTCGGCCTCGCCCGCGAGCAGGGCCTCGAGCGCGTCGTCCATCTCGTCGCGCGCGGGCTCTTCGCCTCGGGCGCGCGCTTCGAGCCGGGCGACGAGCGCCGCCGGGTCGTCGATGTCCTCGGAGGTCGGGATCAGGTCGGGGTAGTCCCACAGGGCGTCGCGGGGCCCGACGCCCACGGCATCCGTCACCGCCCGCCACATCGCCGCCGCCTCGCGCATGCGCCGGGGGCGCAGCTCGAGGCCGACGAGCGCACCCAGCGCCTGCTCGGCGGGGCCACCCACCGCACGACGACGCCGCACGACCTCCGCGACGCGCACCGAAGACGGCAGGCGCGAGGTGGCGTCGGCCGTGACGACGTCCACCCAGCCCTCGATCGTGGCGAGGAGGTTCTCCAGTCGGGTGAGCGCCGTCTGCCCCTCCTCCGTGCGGACGATGAGCCCGCCCTCGGCGATGATGCTCTGCAGCTCCGCCGGGTTGGACGGATCGAAGCGCTCGGCGAGATCCTGGAGCTTCTCGTCGTCCATGCGCACGCCGCGGGCGGCTTCGGCGACATGCGAGATCACGTGCAGCCGCAGCCACTTCGCGTGCCGGAACAGACGCGCGTGCGCGAGTTCGCGCGCCGCGATGTACAGTGCGAGCTGGTCTTCGGGGATCTCGAGGTCGCGGCCGAAGTCGCTGAAGTTCTGCGGCAGGATCGCGGCCTCGCCGTCGGGCATCACCGGGATGCCGACGTCGCCGCCGCTCACGACCTCTTTCGAGAGGTTGCCCACGACGTGCCCGAGCTGGGTCGCGAACAGCGATCCCGCGACCGTGCGCATGAGGCGACCGGCGTTCTGCACGAGTCCCTGCATCTCCTCGGGCATCTGCTCGCGCAGCGCCGCGGTCATCGCATCGGCCATGCTCGTCGCGACGGGGGCCGCCAGCTCCTGCCAGACGGGGAGAGTCGCCTCGACCCAGCCGCCGCGCGTGAGCGGCTTGGGGGGATTCGGCAGGTCGGCGATCGTGGTGGCCTCGCTCAGCCAGAGGGTCGCCAGGGCGAACGCCTGGTCCATCTCGGAGCGCTCTCCCGTCGTGACGCCGTGGCCGTCCTGGTTCGCGATGTGCAGCGCCTGGCGCTTCGCGAGGTCCCACGAGATGCCGCCGTCGCCGGACTGCATCGCCCCCTGCAGATGCTGCATGACGGTCTGCATCATGGCCGGATCGATGCCCATTCCCGAGAGGCGCTCGAGCATCGCGGGGTCGAGGCCGCCCCCGCCACCGCCCAGCAGCTGTCGCATGAGCTCCTGGAATTCCTCTTCCGGAGTGCGATCTTCGTCTGCCACTTCAGCCGCCTTTCAGACACGTCTGCACGTCTCGATCTACGCTAGTCGCACGGATCATCGCTCCAGCTGGACGGGACCCGCTCGGTGTACGCCGGTCGCGAACGACCGTGACCCGCCCGCAGAGAAAGGCCGTCCGTGGCGCTGTTCGACGAGAACGTGGAGATCACCCCTGCTCCCCGGCGGCGCCTGCCGCGGGCGACGACGGCGGGGATCTGGGCCCTGACGGTGGCCCTCGTGCTGCTGCTGGTGATGACCTTCCTGCCCACGGCCTACGTCATCCAGCAGCCGGGGCCGGTGTACAACACGCTCGGCGAGGCGACTGCGGCCGACGGCACCAAGGTGCCGCTCATCCAGATCGACGGCGCCGAGACGTTTCCGACCGAAGGCGCGCTCGACCTCCTGACCGTGCAGGTCGTCGGCAACCGGGAGCGCACGCCGTCGTGGTTCGAGCTCGCGACGGCGTGGTTCCAGCCGAGCCGCGCCGTGCTGCCGCTCGACGCGGTGTTCCCTGCGGGCCAGAGCACCGAGGAGCGCAACGAGCAGAGCGCCGCCGACATGGTGGACTCGCAGAAGGAGGCCACCGCGGCCGCCCTCACCGAGCTCGGATACGACGTCAACCCGATGATCTCGGTGTTCACCGTCATCGAGGACTCCGCGGCCGACGGCGTGCTGCAGGAGGGCGACCTCATCCGCGGCGCGAACGGTCAAGAGGTGACCGACGCGACAGCATTGCGCGAGATCGTCAACGCCGGCGGGGGAGCGCCCGTGGATCTTCTGGTCGAGCGCGACGGCGAGGAGCAGACGATCGCGATCACTCCGAAGGAGACCGAGGTCGACGGCGAGTCCACGCTGCTGCTGGGCATCACGCTCCTGCACGACTACGAGTTCCCGTTCGAGGTGACGATCCAGCTCAACAACGTCGGCGGACCGTCCGCGGGGATGATGTTCGCACTCGGGATCATCGACACCCTGACGCCTGACGAGCTCAACGGCGGCGCGAACGTCGCGGGCACCGGGACGATCTCCGGCGGCGGGGTCGTCGGACCGATCGGCGGCATCCGTCAGAAGATGTGGGGCGCGGTGGATGCCGGGGCCACGTACTTCCTCGCCCCCGCCGCGAACTGCGGGGAGGTCGTGGACCACGTCCCGTCCGGGCTCCAGGTGTTCTCCGTCGAGGAGCTCGACGATGCGCTGGACGTGCTGGAGGCGATCCGCGACGACGGTGACCTCTCCGCCCTGCCCACGTGCGAGGCATCCTGAGCGGAAGCGGGCGGATCGCCCGATTACGCCCACGGCGATAGCGCGTTCTCTCGGCCGTCTCTCGGCGATCGCGCGGAATCAGCCCGCTTAGGATGGAACGGTGACCACGACCTCAGCGCCGAACCAGGCCACGCCCCCCCGCTCACGCCGCATCATCGCGATCACCCTGGCGATCATCGCCGCAGTGGTGGTCGCGTTCTTCGCGTTCGCGAACCTCTACTCCGAATGGCTCTGGTTCGACCAGCTCGGCTTCTCGCAGGTGCTCGTGACCCAGTGGGTCGCCCGAGTCGTGATGTTCGTGGTCGGATTCCTCGGCATGGCGGTCCCCGTGTGGCTCACCATCCAGCTCGCCTACCGCCTGCGCCCGGTCTACGCGCGTCTGAGCTCGCAGCTCGACCGCTACCAGGAGGTCGTCGAGCCGCTCCGTCGCCTCGCGATGTGGGGCATCCCGGTGTTCTTCGGCTTCTTCGGCGGATTCGCGGCATCGGCGCAGTGGGAGACCACGTGGATGTGGTTCAACGGCGTGCAGACGTCGGTGACCGACCCCGAGTTCGGACTCGACACGGGCTTCTACATGTTCGCGCTGCCGTTCTGGGGCGCCCTCGTCGGCTTCGTCTCGGCCGTGCTGCTCGTGTGCATCCTCATGACGGTCGTCGTGTCGTACCTCTACGGCTCGATGCGCGTCGGACAGCGCGAGCTGCGCATCTCCAAGGCGTCCCGCATCCAGCTCGCGATCCTCGCCGGGCTCTACCTCATGGTGCAGGCCGTGAGCCTGTGGCTCGACCGGTACCGCACGCTCGTCGAGCCGGCCAGCGGCGGCCGCATCACGGGCGCGGGCTACACCGAGACGAACGCGATCATCCCCGGACAGATGATCCTCGCGATCATCGCCCTCGTCGTGGCGGCGCTGTTCTTCCTCACGGCGATCATCGGCCGCTGGCGCTACCCGCTCATCGCGACCGCCCTGCTGGTCGTCTCGTCCATCGTCCTGGGGATCGGCTACCCGTGGTTCGTGAACACCGTGCAAGTGCGTCCGAACCAGTTCACGCTCGAGAAGCAGTACTACGAACGCAACCTCGAGGGCACGAAAGCCGCCTACGGCATCGACGGCCTGGAGAAGACCGACTTCACGGCGACGACGGATGTCGCGGCCGGCCAGCTGCGGGCGGACGCCGAGACCACGGCGCAGATCCGCATCATGGACCCGGCGATCATCAGCCCGACGATCCGTCAGCTCGAGCAGTTCCGCTCGTACTACCAGTTCCAGGACCCGCTCGACGTCGACCGCTACGAGATCGACGGCGTCTCGCAGGACACGATCGTGTCGGTGCGCGAGCTCGACGTGAACCAGCTCGGCCAGGCGGCATCGTGGTACAACACCGCACTCGTGTACACGCACGGCTACGGTCTCGTCGCTGCGAAGGGCAATGCCCGTGCCGCCGACGGAAACCCGGAGTTCCTCGAGCGCGGCATCCCCGCCAGCGGATTCCTCTCCGACCGGGAGAACTTCGAGCCCCGCATCTACTTCGGCGAGGAGTCGCCGGTGTACTCGATCGTCGGCGCCCCCGAAGGGACCCCCGACATCGAGCTCGACTATCCGTCCGGTGAAGACGGTGCGAACGAGACCAAGACGACGTTCTCGGGCGACGGCGGGCCGAGCATCGGCAGCGTTTTCAACCGTCTGATCTACGCCCTGAAGTTCCAGTCGGAGCAGATCGTGTTCTCCGACGCCGTGAACGAGGACTCGCAGATCCTCTACGACCGCGACCCCCGCGTCCGCGTCGAGAAGGTCGCGCCGTACCTCGAGCTCGACAGCGACCCGTACCCGAGCGTCGTGGACGGTCGCATCGTGTGGATCGTCGACGGGTACACCCTGAGCGCGAACTACCCCTACTCGTCGGTGGTCTCCCTGTCGTCGTCGATCGCCGACTCGAACAACACGGCGCCGCGCTTCGCGCTCGACAACATCAACTACATCCGCAACTCGGTCAAGGCCACGGTCGACGCCTACGACGGTTCGGTCACGCTCTACGCGTGGGACACGGAGGACCCGATCCTCCAGACGTGGCAGAACGTCTACCCGTCCACGCTCAAGCCCATCTCCGACATGTCGGCCGACCTCGTCAGCCACGTGCGCTACCCGACCGACCTGTTCAAGGTGCAGCGCGCCATGCTCGGCGTGTACCACGTCGACGACGCGCAGTCGTTCTTCCAGCGCGACAACGCGTGGGAGACGCCGAACGACCCGCAGAACGCCACGCGTCTGCAGCCGCCGTACTACCTGACGATGCAGATGCCCGGTCAGGAAGCGCCGACGTACTCGATGTTCACCTCGTTCATCCCGTCGTCCGAGGGCGACACGGCACGCAACGTGCTGCTGGGCTATCTCGCGGTCGACTCCAACGCCGGAAGCGAGGCGGGCACGAAGAGCGACGACTACGGCAAGCTCCGGATGCTGGAGATCAGCGCGACGACGACCGTGCCCGGCCCGGGTCAGGTGCAGAACACGTTCAACTCCGATGAGACGATCTCGTCGCAGATCAACCTGCTGAAGCAGGGTCAGTCCGAAGTGCTCAACGGCAATCTTCTGACGCTCCCCGTCGGCGGCGGTCTGCTGTACGTGCAGCCGGTGTTCGTGCAGGCCTCCAGCGGCACGCAGCTGCCGAGGCTCCGCAAGATCCTCGTGGCGTTCGGCGAGAAGGTCGCGTTCGAAGACACGCTCGCCGAGGCGCTCGACTCGCTCTTCGAGGGAGACTCCGGCGCGAACACGGGCGATGCCGACGTCGAGCCGACGCCGGATCCGTCGGTGACGCCGAACCCGGGCGAGACCGAGGCGCCGACCGATCCCGAGACGCCGACGGGTACGGAGTTCGAGATCGCGCTGCAGGAGGCCCAGCAGGCGATGATCGACCGCGACACGGCGCTGAAGGCGGGCGACCTCACGGCGTTCGCCGAGGCCGACGCCCGTCTCACCGCGGCGGTCGAGAAGCTCATCGCGCTGGGCGGCTGAACCGCCTGACGTGGGCGATGGCCGGGGACCGAGGTCCCCGGCCGTCGTCGTTCCTGCACGGAAGTCCGAGCATCACCCTCGTCTCGCGGATCGGAAGACCGATGCGGAGCGGCGTGGCCGAGGGGGCGGTGTGGCCGAGGGGGCGGTCCGGTCCGGCCGGCGGGGCCGGTGTCGGCTACGCCGTGAGGATCGCCCACCAGATGAGCAGCAGGGTGACGAGGAACCCGGCCAGCTGGTTGACCCAGAGGAACCTCTTCCAGCCGCGGGTCGCGGCATCCGCCGTCTCATCGGTCACATCGCGGAACGGCCACACGGTGACGAGGTACGGCACGACGACGAGCGCCGCGAGAGGGCCGGGCCACGTCGTCGGGAGCATGAGCAGTCCTGCGGCCGCGTAGGCGGCGAGGGCGAACCACACGGTCCACCGTGCGCCCCGTGCGGTGGCGATCGAGGCGATCCCCGCGGCGCGGTCGGCCGCGACGTCCTGGACCGCGCCGAACGCGTGCGAGGCGATGCCCCAGAGGGCGAAGGCGGCGATCACGAGGCCGAGCTGCCAGGTCCACGTCGCACCCGCGAGCACGAGGGCGTACACGGCGGGCGAGAAGAAGTGGATGCTGCTGGTCATCGAGTCGGCGAACGGGCGCTCCTTGAGCCGGAGCGGCGGCGCGCTGTAGAAGACGACGAAGAACAGGCTCAGGGCGAGCACGAGCCACGACAGCGGGCTGCCGACGATCACGAGGTACACCACGAACGGCAGGCACGACAGAGCGGCCGCCCACAGCGTGATCGGGTGCATGCGTCGATCGAGGACGGCCCCGTGGGCGCCTCCCTTGCGCGGGTTGCGCAGGTCGGACTCGTAGTCGAAGACGTCGTTGATGCCGTACATCGCGAGGTTGTAGGGCACGAGGAAGAACAGAGTGCCGACGATGAGGGTCGCATCGATCTGCCGCGTCGTGAGCAGATAGGCGGCGGCGAACGGATACGCGGTGTTGATCCAGCTGACGGGGCGCGACGAGACGAACAGCTCGCGCAGCACCCGTCCGGGACCGAGGGCGGCAGGCGCGGTCATGCGGTCACCTCCTGTCGGCGGGGGAGGAGCGTGAACACCGCGGGCACGAGGAAGGCGGCGCACAGCGGATACGAGAAGTCCTCGAGGGGGGCGAGGCCGATCCTCAGACCGCTGAGGTGCTCCGCCGGGTAGGTGAAGAGACCCGCCGCGATCATGAGGTTGTCGAATACGGCGGTGAGCAGGAGCAGCACCGCGGCGGAGATCCCGGATGCCGCCATCCGCCGCCCGAATGCGGGGCGACGTGCGGTCAGGAGCGTGACGACGACGGTGACGAGCAGGAAGGGGATCACGAGGAGCGGATACGTCATCGGGCGGCCTCCTGCTCGACGCGCGCGCCGGAGGTGCGGCGGGCGAGCACGCGCTCCGCGGCGGACCACACGACGAGCCCGAGGTAGCACAGGAACGCCAGGAAGAACGGCTCCTCCAGCGGCAGCTCCGGTGCGAGGTCGACGCCGAGGAGCAGAGGGCTGTCGCCCTTCACGAACACGCCGAGGGCGATACCGGCCGCATCCCACGCGAGGAAGAACGCCGTGCCGATCCCGACGGCGACCGCGGTGCGCCAGGGCGCTGATCGCAGCGCGAGCCGGAACCTCAGATCGAGCGCGACGATCCCCGCGGTGGAGATGAGGATGGCGAGGAGGTAGAGCCCCGGCATCCGTCACGCCTCCGCAGCGACGGGTTCGGGCAGGGGTCCGGGAGAACGGTCGCCGCGCAGTCGCTTGACGACGAGCTCGGCGGAGATGAGGCACATCGGCAGGCCGATGCCCGGAAGCGACGACGAACCGGCGTAGTACAGATCACGCACCTTCGCCGAGGCGTTGCGCGGACGGAACAGCGCACTCTGACCGAGGGTGTGCGCGAGGCCGAGGGAGTTGCCTCGCCAGGCGTGCAGGTCGGCTTCGAAGTCGCCGGGGGCGATCGTACGGCGCACGATGATGCGATCCGCCAGGTCGGGGATGCCGCACCACTGCGAGATCTGCGCGATGACGGCGTCGGCTGCACGTTCGATCGTCTCGTCGCCCGCGCCGTCGACACCGCCCCGCCCGAATGCGGGCTCGGCCGGCATCGGGACCAGGACGAACAGGTTCTCGGCGCCGTCGGGGGCCACCGTGTCGTCGGTCGCGCTCGGGCGGCAGATGTAGATCGAGGCGGGGTCTGGGATGCTCGGGTCCGCGCCGAAGATGTCGCCGAAGTTGCGCTTCCAGTCCTCCGCGAACAGCAGAGTGTGGTGGGCGAGTTCGGGCAGCTCGCCGCGCACGCCGAGCAGCACGAGCAGTGCTCCGGGGCTCGGAGTGCGCCGCTTCCACCACGACTCGGGATACGTGCGCAGCTCGGGCGGAAGCAGGGCCGTCTCGGTGTGGTGCAGATCGGCGGTGGACACCACGATGTCACCGGCGAACTCACGTCCGTCGGTGAGGAGCACGCCGGTGGCGGCGGCATCCGTCGTGAGGATCTGAGCGACCTCCGCGCCGGTCTCGACGCGCGCGCCGCGGGCGACAGCGAGGCGCTCGATCGCCGCGATGACCTCCGTGAAGCCGCCGCGCGGGTAGAGCACGCCGTCGTCGAGGTCGAGGTGGCTCATGAGGTGGTACAGCGCGGGCACACCGAAGGGCGACCCGCCGAGGAACACGGCCGGATAGCCGAGCACCTGGCGCAGTCGCGGATCGCTGAAGCGCTGCGCGATGTGCGTGGCGAGCGGACGCGTCAGCAGCGGCGCGAGCGTGGGCAGGCGGCGCACGAGCGCGGGATCGAGCAGACCGCCCAGCGTCTCGTACGTGTCGTAGAGGAAGCGGTTCACCGCGAGCTCGTACGCGTCGCCCGCCGAGTCGAGGTAGGCGTCGAGGCGAGCGCCCGCGCCGGGTTCGACCGACTCGAAGAGCGCCGTCGCGGCATCCCGACCCGACTCGATCTCGAGCGCGTCCGCGAGGTTCTCGAAGTACACGCGGTACGCGGGGGAGAGGGGCACGAGGTCGAGCTCGTCGGCTGACGTGGTGCCGAGCATGCGGAAGAAATGGTCGAACACCTCGGGCATGAGGTACCAGCTGGGGCCGGTGTCGAAGCGGAAGCCGTCCTGCTCCCACGAGCCTGCGCGGCCACCCGTCTCGGAGCGACCCTCCAGGAGCGTGACGTCGTGACCCTCTTCGGCGAGCAGTGCGGCGGTGGCGAGCCCGGCGATGCCTCCGCCGATGACGATCGCGGTCATGCGGATCTCCTCTCTGCGGAGCGCGCGCGACGAGGCGGGCGTCCGATCATCGCTCGTGCGGCGATCGCGGCTTTCACGGGGTCGGGCACGCGCACCCGGCCCTCGTGCGGGCGGCGCAGTCGCGCCGCGAGCTCGGCGAACAGATCGTGTGCGACAGTGACGGCTCGCCGGCAGTCGGCGGGGAGCGACGGGATGACGGCGGCAGCCGCATCGAGATCCGCATCGATCTGATCCAGCACCTCGTCGCGGGTGTGCGAGCCGTCGCGGAGGCCGAGGTAGTCGCGACCCAGGACGTCGGCGTCGTCGTGCAGGTCGCGGAGGAAGTTGACGTCCTGGAATGCCCGTCCGAGGCTCCGTGCTCCATCGACGAGGCGCGCGTCGGCCGGTGCAGGGCGCGAGGACCCGGCGTTGAGGAACGCCTGCAGGCACATGAGCCCGACGACCTCAGCGGAGCCGTACACGTACGCGTCGTGCGAGGCGTCGTCGTGGTCGGCGACGTCGAGGTCGGTGCGCATCGAGAGGAAGAACGGCGCGATGAGGTCGTCGCCGATGCCGCACTCGCGAGCCGTGCGGGCGAAGGCGTGCACGACGAGGTTCGCGCTGAAGCCCCGGGCGACGGCGGCGGCGGTCTCGGCCTCGAGCTCGTCGAGCACCGAGCGGGTCTCGTCGGGGGTGAGGCCTGCTGCGGCCGCCGGACCGTCGACGATCTCGTCGGCGACCCGCACGAGGGCGTAGATCGACTGCACGTGCGGCCGCACACGCGGTCCGAGCAGACGCGAGGCGAGCCCGAAGGAGGTGGAGTAGCCGGCGATGACGACGGATGCCGCCTCCCGCGCCGTGCGGTCGTACAGGGCGATGCCGGTGAGGGTCACGGGCTCCGCTCCGCGATGCTGACCGCGAGGCTGCGGACGAGCTCCCGAGCGGGCTCGGGGAGCGGGCCCGCGCTGGCGGTCGCGTCATCCAGTGCGTCTTCGATGAGGGAGAGCAGGCGCGAGCGCGCCCCGCTCTCCTCGAGCGCCTGCTGTGCTTCGCGCACGGCGACGGGGCCCGTCCAGGCGAGGGAGAGTGCCTCCGTGACGCGCGGCCAGGAGGCCGTCTCGCGCGCGAGACCGACGAGGGGGGTGAGCTTGGCCTCCCGCAGGTCGCCGCCCTCGGTGCGGCCGGCCTGCGCGGCCGTTCCGAAGGCGCCGATGAGGTCGTCGACGAGCTGGAACGCGAGTCCGAGGAATCCGCCCGCGCGTCGGAGCGACTCGAGCTGGGCGGGCGTCGCCCCCGCCAGCAGGGCGCCCGCGCACAGGGGCGCGGTGAAGGAGTAGACGGCGGTCTTGTCGTGAGCGGCCGCGAGGAGCGAGTCCGTGTCGGCGTCGTGGGCTCCGACGGCGTTCTCCACGTCGGCCAGCTCACCGGCGGCCGACACGAGCACGGCGTCGTCGAGCAGTCCGTAGAGCCCTTCACGCACGTGCGACGACAGGTCGGCGAGGGCGATGAGCCGAGCGGCCTCGTGGAGCAGCAGGTCGCCCGCGAGGATCGCCGCGGCTTCGCCGAGCAGCGCGGCACCGGCCTCGTCGGCGCCGCGGGCGAGTCCGCGGGCGCGGAACTCGCCGGCCACGTTCGGGATGCCGCGACGCTCGATGTCGTGGTCGATCACGTCATCGTGCACGACGAACGCCGTGTGCAGCAGCTCGAACGCGGCGGCGACCGAATACAGGGCCGGTGCGTCTTCGAGATCTCCGCCGAACGCCTCGAACGCCGAGGCCACGAGCGCCGGGCGGAATCTCTTGCCGCCCTGCGCGGCCCGCGCCGTCGCGTCCGCGAGGGCGGTGAAGGCTCCGCCGAGTGACCCCGCGCGGCCGCGGATGCGCGAGAGCGCCGCTTCGATCGCGTCGTCGATCGCCACGCGGGCGACGGGGGGCGGGGCCAACGTGCTCACGACGCCCGTCTCTCCTGGGTCGCGGGGGTTCCGAAGAGGCCGAGCTGCTGGGCCTGGAGCACGAGCCACGGGCTGAACGCCCACGGTGTGGCGACGAGGGAGGTGGCGAGGGCCTCGGGGTCGACCCACTCGGCGTCGACGACCTCGAGCGGGTTGAGGACGGGAACGTCGTTCGTGCGAGCGGTGTACACCGGGCACACCTCGTACTCCACGATGCCGCTCGTGTCGATGGCGCGATAGCGGAACAGCGGCAGCGCCAGCTCGATGTCGAAGAGCTCGATCCCGAGCTCGTATTCGGCGCGGCGGCGCACGGCCGACAGGACCGGCTCGGCGGGACGGGGGTGACCGCAGAAGGAGTTGCTCCACACGCCGGGCCACGTGGTCTTGCCGAGCGCCCGACGGGTGACCAGGACGCGTCCTTCGTCATCGACGACGTGGCAGGAGAACGCGAGATGCAGAGCGGTGTCGGTGCCGTGGACGCTGCTCTTGGGGGCGGTGCCGATCTCGTTCCCGAGATCGTCGAGCAGGACCACCAGCTCTACCTCTGTCATCTGTCCTCCTCATTCGCTAGTTTATCTAGCAATCGATTCTGCACGATGATACATAGCCGGAGGAGGGGGTGTCCACGTGGTCGACCTCGCACGGGCGGCAGCGCCCGCCCGCCGGACGCCGCGGTCGTCGCACGATCACGCGGTGATCGAGGTGCTGCAGTCGATCCGCGCCCTGAGCGACGCGATGGAGCGCATGCACAGCGGCATGAAGGGCGACATGGACATGAACGCCACGGATGTCGCGGCGCTGCGGATGCTGATCGTCCGCGAGCAGCGCGGCGTCTCCGTGAGCCCCCATGACCTCGCCCGTCATCTGCGCATCTCCTCCGCGTCGACGACGAAGCTCCTCGACCGCCTCACCGAATCCGGACACGTGGAGCGCCGGCCCCATCCCAAGGATCGACGTGCTCGCGTCGTGGCGCTCACCGACGCCTCCCGCGCGCTGTTCTTCCAGCACTTCGGCGAGCGGCTGCGCACGATGCGCGAGGTGGCGAGCGGATATCAGGAGGACGAGCTCCGCGTGATCGCACGCTTCCTCGACGAGCTGAGCGGCGCCGTCGACCCGGAGTGAGCGCTCCCGCGCAGGCGGATCCATTGCGGCATCCGAGGATCGGCGGGAGGATGCCGCCATGATCTCCGGCGAACTGTGGGGAGCGCTCGGCGTGGAAGCCGCGCGTGGCGTACGCGCGGTGCTGCGCGAAGCGCTGGATGACGGCGGTCTCGCCTCGGTCGGGACGGTAACGACGACCCTTCCGTCCGCCGCGCTGCGGGGCGATGCCGATCTCGCGGTGGACGCGGCTCTCATCGACGTGCGGCCCGTCACCTGGCGCAGCGGCTCGTCTCCCGCGGACGAGCGGGTGATCGGCGTCACGTACACGTTCCTGGTGTCGATGGAACAGGCGAGCAGCGCGCCGTCCGACGATCTCGTCATCCGCGCGTTCGGTGCGATCGCGGGAAGGCTCGCCGAGCGGCCGGTCCGCCTGTACGTCTCGCCGACGCTGGGTGCCCTGGGGGCGCTCGTCTTCACGCGTGGCGATCTCGGTCTCGCAGACCAGGCCGCGGTGTTCACGGCATCCGGTCAGTCGTTCGCCCGAGCCGCCGTCTTCCATGTGCGGGTGTCGCGCGGGATCGGCGAGCCGGACATCCCCGCTCCCCGCGCGCTCCCCGGCGTCGTGGCGTGGCAGGGGGAGCGCCGGTTCGTCGTCGTCCACGGAGGCACCCCGCACCTGCGCCGCGCCGTCGCGGAGGCGATCGCGGGCAGCGCGACGATCGCGCACGTGGATCTCGGGCAGGTCGAGAGCGCGTGGATCGGGGAGACCGAGAAGGGCATCGCCGCAGCGCTGGACGCCGTATCCGCGACCGGCGCCGTCCTTCTCTTCGACGAAGCCGATGCGCTCTTCGCGCGGCGCACGGAGGTGCGCGACGCGCACGACAGGTACGCGGCGATCGTCGTCACGACGGCCGACGGGGGCCTGGCGAAGGAGCTCGCCCGCCGGGGCGCCGAGGTGGTGGATGCCGGCGATGGCGACCCAGCCCGCTGACCCGTGATAGAGTTTTCTCTTGTGACGCGGGGTGGAGCAGCTCGGTAGCTCGCTGGGCTCATAACCCAGAGGTCGCAGGTTCAAATCCTGTCCCCGCAACGAAAAGAAGAAGGCGTCCCTCACGGGGCGCCTTCTTCTCTTGCCCTGCGGACCCCGCGCGGCTTGCCCGGGAGCCCTCGGTGGGGCAAGGATGAACGCATGCCCGACCGTGCACGCGACGACCTCGACGACGGGCGTCGCGAGACCGAGGACGAGCGCGCCGACCGCAACTGGCTCGAAGTGCTTCAGGAGCTGCGCGTCCTCCAGACCGGCACCCAGATCCTCACCGGCTTCCTCCTCGCCCTCGCATTCCAGCCGGCGTTCGCCGACCTGAGCGAGGGGCAGCGGGCCTTCTACCTCGTGCTCGTGGTGCTGTCCGCGTTGAGCGCCATCATCGCGCTCGCGCCCGTCGCGCTGCACCGGGCGCTCTTCCGCGGCCGCGCGAAGCCGATCGTGGTGTCCTACGGGCATGCGGCGCTGGTGACGGCCCTCGTGGCGGTCGCAGCCTTGCTGACAGGGGTCGTCGGCTTCGTGTTCGACGTCGTGGTGGGCGCCGGGACGACGTGGGTCGCGGTCGCCGCACTCGGCGGAGTGCTCGTGGTGCTGTGGGTCGTCGTGCCTGCGTTCGTGCGCGCACGGCACTACTCGGCGGAGACCCGGCGATGACCGCCGTGGCCGTCGCGCAGTTCGCGCCATCCGCCGACGAGGAGGACAACCTCGCCGTGATCCGCCGGCTGACGGCGACGGCCGCGGAGCGCGGAGCGCGCGTGGTGGTGTTCCCCGAGTACGCGAGCTATTTCGTCGACCCCTTCGACGCATCGCTCGCCGAGCACGCGCAGGACCTGGACGGGCCCTTCGCGGCCGCCCTCACGGCGTTGGCGGCACAGCACGACGTTCACATCGTCGCGGGTCTGGTGGAGCATGCCGATGACCAGCGGCGCGTGCGGAACACGGTCATCGCCGTGAGCGCCGCGAGCATCGTCGCGCGCTACCGCAAGCTGCACCTCTACGACGCCTTCGGACAGCGGGAATCGGACTGGGTCGAGGCGGGCCGGTCGGGAGAGCCCGAGACGTTCGAGGTCGACGGTCTGCGCTTCGGCCTGATGACCTGCTACGACATTCGGTTCCCCGAGGTGGGACGCCTGCTCGCCGACGCGGGTGCCGAGGTGTTCCTCATCCCGGCGGAGTGGGTGCGCGGTCCGCTCAAGGAGCACCACTGGCGCACGCTGGTGCAGGCGCGCGCCATCGAGAACACGGTGTTCGTCGCGGCGGCCGACCATCCGCCGCCGCTCGGCATCGGGTGCTCGATGATCGTCGATCCCCAGGGCGTCGAGATCGCCGCGATCGGAACAACGACGGATGTCGCCGTGGGCCACCTCGATCCCTCGGCCGTCGAGCGGGTTCGGCGGGTCAACCCCGCGCTGGCTCTGCGCCGGTTCCGCGTCGAGGCGAAGGACTGATCCGGAGGGTCAGGTGAGGGCTGCGAGCCGGGAGGCCGCATCCTCGAGCACCTCGACGCGCTTGCACGCGGCGAACCGCACGAGGCCGGCGTAGTCGCCGCGGTGCTCGGGCGTCACGAAGGCCGTGAGCGGAATCGCCACGACCCCGGCACGCTCGGGGAGTTCGCGGCAGAAGTCATCGGCATCCGTCGCACCCAGGGCAGTGGCATCCGCGACCGTGAAGTACGAGCCGGAGGGCGTCGACACCTCGAAGCCGGCGGCCCGGAGCCCGACGCCGAGCAGATCGCGCTTGGCCTGAAGGGTGGCGGCCGCCCCCGCGAAGTACTCGTCGGGGAGGCGCAGGCCGGTGGCGATCGCCGGCTGGAACGGCGCGCCGTTGACGTACGTCAGCCACTGCTTGACCGCGACCACGGCGTCGATCAGATCGGCCGGACCGGAGACCCACCCGATCTTCCATCCCGTCGTGGAGAAGGTCTTGCCGCCCGAGGAGAGCGAGAGCGTGCGCTCGCGGGCCCCCGGAAGCGTCGCGATCGGCACGTGAGGCCGGTCGAACACCAGGTGCTCGTACACCTCGTCCGTGACGATCACGACGTCGTGCGCGTGTGCCAGGCGCACGATCTCGTTCCGTGTCTCGGCGGAGAACACCGCACCCGTCGGGTTGTGGGGATCGTTCACGACGATCAGGCGCGTGCGGTCGGTCACGGCATCCCGCAGGCGATCGAGGTCGGGCTGGAAGTCCGGCCAGCGCAGAGGCACGGTGACCAGTCGCGCGCCCGCCAGCCCGGCGACGGCGGCGTAGGCGTCGTAGAACGGCTCGAACACGACGACCTCGTCTTCCGGGCCGTCCACGAGCGCCAGGAGGGTCGCGGCCAGGGCCTCCGTCGCTCCCGCCGTCACGAGGATCTCGCGTCCGGGGTCCACCTGCAGTCCGTAGAAGCGCTCCTGGTGCTCCGATATCGCCGACAGCAGATCCGGGATGCCGCGTCCCGGCGGGTACTGGTTGACGCCGCTCGAGATGGCCTGGCGCGCCGCCTCGATCACTTCGGGCGGTCCGTCCTCGTCCGGAAAGCCCTGACCGAGGTTGATCGCGCCGGTTCGGACCGCGAGGCCCGTCATCTCCGCGAAGATGGTGGGACGCGTCGATCCGTCCGGACCGATGAGTCCTGCGCCTGCGGCGGCACGGCGCCACGCGCCGGGAATGTCTCGCATCCCGCACACGCTACTCGCATAGGGCCATCCCATCCGGAGCATAAGGAACGCACAGCAACGCGGGGCATCGTGGGTGATGCCTGGTCAGAAGGAGCACATGATGAGCGACACTCAGGGCGACCGCCCCGCCGACAACACCCCCGACGCAGCCACGACGCCGGATGCGGAGACGCAGCCGGTCGCGCCGCCTCAGCCCGCGGCGCCGACGCCGCCGGTGCCGCCCCTCGCGGCGCCCGCTCCTGCGCAGCCGGCCTCGGCGCACGCGAACGCCCCGCAGGCATCCGCCCCGCCGCAGTCGGCGCCCGGCGGATGGCAGCCGCCCCAGGGTGCCGCACCCCAGAATGCGCGCCCGGCATATCCGGCGAGCCAGCCCGCCCACCCCGGGCACGCGCCCCAGGGGTACGGTGCTCCGCGCCCTCAGGGGTACGCCGGACAGCCGTCGCAGCCGGGAGCGCAGCAGTACGCGTCGTCGTTCGGCGCTGCCGCACACAATCAGACGCAGCCCACGCTCCCCATCGGACCGGCCACGGGCGCCGCTCCGACGGTCGCCCCGGCGGAGAAGAAGAAGTCCGGCGCCGGGAAGGTCGCGGGGCTCCTCATCGCCGCCGCTCTCGTGGGCGGGGCGGCGGGCCTCGGCGGCTCCGCGGCCGGTGTGGCTCTCTTCACCCCCGCCGCATCGTCGCCGGCCGCCGGGCCCTCGACGGTCACGGTGAACAACGACGACTCGGTCAACCAGACGACGGCGATCTCGGCGAAGGTCGTGCCGAGCGTCGTGACGATCTCCGCCTCCGACGGCTCCAGCGGCGGCACCGGCTCGGGCGTCGTCCTCACCGAGGACGGCTACGTGGTGACCAACACGCACGTCGTGACGCTCGATGGGGCCACCGCCGATGCGGCGATCCGCGTCACCACCTCCGACGGCAAGGTCTACGACGCCACGATCGTCGGCACCGACCCGACCTACGATCTCGCGGTCATCAAGCTCGAGGACGCCGAAGGTCTCACCCCGATCGAGTTCGCCGATTCGTCGGAGCTCAACGTGGGCGACCAGACGGTCGCGATCGGCGCCCCGCTCGGACTGTCGAACACCGTCACGACCGGCATCGTGAGCGCCCTCAACCGCTCGATCGAGATCGCGTCCTCCGCGGTGCCCGACACCGAGTCGCAGCAGGACGGCGACACCGGTCAGCCCGAAGAGGGTGACGGCGGCGGATTCCGCTTCGACTTCGGCCAGGGTCAGAGCCAGCAGCAGCCCACGAGCTCGATCTCGATCGCGGTGATCCAGACGGACGCCGCCATCAACCCCGGGAACTCGGGCGGAGCGCTCGTCGACGCGGAGGGCAAGCTCATCGGCATCAACGTCGCGATCGCCTCGGCGGGATCCTCGTCGGGGCAGGCAGGATCGATCGGCGTCGGGTTCTCGATCCCGTCGAACGTGGTCCAGCGCATCTCGGACGAGATCATCGAGAACGGCGCAGCGACCCACGGCCTGCTCGGCGCCACGGTGCAGGCCGCGGCATCCGTCGAAGGCTCGACCATCACGGGCGCCTACATCAAGGAGATCACCCGCGGCGGGGCGGCGGATGCTGCGGGCCTCCGCGCCGGCGACATCGTGACCTCGTTCAACGGGTTCCCCATCACCGACGCCACCGACCTCACCGCTCAGGTGCGTGCCGCCGCGGCCGGCAGCGAGGCGAAGCTGACGTATGTCCGCGATGGAGAGTCGACGACGGTCGACGTCACGCTCGGCGAGCTTCCCCAGTAGTCGAAGGTCCAGGACGCCACCCCGCGATAGGCTCGCGGGGTGGCGTCCTTCTCGTTCGGCGCGGGGAATCTGAGCAAGCTCGTCCGCATCCCGCTCTATCTCGCAGGGCGTCTCGCGACCCTCGTCATTCCGAGATCGCGCGACGAATGGGTCTTCGGGTGCGCCGTGGGCGTCGCCGACGGAGCGCTCGCCCTGTGGGAGGTCGCCGCAGCCGACGGGCGCCCCGCGGTGTGGCTGGTCTCCGACGACGCGCAGGCGCGGGATGCGGCGGCACGCGGCATCCCGCACGTGCCGACCTCCTCGCTGCGCGGGTTCTGGCGCACGGCCCGTGCGCGCGTCGTCGTCGTGACGCACGGCTTCGGCGATGCCAACCGGTATGCGCAGGCGGGGGCGTTCATCGTGCAGCTCTGGCACGGCATCCCCCTCAAGCGCATCGGACTCGATTCGCCGGAGACCACCCGCGCGCCCGCGGTGCTGCGCCGGATGCCGGGGGTCTCACGCCTCCTCGGCATCCTGTACCGCCGCGCCACGAGCCGCATCTCGGTGCTGCCGGCGGCGTCCCACCTCGTGCGGGGGCGGCTCGAGTCCGCCTTCGCTCTCGGCGACGCGCGCGTCCCGGTGACCGGCGAGCCCCGCGTCGACGTGCTGTCGCGGGGGTCGGCAGCGCAGCGCCGCTCCGCGGCCCGCGCCGCGATCGCCGCGGCCGTGGGCGAGATCGGCGTGGACACCCGCCTGGTGCTCTATGCGCCGACGTGGCGCGACGGGGAGCCCGATCCCGCTGTTCCGTCGGCGACGGAGTGGGAGACGATCATCGATGTGCTCGATCAGCGCGACGCCGTTCTCCTCGTCCGCTCGCACCACCTCGGTGCGGGCGACTACGTGCCGCCGCGACGCACCGCACGGGTCCGTGCGCTCGGCAGCGCGGTCGTCGCCGACGTCACACCGCTGCTGCCCGGGCTGGACGCCCTCGTGACCGACTACTCCTCGCTCGCCTTCGATGCATCCCTCGTGCCGCTGCCCGTCGTCTTCCTCGCGCCGGATGTCGCCGAGTACGGCGCGCGTCGCGGTTTCTACGGCCGGTTCGAGGATGTCGCCGGCGACGATGCGGCGCTCTCCTGGACGGATGCCGCGGCGCAGCTGGACGCCCTCCTCGGCGACGAGACCGTCCTCCTCGAACGAGTGAACCGCGCGCGACGTCTGGATGAACGCGTGCATGCCTTCCGCGACGGGGGCAACACCGTCCGGGTGTACCGTGCGATCCTGGCAGGGCTCGGCGATCCGTCTGACGGAATCGATGCCCGTGCGAGGATGGACGCCCCGAAGTGATGAAGGAAGACGCATGATCGACGCCCGGTTCGCCGCCGAGGACGGTGCCCGCCTTCTCCTCTCCGGGGAAGGTCCGCGACCCTCTTCCGTCGAGCTCGTGGGTCCACGCGCGCGTGTCACGGCGTCGCTCACCGGCCGAGGCAAGACCTGGAAGGCCGTCCTGCCGCTGCGTGCCGCGCGCTGGGGAGGCCCGGAGCTTCCGCTTCCCACCGGAACGTACGACGTGCGCATCGTCCCGGCCGAAGGCGCCGATCCCCTCGGGAGACCCGTCGACGTGCCTCTCGCGCAGCTCGGCACCCTTCGCGCGTCGCTCGAGGACGGCACGCTGAGGATCGGACCGCCGATCGATCCGGCCTACGACTCCGGTGAGGGACAGGACGCCCTCGAGCGCCGATACGCGACCCGTCCGGGCGGACTCGAGAACGCCGTGTTCTTCGAGAGCTTCTACGGACGCAACGCGAGCTGCAACCCCCTCGCGATCGACCGGGAGCTCGCACGGCGTGCGCCCGGGATCACGCGCTACTGGAGCGTCGTCGATCTCTCGGTGCAGGTGCCCGAAGGTGCGATCCCGGTCGTCGAAGGCAGCCCCGACTGGTGGCGGGCCCGCGGATCGTCGCGCCTGCTCGTCGTCAACGACTGGCTGCGACGCCGCTTCGTGCGTCGCCGAGGCCAGGTCGTGCTGCAGACCTGGCACGGCACGCCGCTGAAGCGTCTCGCGCTGCACCGTCCCGGCTTCGATCTCCGCCGGACGGCGGCGGTCGTGAAGGAGTCGCTGCGCTGGAACATCCTCCTCGCTCAGAACCCGTACGCGGAGCGCATTCTGGGCAAGGCATACGCGTTCCTCCGCCGCCCCATCTGGGTCGAGGGGTATCCGCGCAACGACGTCCTGACGACGGGCGATGGCTCCCCGACGCGGGCCGCCCTCGGCATCCGTCCCGACGAGCGCGTGCTGCTCTACGCCCCGACGTGGCGTGACGACCGCTCCGAGATGGTCGACTTCGTCGATCCGGCCGCCCTCGCGGCCGCCACCGACTCCGTGGTCCTCGTGCGCGGGCACTCGCGCACGCTGCAGCCGGGACGGGATGCCTCCGGCCCTCGGGTCGTGGACGTCACGGGATTCCCCGACACGTCGAGGCTCCTGCTGGTGGCCGACGCGCTCATCACCGACTACTCGTCCGTCATGTTCGACTTCAGCGTCACCGGCAAGCCGATGTACTTCCTCGTGCCCGACCTCGAGCACTACCGGGGCGAGCTGCGCGGCTTCTACTTCGATCTGCCCGCGCACGCCCCGGGCCCCGTCGTGCACTCGCAGGACGAGCTCGTGCACGCCGTCACGGCGGCCGACGCGGCGGCGTACGCGGAGAAGTACGCGCAGTGGCGGGCGAAGTTCAACGCGCGCGACGACGGCAACGCCGCCGACCGCGTCGTGTCGCGCATCATCGACCAGAGGCTCATCGAGCCCTGATCACGTCGGCCTACGGCAGCGGTGTGTTGCGGTCGCCGAGCCGCGACGTGTCGACGGTGTCGTGCGCTCCGGCCGCGACCCCGGCGAGGAACCCCGCGCCCCACGACAGATGCATCGTGGGCAGCACCGCGGCCGTCCACAGCTTGTCGCGCCAGCCCGAGCCGCCGCGCAGCAGCGCCCACGCGACGATCAGCACGACGTACGCGGCGACCGGGAGGTAGACGACGGATGCCGCGACGGCCCACCCGCCGGCGAGCAGGCCGGTCGCCTGCAGCACCGCGACCACGACGCTGAGCGCGATCGTCAGCAGGAGCAGCGGGGGAGCGAAGAAGCGCACCGAGTTCCCCCGACCGAATCGACGCACGAGCTCGCCGCGCCACCGTCCGGTCGCGCGGAACTGCCGGGCCAGCCGCTGCCAGCTCTCGCGTGGCCAGTACGTGACCGACAGGGCCGGATCGAACCAGACCCGATAGCCGGCCCGACGGATGCGGTAGTTGAGCTCCCAGTCCTCACCGCGTCGGATGGACTCGTCGAACATGCCGACCTCGTCGAGCACGGCGCGGCGGAACACGCCGAGGTACGCCGACTCCGCCTCGCCCTCCTGCGTGCCGCCGTGGTAGGCGCCGCCGCCGAGGCCGACGGGGGAGTTGTAGGCGCGGGCCACGGCGCGCTGGAAGGGCGCGCGGCCGTCGGCGCGCATGACGCCCCCCACGTTCGCGGCCCGCGTGCGGGCGAGCGTCGCGATCGCATCGGCCGTGTACCCCGGCTCGAGCTCGGAGTGCGCGTCGACGCGGACGATGGTCGGATAGCGGCCGGCGCGTATCGCGAGATTGAGTCCGACGGGGATGTCGGCCGCGGGATTGTCGACCAGCACGACGCGGGGATCGCGGGCGGCGAGCTCGTGGGCGAGCTCCGTGGTGCCGTCGGTGGAGGGGCCGAGGGCGAGGATCAGCTCGCCGGGTCCGTCGAACTCCTGGGCCAGGACGGTCTCGACGGCGCGCTCCAGATAGGCCCGCTCGTTGAGCACGGGCATGACGAACGTGACGCCGGCGCCCGGGGCGACCTCGGGCGCATCTCTGCGACCGAGGGCGACGACATGCACTGCACGATCATGTCATGCGCACCCCTCGCTACGCTGAGTGGGTGGGAATCGTCTCGGATGGGCGCAAGGCCGTCGCCCTGCTGCGCAAGGCCGTCGTCAGCCGCTCGGCGGTGCGGTCTGTGAGGCGCTCGCTGGCGGCGCTGCCGGAGCCGAAGGAGCATCACTTCCGCGTCGCCGTCTACTTCGCCGACGGTGCGGTCAACATGTACCAGATGCGGCAGTGGTACAAGCCGTTGGCGGAGCTGGAGAAGCACTGGCCGGTGGTCATCCTCAGCCGTGCTGCCACGGGAGCGCAGGCACTCGTCGCCGAGTCTCCCGTGCCCGTCGCCTTCGTCCCCACGGTGCGCGACCTGGAACGCTACATCGCCCGTCAGGACATCCGCGTCGTCCTGTACGTCAATCAGAACACACGCAACTTCCAGATGTTCCGCTACGGCCGGCGATGGCATGTGTTCATCAACCACGGCGAGTCGGACAAGATGTACATGACGACGAACCAGTTCAAGGCCTACGACTACGCGTTCGTCGCCGGCGATGCCGCGCGGGAGCGTCTGTCGCGCGTGCTGTGGGACTACGACCTCGAGGCCCGCACGATCGAGATCGGCCGACCGCAGGCAGACCACTACTCCGGGGTGCTGCCCTACACGCCGGATGAGCGCACGGTCGTGCTGTATGCGCCGACGTGGGAGGGCGATCGTCCTTCCGCCCACTACGGGTCGATCGCGACCCACGGGGAGGCCCTCGTCGCCGCGCTCCTGGCGACCGGCCGGCACCGAGTGGTCTACCGGCCGCATCCGCGCTCCGGAGTCGTCGACGCCGAGTACGGCGCGGCGAACCGGCGCATCATCGCGTCGCTGGCGGCCGCGAACGCCGCCGATCCCACGGCGCAGCACGTCTTCGACGACGGCCCCGATCTCGGCTGGCAGCTCGCAGCGGCCGACGTCGCGATCGTCGACATCTCGGCCATGGTCTACGACCGCCTCGCGGCCGACAAGCCGCTGATGATCACGCGACCCGTCGACCCGGAGGCCGTCATCGACCTCCACGGCTATCTGTCGGCCTGCGAGTGGCTGGATGCCGCCGCCGCACCGTCCGTCGTCGCCGAGACCGATCGCGTGCTCGGCGACCCCGAGTCGGTCGCCCGGCTCGAGGAATGGGTGCGCCGCTACTTCGGCGACACGCGCCCGGGCGCCGCGACCGAGCGGTTCCACGGCGCGATCCGACGTCTCATGGACCAGTGGGACGAGTGGCACACCCGCACGACCGACGAGCCCGACGATGACGAGCACGACCCCGAAGAGGCCGAGCTCGACGACTGAGCGCCGAAGTCAGGCCGTCGTGCGCAGGCTGGTCGTCGAGGGCTGGCCGACGAGTCGGCCGATGGCCCGGAGCGGGATGGCGACCCACGTCGGGCGGTTGCGCGCCTCGTAGATCGCCTCGTAGACCGCCTTGTCGAGCTCGAGGGCGGCCAGCAGCGTGCGCTCCAGTGCGAGATCGACGTCGGCCACCTGCGCGTAGCCGTCGAGGAAGGCCTGCCGCGCGGCGCGCGCCCACGCCAGCATGCCCTCGGGCGACCGATCGGGCTGGTCGAGTCGGATCGACCCGGCGACGTAGTCGAAGGAGCGGAGCATGCCGGCGACATCGCGCAGCGCCAGGTCGGGGCTCCGTCGCTCCGCCATGGGCCGCAGCGGTTCCCCCTCGAAATCGAGGAGCATCCAGCCGTGTTCGGGGGAGCCCAGCACCTGCCCGAGGTGGTAGTCGCCGTGGATGCGCTGGAGGGGCGGCCACGCCGCATCCAGCGCCCGCTCGTAGACCGCTTCGATCGCTTCTCGCCGCTCGGCGATCGCGGGGACTTCGGCCTCGGCGATCGCCAGGCGTCGCAGCCATGTCGCCGACATCGCGTCGCGCACATCGGGGCCGCTGGGGACGGTGGGGAACAGCTCGGCCAGGTCGAGGTGCACGTCCGCCGTGGCTGCACCGAGGTCGCGGGCTCGCACGGTGAAGTCCTCGCCGGCTGCCGCTGCACGCAGCGCGACGCGCCAGGCGTCGTCGACGTCGGGCAGGAACTCCTGCGCGAAGGCGAGCGAGCCGGTCACCGTACCGCGCGTCGCGGTGTCGGGCCAGGTGCCCTCCACCGAGCCGATCGCGCGCGGAACGTGCGGCGATCCGTGGTTCGCGAGCGCCGTCTGCAGCTCGATGTCGGGGTTCAGTCCCGCGTGGAGCTGCCGGAACACCTTGCAGATGACCGGCACCGCGCCGTCGGCGGACTCGTAGATGATCGAGGTGTTCGACTGCTCGCCGGCGAGCACACGCGACCGGCGTCCGGCGCCGGACAGCCCGGGCGCGGTCGTCGTTCCCGTGATCACCGTGCCGGGACCGCGCCCGTCGCCGCCCTCGGTCACCAGCTGCAGCAGGGCACCGGCGTAGGCGGGGTCGTGGGGTCCGTCGATGAAGGTGGTGCCCGGCTCCGGGCTGCCGATGACATGGTCGGGCGAGGCCTCGACGGCAGCGGTCGCCCGCGCGACCACGGGAAGCTGGTAGAGCACCGGAGGAAGGGAGCCCTCGTCCGACACCAGGAAGGTGCGCACGGTGGCGCCGGGGTCGGTGGGGAGGTCCCACCAGGCGATGAGGCGAAGGCTCGGCGGCCTGCCCTTCGCGGCGTACCACCGTTGCCGCGGCATCCAGGCCGCCAGGCACGCCAGCGTGCTATCCATACATGCGAGGTTATGCCCCCCGGCACGGAGTGTCGAGGATTGTTGCAAGCGCTTGCACCGCCGTGTCGGTTCCGCGCAGGTCTACGGGCCTCGCGCGGAGCGACGCGGTCTGCCACCATTCGGTCATGGACGAGCTCGCGTCGTGGACACGGACCACCTCGACCTTCGACGGCGAGACCCGCGAGGTCTATCGCAAGGGATCGGGGACCGGGGTCATCGTCCTGCACGAGATGCCGGGTCTGAGCGCCGATGTGGTCGCCTTCGCCGAGCAGATCGTGGCACGCGGCCACACCGTCCTGCTTCCCCGACTGTTCGGCCAGCTCGACGGCTTCCCCCTCGCGACGGCGGGCGAGGATCTCCGACGCTTCTGCATCCGACGCGAGTTCGCGGTGTTCGCACGGGGGCGCACGAGCCCGATCGTGGTGTGGCTGCGCGCTCTCGCGCGCGCACTCCATGACGAACAGCCCCGCAGTCCGGGTGTCGGAGTGGTGGGCATGTGCTTCACGGGCGGGTTCGCCCTCGCGATGCTCGCCGATCACACGGTCATCGCGCCCGTGCTCGCCGAACCGTCGCTGCCGTTCCCGGTGGGCGTCCTGCCCGGCCGCGCGGCCGCACGGGGCGCGGATCTCGGGCTGAGCCCGGACGACCTGGCGGCGGCGCGGGATTCGTCGTGCGAGGTCCTCGGGCTCCGATTCCGGAAGGACTGGATGTCGGGAACCCGCTTCGCCGCCCTCGAACGCGAACTCGGCGATCGCTTCGTCGGCGTCGAGTTCGAGGGCCCCGGCCACTCCGTTCTGACCCGGGACCGGCGCGGTTCCGGTGTGCGCGACGTCCTGGACTTCCTCGATGCGAAGCTCGACGGGCGGGATCCGGCGCCGATCGAGCGGGACGCCGCGCGAGAGGCGGCCGCCGTGGCCGAGCTCTCGGCGTTCCCCGTCGTGGAGGCCGTCGTGACGCGGCAGGGGGACGAGCTCGAGGTGATCGTGGATCGTCCGCTGACCGACGACGAGTTCACGCGACTCGGCATCGTCGCGCACGACAGGCTCGGCGTCAGGCCGGACGTGCGGCTGCGGCGCTGAGGAGCCGCGCTAGAGGTCCTCGCCCGTTTCGTGCGCTTCGACGATCTCGATCGCCGGGGGGACCGGGATGACGATCGACTCGATCGCTGCTCCGGAACCGCCGAGGAGGTCCACCGAGCCGGAGTCCACCGGCGCGGCATCCACCAGCTTCTCCGCGGCGCTCTCCGGACGGTCGGGCTCGGAGGGGAGCCCTGCCCACTCGGACGGCTCCTCCGGTCGCTGCATGAACAGACCCATGCCTCGATCCTCGCACGGATGGCCGGAGCTCTCGGCGAGGATCGGATGCCTCAGTCGTCGCCGAGATCGTCGCCCGACGCGACGACGTCGGTCGTGGCCGTGCTCTTCTTCGGTCCGCGTGTGATCGCCTTGCGGCCGACGGAGCCCACGGCGGTCGCGCCCTTCGTGACGCCGCCGGCGATGGCGTCGCCCGCACGTCGGATGCCCCGGACGGCCGAGTGCTCCAGGCGTCGGGCTCCGGGTCGCGGCTCGATGTCGGCGGGGACCGTCGCGGGAGGCAGACCGAACGCGCGGCGCGAGTTGACGAGCACCCGGCGTCCGAGGATGTGGTTGCCGGCCCCGCCGACCGCGGCGCCGATGCCGAACGGCAGCGCCTTGCCGATCACCGAGGCGCTGCCCTTGGCCGCGAACTGCCGCACGAATGAACTCTTCAGCCGGTCGACGAGCGGACCCATCGCCGCGCGGGGGAGCGTCTTGGTGATGAGCTCGCCCCAGTACTTGTCGCGGCCCGGCCCTCGACCGGCGACCTGCCGTGCGAGCTGCGACACGAGGTCGACGCCCTCCTTGCCGAGCATGAGGGTCAGGACGAGAGCGCGGGCACGGTCGGGGTCGGAGACCGCGATTCCGTGCACTTCCGCGACGGACTGCGCGAAGAGCGTGGTCGCCTCGAGGAATCCGACGGTCTCCACTCCGCTGAGCGCGAGCGTCACCCCGGTGCCGATGCCGGGAACGACCGCCGTGGCGCCGACGGCCGCGCCACCGGTGGTGACGGCGGCCAGATAGCGCCGCTCCAGGTAGCCGATGATCTGCGTGGTGGACGCATTCGGATGCCGGAGGCGGATGCTGCGCAGATGCGCGAGGACGGCCGGCCGCTGGATCGCGAGGACGCGGTCGAGCGCCCGGATGGCGCGCGGATGCTCCTCCGATCCGACAGGCGGGATGCCGCTCGCCCACGGGGCGTCGTCGGGAAGGGAGTGGATGCGGTGCACCTTCTCTGCCATCAGGCCGATCCTAGGAGCGTGCGCTGGCAGAGTGCTGGAAGCCGTCCCGACGAATCGGACCGGGTGCGCAGGCGGTGCCTGAGCGGTCAGACGAAGAGGTTGGCGCGCTCGAGGTCTTCGGCGAAGTCGACCTCGACGGCGTACAGGTCGCTGATGTCGAGCGGCGCGAGAAGAACGCCGTCCTCGGCGATCGCGAGCTCGAGACCGCGCTCGAAGTAGTCCTGGTCCTCGACGCGCTGGAGCTGGCGGATGAACGCCTTCTTGTCGCTGCTCGAGATGTAGTTGATGCCGACGGCCTCGCCGATGCCGCCCTTGACGGTCTTGGAGAGCTCCTTGATGAAGCCTTCGGCGTCGACGGTGTACTTGACCTCTTCGTCGCTGACCTTGGACGTGTTGACCGTCACGAACGACTGGTCGGCCTCGATCAGGGCGATGGCGCGGCCGAGGACGCGCGGGTCGAAGACCACGTCGCCGTTCATCCACAGCACGCCGCCCTTGCCGGTGGCGTTGAGCGCGCGCAGGAGGCTCTTGGAGGTGTTCGTCTGGTCGTACACGTCGTTGTAGACGTAGGAGACCGAGGGGAAGGCCTCGACGATGGTCTCGGCCTTGTAGCCGACGACGGTCGTGATGCGAGCCGACGAGCCGAAGGCGGCACGGATGTTGTCGTGCTGCTGCTGCATGATGCTGCGGCCGTCGTTGAGCTCGGTCAGCGGCTTCGGCAGGCTGCGGCCGAGTCGCGAGCCCATGCCGGCCGCGAGGATGACAGTCTGAATGGTCAAAGTTCGCTCCTGGAGTGTGAGGTTCATGGTCGGTTCACCGACACGACACTCCTTTGTGCCTTCTCGATGGTAGCGATGGCACCTGGGAACGTGCAGAATGCCGGGGCCCCGTTGTCGTTTCGTGACAATTTCCTCATCCGCTCCTCATGCGTGACGCGGCGTCATCGATGAGGTCCATGTCAGGTTCGGTTGATACCTTGGGTCGGTGACAGCCTCTCTCCCGGTGCCACACGACGACTATTCGGAAGATCCGGACGCCGCCGTGTCCGAAGCTCTGGACGAGGACTCTCCCATCACTGACGCCCAGCCCGTTCCGCGCCCGCCGCGCACGCCCGCCGTCGCCGCCCGCAAGGCGGGTTCCGACGGCGTCACGGCCGCGAAGCCGAAGCCTCGCCGCCCCGCCGCGAAGCCCCGCGCCAAGGCTCCCGTCACCCCCGCGCCCGTGGTGGATCCGGGACCCCCGCCGCCGCTTCCGGCTGATCTCGTCGACGCGCTCGTGATTCCTCCGAAGCCGCCGCTTCCCGTTCCCCTCACCGCGGACGATGACGCGGCGGACGAGCCTGTGGTCGACGCCGCCCCCGTCGCCGACGCGGAGCCGGTGGTCGACGCGGAGCCGGTGGTCGACGCGGAGCCCGTCGTCGACGCGGAGCCTGTGGTTGACGCGGAGCCCGTCGTCGACGCGGAGCCTGTGGTTGACGCCGACCCCGTCGTCGACGCAGAGCCGGTGGTCGACGAGACGCCTGCTGAGGCGCTCATCGACGCGCCGGAGACGGACGACCCCCGGGAGGCGACGCCCGTCGACGACGCGCCGTCGCCGGATGCTGATCCCGTCGACGCGCTGCTCGAGATCATCGAGCCCGTCGCCGGCGATCTCCCTGACTCCTTCGCGACCCCGGGCGTGGAGGCCGGCGTCGCGGCGCTGTCGCTGCGCGGCATCCGCAAGTCGTTCGGGGCGACCCGTGCCGTGGACGACATCGACCTCACGGTTCCGGCCGGCACGTTCTACGGCCTGGTCGGCCCGAACGGCGCGGGCAAGACCACGACGCTCTCGATGATCGCGGGCCTGCTGCGCCCCGATCGCGGCTCGCTCGTCGTCGGCGGCGTGGACGCCACGGCTCACCCGGTCGAGGCCAAGAAGCTCATGGGTGTGCTGCCCGACCGCCTGCGCACGTTCGATCGGCTCACCGGCCGGCAGCTCCTCTACTACTACGGCGTCCTGCGAGGTCTCAAGCCCGCCGTGGTCGAGAGTCGCACAGCGGATCTGGCACGGGCCTTCGACCTGACCGACGCGCTCGGCCGTGTCGTCTCCGACTACTCCGCCGGCATGGCGAAGAAGGTCATGCTCGCCGGGGCGATGATCCATTCGCCGCGACTCCTCGTGCTCGATGAGCCGTTCGAGTCCGTCGACCCCGTCTCCAGCGCGATCATCCTCGACATCCTGTCCGCGTACGTGGCCCACGGGGGCACGGTGATCCTGTCGAGCCACGGAATGGAGCTGGTGGAGCGCGTCTGCTCGCGGGTCGCTGTGCTCGTCGCCGGCCAGGTGCTCGCCGAGGGCACGGTGGCCGAGGTGCGCGGCGAGCTGACCCTCGAGCAGCGCTTCATCGAACTCGCCGGCGGTCTCAGCGACGTGGAGGGCCTGGAGTGGCTGCACACGTTCTCCGACTGAGGATCGCCCTCCTCCTCGGAGCGTTCCGCGGCACCCCCGCGCAGATCACGCGATCCGCGGTCTCGCTCGCGGTCGTCATCGTCGCCGTCGCGGTCGCATCGTGGGCACTGCTCACGCTCCGGGATGCTCCGATCGACGTCGTCCTGACGGTGACCGTGCTCGGCGGCTCGGCCGTGACGCTCGGCTTCCTCCTCGCGCCGCTCATCGGCGGCGCCACCGATCAGCTCGATCCGCGCCGCTTCGCCGTGCTGGGTCTTCCTCCGGTACGACTCGCGGTGATCCTCGCGGTCGCCGGCCTGATCAGCGTCCCCGTTCTGGCGCTCCTCGCGATCTCGATCGTCGCCGCCGTCGTGTGGGTCGCGCACGGGGTGGCAGCCCCGGTCGCCATCCTGGGCGTCGTCCTCGGTGTGCTCACGTGCGCGCTCGTCGCGCGGGTCTGCATGGCACTGACGGCGCTGTTCCTGCGCGAGCGGCGCTCTCGGGAGCTCTCCGGACTCTTCGTGCTCGCGCTCCTGGTAGTAGTCGTGCCAGTCGGCGTCTTCCTCGCCTCACTCGAATGGCGAGGCAGCGTGCCGACGCAGCTGGAAGAGGCCGTCGACATCGTCGGGGTCACCCCGCTCGGTGCGGCATGGGGCTATCCCGGGTTCGCCGCGGCCGACGACTCCGCGACGTGGGTCGCCCTCGCGGTCGCCGTCGTGACGCTCGGAGTGCTCGCCGCCGGATGGCTGTGGCTCGTGCGCCATGCGCTGTCGACCACCGAGCGGCCGGTGACGGTGCGCGAGCGCGGCGGGCTCGGATGGTTCGCGGTCGCCCCGGGAACCGCGACCGGCGGCATCGCCGCCCGCAGCCTCGTCTACTGGCTCCGCGACGCGCGCTACCTCGTGAACATGGCGGTGATCCCCGTCGCCGCGCTGCTGACGATGGTGCCGCTGCTCATCGCGGGCGTGCCGCTGGCCTACGCGGCCCTCCTTCCCGCGCCGTTCATCGCGCTCTTCCTCGGCTGGCTGCCGCACAACGACATCGCATACGACTCGACCGCGATCTGGATGCACATCGCGAGCGGCGTGCGCGGCATCGCCGATCGCCTCGGTCGCCTCGTCCCGGTGCTTCTCATCGGCATCCCGCTGCTGGCCCTCGCGATCCCGATCTCGCTGTCGGTGCACGGGCGGTGGGCGGTGCTCCCGGCGATGATCGGCGTGTGCGCGTCCCTGTTCCTCTGCGGTCTGGGGCTCTCGAGCATCGCGTCCGCCGTCGCCCCCTACGCCGTGTCGCGTCCGGGGGAGAGCCCTTTCCAGCAGCCTCAGCGCACCGGCTCGGCGGGCGGCATCTCGCAGGGCCTCGTCATCGTCGGGTCCGTCGTGCTGAGCGGCCCCGCCCTGTGGTGGGCCTGGCTGTCACTCAGTGACGGGGTGGCGTACGCCGACATCGCGCTGTGGGCCGGCCTCGCCACGGGTCTCGTCGTCCTCGCGGTCGGCGTGGTGCTGGGCGCGGTGGCCTTCGAGCGGCGCAGCGGCCGGATCATGGAGTTCGCGGAGTCCACGTGAGGGATGCCGCGGCGACCGTCGCCCGGCCTCCGTGCCCACCAGCCGGGATACACTGACTGACCATGAGTACCCCTCTCGACAGCCCCGACCAGGGCGGCCTCGCCACCCTCGACCGCGAGCTCGAAGAACTGCTCAAGGAAGAGCACTTCGAACCCGGTGACCACGAGCGCTTCTCGCACTACGTGAAGAAGGACAAGATCCTCGAGTCGGCCATCTCGGGCAAGCCCGTCCGCGCCCTGTGCGGCAAGAAATGGACGCCGGGCCGCGACCCTGAGAAGTTCCCGGTGTGCCCGACGTGCAAGGAGATCTACGAGTCGCTCATCAAGTAGCGGCCGTGATCACGTCGCCCTGATCAGCCGATCGCGTCGATGTAGACCGTGGGGATCGCCGGATCCGATCGGCTGAGAGCGAGTCCCTGCACGGGAAGCTCCTCGCGCACCCGAGCGTGGTGGGCCCGCGCCGCGGACACCCCGGCCGGTCCTTCGTACGCGGAGTCGATCTCGCCGTTCACCACGAGCGCCGCCTGGAGCGGGCGCGCGTCCGCGTGCTCGGCGGGGGAGTCGACCGCCTCGAAGCCGTCCGACACCGCGATGACCTCGCGCGTGGCCGTTCCTCGATCCAGTGTGCGGAATGCCGCTTTGCGCCCGCCCGTCGACCCCTTGTCGGTGGACGCCTTCGCCACCGCGACCCAGGCGCCTGCGGCATCCTGCCGGGCGACGAGCTTGTAGACCATTCCCGCCGTCGGGGTGCCCGAGCCCGTGACCACCGACGTACCCACTCCGTAGGCGTCGACGGGCGACGCCGCCAGAGCCGCGATCGCGTATTCATCGAGGTCGCTCGTCACGGTGATCCGCGTGCCCGTGGCGCCGAGCTCGTCGAGCTGCGCCCGCACTTCCGCCGCGACCGTCGGCAGGTCGCCGGAATCGATGCGCACACCGCCGAGCGCGGTGCCGGCGACGCGGATCGCCGTCTCGACACCCGTGCGGATGTCGTAGGTGTCGACCAGCAGTGTCGTCTCGGTGCCCAGTGCGCGCACCTGCGCGCGGAACGCGTCCTCCTCCGTCTCGTGGAGCAGAGTCCACGAGTGCGCCGCGGTGCCCATCGTGGGGATCCCCCACGTGCGACCGGCCTCGAGGTTCGACGTCGCCCCGAACCCGACGATGTGAGCGGCGCGGGCGGCGGCGACCGCAGACCGCTCCCCGGCGCGTCGCGAGCCCATCTCGGCGAGCGGCCGGTCTCCGGCCGCGATCGCCATGCGGGCGGCGGCCGTGGCGACGGCGGAGTCGTGGTTCAGGATGCTGAGGGCGATCGTCTCCAGGATGACCCCCTCGGCGAAGGTGCTCTCGACGGTGAGGACGGGGGAGCCGGGGAAGTACAGCTCGCCTTCGCGGTAGCCGGTGATGGACCCCGTGAACCGATAGCCCGCGAGCCAGTCGAGGGTCTCGGCATCCACCACCCGCTCGTCGCGCAGGTACCGCAGCTCGTCGTCATCGAAGCGGAAGTCGCGGATCGCCTGCAGGAGCCGTCCCGTGCCCGCGACGACGCCGAAGCGACGCCCCGCCGAGAGGCGTCGGCCGAACAGCTCGAACACGCACGGACGGTCGGCCGTGCCGTCGCGCAGAGCCGCGTCGATCATCGTGAGCTCGTACCGGTCGGTCAGCAGGGCGGTGGAGGCGCTCATGCGGCAAGCGTACTGAAGCGCTGGCGTAGGCTGGATCATCGTGAATGACGCGCCGATCGGCATCTTCGACTCCGGGGTCGGCGGACTCACGGTGGCCCGTGCGATCTCGGCCCAGCTGCCGAGTGAATCGCTGATCTACATCGGCGACACCGCGCACTCGCCGTACGGCCCCAAGCCCATCGCCGACGTGCGCCGATACTCGCTCGAGGTTCTCGACACGCTCGTCGACGAGGGCGTGAAGATGCTCGTGATCGCCTGCAACACGGCCTCCGCCGCGATGCTCCGCGATGCGCGCGAGCGCTACGACGTGCCGGTGGTCGAGGTGATCGGACCCGCGGTCCGCACCGCGGTCTCGACGACCCGCAACGGGCGCGTGGGGGTCATCGGCACGGTGGGCACGATCGGATCGGGTGTCTATCAGGACATGCTCGGCGTCGACGAGCGGCTGACGGTGCTCGCGCAGGCGTGCCCGCGGTTCGTCGAGTTCGTCGAGGCAGGGGTGACCGGCTCGCGCGAGGTGCTCGAGGTCGCCGAGGAGTACCTCGCACCGCTGCGAGAGGCGGGCGTCGACACGCTCGTGCTGGGGTGCACGCACTACCCGTTCCTCGAAGGCGCCATCAGCTACGTCATGGGTCCGGATGTCTCGCTCGTCTCGAGCGACACCGAGACCGCGAAGGACGTCTACCGTCAGCTCGTCTCCCGCGATCTGCTCGCGGGTCCGGATGCCGAGCCCCGTCACGTCTACGAAGCCACCGGCGACTCCGCCGACGAGTTCCTCCGCCTCGCACATCGTCTGATGGGACGCGAGGTGAGCTCCGTGCGCCTCGTGCAGACCGGAGCCATCGACCTCCTGAAGGGAAACGCATGACCGACATCATCCGCGCAGACGGACGCACCCCGGCCCAGCTCCGTGAGATCACGATCGAGAGGGGTTGGAGCGCGCACGCCGAGGGCTCGGCGCTCGTGTCGTTCGGCGGGACGAAGGTGCTGTGCACGGCGTCGTTCACGAACGGCGTGCCCCGGTGGCTGACCGGCAAGGGCAAGGGCTGGGTGACGGCCGAGTACGCGATGCTGCCGCGAGCGACGAACTCCCGCAACGACCGCGAGTCGGTCAAGGGCCGGATCGGCGGTCGCACGCACGAGATCTCGCGTCTGATCGGTCGCGCGCTCCGCGCCGTGGTCGACACGAAGGCGCTCGGCGAGAACACGATCGTGATCGACTGCGACGTCCTGCAGGCCGACGGCGGGACGCGCACGGCCGCGATCACCGGCGCGTACGTCGCGCTGGCCGACGCGATCGAGTGGGGCCGGGCGAAGAAGTTCATCTCGCAGAAGGCGACGCCCCTCATCGACTCGGTCGCCGCGGTCTCCGTGGGGATCATCGACGGCGAGCCGATGCTCGACCTCGCGTACGTCGAGGACGTGCGCGCCGAGACCGACATGAACATCGTCGTCACCGGGCGGGGACTGTTCGTCGAGGTGCAGGGCACCGCCGAGGGCGCCCCGTTCGACAAGCGCGAACTCGACGCGCTGCTGGAGCTCGGCGTCGACGGCTGCGCCGACCTGCGCGACCTCCAGCTGGCCGCCCTCGCGGCGGAGTGACGTGGCCCTTCCACAGACTGAGGGACCGAAGCGGATCGTCCTCGCGACGCACAACGCGCACAAGGTCGAGGAGTTCGCCGCGATCGTCGCCGCCACGCGTCCCGACCTCGAGGTGATCGGATACGACGGTCCCGAGCCCGTCGAGGACGGAGTGACCTTCGCCGAGAACGCGCTCATCAAGGCGCGGGCCGCTGCGGCGCATACGGGTCTTCCCGCGTTGGCCGACGACTCCGGCATCTGCGTCGACGCGCTCGGCGGTGCGCCGGGAGCGTTCTCCGCGTACTGGGCGGGCCATGCGAAGGATGCCGGCGCCAACCTGCGACTGCTGCTGGACCAGCTCTCCGACATCCGCGATCCCCGCCGCACGGCGCAGTTCGTCTCCACGATCGCACTCGTCGTGCCCGGTCCTTCGACGAGCTCAGCGACCGAGGACGGCTCAGGCGCCGTCGAGCACGTCGTGGAGGGTGTGTGGCCCGGACGGCTCGCCCGCGAGGCATCCGGATCCGGGGGATTCGGGTACGACCCCGTCTTCATCCCCGACGGGTCGCAGCGCAGCGTCGGGGAGTGGTCCGCCGAGGAGAAGAACGCCGTGTCGCACCGTGCCCGCGCCTTCCGCGCGCTGGTACCGCTGCTCGAAGAGCTCTGAGAACGGTCCTCATTCCCGACTGCGCCGAATCACCCGGTCGCGGCGGGCGACCGGCCTAGCCTGAGGACATGCACGATCACGCCCCGACCGGCATCCGAGGAGCCAGCAATCGCCGCCTCCTCGCGGTGTCGCTCGCGATCACGACGACGGTCATGCTCGTGCAGGTCGTCGGGGCGATCCTCTCCGGGTCGCTCGCGCTCCTGGCCGATGCGGCGCACATGTTCACGGATGCCGCGGCGCTCGTCATCGCCCTCATCGCGAGCATCGTCGCCGCGCGTCCCGCGAACGACCGGCGCACGTTCGGCTATCGCCGCGCGGAGGTGTTCGGCGCGCTGCTGAACAGCGTCATCCTCATCGGACTGTCGGTGTGGATCGCCGTCGAAGCCGTGCGCCGACTGCTGTCGGATGCCGACACCGAGATCGCCGGCGGCCTCATGCTCGTCGTGGCGATCGTCGGCCTCCTCGCCAATGCCGTCGCGCTGTGGCTGCTGAGCGCCGCGCAGCGCACGAGCATCAATGTGCGCGGTGCGTACCTCGAGGTCCTCGGCGACCTGCTCGGATCCGCCGCCGTCATCGTGGCGGCCGTCATCATCCTCACCACCGGGTGGGCGCCGGCCGATGCGATCGCGTCGCTCGTGATCGCCGCGATGATCGTCCCGCGTGCGATCGGTCTGCTGCGCGAAGTGATGTCGGTGCTGAGCGAAGCCACGCCCGACGGCGTCGAGGTGCGCACGATCCGCGAGCACATCCTCGGCGCTCCCGGCGTCGCCGACGTGCACGACATCCACGTCTGGCAGCTGACGCGCGGAGCGCCGGTGTTCACGGCGCACGTCGTCGTCGACGCGGAGGTGTTCGCTGCGGGGCGGGCGGGCGAGGTCCTGCAGAGCCTGCAGGGATGCCTGGCCGACCACTTCGACGTCGAGCATTCGACCTTCCAGCTGGAGCCGGCGGGCCACGTCGAGCACGACGCGCACACCTGATCAGGATTCGCGCACGACCTCGTCGGGGGACTTGTCGGGCCGGAGACCACGCCAGCGGGAGTGTCGGAGGATGCCGCCCGGCGTGAACTCGCCGAACTCGACCTCACCGACGAGTTCGGGGCGCACCCACAGCGCATCCCGGGCATCGGCGGCGGGGACGCCGATCAGGGGGGTCTCATCGGTGCGGAGCGGCTCGAGCATCCGGAGCAGCTTCGCGAGCGTCGCGTCGCTGAACCCGGTGCCGACCCGGCCGGCGTACTGCAGACCGTCCGCCCCGGGGATGCCGAGCAGCAGAGAGCCGAACGTCGTGCTCCGGTCGCCCTTGCCCGGCCGGATGCCGGCGATCACGACCTCCTGCGTGCGCGTGATCTTCACCTTCAGCCACGCCTCGGAGCGCGCGCCGCCGCGATAGGGCGATCGGGGGTCCTTCACGACGACGCCCTCGAGCCGCAGCTCGTCGCTGGCGGCGAGGGCCGCATCGATGTCGTCGAAGACGGGCGGCACCGTGACGGCCGACGCCGTCGACGGCGACAGCTCGTCGAGGACCGACCGCCGCTCCCGCAGCGGCAGCGTCATGAGATCGCGTCCGTGCGCAGACAGCACGTCGAACAGGTAGTACCGCACGGGGATGCGGCGAGCCTCCCGGGCGATGTCGCCGGCACGCTCGAGGTTCATCCGGTTCTGCAGGAGCGGGAAGCTCGGCCGCCCGTCGGCCTCGAGCGCGACGATCTCGCCGTCGACGATCATCGGATCCTCGCCGAGGCCGATGTCGAGCCCCGTCAGCTCGGGGTAGCGGTGGGTCATCTCGTTGCCGCTGCGGGCGTAGAGGCGCAGGCGCCGCCCGTCCCACACGCCGATCGCACGGATGCCGTCCCACTTGATCTCCACCCACGGCTCCCCATCGGGATCCCAGCGGGATGCGGCGTCGCGCGCGAGCCCGGGTGTGGACGACGTCGCGAGCATCGGCTCCGGGCGCGGGAGGGCTTCGGACGGCGATGTCCCGTCATCGCTGATGAACTTCTCGCTCACACGCCGTGCGGGTGAATCGTCGAGGGCGTGTGAACGCGAACTCACATGGCGAAAACCGGTTGTCACTTCTTCCGCGCGCGCGGACTCCGTCCTGGCCGGGGGCTCCGCATCGTGCGCGCGCTGCCGTTCGCCCGGCATCGCCGGCGGCTCGACCTCTTCGCCCTGCCGGCTCGGGCGCACCGGCGTCCCCGACGGCTGCGGCTCGCCGCCGGCATCCGTCTTCATGCGGTGCAGCAGCCAGCTCGACTTCTCGCCGGCGCCCTCCGTGCGGATGAGGGCGAGCCGCACGCGTCCGAGCGGCCCGCCCGGCCGGCCCTCGAGCGTCGCGATGATCTCGTCGTCGCGCCACTTCTCGAGGTCGTAGCGGCCGTCGTCCCAGATCGTGACGGACCCGGCGCCGTACTGCCCCTCCGGGATCGTGCCCTCGAACGTGCCGTAGTCGAGCGGGTGGTCCTCCGTCATGATCGCGAGGCTGTTGCGTGTGTGCGTGTCGGGGACGCCCCGCGGAACCGCCCAGCTCACGAGCACGCCGTCGCGCTCGAGGCGGAAGTCCCAGTGGAGGCGCGAGGCGTGGTGCTCCTGGATCACGAAGCGCGGCCGTTCGCCATGCGGCGTCGCCCCGAGCGGGTTGCGGGGAACGGGCTCGGGAGTGAGGCCCGCGGTGCGCTTCGCGATGTACGTCGACAGGGGTCCGGTCTCGGCCTCGCGTCCCCCCGCGTGGTAGCCCAGGGCCGCCATCGGATCGCCCAGGCTCGACATCCGATCGAGCACCTCTTCGAACGACAGGTGCCGGATGCCCGGATCGTCGAGCTCCTCCCAGAGCCGGGGCGCAGCGACCGTGGGCTGCGCGCGACCGCGCAGCGAATACGGCGCGATCGTCGTCTTGGCACCGTTGTTCTGGCTCCAGTCGATGAGCACCTTGCCCGGACGGTCCGACTTCTTCATGCTGCTGACGACGAGATCGGGATGATCCGCCTCGATCGCCCGCGCGAGCTCGTGCGCGAGAGCAGACGCCGCCTCGGTCGTCTGCCCGGGCGGAAGCGCCGCGTACAGATGGATGCCCTTGCTTCCGCTGGTCACCGGATACGGCTGGAGCCCCATCCCGGTGAGGATCGATCGGGCCCAGCCGGCGACGACCGCGCACTCGGCCAGACCGCTTCCGGGACCCGGGTCGAGGTCGAGCACGAGGCGATCAGCGGGTCCGCGCGACCCGTCGGGGGCGAACCGCCACTGCGGCACGTGGAGCTCGAGACTGGCGACCTGGGCGAGGTAGACGAGCGTGGGGACATCGCCGACCAGCGGATAGTCCTTCGCACCGCCGGAGTGCTCGATCGGCATCCGCCTCACCCACGACGGCGCGCCGCGCTCGAGATCCTTCGCGAAGAACACGGGCTCGGGTTGCGCTTCGGTGCCGACGCCCTCGACCCAGCGCTTGCGGGTCACCGGGCGTCCGACGACATGCGGGATGAGGAGAGGGGCGATGCGGGTGTAGTAGTCGATCACCTCGCCCTTGGTCGTTCCCGTCTCGGGGTAGAGCACCTTCTCGAGGTTGGTGACGCGCAGCCGTCGACCGTCGATGCGCACGTGCTGCTCGGCAGCTCCTGGCGACGTCCCCCTCGGCATGTGCCTATCCTGCCGCGTGACACGCCGCGGGAGGTGAGGCTAGCCGTGACCGGTGTGACAGGTGTTCACTGGTGGGATGAGAGCGATCTGGAAGGGCGCGTTGACGTTCGGACTCGTCAACGTGCCGGTCAAGGTGTACTCCGCGACGGAGGATCACGACGTGTCGCTCCACCAGGTGCACAACGCCGACGGCGGACGTATCCGGTACCAGCGAAAGTGCGAAGTGTGCGGCGAGGTCGTCGCGTACGCCGACATCGACAAGGCCTACGACGACGGCGAGCAGACCGTCGTGCTGACGGCCGACGACCTCGGCTCGCTGCCCTCGGAGAAGAGCCGCGAGATCGATGTGGTGGAGTTCGTGCCGAGCGAGCAGATCGACCTCCTGACCCTCGACAAGGCCTACTACCTCGAGCCGGATTCGGCATCGCCCAAGGCGTACGTGCTGCTGCGCAAGACCCTCGAGCAGACCGAGCGCACGGCCATCGTGCGCTTCTCGCTGCGGCAGAAGACACGCCTCGCCGCGCTGCGGGTGCGCGGCGACGTCCTGGTGCTGCAGACCCTCCTGTGGGCCGACGAAGTGCGCGAGGCGGCGTTCCCCGCGCTGGATGAGAGCGTGCGGATCTCGGCGAAGGAGCTCGAGCTGTCGGCATCTCTCGTCGAGAGCTTCTCCAGCGACTTCGACGCGTCGGAGTTCACCGACGAATACCAGGTCGAGCTGCGCACGCTCATCGAGGCGAAGCTCGAGAAGGGCGACGCGCTCGACACGTCGGAGACGTTCGGCGAGCAGGACGAGGCGGAATCCGGCGGCGAGGTCATCGATCTGATGGAGGCCCTGCGGGCCAGCGTCGAGCGATCCCGTGCGGCCCGGGGTCAGGCTGCGAATGCCGACGCGCCCGCCACGAAGGCTCCGGCGAAGAAGAGCGCTGCGAAGGAAGCGTCCGCCGCCGCGCCCGCCAAGAAGAAGGCGGCGCCGAAGAAGGCCGCCAAGAAGGCGTCCTGATCTTCGGAGCCGCCTGACCTCAGGAGGCCGCCGTCGCGGTCGCCGCCGCCGCCGTCGTCGCGGGCGCGAGCGCGTCCGCGCCCTGGGTCGCGGCTTCGGCATCCGTCAGCGTGGGCTTGCGCGGCCACCAGAAGGCATCGCGGGTGATGAACGCGAGCGCGGGCACGATGACCGTGCGCACGAGGAGGGTGTCGATGAGGACGCCGACGCACACGATGATCCCGATCTGGGTGAGCGTGATGAGCGGGAGGACGCCCAGGACGGCGAACACCGCTGCCAGGAGAATGCCGGCGCTCGTGATCACCGCGCCGGTCGCCGCGAGAGCGCGGATCATGCCCTGCGTGATGCCGAGGTGCTCCGCCTCCTCCTTCGCGCGGGTCACGAGGAAGATGCTGTAGTCCACGCCGAGGGCCACGAGGAACAGGAAGCTGAACAGCAGGACGTTCGTGTCGATCGCCGGGAAGCCGAACAGCGGCGACTGGAAGATCCACCAGCTGAGACCGACGGCGGAGAAGAAGCTCGCCACCACCGCGAGGAGCAGCAGGAGCGGCGCCACGAGCGCCCGCAGCAGGATCACGAGGACGAGGAAGACGAGCACGAGGATCAGCGGGATCAGCAGCGACTGGTCGCGGGCCTGGGCGTTCTTCACGTCGAGGGCCGTGGCATCGAGTCCGCCGACGAGTCCCTCGCCCGAGCCCACGTCATCGAGGGCGGCACGCATGCGCTCGACTGTGGCGAAGGCCTCCTGCGACTCGGCGTTCGCGTTGAGGGTGACCGAGATCTGTGCGAAGTCGTCGGTCGTGTCGCCGACGACGGCCGAGTCGACGCCCTCGAGGTCAGCCAGGGCGAGGGCGGCATCCTCCGCGTCGTCGAGGGGGACGACGACGACGGCGGGGGAGGTGGTGCCGGCGGAGAAGGCCTCGGCGAGAACCTCCTGACCCTGCACGGCCTCGGGCTTCTGGATGAAGCGATCGTTCTGCGACAGGCCGGTCTGGAGGAAGAGAAGACCGCTGGCCATCGCACCCAGGACGACGAATCCGACCGTCGCCACCACGATGGGCCGCTTCGCGACTCCGCGGCCGAGCTTGCCCCAGACGCTGCGCGAGATCGCGTCGGCGGAGCCGAACCGGGGGATGTACGGCCAGAACAGGCCCCTGCCGAAGAGCACGAGGGCGGCCGGCAGGACGAACAGGGCGAAGATCATCGCCACCACGATCCCGACGGCGCAGGCGAGGCCGAGCGCGCGGTTGCCGCCGAGCTCGGCGAGGAGGAGGGTCAGGAGGGCCAGCGCGACGGTCGATCCGCTCGCGATGATGGCGGGGCCCGCGCCGCGGAGGGCGCGCTGCATCGCGGTGCGACGGCTCTCGTGCAGTCGCAGCTCGTCGCGGTAGCGGGCGATGAGCAGCAGGGCGTAGTTGGTTCCGGCGCCGAAGACGAGCACCGACAGGATGCCGGTGACGGATGCGTCGAGCTGCACGCCCACCGCCGCGGCGACCTGACGCGCCACGATGCCGGCGAGCGCGTCGGCGAGGCCGATCACGACGAGCGGGACGAGCCACAGCCACGGGCTCCGGTAGGTGATGAGCAGCAGTACGGCGACCACGATGACGGTGGTGAGCAGAAGGGTGAAGTCGGCTCCCGCGAAGACGGCGGCGATGTCGACTTCGAAGCCCTCGGCGCCGGTGAGGTACACGCGGACGCCGTCGAGGTCGGCCGAGGCGACGTCGCGGATCTCCTGCGCCCGCTCGGCCTGCGCCTCGACGTCGGACTCGGTCTCCAGCGGCACGACGACGAGGGCGACCGTGCCGTCTTCGGATACCTGTGCCGGCGGAACGAAGTCCTCGCGGGCGAAGGAGGTCAGGTCGCCGAACACCTTCGCGTCGATGGCGGCGAGGGTCTCGGCGTTGAGCTCGCCGTCCTCGGCGGCGAAGACGAGGAGGGCTGACGTGCCTTCCTCGCCCGGGAACTCCTCGAGCAGCTCATCGACCTGCACCGACTCGGCGCTGTCGGGAAGCCCGACCGAGGGGGCGGTCTCGGACTCCTCGCCCCCCGCGATGCTGAACAGGGCGACGGCGGCCAGCGCCGCCAGAACGAGCATGATCCACGACGTCTTGGCCGACGTGATGAACCGGGTAAGGCCGCCCATGTGATGATCCCACCTGTCGAGGAATGTAGTTCGATCGTCGAACTATACGATCTTCGAGAGACATTAGCGGTATCGTGGGTGTCATGCAAACCACCGGGGTAGGCTCGTCGGGTGCCGAAGCGGACTCCTTCGCCCCCACGCGTGCGCCCACCGCACTGCTGCGCGAGTTCATCGACCTCAGCGAGCAGTTCGAACGCTCGATCGGGGCCGAGCTCGACGTCAATCCGACCGACCTCCAGGCGATGGAGCACCTGCTCATGGGCGGTCCTCTCGGGCCCACCGAACTCGCCCGGAGGGTCGGCATCTCGACCGGAGCGACCACGACGGTGATCGATCGGCTCGTCGCCCTCGGGCATGTCACCCGGGAACCGCACCCGACCGATCGACGGGGAGTTCTCGTCGTTCCTCAGGCCGCCTCACGCGCGCGTGCGCTGAGCCGGCTCATGCCGATGATCATGGGTATCGATGCCGAGCTCGATACGTTCTCGCCCGAAGAGCAGGAGACGATCGCCCGCTACCTCGATCAGGTCGTCGCGCGGCTGCGGCAGCACATCGAGCAGGCCGAGGGTCCGGACGGTCCCTGACGATCCGGATGCGGCGCGGAATCCGCGCCTAGGGCGTGGCGTTCCCGCGCGGTGCGTCGTCGTGGCCGAGCTCGGGTCCGCGCTCGAAGACCTCGGGATCGAGGACGAGCTCCTGGGCCTCCTCGGCATCCGTGACGATGTCTTCGCCTGCCGCGGCCGCCTTCTTCACCTTGCGGCGTTCGCTGAGGTAGTGCCACAGCGTGACGAGGGCGGTGCCGCCCACGGCGATGAGGAGGATGACGTCGATGTACTCCGTCACGAGGTCGCGCACCCACGGGATGTAGGCGATAAGGTAGCCCACCATCGTGAGGCCGAAGCCCCAGAGCATCGCGCCGATGAAGTTGTACAGCGTGTATCGCCGCCACGGCATATGTCCGACGCCGGCGGCGACGGGCGCGAACGTGCGCACGATCGGCACGAAGCGCGCGAGGATGATCGTCAGCCCGCCGAAGCGCTCGAAGAAGGCGTTCGTGCGCTCGACGTTGTGCCGGCTGAAGATGCCGGAGTCCTTCTTCTCGAACACCGCGGGCCCCCCCTTGTGGCCGATGAAGTAGCCGACCTCACCGCCGACGAACGCCGCCAGCGCGATGAGCGAGCACACCACCCAGATGTTGACGCCGAAGATGTCGTTGGTGTGCGTCAGCAGACCCGCGATGATCAGCAGGGTGTCGCCGGGCAGCAGGAAGCCGACCAGCAGACCGGTCTCGGCGAAGACGATGAAGCACACCACGAGGAGCGCCCAGGGGCCTGCCCACTCGATGATCGCGGTCGGGTCCAGCCAGGGGATGAGAGCTGCGTGGTGCACGGATGTCCCGTCGGTCGTGTCGGTCGGCGGTCGGATGGCGCGCGGTGTCGATGATCGGCTCGTGCGCGTGCGGAAGGTGGGACTTGAACCCACACGCCCGAAGGCACAGGAACCTAAATCCTGCGTGTCTGCCGATTTCACCACTCCCGCGGGCTCGATAATTCTACTGACCCGCCTGGACGTCGGCTGAGGGGGCTGGCCCCCAGAATGCCGTGTGTCAGGCTGGGGCGCATGAGCACCCCTGACGAGACCGCCCCCGCCGACCGCCCGGACGCGCCGCCCGCCGATGTCGCTCATCCCGCACCGGAGGCCGCACCAGCGCCGCTTTCCCCCACGCCCGTGGCGGGCGACCTTGCCCCGCCGGCAGCCGGCTACGGGCCTCCGCCGGGGTATGCCGGGCCTCCGCCCGGGTACGCCGGCCCGCCGGCAGGGTACGCCGGGCCTCCGCCGGGTTACGCCGGGCCTCCGCCCGGATACGCCGGTCCGCCGGCATCCGGGTACGCCGCGGGTGCGCAGCCGCAGTACCCCGTGCCGCCGGCCTACGCAGCCCCGCCGCAGTACGGTGCTCCGCAGTACGGTGCTCCAGCTCAGTACGGTGCTCCGTACGGCTATCCCGTGAAGCCGCCCGCGGATGCGCTGGCCTGGGGGCTGGGCTTCCTCGCCTACATCCCGATCCCGTACATCGGGATCATCATCGCCGGCATCGTGATGGCGTGCGTCTACGGCTCGCAGAGCCGCAAAGGCCCGATCGCCGAGGGCAATGCGCGCAACGCCGCCAACTGGGGACTGACGGTGGCTCTCCTGACCGTCGTCTGCTTCCTCATCGGGCTCATCGCGGGGGCGGGTCTCGGAAACGACGGCGCGTGGATCGCGGGACTCATGGCGATCATCTGGATCGCCGCCTGCATCACGCACCTCGTGCTGATCATCCGGGGCCTCGTGCGCGCCGGCCGCGGCGCGATCCTGAACGTCCCGTTCGCGATCCCCTTCATCCGCGCCTGAGCCCGCCTCCGCCGAGCGGCGGGCGGCGGGGGTGTGGATAACTTCGCGGTGCGCCTCGGCGCGCTTGCGAGGATCATGCGGTGATCGCCGCAGCCACTCCCGCCGCCGTCGTCGCGGAGCGCGTACGCGAGCGTCTCCGCGCCGAGCGCACCGACCCGTCGCGCGATCCCGAGCTCGCCGCGCGGATCGTCCGGGCGGAGGTGCGCCGCCACAACGACTTCGCCCTGGCGCGCGGGCTCCACCCCGTCGACGACGAGTCATCGTGCGTGCGCGAGGTGCTCGCCGCCGTCGGCGGCTACGGCCCGCTCCAGGCCCACCTCGACGATCCGACGGTCGAGGAGCTGTGGATCAACGCGCCCGACCGTGTCTTCATCGCCCGCGCCGGGGTCTCCGAGCGGGTGCCGCTGGCTCTCACCGACACGCAGGTCCGCGACCTGGTCGAGCGGATGCTGCACGCCACCGGGCGCCGCGTGGACTTGAGCCAGCCGTTCGTCGATGCGTCGCTGCCCGATTTATGTGTATGTGGCTGATGGGTGTAACTGACGGTGTTCAGCGACAGCTAGTTCGTGGGTGGCGGTCGTTGGGCACACCGTTATCGGTAGGTGTGCTTATGGAGGAGGGGCTGCGGTTGCTGATGCGGATGGGCTGAGGTACGCACGGCTCGGGCAGCGTTCCGCGACACCTGTTGCTGTTCACTTCTCGCTCACAGCCGAAACTGCTAGTGTGAGCGCATGCCTACCACTTTGGCCCCGGTGACGCTGCGCATGTCTGCTGCCGGGACGACGTCCCGCGTCTGCGCCGCCGTTGTTGAGGTCAAGGAAATGTCGGTGGAGGAACTGCGCGGTGAGTTGAGGGCGCGCCGCAACGCGTCGTCGGCCGACCGTGAGCGTGCCCAGCGTGAGGCGATTTCGCATCGCGCCGCTGAACGAGCTACGCGTCTTCGCGCCCTCGCCAGCTAGACGTCCTCCACTCATTGACTAGATTGCGCGTCACTGAACGCTGTGTTCGTGACGACCTCAATCTCGATGCTGATGATGCGGCTCGAGACGCGCAACACCTCGCCGTCAAGCACGAGGCTATCCGCGTGTTCGTGGGGAAGCGGTCTGGTGCACCCGGCGAGGGTGAGAACGTTCTTGGGGTCAACCCGTACGGTCATGTGAAGTCCCTCCACGCAGGTCAAGGGCGCGGCGCGACGATCTACGACGAGGACGTCGACGTCTGCTGGCTTCTCGCCTACAGCGACACGCACGCCGTGGGCGAGCGCCGGGATGCGTACAAGCACTTCGAGTGGCTCGACAGTCGTGACGAGTTTCTGCCCAGCGAAGCTGACTATGCGGCGCTGGAGACCGTCACTGCCGCGTCGCTGATGGACGCACTGCGCACCAGGGGAAGCGAGATGGTTGAGGCCGCGCGCAGCCAACCCGGGCGCGAACTCACCGATTCCTTCGTGATGGACGATGGACAAGACGCGAGCATCACCATCTCCATCGAGATTGTGATCGAGTCGACCGGGTCCGCGGAGCAGGGGTGGATCGCTTTCGTGCTGCCCCACGACGCCCCACTAGACCGCGGCCAGCTTCTCGACCTCATCGCTGACCTCCTGCCGCAGCATGTCGACGTTGACACTGTCCAGGTGGCCGCCGATGTCAACGGACGCCCCGTGACCTACAGCGAGATCGCCTACACCTGGGAGCACTACGCAGGCGCCTGATCGTCGACGGCCATCGAAGCGTATCCTCGCACCATGCCCACTACAGGCGGAGCCCAATCGTCTTCCGAAGATCCCGCCGCCCTCAGCGGTGACGTGCCGCTGACGGAGAGCGAGTGCGCATTCTTGCTCGCTCACGCTGACATGCAACCGGCTGACTTGAGCAACGAGGTGTGGAACAAGGCAGCTCGCGAAGTCGCCACCGCTCTGAACGCCGCGCGACGAGAAGCGGAGGAGTTGGCCAAACGTGGTGCCTTGTCTCTCGACGAGGTTGGCCGCCGTCTCGGCGTAGGTCCGGCGCAGGTCCACGCGCTGGTCCGAGATGGCGAACTGTTGTGCGGCGTCGACCGTCACGGCGCGGCCTACTTCCCGCCGTGGCAGTTCACCGCCTCAGGGTGCACCCTGCCTGGGCTGAGCGAAGTGCTCCGCGCACTCCCAGACGACTACGACGTCCACGCGACCACGACCTTCATGAACGCACCGAATGAATCGTTCGACGGATGGACCCCACTGCAGTGGCTCACCGCAGGCCGCGACATCTCCACTGTCGTCGGCTACGTCTCCGACCTGGGATGGGTGTGATCCGGTTCGTATGGTCCGCTACCGGTGATCCCCGACGTGTTGCTCGTACCCCAGCGGTCCAGGTCGAATGGTCACACCACGTCAACCCGCCCGTCGAGGTCCGTGTCTCCTTCGAGCCGCACCTTGCGGCCCAAGTCCGGGTAGACACAACCCCGAGGCGGAGCGGGTGGCTGGCGGGTCCGAGACGAACGTCCTCGACGCGCCAGATCACGCTCCCATCCGACCGCGGCGCCTCCGGGGCCACTGGTGACGTGACAGTCTCGTCTCTCGGGTCGGATTGCGGAGACGACGCTAACCCTGGTTATGGTCACGGTTCCCGTGCCCATAACCAGGGTTAGCGGGGGCGGAGGATCAATCGGAGGTACCAAGTACGGCGCCGCGCCCGATGTGCGGGGCGTGATGACCCCCGAGATGAAGCAGGCCTCGGTGGCAGTGGCGAGCGGACTACTGATCGTTGGTATCGGGATCTGTGTGGTGGCAACGGCCGGCATCTGCGCAGGTGTCGGGTTGGCAACGGGAGCTGTCGCAGCCGCCTTCGTCGGTGCGACCGCGAACGTCGTCGCCGTACATCTGCAGCCTGGATCGAAGACCGCTGAAGACTTGTACCTGGCCCCAGTGGCCGGAGCGGCGGGTGGTGCATCGGCAATATTGGCCGGTCCCGCCCTCGCTATCGCAGCGCGTGGCGTCAGTCAAACACTTTCGAAACTTGGCTCGACCAGCATGACGGGAGGTACGGTTACCGGTTCCTCCGTCGTGCAGGTCGGAGCGGGGTCCTCAAAACTTGCGACCCCAGCCGTGCAAAGCGCGAAGCTTCAGAACATCGTCAACAATCTGTACAAAGGCACCACCAACACGACAAGAGCCGGGAACGGTACAACGATGGACGCCGTTCGAAGCGAGCTTGCGACAGGATTGCCGACAGGAGGAAAGATGCACACCATGAAGGCGGAGGAGTCCCTGAGGGGACTCGAGAATTGGCTCCTGAAGAATCCGGATGCCCTGGCCCCCGACCGACTAGTCGCCCGAAGTCTGGCCGACGAGCTCATGGGAGTTCTGGGGAAATGACAGCAAGCACTGTTTCGCTAGTCGGGGCTTTGTGCCACTCCCAGCGAGTCTTCCTGCCCCTCCTGGACGAACATATGGCCGACAACTTCGGGGAGATACTCCCGCACCTCGTTATGTCCGACATCGTTCGAGCCATGGCGGATCAAGCCGAGCTACAGGAGGCTTGGTGCCGTGAAGTGTGGGATTGGTTGGACGCCGCCTATCTGGATGGGGATGAGGCTGAGCGGGAGCTGCTGGTCGTGAGTGGCGTGGAAATGATCCCAGATCCAGGAGAGCGTGGTGCAGAAATGCGCGCGATGCTGGGCCCAAACCTTCGGCCGTTTGTTTCATGGACAGACCCGCGAGGCAAGTAGCGGATCCTCACCTACGACGACGCAGGCAGGATCGCGACCGTCGCGAACGGCACGACTACTGAGAAGTCGCTCTTTACCGCTGACGGCACCCCGCTCATGCTGTGGGGTGGTAGCGACGGGACATCCCTGTTCCTTGGGGGAGACGAGCCCCGCAGCGCGACCGGCCTCACACAGCTCGGTGCCCGCGCCTATGACGCGGGCCTTGGCAGGTTCATCAGCGTTGACCCGCTCCTTGATACCTCAGCGCCCCGGCGCGCCAACGCGTACGCCTACTCGTACAACTCGCCCGTCAGCCACTACGACCCCACCGGCCTGATCCCCGCCATACAGCACGACGGCGGCAAGCTCGGAACGTGGAAGCCGTCGGCGAAGACAACCACAGCACCCCCAGCGGCGGGCCAGCCAACCTCCAATCAACCGTCCTCGTATGGACCGGCATACGCCGCGAGCGGATACGGATCGAGTGACAACCCGTGCGGCACACTAGATCGTTCCTCGGCCGAGCAGCAGGCGATGAGCAAGGCTGCCCCTCATGGAACCTTGACCCTGGCAAGGTCGGAACGAACTTCGCTGAGGCAGCCGCCGATGCCGCCTTGGCTGCGGGCCGAACCAAAGGTGCTGCGGCGGAGTTGCGCGTAGGGGACCACATCTTCGCTGACGTGTCACCAGGCGGCGTTCCCCGCGACTTGAACCCAGCGGTGGTTGATGCTCTTGATTCAGTGCTACTCATGCAGCAAGCGCCTTGGCACGGCGCGTGCGCCGAGATGGGCTGAATCAGTCAAGCCCTGGACGCAGGCGTGGACCCCCGCGGCGGGACGATCCGTGCTGTGGCGATCGGAGCTTCTAACCCCGACCATGGTCTCCCTAAGCTCATCTGCAGCAGCTGTTCTGCTGTACTTGACAGACAGATTTGGAGTTGCGCATTGAACGACCTTGAACTCCTCAGAGCCGCGAGTGAGACCGCACGATCAACGGCTACCGACCCTTGGCGGGCGTTGATGATGACCTTGCTCCCGTATTTGCAGCGAGCTCGACTCCCCTCGCAGATCACAACTCCTTTTCGCGTCGCGAATGCTTATTGGACCTCAGGCCAGGGAAGCGAGGAGGATCTCCTTCACGCGAAATCGGCAACATGGGACTTCATTGGATCGCTCGCCCATGATCAGGCGCTGGTACGGGGAGATGGTCGTCTTGCGAGAGCGCTTCTCTGCGTTCTCGAACCAACCGGCGACGAGGAGTACATGTCCATGACCGCCGAGTGGTTCGCGGCGATGATGGACGGGTCCGAATGAAGGCGTCGGCATGACAACGAAGGACTTCGCCATCGCGGAAGTGAGATAGTCCCAACAAGGCTGAGCGGCCCTTTGCTAGATGCCGTGCTTAGAGGAGAAGTGAATTTGCGAGTAATCCCATGACGCAGGAACGGCGTCGCTCTGGCCCGATCAGTGCAACTGAGCTTCTGGCGCAGTTGGCGGCGGACGGTGACTATCAGCGAGCCCGACAGAAAGATGAAGCCGCGCGCGCCAGTGTGGCCTCGGAGCTGTCGCGGGCGGAACAGCCGATCCTGGTGGACTTGAGACAGGCCGGCATCCGCGTGGAGTCAGTCTGGGATCTCGTGAACACAGCTGAACCATATCCATCGGCTCTGCCTGTGCTCATCGATCACCTGGAACGAGGAGCGTATCCAAGCCGTGTTCTGAATAGTTTGGGGCGGGCGCTGGCAGTGCGCGACTCAGAACGCTACTGGGAACGTCTGAAGGCCGTGTATCTCTCCACCCGCGACGCCGGAGCGATGGACGGAGCTGCCGTCGCGTTGGCGGCGGCAGCGAGCGAGAATGTCCTTGATGACTTGATCAGTTTCATCGATGTCGAGGATAGGGGTGAGACCCGAATCTACTTCGTCCGTCCTATCCTCCGCGTCGGCGGTGAAGTTGGCCTCGGGTTGGTGCGAGCGCTGCAGCACGATCCGTTCTTTGCGAAGGAAGCCAGGTTAGCGCTGCGAGGCCGGCGGCTTCTGGACCGGTGAAGGTTCAAACATCAGAGGAAACCGCTGATTGCGGCAGCGTGTTCACCTCGAACGCGAAACGAACATCGACCCGCAGCGCTGCCGGGATCATCACCCGCGCCTCCGGAACCGCGGATCTCGAGTCCCTCCTGTTTGCTGTTCTCGCTCGCGACTATGACCTACAGGTGATTCGAGCGCGCGACGTCGTCCGAGACCACCAGTTGTAACGGCTCCTTGACCTGAGAGTTCTTGAACTGACTTACAGAGCGAAGGCGGAGTGACGCTGACTCGCAGGGGCCGCGAGTGCCAGTCGATGCGACTGCGTCGAATCTGGGCATCGGTGCGCCGCGAACTGGCAGAACTGATCGCGCGCCAGCCTGAGGACTTCTCTACCGCGGAAGTGGGGTGATCTCGCTCTAGGCGTGGCGCATCCCGAGGATCACCACGCGGCACCGCATGAAGCCGGGCGCGGAGCGCTTCGTGCAGATGATGAAAGAATGCGTGGCGAGAGGCTCCGACAGTAACGTTGGTTATGGTCACGGGAACTGTGACCATAACCAGAGTTAGGCCGTCGTCGCGAGAGCCCTAGCGATCTGCAGTTGCCACATTCTCGCTCAGCAACATCGTCCCAGTAGGGGTTGGAGCACCGTCCGAGAAAACCACGTACCACCCGAACTGCAATGGTCCCGAATCTGAGCCGCACGCGACCGCGGCTTCGTCTGAAGCATCCAGAACTGCCAAGCAGACGTGGTCGGGCGCGGTGCCACGAGCGATCCAAATAGTGTCGCCGCCGTGCTCTCCGATGAGTCGCGACGAACCGTCTTGGATTTCGGAGGCGGTCTCCTCGAAAACGTCGGGGAGGGCGTCGCCGCTCGCGGGCTCACGGTCAAGGTCTGCGTAGTTGGCGGCACTCGGACTGCACCCCGCGATCGTCATCATGACAACCGCTACACCAAATCCCAAAGCGACCACCCTCGCCAACATGTTGTCATTCTGGTGCACGGGCGTTCATGCAATCAAGACAAGTTGTCCTGCGCGTGCCAGGGCGGCCTTGCTTAGCGACCTCATTGCCTAGATCGTCCCAGGGAACGAAGAGCCTTGCGTCCTAGTCGGGCCAACACTACTGTGCGGGAAAGAAGGGAGTGCAGTGATGCAATCCAACTCAAAAGGTCAAAAGGCCAGCGGGTTGCGCGGCCGTGCCAAAGTGATCGCCGTCGTTCTTGCATCGGCTTTGCTTGTGATTTCGGCACCGCTGACCGCGTTAGCCGCTGAATACAACTACAAGACGGGCGCCGCAAACGTATCGCAGTGGTACTACAGCGGCCACCGCGACATGAACGGTGCACGTGTGCTCGCCGTCAACAGTTTTCAGCAGTTGGTGCTAAAGAACGGACCGACGTCAACGCTCTATGGGTGGGACAACGTGACTGTCTCACACAGTTTGACCTACACCGTCAGCCAGTGCGCGTGGAACAGCCCATTTGTTCCGAGCCCGCCCCCGACGGCGATCACCTGCAAGTACTGGCGATGAATTGTTCTTAGGAGACTCGAATGGATAGAGGCAAGTACTCCATGGCCGCGGGGGCATTGGGAATGGTGGCGCTGGTCGCAGTCGGTGTAGCCGCCGGAGTGAGTGCGTCTGCCGAGCCTCGGGTCGTCAGCTCGGAGGTCCACTCGAAGATCATCGATCCGCGCTCTCCCGATGACACACTCCCCAGCGTGGTAGACCGAGAGGTGTTCGAACACATCGACTTCGACACGTCCCATCTGCTGGCCGATAGCGCGAAAGCCACCTACTGGTCGGCAGAGTCGACGGACGGTCAGGTGTGCCTACTGGTAGTTCCTCACGTCAAGCACGCATACGCAGCGGGAACGTGTGCATCTCCAGATGAGTTGCGAGAATCTGGGCTCGTGCTCGCGGTTGAGAATCCCGATCCCGAATTGTCCTTCGCTACCATCCTCCTTCCGGACGGCGCCAGCTTTCAGGCCGTCAAGGGATATCGCGCACTCTCCTCAGTTCTCGTAGAGGCCGACTTCGCTGAGTTCATGGCGTCAGGCGATGGGATGCGGATTCAAGCCGACGATGGGCCGGAACTCGTAATCCGCGGCTTCCAGCCGGGCCTGTGACATTACGCGCATGAAGAAGAGAGAGTCCCGCGCCCGAACGCCCAGGATCGTGGGTTCCGCCGCACTTGCAGTGCTCCTGGTGCTCCTGGGCACAACTCCAGCATCGGCTGCCACGTGGTACACGTTCTACAACGGCAGCCTGGCCAACAACACCTGGACCTGGAGCGGCCACTACTCAAGTCAAGGCGGCTCAGCGCAGGAGAATAGCCCTTACGACTACTTTCCCGTGAAGCTCATGGTGAGTGGATCATCAACGATCTACTCAAGCAAAACGATCGTTACCGTGTCCTGGTCGACCCAGGTGGTTTCGATCGCGTGTGGGCACAACGTCGGCTACTCACTTCCGATGACCTGCAAGAGATACTCCTAGGGGCGAGAGTAGTCGCCTCATTCAGCAGATCGAAGGTCACGGAATCTGTGACCTTGGCGTCTTTGATGCCTCCAAGCCGGAGATGCATGACGAAGACGTTGACGGCGTAACGCCACTCGGCGTAGCTGACCTTCCCGACGTTGCGGAACTCGCGCGCACGCCGCTCCACGTATTCGAATCAGCGATACCGTTCGTGGCAAGCTTTCCTCGCGGCGCGCGAGCACGCACCGGGAACGCGGAAGACTTATGCGTCGAACCTGGGTTTGGCCGCTAGGACGCGCTCAAGGGCGTCCAAGCTGGCCTGCTTTGCGGCTTCGAGTTTCTCGTGCTCCTCGGCAAGTTTCCGCTGCCGTCCGAGGGACGGACGCCCTTTGTTGTCTATTGGAACGCGCACCGTGACCACGCGTCCAATGTTTCCCATACTTGCCCGGAAGACTCGGTCGAACCCGTACCGGCTGCGCGTCGAACGCAGCGCCTGGAGGAGATATGTCGGATCGAGCTTCGAATCAAGGATGCGAACGCGCCCGCAATGGTCGGTGGCCTCGAACTCATAGCCGGCAGCCATGAGGTTCCAGTCGAAAGTGCCGTCGATTCCCCAGATCAGCGACTGCTCATCGAGATGGGCGAGCGCCGTGCTTTCGGCAAGACCGAACGGTCGACGCACGTTGGCGCTGTACACGGGCACGCCATGGTCGAGGTTGTCCTTCATCAACCGTCGCTCGCCGATGGTGAGCTCGAAGTAGTTTGCATCCCCGAGGCTGATGTCGATGAACGGCTCTGCACACTCGATACGAAGCTCGGCTGCCATCAGGTTGGACTGTGACGAAGCAACATGCACTTTGGCCGCCTCAATGCGTCGCAGTCTCATGCCAACTCTGGCCATGGCCGTGTAGTCCAGATCGCCCGAGTCGGTCTCAGGCAACTCCATTGACACCTGAGCAGCAGCGTCTGGGTAGACCTTCGTGTACTCGCTATTGCTACCGTCGACACGTCGCCCGACTGCCGCGGCACGAAGTTGTGGCTCAACGGCGTACCGGAGATAGGTCAGGTCAGGGACCGATATCCCCTCCAGGGGCACGAGGACGCCGCGGTCGCGATTTGCCGAGAATGGGCCGTGGATCTCTTGAACGCACCCCCCGTATCCATTCATGATCCAGGTGAGGTGGTGTCCGTCGTAGTCGTACGTATCGATCGATCCGAAGACTTGACGAAGAGATGCGCTGTAGACCGGATACGTGCCCGGATTGCTTTCCACGTAGGACCGAATGAACTTGGTCTTGCCGTTCTTCAGCTCGAACAGGTCTCCCAGGAAAACGGTGCGAAATGAGGCCATCACAGTTCCTTTAGCAGAAGAGCGAGGGACTGTTGCGCTTCGTCTACTAGCGATCTGAAGCTTTCCGGATCCACCTCGATCGATTCCTCGATCACGCCGAGATCAACCTTCTCAGCTTCGGACCATCTCCGTTCGACGAGCCAGTTGCTCAGCGCGTCGAACTCGCTCCAGGCGATCATCTTGTTGCGCGGGTTGGTAGCGATGAACTTCGCCCTGTTGGTGCTGAAGTAGCTGAACTGTTCCTGCATTTCGACAAGATCGTTGTGCTCGATGGGGACTCGACGAGTGTCGCGCGATTCGCCGATCTCGGACACCATGAACGTGTAGACAGGTTCAGTCTGGTCGACCTTGACGCTGCCCTTCTTTTCGATCGCGAGGATGTAGGTCTTCTTCGGCGTCGAGTAGAACGTTCGACTGGGAAGTGCCACGACTGCCCTCACGAGGCATTCAGCCTTGATGTACGACAACATCGAATGCTGGTTCAGCAGGCCGTCCGGCACGACGACATACGCTTCACCACCCGGCTTGAGGTGATTGATGATCCACTGCAACGCCAGGGATTCCGTGCCGCGTCCGCCTGCCGCGTAGTGCTTTTCAAGCCCAAGCGCGTCGATGTTGTTCCGCAAGCTCAGCGATCCGCTGGTCACATAGGGCGGGTTTGTCAGGATGAGGTCGTACTGTTCGGTGGGGTCGATTCGCTCGAACGTGCCAAGGTTCGAGCGAATGAGCCGGAACACGTCATTGAATGCGTTGTCAGCAAACTCTTTCAGGAGTTCCTCCGAGTGAAACTCCGACAGCAGATTCGACAGGTAAACGAGCATATTGGCCTTGGCCAGAATGATGGTCCGCTCGTCGTCCTTCTCGTCAGATCCTTTGTCGTAGCCCCGGATGACGATCTTTGGGCTGACCTTTCCATCGACGGGCTGGAACTGGTCCCAGAGGTTGGCGTTGTCGTTGATGGCTTCGAGTAGGAATCCGCCGACACCGCAGAAGGGGTCGCAGATGCTCGCCCCGTCTTTGAGTGAACCCGCTTTCGACATGCGGACGATTGATTGGACGACGTTGCGAGGTGTGAAGTATTGGCCGAGCGAGCGGATGCCTGCTTGCTGTCGCAAGAAGGTCTCGTAGAGGCGGGTCTTGAAGTTCCGGTCGATGTTGCGCAGAGACCCGTTTTCATCGTCGAACGATTGAAAAGCGCGGATGACCTCGCCGAAGAGTGCTGCTTGCGCGAGGTTGGCGTCGCCCTTCTCATTGACGAAGATCGTGCCGTTGATGATGGTCGTGCCATCCTCGCGGCTGGCAGGGAACAGTTTTCGGATCTGCTTCCGACTGATTGACGCATAGTGAGTTAGTGCGTCGTCAGCGCCCTCTCTTGCCAGCAGTTCCACGATGCGCCGAAAGGAGTAATTCGGAGTGAGGACACCCGCGTCGCTCAAGAACTTGAAGACGAGGATTTCAACGACGTTGTACAGGCATTTCCCGGGGTCCTTGCCAGTGTTGACCCAGATCTTCTGCCATACGCTCTTGGCCAGAGGGCTGGGGTCAATTTCTCTTCGGGGAGCGAGTTGGTTGGATGTCTTGGTGAGGCTTTGGTCGCATGCCTCGATCACGTCGATGAGCCTTAGCTGGGCCTCCGGCGAGAGCCGCTCTGAATCGACCAGGGCGGGGTCGAAGAGGAGCCGAAGTTCCGAGCCCGCTTCATCAACGACCGGCTTCTCCGAGATCGCGTTGTACCAGTAGCTCGTCTTGCCGTCTGTGATGATCAGCAGCTTGCAGACTGCTCGGGCGATGGGGGCGTACTTCTTTACGATGGCTGGAAGGGTTCGCGCAGTGAGATCCTTGGGTTGCTTGATCTCGACGACGGCCTTGATGCCGCCCAGCGGCAGGAAGACGATCGCGTCGGGTTTACGCTGCTCTTCATCAGGTGCCAGGGTGGATCGAATGAAGCGGCTGCGCTTAAGCTGGGCCAGCGTCGTTGAGCCCAGCGACAGATACGCGAGACGTCCGAACGGCCGTGACTGTCGGGCTACGAGGTCTTCACTCACGTAAACGGGCTCACTTCTATAGGCGGCCGAACTGGCCCTTGCGAGTTTTTCACGCCCTGCCACATTCCACAAGTCGCTCGCCGTCCTAACGGTTCGGGACCGATGATGTCGTGCGCCTGGGAGCGCGAGAATCCAACTGAGCTGTGGGCGTTGGTCGGCTGCGCCTCAGCGCCCGCGGAGTTGACCCCTTAGCCGGGCGTTCTCGTCTTCGAGCTTTCGGATCGTGGCGCGGAGTTCGCGGATCGTCGCGGATCGTCCCGCGATCTCTTCGTCGTGGCGTGCGTTCGTTTCTCGGATGACGTTACGCAGTGCGACGATGATGCTTGGTTCACCGTCCTGGGATTGGGTGGCGCGCGGGTTGATGTGTTGTCTCGTGGTGGCGTGTTTGGCGATCTCGGCGCGCAGGGTGGGGTTGCGGCTGACGTAGCCGCGGGAGAGGCCCGCATGTCGGGCGACGCTGGAGTGGTTGATGGGTTGGCGGGTGCGGGCCAGTTCCTTGATCGCTTCGAGTCCTCTGCTGGCCGCGTGAGCGGACTTGCGGGCGGCGGCGTCGGAGAGGGCGCGGATGCTCGGGTCGGTGCGTCCAGCGGTCACTGAGCGTCTCCGGCGCGGCTCGTGCGGGCGCGGCCCAGCATGTCCTGGTGGGCGCCGTCCGTGATGGGACGGATGGGGAGGCGAGTGCGGCCTCCGACCCCTGCTCCACCGATGGCGGATGTCTCGGCTTCCTGTTCGAGGCGTTCGATGATGGCGTCGAGTTTGGACAGTTCCGCGAGGCGCCCTTCGACCCACACATTGCTATCGGATAGCTCGTTCCCGGTGCGGGCGAGGTAGTCACGTTTGCGTTGCTCTATGAGGTGGAGGGTGGTGGTGCGCTGCGCGCGGTGGTCTTCAAGGTTGCTGCGGTCGGTGGCGAAGTGCGAGCACCCGAGGCACGCGTTGCCCTTGTCGCAGGTTTGGGATGGTGGGAGCATGCAGACCCCGTTTGGGAGGACCCTGTCGGTGTGGTTGCCGAGCATTGTCATGTCATATATTTCGTGCGGCGCGAGGTCGATTTCGCGGGCGTCGGCGCCGTACTTCTTGTACTTCAGGAACTCCGCTTCGGCGGTCTCTGCGAGGGTCTTGGCGTACCGCATCGTCATCTCGGGCGACTGGTGTCCGAGGTAGCGCTGCACGACGTGGATGGGTACACCGCCCGCGAGCAGTTCGGTGGCACGGGTGTGGCGGAGGCGGTGGGTGGTGGCGAACTTCAGCGGGTGCCCGCCCTGGTCGGTGAGCTGCACAAGTTCATCGAGACGTCGGAGCGCGTCGTGCTGGGATGAGCGCGGCCGAGGTTCGGTGCCGCGATGGTTGAATCGGAGGGCGGGGAACAGGTAGCGCGGGTTGGCGGCGTCGGGGTAGCGGTCTCTCACCCATTGCTGTTGTGCGCGGATCAGGTGGACGACTTCGGCTTCGACGAGGATCGACGGGTCAACACCGTCGACTTTGGTCTGTTGATAGCGGAGTCGGGCGACGAACGCGTCGTCGGCCGCCGCATCGACTTCATCGGGGCCGAACAGCATGGTTAGGGGTTCGAAGTCGAGCATCAGAATCTCGGAGACGCGGCGGCCGGTGAGTGACTGGATGAACCATGCGCGCATGGCGCTTTCGTCTCCGAGGCCGGTGAACTCCTTTTCGCCGGTCCCAGGGACCGTGACGGTGACGCTCTCCGTCGTCGGGGTGCCGAGGATGGGGATGTGGCAGGCCATCAGGGACAGGTCGGCGGCGGAGATGAACTTGTCGCGGTCGATGGTGTCGGGTTGGCGGCGTCGGCCGCGCAGCGCTCTTGGGAAGAGGGTGGTGTGCGCGGCTCCGACTGTCAGCCAGCGGTCGTCGCCCGTGACCTTCGCGACGCGGACTCGCTCGTCGACCATGTGGTCGTAGAAGCTCTGCACCTTGCTCTGGATGGAACTGACCTGGTTCTGTCCGAGGGAGGTGCCGCGTCCGGTGGCGGCGGGCGACCGCAGCCAGGACAGGAAACCGGTGGCAAACTCTCGAACGTCGTCGGGGTCGCTGATCAGCGCAGGGTGGGCGATGCCTCGCTGATGGCAGTACCGACCGAAATAGCCGGCGACCTCGCGCGATGCGGTGACGACGGTCGTCCATCGGTAGGTGTCGCTGATGAGCATGTCGCGCAGCCAGATGCGGACTCCGTCGCGCAGCCAGAGCGGCTGGATGTCACCGATGTTCACGATGGCGTTGGCGCTGGGTTCGTGTTCTCGACGCGGGATGCGGTCATCCACGCGGAGGTGCCAGCGTGGTGCGTCCCACCACGGCACGTCCAGGCAGCGTCCGGAGAGGAGCATGTGGACGCTCTCGTGGATGCTGTTCAGGTTGCTGAGGTTCCCGTCGCTCGGGGCGCGCCCCTTGCGGTGTGTGAACAGGTCGAGAGCGAGACGGCTGACCATGTCCGGGTCGAAGTCGGTGAGGGACGTGACAGGGGTGCTGCTGAACTGTGCGCGCCGGGCGACGATCTCGTCGATCGAGCGCTTCCACCAGGCAAGCATCGCCGGGTCGATCTTCCGCCAACCTTCGCTCCAGCAGACCCACACCCACCAGGCCAGCTCGTCCGTGAGACGCTGTGGTCCGTGGATCGTGAAGGGGTATTCCTTGTCGGAGCGGAGGTAGTTCGTGTTGCGGACGAACACTTCAGTGAAAGGTGTCCGATCGAACCGGTATGTTGCGGCCCGCCATTCGGGGGGAACGTCGGCCCACCGCGCATCCCATCGCGTGGTCGGCAACGGGGCGGGCTGACCGCCTGCGACGGCGTGCAGGTGCGGCCCGTGGTCTGTGGTCATCGGTGGGTCTCCCAGCCTGCGGTGAAGTCCTTCCAGCCGCTGAGGGCGCGCAGTTCCGCGTCGGCAGTCACCCACCCGTACGTGTTCAGGGTGGTCTGCACGTCGGCGTGCCCGAGCCGCTGCTGGACGACGTGTGGGGGCACCCCGGACAGGAGCAGTGCGGATGCGTGTGTGTGACGGAACCAGTGTGCGGACCATTTGTCCGGTAGCGAGGGGTGGGCTTTCGAGATGCCGCGAATCTTCTGCTGCACCGACTCGGATCGCATCGGTGCGAAGTAGGGCGGTTTGGCAAGGTTGACGAACGCGAAGTGGTGGGGGAAGTCGGGGACGTATGCATCGATCCCCATGTCGGTGAGGTGCCATGCGTACGCGCTGTACAGCCGTTCCAGGCTGTCGCTGATGTAGATGAGGTTCTCGCTGCTCTTGCTGCGGACGCCGTGTGGATGGTCTTGGCGGGCAGCGAGCCGGATCGCGGGTTGGCTTCCGCGTCCCAGAATCCAATCGTGGTGGCGCAGACTGAGCGCCTGCCCGATTCGCATGCCTGTCTCGCTGAGCGTTGCGAACAGGAGCCGGTCCCGCAGGCCCGCAGGAGGGTTGGACCACTCGCCATCGGTGCCCTGCTGTGAGCAGGCGTCCAGGATTGTGTTCACCTGGTTGGGGGTGAGGACGGGGGTTCGTCGTCGTGGGCCGGAGCGGACCTTGTAGATCGTGGCACGCGTGTCCGAGCGAGGTGCGACGCCTTCCAACATCGGCTTGTAGGGACTGCGGCCTGCCCGGCGTTTGGCGGAGAAGAGCCGTTCGTACGGCGTTGTCACCCCGTTGACGTCCGCCTGCCACGTGTAGAACGCGAGCACGGCTGCCGACCGCGCCTGCACAGTTGCGGGTGCTGCCACTTTGGGTGGCGGCCCGATCCGTGGGGTGCCGGGCGTATCGCCGTAGCGAATGTAGTTGAGGAAGTCCCCGAACGCTTCACTGTGGAAGTCGTCCCACGCTTCGCCGCGCAGAGCGAGCACCTCCGCCCAGTCGGCCAAGGACCTCGCGTAGCTCTGTACCGTGTTGGGACTGAACTGATCTGTCGCGAAGACGAGGTAGTCCTCGATCCAGCCCAGCGCATCACCGAGCTCATCGACGACGGAGAAGCTGATTCTCCCGTCGCTGGTGACGACCCGGCGAAGCTGCGTCACCCTCGGGCTCGGGCAGTTCGGGGTCGAAGCGGCGTCACGTTCGTCGCGTCTGCGGGAATGGCTGCATGGAGGCGTTCAGTGATGGGTGCCTGCCCCTCGACAATGGGGCGCAGGTACCGCTCGGGGTAGAAGTGGATCATTCGGCTGAGGGTGGTCATGTCGATGTTGTCGCGGAATGCGAGTTCGAGCATTCGGGCGAGGAGGATCGGCTTCTCGACGGGACGGTCTGCCGCGCCGGGCTCACGGGTCCTCCAACTGACGTTGGTGCCGTAGGAGCGGCGGGAGGAGAGCTGCTTGAACAGGCTGCGACGGTGGAGGTCGCTGATGAGTCCGAGCTTGTGGCCGCGCATGATGAGCGCCGCAAGTGACACCCCCCACTTGAACTTCAGGGGCAGCAGAGTCTCGAGTGTTGTTCGCGCGGGCCATTCCAGACGCATCGCGTCCTGGGGCATGAGAAGCTCCGACGCGAAGTCGAACGCTTGATCCTCACGATCCGCGGGCTGCTGTTGACGGTGCAGGACAAGGTGTCCCGCCTCGTGCGCGAGCGACATGCGTGTTCGCTCCCACGAGTCGATGGGCCGCAGCATCACCAGTGCGTACTTGTGGTCGTGGCGGCGGCCAACCCAGGTGGAGACGGCGTCGTGTTTGGGGTCATCGTCGTTCGCAAACTCGGCAGAGACGATGTAGATGCCGGACTTTTCAAGTTCGCGAGCCATCTCACCGATCGGCTCGTGGGGCTTCAGGCCTCTTAGCTCCCGAAACCGGCGTGCTGCTAGCTCAGGACTGGGGTTGTCCGTCACATCGGGAAGTGACAGCGGAATCACTGTCGTGGTGCGCTCAACCAGGTCAACGATCAGCTCTCCGCTCATTCGAGCCCATCCCGCGACCTGCTCGACCTGGGCCTTCGTCATGCTCTTCTTCGCCCGGAAACAGAGCGCCGCACGATCCACTTCGACACCCGCACGTGTCTCGAAGTGCGCCTCATCGAAGCGCAGCGTCTCGCTCAGTAGTCGGAGAGTGTCGCGGTCGACGCTGACACCTTCCTCTGAGTCCTCGATCCGTGAGTACCAGGACGCGCTGCGCCCGATCGCTTCCGCGACCGACCCGCTGGTTCGGTTCTCCATCGTCCGCGCACCTTTCACGCGTTCGCCAAAGATCCGCACACGCTCGTTCGCCTTCTGCTCTGCTGTCGACACTGACGTGATCGTCATTTCAATCGTCTCCTCGCGACCGGAGACGGTCGCGGCTAGCTGTCGGTTGTTCCTTCGCGGGGGAGTTCGTCATCCTCGACACTCGATTCCGACTCGGTGTCGATCTCGTCGGGACGTTCGGTGTCGACGTCGCTGGTGAGCTGGCCCGTCGTCTGACGGAAGAACTCGCTGAGTTCGTCGGTGGTCGTCGAGCTGCCCGGTGCGACCATCGCGCCGAGGGGCACCTCGTGCTGATCGGTGGCTTCGCACCCCTTCAGGAAGAAGTCGTTGCGGTCCGTGTACGACTCGACGAGAGTCAGCGATCCGAGGCATCCGCTGCGCTCCGTGTAGAAGAGATACAGCGGGCCATGATCCTGCTCGAACAGGCCCTCCGGGCCGAGCATCTCGACTTCGACGACCGTGCGCGGTCGTTGCATGATCCGAATTTCGCCGGGGGCGCCAACAACCCTCGCGATGATGCTGAGGGACGGTCCGCCTTCGAGGCGAATGCCAAGCTCTTCGAGGGGCGTGGGCTTCCCTGCCGCCGACGAGGCGCGTCGGTTTCGGTGGGTCTCGGCCTGAAGGATGGTGCCCCGGATGCGGGTGTGGGCTTCGTATGGATCAATGAAGTCCTCCCGTTCCTTGCCCAGCCAGTACACGGCGTCCTGAATCGAATTGTCGATAAGCCCCGCGAGTGCACTGAAGCCCTCAGGAGCAAGCCTCAGCACCTTCTCGGTGCTCGTCAAATTCTGGTCCATGACACAAGTTTCATGGCGAATGTCACACGGGATGCTCCGACACGCCGCATGACATCGAAGCACGAATTTGCGTCCCGATCACTCTAGCGCCAACGATGAGAACATGTAATCAACGACACGCCGCTGTACTTTGTTCACTTGATGACCAGGCATATACATATATAGCGACGGGAGCCGACTCCACGTCGTGATCCCGGACATCACGCGGCGGCACTGGGCCGTCAACGTCCGGAAGTTCCTCCCGGCGTTCCGCGATCTCGATCGACTGGTCGACTCCGGTTCGCTCGCCGGCTCGGCGGCAGACCTCCTGCGGCGCAGTATGGGCGAGGGGCGGAGCATCCTCGTCTCCGGTGCCACCCACGCCGGAAAGACGACGCTGCTGAGCGCCCTCATCGCCGCCTGCCCGCCCGGGCACCGCATCGTGACCGTGGAGGAGACATTCGAGCTCGCCGTCGACGCGCCCGACATCGTGAGCCTGCAGGGCCGTCAGCCGTCGCTCGAGGGGACGGGGGAGGTGTCGCTGCGCCGCCTCGTCAAGGAGGCGCTGCGCATGCGGCCCGACCGGCTCGTGATCGGCGAGGTGCGCGACGCCGAGGCCCTCGACCTCCTCCTCGCTCTGAACACCGGCGTGCCCGGAGCCGCGACGATCCACGCGAACTCGGCGCGCGAAGCGCTCGGCAAGCTCGCGGCGCTCCCGCTTCTCGCCGGTCGCAACATCGACGCGGGCTTCGTGCTGCCGGCAGTCGCGGCATCCGTCGACCTCGTCGTGCACTGCGAACGCGACGCCCGCGGTCGTCGCCGCGTCGCGGAGATCGTGCGCCCCACCGGCGTGGACGATGCCGTCATCACGGCCGAGACGCTCTACCGGGCGGAGGCGGCGTGACCTTCGTATGGGGTGCCGTGCTCGCGGGAGGGCTGCTCCTGACGCTCTCGCCGTGGGTCTGGCCGCGCACGCGATCATCGCCGTCGCCGGCGGAGCAGCGTGCGGCGACGATCCTCGAGGAAGCGGGTCTCGGTCGGCTGACGGTCGCCGCGTTCGTCGCGATGTCGGCTGTCTGCGCGGCGGTCGCGGCCGCCGCCGTGTGGCTCGCGACGCAGGTCGCGGCACTCGTGCTCGTCGCGGCGTTGGCCGGAGCAGCCGCGCCGCTCTTGTGGGTGCGCGCGCGGCGCACGCGCCTCCGCCGGTCCCGTCGCGCCCTCTGGCCGGATGTCTGCGATCTGCTCATCGCCTCGGTGCGTGCCGGGATGTCGCTCCCCGACGCGGTGGCCTCGCTCGCGGACTCGGCACCCGCACCGCTGCGGGCCGCGTTCGCGGGCTTCCGCCGGGATCTGGCGGCATCCGGGCATTTCGACTCCACCGCAGAGCGGCTCAGGGCGTCGCTCGCCGATCCGGTCGCCGATCGCATCGTCGAGACGCTGCGGATGGCCCGTCAGGTCGGCGGGACGGAGCTGACTCCCGTGCTGCGGGCGCTGTCGGCATCCGTGCGCGCCGAGGCGGCGCTGCGCTCGGAGGTCGAAGCGCGACAGTCGTGGATCCGCGGAGCCGCTGTGCTCGGTGTGACCGCCCCGTGGGCGATCCTCGCCCTGCTCGCCCTTCGGCCGGAGGGAGCGCGCGCGTATGGGAGCCCCGAGGGGCTCGTCCTCATCCTCGGCGGCGCGGCTGTGTCTTTCGTGGCGTACCGGCTGATGCTGCGGCTCGGTCGTCTTCCCGAGCCGCGGCGGTGGGTCGGATGACCGATCTCTCCCTCGCGGTCGTCCTGGGTGGCGCCTTCGGCCTGGGAGTCTGCCTCCTGCTCTCCCTCGCGCCGCGGTGGGGTGCGCCGAGCCTCGCCCGCCGGATCGCGCCGTACCTCCGCGACGTCGTCGATCCGCGCGGCAGCCTCCCGGGCGTATCCGTCGACGGGTTCGACGCGGCGTCGCTCCTCAGAAGCGCGCAGGAGCGGATCTCCCGACTCCTCGGCGGCTCGGACGCGGTCGAGCGCCGCCTCCGTCAGGCGGGATGGGAGGGGGATGCCTCCGCGTTCCGCGGTCGGCAGCTCGCGTGGGCGGTGATCGGCATCGCGGTCGGCGGGGCGGTCGTCGTCGTCCTCGTGCTCACCGGCCGTGCGAGCGGAGCCGTCGCGCTGCTTCCTCCCCTGTGCGGTGTGGCCGGGGCGGTCCTGTGCGACGCGCGACTCACGCGCGCGGCGCGCGCCCGTGTCGCCCGCATCGAGGAGGAGCTGCCGACGGTGCTCGAGTTCCTCGCGCTCTGCCTGTCGGCGGGCGAGGGCATCTTCGACTCGCTGCGCCGTGTCGGCGACGTCGGCGCGGGAGAGCTGACCGGTGAGCTGCGCGGCGCTGTCCTCGCCGTCGGGATCGGCTCCCCGCTGTCCGAGTCGCTCGCGCGCGTCGCGCGCCGCCTCGACGTGCCCGCGCTCACGCGGTCGCTCGACCAGCTCGTGGCTGCCATCGATCGCGGCGCGCCGCTCGCCCACGTGCTGCACGCTCAGGCGCTCGACGCCCGCGAAGACGCGAAGCGCTCGCTCATCGAACGCGCCGGCCGCGCCGAGATCCTGATGCTTCTGCCTCTCGTCTTCCTCATTCTTCCGCTGAGCGTCCTGTTCGCGGTCTTCCCCGGCATCCTCATGCTCCGTCTCGGAATCGGCTGACCCTCGGGTCGCAAAGGAGAATCATGTTCCGTCCACTCATCGCCCGTCTGCGCGCTGCCGCGCTCGACACCCTCGACGACGAAAGAGGCGACGTCCCCGGCTGGGTGCTGGTGACACTCATGACCGCAGGCCTGGTCGTGTTGATCTGGGCGCTCGCCGGTCCGGCGCTGCAGGGACTCTTCGAGCAGGCGATCTCGCGCGTCTCGGGCTTCTGAGCAAGATCCGCCCCGTGCATCGACTGCGTCGTGCGATCGACGGGCTCGCCGCCGACGAGAGTGGTGCGAGCCCGGTCGAGTTCGTGCTCGTCGGAACTCTGCTGACTCTCCTGACGCTCGGCGTCCTGCAGTTCGGCCTCGCTGTGTACGTGCGGAACGTCGTACACGACGCCGCGGTCGAAGGCGCCTTCCACGCGGCTCTTGCCGACACCGGTGCCGCCGAGGGTGCGGAGCGCACCCGGCAGATCCTCACGCGGACCGTGGGGGCCGCCTACGCCGGAGATGTCTCCGCGCGCGAGACCCTCGCGCTCGGGCAACCGTCGGTCGAGGTCATCGTGCACGCACCGCTCCCGCTGTTCGGGCTGCTCGGAGCGTCGCGGATGCTGGAGGTGACCGCGCGTGCGCCGGTCGAATCGCTGGACTGACGCGGCGTCCTCCGATGACCGCGGTTCGGCGCCTCTCGAGTTCATCCTCGTCGGAATGCTCCTGCTCGTCCCTCTCGTGTACCTCATCGTGGCCCTCGGACTCATCCAGGAGCAGGCGCTCGGCACCGAGGCCGGGGCGCGTCACATCGCCCGCGCCGTCTCCACGGCGACGGACACCGCGGATGCTCGGCGGAGCGCCGATGTCGTGCTGGCATCGGTGGTGGAGGAGTACGGGATGGATGCCTCCACCGTCGCGATCTCACTCGACTGCCGCCCCGCAGGCTCTCCCTGCCCCGAAGCCGGAGCCACGGTGATCGTGACGGTGCGCACCACGGTCGCTCTGCCGCTCGTGCCGCCGATCCTGGGGCTCGACCGGCTCGCCACGATCCCGGTGGAGGCCACCTCGGCGCAGAAGGTGTCGCGCTTCTGGGGTGCGCCGTGAGTCGACTGCGCGCCGCGAACCGACTGCGCGCCGCGACCGGCGGCGACGAGGGCAGCGTCCTGCCCCTGACTCTCGGCTACGCGGCCCTGGCCCTGATCGCGGTCCTCGTCTGCGTGGATGGGACGAGCCTGTACTTGGGGCAGAAGCGCCTGGACGGGTTGGCGGATTCCGCGGCGCTCGCGGGTGCCGACGGCTTCACACTGAGTCTCGTCGACGGAGAGCCGGCCGCCGTGCTCACCGACGCTGCCGTCCGTGCCCAGGCGGAGGCGCTGATCGTCGAGGTCGGGGGAGACGCCGTACTCGTCGACGCGGGAACGCCCGACGGTGTGTCGTCACGAGTCACGGTGGCCCAGGAGTGGCGCCCGCCGGTCCTCACCCTGTTCGTGCCCGACGGCGTCGCGCTCGAGGCCACGGCGACGAGCCGCACGGCGCTCCGCTGACGACGCCGGCCTACGACCGGGTGTGCGGGGAGTAGCGCGGAACGAACCGGAGGAACGCGAGCGCGCCGGCGAGGCCGATCGCGCCGATGATCCCCGTCGCCAGCGACAACGAGGCCGCAGCGGTGACGGCCGAGACGAGCAGCGGCGCGACAGCGCCCCCGGCATCCGTCAGCGTGCGCCACGACCCGAGGAACGGAGCGGGATCGTCCTGCGGGGCGACGTCGGCGCCGAGAGTGAGCAGGATGCCGCTGGAGAGACCGTTGCCCACGCCGAGCACCGCGGCGAAGAGCGCGAACCACATCGTGGCCTGGTCGCCGTCGTGCGTGAACGACAGCGCGACGAAGCCTGCGCCCATCAGCAGCATCGCGGGAAGTGCGGCCCACAGTCGGCCGAAGCGGTCCATCACCTGACCGCTCGCATAGAACAGAGCGAAGTCGATCGCGCCCGAGACGCCCACCACGAGCGCGATCGAGGAGGCGTCCAGGCCGATCGACACTCCCCACAGGGGCAGCACGACCTGACGTGCCGAGCGCACGGCGGAGAGGGATGCCGCGGCCAGTCCGAGGCGGGCGAGCACGCCGCGGAACCGCCACATCGTGCGGAAGACGCCGACGCGCTCGCTCGTCGGGATCGCCCCCGTCACGGCTTCGCCGGTGTCTTCGGCGACCCGCGAGTCGCCGGCGGACTCGGCCGCCAGCTGCGTCTCGGGATCGGGTCCGAGCAGCACGAGCAGCACGGTGGCGACGAGGCACACGCCGAAGAACCAGATCGTGGCGTGCTCGTCGCCGAACAGCGCGAGGAGCGCCGCCGCCACGAACGGCCCGACGAACATGCCGAGCCGGAACGTGCCGCCCAGCAGGGAGAGCGAGCGCGCCCGGAACGCGATCGGCACTCGCGTGGTCATGAACGAGTGCCGGGCCAAGCCGAAGGCCGCCGCGCACAGTCCGATGAGGAAGACGGATGCCGCGAACACGCCCAGCAGCGGGGCGACGATCATGCCGACGATCCCGGCGAGGGCGAGGATGCCGGCGATCGCCATCGTGAGGCGCTCGCCGATGCGGGCGACTGCCCAGCCGGCGGGGATGTTGCCGCACAGCTGGCCGACGACCAGCGCGGCCGCGACGAGGGCGGAGGTGGCGACGTCCGCTCCGAGCTCGATCGCGATGATCGGGATGAGCGGGATGACGGCGCCCTCGCCGAGCGCGAAGAGCAGCGTCGGCCCGTAGATCATGGGCGCGAAGCGCCGCAGGATGCCGGAGGCGTTGTCGCTCACTCCTCCACGCTAGACCCGCATCGGAGAGCGACCCGCGACAGCACGGCCGGGCGCGGCATCCGCGATACCCTGGAGACAACATGCTCGAACTCGATCTCGCCGCCGACATCCAGGCCCTGCGCTCCACCTTCGCCGACATCAAGGCGGTGGTCGACGTCGACGCACTCACCGCCGAGATCGCACGCCTCAGCGAAGAGGCCGGCGCCCCCGACCTCTGGGATGACGTGGAGAAGGCGCAGAAGGTCACCAGCGCCCTGAGCCACCGTCAGTCCGAGCTCAAGCGCATCGCCGATCTCGAGGCGCGCCTCGACGACCTCGACGTGCTCATCGAGCTCGCCGTCGAGATGGAGGACGAGGAGTCGGCCGACGAGGCCCGCAAGGAGCTCGCCGAGCTGGAGGACGTCGTCGGACAGCTCGAGGTGCAGACGCTCCTCGACGGCGAGTACGACTCGCGCTCCGCGGTCGTCACGATCCGCTCCGGCGCGGGCGGCGACGACGCCACCGACTTCGCCGAGATGCTGCTGCGCATGTACCTGCGCTGGGCCGAGCGTCACAAGTACCCCGTCAAGGTCATGGACACCTCCTACGCGGAGGGCGCGGGCATCAAGTCGGCGACGTTCGAGATCGACGCGCCGTATGCCTACGGCACGCTGTCGGTCGAGGCCGGTACGCACCGCCTCGCCCGCATCAGCCCGTTCGGCTCAGCCGACAAGCGCCAGACGTCGTTCGCCGCGGTCGAGGTCATCCCCGTGATGGAGGAGGCCCAGGAGGTGGAGGTGCCCGAGGGCGACATCCGCGTCGACGTCTTCCGCTCGTCCGGCCCCGGAGGGCAGTCGGTCAACACGACCGACTCCGCCGTGCGCATCACGCACCTCCCGACCGGCCTCGTCGTGTCGATGCAGAACGAGAAGTCGCAGATCCAGAACCGCGCCGCCGCCATGCGCGTGCTGCAGACGCGCCTCATGCTGCTCCAGCGCGAAGAAGAGGCCGCGAAGAAGAAGGAGCTCGCCGGTGTGATCACGGCGAGCTGGGGCGACCAGATGCGCTCGTACTTCCTCTACGGGCAGCAGCTCGTGAAAGACCTGCGCACGGGCTACGAGGTCGGAAACCCCGCCTCGGTGTTCGACGGCGACCTCGACGGGCTCATCGCCGCGGGCATCCGCTGGCGCAAGCGCAAAGACGACGACTGAGCGACCGCTCGGCCCACAGGCAGGGGCCGGATGTCGAGGTGGGGCGATGTCGTACGTCGGGTCTAGCGTCGTCGCATGGCACTCGCACTCGCTGAACTCTCCTCCGACAACCTCCCGGGTGTGATCCGACTTCCGCCTGCGCCGGGGGAGAAGTCCACCGTCGCCCCCGTCGCCTGGTCGATCGCCGAGGCATACGTCACGCCGACGGCGTGGCCGCGCGCGATCCTCGACGACGACGAGGTGGTGGGGTTCGTGATGGCCAATTGGGATCCCGACAGCGAGATCGAGGCGTTCCGCGGCGGCATCTGGCGATTGAACGTCGCCGACGAGGCGCAGGGCCGCGGCATAGGGCGCTTCGCCGTCGAGCAGATCGCCGCCGAAGCGCGCCGGCGCGGGTACGACAAGATCACCGTGCTGTGGGAGCCGGGGGCCGACGGACCCGAGCAGTTCTACCTGAAGGTCGGATTCCGCATCACGGGGGAGCTGTTCGGCGAGACCGTGGGCGAGCTCGCCGTCTGAGCTCCGCACCCCGAGTCGCGCGGATGCCGCGGCGCGCGGGTGTCGCTCGGGGCAACCGCGCCGACCCTGCCTAGGCTGGCACAGCCATGATCCGGTTCGAGAACGTCACGAAGCGCTATCGCGGCACCGCGAGGCCGGCTCTCCTGGACGTCGACTTCGAGGTGCTCCGCGGCGAGTTCGTCTTCCTCGTCGGCGCGTCGGGCTCCGGCAAATCGTCGTGCCTCCGACTCGTCCTGCGAGAAGACGTCCCCAGCGATGGGCGGGTCGTCGTGCTCGGCCGCGACCTGCGCACGCTGTCCAACCGCAAAGTGCCGTACTTCCGACGTCACGTCGGTGCGGTGTTCCAGGACTTCCGGCTCCTGCCGACCAAGACGGTGTTCCAGAACGTGGCCTTCACTCTCCAGGTCACCGGATCGTCGCGCGCCTTCATCCAGCAGTCCGTTCCCGAGGTTCTCGCCCTCGTCGGACTGGCGGGCAAGGAGAAGCGCTTCCCGCACGAGCTCTCCGGCGGTGAGCAGCAGCGTGTCGCCATCGCCCGTGCACTCGTCAACCGTCCGCAGGTGCTCCTCGCCGACGAGCCGACCGGAAACCTCGACCCCGCGACATCCGTCGAGATCATGCAGCTGCTGTCGCGGATCAACGCCGGCGGCACGACCGTCGTGATGGCCACCCACGAGGCCGGCTTCGTCGACCAGATGCAGCGCCGTGTCATCGAGCTGCGCGACGGCGAGATCATCCGCGACGAGCGTCACGGCGGCTACGGCGACACGTCGGCACTGCCGAGCCTCGCGCCGGAGCCCGAACGCGGCGCCGCCGCGGTCGCCGCACTCACCGCCGTGCTCGAAGTGCACCGCGAACTCGTCGAGACCGGCACGGTCGACGAGAGCGTCGTCGACGCGGCTGATGCCGCGGCCGCCGCGGCCGCCGCACCCGTCGACGAAGACCTGGTCGTCGCCGCGGAGGCCGCCATCGAGGAATCCGCCGAAGCCCTCGCGGACGCGGAGCCGACATACGAGCCCGAGCCCGAGCCCGCGATCGCCAAGGCCCCTGTCCCGCGCACGAACCCGATCCCCGTCGTGGAGGCCGTCGAGCTCGATGTGGCCGACCTCGGTCTCGCCGACCGGCTCGGACTCCGCGGCGACGAAGACGAAGTGGGGCCGACGTCGTGAGGTTCGGACTCATCCTCGCCGAGGCGCTGTCGGGCCTGCGACGCAATGCGTCGATGGTCATCTCGGTCGTGCTCGTGACCTTCGTGTCGTTGACGTTCGTCGGCGCCGCCGTGCTGATGCAGATGCAGATCGGTCAGATGCGCGACTTCTGGGTCGATCGTGCGCAGGTCGCCGTCTACATGTGCACCTCGATCTCGACGCAGGCCACGACCTGCACTGACGGTGCGGCGACGCAGGAGCAGGTCGATGGGGTGCGTGCCGCCCTCGAAGGCGATGCCCTGGCGCCGCTCATCCGCAGCGTCACCTTCCTCGACAACGAGCAGGCGTACCAGGAGCTGCTCGATCTGGTCGGCGAAGAGGACGCGAGCGTCGTCACCCCGGATCAGGTCAACGAGACCTTCCGCATCACGCTCGTGGATCAGACGCAGTCCGAGGTGATCATCGAGGCCTTCAAGGGGATGCAGGGGGTCGAGGACGTCGCGGATCAGCTGCAGTACCTCGAGCCTCTGTTCTCCGCCCTCACCGTGGCGACCTATATCGCGGTCGGTATCGCGGCGCTGATGCTGATCGCCGCCGTGCTGCTCATCGCCACCACGATCCGGCTGTCCGCCTATGCACGCCGGCGAGAGCTCGGCATCATGCGCCTGGTCGGGGCATCCAACCGCTTCATCCAGACCCCGTTCATCCTCGAGGGTGTCTTCGCGGCGCTGCTCGGATCGATCCTCGCGAGCGGCGCGGTGATCGCCGGCGTGCAGTTCGGCGTGAACGGATACCTCCGCGGGCGCATCCCGTTCGTGACGACGTGGGTCGGCATGGGGGACGCGTGGCTCGTGGTCCCGCTTCTGGTCGGCATCGGCGCACTGCTCGCGGCGCTCTCCGCGGGGTTCGCGATCCGGCGGTGGCTGCGCGCGTGAGCTAGACTGAACGGCTGCCGTCACAACGAGGAGTCCAGTCATGCCCAAGGAACGCGGGGAGAAGGTCATCGCGACCAACCGTCGCGCCCGCCACGAGTACACGATCGAGAAGACGTACGAAGCCGGGCTCGTTCTCACGGGCACCGAGGTCAAGTCGCTCCGCATGGGACGCGCGAACCTCTCCGACGGCTACGCCTACATCGACGGCGGCGAGGCCTTCCTCGACGCCGTGCACATCCCGGAGTACTCCCAGGGCCACTGGACGAATCACGCGACGAAGCGCACGCGCAAGCTGCTGCTCCACAAGGACGAGATCATCAAGCTGTCGCACGCCGTCTCAGCCGGCGGCTACACGCTCGTGCCATTGAAGCTGTACTTCTCCGACGGTCGCGCCAAGGTGGAGATCGCCGTCGCGAAGGGCAAGCGCGAATTCGACAAGCGGCAGACGCTGCGCGAGCGCCAGGACACCCGTGAGGCGGAGCGCGCGATGCGCTCGCGCAATCGGATGGGCGAGTAGGCGCTAACGGACTGCCGGCGCCTCGGCGACGGCATCCTCCGCGCGGTCGGTGAACGCCTGCTTCGGCACGAACACCAGGAGCACGGCCGCCGTCAGGGCGGTCACACCGCAGACGATCCACACCGTCATGTAGCCGGAGAGCGATCCTGCGGTGCCGCCGGTCTGCACGGCCCCGGTCGCCCCGTGGAGGAGCGCTATGCCGAACACGCACGACGCGATGGCGCCGCCGACGGTCTTCACCGAGTTGGTGAGGCCCGTCGCGACGCCCGTCTGCGTGGGAGGGGCGGCGGATGCGGCGGCGGCCGGCAGAGCGGCGACCAGGGCGCCCGATCCGAGCCCCGCGATCATCATGTTCGTCACGAGCTGGGCGTAGGTGTCGTGGAACGGCACGAACAGGAGGAACCCGATGCCGACGAGCGTCGCGGCGCCGATGAGGGTCACGCGCGGCGTCACGCGTCGGGCGATCGGCGAGAAGCTCAGGGCCCCGACGATCATCGCGATCAGGTAGAGCCCGATGATCAGCGACGTCGCGAACCCGGTCGTGCCGAGGCCGTAGCCGTAGACCTCGGGATCGGTGCGCGCGAAGGTCGACAGCGGGGCCTGTGCGCCCAGCACGCTGACGCCGAAGAGTCCGGCGGTGAGGAAGACGGGGCCGAGGGCGGGGGAGCGGAACATCCGCACATCGATGAGCGGGTCGTCGTGGCGCAGCTCCCACAGGGTGAAGGGCACGACGAGCGCGATGCCGAGGACGACGACGAACCATGACCAGGGGTTGACCAGGCCGTTCTCGAGTCGCAGGAGGCTGAGGCCCCCCGTGAACGCGATGAGAGCGATCGAGATCAGGCTGAGCCCGACGATGTCGAGGCGCCCGCCGGTCGGGTCGGGCGACTCCTGCACGCCGAAGAGGATGACGAAGAAGCAGATGACGATCAGCGCGGCCGGCACGAGCAGCACGACGGTCAGCGGCAGGACGTCGACGAGCGCACCGCCGGCGAGCGCCCCGGTGATGGCCCCGAACTCGAGCGCCGCGACGAGGAATCCCGCCGCCCTCGCCGTGATGATCGACCGGCCCTCCATGCGGCGGGACCTCGACCAGATGAGCGCGATCTCCAGCGGCAGCCACACGACGTAGAAGCCCATGAGCGTCCACGCGATCGTGAACAGCGCGAACGAATCGGTGAACGGCAGGACGAGGGCCGCCGCAGCCGTGAGGGCCGTCGACACGAGCAGCATCCGCTTGTGCCCCACCATGTCGCCGAGCTTCGCGAAGGCCGGCACGACGAGGGCCGACAGCATGAGCTGCGTGCCCTCGAACCAGTTGACGTCGGCATCGGGGATGCCGAGGTGGCGGGCGATGTCGGTGAGCATCGGCGTGTAGTAGCCCTGAAGGACGCCGCTGGTGAACTCGACGAACGCGAGGAATCCGACGACGCCGGCGAGTGTGCCGAGGGTCACGCGCTGCGTCATGGGGGCTCCTGGAATCCGGGGGTCAGGGGAGGTCGAGCATCACTGTAGCCGGAGCAGGAGCGCGCGATGGAACAGCTCTCCCCGCTCCAGCGCGGCGATCTCGACCCGCTCGTCGACGCCGTGGATCGAGGCGCGCTGCGCGGCGCTCATCTCCAGCGGGGCGAAGCGGTAGACCGCGGGGGCGAAGCGGTGGAAGTGCCGCGAATCGGTCGCCGCCATCATCACGTAGGGGACGGTCGCGGCATCCGGGTGCGACACCGACACCGCCTCCGTGAGCAGGGCGAACTGGGCGTTGTCGGTGGGCGATTCGGGCGACGGCTCGTCGCCTTCGATCACCTCGACGTGCACGCGGGCGTCTCCGATGCGGCGCGTCACGCGGCGCACCGTGGACGCGACGGTCTGGCCCAGGGCGATCCGGAGATTGAGGGTCGCGGATGCCTGGGAGGGCAGCACGTTCGCGGCGGTGCCGCCCGACTGCATCGTCGCTGCGACGGTCGTGCGCACCAGGGCGGCGGGTTCCCCGCCCAGGACGGCGAACACGCGCGCCGTGAGCGGAGGCGCGGCGGCGAGCACGCGGTACAGGGCGCGCGGAGCGCCGGACGAGCGATCGGCGAACAGTCGCAGCATCCGCGACACCGCCTGCGGAGTGCGGGGACGGAACGTTGCGGGACTCAGGCGTCCGACCGCACGCGAGATGCGACCGACCGCCGTGAGCGTCGGGGGAGCGGACGCGTGTCCGCCGTCGCCGCGGGCCGTGAGGCGCACGGTCAGAACTCCCTTCTCGCCCACGCCCACCATCGCGGCCGGACTCTTCACGAACGGCAGCGGCGCGTCGACGACGGCGCCGCCCTCGTCGAGCACGAGCCACGGCACGATCCCGCGATCGCGCAGAGCCGACGAGGTGGCCCGCGCCGCCCCGCCGAACACCTCCTCGTCGCCGCCGAACGAGAGGTAGACGTCGCGCGACGGCATGAAGCCGGCGGAGAGGAGGTTCTCGACGGCGTCGAGGATCACGACGAGGGGGCCTTTGTCATCGAGCGCACCCCGACCGAAGACCCATCCGTCCTGGATGCGGCCCTCGAACGGCGGGTGCGTCCACGCGTCGGACTCGTCGACGGGAACGACGTCGTAGTGCGCCATCAGGACGATCGGATCGGATGCCGAGGACCCGCGCCATCGGAAGAGCAGTCCGACGTCGGTGTGACGTTCGCGCTCGAGGTGCTCGTGAACGAGCGGGTACAGCTCCGCCAGCAGATCGACGAACGCGTCGAACGGCGCGATCCCCCTCGTCTCGCGCTCGGCCGACACCGTCGGCAGCTGGATCATGCGGGAGAGCCGTTCGGCGATGCCCTCGCGCGCGACGACGGATGCCTCGGCGAGGCGGTGTCGCGGTGAGCTCATCGCGCCGTGAACCGGGCCTCGACCCCCGCCGTGACGACGATGTCCTCCGGCTGGAACTCGAGCGAGCCGCCGCCCGCGGAGTCTGCGACGGCGCCGAACATCCGGACCTTGGCGTTGTGCATGACCGGCATGGCGCCGGACTGACCGCCCTCGGTGAGAAGGCCGAGGTCGGCGATCTCGAGTGGCGTGACTGAGGCCAGACCGATTGCGCCGGCGTACGCCGTGGCGCGGTCGACGGCCACCGACACGGCCCGGGCCGCGACATCCGCCTCGGTGGCCTTGCGTGTCGCAGGACTCAGCTGCCACGAGACTCCGTCGATCTGCACGCCTTCGCGCTCGGCCACCGTGGTGAGCCACCATGAGAGGGCGCCGAAGTCGGTGAACGTCGCGGTCAGCTCGACCGAGGCGTAGTGCACGAGGGCGAGCTGCTTGCCCTTGTCGTTCCACGGGCGATTCGCCCACACCGACACGCGCTGGCTCGACCACTCGCGCACGCCGCCCTCCGTCTTGCGCGCCGCGAGGTCGTCGCGGAGCGGCTCGGTCAGGGCGACGATCCGTTCGACGACGGCTCCGCGCTCGGGGCCGTCTGCGCGGACGGTGAGCCGTGCAACGGCTTCTTCCGGGGCCACACGGGCCTCGTGCTCCCCGCGGACGGTGATGATGACTTCGCTCATGGAGCGACTCTACGCCGCGCCGCGGACGGTGATGAGGACGCGTCGCGTGAGAGTCATCCTTCGTCGAACGGAGCCTTGATGTACGCGAGATTCGCCCGCGATGCCGCCCAGCGGATGTCGGTCGGGGTGAGCAGGTACGCCTGGCCGCCGGGCTGCTCCAGGTACATTCCCGCGGGCTCCTGCGTGACGATGTAGCCGAGTTCGGTGTAGCGCTGCACGATGTCGGCGACGGCCTCCCCGGGTGCGATGGCCCACGCGAGGTCGATCAGGGTGTCGGTGGCGGCGGTGGGATCCGCGGCCCAGCGGCACACGACCGCCCCCGCAGGGGTGCCGTCGAGGAAGTCGGCGAACGGCTTCGGTCCGATCGCCTCATCCACGGTGTCGACCGAGGTCCACCCCTGCGCCTCCATCTGCGTCAGGAAGTCGTCGGTCACGGTGTTCTCGCACGTGGCGCCCGGGCCGTCGGTGGCCGAAGCCGACGGCTTGGGCGCCGCAGTCGCGGTCGGCTTCGGCGCCGTGCTCGGTGCGGCGGACGTCGACGGGGAGGCCATCGGCTCGGCGGGCGCGTTCGCGGTGGCGATGGCCGCGGAGACGCCGATCGCGACGGCGAGGAAGGCCGCGACGGCGGAGATGAGCCAGAGGCGCGAGGTCTTCACGCTCCGAACCTATCCCGGTGCGGGGACCGGTCCGGGGAGGGAATAGGCGGATGTCGCGAATGCGTTGTATCCTGATGTGCTCGGGTGCCTCGGCATCCGGGTTGGCAATTCCACAGAGTGACAGCGGCCCTTCGCACGAAGGATCACGGGGATGATCGGTTTCGACATCGCCTGCGAACCTGCGAGAAGCGGGCCGAGGATGCAGGGTTATCTCGTCAACGCTCCCTGCAAAAACATAGTTGCCGATGCAAAGCGCAACGACTTCGCCCTCGCTGCATAAGCGAGCCCGATAGTCCGTCAGACCACAGGTGAGTCCGCTGTGGATTCTGGCGTCATCTAGGACTCTTGCTGCGTGACGGCGTCTGGACGTCACGTGGGACTCTTCCCAGGCTGGGCTCGTCGACTTAGGTGTCTGTGACAAATGTCGGAGCCGAGCAGAACGTCTTCACAGACTGCGCCCGGAGAAAACGCAGAGACTCAGCGATGGACGGGGGTTCAATTCCCCCCATCTCCACCAACCGCTGTCACGAGAGAAGGCCCCGAGAGCCGCGTCATCACGCGGAACTCGGGGCCTTTCCTTGCTCTTGCGTCGATCGCGCGAAAACCGAGTCGCCCACAAATCGCCCACAAATCTCCGGCGCATATGAGTCGGAACGCGTTGCAACAAGCCGCTCGATGTTGATTTCCAGGATCGTTCATTGAGGGTGCACGGCGGGGCGAAATGGGAGGTCAGCTCGCCCAGAGGCGGTCGACATTCGCGCCCAGTCCGCCCTGGTTCATCCGCTCCGCGACGTCGGCGAGGTCGTCGTCGAACAGGTCAGCGTAGGTGTCGAGCGTCATCGCCGCGGATTTATGGCCGAGCATGCGTTGCAGAGCCTTGACATTGGCGCCTGAGGAGATCGCCAGGCTCGCGGCTGTGTGGCGCAGATCATGGGGCGTCAGCCGTTCGATGTGGGCGATGCTCAGAGCGGTCGTGAACCACGAGTTCGTCCCATGCTGCGTCTTGGCGCGGCGCAGATGTTGGCCCTCCAGGTCGGCGAAGACCAGGTCGTCCGCGCGCTTGCCGCGGCAGAGATGCTTGAGCGGATTCTCGAGGAACGCGGGGAAAGGGACAAGCCTGCGCTCCCAGTTCTTTGGCGTGCCGAGTACGATCTTGCCTTCGACTTCGACAGCGGCGCGCTGCACCTGAATTCGGTGTCTCGGGAAGATGATGTCGCTGAAATGCATCCCGATCGCCTCGCTCCAACTCAGGCCGCAGTATGCCAGGAGGAGGATGAGCGTCATGTGCGTGTCGTTATTTGTCGACTCGGCCAGCCGGACGACCTCGGCGTGCGTCAGATAGCGGCGTGGTTTCTGAGATTGCTTCGGAGGGAGATTCTGAGCGCCGCGCGCGACGTTGCGCGGGATTCTTCCGTCACGAACGGCGGTGTCGAGGATGCCGGCGAGTACGCCGAGGGCCCGATAGACGACGCTCGCCGAGCGCGGGTTGGCGCCCGCCTTCTCGCTCTAAGTGCGTTTTGTAGTCGCTGTCCCTTCCGAAAGCTCACGTATCCACTGCTCGACGTGGGATGGGCGGATATCTCCGATGCGGACGTCACCCCAGCGGGGCAGAACGTACACGCGCCACGACGTGTTGAGCGAACTGAACGACGAGGCCTTGAGCGCATGCTTCTTGTTCCGAAGCCACTCGACGCCGAGCACGCCAACGGTGATGCGCGCCTCGCCCGGATCGGTGTACGAGCCGTTCGACCGCGAGACGTCGGTGTGCGCGAGGTAGAGCTCGGCTTCCTTCTTGGTACGGAAGCCCTTCCTCTCGACCTGCTTCTGCTGGTCGTCACGCCAACGGACGCGATAGCGTCGCCCCGCCTCGATCTCGTATGCCGTGATGCTTCCCATATGCCACCTCGTGGTCAGGGTACCGCCGGGGTTCTGGTTGCTGGGCGACGCAGCGCCGGGACGGGTCGTGAGCTGTGGATGTGTGTCGACGGTTGCAGTCGCGCCGGCTAGGCAGTTTCCGGCGGCTGGGATTGAGGCGCGCCCATCAAGCTGCCTACTTGCCCGCTCGGCTCTCGTCCGACGAGCCATCCCCCGCCAAGGTCCGAGCCGCAATGAAGCAATCTGCGTTTAGGCGCCCGTTCTACGCACAAAGGCTCGAAGAATCATTACGATCCCGGCGGCGAGCACTAAGAGCAACAGAACCAGGGCAATCGACAGTCCTGCGCCAGGTGTTGTCGAGATCACCCCGCCCCCATCTCGTGGGAATTCACAGAAGAGTCCGAGTGGAAACCACGATAGCCGTCCTGTAGGAAAGCTGGCCTCCGAAATGACTGCGTCGGGAGGCGCGGCCATCGCGATGCAGCTCTCAGTGGGGCTTCGATAGATGAGGGAGACGGCTGTCGCCAGTAGCACCAGCAGGGCGATCGAGCCACATATAAGCCCAACGCCCCAGCGACCGATTGATTGCACGAGATTCCCTTCGTTGGGCTCCGATGCCCTCTCCGGACAACTCATTCTGCCTTCTTGTCGTCGGATTTGCGCTCTTTGTCCTCCAAAGAGCCGACACCACCGTGACTGGCGACGACCCTACACTCGGGGCAGATGACGAGATTGGTCATCGGAAGGTGACGTCAATGAAGACGATCAGAACTCGAGCTAAAGTTGCCCTTGTCGGTGCAAGCGTGTTGGCGCTCCTGGGTCACGCCCCGGTGGTCGCGGCAGATCTGAAGCCGCGGGCAGGAGCCACATCCGATGCCCCCGTGCAGACCCGTGTCGACTATCGATTCGAACATGCTGTGCCGCTGGAGGTCGCAATCGAGTTGGCCAATGCAAACGGAGGTGAGATCGTTGCCTACAGGTTCGAAAATGAGCAGTTCGTCGGCGAGTACAGCCCGCTCTCGGGAGTCACGCCGAAGGACTATCTCGCCGACTTGATGCAGGAACTCGGAACCTCGCCCGAGGTAGTGGGCTACACCGTCTCCGTCACCGCCGATTCAGGGCGCGCTCTGGGCGCAGAGTCGGCCATACCGCTCTCGGTTCGAGGCGAGCCGGAGTTCTCGGCGCCCGTAGTTCGTCAGAGCTTCTTCGACCAGCAGCGCGCATGGGCGTCGAGCGCCGCGAGAGAACTGGACTCGGGTTCGGCGCGGATGGCAGGCGATTGGAAGCCTGACATGGTTAGCGCCAATATCGTCAAACAACCGTCGGGTGGTCGCATCGACTTCGATATGGCGGCTCTGTGGGATTCACCGAGCACGCCCGGGTACATTCCTAGCGACTACGGGCTCGAGATCAGCGTGGATCTATATAACAACTGGAGTTCGACAGACCTGCGTCCGTTTTGCACCAACCCTTCCCCACGTGACCAGTTCTTTGCGAAGAACTACGGCTGGAACTGGCACGCCGTTGACGAGCAATTCGGCTGGCTGGCGGCCGCTGTGCCGTACGCGGATTACAACGATCTTTCAGACCCATGTAACCGCAACTCCATGGCCATCGGTCTTCGCACTCCACAGGCGATACCCCTCGCCTATTACAACGCGCCATACGACTGGGCGGTGTTCTTTTACATCGATGCTCCTCCGGGCAATCAGACAATCAATCGAATCAGCGGTGACGTTAGCATCGTGACGGAGGCCTGGTGTGTCTCTTATCCGAACTACTCGAACACTGACTGCATGGGCGTCGCCCAGCCCGGACCGGGGGCACCCGATCTTCATCGAGGCTTCCTCGACGTGGATCGTCACTGGACAGCACCGAACAAGTGTTGGTCCTCACTCGAGAAGGGTAACGACCCGCCAATCCTGATGGACCCGACAGTGCCTGGTTCGGGTTGTCCGTGGGGATAGACCGCCCAGCGGTCCGACCAGCTCCTCACGTAGAGCTCCCGACCTAGAGGCTCGCTCTGAGTCGGGAGCTTTACGTCCGCTTCAGAAGGACCACGACGTCGTCCCAACTGACAGCAATGCACGCAGGCACCACTCGGTGAAGCGACTGCGTCGCCAGCAAGAATCAGCATCCCGCTACACCTTGCTGCAAGTCGCAAAAATGCCTGGATAATAGGCAGAAAGCGCCCTACTCTGGCGCCATGCGCGGAGGTCTGGAGCGGTGGAAGCGGGGCGCCGATTCGCGCGGCGTTCGGCAGGCCATCTCCTACGCGCTCAACGGCTCCTGCGATGCCCACCTCCACCCCGCAAGCGGAATAGACGCACTCGAACGATACGGCGCAGCGTCCGATTCGACCGTCCACAGATTCATCGTCGCGAGCGGCAGGATCGGCCACGACGAACTCACCGCCGGCGCGCTGCGGGTGTGGCTCACCGGACACGACCCGGTAACGGGGGAGGAGCGCGGCCAGTCGCGGCTGAGCCCGGATGCCGACCTTCTGCTCGATGGCACCATCAACCATCCGAAGTCGTACAGCATCGCGGCACTGCTGCATCCCGAACTTGCTGCCGAGTTCGAGGCTTTGCAGGATCGACTCCGTGATCGCCTCCTGCTCACCTGGCAGAGCGAGCTCAACGCGCGACGCGGGCATGGTGGGCTCGTCCGCGAGGACGTTACACGCATCGAGGTCGTCGAGCTGCAGCACCGCCGATCCCGGGCGCTCGACCCGCACATCCACCGGCACCTGTGGCTGAACATCAAAGTGCTTGGCGCGGACGGCAAGTGGTCTAACCTCGACTCGCGCGTCGCGATGAAGCTGCACACCGTGGTGAATGCCGAGGGAGAGCTTGCAGCACGCACCGACTCCGCGTGGATCGCCGCGCTGGCGGGCCACGGCTACACAGTCGGCCTCGATGGGGAGATCGCCGAACCAGCCGCCACCGTGCGCCCGCTGTCGCGACGGTCCGCGCAGATCGAGGCCAACCGTGCCCGCCTTGTCGTGGAGTGGGCTGCCGCTCACGACGGTGCTGCGTCCAGCGCTGAGGTGCTGAATCAGATCGACCGGCGCGCGTGGGCTGTCTCCCGGCCGAACAAGCCCGAAGGCCTCGAGGAGGACTCGTGGAACGCCGCAGTGTGCGACGAGATCGCGGCGATCGATCGGGGCCTTCTTCGCGAGCGGACCGCGGTCGGACTGGATCCCGTCGACCCCAAGACGCTCGATCGAGACCTGCTCGCCGCGATGGCGATCGTCGACGCCGACGGGCGCTCCGTCACCTCCGGTGGGCGCTTCAGTGCGTTCGACCTGCGCGCGGGCGCCATCCGCGCGCTGTCTCGGAGTGGGATCGTCTCGGCGCGCGCTGAACTCGACGATCTCGTCGAAGACATCGCGGCGCGAGCACGGCGCGAGTCGTTCGACCTCGGCTGGGGTGCCGATGCCCCCGGTCACGTCAAGATCTTCATGGCAACCGACACGATGCGGTCGAAGATCCTCCTGCCGCATCGGCTCGACCGGATCGCAACGCCCGGACGTTCGCTGCTCGCGGCCGAACTTCGTCAGCAGGCCGGTAAGGGGTGCGATGAACTCGATGCGGCGCAGGTGGTCGCGGCATCCGCCATCGCCGGTTCGGATGGCCTTGTCACCGTCACAGGGCCCGCTGGTGCGGGCAAGACAACAATGCTGCGGGTCGCTCAGCGTGCCCTGGCCGCGCAGCGCCGGCGCATGCTCGTCGTCGCACCGACGCGCAGGGCAGCCTCGGTCGCAGCGCGCGAGATCGGCGTCACCGCGACCAGCATCCACGCCGTCCTTGCCGACCACGGATTCCGCTGGGGGACGGACGCCGCGGGCGGTACGACGTGGCAGCGGCTGGCGATCGGCGATATGGACGCCGACACGGGAGCGATCTACGACGGCCCGACGCAGTTCGTGCTGCGCACACGAGACCGCGTTGTGGTCGACGAGGCCGGCATGGTCGACCTGCAGGTCGCGAACGCCCTCGCGGAACTCGCCCACGATCGCCGCGTCGGGCTCGCGATGGTCGGCGACCCGCACCAGGCGCTGCCCGTCGGACACGTCGGTGCGATGGCCACCGCGGTCCGACACGCGGGCGCCGCGGTCGAACTCGACACGGTGCACCGCTTCCACGATGCCGAGTACGCGGCCCTCACGCTCAAGCTGCGTCACCCTGGCGACCTGAAGCACGCCGCGATGATCGCGAGCGAACTCGCTGACCGTGGGCATCTGGCGCGAGTCGATCATGTCGATGCGGCTCGTCGACACATGGTCGACGCGTATTTCGCTTGGCACTCGCGAGGCAAGCGGGTGGCTCTCGTCACCGCCACGAACATCGACGCGGGCACTCTCAACGACGAGATCCAGCAACTCCGTGTTGACCGCGGCGAACTGGATCCCACGACTCTCGCGTGGGGCATGGGGGAGCAGCGCATTCTCGTCGGCGACACCGTGCAGACGCGCCGCAACGATCGGCGCACGGGCGTCGAAAATCGCGCACTGTGGGTCGTCAACAAGATCGCCGGCGAATCGCTCCTGCTCCGATCCATCAACGACAGCGGGGTGGTGCGCAAGGTCACGCGTGACTACGCGCTCGAGCATGTGCAGCTGGCCTACGCGTCGACCGTCTACGGCATCCAGGGTGAAACGGTGGATGCCTCGATCGTCGGCCCCGACGTGGATGCCGCCGGCCTCTACGTCGGTCTCACCCGTGGGCGCGTGCACAACGAGGTGGTCGCTGTTGCTCCCACCGATCGGGCGGCGCGGGCGAAGGTCGCGACCTGGATGCTGCGCGGCACGACCGAGTTGACGATGCAGGATGCCGCCCGTAACGCTGCGGCGGAGCTACGACGTGCGGCGCAGACCAGGGACGCAACGAGGCCGCCATGCGTGGGCCTTACGTCTCACCGAGCGCGGGCAACGGGTTGTCCCTCTGAGGCGATACGTCCTGGACTCGTCGCCCCGACGCCCGGAGCATAGCGGCCATCGATGGCTCCGTTCCCCTGCGCTCAGCTCTTGCAGACTCCGCTCTCCGCTGCGCTCCGAGCTCCGCTTAGCACCGCTCGCTTCGGGGCACTGCGCCGACGCCGACCGCTGGGTGGCTGGATGTCGGAGCACTAGACGGATGTGGCGACGCGTTGCGCGGATGTGTCGCAGGCGAGAGCAGTATGCGAATAGTGCAGGTTACTCGAGCGGGGGAGCGCGAAGGCATTGACTATCGCTTTGATGGATATTAATATCCATAATATGAGAACAGCGGCGCCGCTCCTCGCTCCGATTTTCCGATCGGATGGTCAGGCGCGCCTCCTGTCGGTCGTCATGCTTGAGGGTGACGAGATCAGTCTGGCCGATCTCGCTACCCGCTCGGGGGTGGCGTACCCGACGGCGCATCGCGAGGTCGCGCGTCTGATCGCTGCCGGCATCCTCGTCGAGCGTCTGGTGGGACGGACCCGGATGCTGCGCGCGAACGCGGCGAGCCCGCTCGTGCCACCGCTGCGCGAGATCCTGCTGATCGCCACAGGACCGGTCGCCCTATTGACTGAGGAACTCGCGCAGATCGCCGGCATTCATGCTTCCTTCCTCTATGGATCGTTCGCCGCGCGAATGCGCGGTGTCGACGGCGATTCGCCGAACGATATCGACGTCATGGTGATCGGGACACCCGATCCGGAGCTGGTGTACGACGCCTGCGACCGTGTGGAGGAGAGCGTGCACCGGCCGGTCAATGCGACGATCCTCACACCTGACGAACTCGAGGCCGATTCGGCGTTCATGACGCAGGTGCGGGCCAGCCCGGTCGTGCCGATCGTGGGTGAGTTGCCGTGGGAGTGACTCCTCTCAGCGCTACCCAGCGACAGGCCGTGGATATGCTCGTCAGCGCGCGCCGCATTGAGGCGGTCAGGCCGGACGCGGTGCGGGCACTCGCGTTCCTCGACGTCGCGGCTGACCGCCTCAGCCAGCTTCCGTTGTTGACAAGCGTGGGGGTGAAGTACGACATCGCCTACGACGCGGCGCACGATGTTGGAGAGGCTCTGCTGGCCGCGTATGGCTGCCGGACGCGGAACGGTCCTGGCCAGCATGAGGCGGTGGGGAGATTCCTGCGGGCCTTGCTCGACTCGCCGCCGGGGGATAGGGCGGCGAGAAGGTTCGACCGGCTTCGCCGCGCGCGCAATCAAAGCCACTACGACGCGACGCCGGTGGGAGCGGCGGAGGCTGCGCTGGCAGAGCGCACTGCAGAGGAATTGCAGACCGCCGTTGTCGCGCGGGGAGTAGGGAGCTGAGTCTCAGGGGTGGTCAGGGCTCGACGCCGAAGATCCGCAGCAGGGCGGATCTCGGAATCATCCTCCTCGGTCCGAGCTGGACGGTCGGAATCGTCCCACTGTCGATGCCGAGCGACGTACCCTGGGGGGAAGGCCGCAATCCGGCCTGCTGACATGTTCGTTCAACTACCCGTCCGGCCGGCTGAATCGATGTCGAGGAAAGTCTCCGTAGAATCGCCCACAAATCGCCCGCGTTTGCTCTGAGTGTGGGCGATTTTCTATGCAGGTGCCTGTCGGCTCATGCTCCCGCCACCCGCATGATTCCGCGGATTTTGCGGGTCGATGTCGCGGGATCGTACGCTTCCAGCGTCATTCAATTCCCCCCATCTCCACGAACCGCTGTCACCAGGACCTGGCCCCGAGAGCCGCGGAAATACGCGGTTCTCGGGGCCTTTCCTGTGCGGCCCGCGCTTCGATAAGTCTGCAACATGTAGAGTTATTGGCGTTCCGAACGGGTGAGGAGTGGTCATGGCGTTGTGGCGATCGCGCAGGGCGTCGAAAGGTCCGTCGTCCGCGAGCCGTGACGGGCTGCAGCGCGTGCGCGTCGTCGAGAAGATCCCGGTGTCGGACAAGGCGGTCCTTCTCCGCCTCGCTGCGGCCGATGAGGGCCAGCGTCTGGTCCATTACCCGGCGGGTGCCCACCTCGACGTCCACGTCAAGCCGGGCGTCGTCCGGCAGTACTCGCTCGTCGGCCGCCCCGGCGCCGACGACCACTACCTCGTGTGCGTCCAGAGGGAGCCGGACGGACGAGGAGGCTCGATCGCGGTCCACGACGAGATCGCCGGTGGAGAGCTCCTGGACGTGTCGCACCCGCGCAGCACCTTCGACCTCGTCCCGTCGGCGCGACGCGCGGTCCTGATCGGCGGCGGCATCGGTCTGACGCCCCTGATGTCCATGGCCGAGCATCTGCACGCCGAGTCGATCGACTTCGAGTTCCACGTGTACGCCAAGAACCCGTCCGCACTGCCGCTGGGGGAGCGGCTCGAGGCGCGACCGTGGACCGACCGCATCCGCCGTCACTTCAGCGACGACGGCGACTCCTTCCGCGATGGCTCGCCTCAGGCCCTCGTCGTCCCCGACCCGGATGGTGCCGTGTACATCTGCGGCCCGCGGGGCTTCATCGACCTTGCGCGCGATCGCGCGCTCGCGGCGGGATGGCCGGCCGATCGGGTCGTCGTCGAGCAGTTCTCTCCCGCGTCGCGCGCGACCGCGCAGCGCCCGCTGGACGTGGTGGTCGCCTCGTCGAAGGAGAGGATCGCCGTCGGCGCCGAGGAGTCGATCGCCGACGCCCTCGAGCGCCACGGGTACGAGACCTACCGATCCTGCGGCCAGGGATTCTGCGGCTCGTGCGTGGTTCGCGTCGTCGCGGGCGTACCCGATCACCGCGACGACTTCCAGACCCCGCAGCAGCACGCCGCGAACACCCACATCAACGTGTGCGTCTCGCGCGCGCTGACTCCCGTCCTGGAACTGGATGTCTGAGGTCACGCGTTCATGACCAGGAGCATGAGAGCCATCCCGGCCGCCATGGCCGCGTAGCAGAGGTCGTGCAGGCGACGGCGGCGGCCGAACAGGGCGACGAGCCACCACACGGCCGCCGCGGCGCTCAGCGCCACGAAGAGCAGGTTGACCACGTCGGCCCAGGCAGGCGTCGCGGTGGCCATCATCTCCGAGCCGCCGCCGTGATGATGCCCGGAGGAGCCGTCGTGGCCCATCTCCATCCCTGCCATGAGCAGCGGCATCGCCGCGAGCATCCAGATCATCGCAGCGTTCAAGCCCACATGGGCGGCGAGCGACACCCGCTCCCGCGTCGCCGTCTTCGCGAGCAGTCCGGGCACGAGTGCGAGCGCGAAGATCGCGAACACGATGACCTGGGCCCAGGTGGCGGCGTCGATGACCGAGGTCCAGATCATCACGATCATCGCAGCGCTCATCACGAGGTGATTGACGTCAATGAGGGTGTGCTGGGTCAGGGTGCCGTCGGACGAGCGCGCGTGCGGGCGATGGGCGATGAGGTCGATCGCGCACCAGATCCCGGTCGCAGCGAACAGGGCGGTGAGGATCAGATCCCAGGGCGATGTCAGCACACCACGATCCTACTACTACAATGCGTAGAGATAGTTCCCTGGACCCCGAAGGAGCCGACGTGACCACGACCGACATCGAGGAGACCGCGCAACCGCCCAGCGAGCCGTCCGCCCCTGCGGCAGCCTCCCGTCCCGGCAGGCGGATCAACTGGTTCGGCGCCTTCTGGCGCTGGCACTTCTACGGCGCCGTCATCGTGATTCCGGTGCTGTTCGCGCTGTCGGTGTCGGGGATGACCTACATGTTCCGCGCGCAGATCGATGCATGGCAGCATCCCGGCGTCCTGACCGTCTCGGTGCCCGCCGAGGCCGAGCGGCTGCCGCTCTCCGCGCAGGAGGAGGCGGTGCGTGACGCGTTCCCCGAACGGGGCATCCTCTCCGTCACAGACAACGAGGGCGATCGCGCGACGGTCTTCGTGACCGCGGGCGAGGAGGGCACGCGCAACGTCTACGTGGACCCTTACACGGCGACGGTGACCGGCGATCTCCACATCGACGACCTGATCTCGACGTGGGCCGAGCGCGTGCACGGTGATCTGCTGCTCGGGGACGGCGAAGTGGGCGACCGCATCGTCGAGCTCGGAGCGAGCTGGGCGATCGTGCTCACGATCACCGGCTTCATCCTCTTCTTCCTGGGCCGCAAGCCCCGCAAGGCCGCGACGGAGAAGAAGGCGAAAGGTGCGCGACTGCGCAGCTGGCACGCACTCGTGGGACTCCCGGTGGGCCTCGGCATCCTGATGCTCGTCGTCTCGGGACTGCCCTGGACGGGTGTCTGGGGCTCCCTCGCGTCCGATGTGGCCTCGACCACGGGGGACTCGCTGTGGGGCGCCGATCCGGGTGCGGAGTCGACCGTCAAGGAGCAGATCGAGGCGAGCAACGGCTCGTCGAGCCCGGCGGGCTGGGAGGTCGCCGACCTTCCGACGGCGACGAGCACCGGAAGCGGTGCCATGATCTCGATCGACGAGGCCGCCGAGGCGGGGCGCGCGGCGGGCGCTCCGGAGCCGTACTTCGTGACCTATCCGGAGGGCGAGACCGGCGTGTACAGCGTCTTCGGGTACCAGTGGGCCAACAACGGCAACCCGGCGGAGTCGGACGTCACCCTCCAGAAGACCGTGCACGTCGATCAGTACTCGGGTGAGGCACTCGCGGTCTACAGCTACGACGACCTGTCGCTGCTGTCCCAGACCGTCGCCAACGGCATCGCGATCCACGAGGGACGCCGTTTCGGTCCCGTCAACACGATCCTCACCACGCTGTTCTGCCTCGCCGTGATCTTCATGTGCGTCTCGGCGCCGATGATGTGGTGGAACCGCCGAGGCAACGCCTCGGGAATCGCCGCCCCGCGCGCGCGACTTCCGATCTTCGCGAACTGGATCCTGCTGATCGCCGTGGTCGCACTCGGGATCTTCCTGCCCCTGTTCGGACTCTCGCTCATCGTGATCCTCGCTCTCGATCAGCTGGTGATCCGACGGATCCCGGCGGCGAAGAAGTTCTTCGGATCCGTCTGACCCGGCGCGCGAAGGCCGGTGCCGCAGGGTGCCGGCCTTCGCCGTGTCAGGAGGTGAGCGCAGGAGAGGCGGCGGTGAGCGTGCGGGCCGGGGCCCAGGTGCGCTCCGCCAGACGCTCGGCGCGGATCTCCATCGACACATCCCCGGTGCGTGCGGCCACGACGACGAGCGCGTTCGCGAGGTGCACGGCACCGGCCCGGCGCGCCGCGGCGTCGTCGGCGATGAGCTCGACGAGCAGGGTGGTGGCCCGCAGCAGCTTCTTCGCGGAGCGCAGCGAAGGAAGGCAGGCGCAGTTCAGCTCCGCCAGGCGGAGGGCGATGTAGTGGTTTCCGCGCAGATGGGCGCGCTCGTGTTCGACGACGGCTCGCAGCTGCGCCGGTGTCAGAACCTCCCGCATCGCCGTCGACACGACGACGGCCCGTTCCTCTCCCGGGATCGAGCACGCGAAGACGTCATCGCTGCGGCACGTCCGCAGCGACGTGCGTCGGTCGAGCGGTTCGGCGCTGTGCGGGAGGGTGAGGATGTCGCCGTATGTGCGGCGGCCCGCGCCCACGAGGGCATCGGACCCTGCGCCCACGACGAGGAGCGCTGCGCCGAGGGCGCCGAGCGCCCCCCACCCGACGACCGTCTGGATGACCGCGGATGCTCCGTCGGATGCGTCACCGGCGGAGAGGGTGGCGAGGACGGCGGTGGCGATGGATGCCGCTGCGGCGAGTGCGCCGGTGCCGAGCGCCGCGTGCCAGGCGGCGAGCGCCAGCCGGGGGTGGCGAACCTGCCAGTGCCCCATCGTGAGGAGGCGGGGTCCGGCCCACCAGGCCAGGGCGGCGACTCCCAGGCACACGCCGATCGCGATCACGACGAGCGGCGCTTCTTCGTGAGGGCGGCGCGGAGCATCTCGACGTCGTCGGGATCGAGATCGCCCGCGAACTGGAGAAGGGCTGCCTGGCGGTCGTCGGTTTTCTCGAGGGCACGGTGCATCGAGTCGCTCGCGTTCTCGGCGGCAGAGAGACGCGCTGCGAAGCGCACCTTCCGAGGCGACTCCGCGTGTCGGAGCACCTCGCCCTTCTCGATCAGACGGTCGAGGGCGGTGAGGATCGTCGTGTAGGCCGGAGTGGGCTCGGTGAACGCCTCCTGGATGTCGGCGGCGCCGACGGGCACGCCACGCGCACGCAGGATCGTGAGCACCTCGCCCTCCAGCTCCCCACGACCACGACTCCGTGTTCCGCTCATCGATGACCTCCTGTCGGCGATTCTACTCGCTGTGGAGTTCCTCGCCCCGACGACCGAACAGGATTCCACGGGATGTAGAATTAAGAGTCGTCGCCACCGGAGCGACCGGAGCGGAGGACGCGCATGCAGGAAAGCCGATTCCTGATCGAGGGAATGACGTGCGGCCACTGTGAGCGCGCCGTATCCGAGGCCCTCACGGCGGTGAAGGATGTCGTGGCGGCCAGCGTGAGCGCCGATGACGGCGTCGCCGTCGTGAGTCACGGCGATGGGTTCGACCCTGCAGCAGCCGGCGCCGCCATCACGGCGGCGGGTTACTCCCTGCGCGTGTGACCAGCGCTCCCTCGGAGCTCGTGGCCTACACCGACCGCCGACTCCACCGCTCACCGCTCGCCATCGCACTCGTCGCCGGCGTCGCAGGTGTCGTGGCGATCGCCGGACCGGTGGTGTTCGCCGCGCTGCTGGGCGACACCGGGTACGCGATGATCTCGCGGGGATACCCCGGCGCGGTGACCGCTCTGCTCGCGACATCCCTCCGTGCGATCGCCGACGCGGCGTCGTGGTTCACCCTCGGCGCTCTCGTGGTGGCGATGGGAGTGCTCGCTCCACCGCGGAAGCGTGCCCTCGACGACGTGGCCGGCCTCGAACTGCGCGTGCTGCGCATCTCCCTCCTCGTGTGGATGGTGGCCGCCGCAGCGCTCGTCGCGGTCGATGCGGCAGACGCGAACGGCCTGGGCGTGGACCGCCTGACGGAGCCGGGAGCGCTCGGGTTCCTCGTCGAGGCGGCGTATCTTCCGAAGGCGTGGATCTTCGTCTTCTTCGCGACAGCCGCGGCGTCGCTGATCTCCCTGTTCGCCCGCCGCTGGGCGTCTTTCCTGCCGGTCGGTCTGCTCTCGGTTCTGGCCATGCTCGCTCCGGTCGTCGTGCATCAGGTGCAGGTCGGGGCGGACCATGACTTCGGCTCGGATGCCGCGACCCTCCAGACCCCTGCGGCGGCGGTGCTCTTCGGAACCGTGATCGTGCTCGCCCTGCGCGTCGCGACCGGACGACTCCTGCGGCCGCAGGCGGTGATCCGGGCCGGCGGGGTGATGGCGGGGTCGTGGGCGGTCGTGGCGGTCACCGACATCCTGCTCGGGGTGTTCAAGCTCGCGGGTCCGACCGCGGGCAATCCGACGGTCGTTCTCGTGTCGGCGCGCGGGCTCGTCATCCTCGCGGTCGGCGCCGTCATCGCGGCGTTCTGGCTGCAGCGCGCGCGCTGGAGCGATCGGCTCATCGTGTCCATCCTCGGCACTCTCACGGTGCTCGGGTCGGTGTACTTCGCGCTCACCGTGGCGATGACCCGCGTGCCGCCTCCGCAGTACTTCGTGGCGACGAACATCTCCCAGATCTTCTTCGGCTACGACATCACCGATATCCCTCCCACGCTCGCGACGCTGGTGACCCAGTGGCGTCCCAACATCCTCTTCGCGGTGATCTCCGCCATCGGCGTCGGGGTCTACCTGGCCGCCGTGGTGCGGCTTCGCCGGCGAGGAGACGTGTGGCCTCTGGGGCGCACGGTCGCCTGGGTCCTCGGATGGGTCGTCGTGGTCGTGTCGACCAGCTCCGCGCTCGGCCAGTACGCCGGTGCGCAGTTCGGCACCCACATGATCGTCCACATGAGTCTCAACATGCTCGCGCCGGTGCTGCTCGTCCTGGGCGGCGTGGTGACCCTCCTGCTGCGTGCCACGACACCGCATCCTCGCGGGGCCGCCGCTGGGCCGCACGAGTGGATCACCGCAGCTCTCCACTGGCCCGGCATGAGGATCATCTACAGTCCCGTCCTCGTCTTCATCCTGTACATCGGCTCGTACTACGCCCTCTACCTCTCGCCGCTGTTCGAGACGATCATGCGGTACCACTGGGCCCATCAGGCCATGAACGTGCACTTCCTCATCGTCGGCTACCTCTTCTACGGCCTCGTGATCGGCGTGGATCGTCCGCCCCGCCCGCTCCCGCCGATCGGCAAGCTCGGGTTCGTGCTCGCAGCGATGCCGTTCCATGCCTTCTTCGGCATCGTCCTGATGACGGCGAGCGTGCCGATCGCCGAGAACTTCTACCGCACCCTGGACTTCCCATGGATGGGCGACCTCATGGCGCAGCAGTACTTGGGCGGAGGTGTCGCCTGGGCGGGCGGCGAACTCCCGCTGCTCATCGTCGTGACCGCGCTCGGCATCCAATGGGCTCGCCAGGACCAGCGTGAGGCCAAGCGCAAAGACCGCCATCTCGACTCCGGCGTGGACGACGAGTTCGACGCCTACAACCGGATGCTCGAGGGGCTCGCCGAGAGATCCGCCCGCGCCCACGGCCCGGTGCTCACACCCGCCCCCACGAAGGACACGCCATGAGCACGACCGCCACCCGACAGACGGCGACGCCCCCGATCGAACTCAACATCTCGGGCATGAGCTGCGCGGCGTGCGCCGGGCGGGTCGAGCGGGCGCTGAACCGCATCGAGGGAGTCGATGCGGTCGTCAACTACGCCACCGAGCGTGCCGTCGTGAGCGGACTCGAGCCCGCGCGCGAGTCCGAAGCCGTCGATGCGGTCACCCGGGCGGGGTACGGTGCGGAAGTCCGCGTGGATGCCGCGGACGAGTGGACCCGCCGCAGCAACGAGACCCGCATCACGGGCCTGCGGCGGCGCCTCGTCCTCGCCGCGCTGCTCACGATCCCGCTGATGGATCTGACCCTGATCCTCGCCCTCGTGCCGGGGCTGCGCTTCCCGCACTGGGAGCTGGTGTGCATCGCGCTCGCCCTTCCCATCGTGACGTGGTGCGCCTGGCCGTTCCACCGCGCGACACTCCGCAATCTCCGCCACGGTGCGGTCAGCATGGACACGCTCGTCTCCCTGGGGATCGCCGCATCCTTCGGCTGGGCGCTGGTGACCGTGCTGCTGGGATCGGATGCCGCCGGCTACTGGATCGGCTACGGCCCCACCCCTCCCGGAGCGAACGCGATCTACCTCGATGTCGCCGCGGGGATGACCACATTCCAGCTCGCGGGGCGCTACTTCGAGGCCCGCTCGCGGCGCAAGGCGGGAGACGTGCTCGACGCGCTCGCGGCGCTGGCGCCGGCGAACGCGCGGATCCGTCGCGACGGAGACGAGATCGTGATCCCGATCGGCGACGTGCGCGTCGGCGACGTCGCCGTCGTACTTCCGGGCGAGACCCTTCCGGTCGACGGAGAGGTCGTCGAGGGCTGGGCGGCGGTGGACACGAGCGCGATGACAGGGGAGCCGGTGCCCCGTGAGGCCGGCCCCGGGAAACAGGTCATGGCCGGCACGATCAGTACGAACGGGCGGCTCGTCGTCGACGTGACGGCGGTCGGCACGCGCACGCAGCTCGCACAGCTGGCGACTCTCGCGGAGCGCGCGCAGGAGTCCAAGGCGCGCATCCAGTCCCTCGTCGACAGGATCGTGCAGTGGTTCGTGCCGAGCATCATCCTGCTCTCGATCGCGGTCACCGCCGGATGGATGCTGACCGGCGCCGAGCCTGCGCGCGCGATCTCGATCGGCGTCGCCGTGCTCATCATCGCCTGCCCGTGCGCCCTCGGGCTCGCCACCCCGACCGCGCTCATGGTGGGTGTCGGACGAGGTGCGCAGCTCGGCATCCTCATCAAGGGTCAGGGGGCGCTCGAGGCATCCGGACGCATCGACACCGTGGTGCTCGACAAGACGGGCACGCTGACCGAAGGCGTCATGCGGGTGGTCGAGCAGTCCGTCCACGAGACGATCGCGCCGCACGACGCGCTGCGCTGGGCGGCCGCGCTCGAGTCGGGCTCGACGCATCCCGTCGCCCTGGCCGTCGTGGAGCACGCGAAGGCGTCGATCGCCGACATCCCCGCCGTCGAGGGCTTCCGCGTGCGACCCGGACTGGGGGTGGAGGGTCAGGTCGCCGGTTCCTCCGTCGCGATCGGCGGACCCCGCCTCGTGGCGGAGATCTCGGCGACGATCGCCCCTGCCCTCACCGCCGCGATCGAGCGCGCACGCGAGTCAGGCGCCTCGCCGATCGTGCTGGTGCGAGACCGGCGCGCGGTGGCCGTCCTGGCTGTCGAGGACCGGGTGCGGGCGAGCGCTCCGGGCGCCGTCGCGACGCTGGCGGCACTGGGCATGCGCACCGTCCTCCTCACCGGCGACGATGATGCGGCGGCGCGACGCGTCGCGAGTGCGGTGGGCATCGACGACATCCGCTCGCAGGTCACTCCGATCGAGAAGGCGCAGGTGATCGCCGACCTCCGCGCCGCCGGGCACCGTGTGGCGATGGTCGGCGACGGCATCAACGATGCGGCGGCGCTGGCCGGGGCCGATCTGGGGATGGCGATCGTCAGCGGTACCGACGTCGCGCTCAAGTCGGCCGACATCATCCTGGTCCGCGACGACCTCACCGTGGTGCCGGACGCGATCGGCCTGTCGCGGCGAACGCTGCGCACCATCAGGGGCAACCTGCTGTGGGCATTCGGCTACAACATCGCGGCGATCCCGCTCGCCGCGGCTGGACTGCTCAATCCTCTGATCGCCGCTGCGGCGATGTCGCTGTCGTCGGTGTTCGTCGTGTGGAACAGTCTCCGGCTGCGCAGCTACTCGCCGAAGCGGCTGGACGATGATCGCTACATGTCGTAGAGTAAAATCAGACAACTGAAGAGGCAGCGGCGGGCTGGGTCGTCACCCTGGGCCCGCCGTTGTCGCACCACGGAGGGCATCGATGAGGTCGACGACGACCACGAGGTATCTCCTGTCCTGCGCCGCCATCGGCGCGGCAGGGGCCGTGCTGCTTATCCCCGCCAACAATCTCGCCATCGCACTCGGCACCGCGCTGCCGTTCCTCTACGCGGCGATGGTGGGAGTCTGGCTGCTTCCGTCCGCCCTCGCGATGGCCCTCATCCGCCGCCCCGGGGCCGGGGTGCAGCACGGCGAAGAACGTCAGTCCCGCGGCAGCGTCCACGCATCCGTCCGCGATGAACTCCTGGACGGTTCGCCGACCCACGTACGACCAGGTCTGCGGTTCGATCTGCGTCGGGCGCGACACCGGCGCAGGAGCACCGGGCCTCGTCGCGTCGGCGGGTGACCGACAAGAGTGGGTGGAGGGCGTCGGCCGTGCGTCCCGCCGTCGCCTGGACGAACACCTCGACGTCGTGTTCCCGGGCCGCGCGATCGAGGGCCGCCACGTCGACCGACACGACGAAGCCGGTCGTCTTGGTGAAGATCGGCTGCGCGTGAGAAGACACCGCGCTCACGTCTGTTCGCGCCGAGCGTCGGAGCCCCGGCATACGCGCACAGCGACTCCGTCGCCGCCTCCTCGACGCGATCGATGACGTCGGCCATGCGGCCGAAGTCCGCCAGGTGGGCGATCCAGCGCATCAATGTGACGACGACGATCGCGATGACGGTGAGCGTGCCGAAGAAGAGGATCGTGCGGCCCTGCTCGGTGTGGTACCCCGTGGAGAGGGCGATAATCCCCACCATCGAGAAGACGAAGGCTCCGATGAAGACCGACAGCGAGCTCTGGGAGGTCGGGTCGGCGATCGGCGGCCAGAGCGAACACCGCCGCGATCACCACGTAGAACGTGGCACGGACCCAGACCTTCTTGGTGAGTCGTCGGAGTGCCGCCCCCGCGGCCGTGCGGGAAGGAGACGCCATCCGTCCACTCTATGCGGCGGGTCGCCCCGGACCCGCTGACACCGGCGGAGTCTCGGACGCGGCCGCGGACGGCCGCCAGAGAGCGACGTCGGCGAAGAGTTCGGCGAGCGTCTCACGCTGCTGCGCGATCCCGTCCATCACCGCCCGGACCGCGTGAAGGCCTTCCGCGGTGGCTTCGAGGACGACGGCGCGCCGGTCTTCGGGCAGAGCGTCGCGGCGCCGGTCGACGAAGCCCTTCGCGCACAGCTGATCGACGATGTAGGCCACGCCCGCACGGGACACCCCCAGCGACGGCGCGAGGTCGTTCGGGCGCACCAGGCCCTGAGTGGCGATCTGCACCAGTGCGGCGCGCTGGCGTGCGGCGAGCCGGCCCTCGGTCGCCGTATCCGGCATGACGCGCACGAGGGCCACACCGGCCTCGCAGACACGACGGAGCAGTTCGATCGGGTCTGCTGAGGCGGCGGGACCGCGCGGGGCGTGCGCGGGAAGCATCCCCAGACTGATCTCACGCGCGATGTCGGTGCTCCGACCGAAGAACGCGGTCATCGTGGTGCGCAGGGCCTGTGCCCGCTGCTCTCCGCGGGCGGTGAGGATCACCTCGACCGCTCGTCCGTCCGCCTGCGACGCCCGCGTGGTCACCAGTCCCTCCGCGCGCAGGCGCGACAGCATCCGCGAGACGGCGCGCCGATCCAGACCGCTGAGTTCGGAGAGCCGCCGGGTCGTCACGGGTCGATCGACCACGATGGCCGCGATCGCGAGGATGTCTTCGATCTCGGCCCATTTCGTGCCGAACGCCTCATCGAAGGCATGCGTCATCTCATCGTTGAACCGCCCCAGCAGTTCCATGGCCCGATTCGGCGCCGTCGCGTCCATGCTCGTCCCCGCTCCCCGACACCATTCAAGCAGGCACGAAGGGAGGGGCACGTCCTCGCTGGTCGCCGACTGCTCCGCTAGCGTCGTCGGCATGAGCATCCATCTCGTGGGCGGCGGGCGCGACGAGGCGCGCTGCGCGGCTGTGCTCGCGCCGTTCGTGACGGAGGCGAGGGATGCCGCGGCATCCGCCGGCCTCGTCATCGCTCTCCTGCTCGTGCTCGAGCCGGACGACGACGAGACGATCGCGCGCTTCACGTCGGTGCTCGCCGCCGCCGGGGCGTCCGCCGACGAGATCAGGGTCGTGGCGATCGTCGAGGGCGATCGCTTCGCCCTCGACGCGGTGGAGGGCGCCCACGGCATCTTCGTCGGCGGCGGACTCACGCCCGCCTACCACGATGCGTTCGACGGCATCGGAGATGCCGTGAGGCAGCGCGTCGCGGCGGGAGCTGCCTATGCGGGCTTCTCCGCGGGCGCCGCCATCGCGGCGACGGCGGCGCTCGTCGGCGGCCATCGTCTCGGTGACATCGAGGTCGCGCCGGAGGAGACGGGCGAGGAGCTCGACGGCCTCGAGGTGCGGCCCGGTCTCGGGCTCGTCGAGTTCACCGTCGATGTGCATGCGGCGCAGTGGGGCACGATCGCCCGCCTCCTCTCCGCCGTGGAGGCCGGACTCACCGCGCGCGGTGCCGCGATCGACGAGCACACCGCGCTCGTGGTGGACGGCGCGGGGGAGAGTGTCCGCGGCGGCGGCCGCGTCTGGTGGGTGGAGTCCCAGGCATCCGGAGTCTCCGTCACGACCCGCGCCGCGAGCTGATCCGGCGCGGTCAGTCCGCCCAGACCCGATCGATCGGGATGTCGCGCTGCAGGATGCGCTGCGCGGCGCGATGACCGGAGAGCATCGCCGCCGGCACCGTGGCGGGGTCGTCGGTCCACGTGGCCTCGCCGGCGAGATGGAGCACCCCGCCGACCGGCGTGGAGAGGTCGTCGTGGTCGTCGGTGGTCGACCCCACGGTCATGTACGCGTACGATCCGTGCGCGAACGGATCTCCCTGCCAGTCGGTGATGCTCACGCTCGTCGGACGCTCCACACGGTCGCCGTAGAGGCGGGTCAGCTGCGCGAGCACCGAGTCGACCACCTCCGCCTCGCTCCAGTCGCGGATCTCGACGGCCGTGGGTCCGGCGGCGAACGTCAGGAGCGTCGGCTCCCCGTGGAGGGCGGTGAGGTCGTACCAGGAGTGCCAGCGACGACCTTCCGGCCCCTGCTGGCGGATGGCGTACACGCCGTCGTCCCAGAAGGTCCGTGGAAAGCGCAGGAACACCTTCTCGAAGGCGTTCATCGCAAGGCGGCCCAGAGCTCCCGCGACCGGTTCGGGGAGGGCGGGCTCGATCGAGAAGTCGTCCGCCTGCAGCACCCCGACCGGCACCGTGACGACGGCGGTGTCCGCCCGCAGCTCGCCGCGATCGGCGGTGATGACGACGCCGTCCGCAGACCACCGCACGCGCGACACGACGTGATCGAGCCGGATGTCGAGACCGTCCGCGAGGTGCGCGGGGAGCCGGTCGTAGCCGTCGGGGAAGACGACCTCATCGCCGTCGATCGAGTCGTCGTCGAGGCCATGGGCCGCCATGTCTTCGATCCATGCCCCGTACTGCTCCTCCGAGCGGTGCTCGAGGTACTCGCGGACGCGCTGCGTGCGATCCTCGTCCCACGGCTGCCGGGCGAGCGCCTCCTCGGTCACGTCGCGGTACGACGCATCCGGAGCGGAGGCGGCCACGACGTCTGCAAGGGTGGCGTCGAGCGTGCGGATGTCGTCGGCGAACGCGTGTGCCTCGGCATCCGACAGCCTCTCACCGTCCGGTCCGTAGTACGCGATGGGCCGGCTGTCGGGCTGATAGCCGCCGACCGTGAACTCGACCGTCCGCATGCCGAATGCCGCGGCCGCCGCGGCCACCGGGCTGTCGAGGATGCCGTGGATCCACGAGGCTCCGAGATCGGTGACGTGTCCGTCGGAGCGGTCGGTCCAGACCCGGCCGCCGACGCGGTCGCGGGCCTCCAGCACGACCACCCGGCGACCGGCATCGGTCAGCAGACGGGCCGCGGTGAGGCCGGCGACCCCCGCCCCGACCACGATCGTGTCGACGTGCTCCATGGTGACCTCCCCGGTGAGTGCGCACGCGCGCGATCCGACGCTATCGCTCGCAGCCCCGGTGGGGGAGTCACCGCACGGCGGGCGGTGCCGCGTCAGGCGACCTGGACTTCCTTCCAGAACGCGACGTATCCGGAGAAGTCGGTGCCGACGCGCTCGATGGCCGTGGGGTAGGGCTCGGGATAGGTCCACGCGCGGTCGGCCAGCGTCTCGCCGTCGACGACGGTGGAGTAGTACTGGCAGGCGCCCTTCCACGGACACGTGTAGGGCGTGGGGCTCGTCTCCAGGAGCGAGAAGTCGACGCTCGCCGGGGGGAAGTACCAGTTGCCCTCGATCCGGACGAGGTCGGACTCCTCCGCCTCGGCGATGACCGTTCCGTTGAGTGTTGCGCGCATGTCGTCTCCCTGGTCGCGTCGCCGGATGCCGTCATCCGGCGATGTCTTCAGCGTAGGCGCGATCCGCGCGCCGGGCTCCGGTCAGACGAAGCGGACCCAGTTCGCGCCGCGACCGGTCTCGGCCCGCTGCAGGAGCTCGAGACGGTCGCCCTCGACGGCGTAGAGCGAGACCGTCGTGGACTTCTCGCCCGCCGCGACGAGGTGCGCGCCGTCGGGGCTCACGGCGAACCCGCGCGGCTGCTGCTCCGTCGTCGTGAACCGCTCCGCGGCGGCGACCGTGCCGTCGTCGTTCACGCCGAGCATGCCGAGGGTGCTCTCGGTGCGCTCCGACGCCCAGAGCGAGCGGCCGCCGGCGCCGAGATGCAGATCCGCGCCCCAGATGTAGTGGTGCTCGAGCGGGTCGGCTCCGAAGACGCTGTGGCCGAGTCCTTTCGAGACGTCGTACGCCGTGGCGGTGCTGCGCAGCTCGAGCACGCCCGTCTCCCCGTCGCGAGCGAAGTCGAGCACCTCGCCGGAGAACTCCGTCAGCACGTAGACGGCGTCCTGCGCCGGGCTGAGGACGAGATGACGCGGCCCGCTGCCGGCGGGGGCCGAGACTGTCGCGGGTTCGAGCGGCACGAGTCGAAGGTCGTCTGCGATCTCGTACTGCGCGACGAGATCGGCGCCCAGCGAGACGAAGTAGGCGAACCTGCCGTCGCTGCTCGGCAGCACCGAGTGCAGGTTCGGGAGTTCCACGCGCGAGATCGGCTCTCCCACGACGCCGTCCGCCACGGGCGCGATGATGCCGTAGCCGCCGCCGTACGACGCACCGAGGAGGGCGGTGCCGTCGCGTGTCAGGGCGAGGTAGTTCATGCCGCCGTCGGGGAGGTCGAGCCGCGTGCGCGGCTCCAGTGCTCCCGTGGTGCGTTCGAGCTGCAGTGTGAGGATGCCGGCCGGCTGGCCGTCGCCGGCACCCTTCACGGCGGCGAACACGAGATCGCTCGCGGGATCGTGCACGAAGGTCGAGCATCCGGTCACTCCCTCGGTCACCGCGATGCGATCGAGAGCGCCGTCGGAGAAGCGGAACGTGCTGATCGAGCCGTCGCCGGCGTTCGCGACGAGGACGAGAGAGGTATCGGTCACTCTTCGATCGTAGGGCGGCGAGGGTGCGCCGACCCGTGCGTCGCGCAACCCCCATACGAACTGAACGCGTTCAGAAATACGGCTAGGCTTGAACCATGGCTCAGCAGACGCGCCCGATCGCAGTCATCGCGGGAGCGAGCGGCTTCGTGGGCGGCGCGGTCACGAAGGCACTCGCAGACGACGGCTACGAAGTCCGCCGCATCGGGCGGCGCGAGAAGATCGGCTGGAACGACGCCGGTGCTCTCGCCGCGGCGGTCGACGGAGCGGAGGTCATCATCAATTTCGCCGGCGCATCGGTGAACTGCCGGTACACCGATGCGAACCGCGACGAGATCCTGCGATCGCGCGTCGACACGACGTCTGCTCTCCGCCGCGCGATCGAATCCGCGGCCCACCCGCCAGGACTCTGGCTGAACTCCTCGACCGCGACGATCTACCGCCACTCCATGGATCGACCGAACACCGAGGCCGACGGCCGGATCGGCGAGGGCTTCTCGGTCGACGTCGCCTCGTCGTGGGAGCGCGAGCTGTTCGCCGGCGAGCTCCCGCACACGCGGCGGGTGGCCATGCGGATGGCGATCGTCCTCGGCGACGGACCGGCCACCGCCCTGCTCGTCCGGCTCGCCCGGACCGGCCTCGGCGGTCCGCAGATCGACGGCTGGTGTCCGCCGCACCGGCGCTACCGCAGCATCGGCGCACCTGCGACCGGCGGCCCGCGGGCTCCGTGGCATCGCACGCACGGGCGTCAGCGGTTCAGCTGGGTGCACATCGACGACGTCGTGGGCGCGATCCGGTTCCTCCTCGAGCACCCCGGCCTGTCCGGCCCCGTCAACATCGCGAGCCCGCATCCGAGCGACAACCGCACCCTCATGCGCACGCTCCGCGGCGTCGTCGGCATGCCGATCGGGCTCCCGGCGTGGCGATTGATGCTGGAGCCGGCGATGTGGGTTCTCCGCACCGAGCCGGAGCTCGTCCTGAAGAGCCGCTGGGTGCTGCCCGGCGTGCTGACCGATGCCGGGTACACGTTCCGGCATCCGGAGCTGGAACCGGCCCTGCGGGACGTCGCAGCCGGGCGGAACCGAGCGCGCCGGCGACACTGACACGTCGCTCGCCCGGCCCGCGTGGAGCGTGCGCCCCCGTGCCCGCGCGCCACGGGGGAGGATGGAGTCCGTGACGTCAGAGCCGCGCGAGCCCCTCCGGACGTCGGCGTTCCGCCGCTACTTCTCCGCGGTCGCGACCAGCGCCTTCGGCACGACCCTGACGGTCGTCGCGCTTCCGGTGCTCGTGCTCGAGGTCCTGGGCGGAGACGCCGTCGCGCTCGGCATCGTCAACGCCGCCCAGCTCGTGCCCTACGCGCTTCTCGGACTCGTCGCCGGTGTGTACGTCGACCGCTGGCGACGTCAGCGCGTGCTCGTGTGGGCCTCGCTCGGTCGTGCCCTGACGATCGCGCTCGTACCGGTGCTGTGGTGGCTCGGGATGCTGCAGCTGTGGGTCCTCGTCGTCCTGCTGGTGCTCTTCGGCGGCTGTGCGGTGTTCGGGTTCGCCGCGACGCAGTCGCTGCTGCCCCAGATCGTGGAGCGTCGCGCGCTGCTGGCGGCGAATGCGCGCCTCGATCAGGCGGAGACCGCCGCCCAGACGGTGGGCCCGGTGTTCGGCGGCTGGTTCGTGGGATGGCTCGGCGCTCCGATCGCACTCGTGATCGACGCGGTGACGTACGTGATCGATGCGGTGCTGATCGCCGGAGCGCGCCTCACCGAGTCGGCGTCGCCGCCCGCGGAGAAGCGCTCCCTGCGGCGCGACGTGGGCGACGGGCTGCGATGGACCTACCGGCATCGGGTCCTGGGCCCTCTCGCCGCGTCGACGCACGTGTGGTTCTTCGCGAACGCGGCCGGCTTCACGACCCTCGCCGTGCTGGTGCTGCAGGTCATGGATGCCTCGCCGCTCGTCTACGGGCTGCTCCTGGCGGTCGGGGGAGTCGCGGCTCTCCTGGGGACTCTTCTCGTGGGCCGGATGACCGCCCGTCTCGGCTCGGGCAGGACCATCGCGTGTGGTCGGCTGGCCTACCCGCTCGCCTGGTCGGCGATCGCGATCGCCTCGATCGGAGGGGCATCGGATGCCTCGTTCGTCACGGTCTTCGCCGCGTTCGCCCTGCAGGGGTTCGCCGGGGGCATCGAGAACGCGAACGAGATGAGCCTCCGGCAGACGATGACGCCCGATCCGCTGCTGGGACGGGTCAACGGCACGATGCGGTCGGCCAACCGCACGGTGGCCGCCGTGGGTGCGATCGTCGGGGGCGTGACGGCGAGTGCGTTCGGGGTGCTTCCTGCACTCGTCGGCGTCGCGGTCGTCTTCGCCGCGGCGTTCGCGATCGCCGCGGCGTCTCCCGTGCGAACGGCGCGGCTCGCCGAGGAGTGAACGCCGATCAGGCCTTCGGCCACTCCAGCAGCAGGAGGCTCTGCTTCGTGTCGGCGAAGGTCACCCAGCCGTCTCCGAACTGATACGTGGCTCCGTACCCGTCGGCGTCGGTCTGCAGTGCCGTGTCAGGGCTCTCGGTGACGTAGACGACGCCGCCGTCCTCCTCTTCGATCCATCCGCCGGCGACGAGCTCGCTGCGCACCGACGACGCGTCCGCTGCGGTGATCGGCGCCCAGCCGAACATCTGCAGGTGGTCGCTCGCGGTCGTGAAGTCTCCCCAGCGGCACAGGACGCCCTCGGCGATCTCCAGCGATCCGACGCGGAAGACCTCCTCCTGGACGGTCCACCCGACGGCCGTGAAGTCGGCGACCATCGTGTCGGAGATCAGCTCCTCGCACGTGGGCGTGGCCGCGGGCTCCGTGGTGGGCTCGGCCGTGACTTCGGGCTCGGGCGCCGACGTCGCCGTCGGCGCCGCCGAGATCTGCGTGGGCTCGGGCTCCGGCGTCGACGAACAGGCGGTGCTGAGCACCGCGGTGGCGGCGAGCACGAGCGTGACCGCGCCCAGGCGCAGGGAAGGACGAATCATCGAGAAGACTCCGGGGGGACGGGGTGGGGGGAGTGGAGGAGATCGAGGAAGCTCTGGTGGAGGATGCCGTTGGTGGCCAGCGACGAGCGGTCGGCGATCGTGTCGTCGCCGTCGAACGACGTGAAGGTGCCGCCGGCCTCGGTGATGATCGGCACTAGGGCGGCGATGTCGTACTCTTTGACGCCGAACTCGGCGACGAACTCGAGACGGCCCTCCGCGAGCAGCATGTACGGCCAGGTGTCGCCGTAGCCGCGGTCGCGCCAGACGGCCCGGCTGAGACGGAGCAGCTCGTCGGTGCGGCCCACCTCGTCCCACTGCCGGATGCTCTGGAAGCTCGCGCTGGACTCCGCGATGTCGGAGACGGTCGACACGGCCAGACGACGCTCGCCGCCGTCGGGGGTGTTCGTCCAGGCTCCGAGGCCGGATCCCGCCCACCAGCGCCGCCCGAGGGCGGGCTGGCTCGCGACGCCGACGCGCGGCACGCCGTCGATCGACAGGGCGATCAGCACCGTCCACATCGGGATGCCCTTGAGGTAGTTCGCGGTGCCGTCGATCGGATCGATGATCCACTGGCGGCTCGAGTCGCCGGTGATGCCGAACTCCTCGCCGAAGACGCCGTCCTCCGGCCTCTCGGACTCGAGGATCGCCCGGATCGCCTTCTCCGTGGCCAGATCGGCCTCCGTCACGTGGCTCGCGTCGGCCTTGAGGCTGACCTCGAGGTCGGCGGCATCGAAGCGCGACATGGATGCCGCGTCGGCCGCATCAGCCAGCCGCAGCGCGAGGGCGAGATCGGCGCTCAGGTCGCCGTCGAAGGGCGCGCGAAAGGATCGGACACGATCGGGGGAGGTCACCCCACCAGGATACGGGGCGGTCGCGGCCTCGATTTCCGTGCGGCGCGATCGTGATGCTAATGTTGACCCTCGGTTCGGCAGTTCTCGAACAGCCTGATCGAAACGCACCTCTAGCTCAATCGGCAGAGCAACTGACTCTTAATCAGTGGGTTCTGGGTTCAAGTCCCAGGGGGTGCACGGACCAGAAGGCCCGACATCCGCAGAACGACGCGGATGTCGGGCCTTTCCCATATAGCCTGGTCGGTATGCGGCGGCGTGATTTCCCCTCACCTCGTCCACAAAACGGCCACGTAACCTGCGATGGCACACGTCTCAAGGGTTCGCGATGGTGCTGCTACGGGATGCTCCCGCTTGTCGCCGGAGTTATGTGGACACTGCGCATAAGTACCGCATGACCACGATTGCTCCCGAGACGGCCCGGCCGTCCTCCATGCCCGAACTGCTCACCCAGGCGCAGGTGGCCGACATCCTCGCCGTCAGCCCTCGTGCCCTCGAGGACTGGCGGGTGACAGGCGACGGGCCGCCGTACCTCAAGCTGTCGCACAAGGTGCTGCGCTACGACGCGGCCGCGCTCACGCGCTGGCTGCGCACGCGGAGGGCCGCCTGATGGCTAGGCCACAACTCGCGCCGGGCACGATGGGCAAGGTGAGTCTCCGCGAGCGTGCCGGCCGCTGGCAGGCGCGGGCCAATGCTCGCACGCACGGCGGGGCGCTCATCCCTCTCACGGCTACGGGAGAGACGGAGCGCAAGGCTCGTGACGCCATCGAGCGGGCATTCGCCGCGGCCGTCGTCATGGGTGCCGGGGCGCTCAGCCCTACCTCAACGGTGGGTGACGCCATCGACGCCTGGCTCGCCACGCAACAAGCACGGGCCGCTGGCGGCTCGCTGCGTCGGCAGTCGTACGAGACGTACGCCGCTAAGGCCAGGGGCGCCCGTGATGCGGTCGGGGCCGTCCCGCTGCACCTCGCGCGGCCGCGGCTCATCGAGCCCATCATCGAGAACCTCGTCGTAGGCCGGGGCGTCCCCTACGCGCGCGGCGTGCAGTTCGTGCTGCGGCGGTCGTTCGCCCTCGCCGTCCAACGCGAGGCCATCGAGCACAACCCGCTCTCGGAGTCGATGTCGCTGTCGGCGCCCGAGCAGACGCTCGCGCACCTCACCCCGGCGCAGTGGCAGTCGATGATGGCGAGCATCGAGACCTGGGGTCGGCGCCCGGCGGTGCGTGCAGACTGGCGTCGGCTCGTCGCGCTGTGCTCGGTCATCGTCGGCTCGTCTCTCCGTATCGGGGAGGTCGGTGCGCTGCGTCCGTGCGACTTGAGCCTCGGGGGCTCTCCGCCCGCCATGGTCGTTACACGTACCGTCGTCGAGGTCGGCGGCCGGCTCATCATCCAGGACGTCCCTAAGCGCCGCGGACAGGAGCGACATATCCCCCTGCCCGGCCCTACGGCCGACGCGCTGCGGGCGGTGGCTGCTCGTGCTGCTGGCCCCGCCGCGCTGCTTTTCGGTACGTCCACCGGTGAGCCCGATGGCAACCCCGACCGACTGCTAAGGACATGGCGGTCGAGCCCCGAGGGCCAGGCCTGGATGCAGAGCGTGGGCATTGCGACTCGCGACGTCACGTTCAAGTTGCTGCGTCGTTCGGCTGCCTCGCATGTCCGCGGCAGCGCCGGCCTCGAGGCCGCCCAGGCGCTGCTCGGTCACGCTGACGCGGCGACGACGGAGAGGCACTACGCCGGTCTGCCCGTCGTGGACGCGGCGACGGCCCGACTGCTCGAGGGGATTTGGGGATGAGCGACGCAGGCACGCCCTGGCACGGCCAGACGGTCGCTCCCCAACCGCGAGAGGGCTCACAAGCCTCGGCCCGACTACCAGGCCGTCGACGACTGCACGCACGCCCCCTCATCTGCCACCGTGACGTAGGCATGCCTCGACCGCGGGTCGTCTGTCTGCGAGAAGGCGACGATGAATGTGCCGGTGCAGAGGTCCTCCACCCCGCCCTCGATGACCTCCGCCCCGGCCGCGATGGTCATGACGGACGCACCGCCACAGAGCCCGCGCGGGGTCGAGTCAGTGGAGCTGTTCAGGTAGTCCTGTACGACGCTCACGGCCTGCTCTGCCGGCGTTCCCGGGCTGGAAGCGGTTTTGGAGTGTGAGGGCGGCGAGCCCGAGGCCGCAGAGGGCGATGAGAGGCTTCTTCATGAGGTGCTCCGTTCGATGTGCGATGCCGCCGCGACGAGTGCCGCTGCGAGTGCCCAGGCCTGACCGACTGACAGACTTATGCGGTCGTCGGCGCAGGTGACCGCCACGACCTCGCCCGGCCCGAGAGTCACGGTGAGCTCGGCGAGCGCGAAGAGCGGAGTGAGCGTGAGCATGACCGCCCTATGCGCGGCCGTCGCCGTCACACCTGCGACACGACGGAGAGCACGATGCCCATGTCCTCGGTTGGCGGGTCGTCCGTCGTGTCCGGCCTGAACAGTACGAGCGCGATGCCGACACCGAGACGGCTGCGGTCGCGATGGTCGGGGTCCACCCAGAAGTGTGGACGGACGCGGGCGCCGGTGCTCTCGGTGAGGATGCCCCGCCGCTCCACCGTGCCATCGGGCCGCGTGACGGCAGGTCCCAGAGGTCGATGGCCCAGGTGCCCGTGGTGGTCGTGATGGCCAGGATGCGGTGCGGCGCATCCATGACGGAGCTATGCGCAGTCGACTATCCACAGCCCGCGACAGCACTCTGTCCGTCCCGCGTACGCTCTCCGGATGGATGACCTGAGCGACGCCACCCCGAACTGCGAGAGCTGCTTGCACCGTCTCGAGCCGGCGCGCGGCTGGTGGGTGTGCACGGGCTGCGGTTCCGTGCGGCTGTAGCCTGTGGCCGTGCCCCATAACCCTCACGTCATCGCTGCTGAAATCGAACGCGCGGAGCAGGTGCTTGCCGGGCTGGTAGGCGAGACCATTGAGTCCATCACCATCAACTCGCTGGACGCGTCCGAAGCGCCGTTCCTCGGTCAAATCGTCTCGAAGCTTTCCCCGATGATTGGGAACTTGTTGGAGGCGAGAATCGTCAAGGCCCTCAGTGATGGCGCCGCTCACGGCTACTCATGGATGCGTCAGGACCCGGGGTTCCCTGACGCCGTGCTGGTTGGTCCAGACGGTATGCCTACCGGGGACGGTTACGAGGTCAAGGCATGGTACGTGCACTCGACCGAACTCACCGGTCGATTCCGTGAGTCTGTGAACCTACTGCTCAGCCGCAACGTTCGCGTTGTGGTCATCGCATGGTCGATGTCGCACATCGTTTACGGCACCCCTCAGATTCTGGGAACCTTCACCGACTCGGGAATCTCGTTCGCGGAGGCTCGGGACCGTCATTACTGGCAACCCCCGCAGTACCTCACTGTCGAGCCGAGAGACACGTCTGCGCGCACGCGAAATCTGCAACAGTCCAACGTCGCCGGCTATCGGCTCCAGGAGACCGACCCGAGCCGCATTGCCTCGGCTAATCGTGATACCCGCGCGGGAAACTGGGGGATGGCATACCCCTATGAGGCAGCTACGCAAGACTGGGCCGCTCAGATGATGGGTGCGTATAGCTATCGCCTCGACACGAACTTCGCGAAGATTGACCGCATCGAGCATGAGGCGCTCGAGGAGTTCAAGTCGACCGTCTTGGCGCTGCAGCACGGCGACCGTTCCGTCGCCGCATGGACACGGCTAGTTCGTGACCTGAACACCGCCGAGGGCAGCATCACTCACCGGCGAGCCGCTGACGTTATCCAGGCCATCTACGACGAGCTCTGAACCCCAGAGGCCGGGCGCGACGGTTGACAGGCGTTCCTCGGCCAGGTCGGCGAAGTGCTCGACCTGCTCCGCCACGTAGGCCTGCCGGCCAAGCTCGATGGCGGCAACCGACCCTGTGGCTAGTCCACCGAACGGCTCCCATACGACATCGCCGGGCGAGGTCGATGCCCCGATGATTCGCCGGGATAGGTCCAGCGGCTTCTGGTTCAGGTGGGTAGAGCTCGACGCCGATGGATTGTAGGTTCGCGGGGCGCTACGGATTCCCGAGCCCTTGAAGCGTTCACCGGAGCGAAGTGCAGGTCGGTCCCACACGTTCGTTACCCCGTGCTCGTGATTCCAAACGGAACGAAGCGAGGCCCACTCCGTCGCGGTGACAGGCCGCTTGCCGTCCAGCGAGAAGTACGGAGCACCGTCTGGGTTTCCGTTCTCGTTCGCATAGGCGACGAACTTCTCCATCACTTCTGCCGGCGGGAAGTACCAGAGCCAGCCCTGGTCCAGATACTTGCGCGTCGCTGCGTTCTTGACGCCGGCGGCCTCGTTCGCCTTGTAGACGGGCAGACCCGTGCGCTTCCATTCTCGGAGGAGCCACTCCTTCATGTGCACTACATCGTCGCCACCCGGCGTGAGCGGGAGCGCAGGAGTGCGGGTGTAGAAGGCGCACACCTCAGTGACGACCGGGAAACGACGAATAGTTCGGCCGTTGACATTGCCCGCAACGTGGCCGATTCCCTTGTTCCAGGTGTTGAGGAACTCGAACGACCAGCCGTTGGCGATGAGTACCGGGTGGACGTTTGCCCACCCGACTTCCGTATTCCAGAACCAGAGCGTCGTGGCAAGCGAGGCACCACGGCTCCAGGCCTCAATGTGCGGGCGGTACCAGTCGCCGAGCCCCTCCGGAGTGCGGGGGTCTCCCGGGAAGCCACCGACTCCGTACGCGCCATCCGAGTAGATTGCTGCGGGTGTGGGCCACTGCGCGTAGGCGTCCATCACATCGCCCCGGTAGATGTGGGCGTCTCCGATTGTCTGCACCCGTCGAGGTTAGCCGCATCCTCAGACAGTTCGTGGCGGCGCGCGAAACGCCAAAAGACCCCCAACCGGTGAGGTGGGGGTCTTTGTGCGGTCAGTCAGAGCCGCGGACGTTCGAGCTCCACCTGCGAAGTCCCGGAGTTGGGTCTTGACGAGGAGCTTGTTGTGCAGGTTCTTGCCCTCAGATGTGGGGGCGGGGCCTGGGTAGGTCATGGTGGTCTTCCTTCTCCGGCTAGGCCGGTCCTGGTCAATTCGCCGAGGCGGCAAGGACCGTCGGCGGTGGTCGCGGTGTCTGAACGACAAGCAGTCCGCCGTGGCCATTTCCTTTCGCGCGGTTCCCCTCACCATCACTCCGCCTTCGGGCCCTGACACATCAGCTGCGGCGGAAGCGCCTGCTGCAGCCGAGGGAACCCGCGACGCGCCCACAGCCGTCGGCTCGACCGGGAGCAGTGACGACTGGGATGTGACGATCTCTTCGAGTCCTCGACCTCGCGGGGGTGCCACACTCCCGCAGCGTCTTCGACGACACGTGGCAGCAGGGCGATGACCGGCTGTACTCGTTCCAGTTCTACGTCGACCGCATCACCCGCCTCGTCATCCTTGACGACCAACATCCGGTGGACTGCGCCCCGACCCAAGTGCTGACGGACTTCTTTAGATGGGCGGCCGAACCCCCGACCGGACGGTATCGCCTACCCGTCTCGAGTACACGGCGGCACCAACGTGGTGCTCTTCTTTGAAGACGCGATGTGGTTCGAGGAGTCTGATGCCGAGTCGCCATCAGACTCACTCACCCGCAATCTCCGATTGGAAGAGCGCGGGACAGATGGGCCGCTGTTCGTGATTGACCCATCGAGTGTGCGCCGGTATCGAGTAGTCGAAAACTGTCCATCGAACTCCCAATGTTCGAGACCCGCACGGGTGCTCGTCCAATTGCCGGTCGCGCCCACCTCGTGACCTCAGTGCCCTTCGTGAAGTCAGCCCGTGGCATCACGCCGTTAGGGACGTCGCGTGTCGTCGGTTTCGAGACGAGCTCGCGCATAGGTGGGTTGTGACATCTTCGACCGACACCCACTCAATGCTGGCTGGGTCGCGAAGTCACGCCGCATCTCCGCGCTCTCACTCCTGCCGTGGATTGACGCGATGAGCGGGGAGGTCCGCCAGTGGCGCCGCGGACCTCCCTTGTCGCGACCTGGCCCGTCTCCTAGAACGGCAGCAGCATTTGGTCGCAGTTGCGACAAGCCCACATCACTAGGCCGGGCTCCTCGAGAATTTCGTCGGTACGGAGACGAACAGTGCATGGCATGGCGGGTTGTCCGCAGTCCGGACATATCCGCACTGAGCCTTGAAAAATCGCTCCGCGCCGCTTCAGACGCTGGCGTTCGAGGTCGTCCATGACCGTGCATCGTACGCCTCGAAGCACGGGTTGAGCCCGGGACAGCACATCGGATTGGTGCCCCTGGACGGATTCGAACCGCCGACCCTCTCCTTAGGACGGAGTGGCTCTTCCACTGAGCTACAGAGGCGAGTACGGCAATCCTACAAGCCCAAAGAGGAAGCCCCGGGAGTTACCCGGGGCTCTTGCAGCTCCGTCCTGCCAGCAGCGCCGCACCGCGCGCGGTGCCCTCGCCTTCCGCTAGCTTCCGTTGACCTATGAGGGCGTTAGGGGGGTTGGAAGGGCCTCGTTTGCGTCGGGCTCCGGCTACGCATCCAGGGCATCTGAACTGGTCCACGAGGAATTCACAAGCGAAGACGAGGATGGCACTCGCCGGGTACGTCGGGTGCGCCCCGCGGAGTGTTACCAGGCGGCGATGTACTCGAGTTGAGTTCGGAGAAGCTTCCACGGTTGGTTGAGGTTAAGCGTTCGGGCAATAATCCGGTTGCCCTGGAGGACGATGTCGAGGTCGGGTTGTTCGACCGCGTCGGTTCGCGCGTACAGCAGCATCCCGCTCACCTCTCCGTCTCCAGCGACGTCGGCGTTCTTGACGTAGGCGAGCAGCTGATAGAGGTTCGCCGAGTGGATGCTCGTCTTTCCCCACGCCCCCGTCTGCATTGACTGACTGTAGTACTTGGCGTCGATGATGAGCTTGCGGTGTCCATCGCGGAGCGTGACGTCTGTGCGCATCGCCGGGAGCTGCTCGGCGCCGAGCGAGTTCTCCTGGTCGTAGTCCCAGGCGATGCCGGACGCGGCCGGAGAAAGCTCGGGATGGTGCACGCGAAAGTATTGGCGAAGGAAGCGTTCATAGAGGCTACTCATCGCGTCGTCCGATACCCACGAAGTGAGTTTCGCGGCGCCCGAGTCATGAGTTGGCAGGAGACCTTTGACGACTAGCTCGCACACTCCGAGAAGCAGGCGATAATCCGCGTTCGCGCGGTGATAGTGCAGTGTGTTCCAGCGAACCGAGCTCGGCGATACCAACGTGACCGCATCCATGTACGGGAGAAGTCGACGGAGCGCATCTTTGCGCTGTGAGGCAATCTCGCCGCGACGAAGGAGAAGGACGATAACGGACTTCAGAGCCTGGTTGTGTGGCGTGTCCGGCTCATACTCATCGAACTCGCAGGCAAGTCGTCCCTTGGTCATCGAACGGGTCGCGATAGTCCTCGTGATGTCGATGCGGCCACGCACCGTTGCCAGTGCGTCACTCCGCTCCAGATAGTCGCGGTGCAGACCACGTTTCACCTGCTTTCCAACGCCGCGCACAAGTATCTCTGCAAGTAGGTCCTGAAGGTGGTCGAAGCGTTCGGCTGCGATTCGGTCGGTGCCATCGCTGTGCATCCCTCGAAACGCGTACGCCAGCATGACGTACACGTTGCGGATGGCGATGGACCGGTCGGTCATGCGATGGCGGCTCGTAGTCTTCCCGACCACTCTTCGGCTCTGCCGGGCTCGTCGAACCAATACTCGTCGAGTAATGGAATGAGCTCCTCCTCCACGACGGAGAACAACCAGCCGTCGTCATCAGTTCCGATGGACCGGGAGAGATAGCTGTGTCCGATGGCGAACCCCTGACCAAGGGCTGGGTCGTCGGCTATCACCGTGTTGAGGTCGGCGACGACTGCCACGAGGGCGTCCAGCGTTGGGCTGTCAACCTCCTGCTGCCACCGCGAGAACCCGGCGGAATCGAAGCCAGGGCTCATCTCGAAGAAGCCGAAACGTCGGCGAAGTGCGTAGTCGAGGACGGCGAGGCTGCGGTCGGCGGTGTTCATCATGCCGATGATGTGGACATTTGGGGGGACGGAGAACGTCTCGTTCTTGTACAGGAGGCGAAGCTCCTGACCGCGCTTGTCCGCTTCGATTAGCATCAACAGTTCGCCGAAAATCTTGGAAATGTTGCCGCGATTGATTTCGTCCACGATGAAGAAGTACGGCCGGTCCGGGTCGTCCGCGCGGGCCGTGTCACAGAATCGGTAGAACGGTCCCTCGGTTAGCACGAAGCCACCTGACTCGGTCGGCCGGTAGCCCATCATGAAGTCCTCATACGAGTAACTCTGGTGAAACTGGACCATCATGACGCGGCTCGGGTCTTTCGCTCCCATCATCGAATAGGCCAGTCGCTTGGCGGCGTACGTCTTCCCCACCCCCGGAGGTCCGGCGAGGATGACGTTCTTCTTCCGCGAGAGCAAGGCGCTCAGTCGCTCGTACCGTTCCGCGGAAATGTAGACCTCGCTGAGGAACGCCCCCTTGTCGTAGCCAGGGACGGGCGTCGACGGTATGGGGACGTCGGGCTCCGCATCGTCGGTGAAGAGCGCTTCGAGCCTGCCGACATAGTCGTGAAAGGTTGTGATGTCAGTGAGCGTCTTGGTAGCTGCGTCTCCCGGGTGCTCCCAAACCCCGACATCAGTCCAGTTCACCGAGCGGACGTGTCGAAACGAAGCTCGGTCCGGCTCAAAGCGGGCCGTTGAGGTCACTTCGCCGCGGCCGACAATCTCACGTCGTCCGCGTTTGGCGTACACGATGTCACCGACCGCCATTTCGTTCTGAAACTGCCATAGGGCAAGCACGCCATTCTTCATCGACCCGCCCGTCCCCTCGGGGTCGAGCACTTGCCGAATCGACTCACGGCTTGGGTAGGTAGACAGGTCGTGTAGCGAATCCCAGCCAATCGCCATGATGTCGTTCACCGAGAACTCCGCCCATTCCGACGCCTGCGCGCCAGGGGAGTACAGCCAGTAATGGCGTGGTCGCGGCTCGCCCAGCGCGGCAGCCTTTGACGAGTCCGTTGCGGGGCCGACGGTCGATGAATCCCAGAGCTCCGCCACATCGGGTCTCCAGAAGTGGAACGGTTCGCCAATCTCTGGAGCCAGCTCGGCGCGAATCGCCAGGAGGTCGCGGTCAATCGACACCGGGTCGCCACCGGAGGGTCCGCCAATACGCACTGCGAGCGCATCGCGAATCTTCGACTTCATTCCTGCAGAGGAGATTGGCTCGAACTCGTCCGGTCGAATGAGGAACTGCATAGCGTTGCGGATGTCGGACCGGTCTTTTCCGGAGGCAAGCATGACCTTCTGCAACTCCCACGGGTCGGTCCGCGCTGCCGTGCGCTCACCCTCAGGAAGACTGCTCCAGTGGCGCACGAAAGTGGCCGCCCAAATGATGTGTCGCCATAGCGCGCCGTTGTACCAGGACCCCGGCTCGAAGCCGGCTGTGCCTGCGGGACGAGCAAGCCAGTTCGACATCGAGTCGGGGATGGTCGTCGCCGTCTCTAGGTGCGACAAGACTCTCTCAACGTGCGCTCTGCGCGTTTCGGGCAGCGCTGAACGCAGAGGGTGCTCGCGGAGGAACACGAGCTCCGCTGCGAGGAGCACCACAGCGCGGGGTGCGCCCTGAAGCTGTAGGTCGAGTTTGTCCCACTGGCCCTGGTCGTCGCCGACGAGGGGGTTGTCGCCGATTCTGGCGCGGAGCTCCTCCGCTGCCTCAGCCGTCCAAATCGTCGTGCTTGGGTCCAGAATCGACCGCCCGTCGCCCAGCATGTGGCCAATGAGCTCCCCAGCCTCACGCGCCAGCTCAACATCGGGGGCTGGCCTCGACGCAGCGATTACGGCCTGAACACCTTCGTCGAACTGCTGCGTAGTCATGCAACTCATCTTGCCGGGACTTCGCCGACTTCACTCGCGTAGTCGCACTGGACATCTCAGGAACTGACAGATGCGCTGGCTGGGCTGAGCCGATAGCACACGGGAGATTCACCCCGCACGCCGTTCGGTCTGAGCTCACCCATTTGTGTGCCGACTGCAATGGCAGCAAGACGTCCCGTGTCCTCCCCCTACCAACCGCCGGCATGCTGGCACGTCAGGACTTCGTCGACGTCGACGCACATGGCTCGATGAGCTTGCCACAGGCACTGTGCCTCGGCGGCTGTCGGGACTCGATGAAGATAAGCTCGTCTGCCGGCGTCCCCGTCGCGCGCACCATGAACCGCTTCGAAAGTTGGAGCGGAGTGAGGTTCGGGTCCACTGACCGACCCGCTTCAAGAACCTCCTCGGCCAGCTCGAGCGCCGCGAAGCGAAACGCCACCTACATTGCCCCTCGGACAAGCTCAGCTGGCTGTCGCACCGCGACCTCTCCATAGGTGCTCTGAAACTGCGCGGTCGCGGTCCCCTTCTCGTCATCGGTCCCGCCCGACTGGACGGTGACAGACCCGACCGTTCTCATCACGAAGAAGTTGCCGACCTTGTCAGCCGTGAACCGGCGGCCGACGGCAGTGTGGACGAGCGATTCGTCGCCAGCGCGCATTTCCCTTGCGGCGCGGCGACCGACATCTACCGTCAGGTCTGCGAGCACATCGAGAGCGAGACGCGGGGAAGTGGTGAGTTGGGCTGCAACGGCGCGCAGATCTTCGAGACTCTGCTTGGCAGCCTTCTCAGGCACTTGGTTCGGCACGAGCTTGCCGCGCAGTGTCCCATTTGGTTGCGGCCACAAGGCGGTCCGCAAGTGCGTCAACCTCGGCAATGGATTGGTCTCGTCCACATCGCTCCTCGGCCGCGAGCCTCGCGCGACGACGTCACCCAGCTACTCAGTCCCACCCACGTGGCACGCCGCTCGATACCATTCGCCTGAGGAGAGAGAGGGCGACTCATGGCGGAGCTCAGCGTGCGTGACCGGTACCTTCTGCAGCGTCGCGCCCTTACCGACGAGGAGCGCGATGAGTACGACGCTCTAGAAGATACTGTCGGAACGGCCTGGCTTCCGGTCGAAAAGCGAGCCGTCGCCATCGGGTCCTCCTTGGCGGGCGCCATGTTCGCGGTGAGCGCGGGATTCTTCATCGCAACGTGGGGACGAGTCGAAGGAGCGGCAGGGGGATGGCTCATCGCCCTGACCGTCGCATCGGGTGTTGCGCTGTTCGGCGGTCTGATTGCGGCGCTCGTGCTCGGCCGACGAGTGCGGAACCCGGCGCGTGCGAGACTCGCCGAGCTTCGCGATATCGGCAAGGGGCGGCTCTCTGGTCGGCCGGCAATCAGACGCGATACGAGTTCTTTCGAGCGCTCCCGGTTCCCCGTCACGAAGGTGTACGACCCAAGCCGCTACTACGCCGCGGGTGGTCGAGCAACAGCGCGTGGGGTGGCCGAGACCGGAATCGGTGACGTGGACACTTACCGCAACAACGTCATCGAGCGCGAGTGAGCTGCCGAACGATAGACCTGAGGCCGGTCACGCCTCGTCGTCTGCCGGAGGCCACTCAGGCGAGTCAATGAACTCGATGTTCAGGTCGTACACGATGACGGTCTCCATATCGTCCACAAATCGCTCCGTCGTGCCGAGGTCGTGCTCGCTCTGCGGCGGTCGGTGCATGTGATCGTTCAGACGCTCACGGATATGTGGGTCGTCGCCAGCGCGAAGGCTGGCGTAGATGGCCGGCTTGTACACGCCCTGACGCGCGAGCTTCCGACGTTCAGTGAGCGCATCTCGCAGGGCGACGTTCTCCATTGCCTTCGCGTCTGCGTCCAGTCGGGCTTTGACTGTCTCCTGGGCCTCGCGTTCCGTCTGCTGCTTCGTGAGCGCAATCTGAGCGTCGAGTAGTTCCTCTCCCCTCGCGGTCTTCCGTTCGAGAGCCTCGACCTCACGAATACGTACATCGGCCTCGACACGGTTCAGTTCGGTTCGAGAGATCATTTCTCCCACCGCTGCGACCTCCTTGACGGCCCGCGCTATCTGATAGACGGCCCACGAGGCGGCGCCAACGACGACGACGACCGTGAGCGGACTTCCGTAGCGTGCGCCGATGATTCGCATGTCGCTGGCGGCGGCGAGCTGGCGAGTCGGCATTAGCCAACCGCCGCCTTCGCACACTCCGCTGATGGCGCTCATGATCTCCGCGTACTCAGCGACTGAAAGGTCGTCTGGGAGCTTCCGGGAGAACCGAACGTACGGCGGCGGGGGAGAGGAGCTCGTCATCGACACGTCCTGACGTTATCGCACGCTGAGAACGCAGTTGCCGGCATCCGGTCTCGTCACGTGCCCCGTCGCAGAATGATGGCGAACCATCCGGTTCTCCTGCGAGGCGTCACCTGCGGCTGGGTGCGTTCAGGCGTCGTGTCCACCACCGCCGCATCGCTCACCTGACGAAGCCGGTCGCGGCGGGCCTCCAGCACATCCACTCGCCTCGAGGTCGCAACCTGACCGAGCCAACCCCACCTCCGCGGCGGGATGACAAGCGGAAGTAGGGTGCTGGCGACGAGCACGAGATACCAGACCAGTGAGACGAGCCCCATAACCTTCGTGGGCTCACTTAGCTGCGCAACCGGGTTTATCACCTCGACGAGCACAACGCCCATGCCGACGATGAAGGCAATCACGTGAACGCCCAGAAGGACCTCTCGTCACGGAAGCCTGAAAGCTCAAGCACGAAACGGCACCCAACGGTCAGGCCAACAAACGCCGTGAGGACGACTGCGCCGAACGCCGCCGTCATTGCCCACAGCGCCGGCATGTAGTCAAGCGAGCCCCAGGCGCCGAGATGAGCGAGCAGCACCGGCGTGAGTACAGCCAGAACGGTTGCACCGAACCACCCGAACAAGACGAGCGCCGCGACACCGTTGGCATCTCGGACTCGCAGCCGGCCAGTCGCACGGGTCAGTAGCGACTCGGCACGCTCAAGACTCGCTTGAAGCTGCTTCTCTCGAAGGTCAGCGGAAAGGGGCAACACCTCGGTCAGCACGACGGTGACTGCGATGACGACCACGCCGAGCCCGACGCCGGCGACGAGACTGTCCAGCACCGCGTCGTCCGAGTCGTGCGGCGCGAGAAGAGCGACGGCACACAGCACTGCCCATGTACTACCGAGGAGACCGCAGTGGAGCGCGGTGCCCACAACGAAGCCAGGCGCAAACCGGCTCGCCTTTACGACCGCGAGGGCAAGCAGCGCTGTAATCAACGTCGGCAAAACTGGGTCGACTGTGTGGGAGAAGGGGAGCGCCGCCACGAAGAGGTCTGAGACGGAGATGCTCGGCGGTTCGAAAACAAGCAGCGCCCAGTTCGCGACCGTCAGGATCGCAAGAGCGCCCAGAACACCTGAGACCGCTACCTTCACCGACCGCACGATGACGCGTCGCAACACGTCGAACTCGAGGATGGAGCGCGCTTACCCCTTATCCATCGATTTGGTCATCGTGTTTACGCGTGCGGGAGCTACAAACGGGCGAGCAGCTCGGACTTCTTCGTCGCAAATTCGTCGTCGGTCAGGATGCCGGCGTCCCGAAGCGATGCGAGCTTGTGCAGCTGCTCGACGACGTCCAGTTGCGGTGCCGGAGCAACCTCGGGAGCAGCCGTCAGCTCCGGTGCTGGGCTAGCTGCAGCGGCCGACTTCGACGGGAAGCGGTCCTTGACGATCCCGGAGACTAGGTCGAATGCTTTGTCAGTGATTGTCGGCTTGTCCTCGACCACGGGCACGACTTCAACAGGGACCGGCTCCGAATACACGCGCTGAGCATCGAGCACCATCGCGAAATGCTTGAACATTGAGTCGGGAAGCTTGAAGAGCGACTGCTTGCCGTCGGCCCAGTCAACGCGGACAGTGTGCGACGGCCCCATCGCGTCGACGGTCGCCCCAAACGCGGCGGATGCGGCCTTGCCGAACTGGCCCGGAAGAACTGCGCCGACCACAGCCTGACCGACGGCGCCGAGGGGGTTGCCCTTGCTGTCGGTTGGCAGCTCTTCCCACTCGGCGATGTTCTCCGGCAGCAGGCGCCGCATCTTCAAACCCGCCTGAACGACGAGCGTGCTACCGACCGGCGTCGAGATCGTCGCGCCCCTGTAATCCCCGCCGACAACGCGGCCATATCCCACCACGAGAGCACTCTAGTAGATCGCGTCTACACGGCTCGCGACACGACGCCGACCCGCGAATCTCTCGCTGTCAGAGCTCTCGTGCCCGACGCTGCCCGGCAACCGTTGCCTGCGCGTGCGCGGTGCCGCTGATAGTCCACGTCACCCGTCCGATGAGTCCGTCGTACTCGAGAACGGTCACGAGCGCGTGCACGGTCTCTCTGTCTTCGTCGAACCCGCGAGTCTGGTTGGTATTCACGAGGAGCGCGAGCAGCTGGTCGAGCAGCGCGTTCACATCGACCCCACGAGCCTTCAGCAAAGCGAGCCAGGTCTGAGCGCGGAAACGCATGATGGTCGACCCGCCGAAGCTCCTCGACACCTCCACAAGACCCTGCTCGGCAAGCGACGCGATGGCCTCCTCGACGAGCGCCGTGGAGAGGTCCAGATCGGAAAGTCTCTCCAGCAGCTGAGTTGCGCCGAAACCGCCAGCGCCACGCTCCAGGATCAGGTCGGCGGCGGCGTTCAGCACGGCGTCATCCACCGGGTTCGGGAGCATCTTCGGCGCGCGACGAGAGTAAGCCGGAGGCGACCCGAGCGGGGGAGCGAGGTCGGAACCGAAGAGCGTCCCGACGATGTCCTGCACGGCGCCTTCGAGACCGAGCTTCGAAACAGACACCCAGCGAAGATGCTGCAATGCGGGCGGCACCTCCACGTCGTCAATGAGTACAGGGATGAGACGCGTCCCTCGATTGATGCGACGGACAACGCCCGCATCGAGCTCTTCGCGTACCCACGGCTTCCCCGCGCTTGTCTCGGACAGGACCACGATGAACACGTCGGCGCCCTCGATGCCGTGAGCGAAGACCTTGTCCACCAGTGAGTCCCCGGCGCGGATCTCCCACTCGTCTACCCACGCATCGACACCTGCAAGACGAAGCTTCGTTGCGAACTCGACGACGAAGGAGTCCTTGTCCTCGCTGGCGTGGCTGATGAAGGCTTTGGGCTGTGGGACGTCCGGCATGCGCTCAGGGTAGCGGCGAGCGCCGACAGCGCGACGAACTACTCGGTCGCCGTGCACTCCGCCGCATAAGCAGCCTCGAAATCTGCGAGGTCGGACTCGAGCTGGGGACCGCCGGCTTGCAAATAGACCGACCACATCTCGGTCGCGCCGGGCGGCACGTACGCACCGCCTTCGCGAGCGATGTCTCGCCATGAGCCGCCTTCTCCCTCGGTCAGAGCCTCTCGCCAGCCACCACCTTCGCCCTGAATCGGCACCCAGGCCGCAGGCCGCGCTCCCGCTGCGCCGCCGCCTGCTGCCCAGACCTGGTCCAGGAGTGTGGAATGCGAGGTCTGCATGCCAGCGAGGTCCGTCTGGGCCTGCGCGCACATCGCGGCATGCTCCTCCTCCGCCACCCGCTCGGCCTCTGCACGCGCACCACCGACAACGAGGTTGACCGTCACGAAGGCCACGACGACCGTGATGCCGACGGGCAGCCATATCCATCGCCGCCACGAAGCCCAACTCTTGCACAGTGCGCCCATCCAAATGCCTGCCACGAGTGCAACGAGGCCGCCAGTAGACCACTCGAGAGCGACGGGCAGCCCCAAGCTCGCGACGGCAATCATCTGAGTCACCGTGGAGGCTGCAGCGACGACGAGAAAGGTCGCACCGCCGAAGCCCAACGGGTTTCGCTTCGCTGTTGGCTTGGTGGGTGAATCGGCGGTCACGCGAAAACCCTAGTGGCGGCACGGGCTCGACCTCGCCACCATTCGCCAGACGTTGCCACAATTCGCTCTCCGAGCTGGGCGCTTCATTCGACGGGGCGAGCTCCGTGATCTACGACACTTATCGGGGTGGTCGCACGCGCCGCATCGCACCGCGCATAGAGTTTGCATGACTGCAAAAGCATCCATGACGAACCGGCCGTCCGACCCGCCGGCTCTGCTCGACCAGCACCAGGTCGCACACCTCCTCGGAGTCAGCTCTCGAACGCTCGAAGACTGGCGCATGATGAGCCAGGGACCGAGCTTCCTCAAGCTCGGATACCGCACCGTTCGATACGAGCTCTCCGCCATCGAAACGTTCATCAAGGGAGCTCGCCGTGGCACGGCCGCAGCTTGAACCGGGGACGCACGGCAAGGTCTCGCTGCGACTCCGCGGGAGCACCTGGCAGGCCCGAGCGAGCGGGCGGACCCTTGGCGGCGAGCCACTCGACCTGACGGGCAAGGGTGCGACCCCAGAGGAAGCGACGGAGGCCCTCGACAGGGCGTTTCGAGAGCTCACGTTCTTCGCTGACGCGCAGCTGACAGAGAACTCCACCATCGCCATGGCCATCGACGCTTGGCTCGTCAACAGGCAAGCGGCGGTGTCGGCAGGAATGCTCAAGCCGCAGAGCTACGAGAAGTACGTGTCGAGCTCTCGCTCGGTCAAGAAGGCGCTGGGGGCCCTGCCTCTGCACGAGGCGCGCGCACGCGTCATCCTGCCCTACCTGGAGCAACTCGTTATCAAGCGCGGTGCCGCGCGCGGTCGCGCGTTCCGTATGGTCCTTCGTGGTGCTTTCGATACCGCCATATCCCGAGAGGCGATGAGCCACGACCCGCTCGTGAAGGCGCCCGCTTATCGCAGCGCCACTCGAGTTCAGCCGAGTCTCACGAAGGAGCAGTTCGGCGCGATGCGCAAAAGCATCCAGAGCTGGGGTGAGCACCCGCGCCGTCGGAGCGACTGGCGCAAGCTCCTCGGCATCCTCGATGTCTCGATGGGTACGTCTCTCCGCATCGGTGAAGTGCTTGCCATCCGGCCCGTCGACATCTTCCTCGAAGACGGTCAGCCCATGGTCGATGTCAACGGCACCATCGTCGAGGTCGAAGGTCGACTCACGCGTCAGCCCATCCCCAAGCACGCGGACCAGGAGCGGGTTATCCCCCTTCCGACCCCGGTTGCGCTGACGCTAGGTGAGCTGGCGTCTCGCGTCGGGCCTCGAGGACTTCTCTTCGGCACCCGAAGCGGCGAGCCCGACGGAAACCCGAATCGGCTCATCAAGGCCTGGCGAAAGTCCGTCGAGGGCCAGGAGTGGATGCGGGAAGTGGAGCTGAACGCCCACCAGGTGACGTTCAAGCTCATGCGCCGCAGTGCGGCGACTCAGACGCGAAAGCGAATGGGAACCGAAGCAGCAAGCACCCTGCTGGGACACAAGTACACCTCGACCACCGAAGGTCACTACAGCACCCGACCGCGAGTCGATGTTGAGACCGCACGCGTGCTCGAGGAGATGTGGGAGACAAGCGCTTAGCAACGTTATGGGGTGCTCCGCGATGAGTGTGGAGCACCCATCATCGTGGTGCAGTCTACGAAGGTAGACGGCGGGTGCTCCCCTCGTCCTGACCGTGCAGCAACGGGTGCCTTGACCGTGTCTGGCGTTCACGCGACCGACCCTGCCGCGCGAGAACGGCCCTGGCAGTGGATCGTTTCGGGAAGAATGGCCGACTATCGCGCAGCGCGCCGTGATTCTGCGATGCGAGATGCAGGCTAGAAATGGGGTTGACTCGCGACATTCACCCCCCAGCTCACCCGGAGTACCTGTGCGACTCACACGCCTCACCATCACCGGTCATGCCCTTCTCTCTGACTTGGACTTCGAGATACGAAACCACCTAGTCATCGTGGGCGCGAACGACGTCGGAAAGACCTCCATTCTTCGGCTGCTCAACCTCCTCCTCGGCGCGTCCGTCCAGCAGCTCTATCAGAGCCTCACGGCGTCGGACATAAGGGAAGGGGCGGACGCGCTGACCGTCAGCGCGCGATTAGAGGGGATAGAGCAAGACGAGAGTGCGCTGTTCCCCTTCGCTATTTCGCTGCACGAGGATGAGGACTTTCTCGCTATTCAGTTGGAGGCACGTGTTGCAGATGACGACGGCGAGAGCGTGACAATTGAGCGGTTCTTCCCCGACTCGGGCAGTCGACGAGGACCTTCGCGCGAGCAGCTCCAAACCATCGGTTGGCGTTACCTCCCGGCGAATCGAACTAGCGGCGCTGACTACATGGAAGGCCGGTTCAGCCCGCTCAGGTCGATGCTTCAGACCGCGGCCGCGGAAGAGGAGCTTGGCGACTTGGGCGGGCTGCTCGAGCAGTTCAACGAAACGTTGGCGGCAAGCCCGGCTCTCACGGCGCTTCGCGCTGACATCGCTGCCCATCTTTCGCGTGCCGTGCCGCGGACCTACACAGATGACTCACTGGTCCTACGCACCAAGGCAGACCCTCGCGAAGAGCCGCTGCAAGACGTCTCAGTGTTCCTGCGGGAAGGTGATGCACTGAAAGGACTGGCGGAGCAGAGCGACGGCATGCGCCAACTAATGGCGCTCACGTTCTTCGACTTGGCCCAATCGACTGCGAACATCGTCGCCGTGGATGAGCCGGAGATTCACCTCCATGCGTCCAGCCAGCGAACCGTAGCATCGCTTTTCGTCGAGTCACCCCGTCAGAGACTTGTCGTGACCCACTCGCCGTACATCGTCCAACGCTTCGAGCCAAAGCACGTACTCGTCGTTGACCCCGACCGGCGAGTCCACCAACTCGGCGCTTCCAGTTTTACCGAGGTTGAGAAAGAGCAGGCGCAGTGGTGGTCACCCCAGCTACTTGAAGGATTGACTGCTCGCCGAGTCTTGTTCGTCGAGGGCCTCGCAGACCGCATCATCCTCGAAGCGGCGGCAAAGGCGGTCGACCTGAACCTCGACCGGCTAGGTGTCACGGTGTTCGCGCTCGATGGTGCAGACAAGTTCAAGCATGTTCTGAAGGTCGTCGGCCCGAAGGGATTCGGGCTTGCCCTGGCAGGACTCTGCGACGAGGACCGCGAACAGTCATGGGCAACGACTCTGAAGCTCAAGCCCGCGACGCTTGGCGAGGCCGGATTCTTCATCGCGAAGAAGGATCTCGAGCACGAGTACTGTCGCGCCCTCGGCGCTGGCGCCGTGGTGGAGGCGCTGATCTCAGGAGGCGCTGTCCGGGAGCAGGGGATCCTGCAATCAACGGGGGCGAGCAGTACCGACGAGCTAACGGATGATGCCGTGGCGACCTTCCTGACAACCAGCGACACACGCAAGGTCCCAGCCGCAAGAGCGGTGGTTCCATTCCTCACCGAGGCCGTCGTAGGGGCGAGTCCGGCGCTCTCCGGCCTTCTGAACTATCTTCGAGGGACGACCTGATGACCATCGTGGCCCCGGTCGGCGCCCAGGTGCGCGCGGTCGAGAGCGATGCAGAACTCCTGATGGTCCTCGCTCCACCCGGATGCGGCAAGACGGAAGTGCTAGCCATGCGCGCCGCACACCTCCTCAGGTCCGGCGCAGTCGAGGACGGGCGAAAAGTACTTGCTCTGACCTTCACCAACCGCGCGCGCGACAATCTTCGACACCGACTTGTACGTCAACTTGGCGAGCAGCGCATGCGAAGTAGAGTCACCGTCGCCAACTTTCATGAGATTAGCGCGCGCCTACTCGACGCGCACCATCGGCTCGTTGGCTTGGAACCGGGCTATCAGTTCCCGCGCCCAGCCTGGACACGCTCGACCATGATGGCCATCACCTCGAACAGGGATCGGGCAAGTCGAGCGTTCGAGGTTCTCAGCCTCCTAAAGCGCGAGCCCTACACCGATGCCGAGATCGAGGAAGGTCTCGAGTCAGAGGGCGAGAGCGTCGCACTGGCCTTCGAACGTAAGCGCAAGGAGGAGCGATTCCTCGACTACGGCGACTTGCCACGCTATGCACAGCTTATTCTTCGCAATTCACGCGCTGCCGCGCTCTTTCAGTCGCATTTCCGGGCAGTGCTTGTGGATGAATTCCAGGACCTCAGCCTGCAGCAGTATGAAATCGCACAGGCATTGTGCGCACGTAAGGCGACGTTCGTTGGAGACCCGTACCAGGGAATCTTCACCTGGGCGGGCGCTCAGCCGACGGAGGTTCATGCGGACCTCAGGTCCCGCGCCGACGAAGTCGTTGACCTCGACGTGTCCTTTCGGTCTTCGCCGGCAGTCCTCGACGTGGTCAATGCGGTGTCTTCCTCGCTAGGCTGCGCCGCCTTAACCGCAGTTGACCCAGACGCGTGGAGCAAGGGCGGTCATGCGTATGCCGCTGCATACGCCAGTGACGTCGAGGAGGCCGACGGCATCGTGTCCCTCACCGATGACCTCGCATCCAGATTTCCGCAGGACACCATTGGTGTTATCTGCCGGGCCGCCTATAGGCGTGGCGCTCTGGACCGTGCGTATGAGCGCGCAAGGCACCACCCTCAGTTCTGGGATATCTCGCTCGATACACCGCGAGTCGCGCGGCTGTTGAAGCTTCACGCGCGACACGTTGACATCGAGCAGGACTTCGTTGACCAGGTAGCGGAGCTTCGCAGTCGCGTGAGCGACTCGCTTCAACGGTCGGACATCGACACGCTGAAGGAGGTGTCCGACGCTTGTGACCAGCTAATGGACTACGCAGGTGACGACGTTACCGTGCGTACGCTCATGAGTCGCCTCCGTGACCACACCGTCGTCGCTTCCATCGCTCCCGGTGTGCACGTGCTAAATGCGCACGTCGGGAAGGGGCAACAGTTCGACTGGGTCGTCGTGATGGGGCTTGAGGAAGGTCATGTGCCCGGGGGTAGGTCGGTCACCGTGGCGGCAATCGAGGAGGAGCAACGCGTTCTGCTCGTGATGCTCTCGAGGGCGCGGAAGGGTCTATTTCTCACTCATGCGACGAGCAACACCAACCAGTGGGGGAAGACATTCAGCAACTCCGAATCTCGCTGGTGGGAAAAAATCGAGTCCGCCTGCAAGGCAATGCCCAGAAGTATCGCGAAGCTCATGAAGGTCACATAGCCTGCCGCCGCGGGGAGAGGCCTACCATCGCTGGTCGCGTTCACTCCAAGTCCCGCATCGCGATGTCCCTCAGTCGAACTGCGTCCTCAAGCCCAACGAGGCGAATCAGCTCGCCCTGCTCATGGTCGTGGTCGTCGGCGGCAGTGAACGCGAGCTCCCCGATGACCTCGGCAAGGCTGTGCGGCCGGTCTAAGTCGAAGTGCGTTGAGGTCGCTGGAAGGGAGTAGTGGACGATTGCCGGCACACCGGTGAGGTCGCTGGCCAGCCTGGCGGTGAAGCCGAGCGCGTAGCTTGCTTCCTCGGCGAGGGAATGTTCCCCGCGGACGTTATGCGTAACCGCGACGCTAGCGGCCGCCGTCAGCAGTTCGGAACGGATCCAGCTGCGCGCGGGCGTTGAATGGGTCAGACCCGCCGGCTGGTTCAACTGAGTGCTCATGTTTGGATTCCTCAAGGGTGTGGTGGTGAGGGCTTCGCGGGGGCCTCTCGCTCCCGCCAACCAGACATGCGCGGCCCTGATTCGAATCATGGCCACCGCACACCTCCGGTCGCCAAGACGACGAGGCGCGAGGCGTCTGCCTGCGTGGTGCGGGGCAAGCGGCACATGCGCCGCTCGCTGGTGCGTCTCCGCGACCGGACATCCGAGTCCTCGCGTTGCTCGGCTACACCGTCGCGGGTGACGGAAGTATCTGCCTGTAGCAGGAGCCGAGGCCACCGAAGACGTCGACGAATTCCTGGATGCGGGCGCCGAGGTACACGAGAACGACGGGGAAGGGCGCGTCGCCGGTGGCGTCGCCGAACCGAAGCCGTCCCCGAACGAAGCAGCGAGCGTAGGGGGCGAGTCGATCCATCCACGCGGTGTTCACGCGCGCTGGAAGTAGGCAGATCGCTTCCGTGACGCGACCGGCCGTGTACTCGTCGACGAGCTTCGCGACCCATTGGCCGGGGGAGCCCTGCGAGTCCCATGGCGGATTCAGGAAGACTCTCCCGTTCCACCCTCGTGACAGCCCGTCATCGGCCCGTGTGAAGTGAGCCCGCGCCATGACCCACGGCTCGCCTTCGTTGGATGCGGGATCTAAGTCGATCTCACCGAAGAGTTCCGTTACGAGGTTGAGCACGTGGGGTGGGGTGTACCACTCGGTGGAGCCGCTGGCACGGCGAAGCCGGTGGTACTCCGCGACGAGGACCTTATCCTTGCCGGCGGCGCGGATGAGTTCGGCCGCCGCGCGTACCGCAATCAGGCCGCGCTGGACGTCATCGACCAACTCCTCGGGCGCATGGTCGATGACGACCTTCCCGTCCCGCACAGACCGTTCACTGATGCCCAGTCGCTCGGCGGCGTCGCGTTGGGTGAGGAGCGCGGCAGCGTTGCCATCGCGGCGCCCTCCGTGGGTGAACGTTGCGAGCCTGGCCGCCACGAGTGCGCGGGCGCTCTCGCTGAGGTGGCGGCGGTGCGAGTTCGTGTCCACCACGAACTCGAGCGCCTCGCGATCCGTGCCCGCGAACTCGACGAACCTCGGTGTGACTCTTGCGATCTCGCACGCTCGAAGCCGATTCCGGCCATCGAGGACCGTTCCGTCCTGGCGGGTCACGATGGGCTCGCGCAGGCCATTGCGGTGTATCGAATCTGCCAGCTCCGCCAGCTCCGCCTGCCCCATCAGTGGATAGATCTCGGCGATGGGGCTGACTGCGCGGTCGGTCACAACCTCATCTTCGGCCCCGCCGTGGGTCGCGGCCGGGAGTGACGCACCGGGACGGGGAAGACCGCGCATGAACAGGTCATGGATGACAGCACCAAGACCCCATTCGACAAAGCGCTCGCCTCCTACCGGCTCGCCTACCCCTCACCGACGGACCAGACGTGGGCTGACAACGCGCAGCGCCTGCACGACTTCATCGCCGAGCACGGTCGGATGCCGCGCAAGGGCGACGAACCACGGCGCCTCGCGCGCTGGGTCGACACGCAGCGTGTACGCATCGGGAAGACGCAGGAGGGCATCACGGGCGGTCGCATCCCGAAGGAGAAGCGCGACGATGCCAGGCGACGCGTGCTCAACGCGATGCCGGGGTGGGACTGGGGGAGCGGGAAGCCCTCGCCGGTGAACTTGCCCCGTCTCGAGCAACTGCGGGAGTTCGTCATGGCGCACGGCAGGCTACCGTCTCGGTCCGAGCATGTCGATGTGGTGGAGCGGAGCCTCGCGAAGTGGATGCGGCGGAAGGAAAGGAAGTGGAAGGAGAGGGCTGCGCTCGAAGGGCCGCAAGTCCCTCCTTACGAGGGAAGCGCCCGCCACAACCTCGACCTCCTTCACAAGCACTCCAACGGGCTCATCGGCGAACCCTTGGCTGAGTGCGACCGGGTGTACGCATCGGGCAGACAAGAGAGTCCCTACACTCCTGAGCGATGGTGAGCGCCGATGTGCTGGCCTACTCGGCAGTCAGTCGCGCACTGAAGTGGGAGTGCGCGTCCCTGATGTCTGTCGTCTTGGGCGCCCAAGCAGGGGCGGCCCCCGCCGGCGCGGCGAGTATCGGCATCTAGGAGATGAGGCGAAGTGGTTGGGCGGCCAAGCAAAGGAGATCGCGCGCAGGTTGCCGCGAAGCCGAACCGGGAGTTCGCGGAGCTCATCAAGGAGCTCGCTCGTGCGCGAGACATGTCATTCGGAGACTTCATGGTCGCCGTGACTGCCCATGCACTGGGAGTTCCCGGACATGCTCCGTTGCCGGAGGGCGAGCACGCACGCCCCTATGCCGGTGAGCAACCACAGCGTCCGAACGGCGGCGGGCCGGAACCGCGCACGGGCGCCCTCACCCTGGAGCCCAAGACCAAGCGCGTGGGGTCGCCCGGTTGCCACGGGGAACACGGACATCTCCGGTGAGGGTGAGTTACGTGGTGGACGCAAACTACAAGGAGCAGTTCGAGGAGATCGCACGGCGAGCGAACGTCTCCGGTGCCGTCCTTCTAGAGCTCGTCATCGAGCAGCTCGGAGAGGAGCTGGGGCCAAAGGGCATCCCGACTTGGTGGCACACCTCGCCGATACCCAACGCGCAGTCTCCTGCCGACTGCGCATCGCTTCCTTCCGCCGCCGCCGACTCACGCACGATGACCACGACTGAGCGCTGCGTACCCGCCGGCGCGTCCGAAATGAGGAGCTAAATGACCACGGACTCAAGCTCGGCCACCAGCGAGGTCGGCCCGGACTGTGGAGTACCGGCAGCCGATTCGCGACCAATCTGGTGGCGTGCCACCGATGGCGATCCGCCCGCGGCTTGGGTCGAGCGCTTCGACGTGCTCACGAGCGATGCGGCGGCCGACCAGTACGGCCGAGCCGCGGGCATCTTCATCTCACGTGTACGTCGCCGCACGGGTCAGGGGCCGACCTTCTCGGAGTTGTTCCACGAACTCTTCGAAGTCGGCGCCCTACATCCTGAGTGGCCGCCGAACCTGGACTGGCTGACACGCAGGTCCATCCGGGGCTCCTATCGGCTTCACGTCGCTATCCAGTGGAAGCGGAGGGGTTGGATCAGCTGGGACCCTCGTGTGACCCGGAGCCTCCGCGTAGGACGAGTGTTTCGTGAGCACGCCCGCGCGTGGCAGGCGGCGAAAACGCAATGACCGCAGCCAACCTCTTCCGCCCCGTCGTTGCTATCGAGGTAACCGGCTTGCTGGGGTTTCGCATCCCTCCGAACATCGACGCACGGCTGCTGTCCGGCACCAACGCGCAGATCACTTTCCGGCGCGAGCACTATCCGTCACGCTTCGTCGGCGAGCCGGTATGGGACGACTACGGGCAGTATGTCGAGCACTGGTTGTTTCGTGGAACGGGCCCGGACTGGGTCCGGAGTCTTGTCGCGCGCGATGTCGAAGTCGTGTGGGCGAGCCGGTATCAGGAGCACGCCAACAGGTACTTCGCTCCGGCGCTCGACCTCCCCGAACTCCCAGTAGCTGCAGTCAACGACGGACGCTTCCATACGACCGAAGCGGAATGGAAGGCCAGCCAGCTCGGCCGCGGCGCGTACGCAGGACGACCGCTGCTCTGGGTCGACGATGAACTAACGACTTCCGGCCGCCATCTGCTGGAACGTGAACGCAGACCCTTCATGCGCACGCTGACGTGGTCGAAGTACATCCCCGACTCGGCATCGGACAACGACGTACAGTCGATGAACGAGTGGTTGGAGCTTGCTAGCTCTTCCGAGGGTCACCTGCACCTTCGTCAGATGCGCACCCGTTTTGAGGCACTGCGGCGACGTGAGAGATTCTCCACAGGCCAACTTCATGAGGAGTGGGTTGAGATTCGGCGGCGACTCGACGACGTTGTCGACTTCCGGTCCGGACTCGCAGCACCGCTCGCTACCTACGCCATCGAGCACATCGGAGAACTCGACATTCGCGTGGTCGCTCGGATCCGAGAGGAGTGGGGGCTTCCCGTGGATCCAGCAGCTGAAGTTCTTCTGCCGCTTCTCTTTCCGGGCGGCCATCCTTCGCCATGACAAGAGAATTCTTTCGTGAGGAACGCTGCAGGGGCGTCCTCGAGGCTTTCGCGTCGAATCGGCTCGCCGGGCTGCCCCCCCCGTCGCCAGCGGCCATCCAGGATGCGTGGGACTACATAGAGGGCCGTCGCACACTTGACGAGATCATCCACGACGCTCTGCTCCGACATGCTCGCGGCGACGCCGAATCACCAGCGACAGGGCAGGGTCTCCCGTGACACGAGTTCGCGCATAGGGCCAACATGACACGTTTGAACATCACCCCTATCCCCGTCTTCTTCACCATCAATGAGTGCGAGGCATCCGGCGTCGAGCTGGACGACCTCGCGCTCCTCGAAGTCGCTGGCCACACCATCGTGCCCGTGACCGAACTCGCGGGAACGTCCGACCTCACGCTCATCGCCGAAGGCATCTCCATCGAACCCATCGCGCTCGTCAACCGTGACGGTCTCCACACCGAGGCGGGCGTGCTCGTGTGGGAGTACAGCATCCTCCAGCTCGAGCTCATCCTGGACATCGCTGAGGCGCGCGGCATCCGCGCGTTCGATGCCGCGACGTACCTCGCTCGCTGCGTCTTCCCCAAGCTCGGTGTACTCGACTCCGCCAAGAACCCGGTCACCAGACTCGACTCTCTCCCGCGCCACACGAGCGGACTCAGCCAGCGCGCGTGCCACGGCGAGTCCAACTTCCCGCTGACGGTCGTACCCCCCGGCATGGTTTCCGAAGGCCGGCCTGCCGAATGTCACCTTCAGCATCGCCCGGTAGCTCACGGCAAGACCGACTCGGCATCGAGGTGCCCCCGGCCGAACGCGGTCCGGGGGCACCTTCAGGCTCAGCGCGGCGAGACTCGGTTGAGAATCTCCGCGTCGAGTCGGCCGTCTCGCGTAATCTGCTCTTCTCGGCCGGACGAGGGACGCCGACCGCACATGCCGCACGACTGGCATCCCTTCCTGGACGCAGTTGAGGCACAGCCGGGCATCTGGACTCTGACCGCGCAGTATGCGGACCAGCCGTACGCGCGTATCGACATTCGACGCACGCCCATGGGCGTGCGCTACCGCATGGAGGCGTGCGGCCAGGTCATTGGCTTCGCGACGACCCTGCGAGTCGCCCGCGAGCAGGCACATCGGGCACGGTTGGCGAGCCTCGGTCCGGGCGGTCGTCCAATGGCCGATTGGGGTGGCTCGAGCTGGCGGCGCGACCCGTAGGCTCGGCGCACCGGCACGTTCCGAGGCGCCGAACCGCCGACCGCGAGATTTCACCAGGAATGCAGGCGGTGACCGCTGTCAGTAGCGGAGACGCGGCGGGAGTTGCGCCGGACCGACCGCGCCCTTGCCGGTGTTGGGTCGTTCGGCTTCAACGGCATCGAGCACCCAATCGAGTCCGGCCGCGGCGAGCGAGATGTCGGCGAGCACCGGTCTGCCCCCCGTGACTCTCAGGGAGTGATGGACGCCGCGGAGGCCGCCCGCGTTGGTGACGACGGCGCTCATTGCCGCGGGGTTGTCTGGTGTGAACGGCACGGAGCGCGGGTCGAGGAGCCGAGCGGGCTCCCAGATCTGTCCGGTGCCGCCTCGCATCCCGGTGGGGCGCTCCATGGGCAGGCTCCCGAAGTCTGCGACGATCCCGTCACCCGGGAAAAGCCGGTCCCAGCGGGCGACCGCGACCCGGGCTGCGGTGGGGTGAAGTGCGGTGCCGGGGTAGTTGACGATGGCGCGTTGGACGGCCCTCTTCACTTTGCGTTCGACTTCGCCGGCTTCGCCGCGGGATGCGTCTTGCCTGGGAGCGCAGACGAACAGGATGCAGAGGCCGGTGGCTTCGAGGCTGCGGCGGTGGAGGATGGCGACGAGCTTTTCGACCTTGTCGTTGAAGGCGCTGCCGCTCTTGCTGGCTGTCATCTCGACGGCGACTCGGAGTCCGTCGGTTCGCACGAGTGTGAGGTCGGCGCCGTTTTGTGCACCGGTGGTGGGTGCGTCGATGCCGCAGCCGGTGTAGGCGAGCAGGTCCATGCCGCTGAGGGTCTCGCCGAGCACCATCGATACCTGACCGTGTTCCGCAACACGGAGCCCAAACTCTGAGGCGAGGAGGTTGTGACGGGCGTACTGCCGGTCGGTGCTGAATCCGCGGCCGCCGGTCACGGACACCCATTCGGCGTAGGACAGGTACTCTTCGAACTCCTTCTTCGCTGCCGACGGTCGGGCAGGGCGGAGAAGGAGCATGTTGCGGTCGAGGGTGCTGGCGGCGAGGTCGCTCGTGGGCGACCCGACTTCGATGAGTCCGTGCACCCACAGTGCTGTCAGCAGCGACGTGCGTCCGTTCGTGATCCCGGAGATGTTCGTCAGTGCCTCGATTTGTTGCACTGTCATCGTGCGCCACTGCTCCAGTGCGGCCATAACGCACAGGACGTCTTCCCAGAGCCGTCGGGCGTAGACCCGCTCCTTTGCCTCCTCGGCGCTCATCTTCAGCCACGCGGGCATCCGCACGGCGCCTGCAGAGGCGAGGGCGAGGTAGTCGTCGTGGCTGAACCAGCTGGCGGTGCTGCCGCTGCGCCACAGTCGTGCTGTGTAGGGGTCGGTGCGCAGGCTGGTCCGTCGCGGATTCAGTGGGGTGCGGGAGGGAAGCCGCCGCATCTCGATGGCACGACCCCGGTCAGCGAGCGACGTCGCGGCGGCTGAGGAAGCAGGAGCGAGGGAGTTTTCGTTCACGGCCCATACCCTGCGGCAACTCCAACGCGGGTGACAGAGATGCATGCCTCGAGGGGAGTCAGCGTCGCCACCTTGCGTTTGACGTTGCCCGGCATGGACGTGCCGCGGTGTCTGGCGTTGGCTTGTGGCGCGACAGCGCCGAGTACTTCACGCCGCGCGCGACAGCGCTCCTGCTGATCGAGACGGTGAAACGATCCGCATACAAGGAGAGCTCGCGCCGCAGGCGCTCGCTCCACGTATCGGCGCTTCGTGATGCGGTTCGATTGGGCGCCCATTGCTCCGTCACCAGTGCGCCGGCGCGTACACGGTCGAGGCTCGGAGGAGCGTGTTCTGGTGTGGGCCCTCAGCAGGCCGGTGAGCCGGTGGGAGGATCATGAGCTGGACTTTCTAGGAGCTGCGCGGGGGCTCCGAATGGTCGCGCGACGGAGTCGTGCTCGTGGGAAGTTGCGTTGAGCCAAGCGGTCTCGCGTGCGTGTTGCTCAACGCCTCGATGCGTTCAGAACCGTCACCATGAATCGGGGGAGTCCGTACGCACCGTCGCTGGGGTAGAGCGCTTGGTCGTCGACACGTGATGAGTCACACTGCCGCGCACCGTGACGGCGAGATTGCTCACTGCTCGTGAGGTGCGTGGGAATGGGGAGAAGTTCCGCATGAGCGCCAGGCTCGTGGTGGGCGGTTTACGTCCCGTTTTCGGACACGTCACGGCGAGATCCGAGCCGTTTTCTTCGACTGTCGAACGGATGAATGCGCGCTCCGCGCAGACAAGTCAACGAATGGGTCGGGGCATCGTCAAGACCCGCCGCCCGTGTCCTAGAGCTCGCGCATAGAGGCTGTGTTCACGTTCGCCAAGAGAGAGCAACACATGACCCCGACGCACACTGCCACCAGCAAGATGGAAGAACCAACGAAGCTCGAACCCGGCGCGAGCGACCCCCGAGGCGAGAGCACCGCTATCGCCGACCGGCTTAAGCACTTGCCGCTGCCGAACGAGGCAGGGGATGACCTCGGCGTGCGAGTCCACGTCAACGAGAACGGCCGGTGGGCGGAGATTGCCTTTGACATCCCTCGCACCCTCAAGGGGCAGTCGCGGCGCGCGCTCCAGGACCTGCTGTTCCAGCGTGTCTTCTACACCGACGCCGACCGCGTCGCCGACCTTGTTCGGGGTTGCGCTGCCTCGGACTTGTCGGAGGCGACGGCGTTCGCGCGAGGTATCGCCGCCATCGTCGACGAGATCAGGAACGCACTCCGACGCCACTGCCCCTCGGCTTGATCGGGCGACTTGGGAGATCGATGTACTCGCCCCAACGAGGCGGACCATCATCGGACTGGTGCCGGTTCGCTTTCGGTGCGCAGCCAGCTCACTCAACTGGTGAGAACGCGTCGGTTAATTGCATTCTCGAACTCGTTCAGGCTGTCGTGGGCACTGGCCACGCACACCAGGAGGCGCATTTCGTCGGGCTAGAGGCGCGCAGGTGCGGACGGCGCCGGCGTCCAGCGGGTGATCTTGCCCCACCCTGCGCTCGGAGACGGCACGTGCGGGAGCCGGGGAGTGCTCAACCCATGTCGCACGACGTCCGCGCACACCGCGCATAGAGGTGCAAGGAGGGGCCGACGGCCAGTCGCCCCCCAAGACAGGAGGCAACTCTCAACATGATGATTCTCAGCAGTTCCGGCGCCATGCACAGCGACTCCATCGCCCAGGTCTCGACGGAAGGAACGCCCGCCTGGGTCCGGTTCTTCGGCGAGCCCGGGACGCGCGTCACCGAAGACGGGGACCTCGTCATCGACATCCGCGACTCCACGCAAAACGATGCAGGTGCTGACGCGCTCGTCCTGTGGGCAGCGGCACGCAGCTTCTCGCTCGAGGGCATCGACCTGAGGACCGCGGTCTTCTCCCTGTACTTCGCAACCTTGTACAAGGCGCTCGCCGAAGTGACCAATGACTCACCCCTGATGCCCGCCGTCTCAGCCACCTACGCAGGCGAGGACACCGGCCTCGACTTCCGCGTCCTCGTGAACGGTGACTACATCATTAAGAAGCTGGTCGCGGACTTTGACGGCCCGTTCGAGCCGGACCGGGAGGACTACTACAAGGCCATCTCCTGGCGGCGCGGCCTGCTCGGTGATGAGGGAAAGCCGGTGCGCCTGTTGCAACCCGGCGGCGGGGCTTCGGGTTCGGCCGAAGGGCCGCGGGGGGCGGCGACCGACGAGGGCACCGGGCGAGCAGAGGCGAGCGCCAGCGGTGCGTGGTCTCGCGTCTACGGCGACCCGTCGACCCGCATCACGGAGCGGGAGGATATCGTTCTGGACCTCAACGACCTCGTGGACGATGCCCCCGCCATCGCGGCGCTCATGGAGTGGGCAGACCGGCGGAACTTCTCGCTCGACGGAATCGACCTGGAGGTGGCGGTGAAGGTCCTGTGCTACCACTCGGTCCACGAGGCCGTCCGAGAGGTATCGAAGGACTCGCCGATGGTCCCCGACATCGAGGCGGTGTACTCCGGGCAGGCAACCGAATTGGACTTCCGCGTCTGCCTCGACGGTCACCTCGCAGTTCTTTGCTTGACCGTCGCGTTCGACGGGCCATTCACGGAGAAGGCGCACTTGACGGCGGCAATCGAGCAGCGCCTAGGCGCACCCTGGCCGCCGCTCACCTGGGCACAGGACGTAGCCTTCTGACGTCCGCGGTCACCGGCTGGTTCGAGATTCTCCGCACGCCAGCCGGTCGCCATGGACCTGACCGGATGGGTAGTACCCGGAGCCCACGTAGGCCCAGTCGGCGCGGGCTCGATGAGCGGATGAATAGATGTGCGTTCCACGTGCAGCAGGCAGAGAGTGGATCGGGGCACTTCAGGATCGGTGGCACCTGTCCTGAGAGCTCGCGCACAGAGGTCGGGTTCATATTCACCACATCGTGTCGCAGCTCGAACGCATCACGCAGATGGAAGCGGACGGGTCACTCACTGCCGAACAGGCCACCTCGCTAAAGGACAAGCTCATTTCGCGAGCGTGACGTTCTCCTCGTCAACTAGGCCGGCTGGCGTGTCTTCCAGGTTTGCCCTAGGCGCCAGTAGGCGAACACATGCACCTCGATGTGAATCGTGGCCGAGCGCTGGACTCGCCGTCACTTGCATCGTGTGAGGAGCTCCGACACATCAAGCGATACCAGGCGAGCGCCATCAGGTGAGCAGCGGAAGGAAGAAGCCGACGAACGCGGCGACGCCGCACCCAATCCATCCGATTACCAGTCCGCCATCGTCGTCGTCCGTGAGGGCGGAGATCGCCCACCCTCCGAGCCCAGACAGCAGAAAAGCCCACAGGATCATGCCGAAGGCGGCCCCAAGTGCGCCGCTGACAGTGTCTGGCGTCCCTTGCTGCCCAGTGATGCCGTCCAGCGGTATCTCCCCGAACGCGAGTGACCCGAGCACGGCTCCGACGGTCGCGAACACGAGCAGGACGGCGACGACGCCCAGCACGCGCGAGATTCCGCTGACCAGAGGTGGCGTATCACCGACCGTGACGATGACCGGGCTGCGGGAGGCGACAGCATCGCGCATGCTGCGATCCCCGTTCGACGGCGGTCGTGGCGCGCGCTGTGCAGTCAGCGCCGCCCAGAGGCCGGTCAATGCGGAGCCGACGATGGAACCTACGATGGCGGTGACTGCGTAGCCGATGATGGTCGCTTCGTCCGCCCACGGCTGCAGGCTGATAAGCCATCCGCCGGCGATGACCGCCGCAGCGACCAGCAGCGCGAGGAAGACCTTCATGCGCTGACTATCTCGGAACTAGAGTGGTCGTGTCCAATCGGCGGATAGGGGCTCGCCGAGCCGGGCATGCACCTCAGCCACGATGGCATCAGCCATGGCCTGAGGGATGGGGGATTGGTCGTTCTCGGAGGTCATCCGGTACCAGCCGGTGAGGCGGCCGTAGTCGTGGAAGTCGACCACAGCCTTCCAGCTCGTGAGACCGCTGTTCGACTTGACGTGGATGGTGACGATGAGCCCATCAGCATTGCTTGCGTACACGCGGGGGAGTCGTTGCGCCGTCCGGTTGACGACGTCCTGGAATGCCTCCCGCGGAAAGCGCGGATCCCACTCGATGGGCATGGCCAGCCGCTTCTTCTCTTCCTTCGCGGACTTCACGCCGGCCGTGATGCCCCATGCCGCCAGCGCGGCCGCGCCGACCCCCATCAGAATCTGTGGAATCATGCAGTCGCTCCTCCCCCGAGCCGTGAACGGAAGCCTACTGGCACAATCCATGCTCCAGCGCGATGCGGCACGACCGTGGCAGGACGCTGAGGACCGACACCTGGCGAGTGTCAGGCCTTCCGCCATGTGCTGCCGAGCATTACCGGCTTTGCGCTAATTCGGACGCCACGCACGTTGCTGGGCATCTGTGACGCGAGGACCTTCAGGACCGCGTCCGCGTTCTGGGTCGGTGTCTCGATGACGACCTCGTCATGTATCGGCATCCAGATGTGGCTCCCAGCCGGTAGGTGGTCATGAACGCGAAGCGCGGCGTCCTGGAAGATGTCGTAGGCGGTGCTTTGGATGATGAGGTTGGGCCGCGCGTGCTCGCTGTCGATGACTCCGAGCGGTCGACCGCTGTCGAGGCGATGCGTTCCCAGTCCGGTTTGTGCTTGCAGCCATGCTTTGGCCAAGGGGTATGGCGCCCAGAGGAGTTTGCGTACGCGCTCCGCTTCGGCGAGCGAAACGCCGAGTTGACGTGCTGTGCGTCCGGCTTGGGCTCCGTACATCGTGGAAATCATTACGATCTTGAACGCATTGCGGTAGGAGATGCGGCAGTAGCCCGCGCGTTCGGCGGCGTCCGCGTAGGGGTCGCCCGATTCGAGGTCTGCGATGAGTTTCGAGTCGCCGCTGAGCGCTGCAAGGACTCGAGGTTCGATGCCGTCGAAATCTGCGGTGACGAGCACGTGTCCCGGTCGCGCAACGAGGAGGTGACGAAGGTCCTTCGCCACATTGTTGAGCGCAGGCCCCGTTGACGAGATGCGGCCGCTGACCTGGGCCGCTGGCGTCAGCTTCGTGTGGACCTTGCCGCGCCTTAATTCTCGGCTCAGCTCGAAGACCTTCGGGAGCCGGCGACGGAGGTGGAGTGCTTCTTCGTAGACAGCCTCGGCCTCGCAGGCGAGGGCCGACCTATCCGTAGTCCGGCGTCCCCAGGCGTCGCCGGAGGTGGCATCGACGTGGACCCCGTGCTTGGTGAGCCATGCGAGTGTGGCGGCGTCGTTCGCGTCAGGGAGGGGGTCGAATCCCATGAGCTCGCGTAGCAGCTTGTGGGTGTGGAGCATCTCCGACTTGGTCGCGTTGAGGGTCGCGGTGTCGACGTGAATGCCACGTGCGGTGGATGAGGCGAGGATGGCTTCGAGGCGGGTCGTGTCGAGCGCGAACCGCGCAGCGCCTTGGTCTTGGAGCACGGCGGTCAGGGCTTCCTTGATGCTGGGCGGTGCGTCGGGGCCCTTCGAGCTGTGGAGGATGCGCCACGCGGTGGTCGCGCTGCGCACCCATTCCCATCCGCCCGTCTTGCTGTGTCGGATGAGGTCAGCGACTATTCCCTCGTGTGTCCAGAGCAGCCGACCGTCGCCGTGCGCCTGCCAGGTGTCGTGGAGCAGTCGGCCGTCTGTGCGAAGGTTCACTTGCCAGGTGCCTTCGATTTCGAGGGTCGCCGCTCGGAGGGCGCCGGTGTGCGGGCGCGGGGCGTGACTCAGCCATTCGGTGAAGGCGAGTGCGGTGTCGGGCGTGAGTTCGCGCATCAGAAGGTTCCTCCGCTCATCGCGGCTTTGAACAGGTTGCGTTCCGGTTCGGTCAGTGGCGGCCGGGTAAGCGGCTCTTGACGATGCTCGAGCAGCGCAGTCAGGTCGTACGCTTCGACGTCGAACAACCACCTCCCATTGGCGTCTTCGGCGGTGACGCGGTACACCCGGTCGCCGACGATGACCTTCTTGCCTCGCAGATTCTTGAGCGCGCGGGACCAGCGTGCGCCGAGCTGTCTGCGGCTCGCGGCCATGAGCTCGTCGTCGAGTCCGAGCTCGCCTTTGGAGGTGAGTGTGATGCGAGCGAACTCGCTCGCGGAGACGGGCGCGCTCAGGTGTCGCCAGGTGTAGGCGAGTGGTTCTCCCCACTGTTCGGCGTGGTGGTCGGCGCCGGCGACGTCCTTCTCCCATCCCTCGACGGCCTGGGCGGCCACCGTTTTGCCGTCTGATGTGACCCAGGTGAGGGCGCCGAGGATACGTTGTGACCAGGACGGGCGGAATCCGTAGCCCTTTAGCTGGTACGCCGGTCCCTGTTGGATGGCGCGGAGGACGAGGGTGTGGGCGGCAGCGACGAGCGCGGGCCGGTTGGCGCGAATGTACGCTTCGAGGTTGGGGTGTCTGTACTTGCCGCCGGTGGCCATCTGCAGGAGAGGCTTCTCCAGGCGGATGCGGAACCAGCGGCGTGCGTGGTCGTCGCTGAACGTGACGTTGTTGCCGCACGCGGTGACGATGATTCCGCGGACCGTGACGAGACGGTTACCGCCGAGTTCACGGATGGTTTCCGTGTCGTCACCGCCGGTGATGATTTTGCCCACTGCCGGGCTGTTGATGGGACCGCGGACTTCGTCGTTATGGAAGAACCGTGTGCTCCGCGTCAGAAGTGCGCTGGCGAGAGACTTCTTGGACTCCTCGTCTACGCCGCGTCCGAGCGTCCACTCCGCCGTGGTCATGCTGCCCTGTGCGACCAGCCGCACCGCCTCCATCGAGGCAGACTTCCCAGACCCGATGTCGTCCGCGTCGACAACGAAGCCGGGGCTAACATCGACGGCGGAGCGTGCAGCACCGGTGAGGAGAGCCGCCATGTAGCGGGCGCGGTCGCGTGGCTCTGCCCAGGGGAAGCTGTCGCACAGCTCGAGGTCGAGCAGGTCGAATGCTGCCTGGGCTTCTTCGATGGAGGGTCGGGCGGGGACAGAGTACTCGACGGCCCAGCGTCGGCGGTCGCGGTGTGGCATGGTCAGTACGGCTTTGGCGCGCCGGTGGTAGCCGGGGGTCGTGACGATGTCGTCGCCGATGATGGTGGGTTCGAAGACGATGTTCGTGACCTGGTGGGCCGCGGCTCGTAGTTCGAGGGCGATGCGGCCGAGCAGGGTGGCGGGAATGCCGCTCTCGTATCGTTCGCCGCGCATCGGCTGGACGGCGAGGAGGACGAGGGTGTGAAGGTCGGAGTTGGTGTCCCAACGCACGACCTCGCCGGATGGGGTGACGCTGAGGAGACGGGCGGGCGACCCCTTCGTTCCCGGCTCCGCGAGAACGAGCGGCAGTGACGCGTCGGCTTCCTGAACAGCGCTGACGAGAATGTCGACGATGCGACGGACCACGGCATCTACAGTGTCGTCCAGCGGCACGCTGATGATGCTGGACGCACGGAGATGGGGCGGTCGCACCTGAACATCGCCGTCCTCTTCGAGTTTCGCAGCGACTTCCTCCGCAGCGCCCTCGAGGAGGTCGAAGGCCCGGAACACTACGCCGTCCCGGAGAACGGCGTCGGGGTTGTCGCGGTTGTACGCGAGTCGAACGCGAGCGGTGTCAGTGGCGAGGGTGCGGATGTCCGTGGCTTGGGGGAGAGGAGCGGATGCTTCCTCGGACGACCAGTCGAGGAGGTCGCCGATGCTGAGCGCCTCAGCCTCCGTCAGCTGCGTGACGGTGCCCCGTGAACCCCGTGCGAGGTGCCCGAGGGAAACCGTGCCCGCCACCACAAGTTCGGCCACAACGACGGCGTTGCGGACCGTCGCGTGGGCGGCGAGAAGTTCGGGCCGGTCGATACGGACGAACAGCGACGCCATGTCTCCGTCACGTTCGACCCACTCGATTCGGTTGAGAAGGTCGCGGACTCCCGTCGCCTCTGACGCGTCCACCTGCCAGTCGGGGCGGCTCGTCGGCAGCCGCAGGGCGACGAGCCCGTTGTCGAGTGATACGCGGACCCCTCCGTTCTCGTCCTGCACCGCGGTGATGCCTTGCTCGCGCAGTTCGGCGGCCACGAGTGCCGGGGAGAGGAACGGCGGGCGCGAGGGGCGGGTCGGGTCGCCCACCCGCCCCTCGCTCGATGCCTCCGCGACGAGAGAGTTGTCGCCGGGCCTGGAGACACCCGCGGTGCTCATCTCGGCCGGAGGCTCGCCGGGGTGACGAAGCCCGGCGGGTTCAGGGGACGGTGGCGCGTTCAGCGCCTTGGGTTCATCGGGGAACGGGGTTTCCACGGCATCTCCAGGTATGTGAGGTCTGGCTCGGTCAGGAGCCTTGTGCGGATGCCCTATGCGGGCAGTCTGGGTGAACGCGAAGCCCTTTCGGCCGAGCATCTCGGCGGGTGCGTTCGAAGCCTCTATGCGCGACGTCCTCGATTGCGCCACTGAGGCGCCCAACACCTGCGTGGCCACCGAGGAGATGTGGTGGTCGAAGATGTTCGCTGGCGCAGTGGAGCTAGGGCGACTGCGGCGCTGGTTCTTTGAATTTCCGGGGATTGAGAGCGATCAGCGCAGTCGATAGTCGGTTTCCGCCGCTCGCCTCAGCGATAGCGCTCCCTTCGGGAGCGGGAGTGTGGCTCAGTATTCTCGAGGACAGATCGGACCCCGTAACTGCGGGAGAGAGCCCTGAGGCCCGGAATGTCGCGGGTTCTGAGGCCGCAGCTAGATGTTCGCGACTGCGGAAGACCTCTCCACGCCTTGCGCGCCGTTCGCGCGAAATGCACCGTCGGTACAACGAGGCGCCTGATTCGCTCGACCAGGATGTGAATACTCCTGTCGCGCAGACCGGGCGTCGTCTTGGACATGGGCGGGGAGGATCTGGGGATATGAACTAGCTAAGGCGAGGCCGATTCGAACCCCAGGTGGGGCTACGGGAATGAGGCGCACTATCCCTTACGGATTGAGGAGCCCGAGCAGGGTAACGATCGCCGGGTCACCGCACGTGGACGCGGTCGAGCCATTGCAGCAGCCCCGGGATCGCGAGGTAGGCGACGGTGTCGTGGGTCGCGAGCCCCCGTGCCGCTTGCCCTCCTTCACGTGCTCGGCGTCGCTTCACCCTCGGCCCCTTTTGCTTACCGGCGCCGAGCAATACGCGGCGTCGCGCTTGGGTCCGCCGATTTCCGGTCGTCCTTTGACAGAAGTGCCGCAACCGCGATCCCGGCAAGGGCCCGAGGTCGGCTTGGCGGATGGCCGCGGGCGCTCACCGAAGTTCAGACGCGTGAGGTCGTGCGCGCTTGCGCGGCGAGGGCAGGACGACGGCGGAAGTTGCCGCGCTCTTCGAGGCCTAAGTGTCCTCCGTCCGTCGAGCAGGACGTGACTGACGGAGGTCTTCAGTACGCTCTGGCTGTGACATTCAGCTGGCAGGATGCCGAGGACCTGGCGACAGAGCACATGCGCGCCCTTGGTCACCTCGACGCGCGAAAGACGAACGCGGGTGCCGATGCGGGACTCGACGTAGTCTCCGAGGATGGCCGAGTTGCGGTGCAGGTCAAGCACTACTCGGGCGCCGTGGGCAGGCCGGACATCCAGCGACTCGTCGGCGCTGGGTCACGATACACAGAGCACCTGTTCTACGCCCGGAGTGGATACTCGCGCGCGGCACACGAGTTCGCGGACGATCACGACGTCGCGTTGTTCCGATACGACGCGAGCGGCATGGTCTCGCCGGTCAATGCGCGTGCCACAGAGCTCGATGCGAGGCTCGAAGGCGACTACAAGCTCCGGCGAATCCGTCAACGCGAACGCGAGATGGCACGGGATGCGCACCTCAAGGTCAATCCGCCGCTTCCCGCATGGCAGGTCGAGTGGCGGAGTGAGTACTTCCCAGTCCTGCTGCGCCTCCGAGCGATGTACGACGTGTGGATGCCGCTGGAGCAGGCGCTGCAGTCGAGCGGACGCGCGGGCGCGGGGGAGCTGCTCGCCTGGCTGCAGGGAGAACGAACACGCATCTCTGGCCTGCTCGACGCACAGGATGCAGCCGAAGCCGAGATCCCGCGCCACTGGGAGGCTGAGCTTCAGCGGATGCAGGCGATGCGTCAGGGCGTCGCAGGACTTGAGCGGCAGTGGGCTCTCTACCTCGCCGGCGTGACCGACGTGACGTCCCTGCTAAACGCGGCGGTCACGGTCGCCCTCGAAGATGACGCCGCAGCGCGCAACATCGTCGGAAGCGAGTTCGTTCCGCAGCTGGTGAAGCCCCTGCCTACGGACCAGGACTGGCGGAACGTGCTGCTTCGGCGCGCTGCTGTGATGGTGCGGTACGAGGGCGTTATCGCCGCGTTGGCCGAGGTAGACCGGCGTTCGCCCTACAACCAGTCATGGTTGCGGTCTCGGCACCTCTTCTACGAACTATTGAGTGACGTCCCCGCGCTACTCAATCTCCGTGAAGGTTGGTGGGGACCCGAGGACTTCGGTATCCGTTTCGAGGACACGGTCCAGGCGGGGATTCGGGTTGCGGGCGCAGAGCAGGCCCTTGTCGAGAACTGGGGGGCGCAGCTCAAGGTCGGCCGACTCATCCAGAGTTACGCAAACTCGTGGCTCGTGCGGAACAACGATCGAACGGACATCGCGGCGCTCTGGTCCGCAGGTCACACAACATCGCTGCCGCTCGGTGACTGGCCGGCGTGAGCCCTCGAGAGGAGCGACCTGTGGAGCAGTGGCAGAGGTTCTACCTCATGCAGGCGGCGCTTGACCAGCAGAAGCGGGACATCAGCAACCGCGCCGTGGAGGCATGGAATAGTTTCGACCTGGCCTTTCGGCTCACGCACCGCCTCCGACACGACCGCCTGACCGAGGAGATCCCGCTCTGGCAGCGCGACAGTCAGATCAGACTCGTTCACGAGCTGCGAACGATGGCCGCCCAAGTCGCTGCGTCCGATGAGGTCGAGGCTATGCTGCTTGAGGCCACGGCGGCGCAGGTGCTTGGAAGTCAGCCATGGTCCCGCGGCCCGGACCAGCTGCGTGCGTTCGTGCGCGACTGGGTGCGGGAGCGGGCAAACCGGCAGGCTGTGGCACGGACAGTGACGGCGGCGGAGGTCGAAGAGATCCTCAAGAAACTGCGGTCGATGGGGGAGCCGGTCGCCTCTATGACGAAGCCTCCGACGCCACCGGGGGACTCCACAGTGTGATGGCGATATAGCCGGGGAGCAGGATGAGTGCGATAAATGCCAACTTGAGAACGGCAAGAATCGCGTGCCACCACTGATTCGCGCGGTCCACAAACTTCTCGCCGACGGTCTGCCTGCGGTCGAAGACGTCCCCATCGGGCGTCACGACGACGAAGAGGCCGACAAGCCACGCGAAGGCGACTAGGAGCAATCCTGTCCATACCCATCCGCCGACCTCGACGGCGTAGGCGACACACAGCCACGCGAGGCCGAGAAGCCGAGTGCCGCCGAGGTTGAGTTCGGAGACCGTCTCCTCTCGTCTCCGCCACGCGCGGTCACGACTCGCCTCGGCCATCTCGCGGCGCTGCTGCCGCTGTTCGTCGCTCTCCACCATGCCGAATCGGCCAGCCTGACGCGGGAGAACAGCGCTGTCTGCATAGCGCGCGGCCTTCGAGTAGCGGTCTGACGCACGGTGAAAGAGGTGCGTGACTCGAAGGAATCGGATGACGACCACCGATGCAAGACCGATGACGACCCACGTGCCAACCTTGAGCCGCGGCTCCGTCGTCAACCAGGTGTGGGCGTTCGCCATCGCCTCGCGCATGAGCTTCTCCGGGAGGCCCAGTCCGACAAGAAACTCGGCGACCGTGGTGGAAACTGTCTGATGAAAGTACAGCGCGAAGACCGTGAAGACCGCGATGAGCGACAAGATGAGTCCGAGAAACGGCGCGCTCTTGAGGCGGAAGAGCTCGAGGAAGTCCTTCACCGATGGCATATGCACAGTGTGGCATCTAGCGAGATGTGGAGCCGAACACGGCTTCGAGGATCGGCTTTCTCCGAAGTGATCTTCTTCCTGCAGGGGAGCTCTCCGATTTGGAGCCGACGCGCCGTGCGACCGTCGGACCCACGGCGGGGAGAAGAGCAAGAGGCCGCCGTGCCGCTTGCTCTCCTCCTCCCAGCGCTTACCTCGTCTCCCACTCCGCAGTGGCGCCTCGTCGAACATCGCCCTTGATGTTCGCGGAAGGTGGCCACAGCTGGATTGAGATGAGGGCTCGAACCAACTAGCCGCGGTTTTCAGCTGGGGTTGGAGCGCTGCCGGGTGAGTACGTCGCCCCAAGACGGTGAGAGATGGCGGCGTAGAACTCGTCATCCGTGTCCTCGCCGAACGGCCCATCGAAGTCCATCACCAGCTTCTGGATGGCGTAGTCGACGTGCACGCGCACGCGGAAGTCCAAGTTGGTCTTCCTGCGCTGGAGCGTGGCAGCCACAGCGGGGAGCAGCGGGGAGCCCGAGGGCAGCTCAGCGAGAGCAGGGTAGATGCTGGCGAAGTACAGCGAATAGAACGCGTCTCGCAGTTCGAGGCCCTCGAGCGAGAAGCGGTGGGTCGCTGCCCACTGACGCAGAGCGGCCTTCCCCTTGCTCTCGTCGAGAGCGTCGCGGATGTCGAGGACGAGATGGCCGTCGTTGGTCACGCGCGTGTTTGAGGCACCGAGATAGCGAACCCACGCGGGCGTCCCGTCATGCGAAACCTGAGCGATGGAGTTCGGGTCGATGGGTGAGGAGTTGAGGAGGAGAATCATGATTTTGCCTTCGGTCGTGAGCTGACTAACTGTCGAGCTCTTCAACATCTCCATGCGCGGCCCCAGCGCGAAGGAGTGACATCGTTGATGGAGCGTCTTTGAGGAACGACGTCGGATCGTCTCGTAGGGGATTGAATGGCGCGGCAGTGAGCATCGACGGTTCAGGGCCGACGGCGTCGAACGATCGCGAGGTGGAGCGAACAATGGCTCCAGGCAATCTCGGACAGTGGCCGAGAAACTCGAATGGATGCGCCTCGGCAGCTGCCGATCACCGGGTGCTCGGACTTCGGTTGTCCACGAAACCCCCCGAATCACCCCGTAGATTCAACGACCCGAGGTCCCCAATACCCGTGAGAACACGCGGGTATTGGTTGGTGAAGGAGTCGATACGGGGAGGCGACGCGGGAACAGTGGGTTCTGGGTTCAAGTCCCAGGGGGTGCACCAACGCCTCCGACCTCTCGCCAGGTCGGGGGCGTTCTGCATTCCCGGCGGCATCGCCGAGGGTCGCGAATCGATAACGACACGCCGCCCATCGCCCGCGCGACTTGACGAACTCCCCGCGGTTTCCTACATTGCGAATACCTGAATCACATTTCAGGTACACCCTCCCTCCGGGTATCACGAACCTTCCAATGGTGAAAGGCACGCACATGCGGGTTACGAAGAAGTTGCTCCTGGGATCCGTGGTCGCCACCGCCGCCCTCGCCCTCGCGGCGTGCGCGCCGCAGGCCACGACCCCCTCCGCGACCGAGAGCGGCGAGGCCGGACCCGCCGAGGTCACGGTCGGCATCGTCACGAGCGAGACGGGCCCGCTCGCGGGCTACGGCACGCAGTACATCGACGCGTTCGACGTGTGCCTCGACATCGCCACCGACGGCACGGGCGAGGTCAACGGCACGACGATCGTCGTGGAGCGCAAGGACGACGCGGGTGACCCCGACAAGGCGGTCACCGCCGCGAAGGAGCTCATCGGCGCCGGCGTCAACATCCTGGCCGGCACGGCGTCGTCGGGCGTCGCGCTCGCGATGGCCGAGCAGGCGGCGCAGAACCAGGTGCTCTACATCTCGGGCCCCGCAGCCGCGGACGCCATCACGGGCATCAACGAGTACACGTTCCGCTCGGGCCGTCAGTCTGCTCAGGACGTGGCGACCGCCGGAACCTTCCTCGACGACATCGAGGGCAAGACCATCGCCGTGTTCGCCCAGAACACCGCTTTCGGACAGGGCAACGTCGCCGCCGTCGAGGCGATCCTCGGAGCCCAGGGGGCCACGATCGCGCCCGTTCTCGTGGCCGAGGACGTCACGGAGTTCACCCCGTTCGCGCAGCAGGTGCTCGCGGCGGAGCCCGACCTGGTGTTCGTCGCCTGGGCGGGTGCCACGTCCGGGGCGATGTGGCAGGCGATGAGCCAGCAGGGCGTGCTCGACGCGGTCCCCGTCGTCACGGGTCTCGGCGACGCCGCCACGTTCGGCGCGTACGGCGAGGCATCCGAGAAGATCAGCTTCCTCAACCACTACTTCCCGGGCGCCAACGAGAACGAGATCAACACGCAGATGATCGAGGGCATCGAGGCCGCCGGCGGCACCCCCGATCTCTTCAGCCCCGACGGCTGCAATGCGGCGATCATGATCGTGCACGCCATCGGCGAGGGCAAGGGCGATGTCGACGCGATGGTCGCCTCGCTCGAGGGCTTCGAGTTCGACGGGCCCAAGGGCACCATGACGGTGCGTGCCGGTGACCACGCCCTCATCCAGGAGATGTACCAGGTCAAGCTCGTCGCCGACGGCGGGAGCTTCGTGCCCGAGCTCGTCGCCACGTCGTCCGCCGACGACGTCGCACCGGCCGAAGCCGAGTAGTCGCGGGCGGGGCGAGGGCGACGCATTCCGCCGCCCTCGCCCCTCTCACCGCTCTCCGACCGATGGCCACGGAAAGGCTTCTCCCATGACGGAATCCGTCCCTTCTGCGCTGCGCATCGAAGGCCTCGGCCTGCAGATCGGCGGCGCCACGATCCTCAAGGACGTCGAGCTCGACATCGCCGCCGGCTCGCTCGTCGGCGTCATCGGACCCAACGGCGCCGGCAAGACCACGCTCTTCAACGTCGTCTCCGGGCTCCTGCGGCCCACCGCGGGTCGCGTGCTCATGAACGGCGCCGACATCACCTCGGCCTCCGTGCCGGCGCGGGCGCGGGCGGGTCTGGGCCGGACGTTCCAGACGTCCAGCCTGTTCCCCAAGCTGAGCGTGCTCGAGAACGTGCGCCTCGCGGCCCAGGTCGCGATCGGCGGCGATTACTCCCTGCTGCGCTTTCCTCGGAAGTCGGATGCCGCGACCGCCCTCGCGATCGCGAAGCTCGACGCCGTCGGGCTCACCCACAAGCTCGAGACGCCCGCCGGCGACATCTCGCACGGCGACAAGCGCAAGCTCGAGATCGCCGTGCTGCTGGCCACCGAGGCATCCATCGTGCTGCTCGACGAGCCGATGGCGGGGGTGGCCTCGGGCGACGTACCCGGGTTGGTGGACAACATCCGTCAGATGCAGCGCGACACGGGCTGCACGGTGCTCATGGTCGAGCACCACATCGACGTGCTGATGGGGCTGGTCGACCGGGTCGCGGTCATGTACTTCGGCACCATCATCGCCTACGACACGCCGGACGCCGTGATGGCGAATCCGCTCGTGCAGTCGGCGTACCTGGGGAAGGCGGATGCCGCATGAGCGAGAGCATCCTGGAGGTCCGCGGACTCCGCTGCTCGATCGCGGGGCAGCAGGTCGTCGAAGACGTCACGTTCTCGGTGCCGGCCACCGGCATCACGGCGGTGCTCGGGCGCAACGGGGTCGGCAAGACGTCGACGCTCCGCGGCATCCTGGGTCTGATCGCCCGTCGCGGCGAGGTGCGGCTGGGCGGGGAGCGCATCGACGGGCTGCCGACCCATAAGATCGTGCGGCGCGGCGTGGGCTACGTGCCCGAAGACCGCGAGGTCTTCGCCAAGCTCACCGTCGCCGAGAACCTCGCGATGGCCGAGCGGCAGAAGAACCCGCGCCGCGAGTTCGTCGCCGAGCTCTTCCCCGACCTCGTCGCGCGTCGCGATCAGCAGGCGGGCACGCTGTCCGGCGGCCAGCAGCAGATGGTGTCGGTGGCCCGTGCGCTGATCAACGACAACATCCTCCTGCTCGTCGACGAGCCCACGAAGGGCCTCGCGCCGAGGATCGTCGACGAGGTCGCCGAAGCGCTGCTCGAGGCGTCCAAGATCGTCCCCATCCTGCTCGTCGAGCAGAACCTCGAGGTGGTGCGCCGACTGGCCGACGGTGCGATCGTCATCGGAGGCGGGCGCGTCGTCCACACGGGCGCCGCCTCGGAGATCCTCGATGACGACGACCTCACCCGCCGGCTCCTCGGCGTCCACGTCGAGCCCGCCCCGCACCCCTCGCCCACCTCGACAGGGGAGCCCCACGCATGAGCACCCTCGTCCTCACCCTCATCACCGGTGTCGGCCTCGGCGCCCTCTACTTCCTCGTCGCCTCCGGGCTGTCGCTGATCTACGGTCTGATGCACGTGCTGAACTTCGCGCACGGCGCGTTCCTGACGCTCAGCGCGTTCCTCGGGTGGACGGTCGCCCAGTCGCTGGGCACGGACTCGTGGGGCTCGTTCCTCGTGTCGATCGCGGTGGGCGCCGGGGTCGGGGCGATCTTCGCGACCCTCACCGAACTCGTGCTCATCCGGCCGCTGTACGAGCGGCACATCGAACAGGTGCTGGTCACCGTCGGCCTCTCCTTCGCCTCGGTGGCCCTGTTCGAGGGCATCTGGGGCACCGATGCCATCACGATCGCCGGTCCGACGTGGCTGAAGCAGACCACCGACGTGCTGGGGGCCCGCATCCCCAACGTCTACTGGATCCTCATGATCGCCGCAGTGCTCGTGCTCGCCGCCCTCGTGCTGTTCCTGCAGAAGACGCGCTACGGCATGATCATCCGGGCGGGCGTCGAGAATCGCACGATGGTGACGGCGCTCGGCATCGACGTGCGCTCGTCGTTCACGATCGTGTTCGCGATCGGCGGGGCCGCGGCCGGCATCGGCGGGGTGCTCGCGATGCACTACTCGACGTTCGTGTCGGCGCACCTCGGCCAGACGCTGCTGATCTTCGCGTTCATCGTGACGGTCGTCGGGGGTCTCGGCTCCCTCACGGGCGCCGCGATCGCGTCCGTCCTGGTCGCCGTGCTCCAGCAGTTCGCGAACTTCTACCTCGGGGGCACGGGCGACTTCATCGTCGTGGTCCTGCTCGCCCTCGTGCTCCTCGTCCGCCCGACGGGCCTCCTCGGGAAGAAGGCATGACATGACCCGCATCCGTCTCTTCCTCCCGATCGTCGTCGGCGCCGTGCTCGTGGTGTTCATGGCGGTGCTGCCGATGCTCAACCTGTCGCTGCCCGGCATCCTGCCCACGCCCACGTACATGCCCGGCACGCTCGCGCTGCTCTCGCTGTGCATGGTGTTCGCGGCCCTCGCGCTGTCGTACAACCTGCTGCTCGGCAGCGCCGGGATGCTGTCGTTCGGCCACGCCCTGTACTTCGGCGCGGGCGCGTACGGACTGGGCATCGCGCTGGAGCACTTCGGCGTGCCGCTGTTCCCCGGCGTGTTCATCGCGCTGCTGGGCGGCATGGTGATCGCCCTCGCGACGGGGGCGGTGGCGATGCGGGTGTCCGGCATCCCGTTCGCGATGGTCACCCTGGCGTTCGCCCAGGCAGGGTCGGTGCTCGTGCGCCGCAACTCCTCGGTCACCGGCGGCGAGGAGGGTCTGGGGCTGGCGACCGAGCAGGTGCCCGACTTTCTGATCGGTGTCGTGAACACCCGCAACCTCTACTGGCTGTGCCTCGCGATGCTCGTGATCGTGTACCTCGTGACGCTGTGGGTCGACACCTCGCGCCTCGGCCACCTCGTGCGTGCGACCCGCGAGAACGAGCAGCGCGTGCGGGTCCTGGGCCTCCAGCCGTACCGCGCCAAGCTCGTCGTGTTCGTCATCGCGGGCGTGCTCGCGAGCCTCGCAGGAGTCGCGTACATGCTCCTTCAGTCGGGCACGGTCCCGCGCGCGGTGTCGGCAGATCTCACGATCACGGTGCTCGTGATGGTGGTCCTCGGTGGCGTCGGGTTCCGCTGGGGTGCCATCGTGGGGGGCGTGCTCTACACGCTCCTCGATCAGCGCCTCACGGTGCTCGCCGGATCCGACGCGATCGCGGGGCTGCCCGACGTGCTGCGCGTGCCGCTGTCGGAGCCGCTGTTCCTGCTCGGGGTGCTCTTCATCCTCGTCGTGATGTTCCTGCCCGGCGGCATCGCGGGAACGATCGACGCGTGGGCGAAGCGCCGCCGCGGCGACCGGGCGCGGTCCGCGCTGCGCGGGATCGACGACGCCGAGACCGAGTCCCAGCTCGCGGAGGCGGGTGCCCGCTGATGACGTGGGAGAGCGCTCTGGAGGACGGCCCGCACACGATCGGCCGCTGGCTGATCGATCGCGCCACCGCGACGCCCGCGCGCATCGCGATCGACGACCGCGGCGTGACGTGCGACTACGCGACGCTCGCGATGCGGGCGAGCGCCCTGGCCGACGGGCTTCGAGCGGCCGGCTACGGCCCGGGGGATCGCATCGCCACGGTCTCGGGCAATTCCACCGACCACGTCGTCGTGCTGTTCGCCTGTGCGCTGTCGGGCGTCGCGTTCGTCCCGCTCTCCTGGCGGCTCACGCAGCGCGAGCTGACCGATCTGCTCATGCGCAGCGACCCGGCGCTCCTGCTCGTGGAAGACGAGTACGCCGCGCTCGCGGGCGACGCCCTGCGCGCGCTGGAGAGCGTGCCGCCGGTGGCGGAGCTCGGCACGACCGGGATCGAGGCCTCCGTCCCCCGCTCGCGCGCTCCCCGCGCGGTGCGCCACGTCGCCGACGACGACGCGCTGCTGGTGATCTACACGTCGGGCAGCGAAGCGGCGCCCAAGGGCGTCGTGCTCACCCACGCGAACTGCTTCTGGAACAACCTCGCCCTCGCCGGTGCGCTGCCGCTCCAGCAGGACGACGTCGTGCTCGCGATGCTGCCGCAGTTCCACGTCGCCGCGTGGAACTGCCAGCCGCTCCTGGCCTGGTGGGTGGGGGCGACGGTCGTGCTCGAGCGGTCGTTCCAGCCCGCGCGGGCGCTGCAGCTGCTCCGCGACCGCGGCGTCACGGCGATGATGGGCGTGCCCACGCAGTACGCGATGCTCGCCGCGGACCGTGACTGGCACCCGAGCGCGATCTCGTCGCTGCGCCTGGCGCTCGTGGGCGGGGCGACGATGCCGTGCGACGTGCAGGATGCCTGGACGGCCGCCGGCGTGCCGCTCACGCAGGGCTACGGGCTCACGGAGGCGTCGCCCAACGTGCTGCACCTGCCTGCCGACGAGGCCGCGTCCCACCCCGGGGCCGTCGGCCGTCCGTACCCCCACGTCGCGGTGCGGGTCGTCGACCCCGAGACCGAGCTTCCTCTCGAGGGCGAGGCGACCGGCGAGCTCTGGGTGCGCGGACCGAGCGTGTTCCCCGGCTACCTCGGCGACGAGCAGGCCACCGCGGCCGCCCGCCGCGGGGAGTGGCTGCGGACGGGTGATCTCGTGCACCGCGGCGCCGACGGGATCCTCCGGATCGTCGACCGCCTCAAGGACATCTTCATCTCCGGCGGCGAGAACGTCGCGCCCGCCGAGGTGGAGCTCGCCCTCGCGCTGCATCCGCTCATCGAGGCGGCGGCCGTGGTGGGTGTTCCGGATGCCGTGTGGGGCGAGCGCGGCGTGGCCTTCGTGGTCCGCGCCGAGGGTGCGGTCCTCTCGACCGACGAAGTGCTCGCGCACGCGCGGCGCACGCTCGCGGCGTTCAAGGTTCCCGTGCGTGTCGAGTTCGTCCGCGAGCTCCCACGCTCCACGATCGAGAAGCTCGCGCGTTCCCGCCTGCAGGACCGCGCACGACGACTGATGGAAGGGGCGCGCCATGAGCCTTCCCGATGACCTCCTCGACGACGGTGCGGCACTCGTGTCGTCCGCGACGGGACGACCGCTGACGAAGCGCGGGGAGGCGACCAGGCACCGGCTGCTCGAGGCCGCCGAGGTCGTGTTCGCCGAGCAGGGGTACCACGAGGCGTCCATCGTCAAGATCACCGAGCGCGCCGGCATCGGCCTCGGCACGTTCTACCTGTACTTCGACAGCAAGCAGGCGATCTTCGAGGCCCTCGTGATCGATCTCAACCGCCGGGTGCGCCACTCGATGTCGGAGGCCATGGCGGGAGCGTCGTCGCGACTCGAGGCCGAACGGGCCGGTTTCGCCGGGTTCTTCCGGTTCACGGCGCAGCATCCGGCGCTGTACCGCGTCGTCCGCGAAGCGGAGTTCGTCTCGCCCGACGTGCTCCGCCTGCACTACACGCGCATCGTCGAGGGCTATGAGGAAGGGCTGCGGGCCGCGCAGTCCGCAGGCGACGTCGACCGCGCCCTCGACCCCGCCGTCACCGCCTGGGCCCTCATGGGCATGGGCGAGCTGATCGGCATGCGGTTCCTGCTGTGGGAGAAGGATGCCGCCGGCAACCCTCCCGCGCAGCTCGATCCCGCGGTGTTCGACGCCATGTCGCGCATCATCGACAACGCCCTGGCGCCGCGCGCCGAGGCATCCGGCACCGAAGGCGGAGAGAAGTGACCGAGAAGGACCTCACCGGCAAGCGCGCGCTCGTGACGGGCGGCGCCAGCGGCATCGGCCTCGCCTGCGCGCACGAGTTCGCCTCGCGCGGCGCGCACGTCGTGATCGCCGACCTGAACGCGGAGGCCGCCGGCGCGGCGGCCGCCGAGGTCGGAGGCGAGGCCTGGGTGGTCGACCTCTCCGACACCGCGGCCCAGGAGGACCTCGACCTCGACGCCGACATCCTGGTGAACAACGCGGGCATCCAGCGCGTCATGGCGATCCACGACTTCGACCCCGACACCTTCCGCTTCATGCACCGTCTCATGGTGGAGTCGCCCTTCCTGCTCATCCGGGCGGTGCTCCCGAAGATGTACGAGCGCGGGTGGGGCCGGATCATCAACATCTCGAGCGCTCACGGGCTGCGGGCGAGCGCCTTCAAGTCGGCGTACGTCTCGGCCAAGCACGCGCTGGAGGGGCTGTCCAAGGTGACGGCGCTCGAAGGCGGCCCGCACGGCGTCACGAGCAACTGCATCAATCCCGCGTACGTCCGCACACCGCTGGTGGAGAAGCAGATCGCCGATCAGGCCGCGCTCCACGGGATCCCCGAATCCGAGGTGGTGGAGAAGGTCATGCTCACCGAGACGGCGATCAAGCGCCTGATCGAGGCCGACGAGGTCGCCTCTCTCGCGGGCTGGCTCGCCTCCGACCGGGCGGGCATGGTCACCGGCGCCTCGTACACGATGGACGGCGGATGGACGGCGCGATGAGCACGGCGACCCCGGTCGCCCGAGCGGCGACCCATTCCTACCGCGCGATCGACGTGCCCGTCGTCGGCGGCGACCTGCACGTCGGCGTCTGGGACCCCGTGGGAGAGCGCACCGACGACGTGCTGCTCGTGCACGGGGTGACGGCCTCGCATCTGGCCTGGCCGTTCGTCGTCTCGGGCCTCCCGGGCGTGCGCGCGGTCGCGCCCGACCTCCGCGGACGCGGGCGCAGCAATACGCTCGCGGGCGCCGCGGGGATGCGGGCGCACGCCGATGACCTGGCGGCCACCCTCGACGCGCTCGGCATCGAGAAGACGGTGATCGTGGGCCATTCGATGGGCGCGTTCGTCGCGATCGTGTTCGCGCACCTGCACCCCGACCGCGTGTCGCGGGTCGTTCTCGTCGACGGAGGTCTGCCGCTGGATCTGCCGCCGGGCATGGACGCCGACGCCCTCGTGGCCGCCGTCCTCGGCCCCACGGCGGCTCGACTGTCGATGCGATTCGCCGACGCGGGGGAGTACCTCGACTTCTGGAGGGATCACGCCGCGTTCCAGGGAGCGTGGAGTCGCGAGCTCGAGGCGTATCTCGCCTACGACCTGGTCGACGACGGCGACGGCGCGTTCCGACCCGCGACGAGCTACCGGACGATGGTCGAGGACTCGATCGACCAGAACACCGGGGCGTCGATCGTCACCGCCCTGGCGGAGGCGACGCAGCCCATCCGGCTCCTGACGGCGCCGCGCGGACTGCAGAACGAGGAGCCGGGGCTGTACGCGCCCGCGCATCTGGCGAGGATGCTGGCGGATGCGCCGGGGGTCCGCCACTCCGGGATCGACGACGTCAACCACTACACGATCGTGATGGCGCCCGACGGCGCCGCCGCCGTCGCCGCCGCGGTGCGGGAAGAGCTGGACGCAGCCCGCGACTGAGCTCAGCGCCCGGCTGACCTCAGCGCCCGGCGAGCCGGCTCGTGAGCTGGTGGGCGTGCGCCAGGAGGATGCGCCCGAGCTCGGGCAACCGGTCGGGACCGAAGCGGAACTCGGCACCCGTGAGGCTCAGTGCCCACTGCGGATGCCCGTCGCGCGCGAACACCGCGGCGCCGATGCCGTAGCTTCCCTCCACGATGAGGCCCGGGTTCACGGAGTACCCGCGCTCCTTGGTCTCGCGCAGTCGTGTGCGCAGTCGCGTCTCGCCGTGCGGACCGCCCCACTGCTCGGGAAGCTCAGGATGACGCTGGAAGTAGGCGTCCACATCGTGGGGAGGCAGGAACGCCAGCATGACGAGACCGGCCGACGCGACACCCAGGGGGAAGCGCACACCCTCCGACAGCACGAACGAGCGGATCGGGAAGCTCCCCTCCTCGCGGAGCAGGCAGACCGTCTCGTCACCGCGGCGCACCGAGAGGAAGGCGCTCTCCTCGGTGCGCACGGCGAGCGAGCGCACGATGTCACGCGCCATTCCGGTGATGTCGTAGCGGGATGCCGCGACGGTGCCCATGAGGTAGAGCTCCGGTCCCGGCATCCAGCGGCCGGTCCGCTCGTCCTGGTCGACGAGGCCCTCGTGGCGGAGCGCGGTCAGCAGGCGATGCGTCGTCGGGCGGGTGAGGTCGGCACGGTGTGCGAGGTCGGCCACGGCCACGCCGTCGTCGCCCGCCCCCGTGACGAGCCGGAGAAGCCGTGCGGCGCGCGCGACGGACTGCGCGCCGGGAACGGATCGCTCGACCATGTGTCCATCATATGGACACGAGGGCCGACCTCATCCATATGGCAGCGCGGGACGCGGTAGCCCGGGCGGGCGGCGCGCAGGATGGACGCAGGACGCCGCGGGGCTGCGGCGCCCTGCGGACCACGAGGGAGTGACACGTGATCGACAAGACCTGGGCGTCGGCCGAAGAGGCCGTCGCCGACATCCCCGACGGAGCATCGCTCGCCGTCGGCGGCTTCGGGCTCTCCGGCAATCCGATGGGCCTGATCTCGGCGCTGCACGCCCAGGGCACCCACGATCTCTCGATCGTGTCGAACAACTGCGGCGTCGACGACTGGGGCCTCGGGATCCTCCTGAACGACAAGCGGATCCGAAAGATGACGTCGTCGTACGTCGGTGAGAACAAGGAGTTCGAGCGCCAGTTCCTCTCCGGCGAGCTCGAGCTCGAACTGACCCCGCAGGGCACGCTTGCCGAGAAGCTCCGCGCCGGCGGGTCGGGCATCGCCGCGTTCTTCACGCAGACCGGCGTCGGCACGCAGGTGGCCGAAGGCGGCCTGCCCCGCAGATACGACGGCAGCGGCGGCGTCGCGGTCGCGTCGCCCGTCAAGGACGTGCGGACGTTCGAGGTCACCGGATCCCCGAAGGAGTACGTGCTCGAGGAGGCGATCGTCACCGACTACGCCCTGGTGCACGCGAAGAAGGCCGACCGGCACGGCAACCTCGTCTTCAACAAGGCCGCCCGCAACTTCAACCCGCTCGCCGCGATGGCCGGGCGGATCTGCATCGTGCAGGCGGAGGAGGTCGTCAATGCCGGCGTGCTCGACCCCGAGGAGATCCACCTTCCAGGCATCTACGTGCACCGCATCGTGGAGGTCGGACCTGACATCGAGAAGCGCATCGAGCGGCGCACCGTCTCGGTCGCCCAGGCGCTGAGCCGCGACATCCCCGAAGGAGCATGACGATGGCCCTCTCCCGCAACGAGATGGCGGCCCGCGCCGCCCAGGAGCTCGCCGACGGCGCGTACGTCAACCTCGGCATCGGGCTTCCCACGCTCGTTCCCAACTTCGTGCCCGACGGCGTCACCGTCGTGCTCCAGTCCGAGAACGGCATCCTCGGCGTCGGGCCCTACCCGACCGAGGAGAACGTCGACCCGGATCTCATCAACGCGGGCAAGGAGACGGTCACCGTGCTGCCCGGATCGGCGTACTTCGACTCGGCGATGAGCTTCGGCATGATCCGGGGCGGCAAGATCGACGCCGCGATCCTGGGCGCGATGCAGGTGTCGGCGACCGGCGACCTCGCGAACTGGATGATCCCCGGAAAGATGGTCAAGGGCCCGGGTGGCGCCATGGACCTCGTGCACGGCGCCGGACGCGTGATCGTGCTGATGGAGCACGTCGCGAAAGACGGATCGGCGAAGATCGTCGACGAATGCTCGCTGCCCCTCACGGGCCGCGGCGTCGTGGACCGCATCATCACCGATCTCGCGGTGATCGATGTCACCGAGGCCGGCCTCGTGCTCGTTGAGACCGCACCCGGCGTGAGCGTCGACGACGTCATCGCCGCCACCGAACCCGCCCTCATCGTCTCCGAAGAATCGAAGGTCGCATCATGAACCACGACGACATCGTCATCGTCGCCGCCGCGCGCACGCCGCAGGGCCGCCTCAAGGGCCAGCTCGCCTCTCTGACCGCGCCGCAGCTCGGCTCCCTCGCGATCTCGGGGGCGCTCGCCCAGCGCGGCATCCCCGCCGACGCCGTCGACGCCGTGCTGGTCGGTCAGGTGCTCCCGGCCGGGGCGGGTCAGAACCCCGCCCGCCAGGCGGCCATCGGCGCAGGTCTCGGCTGGGACGTGCACGCCGGGTCGGTCAACAAGGTGTGCCTGTCGGGCCTCACGGCCATCATCGACGGTGCGCGGATGCTCGCCCTCGGCGACGCGACGGTCGTCGTCGCCGCCGGCATGGAGTCGATGACCCGCTCGCCGCACCTGCTCATGGGGTCGCGCGACGGCTACGCCTATGGCTCGATCGAGGTGCTCGACCACATGGCCTTCGACGGTCTGACCGACGCCTACGACCGCGAGAGCATGGGAGCGTCCACCGAGCGGCTGAACGGGAAGTTCGAGATCACACGCCAAGCCCAGGACGCCGTGGCGGCCCGCTCCCATCAGCGCGCGGCCGCCGCGCAGACGGCCGGCGTCTTCGACGCGGAGATCGTCGCGGTCGAGATCCCGCAGCGCAAGGGCGACCCCATCGTCGTCACGAAGGACGAGGGCATCCGCCCCGAGACCACCGTCGAGACGCTCGCCGGGCTGCGCGCGGCATTCGCCGAGGGGGGCAGCATCACGGCCGGAAATGCGTCGCCGATCTCCGACGGCGCGTCGGCGGTCGTGCTGACGACGCGCGCGCACGCCGACGAGAAGGGCTGGGACGTGCTCGCCGTCGTCGGGGCATCCGGTCAGGTCGCCGGACCCGACAACTCCCTGCACGCGCAGCCGGCGCGCGCGATCGAGAAGGCCGTCGCCAAGCAGGGCATCGCGGTGTCGGATCTCGACTTCGTGGAGATCAACGAGGCGTTCGGGGCGGTCGTCGCACGGTCGCAGAGCGAGCTGGGTCTGTCGGACGACGTCGTCAACATCCACGGCGGCGGCATAGCGATCGGGCACCCGATCGGGGCATCCGGCAATCGCCTCGTGGTGCACGCCGTGCACGAGCTCCTGCGCCGGGGGAGCGGCACCGCGGCCGTGGCGCTGTGCGGCGGCGGCGGTCAGGGCGATGCGCTCATCCTGACCCGCTGACGCACCCCCCGGGGGTCAGGCGCGGAGGCGCTTCTTCAGGAGCTTCTCCGCGTCGGCGGCGATGGGGGAGTCGCCGGCGACGAGGCGGCCCTTCGACGCGCGGCGGGTGTCGACGATCGCACCGATCGCCAGCGCGAGCGTGATTCCCCAGCTCAGCCAGGCCAGCGCCGTGCGCCACGTGAACGGCTGGTCTTCGCGGAGTCCTCGGAACAGTGTGAGACCGGCGGTGACCGTCGTGAACAGACCCGAGCTGAAGAGGTACTTGCGCATGCGCTCCACGCTACCCCGCCGGGCGGCGGCGGGCACGATCGCGACCCCGCGATAGCCTGGAACGGTCCGCAACGGAACGGGAGCACTGTGTCCAAGGCCGAATTCGTCGTCGTCGCGAACAGACTTCCCGTCGATCGGTCGGGTGACGGCGAGGGCGATGACGCCTGGCGTCGCTCGCCCGGAGGGCTCGTCACCGCGCTCGAGCCCGTCATGCAGTCGGAGGACGGCGCGTGGGTGGGGTGGGCGGGCGGGGCCGACCTGACCCTCGACCCCTTCGAGTTCGACGGGATGCTGCTGGTCCCGGTGCCGCTGTCGGCCGACGAGGTGGAGCTCTACTACGAAGGCATGTCGAACGACACCTTCTGGCCGCTCTACCACGACGTGATCTCCGAGCCGCGCTACCGCCGCGTCTGGTGGGACGCCTACGTCAAGGTCAACCGGCGTTTCGCCGAGGCGGCGGCCGGTGCGGCCGAGCAGGGAGCGACCGTCTGGGTGCAGGACTACCAGCTGCAGCTCGTCCCCGCCATGCTGCGCGAGATCCGCCCCGATCTCACGATCGGCTACTTCCACCACATTCCCTTCCCCGCATACGGGCTGTATTCGCAGCTGCCCTGGCGCCGGCAGGTGCTCGAAGGGCTGCTTGGGGCGGATGTCGTCGGCTTCCAGCGGGTGGCGGATGCCGGCAACTTCGCCCGGGCCGTGCGTCGCGTCTTCCACTACCAGACGAAGGCGACCGGCATCGAGGTTCCCCAGGCCGACGGCACGACCCGTGTGGCGCTGGCCAAGGCCTTCCCCATCTCGATCGACACGGCGTCGTACGTCGAGCTCGCGCAGCGTCCCGACATCCGAGCCCGCGCCGCGGAGATCCGCGAGAGCCTGGGCAACCCTCGGAAGATCCTGCTCGGCGTGGATCGCCTGGACTACACCAAGGGCATCCAGCATCGGCTGAAGGCGTTCGGGGAGCTCCTCGAAGACGGGCGGCTCGCCGTCGAGGACGTCACGCTCGTGCAGGTCGCGAGCCCCAGTCGCGAGCGCGTCGCGGCCTACATCCAGCTCCGCGACGAGATCGAGCTGAAGGTCGGCCGCATCAACGGCGACTACGACACGATGGGCCACACGGCCATCCGGTACCTGCACCAGGGCTTCCCGCGCGAGGAGATGGTCGCGCTGTTCCTGGCCGCCGACGTCATGCTCGTGACGGCGCTGCGCGACGGGATGAATCTGGTGGCGAAGGAGTACGTCGCCACGCGCGCCGACAACCGCGGTGTCCTCGTGCTCAGCGAGTTCGCAGGGGCGGCGGACGAGCTCGCCAGCGCGATCCGCGTGAATCCGCACGACATCGACGGGCTCAAGGACGCCATCATGCGCGCCGTCGAGATGCCGGCGGGCGAACAGGGGCGCCGCATGCGCGCCATGCGACGCAAGGTGATCGAGAACGACGTGGCGGCGTGGTCGAAATCGTTCCTCACCGCCCTGCGGGGAGCGAAGAAGGCCTCCCAGTGAGCGTCGACCCCCTCGGCCGCATCGCCTCGACCGATCGTCTCCTCGTCGCGCTCGACTTCGACGGCACGCTTTCGCCCCTGGTCGACGAGCCGATGTCGGCGCGCATGCTGCCCGTCTCGCGGGCGGCGCTCGACGCGCTCCTCGCCACGCGCGACACGATCGTCGCCCTCGTCTCGGGCAGGAGCCTGAGCGATCTCCGCATCATCGCGGAGCACGACGACGCGTCGCAGGTGCTGCTGGCCGGTTCGCACGGTGCCGAGTACTGGCTGCCGGGGGAGGGCCGCCTCGAACTCGACGACGACCCGGCCGACGTCGCCCTCCGCGACACGCTCCGCACCCACGCGCTCGAGGCCACCCGGGGCATGGCCGGGATCTGGATCGAACCGAAGACATTCGGCTTCGGCGTGCACACTCGAGGGGCGGATGCCGCGACCGCCGCCGCGGCGAACACGGCCGTCGACGCGATCGTGCAGGCGGAGGCTCCGCACTGGCGGCGCCGCGCCGGGCACAGCATCGTCGAATACGCGTTCCGCCACGAAGGCAAGGACACCGGCGTCGCCACCCTGCGCGAGCGGACGGGGGCGACCGCCGTGCTCTTCGCCGGCGACGACACGACCGACGAGGACGCGCTCGAGAGCCTCGGCGCCGGCGACCTCGGCGTGCACGTGGGCGAGGGGCCGAGCGCGGCATCCGTCCTCGTCGCCGACATCCCCGCCATGGCGGCCCTGCTGACCCGTCTTGCGGCCGAGCGCACCGCCGCACAGGAATAGACTGCACCCCATGGCCTACGACCCGATCACCCCCGACACCGCGATCGACATCAAGCCCCGCAGCCGCGTCGTGACGGACGGCATCGAAGCCACGACATCGCGGGGGATGCTGCGAGCCGTGGGCATGGGCGACGAGGACTGGGACAAGCCCCAGATCGGCATCGCGTCCAGCTGGAACGAGATCACGCCGTGCAACCTGAGCCTCGACCGGCTCGCGCAGGGCGCCAAGGAGGGAGTGCACGCCGGCGGCGGGTACCCCCTGCAGTTCGGCACGATCTCGGTGTCGGACGGCATCTCGATGGGCCACGAGGGCATGCACTTCTCCCTCGTCTCGCGCGAGGTCATCGCCGACTCCGTCGAGACCGTCATCATGGCCGAGCGCCTCGACGGCTCGGTGCTCCTCGCGGGCTGCGACAAGTCGATCCCCGGCATGCTGATGGCATCCGCCCGCCTCGACCTGTCGAGCGTCTTCCTGTACGCGGGTTCGATCGCGCCGGGGTGGGTCAAGCTCAGCGACGGCACCGAGAAGGACGTCACGATCATCGACTCGTTCGAGGCCGTGGGCGCGTGCCTGGCGGGCAAGATGAGCGAGGCCGACCTCAAGCGCATCGAGTGCGCCATCGCCCCCGGCGAAGGTGCCTGCGGCGGCATGTACACCGCGAACACGATGGCCTCCGTCGCCGAGGCCCTGGGCCTCAGCCTCCCGGGCTCGGCAGCTCCGCCGTCGGCCGACCGCCGCCGCGACTATTTCGCGCACCGCTCCGGCGAAGCCGTGGTCAACCTGCTCCGTCAGGGCATCACGACGCGCGACATCCTCACCAAGGAGGCGTTCGAGAACGCGATCGCCCTCGCGATGGCCCTGGGCGGCTCGACGAACGTCGTGCTCCACCTCCTCGCGATCGCCAACGAGGCCGAAGTCGAGCTCACGCTGCACGACTTCAACCGCATCGGTGACAAGGTCCCGCACGTCGCCGACATGAAGCCGTTCGGCAAGTACGTCATGAACGACGTCGATCGCCACGGCGGCATCCCCGTCATCATGAAGGCGATGCTCGACGAGGGCCTGCTGCACGGGGACGCCCTCACCGTGACGGGGAAGACCCTCGCGGAGAACCTCGCCGACCTGAACCCCGACCCGGTCGACGGCACCGTCATCCACACGTTCGACGACCCGATCCACAAGAGCGGCGGCATCACGATCCTCCACGGCTCGATCGCGCCCGAGGGCGCGGTCGTGAAGTCGGCCGGATTCGACGCCGACGTCTTCGAGGGCCCCGCCCGCGTCTTCGAGCGAGAGCGCGCGGCCATGGATGCCCTGGAGGCCGGAGAGATCACCGCCGGCGACGTCGTCGTCATCCGCTACGAGGGCCCCAAGGGCGGTCCCGGGATGCGCGAGATGCTCGCCATCACGGCCGCCATCAAGGGAGCCGGCCTCGGAAAAGATGTACTACTCTTGACGGACGGACGATTCTCAGGCGGCACAACCGGCCTGTGCATCGGCCATATAGCACCCGAAGCGGTGGACGCAGGTCCCATCGCCTTCGTGCGCGATGGTGATCTGATACGGGTCGATATCGCAGCTCGCACTCTCGACCTACTCGTCGACGAGGCTGAGCTGAGCTCCCGCCGTGACGGCTGGGAGCCCCTTCCTCCGCGCTATACCCGTGGCGTCCTTGCCAAATACTCCCGTCTCGTGCGCTCCGCTGCAGAGGGCGCCGTCACGGGATAGCTCCACCTTCGCTCGGTGGTCGAGAGCCGGCGCAGTCGCGCATCTCAGCCCCGAATCGACACTTCGAGGATCATCACCATGCCCTCCGATTCCGCAACGGCCGTTCCGCGGCCGCCTGCCCGCTCCGCCTCCGCGCCCGTGCTCTCCGGTGCGCAGGCCGTCGTCCGCTCGCTCGAGCTGCTCGGCGTGACGGATGTCTTCGGCCTGCCCGGCGGGGCGATCCTGCCGGTCTACGACCCGCTCATGGACTCCACCGAGCTGCGCCACATCCTGGTGCGCCACGAGCAAGGCGCCGGTCACGCCGCCGAGGGTTACGCGTCCGCGTCGAACAAGGTCGGCGTCGCGATCGCGACCTCGGGCCCGGGCGCCACGAACCTGGTCACGGCCATCGCCGACGCCTACATGGACTCGGTTCCGATCGTGTGCATCACGGGTCAGGTCTTCTCGACCCTGATGGGGACGGATGCCTTCCAGGAGGCCGACATCGTGGGCATCACGATGCCGATCACGAAGCACTCGTTCCTCGTGAAGGACGCCTCCGAGATCCCCGGCGCGATCGCCGCCGCGTTCGAGATCGCCGGCACCGGGCGACCGGGTCCCGTGCTCGTCGACATCACGAAGGACGCGCAGCAGGCCGAGGTGCCGTTCGTCTGGCCGCCGAAGATCGACCTTCCCGGCTACCGCCCGGTCACCAAGGCGCACGGCAAGCAGATCCAGGCGGCCGCCCAGCTCCTCGCCTCGGCGAAGAAGCCCGTGCTGTACGTCGGCGGCGGCGTGATCCGCGCCCGTGCCTCGGAAGAGCTCAAGGTGCTCGCCGAGACCACCGGCATCCCCGTCGTCACGACGCTCATGGCGCGCGGCGCGTTCCCCGACTCCCACGCGCAGCACCTGGGCATGCCCGGCATGCACGGCACGGTGCCCGCCGTGCTGGCGCTCCAGGAGGCAGACCTGCTCGTCTCGCTCGGCGCGCGGTTCGATGACCGCGTGACCGGCAAGGCGGCGCTGTTCGCTCCGAACGCGAAGGTCGTGCACGTCGACATCGACCCCGCCGAGATCTCCAAGATCCGCACCGCCGATGTGCCCATCGTCGGCGATCTGCGCGACGTTCTCGTCGACCTCGACGCCGCGTATCGCGGGGCGATCGAAGACACCACGCCCGACATCGGCGAATGGTGGTCGTTCCTCGACGGACTCCGTGACGAGTTCCCGCTCGGCTACTCGCAGCCCACCGACGGCCTCATGTCGCCGCAGTACGTCATCTCGCGCATCGGCGAGCTCACCGGCCCCGAGGGCATCTTCGCCGCGGGCGTCGGACAGCACCAGATGTGGGCGGCCCAGTTCATCAAGTACGAGCGCCCCAACGCGTGGCTCAACTCGGGCGGCGCGGGCACGATGGGCTACTCGGTGCCCGCCGCGATGGGCGCCAAGGTCGCCGAGCCCGAGCGTCACGTGTGGGCGATCGACGGCGACGGCTGCTTCCAGATGACCAATCAGGAGCTCGCCACCTGCGCGATCAACAACATCCCGATCAAGGTCGCGATCATCAACAACTCCTCGCTCGGCATGGTGCGCCAGTGGCAGACGCTGTTCTACGACGGCCGCTACTCGAACACGAACCTGAACACGGGGCACGGCACCGTGCGCATCCCCGACTTCGTGAAGCTCTCGGAGGCGTACGGCTGCCTCGCGATCCGCGTCGAGAAGGAGGAGGACGTGGATGCCGCCATCCGCCTCGCCCTCGAGACGAACGACCGTCCCGTCGTGATCGACTTCGTGGTGAGCGCCGACGCGATGGTGTGGCCGATGGTGCCGCAGGGCGTCAGCAACAGCTACGTCCAGTACGCGCGCGACCACGCGCCGGCGTTCGAGCAGGAGGACTGACATGTCGTCTCACGTGCTGAGCCTCCTCGTGGAGGACAAGCCGGGTCTGCTGACCCGCGTCGCGGGCCTCTTCGCCCGTCGCGGCTTCAACATCGAGTCGCTCGCGGTCGGACCCACCGAGGTGCCGGGTCTCTCGCGCATCACGGTCGTCGTCGACGTCGACCAGCTCCCGCTCGAGCAGGTGACGAAGCAACTCAACAAGCTCATCAACGTCATCAAGATCGTCGAGCTCGACCCCGCGGCATCCGTCCAGCGCGAGCACATGCTCGTCAAGGTGCGCGCCGACAACCAGACGCGCTCCAACGTGATCGAGGTCGTGAACCTCTTCCGCGCGTCCGTCGTCGACTACGCCACCGATGCGCTCGTCGTCGAGGTGACCGGCGACAAGGGCAAGGTCGACGCCTTCCTGCGCGCGCTCGAGCCGTTCGGCGTGAAGGAGCTCGCCCAGTCGGGTCTGCTCGCGATCGGCCGCGGCGGCAAGTCCATCACCGAACGCGTCCTGCGGGGCTGACCGAGAACCTCCGGTCCTGAGCTCGCGCGAGCGCCGGGACCGACCACGACCCCTCGACAGGCTCGGGGACCGAACCAACGCAAGGAGAAACACGAACCATGGCTGAACTTTTCTACGACGACGACGCCGATCTCGCCCTCATCCAGAGCAAGAAGGTCGCGATCGTCGGCTACGGCTCGCAGGGTCACGCACACGCGCAGAACCTGCGCGACTCGGGCGTCGAGGTCGTCATCGCGCTCAAGGAGGGCTCGAAGTCCACGGCCAAGGCCGAGGAGGACGGCTTCGAGGTCAAGTCCGTCGCGGATGCCGCCGAATGGGCCGACCTGATCATGATCCTCGCGCCGGACCAGCACCAGCGGAAGATCTACTCCGAAGAGATCGCCCCGCACCTCGCGGCCGGCAAGACGCTCGCTTTCGCGCACGGCTTCAACATCCGCTTCGGCTACATCGAGGCGCCCGAGGGCGTCGACGTCATCCTCGTCGCACCGAAGGCTCCCGGTCACACCGTGCGTCGCGAGTTCGTCGCCGGCCGCGGCATCCCCGACATCATCGCCGTCGAGCGCGACGCCTCGGGCAACGCCTGGGCGACCGCCCTCGCGTACGCCAAGGGCATCGGCGGAACGCGTGCGGGCGTCATCAAGACGACCTTCACCGAGGAGACCGAGACCGACCTCTTCGGCGAGCAGGCCGTGCTGTGCGGCGGTGTGTCGCAGCTCGTCCAGTACGGGTTCGAGACGCTGACGGAGGCCGGGTACCAGCCGCAGATCGCGTACTTCGAGGTGCTCCACGAGCTCAAGCTCATCGTCGACCTCATGTGGGAGGGCGGCATCGCCAAGCAGCGCTGGTCGGTCTCCGACACCGCGGAGTACGGCGACTACGTCTCGGGTCCGCGTGTCATCGACCCGCGCGTCAAGGAGAACATGTCGGCCGTGCTCGCCGACATCCAGTCCGGGGCGTTCGCGGAGCGCTTCATCGGCGACCAGGACAACGGCGCCGTCGAGTTCCTCGAGCTGCGCGAGAAGGCGGCGAAGCACCCGATCGAAGAGGTCGGCCGCGACCTGCGCGCGCTCTTCGCGTGGAAGCAGCAGGACGAGGGATACGTCGAGGGCTCGGCCGCGCGCTGATCCTCGCCCCGAACGGGTGCCGCGGCATCCGTCCACCATGCTCTCGGCGTCATCCGCCGAGTCCGGCTTGAATGAGCCACGGAAGCCCGACCCTTACAAGGGGTCGGGCTTTCGGCGTTCGCGGGCGCAGTATCGTGTCAGCATGTCGTCACCCTCGGCCGTCGAGATCGCCGTTCAGGATGCCGCGGGAGCCCGCGTGGCGATCGCGCAGGGAGCCGCGCGGCTGGAGCTGTGCCAGGCGCTGGAGGTGGGCGGCCTGACCCCGTCGCTCGGGCTGCTGGAGGCGGTGTTCGCCGCCGTCGATCCGGCGCGCGTGAACGTGCTCGTGCGCCCGCGCGGAGGAGGGTTCGTGTACTCCGACGAGGAGATCGACGTCGCCTGCGCCGACATCCGTGCGTGCGTCGCCCGCGGAGCCGGGGGAGTGGTGGTCGGCACGCTGACGGCGTCCGGTCTGCTCGATCGCGACGTGCTGAGACGCTGGCAGGATGCCGCAGGGTCTGCGACCGTGGTGTTCCACCGGGCGATCGACGCCTCGGCCGATCCGCTCGCGGTGTTCGACGCCCTCGTCGAGGAGGGCGTCGGCCGGGTGCTCACCTCGGGCGGGGCGGCCCGGTCGATCGACGGCATCCCCACCCTGACGGCGTTCGTGGGGCGCGCGGGAGATGCGATCGAGGTCATGGCGGGCGGCGGTGTGCGCGTGGAGGACATCGCGGCGCTGCGTCGTGCGGGTGTGCGGGCCGTCCATCTGTCGGCGCGCGCGCGGGCGGGGACCGACAGCCCGAGCGGGCCCGGCGGCGGCGCCGAGGGGCACGACGAGACGAGCGCCGACATCGTCGCGGCCGCCGTGGCGGCGGCGCGCGGCTGAACGGACGGGCGGTGCCCGTCGCCGGGATACGCTGAACCCGTGACTCCGGGACGCGACGACGACGCATTGAGCTGGGATGGTGACGACGATCCGACGCTGGATGTCGGAGCGGCTCCCGAGGCCGAGGCCCCGCCCGTCGACGAGCCCGAGCCCGTGTCGGCTTCCCCGGCGTCTGTCGAGCCCGAGCCGGCTGCGCTCCCGGACGGCTTCCAGGCCGTCGGACCCGGCAGCGAGACCGTGGGTCGCATCGCGCCCGACGGCACCGTCACGATGCCCGACGAGCAGGCGCCGATGGGCAATGCGATGCTCGTCGCGCTCGGCGTGTTCGGCGGTGTCTACCTGCTGTTCACCCTCGGGTGGATCCTCTCGGCCGGACGGCTGGAGTTCTTCTCGATCCTCGCCGAGGTTCCCCGCGTCGCGTTCGTCGTCGGCCTCGTGCTCGCCGCCGCCGCCCCGGCGCTGTGGTTCGTCACCGCGTTCGTCCTGACACGCGGACGACCGGCCTGGATGCGGATCGTGTGGCTGGCCGCCGGCGCCGTCCTGCTCCTGCCCTGGCCGTTCCTCATGCTGGGGGTGATGGGACAGTGAGCGAGACCACACGCGCATCCGCGGACCCGAAGATGCCGACTCCGGTCGTGGCGACGATCGCGGGATTCTTCGGGCTCTTCTACGCCTACGCGGTGTGGAGCGCGGTCGCCCTGGCCGTCGTCCGGGCGAACGACATCCTGGGGCTCAACGCGCTGGGCTGGATCATCATGATCTTCGGCGTCGTGTTCCCGATCCTCGCGTTCGCCGTCGCCTTCGCCGTGGGATGGCGCCGCACCGCGTGGCAGTTCGCCCTCGTCCTGCTCTCGGGGCTGGCGCTGTCGGCGGTGTTCTGGCTCACCGTCATCGCCTACTCGGCGACGAGCTCCTCGATCTACGGCAGCTGAGCGTCATACGTTCCGGGCAGGGCATGAGCGCCCGGTAGGCTGAATTCCGCCCCGCCCCCATGGAGTGCGGCGTGGCATCCCATCCCTTCGTCGCGTTCCGCGACCGCCCCAAAGGTCTGCCGCCGTGTCCAAGCCCGTCGTGCTCATCGCCGAAGAACTCTCTCCCGCCACCATCGACGCCCTCGGGCCGGATTTCGAGATCCGCCACGTCGACGGCGCCGACCGCGCCGCGCTGCTGCCGGCGCTGGCCGAGGCCCACGCGGTGCTCGTGCGCTCGGCCACGAAGATGGACGCCGAGGCCATCGCGGCCGCTCCCGTCCTGAAGGTCATCGCGCGCGCGGGCGTCGGCCTCGACAACGTCGACATCAAGACGGCGACCACGGCCGGTGTCATGGTCGTCAACGCGCCGACGTCGAACATCATCTCCGCCGCCGAGCTGACGGTGGGGCACATCCTCTCGCTCGCGCGCCGCATCCCGGCCGCGCACGCGTCTCTCGCCGCCGGTGCCTGGAAGCGCAGCTCGTTCACGGGCACGGAGCTGTTCGAGAAGACCGTCGGCATCATCGGCCTCGGGCGCATCGGCGCGCTCATCGCGGCACGACTGCAGGCCTTCGACATGCGCGTCGTCGCCTACGACCCCTACGTCACCAGCGCCCGCGCGCAGCAGCTCGGCGTGCAGCTCCTCTCGCTCGACGAGCTCATCGAGCAGAGCGACTTCATCACGATCCACATGCCCAAGACCCCCGAGACCACCGGCATGATCGGTGCCGAGGCGTTCGCCCGCATGAAGCCGACGGCCTACGTGGTCAACGTGGCCCGCGGCGGACTCATCGACGAGGAGGCGCTGTACACGGCGCTCACCACGAACGAGATCGCCGGCGCCGGGCTCGACGTCTTCACGAGCGAGCCGCCGAAGCCCGACGGCACGGCGTTCCCGCTGCTCGACCTGCCGAACGTCGTCGTCACGCCGCACCTCGGCGCGTCGACCGAAGAGGCGCAGGAGAAGGCAGGCGTCTCCGTCGCCAAGTCGGTGCGTCTCGCCCTGGGCGGTGAACTCGTGCCGGATGCCGTCAACGTCGCCGGCGGAGTCATCGACCCGTACGTGCGCCCCGGCATCCCCCTCGTCGAGAAGCTCGGCCAGATCTTCGCCGCCCTCGCCCACTCGCCGCTCACGTCGCTCGACGTCGAGGTGCACGGCGAGCTGCAGGCGTACGACGTCTCCGTGCTCAAGCTCGCTGCGCTCAAGGGCGTCTTCACGAACATCGTGAGCGAGACGGTGTCGTACGTCAATGCGCCGCTGCTCGCCGAACAGCGCGGCGTCGAGGTGCGCCTGCTCGTCGACGACGACAGCCCCGAATACCGCAACGTCATCACCCTGCGGGGCGCGCTGTCCGACGGCTCGCAGCTGTCGGTGTCGGGCACGCTGACCGGCACGAAGCAGATCGAGAAGCTCGTCGGCATCAACGACTACGCCGTCGAGCTTCCGATCGAGAAGCACCACCTCGTGATGCTGTACACCGATCGCCCCGGAATCGTCGCGGTCTACGGTCAGAAGTTCGGCGAGGCGGGCATCAACATCGCGGGCATGCAGATCGCGCGCCGCGCGGCCGGCGCCCAGGCGCTCTCGGTGCTCACCGTCGACTCTCCGGTCGGCGACGAGCTGCTCGAGGAAGTGCGCTCGGCGATCCACGCCGACCTGTTCCAGCAGATCGAGATCACCGAGTCCTGATGCGCCGACGCCCGTCGGGGGTTCGCACGCTGTCGCGCGTGCCCGGCCGGCGCGCGCCCTCATCGGGGTCGCGTCAGGAGCGGATCGCGCGCTGCACGAGGGCGACGAGCGCGTCCATCGCCGCGCCGCGGGGGACGGGGCCCGGGATCGACCCGCCGGAGAGCGCGTTGTTGAAGTAGAGGCCGTCGCCGACGAGCATCACGAGGTCGAGCGCGGTCTCGTTGTGCGCGTGCGGCCTGATCGCGTCGGCCCACTTCTCGCGGACGTCGCGCAGCGCGTCGGCCGCGGTGTGGTTGCCGCCCTGCGCGAGGCGGGAGGTCGCGAGGATCGCCCGATCGAGCGGATCGTTCTCCATCACGGAGGAGTAGAGGTAGTGCGCGACGGCACCCTCGGGCGCCGCCGTCATGGCGGCGACGTCCTCGTCCACGAGTGCGCGCAGGCGCTCGACGATGCCTGCTTCGAGGGCGTCCTTCGAGGCGAAGTGGTAGAGGAGACCGCCTTTGGAGACGCCGGCGCCGCGCGCGGTGGCATCCATCGTCGCCGCACGCTCGCCTTCGGCGACCAGGAGCGCCTCGAACGCGTCGAGGACCTTCTCGCGAGCGAGGGGAGGGCGACTCATGTGCTCGATCGTATCCGCGCGATGTCCATGGATCTGATACTATACCGGCTGGACGGTACGTAAACATGATGACACTCACTCAAGAACTCTCGCTCGCAGACGCACAGGCCAAGAAGGTCGGATGGCGCGGCTGGGCCGCGCTCGTCGTGCTCATGCTCCCCGTGCTGCTCGTCTCGGTCGACAACACGGTGCTGAGCTTCGCGCTTCCGCAGATCGCCCTCGATCTGGGGCCGACGAGCACCCAGCAGCTGTGGATCATCGACGCGTACCCGCTCGTCCTCGCGGGCCTGCTCGTCACGATGGGGACCCTCGGCGACCGCTTCGGTCGCCGCAAGATGCTGCTCATCGGCGCGGTCGGCTTCGCGGCGGTCTCCGCCCTCGCCGCCTTCGCACCCACGGCGGCCCTGCTGATCGCCGCACGCGCCCTCATGGGGGTCTTCGGCGCGATGCTGATGCCCTCGACGCTCTCGCTCCTGCGGAGCATCTTCACCGACCGCGACCAGCGCCGCCTCGCGATCGCCGTCTGGGCGTCCGCGTTCTCCGCCGGCGCCGCGCTCGGGCCGATCGTGGGCGGCATCCTGCTCGAGCACTTCGCCTGGGGCTCGCTGTTCCTCATGGCCGTCCCGGTGCTGATCCCGCTGGTCGTGCTCGTGCCGATCCTCGTGCCCGAGAGCCGCGACCCGAACCCCGGCCGCATCGACGTCGTCAGCATCGCGCTCTCGATGGCGACCATGCTGCCGATCGTGTACGCGATCAAGGAGTTCGCCGTCCACGGCTTCGAGAGCGTCCTCCCGCTCGTGCTCGTCGTGATCGGCGTCATCGCCGGTGTGCTGTTCGTGCGTCGTCAGCTCGCGCTCCCGGTGCCGATGCTCGACATGGCGCTGTTCCGCCGCGGGTCGTTCTCGGGCTCGGTGCTCGTGAACCTGCTGAGCGTCGTCGGACTCGTCGGCTTCCTCTACTTCGTGGCGCAGCATCTCCAGCTCGTCATCGGGTTGTCGCCGCTCCAGGCCGGGCTCGCGCTCGTGCCCGGTCTCCTCGCGATGATCGTCGCGGGGCTCACCGTGGTGCCCATCGCCAAGCGCGTCGCGCCCCGCATCGTCGTGCCGTCGGCCCTGGCGTTCTCGGTGCTCGGCTACCTGCTGGTGTGGGTGAGCATGATCACCGGCTCGCTCGAGCTGCTCGTCGTCGCCTTCGTCAGCCTCGGGATCGGGATCGGCGCGGCCGAGACCGTCTCGAACGAGCTCATCCTCGCGAGTGCGCCGCCCTCCAAGGCCGGAGCCGCGAGCGCCGTGTCGGAGACCGCCTACGAGCTGGGCGCAGTCCTGGGCACCACGATCATCGGCGGCGCCCTCGCGGCGCTCTACCGTGCGAACCTCGTCCTGCCCGCGGGACTCCCCGCGGAGGCCGCCGAGGCGTCGCGCGAGACCCTCGCCGGGGCCATGGTTGCCGCCGACGGGCTGGACTCGGCACTCGGCGCCGCGCTCCGGGATGCCGCGGCTCACGCGTTCGACGCGGGCGTGGGCGTCACAGCGCTCATCGGAACGGGCCTCGTGCTCCTCGCCGCGGTGATCGCGGCGCTCACGCTCGGACGCCACGCCGCCGCCGTGCCCGCCGAGCACTGACGCGGACGCGGCCGCCGGGGCCGATACCCTGGACTCGGGCGCCTCTCGGCGCGCCATCCCCGAGCGAGGAGTCCCATGTCGCGTGTCGTGAAGCTGGCCGTCATCCCGGGTGACGGCATCGGTCCCGAGGTCGTGGCCGAGGCGGAGAAGGTGCTGGATGCCGCCACCTCCGGCGGTGAGGTGATCTTCGACCGCACACGGTACTCGCTCGGCGCCGATCGCTTCCTCGAGACCGGCGACACCCTTCCCGACGACGATCTGGAGTCGCTGAAGGGGCAGGACGTCATCCTGTTCGGCGCCGTCGGGGGAGTGCCCGGCGATCCGCGACTGCGCGACGCGAACATCGAGCGCGGCCTGCTGCTGAAGCTCCGCTTCGCGCTGGACCAGTACGTCAACCTCCGCCCGTCCAAGCTCTACCCGGGCCAGGCGGGTCCGCTCGCCGAGCCCGGCGACATCGACTTCGTCGTCGTGCGCGAGGGCACGGAGGGCCCCTACGTCGGCAACGGCGGCGCGATCCGTGTCGGCACCCCGCACGAGGTGGCCAATGAGACATCCGTCAACACGGCCTACGGCGTGGAGCGGGTCGTCCGCTACGCGTTCGACCTCGCGCAACGGCGGCGCAAGAAGCTGACGTGGGTGCACAAGACCAACGTTCTCGTGCACGCGGGGGGCATCTGGCAGCGCGTGGTCGCTGAGGTGGCCGCCGAGCATCCCGATGTCGCGGTAGATTACATCCACGTCGACGCGGCCACGATCTACCTGGTCACGAACCCCAGCCGCTTCGACGTGATCGTCACCGACAACCTCTTCGGCGACATCCTCACAGATCTGGCCGGCGCCGTCACCGGTGGCATCGGTCTCGCCGCATCCGGGAGCATCAATCCCGACGGCGCGTTCCCGTCGATGTTCGAGCCCGTCCACGGTTCGGCGCCCGACATCGCAGGACAGCAGAAGGCCGATCCCACGGCCGCGATCCTCTCCGTCGCCCTGATGCTCGATCACCTGGGGCTCACCGGCGAAGCAGACGGCGTCATCCGCGCGGTCGAGGACGACATCGCGGCCCGCGACGGATCTTCCCGCACCACCACTCAGATCGGCGACGCCATCGCCGCCCGGCTGCAGGCGTAACCTGTAACCGCCGCGACGCGTCGCCCGAACCCTCAGGACGTGACATGACCCTCATCGACTCCGACCCCGACACCGGACTCGCCCCGCTGAACTTCTCCGTCACCCGGAGCCTCAACGGCAAGACGCCGCAGCAGCGCGCCGAGATCCTCGCGAACCCGGGCTTCGGCACGAGCTTCACCGACCACATGGTCGACATCTGCTGGTCGACGAAGGGCGGCTGGCACCGCCCGCGCGTGCAGCCGTACGGTCCGATCGCGCTGGATCCCGCCGCCGCCGTGCTGCACTACGGCCAGGAGATCTTCGAGGGCATCAAGGCCTACCGTCACGCCGACGGCTCGGTGCACACCTTCCGTCCTGACCAGAACGGTCGCCGCCTGCAGCGCTCCGCGCGCCGTCTCGCGCTGCCCGAGCTGCCGGTGTCGTACTTCATCCAGTCGCTGCGCGAACTCATCGCGGTCGACGGCGACTGGGTGCCCTCCGGTGCCGACCAGAGCCTGTACCTCCGCCCCTTCATGTTCGCGAAGGAGGCGTTCCTGGGGGTCCGCCCCGCCAACAAGGTGGCGTACTACCTCATCGCCTCGCCCGCGGGCGCGTACTTCACCGGTGGCGTGCGCCCGGTGTCGATCTGGCTCAGCGAGGACTACTCGCGGGCCGGCAAGGGCGGAACGGGCGCGGCGAAGACCGGCGGCAACTACGCCTCGAGCCTGCTCCCGCAGTCCGAGGCCTACGAGCGGGAGTGCGACCAGGTCGTCTTCCTCGACCAGGACCGCAACGTCGAGGAGCTCGGCGGCATGAACGTGGTGTTCGTCTACAAGGACGGCACCCTCGTCACGCCCGAATCGCCTTCGATCCTCGAGGGCATCACCCGCGACTCGCTCCTGCAGCTCGCCCGAGACCGCGGCCACAAGGTCGAGGGCCGGCGGGTGTCGCTCGACGAGTGGCGCCAGGGCGTGGCATCCGGCGACATCGTCGAGGTGTTCGCGTGCGGCACCGCCGCCGTCGTCACCCCGATCGGCACGCTCAAGGGCGCGGACTTCATCGACGAGCAGCCGACCGGCGAGCTCGCCCTGTCGCTGCGCGAAGAGCTGACCGACATCCAGTACGGCCGCAGGGAAGACACCCACGGCTGGCTGGTGCGCCTCGACGCCTGAGCCGGAGCGGTCGGCTGAGTAGGCTGGTGCGGTGAGGATCGCACGCGTCAGCCACCAGGAAGCCATCACCTACGGGATCGTCGACGAGGGCGAGCTCGTCGTGCTCAAGGGCGATCCGATGTTCGTCGGGTTCGACACCACGGGGGAGCGGATCCCGCTCGCCGAGGTCACGCTGCTCGCGCCCGTCATCCCGCGTTCGAAGATCGTGGCGATCGCGCGCAACTACCGCGACCATGCGGCGGAGCTCGGCAACGAGGTTCCGGCGGAGCCGATGCTCTTCTTCAAGCCGAACACGTCGGTCGTGGGTCCGAACGACCACATCGTGCTGCCGAGGCAGTCCGAGCGCATCGACTTCGAGGGCGAGGTGGCCGCCGTGATCGGACGCGTCGCGAAGAACGTGCCCCGCGAGAGCGCGCTGGACTACGTGTTCGGCTACACGATCGCCAACGACGTCACCGCGCGCGACCTGCAGAAGAGCGACGGGCAGTGGGCGCGGGCGAAGGGATTCGACACGTCCTGCCCGCTCGGACCCGCGATCGAGACCGAGTTCGACCCGTCGGCCGAGGTCTGGATCGAGACGCGCGTCAACGGCGAGGTGAAGCAGCGCGGTCTGCTCGGCGACATGGTCTACGACGTCGCCGAGATCGTCGCGTACGCGTCGGCCGCCTTCACCCTGCTCCCGGGCGACGTGATCCTCACGGGCACGCCCGCCGGAGTCGGTCCGTTCGTGGCGGGCGACGTGGTCGAAGTCGAGGTCACCGGTCTCGGGATCCTCCGCAACACGGCACGGGATGCCTGACGCCGCGTCCGTCGAGGCGCCCGCGCCGACCCTGAGCGAGGTCGCCGCGATCCAGCGGCGCACCGTCGCGGTGCTGGCGGCCGGTCAGGTGCTCGGCGGCGTCGCGTTCGGCGCGACGATCTCGCTCGGAGCGCTCCTCGCGGCCGATCTGTCGGGTCAGGAGTCGCTCTCGGGGCTGGCAACGGCATCCGTCACCCTCGGCGCTGCGCTGTGCGCCATTCCGCTCGCGCGTCTCGCCGCCCGACGCGGCCGCCGTCTCGCGCTGACGCTCGGCAATCTCTTCGCGGTCGTCGGCATCGCAATCGTGATCACGGCCGCGGCGGCACGCAGCTTCCCGCTGCTCATCGTGGGCGTCATCCTGATCGGCGCGGGCAACGCCGGAAACCTCCAGTCCCGCTTCGCGGCGACCGACCTCAGCCCCACGTCGCGCCGGGCCCGCGACCTGGGCACGGTCGTGTGGGCCACGACCGTCGGCGGCGTGCTCGGGCCCCTGCTCCTCGCTCCCGGCGAGGCCGTGGGCGCTGTGCTCGGGATGCCGCGCCTCACCGGCGCCTACGCGTTCTCGATCGTCGCCCAGGTGCTCGCCCTCACCCTCTACCTCGTCGCGCTGCGGCCGGATCCGCTCCGGATCGCCCAGCGGCTCGCACGCGCGGGGGAGGCGGCGCGCGAGCACATCGTCGAGGCCGATCGACCTCTCGCCGCGCGCTACGCCGTCTTCGCCGTCGCCGGCTCCCACGTCGTGATGGCCTCCGTCATGGCGATGACCCCGGTGCACCTCGTGCACATGGCCGGTGGCCGCGTCGACTTCCTCGTGGGGCTGACCATCGCGCTGCACGTCTTCGGGATGTACGGACTCTCGCCCGTCTTCGGATGGCTCGCCGACCGCTGGGGCCGAGTGCCCGTGATCCTCCTCGGGCAGGCGGTGCTCGCGGCGTCGCTCCTCGTCGCGGCGCTGTGGTCGCACGAGGTCGTCGCCGTCATCATCGCCCTCCTGCTGCTCGGCCTCGGCTGGAGCGCTGCGACGGTGTCGGGTGCGGCCCTGCTCACGGAGAGCACCGTCACGGCGATGCGTCCGCGAAGGCAGGGTGTCAGCGACACCGTCATGACGCTGTCGGCGGCGGTGGGCGCGGTCCTCGCCGGCGTGATCCTGGGCCAGATCGGCTACGGCGGGCTGGCGCTGTGCGCGCTCGTCCTGGTCGCCGCCGTCGCGGGACTGTCCCCGCTCGCGCGCGGGCCGCGGGACTGACCGGGCCTCAGAAGATCGTCTCGACGAGGTCGGTCACGATCGCGCTGTCGACGTCGTCGATCGAGTCGACGACGGGGATGACGCGCCACTTGTCGAACATCGTGCAGGGGTGGGAGAGGCCGAACACGATGATGTCGCCGATCCGCAGGGCCGTGTCGGCGGCGAGCTCGACGAACGCGTGCTGGTCGTTGAGTTTGCGGGTCCGGGCTCCCGCGAGGTCGGTGCGGCCGGCGGTCGACAGCGCGAACAGCGGGACGGGCATCCCCTCGTCGTAGGGGAAGTCGCGCTTGCCGGCGTCGACGAGGACGAGTCCGGGCTCCGGTGCGGACACGACGCGCGCGAGGCCGCGCGCGGCCGGGCGGAGGCCCGCGCCCTCGAACGGCGACACCGAGCGGTAGTACCCCTCGTCGTGGACGAGGTAGGCGCCCGAGCGCAGCACGAAGCGCGTCTCTGGGTCGTCTGCCGCGGCGAAGACATCGGCCACGACGTCGGGATACGCGCTGCCGCCGGCGGTCACGATTGCGTCGCCGTCATCGCCGAGCGGACGGATTCGGCGGCCGAGCTCCACGAGATCGGCGACGAAGGCGCGGGCCGCGGCATCCGGTGCCTCTCCCCGCCCCTTCGCCACGGCGCCTTCGTAGCCCGCGACGCCCGCAAGACGCAGCACCGGCGACGCGGCGACGCGCTCGGCCAGACGCACCGCATCGTCGAGCGTGCGGACGCCGGTCCTCCCGCCGTCGCGTCCGAGCTCCACGAGCACCTCGAGCTGCGCGTCACGGCCGCGAAGGGCCTCCTCGACGGCCTCGACGGCCTCCGGGGAATCCACCCAGCTCCAGACGCGCCCGCCGCGCGCGGAGAGGTCGTCGGCGAGCCAGACGATCGCGTGGGGGTCGGAGAGCTGGTTCGCGAGCATGACGTCGGTGACACCGGCATCCCGCGCCACGCGCAGCTGCCACGGCGTCGCGACCGTGATGCCGGTCGCGCCGGCGTCGAGCTGCCGTCGCCACAGAACGGGCGCCATCGTCGTCTTGCCGTGCGGCATGAGCTCGAGTCCGCGGGAGACCGCGAAGTCGGCGAGGAACGCGATGTTCGCGTCGAGGGCCGCCTCCTCGAGCACGAGCGCCGGCGTCCACAGGTCGGCGACGCGGGGGGATCGTGCCAGGAACTCCGACGCCGTGAGACCGGCGGCCCACGCCGGCAGGGACTTGTCGGACGACGTGAGGATGCGTCCCGCGCTCACGTCAGGCCTCGGGCAGCTTCGCGACGACGTCGATCTCGACGAGGATGTCCGCCAGGTCCGACCCGACGGTCGTGCGGACGGGGTAGGGCTCCACGAAGAACTCCGCGTACGCCCGGTTGTACTCCGCGAAGTCGCGGTGCAGATGCTGCAGGTGCGCGGTGACCTTGACGACGTTTGCCATCGACGCCCCCGCGGCCTCGACGACGCTGCGGACGTTGCGCAGCACCTGCCGGGTCTGCTCGTACACGCCGCCGTCGACCACCGTGCCCGTGGCGGGGTCCTGCGGACCGAAGCCGGCGGTGAACACGAACCCGCCCGCGACGATGCCGTGGCTGTAGGGCCCGGCGGGCTTCGGAGCGTCGTCGAGCAGGAGGGCCTTCTTCGTCATGGGTGGTCCTTTCAGGATGCCGGAGGTCGGCGCGATCAGCGGGAGAGAGTGGCGCGACGGATGCCGCGACCGGGGAGGGCGGACGTGAGAGCGCCGCGGGCGAGCACGGGGACTCCGGCGACGAAGACGTCGTCGATCCCCACGGACGGTGTGCGGGGGGTGGCGTAGGTCGCGGTATCGCCGACGCCGTGCGGGTCGACGATCGCGAGATCGGCGATCCAGCCCGGCCGCACCGCGCCGCGATCGCCGAGCCCGAACCGCGCAGCCGTGCGGCCGGCGAGGTGCTGCGCGGCGCCCTCCCAGGAGAAGGCTCTGCCGACGAAAGTGGACAGGTAGCGTGCGAACGTTCCGGCTGCGCGGGGGTGGGGCACCCCTCCGATCCAGATGCCGTCGGAGCCGCCGAGGTGGGCGTCGTGGGCGAACAGGCGCGCCAGGTTGTCGACGGGCCGCTCGTCGCGCACGGCCATCACCGCGTTCACTTCGAGCCGCCCGGCGACGAGGAGGTCGAGGGTGGCGGTGACGACGTCGGTGTCGCTCCGCGCGGCGATCTCGGCGAGCGTCAGGCCCTCCGCCCACGACCACTCGGCGGCGGGGGTGTGGCCGATCGTGATCATGTGCGGCCAGTCCGGTCCGAGGCTGGGCTTCTCGGCGATCGAGGGGAACCAGTCGCGCACGAGCGCGTCGCGCTCGGCCGGATCGCGGAGGCGTTCGAGGGCGACGTCGACGTCGAGCGCGCTGTACGCGGGCGGAAGGACGGCCATGGACACGAGCGTGCAGCCGCGGGTGTAGGGGTACATGTCGAACGTGACGTCGACGCCGTCCGCCGTCAGGTCGCCGAGCAGGCGGTGCGCCTCCGCCTGATCGAGGTGGAGGTGCGACACGTGCACGCGCACGCCGCTGCGGGCGGCGATGGCGGCGACCTCGCGCAGTCCGGCCTCCGAGCCCGTCTCGTAGCCGCCGCGCATGTGCGTGACGTAGAGGCCCCCGACGGCCGCCACGGGATCGCACAGCCGCGCGATCTCGTCGGTTCCGGCGAAGACGCCGGGGACGTAGTCGAGCCCCGTCGACATCCCGAGCGCGCCGTCGGCGAGTCCATCCGCCACGAGTCGTCGCATCTCGGCGAGCTCGGCGGGGGACGCGGCATCCGTCGACATGCCCATGATCTCGTGGCGCACCGTGCCCGCGGGTACGAGGTATCCGGCGTTCAGGCGCGTCGCGGCGTCGTACGACGCCAGAAGCTCGGCGACGCCGCCGCCCGAATACGAGGGATGCGATCCGTTGATCGCGGCGAAGTAGCGCGCAGCCCAGGCGCCGTCTCCGGGGGCGTACGACACGCCGTCCTGACCGCCGACGACGGTCGTGACCCCCTGCCGGAGCAGCGCGAGCTGCACGTCGTCGCGGAAGAGCGCGCCGTCGGCGTGCGCGTGGGCGTCGATGAAGCCGGGCAGGATGAGGCGTCCGGTGCAGTCGACGACCTCGTCGGCGCCGTCCGCGGCGACCGATCCGACGGCGACGATCCGCTCGCCCTCGATCGCGACGTCGGCACGCCGGCGGATCGCGGCGATCCCGTCGATCACGACCCCGCCGCGCAGCACGGTGCGGCGGGATGCGTCGGTCATCGCGGGTCCTCTCCGGCGGGGCGGCCGGATCGAGTCTATTGTCGGCGGGTCAGCGCCCCAGCGCGGCCAGCGCCCGCCCGACGTCGTCGAGGTCGTTGAAGACGTGGAACGCGACGCGCGCACGTCCGTCGCGGCCGGAGGCCGTGATCCCGGATGCCGTCAGCCGGGCGAGATCGCATCCGTCGGGATCGCTCCACGTCACGATCGCGCTGGACCGCACCGCGTGGGGGAGTCCCACGCCCTCGCGGAATGCCGTCGCGAGCGCGGTCACGTGGCTGTGAGCGGAGGCGATGTCGAGCGAGGCGAACAGAGCCAGAGCAGGTTCGGCGCCGACGAACGCCTGCCAGGCCGGTGAGGTGTCGAACCGGCGCGCATCGTCGGCCAATTCGACAGCGGCGCCGTAGCACGACGTCCACGGGTCGTCGCCGGCGTACCAGCCCGCATGCACCGGGCGCAGCGTCGCGGAGTAGTCGGCCGACACGGCCAGGAATGCGACACCGCGCGGCGCGCACAGCCACTTGTACGCGTGGCAGACGAGGGCGTCGTACCTGCTCGCATCGACCGGCATCCAGCCGACGGCCTGGGTCGCATCGCACAGCGTGCGTGCCCCGTGGGCACGGGCTGCCGCGACGATGGCCGCGTCGTCGGCCACTTCGCCCGTCGCCGACTGCACGAGCGAAAAGGCCACGAGCGCCGTGGCCGGCCCGACGGCGTCGGCCAGCGCGTGCAGGGGTGCCGTGCGCACGCGGATGCCGCGCCCGGCGTGGACGAACGGCAGCACGATCGATGAGAAGTCCCGCTCGGGGACGAGCACTTCGGCGCCGTCCGGGAGGGAGGCGGCGAGCAGAGAGGCCTGTACGGAGGTCTGCGACCCGATCGCGATGCGCGTCGGGGGAACGCCGACGAGGGTGGCGAAGTGCGCCCGGGACCGCTCCACGGCGGAGGAGTACGACGCCGGATCGGGACGACCCGCGACAGAGGAGTCGAGATCGGCGAGCACCGCGTCGCGGGTGGCGCGCGGCGGCAGGCCCACGGTGCACGCAGCGAGGTAGCCCGCACCGCCCGCGAACGCATCCCGCACACGCGCGAGGTCTTCGCGGGGGTGGACCATCGTCGCGCTCATGCCTCCCAGCGTGGAGGAGGAAAACACAATGGTCTACGGCAGGTATCGCATGCAAAGCATGCGCGATGCTTATCATTGAGTCGTGAGCGATGCGATGGACGACCCCGGTCTCGACGTGCAGTCGCTGCGGGTCGTCAAAGCCGTGGCCGACGAGGGCTCGATCACGGCGGCGGCCGAGGCTCTCGGATACAGCCAGCCCGCCGTGAGCCAGCAGCTGAAGCGTCTCGAGCAGCGGCTCGGCGTCGCGGTGATCGAGCGCGTCGGTCGCACCGTGCGCCTCACCGATGCCGGACGCATCCTCGCCCGCCACGCCCCTGCGGTCACGACGGCGCTGGATGCCGCGGTCGGCGAGCTCGCCGAGCTTCGCGGCGTGCGCTCCGGCCGCGTGCGCCTCGTGGCCTTCCCCTCGGCATCCCCCTCCGTCGTCCCGCGTCTGCTCGCCGACCTGTCGCACCGGCATCCCGGGCTCGTCGTGACGTTCGTCGAGGCCGAGCCGCCGGAAGCCGTCGCCGCCGTCCGCGAGGACCGCGCCGACATCGCGCTCACGTTCAGCTATCCCGGCGACCGCGACGATCCGCACCGCTTGAGCGCCCGTGGACTCGCGGTGCGCACCGTCGGCACCGACGACCTGCTCGCCGTCCTGCCGGCGGGGCATCCCGCGGCGATCGCCGGACGCGTCGCGCTCGGCGACCTGTCGGGTGAGGACTGGATCGCGGGCTGTCCGCGCTGCCGCGGCCACCTCCTCGAAGTCTGCGATCGGGCCGGCTTCGAACCGCGCATCGCCTTCGAGACCGACAACTTCGTCGCCGTCGAGGGCCTGGTCGCGCAGGGTATCGGGGTCGCGACCCTGCCGCGCCTCGCGGTCGATTCGTTCCCGCAGCTCCCGGGGGTCGTGACGCTCCCGTTGCCCGCCGAGGAGCGACGCACCCTGCACGTCGTGACGGCCCACGGGGCGGACCGCGTGCCCTCGGTGCAGGCGGTGCTCACCGCGATCGGTCGCGCGCTCGACGACCGCCCCGACGCGAGGCATCCCGACGCCTAAACTGGACCGGATGTCTTCTGCACCCGATCCCCGCACCACGACCGCGACAGGCGCCGACGTGCGCGTGCGGTTCTGCCCCTCGCCCACCGGCCTCCCGCACGTCGGAATGGTCCGCACGGCCCTGTACAACTGGGCGTACGCGCGCCATACGGGCGGCAGGATGATCTTCCGCGTGGAGGACACCGATGCCGCGCGCGACAGCGAGGAGAGCTACCGGCAGCTCGTCGACGCGCTCACGTGGCTCGAGATCGATTGGGACGAGGGCGTCGAGAAGGGCGGGCCGCACGCGCCGTACCGCCAGAGCGAGCGGGGTCCGATCTACGCCGACGTGCTGCAGCAGCTCATCTCCTCGGGCGCCGTGTACGAGTCGTACTCGACCGCCGAGGAGATCGACGCGCGCAACGCGACGAACGGGCGGGCGAAGCAGCTCGGCTACGACAACTTCGACCGCTCGCTCAGCGACGAGCAGAAGGCCGCGTTCCGCGCCGAGGGCCGCGAGCCCGCGTGGCGCCTCCGCGTGCCCGACCACGACCTCACGTACGTCGACCTCATCCGGGGCGAGGTGACGTTCCCCGCCGGGTCGTTCCCCGACTTCGTGGTCGTGCGCGCCGGCGGGCAGCCGCTCTACACCTTCACCAACCCGGTGGACGATGCGCTGATGGGCATCACGCACGTGATCCGCGGCGAAGACCTCATGCCCTCGACCGCCCGGCAGCTCGCGCTCTACGGCGCGCTCATCGATGCCGGCGTCACCGGCTTCGTGCCCCGGTTCGGCCACATGCCGCTCGTGCTCGGCGAGACCGGCACCAAGAAGCTCTCCAAGCGCGACCCGCAGGCGGATCTCTTCCTGCACCGCGAGCGCGGATTCATCCACGAGGGGCTGCTCAACTATCTCGCGCTCCTCGGCTGGTCGATCGGCCCCGATCGCGACATCTTCACGCTCGAGGAGTTCACGGCGGCGTTCGACATCGTCGACGTCAACCCGAACCCGGCTCGCTTCGACCAGAAGAAGGCCGAGTCGATCAACGGCGACCACATCCGGATGCTGGAGCCCGCCGACTTCGCCGCGCGGATCGTGCCGTACCTGCGCGCCGCGGGCGTGGTGGGGGAGCAGCTCACCGAGCGCGAACAGACGCTGATCGCGGCCTCCGCACCGCTCGTCCAGGAGCGCGTGCAGATCCTGGGCGATGTCCCCGGGCTGCTGGGGTTCCTCTTCACCGACGCCGTGACGTATGCCGACGACGCTCTGGCATCGCTCCCGGCCAACGCCGACGATGTCGTCGTGGCGTCCGTCGGCGCGCTCGAGCTCGTCCCGGAGGAGGAGTTCACCACGGCTGCGGTGCAGACCGCGCTGACGACGGCCCTCGTCGACGAGCTCGGACTCAAGCCGCGGGTGGCTTTCGGGCCGCTCCGCGTCGCCCTGAGCGGCCGCCGCATCTCGCCCCCCCTGTTCGAGTCGATGGAGCTGCTCGGCAAGGCCGAGTCGATCCGTCGGCTGTCGGCGTTCGTGGAGCGCTGAGCGTTCGGCCGCAGGTTCGGCGACGACGTCGGTCGGAGAATCAGGTCATCGTCGGAGGATTCGGGCGGATGCCTCCGACGTTCGGCGAATTCTCCGACCGAGCGGGACGCGGGATTACGGACACGCCGCGGTTTGGATGAGGAGCGGAGTCAGGGTAGACTCGATCTTCGGCACGGCTTCGGCTCGGCGCCTTGGGGTATGGTGTAATTGGCAACACGGAGGTTTCTGGTACCTTTGTTCTTGGTTCGAGTCCAGGTACCCCAGCTTTGAAAAACCCCCGGTCATCCGGGGGTTTTTTCGTGACCGGAAGTCGGTTCCGAACGCTGCGCGGGTCTGGCCGGCGATCGGGCGTCGCGCCGTCACCCTTGCGGTGCCGCCGTGGGCGTCGCGGCGCTGTACCGGGCGCTCGCGATCGGGACGATGGGCGTCGTGGCCCCGATCGCCGCTCTCAGCGTTCTCGTCCCGGTCGGCGCGGGGATCGTCGGCGGCGACACGCCGGGACCGCTGCTCGTCGCCGGGATGATCGTGGCCGTGATCGGAACGGTGCTCGCAAGCGGCCCCGAGGTGCGCGGCGCCGAACGCGGCGGGGTCCGGCCGATCGTGCTCGCCCTCGTGGCGGCGGTCGGATTCGGCGTGAACAATCTCGCGGTGGCGTGGGGGAGTGCGCACGACGTCTCGGCGACGCTCCTCGCCAACGTGCTCACCACCCTCCTCGTGTATCTGATCGCCGTCGCCGCACTACGGGTCGTCCCCCGGGCCGCCGGTCGCAACCTCGTCGGGATCATCGCGATCGAAGTGCTCGGGTTCCTGGCGAACCTCTGCTTCGCCGTGGCGAGCACGTCGGGGATGCTGTCGGTGGTCGCGGTCTGCGCCTCCGTCTTCCCCGCCGTGACCGTCGTGCTCGGATGGTGGCTGCTGAAGGAGCGGCTCGCGCGCATCCAGCTCCTCGGGATCGTGCTGGTGCTATCGGGAGTGGCGGTCGTCGCCGTGTCGCAGTGATGTGGGGCGCGGGATGCCGGAGCCGCCCGCGCCCCACGACTGAGGCTCAGGCCGTCGCGATCGCGCCGATGCGACGAGTCCGGTGGGCGATGCGGTGACCGACCCAGAATCCGACGGCGATCAGGCCGGCCAGAGCGACACCGAGCATCCAGGGGATCATCGAGGGTGCCGCCGCGGCGGTCGCGGAGGCGAGCTCGCCCGAACCGTCGGCGATGCGTCCGGTGCCCTCGGCGAGAGACGCGGCGCCCGCGGACAGGTCGCCGCTGCCCTCTGCGAGTGACGCCGAGCCGTCGGCGAGCGCGCCGGTGCCGTCGGAGAGCGCTCCGATCCCCGTGGCCAGCGACGCGGCCCCCGTCGAAAGGGTCGACGTGCCGGTCGCCAGGCTCGCGGCACCGTCTCCCAGACGCGATGCGCCGGCGCTGAGGTTCTGCGCCCCCACGGTGAGACGGGACGCTCCGCTCGAGAGCGACTGGAGACCCGCGGTCAGATTCGCGGCCCCGTCGCGGAGCTCGCTCGTGCCCGCGCTGAGCCGCTGCGCACCGGCGGCGAGCGCGGGCGCGCCCTTCTCCGCGTCGGTCAGGGCGACCAGTCCCGGCCACGGCGTGGGCGTCAGGGCCGCATCGCCGTTGATCAGGTTGCTGACACCGCCCTTGGCTTTCAGGAGGCCCAACGCGAGGTCGGGAGCGGAGACCACGGCCTTCTCGATGCCGTTCACCTGCGCCTCGAGGGTGGCCGCGGTGACGAGCAGGCCGTCGAGTGTGCTCGTGTCACCCGTCGCGATCGCCGTGGCGATGCCCGCCGTGAGCTGGGAGGCGTTGCTCTTCGCCGCGGAGTGCGTGGCGCGGATCGTGTCGGCCCCGGTGACGAGCGGCGTGAGCGTCGCCTCGGCGGGGAGCGCGGCGACGATGCCGGAGGCATACGCCTGCGCGCCGATCACTCCCGCCGAGATGCTCGCCGCACCGGAGGCGACCGTCGCCGCGCCCTCCGCCGCGCTCCGGGCGCCGGCGGCGAGCCGGTTGGACCCGGCGAGGGCGTTGGAGGCTCCTGCCGACAGCGTGGACGCACCCGCGGCGGCCGACGACGCGCCGGCGGCGAGCGACGTCGATCCGTCGGCGAGGGTCGCGGCACCGGTGGCCGCAGAGACGGCGCCGGCGGAGAGCGCGGCGGCGCCGGTGTCGGCCGTCGTCGCCCCCTCGTGCAGCGCGCCCGCGCCGGCGGCGAGGTCGCCCGCGCCGTCGGAGAGCTTCTCGGCTCCCGCCGCGACCGCGGCTGAGCCGTCGTCGGCCCGTGAGGCGCCCGACGACAGCTGGGCGGCACCCTCGGCGATCCGCGACGTCGTCGCGAAGTAGAGGAAGATCATCGCGGCCAGCAGGACGCTGAGCACGATGACGGCGATGCGCATGCCGAGGCCGTGCGCGTGGGTGTGGGTACTCGTCATCGAGGGACTCCATGGTGTTGCGCCTGCACGCAGGCGTGGCGGATGCACCGGCATGCTGTGGCCGGCCGACGATCGATCGGGGGGTGTGATCGAACCCATCGGGGCGTGCCGTCCTTGGCGCATCCCGACCCCAGGGGGTTTCGTCGTGAGAGCGGTGCGACACTAACAGCCGCGCCGCCCCGTTTCCGTGCGCGACGACCAGAGTCTGGGAAAGAAACCAAGTCGCAGGGATGGTGACACTCAGTTTCTTGTGGAATGGCCACAAGTCACCGCGGAGGGCACGGCGCCATCGTGCCGGAGGGGCGGCAGAATGGATGCTGTGACGACGCTGACGCCGGACGCCGACGAGGAGCTGCGAGAGCTCCGCCGCCGTGCGTACGGCCCGCAGTCATCGGGCCTGTCCGCGGCGGAGCTCGCACGGCTGGAGGACCTCGAGGGGCGCGCCCGTGGCGCGGCGGTGCAGACCGATCCGCTGCCGGCTGAGGCGGACGCTGCGGCACCCCCGCATCCGGCTCCGCCGATCGAGCCGACGCCGGGTGCGCCATCCGTCTCCGATGCGGCGGTCGCATCCTCCTCCTCCGATCCCGTGCTCCCGCCGCCGCGACGTCGGCGCTGGCCGCTGTGGGTCGCGGGAGGAGCCGGCCTCGCCGCAGGCATCGCCCTCACGCTCGGCGTCACGTCGCTCGGCGAGCGCGCGCCCGATGCGACGCAGCGCCCGATCGAGAACGTGCCGCTGCCCGACGTCGGCAGCGGCGGTGCGCTGGACCTGGAGTCCCTGCGCACCTACGAACGGTGGAACGACGTCTCCCTGTGGACCGTCGATCGCCTCGACGGCGCCACCTGCCTCGTCATGGCGGGCGGAGGCGACGACGACCCCGCGGCGTGGTACGGCACGATGCAGTGCAGCCGCGACGGTCTCGATCCCCAGATCGACTTCACGGTCTGGCCGGGGATGGCGTCGATGATCGGCGTGGATCTGCCGGCCGACAGCTCGGTGCGCTTCGTCGCTCGGCGCGGCGTCATCGACGTGTGGGTCGATGCCGCCGGCGAGATCAGCGGGAGCTGAGTTCTGCGGCGGCCTCCTCCCCGAGCGCCGCATAGGCGGGGTTGTCGTCGCTGTGGTGCAGCAGCATCAGCGTGACGGCGACGGCCCACGCGCGTGCGCGGATCCAGGTCGCCGCGTCGTAGCGGGAGCCTGTCGCGGCGACGAACCGCGACCGCCCGACCGCGTCGAAGGCGAGCCACGCGACGGCGAGGTCGTACGCCGGATCGCCGGCCGTGACATCTCCGAAGTCGATGATCCCCACCAGCCGCGATCCTTCGGCCACGAGGTTTCCGGGATGCAGGTCGCCGTGGATCCAGACGGCCGGTCCGCTCCACGGCGCCGCCGCGAGGCCCTCCGCCCAGAGAGCGGCCACGCCGTCGAGGCCCCTCAGCCCTCGTGCGCGCAGGCCGTCGAGACGTTCGCGCACGGTGGGATCGCGATCCGCGAGCGCACCCCCGCGGAACGGGTTCACCGGGTGATCGGGCGGCGCGGGCGCATGCAGGGCGACCAGTGCCGCCGCGAGCGGCCGCGCCCATCCGCTGCGCTCGCTCCGGAGCACCTCGAGTCCCGACGCTCCGTCGATCCACGGCACGATCGACCACGGCCACGGATAGCCCGCGTCCGGCTCGCCGCAGAAGAGAGGCGTCGGCACCCGGACGCCGGTCGCCTCCATCCGCTCGGCGATCGAAGGAAGCCATCTCTGCTCATGCCGGATCAGCGGAGCGGCCAGTCCACGCCGGGGGAGGCGGACAGCGAGGTCGTCTCCCAGGCGCCACACGGCGCAGTCCCACCCGTCTGCCGCATGCCGGAGCGGCTGGTCCGCGGCATCCGGAAGCGACGCGGATGCCTGGGTCAGCAGCCTGCGCACCAGCAGAGCGTCGATCGCGAACTCGGCGGAAGGTTTGTCGGGCACGACACGACCCTAGAGGGGGCGGAAAGATCTTCGCCTTTGTTGTTGTGTATGTGTTGGATCCTGTTGTAGTGTGTGGCTATTCCAAAGGAGGATGCCACGTGTACGCAACGGAGCGCCAAGACCTCATCGAGCAGCGCCTGAACGAGGACGGCCGGGTCAGTGTCATCGAGCTCGCGCAGAGCTTCGACGTGACGACGGAGACGATCCGTCGCGATCTCGCCCACCTCGAGGGCATCGGCACTCTGCGGCGTGTGCACGGCGGCGCCGTCCCGCGGGAACGTGCGAGCACCACCGAGCCTTCTCTCACCGATCGCCTCCAGCGCCACGGCGCCGCGAAGTCCGCCATCGCCGTCCGTGCGCTTTCCGCGCTCGACACCTCGGTCGGTTCGGTCTACTTCGACGCCGGCACGACCACCGGGGCGGTCGCGGCGCGACTCGCCTCGAGGTCCACGGGAAGCCCGGTCGAGGTCGTGACCCACGCGCTGACGCTCGCCCAGGTGCTCGCCGGCGTGCCCGGCGTGTCTCTCTCGGTCATCGGCGGTCGCATCCGAGGTCTCACCGCCGCCGCCGTGGGATCCGACACGGTGCGCGCGATCGAGTCGCTCCGGCCGGACGTCGCGTTCCTCGGGGCCAACGGTCTGTCCGCCGGGTTCGGCGTCTCCACCCCCGATCCCGACGAAGCCGCCGTCAAGTCCGCGATCGTGCGGGCAGCGCGTCGCGTGGTGCTCGTGACGGATGCCGAGAAGCTCGGCCGTGAGCTCCTCGTGAGCTTCGCCCCCCTGAATGCGATCGACGTCCTCGTGACCGATGCGGCCCCCGAGCCCGTCCTGGCCGATGCTCTGGCCGAGGCCGGCGTGGAGGTGTGGCTCGCATGATCGTGACCCTCACCGCCAACCCATCGCTCGATCGCGCGATCGCGCTCGACGAGGCGCTGCGCCCCGGAGAGGTGCAGGCCGCCGCATCCGCCCGTGAAGACGCGGGAGGCAAGGGCATCAATGTGGCGCGCGTCGTCGCCGCCGCCGGCGTCGACGCGGTCGCCGTGCTCCCGCTCGCCGAGGACGACCCGTTCGACGCGGCTCTGCGTGCGACCCGCATCGCCACCCACCGGGTGGCGGTGACCGGGCACGCTCGCGCGAACCTCACGATCACCGATCCCGACGGCGTCACGACCAAGCTCAACCTTCCGGGGGCCACGCTCGCTCCGACCGAGGCCGCGGCGGTCGTCGCGGCGGTCGTCGAGGCATCCCGCGGCGCCCGCTGGCTCGTGCTGGCGGGGTCGCTTCCCCCGGGCGTGGGCGACGACTTCTACGTCGATGTCATCACCGCGGTGCGCGCCGCCCACGGGTCCGACGCGCCGCGCATCGCCGTCGACACCTCCGGTGCCGCGCTCACGGCCGTGGTCGAGCGCGCGCACCCCGACCTCATCAAGCCCAACGACGAAGAGCTCGCCGAGCTGGCCGGTGTCGCGCTCGATGAGGCGGCCGAGCTCGCATCGGCGGTGCTGCCGGTGGCCCGCACGCTCGTGCCCTCGCGTGTCGGCGCCGCCCTCGTGACGCTGGGCTCGCACGGGGCCGTCCTCGTCGAGGCCGACGGGGCGTGGGCGGGCACCCCGCCGCCGATCCGCGTGCAGAGCACGGTCGGCGCCGGCGACAGCTCCCTCGCGGGCTACCTGCTCGCCGACGTGGAGGGCGCTGCCGCGGAGGAGCGGCTCCGCCGAGCCATCCGCTACGGCTCGGCGGCGGCATCGCTCCCCGGAACCCAGGCGCCGGCCCCCGGCGACCTTCCGCCCGGCGACGTGCCGGTCTCACTTCTCCTCTGATTCCACCCCTTCCCACCCACCCACCACATCGACCACTGGAGGTCATCGTGTCCAAAACGATCACGGCGGAGCTCGTCAGTCTCGACGTCGGTCTCGGCTCCGACAAGGCGGACGTCATCCGGGCTCTCGCAGCCCGAGTCGCCGCCGAGGGCCGCGCCACCGACGCCGAGGCCCTCGCCCTCGACGCCCTCGCCCGCGAGGCGAAGGACGAGACCGGGCTGCCCGGCGGCATCGCCATCCCGCACGCAAAGAGCGCCGCCGTGACCCGCGCGTCGCTGGCGTTCGCACGGCTGAGCCCCGGCGTCGATTTCGGCGCCCCGGACGGCCCCGCCGACCTGGTCTTCCTCATCGCGGCGCCCGACGGCGCGGCGGAGGAGCACCTCGCCGTGCTGTCGAAGCTCGCGCGCAGCCTCATGCAGCCCGACTTCACAGCGGGTCTGCGCGCGGCGCGGACGTCCGCCGACGTCGTCGCGATCGTCGACGCGGCGATCGGGGAGGGCGAGGCCCCGCTCGATCTCGCCCCGAAGGCCGCCGCCTCGGTCGCTGTCGCCGGCGACGGGCTCACCGTCGAGGGGCGTCCCGCCAAGATCGTGGCGGTCACCGCGTGCGCGACCGGCATCGCGCACACCTTCATGGCCGCCGACGCGCTCACCGCGGCCGGACAGAAGGCCGGCATCGACCTCGTCGTCGAACCGCAGGGCTCCAGTGGCTACAGGGCGCTCCCGCAGAGCGTGATCGACGACGCGGACGCGGTCATCTTCGCGACCGACGTCGACGTGCGCGAACAGCAGAGGTTCGCCGGCAAGCCCGTCATCCGCTCCGGCGTCAAGCGGGGCATCGAGCAGCCCGACCAGATGGTGCGCGAAGCCGTGGCCGCCGCGAACGACCCGAGCGCGACCCGCGTCTCGGGCACGGCCGGAGCTGCGCCGTCGGGTGCGTCTGAGGCGAAGCTCTCGGGCGGCGCGAGGATCCAGCGCATCCTGCTCACCGGCGTCAGCTACATGATCCCGTTCGTCGCCGGTGGCGGTCTGCTGATCGCGCTGGGCTTCCTCCTGGGCGGCTACCAGGTGACGGATGACGCGGGAACGGTCATCATCGAGAACTCGCTGTGGGACCTCCCCGCCGGCGGTCTCGGTCAGTACCTCGGTTCCGTTGCCTTCATGATCGGCGCGGCATCGATGAACTTCCTCGTCCCGGTGCTCGCCGGCTACATCGCGTTCGCCATCGCGGATCGGCCGGGGATCGCGCCCGGATTCGTCGCGGGCGCCGTGGCGCTGCTCATGAGCGCCGGCTTCATCGGCGGCATCATCGGGGGTCTCCTCGCGGGATTCGTCGCCTGGTGGATCGGACGCCTCGACGCGCCTCGATGGCTGCGCGGGCTCATGCCGGTCGTCATCATCCCGCTCGTGGGATCGATCATCGCCTCGGGTCTCATGGTGCTCTTCCTCGGCCGCCCGATCGCATGGCTCATGACCGAGCTGACCAACGGCCTCAACGACCTCGCAGCCAGCAGTGTCGGTGTCGTCGCGGTGGGAATCATCCTCGGTCTCATGATGTGCTTCGACCTCGGCGGACCCGTCAACAAGGTCGCGTACGTCTTCGCGACCACGGGCCTCGCGGCGGCGTCCACCTCGAACACGACGCCCTACCTCATCATGGCGGCGGTCATGTGCGCCGGCATGGTGCCGCCGCTCGCGATGGCGCTGGCCTCGACGGTGCTCGCACGGCCGCTCTTCACGCCGGTCGAGCGGGAGAACGGCAAGGCGGCCTGGCTCCTGGGCGCCGCCTTCATCTCCGAGGGTGCGATCCCGTTCGCGGCAGCCGACCCGCTGCGCGTCATCCCGGCATCGATGGTCGGGGGCGCGGTCACGGGTGCGCTCAGCATGTTGATCGGCGTGCAGTCGTTCGCGCCCCACGGCGGCATCTTCGTGTTCTTCGCCATCAACCCCGTGTGGGGCTTCGTCCTGGCGCTGGTCGCCGGTACGGTCGTATCAGCGCTGATCGTCGTCGCGTTGAAGCGGTTCGTGGCTCCGAAGGAGCTCCAGGCCGCCGAGGCCGGCCTGGTCGCGACCGCCGCATAATCAGGAGGAAGAGATGGCAGAACGTCAGGCCACCATCGCGAGCAGCTCCGGGCTGCACGCACGTCCCGCGAAGCTTTTCGTGCAGGCCGTCCAGGAGAAGAAGATCCCCGTCACCATCGCGGTGGAGGGTGGTCCCGATCTCAACGCGGGCAGCATCCTCTCCCTCATGGGTCTGGGCGCCGGGCACGGCACGGTCGTGACCCTCAAGGCGGAGGGCGACGGAGCCGAGCAGGCGCTCGACGAGCTCGCCGCACTCCTGGAGACGGATCTCGACGCGCAGTAGTCGCAGACGAACGGATGCCGCGCACCCTCCGGGGTGCGCGGCATCCGTCGTTCCCGGGGTCAGGCGTCGATGCTCTCCCCGGCGTCGAGGGCCACGAACTCGCCACCGTGCTGCTCGACCGCCCACTGCAGACGGGCGCGGTGCATGTCACGTCCGGAGACGGACAGGGTCATGTCGTGGGTGCCGAAGGCCTGGCGGGGCGCCACGGCGAGCACGAAGTCCATCGCCTCGCCGATCTTCAGCCACGGCGCGCCGAGGGGAGCGGCCAGGAGCTGCACCTTCGCGCCCTTCGGCACGGCGTAGGAGTCGCCGGGGTAGTAGAACGCGTCGTCGACGAGCACACCCACGTTGTCGACCACGGGGATCGACTCGTGGATCACGCTGTGCGTGCCGCCGAAGAACTCGAGGTGGAACGGGTCGAGGGACACCGTGTCGCCCGGGCGCACGACGATGATGTCGTAGGCCGCCGCGGCGCGCGCGACTCCTTCGGGGCCGTAGATCGGGATGCCGGGGAACGACGCCAGCAGCCGGTCGAGGTGCGCGGGCGTCCAGTGGTCGGGATGCTCGTGCGTCAGCACGACGCCGACAACGTTCTGCACGGTCTCGAGGGGGAGCGTGAAGCTGCCCGGATCGATGATGAGGGTCTTGCCGGACTTCTCGAGGCTCAGCGCCGCGTGCTCGAATTTGGTGACTCGCATGGTGTCGAGTCAACCTTCTGACGCGGACTCCGGCAAGCGCGCAGCCGAACCCCGCCTCGATTTGGTCCGGTCGCTCGAGGCATGGCATAATCGAACGGTTGTCGCAAACGGCCCCATCGTATAGCGGCCTAGTACGCCGCCCTCTCACGGCGGTAACGCGGGTTCGAATCCCGCTGGGGTCACCAACAGAGAAATGCCCGTCCGATCGGACGGGCATTTCTCATTGGTGCGGGTCAGGGCGCGATCGATCGAAGTCGGTGACCACGGTCCACGCCGTCGCGTTCTGCAGCACCTCCATGAGCTGCAGGGCGTGACGGCGCGCGGTCTCGACGCCATCCACGGCGTGGACGTCGAGGGCGAGCGGCGGCGGCTCTCCGAACTTCGGGATGTCGATCTCGACCCAGACTCCCTCCGACAGCGGCACGCGGGCAGCGGTCGTGCCCGCGCCCACGACCGGCGACCCCACGGCGCGGGAGATGACGGCCAGCGCGGTGAGCTTGTCGACGGCGTCGGAGGAGACCAGCGTCGCGACAGCGGGTTCAGGGCTGGTCATCGTCATCCTCCAGGGGTGGGGCGGTCAACAGCGGCTCGACGTCGAGCGTGAGGTCGAGCGTCTGACGCAGCAGACCGCCCATCGTCGTCGATCGCAGGAGCCGGAAGCGGTCGAACTCGCCGAGGGGCGCGATGCCGGCGAGCTGCCAGGCGGAGGCGACGGGGTCGTCGGAGAGCTCCGTCGAGGGATCCCACAGCACGCTGCCGTACTCGGCCGCACGTGCGAGCACCCGCCGCACCGCTCTCTCCGCCTCGGCACGAAGTGGTGTGAGAGCGTCGTCCCATTCGAGCCGCGGGAGGGCGTGGACCTCCGCTTGCGGATAGGGGTCGTCCTCGAGCCAGCGATCGACGGAGATCCGCTCGTCTCCGACCGCGACGAGGTGCATGTCCTCGGCGCCGACCTCCACCTGCACGATGCGCGCCATCGTTCCGATCATGCTGCGGCCGTCACCGCCGCCTGCTTCGTGCCCGCGCTCGATCAGCACGACACCGAACTCGGGCTCCTCCTCGTCGAGCATCCGTCCGAGCATGACGAGGTACCGGGGCTCGAAGATGCGCAGGGCGATGGGCGTGTGGGGGAGCAGCACGCTGTTCAGGGGGAACATGGCCGTGGCGGACATGCGCCCAGTCAACCAGTCGCAGAAGGTCGCGGGGTCGGTTGGGCGGATCCGGTCACCGGCGGGCTGCTGCCAGCACGGCGCGGGCCGCACGTTCGCCCGAGACGAGCGCGCCCTGGATGGACGCCGTGTCGCGGTGATCGCCCGCGACGTAGAGCCGGTCGCCGATCCGCGAGGGCGAGACCACCCGCAGCGGAGGAGCCTGGGCGGGCAGGGCGTGCGGGATGTCGTCGCGTCGCAGCAGCTCCCAGTCGGCCGTGCCGGTCTGCCATATCTCGCCGAGCTGTCGGCGCACCTCGTTCTCGCTCGCCCCCGAGGCGCCGGGGTGCAGGAGGCAGGTCGCCTCGATGAGGTGCCGTCCGAGCGGGGCGTAGGCGGGGGCCGTGTTCGACATCACCACGGTGTTCACGATCGGACCCCGTCGTCGTCCGTCGACGGAGAGCAGAGCGGATGCCGTGGGCGGGGCGTCCGCCGCGAACCACCACGTCTGCAGTCCCCGCGTGGCGGGTCGGGGCAGCTCGATCAGGTCGCCGACGTCGGCGGGGCCGACCGCGACAACGACCGACCGCGCACGCAGCGGGTCGTCGCCGACGACGTCGAGCTCGACGGCATCCGCCCGCGTCGTCACTCCGGCGACCCGGGTGCGCACGCGGATCTCGGCGCCCGTCGCGCGCGCCGTGCGGGCCAGCTGGGCGGGGAGGGCCGCGATGCCGTGCTCGGGGACGCCCGGTCGTCCGATGGCGAACATGCGCACGAGCAGCTGCGCGAAGACGTCGGACGTCGCGCCCTCGCCCTCGGCCAGGACGCCCGCGAGGAACGGTTCGAGCACTTCGCTGCGCAGCGGCCCGTGCAGTCCGGCACGATCCCATCCTTCGCGCAGGCTCCGGTCTGATCCGGCGATCGCACGCCGTGGACGCACCAGCGCCGGCGTGATCCAGCGGGCGAGCGCGACGAGCTGCCGCGGCGAGACGATGCCGCCGGAGAGCGTCGCCGGGATCCCGGTGGGGTGACGGAGCGGATGCCGCAGCACGGCCGTCCCGGACTCACGACGCACCCGCACGCCGACGGGGAACGAGCGCATTCCGAGGTCGTCCACGTCGACCCACCGACGCACGGCAGGGTAGGCGGGGTTCAGCACCTGGAAGCCGCGATCGAGCAGGAATCCGTCGACGGTGTCTGTGCGCTGCCGACCCCCCACGTCGTCGGAGGACTCCACGACCAGGACGTCGAGACCTGCGCCCGCGAGCCGGGCGGCGGCACGGAGGCCGGCGAGACCCGCGCCGATGACGACGACGTCGTGCGCCGCCCCCGTCACGCGTGCCCCGTGCCGATGATCACTCCTGCGTGTCCGTCGAGGGCGACGAGCGCCGACGCCGAACGACGCGGCGGATGCCCCAGACCACCAGGACGACGATCCCGGCGATCACCAGCCAGGGGAGGAGGAAGCCGAGCGCGATCACGATGCCGTTGAGGGTCGCCACGAGGCCGTTCCAGCCGGCGGCCAGTCCATCGCCGAACCCGGCGGGGTCTGCCGTCACCGTCTCGACGGGTTCGACGAGGGTCACGGTGAGCGTCGACAGCGAGATCTGGCTCTCGAGCGCGGTGAGCTGCTGCTGGTACGACTCGAGCGTGCCCTGGCGGTCGGCGAGGGCCTGCTCGGCGGCGATCAGATCGGCCACCGTCGCGGACTGCGACATCAGCTCGGTCAGGCGCGCCACCGAGGCCTCGGCCGCGTCGATGCGTGCGCGGAGGTCGACGGTCTGCTCGGTGACGTCGAGGCGGTTGATGCTGGAGGCCGTCACATCGCCCCGTGCGGAGAGGCCCTCGATCATGTCCGTGAGCTGATCGGACGGCACCCGCACGCTCACCCAGCTTCCGCCGCCGTAGTACGGCAGCGACGGATCGACCATGACGAGCCCGTCGCCGGACTCCCGATCCTGCGAGACGACGTCGCTGCCGTCGAGCGTCATCGACTCGACGTAGCCTCCGCGGGCGACGGCGTCCGCGCCGATGGCCTGAGCCGCGGCCGCGGCATCCGTCACCTCGACCGTCGCGTTCGCGGTGGCGATCACGTCGCGCCCGGACAGGGGGGCGACGGTGTCCACGGCGCCGCCCGCCGATCGATCGCCCTCCGCGGTGAAGGCACCGCCGTCCGTGGCCGCCTCGAGCTCGGGGGCCGGCGCGACGGCGGAGTCGGAGAGCGACACGCTGCCGCCCGCGCCTCCGACGATGAGTCCCTGCACGCTGGGCGCGATCACAGCGGCCACCACGATGACGGCGGCGGCGGCGCCCGCGGTGATCCAGCCCGTGCGCCGGCGGCGGGATGCTCCGGACGACCGCGGGGCCCTCTCGCTGCGGATGTCGGCGAACAGGTCGCTCTCCATGCGGGCGATCGTGTCGTCCGAGAGATCGGGCAGCGCGTGGGGGCGGGGGTCGGACGTGGTGTTCATGAGGTCTCCTCGACGACGGTCCGCAGACGCGTGCGGATGCGGGAGAGACGATTGCGCACGACGCCGTGTCCGACGCCGAGCTGCTCGGCTGCGGACTGATATGCGTGGCCCTCGGTGGCGCAGAGTCGGAAGATGTCCTGATCGAGGGCGCTGAGGCCCTCGACCTCGCGCAGGATGCGTTCGGCGAGGTCGGCGCCGATCACCTGCTCCTCGACGTCCACCGTCGATGCGAGCGTCTCGTCGGCCGCGGCCCCGAGGTTCTCACGATCGCGCTTCTGGATCCGGATGCGGTTCGCCGACTGGAATCGGCACACCGTCGCCAGCCAGGGCAGCAGTGAATCGCCCTGGAGCTCGAGCCCCGGGATCTTCCGCCATGCGACGAGGAAGGTCTCCTGCGTCACGTCCTCCGCGTCGGAGGCATCGCCCAGCAGTCCGTGCGCCAGCCAATAGACCGGACGCACGTACGCGCGGTACAGCTCGCGGAAGGCCTGTTCGCTCCCGCCCGCCGCGCGCGCGACGAGCGCCGCGTCGTCCCGCTGGTCGTCGTATGGCATGCCTCGTCCGTTCACCGCAGCGACACGGCAGGGCCGGCGCTGCGGATCTTCATCATCTCTCACGAGGAGAGTGTCGAGCAGACCCGGATCGTCTCGCGGACCGCCACGGCCCGCCGCGCGACTATGCTGTCACGAGCGAGAGGGAGTATCCCGACAGCGCATATCCGTCATCACGGGCCCCGACAGCGCGGCCCCGGGTATGCGCCGCGAGCCGGAAGGCCGCGGGGAGAGACTTTCGGATCCCAACGACCCCTCTGCCCTTCGAAAGGCCCGCCATGGACCTCGACCTCCCCGTCTGGTTCGAGATCGGCTCGCTCGTCGTGCTGACCCTCATCCTCGTCGCCGACCTGCTGCTGATCCTCAAGCGGCCGCACATCCCCTCGACCCGCGAGTCGACCCTGTGGGTCGTGTTCTACGTCACGCTCGCGCTCATCTTCGCCGGGCTCATGTGGGTCTTCGCCGGGGGCGAGTTCGCCGGGCAGTTCGTGGCCGGCTGGCTGACGGAGTACAGCCTGTCGATCGACAACCTGTTCGTCTTCGTCCTGATCATGTCGCAGTTCGCCGTCCCGCGGCGCTACCAGCAGGAAGTCCTGATGGTGGGCATCATCATCGCCCTCATCCTCCGCGGGCTCTTCATCCTCGCGGGCGCGGCGATCATCGAGCAGTTCAGCTGGGTGTTCTACATCTTCGGCGCGTTCCTCGTGTGGACGGCGTGGCGCCAGGCGTTCCCCGGTGGCGACCACGACTCCGACGTCAAGCAGGAGAGCTTCATCGTGCGGCTCCTCCGCCGCACGATCGACATCTCCGACCACTACGACGGGGCGAAGATCCGCACGGTGGTCAACGGGAAGAAGATGTTCACGCCGATGATCATCGTCTTCGCGGCGATCGGCGTCACCGACCTGCTCTTCGCGATCGACTCGATCCCCGCGATCTTCGGCATCACCCAGAGCCCGTTCATCGTCTTCACGGCGAACCTGTTCGCGCTCATGGGCCTGCGCCAGCTGTACTTCCTGCTGGGCGACCTCCTCGACCGCCTGCGCTACCTCCACTACGGCATCGCCTTCATCCTCGCCTTCATCGGCGTGAAGCTCGTCTTCCACGCCATGCACGTCAACGAGCTGCCGTTCATCAACGGCGGTGAGCACATCGAGTGGGCGCCCGAGATCTCCACGTGGATGTCGCTCGGCGTCATCATCGTCGCCATGACCGTCGCAACGATCGCGAGCCTCGTGGCATCGCGCAAGGAGGCGAAGGCGGCGGATGTCGCGGCGGGCGCCGCCGACGACGGACTCGGTGCCGAACCGGCTGCCGAGGCGGCCGCGGAGTCCGTGGCTCAGGAGAAGGGCACTCCGGCCTCCGTCGAGCAGCCCCCGGCGCACGACGCGCGCTGAGTCTCAGAACGCCTGGAGGTTGGCGCGCAGGCCGCCCGAGACGTACTCGGACCGGAGGATCCCGCGGCGGCGCAGGATCGGCACGAGTTCGTCGAGCATGCGGTGCACGGTGACGGGGTGCAGATCGCCCCACAGCAGGACTCCGTCGTTGCCCCACTCTCCGAGCTCCTCGATCAGATCCGCGAACTCGTCCGCGGTGCCCACGAATCCGGTGCGGTCCGAGATGCGACCCAGACGTGCGTGTGCAGCCAGCAGGGTCCTCAGCGGGGTGGTTCGGACGTCGTGGGCGCCCACGAGTCTCTTGATGCTGCCCTGCGACACGTGGCCGCCGAAGACGGCGAGATCGAGGGGCCGGTCCGGGTCGAGTGCCGTGAGGTCGGTCTCCAGATCGCTCGAGTGCTTCTCCGCGATGCGGCGGACCGCGCCGTCGTCGGGGTGACGGGATGCGGCGACGAGACGGTCCGCCTCCTCGGGTGACGAGACGATCACCGGCTGGATCGCGAACATGATCTTGACGTCCTCGGGTGCACGTCCGGCGTCGACGGTCGCGGCGTGGATCTTGGCGCGATACGACCTCACGCTCGCCTCGTCGAGGGGGGCGAGCGCGAGCTGCACATCGGAGTTCGCCCCCGCGAATCCGAGCCCTCGTCCCGAGCCTCCGGGAGAGACGATGGCGGGCTCGCCGTCGGTGAAGGGAAGTGCGTTGAGAGGCCCGTCGAATCCGAAGTACTCGCCCCGATGCTGTACGGGAGCGAGGCGGGTCCCGTCGGCGTACACGCCGCTCACGGGATCGGCGATGAGGGCGTCGTCCGGCCAGCTGTTCCAGAGTGCGCGGATGCTCGTCAGCCACTCCTCTGCGCGATCGTAAGCACCGTCGTGCGACGGAGGCGGCGCAGTCGCGAAGTGGCGCGCGCTGCCGGTGTCGGTGACGACGTTGAGGCCGAGACGGTGGCCGCTCAGGTGCTGCAGGGTCGCGAACTGTCGGGCCGCGGTGTACGGCAGATAGGCGGCCGGGTTGACGGTCGGGACGACTCCGAGGCGCGTCGTCGCGGCGAAGAGGTACGGCGCCAGCAGGAGCGGATCGTGCTTCGGGCCCCCGAACGCGTGCCGTACGCGGAGGTCGATCGTGTCCGCGGAGCCGAGGGAGGGCGCATCCTCGATGATCAGGAGGTCGAAGCCTGCCTGCTCGAGGGTGCGGGCCGAATCCTGATAGAGCGCCGGCTCCGTCCACCGGAGGTTCCAGTCGAGATACGGGTGCCCCCACCCGTGGGGGCCGAACCCGCGCGCGAGGAACCAGCCGAAGTGCTGCGGCCTGCTCATGCGGGCACGGATGCGGGGCGGCGGCGGACGACGGGAATCGCCGAGAGCGAGAGCGCGGGGACCGGCTCGGGATGGGACGCCGCGAGACCTCGTCCGAGATCGACGATGAGGTCCGCGGGGTCCTCGATGCCGATGGACAGGCGGAGCGTGCCGGCGTGCACGCCGTGCGACTCCCGCTCCCGCGTCGTGCGCTGCACGTGGCTCGTCGTCGCAGGGTGGAGGATGAGGGATCTGACGTCCCCGACGTGGGTCATGTGCGTCACGACCTCGAGCGCCTCGATGAAGAGCCGTGCCTCGTCCACGCCGCCTCGGAGTGTGAAGGTGAAGACGGATCCCGCGCCGTCGGGGAGGTAGCGCTCGGCGTGACGGTGGTGCGGATGCGACGGCAGCCCGATGTAGTCCACCGACTCCACCTCGGGCCGCGTCGCGAGCCAGTGCGCGACGCGGGCGGCGTTCTCCGATTGGCGCTGGATGCGCAGGCTGAGCGTCTCCAGGCCCTGGCCGATCAGGAAGGCGTTCAGCGGCGAGGGAGTGGGGCCCAGGCGCGGCGCGACGACTTCGCGCAGGTAGGCGATGCGCGCGAGACCGCCGTGACGGTCGGCGACGCTCGGGGAGTCCGAGCGGCTCTTCGCGACGAGATGGGGGAACAACACGCCCGAGCGCCCGGCGTCGAAGCGACCGTCGTCGACGATGACGCCGCCCAGGACCGACCCCTGGCCCGACAGGAACTTGCTGGCGGAGTGGACCACGATGGCCGCGCCGTGCTCGATGGGGCGCAGCAGATAGGGCGTGGCGAGGGTGTTGTCGACGATCAGCGGGATGCCGTGCGCGTCGCCGACCGCGGAGACCGCGGCGATGTCGAGGAGATCGTTGCGCGCGTTCGCGATCGACTCGGCGAACAGGGCGCGGGTGGACGGACGGATCTGCGCCTCCCAGGCCGCGGGATCGTCGATGTCATCCACGAAGTCGACGTCGATGCCCAGCCGGGCCAGATTCTCCTGCAGGAGGCCTCGCGTGCCTTCGTAGATGTGCGATGACGCGACGATGTGCTCTCCGGAGGCGACCAGGCCGAGCAGGGCGACAGAGATCGCTGCCTGCCCACTCGCCACGAGAAGCGCCTGTGCGCCGCTCTCGAGCGATGCGACCTTGCGTTCGACGGCATCGACGGTCGGATTCCCGATGCGGGTGTATCCGAACCCGTCGCCCTGCCCGAAGTGCGCGGCGGCGTCGTCGAATCCCTCGAACGGGAAGCCCGCCGTCAGGTAGATCGGGGTCGTGCGCGACGCAGGACTGCGGTGCGTCGACCCTGCGTGCACTTGTCGGGTCGAGAATGCCTGGCGGTGGGGCGCTGTCGCCATCGTCGGCCGCTCCTCTCGTTTCGGGATGCCCCAGGGTGGCACGGAGCGAGCCGTCATGCGTTCCAATGCGTAGCAGTGTTACGCGCCCCTCGCGCGGGCGCAGACTCGGCACGGGCCGGGCCGGTGGTAGTCTGGCCCCGTGCGGATCGCCCGACTTCTCCTTAGCGGCCGCGACGAGTCCTAGTCCCAGGCCTTCCTCGTCGCGGAGTTCTTCGCGGGCTTGATCCCCTCTTCTTCCAGGAGAACGACACATCATGAGCACATCCGCGCCCGACGCATCCGCCATCCCCGATCAGCCGCGCACCCTCGCCGAGAAGGTGTGGGCCGACCACCTCGTGGTCAAGGGCGAAGACGGTCAGCCCGACCTCATCTACATCGATCTGCACCTCGTGCACGAGGTGACCAGCCCGCAGGCCTTCGACGGTCTCCGCGCCGAAGGCCGACCCGTTCGACGGCTCGACCTCACGATCGCCACCGAGGACCACAACACGCCGACCCTCGAGATCGACAAGCCCATCGCCGACCTCACGAGTCGCACGCAGATCGAGACGCTGCGGCGCAACGCCGCGGAGTTCGGCGTGCGCCTGCACTCGCTCGGCGACAAGGAGCAGGGCATCGTGCACGTCGTCGGCCCGCAGCTCGGACTCACGATGCCGGGCATCACGGTGGTGTGCGGCGATTCGCACACCTCGACCCACGGCGCGTTCGGCGCCATGGCGTTCGGCATCGGCACGAGCGAGGTCGAGCACGTGCTGGCCACGCAGACGCTCCCGCTCAAGCCGTTCAAGACCATGGCGATCACGGTCGAGGGCGAGCTGAAGCCCGGCGTCACGGCGAAGGACATCATCCTGGCGATCATCGCCAAGATCGGCGCGAACGGCGGCCAGGGCTACGTGCTCGAGTTCCGCGGCAGCGCGATCCGCGCGCTCTCGATGGAGGGTCGCATGACGATGTGCAACATGTCGATCGAAGCCGGCGCGCGGGCGGGGATGATCGCGCCCGACGAGACGACGTTCGCCTACGTCAAGGACAAGCCGCACGCTCCGCAGGGAGCGGACTGGGACGAGGCCGTCGCGTACTGGCGCACACTGCCCTCCGACGAGGGTGCCGTCTACGACGCCGAGGTCTTCCTCGACGCCGATGAGCTGGAGCCCTTCGTCACGTGGGGCACGAACCCCGGTCAGGGCGTCTCGCTGAGCGACGTGGTGCCCGACCCTGCATCGTTCTCCGACCCCAACGAGCGCGCCGCCGCCGAGCGGGCGCTGGAGTACATGGACCTGGAGGCGGGCACGCCGCTGAAGGACGTCCCTGTCGATGCCGTCTTCATGGGCTCGTGCACCAACAGCCGCATCGAGGATCTGCGCGCCTTCGCCTCGGTGATCGAGGGACGCACGAAGGCGGAGAACGTCCGCGTGATGGTCGTGCCCGGCTCCGCGCGCGTCCGGCTCGAGGCCGAGGCCGAGGGCCTGGACAAGGTCTTCATCGACTTCGGCGCGGAGTGGAGGTTCGCCGGGTGCTCGATGTGCCTCGGGATGAACCCCGATCAGCTCGCGCCCGGAGAGCGGTGCGCGTCGACGTCGAACCGCAACTTCGAAGGACGCCAGGGCAAGGGCGGGCGCACGCACCTCGTGTCGCCGCTCGTCGCGGCGGCGACCGCCGTGCGCGGCACGCTGTCGAGCCCGAGTGATCTGCCCGCCATCGAGAAGGTCGAGGCCTGACATGGATGCCTTCACCACCCACACCGGGATCGCGGCTCCGCTGAAGCGCTCGGCCGTCGACACCGACCAGATCATCCCGGCCGTCTACCTCAAGCGGGTCACGAAGACCGGCTTCGAGGACGCGCTGTTCGCCAACTGGCGCCAGGACCCCGAGTTCGTGCTGAACCAGCCGGCCTACCAGGGGGCGAGCATCCTCGTCGCGGGTCCGGACTTCGGCACCGGCTCCAGCCGTGAGCACGCCGTGTGGGCGCTCCGCGACTTCGGATTCACGGTCGTGCTGAGCCCGCGGTTCGCCGACATCTTCCGCGGCAACGCCGGCAAGCAGGGCCTCGTCGCCGGTGTGATCTCCGAAGACGACGTGGAGGCGATCTGGGCGGCCGTCGAGGCTGATCCCGGCATCCGCATGACCGTCGATCTGGAGGCGCGGACCGCGTCGATCGGCGACCTCCGGGTCACGTTCGAGATCGATGATTACACTAGGTGGCGGCTTCTCGAAGGGCTCGACGACATCGGGCTCACGCTGCGCGATGAGCAGGCGATCGCGCAGTTCGAGGCCCGCCGCGAGGCGTGGCGGCCGCGGACGCTTCCCGTTCCGTAGCCCCGGTCTGCGCCCCACAAGGGCGCAGCCCGACACCTGCCCCACCCTCGAAGACACAAGTGAGGTTCCACCGGATGATGACACTCCTCAGCGACTCGGCCGACTCGAAATCCGGCGATCGGGAGACGGCCGGTGAGGTGATCCGGATCCGCGGCGGACGGCCGCTCACGGGACGCGTGGAGGTCAAGGGCGCGAAGAACCTCGTCACGAAGGCGATGGTCGCAGCCCTCCTCGGGGAGACGCCCAGCGTGCTGCGCGACGTCCCCGACATCAGCGATGTGCAGGTCGTCCGTTCCCTCCTCGAGGTGCACGGCGTCTCGGTGATCGACGGCGACGAGGAGGGCACGCTCCACCTCGATCCGAGCGGAGCCGTCACGGCGCACTTCGAGGAGATCGACGCGCACGCCGGGGCATCCCGCATCCCGATCCTGTTCTGCGGACCCCTGCTGCACCTGCTCGGCGAGGCGCTCATCCCCGACCTCGGCGGATGCCGCATCGGCGATCGCCCGATCAACTTCCACATGGATGCGCTGCGCGCCTTCGGCGCCGTGGTCGACAAGAGCTACGAGGGCATCCGCATCACCGCCCCGAACGGACTCCACGGCGCGAACATCGCGCTGCCGTATCCGAGTGTCGGCGCGACGGAGCAGGTGCTGCTCACCGCCGTGCGCGCGAAGGGCACGACCGAGCTGCGCAATGCCGCGATCGAGCCCGAGATCATGGACCTGATCGCGGTTCTGCAGAAGATGGGCGCGATCATCTCGTACGAGCCGAACCGCGTCATCCTCATCGAGGGCGTTGACCGGCTCGAGGGCTACGACCACCGCGCGATCTTCGATCGCAACGAGGCGGCCTCGTGGGCGTGTGCGGCGCTGGCGACCGACGGCGACGTGTTCGTCGGGGGAGCGAAGCAGCAGGAGATGCTCACGTTCCTCAACGTCTTCCGCAAGGCCGGCGGCTGGTTCGACATCCACGAGGACGGGATCCAGTTCCGCCGTGCGGGCGCGCTGAAGCCGGTCGTCGTGGAGACCGACGTGCACCCCGGATTCATGACGGACTGGCAGCAGCCGCTCATCGTCGCGCTCACGCAGGCTCAGGGCGAGTCGATCGTGCACGAGACGGTGTACGAGAACCGGCTCGGGTTCACCGAGGCGCTCGTGCAGATGGGCGCCGACATCGTCGTGCATCCTCACGGCCTCGAGACCGAGGGTCGTCGCGTGCCCCGCCGCGCCCTCGAGCAGGCCGCTGTCATCAACGGTCCGACGCCGCTGCACGGGGCGGATGTCGAGGTGCCCGACCTCCGCGGCGGGTACAGCTACGTGATCGCCGCCCTCGCGGCCGAGGGGGAGTCGACCGTCCGCAACGTCGGCATCATCCGCCGCGGCTACGAGAAGCTCTTCACGAAGCTCGATGCGCTCGGCGCCGACTTCGACGTCGTGGGCTGATCATGGCATCCTCCGCCCGTCGATCGTCGCCGGAGAAGCGGCGTCCGAGCGTCTTCTGGCCGCTCGCCGCGATCATCGTCCCGATCGTGTCGCTCGTGGCCAAGATCGAGATCGAAGGCGCCGAGAACCTTCCGGAGGAAGGCGCCTACGTCGTGGCGCCGACCCACAGCACGGAGTTCGACCCGCTCATCGTCGCGGTCGCCGTGTGGCGACTCGGGCGAGCTCCGCGGTTCATGGCGAAGGCGAGCCTGTTCAAGGTGCCCGTCCTCGGCGCCGCACTCCGCGCGACCGGCATGGTGCCGGTCGCCCGGTCGTCGTCCGCGGCAGCCGCGAAGGAGACGATCGAGCTCTCCGAGCACCTCGTCCAGGCCGGGCGCGGCGTGATCGTCTACCCCGAGGGCACACTGACCCGCGACCCCGACCTATGGCCGATGCGCGGCAAGACGGGAGCCGTCCGGCTCGCGCTGGCCGGCGACATCCCGCTCGTCCCGATGGCCCACTGGGGCGCCGAGGCGATCATGCCGCGCTACGGCAAGCTCAGTCTGTGGCCGCTGCGACGGCGCGTGCGCGTGCTGATCGGAGAGCCGCTCGACCTCTCGCAGTATCGTCGCGAGCAGGGGCAGCCGGCGATGCTGGTCTCGGCCACGGGCAAGCTCATGGACGAGCTCGCGGCGCTGCTCTCCGTGCTCCGCGGCGTGCCCGCCCCGGCGGAGCGGTGGAATCCCAGCGAGCACGGGCAGAAGGAGACGGGTCGCCTTGAGCCGTAGGCACGACCTTCCCCGGGTCGCCGTGATCGGTGCGGGCAGCTGGGGCACCACATTCGGCAAGATCCTCGCCGACGGCGGAGCGCACGTCACGATGTGGGCGCGCCGCCCGGAGCTGGCGAACGAGATCAACGAGGGCAAGCGCAACAGCGAGTACCTGCCCGGCATCAACCTCCCGCGCGAGATGCACGCGACCCACCACCTCTCGGAGGCGCTGGAGGGCGCCGAGCAGGTGTACCTCTCGATCCCGAGCCAAGCCGTGCGGCAGAACCTGAAGGCCGTCAGGCCGCTCGTGACGGCATCCGGCATCCCCATCGTCTCGCTCATGAAGGGCGTGGAGCGGCGCACGGGTCTGCGCATGAGCCAGGTGATCGAGCAGGAGCTGCACTGCGATCCGAACCGCATCGCCGTCGCGTCCGGGCCGAACCTCGCGCTGGAGATCGCCCGCGAGCAGCCCACCGCGGCCGTCATCTCCTCGACGAGCCAGGAGACGGCGGAGGCCGTCGCCCGGAGGGCCCGCAACGCCTACTTCCGCACGTTCGTGAACACCGACGTCATCGGCACGGAGTTCGGCGGAGTGCTCAAGAACCTCATCGCCGTCGCGATCGGCATCGTCGACGGCGTCGGCTACGGTGAGAACACGAAGGCCTCGATCATCACGCGCGGTCTCGTGGAGATGACGGACTTCGCCGTCGCCCAGGGTGCGCATCCCGAGACGCTCCAGGGTCTGGCGGGACTCGGCGACCTGATCGCGACCTGCCAGTCGCCGCTCAGCCGCAACAACACGGCCGGTCGTCTCCTCGGGCAGGGCTACAGCTTCCAGGACGTGGTGAAGCAGATGAACCAGACCGCGGAGGGTCTGGCATCGGTCGCGCCGGTGCTCCAGCTGGCGAAGGATGCCGGCATCTCGATGCCCATCGTGGAGCAGGTCAAGCGCGTGCTCGACGGCACCATGAACCCGCGCGAGATCGCGCCTCACCTGACGACAGAAGACGACGAGCCGACAGGCGAGAGGACGCAGAATGGACAAGCCGGCGGTGGCGGTGCTCTTTGGAGGTCGCTCCAGCGAACACTCGATCAGTTCCGCAACGGCGGGCGGCGTCCTCCGCGCGATCGACCGTGATCGCTACCGGGTGATCCCGATCGGCATCACCCGCGACGGCGCGTACGTGCTCGAAGACGACGAGCCCGACAAGTTCGCCCTCGACGCCGATCGCCTCCCCGAGGTCGCCGACAACGGCACGCGGATCATCTGGCCCGACTCGGCGCTGAGCCGCGAACTGAAGGTGCGCGACGCCGACGGCGAGCGCTCCCTGGGCGACATCGACGTGGTCTTCCCGATCCTGCACGGCCGCTTCGGGGAAGACGGGACGATCCAGGGCTTCCTGGAGCTGCTCGATCTGCCGTACGTCGGCGCGGGCGTGCTCATGTCGGCGATCGGCATGGACAAGCACACGACCAAGAGCGTCCTGAAGGCCGCCGGGGTTCCGGTGGTTCCCTGGGTCACGGTTCGCCGGGCCGACCTCGCGCGCAACCGGGGCGCCTGGGAGCAGCGGATCCGCTCGCTCGGCCTCCCCGTCTTCGTCAAGCCCGCGCGCGCCGGCTCGAGCGTCGGAGTGTCGAAGGTCACCGAGTGGGACGAGCTCGATGCTGCTCTGGACCTCGCCTTCGCCGAAGACGGCACCGTGCTCGTCGAGCAGGCGATCGTCGGCCGCGAGATCGAATGCGGCGTCCTGCCCGGTCGTGACGGGGGCGTCCCGCGCGTGAGCGTCGCCGGCGAGATCGTGGTGACGGGCCGCGAGTTCTACGACTTCGAGGCGAAGTACCTCGACGCGCCCGGTGTCGATCTCGTCTGCCCGGCCGATCTCCACGACGGCGAGCTCGCCGAGATGCAGCGCATCGCCGCCCGCGCCTTCGAGGCCGCCGGGGGAGAAGGTCTCGCGCGCGTCGACTTCTTCTTCACAGGCGCCGAGTTCTACGTCAACGAGCTGAACACGATGCCGGGCTTCACGCCGATCTCGATGTTCCCGAAGTGCTGGATCGCGTCGGGGATGACCTACCCCGAGCTGATCACCGAGCTCATCGAAACCGCGCGCGCGGACGCGGCCTGACTCACTGCTCGCCGTCGAACGAGTCCGTCTCGGTGCACTGGGCGTCGCGCGGCAGAGTGCTGACGGCGGCCGACAGATCGGTGAGCACCTGCGCGGGCTCCGCCTTGTCGTTGTCCATGAAGACCTGCGCGGCCGGCGTGCGCCCGTACGTCGTCAGGTAGAGCTTCGGGTCGCCGGAGTCGTCGATCAGCCAGTCGACGCCGCCGAAGGTGATGCAGCGCAGGGTGGAGGGACCCGACGGCTCGAGACCGCACGTGAACAGGATGTCAGCCGGGTTGCCCCATGCTCCCGTGGCCTGCGCGTCGGTCCACCGGCGCTGCTGGCCGTCGACGGCGTCGGGAAGAAGCACCGAGACGTCGGCGCAGGCCGGGTCGTTCGAGAACTCGGCGGGCTGCAGCGACACGGTCGATCCCGCGCAGCCGGTCAGCGCACCGAGGGCCGCGACGAGGAGGAAGGCGGCGAGGGGGCGACGAGACACCCCTCCAGGCTAACCCGGACGGTGCGCGGATCCTCCGCGCCGAACGGGCGGCGGCGCCCGCGCCGGGTAGCGTGGGGGAGTGACCGATCAGGCCGACGATCCCCGCGTGGGCGAGCTCTCGGAGGGGCGGATCCTCCGCGGCATCCTGGCTGCCCTCGCGCCGAGCAGGGCGCTCGTCGGACCCGGCGACGACGCCGCGGTGCTGTCCGCTCCCGACGGGCGGGTCGTCGCGACGACCGACACGCTCGTGCACGGTCCCGACTTCCGGCTCGCATGGTCGTCGGCCCACGATCTGGGCTTCAAGGCCGCGGCGGTGAACCTCGCCGACATCGCCGCGATGGGTGCACGCCCCACAGCGCTCCTCGTCGCGCTCGCGATGCCGGACTCGACGCGCGTGTCGTTCGTCGACGGACTGGCCGCCGGACTCCGCGCCGCGTGCGACGAGCTCGCACCGGGCTGCGCGGTCGAGGGCGGCGACCTGACCGTCTCCGACACGCTGACGATCGCCGTGACGGCACTGGGCTCGCTCGACGGCCGGGCGCCGGTGCTGCGGTCGGGTGCGCGCCCGGGCGAGGTCGTGGCGGTCGCCGGCGAGCTCGGCGCCGCGGGCCGCGGCCTCGCGCTGCTGTTCGCCCGGTTCCGCGATGCCGCCGGTGCGCCGGTGCCCGTCGATGCCGCCGGACTCGATCCGGCCGACCTGCACGACCTGTCCGCGCAGCTGAGGCCCTCGCCGCCGATCGCGCTGGGGGCCGTCGCGGCCGATGCCGGGGCGACCGCGATGATGGACGTCTCCGACGGCCTGGTGCTCGATGCGACCCGGATGGCCGAGGCATCCGGGGTCACGATCGACCTCGACGCCGGATTCTCCGATGCCGAGCTCAGCGGCGGCGAGGACCACGCTCTTCTCGGCACGTTCCCGGCCGATGCGCCGCTCCCGCGGGGGTTCCGCGCCATCGGCCGGGTCGAGGAGCGCGGCGCACGCCCCGTCACGGTCGGCGGTGCGCCGTACGTCGGGAACGGCGGCTGGGATCCCTATCGGGATTGGGATGCCGCGCGCGGCTGATCAGGCCGGCGCGAGCCACCACAGCGTCGTGTCGCCGTAGCGCTTCGAGCGCTCCACGACCAGGCCCTCCGGCAGCGAGGGCTCGCCCGACCGCGACGACCGTTCGACGATGACGAGCGCATCGACCGCGAGCCGGGGCAGGAGGGCGGTGAGAGCGGCGGTCAGTTCGCCGTCTCCGAGGTCGTACGGGGGATCGACGAAAGCGAGGTCCCATGGACCGCACGGGCGGTCGAGGTAGGCGGCCACGGCGGCACGATGGACGGTGATCGATGCGCCGCGCCCCATCGACTTCGCGACGCGCCCGGCATTGCGCTGGACGATGGTCGCCGCGGGGGCGGCCTTCTCGACGAGATCGGCGGATGCCGCTCCTCGGCTGACGGCCTCCAGACCGAGCGCGCCGGAGCCGGCGTAGAGGTCGACGACGCGGGCGCCGCGCAGGGCGTCGGCGGACTCGAGGGCGCCGAACAGCGATTCGCGCACGCGGTCGCTCGTGGGCCTGGTGCCGCTGTCGGGGACGTCGATCGCGATGCCGCCCGCGCGGCCGGCGATGATGCGGGTCACGCCTTCACGATACCGAGGTGTCGGCGGCCCCCGGCGAGGACTCGTCGCGCAGGCGCGGCTCCACGCGGAACTGCGGACGCAGGCCCGCCTTGTCGGCGTAGAACGCGCGCACGCGGTCCATGTCGGCGGCGACGTCGCCGGTCACCTCGATCGTGGGTCCGAGCCCCGTCGTCATCGTCGTGCGGTCGACGAAGCCGAGCGTGAGCGGCATCCCCGTCTCGCGCGCGATGCGGTAGAAGCCGGACTTCCAGTGGGTGTGCCCGCTGCGCGTGCCGTCGGGCGTCACGACGAGACCGAAGACCTCGCCGGAGTGGACGCGCGCGACGACCTCGCCGACGACGCGTGCGGGATCGTCGCGGTCGACGGCGATGCCGCCGAGACCGCGCATGATCGGACCGCGCCAGCCCGAGAAGAGGCTCTTCTTGCCCAGCCAGCGCACGTCGATTCCCAGACGCCAGGCGATGGCGAGCATCAGGACGAAGTCCCAGTTGGAGGTGTGCGGTGCGCCGATCAGGATCGTCGGACGCGTCGGGGCCGGCTCGCTCACGAGCGTCCAGCGGCTGAAGGCCCAGAAGAGGCGGGCGACGGCACGGCGGAGCATCCGGCAACCGTACCCCCTGCCGTATGGCGCGGGCGGCATGACCGCGCCGATCCGCGCCGTCGGCGGGCCCTTCTAGACTCGTGACATGCCCGCGTTCACCCTCGACTCGCGTCTCGACGGCGCCGTCGGCGGCAAGACCGCAGCCGCGCTCGATCGCGCGTTCGGCATGAAGACCGTCGGCGACCTCCTGTCGCACTACCCGCGCCGCTACGCGAAGCGGGGCGAGCTGACGCAGATCTCGTCCCTGCCGATCGGCGATGCCGTGACCCTCGTCGCCGAGGTGCGCCGCGTGAGCGAGCGGCGCATGCAGGCGCGGAAGGGATCGCTGCTCGAAGTCGTCATCAGCGACGGGAACGGCGAGCTGTCACTGACCTTCTTCAACCAGTCCTGGCGGATGAAGGATCTCCAACCCGGACGGCGGGGGATCTTCGCCGGCAAGGTGGGGGAGTACCGCGGCGTGAAGCAGCTCGCCCACCCCGACTACGAGCTCTTCGACGACGAGGAGACGGCGCGCATGACGGCGGAGGCCAATGCGAACCTGCCCATCCCGATCTACCCTGCGACCAGCACGATCGCCAGCTGGCAGTTCACGAAGATCGCGGCGCTCGTCCTCGACGGACTCGGCGACGTGCCCGATCCGCTGACCGACGATCTGCGCGCCCGACACGGACTCCTCGATGCGCGGTCGGCCATCGAGCGCATCCACCGGCCGCAGTTCCCCGAAGAGATCGAACCCGCACGGGCGACGCTGCGCATGCAGGAGGCGTTCGTCCTCCAGGCGGCACTGCTGCAGCAGCGCCAGTTCGTGCGGGCGCTGTCGGCCACGAAGCGCGAGGGCGGCGCCCTGCTCGCGCGCTTCGACGATTCGCTGCCGTTCCCGCTGACCCCCGACCAGGTCTCGGTCGGCGCCGCGGTGGCGGCGGACCTGGTGGGCGAGTGGCCCATGAACCGGCTCGTGCAGGGCGAGGTCGGCTCGGGCAAGACCCTCGTCGCCCTGCGCGCCATGCTGCAGGTCGCGGAGTCGGGCGGCCAGTCGGCGCTCATCGCACCCACCGAGGTGCTCGCCGGTCAGCACCTGCGCTCGATCGCTCGGATGCTCGGACCCCGGCTCGCGCCCGAGCTCATGCCGACGCTGCTCACGGGTCAGATGCCCGCCGCGGAGCGCCGGAAGGCAGCGCTGCGCGTCGCGAGCGGACAGGCGCGGATCGTCGTGGGCACCCACGCCCTGCTGAGCGCCTCCACGACCTTCGCCGACCTCGGTCTCGTCGTCGTCGACGAGCAGCACCGGTTCGGGGTCGATCAGCGCGAGGCGCTGCGCTCGAAGGGCTCGTCGCCGCACGCGCTCGTGCTCACGGCGACGCCGATCCCGCGCACCGTCGCCATGACGGTCTTCGGCGACCTCGACGTCTCCACGATCCGCACGATGCCCGCCGGCCGCGCCGGCATCCAGTCGTTCGTGGCTCCGCTCGCCGAGAAGCCCGGCTGGTTCGCGCGCGTGTGGGACCGCATCGCCGAGGAGGTCGGGCAGGGCAGGCAGGCGTTCGTGGTCTGCCCCGCGATCGACGCCGAGAAGCCCGCCAAGGACGCCTCCGAGGAGGAGCCCGAGCCGCCGGCCGAAGGAGAGCGCACGCGATGGGGCGTCGTGCAGGTCGCGGAGCTGCTGTCGCGCCACCCTGCTTTCGAGAGTCTCCGAGTGGAGGTGCTGCACGGCAAGATGCCGTCGGACGAGAAGGATGCCGTCATGCAGGCGTTCGCCCGCGGCGACGTCGACGTGCTCGTGGCCACCACGGTCGTGGAGGTCGGCGTCGACGTGCCGAACGCCTCCACGATGGCGATCCTCGAGGCGGATCGGTTCGGCGTGTCGCAGCTGCACCAGCTGCGCGGTCGCGTCGGTCGCGGAGGCATCCCCGGGCTGTGCCTGCTCGTCACCGAGGCTCCGCTGGGCTCGCCGGCCCGCGAGCGCGTCGAGGCCGTGGCCGCCACGCTCGACGGGTTCGAGCTCGCCGAGGTCGACCTCGAGCTGCGCGGCGAGGGCGACGTCCTCGGCGACTCCCAGTCCGGCATCCGCTCGTCTCTGCGGCTCCTGCGCGTCGTGAAGGACGCCGACATCATCGCCGAGGCGCGGGTCGCCGCGGAGACGGTGCTCGACGAGGATCCCGCCCTGGTCCGCCATCCAGGACTCGCCGCCGCGATCGAGCGCCGCGTCGGCGCCGCGGAGCGTGCGGCCCTCGCGAAGAACTGACGTGCGCGCTCGGTAGGCTGGTCGCATGAGCAGCCGGATCGCCGTCGTCCCTGGTTCGTTCGATCCGCCCACGCTCGGGCATCTCGACGTCATCCGCCGGGCCGCATCGCTGTACGACACCCTCCACGTGCTCGTCGTGCACAACCCCGGCAAAGAGGCCATGCTTCCGATCGCTCAGCGCCTCACACTCCTCGAGCAGTCGATCGCCGAGGGCGATGTGGAGGGCGATGTCGTCGTCGCGTCGTGGAGCATGGGCCTGCTCGTGGACTACGCGACGGATGTCGGAGCCGGCGTGCTCGTCAAGGGCATCCGCTCGCAGGTCGACGTCGCATACGAGACGCCGATGGCGATCGTCAACCGCCACCTCGCCTCGATCGAGACGGTCTTCCTGCTGCCCGATCCCGCCCACGCGCTCGTCTCGAGCTCCCTCGTGCGCCAGGTCGCCGCACTCGGCGGCGACGTCTCGCCGTTCGTGCCCGCTCCGGTCGCCCGCTTCCTCGACACGGGCGCGCGCGGGATCTGACGGCGACGCGCAGGGCGGCATCCGGTCGCCACTCAGCCGCGCCCCGGTACGATCGATCCGTGAGAAAACGCCGCCCCGGGCCCTTCGCCCTGAACATCCGCGACATCGAGCACCGTGCCGGTGAGATGCGCCAGGAGACGATCGACGTCTCGGCCGCCGAGAAGTGGGGCGAGGGTCTCGTCGCCGTCGCGGAGGGCGAGAACGTGCACGTCCGGGTGCGGCTCGAGTCGGTCCACGAGGGCATCCTCGTCTCGGGAAAGGTCGACACGACGTACGAAGGCCTCTGCAGCAGATGCCTCAACGACGTGGCCGCGCCTGTCGAAGTCGAGTTTCAGGAGCTTTTCGCGTATCCTGGAGACGAAGCAACTGACTTCGAGGTTCAAGACGACCACGTGGATCTTGAAACTCTGGTCAGGGATGCGATCGTCCTGTCGCTCCCGTTTCAGCCGGTGTGTCAGCCGGATTGCCCCGGCCTTGATCCGGCCACGGGTGAGCGACTGACCGGAAGCAGCGGCGAAGAGCAGCCCGAACCCATCGATCCACGGTGGGCGGGGCTCCAGGACTACCCCTCAGACCACGACGACGACGCGCCGCGCGTCGGCGTCGAGAACACAGAGAAGAGCTAGCCATGGCAGGTAACCCCCCGAAGCGGAAGGTCTCCCGCTCCAACACTCGTTCGCGTCGCGCGCAGTGGAAGGCGGAGCCCATCGCTCTCGTCAAGACGGTCGAGAACGGCAAGACGGTCTACAGCCGTCCCCACCAGGCGAAGGTCGTCACCGACTCGCAGGGCACGGAGCTGTTCCTCGAGTACAAGGGCCGCAAGGTCGCCGACGTCTGAATCCGCTTCGCGGATCGTGACCGACGTCACTTCTTCGAGCCCGGCCACGGCGGCGCTCACCGATGAGCTCGGGGTCGACATCGACCCCGAGCTTCTCGCGTTGTCCCTCACCCATCGCTCCTTCGCGTACGAGAACGGCCAGGTGCCGCACAACGAGCGGCTCGAGTTCCTCGGCGACTCGATCCTCGGCCAGGCCGTCACCGTGCGGCTGTTCTTGGCCCATCCCGAGCTCGACGAAGGGGCGCTGGCCAAGCGTCGCGCCGCCGTGGTCTCCACCGTCGCCCTCGCCGAGGTCGCCCGCGCGATCGGCCTCGGCGCGCACGTGAAGCTCGGGCGTGGCGAAGAGCTGACCGGGGGGCGTGAGAAGGACTCGATCCTGGCCGACACGATGGAGGCCGTCATCGGCGCCACGTACTTGTCGGCGGGACCCGAGGCCGCGACCGCCCTCGTGCTCCGCCTCGTCGAGCCCCTCCTGGCAGACCCCGAGCGCTACGGCGCGGCGATGGATCCGAAGACGAGCCTGCAGGAGATCGCGGCGCGGTCGGGCATGCTCGCGCCGGTGTACTCGGTGGTCTCGACGGGCCCGGATCACGACCGCGTCTTCACCGCGACGGTCGTCGTGGGCGACCTGTCGGCGACCGGCACGGGTTCGAGCAAGAAGCACGCCGAGATGGCGGCCGCCCTCCGCGCGTGGCGAGAGCTCGACGGGCGTGCCTGAACTCCCCGAGGTCGAAGTCGTGCGCGCCGGCCTCGCCCCCGCCGTCTCCGGCGCCACGATCCTCGGGGTGAGCGTCCTCGACGAGCGCGCTCTCACGCGGCACCACGGGTCGGGGGCCCAGTTCGAGGCCTCCCTCACCGGCCGTCGCATCGTCGGAGCCGCTCGGCGCGGCAAGTTCCTGTGGCTCCCGCTCGGTGAGGCGGATGCCCGACCCGCTCAGGCGATCGTCGGCCACCTGGGGATGAGCGGGCAGCTCCTGCTGCGCTCTCCAGGGGCCGAGGAGGAGCGGCACGAGCGCGTGCGGCTCGACATCCACCATCCCGAGCACGGAGAGCTGGCGGTCGTGTTCGCCGACCAGCGCACGTTCGGCTCGCTCGCGATCGACGAACTCGTGCCGACACCGGATGCCGCCCCCGGCGGGAGGGGCACCGACGACGCGGTCGTGCCCAGCCAGGTCGCGCACATCGCCCGCGACCCGCTCGATCCCGCGTTCCGCGACGGCGTGTTCCGCGCCGCGCTGGCCAAGAAGGACTCCGCGATCAAGCGGGTGCTCCTGGACCAGTCGACGATCTCGGGCGTGGGCAACATCTACGCCGACGAAGCATTGTGGGCCGCGCGCCTGCATCCGGAGACATCCGCCCGAACCCTCCCCACGCGCGCGGTCAACCGGCTGCTCGCAGAGGTGCGGGTCGTGCTCGAGAAGGCGCTGGCCGAAGGAGGCACGAGCTTCGATGCGCAGTACGTCAATGTCAACGGCCAGGCGGGCTATTTCGCGCATTCGCTGAACGCCTACGGCCGCACGGGCGAGCCGTGCCCGAGGTGCGGCCGACCGATCGTGCGCGTGTCGTTCATGAACCGGTCGAGCCACTACTGCCCGCACTGCCAGCGGATGCCGCGGGCCTGACCCGCCGGTCAGGCCCGCGCCTCCCGTTTCTGCCACTCGCCCGCGTAGCGCGTGGGCGTGAAGCCCATCTCCTCGTTGATCGAGAGCATCGGCCGGTTCTCCTCGGCGTTGCCCGTGACGATCCTGTCCCCGGTGGGGAACACCGCACGAGCACGCCGCAGCGTCTCGGTCTTGACCAGCATCCCGAGCCGGTGTCCGCGGTGCTCGGCGAGGACGAGCGTGTCGTTCTGATCGATCGGCACGCCGGTGCCCGTGAACATCACGAGCTCGGTGAACGCGACGAGGCGCCCGGTGGCGAGGTGCTGTGCGGCGCCGACGAGCATGGTCATGCCGCTGGCCGCGTTGCGCGCCTCCATGCTGCGCAGCCGCTCCGCGTCCCACACCTCCTCGTCCACGACCGAGTCGCCGGCGGGGGCGTCCGTCGACATGCGCGACTTCATCCAGGCGTAGTCGTCGACCCACTCCGGGGGAGTCGGGGCCACCCACGAGACGTAGCGGTACCCGGTGGAGGCGGCGGTCGCCTGCACGCGGAGCGATTCGAGGGCGTCGAGCGGCCCGGTGAGATCGAGGGTGCTGATGCGGTACACCTGCTCCAAGGCGTAGCCCGCGTGGGCGAGCAGGGTGGACGCCGCATCCGTCGGGACCGCACCGAACCCGGTGCGTGCGGCGACCCTCGCACCTTCCGCGGGAGGGTGCTCTGTCCACGACTGCAGGATGTCTCTGCCCCGCTCTCGGGCCCGTTCCTCCACGAACGCCAGCGCGCGGGTGCCGAAGCCGCGGCCGCCGAACTCCGAGAGCACTTCGACCCGCACCTGAGCGCGACGCGATCCCTCCTCCAGAGGCACGTAGAGGAGCACGCGACCGGCGACCCGATCGCCGGTGCGCAGGATCCACCCGTGCACCTCCTCGTCGGTGGCATGCCACTGCGGGAGGGACTGTTCGGGGGTCACCGTCACTGAATCCGTGCCGCGCGTCTGCTCGCCGACGCGATTGCGCACCTCGATAGCGGCCCGGAAGTCCTCGAACTCCGGCGCGTGCACGTCGGCGTCGAGTCCTGGAACGCGGATCGGCGTGATGGTCAGCCTGTCGAGGATCGTCGGATCAGACATCCTGCACCTTCTTCCACGCACCCGCGTACGAGGCGGGCACGAATCCGAGTTCTTCGTTGATGTCGAGCATCGCCCGGTTCTCCTCCGCGTTGAACGTCGATACCCGGGGCGATGTCGGCACGAGGTCGCGCCACCGCCGAAGGTTGGCGCCCTTCACGATGGCGCCCAGCCGCTTGCCGCGGTGCTCGGAGACGACGAGCGTCCCCAGCTGGTGGGTCGATCCCGAGCGGTCATCGCCGATCAGGAGTTCGTTGTAGGCGACGATCCGACCCGTCGGCACATGCAGCACGGCGGCGACCGAGACGAAGTGGCCGCCCCCGAGCAGACGCGCGTCGCGTCGTTCGACGCGCGCGGCATCCCACGTCTCCTCCTCGAAGACCATGCCGGCGCTCGGCGCGTCGGTGGCCATGCGGGAGAGCACGTCGGCGAACCCCTCGCGGTACTCCCGCGGGGTCGGCGCCGACCAGGTCACGAGGCGGTAGTCCTCGCCGGCCTTCTCGAAGCCCTCCTGGAGCAGGCGATCGACGATCTCGAAGGAGCCGTGCAGATCGAACACGCTGTTGCGCTCGGCCTGTTCGAACGAGTATCCGTGGTCGAGGAAGAACCGGGTCTGCCGATCGTGCAGCGGGATGCCGCCGAATCCCGTCGGCGACGGCAGGATCTCTCCGTCGGCGTCACCGCGGTGCATCGTCCACGTCTGCAGGATCGAACGGCCGCGGGCGGCGGCCTCCGATTCGACGGTGTCGAGGAGAAGGTCCTCGATGCCGGTGCCCCAGTGCGCGGGATGGGCGAACAGGTCGAACTCCAGCGTCTTCGACCCCGGCTCGTTCGGGAACGTGATCAGCGCGGCTCCGACGATCTCGTCGTCGCGACGTGCGAGATGGCCGACGCGCGTCGTGTCGGTCTGGTCGAGCCACGCCGGCAGCGACTCGCTCGGCGTCTCGCGGAAGTAGTCGTGTCCGGCGTCGTGACGGCAGTACTCGTTGCACAGCTCGACCATCGCTCGGAAGTCCGCGGCGTCGGCGGAGTGGACGGATTCCGGGACGGTCAGAGCGACGAGCTCGAGGCTCGGGGCGGTCGTGTCAGTCATCGAGCACCTTCTTCCACGCACCCTGGTGCGCGATCGGGACGAAGCCGATGGCTTCGTTGATGTCGAGCATCGGTCGGTTCTCCTCGGCGTTCTCGGTGAGCACGCGAGGGGAGTCCGGCACCACGTCGAGCCATGCGAGCAGCCCGGCGCACTTCACGAGCATCCCGAGGCGGTGGCCGCGGTGCTCCTTCAGCACGAGGGTGTCCTCCTGGTGGGTCGGCGCGGTCAGGTCACCGCTCGCGACGAGCTCGTTGAAAGCGACGAGTTCGCCGGTCGCGATGTGCTGGGCGGCGGTCACCTGCATCGTGAGACCTCCGTCGAGGTAGCGCTGGTTGTGGTCTGCGACGCGCGCGGCATCCCAGACCTGCTCCTCGATCTCGAGGTCGGCCGACGGCGCGTCGGTCGACATCCTCGATTTCATGACCGCATACGAGTCGAGGAACTCCGGGGGTGTCGGCAGCACCCACTGCACGACGCGATAGCCCTCGGCAGCGGCCCGAGCCTCGGCGAGCAGCGCCTCCAGGCGGGGGCGGATGCCGGACAGCTCGAGGTGGCTGGAGCGGTCCACCTGCTCGAGGGTGTAGCCGTGCCGCAGGTAGAACCGGGTCACCGGATCGTCGGCGACCACCGAGCCGAAGCCCGTGGGCGCGTCCAGGCGCGGGCCTTCGGACTCCGGGCGCTCGGCCCACGACATCAGCACCGTGCGTCCGTGGTCGCGCGCGGTGCGCTCGATGAGCTCGTGCGCGGCGTCGGCGATGCCGCGTCCCCAGAAGGCGGGTCGGATCTCGATGGACCAGTACGCGTTCCGGGAATCGTCCTCGAACGGGATGTCGACGCCGACGCGTCCGATGACCTCTCCGTCGAGCACGACGAGCCACATGAGACGCAGTTCGTGCTCGTCGGGCTGGTAGTGGGGGAGGAGCTCCTCGGGCGCCATCGAGTCGTACGAGTACGGGCGGAGTTCGGCGTAGGCGATGTTGCGCACGCGCATCATCTCGAGGAAGTCGGCGGCGTCGTCTGCGTCGACGGAGGCGGGGAACACGAGGGGACGGAACTCCACCTCGGGGCGGTCGTGGTTCATGGTGTGCTTTCGGTCAGATGAGGGGTCGAGGGGCGCGACCCGGAGGGTGGAAGACCCTCCGGGTCGCCCCGGGTGGGTGCCGGCCGGCGCGATCACAGCAGTCGCAGCAGACGGTCGTGCTGGGCGGCGAGTTCGCGGGCTTCGCGCTCGCGCTCCGTGCGCAGGCGACCGGCGTGTGCGACAAAGTCGGAACGGCTCTCGCTCTGCCGCGCGCTGCGCAGCAGAAGCCAGAGACCGAGGCGCAGCGAGAGGCGGTCGGCGAGGCCGACGTGCCGATGCGGCGGGGGCAGGGCGGACAGGGACTGGTGGAGGACGAGTTCGGGACGATCCCGAACGCGGGAGTCGAGGGACGACATGGTGATCTCTTTCGAGTCGAAGGATGTGCGTGAGCGCCGAGTGCGGCGGGAGCATCGCGAGAGGATGCGGGCAGGCACGCCGAGAGGGCGGCCGCCGGAGTGCGCGGTGAGCAGGCGACGGAAGATCGTCGAAGGCTGCCGGAAGGCAGAGCTCTCCTGTGCGCGGGCTAGATCGCTGCGGGCGTGAGAGCGATGAAGAATCCGGTCGCCAGAGCAGAACGGACCTCCCCGCGGAACGGGTGGGCGACCGGAGTCATTCCGGGCACGAATCGTGTGAGCATCATGGCGACCTCCTTTCCTCATCTGACGCGAAGAGAGACGCTAGCGCGCCGGTGATGCGCACGTCAAGCCGATTCTCAGAATTCGTCGACCTCCGGGCGTGTCGAGCCGATCGCACCTCGCGCCCTCCGCGGCCCGCCTGCCGCGGAACGGCGCGGGAGTCCGGTACCGTGAAGCGGTGATCGACCTGGCCGGGAGGGCGTGCGGATGCACCTGAAGAGCGTGACGATCAAGGGCTTCAAGTCGTTCGCGCAGCCGACCACCTTCGCCTTCGAACCCGGTGTGACGGCCATCGTCGGCCCGAACGGCTCCGGCAAGTCCAATGTCGTCGACGCACTCGCCTGGGTGATGGGCGAGCAGGGCGCGAAGACCCTGCGCGGCGGCAAGATGGAGGACGTCATCTTCGCCGGGACCGCCACGCGCGGGCCGCTCGGACGCGCCGAAGTGCAGCTCACGATCGACAACAGCGACGGCGCCCTTCCGATCGAGTACGCCGAGGTGACGATCAGCCGAACGCTGTTCCGCAACGGCGCGAGCGAGTACGCCATCAACGGCGGAACCTGCCGCCTGCTCGATGTGCAGGAGCTGCTGAGCGATTCCGGCCTCGGTCGCGAGATGCACGTCATCGTCGGCCAGGGGCGCCTGGACAGCGTTCTTCAGGCGTCGCCCGAGGACCGGCGCGGCTTCATCGAAGAAGCCGCCGGCATCCTGAAGCACCGCCGTCGCAAGGAGAAGACTCTCCGCAAGCTGGAGGCCATGGAGGCGAACCTGACCCGCCTCAGCGATCTGGCGGGCGAGCTCCGGCGTCAGCTGAAGCCCCTCGGACGCCAGGCCGAGATCGCGCGGGAGGCGGCGACCATCGCCGCCGTCGTGCGCGACGCGAAGGCACGGCTGTTCGCCGACGAGCTCGTGGGCCTGCGCGCCGAACTGGCGGACCATTCGCGCAACGAGCAGGAGCGGCACGCCGAGCGCCTCGTGCTGCAGGAGCAGGCCGACACGGTGCGCCAGCGCATCGAGCAGCTGGAGGCCGAGCAGCGGTCCGAAGCCGTCGATCAGTCCCGACGGGTCACGTTCGAGCTCGAGCGCGTGCAGGACCGGCTCCGCAGCCTCTACACCCTCGCCGGGCAGAGGCTCGCTCTCCTGGGCGAGGCGGAGGACGACGGGGCCATCCAGTCGACGACGGTGTCGCAGTCCACGATCGACGAGGCCCGGGCGGAGATCGACGAGATCGCCTCCGGGCTGGGCGACGCGCAGGATGCGGCGGCAGAGGCGGCGCGCGACGTGATCCGCGCACGGGCAGAGCTCGATGCGCTCGACTCCGACATCTCGGCCCAGAGCGCGCTCGTCTCCCAGCACGACATGCGGCTGACGGCACTGCGCGGGTCGGCGGAGGCCGCGGCATCCGCTCTCGCCGCTGTGCAGGCTGCCGTCGAGCGGCAGCAGAAGGCACTGGACGCCGCGCTCTCACGCCGCGCCGAGGCCGAGGAGGTGCTCGCCGGCGTCGACCCCGACCTCGTTCCCGAAGGGGCATCCGCCGAGCACGCGGCCGAGTACGAGCGCGCGCAGCGCGACGCGAACGAGGCCGAGACCGAGGTCGGCGCGCTGCGCGATCGACTGCACGCGGCGGAGCGCGAGGTCGAGGCGCTGACGGCGCAGACGGCGGCGCTCGGCCGCGCCCTCGACATCCGCAATGCGGCCGCAGAACTCGTCGCGCGCGGCGGCGCGGGAGTGCGGGGGCTCATCGGCGACTCGATCAGGGTCACCGCAGGATACGAGGCGGCGATCGCGGCGGCGCTCGGCCCGCTCGCCGAAGGGCTGCTCGTCGACACCCGCGACGACGCCTATGCGATCGCCCGCATCGTCCGCGGCGACGACATCGGCGTCGTCGACATCGCCATCGCCGAGTCGGGTTCGGCCGGTCCCGCGTGGCCGCAGGTCGCCGGCGCGACGCCCGCCGTCGACATCGTCCAGGCCCCCGAAGGCGTGCTGGGCATCCTCGCGTTCACCGTCGTCGCCGATGATCTCGACGCCGCAGCAGCGGTCGTTGCGGCTCTGGGAGAGTCCACGACGGCGGCACCCGTCACGATCGTGACGCGCGCGGGCGAAGTGGTCACCGCGCACACCGTCCGGGCCGGCTCGGGGGGCGGTCGCTCCCGGCTGGAGCTCGCGGCGGAGCGGGATGCCGCGGCCGACCGACGCACGGAGATGGTCGTCGTCGCCGATTCGCTCCGCGAGGCTCTGGCCGACGCCGTGCGCACGCTGGAAGCCGCACGGCACCGCACGAAGTCCGCTCTTGAGAGCCTGCGCGCGTACGACGCCGCACTGGCCGCGCACACCGAGCAGGTGAACCGCGCCACCGTGCGCCACGAGGCCGCGATCGCCGAATGCGAGCGACTCGCGGCGGGCGTCGCGCAGGCCGAGGCGGCCGTCGCGGAAGCGGCCGCCGCCGCCCGTTCGACGGAGGATCAGCTCACCCACGCGCTCGAGGCTCCGCGCCCGATCCTCGACGTCTCCGCTCGCGACGGACTCCTCAGCGCGCTCGAAGAGGCCCGAGAGGGCGAGATGCGCACCCGGCTGGACGTCGAGACCCTCCGTGAGCGCGTGCGGGCGGGAGAGACCCGCGTCGTCCAATTGGAGCGTCAGCGCGAGCGCGAGCGCGAAGCCGCCGCGGAAGCAGCCCGACGTGCCGTGATCCGCCGAGCGCAGCGCGAAGTCGCGGCCGGAGTCGCGGCACAGCTGCCCGCCCTGCTGGACTCGGTCGGGCGGTCCGTCGCCCAGGCGCGCCTCGAACTCGCGACCGCCGAGTCGGCCCGTTCGGCGGTCACCGCCGAGCTGACCGACGTGCGGGCACAGGACGCCGCCGTGCGCGAGCGGCTCGCGGGACTCACGGAGAGCGTGCACGGCCTCGAGCTCCAGATGCACGAGAAGCGCCTGCACGTGACGAGCCTGCTCGAGCGCGTCGGCTCGGAGCTCGGCCTCGCCGAAGACATTCTCATTTCGGAATATGGTCCGGACCAGCTGATTCCGGCGGACGATCCGGCCTCGGATCAGGAGGACGAGGGTGCCGCGGCATCCGGAACGCCGTTCGAGCGCTCGGCGCAGCGACGCCGACTGCAGGACGCCGAGCGCAAGCTCGCACAACTCGGACGGGTCAATCCGCTGGCGCTCGAGGAGTTCGAGGCCCTCGAGCAGCGGCACAGGTTCCTGACCGAGCAGCTCGCCGACCTGGCGCAGACGCGTCGCGATCTCATGACGATCATCGAAGAGCTCGACGAGCGCATGCAGACGATCTTCCTGGCCGCGTTCGACGATACGAAGGCCGCTTTCCACGAGGTCTTCCCGATCCTGTTCCCGGGCGGAACGGGAAGCATCTCCCTGACCAACCCCGACGACCCGCTCACGACGGGGATCGAGGTGTCGGTGCGTCCGGTCGGGAAGAAGATCGAGCGGCTCTCGCTGCTGTCGGGTGGAGAGCGCTCGCTCGCCGCGGTCGCCCTGCTGACGGCGATCTTCATGGCGCGGCCGAGCCCGTTCTACATCCTCGACGAGGTCGAGGCGGCGCTCGACGACGCGAACCTCGGACGCCTGCTCGGCGTGTTCGAGCGGCTGCGCGAGAGCAGCCAGCTCATCGTCATCACGCATCAGAAGCGCACGATGGAGATCGCCGACGCCCTGTACGGGGTCTCGATGCGTCAGGACGGCGTGTCGGCGGTGGTCGGCCAGCGGCTGGGGGATCGCGCGGCCAGCTGATCATGTCGCTCGTACGATGGGGCGGGTGATCCTCTCGACTGCCCATCGGCGGCGCCTCGCCGCGGCATCCGTCCTCGCGGCTGTGCTCGCACTCGCGGCGTGCACGTCCGAAGCGGATGTCGTCCCGCCGTCCGAGGGAGCGTCTCCGACGGCGGGCGCCGACGGGACGCTGCCGCCGACCGACCTGTCGTTCGCGGCGGGCGCCGAGCTGGTCGCCGGCGAGTGGGTGCCGCAGTGGGGCGACAGCTTCGCCGCCGACGACGGCTTCACCGTCGGCTCGGCCGACGACGGCCAGGGCAACTGGTCGTACATCCAGACCGCGACGCAGTGCGAGATCTCGTTCTCGCAGGGCGGGCTCGGCGGCCTCGACGCGGCGGCGGGCGACGCTGCGCTGTCGGACGAGCTTCTCGCGCGCTTCCTCCAGGCGACTCCCGCAGAGGTCACCCCGCACACCGCCGATGACACGCTGCTGCAGGCGGTCTCCGGATCGGCCAGCGTGGACGTCCGCACCGTGGCGGGCACGAGCCCCGACAGCGGAGCGTCGTGGATCATGTCGGCGCGCGGATTCGGCTCCCTCGACGCGGGGCTGCTCGTCGGCGTGGTGTGCCCCGCGGGCGTCGATGCCGTGGCGCAGCGCGACGCCCTGCGCGACTCCCATCTGCGGATCGTGCTCGTCCCGCAGCAGTGACGAGCGGGAACTCTCTCGCCGCCGATCTAGGCTGGACTCATGGCTGAGAGCTCCTGGTCGCTCGGCCGCGCCCTGCGCGGCATGTTCGTCAAGCCCACGATCGATGAGACGACGTGGGACGACCTCGAGACGGCGCTGCTCACCGCCGACTTCGGTCCCGACATCACCGAACGCATCGTCGACGAGCTGCGCGAGAAGGTGGAGCGGTACCGCACGACCGATCCCCGTGACCTGCAGCGGATGCTGAAGGAGACGCTGGAGGAGCACTTCGCGAAGTTCGACACGACCCTCCGGCTCACCGAGCGCCCGGCCGTCGTGCTCGTCGTCGGCGTCAACGGCGTCGGCAAGACCACGACGATCGGCAAGTTCGCCAAGTTCCTCCAGCGCTACGGCCGATCGGTCGTCGTGGGCGCCGCCGACACCTTCCGTGCGGCCGCCGTCGACCAGCTCGCGACCTGGGCGGAGCGCGGGGGAGCAGCGATCGTCCGGCCCCAGCAGGAGGGCCAGGACCCGGCATCCGTCGCCTTCCAGACGATCGAGTACGCCAAGCGCACGGGCACCGAGATCGTGCTGGTCGACACGGCGGGACGTCTGCACACGAAGGGCGGGCTCATGGACGAGCTCACCAAGATCCGTCGGGTGATCGAGAAGCAGGCGCCGATCAGCGAAGTGCTTCTCGTGCTCGACGCCACGACGGGTCAGAACGGCGTCATGCAGGCCCAGGCCTTCCTCGAGCACGCGGGCGTCACGGGGCTCGTGCTCACGAAGCTCGACGGCTCCGCGAAGGGCGGGTTCGTCCTCGCCGTGCAGGAGAAGACCGGCATCCCCGTCAAGCTCCTCGGCCAGGGCGAGGGCATCGGCGACCTCACGGGATTCACGCCGCACGTCTTCGCGGCAGCGCTCGTCGACTGAGATCGACCGACTCGCCGGGTCGGGCTACCGCCCGGGCGGCGGGGATGATTGCATAGGGCCATGGCGATCGAGCACGACTACTTCGGACTCCTCGAGTCAGGGCCCGACGGGTCGATCTTCTGGTCGGAGAACGTCGACCTGGGAGATCAGACCGTGACGGTCGACCTCACGGCGCCCGATCAGGACGACGTGTCGGAGGCCGCCCTCGACGTCGCCGCCGGCCTCATCTCCGCGATCGAGACGATCGACCGCACCGCGCGCAACTCGATGGTCGACGAACTCGACGACCGCACGAGCGAGGTGACCGAGTACATCCTGCAGCTTCAGGCCGAGCTCGGCGCCGAGATCGACGACCTCCTCGTCGACATCTCCGGCGACACCCCGATCGACATCATCCGCTCGCTGCAGCTGATGAGCATGACGATCCTCGCCGACGAACACGGCGGGAAGGACCCGTTCGCCGTCCTCGAGTACGCGTTCGATCCCGATGCGACCGACGACGTGCTGCTGGTGAACCTCGGCTCCGACGGCGACGTGCTGTCGGTGACCTCGGCGGACTGACCTGAGCCGCTACACGGCCTGGGCGAAGCCGAGGTCGGCGGCGTCGGCGATGTGCGCCAGGTGGGGCGGGATGCCGCGGCCCTTCGCCGTCATCGACTGCGCCCACAGCCGCCCCGCACGGTAGGACGACCGGACGAGCGGACCCGCCAGCACCCCGAGGAATCCGATCCGCTCCGCCGCGTCCTTGAACTCGACGAACTCCTGCGGCTTCACCCAGCGCGCGACCGGCAGATGGCGGGGGGTCGGGCGCAGGTACTGCGTGATCGTGATGATGTCGGTGCCCGCGTCGTGCAGATCCTGGAGCGCCTGCACGACCTCTTCAGGCTCTTCGCCCATGCCGAGGATGAGGTTCGACTTCGTGATGAGACCGGCATCCCGTGCCTGCGTCAGCACGTCGAGCGAGCGTTCGTAGCGGAACGCCGGACGGATGCGCTTGAAGATGCGCGGGACCGTCTCGACGTTGTGGGCGAACACCTCGGGCCGCGAGTCGAACACCTCGCCGAGCAGAGCGGGATCGCCGTTGAAGTCCGTCGCGAGGATCTCGACGCCGGTGCCGGGGTTGTCGGCATGGATGCGGCGGACGGTCTCGGCGTGCAGCCACGCCCCGCCGTCGGGGAGGTCGTCGCGCGCGACGCCGGTCACCGTGGCGTAGCGCAGCTGCATGCGCTGCACGCTCTCGGCGACCCGGCGCGGCTCATCGGTGTCGTAGTCGGCCGGCTTGCCGGTGTCGATCTGGCAGAAGTCGCACCGGCGCGTGCACTGCGAGCCGCCGATCAGGAACGTCGCCTCGCGGTCCTCCCAGCACTCGTAGATGTTGGGGCAGCCGGCCTCCTGGCAGACCGTGTGCAGCCCTTCCTCCTTCACCAGGCTGTGGAGCGCCTGGTACTCCGGTCCGAGCTTCGCCTTCGTCTTGATCCACTCGGGCTTGCGCTCGATGGGGGTCTGGGCGTTGCGCACCTCGAGCCGCAGGAGCTTTCGGCCTTCGGGGGCGTGTCCGGGACCGGATGCCGCGGGAGCGGCGCCGCAGGCGCTCACGCGGCCACCGCCGCGTACTCGGCGGTGAACGCATCGGCGACGACGTCCACGACGTCGTGGGTCGTGATCACGCGGCCGAGCACTTCGCTCATGGTCGTGACGCCGGCATCCGTGATGCCGCAGGGGATGATCCCGCGGAACCCGGCGAGGGAGTTGTCGCAGTTGAGCGCGAACCCGTGCATCGTCACTCCGCGCTGCACGCGCACGCCGATCGCGGCGACCTTGTCCTCGCCGAGAGGCCGGCGCACCCACACACCGCTGCGTCCTTCGACGCGATAGCCGTCGATGTCGAACTCGGCGAGCACGTCGATCAGCACGCCTTCGAGCCGGCGCACGTGCGCCACGACGTCGACGGGTTCGGGCAGCCGCACGATCGGGTAGCCGACGAGCTGTCCGGGTCCGTGCCAAGTGATCTTGCCGCCGCGGTCGACGTCGACCACCGGTGTGCCGTCGGTGGGGCGTTCGTGCCGCGCCGTGCGCGCACCGGCGGTGTAGACGGGCTCGTGCTCGACGAGCAGGAGCGTGTCGGAGCGCTCACCCGACACGACGGCGGAGTGGATGCTGCGCTGCAGCGCCCAGCCCTCGAGGTAGGGCACGAGGGCGGGGGAGAGCCGCGGGGTGGGGATATCGAGCATGGCGTCCTTCGCTTCTGGCGGGCGACGTTGTTGGATCGCGTCCAACAATACGCTCCCCGGACCGGTCGACGGGCTGCCGTCGAGAATGGAGGAGACACGCCGACCGCGACGCGCTCAACATGCGGCAGGACTCGAAACTCCTACGGTTCTCGACGCGCCTAGGCTGAGAGCCATGTCGATCAGTGCCGGCCGACCCCGTGCGTCATCGCGGGAGATCCTCGCCGAGGCGGCGTGCGAGCTCTTCCTCGAACAGGGCTACGCAGGCACGTCCATCGCCGACATCGCCGCGCGCGCGGGTGTGAGCCGCTCGAGCTTCTTCAACTACTTCGCCTCCAAGTCCGACATCCTCTGGTCGGGTCTCGACGAGCGGATCGAGACTCTCTGCGCCCGCCTGGCGGGAGAGCGGTCGGCGGATGCCGCCGCCGACGTGCGCGGCGCTCTGCTCGCCCTCGGCGACGGGTTCGCGCCCGACAGCCTCGCCCTGGCACTCGTGAACGCCCAGGCGATGGGTCTGGTCGACGAGCTCGAGCGCGAGGCGTCCGTCCGCCGCTCGCGCATCGCCGCCGCCGTGTCGACGAGACTGCGGGATGCGGGCGCCCCCGTGGTCGCGGCCGACGTCGCGGGAGCAGCGCACGGAGGGGCGGTGCTGGCGGCGATCGACGCGTGGGCCCTCGAAGGGGCCGGGCTCGCGCCGCTGGCGGCTTCGCTGCGGGCCGGTGTCGATGCCGCCGCCCTGACGCTGCCCGCGCCCGTGCGGCAGCTGAGGCTCGTCGTCCGCGCGGACGACTTCGACGCCGCCCTCTCCTTCTATCGCGACGAGCTCGGGCTCACCGAGCAGGAGTCGTTCCAGGGCGACGGCGGTGCCCGTGTGACGATCCTGGGAGCGGGCCGCGCGACTCTCGAACTCTCCAATGCGGCGCAGGTCGAGCTGATCGATCGCGTCGAGACCGACGGCAATGCGCCGAGCGACGCTCTGCGTGTCGCTTTCGAGGTCTCCGACACCGCGGCGACGGTCGAGCATCTCGCGGCCGCCGGCGCGGCCGTGGAGGCATCCGCTCGCGTCACGCCGTGGCGCTCGCTGAACGCTCGACTGCGCGGCCCGGCCGGACTGCAGCTGACGCTGTTCCAGGAGCTCGGCCCGGAGCACTGAGCCGGAACCCGCACGATCGCCGCCGTGACACCGCCGCGACGAGCTCGGTGCTCGACGACCGTCCCGTAGAATCGGGGGATCATGGCAACTTTCGGCACGCTCTCCGATCGTCTCACCGAGACCTTCCGCAACCTCCGCACGAAGGGCAAGCTCACCCCTGCCGACGTCGACGGCACGGTGCGCGAGATCCGCCGGGCTCTGCTCGACGCCGACGTCGCGCTGCCCGTGGTGAAGGAATTCACGGCGAAGGTGCGCGAGCGCGCCCTCGGCGACGAGGTCAGCCGCGCGCTGAACCCGGCGCAGCAGGTCGTGCAGATCGTCAACGAGGAGCTCATCGCGATCCTCGGCGGTCAGCAGCGCCGCCTGCAGTTCGCCAAGACCGCGCCGACCGTGATCATGCTCGCGGGCCTTCAGGGCTCGGGCAAGACGACGTTCGCGGGCAAGCTCGCGAAGATGCTCGAGAAGGACGGCCACACGCCGCTGCTCGTCGCGGCCGACCTGCAGCGACCGAACGCCGTCAACCAGCTCCAGGTGGTGGCCGCTCAGGCGGGTGCCGCGGTGTACGCGCCTCAGCCGGGCAACGGCGTGGGCGATCCCGTGCAGGTCGCGCGCGACGGCGTCGAGACCGCGCGGCGGCAGCAGCACGACGTCGTCATCATCGACACCGCCGGACGCCTCGGCGTGGATGCCGAGCTCATGAAGCAGGCTTCCGACATCCGCAGAGCGACGAACCCCGACGAGGTGCTCTTCGTCATCGACGCGATGATCGGCCAGGATGCCGTGAACACGGCCAAGGCCTTCCAGGACGGCGTCGACTTCACCGGCGTCGTGCTGTCCAAGCTCGACGGCGACGCGCGCGGCGGTGCGGCACTGTCCGTGGCCTCCGTCACCGGCCGTCCGATCATCTTCGCCTCGACCGGCGAGGGCCTCGACGATCTCGAGGCCTTCCACCCCGACCGCATGGCCTCGCGCATCCTCGACCTCGGCGACATCCTGACCCTCATCGAACAGGCGCAGTCCGCGTTCGACGAGGAAGAGGCCATGAAGATGGCCGAGAAGCTCGCGACGGAGCAGTTCACGCTCGAGGACTTCCTCTCCCAGATGCAGCAGATGCGCAAGATGGGCTCGATGAAGAAGATGCTCGGGATGCTGCCGGGCATGGGCCAGATGAAGCAGCAGCTCGACGACTTCGACGAGCGCGAGATCGACCGCACCGAGGCGATCATCCGCTCCATGACGCCGAGCGAGCGCCGCAACACGAAGCTGCTCAACGGCTCCCGCCGCCTCCGCATCGCGCGCGGTTCGGGAATGACCGTCACCGACGTCAATCAACTCGTCCAGCGCTTCGAGCAGGCCGCGAAGATGATGAAGACCGTCGCCCGCGGCGGCGTTCCCAACATCCCGGGCATGGGGCCCGTCGGCGGCAAGCCCGGCGCATCCGCCAAACGCGGCAACAAGCGCAAGGCGCAGAGCACGTCGCGCTCCGGCAATCCCGCGAAGCGCGCGGCCGAGAACGCGGGAGCGGCCGCGCAGGCTGCGGCGGCGCCGACCGGTTCGGGCTTCGGCCTCGGCGGCGGGAAGGGCGCTCCGAGCGCGGAAGACCTCGCCGAGCTGCAGAAGATGCTCGGGCGCGGCTGACCGATTTCGGTCTGCTCTCCGCGGGCCGGTAGCCTGAGCGTGCGGGACCACTCTGGGGGAGAGGGACCGGGCGAGCTGGGGACCGCCTGCGGGAGAGCAACGGGGAATTCGTGGCGAGTCGCATCTCAACGGCGGACGTGTTCGAACGCGACGTGCCGCTGTACGTCGAGAGCCACACCGGACGCGTCCCCAAGTACCCCGCCAGCGCACTCTGGCGCTGGGGTCTGCGCCTCGTCATCGCCGCGTTCTACACGGGCCTGGCCATCTGGTGGAACTGGGCGGCTGAGGGGGACTGGGCGGGCACGGCCAACGCCGCCCTCGCCGCACGCGTCGCCGACATCGAATGGGGCGCCTCGGGCGTCGGCGTCATCGGACAGCTCTACCCGCCGATCACGAGCCTCGTGGCCGCGGTCATCCCGGGCGGAGCTCTCGGCCTCGCGATCGCCGCGTCGATCGCCGCAGCCCTGACGCTTCAGCTCATCCTGCAGTCCCTGCAGCGCAAGCAGTTCCCGATGAGCGTGCGCACGATCTTCGTCCTGACGATCGCCACGACGCCGCTCTACACCTATGTCGTACTGACGAACTTCGAGGCAACCGTCGCGCTCATGTTCTTCGCGCTGGCCATGGTCGACCTGGTGCGGTTCGTCACGTGGGCGAACACCCAGGCCGGCTTCCGAGCCGGACTGCTGTTCGCCTGCGCGGCGTTCTCCGACACCACGACCGTCTTCGCGGCGCTCGTGGCCGCCATCGGGGGTGGGCTCCTCATCCAGTCCCGCACCGGCGCCCGCGTGGCCAACGCGGTCGTCGTCGCGTTTCCGACGATCACCCTCTTCGTGTCGCTGGCCGTCCTCGGCATCGCGTTCGGCGCCGGACCGCTCGCGATGGTGCGCGGTGATCTGGCCTGGAGCAACGAGCGGGCGATCGGCTTCGCGCAGTCGCTCACCACTCCTCTGGGATGGCTGTACCTGGCGCCGCTCGTCCTGATGATCGTCGCGGCGTTCGGACTCGGCTTCCCCGGCACGGCAATCATCGCCGTGCTGCTCCAGGCGAGCACGGTGCTCGCCTTCATCGTCGGACTCACCCCGCCCGGTGTCGCGGGCGTGACCTACATGCTCCTTCTCCTGCTCGCCGTCGCGATCGTGCCGACGCCGACGACCGGCGCGCACTCGTTCCTCACGGCCGGCGTCTCGGTGTTCCTGTGGATCATCGGGTGGCTCACGGCGCTGCAGTGGCCGATCGTCGCGCTGTGGATGAGGACGTTCGGAGGAACCCCGTGAACCCCACCCGAATCGACGCGGGGCTGCTGTCGGCCGATCTGCGCACGACCTACGCGCAGCAGGGCTGGATACCCCTCGAGCGCGACGACGACGTGATCGTCGTCGGGTCGTCGCTGCCCGACTCGGCTCGACGGTCCGCGCGCATCTCCGCCCTGCTCGACGCGCGCGTGCGCATCGTCCCCCTGTCGCAGGGCGACATCGTCGACGCGGTCGTCGACGCCTTCCGGGCGGAGTTCGTCGAGGAGGCCGCCAACGCGCTCTACCACCGCGACCCCGGGCTGTCCGCGCGATACGTGCTCTCCCGCGGCCAGAAGATCGGCGGAGTGATCGCCCTCCTGGCCGTGATCGGCTTCGCCGTCGTGTGGCCCCTGCAGACCCTGATCGTCGTGATCGCCATCGCGAGCGCCGTGTTCCTCGCGAGCACGCTGTTCAAGTTCACCGTGGCGCTGCACGGTTCGCGCTACGACCTCGTGAAGCACGTCTCACCCGCCGACATCGCCGCCGTCCGCGACGAGGACCTCCCGATCTACACGGTGCTCGTGCCGGTGTTCCGGGAAGCGCGGATCGTCGGGCGACTCGTCGAGAACCTGGGGCGACTGGACTATCCGGCCGACAAGCTCGAGATCATCATCCTCGTGGAGGAGGAGGACGACGAGACGCGCGATGCGATCGCCGTGTCGGAGCCCCCCGAGAACTTCATCGTCGTCACGGTGCCCAAGGGCGCACCCCAGACGAAGCCGCGCGCGTGCAACGTCGGACTCGCCGTCGCACGGGGGGAGTATCTCGTCATCTACGACGCGGAGGACGCCCCCGAACCCGACCAGCTGAAGAAGACGGTCATCGCCTTCGACCGTTCGTCGGAATCGACCGTGGTCATGCAGGCCGCGCTCAACTACTTCAACGCGCGGGAGAACGTGCTCACCCGCATGTTCGCGCTGGAGTACAGCTACTGGTTCGACTACATGCTCGCCGGGCTCGACGTGCGTGATCTGCCGATCCCGCTGGGCGGCACGTCGAACCACTTCCGCACCGCCGCGCTGCGCGAGCTCGGAGGCTGGGACCCCTACAACGTCACCGAGGACGCCGACCTCGGCATCCGATCCAGCGCCCTGGGCTACCGGGTGGGCGTAGTCGACTCCACGACCATGGAGGAGGCGACGTCGCGCATGGGGATCTTCGTCGGACAGCGCAGCCGGTGGATCAAGGGCTACATGCAGACGGCGCTCGTGCATGCGCGCAATCCAGGCCGGCTCATCAAGAAGATCGGCCTGCGCCGGTTCGCCTCCTTCGCGCTGCTCATCGCCGGGACGCCTCTCACCTTCCTCGGCGTGATCCCGTTCACGGCGCTCCTGGTGGCCTCCCTCGTCTTCCCGTGGGCCGACATGTCGGCGATCTTCCCGCCGTTCGTGCTGTGGCTCTGTCTGCTGAACTTCCTCATCGGCAACGGCCTCATGGTGTACCTCAACATGATGGGTCCCTACAAGCGCGGCAAGTTCTGGCTCGTGGGCTGGGCGCTGCTCAATCCCGTCTACTGGATCCTGCACTCGCTCGCGTCGTACAAGGCGCTCTGGCAGCTCATCACGAAGCCGCACTACTGGGAGAAGACGGAGCACGGGATGTCGCACTTCGTCCTCGAAGAGGACGCGGACCGCCCCGACCGCGACTCCTGAGGTCAGTGCCCGAGCGAGGCCAGGTGCTCCCGCAGCGTCGGGCCCGCGCGGAACTCCCGGATGAGGTGGTGCACGACTTCGCGCAGATCGCCGTCCGCGGCATCCGCCACGAGCACCTGCCGCGCGTACGAGGCGCCCTGCGTCAGGATCCGGTCGAGTCCCGCGAACTCGCGGGCGCAGTGCAGCTCCGACGCGATGTCGCCGAGCTCCGCCATCGTCTCGCGCAGGTGCTCCGTGACCGGACGCTGCGTGCCCGCGCGATCCACGATGACCCGGGCATCCAGTCCGTAGCGGGCGGCGCGCCATTTGTTCTCGCGCACGAACCACGGCGGGAGCGAGGCCAGCTCGCGTCCTTCGTCGAGCTGGCGCGAGAAGTGCTCGACGAGCACCTGCACCAACGAGGCGACCGCGGCGAGCTCGGGCAGCGTCGACATCCCGTCGCACGCACGGACTTCGATCGTCCCCCATTTCGGAGCCGGTCGGATGTCCCAGCGCACCTCGCTGGCATCGTGCATCACACCGGTGGCGACCATGTCGTCGAGGTAGCTCGCGAACTCCCGCCAGTTCTGCAGGGGCCAGGGGAGTCCCGCCGTCGGGAGCTGCTGGAAGACGAGGGCACGGTTCGACGCGTAGCCCGTCCGCTCACCCGCCCAGAACGGGCTCGACGCCGACAGCGCCTGGAGGTGGGGCAGGTAGGTGGACAGCGCATTGATGATGGGGAAGACCTTGTCGACGTCGTCGACCCCGACGTGCACGTGGATGCCCCAGATCATCATGTTGCGCCCCCACCACTGGGTGCGCTCGATGAGGGTGTGGTAGCGCGTCTTGTCGGTGACCTGCTGGTCGTACCACTGTGCGAACGGATGGCTCCCGGCGCAGAGGATCTCGACATCGAGCGGATTGGTCACGGTGCGCACCGCCGCGATCGCGTCGGCGATGTCGTCGACGGCGGCCGCGACCGTGTCGCCGATGCCGCTGGTGACCTCGATCGTGTTCGTGAGCAGCTCGCCGGTGATCGTGTAGCGCTCGAGCTCCGTGCTCTCGCCGAGGGCGGCGAGCACGTCGGGCGCACGGGGGACGAGGTCTCCCGTCTCGCCGTCCGCGAGCATGAGCTCCCACTCCAGACCCACGGTCGAGCGGGCGGATGTCGAGAAGGCCTCCGTCACGCGCTCATTCTGGCACGGGGGATGATCCGATCGCGTCATCCGGCACCGCCGCGTCGGTTCGCGGCATCCGGCGCGATGTGGGACAATTGTGGGTCGGACCCCCTGCTCGACCCTCTATCCAGCAGCGGCGTCCATCCCTGAGCTTCCGCCGGGTGTGCACCCCACGCTCCAGGCGACCAGTTCCCACTTCCACACATCCAGGAGAATCGTGGCTGTAAAGATCCGTCTCAAGCGTCTCGGCAAGATCCGCGCGCCCTACTACCGCATCGTCGTCGCCGACTCGCGCACCAAGCGCGACGGTCGCGTCATCGAGGAGATCGGCAAGTACCACCCCACCGAGGAGCCCTCGTTCATCGAGGTCGACACCGACCGTGCCCAGTACTGGCTCGGCGTCGGCGCCCAGCCGACCGAGCAGGTGCTCGCGCTGCTGAAGCTCACCGGTGACTGGGGTCGCTTCCAGGGCGACGCGAACGCCGTCTCGACCGTGCGCACCGCGCCGGCCAAGGAGGAGTTCTCGATCGACGCGTCGAAGAAGTCGGTCGTCAAGCCCAAGGCCGAGAAGAAGGCCGAGGAGCCGGCTCCCGCCGACGCCGAGGTCGAGGCGCCCGCCGCCGACGCCGACGCCGAGTAATCCGTTGCTGGCCGCCGCGCTCGAGCACATCGTCAAGGGGATCGTCGATCACCCCGACGATGTGCAGATCCATTCGTCCACTTCGCCTCGCGGAGACGTCCTCGAGGTGCGCGTGCACCCCGACGATCGCGGACGCGTGATCGGGCGCGGCGGCCGCACGGCCCGGGCTCTGCGCACGCTCATCTCGGCGCTCGCCGACGGTCGACGCGTCCGCGTCGACGTCGCGGACGACTGAGATGGCCGAGCCCACCCGCAAGGAGGGGGCGAAGGCCGCTGTCACGCCGCCCGCCGCCCCCCGGACGCAGCTTCGCGTCGGACGCCTCGTGAAGGCCCACGGCCTGAAGGGCGCCCTCAAGCTCGAGCTGTACACCGATGACCCCGAGGGTCGCTTCACTCCCGGCGCCACCTTCACGCTCCAGGTGCCCGAGGCATCCCCGTGGCACGGCAAGCCCCTCACGGTGCGCGAGTTCCGCTGGATGAACAGCCACCCCGTGGCGTTCTTCGAAGACGTCGACGACCGCGAAGGCGCCGAGAGCCTCGTCCGCGCGATCCTGTGGATCGATCAGGACTCCGAGGCCGCGCCGGACGAGGACGAGGCCTGGTACGACCATCAGCTCGTCGGACTCGACGTGGTCCGCGACGACGCCGTGATCGGCCGTGTCGTGCGCGTCGACCACCTTCCGTCGCAGGACATGCTCATCGTCCGTCCCGCAGGGTCGGGATCCGGCGATGCCGAGATCCTGGTGCCCTTCGTGAAGGCGATCGTGCCCGAAGTGGATGTCCGCGCCGGACGCGTCGTCGTGACGCCGCCACCCGGACTCTTCGAAGACCTCGCCGACGACGACTCCGACGCGCCCGAGGCCTCGGCTGCCGAGGACGCCCCCGAGGACTGACGTGCGCATCGACGTCGTCTCGATCTTCCCGACGTTCTTCGACGTGCTCGAGGTATCGCTTCTGGGCAAGGCTCGCGACCGTGGACTCCTCGACGTGCGGGTGCACGATCTGCGCGACCACGCCCACGATCGGCACCGCAGCGTCGATGACACGCCCTACGGGGGCGGCGCCGGCATGGTGATGAAGCCGGAGCCCTGGGGGCAGGCGCTCGACGAGATCGTGGCATCGAGCGACGCGGATGCCGGGACGGTGCGACCCGTCATCATCTTCCCCTCTCCCGCCGGCGAGCTGTTCTCGCAGGCGACCGCGCGGGAGCTCGCGGACGAACCGCACCTCGTGTTCGGCTGCGGCCGGTACGAAGGCATCGACGAGCGCGTCTTCGACTACGCCGCGACCCTCGGTCGCGTGCGGCTCATGAGCCTGGGCGACTACGTCCTCAACGGCGGCGAAGTGGCCGCCATGGCCATGATCGAGGCGGTGGGCAGGCTGATCCCGGGAGTGGTGGGCAACCCGGAGAGCCTGGTCGAGGAGTCGCACGAGGACGGACTGCTCGAGTACCCGTCGTACACCAAGCCGGCCTCGTGGCGCGGACGCGAGGTCCCGGATGTCCTCCTCAGCGGCCACCACGCGCGCGTGGCCGACTGGCGCCGCGCGCAGCAGGTGGAGCGCACGCGCATCCGTCGCCCGGATCTGCTGCCCGCCGCCGAGACCGAACCGCAGGCCTGAGCGGCGCGGCGGACGGATCGCGCCGAACTCCGTCTGTACAGCTTCGCGACAACCGCGCGAAACACGGGCACGGCAGACTGGGGTGGTCCATCCCGCCCGAACGGAGACACGTGCCATGCGCAGAGCCAAGATCGTCGCCACCCTCGGCCCCGCGACCGAGTCGTACGAGGTCGTGGAGGCCCTCGTCCGCGCCGGCCTCGACGTGGCGCGCCTCAACCGCAGCCACGGCGACTACGGCGTGCACGAGCAGGCCTACGCGAACGTGCGGAGGGCGAGCGAGGCGTCCGGTCGCGCGGTCGGGGTGCTCGTCGACCTGCAGGGACCGAAGATCCGTCTGGCCCGTTTCGCCGCGGGCCCGCATCACCTCGCCCCCGGTGACGTCTTCACGATCACGACCGAGGACGTCGAGGGCACGAAGGAGATCGTCGGCACGACCTACCCCGATCTCGCTCGGGACGTGGCGGCGGGCGACAGCATCCTGATCAACGACGGCAAGGTGCGCCTCCGCGTCCTGGAGACCGACGGCGTGCGCGTGCGCACCGAAGTGGTCGTGGGGGGAGAGGTGTCGAACAACAAGGGCATCAATCTGCCCGGCGTCGCCGTATCGACCGCCGCCCTCAGCCCGAAGGACGAAGACGACCTGCGGTGGGCGCTGCGGCTCGGCGCCGACATCGTCGCGCTCTCGTTCGTGCGCAGCCCGCGCGACGCCCATCGGGCGCGGGTGATCATGGCCGAAGAAGGCCGCGACGTCCCGCTGATCGCGAAGATCGAGAAGCCCGAGGCCGTGGAGCATCTGCAGGAGATCATCGACGCGTTCGACGGCGTCATGGTGGCGCGTGGCGATCTCGGCGTCGAACTGCCGCTGGAGGCCGTGCCGATCGTGCAGAAGCGCGCGATCGAGCTGGCGCGGCGCTGGGCGAAGCCCGTGATCGTCGCGACGCAGATGCTCGAGTCGATGATCGACGCTCCCGTGCCCACCCGTGCCGAAGTGAGCGACGTGGCCAACGCGGTGCTCGACGGCGCGGATGCCGTGATGCTCTCGGGGGAGACGAGCGTGGGCGCGCATCCGGTCACGGTGGTCGAGACGATGCAGCGCATCATCTCCTCGACCGAGGAGCACGGGATCGGACGCATCCCGACCCTCGGCACGAAGCCGCGCACGCAGGCGGGCGCCCTCACGCTGGCGGCGGCGAGCATCGCCGACTTCGTGGATGCCCGGTACGTGTGCGTGTTCAGCAAGTCGGGGGACTCCGCGCGCCGGATGTCGCGCCTGCGCCTTCCCGTTCCGATCATCGCGTTCACCGACCTGCCCGGTGCGCGCTCGCGCAACGCCCTCGTCTGGGGCGTTCAGACCTACCTCGTGCCGTTCGGCCGGACCACCGACAGTCTGCTGGAGATCATCGACGCCACGCTGCTCGAGCAGGGTCTGGCCGAGGTCGGCGACCGGGTCGTGATGACGGCGGGAGCCCCTCCCGGCATCGCGGGCTCGTCCAACAACGTGCGCGTCCACACCGTGGGCGGAGAGGCCGGCCCGACCCCTTAGTCGAGCGGCGCTCGTCCGGCAAGAGCGGCCGGCAATTCACCCATCGTCGTTACGGTGGATACAACCCGATGGAAGGACCCCTCTTGCAGACTTGGCCTGGATCCGCCTACCCCCTGGGCGCGACGTTCGACGGCAACGGAACGAACTTCGCGCTCTTCAGCGAGGGAGCCACGAAGGTGGAGCTGTGCCTGTTCGGCACCCGCGGCAAGGAGACGCGCATCCCGCTGACCGATGTCGACGCCTTCGTCTGGCACGCGTACGTGCCGAACGTGCTCCCCGGCCAGCGGTACGGCTATCGCGTGTACGGGGATGACGACCCGGCCAACGGGAAGCGGTTCAACCCCCACAAGCTCCTCCTCGATCCCTACGCCAAGGCCGTCGACGGCCAGGTGCAGTGGAACCAGTCGGTGTTCGGCTACAACTTCGGCGATCCCGATTCCCGCAACGACGAGGACTCCGCCGCGTCGATGATGAAGGGCGTCGTCATCAACCCGTTCTTCGACTGGTCGGGCGACCGGCTGCCGAAGACCCCCTACGCCGAGACCGTCATCTACGAGGCTCACGTGCGCGGCCTGACGAAGCTCCACCCGGAGATCCCCGAGGAGATGCGCGGCACCTACAGCGCCCTCGCGCATCCGGTCGTCATCGACCATCTCAAGCGTCTCGGTGTCACGGCGATCGAGCTGATGCCCGTGCACCAGTTCATCAACGACTCCACCCTGCAGGACAAGGGGCTGTCGAACTACTGGGGCTACAACACCGTGGCGTTCTTCGCCCCCCAGAACACGTACGCCTCGACCGGTCAGGGCGGCGAGCAGGTCCAGGAGTTCAAGGGCATGGTGCGCGCCCTCCACGCGGCGGGCATCGAGGTCATCCTCGACGTCGTGTACAACCACACCGCCGAGGGCAACCACCTGGGCCCGATGCTCTCGATGCGCGGAATCGACAACGAGGCGTACTACCGCCTCGAAGACGACGACAAGCGCTACTACACCGACTACACCGGCACGGGCAACAGCATGAACGTCCGGCATCCGCACACGCTGCAGCTCATCATGGACTCGCTGCGGTACTGGGTGCTCGAGATGCACGTCGACGGATTCCGCTTCGACCTCGCCTCGACGCTCGCGCGCGAGTTCTACGACGTCGACCGGCTGTCGACGTTCTTCGAGCTCGTGCAGCAGGATCCGGTGGTCTCGCAGGTCAAGCTCATCGCCGAGCCGTGGGACATCGGGCCCGGCGGCTACCAGGTCGGCAACTTCCCGCCGCAGTGGACGGAGTGGAACGGCAAGTACCGCGACACCGTCCGCGACTTCTGGCGGGGCGAGCCGCAGGCACTGGCCGAGTTCGCGTCGCGTCTCACCGGCTCGGCCGATCTGTACGAGCACTCCGGCCGCCGTCCGGTGGCATCCATCAACTTCGTGACGGCCCACGACGGCTTCACGCTGCGCGATCTCGTGTCGTACAACGAGAAGCACAACGCGGCCAACGGCGAGGACAACAACGACGGGGAGTCCCACAACCGCTCCTCGAACTACGGTGTCGAAGGGCCGACCGACGACCCCGCGGTGAACGCGCTGCGTTCGCGCCAGCAGCGCAACTTCCTCGCGACGCTGCTGCTCAGCCAGGGCGTGCCGATGATCGCGCACGGCGACGAGCTGGGCCGCACGCAGGGCGGCAACAACAACGGCTACGCGCAGGACAATGAGATCACCTGGGTGGCGTGGGACTCCGTGGACCAGTCGCTCGTGGAGTTCACGGCCGCACTGACCCGTCTGCGCCACTCCCACCCGTCGTTCCGTCGGAGCCGGTTCTTCAACGGCCGCCCGGTGCGTCGAGAAGAGGGCCAGCCGATCCCCGACATCGTCTGGCTGCGTCCCGACGGCAGTCAGATGCAGCCGGAGGACTGGGACTCCGGCTTCGGACGTGCCGTCGGCGTGTTCCTCAACGGCGACGGCATCCGCGAACGCGACCGTCGCGGCCAGCCGATCAGCGATCTGCACTTCATCCTGCTGTTCAACGCCGGCGACGAACCCGTCGACTTCTCGCTTCCCGACAACGAGTTCAGCCCGCACTGGGATGTGCTCGTCGACACGGGGAGCGGCCAGATCAGCACCGGAATCGCCGAGCCCGGGGCGATCGTGCCCGTTGACGCGAAGGCGATGGTCGTGCTCGGCGAGCACCGCGACGCCGTCAGCGAGCCCGACCATTCGGTCGCCGCGTCGCTGACCGTGATGACCGGAGCGATCGAGGTCTCACCGGCGCCGAAGCCCGAGCTCGGGAGCTGAGGATGCGTCCGAGTTCGACGTACCGCCTGCAGATCCGGTCGTCGTTCGACCTGAACGCCGCCGCCGACGTCACCGGCTACCTTCGCGACCTCGGGGTCGGGTGGGCCTACCTCTCGCCGCTGCTGGAGGCGACGGAAGGCTCCGACCACGGCTACGACGTCGTCGACCCGACGCGGATCGACCCCGCCCGAGGCGGTCCGGAAGGGCTCGCCGCCTTCGCTGCGGCCGCTCATGCGGCGGGGCTCGGCATCCTGGTCGACACCGTGCCGAACCACATGGGCATCTCCCTGCCGGCGCAGAACCGCCTGTGGTGGGACGTGCTCACCCACGGCAGCGCGTCCCGCTATGCCGAGGCGTTCGACATCGACTGGGCGCACGGCGGCGGGCGCGTCCGCGTCCCGATCCTCGGCGCGGAGCTCGACGAGGTGATCGGCGACTTCGCGGTGGATGCCGAGGCGGGCGTCGTGCGGTACTTCGACCATGAGCTGCCGCTCGCTCCCGGATCGCTGGACGGCGATCCCGACATCCGCGCTCTGCTCGACCGTCAGAACTGGGAGCCGATCTTCTGGCGGCGCGAGGCCGACGATCTCACGCATCGGCGGTTCTTCGCGGTGTCGACGCTCGCCGGAGTGCGCGTCGAGGTGCCGTGGGTGTTCGACGAGACGCACGCCGAGATCCTCCGCTGGATCGAGTCGGGACTCATCGACGGCCTGCGCATCGACCACCCCGACGGGCTCCTCGATCCCGGTGCGTACCTCGATCGACTCGCCGACGCCGTCGGCGACCGCTACGTGCTCGTCGAGAAGATCCTCGAGCACAGCGCGACCGACCACGCCGAGCCCCTGCCCTCGTGGTGGAGGACCGACGGCACGACGGGGTACGACGCGATGGCGGAGATCGACCGCATCCTGATCGATCCCGCAGGGGAGGCGCCGCTGGACGCACTCGATGCTTCGCTGCGCGCCGACACCGGGCTCGCTCCCGCGCAGTCCTGGCCCGACCTCATCCACGACACGAAGCGCATGATCGCCGACACGATCCAGGGCTCCGAGGTGGCGCGGCTGGTCCGCACCCTGCCGTCCGGCGTACGCGAGGCGGTTCCGACGGCGTCCGACGCCCTCGCCGAACTGCTCGCGTGCTTCCCGACGTACCGCTCGTACCTTCCGGCGGGTCGCGAATGGCTCGACGACGCGGCCGCCGAGGCATCCGTCCGGCGTCCCGACCTGGCCGAGGCGATCGCGATCCTCGTGCCCGTCCTCGCCGATCCGCAGCGCGAGGTCGCACAGCGCTTCCAGCAGACGACCGGCCCGGTGATGGCCAAGGGCGTCGAGGACACCGCGTTCTATCGCGCGACCCGGCTCGGCACGCTCACCGAGGTGGGCGGCGATCCGAGCGTCTTCTCGCTGTCGGTCGACGGCTTCCATCGCGCGCAAGAGCGCCGACAGGCCGCGTGGCCGCACGCGATGACCTCGCTGTCCACGCACGACACGAAGCGCGGCGAAGACGTCCGCGCTCGGCTCTCGGTCCTGGCTGAGGTCCCCGGCCGGTGGAGCGAGGTGCTCGGCGAGCTCCGTGCGATCGCGTCGACCGGTCACGGACCGTTCGACTCCCTTCTGTGGCAGGCGATCATCGGCTCCTGGCCGGCGAGCCCGGAGCGCCTCCACGCGTACGCGGAGAAGGCCGCGCGCGAAGCGGCGGAGGCCACCGGCTGGTGGGATCCGGATGCCGCGTTCGAGGAGCGCATGCACGCGGTGGTGGATGCCGCGCACGGCGCCGCGCGCCCGATCGTCGAGTCGTTCGTCGCGGAGATCTCCGCCGCGGGATGGTCGAACTCGCTGTCGGCGAAGCTGCTGCAGATCGCAGGTCCCGGCGTCCCCGACGTCTATCAGGGCTCCGAGCTCTGGGAGACCTCCCTCGTCGATCCCGACAACCGCCGAGCGGTCGACTTCGGCGTCCGGCGGCGGCTCCTGGCCGACCTCGACGCCGGATCGCTTCCACCCGTCGACGCAGAGGGCGCTGCGAAACTCCTCGTGACCTCCCGCGCGCTGCGACTCCGCCGCGACCGACCGGAGCTGTTCACGAGGTACACGCCACTCACGACCACCGGATCCGCGGCGGCGCACGCCGTGGCGTTCGATCGCGGAGGAGCGGTCGCGATCGCGACGCGACTTCCCGTCGCGCTCGCGCGGCACGGCTGGGGCGACACCGAGGTGCTCGTGCGGAGCGGCTCGTGGACGGATGCGGTCACCGGCCGGCGCTTCGCGGGCGGGCGGATCCCGCTCGCCGAACTGCTGGACACCTACCCCGCCGCACTGCTGGTCGAGGAGGAGGACGCATGATCGGGGTCTGGGCACCACGGGCCGCGAAGATCGCCCTGCGGCGGCCGGGTCACGACGATCTGCCCCTCACGGCGGGCGCCGGCGGGCACTGGTCCGCCGACATCGACCTGGCCGCCGGCGAGGAGTACGGGTTCGTGATCGGCGATGCCGACGTCGCGCGCCCCGATCCCCGCTCGCGCCGCCAGCCGTCGGGCGTGCACGGCCTGTCGGCGGCATTCGACGCCTCGGCGTTCGCGTGGACCGATTCGCTGTGGACCGGACGCCAGCTCGCCGGCGGCCTGATCTACGAGCTGCACATCGGCACCTTCTCGCCCGAGGGCACCCTCGACGGCGCGATCGCTCGCCTCGATCACCTCGTGGCCCTCGGCGTCACGCACGTCGAGCTGCTGCCCGTGAACGGGTTCAACGGAGAGTGGAACTGGGGCTACGACGGCGTGCTGTGGTACACCGTCCACGAGGCGTACGGAGGGCCTGCGGCCTACCAGCGGTTCGTCGACGCCGCGCACGGGCGTGGCCTCGCCGTCATCCAGGACGTCGTGCACAACCACCTCGGGCCGAGCGGCAACTACCTGCCCGAGTTCGGTCCGTACCTGCGGGATGCCGAGAGGAACACCTGGGGATCGTCGATCGATCTCGATCAGGCGGAGGTGCGTCGCTACATCGTCGACAACGCCGTGATGTGGCTCGAGGAGTACCACGTCGACGGTCTGCGGCTCGATGCCGTGCATGCGCTGCGCGACGAGTCGTCGCTGCACATCCTGCGCGAACTGGCCGAGACGGTCGACGCACTGTCGGCCCACGTCGGGCGCCCGCTCACCCTCATCGCCGAGTCCGACCTCAACGACCCGCGGCTCATCCTGCCGCGGGAGGCCGCCGGATACGGCCTCGCCGCCCAGTGGAGCGATGACTGGCACCACTGCGTCCACGTCGCCCTCACCGGCGAGACCGAAGGCTACTACGCCGACTTCGCCGACCCGGGGGCGCTTCCCAAGACCTGGACGGGCGGCTTCTTCCACGACGGCACGCTGTCGACGTTCCGCGGCCGCGAGCACGGATTCCCCGTGCCCGCGGAGGTGCCGACCTGGCGCCTCGTCACGTTCGCCCAGGATCACGACCAGATCGGCAATCGCGCCGCAGGAGACCGTCTCTCGCAGAGTCTCAGCCCCCGCCGTCTCGCGGTGGCCGCTGTGCTGACCCTGACCGCACCGGGAACCCCGATGCTGTTCCAGGGCGAGGAATGGGGCGCCTCGACGCCGTGGCAGTTCTTCACGTCGCATCCGGAGCCCGAGCTCGGAGAAGCGACCGCGAAGGGCCGTCTCGCCGAGTTCGTGAAGATGGGATGGGACGAGTCCGTCGTCCCCGATCCGCAGGATCCGGAGACGTTCCGGCGGTCGCACCTGGACTGGAGCGAGCTGCTCGAGGAGCCGCACGCCGACCTCCTCGCGCTCTATCGGCGCCTCGCACGTCTGCGCCGCACCCATCCCGAGCTCACCGACCCCGCCGCGGCGACGCTGGCGGGGGTCTGTCTGACACCGGATGCCGCGCCCGGCGCGCGCGCGTTCCGCCTCGCGCGGGGCCGCCTCGACGTCCTCGTGAACCTCACCGGCGACCCGGTCGAGTTCGCGGACGTCGCCGAGGTGCTGCTGTCCACCGACACGTCGGAGCCCACCGGCGGGACGCTCGTGCTGGCCGCGGAGACGGCGGCCGTCGTCGTGCGCTCCTAAGCGACGCCGAGCCAGGAACGATCGGTCAGAACGATCGGACCGTCGTCGGTGATGGCGACGGTGTGCTCGGCGTGCGCACCGCGTGATCCGTCGACGCTGCGCAGCGTCCACCCGTCGGGATCGGTGACCAGTCGATCCGTCGTGCCCAGGAACCAGGGCTCGAGTGCGATCACGAGGCCGGCCCGCAGCGGGAAGCCGCGGTTCGGCTTGCCGTCGTTGGGGACGTGCGGGTCGCCGTGCATGACGCGGCCGACGCCGTGACCGCCGAAGTCCGTGTTGATCGAATAGCCCTCGCTCCGCGCCACCTCGGCGATCGCGTGGGAGATGTCGCCGATGCGGTTTCCCACGGTGGCGGCGGCGATCGCGGCATCCAGGGCTCGCTCCGCGGTGTCGATGAGCCAGAGGTCCTCATCGCGCGGTGTGCCGACGACGAACGACACCGCCGAGTCGGCCACCCAGCCGTCGATCGAGACGGCGAAGTCGAGCGACACGAGGTCGCCGTCCTTGACGGCGTAGTCATGGGGGAGTCCGTGCAGCACGGCATCGTTCACCGAGGTGCAGATGACCTTCCCGAAGGGGCTCGCGCCGAACGAGGGGTGGTAGTCGATGTAGCACGACTCGGCTCCGGCGCGGCGGATCATCTCGTGCGCCCGCCGGTCGATCGCGAGGAGGTTCGTGCCCACCTTCGTCTCGTCGCGCAGCGTCGCCAGGGTCTCGGCGACGAACCGGCCCGCGGGGCGCATGGCCTCGATCTCGGCGGGAGTGCGCAGTTCGATCATGGACTTCCTCTCGTCGTCTCCATTCTGCCGGATACTTCCGTGCGGACTGTGAGGATGCCGCGTCCTGCGCCGAAGGGAGTGCCGCGTCGACGCCACCGGCGTAGCATCGAGGGATGACGCTGCGACGCGGGTTCTTCCGATGGCTTCTTCCGGCCGCGTTCCTCCTGCCCCTGTGGCTGTTCGTGGGCTGGATCATCTTCGGCCAGAGCCCGTGGGGATTCCTCTGGGTGCTCGTCTCGGTGCCGATAGTCTTCGTCGGTCAGCTCATCCTTTCGCTCCTCGTGCGTGCCCGCGGGACCGTGCGGGCCACCCGCGCGGTGTCGTGGTGGGATGTCGCCGGGTTCACGAGCTGGCACCTGCTGATCATCGCGCTCGGCACCTTCAACGCCGACTGGTGGTGGCCGGTCTTCGCCGCCACCGTGGTGGTGGGGATCGCCCTGCTGTGGCTCGAGCTCTGGCAGCTCTGGCGCGAGGCGCGACCGTCCAACTTCGTGCTGCGCACGACCGACGGTGTCGCGTACATCCCGCCCACCGCCCAGAGCACTCCGGATGCGGTGACCCCCGAGGTCATCGTGGTCACGGAGAAGGATCGGCCCTTCGCCTCCTGACGTTTTGGCCGGGTCGCGCATCCGTGGCAGAATGGACAGCTGTGCCCTGACAAGGCTCTGCCTCAGGGGAGCTCGTCGATCGGCGTCCTGCCGTCGGCCTCGGGCACAGCATCCATTCCCTTCATATTCGCGGTCGACCTGTGGCGGCCGCAGAGAGACACGATCATGCAGATCCTCGACGCTGTCGATGCGGCTTCGCTCCGCTCCGACATCCCCGCCTTCGCCCCCGGCGACAACGTGAAGGTGCACGTCAACATCACGGAGGGCAACCGCTCCCGTATCCAGGTCTTCCAGGGCATCGTCATCGGCCGCTCGGGCGACGGCGTGCGCGAGACCTTCACGGTCCGCAAGATCAGCTTCCAGGTCGGCGTCGAGCGCACCTTCCCGGTGCACAGCCCGGTCATCGACCACATCGAGGTCGTGACCCGCGGTGACGTCCGTCGCGCGAAGCTCTACTACCTCCGTGCCCTCCGCGGCAAGAAGGCCAAGATCAAGGAGAAGCGCGACCACTCCTGATCGCGCAGTTCTCCGAACGACGCCCCGCCGGCTCCGCCGCGGGGCGTCGTTCTTTTCCGTGCCGCGATTCCGCCGTGAAACAGAGCGCCGACAGCGCGGCCCGCCGCAGGAATGTGCGACCCTTGATCTACCGGCCGACCGATTCGCGGCGAGCCTGACGAAAGTGCATGATGACGACCGAGCAGACCGCGCCCGCCGACCCGGCGCCCACGGGCGGATCGCTCACACCGGCCACCCCCGTCGAGGCACCTCCTGTCGCTCCTCGGCGCCGCAACCGCACGCTGCTCTTCCTCCGCGACGTCGTCGTGATCGTCCTCGTCGCCGTCCTCGTCTCCCTCGTCATCAAGACGTTCTTCGTGCGCTCGTTCTACATCCCGTCGGCGTCGATGGAGGACACGCTCGTGGTGAACGACCGCATCCTCGTCGACGAGATCACGCCGCGTTTCGGCGACTACAGCCGCGGCGACATCGTCGTGTTCCGAGACCCGGGCGGATGGCTCCCCCCGACGATCGCCGAGCCGCGCCCGCCGATCGTCGAGGCGTGGGATTGGGTGCTGTCGCTCGTCGGCCTCGCCGCACCCGACAGCGAAGACCATCTCATCAAGCGCATCATCGGCCTCCCCGGTGACCACGTCGTATGCTGCGATGCGATCGGGCAGGTCGAGGTCAACGGCGTGCCGATCGACGAGTCGCCCTACGTCAAGCTCCAGCCCGGCAAGCCGGCGCCCGAGGTCAAGGAGTACGACGTCACCGTCCCCGAGGGATCCCTGTGGGTGCTCGGCGACAATCGCGACCGCTCGCAGGACTCCCGGTTCCACCCCGACCAACCCGGGAAGGGCTTCGTGCCGATCGACAATGTGGTCGGGCGCGCCTTCCTCATCACCTGGCCGATGTCGCATCTGGGCACGCTCGACTTCCACCACGAGGTCTTCTCCGGAGTCCCCGACCCCGTCGGCACCCCCGCTCCATGACGGTCGCCGAGCCTCGTCTGACGCTCGAGAGGAGGCTCCTGCGGGAGCATCCGATCCTGATCGCATGCGACGAGGTGGGCAGAGGCGCGCTCGCTGGCCCGGTCGCCGTCGGCGCGGTCGTCGTCGATGCTCCGCGTGCGCGCAAGCGCGTCCCTCAGGGCCTCCGCGACTCGAAGCTCGTCCCCGAGATGCGACGGGCCGAGGTCGCCGCCCGCGCGGCCTCCTGGGTCTCGGGCAGCTCGGTGGGGTGGGCGAGCGCGGCGGAGATCGACGAGATCGGCATCATGCGCGCGCTCGGTCTGGCGACGATCCGCGCGCTGGGCGAGCTGCGGATGCAGGGCTTCGTCCCCGAGGAGGGCATCGTCATCCTCGACGGGAACTACGACTACATCACAGCGGCGGGTGCGCGCGATCTGCAGGTGAGGCCGGTCATCAAGGCCGATCGCGACTGCGCGAGCGCCGCCGCGGCATCCGTCATCGCGAAGGTCGCGCGGGATGCGCACATGACGGCGCTCCACGACGAGCTTCCGGCCTACAACTGGGCCCGGAACAAGGGCTACGCGAGCCCCGATCACCGTGAGGCGATCCGTACGCACGGCATCAGCGCCCACCACCGCGCGTCGTGGTCGATCGCCGACGCGCCGACGCTGTTCTGAGCAGGAGCCGCTCAGGTGTCGAGCGACAGCTCCTCGGGCAGGTGGAAGTCGCGGCGCTGCAGCTCCTCCACGTTGACGTCCTTGAACGTGAGGACGCGCACCGACTTCACGAATCGGTCCGCGCGGTAGATGTCCCAGACCCACACATCGGTCATCGAGATCTCGAAGTAGAAGTCGTGCTCCGTGTCGCGGCGCACGACGTTCACCTCGTTGGCGAGGTAGAACCGGCGCTCGGTCTCGATCACGTACTGGAACTGCGATACGACGTCGCGGTACTCCTTGTAGAGCGCCAGCTCCAGCTCGCGGTCGTAGTCCTCGAAGACGTCGTCATCCATGGTGAGTCCATTCTAGGCGTGCCGCAGAGGCTCCTCCCCAAGCGGCGATCGTGAGGCGGAGTGCACCGTGCGCGCCGGACCGGGTCGCGCCGCGATCCGGGGGTCCGAACATGTCTGAATGGCCGACAAAGACACGCTCGGACGCGCGGGAGAAGACCGTGCGGCTCGTCATCTGCAGCGACTCGGATACCGGGTGCTCGATCGCAACTGGCGCACGCGCACGGGTGAGATAGACCTCGTGGTCGCCGCCGGCGACGTCGTGGTCGTCGTCGAGGTGAAGACACGCCGGAGCGACGGCTTCGGCGACCCGTTCGAAGCCGTCGACGCCCGCAAGCAGGCCCGGCTCTGGCGTCTCGCGATGGAGTGGATCGCGGCGCATCCCGATCACGTGCAGGGCAGGCGTCTGCGCATCGACGCGATCGGCATCGTCGGAGCGGATCCCGCCACCGGTCGCCTCGAGCACTGGGAGGACGTCGCGTGACCGTCGCCCGGACGTGGTCGGTCGCGCTGTCGGGAGTGGCCGGACGCCTCGTCGAGATCGAAGCCGATCTGACGAACCAGCTGCCCGATTTCAAGATCATCGGCCTGCCCGACAAAGCCCTCGGCGAGGCATCCCAGCGGGTGCGCAACGCCTGCGCCAACAGTGGCCTGCCCTTTCCGCGCCGGCGCCTCACCGTGAACCTGTCACCCGCGAGTCTGCCCAAGCACGGGTCGGGATTCGATGTGGCGATCGCCGTCGCGGCCCTCGCGACCGAAGTGCCGATGGATGCCGCTTCGGTCGCATCGTCGGTGCATCTGGGCGAGCTCGGGCTCGACGGGAGGCTGCGGCCGGTGCCCGGCGTGCTCCCCGCCGTCGTCGCGGCTGCGGCTGCGGGAGTCCGGCGGGTCGTCGTGCCGCAGGCCAACCGTGCGGAGGCGGAGCTCGTGTCCGGGGTCGAGGTGTTCGGAGCCGTCGATCTGGCAGACGTGGCGCGGTGGCACGGAGCCGCGATCGAGACCGCGGATCGCGACCCGGTCGTCGCGCCGGACGCCCCTGCCCTCGTCGATGACGCGCTCGATCTCGTCGATGTCATCGGACAGCGCGAAGCCGTGGATGCCCTGATCGTGGCCGCCGCGGGCGGCCATCACCTGCTCATGTGCGGGCCTCCCGGAGCAGGCAAGACCATGCTCGCGCGCCGCCTGCCGGGGATCCTCCCCGAGCTCGACGACCGAGCAGCCCTCTCCGTGGCGTCGATCCGCTCGCTGTCGGGTGAGAGCGTGACCTCCCTCACGCGCGTGCCCCCTTTCGAGGCGCCGCACCACAGCGCCAGCATCGCCGCCCTGGTCGGCGGCGGATCACGCGCGATCCGCCCCGGCGCCATCGCCCGAGCCACCGAGGGTGTGCTCTTCCTCGATGAGGCAGGTGAGTTCGCCGCGTCGGCTCTCGATGCCCTGCGTCAGCCCCTCGAGAGCGGCACGATAGAGATCCACCGCGCGGGAGCGACGGCCGCCTACCCGGCGAGGTTCCAGCTCGTGCTCGCGACGAACCCGTGTCCGTGCGGCGACTACGCGGTCGCGGGGGGATCGTGCACGTGTCCGCCCGCGGCGATCCGGCGATACCTCGCGAAGCTCTCCGGACCGCTGCTCGACCGGATCGACATCGAGCTGTCCCTCGCGCGCGTCTCGGTCGCCCAGCATGCGAACTCGCCGGGCCGAGGCACCTCGTCTGCCGACGCGAAGGCACAGGTGGCCGACGCACGGTCGCGTTCGGCCGCGCGCCTGCGCGACACCCCCTGGCACCGCAACGCCGATGTGCCCGGCACCTGGCTGCGCCAGGGTCCGCTCAGTCCTCCGCCGGTCGTCCGCCGGCCGCTGGATGCCGCGCTCGCCCGCGGCGCCATCACTCTTCGCGGCTACGACCGCGTCCTGCGGGTCGCATGGTCGGTCGCAGATCTCGAGGGATCCGCGCAGCTCACCGTGGGACACATCGGCCGGGCACTGTTCTTGAAGAAGGGAATCACCGCATGAGCGGGTTCGATCTGTCTCCGCGGGCCGCACGCCGCGCGCTGTCCGCCGTCTCCGACACGGTCGATGTGGCGGACGCGGTCGTCGCCGAACGCTACGCGCGCGTCGTGTGGAACTCCCTCGCCGAGCCGGGCGACGGCGTCGCAGGACGTGTCATCGCCGAACTCGGTGCGACCGCGGCTCTGCGGCTCCTGATGGACGGCGATCTGACGTCGACGTCGGTGACGTCGGAGCGCGAGCTGACAGACGGTCGGAAGCGATGGATGCCGCGCCTCAGCGCCGCGCCGATCGCGCACGCACTCGAGATCGCCTCAGTGCGCCGCGTGCGACTCCTCGTCCCCGGCGACGTCGAGTGGCCCGCGCAGGTCGACGATCTCGGTGAGAACGCGCCCCTTGCCCTGTGGGCACGCGGCGACGCCTCGCTCCCGGCGCGTGCGGGCGCGTCGGTCGCGATCGTGGGAGCCCGCGCGGCGACGTCGTACGGCGAGCACGTGGCGATGGAGCTGTCTGCCGACCTCGCCGCGAGCGGAGTCCCGATCGTCTCCGGCGCCGCGTACGGCATCGACGGCGCAGCGCACCGCGCCGCCCTCGCCGTCGGGGGTGCGACGATCGCGTTGCTCGCCGGGGGAGTGGACCGCCCCTATCCCGCCGGTCACTCATCGCTCATCGACAGGATCGCCACCGCGGGAGCGGTCGTGAGCGAGGTCCCCTGCGGAGCGAGCCCCACGAAGTGGCGGTTTCTCGCGCGGAACCGGCTGATCGCGGCCGTCAGCGCCGCGACCGTTGTGGTCGAGGCGGGTTGGCGGAGCGGGTCGCTGAACACCGCGGGGCACGCCGCAGCGCTCGGACGCTCCATCGGTGCCGTTCCCGGTCCGGTCACGAGCGGGGCGTCGGCGGGATGTCACCGTCTGCTGCGGGAGTTCGGCGCCCAGTGCATCACGTCGGCCGCTGACGTGCGGGAGCTGCTCGGTTTCGTCGAGCATCCGGCCGCTCCGCCGCCCGACGGACGCCCACCGACCGATGAGCGGATGCGCGTGCGCGATGCCCTCAGCGGCCGGTCGTGGCGCGACGTCGACGATCTGGCAGCGCGCAGCGGCATGTCACCTTCCGATGTCGAGATGCACCTCGGTCTCCTGCTCATCGAGGGGCGGGTGGAGCGGGAAGGTCGGAGATGGCGTCACCTCGCCGAGCGCTGATCGCAGGCGAGCGGCCCGGATGTCGGTGGGCGCGGAGCGCCGCAGCACGCGGGCGCCGAGGCGCGGCATCCTGGGAGTATGCGCCTGGAGGAAGCCGTCGAGTTATACGCGACGCACCTGCGCGACGTGCGGCGGCTGTCGCCTGCCACCGTACGGGCGTATCGATCCGATCTCGCCGACCTCGCGGCATGCGTCTCTCCTCCTGCAGCCGACGAGATCGACCTGACCGGCATCGATCTCGAGCACCTCCGAGAGTGGACCTGGCGGGCGACGCAGCGGGGCGATGCCCGTTCGACGATCGCACGACGCACCGCCGCCGTCCGCGGGTTCTTCGCGTGGGCGCTCGACGAAGGACTCGTCGACGCAGATCCCAGTGCGCGCCTGGTCGCCCCCAAGCGCGGGCGCTCGCTCCCGAGGGTCGCCACGGCCGAGGCGCTCTCTCGCGCGTTCGACGAACTCGCCGCCGCCGGAGGTGCCGGCGATCCCCTCGCTCTGCGCGATCTCGCGGTCCTCGAGCTCCTCTACGGCTCCGGCATGCGCGTCTCGGAGCTCTGCGGCCTCGATCTCGACGACCTCGACCGCGAACGCCGGACGGCGCGCGTCCTCGGCAAGGGGGCCAAGGAGCGCGTGGTGCCGTACGGGGCCCCCGCAGGCCGTGCCCTGGATGCGTATCTCGTGCGCGGGCGACCGGTGCTGCGCTCTCGGGCGGATGCCGCGCGGGCGGACGCGTCGCAACCCTCGCGCGAGCAGGGTGCGGGCGAAATGGCGATCATCGACCAGGTCCGCGCCGTGTTCCTCGGAGCGCGCGGACGCCGGCTCGGCGCCCGCACCGTGTACGACCTGGTCGCCCGCACCCTCGGGCCGATCGTCGGAGGCGCGGTCGGCCCCCACGCGCTGCGCCATTCGGCTGCCACCCATCTGCTCGACGGCGGAGCCGATCTGCGCACGGTCCAGGAGATCCTCGGCCACGCGAGTCTCGGCACCACGCAGATCTACACGCACGTCTCGAGCGAGCGCCTCGCCGCGAGCTACCGGCTCGCTCACCCTCGCGCCTAGCCGACCGCCCCGCAGCACGGGAGGAGCACGGCGCGGGGGACGCCGCCCAGGAGCAGGAGCGGGTTGATGTACTCGCCGTCGCGCCGCACACCGAAGTGCAGCTCGCCTGGTCGGGAATGGCCGCCCACGGTGATCGTGGCGACGACATCGCCGCGCTCGACGGGATCGCCGGGCCCGAGCTCGCTCGTCACCGGCTCGAGGGTCGTCACGAGACCGTCGCCGTGATCGATGGTCAGGATGCCGCGTCCCGCAACCTGACCGGAGAAGGCGACGACGCCCGAGGCCGGAGTCATCACCGTGGCAGCTCCCACGGGCGACAGATCGATTCCGCGGTGGCCCGTGCCGTAGGGATGCGCGGGCTGCACGTAGTGCTCGGTGATGCGGAACCCGTCGAGCGGCCACCGCCAGTCGCGCTGACCCGCTTCGATGCCCTGCGCATCCGGTTTCGGAGGCACGGCACCCGTTGCCGCGCCTGGAAGCCCGACCACGAGCACGGCGATCGACAGGAGCGCCGTGGGCGAGCGCCACCGGCTGACGGGGGCGCGGCGAGGTGACGGCATCCGCCCACTCTCGCGTCCCACGTGTCAACCCGGTCGACCGTGCCCGACGACGTGGACCCTTCCCGCGCCAGGACGGCATGGGGAGGAGGCGCGGCTGATACACTGGTGGCGCACCTCGCTTGTCGGGGTGACTCCGCGTGCCCATTGCGCGGTGGTGATCTCCGGATCGCCCCGCGTGGCATCCCACACCCAACGGTCCCCGTGACACCTGTCCCGGGGTGGGCGTGTGCCGGGCACCAGGCTCGCCGGCCATATCGGTCAGGCGCGAACAACCGCAGGGCGCGCACGCGCCAGAACAGGAGAACGGCCATGGCCGTCGTCACCATCCGCCAGCTGCTCGACAGCGGCGTCCACTTCGGACACCGCACCCAGCGCTGGAACCCGAAGATGAAGCGCTTCATCCTCACGGAGCGCTCGGGCAACCACATCATCGACCTGCAGCAGTCGCTGGTCTACATCGACCAGGCGTACGAGTTCGTCAAGGAGACCGTCGCCCACGGTGGCACGATCCTCTTCGTCGGAACGAAGAAGCAGGCTCAGGAGATCCTCGCCGAGCAGGCGACCCGCGTGGGCCAGCCCTACGTCAACCAGCGGTGGCTGGGTGGACTCCTCACCAACTTCCAGACGATCTCCAAGCGCCTCGCGCGCATGAAGGAGCTCGAGGAGCTCGACTACGAGGTCCCCGCGAACTCCGGCTTCACCAAGAAGGAGCTCCTCCTCAAGAAGCGCGAGCTCGACAAGCTCCACAAGTCGCTCGGCGGAATCCGCAACATGACCAAGACGCCCTCGGCGATCTGGGTCGTGGACGCGAAGCGCGAGCACCTCGCGGTCAACGAGGCGACCAAGCTCGGCATCCCCGTGATCGGCATCCTCGACACGAACGCCGACCCGGATGAGTTCCAGTACCCGATCCCCGGCAACGACGACGCGATCCGCTCGGTGGGCCTGCTCACTCGCATCATCGCCGACGCCGCGGCCGAGGGTCTCATCCAGCGCCACAACCCGACCGACGAGACGGCTGAGGCCGCCGAGCCGCTCGCGGACTGGGAGCGCGAACTGCTCGAGACGCCCGTCGTGACCGACGTCGCCGAGGTCGAGACGATCGCGACCGAGTCCGACGCCGATCGCGCGGGTGCTGCAGCCCGTGAGGTCGCGCCCGCGACTGCCGAGGCCGAGGCCGCGGACGACGCCGCCGAGGCCGTCGAGTCGCCGGTCGAGGACGAGGCCGCCGACAAGGACGCGGCCGACGAGGCCGAGGCCGTCAAGGAAGCCGCGGAGTAACTCTCCGCCCATCGACACCGTCCCGGTCGGATCGCGCGCTCGCACGCCGCGTTCCGGCCGGGACATCCACGACTACCCACCACAATCTAGGAGCCGCCACATCATGGCAAACTTCACGATCGCCGACATCAAGACCCTTCGCGATCAGCTCGGCACCGGCATGGTCGACACCAAGAAGGCACTCGAGGAGGCCGACGGCGACCTCGAGAAGGCCGTCGAGATCCTGCGCCTCAAGGGTGCCAAGGGCAACGCCAAGCGCGCCGACCGTTCGACGAGCGAGGGCCTGGTCACCGCGAAGGAGCACGACGGTCAGGTCACGATCCTCGAGCTGAACACCGAGACCGACTTCGTCGCGAAGAACGATCGCTTCATCGCGCTGGCCGACAAGGTCCTCGAGGCGGCATCCGCCGTCTCCGCCGACTCGGTCGAGGCGGCTCTCGCAGCCCCCGCCGGTTCGCAGACCGTCGCGGAGCTCATCTCCGACGAGGCCGCCATCATCGGCGAGAAGGTCGAGCTGCGTCGCGTGCGCACGCTCTCGGGCGACTCGTTCGAGGTCTACCTGCACCGCACCAGCAAGGACCTGCCTCCGCAGGTCGGCGTCGTGCTGGCGTACACGGGCGACGACGCGGAGACGGCTCGCAGCATCGCGCAGCACATCTCCTTCGCGAACCCGACGTACCTTTCGCGCGACGAGGTCCCCGAGGCCGACGTCGACAAGGAGCGCGAGATCGTCACGGAGATCTCGCGCAACGAGGGCAAGCCCGAGGCGGCGCTCCCGAAGATCGTCGAGGGACGCGTCAACGCGTTCTTCAAGCAGGTCTCGCTGCTCGACCAGGACTACGCGAAGGACAACAAGCAGTCCGTCGCGCAGATCGCGAAGGATGCCGGTCTCACGCTGACCGACTTCGCGCGTTACAAGGTCGGCGCGTAACACGTCGAGAAGGCCCGCATCGGATTCGATGCGGGCCTTCTTCACGCCCCCGGCCCGGCACGTGACATCCGTGCACCCGCACCCGTGCCCTCGGGCACCAGCTTCGATAGTCTGCAGACGCGACGAGAGGATCCCCTGTGATCGATGAGAACACCGGACGCCGGCGCGTCCTCCTGAAGCTGTCCGGCGAGGCGTTCGGCGCCGGCCAGCTCGGCGTGAACCCCGACGTCGTCAGCCAGATCGCCCAGGAGATCGCCGCGGCGGTCGACCGGGTCGAGATCGCGATCGTCGTCGGCGGCGGCAACTTCTTCCGCGGCGCGGAGCTCAGCCAGCGCGGGATGGACCGCGGCCGCGCGGACTACATGGGCATGCTCGGCACGGTGATGAACGCGCTGGCCCTTCAGGACTTCCTCGAGCAGGCCGGCGCGGCGACGCGGGTGCAGTCGGCCATCGCCATGACCCAGGTCGCCGAGCCCTACATCCCGCGCCGCGCGGAGCGGCACCTCGAGAAGGGCCGCGTCGTGATCTTCGGCGCGGGCGCCGGTCTCCCGTACTTCTCCACCGACACCGTCGCCGCGCAGCGCGCGCTGGAGATCGGTGCCATCGAGGTCCTCGTCGCCAAGAACGGCGTCGACGGCGTCTACACCGCCGACCCCAAGGTCGATCCCTCGGCGACGCGGATCGACCGCCTCACCTACGCCGATGCGCTCCAGCGCGGACTGAAGGTCGTGGACTCCACGGCGTTCAGCCTCTGCATGGACAACAAGATGGACATGCGCGTCTTCGGCATGGAGCCCGCGGGCAATGTCACGAAGGCCCTGCTCGGGGAGCAGATGGGCACTCTCGTCACCGCCTGAGTGGGCACCGGTCGGTCGTGCCCGGCACGACTAGACTGAGAGGCCGGATCTACCGAATGGAGACACTGTGATCGCCGACGTCATGGCAGATGCCGGAACCCGCATGACGCGGGCCGTCGAAGCCGCCAAGGAGGACTTCGCGACCGTGCGCACGGGGCGCGCGAACCCGCAGCTCTTCCAGAAGGTGCTCGTCGACTACTACGGCTCGCCGACGCCGCTCGCGCAGCTCGCGTCGATCAACAGCCCCGAGGCTCGCACCCTGATCGTCACGCCGTACGACAAGTCGGCGCTCAAGTCGATCGAGCAGGCGATCCGCGACATCCCGAACCTGGGCGTCAACCCCACCAACGACGGCAACATCGTGCGCATCACCCTGCCGGAGCTCACGGAGGAGCGTCGCAAGGAGTACGTCAAGCTCGTGCGCGGCAAGGGCGAAGACCACAAGGTGCATCTGCGCGGCATCCGCCGCAAGGCGAAGGACGACCTCGACGCGCTCAAGAGCGACGTGGGGGAGGACGACCTCGTCCGCGCGGAGAAGGAGCTGGATGCGCTCACGCGTTCACACGTCGACGCGATCGACGATGCGCTGAAGCGCAAAGAGGCCGAACTGCTCGAGGTCTGAGACCGCATATGACCGATGCATCCGGAGGAGCGCCGGGCGGCGACATCCCGGTCGATCCGGATGCCCCGTCCCTCGCCCCGAGGCGCGCGAACGCCGATCCCGCACGGCAGGATCCGCTCGCTCACGTCCGCGCCGCGCGGTCGGAGTTCGAGCACCAGGTGGCGCACGCGCGCGCGGAGTTCGAAGAGGCCAACGAGCGCATCAAGCAGCGCACGGGCCGCGACCTGATCCTCGCGATCCTCATCTCGCTGGCGATCGGCGCGATCCTGCTCGCCTCGCTGCTGTTCTTCAAGGAGGCGTTCATCGTCTTCGCCCTGGCAGCGAGCACGCTCGGGGTGGTCGAACTGCACCGCGCGCTGACCGGCGCCGGGCGCCGGGTCGACCTGGTGCCGCAGCTCATCGCCGGGTCGGCGCTCGTGCTGTCGGGCTTCTTCCTGGAGCCGTGGCTGCTGTGGGTCACGATCTTCGTGTCGGTCGCCTTCGTCGCGATCTGGCGGATGATCGGCCAGATGGCCGCGGACGACGGACGCACGTACGGCGATGTCCTCGGCGATGTGCTCGTCGCGGGTCTGGTGCAGCTGTACGTCCCCTTCTTCGCCGCCGTGTGCCTCGTGCTGCTGCGCCAAGAGGGCGGACAATGGTGGGTCCTCGGCTTCATCATCGTCGCCGTCGCGTCCGACACCGGCGCCTACGTGGCGGGTCTGTCGTTCGGCAAGCATCCGATGGCGCCGCGCATCAGCCCGAAGAAGACGTGGGAGGGCTTCGCGGGCGCCGTGGTGGCGGCCGTCGTGGCCGGAATCCTGCTCGCGATGTTCATGCTCGACGTGCCCATCTGGGCCGGCGTGCTGTTCGGGCTGCTGATCCTCACGACCGCGACTCTCGGCGACCTGGGCGAGTCGATGATCAAGCGCGACATCGGCATCAAGGACATGAGCTCCTGGCTGCCCGGACACGGGGGAGTCCTCGATCGCCTGGACTCCATCCTCCCCTCCACGACCGCCGCTCTCGCGCTGTACTACCTGCTCACCCCCCTGGCTGGATGATGACCACCGACACCCCCGCAGAGACCGATTCCGCGCCGCGCCCGGCCGCCTTCCCCCTCACCTCGGGTCGCACGAAGGGCTACGAGCGTCGAGCCGTCGACGCGTTCCTCGAGCACGCCCGGGTGGCGTTCGAGGAGGGCGGACCGATGGCCTCGGTCGACGTCCGTCGCGCCGCGTTCCCGCTCGTGCGCCGCGGCTACGCCATCGCGGCGGTCGACACTGCCCTCGGGCGGATCGAGGATGCGTTCGCCGCGCGTGAGCGACAGCTCGCCGTGCGTGCCGCCGGCGCGCACAGCTGGGTCGGGCAGACGCGCGAGACGGCGCAGGTCGTGCTCGATCGGCTCTCCCGCCCGCGCGGCAAGCGCTTCTCCCGCGTCGGGGCGCTGCGGTACGGCTACCGGATCGATGAGGTCGACCTCGTCGCCGACAAGATCGCCCGCTACCTCGAGACCGGCCAGTCGGTCACGGTGGAGCAGGTGCGCTCGGTGGCGTTCCGGATGCAGCGGGGCGGCTATCGGGAGACGCAGGTCGACGCCGTGCTGGACGCCGTCGTCGAGGTCATGCTCGCCGTCACCTGACTCTCTGCGCGTTCCGTGGCAAGTGAGAGATCGCTCATCCGCGTCGCTCAAATGGCATGCTCAGGAACGGGCGGCTAGACTCGGCTCACTGTGACTTCCGGCAACGAGTTGATTCCCGCAGCATCCTCCCGGGTGCGCCGCCGCGAGACCGCGAACACAGCGACCCCCGATGTCGCCCCTGTCGCGTCGCGTACGGCCGCTTCGGCGACGCCGCGCTGGTCGCGCCGCCGGGGAGTCCTGGGCGTGTTCGCCGCCTTCTGCGCCCTCGGTTTCGTCGCCGCGTACGTCGGCCCGACCGGTGCCGCCCTCGCCGAAGCCGGCGACGACGCGGCCGTCGCGTCGGTGTCGATCTACGGCTCCTCGATCGACGAGGCGCAGTCCTTCGTCGCCGCCTCCGACGAGCCCGATGCGGCCGCCGACACGCTCGACCGCGGCGGCTACACCGTCTACGTGACACCCAAGCCCAAGCCCGTCGTCGTCGCGCCCAAGGCCGCAGCGGCGTCCGCATCGCGTCCGATGTACACCGGCGGCGGATCGAAGACCGAGTGGCTCCTCGCCTCGGGCATCGCCGAGAGCGACTGGGCCTACGTCGACTACATCGTGAGCAAGGAATCCGGCTGGAACCCCAACGCCACGAACAAGAGTTCGGGCGCGTGCGGTCTGGTGCAGGCGCTGCCGTGCAGCAAGGTCCCGGGGAACGGCTACGACCCGGTCGACAACCTGCGCTGGGCGAACGGCTACGCCGTGGGCCGGTACGGAAGCTGGGCCGGAGCGTACGCGTTCTGGACCGCGAAGCACTGGTGGTAGGACGGGCGGATGCCTCGTTCCCGACGACCGCGGCGTGAGCCTGCCCGCGACGACTCGATCGAACGGCTCATCGCCGGCTGGAAGCGCACCGAGACGCGCCGTGGTGCGGAGTGGACCGTGCAGCCCGTGTCGGCGGCACAGGCGCAGAAATCGTACAGATGCCCCGGATGCGGGCGCGACGTCGAACCCGGCGTCGCGCACGTCGTCGCGTGGCGCGCGGACGGCGTGCTCGGCGATCAAGCCGACCTCGCCGCGCGCAGACACTGGCACCAGGCGTGCTGGAAGATCGGCTGACATGGAGATCCGCGGCCCCCTGCTGCTGCCCGCACGACGCGAGGACATCGAACTCGAGACCCTCGACGGTCTCACGCTGGTCGGCGAACTGGCCCTGCCCGCCGACCGCGACCCCGTCGCGACGCTCGTGACCCTGCATCCGCTGCCCACGGCCGGCGGATTCATGGACTCGCACATCTTCCGAAAGGCCGCGGGACGACTCCCCGCTCTCGCCGACCTCGCCGTGCTGCGCTTCAACACGCGCGGCACCACGTCGCCACGCGGAACCAGCGACGGCGCGTTCGACGGCGGACTCGCGGAGTCGTTCGACGTCGCGGCGGCCGTGGACTTCGTGCGCGAACGCGGACTTCCCCGTCCGTGGCTCGTGGGATGGTCGTTCGGCACCGAGCTGGCGCTCAAGTACGGTCGCGACCACGACATCGAAGGCATCATCCTCCTGTCGCCGCCGCTGCACCGTGCCACCGCAGACGAGGTCGCGGCCTGGGCGCAGCATCCCGATCGACGCGTCGTCGTCCTGGTGCCCGAGCTCGACGACTATCTGCGACCGGCGGAGGCCGCCCAGCGGTTCGCGTCGATCCCGCACGCCGTGCTGATCCCCGTCGACGGCGGCAAGCACCTCTGGGTCGGCGAGACGCAGACGCGGCGCGTGCTGACCGAGATCGTCGCCGCGGTCAACCCCGATGCCCTCCCGCTCGCCACGGAGTGGCACGGCGAGACCGAGGCATCCGGGGCCTGAGCGTCAGCGCTCGTTCTGCCGCGGGATGATCACCTGGCGGTAGATGATCAGGATGCTCGCCGCCACCGGGATCGCGATGAGCGCGCCCAGGAGGCCGAGCAGCGAGCCGCCCGCGAGAGCGGCGATCACGACGACGGCGCCCGGCACCGAGACCGCACGGTTCATGACGCGCGGCGAGATCACGTACGCCTCGATCTGCATGTAGATCAGGTAGTAGATCGCCGCGATGAGCGCAGTCGTGGGGGAGCCGATCACGAGGCAGGTCAGCACGATGAGCGTCGAGCCCGTGAGCGTTCCGACGAGGGGGATCAGGGAGAAGAAGAACGCGATGACCGCGAGCACGGCGGGGAACGGGGCGCCGATGATCGAGAGGAAGATCGCGCTCAGGATGCCGTTGATGACGCCCATCGTGACCTGGCCCATGACGTAATAGCCGACGGACCTTGTGATCTGCTCGGCGATGTCGATGAACCGGGGGCGCTTCGAGGCTGGCACCAGCTGGTAGACGGCGGCCTTCAGCGAAGGGGTGGATGCCGTGAAGTAGATCGTCAGGATCAGAACGATGAACGCGCCCGTGAGGCCGGCGATGATCGTGCCACCGACGACGACGACACCCTCCCCGATTGCCCCGACGTCGAGATTCTGACTTACCTCGGTCAGCCAGTTTTCGGCATACGCGAAGACAGCGGCGACGTCGAGATTGGGAAACACCCCGACGAGCCAGTTCTGTAGGGTCTCAAGATCGGCGCCGGCCTCTACCCACTTCGTGATCGCGGCGACGAGCTGACTCACCTGCTGCGTGATGATCGGAACAACCATGAGGATGATGCCGGCGAAGATCGCCAGCACACCGAGGATCGTCACGAGCACGGCGGCCCAGCGCGGCAGCTTGCGCCGCTCGAGGAACGACACCGCCGGCTCGAGACCGAGCGAGAGGAACAGTGCGGTCCCGACGTAGAGGAGGATCGTCGACAGGGTCTGGATGCTGCCGATGAACAGCAGTCCCAGCCCCACGCCGAGCGTCGCCACGAATGCGACGCGGAACGGGTTGTGGATCTTCACTGACAGCTCCTCGATTGCGGCGGAGACGGATGCCGTGCAGTCAGGATATGCACACCCGGAGCCCGGCGCGCGGATTGGACCCTCTCTGGGGATCTTCAGGTGTGTCCCGCTAGTCTGAAATGTCGAGTCATCGGTCGCGCGCGCGTGCGCGGACCCGGGAAGGTGTGGATTCGTGCGTTTCGTGTGGGCTGTCGTGGCATTCGTGCTCGCCGCCGTGATGATCGGTGCGGGCCTGGCCCAGCGGACGATCTTCCAAGGGCCGAAGACCGAGACGACGCAGCTGCAGGTGGAGCAGGACGCGCCGTTCACGATGATCGACGGAGCGGTGCTCAACCGACTCCCCGGCTCCCAGACACTGCGCGCGCAGTCCGACGGCACGATCTTCGTCTCGTACGGCCGCACCGCCGACCTCCAGGCCTGGCTGTCCGACACGCCCTACAACGAGATCTCCCTCGACTCCGCCGGTCTCCCGGTCGCCACCTTGGTCGAGCCGGAGGTCGAAGCCGTCGAGGAGACTCCGGCGGATGCCGAGGCCGGCGCCGCGACCGAGGCCCCCGCTGAGGGCGAGACCGACGCCGCGGCCGAAGACGCCGGCGCAGCCGTGCGGAGCCCCGTCGGATCGGACCTGTGGCTCGACGAGTTCCAGGAGGACGACCTCCTGATCGCCCCGCTGCAGCTTCCCGACACCATGAGCGTGCTCGTCGCGTCCGACGGCGCGGAGCCCGCGCCCGCTCAGCTCTCGGTGTCGTGGCCGATCCAGAACTCCACCCCCTGGGCCGGCCCGCTCATCGTGCTGGGCGGCATCGTCATGCTCGTCGGCGCATTCCTGTACTTCCTCGGCATCCGCAACGCCCGCCGATCCCGTGGCCCCCGCCGCAAGGGCCTCCCGATGCCGGTCACCGAGCCGATCGACCTCGCCGTCGAGGGCGCCGACAAGGGCGTCATCACGGCAGGCAAGCCGACGCGTCGGGGAATCGCCGGGCGCAAGGCGTTCGTGGCGCTTCCCATCATCGCCATCACCGGCCTGCTCGTCAGCGGATGCTCCGCCGAGTCGTGGCCGACCTTCGGTCCGTCGCCGACGCCGTCGCCGACGCAGACCGTGATCGCGCCCGAGGACCAGCAAGACCCCGCGATCACGGCGACGCAGGCCGAACGGATCATCACGCGGATCTCCGAGACGATGGCGGACGCCGATTCGACGATGGATGCCGCGCTGGCAGCCACGCGCATGGGCGGTGCCGCTCTCGCCGAGCGCACGACCAACTACAAGCTGCGCGCGGCGATCGCCGACTACGCGCTTCCCTCGTCGGTCCCGACCAAGCCGCTCGAGATCGTGCTGCCGCAGGCCACGAACGAATGGCCCCGAGTCGTCATGGCGGTTGCGACCGACGCCGACGACAAGACCGCGAGCATCATGTACCTGACCCAGGAAGACCCCTGGTCGGCGTACAAGCTCACGTACCTGGCGGCGCTCGAGGCGGCCACGGAGATGCCGAATCTCGCCCCCGACTACATCGGCGCGACCCGCGTCGCGCCGGATTCCCCGTTCCTGCTCATGGCTCCCGACCAGATCGCGGCCGCCTATGCCGACATCCTCGACAAGGGTGAAGAGAGCGAGTTCTACGCCGACTTCGAGGCGGAAGGCGACCAGTTCCGCACGATCGTCTCGGAAGACCGTGCGCGCCGGATCCAGGAGTTCAACGCCACCGGCGCGACCACAGGCAGCCTCGCGTTCGGATCGACGCCCGGCACGGAGACCCCCATCGCCCTCGCGACCGTGGAGAGCGGCGCGATCGTCGCTGTCAACCTCAACGAGACGGACACGGTCAAGCCGGTCAGCGCCGAGGCGGTCATCAAGCTGACGAACAACGCGACGGTGCGCACGCTCACCGGCGTGGAGCAGTCGGCGACCGGCTTCACGTCGACCTTCGGCGACCAGCTGTTCTTCTACGTCCCCGCGCAGGGTTCCACCGAGAAGATCCGTCTTCTCGGATACTCGTCCTCCATCCTCGACGCTCAGGTGATCAAGTGACCGATGCCTCCCTCGGAGCCGCGCTGCGCGGCGCCGTCGACCTCTCCTCGCTGCGGAACCGCCCGGCGGCTCCCGGACCCGACCAGACGTCGGCGCCGGCCGGCGCCGCGTCGTCCCTCGTCTTCGATGCGACCGACGAGTCGTTCGGGCAGGTGCTCGAGCTGTCGCGGACCGTTCCGGTGGTCGTCGACCTCTGGGCGGAGTGGTGCGGCCCCTGCAAGCAGCTGAGCCCGATCATCGAGCGCGTCGTGAAAGAGCTGGCCGGACGCGTCGTGCTGGCGAAGGTGGATGTCGACGCCAACCCCCAGCTCGCTCAGGGCTTCCGCGCCCAGTCGATCCCGATGGTGGTCGCCCTCATCGCCGGCCAGCCGGTCCCGCTGTTCACGGGCGCTGTTCCCGAGGCCCAGGTGCGCGAGGTCTTCGCCCAGCTCCTCCAGCTGGCGGCGCAGCACGGCGTCACAGGCACCGTTCCTGTGGACGCCGAAGAGTCCGCGTCCGATTCCGAGCCTACCGAGCCCGCGCTCCCGCCGCTCCACGCCGAGGCGTTCGACGCGATCGAAGCGGGCGACTACCCGCGCGCGATCGCCGCGTACGAGCAGGCTCTGGCGGAGAACCCGCGGGATGCCGAAGCCCGCGCCGGACTGGGCCAGGTGCGCCTTCTCGCCCGCGTGCAGGGCGCAGATCTGCAGGCTGCACGCGCAGCCGCGGCATCCGCTCCTCTCGACATCGACGCACAGCTCGCCGTCGCCGATCTCGACCTCGCGGGCGGGCACATCGAGGACGCCTTCGAACGCCTGCTCGATCTGTTCGCCGCGCTGCCGTCGGACGAGCGACCTGCTGTGCGTGAGCGCCTGCTCGAACTGTTCGGGCTCGTGGGAGACGCGGATCCGCGCGTCGTCCAGGCGCGCGGTCGGCTCTCGTCGCTGCTGTTCTGAGCGGTGACGGATGCCGAGGCATCCGTCACCGTCGTCGTCACCCCTGAGTGGGTGAGGGGATGTGCGCCTGCGGGTCGTGCCGCAGCCACAGCACGCCCAGGGGCGGCAGGATCATCGAGGCGCGCTTCGCATCGTTCGCGTGGACGACGCCCATGTTGCCCACTCCGGAGCCCCCGTAGATCTGCGCGTCGGTGTTGAGGACCTCGTGCCACACGCCCGACTCGGGCAGGTCGAGTTCGAAGCCGTGCACCGGGACACCGGAGAAGTTGCAGATCACCGCGACCGTGTTCCCGTGCCAGTCCCGCCGCGCGAAGGCGACCACGTTCGGGTTCCAGGCGGGTCCGCCGAGCCGCGTGAAGGCTGCGCCGTCGCTGTCGCGTGCCCACAGGGCGGAGTGATCGCGGTAGGCACGGTTCAGGGCCGCGACGAACCCGAGGAGCTCCCGGTGCGACGGCTGGTCGAGCAGCCACCAATCCAGGCTGCGTCCCTCGGACCACTCCGAGATCTGCGCGAACTCCTGACCCATGAACAGCAGCTGCTTGCCGGGGTGACCCCACATGTACGCCAGGTAGGCCCGCATGTTGGCGAGCTTCTGCCAGTGGTCGCCCGGCATCCGGCTGAAGAGCGAGCCCTTGCCGTGCACGACCTCGTCATGGCTGATCGGGAGCACGTAGTTCTCGCTGAACGCGTAGACGAACGAGAACGACAGTTCGCCCTCGTGGTGCGAGCGGTACATCGGGTCGCGCTTGATGTACTCGAGCGAGTCGTTCATCCAGCCCATGTTCCACTTGAAGCCGAAGCCCAGGCCGGCGCGGCTCGTCGGCGCGGTGACGCCCGGGAAGCTCGTGGACTCCTCGGCGATCATCGCGATGCCGGGGTAGCGCTTGTACGACGTCGCGTTCACCTCCTGCAGGAAGGCGATGGCCTCGAGGTTCTCGCGCCCGCCGTGCACGTTCGGCGCCCACTCGCCCTCTTCGCGCGAGTAGTCGAGGTAGAGCATCGAGGCGACGGCGTCCACGCGGAGTCCGTCGACGTGGAACTCCTCGAACCAGTACAGGGCGTTGGCCACGAGGAAGTTGCGCACTTCGCTGCGACCGTAGTCGAAGATGAGCGTGCCCCAGTCCTTGTGCTCTCCGCGGCGGGGGTCGGCGTGCTCGTAGAGCGGTTCTCCGTCGAAGCGTGCAAGCGCGAAGGAGTCCTTGGGGAAGTGCCCGGGGACCCAGTCCATGATCACGCCGATGCCGGCCTGGTGGAGCCGGTCGATGAGGTAGCGCAGGTCGTCGGGGTGGCCGAACCGGCTGGTCGGGGCGTAGTACCCGGTGACCTGGTAGCCCCACGATCCGCCGAACGGGTGCTCGGCGAGCGGCATGAACTCGATGTGCGTGAAGCCCTGCTCGGTGACGTATTCGATCAGCGGCTCGACGGCGTCGCGGTACGACAGCCCGGGGCGCCATGACCCGAAGTGCAGCTCGTACACCGACATCGGCCTGGAGACGGGCTGGCTCGCAGAGCGCTCGGTCATCCAGGCGCCGTCGCTCCAGGTGTAGGAGGACTCCGTGACGACGGATGCCGTCGCCGGCGGCACTTCGGCGAAGCGCGCCATCGGGTCGGCCTTCTGGATCCAGTCTCCGCGCCGGGTGAGGATCTCGAACTTGTAGGCCGTGCCGGCGCCGAGACCGGGGACGAACAGCTCCCAGATGCCGCTGGAGCCCATCGAGCGCATCGAGTGGCTCTGGCCGTCCCAGTTGTTGAAGCCGCCGACGATGCGGACGGCCTGGGCGTCGGGGGCCCACACGGCGAACGACGTGCCCGCCGAGCCGCCGTGCTCGACGACGTGGGCTCCGAGGACGCGCCACAGCTCCTCGTGGCGTCCCTCGCGGATCAGGTGCATGTCGAGCTCGCCGAGCACGGGGGTGTGGCGGTACGGATCATCCGTGACGTAGTCGGGCGCGCCGTCGTAGGTGGTGACGAGCTCGTACGAGCCGAACGATCCGCTCTTCGCGCCCTCCCAGACTCCGTACTTCACGTGCTCGAGCGGAACGCGGGTGCCGTCCGCGAAGACGGCCGTGACGCTCTCGGCGAGCGGTCGACGGGCGCGGACGATCCACTCGGTGGCGCCCTCGGCATCCGTCGACTCGTGGATGCCGAGCACGTCGTGCGGCGCGAAATGCGAACCGGACGACACGGCGTTCAGAATGCGATCATCGACGGTGGTCATCGCTGCTCCTTGACGTGAAGGATGTGGACGGGTTCGGTGAACGCGTCGAGACGGACGAAGTTGTGGTCGGACCAGGTCCAGGTCTCGCCCGAGAGCAGGTCCTCGACCTCGAACGGCTCCCCGGGCGCGACGCCCCACAGCCGGGTGTCGAGGTGCACCATCGTCTGGCGCACCGAGTGCGGATCGACGTTGGCGACCACGATGATCGTGTCAGAGACACCGGAGTCGGTGAATGCTCCGTCGAGGTGCTTCGAGTAGACCAGGATCGCGTCGTCGTCGCTCCAGTGCGCGGACCAGTTGCGCAGCTGTCGCAGGGCGGGATGCGCGGCGCGGATCTCGTTCAGGCGACGCAGGTACGGGGCGAGCGAATCGCCGCGCTGCTCGGAGCCCGCCCAGTCGCGGAACTTGAACTCGTACTTCTCGTTGTCGATGTTCTCTTCGGAGCCGGGTCGCGCGACGTTCTCGTACAGCTCGTAGCCGGCGTACACGCCGTACGTCGGAGAGGACGTCGCGGCGATCGCGGCGCGGATCTTGTACGCCGGACGCCCGCCGTACTGCAGGTACTCCGTGAGGATGTCGTGCGTGTTCACGAACAGGTTCGGGCGCATGTAGTCGCTCGTCTCGTGCGAGATCGAGCCGAGGAACTCCTCGAGCTCCTCCTTCGTGTTGCGCCACGTGAAGTACGTGTAGCTCTGCTGAAACCCGACGGCGGCGAGCGAGCGCATCACCGACGGACGCGTGAAGGCCTCCGACAGGAAGATGACGCCCGGATCCTGGGCGTTCACCTCGGCGATGAGCCACTCCCAGAACTGCAGCGGCTTGGTGTGCGGGTTGTCGACGCGGAAGATCCGCACGCCCTGCGCCACCCAGTGGCGCACGATCCGCAGCACCTCCGCGTAGATGCCCGCGGGGTCGTTGTCGAAGTTGACCGGGTAGATGTCCTGGTACTTCTTCGGGGGGTTCTCCGCGAAAGCGATCGAGCCGTCGGGCAGCGTGGTGAACCATTCCGGATGCTCGTGCACCCACGGATGATCAGGGGAGGCCTGCAGCGCGAGGTCGAGGGCGACCTCGAGGCCCTCGGCCCGGGCGGCGCGCACGAAGAAGCGGAAATCGGCGAGCGTGCCCAGCTCGGGGTGGACGGCGTCGTGGCCGCCGTCGGGCGAGCCGATGGCGTAGGGCGATCCCGGGTCGCCGGGCAGTGCCTCCAGGGTGTTGTTTCGGCCCTTGCGATTCGTCGTGCCGATCGGGTGCACCGGCACCAGGTAGAGCACGTCGAAGCCCATCGCCGCGACCTCGGGAAGGCGCTTCGCGGACGAGCGGAACGTGCCGCTCTTGACGGTGCCGTCCTTCAGGCGACGTGCGCCTTCGGAGCGGGTGAAGAACTCGTACCACGCGCCGACGCCGGCGCGTTCGCGCTCCACCAGGAGCTCGAGCTCCTCGCCGCGCGTGGAGAGCGAGGCGAGCGGCCGCGCGGAGAAGAACGCGGCGATGGCAGGATCCCGGACGATCTCGAGCGCGACCTCGTCGGACACCTCGGCCTCGCGCAGGCGCGCGGCCGCGTTCTCGAGGGTACGGCGCTCGGCGAGCGGCCGTGCCTTCTCCGCGACGGCGCGCTCGAACAGACGCGCGCCCATCTCGCGCATGAGCGGCGCGTCGACGCCGGCGGCGATCTTCAGCTCGGCGGCGTGCTCCCACGTCGCGAAGTCGTCGGCGAACCCTTCGAACCGGAATCGCCAGACGCCTTCTTCGAGAGGCGCGACGTGCGTCGCCCAGGTGTCGAAGCCGTCCAGGACGGGGGAGAGGCGATGCAGGGACTCTTCGCCGGACGGCGCGAACAGCCGCACGTGCACGCCGATGATGTCGTGCCCCTCGCGGAACGCCGTGACCCGGAACGGCACCGTCTCCCCGACGTAGGCCTTGGGCCGGTACGACCCGTAGGGCACCGAAGGACTCGGCTTCACCAGGGGTATCCGCCCCATGACGGTGGAGGGTTCAGGCTGCCCTTCGGCGGCGGGACGGACAGGGATCGATGTGGCGCTCCGGACGGAACCGGAGCGCGCGGCGCGCGACGTCGTGACCACGGTTCGAACCTACCGCGCGGTCTGCTCTGCGCACAGGGACGCGCTCACTCCATCCGGAACAGGTGCATCGATGTCGACACGATCGGCACCACGTCTCCGGGTGCGAACACCTCGTGGTCGTCGCTCGGAGTCTCATCGGCACTCGACCACAGCGACACGAAGCGCTCGACGCCCTCGATCCGGGGGAGAGTCACGTCGATCGGCCGCTCGTTGCCGTGCACGATGAGCAGGATGCGGTTGGGCGCCTCGTTCTCCGGCGTCGATGCGGCGTCGTACTGGAGCGTGCGGTGGGCGGGGTTCGTCCACCGGTCGATCGACATCGTCTCGCCGTTCTCGTCGTACCAGTCGATGACGGAGGCGCTGGGCACCACTTCGTCGTCGTGTGCGAACCGGCTCGGGCGGAGGGCGGGATTCGCCTGGCGCAGGGCGATGAGACGCTGCACGTGGGCGTGGATGTCCTTCTGCCACGGCGCGTACTCCCACGACATCCAGTTCAGCGGAGAGTCGTGGCAGTAGGTGTTGTTGTTGCCGCGCTGCGAACGGGCGAACTCGTCGCCCGCGGTGAGCATCGGGATGCCCGACGACAGCAGGAGCGTTCCCAGCAGATTGCGCATCGCCTTACGGCGGGTCGCGAGGATCGTCTCGTCGTCGGTGGGCCCTTCGGCGCCGTGGTTGAACGAGCGGTTCGTGTCGGCGCCGTCGCGGTTCTGCTCGCCGTTGCCCATGTTGTGCTTCACGTCGTACGAGACGAGGTCGCGCAGGGTGAAGCCGTCGTGCGCCGTGACGAAATTGATGCTCGCCAGCGGACCGCGCTCATTGCTGAAGGTGTTCGACGATCCCGCGAGGCGCGTGGCGAATCCGCCGATGCCCACGGGAGCGGTCGATGCGCGCCGGGCGTAGTCGACGTCGCTGAGCCAGAAGTTGCGCACGCGGTCGCGGTAGCGGTCGTTCCATTCGTGCCAGCCGGCGCCGAAGTTGCCCGTCTGCCACCCGCCGAGGCCGACGTCCCACGGCTCGGCGATCTTCTTGACGCCCGCCAGGGCGGGATCGTGGAGGATGGCCTGGAGCAGGGGATGCTCCGGCGTGAACTCGTGCTGCGCGTCGCGCCCGAGCGTCGCGGCCAGATCGAAGCGGAACCCGTCGATCTGCACCTCGTTCGCCCAGTACCGCAGCGAATCCAGCACGAGGCGGGAGGCGGCATCCGTCGAGGTGTCGATCGAATTGCCGCACCCGGTGACGTCGATGTACGCGCCGTCGGCGCTCTGACGGTAGTACGCGCGATTGTCGATTCCGCGGAAGCTGGTGCGGGGTCCGCCGATGCCGAGCTCGGAGGTGTGGTTGTACACGACGTCGAGGATGACTTCGAGGCCTGCTTCGTGGAGGAGCTTCACCATGCCCTTGAACTCGCGCAGGACCGCCTCCGGGCCCTCCTTGCGGCTGGCCTCGGTGGCGTAGGGCGCATGCGGGGAGAAGAAGTTGAGGGTGTTGTAGCCCCAGTAGTTGACGAGTCCGTGCTGGAGGAGGCGCGGCTCCGTCTCGAACGCGTGCACCGGCAGCAGCTCGATGCTCGTCACGCCGAGCGAGCGGAAGTGCTCGATCATGGCGGGATGCGCCAGACCCGCGTACGTTCCGTGCAGGGCGGGCGGAACGTCGGGATGCCGCTTGGTCATGCCCTTCAGGTGCCCCTCGTACAGCACCGTGCGGTCCAGCGGCACGTTCGGCTTGCCGACGCCGCCCCAGTCGAATCCGCCGTCGACGACGACCGATCGCCAGTCCTCGAAGTGCGGATTCACGAGCCCTTTGGAGTAGGGGTCGAGGAGGAGCGATCCGGGATTGAACGTGTTGCCGGGACCGTGCGGTCCGTCCACGCGGATCGCGTAGCGCGTGCCCGGGCGCAGCAGCGGCGTTGTCACCGACCACACGCCGCTCGCGCCGGCCTCCAGTGCGATCGCATCCGTGATCCAGTCGAGGTCCGTGTCGTCGAAGACCACCAGTTCCACCGATGTCGCAGCCCTCGACCAGACGCGGAGCGTGCCGCCCGCCGGGGTGAGCGTCACACCGAGATCGTCGAAGTCCGAGCTCAGCAGGCCGGGCGTCTCGGCGACGGCGGCGAGGGTCTGCGCGCGAGTCATGCGCTCTACAGTAGTAAGGCCGCAGGGCGGATCCGGAACGGGGGACGGGGGAGCACATGGTCGTCTACCTCGATCACGCCGCCACCACCCCGCTTCGGACCGAGTCCCGCGAGGCGTGGATCGCGGTGTCGGAGCAGGTCGGCAACCCCTCATCCATCCACACCGCGGGCCAGTACGCTCGCCGTGTGCTCGAGGAGTCGCGCGAGCGACTTGCCGCGGTCGTCGAATGCGACCCGATCGAGGTCGTGTTCACCTCGGGCGGGACCGAGTCGGTCAACCTCGCGCTCCAGGGGCTGTGGTCCGCACGGCCGAGCGGAACCGAGGCGATCGTCCTGCCCGACGGCGAGCACCACGCGACGCTCGACACCGTCGCCTGGCTCCACCGGCACGGATCGGCCTCGGTCCGGACGGTTCCGCTGGATCGGGAGGGCCGCATCGAGGCCGCCTCCTTCGCGGCCGCACTGCCCGGCGCCGCGCTGGCCACGGCCCTCGTCGCGAACAACGAGGTCGGCACGCGGAACGACGCCGCCGCGCTGGCGGAGGCAGCGGCCCGCGCCGATGTTCCCCTCCACCTCGATGCGATCGGCGCGTTCGGCCATGTGGCGGTCTCGTTCCGCGACTGGCGTGCCGGCGCGCGGGGCCCGGCGGGACTCGTGGCGCTGAGCCTGTCGGCGCACAAGCTCGGCGGACCGGTGGGGGTCGGCGCGCTCATCGTCGCGCGCGAGGCCCGCATGCATCCGCTCGTGCACGGCGGCGGTCAGCAGCGCGCGCTCCGCTCGGGCACCCAGGATGCCGCCGGCGCGGCGGCGTTCGCGGTCGCGGCGGAGCTCGCGGTCGCAGAGCTGGCCGGCGAGTCGCGGCGGCTCGCGGCTCTTCGGGAGCGGCTCGTCGCCGGCATCCTCCTGTCCGTGCCGGGTTCCGAGCTCCTCGGCGACGCGTCCGACCGGCTTCCGGGAAACGTCAACGTCCTCTTCCCCGGCGCGTGGGGGGAGACGCTGCTGTTCCTGCTCGATCAGGCCGGCATCTCGGTGTCGACCGGGTCGGCGTGTCAGGCGGGGGTCCCCGAGCCGTCGCACGTCGTGCTGGCACTCGGACGCACGGAGGTCGAAGCGCGCCAGGTGCTGCGCCTCACCCTCGGACGCACCTCCACCGACGTCGACGTCGACGCGCTCCTGGCCTCCCTTCCCGGGGCCGTCGAACGGGCGCGGGCGGCATCCGGCGCCCGCTCAGCACCCCGCTCGTAGACTGGACGCATGCGGATCCTTGCGGCCATGAGCGGTGGCGTCGATTCCGCCGTCGCGGCCGCACGGGCCGTGGAGGCCGGACACGACGTCGTCGGCGTGCATCTCGCGCTCTCCCGCGCCGGCGGGACCCTCCGCACGGGAAGCCGCGGATGCTGCACGATCGAGGACGCGATGGATGCCCGTCGGGCGGCTGACCGCCTCGGCATCCCGTTCTACGTGTGGGACTTCTCCGAGCGCTTCCGCGACGACGTGATCGCCGACTTCGTGGCGGAGTACCAGGCCGGTCGCACCCCGAACCCCTGCATGCGCTGCAACGAGAAGATCAAGTTCGCGGCCCTGCTCGAGCGGGCACTCGAGCTCGGCTTCGACGCGGTGTGCACGGGTCACTACGCGACGCTCGTCGACGGTGCGGACGGGCTCGAGCTGCACCGCGCGTCGGATGCAGCGAAGGATCAGTCGTACGTGCTCGGCGTGCTGACGGCGGACCAGCTGGCGCACACTTACTTCCCGCTGGGCGCGACGCCGTCGAAGACTCTCGTGCGCGCAGAGGCGGAGGCGCGCGGCCTGTCGGTCGCCCAGAAGCCCGACAGCCACGACATCTGCTTCATCCCCGATGGCGACACCCGCGGGTGGCTCGCCGACCGCGTGGGCGCCGAGGCCGGCGACATCCTGGATCGCTCCGGAGCCGTGATCGGCTCGCACGAAGGCGCGCACGCGTTCACCGTCGGACAGCGGCGCGGACTCAAGATCGGCACGCCGGCGTCCGACGGCAAGCCGCGATTCGTGCTCGAGGTGCGTCCCGTGTCGAACACCGTCGTCGTGGGCCCGAAGGAGGCCCTCGCGACCGCGGAGATCTCGGGGGAGCGGTTCACCTGGGCCGGTCGCGCTCCCGAGGAGGCGGAGTTCGACTGCCACGCCCAGATCCGCGCCCACTCCGACCCCGTCCCCGCGCGTGCCTCGATCGGCGACGGCGTGCTGACGGTGGTCCCCGAGACTCCCTTCGACGGCGTGGCGCCGGGCCAGACGGCGGTCCTCTATGTCGGCACGCGCGTGCTCGGGCAGTTCACGATCGACCGCACCGTGTCGGCCGTGCCCGTCGACGCCTGACGCCTGCCGCGTGTCCGGACCCGCTTCTAGACTGACGGGGTGACCGATGCCTCAGCCCTCGAACTCCCTGAGCTGACGCTCGACGACGCGCGCGACGAGGCTCGCAGTCTCACGGAGCGCATCCTCGGAGCGCGCGACGCGTACTACGGGCGCGATGCCGAGCTCGTCGACGACGAGACGTACGACGGTTGGATGCGTCGCCTCGAAGCCGTCGAGCGGCTGTACCCCGAACTGCAGGGCCAGGATTCGCCGACCCTCACGGTGGGTGCCGCGCAGAACTCGCAGTTCGCGCCCGTGGAGCATGCCGAGCGCATGCTGAGTCTCGACAACGTCTTCTCCCTCGACGAGCTGCGCGAGTGGTGCGCGAAGGCGCAGGCCGGCGCGGGTCGGCCCGTCCGCTGGCTCACGGAGCTCAAGATCGACGGACTCGCGATCAGCCTGCGTTACGAGAACGGCGTCCTCACGTCCGCGGCCACCCGCGGCGACGGGCGCGTCGGCGAAGACGTCACAGTGAACGCCGTGCGGGTCGCCGGCATCCCGCAGCGACTGGCGGGCACGGGGCATCCGCCGCTCGTCGAGGTGCGTGGCGAGGTCTTTATCCCGGTCGCCTCTTTCGCGGCGCTGAATGAGCTGCAGGCCGACATGCGCGAACGGGCCGTCGAAGAGACGCGCGTGCGCTCGCGCAGCTTCGATGAGGAGAAGGCCCGGGTCAGCGCGGAGCGCCGATTCCCCTCCTTCGCCAATCCGCGCAACGCGGCCAGTGGAGGATTGCGGCAGCAGCTCGACAAGAAGGAGGGCCTGGAGTACGAGGCGGGTCACGCGCGTCTCGATTCGCTCCGGCTGTTCGTGCACGGAATCGGCGCCTGGGAGCGCCCGCCGGTCGACTCGCAGAGCGAGATCTACGCGCTCCTCGCCCAGTGGGGCCTTCCGACCAGCCCGTACTTCCGCACCTCCGAGTCGATCGACGGGGTGATCGACTTCGTCGCGCACTACGGCGAGCACCGCCACGACGTCGAGCACGAGATCGACGGCATCGTGGTGAAGGTCGATGAGCTCGCGCTCCACGACGAGCTGGGCGCCACGAGTCGCGCGCCGCGGTGGGCGATCGCCTACAAGTACCCGCCCGAGCAGGTGAACACGAAGCTGCTCGACATCGTGGTCTCCGTCGGACGCACCGGACGCGCCACCCCGTTCGCCGTCATGGCTCCGGCACGCGTCTCGGGGTCGGTCGTGCGGCAGGCGACTCTGCACAATCAAGACGTCGTCCGAGCGAAGGGCGTGCTGATCGGCGACACCGTCGTGCTGCGCAAAGCGGGCGACGTGATCCCGGAGGTGCTCGGACCCGTCGTCGAGCTCCGAGACGGCACAGAGCGCGCGTTCGTGATGCCCACGACATGCCCCGAGTGCGGTTCCCCCCTCGCTCCCGCGAAGGAGGGCGACATCGATCTGCGCTGCCCGAACACGCGGGCGTGCCCCGCCCAGGTGCGGGGCCGCGTCGAGCACATCGGCTCCCGCGGCGCGCTCGACATCGAGGCGCTCGGCGAGGTCACCGCCGCCGCGCTCACGCAGCCGTCGACCCCGGCCGTACCGCCGCTGGAGACCGAAGCCGGACTGTTCGAGCTCACGCTCGACCAGCTCGTACCGATCGAGGTCGTGGTCCGCGACGCCGAGACGGGCGAGCCGCGCATCGACGAGAAGACCGGTGAGGTCGTGCGCCGCGCGCCCTTCCGCCGCAATCCGTCGCCCGCGGAGAAGAAGGAGGGCCTCATCGGCGCGCAGCCGTCGGTGCAGGCGATCCGTCTGCTGGAAGAGCTCGAGAAGGCGAAGACGAAAGACCTCTGGCGCTTCCTCGTTTCGCTCAACGTGCGTCACGTGGGTCCGGTCGCCGCCCGAGCGCTCGCGCAGTGGTTCGGCTCCGTGGCCGCGATCCGTGCGGCGTCCCGCGACGAGCTCGCAGCCGTCGACGGCGTCGGCGGCATCATCGCCGATTCGCTCATCGAGTGGTTCGAAGTCGACTGGCACCGCGAGATCGTCGAGCGGTGGGATGCCGCAGGCGCCCGGCTCGCGACTCCCGGCCACCCGGGTCCCGGCGCCGCTGTCGTCGTGGGCGGCGTGCTGGATGGGCTCACGGTGGTCGCCACCGGCTCGCTCGAGGGGTACTCCCGCGAGGGTGCGCAGGAAGCCATCATCGCGGCCGGCGGCAAGGCCGCATCGAGCGTGTCGAAGAAGACCGACTTCGTGGCGGCGGGTCCGGGCGCGGGATCCAAGCTCGCGAAGGCCGAAGAGCTCGGAGTGCGCATCCTCGACGCCGCGCAGTTCAGGATCCTCGTCGAGCAGGGTCCCGCGGCTCTCGGCGTCCTCGATCCGGACGAGGGGTGACAACACCATGGCGCAGTGGATCTACCGCATCGTCCCCACCCGGCCCGGCATGGTCGCCGACCCCACCGATGCCGAGTCGGCCGTCGTCGACGAGCATTTCGGCTACCTGCAGGCGCTGAAGTCCGCCGGCATCCTGATCCTCGCCGGACGCACCCAGGTCGAGGAGGGGACATGGGGCATCACGATCTTCGAGGCGCCCGACGAGGCATCCGCTCGCGCTGTGATGCACACCGACCCCGCCGTCGCCGCGGGCGTGATGAGTGCGACGCTGTACCCCTACGCCGTCGCGGTCGCCCGTGACGGCATCTCCGAGTGACCCTCAGCCGCCGGTGGTGAGGTTCAGCAGGGAATCGCGCACCTGGCGGCGGAGGACCTTGCCGATCAGCGACTTCGGCAGCTCGTCGACGACGAACACGCGACGCGGCACCTTGTAGGGCGTCAGGATGCCGCGGGCGAACTCGCGGATGCCCTCGATGTCGGGCTCCGCGACGCCGGGGGTGAGCACGACGGCGGCGACGACCTCTTCGCCGGAGTGATCGCTCGGGAGCCCCACGACGGCCGCGTCCTCGACCTGCGGATGCTGCCGCAGAGCATTCTCCACTTCGGTCGGGGCGACGTTGAATCCGCCCGTGATGATGAGCTCCTTGATGCGGTCGACGATGCGGACGAATCCGCCGTCGTCGATCTGCACGATGTCGCCGGTGCGGAACCACCCGTCGACGAAGACCGCCTGCGTCTCCTCGGGCTTGCCGTAGTAGCCCTGGAAGACCTGCGGTCCGCGCACGAGCAGCTCGCCCCGCTCGCCGAACGGCACGTCCTTCGTGGGTTCGTCGGGGTCGACGACGCGGCACTCGGTGCCCGGGATCGGAAGGCCGACCGTGCCCGGAACCCGGTTCGGCGCGACCGGATTCGCCATCAGCACCGGCGAGCACTCCGACAGGCCGTAGCCCTCGACGAGGTAGCCTCCGGTGGCCGCTTCGAATGGAACCACGAGTTCGTGCGGCAGCGCCATCGCACCGGAGATCGCCACCTCGGTGCCCTTCAGCGAGACGCCCTGCTCGTTCGCGGCGCGCAGCAGACGGTCCGCGATCGGAGGAACAAGCGGGAGGAAGGTCGCCGGATGCTTCTTCATCACCTCGAGCACCATGTCGGGCTCGAAGCGGGGGAAGAGCACGAGTCGCGCCCCCATCGACATCGCGAACGTCAGACACAGGGTGAGTCCGTAGGCGTGGAACATCGGCAGCACCGCGTACACGACGCATCCGTCGCCCCGGGTGATCGACGGCACCCAGGCCTGCGACTGCTTCGCATTGGAGAGCAGGTTGCGATGCGTCAGCACGGCTCCCTTGGGGGTGCCGGTGGTGCCGCTCGTGTACTGGATGATCGCCACGTCGTCGGTGGCGGGCTTCGGATGCGACTTCGGCAGCGGTGCGTTCGCGAGCAGGGACTCCCACGAGATGGCTCCGCTCACCCTCTCGGTGAGGGCCGCGCGCGACTCGCGGGCCTTCGCGATCGGGAGCCGAAGAGCGAGCCGGAGGCGGAACGGCATCGCCTGGGTGATGTCGATCGAGATCAGATCGCGCACCGCGATGTCGGCAGGGAGATCTTGCACCGACGCGACGACCTTGCTCCACACGATGGCGACCTTCGCTCCGTGATCCTCGAACTGCTTGCGCAGCTCGCGGGGCGTGTAGAGGGGATTGTGCTCGACCGCGATGGCGCCGATCCGGAGGATCGCATAGAAGGCGACGATGTGCTGCGGGCAGTTCGGCAGCACGATCGCCACCGTGTCGCCCGCGCGCACACCGAGCGCCTTGAGGCCGGCTGCGGCGCGTTCGATGGCGTCGAGCATGTGGCTGTAGGTGGTCTCCCTGCCGAAGAACTGCAGGGCGGGAGCATCCGGGTAGTCGCGCACGGATGCCTCGACGATGTCGATCAGAGACCCGGAGACCGGGGCGAGATCCTCGGGCACACCGTCGGCGTAGCTGGCGATCCAGGGGCGGGGCGGGTCGAACGTGGTCACGCGCTCAGCCTAGCCATGAGCGCAAGGCGGGCACAGGAGCCCCAACTAGACTGTCGGAGTGTCTGAAATCACACCGGATCTCGTGCGCCATCTCGGCGTTCTCGCCCGCATCCAGCTGAGCGAAGAGGAGGTCGAGCGACTCACCGGTCAGCTCGACGCCATCGTCGACAACATCGCGAAGGTGTCGGAGGTGGCAACTCCCGACATCGTGGCGACCAGCCACCCGATTCCTCTCCAGAACGTCTTCCGCGCCGACGAGGTGGGCGACATGCTCACGCTCGAGCAGGCGCTGCAGAACGCTCCGGATGCCGCCGACGGCCGCTTCCGCGTCACCGCGATCCTGGGAGAAGAGCAGTGAGCGACCTCACTCGTCTGACCGCCGCCGACCTCGCCGACAAGCTGAGCTCGGGCGAGGTGTCCAGTGTCGAGGCGACGCAGGCCCACCTCGACCGGATCGCGGCCGTCGACGGCGACATCCACGCCTTCCTGCACGTGAGCGATCACGCGCTCGAGGTGGCCGCCGACATCGACCGCCGTCGCGCCGCCGGAGAGCGCCTCGGGCCGATCGCCGGAGTGCCGCTGGCCATCAAGGACGTGCTGGTCACGACCGACATGCCCTCCACGAGCGGTTCGCGGATCCTCGAGGGCTACCTCTCGCCGTTCGATGCGACGGTCGTCGCGCGTTCGCGCGCCGCCGGTCTCGTCCCGCTCGGCAAGACCAACATGGACGAGTTCGCGATGGGCTCGTCCACCGAGCACTCCGCGTACGGTCCGACCCACAACCCGTGGGACCTCGATCGGATCCCGGGCGGATCCGGCGGAGGCTCCGCCGCCGCCGTCGCCGCTTTCGAGGCGCCGCTCGCCCTCGGCTCCGACACCGGCGGCTCGATCCGTCAGCCCGCTCACGTCACGGGCACGGTCGGGCTCAAGCCCACCTATGGCGCGGTGAGCCGGTACGGAGCGATCGCCCTCGCGTCGTCGCTCGACCAGGTCGGCCCGGTGACCCGCACCGTGCTCGACGCGGGTCTCCTCCACGATGTCATCGGAGGGCACGACCCGCACGATTCGACGTCGCTCGTCGATGCATGGCCGTCGTTCGCGGAGGCGGCGCGCGACGGAGCCCGCGGCGACGTCCTGAAGGGCCTCAAGGTCGGCGTGATCGCCGAGCTGCCCGATTCGGGCTTCCAGTCCGGGGTCTCCGCGTCGTTCCGATCCGCGCTGGCCGCCATGGAGGCCCAGGGCGCCGAGATCGTCGAGATCAGCGCTCCGCACTTCGAGTACGGGGTCGCCGCGTATTACCTGATCCTGCCGGCCGAGGCATCCAGCAACCTCGCGAAGTTCGACTCGGTGCGCTTCGGCATGCGCGTCACTCCGCACGCGTCGGCGACGGTCGAAGACGTCATGGCCGCGACGCGGGATGCCGGATTCGGCGACGAGGTCAAGCGCCGCATCATCCTCGGCACGTACGCGCTGTCGGCCGGCTACTACGACGCCTATTACGGATCGGCGCAGAAGGTGCGAACCCTCATCCAGCGCGACTTCGACGCGGCCTTCGCGAAGGTCGACGTCATCGCGACTCCTTCTGCCCCGACGACGGCGTTCCGCCTCGGCGAGAAGATCGACGATCCGCTGCAGATGTATCTGAACGACGTCACCACGATCCCCGCGAACCTCGCCGGAGTGCCCGGGATCTCCATCCCGTCGGGACTCGCGGAGGAGGACGGATTGCCTGTCGGCATCCAGTTCCTCGCTCCCGCGCGTGAAGACGCCCGTCTCTACCGGGTCGGTGCGGCGCTCGAAGCGCTGCTCGTGGACTCGTGGGGCGGTCCGCTGCTCGACAGGGCGCCGGTGCGCGGCGCGAACGGAGGGGCCCGCTGATGGCCAAGGCAAAGCTCATGGACTTCGACAAGGCGCTCGAGCTGTTCGAGCCCGTCCTCGGCTTCGAGGTGCACGTCGAGCTCAACACCAAGACGAAGATGTTCTCCTCCGCGGCCAACCCCGCCCACTCCGACAACCACGGCGCAGCGCCGAACACGCTGGTCGCCCCCGTCGACCTCGGGCTCCCGGGCTCGCTGCCGGTCGTGAACGAGACGGCGGTGCGCTCCTCGATCAGTCTCGGGCTCGCGCTCGGCTGCTCGATCGCGCCGTCGAGCCGGTTCGCGCGGAAGAACTACTTCTACCCCGACCTCGGCAAGAACTACCAGATCTCGCAGTACGACGAGCCGATCGCGTTCGAGGGTTCGGTCGAGATCGAGCTCTTCGACGGCACGCTGGTCACCGTGCCGATCGAGCGCGCCCACATGGAGGAGGATGCCGGCAAGCTCACCCACGTGGGCGGGGCGACCGGTCGCATCCAGGGCGCCGAGTACTCGCTCGTCGACTACAACCGCGCAGGTGTGCCGCTCGTCGAGATCGTCACGAAGCCGATCTACGACACCGAGCATCGGGCGCCGGAGATCGCGAAGGCCTACGTCGCCGCCATCCGTGACATCGTGATCGCGCTCGGCATCTCGGAGGCGCGTCTCGAACGCGGGAACCTGCGCTGCGACGCGAACGTCTCTCTGCGCCCGCGTGCCGCCGACGGTCAGCCAAAGGCGCCGCTCGGCACCCGCACGGAGACGAAGAACGTCAACTCGATGCGGTCGGTGGAACGTGCCGTCCGATACGAGATCCAGCGCCAGGCCGCGATCCTCGCGGACGGGGGCAGCATCACGCAGGAGACGCGCCACTGGCACGAAGACTCCGGCACGACGTCTCCCGGGCGGCCGAAGTCCGACGCCGACGACTACCGCTACTTCCCCGAGCCCGACCTGCTCCCGGTGGCGCCGTCGATCGAGCTGATCGAGGAGCTCCGTGCCGCGCTGCCCGAGCCTCCGGCCGAGCGTCGGCGTCGCCTCAAGGCGGACTGGGGCTTCACCGACCTCGAGTTCCAGGACGTCGTGAACGGCGGCCTGCTCGCCGAGGTCGAGGCCACCGTCGCCGCCGGTGCGGCACCCGCCGCGGCGCGCAAGTGGTGGACGGGCGAGCTCACCCGCGTCGCGAACTCCGAAGGACGAGAGCCGGCCGAGCTCGTCGAGCCCACCGCGGTCGCAGAGCTTCAGAAGCTCGTCGATTCCGGCACCCTCACCGACAAGCTCGCGCGGCAGGTGCTGGAGGGCATGATCGCGGGGGAGGGCACGCCGCAGGAGATCGTGGATGCCCGCGGACTCGCGGTCGTCTCCGACGACGGCGCCCTCATCGCCGCCATCGACGACGCGCTCGTGGCCCAGCCCGATGTGCTCGCCAAGATCCGCGACGGCAAGGTCCAGGCCGCCGGCGCGGTGATCGGGGCGGTCATGAAGGCGATGAAGGGTCAGGCGGACGCCGCCCGCGTGCGCGAGCTCGTCCTCGAGCGCGCCGCCGCCCTGTAGTCGAGGGGCGCGCAGCCGCATGTCGGCGGTGCGCGCGAGAATGGATGCATGGGACGCGGTGACGGCACAGGACGCCTCGTCTCGGCGATCGGCGCCGACGACACCGGGACGGGAATCCTGCACGTCGACATGGACGCGTTCTTCGCGGCGGTGGCGATCCTCGATGACCCGTCGCTGAAGGGCAAGCCGATCATCGTCGGCGGTCCGGCCGACGGACGCGGTGTGGTCTCCAGCGCATCGTACGAAGCACGCAGGTTCGGAGTCCGCTCGGCGATGCCGGTGAGTCAGGCCCTGCGGCTGTGCCCCACGGCGATCATTGTGACCTCCTCGTACGACCGCTACATCGAGGAGTCGGAGAAGGTCATGGCGATCTTCCGCGAGTACACGCCGCTGGTCGAGCCCTTGTCGATCGACGAGGCCTTCCTCGACGTCCGCGGAGCGCGACGGCTCTGGGGGACCCCCGGTCAGATCGCGGTGCAGCTGCGGGAACGCGTGCTGGAGCAGACCGGACTCACGTGCTCGATCGGTGTGGCTGCCACGAAGCACGTGGCGAAGATGGCGTCCACGATCAGCAAACCGGATGGGCTCCTCATCGTGTCCGAGGCCGCCACGGCCGCGTTCCTGCGCGACCGCCCGGTGCGCGCGCTGTGGGGCGTGGGACCGAAGACGGCCGAATCCCTCGAAGGGCGCGGCATCCACAGCGTCGCCGACATCCTCGACACACCGCGGCCCGTGCTCGATCGCGTCCTGGGTCCCGCGATGAGCGAGCGGCTCTGGCATCTCGCGCGAGGGCTCGACGCCCGAGAAGTGCACACCGAGCGCATCGAGAAGAGCATCGGTCACGAAGAGACCTTCCACACCGACATCAGTGATGTCGCGGTCCTGCGCAGCGAACTCCGACGGCTCTCGGACCGTGTCGGCGCACGCCTGCGCAGACACGGCTGGGAGGCCTCGACCATCGCGATCAAGGTGCGCTTCTCCGACTTCTCCACCATCTCCCGCTCGCAGACGCTCCCCGAACCCACCGGAGTGAGCCAGCGCATCGGCGATGCTGCGCACGATCTGTTCGAGTCGATCGACCGACACCTTCCGATCCGACTGGTCGGGGTGCGGGGCGAGAAGCTGCGCCCGGCGGGCGATGCTCCGCCGTCGCTGTGGGACGACGACGAGGAGTGGCGCCGCGTCGAGGGTGCGCTCGACGACGCCACCGCGCGATTCGGCAAAGGCGCGGTCACCCGGGCGACGCTGCTCGGCCCGAGCCGGGGCGGAGGAACGCTCCCCTCGAATCCGCGACCCTCCCACCGGGAATGACCGCTGGGCAGGGTGCGCCACGGCGGGTAGCGTGGACTCATGGCCAATCTCGCGCTCGAACTCGCCCAGCAGTCCGCCTCGATCGGCGTCACCTCCGTCTACGGTGAGCAGCAGGATGTCGACGGCATCCGTCTCATCCCCGTCGCCCTCGCCGGCCACGGCTTCGGCGGCGGCTCCGACGAAGCGGGCAACGGCGGAGGCGGCGGCGGCGGCTGGTCGATTCCGGTCGGCGCCTACATCCGCAAGGGCGACGATCTCCGCTTCGAACCGAACCTCGTGTCGCTCCTCGCCGTCGCCATCCCTTTCGTCTGGGTCGCCGGCCGCGCGCTGTCCCGTGTCATCCGCGCCCTCAAGAAGTAGCGATCCGCTGGCGGCCGCCCTCGACGCCGCCACGGCACACGTTCTCACGGCGGTGAAGGCGGTCGGCGCGTCCAATCCCGTCATCCTCATCGACGGTCGCAGCGGTGCAGGCAAGTCGAGCCTCGCTGCCCGGATCGTGGCTGCCTGGCCACTCAGAGGCCGCGTCCAGCTCGTGGGGCTCGATTCGATCTATCCCGGCTGGGACGGTCTCGCCGACGGCGTCGAGACGGCACGCGAGCTCATCCTCAATCCGCATGCCCGAGGCCTCGTGGGCGTGTGGCAGCGGTGGGATTGGGAGGCATCCGCGTACGCCGAGGCGCACGCGGTCGATCCTTCGTTGCCGCTCGTCATCGAAGGATCCGGCATTCTGACGCCTGTCACGGCCCGCCTGAGCGATGTGCGCGTCTGGCTCGACTCACCGGCCGCGTCGCGCAAACGGCGCGCGCTCGACCGCGACGGCGAGACCTACCGCCCGCACTGGACCCGCTGGGCGGAGCAGGAGGAACGTCACCTCACTCGTGACGAGCCCGCGACTCACGCGACGCACGTGCTCGCGGTGCCGTAGCGCTGCTCAGTCCTCCAGCGCCCTGACGAGGCCGTCGAGGCGGTAGCCGAGCCAGTCGTAGATGCCGAAGCGCGGATCGTCCGCGTCGTGGTCGTCGTGGGTGTCGACGCCCAGACGCGAGGCCATGACGAGGCGGATCGCCGCGAGGGTGCGCAGCCACGATTGGACAGTGGCGGGATCGAGCAGAACCGTGACGGCCTCCGTCTGCTGATCCTGCGTCGCGTCGTCCGCGAGCACGGCGACGTCGCTGAGCGACGCCATGACGACGGCCGCGTCGTCGCGCCGGCGGTCGAGGAGGTCGTCCTGGGTGAGTTCGCGGAACTCGGTCGCTGCGTCGGCGTCATCGGTATAGGCATCCGGAGCGAGCCGCGCGACTGCGGGGTCGTGTACGGACTCCTCGGTGTCGGCCAGGAGCTCGGAGAACTGCGTCACGAGGCCGGCGAGGTGTGCGGCTTCGATGCGGGCGAGTTCGACGACGACGGTGCGGTCGGTCACTGAGGTGCCTTTCGAACGGTGGCCCAGAGGCCGTAGTCGTGCATCGCCTGCGCGTGGAGCTCCATCTGCTCGCGGGCGCCCTCGGCCACGACGGCTGAGCCCTCGTGGTGCACCATCAGCATGAGGCGCTCGGCGACGTCGCGAGGGAACGAGAAGTACTGCCGGAAGACATAGGTCACGTAGCTCATGAGGTTCACCGGGTCGTCCCAGACGACCGTCTGCCATGTCGCATCGGGGGCAGGAGACTCATCGAGTCGGACATCCTCGTCGATCCGCGGAGTGGCGACGCCTGCCATCATGCCCACCCCAATTCGTGCAGCCGCTCGTCGTCGATGCCGTAGAAGTGCGCGATCTCGTGTACGAGTGTCGTGTGCACCTCATCGCGGAGCTCTTCCTCCGTGTCGCACGCGGCCAGATGGGCAGCACGGTAGACGATGATCCGGTCGGGGAGCTCTCCCACCCCGTACCGGTCGCGTTCGGTGAGCGCCCATCCGTCGTAGAGACCGAACAGGTCGATGCCGCCGTCCTCCGAAAGCTCCTCGACCACGAAGATGACGTTGTCGAGACCATCGACCATGTCGTCGGGCAGACGATCGAGTTCATCGATCACCAGGGCTTCGAAGGCCTCGGCATCCATCTCGATCATGTCGTCCTCACGCCGCGAGAGGCGTTCGTATTGGGGTGAGTAACGGGGCTCGAACCCGCGACATCGGCCACCACAAGGCCGCGCTCTACCAACTGAGCTATACCCACCATGTCTCCCGCTCGCGCGGGCAACCAGAAGATTATCTCACACCACGGGGCCGAACGACGACACGACGGAGGCGGCGACGGCGCGTGCCCCATCGCTCGTCGGACCGGGCTGGGGCACGAACACGGCTTGACGGTAGTAGCCGAGTTCGCGGATCGACTCGAGGATGTCGGCGAGGGCGCGGTGGCCGCCTCCCTTGGCGGGCGCATGAATGTAGGCGCGGGGATACCAGCGTCGCGAGAGCTCCTTGACGCTGGAGACGTCGACGTTGCGGTAGTGCAGCCAGCGATCGATGCGCGGCATGTACTTGGCCAGGAACATGCGGTCGGTGCCGATGGTGTTGCCCGCCAGTGGAGCCTTGCCCTCCTGGGGCACGAAGCGCTGGATGTACTCCAGAGCGAGGAACTCGGCCTCGGCGGCGCTCACGCCGTGGGGGATCTCCTCGATGAGTCCCGAGGCCGTGTGCATCTCCCGGACGAAGTCGTTCATGTGCTCGAGGGCGGAGTCATCCGGCTTGATCACGACCTGGAAGCCCGGATCGAGGAGCCGCAGCTCGAAGTCCGTCACGACGACCGCGATCTCGACCAGTTCGTCGGCGTCGAGGTCGAGGCCCGTCATCTCGCAGTCGATCCACACGAGCCGGTCGTTCTCAGAAGCGCCCACCATGAGTTCATCCTATAGACGGGGTCCGACGGCCCGGCCGGTGGTCGTGGCATCCATCGCGCACAGCCCCCCCGGGAGGATTCGAACCCCCGACCAAGCGGGTAGAAACCGCTTGCTCTGTCCCCTGAGCTACGGAGGGAAGGTCGTTCCAGTCTATCGATCCACGAGAGCCGGACACGGCGCGGATGCGCCCGTGGAATGCGGAAGCGCCACAGACACTCGTGTCGTGCACGACGGAGCGCCGAGTAGTCGACCGCGACCGGACGCAGCCACGACGTCTGCCCTGGCGGATGCGTCGGAGCGGGCGTAACGTCGCACACGAGTCACCGGGGGAGTCTGGAAGGAGTCTCACCATGTCGAACACGACGACACGCCGCCTCTGGGTCGCGTACGGGCCGTCCGGGGCCGTCGGAACGATCGAGAAGCACGGCGAGGACTATTCGGTGAAGATGGCGGGGGCGGATGCCGCTCTCGGCGCCTACCCGTCCATGGAGATCGCGAAGAACGCGTTGTTCTCGCACCTCAAGCCGGGCACCGACTGGCCGGAGTTCCGCGAGCACTGAGCGACGGCGAGTCGAAGCGCGGATGACCTGATCGTCCCGCGTTGTCGGCGGAGCGCTCAGGATGCTGGCGCGGCCGAGTCCCGAGCCCTCGGTCGCCGCGCGGCGCGCGGGGGGCGGAGTGTGGATCTGGCGGACTCTTCGCACTCGTCGGTTGCGTCGGGTTCGTCGGCGAGCCGCGGGTCGGCGGGGCGTGCGTCAGCGGGGTGAGCCTCCGGGGCATCCGCGTCCGAGGTCGGACGTGTCGAGCGCTTCCCGTCCCGCTGGGTGTCGAGGAGGGGGAGCGCGACATGCACGAGCGGACCGATGAGCACGGCGAAGAGCACCGTGCCGATCCCCACGGTGCCGCCCAGGATCCAGCCGATGATCAGCACGGAGATCTCGACGAGGGCACGGCACGTCCAGATGGGCCACCCGAGCCGTGCGTGCATGCCGGTCATGAGCCCATCTCGCGGACCAGGACCGAAGCGCGCACCGATGTAGAGTCCGGAGGCGATCGCCACGAGGAGGATCCCACTCAGAAGAACGGCGACCTGAGCGAAAGGTCCGGTGACGGGGGGAACCACCGTGAGCGTGGCCTGCAGGCTGGTGCCGACGAGCAGGATGTTCGCAATCGTGCCGACGCCCGGTCGCTGGTGCAGCGGGATCCACAGCAGGAGCACGAGGAACCCGAGAACATTGGTCACCCATCCGATGCCGATCCCGGTGCGGACCGAGACACCCTGTGCGAGCACGGTCCACGGATCGACCCCGAGTCCGGCCTCGATCGTCAGCGCGCACCCCGTGCCGTAGAGCACGAGACCGATCAGCAGTTGAAGGACGCGGCGAGTCATGTCGATATCCAATCGCATGATTGGCTAGGTCGTTCCGGTCCAATCTGCGTATTCTGGCTGGATGGACTCGCGAATCTCCGCACGCGCGCTCACTCTGGCGCTGGGTGGCTGGCGTACCCGGGAGCCGGCGTACGAAGCGCTGGCCGACGGCATCCGTCTGCTGTGCCTCGACAATCGGCTTGCGCCGCGGACCGCTCTGCCCGCCGAGCGCGAGCTCGCCGCGGCTCTCCACGTGAGTCGCAGCACCGTCGCCGCGGCGTACCGCAGCCTGCGCGACACCGAGCACATCTCGAGCCTGCGCGGTTCGGGGAGCGTCACCCTTCCCCTCCGGGGCCGCGAACTGGGTCGCGTCCTGGAGGGCGATGGTGCGATCGACCTGCAGCAGGCCAGTCCGCCTGCGTGGCCGGGACTGGCGGGTGTCATCGCCGATGTCGCCGGCTCGTCGGCCGCGCTGGTGTCGCGGTCGGGATACGACATCCTGGGCAGGCGCGAACTGCGCGAGGCGATCGCTGCGCACTACGAGGACCGAGGGATCCCGACGTCGCCGTCGGAGATCCTCGTGACGACGGGCGCCCAGTCCGCGATCCATCTGCTGGCCTCGGTGCTCCTCGGCAGGGGGGACCGTGCGCTGATCGAGACGCCCACGTATCCGCACGCCGCGGAGGCTCTGCGGCGCGCCGGCGCGCGGCTGGTGGGGGTTCCGGTAACGACGGCAGACGGGTGGGATCTGGATCGTGCCGAGCAGGCGTTCGCCCGCACCCTCCCCGTTGTCGCGTACCTGATGCCCGACTTCCAGAACCCGACGGGCAGATCAATGACTCCCGAGGAGCGCAGCTCGATACGGCGCGCGGCTGATCGCGCCGGGACCATCCTCGTGCTCGACGAGACGACCGCCGATCTCGACATCGATCGCGGACGCGTGGACCGCGGCTTCGCGGACGCGGATCCCCGCAGCATGGTGCGGATCGGCTCGCTAGGCAAGACGGTGTGGGGCGGCCTGCGCATCGGATGGATCCGGGCCGAGGCCGATCTCGTGCGGCGGCTGATCGCGGCCCGATCGGTGCAGGATCTCGGCACCCCCGAGTTCGAGCAGGCTGTGGCGACGCAGCTCTTCTCGCGATTCGACGAGATCGCGGCACAGCGCTCCCACGTGCTCCGTTCGGGGCGCGACGCGGCGGCGTCCGCGCTCGCACTCCGGCTGCCCGAATGGCGCGTCCCGCACGTCCACGGCGGTGTGTCGCTCTGGATCGAGCTCGACGCGCCACTGAGCTCGGCCCTCGTGATGGAAGCGCGATCGCGTGGAGTGCTCCTGTCGGCCGGACCCCGGTTCGCGGTGGACGGGGGGCATGAACGCCACCTCCGCATGCCCTTCACATCACCCCCCGACGATCTCGTGCGCGCGGTAGACGTGCTCGCGGAGGCATGGCCGCGGGTGCGGAGCGGGGCGCCCGTCTCCCTCGTCTCCGCCTTCGAAGCGGTGGTGTGACCACGACGCGCCTCAGCGAGCGAATCTGAGGCAGTCGACGGCGTCGTCCGCCGACCAGAAGTCGCCGAGATCGCGGAACGTGCGTGATGCGGCATGGAAGCGCCGCGCTCGGTAGCGCACACCCTGAGCGTGCGCGACGCTCTGGAGATGGCCGATGACCCGACCGCCGGGATCGACGACGCGCCAGAGCGCAGGCCCGGCTCCGGCGAGGCGCAGAGGTGCTGCGCGGTGCAGCTGCGGTGTGGTGGACGTGTGGGCGGCGAGAAGTGTCATGACTGCTCCCTTCTGATTCGAAGATATGTGCGACCTCCGACATCGCCCATGCGGAGTCTGCCCTGGTCACGTCGGCGATTCCTCCCCAGAAGCCTCGTCGCGCGCGATGTCCACCACACGATCCGTGCGGGCAGAGCACGTGCGCTTCCGCCCGCACTCTGAGAACGCGTCGGTGCCCGCCGGGCACGCGGGCACCGACGCAACCACGGGAGCGACTTCCCGCACACACAGAGAGAGGATGCGCAATGAGCGACACCATCACGGTCATCGGCAACATCGCAGGCGACCCCGAGCACAGGCAGACCGCGGCAGGCATCGCCGTCACGACGTTCCGCGTGGCGAGCAGCCAACGGCGCTTCGACAGAGCCACCGGCCAGTGGGTCGAGGCGCACACGAACTGGTACTCCGTCTCCGCGTTCCGAAGTCTCGCGCAGCACGCCTTCCGATCGCTCCGCAAGGGAGACCGGGTCGTGCTCACGGGCAAGCTGAGGGTGCGCAACTGGGACAACGGAACGGCCCGCGGCACAGCCGTCGAGATCGATGCGGACGCGATCGGCCATGACCTGCTCTGGGGGACGACGACGTTCGAGAAGCACACGGGGCCCGTGCGCACCCAGGCGGCTGAGTCCTGGTCCGCCGGGGAGACTCCTGCACCCGCGTGGAACACCGCCGAGGGGGGTCCGTCGCCATGGGAAGCTCCCGACGGCGGGCAGGACGATGGCGGCGATGACGTGGCCGATAGCGACGAGGCGCACCGGCCGCTGGTCCTCGTCGGAGCGGACACCCCCTACTGACGGCGCGCGCTCTCGGCGTCCGCTCGGGGCGTCGGCAATAGACTCGACCCGTGAGTCGTCGTCCCGAGCTGTCGCCGTCCGCGCGATCCGTCGTCGTCGGAGGACTCGCCGCTCTCGCGCTGACCCTCGCAGCGTGCACAGGCACTGCCCCCGAGACCTCGACTTCGCCGACGACCGCAACGTCGCCCGAGCCGTCCGCGTCGTCGACCACCACGGCATCGGGCCCGGCTCTGATGCCCGAGGGCACCGCTGAAGAGAACCTGCCGTTCTTCACGAGCATCGTGGAGGCCGTGTGGGCGACGCCCGAGCAGGCGCAGGGCCGGGCGTACGTCGATGCTCTGACCGCAGCGGGGTTCGACAAGAGCGCGATGCAGGTCACTCAAGACCTGTCGACGGTCGGCAATCCGGCCGAGAGCATCCAGTTCTCCGTGCGGTGGGGCGACGAGTGCCTCATCGGACAGGTCGGTCCCGCCACCGGCGCGCCGTTCACGACCACGGCCGCCGTGCTGGAGCCCGACCTGTGCCTCATCGGGCAGACGCGGCCCATCGACTGGTGACCGCCGGCTCCGTCCCGACGCTCCGACGTCGTCCGGCGGGCGCGGCGAAGGAAGGACGCGCGAACGCCTGGCCCGCGGTGGGTAGGCTTGGCCGTTGGGTTTCGACACCGAGGAGTGGTTCAGAACAGTGGCCGAATACATCTATTCCATGGTCCGCGCGCGCAAAGCCGTGGGCGAGAAGCTGATCCTCGACGACGTCACGATGTCGTTCCTGCCCGGCGCGAAGATCGGCATGGTCGGTCCCAACGGGGCGGGCAAGTCGACGATCATCAAGATCATGGCGGGTCTCGACGTGCCCTCCAACGGCGAGGCGAAGCTCTCGCCGGGCTTCACGGTCGGCATCCTGATGCAGGAGCCCGAGCTGGACGACTCGAAGACCGTTCTGGAGAACATCCAGGACGGTGTCGCGATCAAGGCAAAGCTGGATCGCTTCAACGAGATCTCCGCCCTGATGGCCGAGCCCGATGCCGACTTCGACGCCCTCCTGGCCGAGATGGGCGTGCTTCAGGAGGAGATCGACGCCGCCGATGCGTGGGACCTCGACTCACAGCTCGAGCAGGCCATGGACGCCCTCCGCACCCCGCCGGCCGACGCTGCCGTCTCCAACCTGTCCGGTGGTGAGCGTCGCCGCGTCGCCCTCGCCAAGCTCCTTCTCCAGAAGCCCGACCTGCTCCTCCTCGACGAGCCGACCAACCACCTCGACGCGGAGAGCGTTCTGTGGCTCGAGCAGCATCTGCAGAAGTACACCGGTGCCGTCATCGCGATCACCCACGACCGGTACTTCCTCGACAACGTCGCGGAATGGATCGCCGAGGTCGACCGCGGACGGCTCATCCCCTATGAGGGCAACTACTCGACCTACCTCGAGAAGAAGGCCGAGCGCCTCGCGGTCCAGGGCAAGAAGGACGCCAAGCTCGCGAAGCGTCTCGCCGAGGAGCTGGACTGGGTGCGGTCCAACCAGAAGGGTCGCCAGGCCAAGTCGAAGGCCCGTCTTGCTCGCTACGAGGAGATGGCCTCCGAGGCGGATCGCACGCGCAAGCTCGACTTCGAGGAGATCCAGATTCCGCCGGGCCCGCGCCTGGGCGGCATCGTGATCGAGGCCAAGAAGCTGCAGAAGGGGTTCGACGGTCGTTCGTTGATCGACGGCCTCACCTTCAGCCTTCCGCCGAACGGGATCGTCGGGGTCATCGGCCCCAACGGTGTCGGAAAGACGACGCTGTTCAAGACGATCGTCGGTCTCGAGCCGCTCGACGGCGGCGATCTCAAGATCGGCGAGACGGTCAAGATCAGCTACGTCGATCAGTCGCGCGCGAACATCGACCCAAACAAGACTCTGTGGGAAGTGGTGTCCGACGGGCTCGACATCATCACGGTGGGGAAGGTCGAGATCCCGTCCCGCGCCTATGTCTCGAAGTTCGGCTTCAAGGGGCCGGACCAGCAGAAGAAGGCGGGAGTGCTGTCCGGCGGTGAGCGGAACCGCCTCAACCTCGCCCTGACGCTGAAGGAGGGCGGCAACCTGCTGCTCCTCGACGAGCCCACGAACGATCTCGACGTCGAGACCCTGCAGTCGCTCGAGAACGCGCTGCTCGAGTTCCCGGGCTGCGCCGTGGTCATCACGCACGACCGGTGGTTCCTCGACCGCATCGCGACCCACATCCTGGCGTACGAAGGCACCGACGAGAACCCCGACCACTGGCACTGGTTCGAGGGCAACTTCGAGGCCTACGAGGAGAACAAGATCGTCCGCCTCGGTGCGGATGCGGCGAAGCCGCACCGCTCGACGTACCGCAAGCTCACACGTGACTGACGAGACCCCGCACGACCGACGCCTGCACGTGCCGATTCCGCTCCGCTGGGGCGATCTCGATGCGTACAACCACGTCAACAACACCTCGATGCTGAAGCTCCTCGAAGAGGCGCGCGTGCGCGTGTTCTGGGAGCCGCAGGAGGGCGAGACGGCGCCGGCGACGGCGGTCCTCGATGCCAGCATCGAGAGCGGCGTGCTCACGCTCATCGCCCGCCAGGAGATCGAGTACCTCGCTCCCGTGCCGTACCAGCGGCATCCGCTCGACGTGCAGCTGTGGTTCGGCTCGCTCGGGGGCTCCAGCGTCGAGGTCTGCTACGAGGTCTGCAGTCCGCTCGAAACCGCCGCGGCCGCGGGCGGGCAGACCGTCTACGCGCGTGCGACGACCATCATCGTGAAGGTGGATGCGCGCACGGGTCGTCCGCTCCGGCTGAGCTCCGAGGAGCGGGCCGTGTGGGAGCCGTACATCGGCGATCCGATCGTCTACGGCCACCGGCGCTGAGGCGTCGGCGGGTCAGCCCCTCGCCTCGTCCGGTCGGTCCGCCGACACCGGGTCGGGCACCCGCACCATGATCTCCTGCGCGACGGTCGCGAGAAGCGCGCCCTCGCGCGAGTAGATGCGCCCCGTAGCCAGACCGCGACCGCCGAGAGCGTTCGGCGATTCCTGCACGTAGAGCATCCAGTCATCCACCCGGCCCGGTCGATGCCACCACATGGCGTGGTCGAGGCTCGCGACCTTGAGTCCCGGCGTCGCCCACGGCACGCCGTGCGCGCGCAGGACGGACTCCTGGATCGTCAGGTCGCTGAGGTACGCCAGGGCGGCGCGGTGCGTGAGGGGATCGTCGGGCAGCCGGCGACGGGTGCGCATCCAGACCGCCTGATGCGGCACGTGCTCGCCCTCGACCGTGAGGTAGATCGGCTTGGTGACGTGGCGCACATCGACCGGTCGCTCGGCGAACAGGCGCTTCGACATCGGGTGCAGACCGCTGAGGTGGTCCTCATCGTCCGAGAGGTCCTCGGGACCGGGGATGTCGGCCGGCATGGGCGTCTGATGCTCCATCCCCGGGTCTTCGTCCTGGAACGACGCGATCATCGAGAAGATCGGCACGCCCTCCTGGAAGGCCTGGGTCCGCCGGGTCGAGAACGAGCGGCCGTCGTGGATGCGGTCGACCGAGAAGGTGAGTCCCGTTGACGAATCGCCCGGCCGGAGGAAGTAGCCGTGCATCGAGTGGACGGAGCGACCCTCGGGGAGCGTGCGAGAAGCGGCAACGATGGACTGGGCCAGCACCTGGCCGCCGTAGACGCGTCCGAGCGGCATCGACTGCGACACGCCCGTGAAGATGTCCTCGGTCGTGCGCGCGTCGTTGTCGGCGAGGTCGAGAACCGCCAGCAGGGCGGCGATGGGGTCGTATTCGCCGCTCGCGTCGTCGGTCACCGGGTCTCCTCATCTGGCGCCACGGGGGAAGTCGCGCCGCCCCTTGGTAGTTTAGAGCGGATGTCGGAGCGCCTCCTTTTCCCAGACCCCCACGCCGCCGCCGATGCGCTCACCTTCGCCAGCCGTTCGCGTCACCTCGGTGACGGCGCCGTGCGCCTGCGCGCCGCCGAGGGCATCCTCGTCATGACCTCGGCACCGCTCGCTCCTCGCGGCCTGCTCGACGCGACGCCGACCGTGCTGGGCATGCGGATGCTTCCGGTGGACCCCGAGCTCGTGTGCGACGTCGTGGTCGATGCGTCGCTGCTCTCGCTCGACGCGGATGACGCGCGCGCTCTCGTCCTCCCGGACACCGGCCTCGCGCCGGCGTGGGCGGGCATCTCGCCTCCGCGCGGCGGTTGGAGCGGAGTCGGCGGGATCCTCGCGTCCGTCCTCGCGTCGCGGGCGCAGTGGGGGATCGCCGCCGTCGCCGAATCGATGCCCCAGAACCCCGGCGAAGACGTCGTGCGCAGCGTGCGGGCGTCGGTCTGGGGCGTTCCGGATGCCGCGCTCGACGACCTTCCGCTGGGCGCCGCCTTCGCCGCGTTCGGGCTGGGATTCATCGTCGGCGAAGAGGAGGCGCAGGTGCGCTCCGCCGGAGCGTGGACGCGACTGTCGTTCGCCCGCGGTCACGTGCTCGTGCGCGGTCCGCAGCGCTCGGGGCTCACCGAGGTGCGAACCACGGGTCGCGCTCGCTCCTAGGCCACCTCACACCGCCGCGGCGGCGGCCCGCCCGGCGACACGGCCGGAGAACAGGCATCCGCCCAGGAACGTGCCCTCCAGCGCACGGTATCCGTGCACGCCGCCGCCGCCGAATCCGCTGGCTTCACCCGCGGCGTAGAGCCCTGGAACGGCCGTCCCGCCCGCACCGAGCGCACGGCCGGACAGATCGGTCTCGATTCCGCCGAGCGACTTGCGGGTCAGCACGTGCAGCTTGACGGCGATGAGGGGACCGGAATCCCGGCTGAGGATGCGGTGCGGAGTCGCGGTGCGGATGAGCTTGTCGCCGCGATACGACCGTGCCGAGCGCAGCATCGCGATCTGCGCGTCCTTCGTGAAGTCGTTGTCGATCTCGCGATCCCGCGCCTCGACTTCGCGGCGCACGCGGTCTCCGTCGAGGACGTCGCCGCCGGGGAGTGCCTTCATCCCGGCGATGAGACTCTCGAGATCATCGCGCACGACGAAGTCCGCTCCGTTGTCCATGAACGCCTGGACGGGTCCGGCGGCCCCCTTGCCGAGCCGCGACTTCACCAGGAGCGGAAGGTCCTTGCCGGTCAGGTCGGGATTCTGCTCCGACCCGGACAGGGTGAACTCCTTCTCGATGATCTGCTGCGACAGGACGAACCAGGAATGGTCGTGCCCGGTCTGCCGCAGGTGCGCGAGAGTGCCGAGAGTGTCGAAGCCCGGGAACAGCGGGACCGGGAGTCGCGCGCCGGTCGCGTCGAGCCACACGGACGACGGCCCCGGGAGGATCCGGATGCCGTGGTCCGGCCAGATCGGATCCCAGTTCTGGATGCCCTCGACGTAATGCCACATCCGGTCGCCGTTGATGAGCCGTGCACCGGCCTGCTCGGTGAGGGCGAGCATCGAGCCGTCGACGAACGCGGGAACGCCCGTCAGCATGGTCTGCGGGGGCGTGCCGAGGCGCTCCGGCCAGTGCGCGCGGACGAGGTCGTGGCTTCCGCCGATGCCGCCGGAGGAGACGATGGTCGCCGCGGCGGTGATCTCGAACGATCCCACCACCTCCCGCGACGTCGCGGAGCCCCGCGGTGAGCCGGACGGCGCGAGGATGTCGCCCACCGCGCCGGCGACCGTGCCGTCCACCGTCGTCAGGCCCGTCACGCGATGGCGAGGGAGGATCGTGATGCGACCGCTCGCCTCGGCCTCTTCGACGGCGGCCTGGAACGGGGCGACGATCCCCGGCCCCGTGCCCCACGTGATGTGGAACCGCGGGACGGAGTTGCCGGGGCCGATCGCGGTATAGCCGCCGCGCTCCGCCCAGCCCACCACCGGGAAGAATCCCATGCCCTTCTCCCGGAGCCACGCGCGCTTCTCGCCGTTCGCGAAGTCCAGGTACGCCTCGGCCCACTGCTTCGGCCAGGCATCCTCGTCGCGGTCGAAGCCGGCCGAGCCGAACCAGTCCTGACGCGCGAGCTCGAGCGAATCCTTGATGCCGAAGCGGCGCTGCTCCGGGGAGTCGATGAAGAAGAGGCCGCCGAACGACCACCACGCCTGTCCGCCCAGGTTGGTGCGCGGCTCCTGATCGACGATCACGACGCGCTTGCCGACGGCGGCGGCCTCGGAGGCGGCGACCAGGCCGGCGAGGCCCCAGCCGATCACGAGGACGTCGGCCGCGTGGGTCGAGGGTGCGGGAGGCATGGACGACTCCTTCGTCGCTTCGGGGGGGGGGGGGGGGGGGGGGGGTGAGGGGAGGGTGTCGGCCCGCGGCTGCGCGGTGACGGGGAGGGATGTCGTACCGCGGCCGGCCGCGGCCGGACCGATTCCGGTGGGCTCGAACGTGTTGACCATCGCGTGCGCGGCGCGCTGCAGGTAGTCCCACAGCGTCGCCTCGTGCAGCGGAGACAGGTCGAGCTCGTCGACCGCCGCGCGCATGTGCGCGAGCCAGCGGTCGCGTGCGTCGGGGTTCACAGCGAACGGCGCGTGCCGCATCCGCAGTCTGGGGTGTCCGCGCTGCTCGCTGTAGGTCGTCGGTCCGCCCCAGTACTGCTCGAGGAACATCAGCAGACGCACCTCGGCGGGCCCGAGATCCTCTTCGGGGTACATCGGCTTCAGGACCTCGTCCTGGGCCACACCGCGATAGAAGGAGGCGACGAGTCGTGCGAACGTCTCGTGCCCGCCGACCTCGTCGTAGAAGCTCACGGGGGTCGCGTCGGTCACGGCGTGCTCTCGTCGGGAGGGGGAGTGCGGGTGGTCGCGTCATCCGTCTTCTTGAAGCCCCGCTTCGGCTTCCACACCGGGTTGGACGGCACGACGGTGGTCACGGGCTGCGGTTTGGTGCGCGGCGGGTTCGCACCGCGGACGCGCTGCGCGCCCTCGAGACCCGAGAGTGTGATCGAGTTGAGCTGGGGGAGCGTGAGGCCGAGTTCGTCGATCGCGTGCTTGAGACGCATCCGGAGTTCGCGCGCCACGTCGTCCTTCGCGTTCGCGCGGGTCTTCATCACGAGGCGGATGACGAGCGCGTCGCCCGACACCGACTCGAGTCCCCAGACCTCGGGCTTCTCGATGACGCGCGTGCGCCACTTCGGATCCTTCTGAAGTCCCTTGGCCGCCTCGAGCATCGCGGTCTCGACCTCCTCGATGTCGGCGTCGACGGGCACCGCGAGGTCGATGATGACGCGCGACCAGCCCTGCGACATGTTGCCGATACGCAGGACCTCGCCGTTGCGCACGTACCACAGGGTGCCGTTGACGTCGCGGACGTGCGTGACGCGCACGCTCACGTACTCGACGACGCCGGTGGCGAGGCCGAGGTCGACCACATCGCCGATGCCGACCTGGTCCTCGGCGACGATGAAGATGCCGTTGAGCACGTCCTTGACGATGTTCTGCGCGCCGAAGCCGAGCCCCGCGCCGATCGCCGCCGTCAGCAGCGTGAAGGATCCGATGATGTCGGAGTTGATCCGGTACACGATGAGGATGATGGCGACGATCACGATCGTCACGTTGGAGACGTTCGTGAGGATCGAGCCCAGCGTGCGCGTGCGCTGCACGAGACGCACCTGCGCGAGCGGCGATCGCTCCAGCGCCTGCGTGTCGTCGACGTTGGCCTTGTCCTTCGCACCCGACACGATGCGATTGACGACGCGCGCGATCAGGCGCCGCAGGATCCAGGAGAGGAGCACCGCCCCGATGATGATCAGGAACACGGCGAGAATCGTGAACCCGGTCTCGGTGAGGAACCCCAGGACGTTCGCCCACACGACGTTCCAGTCGATCGGCGTGGTCGACGTGGCGTCTGTTCCCGTTCCGTCTGTGAATCGCATCGTCACGATCCTAACGACGGATGCCTCCGCAGTCGCTGTGCGCCGAGCTCCCACCCGGTGCCGGCGAAACGGCGACCGGCCCGCCACCCTGGTCGGGTGGCGGGCCGGTCGGAGCTCAGCGCCTACTCGGCGTCGCGCTCCTGCACCGCCAGGGCGCGCTCCACGCCGGCGAGGTTCTCGCTGACGAGGCGGCGCAGCGCAGCAGGAGCATCGCCGTGCGCGGCGAGCCAGCCGCGCGTCGCGTCGCGCAGCGGCAGGTCGGCCAGCGCCGCGGGGTACAGACCCACGATGAGGTACTGCGCGATCTGGTACGAGCGCGATTCCCACACGGGCAGCAGCATGTCGAAGTAGGGCTGGACGAACTCGTTCAGCGCGGCGCGGCCCGAAGGGTGCACCAGGCCGGCAGCCGCCGCGCGGACGATCGTGTTCGGCAGATCGTCGTTCTCGATGAGCGAGTCCCACGCCGTGCGCTTCGCCTCGACGGTCGGCAGTGCGGCCTTCGCCTGCGCGGCGAACTCGCCGCCCTTCGCGGTGTTGTCTGCGTCGAGTGCCGCATCGATGTCGGCGACCGTGACGACGCCGCCGGCGGCGAGGGAGACGAGAAGCGCCCACGACAGGTCGGTGTCGATCTCGAGGCCCTCGAGAGTCGTCTCGCCGTCGCGCAGAGCGCGGACGGTCTGCCACTGTGCGGGGGTGGAGGCCACACTCGCGAACGACGTCGCGAACTGCAGCTGGCTGTCACTGCCCGCCTCGGCGGCCAGGGCGAGCGCCCACAGCGCGTCGGCGACCTTCTCGCGGCTCGCGTCGCGCGTGTCGGGCGCGACGTAGGAGTTCGCGGCGAGCAGCAGCTGGGCCAGCGTCGTGCGGACGGTGGTCGACTCGCTCTCGGCGCCGATGTTGCGCAGTACGAGGTCGATGTAGTCCGAGGCGGACGCCTCGGCATCGCGAGTCTGATCCCATGCCGCGCCCCACACCAGCGACCGGGCCAACGGGTCGCTGATCTTCGCGAGGTGGGCGATCGCCGTCTTCAGCGAACGCTCGTCGAGGCGGATCTTGGCGTAGGCGAGATCTTCGTCGTTGAGGAGCACGAGGTCGGGTCGAGCGATGCCCTTGAGCTCGGGAACCTCCGTCAGGTCGCCGTCGACGTCGATCTCGATGCGGTGCACACGCACGAGCTCGCCCTCGGTGAGGCTGTAGAAGCCGACTCCGAGGCGGTGCGGCCGGATCGTGGGGTAGTCGGCCGGGGCCGTCTGGACGATCGCGAAGCGCTGGATGACGCCGGCGTCGTCGACGCGGATCTCGGGGGCGAGGGTGTTGACGCCCGCCGTCTCGAGCCACTTCTTCGACCACGACGCGAGTTCACGGCCGCTGGTCGACTCGAGCTCGGCGAGAAGGTCGCCGACCTCCGTGTTGGACCACTCGTGCTTCTTGAAGTACGCCGCCACACCGGCGAAGAACTCCTCGATGCCGACCCAGGCCGCGAGCTGCTTGAGGACCGAGCCGCCCTTCGCGTACGTGATGCCGTCGAAGTTCACCTGCACGTCTTCGAGGTCGTTGATCTGGGCGACGACCGGATGCGTCGAGGGGAGCTGGTCCTGGCGGTACGCCCAGGTCTTCTCCATCGCGTTGAAGGTCGTCCAGGCCTCGGTCCACTCCGTGGCCTCCGCCGTCGCGATCGTCGACGCCCACTCCGCGAAGGACTCGTTGAGCCAGAGATCGTTCCACCACTTCATCGTCACCAGATCGCCGAACCACATGTGGGCCAGCTCGTGGAGGATCGTGACGACGCGGCGCTCCTTGACGGCATCCGTCACCTTGCTGCGGAAAACGTACGTCTCGGTGAACGTGACCGCTCCGGCGTTCTCCATCGCGCCCGCGTTGAACTCGGGGACGAAGAGCTGGTCGTACTTCGCGAAGGGGTACGGGTAGTCGAACTTCTCCTCGAAGTACGCGAAGCCCTTCCGCGTCTTGTCGAAGATGTAGTCGCTGTCGAGGAACTGCCACAGGCTCTTGCGCGCGTACACGCCCAGCGGGATGACCCGGCCGGAGGCGCTGGTGAGCTCGGAGAACACGGACTCGTACGGGCCCGCGACGAGGGCCGTGATGTAGGACGAGATGCGCGGGGTCGCCTCGAAGGTCCAGGTCGCGGATCCGTCTCCGTGCGCCTTCGGCTGCGGGGTGGAGGAGTTCGAGACCACCTTCCACGGCTCGGGCGCCGTGATCGTGAACTGGAACGTCGCCTTGAGGTCGGGCTGCTCGAAGACCGCGTACACGCGACGCGAGTCGGGCACCTCGAACTGCGAGTACAGGTAGACCTCGTCGTCGACGGGGTCGACGAACCGGTGCAGTCCTTCTCCCGTGTTCGTGTAGAGGCAGTCGGCGTCGACGATCAGCTCGTTGTCGGCGGCGAGACCGTCCAGCGCGATCCGCGAATCCGCGAACGCGGTGGCGGGGTCGATCTCGCGGCCGTTCAGCACGATCGAGCGGACGTCGCGCGCGATGAGGTCAATGAAGGTCGATGACTCTTCGGTCGCGGTGAAGCGCACCACGGAGCGGGAGCCGAACACCTCGGCGCCCTTCGTGAGGTCGAGCGCGATCTCGTACGACTGCGTGTCGACGATCGCGCGGCGCTCCTGCGCTTCGATGCGGGTGAGGTTCTCTCCAGGCACTTCTGAGCTCCCGTGGGTTCTGGTTCGGGTGGCGCGGCCGTGCGCGGATGGCGACGACGGCAACCCGCCCAGCCTACGCGGTCGCCCTGCGTGGGCGTCGACGGTGCGAGGATGAGTACGTGTGCCCCGCCGAACAGATTCCCTCCACTCCGTCCGCCCAGGTCTTGTTCGCCTCCGCCGCCGCGGCAGCCGGACCCGCCCACGTCGAGGTCCCGGTGGCCTACGACGCACTCCTGCTCGCGGGCTTCGGCGGACCCGAGGGCCAGGACGACGTCATCCCGTTCCTCCGCAACGTCACCCGCGGCCGCGGCATCCCCGACGAGCGTCTGGAGGAGGTCGCCCACCACTACCGCCACTTCGGCGGCGTGAGCCCGATCAATGACCACAATCGCGCGCTGAAGGCCGCCCTCGAAGACGAGCTGGCCCGCCGCGACATCCGACTGCCGGTGTATTGGGGCAATCGCAACTGGGCGCCGTACCTCGATGAAGCGGTGCAGGATGCCGCGTCCGCCGGCCACACGACGCTCCTCGCGATCGCGACCAGCGCGTACAGCTCGTTCTCCAGCTGCCGGCAGTACCGCGAGGACTTCGCCCGTGTGCTGATCGACACCGGACTCGGCGAGACCGTCACGATCGACAAGGTGCGTCAGTTCTTCGACCACCCCGGCTTCGTCGCCCCGTTCGCGGCGGGCGTCCTGGAGGCGGTCTCCGCGTTCCTCGACGACGGCGTCCCGGCCGACGGCATCCGGGTCCTCTTCTCCACCCACAGCGTCCCGATGCAGGATGCCGAGCGCTCCGGCCCGCGCGACGTCGACTGGGGCGAGGAGGGCGCCTATGCGGCGCAGCACCGCGCCGTCGGCGAGGTCATCATGGCCGACGTGACGGCCGAGCGCGCGGACGCCGGGTCGATCGCCTGGGACCTCGTGTACCAGTCGCGCTCGGGCCCGCCGTCGCAGCCCTGGCTCGAGCCCGACATCTGCGACGTCATCGAGACGCTTCCCGAGCAGGGTGTCCAGGCCGTCGTAATCGTGCCGCTCGGGTTCGTCAGCGACCACATGGAAGTCATGTGGGACCTCGACACCGAGGCCATCGAAGCCGCGGAGACCGCCGGGCTCCGCGCCGTCCGCACCCCCACGCCCGGGGTCGATCCCGCCTACGTCTCCGGTCTGATCGATCTCGTCGTCGAGCGGCTCGACGGCACTCCCGCTTCCGAGCGGCCGCACCGCACCGACCTCGGACCCTGGTTCGACGTGTGCCGACCCGCGTGCTGCGAGAACGTGCGCGCGGGCTTCAAGCCGGCCGCGTCGGGCATCGCGCCGTGAGCGATCGGTCGATCGCCGCACGATTCTAGGATTGAGCCATGCGCATCCACATCGCGACCGACCACGCGGGCCTCGAGTTCTCCACCCAGCTGCAGCATCACCTCGCCGGAGCGGGTCACGACGTGATCGACCACGGTCCGCTCGAGTACGACGCCCTCGATGACTACCCCGCGTTCTGCATCCGCGCGGCGCAGGCCGTCGTGCGCGACCAGGACTCCGGCATCGACGCGCTGGGCGTCGTCTTCGGCGGGTCCGGCAACGGGGAGCAGATCGCGGCGAACAAGGTGCACGGCGTCCGCGCCGCGCTCGTGTGGAGCATCGCGACGGCCGAGCTCGCCCGCGAGCACAACGACGCCAATGTGATCGCGATCGGGGCCCGGCAGCACACGTTCGACGAGGTGACCACCTTCATCGACCGCTTCATCGCGACGCCGTTCTCCGACGAGGAGCGACACGTCCGCCGCATCGGTCAGATCGCCGCCTACGAGCGCGACGGCTCGCTCGAGCCCGATCCCCGCGCGGTCCGGGCCGACGACGGCGGTGCACCCGTCGGGGGCGAGTCGATCGACGCGATCGACCCCGAAGCAGGCTGATGCCCGAGGGTCATTCCGTCCACCGCATCGCCCGGCAGTTCGACCGCAACTTCGTCGGTCGCCGGGTCGCGGCGTCCAGCCCGCAGGGCCGGTTCGCCGACGGCGCCGCGATGATCGACGGACGGCTCGCGACATCCGTCCGCGCCGTCGGCAAGCAGATGTTCCTCGAGTTCGACGACGACATCTGGCTGCGTGTGCATCTGGGCATGTACGGAGCATGGGACTTCGCCGGGGAGATCGTCGCCGATCCGACGATCGCCTCCGCCAACGGTCGCATGGGCCAGACGAACCAGCGGGGCACGATCCTCGATGGTCCGCCCGTGATGGACGACGCAGGGGAGAACTCGCTTACGTCGATCGGCGCACCGCGTCGCACGCGTGTGAGTGTGCGGATGTCGGAGCAGACGAAGGGCCTCGCGTCGGACGACGGCGAATGGCCGCCCGTGCCCGTGGGTCAAGTGCGTCTCCGGCTGCTCACCGACATCACCTGTGCCGATCTGAGGGGTCCGACCGCGTGCGCGCTGCAGACGCCGGACGAGGTGCTCGCGACGATCGCGAAGCTCGGGCCCGACCCCCTCGTGGACGATCCGGCCGAGGGGGAGGAGCGGTTCACCTCCGTGGTTCGGCGCAAGCCGACCTCGATCGCGCTCCTGCTCATGGACCAGAGCGTCGTGAGCGGCATCGGCAACGTCTACCGGGCCGAGATGCTCTACCGGGCGCGGCTCAACCCCCACACGCCCGGGCGCGACGTACCGGAGGAGATCGTCCGCGAGCTGTGGCGCGACTGGACGCGGCTGCTCTCGATCGGCGTCGAGACCGGCCAGATGATGACGATGGACGATCTCGAGCCGGATGCCTGGCGTGCCGCCATGGCCAGTCGCGACGACCGGCACTGGGTGTACCACCGCACCGGCCTGCCGTGCCGGGTGTGCGGCACCGCGATCGTCATGGAGGAGCTCGCCACCCGCAAGCTGTACTGGTGCCCGAGCTGCCAGGCCTGAGGTTCCTCGTAGGCTGATCCGCATGCGCCAGAATCCGAGCTTCGCGATGACCGACGTCGCCGAACTCCGTCGCCTGATCGACGCGAATCCCTGGATGACGCTCGTCAGCCACACGGAGGACGGTCTCGTCGCGTCCCACTACGCGGTGCTCCTGGACGACGACCGCGACGACCTCACGATCGTCGGCCATGTCGGCAAGCCGGACGACCTCATCCACGGCCTGGGCGGGCGCGAGCTCCTCGTGGTCGTGCAGGGGCCGCATGGCTACGTCTCTCCCGGCTGGTACGGCGACGTCACGGCCGTGCCGACGTGGAACTTCGTGTCGGCCCACCTCACCGGCATCCCCGAGCTCCTGACGCCGCAGGAGAACCTGCGGGTGCTGGATCGGCTCGTGGAGCGATTCGAATCGCGGATGCCGGCACCCCGCCTCATGTGGGAACCCCCCAACGACCCCGAGTACATCGACCGGCTCGAGAAGGGCACGGTCGGCTTCCGTCTCACCCCCACCAAGGTGGTCGCCAAGCGCAAACTCAGCCAGAACAAGCCCGTGGAGGTGGTCGAGACCGTGATCGCGGAGTTGTCGGGCGACGGCCCGTATGCGAACCGCGCCCTCGCCGACGAGATGCGCCGCGCCGCGGATGCGCGGGTGCGCCCGTGATCGGGGCATCCATCGGCACGATCCTGCGTGCCCGCATCACCGGTCCCTCCGCGGCCTTCCTCCCCGACGAGGGACTGTTCGACGTGTTCCTCGCGGACGGAGCGATCGCCGACATCGCCCCGACGGGCGCGATGCCCGCCCACAGCGAGGTGATCGACGCCGATGGCGCGTGGCTCGTCCCGGGGCTCTGGGACCACCACGTCCACACGGTGCAGTGGGCTCTCGTCGCGCAGCGCGCGGCACTCGGCCACGCCGAGTCCGCCGCGCACGCGGCCCGCCTCATGGGGGACGCGCCGGTGCTGTCGGACGGCCGCCGGGTGGGCACGGGGTTCCGCGATGCGTTCTGGCGCGACATCCCATCGCTGGAGGCACTGGATGCCGCGACCGGCGACGTTCCGACCTACCTCATCAACGCCGACGTGCACAGCGTCTGGCTCAACTCGGCAGCGCTCCGCCGCGAGGGCTTCACCTCACCGGACGGATTCCTCCGCGAGGCTCCGGCCTTCGAGATCTCCCGGCGCCTGAATGCCGTCGACCCGCTCGTGGGCGATGCCCTCGTCGCCGCAATGGCACGCGATGCCGCGTCCCGCGGCGTCGTCGGGGTGGTCGACCTCGACATGGCGTGGAACGAGGAGTCGTGGGCGCGGCGCCTCGACGCAGGATTCGACATCCTCCGCGTCGAGTTCGGCATCTATCCCGACCACCTCGAGCGCGCCGTCGCCGAGGGCCTGCGCACGGGAGACCCGGTGCGGGGAGCATCGTCCGATCTCGTCCGGGTGGGAGCGCTCAAGGTCATCACCGACGGATCCCTCGGCACGCGGACGGCGTCCACTTCGCACGCCTACCCCGATGACCCGCACAATCACGGCATGCTGACCTACGCGCCGGAGCGTCTGGTGGAGCTCATGACCACCGCGACCGGCGCCGGTCTCGCCTGCGCCATCCACGCGATCGGCGACGTCGCCAACAGTCATGCGCTCGACGCGTTCACGGTGACCGGCGCGACCGGAACGATCGAGCACGCGCAGCTGGTCGCGCACGCCGACATCCCTCGTTTCGCGCGCCTGGGCGTCGGTGCCAGCGTGCAGCCAGAGCATGCGGTGGACGATCGCGATCTCACGGATTCGATCTGGGCGACCCAGACGGCGCTGCCGTACCCGCTCCGCTCGCTCGCGGATTCGGGCGCCAATCTGCTGTTCGGCTCGGACGCCCCGGTCAGTCCGCTCGACCCCTGGGCGGCGATGGCGGCGGCGGTGTTCCGCACGCGAGACGGGCGAGTCGCCTGGCAGCCCGCCCAGGGCGTCGATGCGTCCACGGCCCTGGACGCCTCGACCCACGGCGGCTCGACGGCGGCGGCGACCATCGAACCGGGCGCCCGCGCCGACCTCGTCCTCGTCGACCGCGACCCCCTCACGGCATCCGAGCCGGACCTTCGCGCAACGGTCGTCCTGGCGACGCTCCTGGGCGGACGTGTGACCCACAGCGCCTGATCGCCCTCACCTCGTTCGCGACGACGGCGCCCCCCGGTCGTGAGACCGAGGGGCGTCGTCGTTGCAGTCCGGTTACGCGGCGAGGTGCGCGAAGAGGAACCAGCGGTCCTTCTCGAGCTGCGCCTTGATCGCGATGGCGATGTCCTGGCTCGTGAGGTCGACCTCGTCGAGGCCGTCGATCGCAGCCTGCGTGTCGGCGATCACGGTGTCCATGTCGGCGATCACGGAGCGGATCATGTCCTCCCACTGCGTGAAGCCCGCGGGCACCGCAGTGGACGTCTTCTCGGCGATCGCGCCGACGCGGGCGTCGACGGGGAGTCCGAGGGCCACGATGCGCTCCGCGGCGAGGTCGGCGCCGCCCTGAGCGTTGGTCACGAGGGTGTCGAGGAGCTCGTGAATCGCGATGAAGTTCGCGCCCCGGACGTTCCAGTGAGCCTGCTTGCCGTTCACGGCGAGGGCCTGGAGTCCGAGCACCAGCGGGCTCAGGAACTGTGCGGTTCCCGAGGCGGCCTCGGCGCCTGTCGCGGTCGCGGGTACTGTCTGCGTCTTGGTCATGTTCGCTCGCCTCCGTATCGGCAGATGATGTCTGCTGGTGTCAACGCTACTCAGCACGGAGCATTCCGCAAGCAAGCGAAGGCTCGGCTCACTCGGCCGTTTCGCAGGCATAAAGTGAGGAGATGACGATCGCCGAAGACGCCTCGATCCTGTCCGTCGCGGGGAAGACGCCCGCCATCGCACCGAGCGCATTCGTGGCGTCCGGAGCCCGGGTGATCGGCGCCGTGACCCTGCACGACGGGGCCTCCGTCTGGTACAACGCCGTCCTGCGCGGCGACGGCGACTCCATCACGGTGGGTGCCGGCAGCAACCTCCAGGACAACGTGTCGGTGCACGTCGACGCGGGCCACCCGGTCGTCATCGGAGAGAACGTGTCGGTCGGCCACAACGCCGTCGTGCACGGATGCTCGATCGGCGACGGATCGCTCATCGGGATGGGGTCCGTCGTGCTCTCGGGTGCGGTCATCGGGACGGGATGCCTCGTGGCCGGCGGAGCGGTCGTGCTCGAGGGAACAGTCGTCCCCGACGGGTCGCTCGTCGCAGGCGTCCCCGCGAAGGTGCGGCGCGCCCTGAGCGACGACGAGCGGGCGGGGATCATCCGCAATGCGCAGGCCTACCGCGCTCACCTGGTGGTCCACGAGGACGCGGTCGAGGCCTGACCCGGTCTGGATCAGGCCTCGACGGAGCGCAGCTCAGTCCTGCGTGCGACGGCGCCGCAGCAGCAGAGCCGCGAGTCCACCGGCGACGAGAACGCCGGCGCCGACCGGGACGAGCGGTGAGACGCCCCCACCGGTCAGAGCGAGAGCTGCGGGCATGGCCCCCGAACCGGCCCCCTGAGCGGTGTCGGTGAGCGGCAGTGCCGTCGGGACCGTGGCGTCTGCGAGCGGGAGCGCCGTCGGCACCTCGACGTCGACGACCTCCGCGCAGTTCTCGACCTCCGTGTACACCGCGGCGACGGCGGGCACGGCCTCCGTGATGAGTTCGCGCTCGCCGTAGACAGCGTCCTCGGCAGGGTGCAGGACGTCTTCGTATACGGCGTCGCGCGCCTCGACGTCGATCACGGTCTCCTCGTACGCCTCGCTGACGAGATCGCGCTCGACGTGGCTGATCTCGGGCTGGGCGGGCGTGCCCGGACGGGCCGCGACATCGATGACCTTCTCGTCCCAGGCCGGGGTCACGACCGTCTCGTCCCACGCGGGCGAGACGGTGACGGTCTCGTGCCACGCCGGCGAGACGGTCACGGTCTCGTCCCACGCCGGACTCGAGACGACCTCCGAGGCCGCCCAGTAGAAGTAGGAGCCGTTGCCGTTGCCCTGGTGGACGACGCCGGTGGCAGAGCCGTCGTACTTCTTGCCGTTGGCCTGCCAGTTGCGCGGCGTGGTGAAGGGAGTCTCACCGGACTGCGGGCCGCGCTTGCCTCCGATCCAGGAGTAGCGCGTGTAGTCGGTCGTCGTGACCGCCGGGTGGTGCACGGTCGAGGTGACGGCGTCATGGTGCACCACCGCGGTGACAGCCGCATGGTGGACGACCGTCGAGACGGCGGGGTGACGCACAATGTGCGAGACCTCGTCGACCGCCGGCACGGCGGGAACCGCAGCGGTGTCGACGACCACCCGCTCGGTGTACTGGGCGGGGTGCGCGATGACGTGGGACACCTCCGCGACCGCAGCGGAGACGAGCACGCGCTCGATCCACGGGGCACGCGCGGGGATGAGGACGGATGCCTCACCGTAGACGGCCGGTGCACCCTCGCTGGCGGCGCTGACGAGCACCCGGTCGATGGTGCAGGCGGCGTCCGCCGCCTGGGCCGGAGCGGCGATGCCGAACGCCAGCCCGCCGACGAGAGCCGCGGTGATGAAGATCTTCGTGCGCATGATGTGGACCCCCCAAGGTCTGTGCCCGAGTGGACACATCTGCGAGGTTAGGGAGCGCTTCTCAGGGTCGACTCAGCCGCGGCTCAGCCCGACCGCAGACTTTCCGCATTGAGGAGAAGCTGAGGGTGGTCGGCCGCACGGGGGAGCCGTCGCCAACGACGAAGCCCCTCCCGCGGAAGACGCGGGAGGGGCTTCGGTGACTCTGTTCGGAGGGGCTGACGAGAATCGAACTCGCATCATCTGTTTGGAAGTCTTGCCGACCCTCTCAGCGAGGGGCGCGTCTTTCCGCGGAAAACCGAGGTCCGGCGCGGAAACACATTAACACGGCGTGACACCGATTGGCACCGAATGACACTCCCGGAGTCCACGCGAGTCCACGCGAGTCCACGCGTCCGCAGGTCGTGTTAACGTCTGCGCACGCTCTAGGGGATCGGGGACCACAAATGGAATCACTCGCCGCGACGAAGGCCCACGGGGGACGGCCAAGCTATCCCTTGGATGACCGATGGTCAGATGCCGTCGCAGGGTTCGAGCGCGCGCAACGCGCGCGGGGGATAGCTGAGGCGACCGTGCGCCGGAGAGTCCAGCACGTCAAGCGATTTGCCGCGACGTGCGGAGGGCTCGCCCCGTGGCACGTCGAGCAGGACGACTATCAGCTGTGGATTCAGCGGCAAGTGAGCAGTTCGACGGTGGCGGCGTTGAGGGACTCGCTGCGGGCGTTCTATCGCTGGGCCGTGGCGGCAGGTCGCATCGCAGATGATCCGACCGTCGAGCCGATCCGACGCGGCACGATTGGGAAGACAGGACCCGGGCGCGCGCTCGGGGTTCCCGAATTGTGGCGCGCACCCTTGGCAGCATGGCGGCGCTACCTGATCGGCAGTGGCGCGGCGGCAACGACCGTACAGGCACGCCTCGCAACTATGGAGACATTCGCGCGCGCTCACGCGTCCCTGCCACCGTTCGACGTGACGCAGGACGATATCCACGACTACATGGCCGCACATGCGCGATGGGCTCGCGAGACTCGCCGCGTCCAACGCGCCTCACTCCGTGCATTCTTCACGTGGGCCGCGACGACTGGCCGGATGGACGCCGATCCCACAGAGGTCATGCCCAAGGTCAAAGCAGGCGACCCCGTGGCACGTCCTGCTACCGACGACGAATACCGCGCCGCGCTGCGAGCCACCAACGATCCACGATGGAAGCTCGCGCTTCGGATGGGCTGCGAACTCGGTATGCGCCGCTCGGAGGTCGCGCAAGTACACGCCTCCGACCTGCGGCGCGAGGGCGCGGGATGGTGGCTCACTGTCCACGGCAAGGGCGGGAAGGTGCGCCGCATCCCCGTCCCCGATTCGCTGGCAGCGCTAATGCATCCGGACGACGGCGGCTACCTCTTCCCCTCCAGCGAGGGCAGGCACATGACACCGCGGCACGTCGGCAAGCAAGTCGGGAGGCTACTCCCTGAGGGAGTCACGATGCACGCGTTGCGGCACTCGTTCGCGACGCGTGCGTACAGCATGAACCGGGACGTGTTTACGCTGCAACGGTTGCTCGGCCATGCGTCCGCATCCACTACCCAGAGGTACGTCCAGATATCAGATGAACGCCTCCGCGAGATGGTCGAGGCGGTCGCGCTATGACTATCAACGCGGGTTGGACGGGACGCGCTTTCTCGTGCCCTGTGGACTGGTGCGCAGGCGACTGGCACGAGCACGGTGGCAACGGCGCGGCCCCGGATGAGTGGGTGCACGCAGGGGGCGCGCTGATCGAGTTGAACGACGGTGCGGCTCTCAGCCGATGGAGCGTAGGCAGTGCGTCGGTTACATGGACTCTGCTGGTCCAGCATGAGGGCCAAACCGTCGCGGTAGCCGACTCTGACTCTCTGCGCGACATCGCTATCCAGCTGCGAGCCATAGCCGACGGATGCGAGGGAGTGGCAGACGGCAGAGCCCCAGACTGGCTGAGCCTCTAGGGGGAATCGCACGGTCTGACCGCTCGGGCTGGCTTGCATCCGCCCTACCCCAGGGGGGGGATTCTGCTGCCGGAGGCGGGAGTTGTGACGGATCGACTCAAAGAAGGAGACTCATCGGCCCCGCGTGGTCGTGTGACGGCTCGACCATGCGACCATGCGACCATGCGGTGAGATAAACCCCAGGTCAAGAGGTACTAAGTTGGCATGGCCTGGCTGTCCGGTTGACCATGCCGAAGTTTCCTGCCGGGCGGTCCCGCGTGACATGCTCACATGCAGTTAGGCGAGCAAGGTCTACCTCCCCTGTAGACACAGCGCCCCCCTTCCCCCCTATAAGGAACTCTTGGTGTTGCGTCCACCGTGACACGGTGGACGTCGTCGTGTCAATTCGTGAGCCCGCCCGCCCCCGGATCACAGAGGCGGGCGGGCCCGCGACATCCTCGTCAGGTCGCGCCTGACAACGAACGTCGTCGTTGTCAGGCGCACGGCAATGTCATTGCCAGCGAGGCTGGTTCCCCCTGACAGTCGCGCTCAGCCCGCGCCGCTGGGCGTCCCTGAGTGCGTTCTCAGCGCTTCGGATGCCGTCTTGATTGACACCGATACGAACATTCAATCCTCGCGCGGCTGTCTCCCTCAGCTGCGCCACGGCATCATGCGCGGGCGCGAGCGCGTCAGTGGTCGACTTGTACAGTGCGGCGTCGATGGTCTGCCACGCGGCGCGTGCTTCGTCAGCATCGCGCGAGACGCCGTGAATCCACGCGCCCAGATTGACCTCGCCTTGCCCCGCCGCGCCGTATCCGTCGTTGATTGCGGAGAAGGCGTGTCCGCTCTCGGACTCGGCTTGATGCGCCCTGGACTGCACCTCTCGGTACGCGTCATACATCTGGGAGATGGCTTCCCGATCCCCGGCCATCGCGCGGAGGGCTATCGCTTCATCGACTCTCGCCTGCCCTGCGTAGCGGCGTGCCTCTTCGAGCTTTGCCGTGTCCCGCCCCAGCTCGATAACTGCGGCGTTGATGTAGTCGGCGTCAAGCTCGCCCGCTCCCGCATCGAGCATTGATCTGTACATGCTCACAACACGTTCGCGGCGAGCTTCAGCGGCCTCCACAGTGGCGTTTAGGAGCCCTCCCGCCATCGCCCCAAGAATCGCCAGAGGGACGCCGACGCCCGGAGTGAGAGCCGTTGCCATACCCGCCGCTAGCCCCTGCGCACCGTCTGCCATCTGTGTGATGTCTCCGGTGAACGATGAGGCAACCTCGGAAAGGTTCTGCACGGCTTCGTCTTTCAGCACTGCCGTCGATTCAGCGGCCCGCTTGAAGCCCTCACGAGCCGACCTATCAACGGTGCGCTCGTTCTCGCGCGCGGTATCCACAAGTGCCAGCATGTCGCGCTCGATCTGACGGCCAGCGGTCGCCCCCGTTGCCGCGAGTCGATCCAGTGAGTCGGCAGCGCGCGCGTCGGACTTCGCGAGGGCTTCCGCGCTTCGCGCGAGCGCGTCGCCGTCGCCGTCGCCGTCGAGATCGAATGTCAGCGGCGCGTTCACCATCCCGCCTGTTCCGCAAGCGGGTTCCACGAGGCGAGCGTCTCTTGTGCGTGTGCTGCGCACCCCGCGCAGGTGCTCAGGGCATCTAGTTCGACGTATCCCGTGCTTGTCTGCCGCAGGCGCGCCTCTTCTGCGTAGCGCGAACGGCAGAGCTTGCAGAACGTCACGTGTGTGCGTTCGGCGGCGGACTGAACGGCGCGCGCGTCATTGAGTGCTTGCTCTGCCGCCTCTCTTGCCTTTGCCGCGAGCCCCTGCATCTCCTCCAACGCACGGACGTGCGCGGTGTCTGCACGCAGGCCCGCGACGCCACCGGGGTATCGCTCGGGGTCGGCAATGTGCGCTCGGAGCGCTGCGCGTTGGGTGTCGCTCTGTGTCGTCGCTCCCGCAACGCTGTCTGCCCAGCGCCTGAAGTGATACTTCATGATCGCGCGTTCACTGTCGGCGGCTAGTGCTCGTTCGACAATCGCCCGCGCCTGAACGTAGAGCGGGCGGAGCCGCTCGTGAACTTCATTCAGGCGCGCCCGCTCGCCCGGATCAGCTGCGGCAGTGAGGCTCTCCCAGGTGATCGGGGCCGGGGGGTCGGTGATGGTTGTGTCAGTGGTCATGGGTCGGCTTCTCTCTGTTGCTCTTTGATTCGTTCCGCGATGCCGTCGCGGGGCGGTTGTCTTGGTGGCGAGTCACCATCGTTCGATCCGACCCGCCGCGAGTAGTGACTTGAAGGTGTCCCGCTTGCTCTTGGCTATCTGGCTCTCCACCTGACGCCACGGAAGCCCACGAGCGCGAAGGTCTGCCACGCGGTCGATGACGTAGCTCTCCGCGAGTCGATCGGCGGCAAGCTCCTGGGGGTCGGGTTCCGCCAGCGCTCGGAGGATGGCGGCACGTGTGTGCTCTGAGTGGGCGAGGACAGCGCCCGCTAGCCGCCAGTCTTCGGAGTCGAGGCTCGCCCTCCCGTTCATGTTCGCGAGCGCGATACTCACCACGGAGCGGATGAGTAGGGCACGTGAGTTGATCGGGTCACGTTCCCCGCGGTGAGCTGCGCGCGTGTCGGCGTCGTGCGCGGCATCCATGACGGGGAGCGCGTCGACGTAGCGCACGCCGTCCCAGTGCGTCAGGTCGACCGATACGTGTTCGGTCGGTAGGCGCGGGCGCGGCACGCTTGCCGCTGCGGGATCCTCTGCGAGTGTCCACAGGAACCGCCCCGATAGTCCGCCTGACACTGCTGCATCGTTCAGGAGGGGCGCGGAGAGTCGCGGTTGGACTGCCACGGTTACGACGGCCCGATAGCTCCCCGTCGGGATAGTGAGCCCGTCCCCGCGTGAGTTTTGCCCGCCGATCCGTTCGCCGGATGTCACGGACTTGATGGCGTCGAGCATCGTTGATCCGGTGCGCGCGCCCTGCGCGGCGAGCATTCCCACTTCCTCCCAATGCGCCCATATGGCGTGGTCTGCCCGCCTCCATTTCAGTTCCGGTTCGGCGTCTTTCGACGCGGTGTGCATGAAAGCGAGGGCGGTAGGGATGGCCTCACCGCTGCGCACGGCGATTGCTTCGGGTAGTGCGTCTGCGCCCAGGTATCGCACGGCGTGCGCGGCGGCGTTCGTGGCGGTCGACTTGCCCGCGCCGGATCGCCCGACGATGGCTATTGCGAGGTTCAACGGGGTTCCTTCCGGGTGGAGTTCGCTTCGGTAGCGCACTGTGTACGGGATGGTCAGGAGCGAGTGCGTAAGGGCGATGGATAGGACGGCCCACGGCGACGCGATGCGCCGTGCGGCCTCCCATCGGATGGCGACGAGTTCGGGGCGGTCGCTGTCCCAGAGGTCTGCCGGCGTCGCCTCCCCGGTCACGTCCGCCCGTTCTGCCGGCGTGCGGAAGCGATGGTGCGTTGCGCCTCCGCGTCAGACAGGCCTGCGGCGACCGCGGCCCCTTCGAGGAGGTCAAAGGTGTCGTCTGGGTGTCCGTCGCGGATCGCCTGGCATGCCGCCCAGAACAGGCATGCATTGCGGTTTCCGTCTTGCGCGTTCTGGACGTGCTGAGCGAGGTAGAGCGCGCGTCGCGCCATAGTTGCGGGCCGCTTCGCAGGGGCCGGTGTTGTCCGCTGCCGTTCTGCGGGCCGGATGAGGACGGCGAGGCTCGCGGGCAGGGCGACGGGGTGCCGCCCCTCCCACAGGTACGGCGCACCGGTCGCGGGGTGCAGGCTCGGCGGCATCACGCAGTAGCCGCGGGAGGTCTTCACATCGATGCCAGCCGGGAGCCGAGTGGAGGTCAACTGTCCACCGGGGTGCAGGTAGTACAAGTGCCGCCCTCCCGTGCCGCGCCCGGAGTGCACCGTGAGCGTTTCGGGGAGTGCGACGCCCGCTGCTTCCTCGATCGCTTGGATGCTGCCGCCGTTCTGCGGGTCGATGTCGATAACGACGAGCGTGGACGGGACGCGAGCGCCGACGTTGTGGCGAGCGTTTCCGGGCCACCACGCCGCGATCTGCGCGGGGTCTGTGGTGGCGTCCTTCACTCCGTGCGCAGTCGTCGGAATCTTGCCGCGGAGGGGGAGGACTGCCCAGCCATTGCGGGCGAGGGCGAGGGCGTCGTCACGAGTGGGCATTTCCCCACACCTCCCGTTCGAGCCAGCGCACGCCCGACTCGACCTCACGCCGCGAGGGGAGGAGGCCCACCGGCAGCGCTTCGGCCAGCTGCGCGAATGCGAGCCGTGCGCGGCGGCTGTTTGCTCGCCCGTTGCGGATGTCTCCGCGGATGACCGGCGCGAGTCGCGGGAGCGCGTTGTGGATGTACTGCGCGGGGAGCGGTGCCCGCGTGGGGAGCGGGTCGGGGAGGTCGGCGGCGTGATCAGGCAGGACGTACCAGGGCAGGCTCACCGGGCACCGCCTGTCTCGGCGGGGCGCGTATTGGCGTCAAGCCATTCCGAGAGGTCGCTCTGACGGAAGTACACACGCCGCCCCAGCCGGGTTACAGGGACGCGGCGTGAGGAGTACAGGTGACGGAGGGCGCGAGTTGTGAGGCCGGTTGCCTCTGCAGCCTGCTCCAACGTAAGGAGCCGGATGGGGGTGGGATCAGTGGACACGGATGAACCTCCACGGTGGGGGCCGAGGCCGCGCGGCGTCCCGTGCGGGGACGCGTCGCGGCCTCATTTCATCCGAGTCGGATTCGACTCGGGCAACCCTCATTCCGTGGAGGTGGAACACTTGCGCGAACACCTTGCCTACGGTGTCGCTAACCCCCAGCGCGCCCTTTCCCAGGAGCACGGCGTCAGGGCGAGCCCTGACGTTTGTTCGTTAGGTCAGACCCGGAGAATCTGCCTGCGCTGTGTGTACATCCATCATGCACACGGCCACCCACATTCTGTCAACTCGCGCCCCTGAGTGACACGGCGAGCACAGGTCAATGCCCCGATCAAGGGGCGAAACTAGGCACGGATAACCAAAGCATCCAGGCGGTCGGCTATATGCCTGTCAGAGTCGTCCACGGCGTGAGCGTAGACCTGCGCGGCGCGCATCGTCGTGTGCCCGAGTCGCCGCTGAACTTCGGGGACAGATGCCCCGGCGCGATAGGCGAGCGTCGCGCCTGTGTGGCGGAGATCGTGCCAGGTGAGGTCCGGGCGGTCGACAGCGGCGCGCGCTTTGCGGAACACGGCAGACAACCGCGATGAGGATACGGGCGAGCCGCACGCGAGCGAGAAGACGAGCGCGTCGGGGTTGTCGGCCACGTGGTCGGCTAGGTGCGCTGCGAGGGCGTCGCGGACGGTGCGCGGCAGGTGTACGACGCGGCGGCTCTTGGCCGTCTTGGGGCGGGAGAAACCGCCCTTGCTGTCTAGCGCCCGCTCGACACGCAGAGTGCCGGTGTCGAGGTCGACATGTCTGCGCGCGAGGGCGAACAGTTCCCCGTACCGCAGACCCGACCAGGCGGCGACGGTGACGGCGGCGGACAGGTGCGCGGGCATGTGCTCAGCTAGGGCCACGACTTCGGCGGGGGACGCAACGCCGCGTTCCCGCGGATGGGTAGTGCCCGCGCTCTTGATCTGGCACGGGTTCGCGGTGAGCAGGTCGTCTATCACTGCCGTCGCGAGGATGACGCGGAGAACGCGGTACGCGTTCGCGGCGGCGGCTTCGCCCGCCCCGTCAGGGACAGCCCGCGGGGGAGTGATGCGGGGCTCGCCAGCTGCGCGCCAGGCGGCGACGGTGGCGGGGCTGAGTGCCCCCGTCGGGGCGATGTCGTGCCCCTTGGCCAGAGCCCAGACGCGCGCCGGATGCGCGCCGCGGGTGGGCGTCTTCGCCGCGCGTGCGGCTGCGTCCTCGCGCGCCGATGTCAGAACGGCGGCGTACCATGCGCGCACCTTGGCCGGGGTGAGGTCTGCGACGTAGACGCTTCCGAGGTCGATGCCGCGCGAGCCCGCAGGGGCGATGCGGGGGAGTACCCATTTCTCCAAGCCGTGCGTGTAGATGGCGCGGGTGCGCGGTTGCAGGTCGGCGCGCGTGGCGAGCCAGTCGCGCGCGTAGGCGGCGAGCGTGACGCGCCCCGCGTGCGGGTCGCGCCACAGGCCGCGGGCACGGTCGGCGTGCTCGGTGGACAGCCAGGTGTCGGCGTCTGCGGCGGTGTCGAACGTGTGCGGGGCAGTGAACTTGCGCCCGTCGCGACGGTAGAACGCGCGCCATCTGCCGGAGGGTAGTTGCTCGACGGTTCCGTTGCGGGCGGGCGTGCGACGGGTGGTGGATGTGGTGCGGCGGTTGGGAGCCATGAGCGGCGTTCCTACTCATTTCGGCCCGTGAGTCCACGGGAGTCCATGAGAGGGTCTAAACGCGCTCCCAGTTACAGCCATATCCTGCCCAGAATCCCGCGGTTTCCCGCGGGTTTACTGAGGTGTGTCTATGGAGGGGCTGACGAGAATCGAACTCGCATCATCTGTTTGGAAGACAGAGGCTTTACCACTAAGCTACAGCCCCGAATAACGCGGCGAACCGCGGCATCCACCAGTGTACTGGACTCGCACCGCGAGTCGTGACGCCGCCACGTGGAACCGTCGTTCAGGCGCTACGCGGGAGTGTCGGCTAGACTCTCCAAGGCCGTTCGGCGCACGCGCGCGTGTGCTCTCGCCCGGGGCGTAGCTCAGCTTGGTAGAGCGCCCGCTTTGGGAGCGGGAGGCCGCAGGTTCAAATCCTGTCGCCCCGACTCATCGGCCCCGAAAGCCCCACACCTGACCGCCGCGGATTCGTGCGGTCTGAACGAGGAGAACGACGAATGGTCACCAGCACCGTCGAGACGCTCAGCCCCACCCGGGTGAAGCTGAACATCACGGTCACGCCCGAGGAGCTGAAGCCCAGCATCTCGCACGCCTACGAGCACATCGCGCAGGATGTCCAGATCCCTGGCTTCCGCAAGGGCAAGGTCCCGGCGCCCATCATCGACCAGCGCGTCGGTCGACTGGTCGTGCTGGAGCACGCCGTCAGCGAAGGCCTCGACACCTTCTACCGCGCCGCCGTCGCGGAGCACAGCCTGCGCGTGCTCGGTCGTCCCAGCGCCGACGTCAAGGAGTGGCCCGCCGAGAAGGACTTCTCCGGCGACCTCCTGGTCGAGGTCGAGGTCGACGTGCGTCCCGAGTTCGAGGTACCCGAGCTGGAGGGCACGACCGTCGAGGTCGACGCCGTCGAGGTCGACCAGGCCGCGATCGACACCGAGCTCGACAACCTGCGTGCCCGCTTCGGCACGCTCGTGACGGTCGACCGTCCCGCAGCGAAGGGCGACTTCGTCGAGCTCGACCTGGTCGCCACGATCGACGGCGCCGAGATCGACCGCGCCGAGGGCGTGTCGTACGAGGTCGGCTCCGGCGAGCTGCTCGAGGGCATCGACGAGGCCATCGACTCGCTGACCGCCGGCGAAGACACGACGTTCCGCTCGAAGCTCGTCGGCGGCGACAACGCCGGTGAGGAGGCGGAGGTCTCCGTCACCGTCAAGGCCGTCAAGGAGCGCGAGCTTCCCGAGGCGGACGACGACTTCGCGCAGATCGCCAGCGAGTTCGACACGATCGCAGAGCTTCGTGAGAGCCTCACCGAGCGCGTCTCGCAGCAGTCGGTCTTCACGCAGGGCGCGGCCGCGCGCGACAAGCTCATCGAGCTGCTGCTCGCCAAGGTCGACATCGCGGTCCCCGCGAGCGTCATCGAGGAAGAGGTGCACAACCACCTCGAGGGCGAAGGCCGCCTCGAAGACGACGTCCACCGCGCCGAGGTCACCGAGGCGAGCGAGAAGCAGTTCCGCACGCAGCTGCTCCTCGACGCGATCGCGGAGAAGCTCGAGGTCCAGGTCTCGCAGGACGAGCTCACGCAGTACCTGATCCAGTCCGCCGCGCAGTACGGCATGGCGCCGCAGGACTTCGTCAACGCCCTGCAGGAGAACAACCAGCTGCCCGTCCTCGTCGGAGAGGTCGCCCGCAACAAGGCGCTCGCCATCGCGCTGGGCAAGGCCACGGTCGTCGACACCAACGGCAAGACGGTCGACCTGACCGGCTTCGTCGCCGTCGATGACGAGGCCGAGGCCGAGGAAGAGGTCGTCGAGGAGGCGCAGGAGATCGCGGATGCCGCGGCCGACGCCGACGAGGTCGCCCCGGCGGAGGAGAAGCCCAAGAAGAAGGCTCCCGCCAAGAAGAAGGCCGCGCCCAAGGAGTAAGTCGCCCACGGCGACGAGAAGGGGGTGGATGCCGCGGCATCCGCCCCCTTCGTCCGTCCGGCTTCGATCCGGCAGACGTCGCGCGCGACGCCTGATCTGCCCAGGGCGAACACGGGCGGGTCGCCCGCGAGGCGCCGGTAGATTCGAAGCCACGCCCACTGAAACAGGAGTGAACATGGCTGAACCCCTTGTCGCGACAAGCGTCTTCGACAGGCTGCTGAAGGACCGCATCATCTGGCTCGGGTCAGAGGTGCGCGACGACAACGCGAACGAGATCTGCGCCAAGATCCTGCTGCTCGCGGCGGAGGATTCCGAGAAGGACATCTTCCTCTACGTGAACTCGCCCGGTGGCTCGATCACGGCGGGCATGGCGATCTACGACACGATGCAGTTCGTGCCCAACGACATCGTCACGGTCGGCATCGGAATGGCCGCATCGATGGGCCAGCTGCTGCTCACCGCCGGCACGAAGGGCAAGCGCTACATCACGCCGAACGCCCGCGTCCTGCTGCACCAGCCGCACGGCGGCTTCGGCGGCACGTCGAGCGACATCCAGACGCAGGCGCAGCTCATCGTCTCGATGAAGAACCGCCTGGCCGAGATCACGTCCGCTCAGACCGGGAAGTCCGTCGAGCAGATCAACGCCGACGGTGATCGCGACCGCTGGTTCACCGCCCAGGAGGCGCTCGAGTACGGCTTCGTCGACCACATCCGCGAGTCCGCATCCGACGTCATCGGCGGCGGCGGAACCGCCAGCTGAGGCATCCGAAGGCGAAAGAGAGAGATACCGAATGAACGTCAACACCTTCGGCGGCCTGGCCAATCAGGGTCTGCAGATGCCCGGCAGCCGCTACGTGCTTCCCCAGTTCGAGGAGCGCACGGCGTACGGCTACAAGCGCCAGGACCCCTACAACAAGCTCTTCGAGGACCGTGTCATCTTCCTCGGCGTGCAGGTCGACGACGCGTCGGCCGACGACGTCATGGCGCAGCTGCTCGTCCTCGAGTCGCAGGACCCCGACCGCGACATCGTCATGTACATCAACTCGCCCGGCGGCTCGTTCACGGCCATGACCGCGATCTACGACACGATGCAGTACGTGTCGCCCGAGATCTCCACCGTGGTGCTCGGTCAGGCGGCATCCGCCGCCTCCGTGCTGCTCGCGGCCGGAGCGCCCGGAAAGCGTCTCGCCCTGCCGAACGCGCGCATCCTCATGCACCAGCCCGCGATGGGTGAGGCCGGTCACGGTCAGGCATCCGACATCGAGATCCAGGCGCAGGAGATCCTCCGCATGCGCACGTGGCTCGAGGAGACGATGGCGCACCACACCGGCCAGGACGTGGCGAAGGTCAACAAGGACATCGACCGCGACAAGATCCTGTCGGCGCAGGATGCCCTGACGTACGGCATCGTCGACCAGGTGCTCACGACGCGCAAGCGCACCCCGGCTGCCCTCACCAAGTAGCGGATGCTCCCGAGCCCCCGTCGTCTGCGACCGAGCGGACGGCGGGGGCTCCGTCGTGCCGGCGGCTCCGCCCTGAGCGGACGCGGTGACCCGCACCATCCACATGCCGTCGCAATCCCGCTCAGTGTCGCCCCCAGAGGTTAGGCTCGTAGCACTCCGGGGGCACCCTCGGCCGTGACAACGAGGAGCCGCACGCATGGCACGCATCGGTGAGAGCGCCGACCTCTTCAAATGCTCTTTCTGCGGAAAGAGCCAGAAGCAGGTCCAGCAGCTCATCGCGGGTCCCGGGGTCTACATCTGCGACGAGTGCGTCGAGCTCTGCAACGAGATCATCGAGGAGCGCGCCGCCGAGCAGGGTGCGGGTGTCGTCTCCGACTTCGACCTGCCCAAGCCTCGCGAGATCTACGCGTTCCTCGAGGAGTACGTCGTCGGCCAGAACGACGCGAAGCGCGCGCTGTCGGTCGCCGTCTACAACCACTACAAGCGCGTGCGCGCCCACGGCACGATCCAGTCGGCCGAGCAGCGCGCCGACGAAGTCGAGATCGCGAAGAGCAACATCCTCCTCCTCGGCCCCACGGGCTGCGGCAAGACCTACCTCGCTCAGACGCTGGCGAAGCGGCTGAACGTCCCGTTCGCGGTCGCCGACGCGACGGCGCTCACCGAGGCGGGTTACGTCGGCGAAGACGTCGAGAACATCCTCCTCAAGCTCCTGCAGGCCGCCGACTTCGACACCAAGCGCGCCGAGACGGGCATCATCTACATCGACGAGGTCGACAAGATCGCCCGCAAGGCCGAGAACCCCTCGATCACGCGCGATGTGTCGGGGGAGGGCGTGCAGCAGGCGCTCCTGAAGATCCTCGAGGGCACGGTCGCCTCCGTCCCGCCGCAGGGCGGGCGCAAGCATCCGCATCAGGAGTTCATCCAGATCGACACGACGAATGTGCTCTTCATCGTCGCGGGCGCTTTCGCGGGACTGGAAGAGATCATCTCCTCGCGAGTGGGCAAGCACGGCGTCGGATTCGGTGCCCCGCTGCACAACAAGGGCGACGACCTCAACCTCTTCAGCGAGGTGAAGCCCGAAGACCTCCACAAGTTCGGCCTCATCCCCGAGTTCATCGGGCGCCTTCCGGTGGTCGCGTCGGTCACCCCGCTCGACCAGGCGGCGCTGATGGAGATCTTGACCGGCCCCAAGAACGCGCTCGTCAAGCAGTACCAGCGCATGTTCCAGCTCGACGACGTCGAGCTCGAGTTCGACGACGAAGCGCTCGGGGCGATCGCCGATCTCGCCGTCGGCCGCAAGACCGGCGCCCGCGGTCTGCGCGCCATCCTCGAAGAGGTGCTCGGCCCGATCATGTTCGAGATCCCCTCCGCCGACGATGTCGACAAGGTGATCATCACGCGCGCAGCGGTCGAAGAGGGCGCCGCCCCGACGCTCGTCCTGCGTCAGAAGCGCAAGAGCGCCTGAAGTCTCCGCGAAAGGGCCCCGATCACGCTGGTGATCGGGGCCCTTTCTCGCGACGGACGCGCGCGGCTCAGGCGAGCCCGCGCCGCTTGAGCAGCGGCTCGATCTCAGCATCCCGTCCGCGGAAGTCGCGATAGGCGGCCAGGGGATCCGTCGACCCGCCGACGCCGAGGAGGCGATCGCGGAACCGGTCGCCGTTCGCGCGGGTAAGCCCGCCGTTCTCGCGGAACCACTCCACGGTGTCGGCGTCGAGCACCTCGCTCCAGATGTACGAGTAGTAGCCGGCGCTGTAGCCCCCCGAGAAGACGTGCGCGAAGTACGTCGACGAGTAGCGCGTCGGCACGGCGGGGTTGTCGAGACCGATGTCGGCCAGGGCGGCGGCTTCGAAGGCCGCTACGTCGATGTCTTCGCTCGCCTCCGCGGCGGTGAGCGAGTGCCACGCCTGGTCGATCCAGGATGCGGCGAGGTACTCGCTCGTCCCGAAGCCCTGGTTGAACGCGCCCGTGCTGAGGAGCTTGTCCACGATGTCCTGGGGGAGCGGTTCGCCGGTCTCGTGGTGCTTGGCGTAGTTCGCCAGGATCTCGGGCCAGTAGATCCACATCTCGTTGACCTGGCTCGGGAACTCCACGAAGTCGCGGAACACGTTGGTGCCGGCGAAGTGAGGGTAGGTCACGACGGCGAACAGACCGTGCAGGGCGTGCCCGAACTCGTGGAAGAGCGTCGTGACCTCGTCCAGCGTGAGCAGCGTCGGCTGACCCGGGGCCGGCTTGGGCACGTTCAGGTTGTTCACCACGATCGGCTTCGTGCCGCGCAGGTGCGATTGCGACACGATCGAGTTCATCCACGCACCGCCCCGCTTGGAGTCGCGGGTGTAGACGTCGAGGAGGAAGAGACCGAGCTCCGAGCCGTCGGCGTTGTGGATCTCGAAGACGCGCACGTCGGGGTGGTAGCCGTGCAGATCACCGCGTTCGGTGAAGCGGATGCCGTACAGCTCGGACGCCGCGCGGAACACCCCGTCCTGCAGAACGCGCTCGGCATCGAACCACGGACGCAGGGCCGCCGTGTCGAGGTCGTACTCCGCCTGGCGCACCTTCTCGGTGTAGAACGCCCAATCGTGCGCCTCGAGGGGGAACGGCTCGTCCTCGGCATCGATGATGGCCTGGAGCGCCGCCAGCTCGCGCACGGCGTTGGCGGCGGCAGGGACGGCGAGCTTGCGCAGGAGCGCGTGGACGGCTTCGGGGGAGCCCGCGGTCTGGTCCGACGTGACGTATCCGGCGTGCGTGTCGAATCCGAGGAGCGCCGCCCGCTCGGCACGGAGCCGCACGATCTCCCGCAGCACCTCGCGGTTGTCGTGGGCGTTGCCTCGCGATCCTCGGGCGCGGGATGCCTCCAGGATGCGGCGACGGCTCTCGCGGTTCGTCAGGCTCGAGAGGTACGGATGTCCGGTGAACAGCGTCAGGGTCACGACGTACGAGCCGTCGAGCCCGCGGTCCGCGGCGTTCTGGGCCGCGGCGGACAGCTCCCCGTCGGTGAGCCCCGCCAGATCGTCGGCGTGATCGAAGACGACCGCGAGATCGTTCGTGTCGGCGAGCAGGTTCTTCTCGAAGGTCGTCGTCAGCGTCGACAGGCGCTGGTTGAGCTCGGTCAGGCGGGACTTCGCCTCGTCGTCGAGCCCGGCGCCGGCCTGCGTCATCTCGCGATAATGCCGCTCGACGAGGTAGCGCTGCTCCGGCTCGAGCTGGAGCTCGTCGAGCTGGTCGTGAAGCGTCTTGATGCGCCAGTAGAGCGCGGCGTCGAGCTCGATCGAGTCGTTGTGCGCCGACATGAGGGGCGCGAGCTGCTCCTCGATGGCCTGGATGTCGTCGGTCGCGTCGGCCGAGCTGACGGTGTAGAAGGTGCGGGCCACATCTCCCAGGAGTCTGCCGCTCTGCTCCAGACGCACCATCGTGTTCTCGAAGGTCGGCATGGACCGCACGAAGGTGATCGCGTTGATCTCACGGGTATGCTCCGCGAAGGCCGCCTCGAAGGCGGGGAGGTAGTGCGCAGGCTCGATGAGCGAGTAATCGGGCAGCCCGTACGGAAGCGATGACGGGTGGAGCAGCGGGTTGGATGCATCGGAAAGCATGGCGTCAGCCTATCGACCCGTTCGAGGGATGCAAACAGAGTGTTGCAAAGAAACACTTGCAAAGGGAGCTTTGCATCGATATCGTGAGACCCATGAGCGAGAACGGCGATCAGACGGCGACAGGCAAACCGGTCCGCGTACTGGACTCGGGGGCGCTCAAGGCGCTCGCCCATCCGCTCCGTGTGCAGATCTACGACCTGCTCAGCCAGTTCGGACCCCAGACCGCGAGTTCGCTCGCAGAGCGACTGGGGGAGTCCAGCGGTGCGACCAGCTACCATCTCCGCGCCCTCGCCAAGCACCAGCTCATCCGTGAAGTGGAGGGCCGCGGCACCGCACGCGAACGGTGGTGGGAGCGCCCCCGCGGAGCCGTCTCCATGACCAATCCCGAGACGGTCAAGACGCCTGCGGGTCGCGCCGTCACCGAGGTCGTGATCTCCGAGTTCTACCGACGTCGCGACGACCAGCTGCAGGACTATCTGCGCAAGGCCCTGCGCGGCAATCCCGACGACTGGGAGGCGATGCTGACGACGTCGACCATCGCCTTGACGAAGGAGCAGTTCGAGACGCTCTCCGAGTCGATCCAGACCCTCATCGACGAGGCCTCGGAGCGCTACCGGGACCAGACCGGTCCCGATGTGCGCCGCTTCACCGTCCGAACCGACATCTTCCCCCTCGAAGCCCTCCCGGAAGGAGCATCATCATGACCGTCGTCGAGCTCCACTCACCCTCCGTCCGTCATACCCTGCTCGAGGACCTCCTGCTGGGCGCAGCCGCGACCGCCGCCGCCCTCGTGGAGGGGCGCGTCGCGCGTCGATCCGCGCGCATCGCGGCCTCGGCGGCCGATCCGTCGACAGACCCGCGCCGTGCCGCGCTCGCCGGCGCCCACGCGCTCGGCCTGCTCCCGAGATGACCGCGACCGACATCCCTCCGGCGGCGGCCGCGGGACGGCCTGTACGGCGTCCTCTCGGCCGCGATTTCCGGAGCCTGTGGACCGCCGCCGCGTTCAGCAATCTCGCCGACGGCATCGGCCGCACGGCGGTTCCCCTCATCGCGACGACACTCACCCGCGATCCCTTCGCGATCTCGGTGATCGCCGCCCTCGCTTTCCTGCCCTGGCTCGTGTTCGGCATCCCGGCCGGCATGATCGTCGACCGCTTCGATCGGCGCATCATCATGGCGCTGGCGAACGCGATCCGCGGAGGTGTCGCGCTCTGGCTCGCGGTCCTCACGGTGACCGGCTCGCTCAGCCTGTGGTGGCTCTTCGTGGGCACGCTGGTGTTCGGACTGGGCGAGACGCTGTTCGACAATGCGACCAACGCCGTCATCCCGGGGGTCGTCGAGAGAGAGCAGCTGGACCGCGCCAACGGGTGGATGCAGGCCGCGCAGGTCACGATCGACAGCTTCATCGCCACCCCCATCGCCGGAGTGCTGTTCGCCGTGTCGCTCGCGCTCCCACTGTGGACGGGCGCGGCGGGATACCTCGTGCCGATCGCGCTCGCGCTCATGCTCCCCGTCTCGGCGGCACGACCGCTGCGCAGGGCACGGGTGTCCGATCCGGATGCTCCGGAGGTCGCGACCGGCGTCGTGCCCGAGCCCGTCGCTGCTCCGGTCGGGCGCGAGCGGGTCACGGCATCCGAAGGCATCCGCTACCTGTGGGGCAACCGGTTCCTCCGCACCATGGTCGCGTTCACGGCGACCGTCGGCTCGGCGCTGGCGTTCGCGCAGGCGGCGACCATCCTGTACTTCCTCGACACGATGGGCGTCGCGCCCGTGGCGATCGGATTCGTGACGGCGGGGATCGGTGTCGGTGCTCTCGCCGGCTCGATCGTCGCCTCGCGACTCGTCTCGCGGTTCGGCCGAGGACCGGTCATGCTCGTCGCCAACGCCATCGCGGGCATCGCCGCGATCCTCGTGGGTGTCGCACCCGAGGTCTGGAGCGCCGTCCTCTCGTACGCCGTCATGGCGTTCGCCGTCTCGACGTGGAACGTGCCGTGGGGAGCTCTGCGCCAGCAGATCATCCCGCCGCATCTCTTCGGACGCGTGCTCGGCATCACCCGCACGCTCACGTGGGGGATCTTCCCGCTCGCGACGCTGCTGGGCGGCTGGGTCGCGGCCCAGACCGACCTGCGGCTGCCATTCCTGATCGGCGGCGGCGTCATCCTCGTCGCCGCCGTCCTCGCGATCCGACTGCTGATCGTCGGTGTGCGGGAGGCGGGCGCGGAGGCCGACGAGCACGCGGCGCGCTAACGCGTCGCGTAGGAGGTCAGACGATCTCGTCGTCGTCGGCGAAGCCCGTGTCGTCGTCATGACGCACGACGGCCGTACCGTCGGCCCGGAGCGCGACGATGACCCTCGTGTCGAGCTCGGCGATCGGGCGACCCTCGAGGAAGGTCAGCGTCCAGCGCGGACGCGGCTGACCGAGTTCGTCACCGGGGATGCTGCGATCCACGGCCGCGATCTGAGCGTGCAGTGCGGCAGGGACGGCGGCAGGCGGCTCGTCACCCGAGGTCCAGCGAGTACCCAGCTGCATCAGGACTCCTCTGCCGGCGCAAACTCGATGGAGGTCACGCTCGTCGTGTCCGCGTCCTCGTAGGAGATCTCCGCGATCCGGCCGACGGCCTTCACGTCGCCCTCGGCGAGCCGCAGCGAAGCGACGACCCCGACCGGTGCGGCAATCGTGACGCGGGCGACGTCGGTCTTCTGCGACGCCTTGGCCTCGGTCTTCGCGCGCCGGATGCCGATCAGCGCCGCTCCGACGTTGGCGAGCACGGCCGGGTCACCCGTCGTGCCGTGCGGCACCGGCCAGTTCGCGGTGTGGATCGATCCCTCGTTGAACCACGACCAGGATTCCTCGGCGGCGAACACCAGCACCGGAGCGAGCAGGCGGAGCACCGTCGACAGAGCGAGGCGCAGCGCGAGCGCGGCGGATGCCTGTCCGACATCCGTCCTGTTGTAGGCGCGCTCCTTGACGAGCTCGAGGTAGTCGTCGCAGAACGTCCAGAAGAACGACTCCGTGATCTCCAGGGCCCGCGCGTGGTCGTAGGCCTCGTACGCCTTGGTCGCATCGCGGATGACGCCGTCCAGCGTGGCGAGCATCGAGGCGTCCAGCGCATGCGTCACCGCCGCGCCCTCGGGCACGGGGAACGACAGCACGAACTTCGCGGCGTTGAGCACCTTGATCGCGAGCCGGCGGCCGATCTTCACCTGGGTCGGGTTCTGCGGATCGAACGCCGCGTCGGCCCCCAGCCGGCTCGAGGCCGCCCAGTAGCGCACCGCGTCGGTGCCGTGACCGGCGAGGATGTCCGCCGGCGTCACGACGTTGCCCTTGGACTTCGACATCTTCTTTCGGTCGGGGTCGACGATGAAGCCCGAGATCGCGGCATCCGTCCACGGCGCGCGGCCGTCTTCGAGCACGCTGCGCAGCATCGTCGAGAACAGCCACGTGCGGATGATGTCCTGCCCCTGAGGGCGTACATCGAACGGCGCGACGAGGTCCCAGAGCTCGGGATCGCGCTCCCAGCCTCCGGCGAGCTGCGGCGTCAGCGACGACGTCGCCCAGGTGTCGAAGATGTCCTTCTCGCCGTCGAATCCGCCCGGAACGCCGCGCTGATCGGCCGTGTAGCCCGTCGGCACGTCGACGGTCGGGTCGACGGGGAGCTGACTCTCGTCGGGAACGAGCACGAGGTCGTAATCGCGCTCCCCGTTCTCGTCGAGCGCGTACCAGACCGGGATCGGCACGCCGAAGAACCTCTGGCGCGACACGAGCCAGTCTCCCGTGAGACCGTTCGTCCAGTTCTCGTAGCGCACGCGCATGAAGTCCGGATGCCACGACATCTCCTGGCCGAGGGCGATCAGCCGGTCGCGGAGTTCGGCGTCGCGCGCGCCGTTGCGCAGGTACCACTGGCGCGTGGACACGATCTCGAGCGGGCGGTCGCCCTTCTCGAAGAACTTCACGGCGTGCGTGAACGGCTTCGGCTCGCCCTCGAGCTCGCCCGACGCGCGCAGCAGGTCGACGACGGCCTTCTTGGCGCTGAACACCGTCTTTCCGGCGATCTCGGCGTACGCCGACTTCGCCGCATCCGTCACGATCACATCCGGCGCATCGGACAGCACGCGCCCGTCCTTGCCCAGGATCGTGCGGTTGGGGAGCTGAAGCTCACGCCACCAGATGATGTCGGTCACGTCGCCGAACGTGCAGATCATCGCGATGCCCGACCCCTTGTCCTTCTGCGCGAGCGGGTGCGCGAGGATCGGCACCTCCACGTCGAACAGCGGGGTCTTCACGGTCGTGCCGAACAGCGGCTGGTAGCGCTCGTCGTCGGGGTGTGCCACCAGGCCCACGCACGCGGCGAGGAGCTCGGGGCGGGTGGTCTCGATGTGCACGTCGCCCGAGCCGTCGGTCTTGTGGAACGCCACACGGTGGTACGCGGCCGGCTGGTCGCGGTCCTCGAGCTCGGCCTGGGCGATGGCGGAGCGGAAGTCGATGTCCCACAGCGTCGGCGCGAGCGCCTGATAGGCCTCGCCCCGGTCGAGGTTGCGCAGGAATGCGCGCTGGCTCGTGCGGATCGTGTCGTCGGAGATCGTGCGGTAGGTCTGCGTCCAGTCGACGCTCAGACCGAGCTGACGGAACAGCGCCTCGAAGTGCTTCTCGTCTTCCACGGTGAGCTGCTCGCACAGCTCGATGAAGTTGCGACGACTGATGGGCACCTGATCGGCCGCCCGGCTCGACTTGTTGTCGCCTCCCTCGAACGGGGGAGTGAAGTCGGCGTCGTATGGCAGCGTGGGATCGCAGCGCACGCCGTAGTAGTTCTGCACACGGCGCTCGGTGGGGAGGCCGTTGTCATCCCAGCCCATCGGGTAGAACACCGTCTTGCCCCGCATGCGCTCGAAGCGCACCTTGAGGTCGGTGTGCGTGAACGAGAACACGTGACCGATGTGAAGGGATCCGGATGCCGTCGGCGGCGGCGTGTCGACGGAGTACACACCGGCGCGACCGACCTCGGCGGCGCGGATGCGGTCGAACAGGTACGTGCCCTGCTCCGCCCACGCGGCATCCCATTTCGTCTCGAGACCTTCGAGGGCGGGCTTGTCGGGAATGCGGGCGTCGGCCATGAGGATCTCCTGAGGCGATATGTGCGGCACTGTGTGAGCGTGCCTGAGTGTGGGATGTCCTGAGATTCTACCCGGCACCGGCAGCGGCGGCCGAGCGCACGCGTCCACCGGCGGCGACAGCCGAGCGCACGCGTCCACCGGCGCGCACGACGGAGGAGATGATGCGGAGGGAGGAGAGTCTGCGCGAATCCGTCCTCCGTTCGCGCCATCTCCTCCGTTCGCCGAGACGGGGCGCGATCGGCGCCCCCTCCCCAGGTCGCATCGAGTCGGCCCCCATCCCGAGCTGCGGGCGGGCGCGGGACAGGGCCGTGGACGAACCGCATGCTGACCGGATGTCTCTCACCGAAGCAATCCGCTCGAAGGGCGGGATCGTCCGCACGCTGACGCTGCGCGATGCGGGCTGGAGCAGCCGCTCGCTGTCCCAGGCCCGCGCGTCGGGGGCTGTCATCCGTCCGCGGAACGGATGGCTCGCACTGCCCGACGCCGACCCGGAGCTGGTCCAGGCCTCTGCGGCCGGCGTCGTGCTCACCTGCGTCACACAGGCGAGACGAGCAGGGCTGTGGGTGCTGCGAGAAGACAGGCCTCACGTCGCCGCCGATGGGCACTCCGGGCGAGTGCGCATCTCACGCGATCCGCGGACGAACGAGTCTCTGGCTCGCATTCACTGGGCGAAGCCGCTCGTCGCCCGTGAGCCCGAAGCGCTCGTCGACCCGATCGAGAACGTGCTCGCCACCGTCGCAACCTGTCTTCCCTTCGAAGAAGCGCTGATCATCTGGGAATCAGCGCTCCGAAAGCGACTCGTTCACCTGCCGGCGTTGCGTCGGATGCCGCTTCCTCAGCGGGCGCGACGTGTGGCTGACGCGGCCAGCCCGTTCTCCGACTCCGGTCTCGAGACGCTCGTCCCCGTCCGGCTACGTTGGATGGGCGTCCGGATCGTCGCCCAGGCCTGGATCGCCGGACATCGCGTCGACTTCCTGATCGGAGAGCGCCTCGTGCTGCAGATCGACGGGGCGACGCACGTGGGCCCGCAACGGGAAGAGGACATCCGTCATGATGCGGCGTTGATGCTCCTCGGGTTCCACGTGATCCGAGTCGGGTATCGCGACGTGGTCGATGGGTGGCCGGCCGTGCAGGACCTGATCATGCGCGCTGTCGCGCAAGGACTGCACCTCGCCGGATGACGTGGCGGATTCGGAGGAACGGGTGTGAGGGGAGGGCATTTCGCGCCGACGGTTCCTCCCATCGCTCCATCTCCTCCTTTTCGACCGACTGCCGTCGGAAAGGAGACGATGGCCGAGCGCAGCATCAGTCGCGGACGTCGATGCCGAGGGCCGACGCGAAGGCGGAGGAGAGCAGCTCGACCTGCCGCGGCGACAGCGTCATCCCGCGCATCGATGTCGGATCGGTGTACCGGAGGGCGTCGAGCCCGCGCAGATCCGTGTTCTCGGCCCGCACGCCGCGCGTGTCGACTTCGTCGGCCCGCGTCGCGTCGAAGCGCACGCGGGAGAGCTTCGCCAGCGGGACGTCGACGGATCCGATCGCGCAGTCGACGATGAGGAGGTCGGAGACGTCCGCCGAGCCCAGGGAGAGATAGTCGATGCGGATGCCGCGCAGCTCGACGCCGACGAGTTCCGCGCTCGTGAGGTCGAGGGTGCCGATGCGCCCGCCGTGCACGAGGACGTTGCGCCAGCGGGCATCCCGTGCCCGCACCTCTGTCGCGCGTCCCATCGCGATCTCGACGTCGGTGAGCGTCGCGCCGCTCAGATCGAGGGTGTCGAGCGGCGCCTCGACGACGACGCACTCCGCGAGGTGGGCGTGAGCGGCGTCGACGCTCCCGGTGAGCCCGGTGATGCGGGCCTGCAGGACGTCGTCATGCCGCTCGATCTTGCCGACCTCCTCGAACCGGGCGGGCAGATCGGGCGCGGATATCCGCGGGGGAAGAGGACGTTTCACGGCGGCACCCACGGTGACCGAGTCTGCCATGTGCACCCGACACCCCGCCGAGCCGGCGCATAGACTTCGGCGGTGGCCCCGTTCGATCTCCCGCACGAGAGCACGGCGGACGTCGAGGCCCGCACGGTGTTCGCGGAGTGGTCCGCCCGCGGGCCGGACGACACCCGCAGCCTGTCGCGGGCGCGTGACGTGATCCGCGCCGTCGGGCTCGACCTCACCGCGCTCCCGCCGGTCCTGGCCGTCGTGGGCTCGAAGGGCAAGGGCACGACCGTGGCCCACGCATCGGCCGCCCTCGCCGCTGCCGGGTTGCGCGTCGGGACGATCCAGAGTCCCGGCGCGACCTCGAATCTCGACCGCATCCGCGTCGACGGCATCCGCACGTCCGAGACGGAGTACTCGGCTCTCCTCGAGCGCGTGGACGCCGCCCGCCGCACCCTGCCGGCACCGACCGACGGGTACCTCTCGCCCACCGGCTTCTTCACGATCTCCGGCTTCCGCCACCTCGTCGATGCGGAATGCGACGTGATCGTGGCCGAAGCAGGGCTCGGCGGCCGGAGCGACGAGCTGTCGCTCTTCCCCAGCACCGTGGTGGCGGTCGCGGAGATCTTCCTCGAGCATCGCGCTCAGCTGGGCGACACGATCGCGGAGATCGCCCGCGACAAGGCGGGCGTCGCCGGGCCGACGACGCGGGTGATCGCGCACCTCGCCCAGAGTCCGGAGGCCGAGCGCGAGATCGCGTCCCGCGCAGCCGCGACCGGTGCACGCCTGCATCGCGTCGACCGCGCGGAGCCGCTGACGGCGATGAACAAGCGGCTGGGTCAGGAAGCGGCATCCGACCTCCTGCACGAACTCGGCCGACCGGTGCCGGATGACGCGGCCCTTGCCGCCGCAGCATCCCGCGTGAACTATCCCGGGCGGCTCTCGACACATGAGACCTCCCGGGGCCGGGTCATCGTCGACTCCGCGATCTCGCGAACCGGGCTCCGCGGCGCCCTCGACGCGGCGCGGAGCGCATTCGGCGCCGAACCCGATGCGGTGCTCGTGTCGGTCGGCAGCGAGAAGGATCTCGCCGGCTTCGTCGCCGAGCTCGCTCCGCTGCGAGACCGAGCCGTGTTCGTCGACATCCCCGGCATCTACCTGACCTATCCGGCGCGGAGCGAATGGCCCTACCGCTGGGTCGACGCCGCCGCGCTGCCCGACCTCCTCACCGGCGACGTACTCGCGGTCGGAACCGTGTCCTTCACCTCACATCTGCTCCGGATGCTCGGGGTCGACGCCGAGCGTCTGTTCTGAGCGCGGGGCGGGCGGCGCGCGGTACGATTGACGCAGCAGCATCGATCCGGCCATCACCGGGGAGCTCTCGGAAGAACACGACGATCCTCGGATCGGCGCCAGTAGAACCGAGCGGGGCAGGCCCGTCACAGCCGCAGTGAGAGTGGCCGTACCCGACCAGGGCCGGCACGCGGGGTGGTACCGCGGTTCTCCTCGGAGAGTCGTCCTCGCAGGAAGCATCGCGACCTGCTGGAGAGACATGACCTACCCTCGCCCTTCGACGAATCCCGACGCCGGCGCGTTCGGCCCGGCTGCCGACGTGGTGCCGAGCCCGCGGTTCCCCGAGATCGAGGCGGAGACCCTCGCCTTCTGGAAGAGCGACGACACGTTCCGCGCCTCGATCGAGAATCGTGAGGGCGCCCCCGAGTGGGTCTTCTACGACGGTCCGCCGTTCGCCAACGGACTGCCCCATTACGGCCACCTCCTCACCGGGTACGCGAAGGATCTCTTCCCGCGCTTCCAGACCATGCGCGGCAAGAAGGTCGACCGCGTGTTCGGCTGGGACACGCACGGGCTCCCCGCCGAGCTCGAGGCGATGAAGCAGCTGGGCATCACCGAGAAGGCGGAGATCGAGAGCATGGGCATCGCGTCGTTCAACGCGAAGGCCCGCGAGTCGGTGCTCGCCTACACGCGCGAATGGGAGGACTACGTCACCCGTCAGGCGCGCTGGGTCGACTTCGAGCGCGGCTACAAGACGCTCGACGTGTCGTACATGGAATCGGTGCTGTGGGCCTTCAAGAGCCTGCACGACAAGGGCTATGCGTACGAGGGGCATCGCGTGCTGCCGTACTGCTGGCGCGACGAGACGCCGCTGTCGAGCCACGAGCTGCGCATGGACGACGACGTCTACAAGATGCGCCAGGACCCGTCGGTCACCGTGACCTTCCCGCTCGTCGGCGCGAAGGCCGAGGCCCTCGGCCTCACCGGCGTGCGCGCCCTCGCCTGGACCACGACGCCCTGGACGCTGCCGACGAACCTCGCCCTCGCGGTCGGTCCCGGCATCCGGTACGCCGTCGTTCCCGGGGGCCCGCTCGGTGCCGCCGACATCCACGCCGGCGATGACCCGCTCGAAGCCACGGCGCACCGCTACCTCCTCGCCGAGGACCTGCTGGCCGGCTACGCGAAGGACCTCGGGTACGAGACCCCGGATGCCGCGCGCGACGCCGTCGTGCAGACCGTGATGGGCGCCGAGCTCGAGAACGTCGCCTACGACCGCCTGTTCGACTACTACGCCGACGCCGAGGTGTGGGGCACGCAGTCCGCCTGGCGCGTCCTCGTCGACGACTACGTCACGACCAGCGACGGAACCGGCATCGTCCACCAGGCGCCGGCCTTCGGTGAGGACGACCAGCGGGTGACGGAGGCCGCCGGCATCCCGCTCATCATGAGCCTCGACGACGGCGGACGCTTCCTGTCGCACGTGACGGATGTCGCCGGCAAGCTGTGGATGGACGCCAACACGCCCCTCGTGCGGCTCCTGCGCCAGAACGGCCGGCTGCTGCGCCTCGCGTCGTACGAGCACTCCTACCCGCACTGCTGGCGCTGCCGCAATCCCCTCATCTACCGGGCTGTCTCGAGCTGGTTCATCCGCGTCACCGACTTCAAGGACCGGATGCTCGAGGGCAACGACCAGATCACGTGGGTGCCGGAGAACGTGAAGCACGGCCAGTTCGGCAAGTGGCTCGAGGGCGCCCGCGACTGGTCGATCAGCCGCAACCGCTACTGGGGCTCGCCGATCCCGGTGTGGAAGAGCGACGACCCCGAGTATCCGCGCGTCGACGTGTACGGCTCGCTGGCCGACCTGGAGCGCGACTTCGGTCGACTGCCTCTGAACGACGCGGGGGAGCCCGACCTGCACCGTCCGTTCATCGACGACCTCACGCGCCCGAACCCCGACGACCCGACCGGCCGCTCCACGATGCGCCGCATCGAAGACGTCTTCGACGTGTGGTTCGACTCGGGTTCGATGCCCTACGCGCAGGTGCACTACCCGTTCGAGAACCACGAATGGTTCGACTCCCACTCGCCCGCCGACTTCATCGTCGAGTACATCGGGCAGACGCGCGGCTGGTTCTACGTCATGCACGCGCTCTCCACGGCGCTGTTCGACCGTCCCGCCTTCACGGGCGTGTCGTGCCACGGCATCGTGCTGGGCTCCGACGGGCAGAAGATGTCGAAGTCGCTGCGGAACTACCCCGACGTGTCGGAGGTGTTCGACCGCGACGGGTCCGACGCGATGCGCTGGTTCCTGATGTCGTCGTCCGTGCTCCGCGGCGGCAATCTCGTCGTCACCGAGGAGGGCATCCGCGCGGGCGTGCGCGAATTCCTCCTGCCGGTGTGGAACGCGTGGTACTTCTTCGCGACGTACGCGAACGCCTCCGACGGATACGTCGCGCAGTGGCGCACCGACTCGACCGACGTGCTGGATCGCTACATCCTCGCGCTGACCGGCGACCTCGTGCGCGACGTCGCGGCAGACCTGGAGGGTCTCGACTCCACGACGGCGGCAGCACGCCTCCGCGACTTCGCCGAAGCGCTGACCAACTGGTACATCCGCAGATCGCGCGACCGCTTCTGGGTGGGGGTCGATCCCTCGGACCCCAGCACCACCGAGGCGTTCGACACGCTCTACACCGTGCTGGAGACCCTGACGCGCGTCGCCGCCCCGCTGATCCCGCTCGTCTCCGAGCGCATCTGGCAGGGTCTGACCGGTGGGCGCAGCGTCCACCTGCAGGACTGGCCGGATGCCGCGGCCTTCCCCGCCGCCGATGACATCCGCACGGCGATGGACGCCGTGCGCGAGGTCTCCAGCGTCGCCAACGCGCTGCGCAAGCGCGAGGGGAAGCGCGTGCGCCTTCCGCTCGCGCGGCTGACGGTCGTGGTGCGGGATGCCGGGACCCTGGCGCAGTTCGACGACATCCTGCGCGACGAGCTGAACGTGAAGTCCGTCGAACTGGTCGACTTCCGACCGGAGTCGTACGACGAGTACGGCCTCGCCCAGCGACTGGTCGTGAACGCGCGCGTTGCCGGTCCCCGGCTCGGCAAGCGCGTGCAGCAGGTCATCCAGGCCGCGAAGGCCGGCGACTGGGTCGAGGACGAACGCGGCATCGTGGTGCGCACCGCGGACGGCGAGGTCGTGATGGCCGACGGCGAGGCATCCCTCGACAGCGATGCGTCGGTCCGCCCGGAGGGCGAAGCCGTGGGGCTGCTCAGCGGAGTGGACGGATTCGTGGTGCTCGACACGACCACGACCCCGGAGCTCGAGGCCGAGGGGCTCGCCCGCGACGTGATCCGCGCCGTGCAGGACACCCGCAAGGCAGCCGGCTTCGACGTGAGCGACCGCATCCGGCTGCAGCTGCTGTTCTCGAGCGACTCCGACGGCGACGCCGTCGCGTCGGCGTTCGAGATCGCCGGCGTCGCCGCGGAGACGCTCGCGCTCGAGTACGACCTGAGGGTCGAGGGCCGCGATGTGCAGCTTCCCGCCGATGCGCCCGGTGAGGTCTGGCACCCGCTCGCGTTCGGCGCGGTGCCCGAGCACGTCGCGTTCCAGCGCGCGGGCCTCTACGCGAACGAAGGCGGCTTCTGGGTCGCCGTGACGAGGATCGAGGCATCCGCATGAGCGACAAGCGCGCAGAGGCAGTGGAGCAGGCTCTCGAGGCCCGCAAGGGCGAGGCCTGGGTCGAGCCGCGGCTCGAGCGCACGCGCCGCGTGCTCGAACTGCTCGACGATCCGCAGCGCACCTTCCGCGTCGTGCACGTCACCGGCACGAACGGCAAGACGTCCACGAGCCGCATGATCGAGAGCATCGTGCGGGCTCACGGACTTCGCACGGGGCTGTTCACCAGTCCCCAGCTGCGCAGCTTCACCGAGCGGATGCTCGTCGACGGCGAGCCCATCGACGGCGCGATGGTGGCCGACATCTGGGAGGAGATCGAGCCGATCGTCGACCTCGTCGACGCGGAGCTGACGGGGGCCGGCGAGGCGCCGCTGACGTTCTTCGAGCTGCTCACGGTGCTCGCGTTCGCGGCGTTCGCCGACGCGCCCGTGGACGTCGCGATCATCGAAGTGGGGATGGGCGGGTCGTGGGACTCGACCAACACCGCCGACGGCGATGTCGCGGTCTTCGGGCCGATCGACATCGACCACACCGATCGGCTCGGAGAGACCATCGCCGACATCGCCGCGGTCAAGGCCGGGATCATCAAGCAGGACGCCGCCGTCGTCTCGGCCCGACAGGAGTCCGCGGCCGATGCCGTGCTGCGCGCCGCCGCCACCCGGAACGGCGCGTCGATCGCGTTCGAGGGCCAGGGCTTCGCGCTCCTGAGCCAGCGCCTCGCCGTCGGGGGCCAGCAGATCTCCGTGCAGGGCCTCGCCGCGACCTACGACGACCTGTACCTGCCGATGTACGGCACGCACCAGGGCTTCAACGCCGCCCTCGCGATCGCGGCCGTGGAGTCGCTCATCGGAGCCGGCACGCTGCCGATCGCCCCCGACGTCCTCGCCGAGGGACTCGCGCAGTCCACGTCGCCCGGTCGCCTGCAGCTCGTCGGCGCCGCGCCCACGGTCCTGGTGGACGCGGCGCACAATCCGCACGGCGCCCGCGCGCTCGTGACAGCGCTCCAGGAGTCGTTCGACTTCGACGAATGGGGCATCGTGCTCGGCATCCTGTCGGAGAAGGATGCCGCGGGCATCATCGGCGCCCTCGCGCCCGTCGCGACCCACGTGTTCGCGACGGCGGTCTCCAGCGACCGCACCGCCGACGCCGACGCGATCGCCGATGTGGCCGAGGACGCCGGATTGAACGTCACGGTCCACCACGATCTCGCCGACGCCGCCGACGCCGCCCGCGCGTGGGCCGCCTCCTCGGATCGCCGCGCGGTCGTGATCGCGGGATCGGTTGTCCTCGCAGGGGAGGCGCTCACCCTCGCGGAGAACGAGGACTGGAAGTCGGGGTGGTCGTCGTGACCGCCGTCTCCGGCCGCGCCCCGCGCCCGCGCCGTGCGCGCGGGGCCGCCGAGTCCCTCGGATCGGTCGTGCTCGTGTTCGAGTCGGTCGTCGTCTTCCTCGCCGGACTCGCGGTGTTCGGGCTGAACGCGCTCCCCGAGAGCATCCCGGACTGGTGGGGCATCGTCGGGGGAGCCGTGGCCGCGCTCGTGATGATCGTCCTGGCCGGTCTGCTGCGCCACCGCTGGGCGATCGTCGCCGGATGGGTTCTGCAGGTCGTCCTGCTGGCCGCCGGATTCCTCGTCCCCGCCATCGCCGTGGTCGCGCTCATTTTCGGAGCCATGTGGGGATATGCCACCATCAAGGGGGCCTCGCTCGACCGCCGGAACGCCCGGCTGGCGGCGGAGGCCGACCTCTCGAACGGAGACTGACATGCCCACGGAAGAGACACTCGTCCTCGTCAAGCCGGACGGCGTGGCCCGCGGCCTCACCGGCGCGATCCTGGCGCGCATCGAGGCGAAGGGCTACGCGCTCGTCGACATCCGCCTCGTCGAACCCGACCGCGAGACGCTCGAGAAGCACTACGCGGAGCACGAGGGGAAGCCGTTCTACGAGCCGCTCCTCGACTTCATGATGTCGGGCCCGTCGGTCGCCATCCGACTGGCGGGGAATCGCGTGATCGAGGGATTCCGCTCGCTCGCCGGCACGACCGACCCCACCACCGCAGCGCCCGGCACGATCCGCGGCGACCTCGGACGCGACTGGGGCCTCAAGGTCCAGCAGAACCTCGTGCACGGCTCGGACAGCCCCGAGTCGGCCGCCCGCGAGCTCGCGATCTGGTTCTGAGTCAGAACAGCGCGCCGAGGACGTCGAGTCGCAGCTGCGCGATCACCGCGACGATCGCGTAGCTGACGACGGCGAGCACGGGCACCCAGCCCATGAGCCGGTCGGCGCCTCGGCGGATCGAGGCGGGCGCCGGCAGGATGCCCGTGCGCAGCACGTGCAGGGTGACGACGTAGAAGGTCGGGATCGTGACGATCCAGGTCACCATGCACCACGGGCACAGGGTGCCGAGCACGAAGATGCTCTGCCCGATCAGCCAGATGACGAACACGAGCGCCAGGGTCAGTCCGAGCTCGAACAGAAGCCAGAACCAGCGCTGGAACCTCGCTCCGGCCAGGATCGCCATGCCGACCACGATCGGTGCGACCCAGGCGCCGAGTCCGAGCACGGGGTTGGGGAAGCCGAACACGCTGCCCTGCCACGACGCGAGGTTGGCCGTGCACTGCACGAGCGGGTTGAAGTCGCAGGATGCCGCCGAGCCCGGGTTGGCGAGCTGGTGGAACCGCTCCATCGTGAGGGAGAACGCCGCCCACCATCCGATGGCTCCGGCGATCACGAGCCAGACGGCGATCGCGGTCGGACGCGTGCGGGGGGAGGGCTGGGACATGCTCGGATTATCCCAGTCCACGCTGGACGGATGCCGCGCGCGGAGGCGATCCGAGAGTCCCGCGTGTCGGAGTCTGGGCAATGCGCCCGAGAAAGTGCGATAATGAACCTCGATGCGTCACGGCCGCGCCGTGGCGAGCATCACCAGAAGACTTCAGGGCAACGAATGCCCTTCGCAGCACGAGCCACAGGCCTGCTGCAGACCGAGTGAGTTCGCGGCACCGCCTCCCGACATGAGACGGAGGCAGCGCCGCACGAGATTTCGCCGGGCGACGCGCGGTGTCGCCCGCAGGGAGTACGCCAGTCATGGCCGATGAGCACGATGACAACCTCGAACCCCACAACGACCAGGAAGCGCCCGTAGACCAGGCCCCCGCAGAGACCCCGTTCTCCGTGGACGTGCCCGTCGACGGCGCCGATCCGGTCGACGGGACTCCGGTCTCCGAGTCCGCCGAGGACGCGGGATCCGACGAGACCGCGCCGACCGACACGGTCGCCGACGCCGAGCCGACGGCCGAGTCCGTTCCGGATGCCGAGTCCGCCTCGGAGCCCGCGGATACCGTGGCGGCCCAGGCAGAGCCGGAGCCCGAGCCGGCGCCGGAGCCCGAGCCGACGCCGGAGCCCCTCACCGCCGTGAGCTTGGGACTGCTGCCCGAGGTGTTCGTCTCGGCGGTCACGACGCAGCTGCACTTCTACGCGCCGGCCGTGACGTTCCTCCCGGCTCTGCCGGAGGAGGACGAGGCTCCCCAGCCGTCCGGACCCGCTGCGGGATCCAGCTCGCGCCGCCGCAGCCGCGGCCGCCGCAGCAGCGACGACTCCTCCGACTCGTCGGGCGAGGCCGAGCCGCGCGGAGGGTCGCGTCCGTCGGGCGAGCAGCACCCGCGCCACCAGCGCGCCGTCGAGCTCATCACCGAGCCGCAGCGCATCAAGGGTTCGACCCGCCTCGAGGCCAAGAAGCAGCGCCGCCGCGACGGGCGCGAAGCCGGCCGCCGTCGTGCCGTGGTGACCGAGGCCGAGTTCCTCGCCCGCCGCGAGTCCGTCGACCGCGTCATGGTCGTGCGCTCGAAGAACGGTCGCGTCCAGATCGCGGTGCTCGAAGACAAGGTGCTCGTCGAGCACTACGTCGCCCGCAACCAGGACGCGTCGCTCATCGGCAACGTCTACCTCGGACGCGTCCAGAACGTCCTTCCGAGCATGGAAGCCGCCTTCGTCGACATCGGCCGCGGCCGCAACGCCGTGCTGTACTCCGGCGAGGTCGACTGGGACGCCGTCGAGACCGGCAATCAGCCGCGCAGGATCGAGCTCGCACTCAAGTCGGGCGACCGCGTTCTCGTGCAGGTCACGAAGGATCCCGTCGGGCACAAGGGCGCCCGTCTGACGAGCCAGATCTCGCTGCCCGGCCGCTACCTCGTGTACGTGCCCGGCGGCGCGATGAACGGCATCTCCCGCAAGCTCCCCGACACCGAGCGCGCCCGCCTCAAGCGCATCCTCAAGGAAGTCCTTCCCGAGTCTGCGGGCGTCATCGTGCGCACGGCGGCCGAGGGGGCGACCGAAGACCAGCTGACGCGCGACGTGCAGCGACTCACGAGCCAGTGGGAGCACGTCTCGAAGCAGCTCGAGACCATCCAGGCGCCTGCACTCCTGCACTCCGAGCCCGACCTGCTCGTCAAGATCGTCCGTGACGTCTTCAACGAGGACTTCACCAAGATGCTCATCCAGGGCGAGGACGCGCACCAGACCATCACGCAGTACCTCGAGGGAGTCGCTCCCGATCTGCTCGAGCGGGTCGAGAAGTACGAGGGCGAGCAGGATCCGTTCGACGAGTTCCGCGTCACGGAGCAGATCGAGAAGGCTCTGGACCGCAAGGTGTGGCTGCCCTCCGGCGGTTCGCTCGTGATCGACCGCACCGAGGCCATGACGGTGGTCGACGTCAACACGGGGAAGTTCGTCGGCACCGGCGGCAACCTCGAGGAGACGGTCACGAAGAACAACCTCGAGGCCGCTGAGGAGATCGTCCGCCAGCTCCGCCTGCGCGACATCGGCGGCATCATCGTGGTCGACTTCATCGACATGGTGCTCGAATCCAACCGCGACCTCGTGCTGCGGCGGCTCATCGAGTGCCTGAGCCGCGACCGCACCAAGCACCAGGTCGCCGAGGTCACCTCGCTCGGCCTCGTCCAGATGACGCGCAAGAAGCTCGGACTCGGACTGCTGGAGACCTTCAGCGAGGCGTGCGAGGTCTGCGCGGGCCGCGGCGTGGTCGTGCACCACGATCCCGTCGTGAAGCACCGCACCTCGGGGTCGAGCGCTCCGTCGGGCAACCGTCGCCCCCGCTCCGGCGGCTCGGGCAACGGAGCGGCTCCGGCTGCGAACGGCGCGTCGGGCACCCACACGATCACCGAGGGCGTCAAGACCGCGCTCGCCCAGATCGCGGCCTCCACGATCCATCACGCCGATGAGGCGCCCGTCGAGGTCGTCGTCGAGGCTCCGCCCGTCGAGGCCGACGCCCCCGCGGAGGAGCGTCCGAAGAAGCCGCGCAAGAAGCGTCCCGAGCGGGCGAAGGCGCCGCGCACGGAGAAGGACCTCATGCTCGACTCGGTCCTCAACGCCCTTCCCGAGCCCAAGGCCCCGGGTCAGGGCCGCGGACGACGACGGGTCACCACGGCGGCGCTGACGGGCACGCCCGTGCAGCACGAGCCCTCGGGGGAGTGACCGCGCTCAGCGCCGGTCGCGACCACGCACGCGCAGTCCGGAGGCGATGAGCCTCCGGACGAGCGTGTGTCCGTCGACGTGCTCGGCGCCGGCCGCGACGAGTCGTGCGTGGGCCTCGTCGGGCACGTCGTAGTGATCCAGATCGAAGCCGCGGCGGGGGATTCCGTTCGCGGCGGCGAAGGCGTGCAGCTCTTCCAGGTCGCTGTCGCTGACGAGGTGCGCCCACAGTCGCCCGTGCGCCGGCCAGCGCGGATCGTCGATCAGGATCGCCACGGTCCCGATGATACGCAGACGGATGCCGCGACACGGCAGGCGTGCTTTTGCCGATGTCCGCGGCATCCGGTAAAGTAGTCCTTTGGTGCGCCCGTGTCGCTAGACCTCATGGCGACATGTCGACTGCTCGGTCCTTTCGCACCACGACTTTCCAGTCTCACAAAGACAGCCGGAGCCCCGCGCTCCCAAACGAAAACAAGGTGTGAAGTGGTTTACGCAGTTGTGCGCGCCGGTGGCCGCCAGGAGAAGGTTTCGGTCGGCACCATCGTCGTCCTCGACCGCCAGGCCGCCAAGATCGGTGACACCCTCGAGCTTCCCGCGGTTCTGCTGGTCGACGGCGACGCCGTCACGACCGACGCCGACAAGCTCGCGAAGGTCACCGTGACCGCCGAGGTCCTCGGCGAGGAGCGCGGCCCGAAGATCGTGATCCAGAAGTTCAAGAACAAGACCGGCTACAAGAAGCGCCAGGGCCACCGTCAGGACCTCACGCGCGTCAAGATCACCGGCATCAAGTAAAGCCAGGGAGACGCAGAGATGGCACACAAAAAGGGCGCAAGCTCCACCCGCAACGGTCGTGACTCCAACGCACAGCGCCTCGGCGTGAAGCGCTTCGGCGGCCAGACCGTCAGCGCCGGCGAGATCCTCGTCCGCCAGCGCGGCACGCACTTCCACCCGGGCGCCAACGTCGGCCGCGGTGGCGACGACACGCTGTTCGCCCTCGCGGCGGGCTCGGTCGAGTTCGGCGCCAAGGGCGGCCGCAAGGTCGTCAACATCGTCGCGGCAGCGGAGTAATCCTCCCGCGCACAGCGTTTCGCGAGGGGCGGGCTTCGGCTCGCCCCTCGTTCTTTTCCCAGGCATTCTGAAACCGGCATCCGCCGCCGAAAGGGGTTCGACATGGTCACCTTCGTCGATCGCGTCACCCTCCACCTGCGGGCGGGCAAGGGCGGAAACGGCTGCGTCTCCGTGCGCCGGGAGAAGTTCAAGCCGCTCGCCGGCCCCGACGGCGGCAACGGCGGTCACGGCGGCGACGTCACGCTGGTGGCCGACCCCCAGGTGACGACACTCCTGTCGTACCACCACTCGCCGCACCGCCATGCCGGCAACGGCGGGTTCGGCATGGGGGACCACCGCTCCGGTGCGCTCGGCGAGCCGCTCGAGCTGCCCGTGCCCGTCGGCACCGTCGTCAAGGATCCCGACGGAGAGGTGATCGCCGATCTGCTCGAGCCCGGAATGCGTCTCGTGGTCGCTCCCGGCGGCATCGGCGGTCTCGGCAACGCATCGCTGGCCAACCCCAAGCGCAAGGCGCCCGGCTTCGCCCTTCTCGGCACCCCCGGCTGGGAGGGCGATGTCGTCCTCGAGCTGAAGACCGTCGCCGATGTCGCCCTCGTCGGCTTCCCGTCGGCCGGCAAGTCGAGCCTCATCGCGGCCGTCTCGGCCGCGCGACCGAAGATCGCCGACTACCCGTTCACGACGCTGCACCCGAACCTCGGCGTCGTCCAGGCGGGAGAGGTCCGCTACACGGTGGCCGATGTCCCCGGGCTCATCGAAGGCGCCAGCGAGGGCAAGGGGCTCGGGCTCGAGTTCCTCCGCCACGTCGAGCGCTGCACGGCTCTCGTGCACGTGCTCGACTGCGCGACACTCGAGCCGGGCCGCGATCCGCTCACCGATCTCGATGTCATCCTGGCCGAGCTGGCCGCGTATCCGGTACCCGACGGGCAGCTCCCGCTGCTCGAGCGGCCGCAGATCGTCGCGCTCAACAAGATCGATGTCCCAGAGGCGAAGGACCTCGCCGACCTCGTGCGTCCCGAGCTCGAAGCACGCGGATTCCGCGTCTTCGAGATCTCGACGGTCTCGCACGCCGGACTCCGCCAGCTCACGTTCGCTCTGGGCGAAATCGTCGCGGAGCACCGCCTCGTCGCGGCGTCCCAGCCGGCGCCCGAGCGCATCATCATCCGCCCGCGCGGGTCGCAGAAGGAATTCGCCATCCGCGTCGAGGGCGGCAGCTACGGCGACGTGTACCGGATCGTGGGCGAGAAGCCCGAGCGCTGGGTCCAGCAGACCGACTTCACCAACGAGGAGGCCGTGGGCTTCCTTGCCGACCGCCTGCAGAAGCTCGGCGTCGAGGCCGGCCTCTTCCGCGCGGGCGCGACGCCCGGCGCGACCGTCGTCATCGGCGAAGGCGACGGCGTGATCTTCGACTGGGACCCCTCGCTCACCTCGACCGCCGAGCTCGCCACGGCGCCGCGCGGCACCGACCCGCGCGTCAACTCGTCGTCGCGTCGCACATCGTCCGAGCGCCGCGAGAAGTACTACGAGCGCATGGATGCCAAGGCCGAGGCCCGCGCCGACCTCGAAGCCGAGCGCCTCGCGGAGAAGTCGCTGAACGTCGTGGACGACGAGTGAGCGCACGGGAACGCGCCGAGCTCGCGACCGTACGCCGGGTCGTCGTCAAGATCGGGTCCTCATCGATCAGCGGCGAGAACTCGGGCACGATCCAGCCTCTCGTCGAGGCCCTCGCCGCCGCGCACGCGCGCGGAACCGAGGTCGTCCTCGTGTCGTCGGGCGCGATCGCGACGGGGATGCCGTACCTCCGGCTCGACGAGCGCCCCAACGACCTCGCGACGCAGCAGGCCGCGGCCGCTGTGGGTCAGAACGTCCTCATCTACCGCTATCAGGCGGCGCTGCGCGCGTTCGAGATCGTCGCAGGGCAAGTGCTGCTCACCGCCGGCGACCTCGAGAACCCGACGCACCGCTCGAACGCGCGCCGGGCGATGGAGCGACTCCTCGGCCTGCGGATCCTCCCGATCGTGAACGAGAACGACACCGTCGCGACCCACGAGATCCGCTTCGGAGACAACGACCGGCTCGCCGCTCTCGTCGCGCAGCTGATCGGCGCCGATGCGCTCGTGCTGCTGAGCGACATCGAGTGCCTCTACACGCGACCCCCCGACCAGCCGGGCGCCCAGCCCATCCGACGGGTCGGCTTCGGCGACGACCTCGACGGATTCGAGTTCGGCTCGGTCGTGGTCAACAGCGTCGGCACCGGGGGAGCGGCCACGAAGGTGTCCGCCGCGCGGCTGGCCGCGGCATCCGGTGTCGGAGTGCTCGTCACGAGCGCCGAGCTCGTCGACGACGCCCTGAACGGACGCGACGTCGGCACGTGGTTCGACCCCAACCCCGAGCCCGGCGACGCCGTGACCACCGGGGCCGTGCACACCTCCGTCTGAAGGCCGCTCGTTAGACTGGGCGGATGACCACGACCCTGGCGACGGCCCGCGACCGCATGCTCCTCGCGAAGGATGCCTCGCGCTCGATCGGGCTGCTGACGGATGCCGAGAAGCGCGACGCGCTGCGTGCGATCGCCGACGCCGTCGAGGCCGCCACGCCCGAGATCGTGGCGGCGAACGCGGAAGACCTCGAACGAGGCCGCGCGAGCGGACTGTCGGACGGGCTGCAGGACCGCCTCCGGCTCGACGAGGCCCGCGTCGCCGCCCTCGCCGCCGCGGTGCGCGACGTCGCCCTGCTTCCCGACCCCGTCGGACGGATCCTCGACGAGCGCGCGCTCCCGAGCGGTGTCCGTCTGCAGAAGGTGTCGGTGCCGTTCGGCGTCGTCGGCTCGATCTACGAAGCGCGCCCGAACGTCACGGTCGACATCGCCGCCCTCGCGCTCCGCTCGGGTAACGCCGTGGTGCTGCGCGGCGGCACGGCCGCGGAGCTCACGAACGCCGCACTGGTCGACGCGATGCGCGGCGCCCTGTCGTCTCGGGGTCTGGACCCCGAAGCGATCCAGACCGTCGACTCCTTCGGCCGCGAGGGTGCGCGCGACCTCATGAACGCGCGGGGACTCATCGACGTCCTCGTGCCGCGGGGCAGCGCCCAGCTCATCGAGACCGTCGTGACGGAGTCCTCCGTCCCCGTCATCGAGACCGGAGCCGGCGTCGTGCACATCGTGCTCGACGCGACCGCACCTCTGGAGTGGGCGACCGACATCGTGGTCAACGCGAAGGTGCAGCGCCCGAGTGTCTGCAACGCCGTGGAGACCGTGCTCGTCCACCGCGACGCCGCCGAGCGCCTCATTCCGCCGGTCGTCGCCGCGCTCCAGGCCCAGGGCGTCACGGTTCACGGCGACCCGACCGTCGGTCGTCTCGCGGACGGCGTCGTCGCGGCGACCGAGGCCGACTGGGCCAGCGAGTACATGAGCCTCGACCTCGCGATGCGCGTCGTCGACGATCTCGACGATGCGCTCGACCACATCCGCCGCTACTCGACCCACCACACGGAGTCGATCGTGACGGATGACGCGGCCAACGCCGAGCGGTTCCTCGCAGAGGTCGACTCCGCCGTCGTGATGGCGAACGCGTCCACCCGCTTCACCGACGGCGGCGAGTTCGGCTTCGGCGCCGAGGTCGGCATCTCGACGCAGAAGCTCCACGCCCGTGGCCCGATGGGCCTTGCGGAGCTGACGAGCACGAAGTGGCTGGCGCGGGGCGCCGGGCAGGTCCGCGCCTGACGCCCTAGACTGGAACCCGCGCCTACGGCCGAACCCCGATCGGAGCTCGAATGACCCTCGCCACGCTCGTCGCTTTCGCGGCTGAAGAAGCGGAGCACCACGACACCGCTGCCATCATGCTGGAGACCTTCCCCTACGGGGTCGTCGCGCTCGTGGCGTTCACGCTCCTGGCATTCGTCACGCTGTCGTACCGCAACGTCGCCAACCGCCACGCGCACAAGGGCGAGGCGTACGCCAAGGCCCACGCGAACGACATCCAGCAGGCAGGGCACGGCCACTAGGCCCACCGAATGACGGTGACGCGCGCCCCGAGGATCGGGGTCATGGGTGGGACGTTCGATCCCATCCACCACGGTCACCTCGTCGCCGCCAGCGAAGTCGCCGAGTCGTTCGACCTCGACGAGGTCGTCTTCGTCCCCACGGGCGAGCCCTGGCAGAAGACGCGCGTGTCCGCCGGCGAGGACCGCTATCTGATGACCGTCATCGCGACGGCCTCCAATCCGCGATTCACCGTGAGCAGGGTCGACCTCGACCGCGACGGGCCGACGTACACGATCGACACCCTGCGCGATCTCAAGGCGCAGCGACCGGATGCCGAGCTGTTCTTCATCACCGGCGCAGACGCGATAGCGCAGATTCTCAGCTGGAGGGACCATGATGAACTGTGGGAGCTTGCCCACTTCGTCGCGGTCTCCCGTCCAGGTCACGTCCTGAACACGGCGGATCTTCCCAGCGAGGACGTCAGCAAGCTCGAAGTCCCCGCACTTTCGATCTCGTCCACCGACTGCCGAGACCGAGTTCGTCGCGGAAAGCCCGTGTGGTACCTCGTTCCCGACGGGGTCGTCCAATACATTGCGAAGCATCACCTCTACCGGAGCAAGGAATGAGCACACCCGAGCAACCCGGATCCCCGCCCCTGACCAGACGCCGGATCCGTGAGATCCGCAACACGGGCGCGACCCCCATCATCACCGCCGACGGCCTTCTCGAGGGCGCCCCGAGCGAACCCTCCGCCGACGCCGCCGAGCCTTCGGCCCGCCAGACCGACGCCGCACCGGCGACCCCGGCCCCGGCAGCCGCCGCGCCGCTGGCACGCGCGGCCGAACCCGTCGTCGTCCACGAGGCCCCGGCCCCCGACGCCACGGTCGACCTCGGTGTGTCGCCCCTGACCCGCCGCCAGGCCCGCCAGCAGGAGCGCATCCGCACGGCATCCGTGCCGGTGATCACTCCGGAGCTGCTCGCCGCGAACGCCGTCCACGACGCGCCGATCGACTCCGTCCCCGCCGCCACCGCGCCGCTCGAGGTCGACGAGACAGCGGATACCGACGATCAGGCCCCGGATGACGTCGTCGACGCCGAGATCGTCGCCGACGCCACACCCGAGGAGGCGCATGACGAGGCCGCGCCCACCGACGAGGCCGAGGATGAGGCCGCCCCGCCGGCCGCCGTCGAAGACGTGGCGGCGTTCGCCTCCGAGGAGCTCGACGGCCGGGCCGTCGTCAGCCCGCAGCTCGGCGCCGACCTGCTCGAGAGCGAGCCCGTCGAGGTCACGCTTCCGCCGACGTTCGACCAGCTGCTCTCCCGGTCGACCTCCGGCTCGTCGTCCGCGCCGAATGCGCTCATCGTGTCCCAGACCACCGGGTCGTCGCCTCTCATCGCCCCCGTCGCCGCCACGGGCGAGGTGCTCATCACGGGCACGTTCAATCTCCCCGAAGGCCTCGGATCGCTCGGGCACACGCCCGGCACGGCGGACGGCAAAGACATCGACTCGGTGCTGGTCGACGGTGAGCTGCCGGCTCATTCGTCGCCGACGCCGATCGCCGCCAGCGCCGCGATCAGCACGATCAAGAGCAGCGGCGAGATCATCAAGCCCCCAGCGCCCGAGAAGGGCAACAAACTGATGGTCTCGTTGGCGATCACCGCAGGCATCCTCGCCGCGGCGCTCCTCGGCGTGCTGGCCGTCGCCATGATCAGCGGAGTCTTCTGATGCCTGCCACCGAATCGTCTCGCACGATGCTCAACCTCGCGGCCGCGGCCGCCGACTCGAAGGGCGGCGAGGACTTCGTCGCACTCGATGTGTCGGGACCCCTGCCGCTGGTCGACATCTTCCTCCTGGTCACGGGGCGCAGCGAACGCAACGTCGCCGCGATCGCGGACGAGATCGAGGACAAGCTTCTCGAGCACGGCCATAAGCGGCTGCGACGCGAAGGACGCCAGGAGTCGCGCTGGATCCTGCTCGACTTCGGCGACCTCGTGGTGCACGTGTTCCACGAAGAGGAGCGGCAGTACTACGGTCTCGAACGGCTCTGGAAGGACTGCCCCGTGGTCCCGATCGAGACGGTCGAGACGGTGCCCGCCACCGACGGCTGACGCGTCGAACGCGTGTCCCGTGGTTCGAGGCATCCGCTCGCATGTAGTAGTCTTGTGGGGTTGCCTCGCCGGTACGGGAGCAGCGAACGGGCCTGTGGCGCAGCTGGTAGCGCACCTGCATGGCATGCAGGGGGTCAGGGGTTCGAGTCCCCTCAGGTCCACCGGAGAAACCCCCGAGAAATCGGGGGTTTCGTGCATTCCAGACCCCTCGTGGTCGTGGCGTCCCGCGCCGGGGAGCAGCTGAGGCGAGCCTTGTCGAGCGTGGATCTATAGCGATACCGTCGAGCCGTTCAGGAAATTCTCAGGATGGAGTCGTCATGAAATTCTTCCAGAGACTCGGCAGATCGATCATGCTGCCGGTCGCCGTGCTCCCCGTCGCCGCGATCCTGTCGGGCATCAGCTACTGGATCGCCTCCGCCGCCGGCGGCTCGAACGTAGTGTCGGCCTTCCTCGGCGCTGCCGGTGGGGCGCTGCTCGACAACATGGCGATCCTGTTCGCCATCGGCATCTCGATCGGAATGGCGAACAAGACAGACGGCACGTCCGCGCTCGCCGGCCTCGTGTCGTGGCTGACGATCACAACCCTCCTCGCGCCCGGGACGATCCAGAACCTGTTCGGGCTGGAGGCGATCGAAGACGTCAACCCTGCATTCGGCAAGATCAACAACGTCTTCATCGGCATCATCTGCGGTCTGATCGGCGCCTGGACGTACAACAAGTTCAAGGACACCAAGCTCCCGGACGCCCTGTCGTTCTTCTCCGGCCGTCGCTCGGTCGCGATCGTCACGGCGGGCATCTCGCTGGCCGTGGCCCTGGTGCTGATGTTCGTCTGGCCGGTGGTCTACGGGGGACTCGTCACCTTCGGCGAGTGGATCGTGACGCTCGGCCCCGTCGGCGCCGGCATCTACGGCATGATGAACCGCCTCCTCATCCCGCTCGGGCTGCACCACGCGCTGAACTCGGTGTTCTGGTTCGACGTCGCCGGCATCAACGACCTGAACAACTTCCTCAACAACACCGGAACCTACGGGGTGACGGGTCAGTACATGGCCGGGTTCTTCCCGATCATGATGTTCGGTCTGCCGGGTGCGGCCCTCGCGATCTGGATGACCGCCAAGACCACCCGCAAGAAGGTCACCTACGGCATCATGCTGTCGGCTGCGATCGCGTCGTTCTTCGTCGGAGTCACGGAGCCGCTGGAGTTCTCGTTCATGTTCGTCGCCCCGTGGCTCTACCTGATCCACGCGGTCTTCACCGGCATCTCGATGTTCGTCGCCGCGATACTCCCGACCCGGCTCGGCTTCGGTTTCTCGGGCGGATTCATCGACATGGTGCTGCAGTGGATGAATCCGCTCGCGCAGAACCCGTGGATCCTCATCCTGATGGGCATCGCCTGGTTCTTCATCTACTTCCTCGTCTTCCGGTTCGTGATCACGCGATTCAAGCTCAAGACGCCGGGTCGGGAGGACGACGAGGAGCTCATCGCCTCGGAGTCGCCGGCACCCGGTTCGACCAAGGGCGGCTTCGTGCCCACGGCATCCGCCTTCATCACGGCACTGGGCGGCGCGGCCAACATCGTCGAACTCGACAACTGCGCCACCCGGCTGCGCATGGAGATCGCCGACACCTCGAAGGTCGATGAGGCCGCTCTCAAGCGCGCGGGTGCCGCGGGCACGATCAAGCCCGGCGGGCATTCGGTGCAGGTCATCTACGGCCTGAACGTGCAGTTCGTGAAGGATGCGATGGAGGGCATCATCTCGGGCGACATCCCTGCAGTCGACAACGAGGTCGAGGCGATGGCTCCGGCTTCGGCCGGTGGAGGCACGACGACGGCCGTCGCGACCGAGACGATCATCCAGCTCCGCCAGCCCGTGCCGGGTCGCGTCGTGCCGCTCTCGGAGGTGCCCGACCCGACGTTCGCGCAGGGGATCATGGGGCCCGGCCTTGCGATCATCCCGGCGGGAGACACCGTCATCGCGCCCGCCGACTGCACCATCGGTGCGACCTTCGACTCGGGTCATGCCGTCGCCGTGGTGCTCGGCGACGGCACCGAGATCCTGATCCACGTGGGCATCGACACCGTCCACATGGCCGGGAACGGGTTCGAGACACTCGTCGCGAAGGGGGACTCGGTGCACGCCGGCACCCCGCTCCTGCGCTTCGAGCTCGACAAGATCGAGGCGGCGGGCCATCCCACCATCACGCCCGTGATCATCCTCAACAACGAGGACGCGCGGATCGAGCTGATCTAGCGGGATACCCGCACGAGGGCCGTCGTCCATTGCAGGGCGGCGGCCCTCGTGCGAGTCTGGGCAGATGAGCACCGTGACCCCGTTCCTCTGGTTCGACGACGACGCCGAGGCTGCCATCACGTTCTACACGACGCTCATCCCCGACTCGGAGATCGTCAGCATCGGCACGTATCCGGAGGGCGTTCCGGGCATGGGCGGGAAGGTCATGCACGCCCACTTCCGCCTCGCAGGGCGGGATTACCACGCGATGGATGCCGGCCCGCAGTTCCCGTTCACCGAAGCCATCTCCCTCTACGTGTCCTGCGCCGATCAGGCCGACATCGACCGCTACTGGGATGCGCTGGTCGCCGACGGCGGCCAGGAGCAGCCGTGCGGCTGGCTCAAGGATCGGTGGGGACTGTCGTGGCAGATCATCCCCGATCGGCTCATCGACCTCATCCGCGATCCCGATCCCGAGCGGTCGCACCGGGCCGTGCAGGCGATGCTCGCGATGACCAAGATCGACATCGCCGCGATCGAGGCGGCTGCGGCGGGCGCATGAGACCGGGCCGAGCGATCGTCGCCGCGGCGTGCGCCGTCCTGCTCCTGGCGGCGATCGGATGCGCGCCCCCGCGGCAGCCCGTTCCTCCCGCCGCGACGCCGCGTTCGGCGCCGAGCGACACGCCGAGCGCCAGCGCGACGCCGGAACCCACCTCGTGGCGTGTCGACGGAGCGCCGGAGACGCTCGCGTCAGGTCTCGACGCGCCGTGGTCGGTCGTACCCCTCGCCGGCGGAGGAGCTCTCGTCAGCCAACGCGACGACGGCGCCGTCATCGAGCTCACAGCCGCGGGCGAGCAGCGCGTCGCCGGCGTGGTCCCCGGCGTCGGCTCCGGGGGAGAGGCGGGACTTCACGGCCTCGCGATCCTCCAGGACGAGGGCACGTGGCTGTACGCCTATCTCGGCGCCGAGAACGACAACCGGGTGATCCGGATGCCGCTCACCGGCGAGCCGGGCGCGCTCGGCCTGGGCGCCGCCGAGGAGATCGTGACGGGCATCGCCCGCGGGCGCACGCACAACGGCGGGCGCATCGCCTTCGGCCCCGACCGCCGGCTCTACATCGCCACCGGCGACGCCGGATCGCCCGATGACGCGCAGGACGCGGCATCCCTCAATGGCAAGATCCTGCGGGTGACACCGGACGGCCGTCCGGCGCCGGGCAATCCCTTCGGAACCGCAGTCTGGAGCCTCGGACACCGCAACGTGCAGGGACTCGCCTGGACCGCCGACGGCGAGATGTGGGCGAGCGAGTTCGGTCAGAACACGTGGGACGAGCTGAATCGCATCGAGCCCGGCGCGAACTACGGCTGGCCGCTGCACGAAGGCGTCACCGGAGCAGAGGGATTCACCGACCCCGTGGCGGTCTGGTCTCCCGCCGATGCCAGTCCCAGCGGCATCGCGGCGGTCGGCCTGACCGTCTTCGTGACGGGGCTCCGCGGCGAGAGGCTCTGGGTCGTGGACACGGACGCCGGGGTCGTGGCGGCGGAGGCGGTGGCGGTGCTGACGGGCGAACAGGGCCGCCTCCGCGACGCCGTCCTGGCCCCCGACGGAGCACTGTGGGTGCTCACGAACAACACCGACGGCCGCGGATCGCCTCGCGCCGAAGACGATCTCCTGCTGCGCCTGCCGCTGACTCCCACCGGCTGAGTCCGTCGCCCGCCGCGCGGCCCCAGGGCGTTACGGTGAACACGTGAGCTCCCAACCGCGTTGTCCGCACTGCCGCCACTTCGTGTATCTCGATCGACTGACGTGCCCGAACTGCGAGGCGGAGCTGGCGTACCACATCCTGTCGCGACAGTTCGTCGGCATCCGCAACGGCCAGGCCGTCGTCGACGGCCAGACGTGGTACGCCTGCTCCAACCGCGAGTGGGAGTGCAATTGGCTCGTCTGGGAGGGGGCGCCCGCCGGCCGCTGCTTCTCGTGCCGGCTGACGCGCACCAGACCCGACGGCGACGACACCGTCGCGCTCGAGAAGCTCGCCAAGGTCGAAGAGGGCAAGCGGCGACTGCTCCTCCAGCTCGGCGAACTCGGGCTGCCGATCGTCCCGTGGGACGTCGCTCCCGGCGGGCTGGGATTCGACCTGATCTCGAGCCTGTCCCTCGGCCGGCCCGTCATCATCGGCCACGCGAACGGCATCATCACGATCGACCTCGCCGAAAGCCTCGACGACCGCCGCGAAGCGCTCCGGGTGCGCCTCGGCGAGCCGTACCGCACGATCCTGGGTCATCTGCGGCACGAGGTGGGCCACTACTTCCAGAACGTGCTCCTCACCGACGACGCGCTGTGGGCCCGCTGCCGCGATCTGTTCGGCGACGAGCGGACGAGCTACCAGGACGCCATCAAGCGGCACTACGCGATGGGTGCACCCGACGGCTGGCAGCAGGGATTCATCTCGGAGTACGCGACGATGCATCCGTGGGAGGACTTCGCCGAGACATTCGCCCACTACCTGCACATCACGGGCACACTCCAGACGGCCGCCGCGATCGGCATCCATCTCGACGCCGCCGTCACCAACCTGCGCGACACCGACGTCGTGCCGCGGGAGTCGTATCGCGACGAGCAGGTGCAGCAGCTCCTCACCGATTGGGAATGGATGTCGCAGGCCTTCAACCGCATCAACCGGTCGATGGGATTCGGCGACCTGTACCCGTTCGACCTGACGCCCGCCGTCAAGCGCAAGCTCGGCTTCATCCACGACATCGTCACGCGGGCGCCGCTCACCACCGACGAGCAGCGCGCGCTCGCCCTGCCCGCGGAGGCCGAGAGCGCATGACCACGTTCGCACGCGGCCAGCGGGTCGTCGGACCCGCGACGCACTATGTCGAGAATCAGCCTCCCTCGCGGACCGACGTCAACGAGTACAGCCTCAACGCCCCGCTCGCGGCGGCCGTCGAGTCCTTCGGCGGAGGATGGTCGGGCGAGGCCCTGCACGAGGCCGGGGCGCTGGTCGGCTCGGAGACGTTCCAGCGCGACGCGTATCTGGCCGATGCGCACGCGCCCGTCGCGTACGCGCACGACCGGTGGGGCTACCGGCTCGACGAGGTCGAGTACGACCCGTCCTACCATCGCGTCCTCGGGGCGGCCGTCGCCCGCGGTGCGCACACGTCGGCCTGGGCCGAGCCGCGTGCCGGAGCATCGGTCGCCCGCGCGGCGATGTTCATGCTCTTCGCGCAGGTCGAACCCGGGCACGCCTGCCCGGTCTCCATGACGCACGCGGCGGTGGCCTCGCTGCAGGACTCCCCGTGGGTGGCCGACGAATGGATGCCGCGCCTCCTGTCGCGCGAGTACGAGCCGCGCCTGCTGCCCAGCGAGCAGAAGCGCAGCGCGCTCGTGGGCATGGCCATGACCGAGAAGCAGGGCGGGTCCGATGTGCGTGCGGGCACGACGGTCGGCTCTCACCTCAGCGGCCACGCCTATCAGATCACCGGTCACAAGTGGTTCTGCTCGGCACCGATGTCGGACGGCTTCCTCGTCCTCGCCCAGACGCGACGGGGGGCGCAGGAGGAAGGCCTGACGTGCCTGTTCGTGCCGCGCATCCTGTCCAAAGGTCAGCGCAACGTGTTCCGCATCCAGCGACTCAAGGACAAGCTGGGCAACCGCTCGAACGCGTCGGCCGAGATCGAGTTCGACGGCTCGATCGGATACATCGTCGGCGAGCCCGGCCGCGGGGTGAAGACCATCATCGAGATGGTGCAGCGCACCCGGCTGGACTGCGTTCTGGGCTCCGCGGCCGGAATGCGCCAATCGCTCGCCGAAGCGCTCTGGCACGCGAGAGGCCGCCAGGCCTTCGGCTCACTCCTGATCGCGCAGCCCGCGATGACGTCGGTGCTCGCCGACCTCGCTCTGGAGTCCGAAGCCGCGATGCTGACGGGACTGCGCCTGTCGCAGATGTTCGAGGCGGATGCCTCCGCGGCCGACGTGGCGCTGCGGCGCCTGGCGACACCTGTCTCGAAGTACCACGTGGCCAAGCGCGGACCGCACCACGCCTACGAGGCGATGGAGTGCCTCGGCGGCAACGGGTACACCGAGTCGTTCCCGCTGGCCCGCCGCTACCGCGAGCAGCCGGTCATGGCGATCTGGGAGGGCTCGGGCAACGTCATCGCCCTCGATGTGCTGCGCGCACTCACCCGCGATCCGGAATCCGGCGATGCGTTGGCCGACGAGCTCGGCTCGACCACGGGCGCGTCCACGCTGCTCGACGCTCACGTCGAACGCTCGCTCGCGCTCATGGCCGAACTCGCGGGGAGCGATCCCCGAGACGCGCAGACCGACGCGCGCCGCCTGAGCGAGAACCTCGCCCTCGCCTTCCAGGCATCCCTCATGCTGCGTCATGCTCCCACGACGGATGCCGAGGCGTTCATCGCGTCGCGCCTCGGCCCCGACCGCGGGTGGCAGTACGGCTCGCTCCCGCGCGGCACGGATGCCGCGGCCATCGTGGCGCGGCACTGACGCGGCGGATCCGCCCGGCTAGGGGTGCTTGCTCGGCAGCGCGCACATCACGATGAGCGCGATGCTGCCCAGCGGCACGAACGACAGGAACAACCACGCCCAGTGGAAGCCTCCGTCGCGGAGGCGCCGCACGGTCACCGCGAGATTCGGCACGATGACGCCGATCGCCCACACGATGAGCGCCAGGTAGATCACGATTCCCACGACCGGGATGAGGAGTGCGACGAGCGCGCCCACGACGATGATCGCGTTGACCAGCGTCCAGTACCAGTACTCCGGCCGACCCGCGCGGCCGTCGAAAGCGGCGTACTTCGCGAAGACGACCTTGATCGCATCTCCCATTCCGCGCACCCAGGGACGGTTGTCGACGGGGGACCGCCACACGCCGACCGGGCGGGGTGAGTAGGCCGCGCCGTAGCCGGATGTCGCGACCGGCGCGGATGCGTAGGGCGACACCGCGGCAGGGATCACGACCTGCGCCGGAACAGCCGGGAGCACCGGGGCGGGCGCGAAGTCGCGGGCACCGGCGACGCCGAAGGGGCGCGATGCGCCCGACCATTCGGCGCCGTTCCACCAGCGCTCGAACGGGCCTCCTGCGGGGTCGGGATACCAGCCGGCGGACGCGGCTGACGACGGGTGGGACATCTGTCTCCTCGAGTTCGGGTTCTCGTCCAGCCATTCAACCGCATCCACCCTCCGCCGTCCGCGACGTAGGCTGGGCGCGTGCCCTCCGTCCGTCGCGCCCTCCCGGTCTTCGCGGTCTCCGCGGTGCTGACCGGCGCAGTCCTGGCCGGTGCCGCGGCCGGCGCGACGACGACGCCCGCGCCGCCCGACGAAGCGGGAGGCGTGCGCGTGCAGGCGGCCGCGGCGGAGGGTCTCGCGGCGGAGGCGTCCGCGCGCGTGGCGGCCATGACGCTGCGCGAGAGGGCCGCCTCGATCGTGATGGGTCACATCCCCACGACCGATCCGGCGACTCTGCGCGACTACATGGCGGGCACCGGAATCGGCGGGTTCATCCTGATGGGCGGCAACATCCCGCCCACCGAGGCCGAGCTCCGCGCACAGACCGCCGCGCTCACGATCGACCCCGCCCTGCCCCCGCTGATCGGCATCGACCAGGAGGGCGGCGACGTCTCGCGGCTCCCGTGGGACGACTTCCCGTCGTCGGTCACGCTCAAGGCCTCGGACGCGGCCGCCGTGCAGTCGGCCTTCGCCGGACGCGGGGCGCTCGTGCAGCGCGCGGGCATCGGCGTCAACTTCGGCATCGTCGCCGACGTCACCGACGATCGCTCGATGTTCATCTACCGCAGGGCGCTCGGCACGACGCCCGATGCCGGTGCGGTCAACGTCGCAGCCGCCGTGACCGGAGAAGGCGCGCAGACCGGCTCGACCCTCAAGCACTTCCCCGGGCACGGCGCCGCACCGGGCGATTCACACCGCGGCATCCCGTCGACCGGCATGACGAAGGACGAATGGGCGGCCGGGGATGCCCTCCCGTTCGCGGCCGGGATCGACGCGGGCGCTCCGCTGCTGATGTTCGGCCACCTCTCGTACACGTCGGTGGATGCCGCACCCGCGTCGCTGTCGGCGGCGTGGCATGCGATCGCCCGCGACGAGCTGGGGTTCGACGGCATCTCGATCACCGACGACCTCGGCATGCTGGAGGCATCCGGAATCGACGCGTACGCCGACCCCGTCGCCAATGCCGTCGCCGCCCTCGCCGCCGGCAACGACGTGCTGCTGGCGATCATGTTCACCGACGCCGGCTCGGCGGGCCGCATCGTCGACGGTGTCGTCGCCGCGGTCGAGTCCGGTGCCGTGCCCGCCGCACGACTCGACGAGGCGGCCGTCCGCGTCACGCAGCTGCGTCTCGATCTGGCCGCACAGGGTCGCGGGCTCGTCCCCTGCGGCGACTGCGTCCCCGCGGGCTGATCGGGTCGCTCAGCCGAGGATGTCGAGGAGCCTCCGCCGGAGGACCTGCCCGCGGTCGGTGAACCCGCGCTGCCGGCGCACGTACTCGGCCTTGCCCTCGGGAGTCTCGATCCCGACGGGCGGATAGCCCCACGACGCGAGGTCGTAGGGCGAGGCCTGCATGTCGAGCGTGCGGATGTCGCGCGCCAGCTCGAAGGCGTCGAGCAGCAGATCGCCGGGCACGAGCGGGCCGAGCTTGACCGCCCACTTGTACAGGTCCATGCCGGCGTGCAGACACCCGGGCTGCTCTCGGGCGGGCTGATCGTCGCGCGTCAGCGGGGAGCGGTTGCGGGGCACCGCCTCCGGGGTGAAGAAGCGGAACGCGTCGAAGTGCGTGCAGCGCAGGTCGTGGGCCTCGACCACGGCGTCCGTCACGTGCTGCGCCAGCCGCAGCGGGACCGGATGCCGGTGCTCGGGCTGACGGTAGACCATCGCCCATTCGTGCAGACCGAAGCAGCCGAACTGCGCCGGGCGCGCAGCGGTGAATCGGAGGATCCGCGTGATTCCCTCGACCATGAGCGACTTCTCCGCGCGGAAGAGGGCGGTGTCGACGACGAGCGAGCCGGCGCTCTCGCCCGGTGCGTACCACCGCCACCCGGCGCGCGGAGTGTCTGCGGCATCCGCCAGCTCGACACCCCCGCCGGGGTGCCAACGACGCAGGATCGCGGGCTTGTAGGAGTAGTAGGTGAAGAGGAAGTCCTCAACGGGATGCTTCTCGCCCCGCGAGGAGCGGGCACGGTGGCCCGCCGTGAGAGCGTCGGCCCGGGCATGATGCGCTGCCTCGCGCGCGCGCCACTCGTCTGCGTCCAGACGCGCGAGGGCGGATGCGGGGGCGAGCAGGGTCACCCCTCCAGGGTACGCGGGCCCCGTCGGGCTACTCCTCGACCGGGTCGATGAGGGCGGGGGAGTTGTTGCGCACATTGCCGACGGCCGCCGAGACGACGTGGTCTTCGAGCGTCGCAGCCACGTCGGGGGCGGCGTCGACGGCGGCGTCGAGGATATCGCCCACGTTCTCGACGGTCGGGTCGAGCCAGGCGTCGGCGAAGTCGGGGTCGAGGAACAGGGGCATCCGGTCGTGGATGGAACCGAGGTGGCCGATCGCGTCACGCGTGAGGATCGTGAAGCTGAGCACCCAACGGTCGGGATCGTCCTCGGCCTTGGCGGGGTCCTTCCACCACTCGTAGAGCCCGGCGAAGAACAGAGGATCGTCGCCGGCGGGGTGGATGTAGTGCGGGACCTTCTGGATCTTGCCGTCGGCCCCCGGCACCTGCTTCCACTCGTAGTAGCCGGATGCCGGCACCACCGCGCGGCGCTTCTCGAGCGCCTTGCGGAACATCGGCTTGTCTTCGAGCTCCTCGGAGCGGGCGTTGAACGCCTTCACCCCGATCGACAGGTCTTTCGCCCACGAGGGGACGAGCCCCCAGCGCGCGGGCTCGAGACGCCGCGTGGGCGGCTCGGTCTTGATCGAGTCGAGCACGATGGCCACCTTCGCCGTCGGCGCGATGTTGAAGGAGGGCTCGGGAAGGTCGTCGCCCACGAGGTCGACCCGGAGGACCCCCACGAGCTCGGATCCGACATCAGCCACGACGAAGCGTCCGCACATGCCGACGAGCCTACGCGCCGCCTCCGACGTCAGTTCGGGATGACTCCGGCATCCGCGAGTCTGTCGAGCAGGCCCGCACCGTCGGAGTCTGTCACCCACGGCACATCCGCGGCCGAATGGTCATCGACCGTGCGACCGCCGGCGAGCACGGCTTCGGCGGGGGACAGGCGGCGGATGGCGACGGCCACGACGTTGTCGGGATGCGTCGCCGCGAAGCGCGTGTAGATCTCCTCGTCGCGCTGGCCGTCGTCGCCGATCAGCAGCCACTTCACCTGCGGGAACTCGCGCGCGAGGCGGTCGAGGTTCGTGAGCTTGTGGTCCTTGCCGCTGCGGAACCAGCGATCGTGGGTCGGCCCCCAGTCCGTGAGCAGCATCGACCCCGGCGGGAAGACGTGCCTGCGCAGGAACCGGATGAGAGTCGGCGCGATGTTCCACGCGCCGGTCGACAGGTACACGACGGGCGAGCCCGGGTTGTCGCGCACGAGCCGCTCGAGGAGCACGGCCATTCCCGGCACGGGGAGCCGTGCGTGCTCGTCGACCACGAAGGAGTTCCACGCCGCGACGAAGGGGCGAGGGAGCGCGGTGACCATGACGGTGTCGTCGACGTCGGACAGGACTCCGAAGCGGATCTCGGGACCCACGACGAACACGCGCGTCTCGATGGGCTCGCCGCCCTCGACCGACATCTCGAGCGTCTGCCAGCCGGGCTCGAGGCGCGCGGCGATCACCGTGTCGATGACGCCGCCGCGATCCGAGACCACGTCGTGCACGGCATCCCCGATGCGGATCGTCACCTGCGCGTACCCGACCGGCACCGAGACGAAGCTGCGCCATCCGCGCACCGTGGCGTACTCGCCGCTCTCGGTCGTCTTCACCGGGGGCACGATGAGCACGCGGCCGAGCACCCGCACCCAGTCCACCCCCGCATAGCCGGGGAAGGGCGTGACCGTCGGCTTCTGCCCGCGCTTGCGCGCCCGGCGCTCGCGCCAGGCATGGAGGCGGTACTCGAGCCGCGCGAACCACAGCATCTTCGTGCGGGCGGGGGCGGCGGCGTGCTCGGGCATCGCCTCAGTCTTTCACGTCCTCCTCGGACGCGTGGGTGATCTCGGCCTCGTCCCCGTCTTCCATGTGCCGTCGCTCGACCTTCTGGATGACCTTCTTGGCCACGAACACGAGCAGGAAGAACGCCACGACGACACCGACGAAGATGTAGCCGGCGAAGTGGATGCGCTCGGAGAGCTCGCGATAGGTGCCGGCGGCGATCGAGGCGAACGAGATGTACAGCGCCGCCCAGAGGATGCACGCGGGGATCGTCCACGCGAGGAAGCGGCGGAACGGGTAGCGTGCCATGCCGACCGTGAGCGGAACGAGCGAATGCAGCACCGGCAGGAAGCGCGACACGAAGATCGCCGGCCCTCCCCGGCGCCGGAAGTACCGCTCGGAGCGCCGCCAATTGTCCTCTCCGATACGTCGACCGAGTCGGGCGGCCCGGATCTTGGGTCCGAGCCAGTAGCCCAGCCCGTAGCCGATGCTCTCGCCGATCAGCGCACCGAGCACGACCGCGATCCCCAGCAGGACGGCTTCGAGGGGACTCGCCACGGCCGTTCCCGCCACGATGACGACCGTGTCTCCGGGCACCACGAGACCGATCAGCACGCTCGTCTCGAGCATGATGGCGAGGCCTGCCAGCAGCGTCCTCAGCACGGGGTCGACGCTCTGCACGGCGTCGAGGAGCCACGTGAGGATCTCGTTCACGTCCACGAGCCTAGAGGCGCGTCCCGCCTCTAGCCTGGGAACATGACCGACCCGCTCGTCGCCGTGCGCCTGGAGGCATGGATCGATCCCGAGCGGGCGTTCCTCAGCGGCCCGGCGAGGCATCCGCACGCCTTCTGGCTGGATGCCGGGCCGGCGGCCGTCGAAGGGTGGTCGTGGGTGGGAACCGGCGAGCCGGAGCTCCGACCCGAGCGGGTGCGGGAGGTCGTCTGCGATGGGGCCCGCGACGCGGCGTGGCCCGCGGGGCGCTTCCGCGGCGGGTGGATCGGCTGGCTCGGATACGAGGATGCCGCGTCCCGCGTGGGCGCGCCGGTCGCCGCGGACGACGGGACGGTGCCGCAGGCGATGTGGCTGCGGGTCGAGCGGTTCCTCGCGTTCGACCACCGCACCGCAGCCGTCTGGGCCGTCGCTCGGGCGGCGGAGGTCGAAGAGCTCGTGCGCGACACGCAGGCTTCCGCGCTGGCCGGCGTCGGGCCGGTCGCACCGCCCGATCCGCGCGTAGCCCGCTCGCGCGACACCCCCGAGGAGTACGCGCAGCTCATCGAGCGGTGCCGTGGGGCGATCCGGGAGGGCGACGCGTACCAGCTGTGTCTGACGACGCGGTTCGCCGTCGACGGCGATGTCGATCCGGTGGCGACCTACCGGCGCCTGCGCACAGCCACGCCCGCCCACCACGGCGGATTCATCTCGTCGGGCGCCGTCGCCCTCGCCAGCGCCAGCCCCGAGCGGTTCCTCGAAGTGACCGACGGCGTCGTGCGCACGCGACCCATCAAGGGCACGCGACCGCGCGGCACCACGATCGAGGCCGACACCGCCCTCGCCGCCGAGCTGCTCGCGAGCGAGAAGGAGCGCGCCGAGAACGTCATGATCGTGGACCTCATGCGCAACGACCTCTCGCGGGTCTGCGTGCCCGGGTCGGTCGCCGCCGAGCGGCTCCTGGAGGTCGAGTCGTACGCGGCGGTGCACCAGCTCGTCTCGACAGTCGCGGGTCGACTGGACGACGCCACCACGTTCGGCGACCTGCTGGGTGCCGCGTTCCCGGCGGGGAGCATGACGGGTGCGCCGAAGCTGTCGGCCATGACGATCCTGCACTCCCTCGAGCGCGCGCCGCGTGGAGTGTTCGCGGGATGCTTCGGATGGGTCGGCGACGACGGTGCGCTCGACCTCGCGATGGTCATCCGCTCGATCGTCACGCACCCCGGCGGCGCCTACGTCGGAGCCGGCGGAGGGATCACCTGGAGGTCGGATGCCGCGGCCGAGGTGGCAGAAGTCGGCGTCAAGGCGCGCGGTCCGCTGGCGGCGCTCGGCGCCGATCCGCCCCCCGGTTGGTGAGGCGTCCGGTCCGGTAACCTGGATGGATGCCCTCGGGCAGTCCCGACATCCTGTGATTGGTGCTTTTCCGTGAGCCAGACGCCTCCCCCCGACACTTCCGCGCCCGCCGAGGGCGGCGGCTACGACCCGTACGCGATCCAGCAGAAGTGGCAGGCGCGGTGGGCGGAGGCCGACCCGTTCCGCGCGGGCGGTGATGACGACAAGCGCCCTCGCAAGTACGTGCTCGGCATGTTCCCCTATCCCTCGGGCGACATGCACATGGGCCACGCCGAGAACTACGCCTACGTCGACAGCGTCGCCCGGTTCTGGCGTCACCGCGGCTACAACGTCCTCAACCCCATGGGCTGGGACTCGTTCGGCCTCCCGGCCGAGAACGCCGCCATCCAGCGCGGCGCCGACCCGCGCGCCTGGACCTACGAGAACATCGCGCAGCAGAAGGCGAGCCTGAAGAACTTCGGCACGTCGTACGACTGGAGCCGTGTGCTCCACACGAGCGACCCCGACTACTACCGCTGGAACCAGTGGCTGTTCCAGAAGCTCCACGAGCGGGGTCTCGCGTATCGCAAGGAGAGCCCCGTCAACTGGTGTCCGAACGACCAGACGGTGCTCGCCAACGAGCAGGTCGTCGACGGCCGGTGCGAGCGGTGCGGCCACGAGGTCGTCAAGAAGAAGCTGACGCAGTGGTACTTCCGCATCACGGAGTACGCCGATCGCCTCCTCGACGACCTCAACCAGCTCGAGGGCTCGTGGCCGTCGAAGGTGATCCGGATGCAGCGAAACTGGATCGGCCGCTCCGTGGGCGCCGACATCGACTTCGAGATCGAGGGTCGCGACGGCGTCGTCACGGTGTTCTCCACGCGTCCCGACACGCTCCACGGCGCGACGTTCTTCGTCGTGGCGCCCGAGAGCGACCTGGCGGCCGAACTGGCCGCAGGCGCGTCCGCGGAGGTGCGGATGCGCTTCCAGGCGTACGTCGACTCCGTGGGCCGCGAGTCCGAGATCGAGCGTCAGGCGACCGATCGCCCCAAGACCGGCGTGTTCCTCGAGCGCTACGCGATCAACCCCATCAACGGCGAACGGCTGCCGATCTGGGCCGCCGACTACGTGCTCGCCGACTACGGCCACGGCGCGGTGATGGCCGTGCCCGCGCACGATCAGCGCGACCTCGACTTCGCCCGCGCCTTCGACCTTCCGGTGCGGGTGGTCGTCGACACGCTCGCGCCGATCACGGGGGCGATCCCCGTGATCGACGTCGACGCCGACGGCATCCCGGTCGGCGACGAGACCCTCGACTCGATCGATCCCGCCAAGACCGGCATCGCCCTGACGGGCGAGGGCCGCATGATCAACTCCGGCACGCTCGACGGTCTGAGCAAGCGCAACGCGATCGCGCGCGTCATCGACGAGCTCTCCGCCCGCGGCCGAGGGCGCGCAGCGAAGTCGTACCGCCTGCGCGACTGGCTCATCTCGCGCCAGCGCTACTGGGGCACGCCGATCCCGATGATCCACACCGCCGATGGCCGGATCGTGCCGGTCCCCGACGAGCAGCTGCCCCTCGTGCTGCCCGACGCCGCGGGCCTGGACCTCACGCCGAAGGGCACGTCGCCGCTCGGCGCCGCGACCGAGTGGATGCAGACCGTCGACCCGGAGACGGGGGAGCCGGCTCTCCGCGACCCCGACACGATGGACACCTTCGTCGACAGCTCCTGGTACTTCCTGCGCTTCCTGAACCCGGGTGACCCCGAGAAGGCGTTCTCCCCGAAGGAAGCCGACAAGTGGGCGCCCGTCGACTCGTACATCGGCGGCGTCGAGCACGCCATCCTGCACCTGCTCTACGCGCGCTTCATCACGAAGGTGCTGTTCGACATGGGTCTGGTGGAGTTCACCGAGCCGTTCTCGAGCCTCATCAACCAGGGCATGGTGCTGCTCGACGGATCCAAGATGTCCAAGAGCAAGGGCAACCTCGTCGAATTCGCCTCGAGCATGGTCGATCCCGGAGCGGATGCCTCGCGCGTCGCGATGGTGTTCGCCGGCCCCGTCGAAGACGACATCAACTGGGAGGACGTCTCCACGACGGGCGCCCAGAAGTTCCTCGCGCGCGCCTGGCGTGTGGCGCAGGACGTCTCCAGCAGCCCCGACGCGGTGTGGGCCGAGGGCGACCCGGCCCTGCGGCGCGTCACCCATCGACTGCTCGCCGACGCGCCTGGTCTGGTGGAGCAGACGAAGTTCAACGTCGTCGTGGCCCGCCTGATGGAGCTCGTCAACGCGACCCGCAAGACCATCGACTCCGGTGCCGGTCCCGCCGATCCCGCCGTGCGCGAGGCCGCCGAGGTCACCGCGATGGTCCTCGACCTGTTCGCGCCGCACACGGCGGAGGAGATGTGGGAGATCCTCGGCTACGAGGGCTTCGTGGGTCTCGTGCCCTGGCGTCAGGCCGACCCCACGCTGCTGGTCGAGGAATCCGTCACCGCCGTCGTGCAGATCGACGGCAAGGTGCGCGCGACGCTCCAGGTGCCGGCGCGCATCGACGCCGACGCCCTCGAGGCACTCGCCCGCGGCGACGAGCGCGTCATCCGCTCGCTGGCGGGTCGCGAGATCACCCGGGCCGTCGTGCGCGCGCCGAAGGTCGTGAGCTTCAGCACGCACTGAGCCGGTCCGCTCTCGCGAAGAGCCGTTCCTCCCCAGGAGGAGCGGCTCTTCGACGTTTCGCACCCTCGGGGCCGGTCGCCGTGGCGTGCGCACGCCCTCCTTAGCCTGTCCACGTGACCGCAGCCGAGCCCTCCGCATCGTCGCGCCGGCGGCTCGGCCTCGGCGCGGCGATCGTGGTCGTGCTCGTCGCCCTCGCGGCGACGGTGGGCATCGGCATCCTGCGCGGCGCGGGAGCGCCGGTCGAGACCGTGAGCGTCGCGGGCGGCCGATCGGATTCCCGTGCCCCCGACGGGGAGACGGATGCCGCCCGCGGCGCCGAGCTCTTCGTGCATGTGTCCGGAGCCGTCGCGGCGCCCGGTCTCTACGTGCTGCGCGACGGCGCACGCGTGGTCGACGCGGTGGCGGCCGCCGGCGGGTTCGTCGACGGCGCAGACGAGAACGCCGTCAACCTCGCGCGTCCGGTCGGCGATGGGGAGCAGCTCGTCGTCCCGCTCGTCGGAGCCGAGCCCGTGGCGGGCGCCGAGCCCGTCGGCGACGGCCGGATCAACCTCAACACGGCCACGCCCGCCGACCTCGACACCCTCCCGCGCATCGGCCCCGCGATGGCGGAGCGGATCATCGCGTGGCGCGACGAGAACGGGCGGTTCACGAACGTCGACGATCTGCTCGCGGTGCCGGGCATCGGCGACAAGATGCTCGAGGCGCTGCGCGATCTGGTCACGGTGTGACGGCGCGCGCGTACCGGCTGCTGCCCGTGGCCGCTGCCACGTGGGTCGCCGCGGCGGTGTGCACGCTCGTGCCGGGCGTCGCGCGCTCCGCCGCCCTCGCTGCGTGGGTGTGCGCCGTCGCGGCACTGTGCCTCGCTGCAGCGCTCCGCGCGCGCCCGGGTGCGGTCGCCCGCACGATCGTGGTCCTCGCCCTCGCCTGTGCGGCGGCGGCGGCATCCTCCGTCGCGTTCGCACAGCCGACGCGCTCGGCTGCGGCGGAGCTCGGAGTGGGCGGCGGACGCGCGATCGAGGTCGCCGCGGTCGTCACGGGCAAGGCCGAGGAGTGGAGCACCGGGATCGTCGCCTTCGATGCGGTCGCGTCGACGATCACCGTCGGCGACGACATCCACTCCGTCATCGCCGAGGTGCAGGTGCGCGCTCAGCCGGGCTCCGCCCGTCCGCCGATCGGAGCGGAGGTCGTCGTCCACGGCACGGCTCGGGCTGCGGATGCCGGAGAGCGGGCGGTGCTCGTCGTGAGCGCGCGCCGTCTCGAGGTCATCCGCGGACCGGACGGCATCCTCGCCGGAGCGGCCGCGCTGCGCGACGGTCTCGTGGCTGCGACGTCAGGGCTGCCCGAGCCCGGTGCGGGCCTGATCCCCGGACTCGCCGTGGGCGACACCTCCGCCGTGGGCGACGAGCTCGACGCGGCGATGACGCAGGCGTCGCTGTCGCACCTGACGGCGGTCTCGGGGGCGAACTGCGCGATCGTCGTCGGACTCGCCTTCGCCGCTGCGGCGGGGCTGGGAGCCAGGCGTTCCGTCCGCGTCGCGGCGTCGGTGATCGCGCTGGCGGGGTTCGTGCTGCTCGTCACGCCCGAGCCCTCGGTCGTCCGGGCCGCCGCCATGGCCGGTGCCGCGATGCTCGGCGTGCTGCTCGGCCGAGCGGCGGCGGGCACGTCCGTTCTCGCGCTCGCGGTGTCGCTGCTGCTCGTGGCCGATCCCTGGCTCTCGACGTCGCTCGGGTTCGCCCTCTCGGTCGCGGCCACCGGAGCCCTGCTGGTGTGGGCACGGCCGCTCGCCGCGGGAATGGCGCGGTGGATGCCGCGCGCCCTCGCCCTCGCGCTCTCCGTGCCGCTCGCCGCGCAGCTCGCCTGCGGGCCGCCGCTCGTCCTGATCGCCCCGACCGTGCCGGTGTACGGCGTGGTCGCGAATCTCCTCGCCGGTCCGGCGGCCCCTGCGGGGACGATCATCGGATTGACCGCGTGCCTGGCCGCGCCGCTGCCGTGGCTGCGATCCGGGCTGACGGCGATCGCGTGGCTCCCGTCGTCGTGGATCGCGGGGACGGCCACGACGTTCGCGGCGCTGCCGGGCGCGCAGCTGCCCTGGAGGGAGGGGGCAGCGGGGATGATCCTCCTCGCGGCCGTCGGCGCGGCCGCCGGTCTGCTCATCGCCGGACGGGGACGGAAGGGCCTCCGCATCGCGTCTGGAGGAGTGCTCGCACTCGTCGTCGGCGTCGTGACCGGCACCGCCGCGCTCTCAGGAGTCGCCGGGCGGCTCACGCTGCCCGGGGAGTGGGCCATCCTCGCGTGCGATGTGGGTCAAGGCGACGCGGTGCTCGTCCGATCGGCGGGTCGCGTCGCGCTGATCGACACCGGTCCCGACCCGCGGGCACTCGACGCCTGCCTGGAGCGGGTCGGCATCGAGCGGATCGACCTGCTCGTGCTCACGCACTTCGATCTGGATCACGTCGGGGGAGTCTCGGCCGTGACCGGTCGGGTCGGAACCGTGCTCCACGGGCCCCCGGCATCCGCAGTCGACGGGTCGGTCATCGCGTCGCTCCAAGAGGAGGGAGCCGAGATCTCCGCTGCGACCGCCGGAATGCAGGGGGATCTCGGTGACGCCGCATGGCGCATCGTGTGGCCGGTCCGCGAGAGTCGAGCCTTCCCCTCGGGAAACGAGGCGAGCGTCGTGATGGAGGTCGAGGGCGGCGGCGTGCCGTCCGCGCTCTTCCTCGGCGACCTCGACGCCTCGGCCCAGCGCGCACTCGCCGCATCCGGCGCCCTCAGGCCGCCCTACGCCGTCGTCAAGGTGGCCCATCACGGCAGCGCGGACCAGGATGCGTCGCTCTACGCGCTGCTGGCGCCGTCGGTCGCACTCATCCCCGTCGGCGCCGACAACGACTACGGACATCCCCGGGAGGAGACGCTCGCCCTGCTGACGGCATCGCCGGTGGGCCGCACCGACACCGACGGAGTGGTCGCCGTCTGGGAGACGACGGGCGGTGTCGCCCTCTGGCGCGAGCGCGACGTCGGGACCGATCGGTAGGCTGGACCCATGGCAGGCACCGCTCGACGAGCACCCGCGCGTTCGGGGTCCGCGAGCACCAAGAACGTCATCCCGCAGCTGTCGTGGCGCGCGCCGCAGCCCGCGCCGATCGTGCTGATCTCCGGGCCCGAAGAGGTCTGCGCCGAGCGGGCCACGGCCACGCTGCGCGACTACCTCCGTGCCGAAGACCCGAGCCTCGAAGTCTCCGATGTGCGCGCCGACGACTACGTGCAGGGAACGCTCCTGTCGGTCACCTCACCGTCGCTGTTCGGCGAACCTCGACTCGTGCGTGTCTCCGGAGTCGAGAAGTGCTCGGACTCCTTCCTCAGCGAGGCACTGTCGTACCTCGACAATCCCCAGGAGGGTGCCACTGTGCTGCTGCGGCACACCGGTGCCAGCGTCCGCGGGAAGAAGCTTCTCGACGCGATCCGCGCCGGCACGGGTGGCGGCGTCGAGGTGCCGTGCGCCGCGGTCAAGCGCGACTCCGACCGCTTCGACTTCGCAGCGGGGGAGTTCCAGACGGCGAAGAAGCGCATCGAGCCGCTCGCGCTGCGCACGCTGGTCTCGGCGTTCGCCGACGACCTTACCGAGCTGGCGGCGGCGTGCCAGCAGCTGATCTCCGACGTGCCCGGAGACATCACGGCGCAGGTCGTCGAGCGCTACTACGGCGGCCGCGTCGAGACATCCGCCTTCACCGTCGCCGACACGGCCATCGCCGGGCGCTACGGCGATGCCCTGCTGTCGCTGCGGCACGCCCTGGCATCGGGAGCCGATCCCGTGCCGCTCGTCGCGGCGATCGCCTCGAAGCTGCGCACCATGGCGCGCGTCGCGGGCAGCCGCGAAGGCTCAGGCGCCCTCGCCGCACGCCTCGGCTTGAAGGACTGGCAGGTCGACCGTGCCCGCCGTGATCTCACCGGATGGAACGAGACCTCGCTCGGCACGGCGATCCAGGCCGCGGCGCGAGCGGATGCCGAGGTGAAGGGCGCGTCGCGCGACCCCGTGTTCGCGCTCGAGCGTCTGGTCACCGTCATCGCGACGCGTGCACCGTTCGGCGCCTGACGACCCGCCCCGCGACGCCGGAACAGGGGTTCGCGTCGAAGCGACGGGCACCGTCTCCTGCCCCGGCCAGGATCCCCGGTCTCGGCAGCGGAGAAGAGAACAGAAAAGCCCGCCCCCGGAGCGGGGACGGGCTGATCAGAAGAGAAAGGTCAGAGCGCGGCGACCTGCTTGGCGATGGCCGACTTGCGGTTCGCCGCCTGGTTCTCGTGGATGACGCCCTTGCTGACGGCCTTGTCGAGCTTCTTCGACGCCGTGGCGAGTGCCTTCTCGGCGGCCGCCTTGTCGCCGGCCGCGATGGCCTCGCGGGTGCGGCGCACCTCGGTCTTCAGGCCGCTCTTCACGGCCTTGTTGCGCTCGTGCGCCTTTTCGTTGGTCTTGTTGCGCTTGATCTGCGACTTGATGTTCGCCACGTCGACGTATCTTTCGTTCGGAGTGAATCGGATGAGTGCCGGGCGAGGGGAGAGGGCCTTCGCGACGGCGGTCGTGAGGGATGAACCCACACGCAAGCCAATCACCGAGTCTATCAGGTCTGATGGAGCGTCGAGATCGCGACGTCGAGGAGGGCGTTGAACACCCGCGGGCGCATCGCGGTGACGAGGTGGGTCGTGCGGGGGACGACGATGAGCTCGGCATCCGGAGCCACCCGCGTGAACAGACGCTCGTTGATGCGCAGCTGATCCCACTGACCGTTGATGAACCACAGCGGAACGCGGATGCGGGTGAGAGAGGCGAGGAGGTCGAGCACCGAGAGGCTCCGCAGCGCCATGTCCTGCGCGTCGTACGCATACCCGCCCGCGCCGAAGTCGGCGCGGGTCTCCGCGGGGAGGGTGCGATCGAGCACCAGATCGGTGATCGACTGACCGCGCTGCGGCAGCCGGTTGAAGCCGCCGGCGAGCACCCGGTACGTCGTCAGGCCGAGGCCGCGGGGGATGGCGGTGCACGATGCCGCGATGAATCCGGCGACCGGGGGCGGATCCGCCTGCCCGGCGTACTCGATGCAGAGGAGGCCTCCCATCGAGTGGCCCGCCAGCAGCACGGGCCCGCGCGTGGCGGCATCCCGGACCGCACGGTCGATGGTCGCGAACGCCTCGTCGAGGGCGAAGACCTCGCCGCGACGGGTGCCGTGACCGGGCAGATCCACGGCGTGCGCACCGATCCCGCGCTCGTCGAGGTGCGCGAGCTGGGCGCGCCACATCGAGGCGGACGTCCGGATGCCGTGCACGAAGACGACCTGGACGACCATGCCCCCAGGCTAAGCCAGGGGCATGATCGTCCAGGTCGATGCGGACTACAGGATCGCGATGACCCGCACGGTCTTCGACGTCGAGCCGATGACCGATTCGGGATCGGTCGGCACGAACGTCGCCGTGTAGGAGTGCGTTCCGCGCGAGATCACGCGGGGCAGCTGCAGCGTCGCGACGCCGCGCGACACCGTCGCGGTCCCGATCACGGTCGACCCCTCGCGGAACTCCACCGTGCCCGCGACCGTTGTGCCCCTCGGAGCCGTCACGGCGGCGACGAGCGTCGCCGGCAGGATCCGGTTGATGTGCACGGGCGGGAGGGCCAGCAGCGTCGTCTTCGCCACCGCACGCTCGTCCACGCCCGCCTCGAGCCCGACCTTGACCGGGTCGTGGTCGGAGGAGCGGAACGGGGTCGCCTCGTGGAACAGCGCGCCGTGGTAGTTGTAGCGGCTGTACTCGAGCGCCAGCGATTCGCCGGAGTTGATCTGCCAGATGTCCCCGCCGGTCGCACGCTCGGCCGCAGCCCCGCTCAGGAGGATGTGATCGAGCGAACCGGAGAGCCCGGAGAACGAGTACGACGCCTTGTCGATGTCGAGCTCGGTTTCCGCGTTGACGTATCCCGCGTCGTAGAGCACCTGGAGCGGGTCCTCTGCGCCGTAGGAGTTGAAGTCGCCCGCGAGGGCCACCGAATCGACACCGCCCTGGATCGAGCCGACCCAGTCGCGCAGCGCGGTCGCCTGGCGGATGCGGGACTCGTTGGACGCTCCCTGCCCGTCGCCCGTGTCGGCGTCACCGGGCCACGGACCCGGCGAGCCCTTCGACTTGAAGTGGTTGACGACGAAGAGGAGCTTCTCTCCACCGGCGGCCGGACGGAACACCTGTGCGAGCGGCTCGCGCGCATTGCCGAAGGCACCGGCATCCGTGCTCTCCGTGCCGAGCGCGCGCGAGGCCCCGACCGGTGTGACCGCGGCGGGCTGGTAGATGATCGCGTTCGTGATGACGTCCATCTCGGCGGCCGGCGGGAGGTCGGTCGACGAGGGGATATAGGCCCAGCGCGTCTCGCCGGCGGCGGCGTTGAGAGCGGCCACCAGCGTCGCCGTGGCCTCGTCGGCCACGCCGTCGACGACGAGCGAGTTCTCGATCTCCATGAGGCCCACGACGTCGGCATCCAGCGTGTTGATCGCCGCCACGATCTTCTCCTGCTGGCGTGCGAGATCATCCGGATCCCATGCTCCGCGCGCGCTGCAGCCGGTGTCGACCGTGACGGGGTCCCCCGTCCGGTCGCGGAACGGCACACAGCCCGGCGTGTCGGCGCCGATCGTCGTGAAGTAGTTCAAGACGTTGAACGACGCGATGCTGATGTCGCCGCCGACCTCCGCGGGAGCCGCCGTCCGGGTGTTCTCGAACGTGACACCGTCGACGGCGCTGGCCGCACCCACGAGCGGTGCCGTCGGCTGCAGCTTCCAGGTGCTGTTGCGCCAGTCCACGATCATCGGCGTCGAGATCGACACGGATGCCCCGACCCGGATGGGCTCGTCGAGCGACACGAACGTCGGCACGAGGCTCTGGTTCGCGGCCGACAGGAAGTTGATCGACGCGCCGTCGTCGAGCGCGACGCGGCGGGCGGCGTTGTCGGCCGCCACGGCCGCAGCCTCCGGCGTGCCCGGCCGCGCGACGTCGGTCGGCTGAATCAGCGGCGTCGAGCCCGCGGCGAGTCCCACCTCGCCGAACTGATTCGCGGAGAACGTGTTCGACACCGTGAAGGCGTTCTGAGGGCTGATCAGCATCGACTCGAGCGACTCGCGCTGCGCGTCGGTGGTGGGCCACGCCACCAGGGCGGGAAGGGGCGGAACGAAGGGCTCCGTCAGCGCCGTCACCGCCGACGCGGTCACCTGAGTGAGGGTCGAAGGGCTGCTTGCCGTCCCACCGAACTCGCTCACGATCCCCGTGACCTCGACGTAGGCGCCGACGGTCGGGATGGGCGTGCCGGGGGAGTACACGAAGAGACCGTCCGACGTCACATGGGTTGAGAGATCGACCGCTCCACCGGTGCCCGGCGTCTGGATCACATACCCCTGGAAGCCGCCCGTCGGGTAGCTCGCGGTCACGACGCCGCGCGTCTTCACGTTCGCACCGAGGAGCGGGGAGGCCGTGCCCGAACCCTGGATCTGCGCGATCGTGGCGTCGGTGGCCGGTTCGGGCTCCGGGTCGGGGTCGGGGGTCACGACGGCCGAGCCGCCGGTGTACCGCGGGTTCGGCGCGCCCACGGTGAAGTCGGCCGCGTTGCTCGCGGTGTTGGCCGTGCGCGACGCGGAGGTCGAGTTCGACAGCACCGGAGTCGTGGTGCCGCCGGCGCCCTCGTTCGCCGATCCGTAGCCGACGAAGTCGACCACGGGATCGGCGGTGCTGCAGGCCGCTCCGCAGGAGAGGGGCGTCGTAGCGGAGACGAGGGCCACCTTGCCGTTCGTGCCCGACATCGCGATCGATCCGCTGGCGTCGACGTTGAGGTCGAGCGTGCCCCCCGAGCCCGCGGCCTGTCCGACCAGGTACGAGCCTCCTGCGGGGATCGATCCGGTGAGCGGCGTCACGGCCCAGGACGTGCCCGATGCCGAGGCGTACTGCACCGACCATCCGTCGAGCGCGACAGCCGAAGGTCCGGAGTTGGTCAGCTCGATGAAGTCCCGCTCGATGGTCGCGCCGGAGTTGCCGCCGCCGCCGTACACCTCCGAGATGACCAGCGGCGCGTTCGGCGCAACGGCCGCCTGAGCGGGTGCAGCTGCCACGAGTCCGGAGCCGACGAGGGCTCCCACGGCGATGGCGGATGCCGCGAGTCTGCGGCGTCGGGAGGGTGGAATCACGGTCGGATGCTCCTTCGTTTCTCGCCGCCTCGTGGGCCGACGTCCTCTTGTTGATCCCCAGTGGTTCCCCGCGCCCCACTCTGCACAGGAAACGCGCAGGCGGCAAGCATCCCGGGAGAACAGCTCGTGAACTTCGGCGTCTGCGACGGCTGCGCGGCCGGGCACCGTAGAATCGAGCGGATATGTCACCCCGCGCCCTGAAGCCCCTCGAGCCGGCCGCCACGCCGCCCGAGCTCCTTCGCAACTTCTGCATCATCGCCCACATCGATCACGGCAAGTCGACGCTGGCCGACCGGATGCTCCAGATCACGGGCGTCGTCTCCGACCGCGACATGCGCGCGCAGTACCTCGACCGCATGGACATCGAACGCGAGCGCGGCATCACGATCAAGTCGCAGGCCGTGCGCATGCCGTGGCAGGTCGACGGCCAGACCTTCGCGCTCAACATGATCGACACTCCCGGTCACGTCGACTTCACGTACGAAGTGAGCCGCTCGCTCGCCGCGTGCGAGGGCGCGATCCTCCTCGTCGACGCCGCACAGGGCATCGAGGCGCAGACGCTCGCGAACCTCTATCTCGCCCTCGAGAACGATCTGCAGATCATCCCGGTCCTCAACAAGATCGATCTGCCGGCGGCCGACCCCGAGAAGTACGCCAAGGAGCTCGCGAGCCTCATCGGCGGCAAGCCGGAGGACGTGCTGCGCGTGAGCGGCAAGACGGGCCTCGGCGTCGAGGAGCTGCTCGATCACGTCGTGAAGCTCATCCCGTCGCCGCAGGGCGATCCGGATGCCCCGTCTCGCGCCATGATCTTCGACTCGGTGTACGACTCGTACCGCGGCGTCATCACCTACGTCCGCATGATCGACGGCTCGCTCACCCCGCGCGAGCGCATCCAGATGATGTCGACGCGCGCGACCCACGAGCTGCTCGAGATCGGCGTGTCCTCGCCGGAGCCGAACCCGACGAAGGGTCTCGGCGTGGGTGAGGTGGGCTACCTCATCACGGGTGTGAAGGACGTGCGCCAGTCGAAGGTCGGCGACACCGTCACCAACGCTCAGCGTCCGTCGAAGGACCCGCTGCCCGGCTACACCGACCCCAAGCCCATGGTCTTCTCGGGCCTCTACCCGATCGAGGGCAGCGACTACCCGGTGCTGCGTGAAGCCCTCGACAAGCTGAAGCTGTCGGATGCCTCCCTCAATTACGAGCCCGAGACCTCGGTGGCGCTCGGCTTCGGCTTCCGCTGCGGATTCCTCGGCCTCCTGCACCTCGAGATCATCACCGAGCGCCTCGAACGCGAGTTCGGCCTCGATCTGATCGCCACGGCGCCGTCGGTGACGTACGAGGTGCGCACCGACGACAACAAGCAGTACACCGTGACCAACCCCAGCGAGTTCCCGTCGGGGACGAAGATCGCGAGCGTCACCGAGCCGATGGTGAAGGCGGCGATCCTCGCGCCGAAGGACTATGTCGGCACGATCATGGAGCTCTGCCAGTCGCGTCGCGGCACCCTGCTGGGCATGGAGTTCCTCGGCGAGGACCGCGTCGAGATCCGCTACACGATGCCGCTCGGCGAGATCGTCTTCGACTTCTTCGATCACCTGAAGTCGAAGACCGCCGGGTACGCCTCCCTCGACTACGAGCCGAGCGGCGACCAGGAGGCCGACCTCGTGAAGGTCGACATCCTGCTCCAGGGCGAGCCGGTCGACGCGTTCAGCGCGATCGTGCACCGCGACAAGGCCTACGCGTACGGCGTGCTGATGACCGAGCGCCTGAAGAAGCTCATCCCGCGCCAGCAGTTCGAGGTGCCGATCCAGGCGGCGATCGGCGCGCGCATCATCGCGCGCGAGTCGATCAGGGCCATGCGCAAGGACGTGCTCGCGAAGTGCTACGGCGGAGACATCTCCCGCAAGCGCAAGCTGCTCGAGAAGCAGAAAGAGGGCAAGAAGCGCATGAAGATGGTCGGCCGGGTCGAAGTGCCCCAGGAGGCGTTCATCGCGGCGCTCTCCGGGGATGTCGAAGGAAAAGCAGCCAAGTAGGCTGTTCGTCATGCGTCGCGGGACCTTCAGAGACGAGACGGTGGACTATGCCGCCGTCGGGGCGACGCAGGCGCCCGACCTCATGCACTACCCGCCGGAGCGGAGCCTCCCCGCGGAGGAGTCCTGGCGGATCGGCAGCGGCGAATCGCGCTTCCAGACCGCCGGCGAGTCACTGCTGTCGTGGGCGGCGCAGCGCGGCGCAGGGCTGACGCTGTCCGATGTGCGCCCGGCGGCCGGACCGATGTACTCGGGGGTCAGCTTCGACGCCGAGGGCAACGCCATCGCCCCGAGCCGCACCGTCGCCGATCAGCGCTTCGACGCCGACGGCACGCCGTTCGTGGGGGCGGGCACCACCATCCGCCTGGCCGGTCGCATCAAGGGCATGCGCGCCGACGGCGAGTACCGCGTGATCTTCGCCGTCGAGGAATCCCGCCGGGTCGGTTTCGCCCTCGGCACCGTGAGCGACGCGGTCGTGAGCGGCGAGGAGTCGTTCATGCTCGACTGGTACGACAACGACGAGGTCTGGTTCACGGTCCGCGCGTTCGACGCCCCCAACAGCATCTTCTATCGGATGATCCCGGCCCTCACGCGCCGCCGGCGTCGCGAGCTCTTCCAGGGCTACCTCCGGGCGATCTCTCCGCTGTACCAGACGCCCGCCTGATGGGCTCCGCGCTCCCGCTCGGCGATCCCGCTCCCGCCGACGGTGCGCTCGGCGTGGAGCTCGACCCCGCGACGCCGTTCAGCGTGTACCTGCACGTCCCGTTCTGCCGCGTGCGCTGCGGATACTGCGACTTCAACACCTACACCTCGAGCGAACTGCAGGGCGCGCGGCAGGACGAGTACGCCGACACCCTTCTGCGCGAAGTCGCGTTCGCCCGCAGGGTTCTCTCCGACGCCGGGCCGCTGCGACCCGCATCCACCGTGTTCTTCGGCGGGGGCACGCCCACGCTCCTCCCGGCGGGCGACCTCGGTCGCATGCTCGACGGCGTGCGCGACGCGTTCGGGCTCGACGCGGACGCTGAGATCACGGTAGAGGCGAACCCCGACACCGTGACGGATGCCGTGGCCGCCGAGCTCGCGGCATCCGGCGTCACCCGCCTGTCGATCGGCATGCAGTCCGCCGTTCCGCACGTGCTGGCCGCCCTCGATCGCACGCACGATCCGCTGAACGTCGCGACGGCGGTGGCCGCGGCGCGGCGCGCCGGGCTCGCCGTGAGCCTCGACCTCATCTACGGCGCACCGGGGGAGTCGCTCGACGACTGGCGTCTGTCGCTCGAGACGGCCCTGAGCCACGCGCCCGATCACATCAGCGCGTACGCGCTCATCATCGAGGAGGGCACGAAGCTGCACCGGCAGATCCGTCGCGGCGACGTGCCCGCGCCCGACGACGATCTCCAGGCCGACATGTACGAGACGGCCGACGCCCTTCTGGCGGCCGGGGGCTACGACTGGTACGAGATCTCGAACTGGGCGACCGATCCCGCGCAGCGTTCGCGCCACAATCTCGCGTACTGGCAGGGGGCGGACTGGTGGGGATTCGGTCCGGGTGCGCACAGCCACGTGGCGGGTCTGCGCTTCTGGAACGTCAAGCATCCCGCCGCGTACGCCCAGCGGCTCGCCCTCGGGGAGTCGCCCGCGGCCGGACGCGAGACACCGGATGCCGCGGCCACGGCGCTCGAACGGGTGCTCCTGACCTCGCGCATCCGCGAAGGCCTTCCCGTCGCCGAACTCCTCGGCGAGGGGAGACACGCCGTCGCCGCGCTCATCGCGGACGGACTCATCGAGGGACACGAAGCCCTCCGCGGGCGCGTCGTCCTGACCCTGCGGGGTCGCCTCCTCGCGGACGCCGTCGTCCGAGCCCTCACGGACTGACCGCTCCGACGCGGTGCACCCGGCCGTGTCCCGGCCGATCCGGTAGAATTGGCACTCGAAGTCGGCGAGTGCCAGGTGGGAGGCGAGCATGGTCAGCGAACGTGGGCTCGAAGTGCTCCGCGCGATCGTCCAGGACTACGTCGACACGCGTGAACCCGTGGGCAGCAAGTCGATCGTCGACCGCCACCATTTCGGGGTCTCGGCCGCGACGATCCGCAACGACATGGCGCTCCTCGAGGACGAAGAGCTCATCGTCGCCCCGCACACGTCGTCGGGCCGCATCCCGACCGACAAGGGCTACCGTGTCTTCGTCGACCACCTGGCGGAGCTGCGCCCGCTCTCGCCGGCCCAGCGCACGGCGATCTCGTCCTTCCTCGACGGACCGGGAGATCTCGACGATCTCCTGATGCGGACCGTGCGCGCCCTCACCCGGCTCACCGGTCAGGTCGCGATCGTGCAGTACCCCTCGTTCGCCCGCGCGAACGTCACCCACGTCGAGCTCGTCGACCTCGGCGGAGGACGCGTCATCGTGATCCTCGTGACCGACACCGGCCGTGTCTCCCAGCGCGTCGCGCTCCTGCGCGACCCGCTCGGGGCAGACGTCGTCGGCCGGCTGCGCACGACCGTGGCCGACCTCATCGTCGGCCGATCCGTGCGCGAGGGCGCGCAGCGCGTCGACGAGTTCGTGACGGCGCAGCAGGAGGCCGACGCCCCCGACATCGCCGCACAGGCCCTCGCCCGCGTCGTCGGAGAAGAACTCGAGGAGTTCCGGCAGGACCGTCTCGTGATGGCGGGCACGGCGAACCTCGCCCGCCGCGAGGCCGACTTCCGCGGCAGCATCTTCCCGGTCCTCGAGGCGATCGAGGAGCAGGTGACGCTCCTCAACCTCATGAGCGAGATGGTCGCCGACGAGCAGGGCCTCGCCGCCAGCATCGGCCGCGAGAACGACGCGTTCGGGCTGGGGGAGGCATCCGTCGTCGCGAGCGACTACGACGCGACGAGCGGACTCGCGCGCGTCGGCGTGCTCGGCCCCACGCGCATGGACTACCCCACGAATCTCGCGACGGTCCGTGCCGTCGCGCGCTATCTCAGCCGGTTGCTCGAAGACGACGAGAGCTCCCGCTGACGACATCGACGATCCCGCGGCGGTGCTGCGGGCAGGAAGGCGAAAGTGGCTGACCACTACGAGGTTCTCGGAGTGTCGCGCGATGCGACGCTCGACGAGATCAAGAAGGCGTACCGACGCCTCGCGCGGGAACTGCACCCCGACGTGAACCCCGGTGAAGAGGCATCCGAGCGGTTCAAGCTCGTGACCCACGCGTACGACGTCCTGAGCGACCCCGAGCAGCGCCAGCGCTACGACATGGGCGGCGACTCGCCCTTCGGCGGAGCAGGCGCGGGGGGCTTCGGAGGGTTCGGCGACATCTTCGAGACGTTCTTCGGCGCTGCAGCGGGCGGCGGCGGCCGGGCCGGGAGGCCGCGTTCGCGGCGCGAGCGCGGACAGGACGCGCTCGTGCGCGTCACGCTCGACCTCAAGGACGTCGTGTTCGGCGCGCACCGCGACCTCGACGTCGACACCGCCGTGCTTTGCGAGACCTGTCAGGGGTCGTGCTGCCAGCAGGGCACGCAGCCCGTGACGTGCGACATCTGCCACGGCTCAGGTCACGTGCAGCAGACCGTGCGGAGTCTCCTCGGCAACGTCATGACGACCCACCCGTGCGGGTCGTGCCAGGGGTACGGCACGACGATCCCGTACCCCTGCGCCACGTGCCAGGGCCAGGGGCGCGTGCGCGCGCGCCGCACGGTCTCGATCGACATCCCCGCCGGCGTCGAAACGGGCCTGCGCCTCCAGCTCCCCGGATCGGGCGAAGTCGGCCAGGCCGGCGGCCCGAACGGCGACCTCTACCTCGAAGTCACGGTCGCGAGCCACGACGTGTTCAGCCGCGACGGCGACGACCTCCTCGCCACGCTCGAAGTGTCGATGCCCGACGCGATCCTCGGCACGACGACGACGATCGAGTCGCTCGACGGTCCGGTCGAGCTCGAGATCCGCCCCGGCGTGCAGGGCGGCGACGTCCTGACGATCAAGGGACGCGGCATCACGCCGCTGCGCGGCACCCAGCGCGGCGATCTCCGGGTCGGCGTGCACGTGGTGACCCCCACGCGTCTGGATTCGAAGGAACGCGCCCTCATCGAGGACTTCGCGAAGAAGACGAAGGCGCCCGCGCCCCACCTCTCCGAGTTCCATCAGGGACTGTTCGCCAAGCTGCGCGACCGCTTCCGAGGCTGATCGTGGCCCTGCACTTCCTCGTGGAGGCCGCGACGGATGCCGCTCCCGGCGCCGCCGTGACCCTCACCGGAGCCGAGGCGCACCATGCGGCCGCCGTGCGCCGCGTGCGCGTGGGAGAAGAGGTGACCGTCGGAGACGGCCGCGGCGTCTGGCTCACGGGCGTCGTGGAGGCTGCGACCCCGAAGGAGGTCGTGGTGCGTGTCACGGCGCGATCCGACATCCCGGCCCCCTCGCCGCGCGTGACGCTCGTGCAGGCGCTGGCGAAAGGCGATCGCGACGAGCTGGCCGTGCAGGCGGCGACGGAGCTCGGCGTCGACGAGATCGTGCCCTGGCAGGCGGCCCGCAGCGTGTCGCGCTGGGATGCCGCCAAGGCCGCCAAGGGACGCGCCCGGTGGGAGACCATCTCGCGGGAGGCCGCCAAGCAGGCGCATCGCGCGTGGATCCCCGACGTGACCGAGATCGTCACGACGTCGCGGCTCACGGCTCGGGCGTCGGCGTCCGTCGTCCTCGTGCTCGAACCGACCGCCGACGCCGCGCTCACCGCGGTGGAGTTCGAGGCCGATCGCGACATCGTGCTGGTGGTCGGACCCGAGGGCGGCATCGCACCCGAGGAGCTCGACGCCCTCCTCGACGCCGGGGCGACGCTCGTGCGCCTCGGCGACACGGTGCTGCGCACGTCGACCGCGGGTCCTGCGGCCCTGGCCGTCGTCAGCGCCGCGCTCGGCCGCTGGTGACGTCTCCTCGGAGTGCGTCCCCGACCCGCGCGAAGACGCCGTCGATAGACTGGAGCGCATGAGCGAGCCCTCGATCTTCACCCGCATCCTCGACGGAGACATCCCGTCGGAGATCATCGCCGAGACCGAGAACGTGTTCGCGATCCGCGACATCGCGCCGCAGGCGCCCGTGCACCTTCTCGTCATCCCCAAATCCGCGGACTACCGCAACGTCGTGGAGCTCGCCGCCGGCGACCCCGCGCTGCTCGCCGAAATGGTGGGCCTGGCGAACACGCTGGCCGCCGAGCACACCGACGGCGACTTCCGCCTCATCTTCAACACCGGCCCGAACGCGGGCCAGACGGTCTTCCACGTGCACGCGCATGTGCTCGGCGGAGGGCTCGAGGAGCACACCCTGTGACCGATCCGACCGAACCGAACGTCGTCGAACACGTCTACGCCGACGGCATCGCGATGGTGCAGCTGCTCGGCCCGCAGGATCGCCTCCTGCGCGTCGTCGAGCGCGAGCACCCCGGCGTCGACGTGCACGTGCGCGGCAACGAGATCACGCTGACGGGGGATGCCGCCTCCGTCTTGGCGGCGAAGGCCCTCGTCGACGAGCTCATCGCCATGACGCGCGCGGGCCACGGCCTCGACCCCGCCGACATCGCCGCGTCGCACCGGATGCTGAGCGAGGAGGGGGGTCCCCGCCCGTCCGAAGTGCTCGGCGAGACGATCCTGACGTCCCGCGGCAAGATCATCCGGCCCAAGACCGCGGGCCAGAAGGCCTACGTCGACGCGATCGACGAGAACACGATCGTGTTCGGCATCGGGCCGGCCGGCACGGGCAAGACCTACCTCGCGATGGCGAAAGCCGTGCAGGCCCTCCAGCGCAAGGAGGTCAGCCGCATCATCCTGACCCGTCCCGCCGTGGAAGCGGGGGAGCGGCTGGGGTTCCTCCCCGGCACCCTCACCGACAAGATCGACCCCTATCTGCGTCCGCTGTACGACGCGCTGAACGAGATGCTCGACCCCGAGCTCGTTCCCAAGCTCATGGCGTCGGGCACGATCGAGGTGGCGCCCCTCGCCTACATGCGCGGGCGCACGCTGAACGATTCGTTCGTCGTGCTCGACGAGGCGCAGAACACGACGCCCGAGCAGATGAAGATGTTCCTCACCCGCCTGGGCTTCGGGACGCGCATGGTCGTCACCGGTGACATCACGCAGGTCGACCTGCCCATGGGGGCCTCGGGCCTCCGCCTGGTCACCAAGGTGCTGAGCGAGATCGACGACATCCACTTCTCGTACTTCACGAGCGCCGACGTCGTTCGTCACTCGCTCGTGGGCCGCATCGTCGACGCGTACAGCGAGTACGACGAGCGGCGCCTCCTCGCCCGACGCGAGCGCGACGAGGCGTCCGAGTTCGCCAACCGCGCAGAGCGCCGCGCCGCCACCCCCCGAAGCTCCGGTCCGCGCGACCACATCCCCAAGCGAGGACGATCATGACGATCGAGATCAACAACGAATCCGGCATCCCGGTCGACGAGGGGGTGCTGCTGCGCCTCACGGAGCACAACCTCGCCGAGCTGCACGTCAGCGCCGACGCCGAGGTCGCGATCGTGCTCGTCGACGAAGGCGCGATGGAGGCCCTCCACGTGCAGTGGATGGACGAACCCGGGCCCACCGACGTGCTGAGCTTCCCGATGGACGAGCTGCGCCCGGGCACCGAAGACCAGCCGACGCCTCCCGGTCTGCTCGGCGACATCGTGCTGTGCCCGCAGGTCGCCGAGACGCAGGCCGTCGCCGCGAAGCACTCGACGATCGAAGAGCTCATCCTCCTCACGACGCACGGCCTGCTCCACCTCCTCGGCTTCGACCACGCGGAGCCGGAGGACGAGCGCGAGATGTTCGGCCTCCAGAAGGAGCTCATCATGAGCTTCCACGTCGCCGAGCGTCGACGAAGTCGTTCATGACCGCCGCGCTCCTGCTTCTCGCGGCCGGTCTGCTCGTCGCCTTCGGAAGCCTGATGGCGGCCCTCGACGCCGCCCTCGGCGTCACGTCGCGGGCAGATCTCGCCGACCTCGGCAGCTCCGGCCGCAACGCCGAGTCGTTGCGCAAGATCTCCGACGATCCGGAGGCGCACGCGACCGCGGTGGTGTTCATCCGCATCCTCTCCGAGACGACGGCGGCTGTGCTCGTCACGGTCGCGTTCGTCGACCTCTTCGACAGCATCTGGTGGGCCATGCTCGCCGCGGCGGTGCTCATGACGGGGATCTCGTTCGTGATGGTGGGCGCGAGCCCGCGCACGTGGGGTCGTCAGCACGCGAAGGGCCTCCTCCGCGGAGCCGCGCCCGTGACGCGGTCCGTGCGCATCCTCCTCGGACCTCTCGCCCACGGTCTGGTGGTGCTCGGCAACCGGGTGACCCCGGGCGTCGCCCGCAGCGCGTCGTTCGCGTCGGAGGAGCAGCTGCTCAGCATGGTCGACGAAGCGGCATCCCAGGATCTGATCGAGGAAGACGACCGCGAGCTGATCCACTCGGTCTTCGACTTCACCGACACGTTCGTGCGGGAAGTCATGGTGCCTCGCACCGACATGGTGACGGTGGATTCCTCGGCCTCGACGCGCGACGCCATGAAGGTGTTCCTCGATACGGGCATCTCGCGGGCACCGCTCGTCGACGATGACAAGGACGACGTCATCGGCATCGTGTACCTCAAGGACCTCGTGCAGTTCGGCTTCCGCGACGAGGCCGGGTGGCGCGACGCGCCGATCCGGGTGATCGCCCGGCCGCCGGTGTTCGTCCCCGAGTCGATGAAGGCCGAGACGCTGCTGCAGCAGATGAAGCGGGATGCCGTGCACGTGTGCATGGTCGTCGACGAATACGGCGGCGTCTCGGGACTCGTGACGCTGGAAGATCTGCTCGAAGAGCTCGTGGGCGAGATCGCGGACGAGTACGACGCGAAGCCCGACGAGGTCGCCGAGCTCGCACCCGGCAGCTACCGTGTGAGCGCCCGCCTCGGTCTCGACGAGGTCGGCGACCTGTTCGGCATCGAGCTCGACGACGAGGACGTCGACTCCGTCGGCGGACTCCTCGGCAAGGCGCTCGGTCGCGTGCCGCAACCCGGTCTGACGGCCGAGTACGAGGGACTCGTCCTCACCGGCGGCGCCTCGCGCGGGCGCGGTCGCGGCATCGCGACGGTGTTCGTCGAGCGCTCCGAGGCGCTCGCGTCCGCCGAGGACGCCTTCTCCGCCCACCCGCGCACCGGAGAGATCCGCGTCGTGCAGCCCGTGACGGGCGAGATCACCATCGCGAAGTCGAAGAAGGGTCAGAAGCATGACTGACACGGAGAACTTCCGGTCCGGGTTCGTGACGTTCGTGGGCCGCCCCAACGTCGGCAAGTCCACGCTCACGAACGCCCTCGTGGGGGAGAAGGTCGCCATCACGAGCGACAAGCCCCAGACGACACGTCGGGCGATCCGCGGCATCCTGAACCGTCCGAGCGGTCAGCTCGTGATCGTCGACACGCCGGGACTCCACAAGCCCCGCACGCTCCTCGGCGAGCGGCTCAACAACCTCGTCGAGCAGGTGCTGGGCGACGTCGACGTGATCGGCTTCTGCGTGCCGGCGACCGAGAAGGTCGGGCCCGGCGATCGCCGCATCGCCGAGTCGCTGAGCGGCTACGGACGTGCGAAGAAGGTCGCGATCGTCACGAAGACGGATGCCGCGTCGCGCGATCAGATCGCCGAGCGCCTCATGGAGGTCGACGCCCTGCGCGAGGACTGGGCCGCGGTCATCCCGCTGTCGGCTCTCACCGATGATCAACTCGATGTCCTGACCGACGAGCTTCTGGTGCTCATGCCGAAGGGTCCCGCGCTGTACCCCGCGGGCGTCGTCACCGACGAGTCCACGGAGGATCGCATCGCCGAGATCATCCGCGAGTGCGCGCTCGAGGGCGTGCGCGACGAGCTGCCGCACTCGATCGCGGTCGTGATCGACGACATCGCCGAACGCGACACCGGCTCGATGACCGACATCTTCGCCAGCATCGTGCTCGAGCGAGACAGCCAGAAGCCGATCATCCTCGGCAAGGGCGGCGGGCGCCTGCGGGATGTCGGAGCCCGCGCGCGCGAGCAGATCGAGCCGCTCATCGGCACGAACGTCTTCCTGAAGCTGCACGTGAAGGTCGCCAAGGAGTGGCAGCGCGACCCGAAGCAGCTGGGTCGCCTCGGTTTCTGACTCCCGGTCCCCGAGCCCCTACCCCGGTCCCTGAGCTTGTCGAAGGGCCGCCCACAGCAGAGAACGTCAAGGAGAGTCCGTGGTCACGGGTGAGTTGCGCGCGCAGGTCGACAAGGTCTGGGATGCGTTCTGGTCAGGCGGAATCGCGAACCCGGTCGAGGTGATCGAGCAGATCACCTATCTGCTGTTCATCAAGCGACTCGACGAACTGCAGACTCTGGCCGAGGCCAAGGCAGCGCGCACGGGACGGCCTGTCGAGAGTCCGGTCTTCCCCGACGGCGACGATGACACGGGACGCACAACGCGCCCGTACAGAGACCTTCGGTGGCAGTACTTCGTCAACTACGCACCGGCAGAGCGTTACGAGATCGTGGCCGAGCACGTGTTCCCGTTCCTGCGCCGCCTCGGTGCCCAGGGGTCGAGCTACGCCCGCAACATGCGCGATGCGCGTTTCACGGTACCCACTCCGGCGCTGCTGACGAAGGTCGTCGACCTGCTGAGCGACATCCCGATGGACGATCGCGACACCAAGGGCGACATCTACGAGTACATGCTCAAGAAGCTCGCGACGAGCGGCACGAACGGGCAGTTCCGCACGGCGCGGCACGTCATCCAGCTCATGGTCGACCTAGTGGAGCCGCGCACCGACGACATGATCATCGACCCCGCCGTCGGCACGGCGGGCTTCCTCGTCGCCGCCGAAGAGTATCTGCGCGAGCATCACGCCGACGCGTGGACGGATGCCGCCTTCCGCACGCACTTCAGCACGAAGATGTTCACGGGTTTCGATTCGGATGCCGCGATGGCCCGCATCGCGAGCATGAACATGCTGCTGCACGGCGTGGAGAACCCGACGATCGAGCGGGCCGATTCTCTGTCGGAGGGGCACCCGTCGGAGGGGATCTACTCGCTCGTGCTGGCGAACCCGCCGTTCGCGGGCTCGCTCGACGACGAGACGGTCGCAAAGGATCTGCAGAAGGCCGTCAAGACCCGCAAGACCGAGCTGCTGTTCTTGGTCTTGATGATCAAGCTGCTGCGCAACGGCGGCCGGGCCGCCGTGATCGTGCCGGAGGGCGTGCTGTTCGGATCGTCGAACGCGCACAAGGCCGTGCGCCGGATGCTCGTCGAGGATCAGAAGCTGGATGCCGTCATCAAGCTCCCGTCCGGGACGTTCAAGCCGTACACGGGCGTGTCGACCGCGATCCTCCTGTTCACGAAGACGTCGTCGGGCGGCACCGACGACGTGTGGTTCTACGACGTGCGCGCCGACGGATTCACGCTCGACGACAAGCGCACCCCGATCGCTGCGAACGACTTCCCCGATCTGGTGACCCGCTGGCGTTCGCTGACCCCGGTCCCTGAGCTGCAACCGGTCCCTGAGCTTGTCGAAGGGTCGCCGACACCCGACGAGCGATCGCGTCCGCGCACCGCCCAGTCGTTCCTCGTGCCGAAGCAGGAGATCGTCGACAACGGCTACGACCTCTCGCTCAACCGCTATAAGGAGCTCGAGGTCGAGGAGGTCGAGCACCGCTCGCCGGTCGAGATTCTCGACGAGCTTGATGCCTTGGAGGTCGAGATCCAGGCCGGCTTGGCGAAGCTGCGGGAGATGCTCGCGTGACCTGGGGGACCGTCCGCGTCGGCGATATCGCGCAGCAGATCCGAGGAGTCACTTACATTAAGGACGAAGCGTCATCCACGCCGCTTCACGGTCACGTTGCGATCCTGCGGGCGGGGAATATTGGGGACGCGGGCCTGGTGCTGGACGATCTCGTACATGTTCCGGCCGCCCGTGTCAGCGACAGTCAACTTCTTCGGCCAAACGACGTCGTTATCGCCACATCGAGTGGGAGTCTCAGCGTCGTCGGCAAAGCCGCGCGCGTTCTCGATCCGATGGATGCTTCATTCGGCGCTTTCTGCAAAGTCCTTCGGCCCGTGAGACGTATCGACCCGGCGTACTTTGCGCACTTCTTCCGCACGCCGAGCTACCGCCGCCACATCTCCTCCGTTGCGGCCGGTGCCAACATCAACAACCTTCGTAGCGACGACCTTGATCGCATCGAAATTCCCCTCCCACCGCTCGCCGAGCAGCGCCGAATCGCCGCAATCCTCGACGAGGCAGACTCGCTGAGAATCTCCGCTCGACATCGACTGGCGCTTGTGAATGAATCATCCCGCGATGCGGTTGAACGGATTCTTCGGAGAGCACCCGTGTCAAAGCCGCTCGCTGAGCTCGTCGGGGAGCCGTTACGAAATGGCATCTCACCGTCCAAGACCGGCTCTGTCGTCGCCGATGTATTGACACTCTCGGCCATCACGCGGGGTAGGTTCGATCCAAGGGCACGCAAAACCGATACCTTCACCTCAAGCCACGGGGCCGACAAACTTGTGAGGGAAGGCCTTCACCTCATCTGCCGAGGCAACGGCAATGCCGATCTGGTGGGAGCGATGGCTGTCGCGAACGAAGATCTCGTCGGTGTCGCTTTCCCCGACACGATGATTGCGATGCGTCCGTCTGTCGAGATTTCGTCCGCCGCGCTGGAAGCCGCATGGCGCACTGAAGGCGTCCGTGAGCAGATCAGACGGGGCGCACGCACGACCAACGGAACATACAAGGTCAACCAGCAGGTGCTCGCGGCAGTCAGGGTCCCTGTGAACACGACTGATCAGCAACAATCGATCGGCCGCATCGAACTCGAACGCTCTCAGTCCGCTCACCGATTGACTCAGTCGATCACCCTTCTCGACGAACTCTTCGCGTCCCTCCAACACCGCGCCTTCCGCGGCGAGCTCTGACCCTGCGGTCTGCCCCGGCCCTTCGACGAGCTCAGGGACCGGGACAGACTGGCTCAGCACTCCTCGTCAGTCGACGAGCTCGAAGATAATGTCCAGCCCGTCATCCGGGTGGTAGCTCCAGCTCACCTCGACGTCGTCCCAGTCGGCGGACTGGCGACCATCGAGCGCGCGCGTGTCGTACATCTTCGTCTGCACCGACGACGGCACCCCGATGCGGGCGAAGAGACAGTCGAGCTTCGACAGCGACACATCGCCCGATCCGGCATCCTCTCCCTCGACGTCGACGACGAACGTGCGGCCGTCGTCGAGCACGTCGCCCGCACCGCACGTGCGTGCAGCATCCGCGAAGAGCGTCGACCGTGCGTCCTCCGCCGCGACGACCGCGGCATCCGCTGCCGCTTCGTGCGAAGCGGTCACCACCGCCGCCGTGATGAGCGATGCGACCAGCCCACCGATCACCAGCCCCGCGACCCCCGCTGCCGCCGGCAGGATCCATCGCGGAGCGCGCGATGCCTCGGACACCGGCAGGGGCGGGCGCGGGGGTGCGGGGTGCGGCACGATCTCCGGCTCGCCGGGAGCGAGGTGGGTCGCACGACGTGTGACCGCGCGTACCCCGGTCTTCTCTGACGGAGTGTTCTCAGACATGCACTCGCCCCGTCTCAGTAGCCCACGGCCGCGAGGGCGTGGTTCGCCTGATCGGGCGTGAACTGGCCGCCGTACGCGCTGGTCAGCTGGTCGTAGAGGCCCTGACGGGAGAACGACGTGAACTCGAGGTACGACTGCGCGGACTCGACCGCTTCAGCGTTCCAGTCGGCTCCGACGGTGTCGGCCGCCCAGGTGGCCACGTCGACGGGATAGCCCGAGCCGTACTGGCTCGACAGCTGATCGATGAGACCCTGGCGCGAGAAGCCGGTGAAGTCGAGGTACGACTGCGCCGCCCGCAGCGCGTTCTCCTGCTCGAGCGTGTAGACGGGCATCGGTGCCTCGGCGATCACCGACACCGCCGTCCCCGGCTCCGCCTTCTGGCCGCCGACGGGACCCTGCGTGAGGATGAGCCAGTCCTCGCCGGCACCCGCGTTGACGGTCAGAGTGAAGCCCGCGGCCTCGATCAGCTCCCGCGCTTCGCTCACAGCCTTGCCCACCACCTCGGGAACGGCCACGGTGGTGTCGACCTCCTCCTCTTCGATGGGATCGGCGGTGCGCTCGGCCGCCGCGACCCGCTCGCCTGCGGAGGCGTCCTCCTCCGAGGATCCACCGCCGCCGACAGCGCCGCCGATGATCCCGATCAGCACGAGGGCGCCGAGCGCGATCAGCGCCCACTGCCACCAGGTGAGCTTCTTCGTGGCGCGGGTTGCCGCAGGTGCTGCGTCGAGCGCGACGTCCGCCGACGCGGCGGGTGCGACATCGTGCGCGAGCCAGCGCGCGCCGTCCCAGTAGCGCTGCGCGGCCGGATTCTGCGGATCGGGGTACCAGCCGGCGGGCGGCAGGGACGTCGGGATGTGGGTGCTGTTGTTGTCGGACATGACAGAGCCTTCTGCTCGTGCGAGGCGCGTTCCCCCAGGAATCGCACCACCGGCCGTTGGCCAGTCGAACAGTTGACACCAGACCTCCGACATCGGGTCGTATCAGGTGCGCAGAACTCCGTGGAGGAGTCGTGTGGGCGAGATCGTGGCGGGTCGCCAGCGACCGTACGGATCGATCCAGTTCGGGGCGCGGAGCTCGGGCACGCCGAGATTCATCCGGATCTTCCACCCGCCGTGATCGATGAAGCGATGGTGGAACCAGCACAGCAGCACACCGTTGTCGGTGTGGGTCGGTCCGCCGTTCGCGTGCTCTACGACATGGTGGATCTCGCACCAGGCGGCGGGGACGCCGCACCCGGGAATGAGGCATCCGCCGTCACGGGCGGCGATCGCACGTCGCTGGTGCCGGTTGAAGACGCGTTCTTCGGTGCCGAGGGAGCGGATGCGGCCGCGGGCGTCGAGCGCGACGCGCTGCACGACACCCGCGCACCCCGCATGGGTCGCGGCGGTGACGGCGACGGGCTCGGAGCATCCGTCGAGGTGCGCGTAGCCGCGACCGCCGAGAAGATCCTCTTCGCGCACCGTGACGACGAGAGTCGGTGCGGCGCCGCCGATGGTGGGGAGGAGCTCGCTGGATGCCGCGACGCCCAGCGCCGTCGCCAACACGTCGTGCTGCTTCTGCGCCCGCGTACGCGGGTCGGCCGGGACGTGCGGCGCATCGGCCGAGTCGTCGACGAAGCGTACGCCCGACACGCGGTCGGAATCGACGCGCGGGTTCATCACGGCATCCGCGATGCGCTGGAACTGAGCCGCGACCTCGTGCAGGAGCATGCCGCGCACCGGCACACCGTACTCCGTGGCGGTGCCCAGAGTGAACGCCCGCGCGTGCATCGCTCGCCGCTCGCGAGGCTCGGCTCCATCGGGGTCGAGCGCCATCGCCCACACCTGCGCCTGCACGCGGAGCAGATCCGCACACGCGGGTGGCGCGGCATCCGGACCCTCACCGCGCGCCTCGGCGGCGAGGATGCCGTCGGCGGTGAGCAGCGCGTCGCGCGCCGCTCGGGACCCGGTCGCCATCAACGGCCCCGCGATCGCCAGGGCACCATCGAGCCCGACAACGCCGTCGCGCACGGCCTCCCGCAGGGCGGGCAGCATCGGGGGGAGCACCTCGCCGGTCGTAACCGACACCGGCTGACGGATCGCCGTGGCGGCTCTCGCGAGCCTGCCGGCGGTGGCGGGGGACACCCTGGTCGCGCGCTGCACGAGTTCGGACACGTTGTGGCACCCGAGGCGATCGACCAGGCGCCCTTCGCCCACGGGCGACGTATTGCGCTGATCGATCTCGCCAACGAGCTCGATCTGCACCGCTTCGACGAGCCGTTGAACGCGCCCCGTCGCCGCCAGGACGGCGACCAGCGCACGCTCGTCGAGCGGCCTCGAAGCCCCCTCGCCGAGCACTTCCGACGCCACACGACGGGCGAGCTGTTCGAGCTCTCCGAGCTGCGTCTCGAGGTCTTCCATACCCACCATCTTGCCGAGGGCCACCGACATTCTGAGTGCTTTTTTCCCCGGTCACAGGTGATATATCGGTTGCCGATCGTGATTGCGTCTCCCCGGTTCGCTAGCATCGGGACCAGGCAGGGGCCGGCCTTGCCGACGGGTGGAGAGACGGCGTCACGGGTGGGGAACTTCGACTTCGCGAAGGAGCACTGGCCACAGCTCTGGGATGCCGCACGACGCGCCGAGGAGTACATCAAGGGCGACCCGCGCACCGCGGCCGCTCAGTCCCGCCGCGCGGCCGAGCTCTTCACCCAGCACATCTTCGACATCGAACGGCTGACGCGACCGTACGACGCGAACTTCGCGCAGCTCATGGACGACCCGTCGTTCATCGCCGTCGTCACTCCGGCCGTGAAGGGCCGACTCGACATCGTGCGTCGTATCGGGAACCGCGCCATGCATCGTGATGAGGAGGTCTCGCACGCCACAGCGCGCACCGCGCTCGAAGGCCTGCACGTCGCCTATCTCTGGCTCGTCTACACGTACGGCGACCCGTCGACCCCCGTACCGGCATCCTTCGACTGGGCTCTCGTGCCGCCGGCACCCTCGGTCGTCATCGCGCGCACCCGGGAGCAGCTCGAGCAGGTGCAGGCGCAGCTCGAGCAGCGGGATCGCGAACTCGTCGCGGCACGCGAAGCGGATGCCGCTCTGCGCACCGAGCTGGACGTACTCCGTGCCGAGCTCGCAGCTAACAAGGCGGTCAACGCCGTCACTCGCGTCGATGAGATCGACCCCGCCACAGCGACGGAAGCCGAGACGCGTGCGCAGCTCATCGACCTCCTCCTCGCCGAAGCCGGCTGGCCGCTGTCCGATCCGCGCGATCGGGAGTGGCCTGTCACCGGAATCCCGAGTCCGTCGGGTGCGGGCAAGGTCGACTACGTGCTCTGGGGAGATGACGGAAAGCCTCTCGCCGTCATCGAGGCCAAGCGCACGCGGGCCGGCGCGGCTGAGGGGCGCGAACAGGCACGGCTGTACGCCGATGCCCTCGAGCGCGACACCGGACAGCGGCCGATCATCTTCTACACCAACGGCTACGAACACTGGATCTGGGACGACGCACGTTCTGCGCCGCGTCGGATCTCGGGCTTCCTCACGAAGGACCAGCTGGCGCTCGCGATCCAGCGACGCACGTCCGTCAAGCCCTTCTCCGCCGTGGAGATCGATCGCCGCATCGCAGAGCGGCCCTATCAGCTGCGCGCCATCCGCGCGGTGACCGACGCGATCGAGGCGCAGCGGCGCAGAGCCCTCCTCGTCATGGCCACCGGCACAGGGAAGACGCGGACCGTCATCTCTCTCGTCGACGTGCTCCAGCGGGCCAACCGCGTGAAGCGCGTCCTCTTCCTCGCCGACCGCACGGCCCTCGTGCGCCAGGCCGTCGGAGCGTTCAAGACTCATCTGCCTGACAGCGCACCGGTCAACCTGATCGACGATCGCGAGTCCGAGGGTCGCGTGTACGTGTCGACGTATCAGACCGTCATGGGGCTGATCGATGCGGGGGAGGATGATCGGCGCCGCTTCGGTCCCGGATACTTCGACCTCATCGTCGTGGATGAAGCGCACCGATCGATCTACCACCGCTACGGCGAGATCTTCGACTACTTCGACGCGCTTCTCGTCGGCCTGACAGCGACGCCGCGCGCCGAGGTCGACCACAACACGTACCGCCTCTTCGACCTCGACGACGGCGTGCCCACCGAGGCGTTCGAACTCGACGACGCGATCGAGCGCGGGTATCTCGTTCCGCCGGTCGCCCGTCCGATCGATCTCGGCTTCATCCGCCGCGGCATCCGATATGACCAGCTCAGCGCGCAGGAGCAAGAGGAGTGGGACGCCCTCGAGTGGGAGGGCGGTGACATCCCCGATGAGGTGGATGCCGCGGCGATGAACCGCTGGCTGTTCAACGCAGACACCGTCGACAAGGTGCTCGAGGTGCTGATGACCGAGGGCCTCCGGGTCGCGGGAGGCGATCGGCTGGGAAAGACGATCCTCTTCGCGAAGAGCCAGGCGCACGCCGAGTACATCGAGGAGCGCTTCGATGCGAACTATCCCGAGCTGAAAGGCTCGTTCGCCCGAGTCATCACGCACCACTCCGGCCCCTACGCCCAGCACCTCATCGACGAGTTCTCGAACCCCGAGACCTCGCCGCATCTCGCGATCTCCGTCGACATGCTCGACACCGGCATCGACATCCCCGAGATCGTCAACCTCGTGTTCTTCAAGCCTGTGCACTCACCGACCAAGTACTGGCAGATGATCGGCCGCGGCACCCGTCTGCGTCCCGATCTCTTCGGCCCCGGACAGCACAAGACCGAGTTCCTGCTGTTCGACGTCTGCGGCAACATCGAGTTCTTCAACCAGGACATCCCCGACGCGGCCACGGTGCGTCCGCCGAGCCTCGGCGAGCGCCTCTTCAGCCAGCGCTTCGCTCTCCTCGAGCGGCTCGCGCACGCCGATGAGCCCGATCTGCGGGAGTCACTCGCGACCTGGCTCCACGCCCGTGTCGCAGGGATGAACCGAGACAACTTCCTGGTGCGCCGTCATCTCCGTGCCGTCGACAGGTTTCCGGATGCCGCGGCCTGGCGCCGGACGTTCACCACGGAGGATGCCGCGGCGGTTGCCGAGCTCGCGGCGCTTCCGTCGGCAGCGGACGTCGACCCGGACGAGCGGGCGAAGCGCTTCGATCTGCTGGTGCTGACCGCGCAGACCTCGGTGGCAGACGGAGGAGCCGTGCCTTCCTCGCTCGCGGCACGCATCCAGCAGATCGCCGCCCTGGTCGCCGAGCAGCGCGGCGTCCCCTCGGTCGAGAAGCAGCGCTGGCTGCTCGACGCCGTAGCGGATCCCGACTGGTGGTCGGGCGTCTCGCTCGCCCAGCTCGAAGATCTGCGGCTGCGCGTGCGCGGCCTCGTGTCGCTCATCGATCCTCGGCGGCAGGCCCCCGTCTACACCGACTTCGAAGACACTCTCGCGGAGAAGCGCGACCTCGCGATCACCCGGGTCGCCGTCGGCCTCGACCGGCAGGCGTTCCGCGCGAAGCTCCTCGGCTTCCTCGCCTCCCACGACCACGTCGTCGCTCTGCACAAGCTGCGTACGGGCCGCCAGCTCACCGCCGCCGATCTGGAGGAGCTCGAGCGGATCCTCGTGGAGACGGGGGGAGTGGATGCCGCGCGTCTGGCCGAGCAGGCTCGAGAAGCGCACGGGCTCGGGCGCTTCATCCGTTCCCTCGTGGGAATCGAGCGGAGCGCCGCCGAAGAGCTCGTCGGCGACTTCGTGGCCGGCCCCGCGTTCACGCGCAGCCAGCAGGTCTTCGTCGACCTCATCGTCTCCGAGCTGACGGTCGGCGGCCACCTCGATGCGGGGCGCCTCTACGAGGATCCGTTCAGCGGGATCGCGCCCGAAGGGCCGGAGACACTGTTCACCGAAGCGCAGATCACCGACCTGCTCGCGCGGCTCCAGCACCTCGACCGCACCGCAGATCCGGCCTCCGCCTCGGCCTGATCACCGCCTTGCGCTCGTCCCACGAGCAGCCGCCCTACCGGCTCTCCACGCCTGACAGTGCCGCCTCCCACGCGAGGCGCACGAGCTCCGGGTGAGCGAGGTCGTTGTGCGCCCCCGATGCGCCCTCGAGCGTCGCGATGACGTTCTGCGCATCGATGTTGTAGACGACGCCGGGCGCGAAGGCGTCGCGCTCCCGCGCGCCCTTCTGCAGGGGCGGCAGTTCGATCGTGCCGGCGACTCCCTGCACGCCGAACGCCCCGATCCCGCCGTACTTGGGCAGGTCGTCGCCGAGCAGGTACTCGCCCGCGATGCCGACGGCCAGCGGGTAGAACCGCCCCACCGCGTAGTCCCACTTCGACCTGGTCACCACGATGGGCCCGGCGACGAAGTCGTCGCGCACGACGTCGGACAGGTAGCCGCGCCCGCCGCCGATCGCCGACGGCACGGCGTTCGAGAACGCCCACAGCGACACCGCGCCCTGCACCAGGAACAGCGAATCCACCGGCCGGCTCGGCGGCGTCGGCGACGACCCCGGTCCACGCACGGCGCTGGAGACCACGATCGTGCCGAAGCTGTGTCCGAGGAGGTGCACGCGCGCGGGAGTGGCGGCCTGGATCTCGCGCAGCAGCCGGGCCGCTCCGTTCTCGCCGAACTCCCTCGCCTGGTTCTTCCCGTGCCAGAACGTCAGCTGACGCAGCGGAGTGAGCACCGCTTCGCGGAGCTTGCGGAACCAGCCGCCGCCGAGGAGCGCCTGCGTCCCGGCCTCGGGCTCCTGCTCGGCGGTGGCCGTGGCGAAGGCATCCGTCGGGTCCCATCCGCTGCTGAGCAGCGGGTCGTCGCCGTCGGCTCCGATGTGCTCGGCGAGCGTCGCGTAGGCCTTCCGGACGTCACGGGGAAGGTCGTCCGAACCCGACGCGTCGTCGTCGGGATCGACGTCGGCGGCGTGCTCGAAGACCGTGCGCAGCGCCTCCCGGATCTCCGGATCGTCGCCGAGCCTCTCCGCGTACTCGTCGACGGCCTCGTCGACGGTCTGGGGATCCGGGTCGTCGTCGCCCGCCGACAGGAGCCCCCGCGAGCCGCTCTTCAGGCCACGGTCGCTCCACGCCTTGCTCGGCCAGTGCAGCCCGATGACGAAGGGGCGGATGCCGTCACCGGCCTCGTCCGGATTCACCGCGCCGACCCACCGGTCGTACTGCCGGATCGCGTCCTGGTAGTCGCCCTGCCAGCCGTGGCTGATGACGAAGACGTCGGTGATGCCGGCCGCGGGGCTCGCGAGCTCGGCCAGGGCCGCCTCGCGGGCACTCGACCCGTCGGCGTCGGCGATCTCGTCGCCGCGCTTGTCGTAGGCGATGAGGTGGTACTGCTGATCCGTTCCGGGGATGCGGCGCAGGGCCATGGTGTTCCTTCTGTCGGGGCCGGCGAGGCCGGCGAGGGGTCACGTGAGGGCGGGCGCGACGACCGTGTCGGCGTCGCAGTGCACGACGTAGAGAAGACCGAGCGGGTTGTTGTGCTCGGCGAGGAACCGACGACGCACGTCGAGCACGACGCGGCCGAGCGCCGCGCCGGAGAAGAGCCCGTCGAAGAACGCCTTCGCCCACTCGCTGGCGAACAGACCGGGCACGCGGCACTCGGTGCCGATCACTCCGCGCGCCCCTCGATTGAGGAAGTACGGCACGAAGCCCGAATAGAACAGCGGCGAGAGCTCTCCGGACTCGCAGGCGTTCAGGAAGACGAGCGGATGTCCCGCGAACGGGACCTTCACCTGCGCGATGGCCCGGATCTCGCCGAGCGTGATGGTGTCCTTGCCCGTCATGATGAGCTCAGACGCATCCGGATCGTCGTCGTCGGACTCGGCGTGGCAGAAGAAGTAGAGCACGTCGGTCGCGGCATCCGCCGTGAGTGCGCTCTCGAGGTCTGCGCGCGTGGTCCCCTCCACCAGGCCCACGCCCCGTCCGCGCCAGTACTCGCGCTGAGCGGTGATGGGGCGGGACGGCATCTCCGTGTCGATCGACTCGTTCAGCAGCGCCCGGACCGCGACCTCGGGCTGAGAGGCAATCGTGGTGTCCGGCGGGGCGGTCAGCTGCGTGAACGGCACCTGTTCGATGACGCACTGCATCCCGAGGAAGCCGTCCCAGCTGAGCGCGTCCGGATCCCACGAGTCGGCGAGGTACATGAGCGGCCACGGCACCGGGAAGCCGTCGGTCACGAGCTGCACGGTCGTGACGTCGTCCTGCACCGCCAGTCCGCGCAGCCACTCGCCGGTCCGGATCAGATCGGGATCGCCGCCGTCCTCGAACACCGCCTGATAAAGCCGGAACCCGGCGAACGCGAGCTTCGCGAGGAGCGGTTCGGTGTGCTCGGGCGCGATCGTCATCTCGAGGGCGACCGGATCCTTCCGCACGGCATCCAGGAGCGCTTTGCGCACGCCCGCGATCCGCGGCGCGAGGTCGAGTGCCGTCGCCTGCAGCCGGATCGGCGCAGCATTCGGCCGGTCGGGGAACGCCGCGGGGGCGAACACCTCGTACGCATCGTCTTCGTGCGTGATGTGGATCGATGCACTGCGCGGCCCCAGCACAGCGGCCGCGGCGAGAGGACGACCGCGTTCGCGGACGAGGTCGTCTGCGGTGCCGCCGACGTCGTACGTGATGTCGATGCGCTGGACGAAGTTCGCCCCGACTGTCACCACGACCGTCAGGCGCCCGAGCCCGGTGCGCAGCGGCACGATGCCGAAGTCCGCCGGTGCGGGCGATGTGCCGTCCCGCCGGAGGGTGAGCGCCTGGACGGGCTCGGCGATCCGGAAGTCGGAGCTCGCAACCGTGACGTCGAGTTCGACCTCGTCGGCGTCGTGCGGGATCGCCACGAACGTCATCACGGAGGCGGTGCTCCCCGGGTCGCGCTCCCCGAAGAAGATCGACAGCACCGCCTGAACTCCCACGGCCAGCTCGTGCGACGGGCGGTCGAGTGCGGCGTTGAGCCAGCTGCGGACGGTCTCGACCTCCTCGGGCGCCGCGGATCCGCTTCCCGTCTCCGGCGGCGGATGCGCCTCCGGCCCCGCGGACTCCGAGAGGAAGAGGTCGGTGTCCAGAGGCATCGTCGGGGGAGCCAGGGCGCCGGTGACGGCGCGCACCGCGGCATCCATCTCCTCGTCCTCACCCGCGCCGAAGCCGAGGTGACCGGCATCGACGTCGGCCTGGTAGCGCGCGGCGAGCTCGGCGTCCTCCTCGAGCACGCGCGCGACGATGAGACCCGCCTGCGTCAGATCGCCGGCAGCGGCCGGCCAGTCGGGCTGAGCCAGAACGGCGTCGAAGAGGTCGACGACCGACGCCGGGAAGTTCTCGACGATCCACGGCCGACCGCGCGCATCGCGGAAGGATGCCGCGAGCACGACGACCTCGAACGCCCGCTCCTGTGGAGACCCCATCGCACCCCGCCCGTCCGAAGCCCGCGGCGCTCGCCCGAGCGCTCCTGAGCACACAGTAGTGAGCGCACCGGGCCGCCGACAGATACATCTCGGCCGAGCCGGATGAAGGAAGGAGCCGCCCGTGCTCCGGAAGCCATCGGAGCACGGGCGGCGGGTCGTGGCCAGGTCAGGGGTTCACGGGTCGAAGCGCCGACCGGATGACCACGACATCCTGGCCGTAGTCCTCATCGGCCGCCTTCTGCCACGTGCCGTCGTCCCAGACGACGTCCACCACGAGGCGTCCCTCCTGCGCCATCGACGTCAGGATGCTCCCGCCCAGCCGATCCGGCAGCTCCTGCTGGATCGCCAGCAGCACGTCCTCATCGGTCACGCCGGGCTCCTGCGGCTCGGACGGGATGGGCATGGGGTCGTACAGCGCGAGCATGATCGGCGGCTGGGTCACGGTGAACGCTTCTCCGTCGTACTCGCCCTGCAGCGCGTAGGCGCCCCAGCGCACGTCGCCGGAGGTCTCGGAGCCGTCGACGCCGTTCCACGACCAGCCCGCGAGCGGGATGCCGTCGCACTGCGGAGGGAACGACTCCCGGATGGCACCGAGGCACAGCTCGACATCGCCGGCGACATCCATCACGGTGCCCTGCGCCATGACCTCGCCCTCGGGGGGAGCCGGGCGGAGCGATCCGAGCGAGTCGCCGGGTGCCGCATCCGACGCCGGGGGATCGGGCAGCGGAGCGGACGAGGGCGGCGTGGCGCACGCGCTCAGCGCGAGTCCTGCAGCGGCGCACAGCGCGAGGATCACGGGAAGTCGGCGATGACGGCTCATACCCGGAGAGTGTCGCGGCGACGCCGTTCGTCTCACCTCGATCCGCGACATCCTGCTACCATCGACGCATGCGCGCTGGCACGCTTCTTCTTAGCCGCCGCGACGAGTCCTCGTTCTAGGGCCTTCCTCGTCGCGGAGCTTGTGGTCGGCCCGCATTCCTCTGGCGCTGAGTCATTCAGACCGCGCCGTCCCCGATCCGGGGAGATAGCAGAAGCGACGAATCATGCAGAACACCCAGAAGCCCTCCGACATGCCGACCCAGAAGTACCGGTCGTACCACGAGCAGATCAAGGTGAATCTGCCCGACCGCACGTGGCCGGACGCCCGCATCACGAAGGCTCCGCGCTGGTGCGCGGTCGACCTCCGCGACGGCAACCAGGCCCTCATCGATCCCATGAGCCCCGAGCGCAAGCGGATCATGTTCGACCTCCTCGTGCAGATGGGCTACAAGGAGATCGAAGTCGGCTTCCCGAGCGCGAGCCAGACCGACTTCGACTTCGTGCGCCAGCTCATCGAAGACGACCTGATCCCCGACGACGTCACGATCCAGGTGCTGACGCAGGCCCGTGAGCACCTCATCGAGCGCACGTACGAGTCGATCGCCGGCGCGAAGCAGGCGATCGTGCACCTCTACAACTCCACGAGCGTCCTGCAGCGCGAGGTCGTGTTCCGCACCGACCGCCAGGGCATCATCGACATCGCCCTCGAGGGCGCCCGGCTGTGCCGCGAGTTCGAGAAGCGCATCCCCGAGACCCAGGTCTTCTACGAGTACTCGCCGGAGTCCTACACGGGCACCGAGCTCGAGTTCGCGCTCGACATCTGCAACCAGGTGATCGAGGTCTTCGAGCCCACCCCTGAGCGCAAGGTCATCATCAACCTGCCCGCCACCGTCGAGATGGCCACGCCCAACGTGTACGCCGACTCGATCGAGTGGATGAGCCGCCACCTGGCGCACCGCGAGAACGTCATCCTGTCGCTGCATCCGCACAACGACCGCGGCACGGCGATCGCCGCCGCGGAGCTGGGCTACATGGCCGGCGCGGACCGCATCGAGGGATGCCTGTTCGGCAACGGAGAGCGCACGGGCAACGTCGACATCGTCGCCCTCGGCATCAACCTCTTCACGCAGGGCATCGACCCGCAGATCGACTTCAGCGACATCGACCACGTCAAGCGGACGGTCGAGTACTGCAACCAGCTCCCGGTCCACGAGCGCAGCCCGTGGGCGGGCGACCTGGTCTTCACGGCGTTCAGCGGCTCGCACCAAGACGCGATCAAGAAGGGCTTCGAGGCGATGGAGGCCAGCGCGCAGGCCGCCGGGCTCACCGTCGACGAGATCGAGTGGGCCGTTCCGTACCTGCCGATCGATCCGAAGGATCTCGGCCGCTCCTACGAAGCGGTCATCCGCGTCAACTCGCAGTCGGGCAAGGGCGGCGTCGCCTACCTGCTGAAGTCCGACCACGCCCTCGATCTGCCGCGCAAGCTCCAGATCGAATTCTCCGGGGTCGTGCAGGCGAAGACGGATGCCGAGGGCGGCGAGGTGACGAGCGAGCAGATCTGGTCGATCTTCAACGACGAGTACCTGCCGTCGTCGGTCGCCGAGGAACGGTGGGGGCGCTTCGAGCTCCTCTCCACCAAGACGCAGAGCGACATGTCGGGAGACGTGGCGCTGGATGTCGTGCTGCGCGACGACGACACCGAGTACGCGGCATCCGGAACCGGCAACGGCCCCGTCGCGGCGTTCCTCGAGATCGTGCGGGCGCAGGGCTTCTCGGTCACGCTCTACGACTACGTCGAGCACGCGCTCAGCGCGGGCGGCGACGCGCAGGCGGCCGCCTACATCGAGCTGCAGGTCGACGACGAGCGTCTGTGGGGCGTCGGGATCGACGGCGACATCTCCACCGCGAGCCTCAAGGCGATCGTGTCGGGCGTCAACCGCGCGATCCGCACGCGCGAGCGCGAACTCACCTCGGTCTAGCCCGCGCGGCTACTCCGGCTTGACGATCGGGATCGCCGAGGTCTCCACCGCGACCTTGCGCCGATAGAGTCTGCGCTGCTCCGGCAGCGACACGTCGAAGATCACGGCCAGAAGCCGGATCACGAAGGTCACCACGATGCACACGATCGCGGCCACGACCAGACTCAGCCCGAACGCGTGGCCGACGGCCAGCGTGAGGCATCCTGCACCTGCGGCGACGGCGTACAGCGACCCCACGTGCATGATCGACACCGGGACGCCCATGATGACGTCGCGCAGGATGCCTCCGCCCACCGCCGAGCACACGCCGATGAAGACCGCGGGGGCGATCGGGATGCCGAAGGCCAGCGCCTTCGACGTGCCGAACGCGCCGAAGAGGCCGATCACGAGCGCATCCAGACCCACGATGAGGCCGTTCAGGCGCTGGAAGACGCCCGCGAGCAGCATCCCGACCAGTGCTGCGACCGTCGCGGTGATGAGGTACCAGTTCGTCTGCAGCGTCGCGAGCGTCGTGTTGAGCAGGAGATCGCGGATGAGACCGCCGCCCATGCCCATCACGATACCGATGATGCCGACGCCGAGCAGGTCGAGGCGCCGCTGGCCCTGGAAGCCCGACGCGAACAGGGCCCCCTGCACCCCGCCGAGCGCGACGGCGGTCAGGTCGGCCCACAACGGGATCATGAAGAGCGGCTCGTCCACGCCTCCATTGTCGTCCACGCCCGCGATAATCGACTGTGCCCACAATTCGCGACGAAGTCGTGATCCTGCGCACCCACAAGCTGGGTGAAGCCGACAGGATCGTGACGATGCTGAGCCGACGCCACGGCAAGCTCCGCGCCGTCGCGAAGGGCGTCCGCCGCACGTCGTCGCGTCTGGGCTCGCGGCTCGAGCCGTTCATGGTCGCCGACGTGCAGCTGTACAAGGGCAGATCGCTCGACATCGTGCAGCAGGCGGAGTCGCTCGGCACCTACGGCGCCGACATCGTCGTGCACTACGACCGCTACACGTCGGCCAATGCGATGGTCGAGACCGCCGACCGGCTCAACGAGGCCGAGGCCACCCCGCAGCAGTACCTTCTCCTCGTGGGCGGTCTGCGCGCGCTCGCGCAGGGCGATCACACGGCACGGAGCGTGCTGGACTCCTACCTGCTGCGCGCGATGGCGCTGTCGGGCTGGGCGCCGTCCCTGTCCGAGTGCGCACGCTGCGGCCGCGGAGGCAGTCACGACCACTTCGTCGCGCAGCTCGGCGGCATCGTCTGCCACGACTGCGCGCCGACGGGCGCCGCGCGCATCGCACCGACCACGATCGCCCTCCTGCACTCGCTCATGGCGGGGGAGTGGGACGTCGTGGACGCCGCCTCCTCCGGCGCCACCGCGGCGGCATCCGGACTCGTCGCCGCGTACACGCAGTTCCACCTGGAGCGCGGCATCCGTTCGCTCGAGCACGTGGAGAGCCCGTGACGCCCCAGCCCTACACCCACCGCGACGCGGTGCCCTACCGGCCGATCGACTGGACCGGCGTGTACCCGCCCGCATTCCCGAAGGGCGGAGTGCCGAACCACGTCGCAATCGTCATGGACGGCAACGGCCGCTGGGCGAACCGCCGCGGCCTCACGCGCGTCGAGGGTCACAAGGCGGGCGAGGCCGCTCTCCTGGATGTCGTCGCGGGCGCCATCCAGGCGGGCGTCAAGCATCTGTCGGTGTACGCGTTCTCGACCGAGAACTGGTCGCGCTCTCCCGACGAGGTGCGCTTCCTGATGGGGTTCAACCGGGATGTGCTGCACCGCCGGCGCGACCAGCTCAACGAGTGGGGCGTGCGCGTTCGATGGGCCGGTCGCAAGCCGCGCCTGTGGGGATCGGTCATCAAGGAGCTGCAGTACGCGGAGCAGCTCACCCGCGGCAATGACGTCCTGACCCTCACGATGTGCGTCAACTACGGCGGCCGGGTCGAGCTCGTCGACGCGGTCCGCTCGATCGTCGACGACGTGCAGGCCGGGCGCCTGAAGCCCAGCGCGGTCAGCGAGAAGCTCATCCAGCGGCGTCTCTACATCCCCGACATGCCCGACGTCGATCTCTTCGTGCGCTCGAGCGGCGAGCAGCGCACGTCCAATTTCCTCCTGTGGGAATCGGCGTACGCGGAGATGGTCTTCCTGAACCAGCTGTGGCCGGATTTCTCGCGCGCCGACCTGTGGCAGGCGATCGAGCTGTACCTCGACCGCGACCGCCGATTCGGGGGAGCGGTGGACACGCCGAACGCGTGATCCGGTCACGGAAGTGCAGCCGAGTGCATCGATGTGGTTAGGTGAACCACCATGTTCCCTCGGCCTGCTGGGCGGTCGAGACGGGCGCCGGCAGTTGCAGCGACCGTCTTCCTCGCCATCCTCGCACTGCTGACGTCCGGCGCGCCCGCGCAGGCCGCGGTGCCCACCGGCTACGTGACCGTGTCGGGCTGGTCGACATCGGGCACGAACGCGACCGCCACGACGATCGGCGGCACGACGGCCTGGGGTCCGGTGACCACAGCCGGGACGAACCAGACCGTGGGGATGGATGCCGCGTGGACGGTCGACGGCGTGCAGGTTCCCCGCCGCCAGTTCACCGCGGCGACCGTGACGGCGTCGACGACGAACTGTCTCAACGGCGCCCCGGTCGACACCCTGCGCGAGTGCAACGGCGCGACGTCGAAGATCACGACGATCACTTTCCCGCATGCCGTGGTCAACCCGATCATCGGCATCGCGTCCCGGGGCGCGGTGGCCACGTTCCCGACCGGCAACCCCAAGACCTACTGCTCCACGTCGTGGACCGATCACACCGTCACCGCCGTGAGCGGCTCCTCGGCCTTCGCCCGCTCGCAGGTCGTCCCGATCACCATTCCGACGGGGCAGCGGTACAACGCCGCGACCACGGAGGTCTACTTCGATCCGTCCGTGATGTCGCAGACCGCCAACGAGTGCGTCGCCCCTGCGGCGGGCACCGGGACGGTCGCCTACATCCAGATCACGGGTGTCGTGGAGTCCGTCCAGTTCCAGACGCGGTGGCGCTCGATGGTGACGCGCAACTCCGCGCCCGTTCAGAGCACCCGGACGTCCGCGACCCCTCCCGGCTGGCAGTTCCAGCCCTATGTCATGCAGCCCGCCGACCTCGCCGTGACCAAGACCGCACCCGCGGCGGCGGTGGGGGGCAGCGAGGTCGAGTGGCGTCTGAACGTCACGAACAAGGGCCCGGGCGCATCCCACGGCTTCGAGATCGAAGACGTCGTCCCGCTCGGAATGACGAACGTGTCGATCGCCAGTTCGCCGATTCCGTGCACGATCGGCACCGAGACGATCGGAGGGGTGTCGCGCCAGGTGATCCGCTGCTCCGTCACCCCTCCGACCTGCATCGTGTGGACCGACGGCGCCACCTTCCCCGCCGCCGATCTCTTCTGCGACCCCGCCGACACGACCGGGGCTGTGGCGCTCGCCTCCGGCGCGTCGCTCGGTCCCGTGGTCGTGCGCGGCAATGCTCCGACGGCGGCGGAAACGCTGGCCAACACCGCGCGACTGTGGGTCGTCGACCACGATCCCGTCGCGGCGGACAACACCGCCACAGCATCCACGTCCATCGCCGCGGCGGCACCCGGCCTCACGATCACGGGATCGGCCACTCCGGCCGGGCCCGCGGCGCTCACCGCCGGCACGCCCATCCAGTACTCGTTCGTCCTGACGAACACCGGCAACGTCGCCCTCACCTCGCCGATCGTCGTCGACGACACCTGGAGCGGAGGCGGAAGCGCGCCGGTCATCACGTGCCCGGCCGGGCCGATCGCTCCCGCGGGCACGCTCACCTGCACGGCGTCGTACGCTCTGACCCAGGCCGACGTCGACAGGGGAGAGGTCGCCCTCACGGCGTCGGCTCTCGCGGAGTCCGTCGGGGGCGACGTCGAGGCCGGCCCCGCGACCGCCGCAACGACGGTCGTTCGCACGGCGGCCCTCACCCTCGCCCACACGGCGACACCCGCCACGATCACGACCGCGGGCCAGACCGTCTCCTACTCGTTCCTCGTCACGAACACGGGCAACGTCACACTGACCGGCCTCGCCGTGACCGAGGATGCCTTCACCGGATCGGGGACGCCTCCCACCATCTCGTGTCCCGTCACCGAGCTGGCGCCGACGGCGAGCACGACGTGCACCTCCAGCTACACGGTGACGGAGGCCGACATCTCGCGGACCGAGCTGTCCAGCACGGCGACCGCGCGGGCGACCGCGCCGGCGGGTGTCGGCACGGCGGAGTCCGCATCGTCGACGGCCCTCGTCGCGCTGCGCATCGCCGCGCTCACGCTGAGCAAGACGTCCGATCCGCCCGATGGCACTCTCCTGGAGGAGGGGCAGACCCTCACGTACACGCTCACCGCCACGAACACCGGCGGCGCCGCTCTCGACCCCGTGACCGTGGTCGACGATCTGACGGACGTCCTCGACGGCGCGACGCTCGACGGGGGCGCGTCAGCCCTCATCGACGGCGCGACGGCGGGCACGCTGTCCACGACCGCGACCGCTCTGACGTGGGTCGGCTCCCTGCCTGCGGGGGAGCAGGTCGTCATCACCTACTCCGTGACGCCGCTCCTCGGCCCCTCCACGCTGCGCAACGGCGCCTCCGCGTCAGGGACCTCGTCCGAAGGCACGGAGGTCGTCACACCCGTGCAGTCGACGACGCACTCCGTCGCGGGCCCTGTTCCCGTCGCCGGTGTCGCGCTGACGGGATCCGTCGACCCGGCCGGTCCGGTCACCGCGATGGCCGGCGACATCCTCACGTACACGTACACGGCTGCCAACACCGGGAACGTCCCGCTCACCGACGTGTCCGTCGGTCCGCCCCTGGTGGGCAGGGCCGTCTCGCCCCCCATCACGTGCCCCGCGGGAGATGTGCCGGTGGGCGGCCTGCTGACGTGCACCGGCACCTACGCGCTCACCCAGGCCGACATCGATTCCGGCTCCGCCGAGGTCTCGGTGCAGGCGACGGCGCAGTCCGCGGCCGGCGAGGCGACGTCGGCCATCGTCCCGCTCACGACGATCCTCGTCCGGGATGCGGCTCTGACGCTGTCGCACTCCGCCACACCCGCGGTCATCACCGCGGTCGGCCAGACCGTCTCCCTCTCCTATCTGGTGGGCAACACGGGCAACGTGACGCTCACCGACCTGATGATCGCGGAGACCGCCTTCTCGGGGTCCGGTGCGCCGCCGACGATCTCGTGCCCCTCGACCGAACTCGCGCCCGGCGAGACGACGACCTGCACCGCGAGCTACGTGGTCTCGGCCGGCGATGCGTCGAGCAGCGTCCTGTCGAGCACGGCGACGGCACGCGCGACCGCTCCAGTCGACGTCCCGGTCGCGACCTCGAATGCCTCCCTCGCCCTCGTCGACCTTCGCATCCCGGGGCCGGGTCCCGCTCCGACCGAGCCGCCGGTGACCGGCGGAGAGGCATCCGGCAGCCTCTCCGCGACGGGTCTTCACGGCGATGGACTGCTGCCCTGGACGCTTCTCGCCGCCGTCGCCGTGGTGATCGGCTCCCTGGCGCTGTCCGCGTCCCGGCGGCGCAGCGCATCCATGCCCCGCGGGGAATAGAACGCCCGCCACCGGACGTTGTGCGTGACATGACGGATGCGATCAAGATCGACGTGTGGAGTGACATCGCGTGCCCCTGGTGCTACATCGGGAAGCGCAATCTCGAGAACGGGCTCGCCGCGGCATCCGCCGACGCCGATGCGCCCGTTGTAGAGGTCGAGTTCCACTCGTTCGAGCTCTCGCCCGACACGCCCGTCGACTTCGAGGGCGACGAGCTCGACTTCCTGTCGCAGCACAAGGGCATGCCGCGCGAGCAGGTGCAGCAGATGCTCGCGCGCGTCACCGGCGTCGCGTCCGACGCGGGCCTCGCCTACCGGTTCGACCTGCTGAAGCACACGAACACCGTCAAGGCCCACGAGCTGCTGCACTTCGCGAAGGAGCAGGGCAAGCAGGCCGAGCTCGCCGAGCGCCTGATGTCGGCCTACTTCACCGAGGGCCGTCACCTCGGGCGCGAAGAGGAGCTCGTCGCTCTGGCGACGGATGTCGGGCTCGACGCCGACGCCGCGCGCGACGCTCTGCAGTCCAGCCGCTACCTCGCCGCCGTCCGCGCCGACCAGCAGCAGGCGCAGGAGTACGGCATCAACGGCGTGCCGTTCTTCGTCATCGACGGGAAGTACGGCGTCTCGGGCGCTCAGCCCGCCGAGGCGTTCACCCAGATCGCGCGCCAGGTGTGGGCGGAGCGGCAGACCGCCGAGGAGTCGGTGACCGAGCCCGCCTAGGCGGGCAGATTCCGCTCGATGACCGAAATGATGGCCGGGTCGTCGGGCTTGGTCGTCGGGCGGAAGCGGTGAACCGCGCCGTCGGGGGTGAGGAGGAACTTCTCGAAGTTCCAGATCACCGGACCCTTCTTCCCCTCCTCGTCGCGCGCCTTCTTCAGAGCCTTGTAGAGGGGAGCGGCGCTGCCGCCGTTGACCTTGACCTTGTCGAGCACGGGGAACGTGATGCCCCAGTTGACGGCGCAGTAGTCGAGGATCTCCTCCATCGACCCGGGCTCCTGACCCATGAACTGGTTGCACGGGAACCCGAGAACGGTGAAGCCCCGGTCGGCATAAGCCTTCTGGAGCTCCTCCAGCTGCTCGTACTGGGGAGCCAGCCCGCATTTGGAAGCGACGTTGACGACGAGGACGACGCCCGCGTCGCTGAAGTCGGAGATCGTCTTGGTCTCGCCTTCGGCGGTGGCGAAGGGGATGGCTCGGAGGTCGGTGATCACGGCATCGCTCATACGCCCAGGGTATGCCCGATGGCCGAGGTCCCGGCCCGCCAGGTCTGAGAGAATGGACGAATGACCACTGTGACGGCACCGGCGGAGACGCTGCGCATCGGACCCATCGCGCTCGACGCGCCGGTCGTGCTCGCGCCGATGGCGGGCATCACGAACACGGCGTTCCGCCGTCTCTGCCGGGAGTACGGCGCCGGTCTGTACGTGAGCGAGATGATCACGTCGCGCGCCCTCGTGGAGCGCAACGCCACGACGATGCGCCTCATCACCCACCACGAGTCCGAGACGCCCCGATCGATCCAGTTGTACGGCGTCGACCCCGTCACGATCTCCGAGGCCATTCGCATCCTCGTCGCCGAGGACCGCGCCGACCACATCGACCTCAACTTCGGATGCCCCGTCCCCAAGGTCACCCGCAAGGGCGGCGGGTCCGCGCTGCCCTGGAAGCTCGGGCTGTTCAGCGACATCGTGCACGGCGCGGTCGAGGCGGCCGGTGGCATTCCGCTGACCGTGAAGATGCGCAAGGGCATCGACTCGAACCACCTCACGTACCTCGAGGCCGGTCGGATCGCCGAGGGGGCCGGCGTCGCCGCCGTGGCCCTGCACGCGCGCACGGCCGCCGAGTTCTACTCCGGACACGCCGACTGGTCGGCCATCGCGAAGCTCAAGGAGGCCGTCACGAGCGTGCCGGTGCTCGGCAACGGCGACATCTGGTCTGCCGACGACGCCGTGCGCATGATGGCCGAGACGGGCTGCGACGGCGTCGTCGTGGGTCGAGGATGCCTCGGCCGCCCATGGCTGTTCGGCGACCTGGCCCGCGCGCTCGGCGGTCCGGATGCGGCGATCGGAGAGCCCGTCGATGCGACGCTCGGGTTCGTGGCGGCGGCCTTCCGCCGACACGCCGAGCTGCTGATCGACTTCTTCGACGACGAGGACCACGGATGCCGGGACATCCGCAAGCACGCCTCGTGGTACTTCAAGGGCTACCCCGTGGGCGGCGACCTGCGCACCCGTTTCGCCACCGTCGCGAGCCTCGCCGAGATCGACGAGCTCATCGGCGCCCTCGACCTGGACGCACCGTATCCCGGGGCAGCCGCCGAGGGGCAGCGCGGACGTGCCGGCACGCCCAAGCGACCCGCCCTTCCGGACGGGTGGCTCGATTCGCGCGAACTCGGCGCCGCGGCATCCGCCACCCTGGCCGAAGCAGAACTCGACAACAGCGGTGGCTGATCCGTCCGCGGTCGGTGCGGTCGCGCTGTCGGGGCGACCGGGCGGGTACGACGATTCCGACGCGGCGCGACTGCATCCCGAGCGCCATCGTTCGCAGCGCGACGACTTCGCCCGCGACCGCGCGCGGGTCCTGCACTCCGCGGCCCTGCGTCGCCTCGCCGCCAAGACGCAGGTGCTGAGCCCGGCGAGCCCCGCCGACTTCGCGCGCAACCGTCTCACGCACTCCCTCGAGGTCGCCCAGGTCGGCCGTGAGCTCGCGACGGCGCTCCGCCTCTCGCCGGATGTCGTCGACACCGCCTGTCTCAGTCATGACCTCGGGCATCCGCCGTTCGGCCACAACGGCGAGCGTGCCCTCAACGAGTGGGCCGAAGACATCGGCGGCTTCGAGGGCAACGCGCAGACGCTGCGCATCCTGACGCGTCTGGAGCCCAAGGTGGTCGGCGACGACGGCGGGAGCTTCGGCCTCAACCTCACACGCGCGAGCCTCGACGCGACGTGCAAGTACCCGTGGACCGCAGCCCACCCGCTGCCCGACCCCGGTGGACGACTGAAGTTCGGCGTGTACCCCGACGACGAGCCCGTCTTCCACTGGATGCGCGACGGCGCACCCGGGCGGGTCCGCTGCATCGAGGCCGAGGTCATGGACCTCTCCGATGACATCGCGTACTCGGTGCACGACTTCGAGGACGCGATCGTCAACGGGTACCTCGATCCCGCGCGCCTCGACGGAGGAGCCGAGCACTCGGCGCTCGTCACGGCCATCCAGTCGTGGGTGGGCTACGACTTCGCGCGGGACGAACTCGAAGACGCGCTCTACCGTCTGATGCGTCTCCCGGAGTGGATCGGGTCGTTCGACGGCACCCGCGCCGCCCACGCCCGCCTGAAGAACCTCACATCCGACCTCATCGGCCGGTTCGCCCGCGCAGCGACCACCGCGACGCGGGAGTCCTACGACGCTCCCGCCCTGACCCGTTATCGGGCCCATGTCGTCGTGCCGCGCGTCATCGAGGCCGAGATGGCCGTGCTCAAGGGCATCATCGGCGCGTACGTCGTCTCGATCGACGGCCGCAAGGAGCTCTACAAGGAGCAGCGCAAGGTCCTCAAGCGCCTGGCGAGCGCCCTGTGGGAGAACCCGGGCGAGCTCGACGCGATGTCTTCCGCGGACTTCGCGTCGGCACAGACCGACGAGCAGCGTCGACGCGTCGTGGTCGACCAGGTCGCGAGCCTGACCGACCAGATCGCGATCTCCTGGCACGGGCGCCTCGTCGGAGACGTCGACGCCGCGTCGCTCGGGATCTGGGCCCCCGGCGCGCAGCCCCCCGCCCGGCCCCGCAGCGTCGCGCGCTCGCTCGAGGGACGCTGATGGCGGGACGCATCCGGCAGGCCGACGTCGACGAGGTGAAGGCGCGGACCAACATCGCCGACATCATCGGCGAGCGGGTCGCGCTGAAGCCCGCCGGGGTCGGTGCGATGAAGGGTCTGTGCCCGTTCCACGATGAGCGCAGCCCGAGCTTCAACGTGCGCCCGCAGGCGGGCTTCTACCACTGCTTCGGATGCGGCGAGTCCGGCGACGTCTACTCCTTCCTGCGCAATATGGACCACGTGTCGTTCACGGAGGCCGTCGAGCGTCTCGCCGGCAAGATCGGCTACACCCTGCACTACGAAGACGGGGGAGCGGCGCCGGAGAACACCGGGCGCACGCGCCTCTACGCCGCGAACGCCGCGGCCGCCGAGTACTTCCGGGCGCAGCTGATGACGCCCGAGGCCGACGCTGCACGCCGCTTCCTCGGCGACCGGGGGTTCGACGCGGGCGCCGCGGCCCACTTCGGCGTCGGATACGCACCGAAGGGCTGGTCGCACCTTCTCGACCACCTCACGGCGCAGAAGTTCTCCCGCGAAGAGCTCACGACCGCCGGCCTCGTCTCGCAGGGTCAGCGCGGCGTCTACGACCGTTTCCGCGGCCGCGCCGTCTGGCCGATCCGCGACGTCACCGGGCAGGTGATCGGCTTCGGTGCGCGCAAGCTCTACGACGACGATCAGGGGCCCAAGTACCTCAACACCCCCGAGACGCCGCTGTACAAGAAGGCGCAGGTGCTCTACGGCCTCGACCTGTCCAAGCGCGACATCTCCCGCGAGCACCGGGTCATCGTCGTCGAGGGCTACACCGACGTCATGGCGTGCCACCTCGCGGGGGTCACGACGGCCGTCGCCACGTGCGGCACGGCGTTCGGCTCCGACCACATCACGGTGCTGCGACGCGTGATGGGCGACGACACGACGGCGGGAGAGGTGGTCTTCACGTTCGACCCGGATGCCGCGGGTCAGAAGGCGGCGCTGCGCGCCTTCGCCGAGGCCAAGCGGTTCAACGCCCAGACCTACGTCGCGAAGGGCCCGGAAGGGCTCGACCCCTGCGACCTCCGTCTCGAGCGGGGGGACGCCGCTGTGCGCTCCCTCGTGCAGAACAAGGTGCCGATGGTCGAGTTCGTCATCGACCAGCGCATCTCCGGCTTCGACCTCGCCTCCGTCGAGGGCCGCATCGGCGCTCTGCGCGCGGCCGCCCCGGTCGTGGCGGAGCTGCGCGACCCGCTCCTTCAGCCCGAGTACGTCCGCGTGCTCGCGCGGCGGCTCGGGCTCGACACGGAGGACGTGCGTCGCGAGGTCGAACGGGCGGCGCGGGGGGAGCGGGCTCCGCAGCGCACTCCGCAGCGTGCCGAACCCGATGCGCCCGAACCCGTCGTCCGCGTGACGGTCTCCTCCCTCCCGAAGACCCCGGACGTCGCGCTCGAGCGCGACGCGCTGATGGGCTTCCTCCAGTTCGGGCATCGGCTCGACCCAGAACTCCGCGCCGCCGCGCTGGGCATCCCGCTGCGCCATCCTGCCCTGGAGGCCGTGCGGCAGGCGGTGGCCGCGACCCCCGACCTCACCAGGGTGGGCTGGGCCGCCGATGCCGTGAACTCCGTGCGCGAGCCCTATCGCTCCCTCGCCGCCGAACTGCTCACGGCCGACTTCCCGGCGCGCGACGACGATCATGCCGTGGCATCCGCCACCGGTCTCGCTCGACGCCTCGTCGTCCGCTCCCTCGACGGGGAGAAGAACGAGCTGCTCGGCGCCATCCAGCGCGTTCCCGCGGACTCGGAACAGGGGCGCAGCATCCGGGTGCGATTGCGTGAGATCGACCTCCAACGCCAGCGACTCGTCATCGAGCAGTGATCCGTGCGCGCAGTGGCGTCATCCGCTCGCGCCAGGCAGGATGAAGACATGCCCCACCGCCGAGACGCCGACGTCGCCATCCGCGCCACCGACCTCTCGATCGCCCGCGCGACGCGCGGAGGAGGTGACGGCCGGGTCGTCGACGGCGTGACGTTCGTCCTTCCCCACGCGGCCGCCCTCGCGATCATGGGGCCCACGGGGGCCGGCAAGTCCAGCCTCGCGGCGGTGCTGGCAGGCTCGGAGGAGCTCGGACTCTCGATCGTCGGCGGAAGCGCCGAGGTCGAAGGGGTCTCGCTGCGTCGACCCGGACGCGCCCGCCGCGTGCACACGTACGTCACCGGGTACCTGTCCCAGAGCGCGGGGAAGACCCTCCCCGCCCGCCTCACCGTCGGCGACGTGATCGGCGAGCCCATCCTCAGCCGCGATCGCCATGTGAATCAGCGGGCGCTCGCCGTGCGGGTGGCGACGCTCCTCGACGAGCTGATGCTCCCGCTCGGCACCGCCGCCAAGTATCCGTACGAACTGAGCGCAGGGATGCGCCAGCGCGTCGCGTTCGCGCGCGCCCTCGTGCTCGATCCCAAGCTCCTCGTCGCCGACGATCCGTACGCCAACATGGACGTCGACGTCCGTCGCGCGGCGCGATCCGCGATCCTGCGTCGCCGCGACGGCTACGGCATGTCGACGGTCATCGTCACGAACGAGACCGATGTCGCGCGCGACCTCGGCGCCGCCGTCCTCGTGCTGCGGGCCGGGCACACGATCGCGTTCGGCCGACACGCCGACGACCTGCTGTGGACGCCCAGCGGTGACGCGGATCGCCGCCTCGTGGGGGCGTGAGTGTTCGCGAGCATGCCGAAAGCTTTGCTAGGATAGTCGGGTTGCCTCCGCACAGCGGGGGCGCATTCCTCGGTAGCTCAATTGGCAGAGCAGCCGGCTGTTAACCGGCAGGTTCTTGGTTCGAGTCCAAGCCGGGGAGCGGAACGGCCCCGGACTCCACTCTGGGGCCGTTCTTCATTTCCCCGCAGGGTCGGCGCGCGCCGCGTCAGGCGTCGAGATCGTCGATTCCGGGCGTCCATGCGCTGCCCGGCCGCCCCCACCCGCGCTTGCGGGCGATCTTCTGCGTCGTCTTCCAGTCGGCGTCGTCCAGCCGGTCGAGGTACAGGATGCCGTCGAGGTGATCGAACTCGTGCTGCATGATGCGGGCACGCCATCCGGCCACCTGGATGCGCACCGGCTGCCCATCGAGATCGGTTCCGGTGACGAGGACCTCCTCCGACCGACGCAGGGGGAATCGCTCACCGGGGAAGGACAGGCAGCCCTCCGACTCCTCGTCGGGATCGGGCGCGCCCGGTTCGAGCGGACGCATCCACAGGTCGGGATTGATCAGCACGCCACGCCAGGGCTCGCCGTCGTCGTCCTGGTACGAGTACGTGTAGATCCGCAGCCCCACGCCGACCTGAGGTGCCGCGAGGCCCACGCCGGGCGCGGCATCCATCGTCTCGAACATGTCGGCCACGAGCGTACGGACCTCGTCCGTGATCTCATCCACCCGAGCGGCGGGGGCGTGGAGGACGGGATCGCCCATGATGCGAATCGGTAGAACAGCCACGCCTTGAGCCTATCGAGGCGTGCCCGCGGTTAGTGTCGACGTGTGGTTTGGCTCAGTTCGGGAATCGAAGACATCGGGGATGTCGGAGACGCGCTCATCGGCGTCTTCGAGAATCCGTCGCTGCTGATCGGCATCCCCCTCGCGCTCCTCGGCGCGATCTTCATGTCGTTCGGCGCGCAGTACCAGCACCGCGGTGTGACGAAGGTCGAAGCGCTGAGCGGGGGAGCGGCGTCGGGCGGACTCTCGCTCGCCCAGTTGGGGCGCCTCCTGACGCGGCCGTCGTGGGTCGCGGGCACTGTCATGCTCGCCCTCGCGATCGGATGCCAGCTCGGCGCCCTGTCGTTCGCGCCGCTCATCGTCGTGCAGCCGCTCGGGGCGATCGCACTCGTGATCACGACCCTGCTCAACGCCCGGATCAGCGGTCACAAGCCCACGAAGCGCTCGATCAGGGCCATCATCCTGTGCGTCGGCGGCATCTTCATCTTCGTCACGATCGCCGCACTCGTGGCGACCGACGAACCGGTCTCCGACCAGCAGCTCATCACGATCCTCCTGATCCTCGCCGCCGTCACGATCGCCTTCGCGGGCCTGTGGATCTGGCTGCGCCAGCGGATGAGCGCCCTCTTCTACATCCTCGGCGCGGGCGTCATGTACGGCTTCGTCGCGACGCTCGCGAAGGTCGTCATCAGCCGCATCCAATCGGGCGACTTCGAGTGGCTCACCGTGGTCTGCATCGTCGCGCTCCTGGCCGTGACCGGCATCGGCGCGTACTTCGTGCAGTCCGCGTACTCGTCCGGTCCGCCCGACCTCGTGATCGCCGGCCTCACCGTCATCGATCCGATCGTCGCCATCGTCATCGGTCTCACCGTTCTCGGCGAGGCGGCGTCCGCCCCGCTGTGGGCCTACATCGGCTTCGGCGTCGCCGGGATCATCGCCGTGCTCGGCGTCTTCGACCTCGCACGGAATCACCCGCAGGTGGTCAGCCACAGCCAGGAGCTTCCGATCCAGCGGGGGAGCGGCGGACCCGTCGACCCGGCCCACCCCAAGACCGGGTCGGTGCGCATCACGGAGGCCGTCGCGAAGGTCTGGCCCAACCCGCCCGTCGACGACGAGCCGCGCACTCGGAAGAATCCGCCTCAGTCCTGAGGATCGACCCGGATGACGATCCGGCAGTCCTCGAGGCGGCCGACGCCACCGGCGACCGGCGCAGGAGCAGGGAGCTCCACCTGCGCCTCCCAGTGCGCGTGCGCGTCTTCGGCGGAGGGCCGCCAGACCGAGTCGAACCCGGCGCCGATCCCTCCCAGCGCACCGCCACCGCCCTCGAGCCGACGCCGCAGCTCGTGGCGCTTCAGCCGCGGAGCGATGAGGATGCCGACGATGCCGGCGCCGACCGCCGCGGCGAGCACGATCCACGCGAAGACGTCCACGCCTCGATGGTGCCACGCGAGCCTGACGGTAGGCTCGGATCCGATGGGGGCGGTGGCCAAGCTGGTCAAGGCAGCGGGCTCATAACCCGACGATCGTGGGTTCAAGTCCCACCCGCCCTACACAACGAGGAGATGGCAGATGACCGATTCGCAGCAGGGGGCGGGGCTCAGTCGCGGCAAGCGCGCACTGCTCTTCATCATCGTCGGGGGCCTCGCGGCCGCCGCGCTGGTGAGTGCGGGCTTCGTGGTGTTCGGCGAACAGGGCGACATCGTCGCCCGCGCGCTGTGGACGGTGCTGATCCTCACGGCCTTCGCGCTGATCGTGCTGGCCGAGACACGGGTGCAGTACCGCGAGAGCTGGGTGCTTCCGCTGAGGGTGGGTGGATGGGTCGCCTCGGCCTTCATCGCCCTCTTCAATTCGTGGGACTATCGCACCGACATCGGCGACACGATCTTCCTCGTGCCGCTGACGATCGTCTCGATCGTCGTGATCCAGCTCGCCGTCCTGCACATCACGCTGATGGGCCGCGCGTTCTGGCGTGATCCGTCGCCTGCCATCGCGATGTCGGCGGTCGTGGCGACCGTGTGCGCCGCGGCCGTGGCCGTGATGATCGTGATCCCGCTGCTCGTGCGGCCCGACGATCTGTTCGGCGACACCTATTGGCGCATCGTCGTGGCTCTCGCCATCATCGGGACCGTGGCTACGGTCATCAGCCCGCTCGTGCGGGCGATCGTCCGACCGCGCAGGCCGGAGGCATCCGCCACGGGCCATGCCGGCGAGTCGACGGCTCCCGCCGCCTACCCGGGCCAGGGCGCACCGCACACCGCGCAGCAGATGCCGTCGTCGCCGCCCGCACAGGCCCCCGCGTCGTATCCGCCTCAGCCGGGCTACGCGCCCACGGGGTACGCACCCCAGGCTCCGGCCTGGCCGACCTACTACGGCACCCCGGTGCCGCTGCCGATCCTGCCCGACGGCACGCCCGATTGGCAGGCCTACCACACGGGCCAGCCCACTCCCGGGAGTCGCGCATACCCGCAGGGGTGACTCCGGCCCGGAATGACACGCTTGTGATTCCGGACCTCTCTGGGCGATAATGGCCGGAGCACAACAGAACAGCACGCCACGTACTCCGTGTGACAGGTCGTTGGGGAAGACGCACCTGAAACGAACGGAGAGACGAATGGCGACACCATCAGCGCGCGGGGTGATCTACATTCACTCGGCGCCGCGGGCATTGTGCCCCCACCTCGAGTGGGCGGTCGGTCGCGCCCTCGGGCGTGCCGTCAACTTCGACTGGGACGACCAGCCCGTGCTCGCCGGCAGCCGCCGCGCCGAGTTCTACTGGGAAGGTCCGGCCGGCACCGGCGCCGCCCTCACGACATCGATCCGCGGGTGGGAGCACCTGCGGTTCGAAGTGACCGAAGACCCGACTCCGCGCAGCGACGGCGGACGCTGGCTGCACACCCCGGGCCTCGGCATCCACTACGCGCAGACCGACACCGCCGGCAACGTCGTGATCGGCGAAGACCGCATCCGATACGCCATGGAGGTCGCCGCCGGCGACACGTTCGAGCTCCAGCGCGAACTGCAGATCGCCCTCGGCGCAGCCTGGGACGAAGAACTGGAGCCTTTCCGGCACGCGAGTGACGACGCGTCCGTCGTCTGGCTGCACAAGGTCGGCTGACCCTTCGACAGGCTCAGCGGCCGGAGCCGATGGTCGGTCGCACAACTCCACACACGCAGCGGCACGAGGCGCGACTACCGGACGTCGGAGACGATCGTCCCGGAAGCCGGGAAAGCGAATCCCCGTCTGCGAAGCGAAGACGCCCCCGGGTCTCCCCGGGGGCGTCTTCGGTGATGGCGTCTTCGGTGATGGCGGAGGGTCAGACCGACGCGAACGCGACGACGGCGTTGTGCCCGCCGAAGCCGAACGAGTTGCTGATCGCGAGCTGCTGCCCCGCGCCCAGGTCCTGCGTCTCGCCCGAGAGCCGGAAGGGAACCTCGGGGTCCTGCGTCGTGATGTTGATCGTCGGCGGAGCGATGCGGTCGCGGATCGCGTAGATCGTGAAGATCGCCTCGAGCGCACCCGTGCCGCCCAGGAGGTGACCCGTCGACGCCTTCGTGGCGGAGACCGGGATGTCGTCGATCCGGTCGCCGAAGACGCTGTGCAGTGCGGTGTACTCGTTGGGGTCGCCGACCGGGGTCGACGTCGCGTGCGCGTTGACGTGCGTGACGTCGTCGGGCGAGGCATCCGCCATCTGCAGGGCCATGCGCACGGCGCGTGCGGCACCGGTGCCCTCGGGATCGTTGGCGGTGATGTGGTACGAATCGGCCGTGACGCCGCCACCGAGGACCTCGGCGTAGATCTTCGCTCCGCGCGCCTTCGCGTGCTCCTCGGTCTCGAGGATCAGCACGCCGGCGCCTTCGCCCATGACGAAGCCGTCACGGTCGATACTGCCGGGGCGCGACGCGTGCGCGGGATCGTCGTTGCGGCGGGAAAGGGCCTGCATCGACGCGAACGACGCGATCGTGATGGGGTGGATGGCCGCTTCGGTGCCGCCGGCGATGACGATGTCGGCGAGGCCGGAGCGCAGGTGCTCCACCGCGTTGACGATCGACTCCGTGCTCGACGCGCACGCGCTGGCCACGGTGCGGGCGAAAGCGCGCGCACCGAAGTGGAGGGAGAGGTTGCCGGCTGCGGCATTCGGCATGAGCATGGGCACCGTCATCGGCATGACGCGACGCGGTCCCTTCTCGCGAAGCGTGTCCCAGGCATCGAGCAGCGTCCAGACGCCGCCGATGCCGGTGGCGAAGTCGACACCGAGGCGCTCGGGGTCGACCTCGGGGCTGCCGGCGTCGGTCCAGGCCTCCTGTGCCGCCACGAGGGCGAGCTGCGACGACGGGTCGAGCCGCTTCGCGATCGGGCGCTCGAGGACCGTCTCCGGACGCACCAGGGCTTCGGCGGCGAAGGTGACGGGAAGCTGGTACTTCTCGACCCAGTCGTGCTCGAGCGTGCGGGCGCCGGACGTCCCGGCGAGGAGAGCGGTCCAGCTGTCGGGGGCGGTGCCGCCGATGGGCGACGTCGCGCCGATGCCGGTGACGACGATGCGGGGCGTTGACATGTGGTGGATCCTCTGTTGACCCGGCAGGGACGTCCTGGCGGCGCGTCCCTGCCGGAGCGGGTACTACGCCTGGTTCGACGTGATGAACGTGACGGCGTCGCCGACGAGCTTGAGGTTCTTGACCTCGTCGTCGGGGATCGTGACGCCGAACTTCTCTTCCGCGTTCACGACGATCGTCATCATCGAGATCGAGTCGATGTCGAGGTCGTCGGTGAAGGACTTCTCCATCGCGACCTCGTCGGCCGAGATGCCCGTCTCGTCGGTGATGAGTTCGGCGAGTCCTGCGAGGACCTCGTCGTTCGTGAATGCCATGGGTTTCTCCTGTCTTTCGGGGTATCCCGCGACCCGGCCGGGTCGCGATAAGTCTAGAACCGGGGTGGTGCGCGTCAGGGGAGGACGACGACCTGTGCCGCGTACACGAGGCCCGCGCCGAAGCCGATCTGGAGCGCGAGTCCGCCGCTGAGCTCGGGGTGCTCCTCGAGCAGGCGGTGGGCGGCGAGGGGCACCGACGCCGCCGACGTGTTGCCGGTGGTCTCGATGTCGCGCCCGATCACGACGGTGTCGGGGAGCCCCAGCTGCTTGGCGAACTCGTCGATGATGCGCATGTTGGCCTGGTGGGGGATGAACGCGGCGAGATCGGATGCCTCGACCCCCGCGGCCTCCAGCGCCTGCCGCGCGACCTTCACCATCTCCCAGACGGCCCACCGGAACACGGTGGGTCCCTCCTGGCGGAGCGTCGGCCACGGCGCTTCGCCGTCGCGGAACTGGGTGAGGGTGGCGTTCATGCCCACGGCGTCGGCCTTCGAGCCGTCGGAGCCCCACACGGTGGGTCCGATGCCGGGCGTGTCGCTCGGGCCGACGACGACCGCGCCCGCCCCGTCGCCGAGCAGGAACGAGATGCTGCGATCGGTGGGGTCGACGACGTCGCTGAGCTTCTCCGCACCGACGACGACGACGTGCGTCGCGGCGCCGCTGCGGATGAGCGCATCGGCCTGCGCGACGCCGTAGGCGAATCCGGCGCACGCGGCGTTCATGTCGTAGGCGGCAGCGGGATTGGCGCCCACCCGGTCGGCCACGATGGCGGCGACCGAGGGGGTCTGCTTCGGGTTGGAGATCGTCGCGACGATGACCGTGTCGATCTGATCGGCGGGGACGCCGGAGCGCTCGATCGCCTCGCGTGCGGCATCCGTCGCCAGATCGATCGCGCTCGTGTCCTTGTTCGCCCGCACGCGCGTGACGATGCCGGTGCGCTGGCGGATCCACTCGTCGCTCGAGTCGATCGGGCCGACGAGATCGTCGTTGGGCACGAAGTTCTCGCCTCGCGCCGCGCCGTACGAGTAGATGCGTGCGTGCGCGGCACCGGTGCGCTGCGTCAGGGGGGCGGTCATGCGGATGCTCCGATCAGGTCGGCGGCAGGCACGAGGTCTGCAGGGGTTTTGACGGCGACCGACGGGATGCCGCGCAGCGCGCGCTTGGCGAGCCCCACGAGCGTGCCGGCGGGCGCGAGTTCGACGATGCCCGTCGCACCGGCCTCGGCGAAGGAGGCCATGCACAGGTCCCATCGCACGGGTGAGGCGACCTGGTCGACGAGGAGGTCGCGGAACGCGGCGCCCGAATCGACCGGCGAGCCGTCGCGGTTGGACCAGAGCGAGACGCCGGGGTCCGAAACGTCGACGGCTGCCGCGGCGGCACGCAGCTCCTCGACGGCGGGTGCCATGTAGCGCGTGTGGAACGCGCCCGCGACCTGCAGCGGGATGACGCGGGTGCCTGGGACGGGCTCGGCGGCGAGAGCAGCCAGGGCGTCGAGTGAGCCGGCCGCCACGAGCTGGCCTCCGCCGTTGTAGTTGGCGGGAGTGAGGTCGAGCTCGGCGAGCCGCGCCACGACGGCGGCTTCGTCACCGCCGATGACGGCGCTCATTCCGGTCTTCTCGACGGCGGCCGCCTCGGCCATCGCGCGCCCGCGGATTCCGACGAGGCGCAGGGCATCCTCCTCGGAGAGGACGCCCGCCGCCGCAGCGGCCGCGAACTCGCCCACGGAGTGACCCGCGACGCCCGCCACTGCGGAGCGGTCGGTCAGGGCATTCCACGACAGCAGCGACGCCGCGACGATGAGCGGCTGAGCGACCTGCGTGTCACGGATGCGGTCGGCGTCCCACTCCGTCCCCGCGGCGACGAGATCGACACCAGACCACTCCGAGTAGGCGGCGAGTCGATCGGCCGCGCCGTCGAGCTCCAGCCACGGAACGAGGAACCCGGGGGACTGCGAGCCCTGTCCGGGGAAGACCGAAATGATCATCTGACCATCCTCCCAAGGATTGCGTGCATCGATCTGGCGATCACGGCACAAGAATGCGCGGATGCTTTGTGCGCGGCGTACAGACTCACGGCCCGCCGCGGCGGGACCCGGCGGCAGGACGGCGTCGAGTGGCCTCCGTGCCGATGGATCCGAGGATGAGCGCCGTCTGCAGGATCAGCGCTTCCCGAGGGCCGGTGGCATCCCATCCGATGACCTCCGACACGCGCTTCAGGCGGTAGCGCACAGTATTGGGATGCACGAACAGCTCACGGGCCGTCGCCTCGAGCGACCGCCCGTTGTCGAGGTAGCTCCACAGCGTCGCCACGAGATCGGTGCTGTGAGCCTGGAGCGGCCGGAAGATGCGCTCCACGAGCGTGACCTTCGCCAGCGGATCGCCCGCCAGTGCGCGCTCGGGAAGCAGATCGTCGGCTTCCACGGGTCGGGGGGCATGGCGCCAGGCCTTGGCCACCGCGAAGCCCGCCAGAGCCGCGCGGGCGCTCTGACCGGCGTCCACGAGCGCCGGGACGGGCGGTCCGAGGACGAGATACCCCTGGCCGAAGCCGGGCTCGAGCCGCCGCGCGATCTCGATGAAGGGGATCTCGGTGAGCGGCTCCTCGGTGCGCGAAGACAGATCGGCCCGACCGATCACCAGCACGAGTCGTGAGCCCTGGACGCCGATCAGCACGTCGACGCCGAGCTTGCGCGCCGTGCGGCGCAGCTGATCGACGTCGAACTGGGGCGGAGTGGTGCCCACGAGCACGGCGACCTCGCCGTGGCCGTGCCAGCCGAGCGCGGCGATGCGGCTGGGGAGCTCGTCATCCGCCTCGCCCGTGAGGATCGAGTCGACCACGAGCGCCTCGAGCCGAGCATCCCAGAGTCCTCGCGCCTCAGCGGCGCGGGCGTACACGTCAGCGGCGGCGAAGGCGACCTCGCGCGAGTACAGCAGGATCGCCTCACGCAGGTCTTCGCCCTTGCCGGCGAGCCGCTCCTCCGTCACCTCCACGGTGGCGCGGATCAACTGCAGCGTCTGCTGCAGACTCACGCTGCGCAGCAGTTCGCGCGGCGCGGCGAGGAAGACGTCTGCGGCGATCCACGGCGTCGACTGCGGGTCGTCGTACCACTGGATGAACGACGAGATGCCCGCCTGCGCGACCAGCCCCACAGCGGAGCGGCGCGCAGGCGGCATGTCGGCGTACCAGGGGAGCGACTCCTCGAGCCGGTTGATCGTGGCCGTCGCGAGATCGCCCGAGATGCGTCGCAGCCACGCGAGCTTCTCGGCCTTGTCGCTCGGCGTCGAGCTGTCCGCCATCCGCTGGATCAGCTCTCGCCGCCCGCGTTGCCGCTGGTGCCGGCCGACACATCGTGCAGACGGTACTTGTCGATCGCCTGCTGCGAGAGGCCGCGGTCGACCGCGCCCTCGTCGGCGAGCGACTGCAGCGTGCGCACGACCACCGACGGACCGTCGATCTTGAAGAAGCGACGTGCCGCGGCCCGCGTGTCGGAGAAGCCGAACCCGTCGGCGCCGAGCGCCGCGAAGCGCTGCGGGACCCACGGCCGGATCTGATCCTGCACGGCGTGCATGAAGTCGCTGACGGCGATCACCGGACCCTGCGCATCGCGCAGCTTCTCGGTGAGGTACGCCGTGCGCGGCTCTTCGCTCGGGTGCAGGAAGTTGTGCTCGTCGGCGGCGAGGCCGTCGCGGCGCAGCTCCGTCCACGACGTGACCGACCACACGTCGGCGATCACGCCCCAGTCGTTCTTGAGCAGCGTCTGGGCCTCGAGCGCCCACTGCACGCCGACACCCGAGGCGAGGAGCTGGACGCGGGGTCCGTCTCCCTCGCCCACGGAGATGCGATGGATGCCGCGGACGATGCCGTCCACGTCCACGTTCTCGGGCTCGGCCGGCTGCACGTAGGGCTCGTTGTACACCGTGACGTAGTACATGACGTCGGGGTCGGGGTGGTTTCCGCCGTACATGCGCTCCAGGCCCGAGCGCACGATGTGGGCGATCTCGTAGCCGAAAGCGGGGTCGTACGACACCGTGGCGGGGTTGGTCGAGGCGAGCAGGTGCGAGTGGCCGTCGGCGTGCTGGAGGCCCTCACCCGTCAGGGTGGTGCGGCCCGCCGTCGCGCCGATGATGAAGCCGCGCGCCATCTGGTCGCCGGCAGCCCACTGCGCGTCGCCCGTGCGCTGGAACCCGAACATCGAGTAGAAGACGTAGATCGGGATCAGCGGCTCGCCGTGCGTCGCGTACGACGTGCCGGTGCCGGTGAACGCCGCCACGGCACCCGCCTCGTTGATGCCGACGTGCATGATCTGGCCCTGCGGGCTCTCCTTGTAGGCCAGGAGGAGCTCACGGTCGACCGAGGTGTAGTTCTGGCCGTTCGGGTTGTAGATCTTCGCGGTCGGGAAGAACGCGTCGATGCCGAACGTGCGGGCCTCGTCGGGGATGATCGGCACGATGCGGTGGCCGAAGTCCTTCGCGCGCAGGAGGTCCTTCAGCAGACGCACGAAGGCCATCGTTGTGGCGACCTCCTGCGTGCCGGAGCCCTTCTTCGGCAGTGCGTACACGCTGTCGTCGGGGAGGGTGATCGGCACGTTCGTGACGCGGCGCTCGGGGAGGAATCCGCCGAGTGCGCGGCGACGCTCGAGCATGTACTGGATCGTCTCGTCCTGCGCGCCGGGGTTGTAGTACGGCGGCAGGTACGGGTTCTCCTCGAGCTGGGCGTCGGAGACCGGGATGCGCATCGAGTCGCGGAAGTGCTTGAGATCCTCGAGGGTCATCTTCTTCATCTGGTGGGTCGCGTTGCGGCCCTCGAAGTGGTGGCCCAGGCCGTAGCCCTTGATCGTCTTGGCCAGGATGACGGTGGGCTGGCCCTTGTGCTCCGTAGCCGTCTTGTAGGCCGCGTAGACCTTCTGGTAGTCGAGCCCGCCGCGGCGGAGCTTCCCCCAGATGTCGTCGTCGGACCAGTCCTTCACCATGGCGGCCGTGCGCTCGTCACGGGCGAAGAAGTGATCGCGGATGAACTTGCCGTCCTCCGCGCGGTACGTCTGGAAGTCGCCGTCGGGGGTCGAGTTCATGAGGCGCACGAGGGCGCCGTCGTCGTCCTTCTCGAGCAGCTCGTCCCAGCCACGGCCCCAGACGACCTTGATGACGTTCCAGCCGGCACCGCGGAAGAAGCTCTCCAGCTCCTGGATGATCTTGCCGTTGCCGCGCACCGGGCCGTCGAGGCGCTGGAGGTTGCAGTTGACGACGAAGGTCAGGTTGTCGAGGCCCTCGTTCGCTGCGACCTGCAGCTGGCCGCGGCTCTCCACCTCGTCCATCTCGCCGTCGCCGAGGAAGGCCCAGACGCGCGATTCGGAACGGTCGAGGATGCCCCGGTTGGTGAGGTACTTGTTCGTCATCGCCTGGTACACGGCGTTGATCGGACCGAGACCCATCGACACGGTCGGGAACTGCCAGTAGTCCGGCATGAGGCGCGGGTGCGGGTACGACGAGATGCCCTCGGGCGCCCGCGACTTCTCCTGACGGAACCCGTCGAGCTGCGCTTCGCTGAGGCGGCCCTCGAGGAACGAGCGGGCGTAGATGCCGGGGGAGGCGTGGCCCTGGATGAAGATCTGGTCGCCGCCGGTGGGATCGTCGAGGCCGCGGAAGAAGTGGTTGAAGCCCACTTCGTACAGCGAGGCCGACGACGCGTAGGTCGAGATGTGACCGCCGACGCCGATGCCGGGGCGCTGCGCGCGGTGAACCGTCATCGCGGCGTTCCAGCGGAGCCAGCGGCGATAGCGGCGCTCGACCTCTTCGTCACCGGGGAACTCGGGTTCGTTCTCCGGCGCGATCGTGTTGATGTAGTCGGTCGTCGGAACCTGCGGCACGTTGAGCTGCAGCTCGTGCGACGTGTGCAGGAGGCTCAGCATGATCTCGCGGCCGCGGCCGGAGCCCTTGGCGTCGACGAGCTGCTGGAGCGACTCCTGCCACTCCGCCGTCTCGTCGGGATCGCTGTCGAGGGGGCCCTGGGAGTACGGATCCTGGTCGTTGACAGTCACAAGAGACCTTTCGTCATCTGGCAGGTCATGCCAGGGAATGGGGCTTCTGATGCGCGTGGCTTTGTTCAGCACGCACAACGCATCGGTAATCAGCCTAGCGACTCCCGGAGGTCGCGGAACGGATATGCGGTGGGCCCTGCCGGGATCGAACCGACGACATCCACGGTGTAAACGTGGCGCTCTACCAGCTGAGCTAAAGGCCCGCGCCCCGATTCTAGGGCCGTCGCGTCGCGAGGCATCCCGCTGCGTCATCCGGATCTGACAGGATGCGCGCATGGACGAAGAATTCGACGCGTTCTCCGCATCCCTCGCCGCTCCTCTCCGGCGGCGCGATCTCGCCGCCCTCTCGGAGCTCATCGCCGAGCACGATGCCGTCATGCTCGTGCGCCAGCTCGAGCGCGAGGACGCCGCGGATCGTGCGGTGATCTACCGGCTGCTGCCGCGGGATCGCGCGCTCGAGGTCTTCGAGCTGCTCGAGCCGGGGCTGCGTGCCGAACTGTTCAGCGGTCTCCGCGACGACGACGTCACACGGCTCTTCGAGGAACTCGACCCCGACGACCGGGCACAGCTCGTCGACGAGCTTCCCGCGGGGGTCGCGCAGAAGCTCATGCGCGGGCTGTCCCCGGCGGAGCGCGACCTCACGGCGCCGATCCTCGGGTATCCGAAGGGATCGATCGGTCGCTACATGAGCACGGAGTACGTCCGTCTGCAGCCGCAGCTGACGGTGGGTGACGCGTTGACGCACGTGCGGCACCGCGGCACCGACGCCGAGACCGTCTACACGTTGCCCGTGACCGACACCGAACGGCGCGTGCTCGGCGTCGTCGGGCTCCGCGACCTCGTCATGCGACCGGGCGACACGCTCGTGTCCGATGTCATGACCGAGGCCATCCACGTGCACGCCCACGACGGCGCCGAGCCCGCGGCACGCAGCCTCGTCGACGCGCAGGTGCTCGCCGCCCCCGTGGTCGACACCGAGGATCGGCTCCTCGGCATCCTGACGATCGACGACGCTTCGCGCATCCTCGAGACGGCGGAGGACGAGGATGCGGCACGACAGGGCGCGTCCGAACCCCTCGGACGCCCGTACCTGACCACTCCGGTGCTCGGGATCGTGCGCTCGCGGGTCGTCTGGCTCCTCGTCCTGGCGATCTCGGCGCTACTCACCGTCCAGGTGCTCGGCGTGTTCGAAGCGACCCTGGAGGAGGTCGTGACACTCGCCCTCTTCATCCCCCTCCTGACGGGCACCGCGGGCAACACGGGCTCTCAGGCGGCGACGACGGTCACCCGTGCCCTCGCGATGGGGGAAGTGCATCAGCGCGACGTCCTGTCGGTGGCCTGGCGCGAAGTGCGCGTGGGCCTCACGCTCGGCGGGCTGCTCGGCATCCTGGGCTTCGGACTGGGGAGCATCGTCTTCGGCTGGGAGCTCGGCCTCGTGCTCGGAGTCACCCTCGTCGCGATCTGCACGCTGGCCGCGACGGTCGGCGGTGCGATGCCGATGCTGGCCCGCGCGGTGCGCGCCGACCCCGCTGTGTTCAGCACGCCGTTCATCTCGACGTTCTGCGATGCGACGAGCCTGATCATCTACTTCGCGGTGGCCACCTGGATCCTGGGCCTCTGACGTCGGCTGCGGGCGGTAGTTTGGACACGTGAATGCCAGCCCCGCCGATCAGCGCCGTCTCCTCGACCTCGCCGACCTCGATGTCCGCATCCGGCAGGCCGACCAGATGCGCAAGAGCCCGCCACAGGGCGCCCGCGTTCAGGAGCTCCTCGCCCGTCGTCAGCAGCTGTCGCAGGAGCTGACCGTGCGGCTCGGTGCCCGCGACGACCTGCGTACCGAGATCTCGCGCCTCGAATCCGACGTCTCCGTGGTCGATGCCCGGATCGCCCGCGACCAGCAGCGTCTCGCCGGATCGTCCAACACGAAGGAGGTCGCCGGCTTCGAGTCCGAGCTCACGTCGCTCGCCAAGCGCAAGAGCGACCTCGAAGACGTCGAGCTCGAGCTCATGGACCGTCTCGAGCAGGCGGATACCGCTGTCGCCGAGCAGGAGGCGCTCATCGCCGCGACGAACGCCGAGGGCGCCGAGCTGAGCGCCGAGGCGAAGCGCGTCGTCGCCGAGGCGACCGCGTCGTTCGAACAGGCCACCCGCGACCGCGGTGCGGTCGCGGCCGGGATCGATGCCGCGCTCCTCGCGATGTACGACCGCGTCGCCGCCCGCGGAGTCGGTGCGGGACTCCTGCAGCGCAACACGTGCGAAGGCTGCCGCATGGTGCTCTCGGGCACCGACATGAATGCGATCCGCCAGGCCAAGCCCGACGCGGTGGTGACGTGCCCCGAATGCGGCTGCATCCTCGTGCGCACGGAGGAGTCGGGCCTGTGATGCCGTCGACCGGTCGTGGACAGGGCTGACGCCGCATCCTGGATCGTCCTCGGCCGGACGGGCGACGGGGTCACGGCTGCGGTCCTCGACGCGACCGGCGTCGAACTCGAGCGCGCGTCGTTCGAGGAATCGGCCTGGATCGACGAGGTCGCCCGCATCGAGACCGGCCACGCTCCACGGTGGGTGTGGAACGACGCGCCCGCCTGGTGCGCGCCGCTGCTCGATGCCGGCGTGCGGATCGCGCGGTGTCACGACCTCCGGCTCGCGCACGCCATCCTCCGCGACTCCGCGCTCGTCGTCGACGACGCCGGGCTGCGCGCCGCATCCGCGTGGGATGCTCCGTCGCTCGCCGAGCAGGCGGCGGGTGCCGGCGCCCCGGCCCTGTTCGAGTGGGTCGAGACCGACGACTCCGCGGCGGGCCTGCCGACCACGATCGACGACGCGATCGCGGAGTTCTCGCGGCAGCGCGCAGCCCTGGCTGCATCGGCCGAGTCCGGCCGCCTCAGGCTGCTCGTCGCCGCCGAGTCCGCCGGCGCACTCGTGGCGGCCGAGCTGCGGGCCGCGGGACTGCCGTGGGACGCGCAGGCGCACGACCGCATCCTCACCGAGATCCTGGGGGAGCGTCCCGTCGGTGGCGGTCCGCCTGCGCGCGTCGAGCAGCTCGCCGCCCGGGTCCGCGCGGAGCTCGGCGATCCCGCCGCGAGTCTGGACTCCCAGCCCAAGCTTCTTCGGGCGCTGCACCGCGTCGGCGTCCTGGTCGAGTCCACATCGAAGTGGGAGCTGGCCGAGCAACGGCATCCGGTGATCGAACCGCTCCTCCGGTACAAGCAGCTCGTGCGCCTGCAGTCCGCGAACGGGTGGACATGGCTCGCCGAGTGGGTGCGCGACGGCAGATTCCGCCCCGTCTACGTTCCGGGAGGTGTCGTGACGGGCCGATGGGCGTCGTCGGGCGGAGGAGCGCTGCAGCTTCCGCGCAGCCTCCGCGACGTCGTCCGCGCCGACCCGGGGTGGCGGCTGGTCGTCGCCGACGTCGCTCAGCTCGAGCCCCGCGTCCTGGCCGCGATGTCGCGCGACACGGGACTGGCGGATGCCGCACGCGGCCGCGATCTGTACGAGGGCATCGTCTCGACGGGCGCGGTGGGCACGCGCGCGGAGGCGAAGATCGCGATGCTGGGCGCGATGTACGGAGCCACCACGGGCGACAGCGGGAGACTCGTCCCGCGGCTGCGCAAGACCTTCCCACGCGCGATGGCGCTCGTCGACGACGCGGCGCGCATCGGCGAGGACGGGGGAGTCGTGACGACGTGGCTCGGCCGCACGTCTCCGCCCCCGTCCGCCGAGTGGACCGCGGTGCAGTCCCGCGCGACCGAGTCCTCGGCATCCGTCGTCGAGGAGAACCGCGCGCGGCGCTGGGCACGCGATCGCGGCCGGTTCACCCGCAATTTCGTGGTGCAGGGAACGGCGGCCGAGTGGGCGCTCGCCTGGCTCGCCGACCTGCGCATGCGCCTGAACGCGCTTCCTCCCGTGGAGGCTCCGGATGCTGCGCCGCGCTCAGGGCCGGTCTTCCTGGCGCGTCCGCACCTCGCCCTCTTCCTGCACGACGAGGTCATCATCCACACCCCGGCTGTCCACGCCGAGGCCGCGGCAGCGGCCGCCCGGGAGGCCGCGGATGCCGCAACGCGACTGCTGTTCGGAGAGATCCCGCTCGACTTCCCGCTCGACCTGCGGATCGCGGCCAGCGCAGCGAAGTCGTAGGGTCAGCCGCAGGGGATGGAGGTGACCTCTCCGACGGCAGGCTTCTCGATGAGCGGTGTGTGCAGGATGGTGGGCTCGACGGTGGCGGCCGTCGGCGATGTGAAGCGGAAGTCGACCGTTCGGGTCTGACCCGGTGCGAGCACCACGTTCACGAGACTCGTGGGGAATCCGCGGTCGTCGGCCTCGACAGTGAGCAGTCGTTCCGCTCCCGCGGTCACTCCTCCGGAGAGGAATCCCTTGGGAGCGGCCACGCTGACATTGGTGCCGATGTCGCCGGGGGAGACACCGAAGAAACCACCACCGGTCACACTGTCGGGCAGCGAGGCTGCATCCGCGGGCGCCGTGTTGGTGAGCGTTACCGAGATGGTCACGTCGGTCAGTCCGTCCGCCCGACAGACCGAGATCTGAGGCTGGATGGCGGTGGTCAGAAAGGTCCCCATCTTCCCCCCACCGGTATCGTTGAGCCACACGGCGAACGCGTCTCCGGGAGCCGCCGCGTGTCGCGCGCCTGAGCCGCCCAGAACGGGGTCGGAGACAAGCGCGCCGGCGGTCGGATCGGACAGCGACAACGACAATCTGCCCTCTTGAACCGGCTCGGTGAGCGCCCCGATCCAGTCGAGCGGCGAGATGCCTCCTTGTAGGACGTGCTCGAAAGTCGCCGCGGTCACGGCCTCTTGAAGTTCGGTCTGTTGCCTCTCGTCGAGGGTACGGTACGGATCGACGAAGAGGGTCTCCACAAAGTCGTCGGCGGTGAGCACGGTACCGTCAGGGAGCGGAACGCCTCCGGTCACGGCGATGACAGACCGGATGACGAGCGGATCGATGGCCACGACCGCATCCGGTGTCACACCCGTGCGCTGCTGCCACCAGGCGACGGCGAGATCGGCTGAGTACGCGAAGTCCGTGGTCATCGTGATGTTCTGGACGAACGTGCCGACTTCATCGCCGAAGAACCCGACGTCCGCTGCCGGCGTCTCGATGATCGGATCGGCAAGCCGCGGGAAGTCACTGGACGATGCCTGAGCGACGAGGGAGACCGCGCCGTCCACCGCATCGAACTGCGTGAACGAACCTGTGATGCCGCCGCCCGTACGCAGTTCGGCGTTGTTCTGGAACATCAGAAGGATCGTGCGCGGGCCGTCGGCGCCCAGGAGGGACGGGAGGAGGTCGGCGGCGTCGCGCGCAGAAGCGGTCGCGTCGGCGGCGGTGTGGACGGCTCCCTGGAGCATGACCACCGCCTCGCGCACATCGGCGATCACGTTCGCGGTCTCGAGCGCGTCGAGTTCGGACGCCGCCGTCGAAAACGTACCGGCGGCGCGCTGGAGCGGGGCCTGCGCCTGCTCGATCAGCGCGAGATCGACCTTGCCCGCGTCTAGGAGCGATGCCCCGTCGAAGACACCGAGCACGTCGAGCAGCGGCTGCACGCCAGCATCAGACATCTCGGCGAGCTGCCGCGAGACGACGCGCACGGCCGTCAGGTTCGGCCCTGCGAACGGAACGATCTCCGCGGCGCGCCAGACAGGATCGCCCGTAAGGTCTGCTGCCCGCGAGGCGCGCGTGCCGACTTCATCGGCGATCTGCTCGATTGTCGCGAAGTTGCGGTCGACGGCCGCGTCGCGGAGATCGTCCACCAGTGGGGCGAGAGCCTTCAGCTCGGCCTGCGCCTGCACGGCGCGCACGCCCAGCCAGATCCCTGCGCCGAGCAGAACGAGCAGGAGCCCGCCGGCGATCGACCACAGCACGATGCGACGCCTACGCGGCGGACGCGCAGTCATCGCGGTCGTCATCGAATCAAGCCCGCGTGCGCCGGCGGGCGACGAGCAGCACGACACCGGCGATCGCGGCGACGCCGCCGGCCACGCCGAGCGGCACGACGTAGGCGCTCATGCCGGTCGCGGGAAGTGCACCCGCACCGCTGCCCTGCTTGCCCGGAGGGTTGGCGCAGACGACGGTCGCGGGCGGGTACTCGAGCGCGACCGAGATCGTCGGGTTCACCTCGATGGTGGCCGAGATATTCCCGCGCGTCCAGGCGAAGTTGCCGGTGGTTTCGACGAACTCGCCGTTGGCGTCGGTCGTCCACCCCGGCCAGCCGTTGCCGCGCCCGTCGGGTCCGACGGACGCACCCGGCCACAGGACCGTGCCCGAGAGCCGGTTGTTGACCAGGGTGCCGAGAGGAATCGACTCGGTGTTGGTGCCGTCCGTCAGGACGAGCGTGGCCGTGTTGCCGGTGGACAGGTTGTTCGGGTCGGTCAGGACGACCTCGTAGCTGATCCACGGCACGTCCTGCTCGCAGGCGGGCACGACGCTCGAGCCCGCCAGTGACGGCCGAGTCGGCTTGTCCGGCGGATACTGGCTCGCCGACAGCGACGGCGACGGGGAGTCCCCGGTCTGCGCACTGGCCGCGGTGGCGGCGAACGGTGCGGCGATGAACAGTGCAGCGACTACAGCTGCGGAAAGCATGAACTTGCGCATTCGACAGCCTCCCCAAAGGCTCTCAGTGCGGATCCTCCCCAAAAGGACCCGTCGGTGATGAGAGTACCACTCGGGCCGGATGAATACCTCCGTTTCGCGGCGTCGTGTTTCGGATTCGTGACCTGGGCTCCGCGTAGACTCGCTCGAGCGAATGGGTCGGTTGGATGATCGCGTCGCGCACGGTCCGCCGTGTCGCGCCGAGGAACGTCCGGGCTCCACAGGGCAGGGCGGTGGGTAACACCCACCCGGAGCGATCCGCGAGACAGTGCCACAGAGAGAAGACCGCCGCCGGGCCGAGAGGCCGGGCGGTAAGGGTGAAAGGGTGGTGTAAGAGACCACCGGGGTCGCGGTGACGCGATCCGCAGGGTAAACCTCGCCCGGAGCAAGGCCAGACAGGGGATGTTGACGCGGCTCGCCGAGTCCCCGGGTAGGCCGCTGGAGCGGCACGGCAACGTGTCGCCGAGAGAGATGATCATCGAAGGGGCTTCGGCCCCGGAACAGAACCCGGCGTACAGACCGGCCCATTCGCCCCATACTCCGGATGCCTCGCCGGAGGCATCCTGGATCGTCAGGCCACGTCGCCCGTCCGCGCGAGGGCGGCGGCTCCGATGATCCCCGCGTTGTTGCGGTGCACAGCCGGGACGATCGGCGTGCCGAGCTCCAGCAGGGGCAGGAAGTTCTGCGCATGCTTGGAGACTCCGCCGCCGACGATGAACAGGTCCGGGCTGAACAGGAACTCGATGTGGCTGTAGTACCACTGCAGGCGCGCAGCCCACTTCTCCCACGTCAGACCTTCGCGCTCGAACGCGGAGTACGCCGCGTAGGCCTCGGCATCCTTCCCGTGCTTCGCGCGCTGCACGTGACCGAGCTCGGAGTTGGGCACGAGCACTCCGTCGTAGATGAGAGCGGAGCCGATCCCCGTGCCGAGGGTCGTGAGGATGACGAGACCGTCGACGCCCTTCGCGGCGCCGTACCGCACCTCCGCGACGCCGGCGACATCCGCGTCGTTCGCGAAGTGGATCTCGCGACCGAGGCCGTCCTCGAAGAACTTCTCCGCTTCGAATCCGATCCACTTGTCCGAGACGTTCGCCGCCGACAGCGTGCGCCCGCGCTTGACGATCGCGGGGAAGGCCACCCCGAGCGCGACGCTCGCGTCGTCGGCGACACCCAGGGTGTCCAGCACCTGACGCACCGCCCGCAGCACGTCGTCGGGCTCCGCGCCCGCGGGTGTCGCGACCTTCACGCGGTCGCTCGCGAGCTGTCCGGCGTCGAGATCGACGATGCCCGCCTTGATGCCCGTGCCGCCGATGTCCACGCCGACCGCGTGCGTCGTCTTCGCTGCCATGCGCTCAGCCTATCCAGGCGCGGGCGATCAGTAGGATCGACAGGAGAGCACCCACCGACGGGTACAAGCCGACTGGAGTAGACGTGGCGAGCGACAGCGAGAAGTACTGGTTCAACCTCAAGACGGGCGAGGTCGAGAAGGGCTTCGAGTCGCCCTCGGTCGACCGCGCCGGCCCGTTCGACACCGCCGAAGAGGCTGCCAAGGCCCCCGAGGTCATCCGGGAGCGCTCGAAGGCATGGGCGGACGACGAGGCCCGTGACGATCAGTGGGGCTCGGCGCCCGGCGAACCCGGCGCCGACGACTAGTCTGAGCACGGCGACCCGGCACCGGAGAGGATTCGATGGACAAGCAGCGTGACTTCGTTCTGCGGACGATCGAGGAGCGGGGTGTCAAGTTCGTCCGGCTCTGGTTCACCGACGTCATCGGCACCCTCAAGTCGGTCGCCATCGCACCGGCGGAGGTGGAGGGCGCCTTCGCGGAGGGACTCGGCTTCGACGGCTCCGCGATCGAGGGCCTGACCCGCTCGTACGAGTCGGACCTGCTCGCCCACCCCGACCCCACGACGTTCCAGACCCTTCCGTGGCGCGGTGAGATCGACCCGACGGCGCGCATGTTCTGCGACATCACGACGCCCGACGGACAGCCGGCCGTCGCCGATCCGCGGCACGTCCTCAAGCGCGCCCTCGCGAAGGCGGCCGACGCGGGGTTTACGTTCTACACGCACCCCGAGATCGAGTTCTACCTGCTGAAGTCGTCGCAGTTCGGCGCCGACGGCCCCGAGCCGGTGGATTCCGCGGGGTACTTCGACAACGTGCCGGGCGGAACGGCCCACGACTTCCGTCGGCGGTCGGTCCGGATGCTGGAAGACCTCGGCATCTCGGTGGAGTACAGCCACCACGAGGGCGGCCCCGGACAGAACGAGATCGACCTGCGGTACGCCGACGCGCTCGCCACAGCCGACAACATCATGACGTTCCGCACCGTGATCAAGGAGGTCGCGATCGAGCAGGGCGTCTATGCGACCTTCATGCCGAAGCCGCTCGGCGGCAAGCCGGGCAGCGGCATGCACACGCACATGTCGCTGTTCGAGGGCGACATGAACGCGTTCTACGAGGAGGGTGCGCAGTACCAGCTCTCCAAGACCGGCCGTCAGTTCATCGCCGGGCTCCTCCGCCACGCGAACGAGATCTCGGCCGTCACGAACCAGTTCGTCAACTCGTACAAGCGCCTCTGGGGCGGCGACGAGGCCCCGAGCTTCATCACGTGGGGCCACAACAACCGCTCCGCTCTCGTGCGCGTGCCGATGTACAAGCCCAGCAAGGGCCAGTCGTCGCGCGTGGAGTACCGCGCCCTCGACTCCGCCGCGAATCCGTACCTGGCCTACGCCCTGCTGCTCGCGGCGGGCCTCAAGGGCATCGAGGAGGGCTACGAGCTGCCTCCGGAGGCGGAAGACAACGTCTGGTCGCTGACGGACTCCGAGCGCCGCGCGCTCGGGTACGCGCCGCTGCCGGCGAGCCTGGACCACGCGCTGGAGTACATGGAGGAGTCCGAGCTCGTCGCAGAGACCCTCGGCGAGCAGGTGTTCAACTACGTGCTGCTCAACAAGCGCAAGGAGTGGCAGGAGTACCGCTCGCAGGTGACGCCCTTCGAACTGAAGAGCAACCTCGAGATGCTCTAGGCCTCGGCCTGCGCGACGATGTCCACGAGCGAACGGCGGTCCTCGGCTCTCACCGGGCTCGCACGGCGCGGCTTCGGCCGCCTCGAAGACGCCGAATCCCTCCTCCTCGAGCTCGAGCGCGATCTCGGCATGGATCGCGAGGCACTTCTCGACGCGTCGACGGATGCGGCCGATCCGGATGCCGCACTCTCGGCGCTGGCGCGCGTCGCGCGTCGCGACGCGCCGGCGGTCGGCGCCGTCCTGCGCGACCCCCAGGGTCGGCGGGCGCTCTGGGCGCTGCTGGGCGCCTCGACGGGCTTCGCCGACTTCTTCCTGCGACAGCCGCGCGAGCTCGCCCATCTGAAGGATGCCGGCAGCGAACTGCCGTCACCCGACGAGCTTCTCGCGACCCTGCTCGAATCCGTCGGCGCCGACGACGGATTCTCGGAGTCCGGGGGAGAGGACGCCTGGGTCGCCCTGCGCGTCCGCTATCGGCGCGTCCTCGCGCGCATCGCTGCCTTCGACCTGTTGAGCAACGCCCCCGTCGACGAGATCGACGTCGTCGCCGCACGTCTCGCGGATGCCGCCGGCGCGGCGCTGGAAGCCTCGCTCTGCGTCGCGCGCACCCGCGTCTCGGGAGGGAGCGCCGGTGCCGGCCTCTTCCCCCGCGACCAGGTCGCCGCCGCGAAGCTCGCGATCATCGGCATGGGCAAGACCGGGGCACGCGAGCTCAACTACGTCAGCGACGTCGACGTGATCTTCGTGGGCGGCGCCGACGACGACGCGCTCGAGTCGATCGGGGAGAGCCGGATCGTCGACATCGCCACGCGGCTCGCCGTGCAGACGATGCGCGGGATCTCGAGCATCGAGATCGAGCCTCCCCTGTGGGAGGTCGACGCCAACCTGCGCCCCGAGGGCAAGCAGGGAGCGCTCGTGCGCACGCTGGACTCCCATCTGTCGTACTACGACCGATGGGCCAAGAGCTGGGAGTTCCAGGCGCTGCTGAAGGCACGTCCGATCGCCGGCGACCCCGGCCTCGGCGCCGAGTACGTGCGCGCGGTTCAGCCCAAGATCTGGACGAGCGCCGCGCGCGAGAACTTCGTCGACAGCGTGCAGCGCATGCGCGAGCGGGTCATGGAGCACATCCCCGCCGCCGACGTCCCCTTCCAGATCAAGCTCGGCCCGGGTGGCATCCGCGACATCGAGTTCACGGTCCAGCTCCTCCAGCTCGTCCACGGACTCGCCGATGACCGCATCCGACAGCGGGGCACGCTCGAAGCCCTCGACGCGCTCGTCGCCGAGGGATACATCGGGCGACCGGAAGCAGCCGCGTTCTCGCGCGACTACCGCATCCTCCGGCTGCTCGAGCACCGGATGCAGCTCAAGCACCTGAGCCGCACGCACCTCATGCCCGAGCGACCCGAGGATCTCCGCGTGCTCGCGCGCGCCACGAAGCTCGCCGACAGCGGGCCGGATGTCTGGGAGCGGTGGGAGTCGGTCAAGCGCGAAGTCCGCGACATCCATGTGCGGCTCTTCTACCGGCCGCTGCTCTCCGCCGTCGCGTCGCTCTCGCCCGACGAACGCGCGCTGTCGGCGGCGCAGGCGCACGACCGCCTCGCCGCCATCGGATTCACCGATCCGGTCGGCGCCCTGCGGCACATCGCCGCCCTCACGAGCGGTCTGAGCCGCAAGGCGACGATCCAGCGGCACCTCATGCCGATCATGCTCCGCTGGTTCGCCGACGGGGTCGATCCCGACTACGGGCTCCTCTCCTTCCGGCGACTCAGCGAACGACTCGGCAGCACGCCGTGGTTCCTGCGGATGCTCCGCGATTCGTCGGGGGCTGCCGAGAACCTGACCCGCGTCCTGTCGGGGTCGCGCTACGTGGGGGAGCTGATCGAATGGATCCCCGAGTCGGCCGCCTGGCTGGACGATCCCGAACTCCTCCGGCCGCGGACGGGCGTCGCGATGCAGGAGGAGGCGCGAGCGATCCAGACGCGGCACGAGACGATCGGCGACGCCATGCGGGCCGTTCGCGCCCTGCGCCGCCGCGAGCTGCTGCGCACCGCCATGGGAGCCGTCCTGGGCGTCATCACCGTCGAGGAGATGGCGAAGTCGCTCACGACCGTCACCGAGGTCACGATCCAGGCGACGCTGCGGGCCGTCTGGCGCGACGTCGTCCCCGAGGAGGATCGCGCACTCGACTTCTCGGTGATCGCGATGGGCCGATTCGGCGGGGGAGAGCTCGGGTTCGGCTCCGACGCCGACGTCATGTACGTCTACGACGCGAACGGCCTCGAGCCTCAGCGCGCGCATGAGCTCGCTCTCAAGGTCGTGACGGCGCTGCGCCAGCACTCCGAGGATCAGCGCGTGCCCCTCGACCTCGACGCCGATCTGCGACCCGAAGGCCGCAACGGACCCCTCGCCCGCTCACTCGATGCGTACGCCGAGTACTACCGTCGGTGGTCGCTCTCGTGGGAGGCGCAGGCGCTCCTGCGTGCCCGGGGAGTCGCCGGCAGCGTCAAGCTCCTTCGCCGCTTCGCAGCCCTCGCCGACGACGTGCGGTATCCGGCATCCGTCGACCCTCAGGCTCTCCGTGAGATCAAACGCATCAAGGCGCGTGTCGAGAACGAGCGACTGCCGCAGGGCGCCGACCCCCGGCTGCACCTCAAGCTCGGACCCGGCGGCCTGAGTGACGTCGAGTGGCTCGTGCAGCTCCTGCAACTGGAGCACGCGCATGCCGTGAAGGGCATGCGTACGACCTCGACCCTCGGTGCGCTGCGCTCGGCTCAGGAGGCCGGTCTGATCACGGATGCCGCGACAGACCGTCTCGCCGACGCCTGGCGCCTCGCCAGCCGTCTGAGGTCGGCGAACACCCTGCTGTCGGGGCAGACGAGCGACGTGCTGCCGACCGACCGCAAGCGACTGGATGGGATCGGGCGGCTGCTGGAGTACGCCCCTCGCTCGGCGACCCAGGTCGAGGAGGACTGGATGGGCGTATCGCGGCGTGCCCGTCGGGTCTTCGAGAAGCTCTTCTACGGCTGAGCCGTCGCCCCGTCGATCGCTCTGTCGTCCTCGGCATCCGACCGATACGGTCGGTCCATGAAGACAGGCGCCGACCCTGAGGCTGAGGACCGCGCGACGGCGATCATGTGGATCTTCGCGGGCCTGTTCGTCATCCCGTTCATGATCGGCTCCGGATTCGGCGCCTCGTGGGTGGCGGGCATGACATACGGATACGTCGTCGCGATCGTCCCGGCCGCGATCGTCGTCATCGGCATCATCCTGGGAATACTTGCCATCGCGCGTCGCGCGAGATCCGCGCGATTCCCCCGGACCGGGCTCGTCATCGCCCTCGGGGTCTGCATCGTACTCATCGTCGTCGCGAGCATGATCAGCAGCTCATGACGAGACACCCGCGTGACGACTGAGGCAGCCACCGCGCCGAAAGGGCCCCCACCGCGTCCGCGGTGAGGGCCCTTTCGAATGGCGGGATCAGACGCCGAAGTACAGCTCGTACTCGAACGGGTGGGGACGAGCGGCGATCGGCTTGATCTCGTTCTCGATCTTGTACTCGATCCACGTCTCGATGAGCTCGGGCGTGAACACGTTGCCGCGCGTGAGGAACTCGTTGTCGGCGCGGAGCGCCTCGAGCGAGTCGAGCAGCGAGTTCGGAACCTGCGGGATGTTCTTCGCCTCCTCGGGGGGAAGCTCGTACAGGTCCTTGTCGACCGGCTCGTGCGGCTCGATGCGGTTCAGGATGCCGTCGAGGCCGGCCATCATCTGCGCCGCGAAGGCGAGGTACGGGTTGCCCGAGGCATCCGGCGCCCGGAACTCGATGCGCTTGGCCTTGGGGTTGGAGCCCGTGATCGGGATGCGGATCGCCGCCGAGCGGTTGCCGGCCGAGTAGACCAGGTTGACCGGAGCCTCGTAGCCCTTGACGAGTCGCTTGTACGAGTTGATCGTCGGGTTGGTGAACGCGAGCACGGCCGGAGCGTGGGCGAGCAGACCGCCGATGTACCAGCGCGCGGTGTCGGAGAGTCCGCCGTAGCCCTTCTCGTCGTAGAAGAGGGGCTTGCCGTCGAGCCACAGCGACTGGTGCGTGTGCATACCCGAGCCGTTGTCGCCGAAGAGCGGCTTGGGCATGAAGGTCGCGACCTTGCCCCACTGCTCGGCGGTGTTCTTGACGATGTACTTGAACTTCAGGATGTCGTCCGCCGAGTGCACCATGGTGTCGAAGCGGTAGTTGATCTCCTGCTGACCGCCGGTGCCCACCTCGTGGTGCGAGCGCTCGAGCGTGAACCCGGCCTCGATGAGCTTCAGGGTGATGTCGTCGCGGAGGTCGGCCGTCTTGTCGACCGGGCTGACGGGGAAGTAGCCGCCCTTGTAGGGGGTCTTGTTGGCGAGGTTGCCGCCCTCTTCGACCCGGCCCGTGTTCCAGGCGCCTTCCTCGGAGTCGACGCTGTAGAAGCTCGAGTTCTGCGTGACCTCGTAGCGGACGTCGTCGAAGATGTAGAACTCGGCCTCGGGGGCGAAGAACGCCGTGTCGGCGATGCCGGTCGAGGCGAGGTACTTCTCGGCCTTCTTGGCGACCTGACGCGGGTCCTTGTGATAGATCTCGCCGTTGCGCGGGTTGTAGATGTCGAAGATCATGACCAGCGTCTTCGCCTCGCGGAACTGGTCGAGGTACGCCGTCGTGACGTCCGGGATCAGCTGCATGTCCGACTCGTGGATGTTCGCGAAGCCTCGGATCGAGGAGCCGTCGAACAGCTGGCCGACGGTGAAGAACTCCTCGTCGACGGTCGAAGCGGGAATGTTGAAGTGCTGCTGAACACCGGGAAGATCCGTGAAACGGATGTCGAGGAACTTGACGTCCTCTTCCTTGATGAACTTCAGAACCTCGGACGAGTCTTTGAACATGAAAGCTCCATGAGGTAGGGCATCGGGAACTGCGAACCGCCGAGCGGGTCTTTCCGACCGTAGCGAGAAGGCGTTGCTCCCCAGTATCTCCCGTGTTTCAGGGATGTTACGCCTCCCCGATTAGGCTGGATGGATGTCTGATGCCCTCCCTGCAAGCTCGTTTCCGGGTGAGCGGCTCGGACTTCCCCGCGACGGCGCGGGCAGCATCGCGAAACTGGGTCGTCGCGTCCTCGCCCTGCTGATCGATCTCGCCGCTGCGGCGCTGATCGCCTATGCGTTCTTCTCGTACGTCGATCCCGCGACGGGCGTGCGATTCCCCGAGCCGTTGGCGTCGAACATCGTGTTCTTCGTCATCCAGATCATCTTCATCCCGACGCTCGGCGGGAGCCCCGGACACCGCATCCTCGGCATGCGCCTGATGCGCGTGACGGGAGGCTGGACGGGCGTCTGGCGCCCGGTCGTGCGCACCGTGCTCCTGATGCTCGTCCTGCCCGCGGTGATCTGGAACTCGGATCACCGAGGGCTGCACGATCAGCTGGCGGGAACGGTCCTCGTCCGCACCTGAGACCCGTCCGGATCACCGGACAACGCAGGTCCGCTCAGCGAGGACGGGGAGCGCGGACCTTCGTGGGATCGATGCCCTTGGGGATCGGCAGCGACGACAGACCCTGAGACACCGAGTCGATGCGCTTGATGACCGCGGCCATCGTGGAGCGGTCGATCTTCTTGGGAAGCGACTTGATCGTGGACGACAGCTTCGCGATCGTGACCTCGTCGTCGCCGTGTCCGACGTAGAAGACGTGCACGGGGACACCCGTCGCGACGCGCTGCACCCTCGAGCGCTCCTCGTTCACGAGACGCGTGAGGCGACCGCGCGCGCCCTCGCCGACGATGACGACGCCGCCGCGGCCCACGGCACGGTAGACCGCCTCCTGCGTCTTGGGGTTGACCCCGACAGGCATCTCACTGGACTGCCACTTGCGACCGAGAGAGGTGGAGAGCACGTGACCGGCGGCGCCGGGCATGCCGTCGAGCTTCTTGTACATCGCACTCGTCGACAGGCGGGTCATGGTCATCATCGAGCCGAGCACACCGAGCATGAGACCCGTGACGGCCCAGAGGATGATGCTCCAGATCGCGAACGGCGGGATCAGGAATCCGATGCCGATGCCGATGACGACGCCCAGGGCCAGGATGCCCGCAAGCAGGAACGGCAGCCAGGTGTACTCCTTCTGCGTGAAGGAGTAGAGGGTGCCGATCTGACGGAAGAACCCCGGACGCTTCTCCGGGGCCGTGGTGCGCGCTGCCATGCGCCCAGCCTACCTTTTCCGGCTCTCTCACTCGATCCTCCTCAGGGGCCGCACAGTCGAGGTTCTCCACAGGCGGACAGCGCCGGATGGTCTCCGCGCCGGTGAGCATCGAGGCTCGGAGCATGACGAACGCCGATGATGGACTCCTGCGCGATGTGCGCACGATCCGTCGCCTGGCGGGCCCGCCCGAGTCCCCGTGGAGCGGAGACCTCGCCGTGCTGCCCACCGATCGGTCGTGCCTCCTCGTCGATGCCGAAGATCTCGGGGTGGGGTGGGCCGGGTGGAGCGCTCCCGGTGACGGACACGTGATCGGACCGCTCGACGTCCTGCGCACAGCGCAGGGCCACCTCGTCGCCCTTCCGGTCTGCCGCGAGAGGCTCGACGACGTCATCTCGCGTCGGGAGGCCTCCGGAGCGGCACTCACCGACGGCGAGCGTCTCACGATCGCGGTCAGCCTCCTTCGCGGCTGCAGCGCACTGGAGCCGGCGACCTCGGGCGAGTGGTGGATGACGGACGACGCTCGGCCCGTGTACGCCGCTCTCCCGCGGGGGGATTCCGCCGAGCTGAGCGCATCGCGCACACTCGATGCGCTGTCGCGCGACACGGCGCGTCTCGCCGGGCCGCTCGCGGACGCGGCCGCGCTCGTCCTCGACAGAGAGCGGCTCCTGCGCGAGGCGGAGCGACTCGAGGAGCGTCTGTTCGGTCTGGCCGCAGCAGAGCCCGTCGCGCTGACGGCGTTCGCCCCGCGGCATGCCCGCACACTCTCGGCGCACCGCGACGGCGAACCCGCGGCGAGCGACGCCGTCGAGTCCCGCGGCCTCTGGGGCACGCTCGTGCGGCATGTGGATGCAGACCTCGCAGACGCCGTCTCGCAGGTGACGACGGGGGTGTGGCGCCGCTTCCGCCGTCCGCGCCCCACGACCCGGCGCCGAACAGGTCCGTGGCTGGCTGCCGGGGCCATCGCCGTCGCGATCGTCGGGGGAGCTGCCCTCGTGCCGTCGGCCGCCGATGAGCCCGTGCCGTCCGTCTCCCGCACGGCCGACCCGATGCCGCCAGACTCACCGGCTCCGCCGTCACCGAACACCTCCGGGGCCGTCGACGGGGTGGCGGCGCCCGAGGCGGCGCTGACGGACATCGTGACCGACCTGCTCGACCGTCGCGCGGCGTGCGCAGGAGCCGAGGAGTGCCTCGTCGAGGTCGTGGCGGATGCCGCGACGGTCTTCCCCTCGGGTGCGATCGATCTGGCGTCCGACGAGCGCAGCGCGGCGTTGATCGACGACTTCGGGGGAGTCGCTGTGCTGCGCGTCATGCCGGCCGCAGGGACATCCGCGGGTCAGCTGGTGGTGATGGTGCTCACCGACGGAAAATGGCTGCTCCGCGACGTGCACGACGTCGCGGAGCAGCCATGATCGGTTCGGTTCAGATCCCGAGGTCGGGCGTGAAGTCCGCGGTCTCGAGGCGGGACTTCAGCGCACCGAGGAAGCGGGCCGCGTCGGCGCCGTCGATGATGCGGTGGTCGTACGAGATCGCGAGGTACACGTACGACCGGATGCCGATCGCATCCACTCCGTCGACCTTCACGACACCGGGCTCCTTGACGACGGCTCCCGTGCCGAGGATCGCCGACTGGGGCAGGAACACCACGGGGGTGTCGAACAGCGCGCCGCGCGAACCCGTGTTCGTGACGGTGAACGTACCGCCGGCCAGCTCGTCCGGCTTCAGCTTGTTGTCGCGGGTGCGGGCGGCCAGGTCGGCGATCTCCTTCGAGATCTCGGCGAGGTTCTTGCCGGCGGCGTCGCGGAGGACCGGCGTCAGCAGGCCTCGCTCGGTGTCGACGGCGATGGCGATGTTCTCGGACGCCGGGTAGACGATGTCGGTGCCGTCGACCGTCGCGTTGACGATCGGGTAGGCCTGGAGCGCCTCCGCGGCCGCGAGGACGAAGAACGGCAGGAACGACAGCTTGCCGCCGGTCTTGGCAACGAAGTCGGACTGCACGGCGGTGCGGAAGTTCGCGACCTTCGTGACGTCGACCTTCACGACCGTGGTCAGCTGGGCCGTCTGCTGCATCGACGCGACGGCGCGCTCCGAGAGCACCTTGCGCAGACGCGACATCGGGGCCTTCGTGCCGCGCAACGGCGACACTTCGAGCTTCTCGCGGGCGGCGGGAGCCGGTGCGGCCGCAGCGGCGGCGGGGGCTGCCTTGGCCGCTTCGGCGGCGTTGAGCACGTCCTCCTTGCGGATGCGCCCTCCGACGCCGGTGCCCTTGACGGTCGAGAGATCGACGTTCTGCTGCTGGGCGAGGCGACGCACGAGCGGCGTGACATAGGCGACGGTGTCGTCGTCGACGGGCGCCGAGACCGGAGCCGCGGCGGGCGCGGGTGCCTCCGCGGCGGGCGTCGGCGCAGGGGCGGCGGGCGCGGGAGCGGCAGGAGCCGCGGCGGCGGGTGCCTCGGCGGCGGGTGCAGGAGCTGCGGGGGCGGCAGGCGCCTCCGCAGCAGGCGCCTCCGCCGCGGGGGCCTCCGATGCCGGCGCCTCAGCGGCCGGGGCAGCGGCTCCGTCGCCGATCCGCGCCAGGACGGCGCCGACCTCGACGGTCTCGTCCTCCTGCGCGAGGATCTCCTGCAGCGTGCCCGCGACGGGCGAAGGGATCTCGGTGTCGACCTTGTCGGTGGAGATCTCGAGCAGCGGCTCGTCGACCTCGACCTGATCGCCGACCTGCTTGAGCCAGCGCGTGACGGTTCCCTCGGTCACGCTCTCGCCCAGTTCGGGGAGAACGACGTCCTTGCCGCCGGATGCCGGCGCGGCAGGCGCCTGCTCGGCGGGCGCGGCCTCAGCCGGCGCTGCCTCAGCGGCGGGAGCCGGCTCGGCGGGAGCCTCAGCGGCGGGAGCCGACTCGGCGGGAGCCTCGGCCGCAGGGGCCTCTTCCGCCGGCGCATCGGAGGCCGAGCCGGAGCCGTCGCCGATCTTCGCGAGGACCGCGCCGACCTCGACGGTGTCGTCCTCCTGCGCGAAGATCTCTTCGAGGACGCCCGAGACGGGCGAAGGGATCTCGGTGTCGACCTTGTCGGTCGAGATCTCGAGGAGACCCTCGTCGGCCTGAACGGTGTCTCCCACCTGCTTCAGCCAACGGGTGACCGTTCCTTCTGTAACGCTCTCGCCGAGCGCGGGAAGGACCACGGAAGTGCTCATGGGCTTGTCTCCTTCAAGGTGCAGATGTCGTGACTAGCTTAGTGATGCCGTCGGGGTCGGGGTGTCAGAGCGTGTGCAGCGGCTTGCCCGCGAGGGCCAGGAACGCCTCGCCGAGCGCTTCGCTCTGCGTGGGGTGAGCATGGAGGAACGGGGCGATGTCTTCGGGGTGCGCCTCCCAGACCACGGCGAGCTGACCCTCGGTGATGAGTTCGCCGACGCGGTCCCCGATCAGGTGCACGCCGACGACCGGGCCGTCCTTCTGCCGCACGACCTTCACGATGCCGCTCGTGCCGATGATCTCGCTCTTGCCGTTCCCGGCGAGGTTGTACTCGTAGGAGACCACGGCATCCGCCCCGTGCTTCTCGACGGCGCCGGCCTCGCTGAGACCCACCGAGGCGACCTCGGGGTGGCTGTACGTGATCTTCGGGATCTGCAGGTCGGGGACGAGAACCGGCTTCAGGCCCGCGATCTCCTCGGCGACGAAGATGCCGTGCTGGAAACCGCGGTGCGCGAGCTGGAGCCCGGGCACGATGTCGCCGACGGCCCAGACGTGCTCGACTCCGGTGCGGAGCCGCTCGTCGGTGATCACGAAGCCGCGGTCGACCGTCACACCGGCCTCCTCGAAGCCGAGGCCGGCCGTCGCCGGCCCGCGGCCGACGGCGACCAGGAGGTAGTCGGCGTCGAAGGTCTTGCCATCCTCGAGGCTCACCGTGACGCCGCTGTCGGATTGCGTCACGGAGGCGAACCGCACACCGAGGGAGAAGGCGATGCCGCGCTTGCGGAACGCGCGCTCGAGGCCCTTGCTCATCGCCGCATCCTCGTTCGGAACGAGGTGATCGAGCGCCTCGACGATCGTGACGTCGACGCCGAACGACTTCCACACGCTGGCGAACTCGACGCCGATCACTCCACCGCCGAGGATGACGACGCTGCTCGGGATCTCCGCGAGCTCGAGCGCATGCTCGCTCGTCAGCACGCGGCCGCCGATCTCGAGACCCGGCAGCGAGCGGCTGTACGACCCCGTCGCGAGCACGACGTCGGCACCGCGATAGAGGTCGTCGCCGACCCGGACGGCGGGTCCGGTCTCCAGGCGGCCTTCACCCGCGACGACCGTGATGCCGCGAGCCTTCACGAGCCCTTCGAGTCCCTTGAACTTCTTCGCGACGATCCCCTCCCGGTAGGCGCGCACGCCGTCGGGGTCGATGCCGTCGAGCGTCGCCCGCACGCCGTACGACGACGCCTCCCGCGCGGAGTCCGCGACCTCGGCGGAGTGCAGGAGAGCCTTGGTGGGGATGCAGCCGCGATGCAGGCACGTCCCGCCGAGCTTGTCCTTCTCGATGAGGGCGACCGTCTTGCCGAGTTCGGCGGCACGAAGGGCCGCCGCGTACCCGCCGCTGCCGCCACCCAGGACGACCAGATCGAACGTGTGCTCCGTCATCATGCCTCCTCGCCTGCGATCAGCCGGATCAGCGACCGCACCGTGGCGCCGGTCGGCCCCTTCTCGGTGAAACCATACGGGGCGCCCTTGTTCCACCCGACGTTCGCGATGTCGAGGTGCACCCAGGGGATGCGGGGTGCGTCGGCGTCGTCGGAGGTGCGACCGACGAACCGCTGCAGGAAGAGCCCGGCGAAGAGCGAACCGCCGTTGGGATCGCCGATCTTCGCGTTCTGCATGTCGGCGATCGGGGAATCGAGCTCGTCGGTCATATGGACGGGGAGGGGAAGCGGCCAGGCGAGCTCGCCCACTGCGGCCGCCGCCGCGAGGTAGTCCGCGACCGCGTCGTCCTCACCCATGACTCCGGCGTGGCGGGTGCCCAGCGCGATCGAGATCGCACCGGTGAGGGTCGCCACATCGACGATCAGGTCGGGGTGCTCACGGCTGGCTGCGACGAGACCGTCCGCGAGGACGAGACGGCCCTCGGCATCCGTGTTCAGCACCTCGACCGTCGTGCCGTCGAGCATCCGCAGCACGTCACCGGGGCGTGTGGCCCGGCCCGACGGCATGTTGTCGGCGATGCACAGCCATCCGGACACGTGCACCGGCAGGCCCAGCGTCGCGATGGCCCGGACCACGGCCAGCACCGTCGCTGCGCCGCACATGTCGTACTTCATGCCCACCATGGATGCCGGCGGCTTGAGCGAGAGACCGCCCGTGTCGAACGTGATCCCCTTTCCGACGAGCGCCACGTGACGGGTGGCCCCGGCCGGCGAGTAGTCGAGGTGCACCATCCTCGGCGGACGGTCCGATCCCTGGCCGACGCCGAGGATTCCGCCGTAGCCACCCGCCTTCAGCGCCTCCTCGTCGAGCACCTCGACCGTCACGGCCAGATCGGCCAGCGACTCCTGTGCGCGTGCGGCGAAGTCGGCCGGGCCGAGCCATTCCGCGGGGGTGGAGACGAGATCCTTCACGAGGGCGACGGCGGATGCCGCGGCCGTCGCAGCGGCGAGGGCGTCGGCGTCGAGCTCGACGTCTCCGTGGACGACGACCTTCGACGCACGCGCCTTCGGCGCGTCGGTCTTGTAGGCGGCGAAGCGGTAGCCGCCGAGAGCGGCTCCTTCCGCAGCGGCGCGCAGGCCGTCCGCGCCGGCGCCGGGCACCGCGACGGCCACCGTGTCGTATCCGGTCAGGGCGCGGATCCCGGCGCCCACGGCCTCCCGGACGGCTGCGGCATCCGGAGCGGACCCCGTGCCGACGACCGCGAGGGGCTTGTCTGTCGAGGCGGGCGCGTAGGCGCGCTGGAAGGAGGCTGCGGCGCCCGTGAAGCCGGTGGCCACCAGCGCGTCGCGCAGGCCGGGCCAGTCATCCAGCGCGGGGGAACCTTCGGCATCGAGCGGCGGCAGTGCCAGCAGGAGCGCGTCGGCTTCGGACTCTCGGAGGGGAACGGTACGGGACTCGAGGTCGGGGAACGACATGACGTCCATCCTAGGTTTGGATGCGGACCGCGCGCGGAGGAGGGGTCTCGCGTGTTCGCTCTGAGCGGGATGCCGTCGACCCTCGTGTTCGAGCCGCCTCGTAGCATGGAGGAATGCCGCTGTCCGCTCCCCTCTACGAGCGCGCCGTGTCCGCTCCGCCGGTCCGCGCCGGGCTCCCGCTCGTCATCGCGCTCACCGGCTTCACCGACGCGGGGACCGCGATCGGCGGCCTCATCGACTATGTGCGCGACGAGCTCGAGCCGACCCCGCTGGCCGTCTTCTCGAATGACGTGCTGCTCGACTACCGCGCACGCCGTCCGCTCATCTCATTCGATCAGGACCATCTCACCGGATACCGGCCGCCGCGGCTCGAGCTGTCGCTGGCCCATGACACGCTCGGCCAGCCGTTCCTCGTGCTCGCAGGCTACGAGCCCGACTTCGCCTGGGAGGCGTTCACCCGGGCCGTGCTCGACCTCGCCGAGCAGTACTCGGTCTCCTCCGTCACGTGGGTGCACGCGATCCCGATGCCGGTGCCGCACACGCGGCCGCTCGGCACGACCGTCAGCGGCACGCGCTCCGACCTCACCGCCGCTCACTCGGTATGGCAGCCCCACACGCAGGTGCCCGCGACCGTCGGCCACCTTCTGGAGCTGCGCTTCAGCGAGGCCGGACAGAGCATCGCGGGCTTCGTGCTCCTCGTGCCGCACTACCTGGGAGACACCGAGTACCCGGCGGCCACCCTGGCGGCGCTCGACAGCCTCACCGTCGCCACGGGCCTCGTGTTCGCCGGCGACGACCTGCGCGAGCAGAACCGCGAGTACCTCGAGAAGGTCGACGACCAGGTCTCGGCCAGCGACGAGCTCCAGCGGATGCTCCAGGGCCTCGAGGAGCGCTACGACTCCTATATGGCGGGGTCGACCCGCGCGACGGCCATGATCCACACGGGCGATCTGCCGAGCGCGGACGAGCTCGCGGCGGAGCTCGAGAGGTTCCTCGCCAACCGTCCGTCGGGCGACGACGAGAAGCTCGGACTCTGAGCGATTCCCGCCTCGCGGGGAATCCTCGCAGGCGTGGCGACGTTGTCTAGAGGGAGTCGCCGCGCGTGTCAAGCATTCGCGGCAAGTATGAGACAATAGATGACCTGACCCGTTGTCGGACCGCGTGTGGTGCTTTCTGCATCTCTCCGGACTTGACAAGGGTCTTACTAGTGTCCGAAATCTACCGGGGGCGTACGACACGCGCCGATCGGTGAAAGGCGAACCGTGACCCCAGCCACGAAGACACCCCGTTCACCCGCTGCGAAGGACACCGAGGCCGTCGAGACCACGACGACCACGACCGCTCGGAAGAGCACCGCAGCCAAAGCCGCACCCAAGACCGCCGCGAAGACGGCCGCCGAGCCCGCGAAGGCTCCGCGCAAGACGACGGCGAAGGCGACGACCAAGAGCAAGGCGAAGGATGCCGACGCCGATGACGAGGAGATCGACGACGAGGTCGATCTGGAAGACGTCGTGATCGACGACGACGCCGACGACGCCGACGACGCTCCCGCCGCTGCGCGCGGCAAGAAGGCTGCACCCGCAGGTGACGCCGACGCGGCATCCGGAGCGTCCGAGGAGTCCGAAGAGGACGACGAGGAGACCACTAAGCCGGTCTTCACGGAGCCGCTCCCGACCGGCGCGATCGTCATCTCGTCGTCCGACGACGAGGACGTGCCCGTCTACTCGACGATGATCACCGGCGCCACCGCCGACCCGGTCAAGGACTACCTGAAGCAGATCGGCAAGGTCCCGCTCCTCAACGCGGCCGAAGAGGTCGAGCTGGCGATGCGCATCGAGGCGGGCCTGTTCGCCGAAGAGAAGCTCTCGCACATGACGGCGGCCGAGAAGTCGAACCAGCTGGGTCTCGACCTGCAGTGGATCGCCCGTGACGGTCAGCGGGCGAAGTCGCACCTCCTCGGCGCGAACCTCCGACTCGTGGTCTCCCTCGCCAAGCGCTACACCGGCCGCGGGATGCAGTTCCTGGACCTCATCCAGGAGGGCAACCTGGGTCTCATCCGCGCCGTCGAGAAGTTCGACTACACCAAGGGCTTCAAGTTCTCGACCTACGCCACCTGGTGGATCCGTCAGGCGATCACCCGCGCGATGGCCGACCAGGCCCGCACGATCCGCATCCCGGTGCACATGGTCGAGGTCATCAACAAGCTCGCCCGCGTGCAGCGCCAGATGCTCCAGGACCTGGGCCGCGAGCCCACGCCGGAAGAGCTCAGCCGCGAACTCGACATGACGCCCGAGAAGGTCGTCGAGGTGCAGAAGTACGGCCGCGAGCCCATTTCGCTGCACACGCCCCTCGGCGAGGACGGCGACAGCGAGTTCGGCGACCTCATCGAAGACACCGAGGCGGTCGTGCCCGCCGACGCGGTCGGATTCACGATGCTCCAGCGTCAGCTCGAGTCGCTCCTGGACTCGCTGTCCGAACGCGAGGCCGGCGTGATCCGCATGCGCTTCGGACTCGGCGACGGCCAGCCGAAGACCCTCGACCAGATCGGCGACACGTTCGGCGTCACGCGCGAGCGCATCCGCCAGATCGAGTCGAAGACGATGGCCAAGCTCCGTCATCCCTCGCGTTCGCAGTCGCTGCGAGACTACCTGGAGTGATCCGCGCGCCTGGGCTCCGGCCCAGGCCGCACGGATATCATCAACGAGCCGAACAGGCACCCGCATGGCGCTGAGCGGGAAACTCTAAGAAAGGCCAAACCGTGGATCTCTCTGTCTTCTCCTCGATGGAATCGGAAGTGCGGAGTTACATCCGCTCGTTCCCCACCGTCTTCGACACCGCTCGCGGGTCGATCCTGACCGATGAGGACGGTCGCGACTACATCGACTTCTTCTGCGGTGCGGGCACCCTGAACTACGGGCACAACAACCCGCTGATCAAGGCACCCGTCGTGGAGTACCTGATGGGCGACAAGATCCAGCACGCCCTCGACATGGCCACCGGCGCCAAGCGTCACTTCCTCGAGGTCTTCCGCGATGTGATCCTCGCTCCGCGCGGTCTCGAGTACAAGCTGCAGTTCCCGGGGCCCACGGGTGCCAACGCCGTCGAGGCCGCGATGAAGCTCGCGCGCATCAAGACCGGTCGCAGCACGATCGTGGCTTTCACCCACGGCTACCACGGCCTCTCCCTGGGCGCCCTCGCAGCGACCGCGAACAGCTGGTTCCGCGATGGCGCGGGCGTGGGGCTCAACGATGTCGTCTTCCACCCCTTCGACGGGTACTACGGCCCCGACATCGACACCGTGGCGATGCTGCGGAAGCTGGTCGAAGACCCCTCGAGCGGCCTCGACCTGCCGGCGGCCGTCATCGTCGAGACCGTCCAGGGCGAAGGCGGTGTCAACGTCGCGCGTCCCGAATGGCTCCGCGCGCTGCGGGCCCTGTGCGACGACCACGGCATCGTGCTCATCGTCGACGACATCCAGATCGGCATCGGCCGCTCGGGCGACTTCTTCAGCTTCGAGCAGTCGGGCATCGTGCCCGACGTCGTGACTCTCTCCAAGTCGCTCTCCGGCTACGGCTTCCCGATGTCGCTCGTGCTCATCAAGCCCGAGTTCGACGTGTGGAAGCCCGCCATGCACACGGGCACGTTCCGCGGCAACTCGATCGCCTTCGTCGGTGCGGCCGCCGCGATCGAGAACTACTGGGCGGATGCCTCGTTCCCCGCGTCGATCGCGCACCGGGGCGACCTCGTCGCGAGCCGCCTCGCGGCCATCGCCGACCGTCACGCCGGCGCCTTCACGACGCGCGGGCGCGGGCTCCTGCAGGGCCTCGCCGGCAACGACCTGGGTCTGGCCGGACGCATCTCGAAGGAGTCGTTCGCGCGCGGACTCATCGTGGAGACGAGCGGCGCCCACGACGAGGTGCTCAAGGTCATGCCGACGCTCGTGGGCGACGACGAGACGCTGCTGAAGGGTCTCGACATCATCGACGAGGCCACCGACGCGGCGATCGCCGCGGCCTGACGCCGTCATGGGGCTGCGCACCACAGCGGCGATCCTCGCGGGCCGCGCGACGCGCGTGGTCACCCGGCTGCGCGGGGGCGGTGCCGCTCTCCCCGGCCGCATCGCGCTGGCGATCGACCCCGGCCTGATCGAGCGCGCCGTCTCGCGACTCCCGGCGGGGGTCGTGTTCGTCAGCGGGTCGAACGGGAAGTCGACGACGACCCACTTCCTGACGCGGATCGTGCGTGCGCACGGGCTCCGCGTGTTCACCAACGGCTCCGGAGGCAACCTGCCCCAGGGCATCGCGTCGTCTGTCCTTCCCGACGTCGACAGCGGTGGGCACCTCAAGGCCGACATCGCGATCCTCGAGGTCGACGAGGCCTACGGGCCGCAGCTCGTTCCGCTCCTGCATCCGCGCGGCGCCCTCCTCCTCAACATCCAGGTCGATCAGCTGAACCGTTTCTACGATCCCGCCCGTGTGGCGGGATTCCTCCGCACGATCGCGCAGGCGTGCGGCGACTTCGTCGTCCTCAACGCCGACGACGTGTCGCTGCGTGCCCTCGCACCGGATGTCGTGGCGCCCGTCAGCTGGTTCGGGGTGGACGCCGCCACGGCCGCTTCCTCGGCCCGCAACGGGCTGGCGAACTACGACGACCTCTCCGCACGCCCGGTGGATGTCGCCGACGACGCGCGCGCCGTGCAGGTCACGCGCGTCGCCGGCCGTGACATCTCGCTGCGGATCGCGGGGGAGGAGCATGCGGTGCGGCTCCCCGTCCGGGGTCTGCACTACGCGGTCGATGCCGCCGGGGCGGTGGAGACGGCGCGCCGCATCCTCGGCGACCGCTTCGACGCGCGTATCGCCACCGAGGCGCTGACCAGCACACCGACGGTCTACGGCCGCGGCGAGGTCATGCACGTCGGCGGAGAAGACATCGAGATCGTCATGATGAAGAACGCGCCGAGCCTGCAGGTCAATCTCGATGCGCTCGACGGCGTCCCCGAGCAGCTGTTCGTCGCCGTCGACGAGGGCACGCCCGATCCCTCGTGGATCTACGGCACCGATCTGAGCGCGATCGACCATGTCGACGTGCTGACCGGCACCAAGGCCTGGCAGCTGGCGACGCGCTTCGGATACGGCGGCGTCGCCGTCGGTGCGGTCGAGCCCGACCTCGGCCCTGCGCTCGAGCGGTTCCTCGCGCTCCCGCGGCCGTCGACGGGCATCAAGACGATGATCGTGAACTACGAGCAGATGATGGAGATCCGTCGTCGACTCGGTCAGAGCGGCATCGAGGGGAAGAGCAACACGTGAAGCTGCGCATCGGCCACCTCTATCCCGCAGAGCTCGGCATCAACGGCGACGTCGGCAACGTGCTCGTCCTGGAGCGGCGTGCCCGCGCGCGAGGCCACGAGGTCGAGATCATCGACGTGGGCGTCGGAGACGACCTGCCGGGCGACATCGACATCGTGCACATCGGCTCCGGACCGTTCGCCGCGGTCCGTGCCGTGCAGCCCGACGCGATCCGACTCGCCGCAGTGCTGCGGGAGCTCCGCGATTCGGGCGTCCCGATCCTGGCGGTCGGCGGCGGTTGGGAGCTCCTGGGTCGGCGGATCGTCCATGACGACGGCGTGCTCGACGGCCTCGACGTCTTCCCGACCGAAGTCACGCGCGAGACGGCGCAGAGCGTCGGCGAGACCGTCATCGAGACGCGCTCGGGCATCGCCACGGGCTTCGCGAACCACAGCGGGCGCACGACGCTCGACGCGGATGCCGAGCCGCTCGGCCGGGTGCGGCGCGGCTTCGGCAACGACGGCAGCGCGGCGAAGGATGACGGCGCCGAGGGCGTGCGGATCGGCGCGTCGATCGGCACGCACCTGCACGGGTGCGTGCTCGGGATGAACCCCGACCTGGCCGACGAGATCCTCTCCGCCGCGCTGGCCCGGCGGGAGCCTGGCGCAGTCCTGGCGCCCGTGACCGGCGAACTGACGCAGATCGACGAGTGGGCACGACGCTCCCGCGCCGCGCTCGCCCAGCGGGTCGGCTACAGCGCCTGACGCCCGGACCAGCTGCGCGCCACGCGCCGCGTGAGCCCGGTCACGATCTCGTCACCGACGGTGCCGCCCCAGATGGCCCACTGCTCGGCATCCGCCTCGCCGTCGTCTCCCGGCCCGAAGACGACCGCGGTGTCGCCGACCTGCGCGTCGAGCCCTGAGGCGTCCACCGTCGTCACATCGGGACCCACGTCGAGCACGCGGGCCCGGCCGCCGGCGAGGGCGACGAATGCCTCGTCGGAGGGCTCGGACTGGATGCCGTCGCCGTAGCCGACCGCCAGCAGGGCGGTCGCGCCGACGCTCTCGAGCACCGGAGCGGTGAGCCGCAGGGCCGGTCGCAGTCCGAGCTCGCGCGCAGACTCGTGGACCGGCGAGATGCCGTAGGCGGCGATCCCGACGCGCACGAGGTCGAGATGAGCCTCGGGCAGCTCGATGAGCGCCGTGCTCGCCCCCAGGTGCAGCAGCTCGAACTCGGCGCCGAGCGCACGGGCGTGGGCGACCGCCGCGAGGAAGTCGACCGCGGAGGAGCGGTCGACCTCGATCGACGTGTCGGAGAGATGGCTCCACGCCGCGACGACCTGAAGGCGACCGGCGGCCTGGAGTTCGAGCGCCCGGCGCACGAAGGCGTCCCACTGCGGCACGTCGATCCCGCCGCGGTGCAGGCCCGTGTCGATCTTGAGATGCACGCGCGGCGTCGTGCGGGCGGCCGAGGCTCCGACGGCCTCCAGCTGAGCCATCGTCTGGATGCCGAGGTCGATCTGCGCCTCGGCCGCGGCTGCGAAGTCGGTCGCGCGGCCGTGCACCCACGCGAAGAGCGGTTCGCGCACACCGGCTTCACGCAGCGCGAAGCCCGTGTCGGTGTCGAGTGTGCCGAACCACGAGGCGCCGGCTTCGCGTGCGACCTCGACCACCGGGAGCATCCCGTGTCCGTACGCATCGGACTTGACCGCCAGCAGGAACGCGCTGTGCGGTGCGCGGGCCGCAAGGGATGAGATGTTGTCGCCGATCGCGGCCAGGTCGACGTGCGCGGTCGGGCCGGTCATGCGATGCTCCGGGCGAATCCGGCCGAGAGCCGCGATGTGATGGCCAGGGCGCGGATGCCCGTCGCCTCCTGCCACTGTGCGAGAGTCGGCTCGCCGCGATCGGGATCGCCGAAGAAGACGGCGTCGTCACCCTCGACGACCTCGGCTCCGTCGAGGTGCACGGTGAGCTGATCCATCGAGATGACCCCGACAATCGTGCGCGGGGCGCCGCCGACGAGCACCGGAGCCGTGTTGGATGCCCGACGCACGATGCCGTGCGCGTATCCCGCCCCGACCAGAGCAAGCGTCGTGTCGTGCGGCGCCACCCAGGTGTGGCCGTACGACACGCCTTCACCGGCGGCCACCGCCTTCACGGCGAGGATCTCGGCGCCGGCGCGCAGCACGGGTCGCCATCCCGCCGCCGCACCGAAGAGCTCGGGCCCCGTCATGTCGTGCGGATCAGCGGATGCGACGACGGGCGTGCGCACGTCTCCCGGGTCTTCACCAGGAGACACGACGAACGCCTCGAACCCGTGACGGTCGAGGCGCTCGGCGACGAGTGCGAGACCGTGCCCGTAGGCATCCGCCCTCAGATCGGCGACCCGTGCGGTGGAACGGACGCGCTCCGCGTTCTCGTCGAGAGCGCGGAGCGAGAACTCGATCCAGCGACGCACGGAGGGAAGATGAGCGGTCACCCGTTCACCCTAACCGCGGGGCGCGATGCGTCCGGTCGGTCACGCCTCGATCAGGCGCGCCGTCTCGTCGTGCCAGCTCGTGGCGATGGCGCGGAGCTTCTCTTCGTACTTGCGACCGTGGTGGGCGCAGAAGAGGAGTTCGCTGCCGTTGACCTCGGCGGCGATGTAGGCCTGTGCTCCGCAGGAGTCGCAGCGGTCTGCGGCAGTGAGGCGGTGCTCGAGGACGGCAGTCTCGGCGGGTGTCGTGAGCGTGGTCATCTCGGTTCCTCCTCGTTACGTGACAGAGCTTCTCGTTCAGTCCTGAAATACAACCACGGGGATGTTTCGAGAATGCCGCGAACAGGTCACATTTCGCTCACCGCGTACGGCGGGAATGCCCACCGTGTGTCACCTCACCGGTGTCGTGCCCCGCGGATACGCTTGAGGATTGTGACATCCGAGTATTCTGCACACCACCTCCAGGTGCTGGAAGGGCTCGAAGCGGTCCGCAAGCGGCCCGGCATGTACATCGGCTCGACCGACTCCCGCGGTCTGATGCACTGCCTGTGGGAGATCATCGACAACTCCGTCGACGAGGCCCTCGCAGGTCACGGCTCGCGGATCGACATCGTCCTGCACGCCGACGGCAGCGTCGAGGTGCGCGACCGCGCCCGCGGCATCCCCGTCGACATCGAGCCGCGCACGGGTCTCACGGGCGTCGAGGTCGTCTTCACGAAGCTCCACGCCGGCGGCAAGTTCGGCGGCGGATCGTATGCGGCGTCCGGAGGCCTCCACGGCGTCGGCGCCTCGGTGGTCAACGCGCTCTCCGAACGCCTCGACGTCGAGGTCGACCGCGGCGGGAAGACGTGGGCGATGTCGTTCCACCGGGGCGAGCCGGGTCTGTTCGCCGGCGACACCCCCGACTCCGCCTTCACGCCGTTCGAGAAGAGCTCCGAGCTGCGGGTCGTGGGCCGCGCGCCCAAGGGCGTCACGGGGTCGCGCATCCGCTACTGGGCCGACCGCCAGATCTTCACGAAGGATGCGGCGTTCCACCTCGATGAGCTCGTCCAGCGCGCGCGTCAGACGGCGTTCCTCGTGCCGGGTCTCGAGCTCGTCATCCGCGACGAGCGCCCTTCGGCGGCATCCGGCACCGACGGTGTGCAGGAGACCAGCTACCGCTTCGACGGCGGCATCTCCGAGTTCGCCGAGTTCCTGGCCCCCGATGCCGCCATCACCGACACCTGGCGGCTGACGGGGGAAGGAACCTTCACCGAGACGGTTCCCGTGCTCCAGCCCACGGGCGCCATGGTGCCCACCGAGGTGGAGCGCACCTGCGCGGTCGACGTCGCGGTGCGATGGGGGACCGGCTATGAGACGGTCAGCCGGTCGTTCGTCAACATCATCGCGACACCCAAGGGCGGAACGCACCAGCAGGGTTTCGAAGCGGGCCTGATGAAGGTGCTGCGCACGCAGATCGAGCAGAACGCCCGCCGCCTGAAGGTCGGCAACGACAAGATCGAGAAGGACGACATCCTCGCCGGCATGACGGTGGTCCTCACCGTGCGCGTGCCCGAGCCGCAGTTCGAGGGCCAGACGAAGGAAGTGCTCGGCACGCCCGCCGTGCGTCAGATCGTGTCGAACGTCGTCGCGCGCGAGCTGACCGCCAAGTTCACCTCGACCAAGCGCGACGACAAGTCGCAGACCGCCCTCGTCCTCGACAAGGTCGTCTCCGAGATGAAGGCGCGCATCTCGGCGCGCACGCACAAAGAGACCCAGCGCCGCAAGAACGCGCTGGAGTCGTCGTCGCTGCCCGCCAAGCTGGCCGACTGCCGCACGAACGACGTGGCGCAGTCCGAGCTCTTCATCGTGGAGGGGGACTCTGCGCTCGGGACCGCGAAGAACGCGCGCAACAGCGAGTATCAGGCCCTGCTGCCGATCCGCGGCAAGATCCTCAACGTGCAGAAGGCGTCGATCAGCGACATGCTCTCCAACGCGGAGTGCGCGTCGATCATCCAGGTGATCGGGGCCGGTTCGGGCCGCTCGTTCGACATCGACACCGCGCGCTACGGCAAGGTCATCCTGATGAGCGACGCCGACGTCGACGGCGCGCACATCCGCACACTGCTGCTGACGCTGTTCTTCCGCTACATGCGACCCCTCATCGAAGACGGCCGGGTCTACGCCGCCGTGCCGCCGCTGCACCGCGTCATCGCCGTCAATCCGGGGTCCAAGCCGAACGAGACGATCTACACGTACTCCGAGCAGGAGCTGCACACCCTGCTCTCGCGGCTGTCGAAGTCGGGCCGCAAGTGGCACGAGCCCGTCCAGCGGTACAAGGGCCTGGGCGAGATGGATGCCGAGCAGCTCGCGACCACCACAATGGACCGTGCGGGGCGCACCCTGCGCCGCGTCCGGCTGCCGGATGCCGAGGCCGCCAACAGCGTGTTCGAGCTGCTCATGGGCAACGAGGTGGCCCCCCGGCGCGACTTCATCATCGACTCCTCCGCGCGGCTCGATCGCGAGCGCATCGACGTCTGACCTTCGACGTCTCTGCGCCGCATCCGCCCGCGGGCTTCAGCGGACGCCGGTGCCGATCGAGCCGATGACGCCGTCGAGCGGCGTGCCCGAGGCATCCCGCTTGGCGCCCGCCGGGGGAAGGGTGCGCGTGCCCCCGTCGGTGCCGACCGCACGCGGATCATCGCCCACCCAGGCGAGCGTGAGGGTGTCTTCGCCCTTCAGGAAGCGCTGTGCGCGCACGCCGCCGGTCGCACGACCCTTCGGCGGGAACTCGCCGAGCATCGAGACCTTGCCCGATCCGGCATCCGCCCCCAGGAGCGCCTGCGTCGACCCGGCGACCGTCACGACGACGGTGTCGGGGGAGTCGGCCGGGATCGCGCCGAAGTACACGACGCGCTCGCCTGCCGTCACGCGGACGCCTGCCATTCCACCGGCGGCGCGGCCCTGAGGGCGGACGGCGTCGGCGTCGAAGCGGAGGAGCTGGGCATCCGAGGTGATGAACACGACCTCGGTGCCGTCGGGAGCGGGAGCCGCTCCGACGACGCGGTCGCCGTCCTTGAGCGCGATGATCTCGACATCGTGCTTGCCGGCGATCTCGGATGCCGCGACGCGCTTGACGACGCCCTGGGCGGTGCCGAGGGCGACCGGGGGATCCTCCGTGAGCGGCACGATCGCCACGACGTGCTCCTGACCGGAGAGCCCGAGGTACTGGTCGGCCCGGGTTCCGGCGGCGAGCTGCACGGAGTTGCCCGGCACGGAGGGCAGGTCGACCGGCGTGAAGCGCACGAGGCGTCCGGCCGACGTGATCGCGCCGATGTCGCCCCGGGTGGTCGTGTCGACGGCTGAGCGGATCGCGTCGTGCTTGGAGCGTCGCGCAGGCGGCACGATTCCTCCACCCGGGACGTCCGCGGTCAGCTCGGCGCGCACCATGCGTCCCGTCGCCGACAGGAACACACGGCAGGGGGCGTCGGCGATCTGCAGGTCCGCCGCCGCGGCGGCCGCGCGCGAGCGGGGCTGCACGGGACCGCCGTTGAGCAGGAGGGTGCGGCGCGGCGTGCCGAACTTCTCGGCCGCGGCGTCCATCTCCGACGCGACCGTCCCCCGCAGGAGCACATCGCTGGCGAGGAGCTCGAGGAGCTGGGCGATCTCGGCCTTCAGGGTGTCGCGCTCCGCTTCCAGCTCGATGCGCGAGAACTTCGTCAGCCGGCGCAGGCGCAGTTCGAGGATGTACTCCGCCTGCGGGACCGAGAGGTCGAAGACGTCCTGGAGACGCGTACGCGCCTGCTCGCCGTCGTCGGAGGTGCGGATGACCTGGATGACCTCGTCGATGTCGAGGATCGCGATGAGAAGGCCCTCGACGAGGTGCAGGCGCTCCTGGCGTCGAGCGAGTCGGTAGCGGCTGCGCCGCGTGACGACCTCGAGGCGGTGGTCGAGATAGACGCGGAGGAGCTCCTTGAGTCCGAGCGTCTGCGGCTGGCCTTTGACGAGGGCGACGTTGTTGATGCTGAACGAGTCCTCGAGCGGCGTGAGCCGATAGAGGTGCTCGAGGACGGCCTGCGGGTCGAACCCGGTCTTGATGCCGATCACGAGCTGCAGCCCGTGATGACGGTCGGTCAGATCCGTGACGTCGGAGATGCCTTGCAGCTTCTTGGACTGGACGGCATCCTTGATCTTCTCGATGATGCGCTCGGGGCCGACGAGGTAGGGGAGCTCGGTGACGACGAGGCCCATGCGACGCGGACCGAGCGATTCGATCGAGACCTTGGCACGCGTGCGGAAGCTGCCGCGACCCCCCGTGTACGCGTCCTTGATGCCGTCGACGCCGACGATGATGCCCCCCGATGGCAGATCCGGACCGGGCACGAACTCCATGAGCTCCTCGACGGTCGCGTCGGGGTTCTCGAGCAGGTGGATCGCGGCGGACACGACCTCGATGAGGTTGTGCGGGGCCATGTTGGTCGCCATGCCGACGGCGATGCCGGTCGTGCCGTTGACGAGCAGATTCGGGAAGGCCGCGGGCAGGACCTCGGGCTGCTGGAACTGACCGTCGTAGTTCGGGATGAAGTCGACGACGTCTTCGTCGAGGTTCTCGGTGAGGGCGAGCGAGGCCGGAGCGAGACGGGCCTCGGTGTACCGCGGGGCGGCAGGGCCGTCGTCGAGCGAGCCGAAGTTGCCGTGCCCGTCGACCAGCGGCACGCGCAGGGAGAACGGCTGGGCGAGGCGCACGAGCGCGTCGTAGATCGGGGCGTCGCCGTGGGGGTGGAGCTTTCCCATGACTTCGCCGACCACGCGCGCGCTCTTCACATGGCCGCGGTCGGGGCGCAGGCCCATGTCGGCCATCTGATACAGGATGCGGCGCTGCACCGGCTTCAGGCCGTCGCGCGCGTCCGGGAGCGCGCGGGAGTAGATCACGGAGTAGGCGTACTCGAGGAACGAGCCCTGCATCTCGGTCGTCACGTCGACGTCTTCGATGCGCTCTTCGATCGGCGGCTGTGGTGGTCGTGCGGGCATGCGTATCCGTGTCTCGGGTGGACGGGGGAGCCGACGTTCCCCCGCCGGAATCGGCGTGTGGGAGACTGGCCCCGATGTCCCTCAGCCTACCGGCGGACCCGCCACGAGCCCGGCGGCTCACCGGTGTCGTCCCTCAGCTCCTGCGCTCCCTCACGGGCGCGGGCGACTGGTTCGCCCCCGCGACCAGCGCCGTCGTGTTCGTCGTCGACGGGCTGGGCTCAGCGCAGCTCGCCGCCCGATCGGGCCACGCGCGATTCCTGTCCGCGAGCGGCACGAAGAAGGATGTCGCGCGCACCGTCTTCCCCTCCACCACGACAGCCGCCCTCACGTCGCTGCTCACCGGCGAGGAACCGGGCACCCACGGCATCGTCGGGTACCGCGCGCGCGTCCCGGGCACCGACCTCGTCGCCGATCAGCTGCACGGCTGGGAGACGCACGGCCTCGACCCGCACTCGTGGCAGCGGGCGCAGCCGCTCCTCGAGCGCGAATCGGACGCCGGGCGGCCGGTGTTCGTCGTCTCCAAGGCGGAGTATCTCGGCACCGGGTTCACGCGGGCCACGCTGCGCGGTGCCGAGTTCGTCTCCGCGGCGACGGTCGGGGAGCGCGCCGGGCTGGCCGCCGACCTGGCCGCACGGCATCCGGGTGCGCTCGTGTACCTGTACGCGAATGACCTGGACGCCGTCGGGCACAAGCGCGGGTGGGAGAGCGACGCCTGGATCGCGGCGCTGGAACGCGTCGACGCCGCGGCACGCACGCTGTCGGAGGGACTGGCGCCCGGAACGGGCGCCGTCGTGACCGCCGACCACGGCATGGTCGACGTGCCGCGGCACAAGCACATCCTCGTGACGGCCGACTCGGACCTCGCGGCGGACGTGCGGCTCATCGGGGGAGAGCCCCGGATGCTGCACCTCTACGTCGAGCCCGGGCAGGAGCGGCACGTTCTCGAGCGCTGGCGCTCATCCGAATCGGGGCGGTCGTGGGTCATGTCGCGCGACGACGCGATCGACTCCGGCCTGTTCGGACCGGTGGCCGCCGAGGTACGGCCGCGCATCGGCGATGTGCTCGTCGCAGCGCGCGCCGGAGTGGCCTACTACGACGATCGCGTCGCGGACACGTCGTCGCAGAAGATGGTCGGCCAGCACGGCTCGCTCACCAACGAGGAGCGCGTCGTGCCGCTCATCCGCCTCGGCGCCTTCGCGTGAGCCGCGGTCACTCGTCGGTGCGGGCGCCGAAGACGATCTCGTCCCATGACGGCAGCGAGGCGCGGCCCTTGGCCCGGCGCGCCGATCCCTCGGCGGCGACCGCAGGCTCGCGGTAGTCCACCGGGGCCGGCTCTTCCGTCTCGGCGGAGGCGCCGTCGTAGCCCGGCTCCAGCGCGTCGAACAGAGCCACCGGCGCGTGAGCGCGCTCGGCCGCCAGGTCGTCGACACCGGGCAGGGGCTCACGCTGTCCGCGACGACGGCGGAGCGCTTCGAGGAGGTCCGCAGTCTCGGCGGAGGTCACGGATGTCTCGGCGGCGCGCTTGATCGCGGCCTGCTGGACGGCCGGCGACGTCGGCTCGGGAACCTCGGGGGATTCGAGATCGGCCACAGGCTCCGGCATCCGGCGCGGACCGAAGGAGCCGCTGTCGAAGCGCGACTCGTCCTTGACGGGGGCGACGTCGAGCGCGCGCAGTCGCGGGATGAGGCCCTCGGGGAGCGATCCCTGACGAGAGAGCTGCACGGCGTCGGCGTTCAGCGGAGCGAGGGTCGAGCGGCGCGGCTCGAACGCCCAGCGCGCATCGTGGTCGATGTCGGACGCCGCGAACTCGAGCTTGACGACCCAGCCGGTCGGCTCCTTCCAGCTCGTCCAGCGTTCGCCCACCGCCCCGGCGTCGGCCAGCTTGGCGCGCACGGCGCTGCCGAACGTCGCGTGGGCGTCGGCCTCGAGATCGGTGGCGAGGAGCACCGGCACGGCGAGTGCCTGGCTGACCACGTGCTCGCGCTCGGCGAGGACGGGGCCCTCGAACCGGATGACGTCCTCCGGACGGGCTCCGAGAAGATCGGCGACCTCCTGCGTCGACAGACCGGCGCGGATGTGCGCCTGGATCTCACGGGGTCCGGGTCGTGCGACGCGGGTGTCGGGCTCGCGGCGCGACTTGCGCAGCTCGTTGCGCAGCACGTCGTCCACGGCGAGCGAGAATCGCTCGCCCGATTCGGTCGCGAGAACCAGGCGGTCGTCCTCGGTTCCGATGACTTTGAGCTGTTCCATGCGAAACGCCTCTCCGATCCAGCACTCGTCCATCCAGTGGCGTGCGCCCATGGTCGCACGCACATCCGCGTGCACAGGGAATATCGCGGGCGCGCCGTGAGTTTCACGGCCGTGGAGGGCACACCCGGCGCCCGACCCCCGCATTTGCGAAAAGCCCCGCGGTCGTGCAAACTATCGCCGCCCGCAGGGGCACGAGCATCGAAACACGGAAGAAGAGACTTTTACGCAATGGCCACCGACTACGACGCCCCCCGCAAGACCGAAGACGACAGCGAATCGATCGAGGCGCTCAAGGAGCGCGTCCCCGACAAGCTCTCGGGGTCTGTGGATGTCGAGGATTCCGACAACCCCTCGGGGTTCGAACTCCCGGGCGCCGATCTCTCCGACCTGGAGCTCGACGTCGTCGTGCTGCCTCCCCAGGAAGACGAGTTCACGTGCGTGAACTGCTTCCTCGTGAAGCACCGCTCGCAGGTCGACCACGACGAGGCCGGCGGCGCGATCTGCAAGGAGTGCGCGGCCTGATCCGCGCGCTACGCGCCGTCTGACACCGCGCCGGGCCGCCCGCTCTGTGCTCTTCGGAGTGCGGCGGCGAGGCGGTCGGGAGTGCGGGACGACACCACCCACACGGGCGTCGGGTCATCCGGATCCTGAACAGCCGCCATGACCACGCCGTCGATCCCTCCTCTGATGACGTGCCACGCGCGCGGGTCGAGCTGCGGACCCCGGGCGAGCCGCGCCTCTTCGCCTGTCCTCACGACGGGCTCGCCGAGGAGCCGCACGTCGATGTGGGCGCGGCCGGCACGCAGTTCGCCGTCGCGCACCTCCACGCGCGGCGAGCCGGCGACGAGCAGGGCGACGAAGGCTACGCCCGCGAGCGCACCGATCACGAGCGCGACCGTCGTGTCGATCGGCGTGAAGACGAGTGCGGCCATCGGCGCCACGACGGCGGCGCTCACCAGCACCCAGAGCGACGGGCTGAGTCTTTCGCGGTAGGCGACCTCGGCCGCGACACCGCCAGTTGTGTTCTGCATTACCCTCGATGCGTGACCGAATCCGTGGACGTTCCCATCATCGCATCCGAGGTTCCGGTCTACGCCCACCCCGGTGATGCGGGTGCCGATCTCGTCGCCGCAGAGGCCGTTCGTCTGGAGCCCGGTGAGCGCGCGCTCGTCGCTACGGGCGTGCGCATCGCCCTGCCCGACGGGTTCGTCGCCTTCGTCGTGCCCCGCAGCGGCCTGGCCGCCAAGCACGGCATCACGATCGTCAACGCCCCCGGCACCGTCGACGCGGGGTATCGGGGCGAGATCAAGGTCTCCCTGCTGAACACCGACAGCACGAGCGCATACGATGTCGCGGTCGGCGACCGCATCGCACAGCTGATCGTCATGCCCGTGCCGCGCGTGCGCTTCCTCCCCGTGGACGAACTGCCCGACAGCGCACGCGGCGAGGGCGGTTTCGGCTCGACCGGCTACCAGAAAGGCACGGCATAGCCGTCGCCGATCACCCGCAGGTCCTCGTGGGGAGCTTCTCCGCGACCGAAGACAACGAAGGACGGAGTCAGGCATGAGCGATGACAGCACGCAGGACACGACGGGCGCGGCCCCCGCGCAGAATCGAGCGGATGTCGGTCCGTTCGACGAGTCCGAGGCGGCAGCGGTCCGTCCGTACATCGATCTCGGCGGGATCAAGATTCTCCCGCGCGAAGGGCTGAACCTGCGCCTCGAGGTGGAGGAGCAGACGAAGCGGATCGTCGCCGTCGGCCTCGACTACGCGGATTCCACGCTGCAGGTCCAGCCGTTCGCGGCGCCCCGCACGACCGGGCTCTGGGAGGAGACGCGCGAGCAGATCCGTCAGCAGATCCGCCAGCAGGGCGGCCGCGTCGAAGAGCGCGAGGGCCCGCTCGGACCCGAGCTCCTCGCCGAAGTGCCCGTCGTCGCCGGTGCCGACGGAGCGGCGGGCAAGCGCCTCGCGCGATTCGTCGGCGTCGACGGACCCCGCTGGTTCCTCCGCGGAGTGATCGGGGGAGCGGCCACGAGCGACGTCGCCGCGGCCGCGCAGATCGAGGATCTGTTCCGCTCGATCGTCGTCGTGCGCGGCGGCACGCCGATGCCCCCTCGAGACCTCATCCCGCTGCGGATGCCGGCGACTCCGGGCACCGCGTGACCGACTCGAACTCCGACCTGACGCCGCCCGAACGGGAGGCCTCGGCATCCGACATCCTCGGGCAGGCGCTCGGGGGAGCGGCGCGTCGTGCCGGCCTCGACCCGAACGCCAACGCGTCGACGGGCCACGTCGTGTGGCACGCGATGGGCGGCTGGCGCGGCGTGCTCGAATCGGTGCTGCCGGGGCTCGTGTTCATCGTCGTGTTCACGGTCACGATGGACCCCGAGGCCGGGCAGGGCAACCTCTGGCTCGCCCTCGGCCTGTCGGTCGGCATCGCCGCGGTGTTCACGGTGGTGCGGCTCGCGCAGCGCTCGCCGGTCAGTGCGGCGCTCGGGGGACTCATCGCGACCGCGGTGGCCGCCGCGCTCGCCCTGTTCACGGGACGCGGTGAGGACAACTTCATCCCCGGCTTCATCACGAACGCCGTGTACGGGAGCGCCCTGCTCGTCTCGGCCCTGATCGGCTGGTCGCTGATCGGCCTCGCCGCCGGGTGGCTCATGGGCGAGGGGACGGCGTGGCGAGGCGACAAGCGCAAGCGCCGCACGTTCTTCTGGCTCGCGATCGCGTGGGCAGGACTGTTCTTCCTCCGGCTCGGCGTGCAGCTCCCGCTGTACTTCGCGGGTGACGTCGCGGCCCTCGGAACACTGAAGCTCGTGATGGGTCTTCCGCTGTTCGCACCGCTCGTGGCGGTCACCTGGCTGGCGGTCCGGGCTCTGTATCCCCGCGCGCCGATGGAGGCGTCCGCCGACGCGTGATCCGCGGCGGCGGTGGTATATTTATCTTGACATCAAGATAAATTCCTCCCCGTGGAGAGTTAGGGCCACCTCACTAGCCGAGGCCTGCCGACCGGGGGAAGATGGAGACGCGGGCCCCGCCCCGCCTCCGCCGCCGACGAAGGAGACACACGTGTCCACGGTTGACAGCTTCGGTGCCAAGAGCACCCTGACGGTCGGCAGCACCGACTACGAGATCTTCCGCATCGACACCGTCGCCGGGTACGAGAAGCTCCCGTTCAGCCTCAAGGTCCTCCTCGAGAACCTTCTGCGCACGGAAGACGGCGCCAACGTCACGAAGGCGCAGATCGAGGCCCTCGGCTCGTGGGACCCCGCGGCTGAGCCTGACACCGAGATCCAGTTCACGCCCGCGCGCGTAGTGATGCAGGACTTCACCGGCGTTCCCTGCATCGTCGACCTCGCCACGATGCGCGAGGCCGTCGGCGCGCTGGGCGGCGACCCCGACAAGATCAACCCGCTCTCGCCCGCCGAGATGGTCATCGACCACTCCGTGATCGCCGACCTGTTCGGCACGGAGAACGCCCTCGAGCGCAACGTCGAGATCGAGTACGAGCGCAACGGCGAGCGGTACCAGTTCCTCCGCTGGGGCCAGACGGCGTTCGACGACTTCAAGGTCGTTCCGCCGGGCACCGGCATCGTGCACCAGGTGAACATCGAGCACCTCGCGAAGGTCATCTACGACCGCACGGTCGACGGCGTCCTGCGCGCCTACCCCGACACGTGCGTCGGCACCGACTCGCACACCACGATGGTCAACGGCCTCGGCGTGCTCGGCTGGGGCGTGGGCGGCATCGAGGCCGAGGCCGCGATGCTCGGCCAGCCCGTGTCGATGCTCATCCCGCGCGTCGTCGGCTTCAAGCTCACCGGCGAGATCCCCGCCGGCGTCACCGCCACCGACGTCGTGCTCACGATCACCGACATGCTGCGCAAGCACGGTGTCGTCGGCAAGTTCGTCGAGTTCTACGGAGCCGGCGTCGCCTCCGTGCCGCTGGCCAACCGCGCCACGATCGGCAACATGAGCCCCGAGTTCGGCTCGACGGCCGCCATATTCCCGATCGACGACGTCACGCTCGACTACCTGCGCCTCACCGGCCGGAGCGACCAGGCCGTCTCGCTCGTCGAGGCGTACGCGAAGACCCAGAAGCTGTGGCACGACGCGTCGCACGAGCCGTCCTTCAGCGAGTACATGGAGCTCGACCTGTCGACCGTGGTCCCCAGCATCGCGGGTCCGAAGCGTCCGCAGGACCGCATCCTGCTGTCGGAGGCGAAGTCGCAGTTCGAGATCGACATCCTGAACTACGCCGACGCCACGACCTCCGACGACATCGTCGACCTCGAGTCGAAGCACTCGTTCCCCGCCTCCGACCCGGGCGCCGCTCCCGGCGACGAGCACGAGGAGACGCGCGTCGTGCACATCTCCAGCGGCGGTCCGGCCGCGGCATCCAAGCCGGTCAAGGTCACCGCCCCCGACGGCACGTCGTACATCCTCGACAACGGCGCCGTGACGCTCGCAGCGATCACGTCGTGCACCAACACGTCGAACCCGTCGGTCATGCTCGCAGCCGGGCTGCTGGCCCGCAACGCGCTGGAGAAGGGCCTCAAGCAGAAGCCGTGGGTCAAGACCACGCTCGGCCCGGGCTCCAAGGTCGTGACCGACTACTACGAGAAGTCGGGCCTCGACAAGGCGCTCGAAGGCCTCGGCTTCTACACCGTCGGCTACGGCTGCACGATCTGCATCGGCAACTCGGGACCGCTCATCGAAGAGGTCTCCGCGGCCATCAACGATCACGATCTGGCCGTCACCGCGGTGCTGTCCGGAAACCGCAACTTCGAGGGCCGCATCAGCCCCGACGTGAAGATGAACTACCTCGCATCGCCGCCGCTGGTGGTCGCCTACGCTCTCGCCGGATCGATGCACTTCGACTTCGAGACCGACCCGCTCGGCAAGGACCGCGACGGCAACGACGTGTTCCTGAAGGACATCTGGCCCTCGCCCGAAGAGGTGCAGGCCACGATCGACACGTCGATCTCACGCGAGCAGTTCATCAAGCAGTACGCCACGGTGTTCGAGGGCGACGAGCGCTGGAAGAGCCTTCCGACTCCGGATGACTCGGTCTTCCAGTGGGACGAGAACTCGACGTACGTGCGCAAGGCCCCGTACTTCGACGGCATGACGATGGAGCTCACTCCGGTCGCCGACATCCACGGCGCCCGCGTCATGGCCACGCTCGGCGACTCGGTCACGACCGACCACATCAGCCCGGCCGGCAACATCAAGATCGGCACCCCGGCGGCGAAGTACCTCGAGGAGCACGGCGTCCGCCAGAAGGACTTCAACTCCTTCGGCTCGCGTCGCGGCAACCACGAGGTCATGATCCGCGGCACGTTCGCCAACATCCGCCTGAAGAACCTCCTCGTGAGCGCCGTCAACGACGGAGCGGTCGTCGAGGGAGGCTTCACGCGCGACTTCACGCAGGAGGGCGGCCCGCAGTCGTTCATCTACGACGCGTCGCAGAACTACCAGGCGCAGGGCATCCCGCTCGTGATCTTCGGCGGCAAGGAGTACGGCTCCGGCTCGTCGCGCGACTGGGCGGCCAAGGGCACGAGCCTGCTCGGCGTCAAGGCGGTCATCACCGAGAGCTTCGAGCGCATCCACCGCTCGAACCTGATCGGCATGGGTGTCGTCCCCCTCCAGTTCCCGGCCGGCGAGAGCTGGGAGTCGCTCGGACTCGACGGCACCGAGATCGTCTCGATCACGGGCCTCGAGCAGCTCAACGAGGGTGTCACGCCGAAGACCGTCACGGTCACGGCGACCCCCAGCGAGTTCTCCGCCGAGGGCAAGCAGCCGGTGACGTTCGAGGCCGTCGTGCGCATCGACACGCCCGGTGAGGCCGATTACTACCGCAACGGCGGCATCCTGCAGTACGTTCTGCGGTCGCTCGTCTGACGCATCGAAGCCCCGGGCCTGAAAAGGGCCCGGGGCTTCGGCGTGTGCGCAGACTCCACGCGTAGACTCGGAGGATGCTGCGGCATCCCGCATTCAGGTGACGAAAGGGCAGACCGGATGGGCCTTCTGGAGAACATCGGCGGTCCACGCGACCTCGACGCCCTCTCCCCGGCGCAGCTCGAAGAGCTCGCCGCCGAGATCCGCGCATTCCTCGTCGAGAATGTCTCCCGCACGGGCGGGCACCTCGGGCCGAATCTCGGAGTCGTCGAGCTCACGATCGCGCTCCACAAGGTCTTCGATTCGCCCAACGACCCCGTCATCTTCGACACCGGGCACCAGTCGTACGTCCACAAGCTGCTGACCGGCCGTCAGGACTTCTCCGATCTGCGCTCGCGCGGCGGCCTCGCCGGCTACCCGCAGCGATCGGAGAGTCCTCACGACGTCGTCGAGTCCTCCCACGCGTCGAGCTCGCTCAGCTGGGCCGACGGACTCTCGCGCGCGCTCACCCGCACGGGTCGCACCGATCGTCACGTCGTCGCCGTCGTGGGAGACGGCGCGCTCACCGGTGGCATGACGTGGGAGGCGCTCAACAACATCTCCGACGACAACGACCGCAACCTCGTCATCATCGTCAACGACAACGGACGCTCCTACGCGCCGACGATCGGCGGCATGGCCCGCTATCTGAACCGTGTACGGACCGCGGAGACGTATCGCACGCTCCACGAGGGCTCCGCGACGGTGTTCCGCAAGCTCGGCCCGGCGGCGCGCGCCGTCTACCGCGGTGTCCGCGGCGGAACGCACGGCTTCCTGTCGCGGTTCGCGAACAACACCGACCTGTACTCGAACCTCGACATCAAGTACCTGGGTCCCGTCGACGGCCACGACCTCGAGACGCTCGTCGAGACGCTCGAGCTCGCGAAGTCGTACGGTGCCCCCGTGATCGTGCACGCGATCACCGACAAGGGACGCGGCTACCAGCCTGCGCGCGACGACGAAGCCGACCAGTTCCATGCCGTCGGTCGCATCGACCCCGTCTCGGGCCTTCCGGTCGGCGGGTCGTCGAGTCTCGGGTGGACGGATGTCTTCGCGGAGGAGCTCGTCTCCATCGGCGAGGAGACGCCCGAAGTCATCGGGATCACCGCGGCGATGCTGCGCCCCACGGGCCTCCTGCCGTTCGCGCAGCGGTTCCCCGACCGCGTGTACGACGTGGGAATCGCCGAGCAGCACGCCGTGGCATCCTCGGCCGGCATGGCCTACGGAGGACTCCACCCGGTCGTGGCGATCTACGCGACGTTCATGAACCGCGCGTTCGACCAGGTGCTGATGGATGTCGCCCTGCACAAGGCGGGCGTCACGTTCGTGCTCGACCGCGCCGGCGTGACCGGCCCCGACGGTCCCAGCCACCACGGCATCTGGGATCTCGCGATGCTGCAGATCGTCCCGAACATCCGCATCGCCGTACCGCGCGACGAGATCCGTCTGCGCGAGGAGCTGCGCGAGGCCGTCGCGGTCGACGACGCCCCCACCGTCATCCGCTACCCGAAGGGGTCGGTGAGCCCCGAGCTTCCCGCGATCGAACGGCTCGACGACGGCGTCGACGTGCTGGTGCGCGGCGATGCCGAAGACGTTCTGATCGTCGGCATCGGCCCCATGGCGCATCTGGCCGTCGACGTGGCCGAGCGCCTGCGCGCACAGGGGATCGGCGCCACCGTCGTCGATCCGCGGTGGGCTGTTCCGGTTCAGCCGTCGATCGTGGAGCTCGCCGCCTCGCACCGCCTCGTCATCACCATCGAGGACGGCATCCGCGTCGGCGGCGTCGGAACCCGCGTGCGCCAGGTGCTGCGTGAAGCGGGTGTCGACACGGCCGTCGACGAGCTCGGGCTTCCCGACGAGTTCATAGATCACGCCAGCCGCGAGCAGATCCTCGAGGATGCCGGACTCACGGCGTCGAAGATCGCGCAGGATGTCGTCTCCCAGGTGCTGGGCACCCGGATCCCCGTGGCGCGAGCGTCGGCCGACGCGCCCCTCGTGGGGGACTGGGCGCGCTCGAACGCCGACGGCTGAGCAGTCAGGCCCGAACCTCTCCCACGAGATCCAGGAGCTCGCTGAGGGGCGCGCGCAGCACCGGAACCCGCGCCAGCGGGAGGGCGGACTTCAGCAGCTTCAGTCCGCCGTCCAGAAGGGTCTGCGTGCGGCGCTGACCGGGGGAGCGGTCGTAGACCCAGAACAGCGCGAGAAGCAGATGGCCGAGCACGAAGGCCTTCGGCAGGGCGCCGGCGAGGTCGGCGGGGAGCTTGTGCGACGAGCCGTCCACGGCCTCCCGGAAGAGTCCTTCCACGATCTCGAGTGCGGGCGCGGACTCGGGTGACAGCGGGTTGATCGGGGAGCGGGGTGAGACGGCGGCGGAGAGGAACTCGGGGGCGTGCGGGTGGTACGGCGCCAGCTGCTCCAGTCCCGTGCGGTAGACGCTCCCGAGACGCTGGATGAGATCGGTGGATGTCGCAAGCTCGGGCTGCGCGGCATCCCGATGCCGTTCCTGCACGTCGAGATAGAGCTCCTGCACGAGATGGTTCTTGCTCGCGAAGTGGTAGTTCGTCGTGCCGACGGAGACACCCGCCTCGTCGGCGATCAGTCGGATGGTCGTGGCGTCGTAGCCGCGCTCGCGGAAGGATCGGAGAGCGACGTCGCGGATCAGCGCGCGCGTTCGCTCGCTCTTGGTAGTGGTGGCGGCAGGGCTGGATGAACTGAACACGTTCAGATCATTCCACACCGGCTCCGAGGTCACCCGACCGACGTGAGACGATTCGCGAAGATCGTGGGCGCGGGGTCCCATCCGGATGTCGACGGATGCGGCGTCCCGCCGGTCATCGCCTGCGACAGCAGATAACCGTCGGTGAGGGCGTCGCCGGTCACCATGACGCTGAGCAGCTCGATGCCGCACTCGGTGCGCACCCGCTCCGCGCTGGCGGCCACGACACGCGGCGAGAGCAGCTCGTTCGGCGGGAGGATCGCTCCGTCGAGGCCGTGCACGAGGTCGCGCAGCGCCGCGCCGACGATGTTCCCCGCCCGCTCCTTCACGTTGACGACGTCGAGCTCGAGCACGCGCAGATCGTGGCCCGAGACGATCGGCCGCCAGTCGTACGACGCGTGGACGAGGTGCTGGTGACCGCCGGCTCCCGTGAGGCTGCGCGCTGGGAGGTCCGTCGAGCGGGCGCGCACGTCGACCATCCGGTACCAGTTGAAGATCGGGAACGCCCCGTGCGTACCCGGCCGCAGCACCACGACCTCACCGCGCGCATCGCCCGAACCGCGGACCCGGCGGATGATCGGCTTCCCATTGCGGGTGCGGATCGCGGCAGAGCCCTCGTCCACCGTCACGAGGAAGAGCTTCATGAGCGCCGGCACGACGACGAGCATCGTCAGCGCGGCGCCGCTCGTCTTGACCAGCACGCTGAGCGCGTTGCCGCTGAACAACCCGGAGATCATCTCGAACATGGTGCCAGGATGCCTCGCGCGCGGGAGTCGATCGGCCCACCGACGCGGTCGCGCGCGAGAGTTCACGCGCTCGACGGCCTCCGTTGTCCTGCGCGAGCGCAATGCTTTGCCCGAAAACAGGCGATGCGCCGAGATCAGGCTGATCTGCGAGAGAACAGCCTGTCTTCGGCGCATCGCCTGTCTGGGGCGGGCGCGCCGCCTATGCCGACGCGATCCCGCGGATCGCGGGGTGGTGGAACGTGTCGCCGAAGGCGCGCTCGGATGCCCCCTCGCGGTCGAGGTAGGGCGATGCTCCGCCGTCGATGAAGGGCCATCCGGCACCGAGGATCAGGCACAGGTCGATGTCTTCGACCTCGGGCACGACGCCCTCGTCGAGCATGATCTTGATCTCCTGCGCGAGCCCGTCCTGGACGCGACCCAGGATCGTCGCCGCAGATGCGGGCGTCGATCCCGTGTGGCCCTTGAGCACCTTGTCGGCCACCTTCGTGAATCCGGTGACGCGACCGCCCTTGTCCTTCTCCACGACGGCGTCGAGCTCGGCCAGCGCGTGGAAGTTCTCGTTGGCGTAGAACCGGTCGGGGAATGCGCGCACCATCGTGTCCTGCACGTGCGCGGCCACCTTCCAGCCGACCAGGTCGATCAGCTGGAACGGCCCCATCGGCAGCCCGAGTGGGGCGAATGCCTTCTCGACATCGGCGACGGGAGTGCCCTCGTAGACGGCGCGGGCCGCCTCGCCCATGACCTTGGCCAGGAGGCGGTTCACCACGAATCCGGGTGCGTCCGCCGTGAGCACCGCATTCTTGCCGAGGCCCTTGGCCACCACGAACGCGGTCGAGAGCGCGGCATCCGCCGTCTGGGGCGTCTTGACGATCTCGATGAGCGGCATGACGGCGACCGGGTTGAAGAAGTGGAAGCCCACCAGGCGCTCGGGGTGCTCGAGCTTCGACCCGATCTCCTCCACCGACAGCGACGAGGTGTTGGTGGCGAGGATCGCATCGGGAGCGATGATCTTCTCGATCTCTCCGAAGACGGTCTGCTTGACGCCGACCTCCTCAAAGACGGCCTCGATGACGAAATCGCAGTCCGCGAACAGGCTCTTGTCGGTCGTGCCGGTGACGAGAGCACGGAGCTGGTTGGCCGCATCGGCGTCGAGACGCCGCTTGGCCTGAAGCTTGCCGATCTCGTCGTGGATGTACGCCACACCCTTGTCGACGCGTGCCTGGTCGAGGTCGGTGATCAGCACGGGCACCTTGAGCTTGCGCACGAACAGCAGCGCGAACTGGCTGGCCATCAGACCCGCACCGATGATGCCGACCTTGGCGACCTTCTTCGCGAGCTCCTTGTCGGGAGCACCCACCGGACGCTTCGCGCGCTTCTGCACGAGATCGAAGGCGTACATGGATGCCGCGAACTGGTCGCCCGTGACGAGCTCCGCGAGGGCGTCGTCTTCGCGGGCGAAGCCCTCGGCCTTCGTGCCGCTCTTCGCTTTCTCGAGCAGCTCGAGCGCGACGTAGGGCGACTTCGGCACCGTGCCGATCTTCGACTCGAGCATGCCACGGGCCATCTTGATGGCGACGGGCCACTTGACAGCGCGCTCGATCTTGCCGGGCTCGTTCTTGCGGTCGACCTTGATCTTTCCGTTCAGCACGCCGTCGGCCCACGCGAGCGAGCTCTCCAGGTATGTCGCCGGCGAGAAGATCGCGTCGACGATGCCGTAGTCGAACGCCTGCTGGGGCTTCAGCATCCGGTTCTGCTTGAGCGGGTTGGAGATCACGACCTCGAGCGCGTTCTCGATGCCGATCAGGTTGGGCAGCAAGTACGCCCCGCCCCATCCGGGGATGATGCCGAGGAACACCTCGGGCAGCGCGATCGCGGCGGCGGAGGAATCCACGGTGCGGTAGGTCGAATTGAGGGCGATCTCGAGGCCGCCACCGAGCGCGAGCCCGTTGACGAAGGCGAAGGAGGGCACTCCGAGCTCGCCGAGCTGGCCGAGCACCTTGTGTCCGAGCTGGGCGATGAGCTTGGCGTTGTCCTTCGATCCCACCCGGGAGATGTCGGACAGATCGGCGCCGGCGGCGAGGATGTACTGCTTGCCGGTGATGCCGACCGCCTGGATCTCGCCGGCGGCCGCCCGCGCGGTGAGGGCTGTCAGGGTCTGCCCCAGCTCGGTCAGCGTCGCCGGACCGAGCGTGTTCGGCCGCGTGTGGTCGCGCCCGTTGTCGAGCGTGATGAGGGCGAGCACCTTGCCGGAGGGGAGGCGGATGTCGCGCACGGGGGAGTGCGTGATCACCTCGCCCTCGGTGAGGGCCATGATGGGCGTGAAGTCGACGTCGTCGTAGTTCGTCATCGGATCAGCGCTTCTTTCCGTCGTAGTGCGGGTTCTCCCAGATGACCGAACCGCCCTGTCCGAGGCCCACGCACATCGCGGTGAGGCCATAGCGCACGTCGGGACGCTCGGCGAACTGCGCCGCGAGCTGGATCATCAGACGCACACCGGATGCCGCGAGGGGGTGACCCAGCGCGATCGCGCCGCCCCACTGGTTGACGCGCGGGTCGTCGTCGTCGATGCCGAAGTGATCGAGGAGGGAGATCACCTGGATCGCGAACGCCTCGTTGAGCTCGAAGAGGCCGATGTCGCCGATCGTGAGACCGGCCTTCTTCAGCGCCTTCTCCGTGGAGGGGATCGGGCCGATGCCCATGATCTCCGGCTGCACGCCAGCGAATGCGAACGAGACGAGGCGCATCTTCGGGGCGAGACCGAGCTCCTTGACGGCTCGACCGCCCGCGAGGAGCGACATCGTCGCGCCGTCGGTGAGCGGCGACGATGTTCCGGCGGTCACCCGGCCGTGCGGACGGAACGGAGTCTTCAGCGCGGCTAGGTCGTCCATCGTCGTCTGCGGACGGCGACCCTCGTCTTCGGTGGCCAGCCCCCAGGCGCCGTCGGCGTCCTTGACGGCGACCGACACCAGGTCGGGCTGGAACTTGCCGGCGTCGTACGCCGCCTGAGCCTTCTGCTGACTGCGCATGCCGAACCGATCGGAGCGCTCCTTCGTGAGGTGCGGGAAGCGATCGAAGATGCGCTCGGCCGTGACGCCCATGTTCAAGGCGCCCGGGTCGACCATGCGCTCCGAGACGAAGCGCGGGTTGGGGTCGGCGTTTCCGCCGATCGGGTAGTGCCCCATGTGCTCGACGCCGCCGGCGAGGGCGAGGTCGTACATGCCCATGCCGATGGATCCCGCCATCGTCGTGACGCTCGTCATCGCTCCGGCGCACATCCGGTCGATCGCGAAGCCGGGCACCGACTGCGGGAGCCCCGCGAGGATCGCGACCGAGCGGCCGAGGGTCAGGCCCTGTTCGCCGGTCTGCGACGTCGCGGCGATCGCGACGTCGTCGATGCGGTCCGCAGGAACGTTCGCGTTGCGCTCCATGAGTCCGATGGTCGCCTTGACGGCGAGGTCATCGGAGCGGGTGTTCCAGTACTGGCCTTTTTCGCCGGCACGCCCGAAAGGGGTTCGCATGCCATCGACGAAGAAGACGTCCGAGATCTCGGCCACTCTGCCTCCAAGTTTGGGTATGACCCCAGCCTACGGAAGGCGTTTTTCCCGGCTCGAATCGGGTGGGGGAAACCTACGAAGCGGTTTCGGGCGCCTCCGAGTCGTCTTGCACGGAACCCACAAAGGCATCGGCGATCACCTGTGCAGTCTGCGCAATCTGCCACGGGCGCGCGCCGAGCGCGGCCAGCGATGCGCCGATGGACTCGGCCGTGATGTCGGCGGGAGGCGTCCACGCGACGCGGCGGAGGGTCTCGGGTGTCAGCAGGTTCTCGGTCGGCATCGCCAGAGCCTCGGCGATCTCCTCGACCCGTGGCCTGGCCGCCTTCAGGCGGGCGTCGGCGTCGGGGTTGCGATCGACCCAGGCCCGCGGGGGCGGCAGCGTGTCGCCGCCGACCGCGCGGTCGGTCGGGAGGTCGGTCGCCGCGCGACCGGCCTCGATCGCCGCCCACCACCGGTCGAGCTCGGAGCGGCTCGCACGGCCGTTGAACTCCTTGAGGCGCGCGAGCTCGGCCTTCGACGGGGGATCGGCGAGGATCGCAGCGACGAGCGATCGATCGGGCACGAGCCGGCCGGGCGAGACATCCTGCGCCTGCGCGAACTCCTCACGCGCCTGCCACAGCGATCGTGCGACCGCGAGAGCCCGCCGACCACGGACGGTGTGCAGGCCGCTCAGACGCCGCCAGGGCTCTTCGCGCGCCGGCTTGGGCACCCGATCGAGCACCGCGCGGAACTCCTCGGCCGCGAACTCGGTCTTGGCCTGCTCGACGAGTTCGGCGACGAGGACGTCGCGGACGTCGATGAGGTGCTCGACATCGAGGGCGGCGTACTCCAGCCACGACTGCGGCAGCGGTCGCGTGGACCAGTCGGACGCGGAGTGGGCCTTGGCGAGGGTGATGCCCAGCGTGTCCTCCACGACGGCGCCGAGCCCGACGCGCGCATGCCCGAGGAGCCGGGCGGCGAGCTCGGTGTCGAAGATCGTGTGAGGGTCGAGCCCCAGTTCGCGCAGCGACGGCAGGTCCTGGCTCGCGGCGTGCAGCACCCACTCCTCGTCGCCGATCGCCTCCTGGAGAGCGGTGAAGTCGCCGACCGCGGGCGGGTCGAAGAGGAAGACGCCCGCGCCACGGCGGAACACCTGCACCAGATACGCGCGCTGCGAGTAGCGGAAGCCCGACGCGCGTTCGACGTCGACGGCGACCGGGCCCGTGCCCTCGGCCAGCGTCAGCGCCGCATCGACGGCGGCATCGGCATCCGTGATGACGGTGTATTCAGCCACGCGCAGTCCTGCGAGTTCCGAGCACTTCGATGCCCTCCGACCCCGGGGGCAACCCCGCCAACATGCAGACGAGTTCGGCCCAGGCCTCGACGTGCGGGGTGAGGGGTCCCTGGGGAGACCAAGAGGCGCGCAGTTCGATCTGGGCGCCGTCGCCTTCGGCGGCGAGCGTGCCGAAGCCCTTCGAGATCGTCTTGGTGGCGGTGCCGGATGCCGAGTGGTGTCCGGCGCCGTGCGACTTCAGCGCGTCGACGAGCCACGCCCACGCGACGTCGGCCAGGAGCGGATCGACGCCGATGTCGGGTTCGAGCGGCGCCTGCGCGAAGCAGATGATGCGCCACGGCCCGTTCCATGCACCCGGCTCGTCGGGATCGTGCAGCAGGATGAGGCGTCCGGTGCCGTAGGGGGAGTCGACGCCCTCCTCCTCCGGTCGCACGTCGCCGGCCAAGGCGAGGGCGTCGGGCGCGAGTCCGGGCGGAGCGGGGATCTCGCGGACGAGGAAGTCCCCGCGGATCTCGAGCGAGCGGATGTCGTCTGCGGCGCGCGCGAAGGCGACCGGAGTCGCGGGGGGACGGAGCGTGGCCACGCCGACAGACTAGAGTGAGGCCTCGATGGTCCCCTCCAGGCGCGCCGCATCACGCGGCGCCTCACCCGCACTCGTGGACACGCTCCGCGCAGCCGTCGCAGGCTTGAGCCTCGCGCTGGCCGGTGTGCTGTCGGTCCTCGCGTTCTTCTCGGTGCGTCTGGCCCGCCAGGTCGTGACCCCGGCGCTGCGGGTCGCCGACACCCGCATCCTCTCGCTCGACACCGCCGCGCAGACGATCACGCTGTCGCGAACGGCCGACACCGGACTCCCCGGCCGTTACGGCCTCTTCACGAGCGGCACCGAGGCGTATCTCAAGCTCGGGTCCGTGCTCGCGGAGGACGACACGTCGGTGAAGCGCAAGCTCCTGACCGAGGTGGACGGCCGTTCGCGCCTGTCACCGGATGCCGCCTTCAGCGGGTGGTACTTCTCCCGCCCGGAAGAGCTCCACCTCCCCTTCAGCCCCGAACTCGTCGGCTCACCGCTCGGACCGTGCCCGGCCTGGCTTTTCCCCGCCGATCCGGATGCCGCCGCCGAGACCGACACGTGGGTCATCCAGGTGCACGGACGCGGCACCACACGGGCGGAGTGCCTCCGTGCCGTTCCGCTGTTCCATTCCCTCGGCTTCTCGAGCCTCGTGGTGTCGTACCGCAACGACGGCGAGGCGCCGCGCAGCCGCGCCGGCACGTACGCCCTCGGCGCCACCGAGTGGCGCGACGTGGATGCCGCGCTCGGCTTCGCCCGCCGCCGCGGCGCGAAGCGCGTCCTGCTCATGGGCTGGTCGATGGGCGGCGCGATCGTGCTGCAGGTCGCGCTCAACTCGGCCCACCGCGACCTGATCGCCGGGATCATCGTCGATTCCCCCGTGGTCGACTGGCGGGTCGTCCTCGACTATCAGGCGAAGCTCATGCGGGTCCCGCACACCGTCGCGGGCCTGGCGATCGGGGCCCTCGCGGCCGACTGGGCGACGCCCGTCGTCGGTTCGGGCGCGGCGATCCCGTTCGATCGCCTCGACGTCGTCAAGCGTGCGGCGGAGCTGCGGCATCCGGTGCTCATCCTGCACTCCGACGACGACGGCTTCGTGCCCTCGGATGCGTCGCACGACCTCGTCCTCGCGCGTCCCGACCTCGTCGAGCTCGAAGTGTTCGAGGTCGCCCGCCACACGAAGCTGTGGAACTACGACCAGGAGCGGTGGAGCGACCGCATCCGCACCTGGATCGACCGCCGCGTGACGGCGCCCGCGGCGAGCGGCTGACGTCTGCGGTCAGGCCGCGCGCTTCGCCTTCACCTGACGCTTCGCGCGCAGGAGCATCCCCGTCATGCCGGCGATGCGCAGGGGCGACACGGCGCGCGTGAGGCCGATGGACTGCGGGAAGTCGTCGGGGATGCCGATCACTTCGTCGGCGGTGAGTCCGGTGAGACCCTGCGCGAGGATGCTCGCGAACCCCCGCGTCGTCGGCGCCTCGCGCGGCGCGGTGGCATGCATCGCCACGACGTCGTCGGCGGAGACGTCGACGACGATGTAGACCGGCGACTGGCATTCGACGACCCGCTCCTGCAGCTCGGGGTGCCCCGCGTACTCCTCGGGGATGTCCGGGAGGTCGTTCGCGAATTCGAGAAGCAGCTCGAGACGCTCGGGCTCGGGGAGCTCGAGGAACTCCTCGCGGATCTCGGCGAGGCGGGAGGGGAGGGCGGTGTCGGTCATCGCCCCCATCCTCCCACGCGTACGGTGCGAGCGCCGGGCGCGCGGACCGCGCGGAGGGCTAGACCGTGCCGGGCTCGGATCCCGTGACGATCGGAACCCGCACAGCGCTGCCCCACTCGGTCCACGAGCCGTCGTAGTTGCGCACGTTCTCGAAGCCGAGCAGGTGGTTGAGCACGAACCACGTGTGGCTCGACCGCTCGCCGATGCGGCAGTACGCGACGATCTCGTCGCCGTCGCGCAGTCCGGCCCCGTCGCGGTAGATCGCGTCGAGCTCGGCGCGGGACTTGAAGCCGCCGTCCTCGGCGACCGCCCGCGCCCACGGCACGCTCTGCGCCGTCGGGATGTGCCCGGCGCGCAGCGCGCCCTCCTCGGGATAGGCCGGGGCGGACGTGCGGGTGCCGTCGTACTCCTCCGGGGAGCGCACGTCGATGAGCGATCCGCGGCCGAGATGCGCCACCACGTCCTCCTTGTAGGCGCGCAGAACCGAGTCGTCGCGCTCGACGACGGGGTACTCGGTCGTCGGACGCACGGTCTTGTCGGTCGTGATCGGCCGTCCCTCCGCGATCCACTTGTCGCGGCCGCCGTCGAGGAGACGCACGTCCTCGTGTCCGAACAGCGAGAACACCCAGAGCGCGTAGGCGGCCCACCAGTTGTTCTTGTCGCCGTAGATCACGACGGTGTCGTCGCGTGCGATGCCCTTGCGGCTGAGCAGCTCGGCGAAACCCGCGCCGTCGACGTAGTCGCGCACGACGGGGTCGTTCAGCTCGGTGTGCCAGTCGACCTTCACGGCTCCCGGGATGTGACCGGTCTCGTAGAGGAGCACATCCTCGTCGGATTCCATCACGACGAGTCCGGGCGTGCCGAGGCGCGCCTCGAGCCACTCGCCCGTCACGAGGCGACCCGGCTCGGAGTATTCGGCGAACTTGGCGGACGACGTGTCGGTCTCGACGGTCACTGGGGGCTCCTCGGGTCGGGGATCGATGGGCGACGGTAGGGTGGAACCGTCGACTCCGACCCTAGATTCCCCGGCGGGGTACCGCATTCCCGCCGTCACCCTGCGACACAGGATCACCGCATGACCTCCACCGGCATCGTCCATCTCTCCGAGCGCGCTCCGCAGGTCTCGGGGGCCGAGATGGTCGCCGCGCTCGTTCCGCCTCCGCAGTTCGACGACGCGACGTTCGACACATACCGTGCCGACCCTGCCTTCCCGTCGCAGCAGGAAGCGAAGGACACCCTCCTGGCCTTCTGCGGCCAGGGGGCTCCCGCCGCGAAGGGCGGATTCTTCCGACGCCCCAAGAAGGGGCCCGAGCCCAAGCCGGGCGTGTACCTCGACGGCGGCTTCGGCGTCGGCAAGACCCACCTGCTCGCCGCCGTCTATCTCGACATGCCCGCCCGGCGGAAGTACTTCGGCTCGTTCATCGAGTACACCGCGCTGGTGGGCGCACTGGGCTACAAGAACACCGTCGACCTGTTCCGCGGCTCCGACCTGCTGTGCATCGACGAGTTCGAACTCGACGATCCCGGCGACACGATGGTGATGACCCGGCTGCTGGGCGAGCTCGTCGCGACGGGAACGAAGCTGGCGGCGACGTCCAACACCCCGCCGAATGCCCTCGGCGAGGGGCGTTTCGCGGCCCAGGACTTCCTCCGCGAGATCCACGCGATGTCGGCGAGCTTCGAGACGCTCCGCATCGACGGCACCGACTACCGTCAGCGCGCGCTCGACGGGCACGCGGTGTCGCTGGCCGACGACGAGTATCCGACGGCGATCGCGGATGCCGCGACGCGCGGCGTGGTGTCCGACGACGCGTTCGACTCGCTGATCGACCACCTCGCCCGTGTGCACCCCAGCCGGTACATCCGTCTGCTCGACGGGCTCGACGTCATCGGCCTGCGCGACGTGCACCAGCTCGTCGACCAGTCGAGCGCGCTGCGCCTGGTGGCCTTCATCGACCGCGCGTATGACGCGCAGATCCCCATCCGGGCCTCCGGACGCCCTCTCGACGAAGTCTTCGGAGACGAGATGCTGGCCGGCGGATATCGCAAGAAGTACCTCAGGGCCGTCTCACGGCTCAACGCCCTCACACACGAGTGAGAGGGGTTCGGGGGCCGACTGACGGCATCCCGAAACGTGATGTTTACGCAGGGGGCACCCGCGTAACCGTTGCGAAACACGACACGCACGCCGTTCGAAACGGTGTGTCGTGAAACTTGGGCCCAGCCCGAAGTGCCGCGACCCGACCTGCGGCCACCTCGGCGCCCCTCGAGTAACACGACACATTGGATGAGGATTCTCATGGACAGCGGAAATCTCGCTTGGTACATCACCGCGACAGCGCTGGTGCTCTTCATGACGCCGGGCGTGGCGTTCTTCTATGGCGGTCTCGTCAAGGCGAAGAGCGTCGTCAGCATGATGATGATGAGCTTCGGCGCCATCGCACTCATCGGCGTTCTCTGGATCCTCTACGGATTCAACATGGGCACCGTGAGCCCCGGCGAGGGAAACCTCATCCCCGGCGTGCTCGGCAACCCCTTCTCGGACTTCGGTCTCACCAAGCTCGCTGAGGGCAGCCTCGGCACGCAGGGCGACGGCCTCGCCGGCGTCGCGTACGGTGCGACCTTCGCGATCATCACGGTCGCACTGATCTCCGGCGCCATCGCCGACCGCGCCAAGTTCGGCGCGTGGATGATCTTCGCGGCCATCTGGGCCACCATCGTCTACTTCCCGGTCGCCGGCTGGGTCTGGGGCTTCAACGACGAGGGGATGACCGGCTGGATCGGCAACCTCGGTGGTCTGCTGGGCCTCTCCACCACCACGATCGACTACGCGGGCGGCACGGCCGTCCACATCAACGCCGGTGCCGCCGCCCTCGCGCTGGCGCTCGTCCTCGGCAAGCGCATCGGCTTCCAGAAGGGCATCCAGAAGCCGCACAACGTGCCCCTCGTGCTCCTGGGCGCGGCGATCCTGTGGTTCGGCTGGTTCGGCTTCAACGGCGGCGCTGCGGCGACGGTCGGCATGGACGGACTCGGCCTCATCACGATCAACACGCTCGGCGCCACCGCCGCGGCGATCCTCGGCTGGGTCATCATCGAGAAGGTCAAGGACGGCAAGGCCACGTCGGTCGGCGCTGCGTCCGGAGCCGTCGCAGGCCTGGTCGCCATCACCCCCGCGTGCTACGCACTCGCACCGGGCTGGGCGCTCCTCCTCGGCCTCGTGGCCGGTGTCGTCTGCGCCCTCGCGGTCGAGCTCAAGTGGAAGCTCGGCTTCGACGACTCGCTCGACGTCGTCGGCATCCACCTCGTCGGCGGCCTCATCGGAACCCTGTACCTCGGCTTCTTCGCCACGGGCACGGGCCTGTTCCTCGGCGGCAACGCCGACCAGCTGATCGTCCAGTTCCTCTCGGCCGGCGCCGTCCTGCTCTACTCGTTCGCCGTCGCCTGGGTCCTGGGCACGATCATCGAGAAGACGATCGGCTTCCGCGTCACCAACGAGGACGAGATCGCCGGAGTCGACACCGTCGTCCACGGCGAAGAGGGCTACAAGCTCGCCGACCAGATCGCCTGATCGGTTCCACTTCCTCGCACACAGCAGCAGAGGGGCGTCGCGTTCGCGCGGCGCCCCTCTCGCGTGCGCCGGGCGGGGGCACGTGAGAGGGTGGGCAGGTGGCTCAGAGAACGACCCTCCTCGATCGGATCAAGGGCTTCTTCCGTGCGGCGGCGCCGGGCGTCGTCAACGTGGCCGCGGGCGGACTGCCGGTGCTCGACGAGCAGCTGCAGCGCGCCGCACGCGCCGACGCCGCGATCGCGACCGTCGAGATCCCGCCGCCGGGCCGCAACGGCCTGCGGATCACGTACGCCCCGGATCGCGACGGGGATCCGGATGCCGGTGAGGTCGTGTGGACCTGGGTGCCCTACGCCGAGAACGACGGCCGCGGCAAAGACCGACCGGTGCTCGTGATCGGCCGTCAGAGCGCCGACCGCGTGTACGCCGTGCGGCTCACGAGCAAGGCGCACGAAGGCGATCGCGATTTCCTCTCGATCGGGTCGGGTCCGTGGGATTCCCAGGGCCGGCCGTCATGGGTCGACATCGAGCAGCTGTACAGCGTGCATGCGAACGGGATGCGCCGAGAGGCATCCGCTCTCGACCTCGATCGGTTCACGCGGATCGCGGCGGCCCTCCAGCGTCGCTACGGCTGGAGCGTGGGGGAGTAGACCCCGCTTTCGGCCGGTACGCAATCGAGCGCGGCGAGTACGCAAGCGAGGGCTCGTCACTACTGCACCTCGATGGGCGCGCACGGCACCACCTCCTCTCGAGCGACCGGCGACCGCCGCGCCTGACAACGTCGAATGATCGACTTCGCTCCGCCGGATCGCCCGCGGAGACGACATTCCTCGGGGGAGACGCTCTTGAACACCATTTCCGCGCGCCCGGCGCGCACACTGTCACTCGGCCTCATCGGCCTTCTCGTCGCGGGCGGTACGTCCGCCCTCACCACCGCGGCCGTCGCGGACGATTCGTACGCGCCCGTCGCTGCCGAGGTGCCCACGCTTGCGCCCCTCACGCTGGAGCCGGCGACGCGCTACACGATCTCCAAGGATCGGATGTGGTGCTGGGACGACACCACGATGGCGGAGGACGACGAGCAGCGCTCGTCCGCCGCCTTCGTCAACGGCTTCACTCCACGCAGCAATGCGGCCAGCGCGGGCAGCGTCGGGAGTGATGCGAACATCACCACCTGGATCTCTGACGGAGACAGCATCCGATACTTCGGGACGAGTGCCGGATGCAGCGTTTCCAGCACGGTCTGGGGCGACGTCGACGGTGCGTGGGACCTCACGAGCTTCGGCACGCCGCCGGAGATGGCGGAGCAGTACGCCACCGATCCCGGCGACGGCGCCGTGCCGTTCGACGGCTCGTGGTGGAAGCGCATCCCCCTGGACAACGTCGATGCCGGCGCACCCGGGAAGTTCATCTTCACCGGCGACAAGGTGCTCGGCCCCTTCACGGCCGACACCCGGCCGGTGCGCGTCTGGTACGGCAACGTGCCCGGGGTCAACACGGGTACAACGCCGAACCCCGGCGTGCGGATCTCATCCGCCGACTCGGCCTACATCGCGGTTGCCCAGCCCGGTCTTTCGGTGCTGCGCGAGGTCTGCATCGACGGACTCTGCGACCCGGCCGACGACGCCGCGTGGGGGAAGGACGTCCTGGTGCCGCGCGGATCCGACGTGCGGTGGCGCACGACCGTCACCAACACGGGCAACCTGACCCTCACCGGCCTCACCGTCTCGGACGACGGCTTCGCCGGCGACGACTTCCCGACGACCCTCGCCCCCGGCGCGTCCGCCTCGGTCGTCTACACGCAGGAGTCGCTCGTCGGAGCGGTCACCAGCCCGGCCACGGCGTCGGCGGACTTCGCAGACCCCACCCGCGCGGGCGCGTTCCTGCCGGGGCAGTCCATCGGCGAGCGCTACATCGCCGCGGCATCCGCTCTCGGTCAATCGCACGTGCTGACCGCGACCGACGCGGCATCCGCCCGCACGCCCGACGAGATCGTTCCCGAGATCGTCGACCCCGAGGTCGATCCGACACCCGAGGAGAAGCCCCTCACCGAGGGCAGCGGATCGGTCACCCCGCAGGAGCTCGCCGCCACCGGCGGGCAGCAGCTCTGGGCCGGCGTGGGAGCGGCGATCGCCTCTCTCGTCCTGGGTGCGCTCGCCCTCGTCGCGCGGCGGCGCCCCCGCGGGGTCTGACGACGAAGGAGGCGGATGCTGCGCACGCCGGTGGAGTCCGCCTCCCGGCACGCGCGCAGGGTGGGCCCGGAAACACAAGAGACCCGCGTCGTGACGCGGGTCTCGGTGGTGGGCGATACCAGACTCGAACTGATGACCTCTTCCGTGTGAAGGAAGCGCGCTACCAACTGCGCCAATCGCCCGTGATCCCGGAGGACCGAGTCTCGATAGTACCGGATGCCGGGGGCAGGTCACGAACCGGGAGAGGTGACACGCGCGACATCGTGTCGGTTTTGCGCTCCGGCATTCGTCGGCTAAAGTCGATCAAGTGCCCGGGGAAACCAGGGTCACGCGGATGTAGCGCAGTGGTAGCGCATCACCTTGCCAAGGTGAGGGTCGCGAGTTCGAATCTCGTCATCCGCTCGAGTGCGGGGATCTCTCTCGAGAGATCACGACACGTGGGTCGAACCACATGGTGGCGTGGCCGAGCGGCTAGGCACCGGCCTGCAAAGCCGTTTACACGGGTTCGAATCCCGTCGCCACCTCGCCGGACAACTGAACAGCCTGTACAGGCGCGATTGGCGCAGCGGTAGCGCGCTTCCCTGACACGGAAGAGGTCACTGGTTCGATCCCAGTATCGCGCACCAAGAAACCCCCGGATTCCCGGGGGTTTTTTCGTTCCCGCCCGAGTCTGCGGCGATGGTGGCGCTCCGACTTCTCCACAGCACGCGTCGCCGCCCGCACGAGGAGGGCTCCTGCCGTACATTCGGGTGCGAGCAGCCCACGGAGGTGCCATGACCCGGACCGCCCCGCCCGAGATCGATCTGGCCACGCGCGACCTCACCCTCGATCTCGCGCGCGTCACGTGCGTGCTGCTGGTCGTCGTCATCCACCTCGTGCAGGTGGGCATCGGCGCCGGGCCCGACGGCGCGCTCGTCGTCACGCGGCCCGCAGAGCTCCAGCCCTGGTTCCCGGCCGCCACATGGGCGGGTCAGATCATGCCGCTCTTCTTCGTGGTGGGCGGATTCGCGTCGGCAGCGGGATGGCGTTCGCACACCGCCCGGGGCGGCACGGCGACCGCCTTCGTGCGGGGCCGCGCCCTGCGCCTGGCTCAGCCGGCACTTCCGCTGTTCGTGTTCTTCGCCGTCGTCCTGACTGCCGCCTCACTCCTCGGACTCGCCCCCGACATCGTCGCCGCGGCCGCCGTCGGTGCGGGATCGCCCCTGTGGTTCCTCGCGGCCTACCTCCTGTGCCAGGCATCCGTCCCCCTCATGATGAGACGGGATGCCGCGGCCCCGCGCCTCACCGTGGTCGTGCTCGCCGTCGCCGTCGTCGGGGTCGATGCGCTCCGCTACTCGACGGGACTCGAAGACATCGGGCTGTTCAACCTCGCCTTCGTCTGGCTCCTGTGCCAGCAGTTCGGCATCCTGTACTTCCGCGGGGTGTTCGACCGCCTCCGCGGCCCCGTCCTCGTCGTGATCGCCATCGCGTGCTATCTCGCCCTGTGGCCGCTGACCGCCCTCGGTCCGTACGACGTGAGCATGCTCGAGAACCTCAACCCGCCGACTCTGCCGCTGGTCGTTCTCGGACTCGCGCAGGCCTGCATCCTGCGACTGCTCAAGGATCCGCTCACGGCGTTGATGCGGCATCGCGTGGCCCAGGGGGTCGTCTTCATCGTCGGCGGCCGCCTCATGACGATCTACCTCTGGCACCTTCCAGTGATCCTCGCGGTGACCGGACTCACGCTCCTCATCCCGGGTGCGGCACCAGCCCCGGCGACGGCCGCGTGGTGGTGGAGCCGGATCCCGATGTTCCTCGTGGTGATGGGTCTGCTCTACGCCCTCTCCCTCGTCGTCGCGCGGTGGGAGGCGATGCCGTCGCTGCCCCCGGCGCCGCGGACAGGTGCGGTCGCGCTCGGGGTGCTGCTCGCCTTCGTCCCCGCGTTCCTGGTCATGGAGCTCGGCCTCGACGTGCGCCTGGCGCTCCTCGGGGCAGCGGCCTACGCGGTCGCCGTGCTCGCCCTGCGCCGAACGGGCGTCCGCCGGTCCATCGCCGACGCACAGCGCTAGGCTCACGGCATGGCTCAGCTCGTGCTCACCCTGGTCGGAGACGACCGGGCAGGACTCGTCCGTTCATTGGCGGATGCCGTGGCCACCCACGGCGGCAACTGGGAGCGCAGTGAGCTCGCCGAGCTCGCCGGGGCGTTCGCGGGGATCGTGCTGATCTCGGTTCCGGACGATTCGCTCGCGGCCCTGACCGAGGAGCTGAAGAGCCTCGACGGGCTTCTGTACATCACTCCGCACGCGAGCAGGGGAGCGGCCGCGCCGGCGGGGGAGAAGCTGTCGTTCACCGTGCTCGGCAACGACCACCCCGGCATCGTGCGCGACATCACCCGCGCCCTCGTCGACCACGGTCTCAGCATCGACCGCTTCACGAGTCGCACGCTGGAAGCGCCCATGTCGGGCGGGACGCTGTTCGAGGCGACCGTGAGCGCGCACATCCCGTCCGGTGTCGACGCTGCGGAGGCGACCGGCGCGCTCGAACGCATCGCCGGTGAGATCCAGGTCGACCTCACCGTCGGCTGAATTCCGCACACCGAGGCTGTCGGGTCCTGCGCGCGGCGCGAAGATGCGCAGCACGGTCGAGAGCTGCCGCGCGAGCGGAATCAGAACAGCGCCAGCGGGATGACGGAGAGGCCCACCACGAGCGGCGCCGTGATCAGCCCGAGGAGCACGTAGCGCCGCCACGGCACGTCGATGCCCACGGCCGTGAGCCGGGCGTGCCAGAGCAGCGTCGCGAGGGACGCCCACGGTGTGATGAGCGGGCCCGCGTTGACACCGATCAGGAGCGCGGCCAGCCGCGCCGGGGAGTCGGCCGAGGACTCGAACGCCAGGTACGCCGGCAGGTTGTTGATCGCATTCGCGCCCAGCATCCCGACACCCGAGAGCTGCCACAGCGACAGCAGGTCGTCTCCCGTGCCCGTGGCGGCCGCGACCACCGCACCCGATCCGAGCGCCTCCAGGGCTCCGACGGCGAGGAAGAGCCCCGCCGCGAACACCACGAGCTGCCACGGCACGAGCGCGAAGCGCAGCGCACCCGGCGACCGCCACGCGAAGAGGATGCCCAGGACGACCGCCGCGGCGAGTGCCGGCATCCAGGGAGGCAGTCCGCTCACCAGGAGCGGCAGGAGCACGACGACGACGGACGCCGCGACCACGAGCTGCACGCGGTCGGAGACCACGGGGGGCCGTGCCGGGGCGTAGGAGCCGCGCAGCGCACGGCGGTGCACGAGGACGAGCACGGCACAGGTGACGACGACGGCGACGAGGGCGGGAAGCCCCAGGAGCGCGACGAACGAGCCCGCATGCCCCGCACCGACCCGCTCGACGGCGAGCAGGTTGGTCAGGTTGGACACGGGAAGGAACAGGGATGCCGTGTTGGCCAGCCACACCGTCGCGAACGCGAAGGGAAGCGGATCGAGGCGATGGGCGCGGGCGACGGCGACCACGACGGGCGTCAGCAGCACCGCCGTGGTGTCGAGCGAGAGGAACGCCGTCACGGCGATCGCCAGCACCACGACGAGCAGCCACAGCACCCACGTACGCCCCTTCGCGACGCGGGCGAGCCAGGAGGCTGCGACGTCGAACACGCCCGCGGTTGCGGCGAGCTCGGCGACGATCGTCACGGCGACGACGAACAGCAGGATCGGCCACACGCGGTCGGCGATCACGAGGGCGTCCGAGGCGGGGAGCAGGCCGAGCGCCATCGCCAGCCCGCCGAGGACGAGCAGCACACCGCCGACGATCGCGAGCTTCACGGCATCCATCATCCCCGTCCGCGCGGGTACCATGGCCACATGGAACTCCGCCGGCACGTCGCGACCGTCGTCGCCGTCACCGGCACGCGAACTCCGCAGGCCTGAGCGGGCAGGACGCCAGCGCGTCCGAAGCTGAGCACCGCCGCGGCGCATCCGCGCGCCGACGGTAGCCTGGAATCCACGCATCCTCTGGAGAGTTCCCTTGACTGACGTCGTCATCCCGTCGGACGCGGCCTACCCCGCCGACGGCTTCGCACTTTTCCCCGACCGCTCCGTCGTCGCCCTGCGCGTGAACGGAGAGCTGAAAGACCTCGCGACCCTCGTGCAGGAGACCGATGTCGTCGAGCCCGTCCTGGTCGACAGCCCCGAAGGCCTCGGCATCCTGCGCCACTCGTCGGCGCACGTGCTCGCCCAGGCCGTGCAGCGCATCCGACCGCAGTCGGATCTCGGCATCGGTCCGCCGATCGAGAACGGCTTCTACTACGACTTCGGCGTCGACGAGCCCTTCACGCCGGAGGACCTCAAGGCGATCAAGAAGGAGATGGAGCGGATCGTCCGCGAGAACCAGCGCTTCGTCCGCCGCGTCGTCACCGACGACGAGGCGCGCGCAGAGCTGGCCGACGAGCCGTTCAAGCTCGAGCTGATCGGGCTCAAGGGGCCTTCGGCGGGCTCAGGGACCGAGATCGCGAAGACCGAGGGCGCCTCCGTGGAGGTCGGCGCCGGCGAGCTGACGATCTACGACAACGTCGACCGCAACGGCGAGACCGTGTGGAAGGACCTCTGCCGCGGACCCCACGTGCCCGGCACGCGCTACATCGGCAACGGCTGGGACCTCACCCGCGTCGCCGGCGCGTACTGGCGGGGGAGCGAGAAGAACCCCCAGCTGCAGCGCATCTACGGCACGGCCTGGCCGACGAAGGACGAGCTGCGCGCCTATCAGGAGCGCCTCGAGGAAGCCGCCAAGCGCGATCACCGCAAGCTCGGCAAGGAGCTCGACCTCTTCTCGTTCCCGGACGAGATCGGATCTGGCCTGTCGGTCTGGCATCCCCGCGGCGGCATCGTGCGCGGCGAGATGGAGCAGCACGCCCGCAAGCGCCACATCGAGGGCGGCTACACGTACGTCTACACGCCCCACATCTCGAAGCAGGATCTCTTCCTGCAGTCCAACCACCTCGTCACCTACAAGGAGGGCATGTACCCGCCCATCCACATGGACGAGGAGCGCGACGAGAACGGCGAGATCACCAAGGCCGGCATCGACTACTACCTGAAGCCGATGAACTGCCCGATGCACATCCTCATCTACAAGGAGCGGGGCCGCAGCTACCGCGACCTCCCGATGCGCCTCGCGGAGAACGGGACGGTGTACCGCAACGAGCTGTCGGGGACGATCCACGGCCTCACCCGCGTGCGCGGGTTCACGCAGGACGACTCGCACCTGTTCGTGACGCCCGACCAGCTCGAGGGGGAGACCACCCGCGTTCTGGAGTTCGTCATCTCGATGCTGCGCGACTTCGGACTCGAGGACTTCGAGCTCGAGCTGTCGATGCGCGACGACGAGAAGTCGAAGTGGATCGGCTCGGACGAGTTCTGGGAGTATTCGACGAGTGCGCTGCGCAACGTCGCGCACGCCAGCGGTCTGAAGGTCACCGAGGTGCCGGGTGAGGCCGCCTTCTACGGTCCGAAGATCGACCTGAAGACGAAGGACGCGATCGGCCGCACGTGGCAGCTGTCGACCGTGCAGGTCGACGTCAACCTCCCCGAGCGCTTCGACCTCGAGTACACCGGCCCCGACGGCGAGAAGCACCGCCCGATCATGATCCACCGCGCCCTGTTCGGATCGATCGAGCGGTTCTTCGCGATCCTGCTCGAGCACTACGCGGGCGCGTTCCCGGTCTGGCTCGCACCCGTGCAGGTCGTCGGCATCCCGATCGCCGACGATTTCGCGGACTACCTCGGCGAAGTCGTCGTGCAGCTGAAGGCCGACGGCGTGCGCGCCGAGCTCGACCACAGCAGCGACCGGATGCAGAAGAAGATCCGCACCCACACGACGCAGAAGGTGCCGATCATGCTGATCGCCGGCGCCGCCGATCGCGACGCGGGCACCGTGTCGTTCCGCTTCCGCGACGGCTCGCAGGAGAACGGCGTTCCGATCGCCGACGCGGTGCGCCGCATCCGGCACGCCATCGCGGCCAAGACGCTCGTCAACACCGCCGAGGATCTCGCGTGAGCGACCCTTCGACGGGCTCAGGGACCGAGGTCTCAGGATCAGGGGCCGAGGTCCCGGACCCCGAGCCCGTCGAAGGGTTCGCCGGCGTGCCCGATGCCTTCCAGCGTCTGTGGACTCCGCACCGGATGGCGTACATCCAGGCGGGCCCGCAGGTGCTGCGCGACGACTGCCCGTTCTGCGCGGCTCCCGACAAGTCCGACGAGGCGGGCCTCATCGTCGCGCGGGGCCGGACCGCGTACGTGCTGCTGAACCTCTTCCCGTACAACTCCGGCCATCTGCTCGTGTGTCCGTACCGTCACGTCGCGACCTACGACCAGGCGACTCCCGAGGAGATCGCCGAGATCGGCGCGCTCACCCAGCAGGGCATGCGCGTGCTCCGCAGGGTCTCACGGTGCGACGGCTTCAACATCGGCATGAATCAGGGAGCCGTGGCGGGCGCCGGCGTCGACGAGCACCTGCACCAGCACATCGTGCCGCGATGGAGCGCCGACGCGAACTTCTTCCCGATCATCGCCCGCACCAAAGCGCTGCCGCAGCTGCTGGGGGACGTGCGCGAGGCCGTCGCGGCGGCCTGGGACGACTGAGTCGAGCCGTCAGCCCCCGAGTGCGTCCCAGTTCACGTCGACCGCGTCGTGGTGTCGCACGGAGATGCGTGCGGGGAGCACGCGGCCGGCGTCGGGCCACCGCCGGGAATCGAAGACGACCGTCATGACGACGGTGCGCGGGGCGATTCCGGATGCCTCGGCCAGCAGCTCGATCTCGCACTCCTGGTAGCGGCGTCGACCGGCGGGCGGAGGCACGCGCACGATCGTCACGCGCCCGGGCACCGCGTCGGCGAATCGGCTGCCCGTGATCACCTCGAGGATGTGAGCGGAATCGCCCTCGGAGCTCATCAGCGGACCTGACGCACGGCGAACTGCAGGCGAGGATGGGCGTACGCCCCCTGCGACTCGACCAGCTGCAGTTCGCGCTGACCCGAGAGATGCGTCTTCTCGAGCAGATCGAACACGCTGGACACCGTCCGTGCCAGCGCATCGGCTGCATCGCCGGTGGCGCGGTAGTGCGCCGTGAACAGCGCGGCCGTGACGTCGCCCGATCCGTTGGCCTTCATCGGAAGCAGGGGCGTCTGCACGATCCATGCGCCGGAGTCGTCGACCGCGAGCATCTCGATCGTCTCCGGATCACGGTCGGGCCGCTCGACGCTCGTGACGAGGACGGTGCGCGGACCCATTGCGCGTGCGGCGTCGACCGAGGCGAGCGTGGACTCGATCGAATCGGGTTCCGTGCCGGTCAGGAAGCCGAGCTCGAACTGGTTGGGGGTGATGAGGTCGGCGGCGGGCACGACCTTCTCGCGGAGGAGGACAGGGATCGCCGGGGCCACGAAGCATCCCGACTTCGCATTCCCCATGACCGGATCGCAGGCGTAGATCGCGCTCGGGTTGGCCGCCTTGACGCGTGCCACGGCGTCGACGATGACGTCGCCGATGCCTTCGCTGCCCTGGTAGCCCGACAGCACCGCATCGATCTCGGGGAACACCCCGCGGTCCTCGATGCCGGCGATCACGTCGGCGACGTCGGCGGGGGAGATGAGCGGACCTCGCCAGGCTCCGTAGCCGGTGTGGTTCGAGAAGTTCACGGTGTAGACCGGGAGCACTTCGACGCCGATGCGCTGGAGGGGGAACACGGCGGCCGAGTTGCCGACGTGACCGAAGGCGACGGCCGACTGGATCGAGAGGATCTTCACTCCCCGATCATCCCACCCGCGGAGCGGCTCATCGCATCCCGGTCACCAGCCGCCCGATCGCGGCGACGGTCAGGTCGACATCGTCGAACGTCGTCGCCCACGACGACATCGAGCAGCGGAGCGCCGCCGCTCCGCGCCACTGGGCACCCGTGAGAGCCGCCGTCCCCTCGACGAGGATCGCTGCGCCCAAGGCCTGCGTCGCCTCGTCGGTATCGAGGCGGAACATCACCTGCGTGTACGGCACGTCGTTCACGATCGACACGCCAGGAATGTCGCGGAGACCGGCCGCGAGCCGCAGGGCGTTGCGGTGCAGGCGGTCCACGAGCCCACCCACGCCGCGGCGACCGAGGGCCCGCAGCGCCGCCCAGGCGGGCACTCCGCGGGCGCGCCGCGACAGCTCGGGATTCACGTCCCACGGATCGAGGCTCGTGAACATGAGGTAGTCGCCGCCCGTGCGGAACATCGCGATCGCATCTGCGGGGTCGCGCACGACGGCGATGCCGCAGTCGTAGGGCACGTTGAGCGTCTTGTGGGCGTCCGTCGTCCACGAGTCGGCGCCCTCCATGCCGAGGGTGAGCTCCCGGAGGTCGTCGGATGCCGCCGCCCAGAGGCCGAACGCACCGTCGATGTGGACCCACACGTTCGCCAGCCGCCGCGCGATCTCGATCAGCTCGCCGAACGGGTCGAAGGCGCCCGTGTGCACCTCCCCGGCCTGCAGGCAGATGATCGTCGGGATTCCGCGGTCTCCCGCGAGAGCGTCCTCCAACGCGGTCGGCAGCATCCGGCCTTGGTCGTCGGACGGCACGACCGTGAACTCCGCCGATCCGATGCCGCAGAACCGCGCTGCGCGGTCGATCGAGCCATGTCGGTCCGCACCGACGACGAATCGCACGGACGGCGCTCCGCGCAGTCCCTGCACCGTGATATCCCATCCCGCACGCCGGAGGACGGCGTGCTGCCCCGAGGCGAGACACACGACGTTCGACACCTGCGCTCCCGTGACCCAGCCGACGGCGGCTCCTGCCGGCAGACCCAGAAGATCGCACACCCATTCGCCGGCCACCCGCTCGAGGGCCACGGTCGCCGGTGTGAGGGTGCTCGATCCCGAGTTCTGGTCCCAGGTCGACACGAGCCAGTCCGCGGCCAGCGCGGCGGGGAGGGTGCCGCCGATCACGAAGCCGAAGAAGCGGCCGCCGGGGATCGCGACGAGGCCCGGTCCGGCGCGCTCGGCGAGGTCGGTGACGAGGGTCGCGGCATCCATCCCCTCGTCGGGAAGGTCGCCGCCGAACACGTCGATCATGTGGTCGATCCCCACGCGGGGCCAGACCGGTCGATCGACGAGGGAATCGAGGAAGGCGAGGGATGCCGTATGCGCGGCGTCGAGCGCACGCTGTCGTTCGTCCATGCCACGAAGTGTTCTCCGGGTGGAGTCCTGATACAACCGCCCCCGCTGCAACCGCCCCTGCGCCGAGATCTGCGCGGGCGGACGAGCAGTCGGAATAGACTTGTCGTCATGTCCGGCCACTCCAAGTGGGCGACGACCAAGCACAAGAAGGCCGTGATCGACGGCCGCCGTGCGAAGTCCTTCGCCAAGCTCATCAAGAACATCGAGGTCGCCGCGAAGCTCGGCGGAGCCGATATCGCAGGCAACCCGACGCTGTACGACGCCATCCAGAAGGCGAAGAAGACGTCGGTCCCCAACGACAACATCGATCGCGCCGTCAAGCGCGGTGCGGGTATCGGGGGCGACGCCGTCGAGTACACGACCATCGTGTACGAAGGCTACGGACCCAGCGGCGTCGCGCTGCTGATCGAGTGTCTGACCGACAACAAGAACCGCGCGGCCGCAGAAGTGCGCACCGCCCTCTCGCGCAACGGCGGCACGCTCGCCGACCCCGGCTCGGTCGCGTACAACTTCTCCCGCAAGGGCGTCATCGTCGTCTCCGGCGAGGGCACCACGGAGGACGACGTCATGATGGCGGCGCTCGAAGCGGGCGCCGAAGAGGTCGAGCCGCACGCGCAGGGCTTCGAGGTCACCACCGAGGCTTCCGACCTCGTGCCGGTGCGCGCCGCGCTGCAGGCCGCAGGCCTCGACTACGAGTCGGCCGACGTCGAGTTCGTCCCCAACCTCAAGGTGGAGGTCGACGCCGAGACCGCGCGCAAGGTCTTCCGCCTCATCGACGCCCTCGAAGACAGCGATGACGTGCAGAACGTCTTCAGCAACTTCGACCTCACCCCCGAGGTGCAGGCCGAGCTCGAAGCCGCCGACGACTGAACCTCCGCGGGATCGGCGCCGACCGCCGAGCCCGTGCACGAGGGCGCGCCTGACCCGGGCGCGCCCTCGTCGCGTTTAGCGTGGGGGAGTGCCCAGCCTTCGCGTCCTCGGGGTCGACCCCGGCCTGACCCGCTGCGGCGTGGGCGTCGTCGACGTCGCGCGCGACCGCTCCGCGACGCTCGTGCACGTCGGCGTCGTGCGATCGGACCCCGGCACGCCGATCGAGAAGCGGCTCGCCGCGATCGCCGCCGGGATCCGCGCGGTGATCGAAGAGCACCGACCGGATGTCGTGGCCGTCGAGCGCGTGTTCGCCCAGCAGAACCGCAGCACCGTCATGGGGACGGCGCAGGCGAGCGGGATCGCGCTGCTCTTGGCGGGGGAGCGGGGGCTCCCCGCCGCGACGCACACCCCGACGGAGGTCAAGGCGGCGATCACGGGCTACGGCGCAGCAGACAAGCGTCAGGTGCAGACCATGGTCGCCCGCATCCTGCGTCTGGACGCTCTGCCCCAGCCGGCGGATGCCGCCGACGCCCTGGCACTCGCGCTGTGCCATGCCTGGCGCGGCGGACTCGCGGCCCCCTCCGACGCCCCTCTGACGCCCGCCCAGCGCGCGTGGGCCGAGGCCGAGCGCCTGACCCGCCGCTGAGGCGTGCGTGTCGCTCGAACAAATCTCCGAAGCATTCCGTAGGCTCGCTGCATGATCTCCTCGCTGCGGGGGCGCATCGCCCACGTCGACGCCGAATCGCTCGTCCTCGAGGTCGGCGGCGTCGGCCTGTCGGTCTTCGTCTCGCCGCAGCTCCTCCACGGCGCGCACACCGGGAACGACCTTCACCTGCACACGAACCTCATCGTGCGGGAGGACGCGCTCACCCTGTTCGGCTTCGAGACCCGCGAAGAGCTCGTCGTGTTCACCCAGCTGCTCGGGGTGACCGGCGTCGGGCCGAAATCCGCCCTCGGTGTGCTCGCGACGCTCACGGTGGATCAGATCGCCGAGGCCGTCATCGCCGACGACGACGCCCCCTTCCGGCGGGTCTCGGGCATCGGCCCCAAGACGGCCAAGCTCATCGTGGTGCAGCTCTCCGGCAAGCTCGCCCCTCCCCGGCCGACCGTCGTCGCGGGCGTCTCTACGGCGGCCCCCGCTGTCGCGGTGCAGGTGACGCAGGCGCTGATCGGACTCGGGTGGTCGGAGCGCGTGGCGGCGGATGCCGTCGCCTCCGTCGCGGCGGACGCCGGCGAGTCCGACCGCGCATCCGTCTCGGCGCTGCTGCGTCTCACGCTCGCGATGCTCGGGCCCGCGCGCAAGGAGTCCGTCGGTGGATGACCTGCGCGACATCGACGATCCGATCGATGAGACCGAGCTCGCGATCGAGGGCGCGCTGCGTCCCACGTCGCTCGCCGAGTTCGTCGGACAGCAGAAGGTGCGCGCGCAGCTCCAGCTCCTGCTCGACGCAGCGCGCATCCAGCAGCGCGCCCCCGACCACATCCTGCTGTCCGGTCCACCGGGTCTCGGCAAGACGACCCTCGCGATGATCGTCGCGCACGAGAGCGGGCGTCCCCTCCGGCTCTCGAGCGGTCCGGCCATCCAGCACGCCGGTGATCTCGCGGCTCTGCTGTCGAGCCTGACCCCCGGCGAAGTGCTGTTCATCGACGAGATCCACCGCATGGCGCGCTCCGCCGAGGAGATGCTGTATCTCGCCATGGAGGACTTCCGCATCGACATCATGGTGGGCAAGGGCGCCGGTGCCACCAGCATCCCGCTCGACCTCGCGCCGTTCACCCTCGTCGGGGCGACGACGCGGTCCGGGATGCTGCCCAATCCGCTGCGCGACCGCTTCGGATTCACCGCGCACCTCGAGTTCTACGAGACCGATGAGCTCGAAGTGGTGGTCCGCCGCTCGGCCGAGCGTCTCGACGTTCGGCTCGCCGACGACGCGCGCGTCGAGATCGCCCGACGGTCGCGGGGGACTCCCCGCATCGCGAACCGCCTGCTGCGCCGTGTGCGCGACTATGCGCTCGTGCACGGACCGTCGACGGGTGCCGGCACGGCGCGGGGAGTGCGGGTGGGCTCGGAGGTGTCGGTGACGGATGCGGGGCACGCCCTCGCCCTCTACGACGTCGACGCGATCGGCCTCGACCGCCTCGACCGCGCCGTCCTCGATGCGATCGTGCGACGCTTCCGCGGCGGTCCCGTCGGCCTCAGCACCCTCGCGGTCGCGGTGGGCGAGGAATCCGACACGATCGAGTCCGTCGTCGAGCCGTATCTCGTGCGGATCGGATTCCTCGGGCGCACCCCGCGCGGACGCGTCGCGACGCCCGAGGCCTACGCGCATCTGGGCGTCGCGGCCCCCGACGGGGCCCTCAGATTCGATGACCTATAATCACTGAAGGCTTTCGCCACATCACCCCCTTCTTCGAGGCAGCGCCGCCCACGGCGCGCCCGAACCCGAAAGGTGTCCGCACACTCCATGGATCTCGCGACCTTCTTCGGCCAGTACGGCCTGATCATCATCCTGTTCGTCCTCCTGATCTTCATGTTCTGGAGTTCGCGTCGCCGCATGCAGAAGCAGAAGGCGGAGCAGGAGACCAAGGCCCGCCAGACCGTGCCGGGTGCCGAGGTGCTGCTGCAGGGCGGCCTGTACGGCACGATCGTGGCGTACGACGTCGAGAACCTCGACCAGCCCGCGATCGTCGAGATCGCTCCGGGCGTCGAGATCAAGGTGCACAGCCAGGCCATCCTCCGCGTGGTCAGCCCCACCGAGGGCGTCGTGACCGAGGACGAGTTCCTCGAGGCCGAGGCAGACCAGGCCGAGTACGCGTCGGATGTCGCGAACGGCTTCGAGACGTCGATCAGCGACGACCACGCGATCGCCGCCGAGAAGGCCGCTCGTGAGGCCGAGAAGACGGCCGACACCGACACCGAGCCCGGCGCCAAGCCGCAGGCCTGATCCGTCCGCCCTTCGCGGGCACCCGAGAAAGCTGACCCTTCGTGGCCACTCCCACCCCCGTCCGGCACGCCTGGCGCGCGCTCACCTGGCTTCTGGTGATCACCGCCGTCCTGTTCGGCATCAACGCCCTCGGCGTGTACGTCTTCAAGGGCAGCTCGTGGGCCCCCGAGCTCGCGCTCGACCTGCAGGGCGGCACGCAGATCATCCTCGAGGCGAACACGCCCGACGGCGCCGAGCCGTCCGCGGAACAGATGGCCCAGGCCGCCACGATCATCCGCCAGCGCATCGACGCCTCGGGCGTCAGCGAGGCCGATGTCACGACGCAGGCCGGCAACCAGATCGTGGTGCAGATCCCCGGCGTCGCCGACGAGGAGACCCGCAACCGCATCGAGGCCTCCGCGCAGCTGCAGCTGCGCGCCGTCCTGTTCACCGGCGCTCCCGCGACCAGCTTCGTGGGAGAGGACGGCACGGCCACGCCCTACCCGACGCCCGATCCGTCGCTCAACTCCACGCCGACGACGTCGCCGACGAACGGCAGCGACCCCGCGTGGATCACCGACTCGCTCTACGCGCAGTTCCTCGTGTACGACTGCGCCGATCCCGCCAACGACCCGGCGAACGCGCCCCAGGACCAGCCGCTCATCACCTGCGACGCGTCCAACACGATCAAGTACATCCTCGGACCGGTCGAGCTCGACGGCTCGTCGATCGACGACGCCACGTTCGGCATGCAGCAGAACAACGGCCAGTGGGCCGTCAACCTGACCTTCGACGGCGACGGCACCGAGACGTTCGGACAGATCAGCCAGCGCCTCTACGGCGCCACTGCCCCGCTCAACCAGTTCGCCTTCGTGCTCGACGGCTTCGTGCTGTCGGCGCCGTCGATGAACGGCGTCATCCTCGACGGCAAGCCGAGCATCACCGGAAGCTTCACTCAGGAGTCCGCGAAGACCCTCGCCGACCAGCTGAAGTACGGTGCGCTGCCGCTGAGCTTCTCGGTGGAGAGCTCCAATGCGATCTCCGCGACCCTCGGCTCGCAGCAGCTGCAGATCGGTCTCGTCGCCGGCCTGATCGGTCTCGCTCTGGTCGCGCTGTACTCGCTCATCGTCTACCGCGCGCTCGGTGCCGTGATCATCGCGTCGCTGGTGGTGATGGGTGTCCTGACGTACATCACGCTGTGCATCCTCGCGTGGCGCATGGGCTTCCGTCTGTCGCTCGCGGGCGTCGCGGGCCTGATCGTCACGATCGGCTTCACGGCGGACTCGTTCATCGTGTACTTCGAACGCATCCGAGACGAGCTGCGCGACGGGAAGTCGATCACCAGCGCCGTCGAGGACGGCTGGGGCCGTGCCAAGCGCACGATCTACATCTCGAAGTCGGTCAACATCCTGGCCGCCATCGTGCTGTACATCCTGGCCGACGCCAACGTGAAGGGCTTCGCGTTCACGCTCGGTCTCACGACCGCGATCGACGTCCTGATCTTCATCCTCTTCACCCACCCCGTGCTCCAGCTGCTGGCGCGTACGCGGTTCTTCGGCGGTGGACACCCGCTGTCGGGCCTCGACCCGGAGGCGCTGGGCGCCGTCTACCGCGGTCGCGCGCAGTTCCGTGCCCCGGTGCCGGCGACCGCGAAGACGCAGGCGGCACGTCGCTCGCAGAAGTCGCGCGGCGAAGCCGAGCGGCGCCAGACCATCGCCGAGCGAAAGCAGGCGGAGCTCGACGCGAAGTCGGGCGACAGCAGACCGGGCACGACCGGCAAGGAAGGTGACGTCTGATGCGCACCATGAACCAGCTGGGCAACGACCTCTACACCGGCAAGACCTCTGTTCCCTTCGTGGGCCGCCGACGCCTGTGGTTCATCATCGCGGCGATCCTCGTCATCGGTGCGGCGCTCGTACCGCTGCTGCGTCCGATCCAGTTCTCGATCGAGTTCACCGGCGGATCGCAGTTCACGGTGTCCGGCGTGGCCACACCCGACCAGGATCTGGCGAGCGAGGTCGTGCGCGAGGTCGTCCCCAGCGCGACCACCAAGGTCGTGACGGTCGGCACCGACACCCTCCGCATCCAGACCGATCAGCTCACCGATCAGGAGAGCCGGGATGTCTCGGCCGCCCTCGCCGAACGCTTCGACGTCGCCGCCGACGAAGTCAGCTACTCGTTCATCGGTCCCAGCTGGGGAGCCGACGTCACCCGGCAGTCGCTGTGGGGACTGGCGATCTTCCTCGCGCTGACGTTCCTGATCCTGGCGATCTACTTCCGCACGTGGAAGATGTCGGTCGCCGCCATCATCGGCCTGGTCGACGTGCTCGTCATCACGATCGGCGTGTACGCGCTGTTCGGATTCGAGATCTCGCCCGCCGCCGTCATCGGGTTCCTGACGATCCTGTCCTACGCGCTCTACGACACCGTCGTGGTGTTCGACAAGATCAGGGAGAACACCGCGGAGGACGGCGAGATTTCCGGGCGCACGTTCGGCGAGTCCGTGAACCTCGCGGTCAACCAGACCCTCGTGCGCTCGATCAACACCACCGTGGTGGCGGTCCTCCCCACCGGGGCGATCCTGTTCATCGGCGCCCTGTGGCTCGGCGCGCAGACCCTGACCGACATCTCGCTGTCGATCTTCGTCGGCACGATCGTCGCGGCCTACTCGACGGTGTTCGTCGCGTCGCCGCTGTACTCGCTCATGCGCGAGAACGAGCCCGCCATCAAGGCGCGCGACGCGCGGGTCCTCGCGTCCCGCGAGCTCGCCGCCGCCTCGGCGTAACCCGACCCGGTTCCAGAGGGCAGGCCTCCACCCCGGTGGAGACCTGCCCTTTCGGTCGTCTCGGGTCGGTCTGCGGCCCGGCGCCGCGGGCATAGGATTGAGCAGTCCGTCGCAGGGGAGGAGTCCGACATGACCGAGACCGCCCCCGCGTCTGCCCAGTCCTCGTCGCTCCGCCGGCTCGTACCGCGGATCTTCTCGCGCTCCGCCCGACGGGACGGGCTCGAGCAGCTGCTGCGCACCGTCCGCACGAACCACCCCAAGGGCGATCTCTCCGTCATCGAGCGCGCCTACACGGTGGCCGAGAAGGCCCACTCCGGCCAGGTGCGTCAGAGCGGCGAGCCCTACATCACGCATCCGCTCGCCGTCGCCCAGATCCTGGCCGACTTCGGGCTCGGACCGAAGGCGATCACGGCGGCGCTCCTGCACGACACCGTGGAGGACACCGACTACAGCCTCGACCAGCTCACCGCCGAGTTCGGCGACGAGGTCGCGATGCTCGTCGACGGCGTCACCAAGCTCGACAAGGTCAAGTACGGCGAGAGCGCGCAGGCCGAGACCGTCCGCAAGATGATCGTGGCGATGTCGAAAGACATCCGGGTGCTGCTCATCAAGCTCGCCGATCGCCTCCACAACGCGCGCACGTGGGGCTTCGTGCCGCCGCACAAGGCCGCCAAGAAGGCGACGGAGACCCTAGAGATCTACGCGCCGCTGGCGCACCGGCTCGGCATCCAGGCCATCAAGTCGGAGCTCGAGGACCTCTCGTTCGCGGTGCTCCATCCCAAGCTCTACGCCGAGATCGAGAGCCTCGTGAAGCAGCGCACGCCGCAGCGCGAGCAGTACGTGCAGAGCGTGATCGACGCCGTCGACGCCGATCTGCGCGAGCTGCGCATCCGCGGACGCGTCATGGGCCGCCCCAAGCAGCTCTACTCCGTGTACCAGAAGATGGTCGTGCGCGGCCGCGAGTTCGACGACATCTACGACCTCATCGGCATCCGGGTGCTCGTCGGCAGCGTGCGCGACTGCTACGGCGTGCTCGGCTCGATCCACGCACGCTGGACGCCGCTTCCCGGACGCTTCAAGGACTACATCGCGACCCCGAAGTTCAACCTCTACCAGTCACTGCACACGACCGTGATCGGGCCGGGCGGCCGCACCGTCGAGATCCAGATCCGCACGAACGAGATGCACCAGCAGGCGGAGTACGGCGTCGCGGCGCACTGGAAGTACAAGGAGCAGGTCGCCGGCGGAAAGGTCGACTCGAAGTCGGTCGACACCGACATGGCGTGGCTGGCGCACATCTCGGACTGGCAGGCCGAGACGGCCGACCCGGGCGAGTTCCTCGATTCGCTGCGCTTCGAGATCGGTGCGAAGGAGGTCTACGTCTTCACCCCGAAGGGTCGGGTCATCGGACTTCCGAGCGGGGCCACCCCGGTCGACTTCGCGTACGCGGTGCACACCGAGGTGGGGCACCGCACGATGGGCGCGAAGGTCAACGGCCGCCTCGTGCCCCTCGAGTCCGAGCTGAAGAGCGGCGACGTCGTCGAGGTCTTCACGTCGAAGAATCCGGATGCCGGACCCAGCCAGGACTGGCTCGGCTTCGTGAAGAGCACCCGGGCGCGCAGCAAGATCCGCGGCTGGTACGCGAAGGAACGGCGCGAAGAGGCCATCGAGCAGGGCAAGGAGGCCATCGCCCGTGCGATGCGCCGCCAGAACCTGCCGCTTCAGCGCCTGATGAGTCAGGACTCGTTCGCCGAAGTCGCCCAGCAGCTGCGCTACGAGGATGTGTCGTCGCTGTACGCCGCGGTCGGCGAGGGGCACGTGTCGACGCAGTCGGTGATCGAGAAGGTCACGGCGCTCGTCAGTGCCGCCGACACGTCGACCGGGCCCATCGACATCCCCGCCGTAGGACGCTCACGGGCACCGCGGGGCGGCGATTCCGGCATCCTCGTGCGCGGAGCGCCCGACATCCTGGTCAAGCTGGCCAAGTGCTGCACACCGGTGCCCGGCGACGAGATCCTCGGGTTCGTCACGCGGGGGAGCGGCGTGTCGGTGCATCGCAGCGACTGCACGAACGTCCAGTCGCTCCTGAACGACGCAGAGCGCATCATCGACGTCGAGTGGGCGCCGACCACCAAGAGCATCTTCCTCGTGCAGATCCAGGTGGAGGCGCTCGACCGCTCGGGCCTGCTCAGCGACGTCACCCGCGTCCTGAGCGAGCATCACGTCAACATCCTCTCCGCCACCGTCTCGACCTCGAGCGACCGCCTGGCGATCAGCCGGTTCGTCTTCGAGATGGGCGACATCGTGCACCTCGATCGGGTGCTGAACGCCGTGCGGCGCATCGACGCCGTCTACGACGTCTACCGCGTCACGTCGTCGTAGGGGCGCGGCCCGCGACCGCGTCTTCTGCGGCGGCGAGACCTCGGAGGAAGACCAGTCCGGAGCGCTTGTGCGGGAGCTTCCCCGAGCGCTCGAGCCGGTCGGCAGCCTCTCGTGCGAGACCCGCGTACGCCGCGGCCAGCAGTCGTGCCGCGTGGGCGTGGGCCTCATCGGGCACCCGCGCGAGGTCGGCCAGGGTGCGCACGGGCGTCGTGACGCGCACGCCTCCGAGGAGCACGACGTCTGTCGCGGCGACGCTGCCGTCGCGGTAGAGGAGCCGCAGATCGATCACGGCGTGGAGGCGCCTCTCGACCGCCCGCTGGACCGTATGGCGCACCGGGGGGAAGGGAAGGGCTCCATGCACCCAGGCGGCCGTCAGATGCGTCGCAGCGAGCGTGTCGCCCAGGATGCCGCGCAGCGACCCGGCGCGGAGCCCCGCGGTCTCGACGGCGTCTGCCGGGATGTAGGCGTCGCCGAGTTCGACCAGGTGTCCGTCGAGCCGAGCGGCGGAGAGCTCGGCCGTGGAGAGACGGTCATCCGCGAAATACAGGAACGGCGACGGATGCATGTGAGCCAGTGTGGCCCACGGCATCCGTCGCCGTTCCCGCGTCATGCGCGACTGTGGACAACCTCCCTCGCAGCGGAGCCGAGGGAGGACGGGTGTCAGCCTCCGAGTGCTCGCAGCCAGCCCTTGCGAGCTTCGAGCGCGTCGGTGGCCTGAGCGATCTTCGACGCGTCGCCGGACTTCTTCGCAGCGGCGAGCTCGGCCTCGAGCTTCTCGATCGCGTCGGTGAGCTGACGCGTCATGTCGTTGGCGCGCGCCTTCGTCTCCGGATTGTTCCGCTTCCAGTCGGTCTCTTCGCGCGTGCGGAGGGCGTTCTCGACCTTCCGCAGGTCGTCGTCGAGGGTGCGCTCGGCATCCCTCGGGAAGATCCGGCCGATCTCATCCCACTGCCGCTGGATGCTCGTGAGGAGCTGACGCGCCTTGGCGATCTCCGGCTCGTCGGCGACCGCTTTGGCCTCGACGAGCAGGGCGCGCTTCTGCACGATCTTCTCGCGCGACTCCTCGGCCTCGACCGCCTCCCGCTCACCGCGGGCGCTGTACAGCGCATCGCCGGCGGCCTTGAAACGCGCCCAGAGCGCGTCGTCGGCCTTCTTGCCGGCGCGACCGGCGGTCTTCCACTGATCCAGCAGCTCGCGGTACGCGGCGATGCCGTCCTCGCCCTTGGGGGCGAGCGCCTCGGCTCGTTCCACGAGCTTCGCCTTGCGCTCACGGACGCCCTTGTGGGCCTCATCGAGCTCGGCGTAGAACTCGCGGCGGTGCTTGTCGACCGTCGCGCGCGCGTCGCGGAACCGCTTCCAGAGCTGCTGGCCAGCCGCCTTCGGGAGGCGCGGACCCGTCTTCTGCTGCGCCTGCCAGGCGTCGAAGAGCTCCGTCATGTCGACGGATGCCTGCTTCCACTGCACGCTGCGCGGATCGCGGGCAGCGAGGGCCTCGGCCTTCTCCACGAGGGCCGTGCGTGCCTTGACCGCCTCGTCGACCGCTTCGCGCGCAGCGGCCGACTCGGCCTGCGTCGCCACCGAGAGCTCCTCGGTCAGCGCCGCGACGCGGGCTTCGAGCGATGCCAGGTCGCCGACGGCAGCGGCCCCCGTGATCTTGTCCCGGACGAGCTTTGCCGTCGCCCGCAGATCGGATGCCGACGCCCCGCCGCTGTGGTGACGCACCTCGAGCAGCGTGACCTCGCTCACGAGGTCGGCGAACTTGCGCTCGAAGTAGGCGAGGGCTTCGTCGGTCGTTCCGTCGGGGTACTGCCCGACCACACGCCACTCGTCGCCTTCGCGGACCGACACGGTGCCGTCCTCCTCGACCCGACCCCACGGCTCTCCGGTGGGTGCCGGGGCGGGCGCGGTCTCGGTCGGGCGCGGTGCAGCCACGGGGGGCTTCGGGCGGGCGACCATCTTCGGGGTCGGCATCGGGCGCGGCGAGGGGTGGGGCACCGGAGCCGGCGCAGCCGCCGGCTCGGTGGACTCGGCGGCTTCCGGCTCGTCGGTCACCGGCGCTTCGGCGGCCTCCGCGGCCTCGACGGGCTCGGATTCCGCGGGTGCGGTTTCGTCGACTGCGGCCTCCGAGGCCGCATCGTCTTCGGCCGGAGCGGGATCGGTCTGCTCAGCGGCGCTCGTCGGCTCGTCGACGCCGGCGGTCGACTCGGTGGCGTCGCTCGTCGGTTCTTCGACGACGGCGTCGAGATCGGCGGGGGTTTCGGGTGTGGGGTCTGCTGCGGCAGTCACGGAATGCACCTCAATGCGGCTCGTGCCGCCTTCGGGGGATGGACGCGCACCAGCCTAGTACGGCGGGGCCGATCGACTCAGGGCGTGGGAGTGGGCGCAGGCTCGGTCGCGTCGGGCGCCGGCGTCGGATCCCCCGTCGGCGTCGGGCTCGGCGTCGGGACGGACGTCGAGGTGCCCGTCGGCGTCGGCTCGGGCACGCCCGGGCCCATCGTGAAGTAGGCGATCTGCCCGCCGACGACCGCGAGGATGAGCACACCGCCGGCGATGCCGGCGACGAGGTTGTCACGCACACGACGCCGGACGCGGCCGTCCTGGTAGTCCTGACGCGCCTGGTAGAGGCGTGCTCGCTCGCGCTCCGCGCGCGCTCCGCGATCCTTGGCAGCCACGAATCCTCCTCGTCCCGGGGCCTCCGGGGCGAGTCGATCCTACGCAGGCCGTCGGGGGCGTCCAAACCGCGACGCGAGCACCGTTCAGCCCGAACGACCCGGCCGCGGATCCATGTCGGGTCGGGTGGAGCAGTCGCTCATGACGTCCATGCTCACGAGATGCTCCGTCGCCCCGAAGACGGCCACGAGTCCGTCGGCTCCGTCGACACGCAGCGACAGATCGACGTGTTCGACATCGACGTCGCCGGGCCCGACGACCCACGACACGTCGTACCCCTCGCCTTCCCAGGCATCCCACACCGCGCGCACGACCGCTTCTGCGTCGTCGTCGGGGAGCGGATCGTGGTCGAGGGTGAGCTCGATGCGGCCGGCGCCCGAGCCGCCTTCCCCGGTCGAGCAGGGAGAGGCGTAGAACTCCGCCGTCTGGGGGTCCCACGGCGTCGCGGTACCGCGCACCCAGCCGTCGGGCAGTCCGGATGCCTCGATCGTGAACCGCGTGCGGTCGAGAACCTGCTCCCGGGCGTCGGCGAAACCGGGTCCCGTCGCGTCCTGCTCCTGCATGGCGCATCCTCCCAGAAGTGCTGTCGTGATGATCGTCATCGTGAGGGCCGCAGCCCGCTTCGCGCCGAGGCTCATGGACGATCCTGATCGGCCGTGGGCACGAGGGCTCCCGGCACACGCTCGGGCTGGCCGGTCGACGTCGCCGCGATGCCGCGGAGCGACTGCGTGCCCTTGTCGAAGTAGCCCTGTCCTTCCGGCGGTTCCGCGCCGAGGAATCCGCTGCGATCGTCGCCGTGCCCGATGACGCCGTGTCCGGCGGCCGGTCCGAACCCGGCCTGACCGTCGGACGAGAACGACCACGCCCCCCGGATGTCCCACCCGCGGACATCGGCCTGCGTCGGATTGGGGTTCTCGCGTCCGGCGAGGTAGGCGCCGTACGGGGCGAGGTCGTCCAGCGTCGCGCTGGTCGTGTACACCGCGGGGATGCCGTGGACGCGCGCGACGTTCAGATCGGACAGCTCCGCGACCCACCCCTGATCGATGCCCGCCGACCCGACCATCGTGAACGAGTCGACCGGGTGCGTGGTCAGGATGAGCGCGTCGGCGGCCATCGTCGTGCCGTACGAATGGGCGACGACGGCGATGTGCGGCATCCCGGAAGCGCTGCCGGCGCGAACGGCATGCGTGCCGTCGATCTCCACGGCGAAGCGGGCGGCGCCGGCCCGGGCGAGCCCCTCTCCGAGTACGGAGACCATGTCGGGCGTGTCGTAGCCCATCCATCCCACGACCGCCGCCCCCGCGCCCAGCCGCCGTTGCTCCTCGTACAGATTGAGGGTGGCGCGGCCCCACGAGGACTCTCGATTGTCGAAGTCGTTGTCCATCCCCGGTGCCGCCCACGTGACGTTGTCGGCGCTGTCGAGATCGCCGTAGGCGAAGGCTCCGAGCGGGGGCCGCGCGCCGAGATGCAGGGCCGTGATCTGGAACGGGACGTCGTCGATGCCGGCCCGACGGCGCAGCGCGTTCATCTGGTCCACCGCCCGCTTCTGCGCATCGGTGAGGTCGTCGTACGACGCGGTCGCGGCCCGCAGGACGGCGCGATTGGCGCGGTCGCGGATGCCGTAGGGCAGGCCCGCGAGGTTGCCGAGGATCGCGGGCGCGAGTGCCACGAGCGCCGTCTGCTCCTCGACATCGAGCGCGTTCCACCACCGCGCGACCTGGTCAGGGGCCGGGGGATCGTCCCACAGCGACTGGAGGATCGAGGGGTTCTCGGCGGCCAGGGCGGCGAGCTGCTCGGGAGTGAGCGTCTTCAGCAGTCGCAGCAGCTCGTCGGAGGTCGTCGCACCCTCGCGGCCCGATGCGAGGGCGACCAGGGCCGCGCCGAGACCGTCGGGGACCGCACCTGCGCCCCTGAGGGCGTCGGCGGCCGCGGTGAACGCCGCAGCGGATGCCCAGGCCGCCGTGTCGTACTCGTCGCGCGCCGCGGCGGCGTCGGCCGTCGCCGCCGACAGGCGCGATGCGGCATCCGACGCGGTGTTCTGGGAGCGGACGAGCTCGCCGCGCGCATTCGCGGCATCCTGCGCGTACTGCGACCGGATCCACGGGCGCGGATCGTCGGGGGAGACGCGGGTGAGGGCGACCTCCGCATCCGCCGCCTCGATCGTTGCGCGATCGAGTCGTGCGTGGGCATCGGTGAGGTCGTCCCTCGCCACCCGCGCCTGTTCGAGGGCACGATCGGCCCTGCCTTGAAGTCGCTCGACGGTGCCCGCCCATTCACGCAGCGACGTTCCGATCTCGCCCTGGTTCCGCGCGATGCGTTCCAGGAGAGTGCAGATCTCCGAGGCGGTGTCCCCCGCCGCGGTCGCGGCCACTCCCAGCCAGACGACGCCGGAGCGCAGCGACTGCTCGGCACTGCTCACGTGCTGAAGGGCCGACCGGATCTCGATCTCGCGCACGCCGTAGAGCGTCGCGAGGTCATCCATCGCGACCGGGTCGCCTGGCGTGGGGTCCTCATCGAGACCGACCGCTGACCAGTCGCCCGGCCGCCCCATCACTGAACCCGCATGGCGCCGGCGGCGGCGCCGGTCGACGCCGAGCGGGCGAGGCCGCGGTCCACGCTCTCGAAGGACCCCGCCGCCCGATCGCAGGCGCGTGCGAGGATCTCGATTCGAGCGGCGACAGCCGCGCGTGCGTCGTGGCCGGCGCGATTGGCGTCGGAGAACGCCGCCGAGACGTGCGCGGGGCCCAGATCGCTCCACGAGAACGTGGGGCGCGCACCCGAGACCTCGTCGACCTGGCTCTCCAGTGCGTCGGCGATGCCGCGCACCCCGGCAGGCACGACGTACAGATCCACGGCCCACCTCCCTGTCCGACGTCCACGTTAGCCTGGGGTCGTGGGGGATGCACTGTTCCAGGGCCAGACGCCGCTCGCGGTGCGGATGCGCCCCACCTCCCTCGACGAGGTCGCGGGTCAGGCGCATCTGCTGCGACCGGGGTCTCCTCTCGTGACCCTCGCCGCCCCGGGCGTCTCGGCGAACACGGCGTCGTCCGTCATCCTGTGGGGCCCCCCGGGGACGGGGAAGACCACTCTTGCCCAGGCGATCGCCCGCTCGTCGGGACGTCGTTTCGTCGAGCTCTCCGCGGTGACCGCGGGGGTCCGCGACGTCCGCGAGGTCATGCAGGACGCCATGACCCAACGCGATCTGTACGGGCATTCGACGATCCTGTTCCTCGACGAGATCCACCGCTTCACCAAGGCCCAGCAGGACGCGCTCCTGCCCGGAGTCGAGAACGGGTGGGTCGTGCTCATCGCGGCCACGACCGAGAATCCGTCCTTCTCAGTGATCTCGCCCCTCCTGTCCCGCTCCCTCCTCCTCACGCTCCAGACGCTCAGCGACGACGACCTCGCGCTCCTGGTCGACCGTGCCGTCGCCGATCCGCGCGGGCTGAACGGCTCCGTCGTGCTGCTTCCCGATGCGCGCGACGCCCTCGTCCGGCTCGCGTCGGGCGACGCGCGCCGCGCCCTCACCGCGCTGGAGGCGGCGGCGTCCGTGGCCCCCTCCACGGTCGATGACGACGGCGGAGCGGATGCGGCTCCCACGGTCGAGATCACCGCCGACCATGTCGCCCAGGCCGTCGACCGGGCGCTGCTGCGCTACGACCGGCAGGGCGACGAGCACTACGACGTCATCAGCGCGTTCATCAAGTCGATCAGGGGATCCGACGTCGACGCCTCCCTCCACTACCTCGCGCGCATGATCGAGGCAGGGGAAGACCCGAGGTTCATCGCCCGACGCCTCATCATCTCGGCCGCGGAAGACATCGGCCTCGCCGATCCGCACGCGCTCCCGCTCGCGGTCGCGGCCGCCGACGCCGTGCAGTTCATCGGAATGCCGGAGGGGCGCATCCCGCTCGCCGAGGCGACGGCGTACCTCGCCACGACGGCGAAGTCCAATGCGGCGTATCTTGCGATCGACAGGGCGATCGCCGACGTGCGCGGCGGGGGATTCGGCCGCGTGCCCAAGCACCTGCGCGACGCGCACTATCCGGGCGCCAAGCGACTCGGCCACGGCAAGGGCTACGCGTATCCGCACGACTCCGACATCGGCGTCGTGGCGCAGCAGTACCTGCCCGACGAGCTCGTCGGCCGCCGCTATTACGAGCCGAAGAGTCTGGGCGCGGAACGCGATGTGCAGGCGCGCGTGGAGAAGATCCGACGCATCCTCGACGGAAACTGAGGACCGCACCGTGACCCCTCCATCGGAGCGCATCCGAAACATCGCCGTCGGACTCGTCGCGCGCGACGGGCACGCCCTCGTCGAGATCTACCCCGCCACCGCGAGACACGGCGTGTTCGCCCGGGCACTGGGGGGAGGGATCGAGTTCGGAGAGACGGCGGCGGATGCCGTGGTCCGCGAGTTCGCCGAAGAGCTCGGCGTGACGCTCTCCCGCGCGGAGCCGCTGGCCATCACGGAGAACATCTTCGAGCAGGGCGGTCTGCACGGGCATGAGATCGTGCACGTCTTCGCGGTCGGGAGCCCCGACCTCGACGCGCTGCCCCTCGATGTCGAGCTGCGCGTGCTCGACAATCACACGACGGTGCGCTGGGTCGCCCTCGATGAGCTCCGCGCGTCGCAGCCGCCGTGGTATCCCGTCGGCATGATCGACCTCGTGCCGGACGGCGACGCGGCATCCGGCGTCTGATCGGCGAGAATCCGCGGATCTGTTAGACTTGACCGGCTCGAAACCGTGTTTTCGGGCATCCCCTCTTCTTCAACACCCTTCCGACGCGCCCCGGCGTGCGCCCGGAGCCGGGGGAAGAGAGCGATACGTCCGTGAGTCGTGAAAGTCACGCCCACGTCACCGGAAGGAATACTTCGTGGCTACGAAGTCCCAGGACCGCCGCAAGGTCCGCCTGTCCCGCGCGCTCGGCATCGCGCTGACCCCCAAGGCAGCCAAGTACCTCGAGAAGCGTCCCTACGCTCCGGGTGAGCACGGCCGCACCAAGCGCAAGCAGGACAGCGACTACGCCGTCCGCCTCCGCGAGAAGCAGCGTCTGCGCGAGCAGTACGGCATCCGCGAGAAGCAGATGCGCAACACGTTCAACGAGGCGCGCCGCACCCAGGGCCTGACGGGTGAGAACCTCGTCGAGCTCCTCGAGATGCGTCTCGACGCCCTCGTGCTCCGTTCGGGCTTCGCCCGCACCACGGCGCAGGCCCGCCAGATGGTCGTGCACCGCCACATCCTCGTCGACGGCCAGCTCGTCGACCGCCCGTCGTTCCGCGTGAAGCCGGGTCAGCTCATCCACGTCAAGGCCAAGAGCGAGGGCACCGAGCCCTTCCAGGTCGCAGCGCTCGGCGGACACGCCGAGGTCCTGCCCCCGGTTCCGGCCTACCTCGAGGTCGAGCTCGACAAGCTCCAGTCGCGCCTCGTGCGTCGCCCGAAGCGTGCGGAGGTCCCCGTCGTGGGTGACGTCCAGCTCGTCGTCGAGTACTACGCGGCCCGATAAGACCGAGATCACGCGAAGGGCGCCGGGGGAGACCCCGGCGCCCTTCGTCGTATCCGATTACGATGGGGGAAGGCCGCGCCCGCGGCGAGGAGTTGGTGACATGAAGACTTTCGTGTGGTTCGTTCTCGGCATCGCCGGCGGTCTGGTGGCCGCGCACCTGCTGAACCGAGACCCTCGCGGGCACGAACTGCTCGCCGAGGTCGACGCGCGGATCAACGAGTTCACGGACCGCATCGGCGACGCCTACCGCGACCAGGAGGCGCGTCTCGGCGACTTCGTCGACGCGGCCAAGGGCGCGGCGGGCGATGTCGCGTCGGCGACGAAGGATGCGGCATCCGACGCCCTCGGCGCCGCGAAGGATGCGGCATCCGGTGTCGCGTCCGCGACGAAGGATGCGGCCTCCGACGTGGCCTCCGCGGCCAAGGACGCCGCGGCCAAGCTGACCGACTGATCTTCCCCCATCCGACCCCCGAGCCGCGGGGGCGCCTTCGCTCGCCCGTCTGCGGCCGACCCCCGAGGAACCACCCGCATGAAAACCGCTGAGATCGCGCAGCGTTATCTCGACTTCTTCCAGAAGAACGACCACGTCATCGTGCCGTCCGCATCTCTCATCACCGACGATCCGGCGCTGCTGTTCACGGTCGCCGGCATGGTCCCCTTCATCCCGTACCTCAGCGGCGATGTGCCCGCGCCGTACAAGCGCGCCGCCGACAACCAGAAGTGCATCCGCACGCTCGACATCGAAGAGGTCGGCAAGACCCCTCGGCACGGGACGTTCTTCCAGATGCTCGGCAACTGGTCGTTCGGCGACTACTTCAAGGAAGGCGCGATCCGTTTCGCGTGGGAGCTCCTGACGACGCCCGACGCCGACGGCGGCCTGGGCTTCGACCCCGAGGACCTGTGGGTCACGGTGTACGAAGAGGACGACGAGGCGCACGACCTGTGGCTGCGGCTCACCGATCTGCCGGAGGAGCGCATCCAGCGTCTCGGCAAGGACACCAACTACTGGAGCACCGGGCTGCCCGGCCCCGCAGGACCCTGCTCGGAGATCTTCTTCGACCGCGGCCCGGCCTACGGGATCGACGGCGGACCGGCGACGGACGACGACCGCTACGTCGAGATCTGGAACCTCGTGTTCATGCAGTACGAGATCACGAACGTGACCTCGAAGTACGACTTCGACATCGTCGGGGAACTGCCGAACAAGAACATCGACACCGGCATGGGGCTGGAGCGCGTCGCGTTCATCAAGCAGGGCGTCGACAACATGTACGAGACCGACCAGGTGCGTCCCGTGCTCGATGCCGCCGTCGCCCTGTCGGGGAAGCGCTACGGCGCCGATCACGAGGACGACGTGCGGTTCCGCGTCGTCGCCGACCACGTGCGCTCGTCGCTCATGCTGCTCTCCGACGGCGTCACGCCCGCCAACGACGGACGCGGCTATATCCTGCGCCGACTGATGCGGCGAGCGATCCGCTCGATGCGTCTGCTCGGGGTCGAGGGCCCGACCTTCGCCGAGCTCTTCGCGGCATCCCGCGACGCCATGAAGGACGCCTACCCGATCGTCGCGACCGACTACGACCGGCTCGCGCAGTACGCCCTCGCTGAAGAGGCCACGTTCCTTCGCACGCTCGCGTCGGGATCGGAGATCCTCGACGAGTCCGTGGCCGACACGAAGCGCTCCGGCGGGAAGAGCATCAGCGGCTCGGAGGCGTTCCTTCTGCACGACACCTACGGCTTCCCGATCGACCTGACGATGGAGATCGTCGAAGAGGCGGGCCTCGAGGTCGACCGCGCCGCCTTCGACGCGCTCATGCAGGAGCAGCGCTCACGCGCGAAGGCCGACGCCCGCTCGCGCAAGCGCCAGCTCGCCGACACCAGCGTGTACCGCGATCTGCGCGCGCAGGGCGAGACGATCTTCACCGGATATTCCGATCTCGAGACCGAGTCGAGCATCCTCGGCCTCCTCGTCGACGGCGTGCCCGTCGATCGCGCCACGTCGAGTCAGATCGTCGAGGTCATCCTCGCCGAGACCGCCCTGTACGCGGAGTCGGGTGGCCAGGTCGCCGACAAGGGCGTCATCGTCGGCCCGGGCTTCGAGCTCGAGGTGCTCGACGTGCAGAAGCCCGTCCCCGGACTCGTCAGCCACACGGTCGAGGTGTCGTCCGGTGAGGTCGGTGTGGGTCAGCCGGCGACGACCGTGGTCGACGCCGCGAACCGCCGCTCGGCGCGCGCGGCGCACTCCGCGACGCACCTCGTGCACGCGGCGCTCCGCGACACGCTCGGGAAGTCGGCGACGCAGGCGGGATCCCTCAACCGCGCCGGCTACATGCGGTTCGACTTCGCCTGGGGACAGGCCCTGTCGGATGCCACGAAGAGCGAGATCGAGGAGATCTCGAACAACGCCGTGCGCGACAACCTCGAGGTCACCACCCGTGTGCTCGCTCTCGACGAGGCGAAGGCAGCGGGCGCGATGGCGCTCTTCGGCGAGAAGTACGGCGAGACGGTGCGCATGGTCGACATCGGCGGCCCGTGGTCGCGCGAGCTCTGCGCCGGCACGCACGTGTCGACGAGTGCCGAGATCGGCCTGATCAGCCTGGTCGGCGAGTCGTCCGTCGGCGCGTCGAACCGCCGCGTGGAGGCCCTCGTGGGCCTCGACGCATTCCGCTCCCTGGCGGCCGAGCGTGCGATCGTCTCGCAGCTCACCGCGAACCTCAAGGCTCCGCGCGACCAGCTCACGGCACGCGTCGCGGAGCTCCAGGCGCAGCTCAAGGCGGCGGAGAAGAAGATCGCGTCCTTCGAATCGAAGGCGCTGGGCGACCGTCTCCCGGCTCTCGCGGCCACGGCTGCACCGGTCGGGGCCTACCGCCTCGTGTCCGAGTCGCTCGGCACCGCGGCATCCGGAGACGACGTGCGCGCGCTCGCCCTCCAGGTGCGGGAGCGACTCGGAGTCGACGCGGCCGTCGTCGCGCTGGGCGCCGTCGTCGGCGATCGCCCCGTGGTCATCGTCGCCACGAACGAGGCCGCGCGTGCCGCCGGCGCGAAGGCCGGTGTGCTCGCGAAGGCCGCCGCCGCGGCGCTCGGCGGCGGCGGCGGTGGTCGCGACGACGTCGCACAGGGCGGAGGGACGGATGCCACGGCAGTCCCGGCCGCGCTGTCCGCTGTGAGGGACGCCCTCGGCGCGTGAGCGGCTTCCGACGAGGAAAGCGTCTCGGCATCGACGTCGGGAAGGCCCGCATCGGCGTCGCCCGGAGCGACCCGGACGGACTCCTCGCGACGCCGGTGGAGACCGTCGCGCGCACGGACGAATCGATCGCCCGCATCCTGGTCCTCGCGGACGAGGAGGATGCCTTCGAGCTTCTCGTCGGCCTTCCGCTGAGCATGTCGGGCGCCGACACGGCCTCGACGGCCGATGCGCGGGAGTTCGCCGCAGCGCTCGCCGAGGCATCCGTCCGCAGCGGATCGGACCGCGGCGTGCGCCTCGTCGACGAGCGGCTGAGCACCGTCTCGGCACACGCGGCGCTGCGCCAGTCGGGCAGATCCCAGCGTTCGTCGCGTAGCATCGTGGATCAGATCGCCGCCGTCGTGCTGTTGCAACAGGCGATCGACTTCGAGAAAAGCCAAGGACGTCCCCCCGGAATCGCCGTCCTCGTGGACCAGGAGCCCGCCTGACATGCCCGAAACGACGCCGCCGTCCCCCGACGACCCGTTCGCAGAACTGTTCGGCAAGCTGCCCGACCCGCGTGCACGCGCGGCATCGCCGGGGTCGGATCCCGGGGGCGACTCCCGGCCGACCTCCGAGGCCCCGCTGTCGCGTCGAGCCGCCCGCGAGGCGGCCGGAGCCGCCGCTCCGGAGTCTGCGGCGGAGACGCCGACCGCTCCGGACGTCGCCACGCCTCCCGTGTCGACCGCGGGACAGTACCGCGCGTCCGCGGCGCCGGTGCCTCCCGCCTCCGACGAGCCCGAGACCTCCGAGCCGCCCGCGCGGCCGTATGCGAGGTCCGGCAACACGCCCCCGCACGGCACGCCCGCCGTCGCCGCGGCACCCGCTGATGCCGCGGCCGCGGCCGACCGCGCAACCGCGGCGACGGCCGAGCCCACCGCCGCGGTCGCGGCCGGCGCGGCGGTCGGGTCGGCCGACTTCGCGTCGATCTTCGCCGCCGAGGAGCCGGCGCGCTCGCCGGCGCGTCCTGCTCCGACGGGAAGCCTCGACGACCTCTTCACCGGAGCCACCTCCACCGACGACATCGGCGCTCCGCCGCCTCCGAAGAACAAGCGCAAGCGACGCATCGGCGGATGGATCGCCTTCGGTGTCGTCCTGGTGCTGTTCGGCGGGATCGCCGCCGGCGGACTGTACGTGTGGACCACGTACGAGAGCCAGATCCGCGAGTTCATGGGCTGGGAGGAGCCGAAGGACTTCGAGGAGGGACTGGCGAACGGGGAGGCCCTGCTCACGATCGTCTCCGGCGACAACGGGCAGACGATCTCCCAGAGCCTCTTCGACGCCGGCGTCACGAAGACTCCCGAGGCGTTCTACGAATACCTGATCGACGAAGGGCAGAATCCTCCGTTCGTGCCGGGACTGTTCAGGCTCCAGCGCGAGATGACCTCGGCGGCGGCGCTCGAGGCGATCCTGAACCCCGCGAACAAGCTGGAGAACCAGGCTCAGCTGCGCGAGGGTCTCACGCTCGAAGAGTCGCTCGTGGTTCTGTCGGAGTCCCTGAGCATCCCGCTCGAGGACTTCCAGGCCGCCGTCGCCGATCCGCTGGCGGTCGGTGTCTCACCCGACCCCGCCGTGGTGGCCGCGGGCGGACAGCCGCTCGAAGGATGGCTGTACCCCGCGACGTACACGTTCGACCCGGGCGTGACGGCCACCGATGTCATCGGGCGCCTCGTCACGCAGACCCAGACGGTGCTGGGCAACCTCGGTGTACCGGAGGAGGACCGGCAGCGGGTCCTCACGATCGCATCGATCATCCAGCGCGAAGCGCGGTACGAGGTCGACATGCAGAAGGTCTCGCGCGTCATCCAGAACCGACTGGATCCCGCGATCTCCGACACCAACGGTCTGCTGCAGATGGACTCCACCGCCCAGTTCGGATACGGCGAGATGCACGACGGCACCGTGAGCTCGTCGGGGGAGGCCCTGCGCGATCCCAATCCGTGGAACACCTACGTCAACGTGGGGCTGCCGGTGGGTCCGATCGCCAACCCCGGCGAGGTCGCGATCGCGGCCGCGATGAGTCCCGCCGAGGGCGACTGGCAGTACTTCGTGACGGTCAACCTCGCCACGGGCGAGACGATCTTCACGTCGAACCTCGCCGATCACAACCGCGCGGTCGCTCAGTGGCAGCAGTGGTGCCGCGACAACCCCGACGGCGGATGCTGACGGCGTGCTGAGCGCCGGCCAGACGCGACTCGCGGTGTGGGGCGATCCGATCGCCCACAGTCGCTCACCGCAGCTCCACGCTGCGGCGTACGCGGTGCTCGGCCTGGACTGGACGTACGAGCGACGCCGCGTGCGAGAAGACGAGTTCGTGGGCGCGGTCGCCGGTCTGGATGCCGGATGGCGCGGCCTGTCGTGCACGATGCCCCTGAAGTCCGTCGCCTTCGCCACGAGCGTCGAGCGCGAGCGGCGCGCGGAGCTCACCGGCGCTGTGAACACCGTGCTCCTCGACTCCGACGGCCCTCGCGGCTTCAACACCGACGTGGGCGGCCTCGTACGGGCCCTGGCCGACGACGACATCCTCGGACTGGAGACGGCCCGGATCGTCGGAGCGGGCGCGACCGCCACCTCGGCACTGGTCGCACTCGCCGAGCTGGGCGCGCGCCGAGTCGAGGTCGTGGCACGCAGGCCCGAAGCGGTGGCGCCGCTGCGCGAACTGGGCGACCGGCTCGCCGTCGACGTCGTCGCGGTCCCGTTCGCCTCCGGGCCCGCGGCAGAGGTCCCCGTCACGATCGCCACCCTTCCGGGCGACGCGCCGGTGCCGGATGCCGTCGCCGACGCCCTCGCCGCCTCCGGCGGGCTCCTCCTCGACGTCGTCTACGGCCACTGGCCGACGTCTCTGGCTGCGGCCTGGGAGCGCGCGGGCGGGCGGGCGCGCGACGGGCTCGGGATGCTGCTGCACCAGGCGCTGCTCCAGGTGCGGGTCTTCACGTCGGGAGACGTCGCGTCGGCCCTGCCGCGCGAACCCGAAGTGTTCGCCGCGATGCGCACGGCCGTCACAGAGAGCGCGAGCGACGCGACCTGACCGCGGCGCGTGGGAGACTGGACGAATGCTCCGCGTGCTCACGGCCGGCGAATCCCACGGCCCCGAACTCGTCGCCATCATGGAGGGTCTGCCTGCGGGCGTCCCCGTGTCTCGCGCCGCGATCCAAGCCGACCTCGCTCGACGCAAGCTCGGCTACGGCCGCGGCTCGCGCATGAAGTTCGAGGAGGACGAGCTCACGCTCTCGTCGGGCGTGCGTCACGGACTCTCTCTCGGCAGCCCGATCGCCCTGCGCATCGGCAACACCGAGTGGCCCAAGTGGGTCGAGGTCATGAGCCCCGATCCCGTCGAGCTCACCGACATGTCGCGCGGCCGCGGCGCCGCGCTCACGCGCCCCCGCCCCGGGCACGCCGACCTCGTCGGCATGCAGAAGTACGGGTTCGACGAGGCGCGCCCCATCCTCGAACGCGCGAGTGCCCGTGAGACGGCCGCCCGCGTCGCCCTCGGTGCGGTCGCGCGCGGATTCCTGTCGGAGCTCGGCATCCGTCTCGTCTCGCACACGCTGTCGATCGGGCCGGTGCGCGTCCCGGAGGGCGCTGCGCTGCCCACGCCCGACGATGTCGACGCGCTCGACGCCGACCCGTTGCGCTGCTTCGACGCGGAGACCAGCGCGGCCATGGTCGCCGAGGTCGACGACGCGAAGAAGTCCGGCGACACGCTGGGCGGCATCGTCGAGGTGCTCGCCTACGGGCTGCCGCCCGGACTCGGCTCGCACGTGCACTGGGACCGCCGACTCGACGCCAAGCTCGCGCAGGCGCTCATGAGCATCCAGGCGATCAAGGGCGTCGAGGTCGGCGACGGGTTCGAGACCACGCGTCGCCGCGGATCCCGCGCCCACGACGAGCTGTACGCCACCGGCGACGGGATCACCCGCGGCTCCGACAAGGCCGGCGGAACCGAGGGCGGGATGTCGACGGGCACCGTGCTGCGGGTGCGCGCCGGCATGAAGCCCATCGCCACCGTCCCCCGCGCGCTGCCCACGGTCGACATCGCCACGGGCGACGCCGCCGCCGCGCACCACCAGCGCTCCGACGTGTGCGCGGTCCCCGCTGCCGGCGTCGTGGCCGAGGCGATGGTCGCCGTCGTGCTGGCCGACGTCGTGCTCGAGAAGTTCGGGGGCGACAGCGTCGCCGAGACCCGACGCAACCTCGAGGGCTACCTCGCCGCCATCCCGGGGACGCTCCGCACGAGCACCGAGAGCGATGCGTCGCTCCGTGCCGAAAGCGCCGCCGACCCCGCCTCAGAATGACCGCGATCGTCCTCATCGGACCGATGGGCGCCGGGAAGACCAGCATCGGCCGTCGTGTCGCGCGGTCGCTCGGCCTTCCGTTCACCGACACCGACAAGGTGGTCGTGCGCGACCACGGACCGATCCCCGCCCTGTTCGAGACCCATGGCGAGAGCCACTTCCGCGCCCTCGAGCGCGCGGCGGTGGTCGACGCGCTGACGGGCGGCGGCGTGGTGGCCCTGGGCGGGGGAGCGGTGCTCGACGCCGACACACGAGCCGACCTCGCAGACCACCGCGTCGTGCTGCTGACCGTGGCCCCGCACATCGTCGCCTCGCGGATCGGCGGAAGCGACCGCCCGCTGCTGGCCGGGGAGGACCCCCTGGCGCGGTGGTCGCGCATCTACGCCGAGCGACGCCCGGTGTACGAGAGCGTCGCCGACGTCGCGTTCGACACGTCGTCGGGTCCTCTCGCAGGCGTCGTCGCCCAGATCGTGGACTGGATCCAGACGCAGCCCCAGGAGGACTCATGACCGAGACGACGACCATCTCCGTATCCGGCGACGCCGGCTACGACATCACGATCGGGCGCGGCATCCTGGATCGCGTCGGCGAGGCGCTCGCCCCGGCCGTGCGCAAGTTCCTCGTGGTGCACCCGCCGACCCTCACCGCGCAGGCGGGCGAGCTGCGCGAGCGGCTCATGGCCGACGGGTCCCGAGAGGTGCTCCTCGCCGAGATCCCGGATGCCGAAGCAGGCAAGCGCATCGAAGTGGCCGCGTTCTGCTGGCAGGTCATGGGCAAGGCCGACTTCACCCGCACGGATGCCGTCGTCGGATTCGGCGGCGGCGCGGTCACCGACCTCGCCGGCTTCGTCGCGGCGACCTGGCTGCGCGGCATCCAGGTCGTGCAGGTGCCGACCACCGTGCTCGGCATGGTCGATGCCGCCGTGGGAGGAAAGACCGGCGTCAACACCGCCGAGGGCAAGAACCTCGTGGGCGCCTTCTGGGCTCCCGCCCACGTCGTGTGCGACCTCGCGCTGCTCGACACGCTCTCGCGCAACGAGGCGGTCGCCGGGTTCGCGGAAGTGGTCAAGGCCGGGTTCATCTGGCATCCCGAGATCCTCGATCTCATCGAGGCCGATCCCGAGCGCGCCGTCGACCCGTCGACGCCGGAGTTCCGACGTTCGATCGAGCTCGCGATCGACATGAAGGCCCGGGTCGTGGGGGAGGACTTCCGCGAGGGCGGACTGCGCGAAGTCCTCAACTACGGCCACACGCTCGGGCACGCGATCGAGCACGCCGAGCGCTACCGCTGGCGTCACGGCGCCGCCGTGTCGGTCGGCATGGTGTTCGCCGCCGAGCTCTCGCGCCTGGCCGGACGACTTCCGGATGCCGTCGCCCAGCGCCACCGCGACATCCTCGACCTCCTCGGCCTGCCGACGACCTACCGTCCCGGCGGATGGCCGCAGCTGCTGGCGACGATGCAGCGCGACAAGAAGAGCCGCGGCGGGATGCTGCGATTCATCGTCCTCGACGACATCGCCCGCCCGACGGTGCTGCAGGCCCCCGATGAGTCGCTGCTGTTCGCGGCCTACCAGGAGATCGCGGGGTGACATCGGCCGCATCGGTGCGCCGGGTGCGCCTGCACGAGTGGCGCGAGGTGCGGGATCTGCGCATCGAGGCCGTCGGCGATCCCGACGCATCGATCGCCTTCCTCACGACCACCGCCGAGGAGCTCGCGCGCGGCGACGCCTTCTGGCAGGCGCGCACCGCGGGGGCGGCGATGGGGGAGTCCGGAGCCCAGTTCGTGGCCATCGTGGATGACGCCTGGGTCGGCAGCGCGACGGTGCTGCTGCGCGAACCCGGAAGCCGCGATCATCTCGGCCAGGAGGTCGTCGTCCGGCGTGCCGACGTCGTCGGCGTGTACCTCTCGCCCGCGCATCGCGGGCGCGGCATCCTGGGCGAGCTCTTCGCCGGCGCAGCGGAGTTCGCCGCCGGACGCGGAACCGACGCGCTCACGCTCGACGTGCACACCGAGAACCTCCGGGCGCAGGCGGCGTACCGCAAGCTCGGCTTCACGCCGACCGGGGTGACGTTCACGAGTGTCATCGGTCCGGAGCTCGAGATGCGCCGGCCGTTCCGCGCAGCGGTGCCCGGCTAGGGTGATCGCGTGACCGAACGCCGCCTCCTGCTCGTCAACGGACCCAACCTCAACCTGCTCGGCACACGCGAGCCCGAGGTGTACGGCACGGCGACGCTCGCCGACGTCGTCCAGATCGCGACGGATGCCGCGGCATCCCGCGGCTTCGTCGTGCGCGCCGTCCAGAGCAACCACGAGGGCGTGCTGATCGACGCGATCCACGCGGCCCGCGAGGACTGCGCCGGGATCGTGATCAACCCCGGCGGCCTCACGCACACCTCCGTCGTGCTGCGCGACGCCCTCGCCGGCGTCGCGCTCTCCGTCGCCGAAGTCCACATCTCCGACGTCGGGAAGCGCGAGGAGTTCCGCCACTTCTCGTACGTCGCGGATGTCGCGATCGTGCACGTCGTCGGCGAAGGCGTCGCAGGCTACGCGAAGGCCGTGACGCTCCTCGTCGACGCGCTCACCGGTCACGCCGAAGGCTGACGCGGCCCGCCGGGAGCGTGCGGCCGAGGGCACCCGCCGCGGCATCCCGTAGAATCGAACGTCGGCGCTCAGCGTCGCTTCGGCGCTCGCCGCATCCTCGCTTCACACGAACGGACATCTTCGACCCATGGCATCGACTGCAGACATCAAGAACGGCGTCGTCCTCAGCATCGACGGCCAGCTCTGGAACGTCATCGAGTTCCAGCACGTCAAGCCGGGCAAGGGCGGTGCGTTCGTGCGCACCAAGCTCAAGAACGTCGTCTCGGGCAAGGTCGTCGACCGCACCTACAACGCTGGCGCCAAGATCGAGATCGAGAACGTCGATCGCCGCGACTTCACGTACCTCTACAACGACGGCGACGGCTACGTCTTCATGGATGTCGCCGACTACGACCAGCTGACGGTCGGCGCCGGCACCGTCGGAGACGCCGCCAACTTCCTGCTCGAGAACCAGCAGGTGCAGATCGCTCTGAACAACGGCAACCCGCTCTACATCGAGCTCCCCGCCTCCGTCGTGCTGGAGATCACCTACACCGAGCCCGGCCTGCAGGGCGACCGTTCGTCGGCCGGCACCAAGGCGGCCACGCTGGAGACCGGCTACGAGATCCAGGTCCCGCTCTTCGTCGAGCAGGGCACGAAGGTCAAGGTCGACACCCGCACGGGCGACTACCTCGGCCGCGTCAGCTGACGAGTGAGCGCACGCAGCAAGGCGCGCAAGCGCGCCCTCGACATCCTCTTCCAGTCCGACATCCGCGGTGACGAGCTCGGCGTGACGCTCGCCGCCGAAGCCAAGCGCGCGGCGGGAGAGCCCTCGCGGGAGTCCTCGTGGCTCTACGCCCGCGACATCGTCGACGGCGTCATCGACAACCGCGACGCCATCGACGAGCAGATCACGACCTTCGCGAAGGACTGGTCGCTCGCGCGCATGCCCGCTGTCGACCGGGCGGTGCTCCGCATCGGCGTGTGGGAGCTGCTCTACAACGACGAGGTGCCGGCCGCCGTCGCGATCGACGAGGCCGTCGAACTCGCGAAGGAGTTCTCGACCGACGACTCGGGCGCCTTCGTGCACGGAGTGCTCGGGCGCATCGCCCGCTCCAGCTGAACTCGACGAAGGGCCGGATGCCTCGGCATCCGGCCCTTCGTCATTCCCACGGCCGGGCCTTCCGGGGTCGTACGAGGCCTCGCGTAGACTCGTGAGCTGTTCGACACAGGAGGATCGCATGCGGATCACGGGCCTCGGCCACGCCGGAATGTTCATCGAGACGGCAGGGGGGAGCATCCTGTGCGACCCCGTCGTCGGACCGACGTTCTTCGGCTCGTGGTTCCCGTTCCCCGACAACCGCGCGCTCGACTGGGAGCGGTTCGGCAAGGCCGACTTCCTGTACGTCTCGCACCGCCACCGCGACCACTTCGACCCGGCCCTGATGCAGCGGGTCATCCCGAAAGACATCAAGGTTCTGCTGCCCGACTACCCGACCGACGACCTGGAGAACGACCTCCGAGCGCTCGGGTACGACAACATCATCTACACGCAGGCGGGCGTCCCCCTCGAGTTCGGCGACCTCAAGATCATGGTGACGCCGCTGCGAGCCCCCTCCGACGGACCGATCGGCGACTCGTCGCTCAGCGTCGACGACGGCACCGCGAGCATCCTGAACCAGAACGACTCGCACCCGCTCGACCTCGAGGCCCTCCTGGGCTTCAGCAAGCCGGAGGCGTACTTCACGCAGGTCTCGGGCGCGATCTGGTGGCCCATGGTCTACGACCTGCCGCAGGACTCGAAGCAGAACTTCGCCCGGCTGAAGCGCGATGCGCAGAACAAGCGCGCGATGTACTACATCGAGAAGGTGGACGCCCCCCACGTGTTCCCGATGGCGGGGCCGCCGATGTTCCTGCGCGAAGAGCTGTTCCGCTACAACGGCTACGGGCTCGAAGACGACTCGATCTTCACCGATCAGCGCCAGTTCCTCGCGCACATGAAGGAGCAGCGCCCCGAGCAGAAGGGGTACGAGTTCGTCCCCGGAACGGTCGTCGAACTCGACAACGGCGAGATCTCGGTCACCCAGAGCCTGTACACACAGGCCGAGATCGATCGCGTCTTCGACGACAAGTGGGCCTACCTGGCCGAGCAGCGCGACTCCCGCCAGGACGAGGTGCGGGCCGAAGAGGCATCCCGCGCCCCCGTCCTCCCGCCGCAGGAGATGCTGGCCGCCATCAAGGAATGGTGGGAGCCGCTCCTGCGCCGCGGCCGCACGATCCGCAACGGCGTCGGCGGCAACGTGCGGTTCCGCATCGGCGATCTCGACATGGTCGTGGACTTCCCGAAGGCCAAGGTCCGCGAGTACGCCGGCGAGGAGTGCATCTACTGGTACACGATCCCCGCCGACCTCGTCTCGACGAACATCCGCGATCACGAGATCGACTGGTCGAACTCGATCTTCCTGTCGATGCAGTTCGAGGTGGGGCGCAGCGGCAAGTTCAACGAGTTCCTCACGACCTTCCTCAAGTGCCTGTCGCGCGACCGCATCGAGTACGTCGAGAACTGGTACTCGGAGCAGACCGACCAGACCGAGGACGCGCAGCTGGGGGACTGGATCGTGCAGCGCCGGTGCCCGCACCTGCGCGCCGACCTCACGAAGACCGGCAAGATCGAAGACGGCGTGCTCACCTGCTCGCTGCACGACTGGAGCTGGGACCTCGCGAGCGGCAAGTGCCTGACGAGCCAGGGCCACCCGATCCGTGCGACCCAGGTGGAGGACGACCTCCACCGCGCCGCCACCGCGCCTGCCGCCTGACCCGCCTCAGCCTGCGCGCGCCAGTCGCACGCGCCCGCTCTCTGCGCGCAGCGCTGCGCGGCGCATCTCCTCGTACCAGTTGAAGAAGGGTCGCCTCTCGGCGATCAGCCGATCACGCGTCGTCGTGCACAGCTCGACGAAGGGACCCGCATCCCATCGCCGCGCGAGGTCTGCGAGCCCTGCGCCCTCGAGGCGACCGAGTCCGAAGCGTCGCGGGAATCCGTAGGTGAGGGGCACGACGGCGCCGTCGGTCTCGATCACCAGCGGCGTCAGCCAGTCCCCGAGCCGCAGATCTTCGCCCGTGATGGGGAGCGTGATGCCGGCGATGTCGGCGGGGCGCGCGATGTCGACGTGCACTCTCACGTCGTCGCGCATGGCGGCCTGTACGAGCCCTTCGAACATGGCGAAGCCGAGCTCCTGGTCATCGGGCACGGCCCCTGCCAGGTTGCTCGCGGCTGCGCCGACCGGCTCGAGCGGATGCACCTGAACGAGCCCGGCGCCGTACTCGCCGGCGAGCCCCACCACGAAATCGAGCTCGTCGACGTTGCTCTGCGTCAGGGTCGTGATGAAACCGAACGGGATGCCGGAGCGGGCGACGCCGGGCAGCCGTGACGACAGCCTCGCGAATGCCCCGCGACTGTTGCGCATGACATCGTGCGTCTCGGGCGTGCCGTCCACGGAGATCGCGAGCACGTCGAGGAGACCGTGCAGCTCGGCCAGCCGACGCTCGGAGAGCAGAAGGCCGTTCGTCGTCACCGTCGTGCGCATGCCGCGGGACCGTGCGTGCGCCAGAAGCTCGAGCAGCGGGCGATAGAGCAACGGCTCGCCTCCTGACACGCTCAGTACGGAGTACCCCAGCTCGACTGCGTCATCCAGCGCGTCGGTCAGAAGCTCGAGCGGGGTCGTCGCCGCGACACGCGGGCCGGACGACGAATAGCAATGCAGGCACGTCAGATTGCACCGCCGCGTCGGATGGACCTGGACGATCCCGCGATCAGCCGTGAGTCGCATCGGTCAGCGCTGTTCGATCGTGAGTTCGATGTTGAACTCACCGGGCCACGGGATGCCCTTGGGGAACAGCCGGATCTCGGCGAGCGGCACTTCGGCCACCGTCCCGAGGATCCGTTCGATCACCTTCGAGGTCTCCTCCGGACCGCTCGTGGTGAATCCCGCCCGGAACCAGTCCGGATGCGGCATCCCTCGAACCAGCACGCCGTTCACGGTCAGTTCGCCGAGCGAGTCCGACAGCTTCGCGACGAAGTCCTCGTTCAGCGTCACCCCGCGGTTCTTGTACGCATCGATCAGCCTCGCCGATCCGCGCGTGTCTTTCGCTTCCATCGTTCGATTCCTTCCGATCTGGATGACCCGCGATCGGGTCACCGCGAAGAGCGCCCGTGTTCCGGGCGTGATACCCGCCCTCCTGTGCGCAACTCCTCACGGGCTGCGCGCAGACGGCGTGTCGGGGCCCCGACACGCCCGGTCGGCCCCAGATCTGAGGAGGTGCGGCGACCGCGCTCCGCGCGGCGCACGCCGTAAGATCAGCGGCGTGCGACGCCGATTGATCGACCCCCTGCACATCGTCGATGTGTTCGTCTACGTCGTCGTGCTGAACCTGGCCACGGAGTACTTCCCGTCCGTCCTCGCCGAGTCCTTCACGATCTCGCTGCTGACAGCGGTGATGCTCAAGCTCGTGCTGGAGGTCGTGCTGATCGCGAAGACGCGGGTGCTCCGCCGCATCCGGGGCTCCTCCACGATCGCGCGTCGCACCGTGTCGATCGGGATGCTCGTGCTCCTGCTGCCCGCGAGCAAGTTCGTCGTGCTCTGGCTTGAGGACGTGGTGTTCGGGGATGCCGTGAGCCTCGGAGGGTTCTGGTCGGTGACCCTCCTGATCTTCGCGCTCATGGGCGCGCGCTGGGGCGTGCGATGGCTGCTCGCTCCCACCACGAGCGCTGCCCGGAGGCGATAGGCTGGGACGGCACGACCACAGCAACCTTTAACACCGTCCAGAGAGGCGGAGAAGGGAGCGGCGGATGAGCACGCGAACCGTGCTGCATGAGGCCGACATCGCCAGAGCCCTCACTCGGATCTCACACGAGATCCTCGAGGCCAACAAGGGGCCGGACGATCTCGTGATCCTCGGGATCCCCACACGCGGGGCGACGCTCGCCGATCGCATCGGCGGACTGCTCACCGAGTTCTCGGGACGGCCCGTGCCGGTCGGATCGCTCGACGTGACGATGTACCGCGACGATCTGCACCGCAACCCCACCCGCTCGCCCCAGCCGACGCAGATCCCGGCCGGTGGCATCGACGGCAAGACCGTCGTCCTGGTCGACGACGTGCTGTTCTCGGGTCGCAGCATCCGCGCCGCCCTCGACGCCCTGCAGGACATCGGACGACCGGCCGCCGTCCGCCTCGCCACGCTCATCGACCGCGGCCACCGCGAGCTCCCGATCCGTCCGGACTTCGTCGGCAAGAACCTGCCGAGCTCCCGGGAGGAGCGCGTGAACGTGCGGCTCGTCGAGGTCGACGGGCTCGAGGAGGTGACGATCGAGTCATGAGGAATCTCCTCGACACCCAGACACTCTCGCGCGCCGATGCCCTGCGCACCCTCGACGTCGCCGAGGACATGGCCGACACGCAGCAGCGCGAGGTCAAGAAGCTGCCGACGCTGCGCGGCAAGACAGTCGTGAACCTCTTCTTCGAGGACTCCACCCGCACCCGCATCTCGTTCGAGGCGGCGGCGAAGCGCCTCAGCGCCGACGTCATCAACTTCTCCGCGAAGGGGTCGAGCGTCTCGAAGGGCGAGTCGCTGCAGGACACCGCCCAGACGCTGCAGGCCATGGGGGCGGATGCCGTCGTCATCCGCCACGGCGCCTCGGGGGCGCCCCGCACCCTCGCGACGAGCGGATGGATCTCGGCCGGCGTCGTGAACGCGGGCGACGGGACGCACGAGCATCCGACCCAGGCGCTGCTCGACGCGTTCACGATCCGCAAGCGCCGCTTCGGCGCCGACAGCCGCGGGCGCGACCTCGCCGGTCTCCGGGTGACGATCGTGGGCGACATCCTGCACTCGCGCGTCGCACGGTCGAACGTGTGGCTGCTGAGCACGCTCGGAGCCGAGGTCACCCTGGTTGCGCCGCCCACCCTGGTGCCGCAGGACGTGTCCGGGTGGCCCGCGCGGGTGGTCTACGACCTCGACGACGCCCTGGCGGGCGCGCCCGACGCGCTCATGATGCTGCGGATTCAGCTCGAGAGGATGAATGCCGCGTATTTCCCGACTGAACGGGAGTATTCCCGCCGGTGGGGACTCGACGCGCGGCGATTGGCGGCCCTGGGGCCGGATAGCATTGTCATGCACCCGGGTCCCATGAACCGCGGTCTCGAGATCTCCGCGGAGGCCGCCGATTCCGCACGTTCGACCGTGCTCGAGCAGGTCGCGAACGGCGTCTCGGTGCGCATGGCGGTGCTGTATCTGCTCCTTGCGGGAGCCGGCGAAGGAACGGAGGACGGACGATGACCCTTCGACGCGATTCGGGGACCGACGTGCTGGTGGTGCGCGGGGCGCGCCTGGAAGGCGGGGATGCCGCCGACTTCGTCGTCGAGGACGGCATCATCGCCGACGTGGGCACGGGCCTGACCCGCGCCGGCGCGACCGTCGTCGACGCGGACGGCCTGCTCGCCCTGCCGGGACTCGTCGACCTGCACACGCATCTGCGCGAGCCCGGGTACGAGGCATCCGAGACGATCCTCTCCGGCTCGCGGGCCGCGGCGTCCGGCGGCTACACGACGGTCTTCGCCATGCCCAACACGTCTCCCGTCGCCGACACCGCCGGCGTGGTCGAGCAGGAGCTCGCGCTCGGCGAAGCCGCCGGTTACGTCACGGTGCAGCCCATCGGCGCCGTCACGGTCGGCCAGAAGGGCGAGCGCCTCGCCGAACTGGGTGCGATGGCCGACTCGCGGGCCCGCGTGCGGGTGTTCAGCGACGACGGCTTCTGCGTCTGGGATCCGCTGATCATGCGGCGAGCGCTCGAGTACGTCAAGGCGTTCGACGGAGTGATCGCCCAGCACGCGCAGGACCCCCGGCTCACGGAGGGCGCCCAGCTCAACGAAGGCGCGGTCTCGGCCGAGCTCGGCCTGACCGGATGGCCCGCGGTCGCGGAGGAGTCGATCATCGCCCGCGACGTGCTGCTCGCCGAGCATGTCGGCTCGCGTCTGCACGTCTGCCACCTCTCCACCGCGGGATCGGTGGACATCATCCGATGGGCGAAGAAGCGCGGCGTGAACGTGACCGCCGAGGTCACGCCCCACCACCTCCGGCTGACCGACGAGCTCGCCCGCGGGTACGACGCCCGCTACAAGGTCAACCCGCCGCTGCGTCGTGAGGAAGACGTTCTCGCCGTGCGCGAGGGCCTCGCCGACGGCACGATCGACATCGTCGCGACCGATCACGCCCCGCACCCCACCGAGGCGAAGGCGTGCGAGTGGCAGGCCGCGGCGAACGGCATGGTCGGGCTGGAGAGCGCCCTGCGCGTCGTGCAGCAGTCCATGGTCGACACGGGACTCATCGTGTGGGCCGACGTCGCGCGGGTGATGTCGCGCACGCCCGCCCGGATCGGACGCCTCGAGGGGCACGGCACTCCGCTCACGGCGGGGCAGCCGGCGTCGTTCACGCTGTACGACCCGCGACCGGTGCGCGCATTCACGACCGACGATCTGCACGGTCTCAGCGTCAACTCGCCGTACCTCGGCCGAGAGCTGCCGGGCGAGGTGCGCTGGACCGTGCACCGCGGTGTGCCGACGGTCGTCGACGGTGCGCTGCTGGACGCACCCGGGGTGCGCTCATGACCCGCGAGGGCGCCCTGCTCGTCATCCTGGCTGTGACGGCGCTCATCATCGGACTCGGCGTGTGGGGGTGGCGGCGCCGCGCCACGCGCGACCGCGTCGTGCTGATCGCACCGGGCGAGCTGCCGGCGTCCGCCGCCGTGACGCAGGTGTTCGACGGCTTCTACGTCGCCACGACGGCGCATGACGCCCCGCTCGAGCGCATCAACGCCCCCGGATTCGCGTTCCGCTCGCGCGTCGGCGTCACCGTGACCGATCGCGGCGTCGCGCTCGACCTGACCGGTCAGCCGCGGATCGCCCTCCTGCCCGAGCGGCTCGTCGACGTCGCGCAGTCGACCGTCGCGATCGACCGCGTGGTGGAGAAGGACGGCCTCACGCGGCTCAGCTGGCGCACCGACGCCGGTGACGTGGTCGACACGTACCTCCGACCCCAGGATGCCTCGGCCAGGGCCCTCGCCGAGGCGATCCGCCCCCTCATCCCTCAGACGACGACGGGTCTCCCCGAGACCCGGACAGGAACAGGCGCATGACTTTCACGACAGATCCCGCCGTGCTCGTCCTGGAGGACGGCACCCGCCACGTGGGCCGTGCCTACGGCGCGCGCGGCACGACCCTCGGCGAAGTGGTCTTCTCGACCGGGATGACCGGCTACCAGGAGACGCTCACCGACCCCTCGTACGCCGGCCAGATCGTGCTGCAGACCGCGCCGCACATCGGCAACACCGGCATGAACGCGGAAGACCCCGAGTCGCGACGCATCTGGGTCGCCGGCTACATCGTGCGCGACCCGTCCCGCATCGTGTCGAACTGGCGTGCCGACGAGTCGCTCGACGACGCGCTCGTGACGGACGGCATCGTGGGCATCAGCGGCATCGACACCCGTGCCGTGACGCGCCACATCCGCTCGGCGGGCTCGATGCGCGGCGGCATCTTCTCGGGGGAGGCGGCGACCCTGGATGCCGAGGAGCAGCTGCGCCTCGTGGCGGAGGCCCCGCAGATGGCCGGACAGAACCTGTCGGCGGCCGTGTCGGTCGCCGTCTCCGAAGTCACCCCGGCGACGGGGGAGCGCATCGGCGCCCTCGCGGTGCTCGACCTGGGCGTCAAGCAGTCCACGGTCGACAACCTCGCGGCACGCGGGTTCGACGTGCACGTCCTGCCGCAGGACGTCACCATCGACGGCATCCGCGCGATCGACCCCGTCGCGGTGTTCTACTCCAACGGCCCCGGCGACCCTGCGGCATCCGACGACCACGTCGACCTGCTCCGCGGCGTGCTCGATGACAGGCTGCCGTTCTTCGGCATCTGCTTCGGCAACCAGCTGCTCGGCCGCGCCCTCGGGCTCGGAACCTACAAGCTCCCGTTCGGCCACCGGGGCATCAACCAGCCGGTGCTCGACAAGGCGACGGGCCGCGTGGAGATCACCGCGCACAACCACGGCTTCGCGGTCGAGGCGCCGCTCGAGGGCTCGTTCGACAGCCCGCAGGGCTACGGACGGGTCGAAGTGAGCCACGTCGGCCTCAACGACAACGTCGTGGAGGGGCTCCGCGCCCTCGACATCCCGGCCTTCTCGGTGCAGTACCACCCCGAGGCTGCTGCGGGACCGCACGACGCCAACTACCTCTTCGACCGCTTCCGCGACCTCGTGATCGCCACTCTGGAGACCAAGAATGCCTAAGCGCGACGACATCAAGAGCGTCCTCGTCATCGGCTCGGGGCCGATCGTCATCGGCCAGGCGTGCGAGTTCGACTACTCGGGCACGCAGGCCTGCCGCGTGCTGCGCGAGGAGGGCGTGCGCGTCATCCTCGTGAACTCGAACCCGGCCACGATCATGACCGACCCCGACTTCGCCGACGCGACCTACATCGAGCCCATCACGTGGCAGGTCATCGAGACGATCATCGCCAAGGAGAAGCCGGATGCGATCCTGCCGACCCTGGGCGGGCAGACGGCACTGAACGCCGCGATCGATCTGCACAAGAACGGCATCCTGGAGAAGTACGACGTCGAGCTCATCGGCGCCGACTTCGAAGCCATCAACAAGGGCGAGGATCGTCAGATCTTCAAGCAGCTCGTGCTGGACTCCGGTGCCGACGTCGCCGACAGCCGCATCTGCCACACGATGGACGAAGTGCTCGCCGGCGCCGCCGAGCTGGGCTACCCGCTCGTCGTGCGCCCGTCCTTCACGATGGGCGGGCTCGGCTCGGGCTTCGCGTACGACGAGGCCGACCTCCGCCGCATCGCCGGCGCGGGCCTGCACGACTCGCCGACGAGCGAAGTGCTCCTCGAGGAGTCGATCCTCGGCTGGAAGGAGTACGAGCTCGAGCTCATGCGCGACACGGCCGACAACACCGTCGTGGTGTGCTCGATCGAGAACGTCGATCCCGTCGGCGTCCACACGGGCGACTCGATCACCGTCGCGCCCGCGCTGACGCTCACCGACCGCGAGTACCAGAAGCTGCGCGACATCGGGATCGACATCATCCGCGCCGTCGGCGTCGACACCGGCGGCTGCAACATCCAGTTCGCCGTCAACCCCGACGACGGTCGCATCATCGTCATCGAGATGAACCCGCGCGTCTCGCGGTCGTCGGCCCTCGCGTCGAAGGCCACGGGCTTCCCGATCGCGAAGATCGCCGCGAAGCTCGCGATCGGCTACCGCCTCGACGAGATCCCCAACGACATCACGAAGGTCACCCCGGCGAGCTTCGAGCCGACGCTGGACTACGTCGTGGTGAAGGTGCCGCGGTTCAACTTCGAGAAGTTCCCGGCCGCCGACACGACCCTCACGACCACCATGAAGTCGGTCGGCGAGGCCATGGCGATCGGCCGCAACTACGCCACCGCACTGCAGAAGGCGCTCCGCTCGCTCGAGAAGCGCGGATCGAGCTTCCACTGGGGTGCGGAGGAGCGCTCGGTCGAGGAGCTCCTGGAGATCGCATCCGTTCCCACCGACGGTCGCATCGTCGTGCTCCAGCAGGCCCTGCGCAAGGGCGCCACGCCGGAGCAGGCGTTCGAGGCCACGAAGATCGACCCCTGGTTCCTCGACCAGATCGTGCTCATCAACGAGGTCGCGGAGTTCGTGCGCACGGCGGGCGAGCTGGATGCCGGCACACTCCGCATCGCGAAGGAGCACGGCTTCAGCGATGTCCAGATCGCCCAGCTCCGCGGGATCTCCGAGGAGGAGGTGCGCGGCATCCGCTACGCCCTCGGCATCCGGCCCGTCTTCAAGACCGTCGACACGTGCGCGGGGGAGTTCCCCGCCCTCACGCCGTACCACTACTCCAGCTACGACCTCGAGACCGAGGTGACGCCGTCCGACCGCCGGAAGATCGTCATCATCGGGTCGGGTCCGAACCGCATCGGTCAGGGCGTCGAGTTCGACTACTCGTGCGTCCACGCGTCGTTCGCGCTGTCGGCGGCGGGCTTCGAGACCGTCATGGTCAACTGCAACCCCGAGACGGTCTCGACCGACTACGACACGAGCGACCGGCTCTACTTCGAGCCGCTCACGCTCGAGGACGTGCTCGAGGTGCTGCACGCCGAGGCCAAGTCGGGTGAGATCCTCGGCGTCATCTGCCAGCTCGGCGGTCAGACGCCCCTGGGCCTGGCCAAGGGCATCGAGCAGGCCGGATACAACATCCTCGGCACGAGCCCCGCAGCGATCGACCTGGCGGAGGAGCGGTCGCTGTTCAGCGGCATCCTCGACGCTGCCGGCCTGCTCGCACCGCGGCACGGGACGGCGATCGACGAGGCCGGCGCCGTCGTCATCGCGGAGGAGATCGGCTATCCCGTGCTCGTGCGCCCGAGCTTCGTGCTCGGCGGTCGCGGGATGGAGATCGTCTACGACACCGCGAGCCTCCGCGACTACTTCGCCCGCATCGCCGATCAGGCGATCATCGGTCCGGGTCTTCCGCTGCTGGTGGACCGGTTCCTCGACGACGCCGTTGAGATCGACGTCGACGCGCTGTTCGACGGCGACGAGCTGTACATCGGCGGCGTCATGGAGCACCTCGAAGAGGCCGGCATCCACTCGGGCGACTCGAGCTGCACGCTGCCGCCCATCTCGCTCGGCCGCACCGAGATCGACCGCGTGCGCATCGCCACGCAGGCGATCGCCGAAGGCGTCGGCGTGCGGGGCCTCCTCAACGTGCAGTTCGCCGTCTCGGCGGGCGTGCTCTACGTCATCGAGGCGAACCCGCGCGCGTCGCGCACCGTGCCCTTCGTGTCGAAGGCGCTCGGCATCCCGCTCGCCAAGGCGGCCGCCCGCATCATGGCGGGCTCGACGATCGCCGAGCTGAAGGCCGAGGGGATGCTGCCCGTCAGCGACGGCTCGCGCGTCCCGCTGGATGCTCCCGTCGCCGTCAAGGAGGCCGTGCTGCCCTTCAAGCGCTTCCGCACGAAGGAGGGCCACATGGTCGACTCCGTGCTGGGTCCGGAGATGCGCTCCACGGGCGAGGTCATGGGCATCGACCGCGACTTCCCGACGGCGTTCGCCAAGAGCCAGGAAGCCGCGTACGGCGGGATGCCGCTGGAGGGGACCGTGTTCATCTCGGTCGCCGACGACGACAAGCGCGCGGTCATCCTCCCCGCCCACCGTCTGCAGGAGCTCGGCTACAAGCTCGTCGCGACGGAGGGCACGGCCGAGATCCTCGCCCGCAACGGCATCCGGGTCGAGGTCGTCAACAAGTACTCGGCGACGCAGGCGTCGGGGGAGACGAACATCGTCGACCTCATCAACGCCGGAGAGATCGACATGATCGTCAACACCCCCTCCGGCGGCCTCGCCCGCGCGGACGGCTACGAGATCCGCGCCGCCGCCGTGGCCGCCGACAAGGCCCTCTTCACCACGATGGCGGTGCTCGGCGCCGCCGTGAGCGCCCTCTCGGTGCTGCGCGACGGCTTCGACGTCAAGAGCCTCCAGGAATACGGAGCCGACCGGGCGGCCCGCCTGTGACGTCGTTCGGCGCGCGCATCGAGCGGGTGATCGCCGAGCGCGGTCCGCTGTGCGTCGGGATCGACCCGCACGAGCACCTGCTCGCTGGGTGGGGCCTGGATGCCTCGGCATCCGGTGCCCGGGAGTTCGGCCTGCGGGTCGTCGAGGCGTCAGCGGACCGCGTGGGAGTGGTCAAGCCGCAGGTGTCGTTCTTCGAGCGCTGGGGGAGCGCGGGATACGCGGCGCTCGAGGACGTGCTCGCCGCGGCCCGCGCAGCCGGCCTCATCGTGATCGCCGACGCCAAGCGCGGAGACATCGGCACGACGATGGACGCCTACGCGCGCGCGTGGCTCACCCCCGGCTCTCCGCTGGAGGCCGACGCGCTGACCGTCAACCCCTACCTCGGTGTCGGCGCACTCGCCGAGGCCATGGACCTCGCCTACGCGAACGGCAAGGGCCTGTTCGTGCTCGCGGCGACGAGCAACCCGCAGGCGGAGGGCGTGCAGACGGCGGTCGCCGCATCGGGGAGCACGGTGGCCGGTGAGGTGATCGCGGATGCCTCGCTGGAGAACGGCGCACGTCGCACCGGCGACGAATGGGGGAGCATCGGCTTCGTCATCGGGGCCACGGTCGACCGTCGCGTGCTCGGCGTCCCCGACGAGCTGACGCCTCCGGCGCCGATCCTCGCCCCCGGATTCGGCACGCAGGGCGCCCGCCTCGCCGACCTCCCGACGATCTTCGGCGCCCTCGCGCCCTTCGTGCTCGCGAGCGAGAGCCGCGGCATCCTCTCGGCCGGTCCTCAGGGGATCGCCCACGCCATCTCGACCCGCACCGCAGAACTGGAGACCCACGCACGTGGCTGACCCCCGAACAGCACACACCCCCGGTCCCGCATCGCGCGAGCCCGACAGGGCGTCGCGGCCCCCCGAGGTCGACCGCGCCGCGGCATCCCGGCGGGCCGTCGCCGCGCGCCGCGAGAGGGCGAGCCTCAAGCGGGATGTCACGATGCGCGTGATCACGCCCCAGGAGCTGCTGCGGCGCGCCCTGGCGGAGCCGGAGTCGCCCGCAGGGGCGATGCGGATCACCGAGTTCCTCACGAGCATCCCCGCCATCGGGGAGGGCAAGCGCGACCGCATCCTCGCTCAGCTCGGCATCTCGCCCGTCAAGCGACTCGGCGGCCTCGGGGCGCGCCAGCGCGTGGCGCTCGAGCGCTTCCTCGATCAGCGGTGGCCCGAGCTGAAGCCGCGCCGCGGCCGCAGCCGCCTCGTCGTGCTGGCCGGCCCCACCGCCGTCGGCAAGGGGACGGTCGCCGCCCACATCAAGGAGCACCACCCCGAGATCCTCCTGTCGGTGTCGGCGACGACGCGCGCACCGCGTCCGGGCGAGGTCGACGGCGAGCACTACTTCTTCGTCGACGACGCCGAGTTCGACCGCCTGATCGCCGACGGCGAGCTGCTCGAGCATGCGACCGTGCACAACCGGTTCCGATACGGCACGCCCCGCGGCCCGATCGAGAGCGCCCTCGCCGAAGGCCGCACGGTGCTGCTCGAGATCGACCTCCAGGGCGCGCGTCAGGTGCGCGCGGCGGAGCCGTCCGCGACGCTCGTCTTCCTCCTCCCGCCGAGCTGGGACGAACTCGTCCACCGTCTCGTCGGGCGCGGAACGGAAGGCGAGGAGGAGCGCGACCGTCGCCTGAAGACCGCGAAGGTCGAGCTCGCCGCCCAGCACGAGTTCGACTTCGCCGTCGTGAACGACGACGTCGCCCGGGCCGCCGACGAGGTCGCCTCCCTGACGTCGTAGCGCGCCGGACACCGCCGACGGCCCGGCTCGCGTAGAATGGAGCGATACGCGTGTGACCGCGACAGCGCCGCGCCGATTCTTCCGCCTCGACGAGGCACCCATTCCGCCGATCTGGAGGTACCCCATGGCCGGAACGAACCAGGGCATCATCGACCCGCCCATCGACCAGCTGCTCGACAAGGTCGACTCGAAGTACCAGCTCGTGATCTACGCATCCAAGCGCGCGCGTCAGATCAACGACTACTACTCCGACCTGCACGAGGGCAACCTCTTCGACAACGTGGGACCGCTGGTCGACTCGACCGTCGAGGACAAGCCCCTCACGATCGCGATGCACGAGATCCACGAGGACAAGCTCCGCCTGCGTCACGCGGAGTAAGTCCCACCCGACGGCCGGCACGCGCCGGTGTGACGCCACGAGGCGTCGCACGGCTGCGGTGTCGGCCGTCGTCGTCATACTGGATCGTCGGCTTCCCGCACCCGATCTCACCCCTGGAGCACCATGAGCGACCTGCGCCTGTTCACGTCGGAGTCCGTCACGGAAGGCCATCCCGACAAGATCTGCGACCAGATCTCCGACTCGATCCTCGACGCGATCCTCACCGACGACCCGCACGGGCGCGTCGCCGTCGAGACCCTCGTGACGACCGGCCTCGTGCACGTCGCGGGCGAGGTTTCCACGAGCGCCTACGTCGAGATCCCCGCCATCGTCCGCAAGGTCGTCAACCGCATCGGGTACACCTCGAGCGACACCGGCTTCGACGGGGATTCGTGCGGTGTGAGCGTGTCGATCGGAGCCCAGTCCTCCGACATCGCCGCCGGCGTCGACAAGGCGTTCGAGCGCCGCGAGGGCGGCTCGGAGGATCCTCGCGATCTCCAGGGCGCCGGCGATCAGGGCATCATGTTCGGCTACGCCACGACCGAGACGCCGCAGCTCATGCCGATGGCCGCCTGGACGGCGCATCGCATGGCCGAACGCCTCGCCGCCGTGCGCCGATCGGGCGAGCTGCCGTTCCTGCGCCCCGACGGCAAGACCCAGGTGACGCTCGGCTACGACGGCAACACGCCGCGCGCCGTCGACTCGGTCGTGCTGTCGACCCAGCACCACCCCGACATCTCGCAGAAGGCGCTGCGGGCCGCCGTGCGCGCCGAGGTCATCGACCCGGTGCTCGAGTCGACCGGGCTCGATCTGTCCGACGTCAAGTTCTACATCAACCCCGCGGGCCCCTTCGTCATCGGCGGCCCCAAGGGCGATGCCGGACTCACCGGCCGCAAGATCATCATCGACACCTACGGCGGAGCGTCGCGCCACGGTGGCGGTGCGTTCAGCGGAAAAGACCCGTCGAAGGTCGACCGCTCGGCCGCGTACGCCATGCGCTGGGTCGCCAAGAACGCGGTCGCCGCGGGCCTCGCGGAGCGCCTCGAGGTGCAGATCGCCTATGCGATCGGCAAGGCCAAGCCCGTCGGGCTCTACGTCGAGACCTTCGGCACGGGCGCGGTGGCCGACGAGGTCATCGTGAAGGCGATCCGCGACGTGTTCGACCTGCGTCCGAAGGCGATCATCGACCAGCTCGACCTGCTGCGCCCGATCTACGCCCAGACCGCCGCGTACGGGCACTTCGGGCGCGAACTGCCCGATTTCACGTGGGAGCGCACCGACCGCGTCGACGACCTGCGCGCGGCCGCCGGCATCTGAGCGTGACGGACACGGCGTCGTGACGACGCGTCCCGTCGCGCGGGTGCTGATCGACTCGCCGCTGCCGCAGCTCGATCGGCTGTTCGACTACGCCATCCCGTCCGAGCTCGACGCCGACGTCCGGCCGGGGGTGCGCGTGCGCGTTCCCCTGCGCTCGGCGGGCCGCGTCGTCGACGGGTACCTCGTCGAGCTCGGCGAGGCCGAGCCCACGCCCCGCCCCCTGTCCGAGCTCGACGCGATCGTGTCGCCGGTCGCCGTGCTGCCCGAGCGGCTGTACGCGCTCGCCCGGCGGGCCGCGGATCGGGCGGCGGGGTCGGCATCCGACATCCTGCGCCTGGCGATCCCGAAGCGCATGGTGCGCGCCGAGAAGGCGGCCCTCCTCGCGGGCGAGCCCGCGCCACCGATCGTCGCGCCGAGCGAGAGCGCATGGGCGGATGCCGCACTCGACATGTTCGACGGGCTCAGCGGCGCCCTCGCCGACGGCGGCAGGGTCGCCGTCGACGCGCCACCGCATCCGTCGCGGCTGAAGGACGGCACGACGGTCGGCGCCTGGGCGGAGCTGCTCGCGGCCGCTGCCGTGCGCACGCTGGCGAACGGTCGCAGCGTCATCGTCGTCGTGCCCGACCACCGCGATCAGGACCAGCTCGCGGCGGCCCTCGCCGACCACCTTCCGGACGGCGCGGTCGTGCGCGACGACGCCCGGCAGCCGTCGCCCGCTCGCTACGCCGCCTACCTGCGGGTGCTCGCACCGGTGCCGTGCGTCGTCATCGGCAACCGGTCGGCCGTCTACGCGCCCGCCCACGACGTGGGGCTCGTCGCCCTGTGGGACGACGGCGACCCGCTCCTGGCGGAGCAGCTCAGCCCCGGCGTGCACGCCCGCGACGCGGCGCTCATCCGGCAGGAGCTCGAGGGCAGCGCGCTGCTGTTCGCCGGCCACACCCGCACGACCGATGTCGAGCGGCTCGTGTCGATCGGCTGGGTGGCGGATGCCCCGGCCCGCCGCCGCTCTTCGCCCCGGGTCATCCTGAGCGCGACGCGCGAGGGCGAGTCGCGTGGTGCGCGCGTGCCGTCGGCGGCGTTCGCGGCCGCCCGCGACGCCCTGCGCGACGGTCCGGTGCTGGTGCAGGTGTCGCGCCCCGGGTACGCCCCTGCGCTCGTCTGCGCCGACTGCCGTCGACCGGCCCGCTGCGCGCACTGCGCAGGTCCGCTGCGCGCGAAGCGGCCCGGTGCGGTGCCGGAGTGCGCCTGGTGCGGTCGCGCCGCCGCGGGGTGGACGTGTCCGCACTGCGAATCCACCAAGCTGCGGATGTCTTCATCGGGCAGCGAGCGCACGGCCGACGAGCTCGGACGCGCGTTCGCCGACACGCGTGTGATCGTCGCCGACGGCGAGCATCCCGTGCTGCGCGTCGATGCCCGCCCGGCCCTCGTCGTCGCGACGCGGGGTGCGGAGCCCATCGCGGAGGGCGGGTACCGCGCGATCGTTCTCCTCGACGGCGATCGGATGCTGCAGGCCGACGATCTGCGCATCGCGGAGTCGTGCCTGCGCTGGTGGTCCAATGCCGCGGCCTTGGCGGCGCCGGGGGCGCCCGTCCACCTGGTCGGCGTCGCAGGGCCGGTGGCCCGGGCGCTGGCCACCTGGACGCAGCCCGCCTACGCCCGCCTCGAGCTCGCAGAGCGCGCGCCGCTGCGGATGCCGCCCACCGTCCGCGTCGCCGCCCTCAACGGAACGCACGGCGCCGTGTCGAACGCGCTGGACGAGGTGCGCGTGGCGGTTCCGACGCTCGACCCCGCGGCCGTGCTGGGTCCGCTTCCGACCGAAGACGGCGTGCGCGCGTTCGTGCGGTTCGAGTATGCGCACGGGGCGGCCGTGACGGCTTCGCTGCGTGCCTCCGTGGTCGCCGAAGCGCTGCGGTCGCGCAGAGCGGTCAAGGGGAGGACTCCGGGGCCGCGCAATACACTCAGAGTGCGGGTCGACGTCCCCGACCTCGATCTCTGACTCCCTTCCCGACCGACGCCCACGCACTGAGGAGCACCATGCGCATCGTCTTCGCCGGGACGCCGGAGGCCGCCGTGCCGTCGCTGCGGCGCCTCGCGGCATCCGCCCATGAGATCGCCGCCGTCGTGACGCGCGGCGACGCTCCGCTCGGGCGCAAGCGCCGGCTCACGCCGTCGCCCATCGCGCAGGCTGCAGCCGAGCTGGGCCTCCCCACGATCAAGGCCGACCGCCTCGCGACCGAGGCCACGCAGCGCATCGCGGCGCTGAAGCCCGATCTCGGGGTCATCGTCGCGTACGGGGGGCTGGTGCGCGAGCCTCTGCTGTCGACACCCCTCCACGGATGGATCAATCTGCACTTCTCCCTGCTGCCCCGGTGGCGTGGCGCTGCTCCCGTGCAGCGGGCTCTCATGGCGGGCGATGCCGAGACCGGAGCAGCGGTGTTCCAGCTCGTGGCCGAGCTCGACGCGGGCGACGTGTTCGAGGAGATCCGCCACCTGATCCGCGCCGGCGAAACGGCGGGCGATCTCCTCGCGACGCTCGCCGACGACGGCGCCGATCTGCTGGCTCGCGTCGTCGACGGGATCGCCGAGGGCACCGCGCGCGCCGTGCCCCAGGCGGGGGAGGTGACCCTCGCCCCGAAGCTCACCCTCGACGACGGACTGCTCCGCTGGGATGACCCGCGCGATGCGCTGCTCTCCCGGCTCCGCGGCGTGACGCCCGAGCCCGGTGCGCACACGACGATCGACGGCACACGGCTCAAGGTGATCGCGGCGGGCGCGGCACCCATCGACGCCCCGCGACTCGCGCCCGGCGTCCTCGCGGTGCACGACAAGGCGGTCCTCGCCGGCACCGCGACCGATCCCGTCGAACTCGTCACCGTCCAGCCCGCCGGCAAGGGCGCGATGGCGGCGGGGGACTGGTGGCGAGGACTGCGCACCGACCGCCCGGAGCTCGGCCGATGAGGGCCGCCGCTCCGCGCCGCGTCGCGTACGAGGTCATCCGGGCCGTCCACGAGTCCGACGCCTACGCGAACCTGCTGCTGCCGCGGGCGATCGAGCGCGCGGGACTCACGACGGCGGATGCCGGTCTCGCGACCGAGCTCACCTACGGCACGCTCCGCCGCCAGGGCACCTACGACGCCGTCATCGGCATCGCCGCCGACCGCGACGTGCGCGACATCGATCCTCCCGCGCTCGACGCCCTCCGACTCGGCGTGCACCAGCTCCTCTCCACGCGCGTCGCCTCGCATGCGGCCGTCAACGAGTCGGTGGAGCTCGCCCGCGACGGCGCCGGGCGCAGCGCCGCCGGATTCGTCAACGCCGTGCTGCGCAGGATCTCGCGCGACACGCCGGGGGACTGGCTCGGTCGCATCGAAGCCGGGGCGCGCTCCGACGACGAACGACTCGGCCTGGTCTACTCGCACCCGGTGTGGGTCGTGCGCGCGTTCCGGCGGGCGCTCGCAGCAGAAGGACGCGCCGACGAGCTCGAAGCCCTCCTCGCCGCCGACAACGCGTCGCCGAAGGTCACGATGGTCGCGCTTCCCGGACTCGCCGACATCCCGGAGGACGTGCGGCACACGCCATACTCTCCGTACGGATTCCGCTTCCCCAAGGGCGATCCCGAGGCCACGGTCACAGCCTCCGACGGACGCATCCGGGTGCAGGACGAAGGATCGCAGCTCGCGGCCCTCGCGCTGACCCGCGCCGAGCCGGTGCGCGACGGCGAGCGCTGGCTCGACCTGTGCGCGGGGCCGGGCGGCAAGACCGCTCTCCTGGCCGCCGAGGCCCTGCACGGCGGCGCCGTGCTCGATGCCAACGAGATCTCACCCGCCCGCGCCGGACTGGTGCGCAACGCGATCGCGGGGGTGCCCCTCGACGTCGAGGTGTCGGAGGAGGACGGCCGACTCCGGGCATCCGAGAACCCCGGCACCTACGACCGCATCCTGGTCGACGCGCCCTGCACCGGCCTCGGCGCCCTGCGCCGCCGGCCCGAAGCGCGGTGGCGCAAGTCGCCGGGCGACGTGCCCGAGCTGTCCGAGCTGCAGCGCGAGCTCCTGGAGGCCGCGGTGATCGCCCTCAAGCCCGGGGGGATCGTGGCCTACGTGACGTGCTCGCCGCACCTGGCCGAGACCGCGGGCGTGGTGTCCGAGGTGCGCCGCGAGTTCGGCGACGCCCTCGAGGAGCTCGACGCGCGCGCCGTGCTCCAGGGCGTCGCAGGCCCGTCGCTCGAGCTTCCGGAGCCGCTGGACGGATCAGGACGCGCGCAGCTGTGGCCCCACCGGCACAACACCGACGCGATGTCGATCACCCTGCTGCGCCGGCGCTGAGCCGATCGCGGTCGGTCCTCACGGTCGGCCGAGGGGGAGCGACCGCGTCACTCCAGGAACGTCAGCGACCCCGGATCGACGTCGAGTCGCGCGCGCAGCAGGGATGCCGCCGCGGGGTGGAGTCGGGCGACGTCGCGGGCGTCCACAGTGACGTGCACATCGGCGCGCACGGCATCCTTCAGCACGCTGAGCACGCGCTCCGCACCGGCGAAGCCGAGCTCGCCGCCCAGCCGCACGGTCACTCCGCCGTCGACGCGCTCGACCGAGATCGCGGGCTCGGAGATCGTCTCGTGGATCTCGAGCAGGTGCATCCCGAAGTCCTCCGACAGGCGCTCCACGACGGCCGCCGCCCGCACGCTGTTGCCGTGGTCGTCGAGGCGGGGGCTGAACGCCCCGACGCCGAACTGCGACGGGGCCACCGCGACGAGGCCGCCGCTCACGCCGCTCTTGGCGGGCAGGCCGACGCGGAGCAGCCACTCCCCGGAGGAGTCGTACATGCCGCAGCTGGCCATGATCGACACGACGTCGCGGGCGATGCGCTCCGAGACGACGCGATGCCCCGTGACCGGGTTGACCCCGCCGAACGCGAGCGTGCCGGCCATGACGGCGAGGTCGCGCACCGTCACCAGGACGGAGCACTGCCGGAAGTACGCCTCGACGATGTCGTCCACGACGCCATCGATGATGTCGTACGAGCGCAGAAGGTGCCCCAGGGCGCGGTTGCGGTGCCCGGTCTCGGATTCGGAGCGGTAGACGGACTCGTCGATCCACAGCGACCGACCCGCGAAGGCGCTCAGGATGTCGACGATGGCGCCGGTGCGCTCCTCGGTGTCACCCTCGATGAGCGACGTCGTGGCGATCGCCCCGGCGTTCACGAGCGGGTTGGCCGGGCGTCCGGTGACGTCCTCGAGGCTGATCGCGTTGAAGGGCTCGCCGCTCGGCTCGACCCCGACGGTGCGCAGCACCGTCTCGCGACCGCGCTCACGGAGGGCGAGCGCGAGGACGAAGGGCTTGGAGATCGACTGGATCGTGAACTCCGCCCGATCATCGCCGGTGGAGATGACGCGCCCGCGCGGACCCACGACCGCGAAGGCGAGCTGGTCGGGATCGGCGGAGGCGAGCTCGGGGATGTAGTCGGCGATCGCGCCGTCGGTGAGGGGGGCGACATCGGCGAGCACGTCGTCGAGCATCTCGAGGATGGGGTCCACGGCTCGACCCTAACGGCCCCGACGATCCGAGAGCCGTCCGCGCATCCCTGACATGATGAGTTCCGTGGCAGACGTGAGCGGCATCCGCATCAATCCGAGCATCCTGGCGGCCGATTTCGTGAACATGCAGGCCGAGCTGGCCCGCATCGCGACCGCCGACTTCGTGCACGTCGATGTGATGGACAACCACTTCGTGCCCAACCTGACGTTCGGCCCGCAGATGGTGGGTCGCATCCAGGCGACGAGTCCGATCCCGCTCGATGTGCACCTCATGATCACCGACCCCGAGCGGTGGGCCCCCGAGTACGCGGAGCTGGGCGCGGCATCCGTCACGTTCCATCTCGAGGCTGCGGCGGACCCCGTGGGCCTCGCCCGGCGGCTGCGCGAGATCGGCTCCCGTGCGGGGATCGCCGTCAAGCCGGCCACGCCCGCGGACGTCTTGTTCGACATCCTCGACGAGGTCGACCAGATCCTCGTCATGACCGTGGAGCCCGGGTTCGGCGGGCAGTCCTTCATGCCCGAGACCATGCCGAAGCTGCGCCTCCTGGCCGACGAGGCGAGGCGCCGCGGATCGTCGGTGTGGCTGCAGGTCGACGGAGGCATCTCCGCGTCCACGATCGAGCAGGCGGCGGAGGCGGGAGCCGACACGTTCGTCGCCGGGTCGGCCGTCTTCGGCGCCGGCGACCCCGACGCCGCGATCGCCGGACTCCGAGCAGCCGCCGCGGCATCCGTCCACCGACACTGAGAGGCGCACATGAGCGAGCCCGCTGAAGATCCCGCCCCGCCCACCGGCGTCCGTGCGACGGCCCGGCACCATGCCCGCCGCGTCCTGAGCGCGTACACGGGCGAGCACGGCATCTACGGCGTCGTGCTGGTGACCGCGCTCGTGTCGATCGGCGAGCACTACGACACCGACTTCGAGGTGCTGCTCTACGTCGCCGGCACGATGCTCGTGTTCTGGTTCGCCCACGTCTACGCCGGAGTGGTGGCCGCGGGCGGCGATCCCGAGCGCCGCAAGGAGGGCCTGGGACGGATGATCGGGCACTCCGCGCGCCACTCCGCCGGCATGCTGGTCGCGATGCTGCCACCCCTGGTCTTCCTGGCGCTGGGCTCTCTCCAGGTCTTCGACGAGGAGGACGCCTACGACCTCGCGCTTCTCACGGGGGTCGTGGTCCTCGCCGTGATCGGGTGGCTCAACTCCGCTCGGAACGGCCGCCGCTGGCCCCTCCGCCTCGCGGGAGCTTCGGCCACCGCGATGCTCGGACTGCTCGTGATCGGTCTCAGCGCCCTCGCGCACTGACACACGGGGGCAGAGGCCCCACCGCGCCCGGTACCCTGGGAACGTGAAGACGTTCGACGCCCTGTTCGCCGAGCTCGCCGCCAAAGCGGCTGAGCGCCCCGAGGGATCGGGCACCGTCGCAGAGCTCGACGCCGGCGTGCACGCCATCGGCAAGAAGATCGTCGAGGAGGCGGCCGAGGTGTGGATGGCCGCCGAGTACGAGTCGACGGATGCCGCGGCGGAGGAGATCTCGCAGCTGCTGTACCACCTCCAGGTTCTGATGCTCGCGAAGGGTCTCACCCTCGACGACGTCTACCGACATCTCTGAGCCTCCCGCGTCCGCGGGCATGCCAGACATCCGCTCCCATCCCGAAAGCCACGCCCCCATGCTGCGAATCGCCGTGCCGAACAAGGGCTCGCTCGCCGAAACCGCCTCCGAGATGCTGCACGAGGCCGGGTACACCGGTCGCCGCGACCCGAAGGACCTGCACGTCATCGACCCGCAGAACGAGGTCGAGTTCTTCTACCTCCGCCCGAAGGACATCGCGACCTACGTCGGCTCGGGCGCCCTCGACGTCGGGATCACCGGTCGCGACCTGCTGCTGGACGCACGGATGCCCGGAGCCCGCGAGATCGAGGCCCTCGGCTTCGCCGGATCGACGTTCCGCTTCGCGGCGCCGACCGGCACGTTCTCCGAGCTCGCGCACCTCGAGGGGAAGCGCATCGCGACGTCGTACCCCGGTCTCGTCGACGCATTCCTCGACGAGCGCGGCATCGCCGTCGACCTCGTGCCCCTCGACGGCGCGGTCGAGTCCGCTGTCCGGCTGGGGGTGGCGGATGCCGTCGCCGACGTCGTCGAGACGGGGACGACGCTGCGCCAGGCAGGTCTCGAGGTGTTCGGTCCGCCGATCCTCCAGTCCGAGGCCGTGCTCATCAGCGGTCCGACGGATGCCGACGGCACCGAGACGCTCCTCCGGCGCCTCCGCGGCGTGCTGGTCGCCCGCCGCTACGTGCTGGTCGACTACGACCTGCCCGCGGCCCTGATCGACGACGCTGTCGCCCTCGCCCCCGGCATCGAGTCGCCGACGATCTCGCCCCTGCGCGACGCGGAGTGGGTCGCGGTGCGGGTCATGGTGGCCCGAACGAGCGTGAACCAGATCATGGATTCGCTGTATGCGATCGGCGCACGCGCGATCCTCGTGACCGCGATCCACAACGCGAGGCTCTGATGTCGCTGGTGTGCCGCGTCATCCCGTGCCTCGACGTCGCGGCCGGCCGCGTGGTCAAGGGCGTGAACTTCGAGAACCTCCGCGACATGGGCGACCCCGTCGAACTGGCGCGCGAGTACTTCCGTCAGGGCGCCGATGAGATCACCTTCCTCGACGTCACGGCGACGGTGGACGAGCGCGCGACGACGTACGACGTGGTGCGCCGCACGGCGGAGCAGGTGTTCATCCCGCTCACCGTCGGCGGGGGAGTGCGCACGACCGACGACGTCGCCCGCCTGCTCGCGGTCGGCGCCGACAAGATCGGCGTGAACTCCGCCGCGATCGCGCGCCCGCAGCTGGTCGACGAGATCGCCGACCGCTTCGGCGCACAGGTGCTGGTGCTCTCGCTCGATGTGAAGCGCTCGCCCGCGACGCCCTCGGGCTTCGTCGTGACCACGCACGGCGGCCGCACCGAGACATCCCTCGATGCGCTCGCGTGGGCCTCGGAGGCGATCGAACGCGGCGCGGGAGAGCTCCTGGTCAACTCGATCGACGCCGACGGCACGAAGGAGGGCTTCGACCTCGAGCTCGTCGCACTCATGCGCGAGATCTCCAGCGTGCCCGTGATCGCCTCCGGCGGCGCGGGGACGGCCGCCGACTTCGCACCCGCGATCCGTGCCGGAGCCGACGCGGTGCTGGCGGCATCCGTCTTCCACTCCGGACAGCTGACGGTCGGCGACGTGAAGGCCGCCCTCGAGGACGACGGGATCGAGACACGATGAGCGAGTCGGTCGAGGAGCGCATCGCGCGCGTGAGCTTCGACGATCGCGGGCTCGTCGCGGCGATCGTGCAGCAGTGGGACACGCGCGAGGTGCTCATGCTCGCGTGGATGGATGCCGAGGCGCTGCGCCGCACCCTCACGACCGGGCGGGTGACGTTCTGGTCGCGGTCGCGCCAGGAGTACTGGCGCAAGGGCGACACGTCGGGCAACACGCAGCACGTGCGCGGCGCCCGGCTCGACTGCGACGGCGACGTCGTGCTCCTCGAGGTCGAGCAGCACGGCCCCGCGTGCCACACGGGCACCCGCACGTGCTTCGACGCCGATGACCTCGACCCCGTCGTCGATCACGGCGCCGGCGCGGAGTCCGCCACGTGAGGGCGCGCGCACGTCTCCTCGCCGTCGTCGCGACGATCGCCGCCGGCGCGGTGGGCATCATCTCGTCCACCCAGACCTGGCTCGTCGCGACGCTCTCCGACGGCGCCCGGGAAGGACTCCTCGTCGCGGGCGCCGCAGCCCTTCCCGTGCTCGCGCCGCTGAGCCTCGCGGCCCTCGCCCTCGGTCTCGCGCTCACGATAGTCGGACGGGTGCTGCGCTACGTGTTCGGAGCACTGTCGCTCGCGATGGGAGGCGTGCTCGCCGTGCTGACGGCGCAGGTCGCGTTCGCCCCGTCGGCGTCCCACGTGGGCTCGACGGTCACCGAGGCCACCGGCATCACGGGAGCGGATGCCGTGGCCGCCCTCGTGTCCGGGATCACGGCGACACCGTGGCCCGCCATCACCCTCGTCGGCTGGATCGTGCTCCTGGGGGCAGGCGCCCTCACCCTCGCGACGGCGCATACGTGGCGAGGCACCGGACGCCGGTACCGCACGGATGCCGCACCCGCCGCCGTCGCCGCGCCGTCGCGCCCGCACGACGCGATCGACGACTGGGACGACCTCTCGCGTGGCGACGACCCCACCGCCTGACTTCGCTAGACTGGGCTCACCCGCGCTACCCCGGAGGACATCCATGAGCAACCCCATCGGCGACCCCGGCCACGGACACTCGCCGGCCGCTTGGACGGCCGTCATCATCATGCTCGTGGCCTTCGCCCTCGGCACCCTCTTCTTCTGGTTCGACATGCCGGTGCTCGTGTGGGCCTCCGCGGGTCTGCTCGTCGTCGGGCTGCTCGTCGGCTGGGGCATGTCCAAGGCGGGCTACGGCGTCGGCGGCACGAAGTACACCCCGAAAGAGCATTGAGCATGCTCGCCGACCTCACGGCCGGCGCGGTGGAGGATGCCGAGGCGCGCGCCTCCGAACGGCCCCTGGCGGTCGTCGAAGCCGCCGCACTCGCATATGCGCCTGCGCGCGACGCCCTCGCGGCGCTCGCCCCCTCCGATCGCGTGAAGATCATCGCCGAGGTCAAGCGCGCGAGCCCGTCGCGCGGCGACCTGGCCGACATCCCCGATCCCGCCCTCCAGGCCCGGCTCTACGAGCAGGGCGGCGCGTCGACGATCTCGGTCCTCACCGAGGGCCGCAGGTTCAAGGGGAGCCTCGCAGACCTCGAGGCCGTCAAGGCATCCGTCTCGCTCCCCGTGCTCCGCAAGGACTTCATCGCCACCGAGTACCAGGTGCTCGAGGCCCGCGCCGCGGGAGCCGATCTCGTGCTGCTGATCGTGGCCGCACTCGACCAGGACGTGCTCGCACGCCTTCACGCCCTCACCCTCGAGCTGGGGATGACGCCGCTCGTCGAGACGCACTCGGCGGAGGAGGTCGATCGCGCAGCCGACCTCGGAGCGAGACTCGTCGGCGTCAACGCGCGCGACCTGTCGACGTTCCAGCTCGACAAGGACCTGTTCGGACGACTCGCGGAGCGCATCCCCGCCGACGCGATCAAGATCGCCGAGTCCGCCGTGCTCGTCCCCGCCGATGTCGCGCACTACCGCGCGGCGGGTGCCGACGTCGTCCTCGTGGGCGAAGCACTCGTGACCAACGACCCGCTGGCGACGCTCGCGGCATTCCTGGAGGCCGGAACATGAGTCTGCGCGACGAGAAGGGCCCGTACTTCGGCGATTTCGGCGGGCGCTACATGCCCGAATCGCTCATCGCGGCGATCGACGAGCTGACCGAGGTCTACGAGACGGCGATCGCCGATCCGTCGTTCCGGTCCGAGCTCGCGGGGCTCCTGCACTCCTACGCCGGCCGTCCCTCGGCGATCACCGAGGTGCCGCGCTTCGCGGCGCACGCCGGCGGCGCCCGGGTCTTCCTCAAGCGCGAAGACCTCAACCACACGGGCTCGCACAAGATCAACAACGTGCTCGGACAGGCGCTGCTCACCAAGCGGCTCGGCAAGACCCGGGTGATCGCCGAGACCGGCGCAGGCCAGCACGGCGTGGCGACCGCCACGGCGGCGGCGCTGTTCGGCTTCGACTGCACGATCTACATGGGCGAGGTCGACACCGAGCGTCAGGCCCTCAACGTCGCGCGCATGCGTCTGCTCGGCGCCGAGGTGGTCCCCGTCACGACCGGGTCGCGCACGCTCAAGGACGCGATCAACGACGCGTACCGCGACTGGGTGGCCTCGGTCGAGACCACGAACTACATCTTCGGCACGGCGGCCGGTCCGCACCCGTTCCCCGCCATGGTGCGCGACTTCCAGAAGATCATCGGCGAAGAGGCGCGTCAGCAGCTCCTCGACGAACTCGGCCGGCTCCCGGATGTCGTGCTCGCCTGCGTCGGCGGCGGATCGAACGCGATCGGCATGTTCGACGCCTTCCTCGACGACGCCGATGTGAAGCTCTACGGCGTGGAGGCGGCCGGCGACGGCGTCGACACCCCACGGCACGCGGCGTCGATCGAACGCGGTCGCCCGGGCGTGCTGCACGGCGCCAAGACCTTCGTGCTGCAGGACGAAGACGGCCAGACGGTGGAGTCTCATTCGATCTCCGCGGGTCTCGACTATCCCGGTGTCGGACCCGAGCACGCCTGGCTCTCGTCGATCGGCCGCGCGGAGTACATACCCGCCACCGACGACGAGGCGATGCAGGCTCTGCGCCTCCTGTCCGAGACCGAGGGCATCATCCCCGCCATCGAGTCCGCGCACGCTTTGGCCGGGGCCCTGCGCATCGGCCGCGAGCTCGGCCCCGACGCCGTCCTCGCCGTGTGCCTGAGCGGCCGCGGCGATAAGGACATGGACACCGCCGCACGCTACTTCAGCCTGTACGACGCGGGCGCCGAGCCCGTGATCGAGCCTCCCGCGGACGATGCCGCCAAGGGCGAGGGAGTCGAGCTGTGAGCCGCGTCGCCGACGCCATCGATGCAGCCAGGTCCGAAGGGCGCGGCGCGTTCGTCGGCTACCTGCCGCTCGGATTCCCCGACCTGCAGACGAGCATCGACGCAGCCGTCACCCTCGCCGAGAACGGCGTCGACATCCTCGAGCTCGGCCCGCCGTACTCCGACCCGGTGATGGACGGCACCGTCATCCAGGAGGCCACGCAGACGGCGCTGGCGGGCGGATTCCGCCTGCGCGACGTGTTCACGGCGATCCGCGAGATCACCGCCCGCGTGGATATCCCGGTGCTCGTCATGACGTATTGGAACCCCGTCCTGCAGTACGGCGTCGACGCCTACGCCGACGACCTCGCCGCCGCCGGGGGAGCAGGACTCATCACCCCCGACATCACGCCGGAGTCGGCGGCCGACTGGATCGCGGCGAGCGAGCGCACCGGCCTCGACCGCATCTTCCTCGCCGCACCGACCTCCACCGACGAGCGGCTGCGCCTCATCGTGGAGAACTCCACCGGCTTCGTCTACACCGTCTCCACGATGGGCATCACGGGGGAGCGGGCGGAGCTGGATGCCGCGGCCCGCACGCTCGTCGCCCGCCTCCGGGAGCACGGCTGCGCACACGCGTGCGTGGGGATCGGCATCTCGACGGCCGATCAGATCGGCGGCGTCGTGGCGTACGCCGACGGCGCGATCGTGGGCACGGCGCTGGTGCGCGCGCTCCGCGACGGCGGGCTCGACGGGCTCGCCGCCACCACGCGGGCGCTCGCCGCGGGCACTCCGCTCGCCGCGAACTAGACTCTCTCCCGTCGGCGATCCGTCGGCGCTCCCCAGCAAGGACCACGTCTTCATGATGAACGCCGCACTCACCGTCGTCGCCAGCATCCCGAGCCCGCCCGTGAGCTCGTTCCAGATCGGCCCCTTCACGCTGCACATCTACGCGCTGTGCATCATCACGGGGATCATCGCGGCCGCCCTCCTCACCAACCGGCGTCTCACCCGTCGCGGCGCCGAGCCGTGGGTCGTGCTCGACATCTGCCTTCTCGCCGTGCCGCTCGCCATCGTCGGCGCCCGGATCTACCACGTGCTCACCCACTGGGGCTTCTACTTCGGCGAGGGCGCGAACCCCTGGTCGGCGTTCTTCATCTGGGAGGGCGGCATCGCGATCTACGGCGCCCTCATCGGCGGCGCGATCGGCGCCTGGCTCGGATGCCGGTGGACCGGCATCCGCTTCACCGCCTTCGCCGACGCGCTCGCACCCGGACTCCTGCTCGCCCAGGCGATCGGCCGGTTCGGCAACTGGTTCAACCAGGAGCTGTTCGGCCTGCCGACCGACGTCCCGTGGGGCCTCGAGATCGACTACCCGAACTCCGCGTGGCCCGTGGGTCTGCCCGAGGGCACGCTGTTCCACCCCACGTTCCTCTACGAGGTCATCTGGAACGTGTTCGGCGTGGCTGTGCTCCTGTGGGCCGGACGCCGCTTCCTGCTGCAGTGGGGACGCCTGTTCGGCCTGTACCTCATCTGGTACAGCGCGGGCCGCATCGTGTGGGAGTCCATCCGCCTCGATCCCAGCGACATCATCCTCGGCATCCGCACCAACGTGTGGGCCGCCATCATCGGCGTCGTGCTGGGTCTGGTCATCCTGATCGTGCAGAAGAAGCGCCACACCGGCCTCGAGCCGTCACCGTACGTGCCGGGCCGCGAATGGAAGCCCGAGGGGGCTGTACAATCGCAGAACACGAACGACTTCGTCGATCTCAGCGACCCGAGCGAAGAAGTCACCGCAGGCACCGCCACAAGCACTGTCGCCACGAAGTAATCGCTGGGTCCCCCCGACCAGCACGGGCCGACGTCGTCCCATCTTGAATTTCAACGTGAGGACGGTAGCAATGCCTTCGAGCCCCCGTCACGGCTCCGGCGAGTCCGGTTCGGCATCCTTTCCCCCCCGCCAGGGCATGTACAACCCGGCGTTCGAGAAGGACGCCTGCGGTCTGGCGATGGTCGCCACGCTCCGCGGCGAGCCCGGGCATGACATCATCGAGCTGGCGCTGACCGCGCTGCGCAATCTCGAGCACCGCGGTGCGATCGGCTCCGACGCGGGCACGGGCGACGGTGCGGGCATCCTGACCCAGATGCCGGATGCCTTCCTCCGCGCCGTCGTCGACTTCGACCTCCCGCCCGTCGGCGAGTACGCCGCCGGCATGATCTTCCTGCCGCGCGACGACGACGCGCGCGCGGCGCAGAAGGCCGGCATCGAGCGGATCGCGGCGAGCGAGGGCATCGAGGTGCTCGGCTGGCGCGACGTGCCCACCGCCGAGGAGAACCTCGGCAAGCTCGCGTTCCGGGCACGGCCCGTGTTCGAGCAGCTGTTCGTCTCGCGACCCGCCGTCGGAGACGCCCCCGCACTGTCGGGCATCGACCTCGACCGCCGTGTGTACCGGCTCCGCAAGCGCGCCCGTCACGAGATCGACGCGTACTTCGTGTCGCTCTCGAGCCGCACGCTCGGCTACAAGGGCATGGTCACGACGCTCCAGCTCGAGCCGTTCTACCCCGACCTCTCCGACGAGCGCTTCGCGTCGGAGCTCGCCGTCGTTCACTCGCGGTACTCCACCAACACGTTCCCGTCGTGGCCGCTCGCGCAGCCGCTGCGCATGCTGGCCCACAACGGCGAGATCAACACGGTCAACGGCAACCGCAACTGGATGCGCGCGCGTCAGTCGCAGCTGGAGTCGGAGCTGCTCGGAGACATCCGTCCGCTCCTGCCGATCTGCACCGAGGGCGCGAGCGACTCCGCCTCGTTCGACGAGGTGCTCGAGCTGCTCACCCTCACCGGTCGCAGCCTCCCGCACGCCGTGCTCATGATGGTGCCCGAGGCGTACGAGAAGCAGGTTGACGTGCCCGCCGACCTGCGGGCGTTCTACGACTACCACTCGCTGCAGATGGAGCCGTGGGACGGCCCCGCCGCCCTCATCTTCACCGACGGCACGCTCGTCGGCGCGACGCTGGACCGCAATGGTCTGCGCCCGGGCCGCTGGACCGAGACCACCGACGGCCTCATCGTGATCGGCAGCGAGACGGGCGTGCTCGACATCGCGCCCGAACGCATCAAGCGCCGCGGGCGCCTCCGTCCCGGACGCATGTTCCTCGTCGACACCGCCCAGGGCCGCGTCATCGAGGACGACGAGATCAAGGCCGACCTCGCCGCGATGCACCCGTGGCAGCAGTGGCTCGACGAGGGTCGCGTTCAGTTGAAGGACCTGCCCGAGCGCGAGCACATCGTGCACCCGATCGCCTCGATCACGCGCCGGCAGCGCACGTTCGGATACACCGAGGAAGAGGTCCGCATCCTCCTCACCCCGATGGGCCAGACCGGTGCCGAGCCGCTCGGCGCCATGGGCTCCGATACGCCCATCGCGGTGCTGAGCGACCGCCCGCACCTGCTGTTCGACTACTTCACGCAGCAGTTCGCGCAGGTCACGAACCCGCCGCTGGACTCGATCCGCGAAGAGGTCGTCACGAGCCTGCGCTCGGGCCTGGGCCCGGAGCGGAACCTGCTGTCGTGGGGGCCCGAGCACACCAAGAACGTGACGCTCGACTTCCCCGTCATCGACAACGACGAGCTCGCGAAGATCCAGCACATCGAACGGGCGCTGCCCGACCGCACGGCCATCACCATCAAGGGCCTGTACCACTTCGATCAGGGGTCCGGCGCCATGCGCGCGCGCCTGGACGAGATCTGCGCCGAGGTGGATGCCGCGATCGAGGACGGCGTGGAGTTCATCGTCCTGAGCGACCGCGACTCCAACAAGGACCTGGTGCCGATCCCGTCGCTGCTGCTCGTGGCCGCGGTGCACCATCACCTCATCCGCCGCGAGACGCGCATGAAAGTCGGCCTCGTGGTCGAAGCCGGCGACGTGCGCGAAGTGCACCACGTCGCGACGCTCCTCGGGTACGGCGCCTCCGCGGTCAACCCGTACCTCGCGATGGAGACCGTCGAGTACCTCGTGCGCACCGGCTTCATCACGGGGATCACCCCCGAGAAGGCCGTGCGCAACGTCATCTACGCGCTCGGCAAGGGCGTGCTGAAGATCATGTCGAAGATGGGTGTGTCGACGGTGTCGTCCTACGCCGGCGCCCAGGCCTTCGAGGCCGTCGGTCTCAGCCAGGAGCTCGTCGACGCGTACTTCACGGGCACCGAGACCAAGCTCGGCGGCATCGGGATCGAGGAGATCTCGCGGGAGAACCAGGCGCGGCACGACTTCGCGTATCCCGAAGACGGGGCCGTGCGCGCCCACGAGCGCCTGTGGACGGGCGGCGAGTACCAGTGGCGGCGCGACGGCACCCCGCATCTGTTCAACCCCGACACGGTCTTCCGGCTGCAGCACTCCACGCGCACGCGTCGGTACGACATCTTCCGCGAGTACACGAAGCTCATCGACGACCAGGCGGCCGAGCTCAAGACCCTCCGCGGCATGTTCCGCCTCAAGACCGGCGAGCGGCCTCCGGTGCCGCTCGACGAGGTCGAGTCGGTCTCGTCGATCGTGAAGCGCTTCTCCACCGGTGCGATGAGCTACGGCTCGATCTCGAAGGAGGCGCACGAGACGCTCGCCATCGCGATGAACAGCATCGGCGCGAAGTCGAACACGGGCGAGGGCGGCGAAGACCTCGACCGGCTCCTCGACCCCGAGCGGCGCAGCGCGATCAAGCAGGTCGCCTCCGGCCGATTCGGCGTCACGAGCATGTACCTCACGCACGCCGACGACATCCAGATCAAGCTCGCGCAGGGCGCCAAGCCCGGCGAGGGCGGGCAGCTGCCGCCGGGCAAGGTGTACCCGTGGATCGCGCGCACGCGCGGCGGCACCGCGGGCGTCGGACTCATCTCGCCCCCGCCTCATCACGACATCTACTCGATCGAAGACCTCAAGCAGCTGATCTTCGACCTCAAGCGCGCCAACCCGAAGGCGCGCATCCACGTCAAGCTCGTCAGCCAGTCGGGAATCGGCGCGGTCGCCGCCGGCACCGCGAAGGCCCTCGCCGACGTGATCCTCGTGTCGGGCTACGACGGCGGAACGGGCGCGAGCCCGCTGAACTCGCTCAAGCACGCGGGAACGCCGTGGGAGCTCGGCCTGGCCGAGACGCAGCAGACGCTCATGCTCAACGGCATGCGCGACCGCGTCGTGGTGCAGGCCGACGGCCAGCTCAAGACGGGACGCGACGTCATCGTCGCCGCTCTGCTCGGAGCCGAGGAGTTCGGCTTCGCGACCACGGCGCTCGTGGTGGAGGGCTGCATCATGATGCGCGTCTGCCACCTCGACACGTGTCCCGTCGGTGTCGCGACGCAGAACCCGGTGCTGCGCTCGCGCTTCTCCGGCAAGCCGGAGTTCGTCGTCAACTTCATGGAGTTCATCGCCGAAGAGGTGCGCGAGTACCTCGCCGAGCTCGGATTCCGCACGCTCGACGAGGCGATCGGCCGCTCCGAGCTGCTCGACGTGCAGAGCGCGGTCTGGCACTGGAAGGCCTCCGGCCTCGACCTCGCGCCGATCCTGCAGGGTCCGGACTTCGCCGACGACGAGCCGCGGCGCAACGCCCGCGCGCAGGATCACGAGCTCGACGAGCACTTCGACGTGCAGCTCATCGAGCGCGCGCAGGAGGTCATCGCCCACGGCGGTCACATCGAGATCGATCTGCCCGTGCGCAACACCGCGCGCGCGGTCGGAACGATGCTCGGCCACCACGTGACGCTCGCGCACGGTGAGAACGGCCTGCCGTCCGGCTCGATCGTGGTGAACCTGACGGGATCGGCGGGACAGTCGTTCGGCGCGTTCATGCCCGCCGGCATCCTGCTGCGGCTCGAGGGCGACTCCAACGACTACGTCGGCAAGGGGCTCTCGGGCGGACAGATCGTCGTGCGTCCGCCGCGCAGCGCGAACTTCGACGCGTCGAAGAACGTCATCGCCGGCAACGTGATCGGCTACGGCGCGACGCAGGGCACGATGTTCCTGCGCGGCGTCGTGGGGGAGCGGTTCTTCGTCCGCAACTCCGGGGCGACCGCGGTCGTCGAGGGCGTGGGCGACCACGCGCTGGAGTACATGACCGGCGGTCTCGCCGTCATCCTCGGGTCGACGGGTCGGAACCTCGGCGCCGGGATGTCGGGCGGCACCGCCTACATCTACAAGCTCGACGAGCGGCTCGTGAACCGCGAGGCCCTGGCCTCCGGCGAACTCGAGCTCGGCGCGCTCGGATCGGGCGACGCCGAGATCCTGCGCGACCTGCTCGCGCAGCACGTGGCAGAGACCGATTCGACGCTCGCGCAGGCTCTCCTCGACGACTTCGAGGCCGAGCTCGACAATTTCGTCCGCGTCATGCCCCGCGATTACGCGGCGGTTCTGCGGACTCGCCAGGATGCCGTGGCCGAGGGGCTCGACCCCGACGGCGATGTCGTCTGGAGCCGCATCATGGAGGTGACAGGTGGCTGACCCCAAGGGCTTTCTGAAGGTCACCGAGCGCGAGCTTCCCGCTCGCCGCCCGGTTCCCGTGCGCATCATGGACTGGAAAGAGGTCTACGAGCCGGGCGACTCCGCCGTGCTCCGTCGCCAGGCCGGACGCTGCATGGACTGCGGCATCCCGTTCTGCCACAAGGGATGCCCCCTGGGCAACCTGATCCCGGAGTGGAACGACCTCACGTGGCGCGGCGAAGGCCGCGCCGCGATCGAGCGGCTGCACGCGACCAACAACTTCCCGGAGTTCACCGGTCGCCTGTGCCCTGCTCCCTGCGAGAGCTCGTGCGTGCTCGGCATCAACCAGCCGGCGGTCACGATCAAGCAGATCGAGGTCTCGATCATCGACGAGGCGTTCGGCAACGGGTGGGTCGAGCCCGAGCCGCCCGCGCGCCTGACCGGCAAGACCGTGGCCGTCGTGGGCTCCGGCCCCGCGGGGCTCGCGGCCGCGCAGCAGCTCACCCGCGCCGGTCACACGGTCGCCGTGTTCGAGCGCGACGACCGCATCGGCGGACTCCTGCGCTACGGCATCCCCGACTTCAAGATGGAGAAGCGCCACCTCGAGTCGCGTCTGCGCCAGATGCAGGACGAGGGCACGCGCTTCCGCGCCGGCGTCGAGATCGGCAAGGACATCTCCTGGTCCGAGCTGCGCACGCGGTACGACGCGATCGTGGTGGCCACGGGCGCGACGATCCCACGGGATCTGCCGATCCCCGGTCGAGACCACGCGGGCATCCACTTCGCGATGGAGTACCTGGTCGAGTCGAACAAGGCGACGGCGGGGGATGCGGTTCCCCACCAGATCTCCGCCGAGGGGAAGCACGTCATCGTGATCGGCGGCGGCGACACCGGTGCCGACTGCATCGGCACCGCGCACCGTCAGGGCGCCCTCAGCGTGACGAACCTCGCCATCGGAAAGCAGCCTCCCGGCGAGCGACCCGATCACCAGCCCTGGCCGACCGCGCCGACGCTGTTCGAAGTCTCCTCCGCCCACGAAGAGGGTGGAGAGCGCGCGTACCTCGCCTCGACGGTCGAGTTCCTCGCCAACGACGTCGGGGAGGTGCGCTCGCTGCGCATCGCCGAGACGGAGTACCTGCCCGACGGCCGCCGCGTGCCCCGCAGCGGCACCGAGCGCGAGATCCCCGCCGACCTCGTCCTGATCGCGATGGGCTTCACCGGTCCCGAGCGCACGACGCTCGAAGACCAGCTCGGCGCAGAATTCACGGGCCGCGGCAATGTCGAGCGCGCCGACGACTGGCAGACTTCTTCACCGGGCGTCTTCGTCGCCGGCGACGCGGGGCGCGGTCAGTCCCTCATCGTCTGGGCGATCGCCGAGGGTCGGGCAGCGGCGGCATCCGTCGACGCCTTCCTCATGGGCGAGACGTCCCTCCCCGCCCCCGTACGTCCGGCCGACATCGCGATCGGTCTCCCGCGCGCGTAGGCTGGAAGCGCTTCCACACCCACTCTGATCGGAGCAACACCCCCAAATGAGACGCGCAAAGATCGTCGCAACTCTTGGTCCCGCCACCGGCTCGTACGAGATGATCCGCGCGATCATCGACGCCGGTGTCGACGTGGCCCGCTTGAACCTCAGCCACGGCGACTACTCCGAGCACGAGGCGCGCTTCGCCAACGTGCGCAAGGCCGCAGACGACGCCGGTCGTCCGGTCGCGATCCTCGTCGACCTGCAGGGTCCGAAGATCCGCCTCGGCAAGTTCGAGAACGGCCCGCACCAGCTGGCCGAAGGCGACATCTTCAAGATCACCACCGACGACATCCTCGGCACGAAGGAGATCGTCTCCACGACGTTCAAGGGCCTCCCGGGCGACGTGAAGCCGGGAGACTTCCTCCTCATCGACGACGGCAAGGTCCGCGTCGAGGTCGTCGAGGTCGACGGTCCGGTCGTCACGACGAAGGTCATCGTGGCCGGCGCCGTCTCGAACAACAAGGGCATCAACCTGCCCGGCGTGGCCGTCAGCGTCCCCGCGCTCAGCGAGAAGGACGAAGCCGACCTCCGCTGGGGCCTGCGCACCGGGGCGGACCTCATCGCCCTCTCCTTCGTGCGCGACGCGAAGGACGTCCAGCGCGTGCGCGTCATCATGGCCGAGGAGGGGCGCCACATCCCCGTCATCGCCAAGATCGAGAAGCCGCAGGCGGTCGAGAACCTCGAGGAGATCATCGACGCCTTCGACGGCATCATGGTCGCCCGCGGCGATCTGGGCGTGGAGCTGCCCCTCGAGGCCGTGCCGATCGTGCAGAAGCGCGCCGTCGAGCTGTGCCGCCGCATGGCCAAGCCCGTCATCGTGGCGACGCAGATGCTCGAATCGATGATCGAGAACCCGGTGCCCACGCGCGCCGAGACGAGCGACGTCGCCAATGCCGTGCTCGACGGCGCGGATGCCGTCATGCTCTCCGGCGAGACCAGCGTCGGCGCCTACCCGGTCGGCGTCGTGGAGACCATGGCCCGCATCGTCGACTCCACGGAGGAGCACGGCCTCGACCGCATCCTCCCGCTGACGACGAAGCCCCGCACGCAGGGCGGCGCGATCACGCTGGCCGCGATGGAGGTCGCCGACTTCGTCGACGCGAAGTACCTCTGCATCTTCACCGAGTCGGGAGACACGGCTCGCCGCATGTCGCGTCTGCGTCCGCGCATCCCGATGGTCGCCTTCGCGGTCGAGCCGGCGATCCGTCGCCGCATGGCGCTCACGTGGGGCGTCGTGTCGACCCTCGTCGAGCACGTGACCCACACCGACCGCATGTTCATCCAGGTGGACGACTACTTCCTCTCGAACGACCTCGCGAAGGTCGGCGACAAGGTCGTCGTGATCTCGGGATCCCCTCCCGGAATCATCGGCTCGACCAACGACATCCGCATCCACAAGATCGGCGACGCGGTGCACGGCGCCGCCCCGGTCTATCGCGAGTAGTCGGACGTCTGACAGGAACGGTCGCGCTCAGTAGGCTGAGCGCGACCGTTCTGTTTCCGCGCGGAGGTGCGTCATGGTCTTCTGGGACTTCTTCCTGCTGCTGCTGACGATGGTGTACGTGATCTCGTACTTCTTCGTCGTGGTGTTCGTCATCATCGACCTGTTCCGCGACGACGCCATGAACGGCTGGGGCAAGGCGCTGTGGATCATCGCGCTCGTCTTCGTGCCGTTCCTCACGGCGCTCGTGTACGTGATCGCGCGGGGGAGCGGGATGGCGGCACGGGCCAACTCCTCGCGGGTGCGCTCCGCGCCCGAGAACGACTCCTATCGACCGCGGGCGTCCGCGAGCCCGTCCGACGACATCGCGCGGGCCCAGGCGCTCCTGGACGCGGGCACGATCTCACAGGGCGAGTTCGACGCCCTCAAGAGCAAGGCCCTCGGGAACCAGTTCTTCGGGGCCTGAGCCGCGGCCGTCGGCCGATCGGTCGGCGGCGCACGTGCCGGTGGTGGGAGTCGAACCCACACGCCCTTTCGGGCAACCGAGTTTGAGTCGGTCGCGTCTGCCATTCCGCCACACCGGCGCGCCGGGAGCAGGCTCCCGCACGTCGGCTCCGACGATACCGCAGGGTCGGCGTCTCCGAACGCGGCCCCGGGGCGGGGCGCCTGCACCGCGGCGTCGGCCATACCGTAGGATTCAAAGGTGACTGAGCCCATCGAGCCCACCGTGCCTACGGCATCCGCACCGCGTCGCGTGGTCGTCGCAGAGGACGAGTCCCTCATCCGTCTCGACATCGTCGAGATCCTCCGCGACAACGGCTTCGACGTCGTCGGCGAAGCGGGCGACGGAGAGACCGCGGTGCAGCTGGCCACCGAGCTGCGTCCCGACCTGGTCATCATGGACGTCAAGATGCCTCAGCTCGACGGCATCTCGGCCGCGGAGCGGCTCAGCAAGAACCACATCGCGCCCGTCGTGCTGCTGACCGCCTTCAGCCAGAAGGAGCTCGTCGAGCGTGCGAGCGAGGCCGGCGCACTCGCGTACGTCGTCAAGCCGTTCACCCCGAACGACCTCCTGCCCGCGATCGAGATCGCCCTGGCCCGCTACGAGCAGATCATCACGCTCGAGGCCGAGGTCGCCGACATGGTCGAGCGCTTCGAGACCCGCAAGCTCGTCGACCGGGCGAAGGGCCTCCTCAACGAGAAGATGGGCCTGTCCGAGCCCGAGGCCTTCCGCTGGATCCAGAAGGCCTCGATGGATCGCCGACTGACGATGCAGGATGTCGCGAAGGCGATCATCGAGCAGCTCGCGCCCAAGAAGGACTGAGCGCGCTTCACGCTCGACGTCGAGGAACGGGATGCTGCGGCATCCCGTTCGTCATTCCTGCGGAAGATCGCGGATCATGTTGGTGATCCGCACGGTCGAGCAGCGCCTGCCCTGATCGTCGGTCACGACGATCTCGTGCACGGTCATCGAGCGCCCGAGGTGGATCGGGGTGCAGACACCGGTCACGATGCCGCTGGTCGCCGAGCGCGTATGCGTGGCGTTGATGTCGACTCCGACCGCAAGCCGACCGGGACCGGCGTGGAGGTTCGCCGCCATCGAGCCGAGCGACTCTCCCAGCACGACGTAGGCGCCCCCGTGGAGGAGCCCGACCGGCTGCGTGTTGCCCTCGACGGGCATCGTCGCGACGCAGCGATCGACCGTGAACTCGGTGAACTCCATACCCATCTTCTCGGCGAGGGAACCCATGCCGCGGCGGGTGGCCCACTCCATGCCGGTGACGTCTGCGGGGGCGGTGTCGGTCATGTCTCGCCTTCGGGATGCCTGTCGTCGGGAGCGTCCGAACCCCTGACTACGCTGGGAGGGTGACGGACTCCGCAAAGCCTACCCTTCTCGTCGTGGACGGCCATTCGCTGGCCTACCGTGCGTTCTTCGCCCTCCCCGTCGACAACTTCACGACGAAAGACGGTCAGCACACGAACGGGATCTACGGGTTCCTGTCGATGCTCATCAACCTGATCAAGGCCGAGAAGCCGACGCATCTGGCCGTCGCCTTCGACACGTCGCGTCAGTCCTTCCGCACGCGCGAATACGCCGAGTACAAGGCCAACCGCTCCGAGAGCCCGTCCGAGTTCAAGGGGCAGATCCCGCTGCTGCAGGAGTGCCTCGCGGCGATGAGCATCACCGTGCTCGCGAAGGAGGATTTCGAGGCCGACGACATCCTCGCCACCCTCGCGACGCAGGGGGCGGAACAGGGCTTCCAGGTGCTCGTGTGCTCCGGAGACCGCGACACGATCCAGCTCGTGAACGACGACGTCACCCTGCTGTACCCGAACGTGCAGGGCGTGTCGCAGCTCAAGCGATACGACCGCGAGGCCGTCATCGAGCGCTACGGCGTGCCGCCCGAGCAGTATCCCGACATCGCGGCCCTCGTCGGCGAGACGAGCGACAATCTGCCGGGCGTCCCGAAGGTGGGGGAGAAGACCGCCGTCAAGTGGCTCACCCAGTTCGGTACCCTCGACGACCTGCTCGAGAACGCCGACAAGGTCACGGGCGTCGTCGGCAACAACCTGCGCGAGCATCTCGACGACGTGCGCCGCAACCGCACCCTCAACCGTCTGCTGACCGACGTCGAGCTGCCCCAGGGCCCCGCCGATCTCGAGGTGCAGCCCATCGACGCCCAGGCCGTGCGCGACATCTTCGCCCGCCTCGAGTTCAAGACCCTCATCCCTCGGGTCGCCGAGCTCGCCGGCATCGAGCAGCAGATGGCGGCCGTCACATCGGCGGCGGCCGTTGCCGCGCCGGCGGCGAAGGATCTCGCGCCTGCAGCCCTCGTCGAGTGGCTCGACGCGTCCGAGGGCGAGGTCGGCGTCACGATCGCCATCGAAGGCGGTCTCCCGCATCGGATCGGATTCGCGACGGGCGATTCCGCCGTGGAATCGACGTGGAGCGACGAGGCCGCATCTGCGCTCGCCCCGTGGCTGGCCTCCGAGGCACCGAAGATCTTCAGCGACGCCAAACTGCAGGTCAAGGCGCTGCGCCGCGCGGGGCTGCGCCTCGGCGGCCTCTCCTTCGACACGATCGTGGCCGGGTGGCTCCTGCGCCCGAGCTTCCCCGACAAGACGCTCGCGCACCTCGTCGACCGCTATCTCGACGAGAAGCTCCCCGAGGCCGACCCGACCCAGCTCGTGCCCGAGACCGAGGGCGCCACACCGGGCCAGCTGTCGTGGTACACCCTGCGCGTGACGGAGGCGCTCCGCGCCGAGATGCCCGAGAGCGTCACGGCGGTGCTCACCGACATCGAGCTGCCGACGCTGCTCGCCCTCGCCGACATGGAGATCGCCGGCGTCGCCGTCTCGCACGAGAAGCTGTCGGGCTTCTCCGGCGAGCTGGGTGCGCGGGCCGAGACGATCGCACAGCAGGCCTATGCCGCGATCGGCCGCGAAGTGAACCTCGGCTCTCCGAAGCAGCTGCAGGAGGTGCTGTTCGAAGAGCTGCAGCTCCCCAAGACGCGCAAGACGAAGACGGGGTACTCGACGGATGCCGCCGTGCTCGCCGACCTGCAGGAGCAGGCGCCGCATCCGTTCCTGGATATCCTGCTCCAGCACCGCGAAGCCACCAAGCTCCGCCAGATCATCGAGTCCCTCGACACCGCGATCGGCGCCGACGGGCGCATCCGCACGACGTACGTGCAGACCGGCAGCCAGACCGGACGACTGTCGAGCACCGACCCCAACCTTCAGAACATCCCCGTCCGCACCGAGGAGAGCCGACGCATCCGCGCGGCTTTCGAAGTCGGCGCGGGCTACGAGACGCTGCTGACGGCCGACTACTCCCAGATCGAGATGCGCATCATGGCGCACCTCTCGGAAGACCCGGGGCTCATCGAGGCCTTCAACTCCGGCGAAGACACCCACCGCTTCGTGGGCGCACGGGTGTTCGGCGTCGAGCCGGCCGACGTCGACGCGCAGATGCGCACGAAGGTCAAGGCCATGTCGTACGGCCTCGTCTACGGGCTCTCGGCGTTCGGCCTGTCCAAGCAGCTGCGCATCGATCAGTCCGAGGCGAAGCAGCTCATGATGGAGTACTTCGCGCGGTTCGGCGCCGTGCGCGACTACCTGCGCTCTTCGGTCGAGCAGGCTCGTATCGACGGCTACACCGAGACCATCATGGGTCGGCGCCGACCGTTCCCCGATCTGGCCAGCCCCAACCGGGTTCTGCGGGAGAACGCCGAGCGCGCAGCCCTGAACGCCCCGATCCAGGGCAGTGCCGCCGACATCATGAAGGTCGCGCTGTTCCGCATCCACGACGAGTTCCGCACCCAGCAGCTGGGGTCGCGCGTGCTGATGCAGATCCACGACGAGCTCGTCGTCGAGGTGGCGCCGGGGGAGTGGGATGCCGCGGAGCGGATCGTGCGGGCCCGCATGGGAGACGCCGTGTCGCTCACGGTGCCGCTCGATGTGCAGATCGGCCGAGGCGCCGACTGGAACGAAGCGGGCCACTGACGACGTCGGTCGAGCAGCCCGTCGGGCGTTCGCTCTGAGCGAACCAGCCGGGGAACGGGCCGTACGGCACCGTGGGCGGTCCCTAGGCTCGAAGCCATGACTGACGCAGAACGCACCCCGACGCAGATCGACAGGATCGCGGATGCCTGGGTGGACACTCTCGCCGAGCTCCACCCGAGCCTTGCGACCTACATCGGACGCAGCGAGTTCAACGACCGCTACGGCGACTACTCCCCGGCAGGACACGACGCCCTCGCCGCAGCCGCCCGGGCCACTCTGGCCGAGCTCGAAGCCGCGACGCCGGAGGACTTCATCGACGAAGTCACCCAGCAGGACCTGGTGGGCGAGCTGCGACTCGACCTCGACCTGTACGACGCCAAGTGGCATCTGCGCGATGTCAACGTGATCGCCTCGCCTGCGCAGGACCTGCGCGCGGTGTACGACATCATGCCGAAGGACACCGCCGAGGACTGGGCCGTCGTCGCCACGCGTCTCGGCGCTCTTCCCGGGGCGATCGCCGGGTACGTCGAGACCCTCCGTGCCGGCATCGCCGAGGGCATCGTCCCCGCCCGTCGCCAGGTCATCGAGGTCGCCACGCAGATCGCCCGCTACACGGCCGACACCGGGTTCTTCGCCGAGTTCGTGAGCAACGCCGCCCCCGCGGAGGGGCAGCTGCCGGCATCCGTCGCCCGCGAGCTCGAGGACAACGCCAACGCCGCGCGGGTCGCGTACGACGGACTCGCGGCGTTCCTCACCTCGGAGCTCGCCCCCGCCGCGAGCGAGGAGGACGCCGTCGGGCGCGAGTACTACGCCCTCCAGTCGCGCCGCTTCCTCGGTGCCGAGATCGATCTCGACGAGACGTACGACTGGGGGGTCCAGGAGCTCGCCCGCATGGTCGCCGAGCAGGAGTCGATCGCGAACGAGATCAAGGAGGGTGCCACGGTCGAAGAGGCGGTGGCGTTCCTCGAGGAGGACACCAGCCGCAAGCTGTACGGCACGGATGCCCTGCAGAAGTGGATGCAGGAGACGAGCGACAAGGCGGTGGCCGAGCTCGGGCGGACGCACTTCGACATCCCCGAGCCGATCCGTCGCCTCGAGTGCATGATCGCACCCACCAAGGAGGGCGGGATCTACTACACCGGTCCGACCGACGACTTCTCGCGTCCCGGCCGCATGTGGTGGTCGGTGCCGGAGGGCGTGGAGTCGTTCGACACGTGGCGCGAGCTCACCACCGTGTACCACGAGGGCGTTCCCGGACACCACCTCCAGATCGCGCAGGCGGTCTACAACCGCGCCGAGTTGAACTCCTGGCGCAGGCTCCTGGCGGGCTCGTCGGGTCACGCCGAGGGGTGGGCCCTCTACGCGGAGCGGCTCATGGAGCAGCTCGGATACCTGGACGACCCGGCCGATCGCCTCGGGATGCTCGACGGCCAGCGCATGCGCGCGGCGCGCGTCGTGCTCGACATCGGCGTGCACCTGAAGAAGCCGCGCCTGGACGGCGAAGGCACGTGGGATCACGCCTACGCGCTGGACTTCATGCGCCGCAACGTCAACATGCCCGACGAGTTCGTGAACTTCGAGGTGAACCGGTACCTGGGCTGGCCCGGACAGGCCCCCTCGTACAAGGTCGGTCAGCGCATCTGGGAGCAGCTGCGCGACGACGTGCAGGAGCGCGAAGGCGACGCCTTCAGCATCAAGGCGTTCCACAAGCGCGCGCTCGACATGGGCGGTGTCGGTCTCGACACCCTCCGCTGGGCGTTCACGCGCTGACGACACTGAGGGAATAGGTCGGGGCCGGGTCGGGTTTGCATGCACATGAATGAACTTGAGCTCGGCCTCGACACCTTCGGCGATGTCACGCGCAACGCCGACGGCGAACTCCTCAGCGACGCGCAGACCATCCGCGACGTCGTCGATCAGGCGGTTCTCGCCGACGAGGTCGGGCTGGCCTTCTTCGGAGTGGGGGAGCATCACCGCCCCGAGTTCGCGATCTCCAGTCCCGAGATCGTCCTCGCCGCCGCGGCGGCTCGCACGAAGAACATCCATCTCGGCACGGCGGTGACGGTGCTCTCCAGCGATGACCCCGTCCGCGTCTACGAGCGGTTCGCGACCCTCGCCGCGATCTCGCACGGGCGGGCCGAGGTGATCCTGGGCCGCGGCTCGTTCATCGAATCGTTCCCCCTGTTCGGGTACGAGCTCAGCGACTACGAGACCCTGTTCGAGGAGAAGCTCGACCTCTTCTCCCGACTGCGGCTCGAAAAGCCCGTCACCTGGCAGGGGACGCTGCGCGCTCCGCTCGTGAAAGCCGACGTGTTCCCGAAGACCGAGGGCGGCATTCCCACATGGGTCGGTGTCGGCGGCAGCCCCGAGTCGGTAGTTCGGGCCGCCCGCTACGGGTACGGGCTCATGCTCGCGATCATCGGCGGTCCGTCGCACCGGTTCCGCCCCTTCGTCGACCTATACCACCGCTCGCTCGATTCCTTCGGCGAACCGCAGCTGCCCGTGGGCGTGCATTCGCCCGGTCACATCGCCGACACCGACCAGCAGGCGTGGGAAGAGGCCTACGAGGGGTTCAAGGCGATGAACGACACGATCGGCCGCGAGCGCGGGTGGCCCGCCTACAGCCGCATGAGGTTCCAGCACGACGTCGGCCCCGAGGGCGCCCTCTACGTGGGCTCGCCCGAGACCGTGGCCCGCAAGATCGCCGACACCGCGCGCACGCTCGGGCTCCAGCGCTTCGACATGAAGTTCTCGACCGGCACCCTCTCGCACGCCCACATGATGCGCTCGATCGAGCTCTACGGCACGAAGGTGGCGCCGATCGTGCGCGACCTGCTCGCGAAGTGACGACTGCGTCGACCGGTTCTGCCAAGATGATCGGTACGTCGATGATCTGAGCGAGAAGGGCACCGATGGGGGGACTCTCGAGACGCGCGTTCCTCGGCAGAACCGCGATCGCCGCACTGGCCCTCGGGCTCGACGTCGACCTCCTGCGACCTCGCGTCGCCCCCCTGTCGGACCTGTCGGTTCGACCGAACGTCACCGGCGCTACGGCTCCGACAACCCTCGACCAGACGATCCTGCACGGACCGGTCCTGTCACGCCAGTACCGCACGCTGCGGGCCGGACCCGGGGAGCCGCACATCCCCCGCCTCGACGTGCTGCGTGCAGCCGCCGACCCGACACGGGTGCAGCGTCGGCGATCGATCCTGTACCTCGGCCACCTCTCCGATCTCCACGTCATCGACGCGCAGTCGCCCGGCCGGATCGAACCGATGATCGAGCAGGATCACGCGGCGTGGGGATCGGCCTTCCACCCGCACGATCCCCTCAGCCCGCACACGACCGCAGCCATGGTGCGCGCCTTCTCGGATGCCCGCTACAGCGCCGTGACGGGCGCACCGCTGGGAGCCGCCGTCGTCACCGGCGACAGCGCCGACATGCACTCCCACCTCGAGCTCCGCTGGTACATCGACCTGATGGACGGCAAGAGCATCGATCCGGCCACGTCCGGCTCTCGGTACCAGGGAGTCCAGGCCTGGTCGGAGGCCGAGTGGGCGTATCGACCCGGCGATCCCGCCGGCGGTTCGTTCGGCGAGTACGGATTCCCGCGACTTCCCGACCTCCTCGCGCAGGCGATCGCCCAGCCGATCACCTCGCCGGGCCTCCCGAGCCCGTGGTACGCGGTCTACGGCAACCACGACACGCTTCTTCTCGGCACATTCGGCCTCACACCGCAGCTGCACGCATTGGCGGTCGGAGCGCGGAAGTCGTACCAGCTGCAGGCCACGGCGACAGCGATCCTGGGCGGGTACGCGTCTCAGGGGAGCGCGCTCACGCAGGGACTGGACATGCTCGGTCAGGCGCTCGGCCTCGGGAGACCGGGGTTCGCCGACGTCACCGCGAACCCCGAGAGGCGACTGTTCGAGAACCGCGAGTTCATGGCGGAGCACTTCCGCACGGAGCCCGAACCCGGGCCGGTGGGGCACGGCTTCACGTCACGCAATCTCGAGACCGGCGAGACCTGGTGGCGGGCCGAGCTGAGCCCGCACGTGCGCGCGCTGGGCCTGGACACGTGCAATGCCGTGGCCGGGCCCGACGGCGCAGTCCCCGACGACCAGTTCCAATGGCTGCGCGCCGAACTCGCCCGCGCGCAGAGCGAGAACACGCTCGTCCTCGTGCTCAGCCACCACAACAGCCTCACCCTGGAGAATAAAGCCCAGCGGCCCGGCGAGGACGTGGTGCTGCACCATGCGGAAGAGATGATCGATCTGCTCCTGGAGTACCCCGTTGCCATCGCCTGGCTCAACGGGCACACCCACCTCAACCAGATCCTGGCCCACACATCGCCCACGGGGGGCTTCTGGGAGATCACCACGGCATCGTGCATCGACTTCCCCCAACAGCAGCAGGTCGTGGAGATCGTCGACAATCGCGACGGCTCGCTGTCGATCTTCACGACCGTCCTCGACCACGCGTCGCCCGCGGTACCGGGCTCGTCGGGTTCGTCCATCGACCTCGCGGCACGCGCACGGGAGCTCGCCGCGAACGACTGGGCGGAATCGCCCTCGATGCGTCGCGGGTCGCCGCTGGATCGCAACACCGAGCTCCTGCTGCGCGCCCCGTTCGACCTCGCTGCGATCACGGACGCCTCCCTCGAAGCACAGCGCATCGTCGAGACGGCACGGGTGCTCGCCCACGAGCGGCGGTCGCGCTCATGACACGACGGACATCGACGACCGGCATCGTGCTCCTGGTCGCACTGTCGCTCACCGGCTGCTCCCAGATCGCCGCCATCGCCCCTGTCGGCGGAGATCGCCTCGCCGAGGTGCGCTTCGCCGGAATCGATGTTCTGGTCGACGCCGACATCCAGATCCTCGAGGCTCCCGTGTGCACGGAGGCGGCGGACGCGACGGTGACGTGCGCGGGCTCGACGGTGGACGGCGACACGATCACCGTCGCCTCGCCGGGCTCCGATCCCGACACATTGACGGTGACGACCGGTGACACCTCCGTCTACGAGGGGTCGCTCCACGCCGCGCTCGAGAAGGCGATGGGCGGCTGATGTCGCGGCTGTTCGCATGGATTCTGCTCGGTGCGGTGATCGTGTTCGGCGCGATCACGCAGACCATGACCTCGGTGGCCGGATCGGCGCCGGCCGACACGACGGCGCGGGTGCTCCTCGCCCTTCTGTCGGCGCTCCTGCTCTTCGGGGAGGTCGTGATCGCGACCGTTGCGACGACGACGATCACGACTCCCGAGGTGTCGCCCTCGTGGCAGCCTGTGGCCGCGTGGGCCGGCATCCTGCTGGTTCTCCTGGTCGCCGCCGCGCTCGTCTGGCCCCCGCTGCCGATCCTCGTCGCCGTGGCGGCGTGCGTGGTGCTCCCGGCGGCCGCATCCGGCCGGTACGACGCCTGGCGCGGGTTCGCCGTGTTCCGCACCACGCCGGGGCGTGCGGCCGCCGCCATGGCGTCCACCCTGGTCGCGGTCGTGATCGGCGCGGTGATCGCCCTGCTCACGGGCTTCTTCCTGACGCCGCTCATGGGCGCGGTCGTCTTCTGGCTCTTCGCCGGCGCAGCGGGAGCCGCGCTGCTCCTGTGGTGGACACGGCTCTGGTCCCGCTCGGCATCCGTCAGCGCCCCTTCCCCGATCCTCTGACCTCGCCGCGCACCGCGCCGGGTCGCGGCATCCCTACGATGAAGCCATGACGGATGCCTCGACCACGGCCGCTCCCTCGTCGACGGCGGAGCGGCTCGACCGGCTGCCCTTCACGCGGCAGCACCTGCGCGTCCTGACCGGCTCCGGCATCGGGTGGGCGCTGGATGCGATGGACGTCGGGCTGATCTCGTTCGTGATCGCCGCGCTCGCCGTGCAGTGGGACCTCGCTCCGGGCGAGACCGCGTGGATCGCATCGATCGGCTTCGTCGGGATGGCGATCGGGGCCACCCTCGGGGGCCTCCTGGCCGACCGCTTCGGCCGCCGCCAGATCTTCGCCCTCACCCTCATCGTCTACGGCATCGCCACGGGCGCGAGCGCCCTCGTGGGCGGACTCGCCCTGCTGCTCGTCTTCCGTTTCTTCGTCGGACTGGGCCTGGGCGCCGAGCTCCCCGTCGCGTCCACGTACGTCAGCGAGTTCGCTCCCGCCCGGATGCGCGGGCGACTCATCGTGATCCTCGAGGCGTTCTGGGCGGTGGGGTGGACCGCGGCCGCCCTCATCGGGTACTTCGTGTTCCCCGGATCGGACGACGGATGGCGCTGGGCCTTCGCCATCGGCGCCGTGCCGGCCGTCTACGCGCTCATCGTGCGGTGGGGCCTGCCCGAGTCCGCACGCTGGCTCGAGCGCCGCGGTCGCCACGACGAAGCCGACGCCGTGGTGCGCAGGTTCGAGGCCTCGGCCTCCGTCACGGCCGAGGCGAAGCGCCGCCTCACGACCGGGCCCATCGAGGTCCCCGCCGCGGCCGTGAGCGCCGGCGACCGCCTCTCCGCGCTGTGGTCGCGCGAGTTCCGCCGCCGCACGCTCAGCCTCTGGCTCGTCTGGTTCTGCGTGAATTTCGCCTACTACGGCGCCTTCATCTGGATCCCGACGATCCTGGTTCAGCAGGGGTTCGACCTCGTCCGGTCGTTCGAGTTCACGCTCATCATCACGCTCGCCCAGCTGCCCGGATACGCGGTCGCGGCCTGGCTGATCGAGGTCTGGGGACGACGCCTGACGCTGTCGGTCTTCCTCCTCGGCTCCGCCGTGTCGGCCGTCTTCTTCGGCACCGCCACGGAGGTCGCGGCCATCATCGCGGCGGGCATGGCCCTGTCGTTCTTCAACCTCGGCGCCTGGGGTGCGCTGTACGCCGTCACGCCCGAGCTGTACCCGACGTCGCTGCGCGCCACCGGATCGGGATGGGCCGCCGGGGTCGGACGGATCGCGTCGATCGTGGCGCCGCTCTCGGTGCCTCTCCTGCTCGGCATCGGGGGAGCGCCGCTGCTGTTCGTGGTGTTCGCGCTCTTCTTCGCCGTCGCGGCGGCCGCGACGTGGGGTCTCGTCGATCGGCGCGGTCGCCCGCTCGACGACCGCTGAGCGCGAGCCGCCGTAGGCTGGTGGGATGGCTTCCGTGCGTTACGTCGCGATCGGCGACTCGTTCACCGAGGGCGTCGGCGACGAGCTGCCCGACGGCCGCGTCCGCGGCTGGGCGGATCTGGTCGCCGAGGGATGGGCGGATGCCTCGGGCGATCCGATCCAGTACGCGAACCTCGCCATCCGCGGCAAGCTCGTGTGGCCGATCGTGGAGCAGCAGCTCGAACCCGCGCTGGCCTTGAAACCCACGCACCTGTCGTTCAACGGCGGCGGCAACGACATGCTGCGACCCCGCACATCGCTCTCGCACGTCGTCGACGCGTTCTCGCGCGTGCTGGAGCGATGCGACGAGGAGGGCGTGCAGCTCATCGTGCTGTCGGGGGCCAATCCCTCCGGGCAGCTGCCGATGGGGCGCATGATCCAACGCCGCGGCGATCTGCTGTCGCTCGGGGTCGTGCAGCGACTCTCCGACCGACCCGACGTCATCCGCGCGCTCAACTGGCCCGACCGCGAGCTCTCCACGCCCGGCTACTGGTCGGACGACCGTCTCCACATGAACGCGCGCGGGCACCACCGCGTCGCGGCGCGCGTCCTCGACGCGCTCGGCCACGAGCCGCCCGCGGCATGGTGGTCGCTTCCCTCACTGGCGGATGCCGCGAGCCCTCGGGGCGCCGCGTACTACCGGGAGCACGTCGGGCCGTGGGTGCGCCGCCGACTCACGGGCACGTCGTCGGGCGACAACCGCGATCCGAAGCATCCGGTCTGGGCGACGATCGAGCCCTCAGTCGTCTGACGCGCCGACGCGGGCGTACTCCGAGCCCGTCGAGGTGCGTTCCACGAGGCCCGCGTCGACGAGGTAGCGACGCAGCGCCGCGACGTCGCCTCCGGGCGCGAACCGCTCGAGCCGCTCGTTGACGTCGCGCTCGCTCCACACCTCTCCGATCGGGAGTACCTGGTCGGCGACCCACAGGAGCAGCTGATGCCGATCCGCGGCGCTCAGGGGATAGCGGTCGATACGGCCGTCGCGATCGAGGAATCGTGCCGGTCCGGTCGGCTTCACGGGTGCGCCCTCGGCGAGGACGGCGCGCAGCGCCGTGTCGTCGAACGTCCATCCGTCGCCGTCTGGGCGCACGAGACCCAGTTCTTCGAGGCGGGCGAACGCGCGCGTGCGCCGCGCCTCGGTCAGCGGCGCCGTGGGCAGCTCGGCCAGAGCGGCGCGGAGCTCGGGATTGAGGAGGGCCGCGACGACGCCTCGCCAGCGATCGCTCACGGCGCCGTCACCGCATAGGTGAGTTCGGCGAACTGGCCCGAGCGGCCGACGGACTCGAGTCGCAGCCGATCGGATCCGAGCACCCGGGGGAGCAATGGCCGGCCGGAGGCCAGGGTCACCGGGGCGATGGAGACGCGGACCTCGTCGAGCAGCCCCGCATCGGCGAACTGGCCCGCGAGGTCTCCTCCTCCCACGACCCAGACGTCGCGCTCACCTGCGGCTGCGACGATGTCGGCCCAGGCATCCGCCACCGAGCCGGAGACGAACCGGATGTCGGCGCCCGCCACCTCGGGCAGCGACCGGGAGGTGAACACGAAGGTCGGGCGGTCGCCGTAGTACTCCGGCCATCTCTCGGGATGCGCAACGAGCTCCTCGTGCCGCAGGACCCACTCATAGGTCGTGGAACCCTGCACGAGCACGCCGATGCCGGCCAGGAAGCGTTGGAACGACTCGTCGCCCCCTTCTCCTCCCGGCGTCGCGAACAGCCAGTCGAGCGAGTCGTCGTCGGTCGCGAGGAAGCCGTCGAGAGTCGCGGCGGTGAGGAAGATGACACGCGGCATGAGATCACGGTAGCGCCGAGAGCCGACGTATTGACAGGTATTCAACCACTTGGTATTCTACCTATCGGTTGAATAAGGGGGATGACGATGCCGACCGATACGCTGAGCCGCACGTTCTCGGCTCTCGCCGACCCCACGCGCCGCGAGCTGCTGGCACGACTCGCGGACGGCGAAGCCACCGTCGGGGAGCTCGCGGCGCCGTTCGAGATGACCCTCGCCGCCGTGTCGAAGCATCTGCGCGTGCTCGAGACCGCGGGGCTCGTCACCCGGGGGAGGGAGGGCCAGTTCCGGCCCGCCCGGCTCGATGCGCGACCACTGGCGGAGGCATCCGTCTGGATCTCCGACTACGCGGCGTTCTGGAAAGACAGCATCGACGCACTGGATGCCTATCTCGGCATCCTCCAGCAGCTCACCCCACAGGCCACCGACAAGGAGAACACCCATGGCTGACTACTTCACGATCACCCGCGAGCTGGCGGCTCCGCGCTCCCTGGTGTTCCAGGCCCTCACGCTCCCCGAGCACTTCGCCGTCTGGTTCGGCACCGCCGCCGTCGAAGTTCCGCAGGAGTCGCTGTCGATGGACGTGCGCGTGGGAGGCGCCTTCCGGGCGGTGATGGTGCTGCCCGACGGCAACCGCATCCACTGGGCCGGCGAGTACGTCGAGGTCGACCCGCCCGCGCGGCTCGCCATGACGCTGACCGACGACCCGGATGCCTACGCCGGCCTTCCCGTGCTGTTCGACCTCGAAGAGATCGAGGGCGGCACGCGCCTCACGATCAGCCAGGACCGCGCGGACTTCTCCGACGAGCAGGTCGCCGCCACGATCGCGGGCTACAACGCGTTCGTCGACGACATCGCCGCGGTGCTGGAGCGCATTCAGGCGGCCTGACCCGGTGCGCACGCGGATTGTCAACCCCTGCCGCGAGATCGTCAGGGTTGGCAGGATGCCTGAGGGTCCGCTCCACAAGCGGCGGCCCGAAAGGAGACTCGCATGAGCATCGGAACCGGCATCTTCCTCATCGTCGTCGGAGCGATCCTGACGTTCGCGCTCGACATCCAGGTCGACTGGGCGGACCTCGACCTCATCGGCTACATCCTGATGGGCGCGGGAGCCGTCATCCTGCTGATCGGGCTCGTGCTGCTGGCGCGTCGTCGTCGCTCGGACGTCGTCACGACCACGCAGGTCGACCCCTCCGCGGGCGAGCAGGTCACGCGCCGCACCACGCGCACCGACGACCAGACCCTCTGAGTCACCGCGGAAGGTCCCGGCGCCCCATGGCGCCGGGACCTTCGTCGTGCGCGAGGCGATCAGCGTCCGCGCGGCCGTCGGGGCGGCTGCAGCCCGAGCAGCACCCGCGTCCTCCGGCGCTCGATCACGATGAAGATCGCGCCGAGCGCCCACAGCGGCACCTGCGTGAGGAACGCCAGCCGGAACGCCTCGAGCGAGTACGTGGCGGGGGTCCCGGCCCCCTGCAGATCGAGCGACATGCCGACGAGGAAGATCGCGATCAGGCCCGCGAGGAATCCGCCCGAGTTGGTGATGCCGGTCGCGGTGCTGAGCCGGTGACGGGGGTTGTGCGTCCGCGCGTGGTCGAACGCGACCATCGACGCCGGGCCGCCCGTGGCGAGAGCCAGCGCGAGGGCGATCAGCAGCCACAGCGGCGCCGGCACGGGCCACGCGATCACGACGAGCCACACCACGGCCTGCACGGCGACCGTGGGCAGCACGAGCGCGCGTGAGCGCAGGTGGGGGATGCGGCCGGAGAGCGCCCCGACGACCGGACCGAGCACCATTCCGGCGACCACGAAGAGCAGCATGATCGACGCGGCCTCCGCCTGGGTGCGGCCTTCGCCGGCCGTGAGGAAAGGGATGCCCCAGAGCATGACGAAGGCGGTTCCCGCGAAGGGCGTCGTGAAGTGCGACCAGAAGGCGAGCCGCGTGCCCGGATGCGCCCAGGCCGCGCGGATGCCGACGCTCGTGTCGGCCGCCGAGGTGACGACCCGGATGGATCCCGTGTCGGTGTCGACCGAGACATCCGCGTCGCGATCGGGTGGGTGATTGCGCACGACGAGCGCCACGAGGATCGTGAACAGGATGCCGAGCCCCGCAACGCTGCCGAAGGCCACCGACCACGACGTGGCATGCAGGAGGGCGGCCAGCGGCACGATCGCGATGATCTGCCCCGACTGCCCGACGATGCCCGTCAGCTGCACCATGACCGGCGCACGCTGCGCGGGGAACCACGTGGCGATGAGTCGCAGGACGCTCGGGAACACCGCCGCGTCGCCCGCCCCGAGGATCATGCGCGCCGCGATCGCGATGCCGACGTTGGGGGAGAAGGCCATGGCGAGCTGCCCGACGGCCATGAGCGCCATGCCGATCGTGATGATCGGCCGGGCACCGTAGCGGTCCAGAAGCAGCCCCACCGGGATCTGCATGGCCCCGTAGACGCCCAGCTGCAGCACGGCGAACATCGACAGGGTCGAGGCGTCGGCCATGAACCGGTCGGCCGCGTCGACGCCGACCGCCGCGAGCGAGGTGCGGTTCGTGATGGCCAGCACGTAGCCGGCGACGCTGATGCCCCAGATGAGCCACGCCCGCCAGGAGGGGGCGGAGGTCAGGGGAGTGGTCACAGCATGTTCAGCCTATTGCGGTCTCGGCCTCCGACCGCGCGGTGACGTGGACTCCTGCGATCCGCCGCCGGTCCATGCTCGCGACCCGGATGGTCGCCCCGGGGATGTCGACGGTGTCTCCGACGACCGCGAGGCGGCCGAGTTGCTCGGTGATGAAGCCTGCGATCGTGTCGGACGACCCGCGCGGCAGGACCAGACCCGTCGCCTCTTCGAAGTCCTGGAGGTTCAGCCGGCCGTCGACGTGCCCGGCGGGTGCGGCGGGGTCGGCCGCCGTGTCGTACTCGTCGAAGATCTCGCCCACGACCTCCTCCACGAGGTCCTCGAGCGTCACGATGCCGTCGGTCCCGCCGTACTCGTCGACGACGACGGCGATCTGGTGGCCGCTCGCGCGCATCCGCGTCAGCGTGGGGAGGACCCGCGCGGTCGACGGGAAGTAGGAGATCGGCCGCACGAGTCCGCTGAGCGCGCGATCGGGATCACCGCCTGCGATCTCGAACAGATCGCGCACATGGACGAATCCGACGATGTCGTCGATCGACTTGTCGACGACGGGGTATCGGGAGAACGGCAGCTCGCGCACCTGGGCGACCGCGTCGACCAGGCGGGCGGTCTCATCGAGTGCCACCACCTCGGGCCTGGGCCGCATCACCTCGCTGATCTGCCGGCCGCGCAGCGACAGCACGTCGTCGAGGATGCGGCGTTCGTCGTCGGGCAGCCCCTGGTGGCTGGCGACGATGTCGCGGATCTCCTCGTCGCTGATCTGATCGGCGGTCTTGTCGGGATCGCCGCCCAGCAGTCGCACGAGCGCGTTGGTCGACACCGAGAGAAGCCAGATCACCGGTCGCATGAGCACGGCGAAGCCGTTCAGCGCCGGTGCGACGGCGTAGGCGAACCGCGCGTTGCGCTGGATCGCGAGACGCTTGGGCACGAGCTCGCCCAGCACGAGCGACAGGTACGCGATCACGAGCGTGAGGAGCACCGTCGCGATCGTCATGGCGAGCTGCTCGGTCGCGCCCCACGCCACGAACAGCGGAGCGACGGACGGCGCGATGGATGTCGCGCCGTACGCGGCCGACGCGAAGCCCGCGACGGTCACACCGATCTGCACGGCGGAGAGGAACGTGTTGGGGTTGCGGGCCAGGGATGCCACCCGTTCGCCTCGACGACCTCTCGCGGCGATCGCATTGATCTGGCTCTCCCGGAGCGTCACGAGGGCCATCTCGGTGGCCGCGAACACTCCGCCGATCAGGACGAAGGCGATGACCAGGGCGATGTTCCAGACGAGGTCGCCGTTCATCGGGCATCCGTCCTGGCTCGGAATGCGGCGCCGGGGGTCATCCCGGCACCGGGTCTGTCGGGGTCGGCGGACGCGTCGGTTCGGCGCGCGGTGGTCACGGGGTCTCCTCGGTGGTGATCAGTGGTCGGTAGGCGGATCGGGTCAGCGGGGGTCGTGCGAACGGGTGATCTCGTCGGCGACCTCGTCGGGCTCGCGCACGCGGTCGCCCCGCGTCTTGATGAGACTGGCGACGGTGGCGACGGTGATGGTCGCCGCGATGAACAGGAGCGAGAGCCAGATGGGGATCTCGGGGATCACGGTGATCGGCTCGCCCCCGTTGATGAAGGGCAGCTCGTTCTTGTGCAGGGCGTGGATGAGGAGCTTCACCCCGATGAAGGCGAGGATGACGGCGAGTCCCTGTGCGAGGTACACGAGTCGCTCGAGCAGTCCGCCGATGAGGAAGTACAGCTGGCGCAGACCCATGAGAGCGAACGCGTTCGCCGTGAAGACGATGTAGGCCTCGTTCGTGAGTCCGTAGATCGCCGGGATCGAGTCGACCGCGAAGATCAGGTCGACGAACCCGATGGCGACGATCACGAGCAGCATCGGCGTGACGAACCGCCGGCCGTCCTTCACGACGGTCAGCTTGTCGCCGTTGTACTCGTCGCTGACGGGCAGCACCCGCCGCGCGGCGCGCATGAACCGGCCGTCGGCCGGGTTCGACTCGCCGTGCGCGAACGCCTGACGGTAGGCGAGGAAGAGCAGCAGGGCGCCGAACGCGTAGAAGACCCACGAGAAGTTCTCGATGAGCGCCGCCCCCACCGCGATGAAGATGCCGCGCATGATGAGGGCGATGACGATGCCGATCATCAGCACCTTCTGCTGGTAGATCTTCGGGACGGCGAAGCTCGTCATCACGATGAGGAAGACGAACAGGTTGTCGACCGACAGCGCCTTCTCCGTCAGGTATCCGGCGAAGTACTCGCCGCCGTAGGTCCAGCCCGACACGACGCCGATCCCGACGCCGAACAGCAGCGCGAGGCCGATGTAGAACGCCGACCAGCGCGCCGATTCGCCGATGCTCGGCTCGTGCGGCTTGCGCACGTGGGCGAAGAACTCGTAGACGAAGAAGGCGATCGTGATCGCGATCGTGATGACCCAGACGAGGGGAGTGATGTTCACAGAGAGCGTCCTAACCTTGGCGTGAGCGGATCAGCGCCAAGGTCTTCTCCATCCTCGCGATCGAGGACCGGTGACCCGGAATGCGAATGCATTCGTAATGACGAGCCGACCGTGCCGGAGTACTCCCCTTGGAATGACAGCGATCTTACGGGTTCCCCCGGCATGGTTCCTGAACGGTTGCCGAGTGTCGGGTCACGACCACGCCGCATCGAATCGTGCCCGCAGATCGTGGAATCGCTCGACCGGCTCGTTGGCGAACACGAGCCGGACGTAGCGGTCTCCCGCCGGCCCCCATCCCGTCATCGGCGTCGCGGCGATCCGTCCGTGCTCGAAGAGACGCTCCACCGCGGCGGGCGCGGACAGGCCCAGCGGAGTGGTGTCGATGAGGAGCGACCAGCCGCCGTGCGGGCGGATCACCGGATAGCCGTCGAGCTGCTCGACGATCGCATCGCATCGCGCCTTCCACACCGCCGTCGCCCGGGCGACGTCCTCGTCGGCGTCGGGAGCCGTCAACGCGGCTGCGACCGCCTCCTGCGCGATGCCCACCTGGCAGACCACGTTGCTCAAGCCCACGAGATTGATGTCGCGGAGGATCTCCGCCGGCCCGACGACCCACCCGACGCGCCAGCCGATCATGCGCAGCTCCTTCGACGCGGCGCCGACGGTGATGGTGCGCGCGGCCAGCTCCTCGATCTGCGCAGGATGGACGCGCTCCTCGTCGTCGAAGCGGATGCGCTCCATGGCCGCGTCGTAGATCAGCCACGCGTCGACGGCGTCCAGTGCGCGCGCCAGGGCCTCCCACTGCGCCCGGCCGAGCACGGATCCGGTCGGCATGGCCGGCGACATCATGAGCACGGCCGCCGTCCGAGGGGTCACCGCGGCGGCGAGGCGATCGGGGTCGATCCGCCAGCCTTCCGGTGTCGGATCGAGCCCGACGAATCTCGGTACTCCTCCGGCGAGGCGGATGCGGTTCACGAGCCCCGCATAGATCGGGTCGACGATCACGACCTCGTCGCCCGGCTCCACGAGGGCGAGCAGGGTGTTCAGGATGCCGTTCAGCCCGCCGGCCGTGATGATGCACTCCGTCGCGGGATCGTACTCGCGCCCGGAGTGGCGTCCCACGTGTCGAGCGGCGGCTTCGCGCAGCGACATCGCCCCCTGGAACGGCAGGTAGCTGTTGGCCGCGTCCTCGTCGATCGCTGCGAGCGTCCGGCTGATCGCGACGGCGGGAGGGCGGATGTCGGTGTCGAGGTTCTCGAGCCGCAGCATCGACGGGTCGCCGAGCGCGTCCGCGCGGTCGCGACAGATCTGGGGATCCCGTTGAGCGACCTTCTCACGGGGGAGCGGTTCGAGGCTCACGGCGAGGCCGCACGCGCCCGTGGGCAGAGCATCGACGCTGCGCTCCTCGACCGGTGGGCGGATGAGACGCGTGTGACGGAGGTCTACCGCATCGTCATCAGCCCGGAGACCCGACGCTCGCTCGCGCACGCGCCGGGGGTCACCGAGATCCTCACGCTGATCGAAGGCGAGGCGGAGGTGGGCGATGCCGACGCGTCGGTGCGACTCCGCGCCGGCGACACTCACGCGTTCGCCGGCGACACAGCTCATCTGTACCGGGGGATCTCGCCGCGCTCGGTCGGCATCCTGATCATGGGTTACCCCACGGGGAGCGCTGGATCGTCAGTGAGTTGACATAATGTGCATTATCGGCGATTACGTCGAGAAGCGAAAACGTCACAGGACGAGGTTGCGCACGGCGCCGATCACCAGCCGCGAACCGGCGGGGTCGTTCAGGATCGTCAGGAGCGTGTGCGTGCAGCCGCGACAACGCACGATCACCGCGAACTCGTCCCGCTCGACCGTCGTCGTCGCCAGCGGCGCCGTCGCTCCGCACGCGCCGCACTCCGCCTGGATCATCGTCGCGTCGCGCGACAGCAGCTCGGTGAAGATCCCGGCCAGCGCATTGCCGTCGACGAGCTCGTACGTCATCACAGCCCTCCGAATCGCTCGGTGCGGATGCGCAGCGGCGGATGCCCGCGCGCCACGAGAGATCGTGCGACGGCCTCGACGAATGCCGTCGGCCCGCACACGAAGATCAGCGGATCGTCGGCCACCGGCCACACGGCGGCGTCCAGGCGCTCGGCATCCAGCCGACCGGTCGCACCGCTCCACCCGGCGGGAGCGGCTCGCGTGTACACCCACTCCACGGGGATCTCCCCCGGCAGCGATTCCATCTCATCGCGATATATCGCGTCTTCGGCGGTCCGGACGGAGTAGAGCAGACGGAAGCGCTGTCCGGATGCCGCCGCCAGCCGCGCCCGCACCATCGCCCGGAGCGGGACGATTCCCGAGCCTCCCGCGATGAGCTGCACCGGGGAGGCATCCGCTGCATTCCAGACGAAGTAGCCCCCGAGGGGTCCGAGCACCTCGAGCTCGTCCCCCGGCCGCACGTCGCGCACGAGGTACGGCGACACCTCGCCGTCGGGCACCTCGTCGACGGCGAGTTCGATCTCTTCGCCTGTGCCGGCGAGCCCGAGGGAGTACGACCGTACAGCCTGGTAGCCGTCGTCGGCCGTGAGCCGCACATCGACGTGCTGGCCCGGCAGCGACCCGGGCCACTGCGGAACAGCGAGGCGGAGGATCCGCGCGTGCGGCGTCGCTTCGGACACCGCCGCGACGGTCGCCGCGCGCCAGTGCACGCCGCTCGCCGGACGCCCGCTCACCAATAGCGCTCCTCTGTCCAGGGATCGCCGTGCAGGTGGTAGCCGTTCTGCTCCCAGAATCCGGGTTCGTCGCGCTCCTGCAGGACCAGGCCGCGGATCCACTTCGCGCTCTTCCAGAAGTACAGGTGCGGCACCAGGAGCCTCGCCGGGCCGCCGTGCTCGGGCGCGAGGGGCTGTCCGTCGAACTCGTACGCGATCCACGCCCGTCCACCGAGCAGATCTGCGAGCGGAACGTTCGTCGTGTAGCCGCCGTAGCAGTGCGCCATCACGTAGGCGTCGGCTGAATCGACGCCTTCGAGCAGCGTGTCGAGCGAGACCCCTCGCCAGCTCGTGTCGAGTTTCGACCACCTCGTGACGCAGTGGATGTCGGTCGCGACCTCCTCCGAAGGCAGAGCCAGGAACTCGTCCCACGTCCAGCTCGTCGTGACCCCCTTCTCGGTGCGGATCACGAACCGCCACTCCCCCAGCGGGATCTGCGGCGTGGGTCCGGCCGACAGCACCGGGAAGTCGGCCGTGAGGTACTGACCGGGCGGCAGTCGCGGGTCGGACTCGCGACGGCGCGCCCCGAAACCGCGGGACAGGATCGCCATGCCGCACAAACTACTCCCCCGCGGCCGCCGACGGGGAGACCTTCCGCCGCGCCGTGGCACTGTCGCCCGCGGCCCTAGGCTCGGATCATGCTGGAGTCGCTCACCGGATTCGTCGTGGTGGGCCTCGCGATCCTCGTCGGGTGGATCCTCGGGCGCATCGATCTGCTCGGCGAGCACGCCCGGCCCGTGCTGAGTCGGCTGACGTTCTTCGTGCTCTCCCCGTTCCTCCTCTTCGTGGTGCTGGCCGAAGCCGATGTGAAGATGCTCTTCTCGTCGCTGCTCCCCGTGTCGGCGATCGCGGCCATCGCGGTCATGGCGATGTTCGTCGTCGTCTCGCGGTTCGTGTGGCATCGCCCGGTGGGCGACGTCGTCATCGGCGCCCTCTCGGCCGGACAGGTCAACTCCAACAACATCGGCATCCCGCTGTCGCTCTACCTGCTGGGCAGCGCCGCGTACCCGGCTCCCGTGATCCTCCTGCAGCTGCTCGCGTTCACTCCTGTGACGATGGCGATCCTGGATGCCGCGACCTCCGGGCGTCGCTCGTTCCTGCGCACCCTCGGCCGCACCGTGTCGAACCCGATCGTGCTCGGCTCGGTGCTCGGTGTGCTGGTCGCGGTCAGCGGTCTCGATCTTCCGCCGGTCGTCATGGAACCCGCACGGCTCATCGCGAACGCCTGCGTTCCGGTCCTGCTGATCTCCTACGGCATCTCGCTGTACGGCCAGCGCGTGCTCGGTGCGTCCGGGCGCCGACGCGACGTCGTCCTCGCCACGTCTCTGAAGCTCCTCGTGATGCCCGCCGTCGCCTGGGCGATCGGGCGGTTCGTCTTCGACCTCCCCGACCACGATGTGCTGGTGGTCGTCGTGCTGGCCGCCCTTCCGACCGCGCAGAACGTGTTCAACTACGCCCAGCGCTACGGCGTCGGCGAGACGATCTCCCGCGACACGATCTTCCTGACGACGATCGGGTGCGTGCCGATCCTGTTGCTGGCGACCGTCATTCTCGGCTGAAACGCCCGAGATTCCCCCGCAACACGCGGACGCGCTCGTTGTCCGACCTCACGCTGAGGTTTACCCTGAGAGCGATCCCCTCACAGGGAACTCTCAGAAAGGGCCCCCCTCATGTCTGCAGCAACCGGCGCCGAAAAGGCCGCCGTCAACGGAATCCGCACCGCACTCGGTGTCGGCGGCGTTCTCGCGCTCATCGTCGGAATCCTGATCCTCGTCTGGCCGGGCAAGACCGCGGCCGTCGTGGCGATCATGATCGCCATCTACCTCGTGATCGCCGGTCTCGTCTACGCGGGTCTCGGCATCTTCAGCAAGGAGAAGGGCGGCTGGTCGCGCGTCGGCCACATCGCCCTCGGTGTCGTCTTCGTCATCGCGGGTGTGCTCGCGATGATCTCGCCGCTCGCGTTCGCCGGCTGGCTCGCGCTCTTCCTCGCGATCCTGCTCGGCATCACGTGGATCATCGAGGGCGTCGTGGCACTGTCCACCCTCGGCGACTCGTCGTCGAAGGGATGGTCGGTCTTCTTCGCCATCATCAGCATCATCGCCGGTATCGTCGTGCTGTTCTCCCCGCTGTGGGCAGCCGTCGTGCTCTGGTGGATCCTCGGCATCTCGCTGGTCGTGCTCGGCATCATCAACATCGTGCGCGCCTTCACGTTCGGCAAGAAGAGCCTCTGACCTTCTGCACGCAGGCGGGCCCGGAGATCTCTCCGGGCCCGCTTCGTTCGTCGTGCGCGTCAGACGGGGAGTCTGCGGTTCCACCAGTCGAGGACCGCCGCGAACCGCTCGACGCGGTGGCGCGGCTGGCCGCCCCGGGTGAGCTCGTGGTCCTCCCCCGGGAAGATCAGCATCTCGGCATCGGTCCCCTGCCGCTTCAGCGCCGAGTAGTACCGCGTCGCCTGTTCGAGCGGGCAGCGGAAGTCCAGCTCGGAGTGCAGCACGAGCGTCGGAGTCGTGACCTGCCCGACGACCTCGAGCGGGCTCTGGCGCGCCATGTCGTCGGCGTGGAGGCCGACGTACTCGTCGCCGAAGAACGAGCCGATGTCGCTCGTGCCCTGGAACGAGACGGGATCGAGGAAGCCGCGTTCGACGATGGCGCCCGCGAAACGGTGGTCGTGGGCGATGACCCACGCCGTCATGTACCCGCCGTACGACCCGCCCATGACACCGACCCGCTCGGCGTCCAGTGACGCGTCGGCGGCCAGCACCCCGTCGAAGAAGTCGATGATGTCGGTGTAGTCCAGGGTGCCCATCGCCTGCCGGATGCTGCGTCCGTGCGCGCGCCCGTAGCCCGCCGACCCGCGGGGATTGCAGTACGCGACGGCGTAGCCCGCATCCACGAGGACCTGCGTCTCATCGAACGGGTGTATGCCGTACTGCGCATACGGTCCGCCGTGGATCTGGAGGATCACCGGGAACGGGCCCTCGCCCTCGGGCTTGGCGACCCAGCCGTGCACGGGATAGCCGTCGCGGGCGCTGATCTCGACCTCCTGCGGGGCCGCGATGCCGGTGTCGCGGAGTGCGGAGCCGAGCTCGGTCACGACGCCGCCCGCCAGGTCGACGAGTTCGCCGAAGGAGTGCGGATAGGCGACGGATGCCACGATGGCACCGCCGTCGGAGGCCGCGTGGCCGTTCACCTCCACGTCGCCGTCGAGGAGGGACTCGATCGCCCCCGTGCGCGACACGCGAAGCAGCTCGACGCGCCCTCGCGTGCGGTTCTGGACGAGGAAGTCCTCGCCGACCGCGGTGATGTGACTGCCCACTTCGCCCAGATCGCTCGTGTCCGGGTCGGTGAGCCGGCGTGGACCGCCGGCGTCGAGGATCCAGAGGGCGTCACTGGCGGCGACGAAGTCGACGGGCGACTCCCGCAGCTCCGACGCCCGCAGAGCGATCACTCCGTCGGGCGCGACGGCGACCTCGGAGATCGACAGTCCGGCGTCCCTCGAGACAACTTCCCGGACTTCGCCGCCGTCGACCCGGACGGCGACGAGCGGCGTGCGCAGATCGCGGACCGCGGGCTCGAGCTCATCGGGCACGGTGAGGATCTCGGCGCCGTCCGCGGTGAAGACCACCCCGGCGTACGAGGCCGAGCCCTGCGTCAGCTGCACGGCCTCGTGCTGCACCACGGCCCGGCGGGGAGGCGTGTCTCCTTCCGGCCGGACCGCGGGGGCCGGCGCCACGGACGGCTCGGCCGACAGGTCGGGAGCGGCGACGACGAACACGTGCGCGGGCCTGTCGCCGATGTACCCGGCGCCGTTGGCATGCCAGCGGACACCGGTGATGCGACGTGGCGCCTCGGACGAGGCATCCAGCCCCTCCACCGTGCCGTAGCGACCGCGCTCGGGGACCGGCGCCGTGAACGCGAGTCGGGAGCCGTCGGGAGACCAGGCGAACGAGCGGATGCCGAGCGGGGCATCCGTCACCTGCACGGGTTCTCCTCCCCCGGCCTCCACGATCCACAGCTGCGGCTTGTCCTTCGCGTCGCCGCGGACGAACGCCACCCGCGTGTCGTCGGGCGACAATCGCGGGGACGAGTCGGCGACGCCGCGCGTCAGCGGACGGGTCTCGCCCGAGCCCAGCTCGGCGCGGAACAGCCGTCCGACGTTGCGGTTCGCCTCGACCGACGGGCGCGACGTCGCGTAGACGGCGAAGGAGCCGTCTCGCGAGATCGTCGGGCGTCCGACGGAGACGAGCTTCTCGATGTCGTGTGCCCGCACGTCACTCCCCCGCGAACGACGTCGTGTCTCCGACGAGTCGCGTGTTGTCGCCCGGGACGGGGTCGACGGCGGCGCGCGCCACCTCGGCGGCGAACTCCGACACGTTGTAGAGCTTGCCGGCGTCCTCCCGGCGAGCGGAGATCGCACCCGGGTTCGCGCGCTCGAGCAGCGTCGCGGTGATCGTTCCCTCGATCATGTCGCCGGACACGACCGTGAAGCCCACGCCCTTCCCTTCGAGCGTCGGGATCCGCTCGCGGAGCGCGTCCTCGCCGGCGCGCTTGGACAGCGCGACGGGCTCGTACTCGGGCATCGTCGGGGTCGTGCGGATGAAGTGCGCCTGGTGGCTTGTCACGAACACGACGCGCGATCCGTCGCCGAGCAGCGGCAGCGCGGTCTCGAGAACATTCACCTGCGCATCGCGGTTGAGCTGAAGAGCGTAGTCGGCCGCCATGCCCGACTCCATGCCTCCGGAGGCGTTCAGCACGAGGATGTCGAGCGAGCCGAACGCGCGCTGCACCTCGTCGAACATCGCCTGCACCGACTCGGGGTCGGTGAGATCGGCGCCCACGACGAGCGCTTCGACGCCCAGGCCCCGCAGCTCGGTCGCGAGCTTCTCGGCGCGGGGCGCCTTGTTGCGGAAGTTGATCACGACGTTCGCTCCGGCCTCGGCGAAGTAGCGGACGGTGTCGGCGCCGATGCCGCGCGAGGATCCGGTGACGAGGGCGGTCTTCCCGCTGAGCGAGCCGGAAGGAAGGATCTGGGACATGCGGGCGCTCCAGTGGTTCGGGGCCCGGGCGATGGATTATCCGGGCCGTCCACGAGCCTATCCAACGGCCCCGCCGCGAGCCCGGCTGTTAGGGTTCGAGAAAGGAAGGGAGACGTCGTGGCCCTGCTGCCGGACCTCACGCAGTACCTGTGGATCGTGTGGATCGTGCTCGCTCTGATCTTCGTGATCATCGAGCTGCTGACCCTCGAGTTCACCTTCCTGATGCTGGCTGCGGGCACCCTGCTCGGCGGCCTGGGAGTGAATCTGCTGGGCGGGCCGTGGTGGCTGCAGATCGCGGCGGCTGCCGCGCTGTCGGCGCTCCTGCTCTTCACGATCCGCCCCCTGCTCCTGCGCGCACTACACCGCGGCGAGACGCCGGTGGCGATGAACGTCGATGCGCTGTTCGGGATGCTGGGCCGGGTCGTCTCCCCGGTCACGGCCGTGACCGGCTCGGTGCGGCTCGACAACGGCGAGACCTGGACGGCGAAGCTCGCCGACATCCATGACGGATCGCTCGACGTGGGGGTGCGCGTGCAGGTCACGAGCGTCCTCGGCGCGACCGTCGAGGTGGCACCCGCTCCCCCGCGGGCGACGCCCCTGAGAGAGGAAACAGACTCATGATCGACGTCGGGGCCTTCGTCGGCCAGATCTTCGTGATCGTCCTGCTGGTGGTGCTCGCGATCTTCGTGGTCGTCGTGCTCTTCCGCTCGATCCGCATCATCCCGCAGGCCTACACCGGAGTCGTCGAGCGGCTTGGCCGGTACCAGCGCACGCTGAGCCCCGGGCTCAACATCCTCGTGCCCTTCATCGACCGCCTGCGACCGCTCGTCGACATGCGCGAGACGGTGGTCTCGTTCCCGCCGCAGCCGGTCATCACGGAGGACAACCTCGTCGTCTCGATCGACACCGTCGTGTACTTCCAGGTGACGGATGCCCGTGCAGCGACGTACGAGATCGCGAACTACCTCGGAGCGGTCGAGCAGCTCACCACGACGACGCTGCGCAACGTCGTCGGCGGCCTCAACCTCGAGGAGGCGCTGACGAGCCGCGACAACATCAACGGCCAGCTGCGCGTCGTGCTCGACGAGGCCACGGGGAAGTGGGGCATCCGCGTCTCCCGCGTCGAGCTGAAGGCCATCGATCCGCCCCTCTCCATCCAGGACTCGATGGAGAAGCAGATGCGCGCCGAGCGCGACCGCCGCGCCGTGATCCTCACGGCGGAGGGCACGAAGCAGTCGTCGATCCTCACGGCCGAAGGACAGCGCCAGGCCGAGATCCTCAAGGCCGAGGGCGACAAGCAGGCCGCGGTGCTGCGGGCGCAGGGCGAGGCCGAGGCGATCCGGATGGTGTTCAACGCCATCCACGCGGGCGACCCCGACGAGAAGCTCCTCGCCTACCAGTACCTGCAGACGCTCCCCAAGATCGCCGACAGTGCGTCGAGCAAGCTGTGGATCATCCCGAGCGAGCTCACCGAGGCCCTGAAGGGCATCGGCGATGCGTTCGGCGGTCGCGCGGAGGACACCGGTCGCCGTGTCGCCGAGGCGGAGTCATCGGATGCGGCGCGCGAGGCCGCCGATGCGGCCGTCGCCGCTGCCCACGAGGCGGCTCTGGCCGCAGACGGCATCGCGACCGAGGCGCTCTCCGCGCCCGGCTCCCCCGGGACCGGGGATGCCGACGCCTGACATCGGTCCGCGTCATCCCTGGTTCGCGGGAGCCGACACGCCGCGCGTGCTCGCGCACCGCGGACTCGTCACGGCGGAGGCGGCTGCCCACGGCATCGCGGAGAACTCGTTCGCCGCGGTCGCCGCGGCGCACGCGGCGGGAGCGCTCTTCGTCGAGTCCGACTGCCACCTGACGAGCGACGGCACGGTCGTGCTCTTCCACGACGACGACCTCTCCCGGGTGACGGGCGACCCGCGGCCGATCACCGAGGTCACGGTGACCGAGCTGTCCGACCTCATGGCCGAACGCGGCGGACTCATCACCCTCGAGCAGGCGCTCGAGTCGTTCCCCCTCACGCGGTTCAACCTCGACGTGAAGGCGGCCGGCGCCGCCGAGTCCATCGGGCGCATCGTCGCACCCCACGCCGACCGCGTGCTGCTCGCGAGCTTCTCGGACGCGCGCCGTCGTGCCGCCCTGGACGCCGCGGAGCGCGAAGGCGACGGCATCCGTCCGGCCACCTCCGCCGGCAAGGCCACACTGGCCCGCGTGCTCCGCGCCGTCGTGCTGCGTTCGCGCCGCCTCGCCGCGCGCGCCCTGGCCGATGTCGACGCCCTGCAGATCCCCGAGCGCCAGAGCGGGATCCGGGTTCTCTCGCCGAGGCTCGTGGACTACGCGCACGCGAGCGGCGTGGAGGTGCACGTCTGGACCGTCAACGCTCCCGACGACATGCGCCGGCTCGTAGCTCTGGGCGTCGACGGCATCGTCACCGACCACGCCGACGTCGCGCTGGCCGCCCTCGCCTGACGCACCGTCGGGGCGCTGCACCGCGCGCCCTGTGCATCCTCTGTGAATGCCGGTTCCGGGGCGTTCGTTCGGATGATCCGCCCAGGTGTCTTCGTTATACCTGAGTACGCGACGAAAGGACCACACAATGGCAGACCGCAGTCTGCGCGGCATCCGACTCGGCGCCCAGAGCCTACAGAGCGAAGAGGGCGTCGTGTTCCATGAACGCGCACATCACACCTACACCTGCACGTCCTGCGGACGTGATTCCCACCTGACCTTCGCGGCGGATGCAGAAGTCCCCGACGCGTGGGAGTGCCGCACGTGCGGCGCCGAGGCTCTGCTGCAGATCGGCGGCGGCAAGACTGCCGAGGTCGACCACTCCGGTGACAAGGTCGCCCGCAGCCACTGGGACATGCTGCTGGAGCGTCGCACACTGCCCGAGCTCGAAGAGCTCCTCGAAGAGCGCCTCGCGTTCGTCCGCGCCCGCCGCGGCGCCGGCGAAGACGTCTCGATCGACAAGATCAGCGCCTGACGCCACCCGCACTCACGAGACGCCGGCTCCTTCGGGGGCCGGCGTCTTCGCGTTGCGCCGGCGGACGAGAACGAGCGTGCCGACCACGGCGAGAGCCAGGGCGCTCCCCCACCCCCACAGAGCGGTCAGCGCCGGTCCGAGCACGACGGCCGGCGTGAGTCCGGTGCGCAGAGGCACGTCGGCGAGCAGGTGACCCGCGACATCCGCGTCGAGGCGCTGGATCTCCGATCCGTCCGGCGCGATCATCTGACTCGTGCCGACGGTCGAGATGTTCACGACCGATCGGCCCGTCTCGATCGCGCGCATGCGGGCGAACGCGAGCTGCTGGAGGTTCTCGTTCGTCCCACGGAAGTCGGCGTTATTGGTCTGGAACATGAAGATCTGGGCGCCCTCGCGCGCGCCGTCCCAGATCACGTCGTCGTAGATGACGTCGAAGCAGATGGCCAGCCCCACCCCCACGCCGTCGAGGTCGAAGAAGGGCTCAGCCGTTCCCGGGGTGTACTCGCGCTGGATCAGGCCGATGAGGTCGGGCGCGAACAGGCTCCAGATCTCGCGGTTCGGCACGTACTCGCCGAAGGGCACCGGATGCCGCTTGTCGTACACCGCGACCGGATTCTCGGCCCCCGCCTCCCACAGGAGAGAGGAGTTGAAGTACTCCTCGCCGCGCTGCGTCACGGCGGCGACGAGGAGCGGGGCATCCAGCGTCTCGGCGAGCTCGTCGAGGGCGGCCGCCGCGACGATGCTCTGCGTCGGATCGGCGTCGACGCCGCCCTCCGGCCAGAGCAGCACGTCCATCTCCTGATCCAGGAGCGGCTCGGTGGCCAGCAGCTGCGCGTTCAGGACGGCGTACGGCTCGCGCTGGTCGAAGTAGCCCGCAGGACCGTTGCCCTGCACGGCGCCGACGCGGAGGCTGCCGACATCCGTCGTGGGGAACTGCGGCAGGACGAACAGCACGGTCACCGTGAGCGCCGCGGGAAGCGCCGTGCGCAGGTCGGTGAGGCGTCGGAGGCGGACGTACTCCACGGCGGCGGCGCACGCGAACACGACGAGGAACGTCAGCCCCGACATCCCGACCCATGACGCCACGTCAGCCAGCGGTCCGTTCGACTGCGTCACCCCGATGCGCGCCCACGGGTATCCGCCGTAGGGGAAGGTGCCGATCAGCTGCTCCCGCATCGTCCAGACTCCCGCGACGAGGGCCGGCAGGGCGACCAGTCGCGCCCAGGGACCCGCGGCGAGCCTCGGCAGCCAGCGGTACGCCAGCGTGAGGGCGATCGCGGCCACCCCCGTGAGGATCGCCTCCAGCATCGACAGCGCGATCCACGGCACCGGGCCGAGGTAGCGCGCCGTGAAGGAGAGATTGACGAAGAAGAGCGCGGCGCCGTAGGCGAATCCGACGAGCAGCGCCGACCACGCGCTCCGCCCGATGAGGCTCACGAGAGCCAGCGGCACCGCGACGAACACGAGCGGCCACCAGGCGACGTCGGGGAACGCGAGGGTGAGGACGAGGCCCGAGACGACGGATGCCGCGAGGGCCGCCCACAGCGGCAGCAGGGCCTGTTCCCGCACGGACCGCAGGGGCGACGGCTCGGGGGTCGGGGGCACGGATCGAGCCTAAGCGACGCGGCGTCGAACCGGCGCCGGGTCTCCTCCGCCCGGGCTCACACCGAGCTGTAGCTGACGATCCCGCGGCGCACGGCGTCCAGCGCCTTGCGGGCGGTCGTGGCGACCGGCGCATCGGCCACCAGCGAGAGCTGATCGAGCAGATCGATCGTCTGCTTCGTCCACCGCACGAAGTCGCCGGCGGCCAGATCGGCCTCGACGAGCACCCGGTCCAGCGGCACACCGCGCGCCCACGAGTGCATCGCCTGCGCCAGACCCGCGGCCACCGACTCGGTGCCCGGCAGCCGATGGCTCTGCTCGAGGTCGTCGAGGCGCTGCCAGAGATCCTGGGTGTCGCTCAGAGCGGCACGGAACGGCCCCCGGGGCAGTCCATGCTCCCCCGGGCCGTTGTCGTCCCTGCGGGGCTCGTAGACGAGCGAGCACGCCAGCGCGGCCAGGGAGGGGGCATCCAGGTCCTTCCACAGCCCCAGCCGCAGCGCTTCGGCCACGAGCAGGTCGCGCTCGCCGTAGATGCGCCGCATCGTGCGGCCCGCCGCCGTGAGGGTCGTCGACCCGTCGGGCTCCAGGCGCACGTAATCGAGCTCGGTCAGCACGTCGACGACGCGGTCGAAGATGCGCGCCACCGTGCCGGTGCGCGCCTGGATCGACTGCCGCAGCTTGTCGATCTGCCGCTGCATCTTCCAGTAGCGCTCGGCCCACCGCGCATGGTTCTCGCGATCCGGGCACTGGTGGCACGAGTGCCGCTGCATGCTCTTGCGCAGCGAGGCGATCTCGCTGAGCCGGGCGTCCCGGACGGCGCGCGATGCGGTGGCGTCCTTGCGGTTGAGCTTCTCGAGATCGCCGAGGTCGCGGCGGATGCGGGAGTACTCGGTGAAGTCTCCGCGGTCGCACGTCATCGCCTTCGCGTACCCCGCGAGCGACTCCTCGAGCTCCTTGACCTGGCGGGCCAGACCCACCACCGAGCGATCGGCCTGGAACTGCGCGAACGACGACTCGAGGATCTCCCGGGCCTCGCCGCGGCCGAAGCGGTCGATGAGGTTGACGGCCATGTTGTACGTGGGCCGGAAGCTGGAGTTCAGCGGGTAGGTGCGACGCGAGGCGAGCGCGGCCACGGCCTGCGGATCGAGGCCCTCGGTCCACTGGATGACCGCGTGGCCCTCCACATCGATCCCGCGGCGGCCGGCACGACCCGTGAGCTGGGTGTACTCCCCCGACGTGATCGCGACCCGGGCCTCGCCGTTGAACTTCTCGAGCTTCTCGAGCACGACCGTGCGCGCCGGCATGTTGATGCCGAGGGCGAGCGTCTCGGTGGCGAACACGACCTTCACGAGCTTGCGCCGGAAGAGCTCCTCGACGACCTCCTTGAACGCCGGCAGAAGCCCGGCGTGGTGGGCGGCGAGCCCGCGCTCGAGGTTCTCGCGCCACTCCCAGAACCCGAGGACGCCCAGGTCCTCCTCGTGGAGGCTTCGGGTGCGCTCCTCGACGACCGCGCGGATCTCGGCGCGCTCGTCGGGCGTGGTGAGCCGCAGGCCCGACCGCGCCACCTGGTTCACGGCGGCGTCGCACCCGACGCGACTGAAGATGAAGAAGATCGCGGGCAGGAGGTTCGCCCGCGACAGGAGGTGCACGACCTCGGGTCGGTCGAGCCGCTCGATGCGCTGCACGTTGGCCGAGCGGACGGGACGCTGCCCGCCCTTCTGGGGCCGGCGTCGGGATGCCTCGTACCCGCCGGAGGGGCGGCTGCGCTCGCCGGAGCCCCCCGAGGAGCGCATCTGCTGCACGCGGCGGTTGTTCTCGAACGTCGGGCCCTTGAAGGAGCGGATGCGCATGAGCTCCTGGTTGACCTGCGCCGTCGCGATGCCTGCGCGGTCGTCGAAGAGCGGCAGGAGGTCGCCGCGCACGAGGACGTGCTGCTCGAGAGGGACCGGACGCGTCTCCGAGACGATGACCTCGGTATCGCCGCGCACCGTGTCGAGCCAGTCGCCGAACTCCTCCGCGTTCGAGACGGTGGCCGACAGCGCCACGACGCGGACGCTCGGCGGAAGGTGGATGATGACCTCCTCCCACACCGCCCCCCGGAAGCGGTCGGCGAGGTAGTGGACTTCGTCCATCACGACATAGCGGAGGCCGCGCAGCGCCGAGGAGTCCGCGTACAGCATGTTGCGCAGGACCTCGGTGGTCATCACCACCACGCGGGCGTTGCCGTTGATGTTGGTGTCGCCGGTGAGCAGGCCCACCTCGCTCTCGCCGTAGACCTCGCAGAGCTCCCGGAACTTCTGGTTCGACAGCGCCTTCATCGGCGTCGTGTAGAACGCCTTGTCGCCCGGCTCGCGCATCGCGAGGTGGATCGCGAACTCGCCGACGATCGTCTTGCCCGCGCCGGTGGGGGCTGCGACGAGCACACTGCTGCCGTCTTCGAGCGCGTGGCATCCGGCGACCTGGAAGGGGTCGAGGGTGAAGCGCTGGGAGGCCGCGAACTCGACGGTCACGGGATGCATGCGGTTCTCCTCGGCGCGGGCGTAGCGCTCCGCGGGACTCGCGTCGGTCATGCCGCGGTCTCAGGCGGCAGCAGCGCCTCTTCCCGCTTCCTCTTGCCTCGATCGAACAGCAGCGAGACGCCGGCCGCCGCGAAGAAGAGCACGATCAGGATGCCGGCCAGCAGCAGCATCGACACGACCTCCACGGCGGGCGTCGCGACGGCGGCGAAGATCGTGGCGGTCAGGATCGCGACGCGCCACCCCTTGAGGATGTCGCGTCCCGACATGATCCCCGCGAGATTGAGAGCGACGAGGAACACCGGCAGGACGAACGAGATCCCGACCACGAGCAGCAGCTTGAAGATGAAGTCGTAGTAGACGTCGTACTGGTACAGCAGCTGCGTGCCGCCCTCGGGGACGAACGTCGCCATCAGCTCGATGATGTGGGGCGCGACCAGCCACGCGACCGCGGTGCCGGCGAAGAAGAGCGGAACCGCGGCTCCCATGAACCCGAGCGTGTAGCGCATCTCCTTGCGCGTCAGACCGGGCATCACGAAGGCCCAGATCTGCCACAGCCAGAACGGCGCCGAGATCAGCAGGCCGATCGCGAAGGCGATCCGCATGCGCAGATCGAACCCGCTCGTGACGGTCGTGAACATCAGCGCGATGCGCTCGTCGTCGCGGGCTTCGGCGACGATGCGGATGGGCTCGGTGAGCAGCTCGATGACGGGCGTCGTGATGATGAACGCCACGACCATCCCGGCGATCAGCGCGAGGACGGCGAAGAACAGCCGGCGACGCAGCTCGATCAGATGCTGGGCGAGCGACATCCGCTTGTCGCGCCGCGGCGTCCCCGGATCGATCGCCGGCGGTGGACCCGTCGTCACCACGACGGGTCAGGGCTTGACGCTGGGCGGGCCGTCCGGCGTCGCGGGCGGAGCAGGGGCGACGACGGGCGTCTCGGCCGCCTGCGTCGTGACCGTGGTCGCGGCGGCGGGAGTGGCGTCGTCGTCCTTCATGGCCTTCATCTCGCCCTTGAAGACACGGGCGGACTGGCCGATGCTCTTGGCGAGAGCCGGAAGCTTCGCTGCGCCGAACAGAAGCAGGATCACCGCGAGGATGATCAGTAGGTGCGGCCACCCGAATGCGCCCATGAGGACTCCCTGTCGTCGACGGTGTCCCACAAGTCTAACCCGGCATGCGCGGGCTGTCCCCGCGCCGAGCCGGTCAGCGGTACTGCGCGAGACCGGCGGCGGCCCACTCGACGGCAGCCCGCCGTGCGCTTTCGGGCGCCAGTATCTCGACGGCTCCGCCGCGGTGCGCGGCGAGCCGGCGCAGCGCCCGCTCGTCGGCGAGCCGCACCTGTGCCGTGGACACGTCGCCCGTGGTGTCGATCTCGGCGTCGCGCAGATAGTCGCCGAGCAGCGGAGTCAGCGGCGTGGCGAAGCGGATCGTGGCGGTGATGTCGCCCTCGCCCGGCTCGAAGAAGGCGGGAGCGGCCTCGGAGCGGTGCGTGCTCGCGATGCCGGTGAGCTCGAGATCGCCCACCCGGTCCAGGTGGAACGTGCGCATCGCCTGGCGCAGGTGGCACCAGCCCTGCAGGTACCACTGGCCGTCGGCGATGTGCACCTTCACGGGGTCGACGGTGCGCGTCGTGGGAGCGGCATCCGGAGCCTTGTAGGTGAACGAGACCGCGACGCCGTCGTTCAGCGCCTGCGCGACGGCCTCGCGCACGGCGTCGACCGGACCGGAGGCCACGATGAGCTCCGCCGGGGTGCCGGAGGCGCCGCGCTCGAGCTTGGCGAGCAGCGCGGCGAACAGATCGGTGTCGCCGATGCCCGGAATCGTCCGGGCGAGCTGGAGGCCGGCCAGCAGGGCGGCGGCCTCGCGCGCGGTGAACTTCGGAGCACGCTCGAGGGCGACCTTGTTCGTGATGACGACGAGGTCGCGCTGGTCGAGCAGGTCCCAGTCGATGTCGAACAGGTCGTTCGGCATCTGCCAGTAGCCACCGTCGCCGGGGAGGCCGATCGAGGTGAGCTTCTCGACCATGTCGCGCATCTGCTCGGGCGTGACGTCGAACTCGTCCGCCGCCTCGGCGATCGACACCTCGCCCTTTCCGATCAGATAGGGCACGAGCTGGAGGATGATCGCGGCGCGATCCGTGGCGACGAGGGGCTTGCGGGTGTTCACGCGGCACCTCCGTTGACCGTCGCGGTGGCCTCGAGTCGTTCGATCACCGCGGCGCGCAGGGCGTCGGGCTCGACGACGCGCACCTCGGGGCCGTACGAGGCGAGCTCGTCGGCGAGGATGTGCAGATCGACGAACGACACGTGCACGCCCTGTTCGGCGGGCGTCGACCGGCGGCTCAGACGCAGGGCGGCCTCGGTGCCGGGGTCGATCTCGAGGAGGGCGCGCTGACGCTCGGCGAGCGCATCCAGGCCCGCCTTCGCCCGCTCCCCCGCACCGTCCTTCAGCGCAGCGTCGAACCGGTCGCGCGTCTGCACGACGTCGCCGACGATGCGCGACAGCAGGAACGTGCGGTCGCCCGCGGCATCCCGATCGATGCCGTACACGTGCCAGCGCGCTTCGTACTCGACGAGGGCCAGCGGCTGCACGCGCCGCGTGCGCGGGGCGGCCTCACCGGGCTTGAGGTAGGAGAAGGTGACCGCGACGCTCTGCTCGATCGCGCGCTGCAGCGGCGCGAACGACGGCTCGCGGAGGCTGATGCGCGGCGAATAGCCGATGATCGGCTCGTCGACCGGGATGCCGAGGGCCTGGATCTTGCGGAGGCCGCTGCGGGCGTCGGCCGACATCGAGCTCGCGCTCCACACGCCGCCGGCGAGATTGAGCAGCGCGATCTCGGACGGTGTGAACGTGATGTCGTCGGGCAGCACGTACTCGGAGGAGGGAACGCGGTACCGCGCTTCGCGGAGGTCGTCGGGCTCCGCCCAGTCGCCGATCGTCTCGATGGGCACTCCGAGGCGGCGCAGCGCCTCCTTGTCGCGCTCGAACATCTTCTCGAGCGCGTCCTTCTTGGCACCCGCCTCGCTCTGCTCGCGGTAGCCCGAGACGGACGTGAGGATCGTGTCCTTCGTCAGGCCCTGCTCCGTCGAGGTGAGCGCGACCACGAGGTTGACGAGGCGCTCCTCGGGACGACTGGCGGCAGACACCCTGCCATCTTAGGTCGGCGGTCTACTGCGTGGCGGCCGCGTCGAGGCCCAGGATGTCGATGACGAACACGAGAGTCGAGCCCGCGGGGATCGACCCCTGCGCCTGATCGCCGTAGCCCTGATCGGGCGGGACGACGACCATCACCTGCGAGCCGACGGTCTGTCCTTCGAGGGCGGCCGCGAAGCCGGGGACCACACCGTCGAGCGTGAGGGAGCGCCCCTCGCCGTCCCACGACGAGTCGAACGTCTCATCGGCACCCCACACCGCACCGGAGTAGTGCACGCGCACGGGCGCGTCGCCGGTGACGACGTCTCCATCGCCCTTGATGAGCGTCTGGATCACGAGGTCGGTCGGGGCCGCCGCATCCGGGAACGAGATGCCCGGACGCCCGTCGGGCGCGCGGGAGATCGAGGGCAGGCCGTTGCCGGAGTTGAACTGCAGCGTGCCCTCGGCCCGCGGGAGGTAGACCTTGCGCACATCGATGACCGCGACGGCGGAGTCGTCTTCGGCCAGGCCGAACCGCGTCATGAGGTCGGCCGACATGTCGCCGGGTGCGAGGGCCACGACGACGCGCGAGCCCTCCGTGGCGCACTGCAGGGCCGATTCGAAGGCCGGGATGATGTCGGTGATGGCCGACGTCGGGAAGACCGCGGTCAGATCGGTCTCGCTCGGCGCCTGCACGATGGTCTCGCCCGTCGCACCGTTCACGAGCGTGATGTCGAGGACGGAGAGCTGGCTGGGCGCCGTGAGCGGCGTGCCCTCGCCCGTGATGACGTCGTGGTAGCCGCCCTCGACGAGACGCAGGGGCGTCGGGATGTCGATCTCGGGTGCCTCGTCGGCGTCGCCGGAGACGGTGATCAGGTCCATGACGACCGGGTCGGACACGGCGGGGCGATCGCAGGCCGCCGGCGCTCCGGCGCTGCAGCCCACGAGGGTCAGCGCGGCGAGAGCGAGGACGGCGAGGCCGGAGACTGCTGCAGGGGTCTTGCGCACCACGACAGTCTAGGCGCCCGGATCCGCGTCGCCTTGCGCGCGCCCGGATGCCGCGATCCGCGCTCCGTCGGCGGCCTTCTGGGCGTCGCGCACGCGCTTGCGCAGGTTCTTGTCGGTGATCTGGCGGTCGCCGACCGCTCCGGGCGTCCACTGCTCGACGTCGTCGTCGCCGTAGCTCGGCGTCTTCGACGCGCGGCGCTTGACGTCGGGCGGGATCGCACCCGGGGCCAGGCGCCGCGCGGTGATGAGGAAGCCGGTGTGCGCGACCATGCGGTGATCGGGTCGCACGGCGAGTCCCTCCACGTGCCAGCCGCGCACCATCGTCTCGCTGGCTTCGGGCTCGGTGAACAGACCCGTGTTGCGCACATACTCCGCTACCCGGCTCAGCTGCGTCGCGGTGGCGACGTAGCAGAGCACGACCCCGCCCGGGGCGAGCGCGTCGGCGACGACGTCGATGCACTCCCACGGCGCGAGCATGTCGAGCACGACGCGGTCGACGGATGCCGGCTCGACCGTCGTGGGCAGCGTCTCGACCAGGTCGCCGACGACGAGGTCCCACGTGTCGGGCAGGCCCCCGAGGAACGTCGCGACGTTCGCCTGGGCCACGTCGGCGAAGTCGGCGCGGCGCTCGAACGAGATCAGGCGGCCGTCGGGGCCGGTCGCGCGCAGGAGCGACAGGGCGAGCGCGCCCGATCCCACCCCGGCCTCGACGACGACCGCGCCGGGGAAGACATCCGCCTGCGTCACGATCTGCGCGGCGTCCTTCGGGTAGACGATCGCGGCGCCGCGCGGCATCGACATGACGAAGTCGCGCAGGAGCGGACGCAGCGCCAGGTACTCGTGGCCGCCGCTGTTCGCGACGACCGATCCGTCGGGCGCGCCGATGAGCGCCGTGTGCTTCAGCACGCCGTGGTGGGTGTGCAGCTCGCCGTCCTCGCGGAGCGTGATCGTGTGCATCCGGCCCTTGGGCCCGGTGAGCTGCACGCGGTCGCCCACGCGGAACGGGCCGCTCGGTCGCTGAGTGGTCATCGCGACTCCTCCATGGTCGGCACGGCGCCCGTGCGGGCGGCGCGGGCGGCGACGTGCCCGGCGTGGAAGGTGCGGACGTCGTCGGCGGTGCGGCCCTCGAGCGTCGGCCACACCGTGTGGGCGCCCGCTCCGACGAGCGACACCATCAGAGGGACGCCGATGACCGCCGACCCCGCGGCGACGGCGGAGCGCAGTCCGTTCGGCGAGTCCTCGATGGCCACGGTCTCGCCCGGGTCGACGCCGAGGGCGGTGCACGCCTGCAGGTACGGGTCGGGGAACGGCTTGGGCCGGGTGGACTCGTCCCCCGCGATGACGACGTCGAAGGCGTCGTCGTCGACGAGCTCGAGCACCGCGTCGGCCATCCGCCGCATCGACATCGTGACGAGGGCCGTCTTGATGCCGGCGTCCTTGAGGCTGCGCAGCAGCTCGCGGGCGCCGGGTCGGAACGGCGCGCCCTTGGTCGCGAGCTGGTTCATGACGTCGGCCGTCAGGTGGTCGATGATCGCGGGCACCGTCATCCGCACCCCCGCGGCTTGGAAGATCGCCGCTGAGTCCTCGAGTCCGAGGCCCACGAGACGCAGGCCCTGCTCGTGCGACCACGTGCCTCCGAAGCTCTCCACGAGCGGCGTCTCGGCCGCCATCCAGTAGGGCTCGGTGTCGACGAGGGTGCCGTCCATGTCCCACAGGACGGCGCGCAGAGAAGGTTGGCTCACCGCACAACCCTACCGAGGACGGACGGGGAGGGTCGGGGCACGCCGCCCGAGGCGCCCCGCGTGAGCGACGCGACGCCTATTCTGGATGCACCCCGGATCGGGGTGGAGGAGGTCGCGTGGACGGACTGGGACGCAGGGTGCTCATCGCAGCCTTCGACGGCTGGAACGACGCCGGCGAGGCCGCGTCGTCGGCCGTCGCGCATCTGAAGGACAGCGGAGCGTACGAACCCGTGTTCTCGGTCGACCCCGAGCTGTACTTCGACTACCAGTACACGCGCCCGCAGGCGGTCATCGACGGCGAAGGGCGCCGGATGCTGCGCTGGCCCGAGGCCACGATCCTGCGGCCCGTCGACCCGGGCGAGGGCACGGAGCTGTGGCTGCTGACGGGCGTCGAGCCCGCACGCGCCTGGCAGGCGTTCGCCGGCGAGTTCGTCGACGTCGCCCTGCGGGAGGACATCACGGGCTTCATCGCGCTGGGCTCGATGATGTCGGACGTGCCGCACACCCGGCCGATCTCGATCTTCTCGGGCAGCGACAGCGAGATCGTCCGCACCGCCCTGGGCCTCGAGCGCAGCACGTACGAGGGTCCGGTCGGCATCCTGAGCGTGCTCGGCCACTCGGCCGACGAAGCCGGGATCCCGACCGCGTCGCTGTGGGCGAGCGTCCCGCACTACGTCGCCGGGCACACGCCGTCACCCAAGGCGAGCCTGGCGCTCCTCGAGCGGCTGGCCGAGATCACGGGCGCCGACGTGCCGCGCGGAGAGCTGGCCACGGAGGCCGCCGCGTGGGAGGCATCCATCGACGCGGCCGCCGCCGACGACGAGGAGATGACGGAGTACATCCGCCAGCTCGAGCGCACGCGCGACACGTGGGACTCCCCCGAGGCATCCGGCGACGCCATCGCGCAGGAGTTCGAGCGCTACCTCCGCCGCGGCGGCGACGGCCCGAGCAAGCCCGGCCGCGACGACCCGCCGCGCCGCTGACGACGCGGCGGAATCCGCGCGCTCAGTACGCCTGCAGCACGCCCGTCGCCAGCAGCACGAGCACGAGCGAACCCAGCGCGACCCGGTAGATCACGAACGGCAGGAAGCTGTGCGTGGAGATCCACTTCATGAACAGCGCGATGACGCCGAGGGCGACGACGAACGCCACCCCCGTGGCGGCCGCCGTCTCGCCGAGCGAGTAGACACCCGGCTCGTCCCAGTTCTTCACGAGCTGGTAGAAGCCGCTGCCGAAGACCGCCGGGATGGCGAGGAGGAACGCGTACCGTGCCGCGGCCGCCCGCTCGAAGCCCATGAAGAGCCCCGCCGTGATCGTGCCGCCCGACCGTGAGACGCCCGGGATGAGCGCGAGGGCCTGAGCGAAGCCGAAGATGACGCCGCGCGGCACCGTGATGTCCTGCAGCTTCCGCTTCTTCGCGCCCACGTGGTCGGCGATGCCCAGGAGCACGCCGAAGAAGATCAGCATGCCCGCGACGAGCCAGAGCGATCGGAAGACGGTCTCGATCTGGTCCTGGAAGAGCAGGCCGAGGACGACGATCGGGATGCTGCCGATGATGATCAGCCAGCCCATCCGGGCATCCGGATCGCTGCGCGGCACCTTGCCCGCGAGCGAGCGGAACCAGCTGCCGATGATGCGCACGATGTCACGCCAGAAGAACACGACCACCGCCGCCTCGGTGCCGATCTGCGTGATCGCGGTGAACGCGGCGCCCGGGTCTTCGGCACCGGGGAGGAACTCGCCGATGATGCGCAGGTGCGCGCTGGAGGAGATCGGCAGGAACTCGGTGAGTCCCTGGATGAAGCCCAGGAAGAGCGCCTCGAGAAAGTGCATGGGGGCCTTCCGTCAGTACGTTCGGAGGAGATCGGTGAGCACGCGCTGGCCGAACACGAGTGCGTCCAGCGGCACCCGCTCGTCGACGCCGTGGAACATGCCCGTGAAGTCGAGGTCGCCGGGCAGCCGCAACGGTGCGAAGCCGTAGCCGGCGATGCCGAGCCGCGAGAGCGCCTTGTTGTCGGTGCCGCCGCCCATCAGGTACGGGATGACCGGCACCCCGGGGTCGTGGCGCCCGAGCGCGGCCACCATCGCATCGACGAGCGCGCCGTCGAACGGCACCTCCAGACCGATGTCCTGAACGACGACCTCGACGTCGATGTCGTCGCCGACGATGCGACGGATGTCGGCGAGGGCGGCCTCCTCAGTGCCGGGCAGCACCCGGACGTCGATGAGGGCCTCGGCGCGATCGGGGATCACGTTGTGCTTGTAGCCCGCAGTGAGGCCGGTCGGGTTCGTCGTCGTGCGCAGGGTGGAGCGGATGAACCCGGATGCCGCGCCCGTCGTGTCGGCGAGGGCGTCGGGATCGTCGGCGGCGACGTCGGACAGTTCGGCGAGCCCGTCCAGCAGCTGACGGGTCGTCGCCGTCAGGCGGATCGGCCACTCCGTGCGCCCGAGAGCGGAGACGGCCTCGGACAGACGCGTGACGGCGTTCTCGGGGTGGTAGCGGCTGCCGTGACCCGCCCGGCCGCGCGCGACGAGCTTCAGCCAGATGAGGGCCTTCTCCCCCACCTGCAGCAGGTACGCCCGGCGATCGCCGACCGAGATCGAGTACCCGCCGACTTCGCTGATCGCCTCGGTCGCGCCGGCGAACCACTCCGGACGGTCGCGCACGACGAGCGTCGAGCCCTCGACACCGCCGTTCTCCTCGTCGGCGAAGAAGACCAGGATGACGTCGCGCTCGGGCTGCTCGCCCGCGCGCAGGATCTCGGCGATCGAGGTGAGGATCATGGCATCCATGTCCTTCATGTCGACGGCGCCCCGCCCCCACAGCATCCCGTCGCGGATCTCGCCGGCGAACGGGTCGACGCTCCAATCCTCGGCCACGGCCGGGACCACATCGAGGTGCCCGTGCAGGATCAGCGCCGGCTTCTCGGGGTTGCGGCCCGTGACGCGTGCCATCACGTTGGTGCGACCGGGAATCGGCTCGTAGAACTCGGGCGTCAGGCCCAGCGACTCGAGGTACGCGGCGACGTACTCGGCGGCTTCGCGCTCGCCGTTCGAACGCCCTCCGCCCCAGTTCGACGTGTCGAACCGGATGAGGTCGCGCGCGACGGCGACGACCTCGGGAAGGTCGGGGGTTCCGGGCATGGTGTCCAACCTATCCGCCGTTCTCCGACAACGAAGAAGGCCCCGTTTCCGGGGCCTTCTCACTGTGCGCGAGGGGGGACTTGAACCCCCACGCCCGTTAAAGGGCACTAGCACCTCAAGCTAGCGCGTCTACCTATTCCGCCACCCGCGCGAGGTGGATTTCGGTTTTGCAACCGAGGAATGACATTACCACGTCACGACACCGTCGACGAACCGCGCCGACCGTCACGCGCGCTCAGCCCATCGAGACGCCGAAGAGGAGACCGAGCGCGTACGTGATCGCGGCGGCGCCGAATCCGATCGCGAGCTGACGCAGGGCGCGCTTGAGGGGCGGTCCTCCCGAAAGGAGACCGACCATGGCACCGGTGGCGAGCAGGGCGATGCCCACGAGCACGAGCGCCACCGCGACGGCCGGGATGCCGGACAGCCCGAAGATCCACGGCAGCACCGGGATGATCGCACCGGAGGCGAAGAACAGGAAGCTCGAGATCGCCGCGCCCCAGGCTCCGCCGACGAGCTCGTGCTCCTCCGACCACGGCTCGGGCTCGCGCGTGTACGGAACCGAGCGATCCGCGGCGTGCGCGGTGCGGACGACGAGCTGCGCGCGTTCGAGCGCCTCGTCCGCCGGCATCCCGCGGGTGCGGTACACGAGGGCGAGCTCGTTCGCGTCGAGGTCGAGGTCGGGAAGCGCCGCATCGGCGAAGTCGCTGGGCTCGGTGGCCGCCAGCAGCTCGCGCTGCGACCGCACCGAGACGAACTCGCCCGCGCCCATCGAGAGTGCGCCCGCGAGCAGTCCGGCGATGCCGCTGAAGAGCACGACCTGCGCGGAGACGCCCGTCGCGCCGATGCCGAGCACGAGAGCGAGGTTCGACACGAGACCGTCGTTCGCCCCGAAGACCGCCGCGCGGAACGTGCCGGACAGCCGCCGTCTCCCGCGGGCCGCCAATCCTCGGACGACTTCGTGGTGGACCTTCTCGTCGGCCGCCATGGCCGCCGTGGCGAACGGCTCGTCGTCGTACGGGGAGCGCCCTTCGGCGTTCTGGGCGAGCGCGAGGACGAAGATCGAGCCGAAGCGCGTCGCCATCCAGCCGAGCGCGCGGGTTCCGAAATCGGGCCGCGGCAGGCGTGCCGGCTCACCGCCGAGCAGTTCGAGCCAGTGCGCTTCGTGTCGCCCCTCGGCGTCGGCGAGAGCCAGCAGGATCTCGCGCTCCTCTCCTTCCCGTCGCGTCGCGAGTGCCCGGTAGACACGGGCCTCCGCGCGCTCGTTGACGAGATATTGAGCCCAGCGACGGCGGTCGCGTGCGGTCGGCTCTGCGGGCGCGCTCATAGGAGGCCTCCGAGTCGGCGGTGGAAGAGGGGGATGCCTCCACGGTAGCCAGGGCACGGCCGCCGACTCGCGCCGAGACGACGATTGACAGCATTTCGGATTCCCGAACCCGGCCCCGCGTCACCCCTCGGACAGGTGCGTGTGGACTCGCTCCCCCGTCGGGCTGAAGATGCTGATGACCTCGACGGCCGCGTCGGGCATCGCGCTGAGACTGTGCGGTGCGCGCGTGTCGAACTCGGCCGATTCGCCCGGCTCGATGACGTGCTCGACGCCGTCGAGCACGAGCCGGAGACGGCCGCTCAGCACGAACACCCACTCGTAGCCGTCGTGGATGCGGGGGGCGGGAGCCTCGGATGCCGCTGGATAGACGATCTTGAAGGTCTGGACGGGCGAGTCCTCGAGCGTGAGCGGTGCGATGACCATCCCGTCGCGGCGGGTCACGCGGCGACGGACACGGGGGTCGACCGGCGGCGATGCCAGCAGGTCGTCGATGCGCATTCCCAGCCGCCGTGTCAGCGGCAGCAGCAGTTCGAGCGTCGCCTGCCGCTTACCCGACTCGAGTCGCGACAGCGTGCTGGCCGACATCCCCGTGCTGCCGGCGAGATCGTCGAGGGTCCAGCCCTTCGACTGCCGTGCCGAGCGCAGTCGCTGTCCGATGTGGGCGAGATCGTCCGTCATGCGAAGATCTTGCCATATCGGCAAGAGAGATTGCAGTATTTGTCGATCTCGCCGACAGTCGGAGCATGGAACTCCACGAATGGGATGTCGTCGTCATCGGCGGCGGGGCCGCAGGACTCAGCGCGGCGCAGATGCTCGGACGCGCACGCCGCCGGACTCTCGTGGTCGACGGCGGCAGCCCGCGCAACCGCGTCGCCGACCACATGCACGGCGTCCTCGGACTCGACGGCACTCCCCCGTCCGACCTCCTGGCGCGCGGACGCGACGAGGTGCGGCGCTACGGCGTCGTCGTCCGCTCCGGCGCCGTGGTGCACGTGCGCGACGCGACGGACGCGCTCCGGGTGACCCTCGACGACGGGACCGAGGTGCGGGCCCGCGCGATGGTCGTCGCATCCGGCGTGCACGACGACCTGCCGGACGTCTCCGGGCTGCGCGAACGGTGGGGCCGCAGCATCCTCCACTGCCCTTACTGCCACGGCTGGGAGGTCGCCGACCGACGCCTCGGAGTGCTCGTCACCTCTCCGGCCGGTATGCACCAGCTCGAGCTCGTGCGTCAGTGGAGCGACGACGTCACGGCGTTCGTCGCCGATGTCGAGCCGCTCGACGAGGCTCTGGCCGAGCGTCTCGCCGCACGCGGCTTCCGCATCGTCGCCAGTGCCGTGACCGCGCTCACCGGCGATGACGTCACCCTCGCAGCCGTGCGCACCGCGGACGGGACCGAGCATCCCCTCGACGCGCTCTTCGTCGCACCCGGCCCGCGCCTCGACCTGGCGTTCGTCGCGGAGCTCGATCTCGCCCGCGCCGACCTGCCCGGACGACCGCTCGCCGTCGACGCGCTCGGCGCGACGAGCCACCCCCGCGTCTGGGCCGCCGGCAACGTCGTGCAGCCCTTCGCCAACGTGCCCGTGTCGATGGGTGCCGGGTCGATGGCCGGCGCAGCCGTCAACGCGGCACTCGTGGCCGAGGACGCCGACCGCGCCGTGGCCCACGCGCGTCGCACGGCGCGCAGCGAGGCCTGGGAGGCGCGCTACGCCGACACCGAGCGGACGTGGTCGGGCCGCGTCAACGCGACCCTCGCCGACGTGGTCGCACCGCTCGCGCCCGGATCGGCGCTCGACGTGGGATGCGGCGAAGGCGGCGACGCGGTCTGGCTCGCCGAGCACGGCTGGCGCGTCACGGCGACCGACGTCTCAGCGACCGCCGTCGCGCGCGCGTCCGCCGCCGCACGGGAGCGCGGCCTCGACGCCGCACGGGCGGTGTTCGTCACCGCTGACGCCGAGCTCGACCTTCCGGACGGGCCGTTCGACCTCGTGACGGCGAGCTTCCTGCACTCGTGGGATCCGGACTTCCCCCGGATCGACATCCTGCGCGCCGCGGCGGAGCGCGTCGCTCCAGGCGGTCACCTGCTCGTCGTCTCGCATGCCGCGCCGCCGTCCTGGGTCGACGAACTCCCCGAGGGCGCACCGAGGATGCCGGCGCCCGACGTCGAGCTCGCCCTGCTCGCGCCGGATGCCGCCGTGTGGACGCCCGTGCTCGTCGAGACGCGATCACGCGCGGCATCCGATCCCGACGGCCACCCCGGCACCCACACCGACGGCGTCCTCCTCCTGCAGCGTCGCTGAGCGCTCCCGCCTCGTCGACACACGAGGGGCGAGCCGTGGCTCAGGAACGCACGCGCGACCGCAGGACGTCGATGCGGGCCTGCAGCTGCGCGACCGTCGCCTGGGCGACGGCGGGTCCCCCGCACACCCGTCGCAGCTCGGCGTGCACCGCGCCGTGCGGTTCGCCGGTCTGACGGGCGTACAGACCCACGAGGCTGTTGAGCAGCTGTCGCTGCTCCTTGAGCGTGCGGTGGAGCGGCTGGGGCAGTCCGCCCGGCTCGGTCGCGGGCGCCGACAGTCCGCCGGATGCCGCCTCCCGCTCTTCGCGCGCCTTGCGATGACGGCTCTGCCGCGACTGGCGCTGCATGAGCAGCTCGTGCACGTGCTCGGGCTCGAGGAGGCCGGGGAGCCCCAGGAACTCCTCCTCCTCGGGGGTGCCGGGCACGGCGAGCTCGCCGAACTCGCGCCCGTCGAACAGCACGCGGTCGAAGTGGGCGACCGAACCCAGTGCGGCGTACTCGAACTCCTCGGTGAGGGCGTCGGATGCCTTGTCCTCGCGCTCCGCCGCGTTCATCGCGTCTTCGTCGAGACCCGGCTCGTCGTCGGTGTCGCGGTCGAGCGCATGGTCGCGCTGCTTCTCGAGCTCATGCGCGAGGGCGAGCAGCTGCGGAACGTTCGGGAGGAACACGCTCGCCGTCTCGCCGCGCTTGCGGGCCCGCACGAAGCGGCCGATCGCCTGCGCGAAGAAGAGCGGCGTTGACGCCGACGTCGCGTACACCCCGACGCCCAGGCGCGGCACGTCGACGCCCTCGGAGACCATGCGCACAGCGACCATCCACCGCGAAGTGCCCTTCGAGAACGCCTCGATGCGCGCGGACGCCTCGGCCTCGTCGGAGAGCACGATCGTCGGCTCCTCCCCGGATACCTGGTGCAGGATCGCTGCGTAGGCGCGCGCCGCCGTCTGATCCGTGGCGATCACGAGTCCGCCGGCATCCGGGACCTGCTCGCGCACCTCGGTGAGGCGCCGATCCGCCGATCTCAGCACCGCCGGGATCCAGTCGCCCTCGGGGTTCAGCGCCGTGCGCCAGGCCTGCGACGTGATGTCCTTCGTGTTGTCCTGTCCGAGATGGGCCTCCATCTCGTCGCCCGCCTTCGTGCGCCACTTCATGTGGCCGGCGTAGACGTGGAACAGCACGGGCCGGACGACGCCGTCTTCGAGGGCGCGACGGTACGAGTAGGCGTAGTCGGTGCGGGAGATGCGGATGCCGTGGCGATCGGGGTGGTACTCCACGAACGGGATCGGCGCGGTGTCGCTGCGGAACGGCGTGCCCGACAGCAGGAGCCGTCGCGTCGCACGCGCGTACGCCTCGCGCAGCGCGTCGCCCCAGCTCAGGGCGTCGCCCCCGTGGTGCACTTCGTCGAGGATCACGAGCGTGCGGGCATCGATCACGAGCCGCTGGTGGACGGATGCCTTGACCGCCACCTGCGCATACGTCACGGCGACGCCGTGGAAGTGCCGGGCCGGCGCGTAGTGCCGGTTGCTGAAGGCGGGGTCGAGCCGGATGCCGACACGGGCTGCGGCATCCGCCCACTGCGTCTTCAGGTGCTCGGTGGGCGCGACGACGACGATGCGGTCGACGACCCGACGCCGCACGAGCTCGGTCGCCAGACGCAGGGCGAACGTGGTCTTGCCGGCGCCCGGAGTGGCCGCGGCAAGGAAATCGCGCGGCCCCTTGCCGACACCGTCGGGTCCGTCGAGACCGAAGTACAGGTCGAGGGCCTCGGCCTGCCACGCGCGCAGTCGCTGCGCGGTGCCCCACGGTGCGCGCTGCGGGAAGCTCGGCGACAGGTGCTCGGCGGCGAACGACCCGAAGTGGTGCTCGCCGTCGGACCCCGAGGAGCCCGACGCGGAAGGCGCTTCGAGAAGCGACGAGTCGTCGTTCATGCAGCCCCTCCCCCCGGTGTCGGCGACTGCCGGCGGCGAGCAGCGCGAGTTCCCACCCTAAACGAGCGCGCCGACACCCCCCGCCGTAGGCTGGCTGTCGGTGATGAACCGTCGAAGGAGGAACGATGCCCAAGAACGATCCCTCACCCGAACCGAATCGGACCCCCTACATCCCCAACGAGACCCTGCATCCGTGGCGTCGCTACGTCGCGATCGGCGACTCGTTCACCGAAGGCGTGGGCGACCCCGACCCGACCGCCCCGAACGGACTCCGCGGCTGGGCCGATCGCGTGGCCGAAGTGCTGTCCGCTCAGGTCGACGACTTCGCCTACGCCAACCTCGCGGTGCGCGGCAAGCTCATCGGTCAGATCGTCGACACGCAGATCGAGCCCGCGATCGAGCTGAAGCCCGACCTCGTCACGTTCTCCGCCGGCGGCAACGACGTCATCCGACCGGGCGGCGACCCCGACGCGGTCGCCCAGCTCTTCGAGGACGCCGTCGTGCGCCTCACCGGCACCGGCGCCACGGTCGTCGCCTTCACCGGCATCGACACCGAGTTCACGCCGGTGTTCCGCGGCATCCGGGGTCGTGTCGCGATCTATAACGAGAACATCCGCGCCATCGCCGACAAGTACGACTGCGTCGTGGCGGATCAGTGGGCGCTCAAAGAGGTGCAGGACATGCGGTTCTTCGATGACGACCGCCTGCACTACAACAGGCTCGGCCACCACGAAGTCGCCCGCATGGTGCTGCGTGCGCTCAACGTGCCCAACGACCTGGCCCCCATGGAGCCGGATCCCTTCCCCCGGCGCACGTGGCGCGAAGCGCGCACGGTCGATCTGGTGTGGGCGCGCGAGTACCTGGCCCCGTGGGTGCTGCGCCGGCTCCGCCACCAGTCCTCGGGCGACACGATCACGGCCAAGCGCCCCGAACCCACCCCGATCCTGCTGCGCTCCGACGAGAACACCGCGAGCGGCCTGCCGATCGAGACGATCGCCCCCGGCACGCACCGCGGCCGGGGGCCGTCGGAGAAGGCCTAGTCGCCGGTCGGGCGCAGCGACCACAGCGCGACGGCGGAGGCCGCCGCGACGTTGAGCGAATCGACTCCCCCGGCCATCGGGATCGTCACGACCGTGTCGGCGACGCGGAGCGCGCGCCTGCTCAGTCCGTCTCCTTCGGCGCCCAGCATCAGCGCGACGCGCTCGGGGCGCGCGGCCGCGAACTCGTCGAGCGGAACGGCGTCGTCGGAGAGCGCGAGTCCCGCGAGATGGAAGCCCTCGTCGTGCAGGATGCCGCCCGCGGCGTTCCACTCCGGGAGCCGCGTCCACGGCACCTGGAACACGGTGCCCATGCTGACGCGGACGCTGCGCCGGTACAGCGGATCGGCGCACCGGGGGCTGACGAGCACGGCATCGGCGCCGAGACCCGCGGCGGCGCGGAAGATCGCGCCGATGTTGGTGTGGTCCATGATGTCTTCGAGCACCACGACGAGTCGCGCTCCGGCGACGACGTCGACGACCGACGGCAGCTCGGGTCGATGCATCGCCGCGAGCGCTCCGCGGTGCACGGCGTACCCGGTGAGCGACTCGGCGATCTCGGGGGCGACGACGTACGCGGGCACGTCGTGCCCGGCCAGGAGCTCGGCGACCTCGTCGACCCACTTCTCCTGCACGAGCACCGATCGCGGTCGGTGACCCGCATTCAGGGCCCGCGCGATCACCTTCGCCGATTCGGCGATGTAGAGACCGCCTTCGGGCTCGAGCTTGCGCCGGAGCGCGACATCCGTCAGATCGCGGTAGTCGGCGAGCCGGGCATCGTCGGCGGCGGCCACCTGTTCGATCCTCACCCGCCCACTCTCCCACGTGCCCGTCTCCCGGAGACGCGTAACATCCCGGCAACCCGTGCGGCGTACGCTCGGATCGAGGGGGTGGGTGGATGACGACACTGAGCGACCTCGCGCACGCGACGGCGCCGGAGCTCGAGCGCGCCCTCGACGTGCTCTCCGGCAAGCGCATCGCGGTGCTGACGGGCGCCGGCGTCTCGACCGATTCCGGGATCCCCGACTACCGCGGCAAGGGCGCGCCTGTGCGCACGCCCATGACCGCGCAGGAGTTCCTCGCCAGCCCGGCGGCGCGCCGGCGCTACTGGGTGGGCAGCCACCTCGGCTGGCGCGCGTTCGCCGCCGCGGAGCCCAACGCCGGCCACCGCGCGCTCGCGACGCTGGAGGAGCGCCGCCTCGCCTCGGGCGTCGTGACGCAGAACGTCGACGGCCTGCACGTGCGCGCCGGCAGCAGGCGGGTCGTCGAGCTCCACGGCACGATGCGCCGGGTGTTCTGCACGCACTGCGGGCAGGTGTTCGATCGACGGGATCTGGCCGCCCGCGTCGAAGCCGACAATCCGTGGATCAGCGTCACGGAAGAGGTCAAGCTCGGACCCGACGGCGACGTGCTGCCCGAGAGCAGCGACGGATTCCTCGTGCCCGAGTGCAGCGTGTGCGGCGGGATGCTGAAGCCCGACGTGGTGTTCTTCGGCGAGTTCATCCCCGCCGAGAAGTTCCGCGAGGCCGAGCAGCTCGTGCGCACGAGCGATGCGCTCGTGGTGGCCGGCTCGTCGCTCGTGGTGAACTCCGGCATCCGTCTCGTCGAGCGTGCGCGCCGCCGCCGCATCCCCGTCGTCATCGTCAACCGCGGGATCACGCGGGCCGATGCGCGGGCGACGGTCAAGATCGATGCCGGCACGAGCGACGTGCTCGCCGCGTTCGCCGACCGCCTCCCCTCCCTCGACTGACGTCGGCGCTCCCGGCCCCGCGGCTAGGCTCGAGAGGATGACTCTCCTCACCCTCGTGCGCCACGGCGAGACCGACTGGAACGCGGCCCGCCGCATCCAGGGGTCGACCGACATCCCGCTCAACGACACGGGTCGCGGGCAGGCCCGGGATGCCGCGGCGCGTCTGCGCGACACGATCGACCCCGGCGCGCCGCTCATCGTGGTGTCCAGCGACCTCTCCCGCGCGAGGGAGACCGCGGCGATCATGGCCGCCGAACTCGGCGTGGAGGTGTCGGGGCACTATCCCGAGCTGCGCGAGCGCAACTACGGCGAGGCGGAGGGTCTCGACACGAACGAGTTCTTCGAGCGCTGGGGCGACTGGCACGCGGCCGAGGTGCCGGGCGCCGAGCCCTGGGCAGATCTGCGCACGCGGGCGATCGCCGGCCTCCGACTCGTGGCGCGAGACGTGCGGCGCACGACGGCGCCGGCCGCGGCATCCGCCATCTGCGTCTCGCACGGCGCCCTGATCCGTGAACTGATCCGCCACGCCACGGCCGGCGAGCTCCCCCTTCCCGGGACGAAGCTGCCCAACGGCTCGGCCTACCGCGTGCTGCTCGAGAAGGAGCGCCTGCGCCTCCTGTCGTACGACGACGCCCTGGCCTAGGATCGCGCCATGACGGCACCCGCGACGATCGACGAGTACATCGCGGGGTTCCCGCCCGACGTGCAGGAGCGTCTGCGGCGCATCCGGGAGATCGTCGTCGCCCGGGTGCCGGGAGTCGACGGCGCTCCGCCCGAGGAGCGCATCCGCTACGGCATGGCGGCCGTGATGCTCGGCGGGGGCCGTTACGCGCTGCACATCGGCGGCTGGAAGAAGCACATCGGGCTCTACCCCGTCCCGACGCTCCCGGAGCCGCTCGAGAGCGAGCTCGCGCCCTACCGGTCGGAGAAGGACTCGGTCGTCTTCCCGCACACACAGGACATCCCCTACGACCTCATCGGCCGGGTGACCGAGGCGATCGCCGGGTTGAGGAGCTAGTCCCCCGCGCGCGCCAGCAGTGCCCGGGCGTGCCGCAGCACGGGCTCGTCGACCATCCGGCCGTCGAAGGCGAACACACCGCGCTCCCCGGCGGCGGCGGCCAGCACCGCGTGCGCCCACGCGACGTCGGCATCCGACGGACGGTATGCCGCCCGGACGACTTCGACCTGACTCGGGTGGATGCAGGCGGTCGCCGCGAAACCGGAGGCGGCGGCGTCCTCGGCCTCCCGTGCCAGACCCAGCGCGTCGGCGATGTCGAGGTGCACGGCGTCGATCGCCGCCTTCGCGCGGGCGCCGGCGGCCAGGAGCACGCGCGAACGGGCGTAGCGGGCGATGTCGCGGTAGGCACCGTCGGCCCGGCGGCTCGAGCTGCCGCCGAGCGAGGCGACGAGGTCTTCGGCGCCCCACATGAGCGCCGTCACATTCGTCAGGGCGGCGATGCGGTCGGCCTGCGCCACCCCTTTCGCGGTCTCGAGCAGTGCCACGACGGCGAACCGCGGATCCAGTGCCTTGAGCCGCTTCACGGAGGCGGCCTTGGCCACCATGATCGTGCGGTAGTCGGTCTGCGACAGCGTCGCGATGTCGGAGACGAACGCCTCGGTCTCGGGCGGATTGACCCGCACGATGACGCGTTCGGGGTCGAGGTCGCTCTCGATCAAGGCGCCGCGCGCCCTGGCCTTGTCGGCGGACGCCACCGCGTCCTCGAGGTCGAGGATGACGGCGTCCGCCCGGTCCGCCGCCTTGCGGAACCGCTCGGGGCGGTCGGCGGGGCAGAACAGCAGAGCGGGGCCCAGACGGAAGGGACGGTCGTCGGTCATGCCGTCACGCTACTCCGCCCGTATCCGGAGCCTCGGCCTCCGACGGAGCGCACCACATCAGCGCGACGCGCGTGGCCCTCGCGACGATCTCGCCGTGCTGATTGCGACCCGTGTGCCTCATCGTGACGATGCCCTGGCCCGGACGCGACGACGACGGCCGCTTGTCGACGATCTCGGTGTCGACGTACAGCGTGTCGCCGTGGAAGAGCGGCGCAGGGAAGGAGATGTCGGAGAGACCGAGCTGCGCGACGAGCGTACCCTGCGTGATCTGCCCGACGGAGAGTCCCACCATCGTCGACAGCGTCCACATCGAGTTCATGAGCCGCCGGCCGAACGGCTGCGTCTCGGAGAACGCGGCGTCCAGGTGCAGCGCCTGCGTGTTCATCGTGAGCGAGGAGAACAGGATGTTGTCGGACTCCGACACGGTGCGCCCCGGGCGATGCGCGTACTGAGCACCCACCTCGAGCTCGTCGAAGTAGAGTCCGCGCTGGATGTGCTGCCGCGGTGCCGGGTCGGTCACGTCGCTCACGCTACTCCGAGCGCACGGGCGATCACGAGCAGCTGCACTTCGCTCGTCCCCTCGCCGATCTCGAGGATCTTCGAGTCGCGGTAGTGACGGGCGACGGGGTACTCGTTCATGAAGCCGTTGCCCCCGAAGATCTGCGTCGCATCACGGGCGTTGTCCATCGCCGCATCGCTCGCCGTGAGCTTGGCGATCGCCGCCTCGGTCTTGAACGGCTTCCCCGCGTCGCGGAGGCGCGCCGCGTGGTGCCAGGCGAGACGGGCGACGTGCACGCGCTGCTGCATGCGGGCGAGCATGAACTGGATGCTCTGCCGGGTCGACAGCGGCTCGCCGAACACCGTGCGCTTCCGGGCGTAGTCGACGGATGCCTCGAGGCATCCTTCCGCGGCGCCCGTGGAGAGCGCGGCGATCGCGATGCGGCCCTCGTCGAGGATGTGCAGGAAGTTGGCGAACCCCCGGCCGCGCTCGCCGAGCAGATTCGCCTCGGGCACGCGTGCGTCGACGAACGTGAGCGGATGCGTGTCGGAGGCGTGCCACCCCACCTTGTCGTACGGCGCCTCGACCGTGAAGCCGGGCGTGCCGTTGGGCACGAGGATCGTCGAGATCTCCTTGCGCCCGTCCTTCTCGCCCGTGACGGCCGTGACCGTGACGAAGCGGGTGATGGGCGTCCCCGAGTTCGTGATGAACTGCTTCGCGCCGTTCACGACCCACTCGCCGCCCTCGAGCCGCGCGGTCGTGCGGGTGGCCCCGGCATCCGAACCCGCCTCCGGCTCGGTGAGACCGAAGCCGGCGAGGTGCTCGCCCGCGAGGAGCGAGGGCAGGTACTCCTGCTTCTGCTCCTCGGTGCCGAAGCGGAACACCGGCATCGCTCCGAGGCTCACCCCGGCCTCGAGCGTGATGGCGATCGACTGGTCGACGCGCGCGATGCCCTCGATCGCGAGGCAGAGGGCGAAGTAGTCGCCGCCCTGCCCGCCGTACTCTTCGGGGAACGGCAGGCCGAACAGCCCGAGCTCGCCCATCTGGGCGACCACGTGCATCGGGAGCGTCTTCGTGCGGTCGGCTTCGTAGGAAGCAGGGGCGACGACCTCGTCGGCGAAGTCGCGCACCAGACGGGCGAGCTCGCGCTCGTCGTCGCTCAGATCGTGGTGGTCCATGGTTCTCCTGTCAGTCCGTCCGTCCGCTTTCGCTCGTCTGAGCGTCCGGGCCCGTCGCGGTCCCTGAGCCCGTCGAAGGGTCGGGCGTCACATGCGCGAGCACCTGGTCGCGGCGCACCTGCTCGCCGACGGCGACGTCGACGCGCACCACGCCGTTGTGCGGCGCCGTGACGGGGTGCTCCATCTTCATGGCCTCGATCGTCGCGATCCGGTCGCCGCCGGCGACGCGGGATCCATCGGCCACGTGGACGGCCACGACGGCACCCGGCATCGGGGCGCGCAGCTCGGGGTCGGCCGCACCGTCGACGCGGCCGCGTGCGGCCAGCCGCCGCTCCATCGCCTCGCGTCGGCCGATCACCCGCAGGCGGTGCGCGGCGCCGTCGGCGTGCACCCAGACCTCTCCGTCATCGCCGACCGCGACGATCGTCTCGCCCGTTCCGTTCGGCTCGCCAGACCCTGCGTCCGCGTCGAGATCTCGCGCCGCAGCGGCGGGCTCGATGCGCGACGGGGCTTTCGCGGAGGACGGGAGAGGTGCTCCGGCATCCACGGTCACCGTGTGCGCCTCGGATCCGTCGTCCAGCCGCACCCGGAGCGGGCTCGTCGTCCCGATCCGCCACCCGGGGAGACCATGCCACGCGCCCAGAGCTCGCCGGGCAACAGGTGATCCGCCCGGAACAGGCCGTTTCGGCGCCCACGGGCCTGCGTCCGGCAGTTCGCCTGCGCCGAGGACGGCGGATGCCGCGGCCTGCAGCGCCGATGCGCTCGGCTCGGGGCCGACGAAGGCCGGCAGACGGTCGATCAGTCCGGTGTCGAGGTCTCCGTCCTGCACGGCCGGGTCGGCGACGAGCGCGCGGAGGAAGCCGATGTTCGTGTCGACGCCGAGCACGACGGTCTCGGCGAGCGCCGCGTCGAGCTTCGCCAGGGCGGCGCGGCGGTCGTCCGCCCACGCGATGACCTTCGCGATCATCGGGTCGTAGTCGGCGGACACGACGGAGCCGTCCTCGACGGCCGAGTCGGTCCGCACGTCGCGCGCTGCACGCCAGATCCGGACGTCGCCGGTCGACGGCAGGAATCCGCGTTCCGGACTCTCCGCGTACACGCGGGCCTCGATCGCATGCCCGTCCCACCGGACGTCGTCCTGTGCGAGATCGAGCGAAAGCCCTGCGCCGACGCGGAGCTGCTGCTCCACGAGATCGATGCCGGTCACGAGCTCGGTGACCGGATGCTCCACCTGCAGCCGCGTGTTCATCTCGATGAAGAAGAACTCGTCCGGACGGTCCCCGGCGACGAGGAATTCCACGGTCCCCGCTCCGCGGTAGTCGACGGATGCCGCGGCCGCGCACGCCGCCGCGCCCAGACGCGCACGGGCCCGGTCGTCGACGATCGGCGACGGCGCCTCTTCGATGACCTTCTGGTGCCGGCGCTGGAGCGTGCATTCGCGTTCGCCGAGATGGATGACGGTGCCGTGCGCGTCGGCGAGCACCTGCACCTCGATGTGGCGGGGGCGTTCGATGAGCCGTTCGAGCAGCAGCGTGTCGTCTCCGAACGCCGCCGCGGCGACGCGTCGGGCGGTGGCGAGCGCCTCGGGCAGCTCCGCGGCGGTGCGCACGATCTGCATCCCCTTGCCTCCGCCCCCGGCGGACGGCTTGACCAGCAGGGGGAAGCCCGCGGCCTCAGCCGCCGACGCGATGTCGGCGTCCGTCATCCCCGCGGCGCTGAAGCCGGGCACGACCGGGACGCCGTGCGCCACCACGTGCTCCTTCGAGCGGATCTTGTCGCCCATGACCTCGAGCGCCCGCTCGCCCGGGCCGAGGAAGACGATCCCCGCAGCGGCGCACGCGCGCGCGAACGCGGAGTTCTCCGACAGGAATCCGTACCCGGGATGGATGGCCTGCGCGCCGGTGGCGACGGCCGCGGCCAGCACGGCGTCGATCGACAGATACGACTGCGCGGCGGCCGCGGGACCGATCCTCACGGCGACATCGGCTTCGCGCACGTGCGGCGCGGAGGCGTCCGCGTCGCTGTACACGGCGACCGAGCGGATGCCGAGGCGACGGAGGGTCCGGATCACCCGGCGGGCGATCTCGCCGCGGTTGGCGACGAGGACGGTGTCGAACATGATCACATCCGGAAGACGCCGAAGCGCGGTTCGGGGAGCGGCGTGCGCGACACGACGTCGAGCGCGAGTCCCAGGAGGTCACGGGTCTTGAGCGGGTCGACGACGCCGTCGTCCCAGAGGCGCGCAGTGGCGTAGTACGGGTTGCCCTGCTCCTCGTACTGGGCCCGGATCGGCGCCTCGAACGCGGACTGCTCCTGCGCCGACCAGTCCTCACCGCGTGACTCGATCTGATCGCGCTTGACGGTCGAGAGCACCGAGGCGGCCTGCGGCCCGCCCATGACGGAGATGCGCGAACCGGGCCACGTCCACAGGAACCGCGGCGAGTACGCGCGTCCGCACATGGAGTAGTTGCCGGCGCCGAACGATCCGCCGATGACGACGGTGAGCTTGGGCACCCGGGTCGTGGCGACGGCCGTCACCATCTTGGCGCCGTCCTTCGCGATGCCGCCCGCCTCGGCATCCCGTCCCACCATGAAGCCGGAGATGTTCTGGAGGAACAGCAGCGGGATGCCGCGCTGGTCGCACAGCTCGATGAAGTGCGCGCCCTTCTGGGCCGACTCCGAGAACAGCACGCCGTTGTTCGCGACGATGCCCACCGGGTGGCCGTGCAGTCGGGCGAAGCCCGTGACGAGCGTCTCGCCGTACTCGCGCTTGAACTCGTGGAATCCGCTGCCGTCGACGAGCCGGGCGATCACCTCGCGCACGTCGTAGGGCTGATTCACGTCGACGGGCACGACGCCGTACAGATCGGCCGGATCGACCGCGGGTGCAACGGGGGGGATCACCTCCCAGGCGGGCGGCGCGGGCGGCGGCAGCGTCGCCACGATGTCGCGGACGATCTCGAGCGCATGCTCGTCGTCGTCGGCGAGGTGGTCGACCACGCCCGAGCGACGGGCGTGCAGCTCGCCCCCGCCGAGCTCCTCCGCCGTGACGATCTCGCCGATCGCCGCCTTCACGAGGGGCGGACCGCCGAGGAAGATCGTGCCCTGATCGCGCACGATCACGGTCTCGTCGCTCATCGCGGGAACGTACGCGCCGCCCGCCGTGCACGAGCCGAGCACGGCCGCGATCTGCGGTATGCGCTCCGCCGACATGCGAGCCTGGTTGAAGAAGATCCGGCCGAAGTGGTCGCGATCGGGGAAGACCTCGTCCTGCATCGGCAGGAACGCCCCGCCGGAGTCGACGAGGTAGACGCACGGCAGGCGGTTCTCGAGCGCGATCTCCTGCGCGCGCAGGTGCTTCTTCACGGTCAGGGGGAAGTAGGTTCCGCCCTTGACCGTCGCGTCGTTGCAGACGACCATGACCTGGCGTCCGTGCACGAGCCCGATGCCCGCGATCACGCCGGCCGCGGGTGCTCCCCCGTCGTAGAGTCCTTCGGCCGCGAGCGGCGACACTTCGAGGAACGGACTGCCCTCGTCGAGCAGTCGTTCCACGCGGTCGCGCGGAAGGAGCTTGCCGCGGGCGACATGGCGCTCACGGGATGCCTCCGGGCCACCGAGGGCGGCTGCCGCGAGTCGCGCGGCCAGGTCGTCGGCGAGGCCCTGCTGCGCGTCGCGCGTGCGTACGAACGCGTCGTCACGGGCGACGGATGTCGTCAGTGCGGTCATGTCATCTCCCTCGACGTCACGATCACATCACGCCGGTTGTCCCGGCGAGAGCGCAGTGGTTAGTGTGCACTAACCGAGAATTCAGGTTAGCGAGGATTAACTGAAATGACAAGCGGTCTCACGGAGCGCAATCGCGCCAAGGCGGATCGTCACTCCGCGCTCCTGCACGAGGCCGCCCTCCTCTTCGCGGAGCGCGGATTCAGCGGAGTGAGCCTCGAGGAGCTCGGCGCCGCCGTCGGAGTCTCCGGTCCCGCCGTCTACCGGCACTTCGCCAACAAGCAGGCCCTCCTCGGCGAGATCCTCGTGCGCGTCAGCGAGCGACTCCTGGCCGGTGGACGCGAGGTGGTGTCGACGGATGCCGCGCCCGGGCACGCGCTCGAGGAGCTCGTGCGCTTCCATGTCGACTTCGCCCTGTCCGACGCCGACGTCATCCGCGTGCAGGACCGTGACCTGGCGAGCCTGAGCGACGACGACCGGCACACCGTGCGCCGACTGCAGCGCGAGTACGTCGAGCTGTGGGTGGGCGTGCTCGCTCAGCTGCATCCAGAGCGCTCCGCCAGCGATCTGCGCGTGCGGGCCGCGGCGTGCTTCGGCCTCATCAACTCGACGCCCCACAGCGTGCGCGGTCTGCGCGGGGCCCCCGCCGACAGCACGGTGCGCGGCATCCTGGAATCCATGGCGATCTCGGCTCTGACGGCCTGACCCCCCTTCGGGGTGCCCTACCCTGAATTCACTATGGTGAGGCGATCCCGTGGCGAAGACGGTCGGACCGACGAAGAGCGGCAGTCCGACGAAGCGAGCAGGCGCGACTTCCTCAAGCTCGGCGGCCTGACCGCCGCGGGGTTCGTCGTCGGCGGCGGGATCGGCGCCGCCGCGGGAGCATCCGTCGGCCACACGATCGGCTACCGCGAAGGCGCGGCCGACTATCTGGCTCTCCCGCCCCGGCGCGAGCCCGGGTTCGACCACGTCGTCGTGCTCATGGGCGAGAACCGCTCCTTCGACAACATGCTGGGGTGGCTGTACACCCCCGAGACCGTTCCCGAGGGCGAGACGTTCGACGGTCTGGCGTTCGGGAAGTACGCGAACACCGACGAGACCGGACTCACCGTGTCCGCCCACGTGTACGACGGACCGACCGACGTCGTGATGGGTGCACCCAACCCCGACCCGGGCGAAGAGTATCCGCACGTCAACACGCAGCTGTTCGGCACGGTCGATCCCGCCACGAACGCCACCGACCAGCTGGACTGGATGAAGGCTCCCTACAACGCGCCCGCGACGGGCACGAACGCGACCATGTCGGGCTTTCTCCAGGACTACCGCAACAACGTCACGCGGGAGCGCCAGGGCAAGGCGCCCACCGACGAAGAGCTCTCGCAGATCATGGGCGGCTTCTCCCCCGAGCAGCTGCCCGTCCTGTCGACCCTCGCCAAGGAGTTCGCGGTCTTCGATGCGTGGTTCTGCGCGGTGCCGTCGCAGACCTACTGCAACCGCTCCTTCTTCCACGCGTCGACGTCGCACGGGTTCGTCACGAACAAGCACGGCGGCGGCTACGACAAGTGGCTCGACGCCGATCCGACGCCCACGATCTTCAACCGGCTCGAAGAGGCCGGCATCTCGTGGAAGATCTACTTCGACGAGATGCAGCTCATCTCCCTCACCGGGGTGATGCACGCCCCCGTACTGGAGAAGTTCTGGCGCACGGGCCGCTTCGGCCACATGAACGAGTTCTACGCGGATGCCCGCGAGGGCAAGCTTCCCGCCTACGCGTTCATCGAGCCGCGCATGGTCTACAACCACAACGACTTCCACCCGCCGTTCGGGGTGTACCGCGCGGGCGAGGTCGACGGCACCACGGTCTTCGACTCCGCGGTCTCCGACGTGCGGGCCGGAGAGCGTCTCGTCGCGAACGTGTACAACGCGGTGCGCACGAGCGCGACGAAGGACGGCTCGAACGCCAACAACACCCTCCTGCTCATCACGTTCGACGAGCACGGCGGCACCTACGACCACGTGCCGCCGCCCGCGGCCACTCCTCCCGACGTCGACGCCCCCGCGGGCGAGATGGGCTTCACATTCGACCGCCTGGGGGGTCGCGTGCCCGCCATCGCCGTGTCGGCGTACACGAAGGCCGGCACGATCATCCACGACGAGATGCATCACGGCGCCGTGATCGCCACCCTGACGCGGCTGCACGGTCTCAAGCCGCTGACGCGACGGGATGCCGGCGCCAACGACCTCTTCTCGCTCGTCAACCTCGCCGAACCGCGGGACCCCGCCACCTGGCCGCACGTGCATCCGATGTGGCTGCCCGAGAACAGCGCGGAGAACGAGCTCGGCGATCTCGAGAACGGCAAGCACAAGCACAAGCCGCTGAGCAACCCGGGTCGAGGGCTCCTCGGCCTCCTGCTCGCCCGGTACGGCTCGGCCGACGACGTGGAGCCGACGAGTTATTCGGAGGCGTACAAGGTCCTCCAGAAGCACGGTCTGGGCCTGTTCTACCCGAAGATCGACTGAACGCCGGGTCCTCACCCTCCTCAGCGCAGCAGCATCGCTCTCCCCGGCTCGGCGAGCACGCCCGCGACGTCGGTCATGAACCGCGCGCCCTGCTGGCCGTCGACCAGGCGGTGGTCGAACGACAGACTCAGCGTCATGACGTCGCGCAGCGCGATCTCTCCGCGGTGCTCCCACGGCTGACGACGCACAGCCCCGAGCGCGAGGATGCCCGCCTCCCCCGGATTGATGATCGGGGTTCCCGCGTCCACGCCGAAGACGCCCACGTTGGTGATCGAGAACGTGCCGCCGGTCATGTCGACCGGCGACGTCTTGCCGGCGCGGGCCGTCTCGGCGAGCGCGCCGATCGCGTCGGCCAGCTCCACCAGGGTCATCGCGTCGGCGTCGCGGATCACCGGGACCAGCAGGCCGCGCGGGGTCGCCGCAGCGATGCCGAGGTCGACATAGTGGTGCTCGACGATCTCTCCGGCCTCGGCGTCCCACTTCGAGTTGAGGCTCGGCGTCTGCGAGAGCGCGAGGCACACGGCCTTCGCTGCGACCGCCATGATGCCGATCCGGTGGCCCTGGAGAGCGCGGTCCGCCTTCAGCGACGCGACGAGCTCCATGGCCGGAGTGACGTCGACGGTCAGGAACGTCGTGACGTGGGGAGCCGTGAAGGCGCTGCGCACCATCGCCTCGGCCGTCGCCTTGCGCACGCCGCGGATCGGCGTCCGGGTGGTCCGCTCCCCCGCCGGCGGGAACAGCGGGACGGTCGAGTCCGACTCGGCAGCGGACGCCGGTGCCGCGGTCGCCCCGACGCGCTCGGCATAGGCCTGGACGTCGGCACGCGTGATGAGGCCCGCCTCACCCGTGCCTTCGACGAGCGCCAGCTCGACGCCGAGCTCCTTCGCGAGCTTGCGGACCGGCGGCGTGGAGCGCGGCCGCTCGAGCACGACGTCGGCGACGTCGGGTGTCGTGATCACATCGTGCGGAGCGGCCTCGAGCACGGCCGTGTCGGCCGGACGATCGGCCACCGCGACGGCGCGGCTGCGCCGCTGCGGGCGAGCCGACGAACGCGGCGCCGCGCCGTACCCGACGAGATTCGGCTGGGCTTTCTCCTCCTCGTCCGGAGCAGCGTCGGCCTGCGCGGCCGCCGGCGCGGACGGCGCATCGCCGGCGATGTCGAACGCGATGAGCACCGCGCCGACCTCGACGACGTCGCCCGCCCGGGCATGGAGCTTGGACACCGTGCCCGCGTGCGGAGACGGGAGCTCGACGATGGCCTTGGCGGTCTCGACCTCGGCGATCGTCTGGTTCAGGGCGATCTCGTCGCCCTCGGCGACCAGCCACTGCACGAGCTCGGCCTCGGGCAGTCCTTCGCCGAGGTCGGGGAGGCGGAACTCCTGGATCATGACGAGACTCCCGTCATCGAGTTCGGTCGGTCCAGGACCCGGTCGACGGCACCGAGCACCCGATCGAGATCGGGCAGGTGGTGCTTCTCGAGCTTCGCGGGAGGGTACGGGATGTCATGCCCCGTCACGCGCACCGGTGCCGCCTCGAGGTAGTGGAAGCACTTCTCCGTCACGCTGGCGATCAGCTCGGCACCGACCCCCGCCTCGCGGGCGGCTTCGTGGGTCACCACGACGCGCCCGGTCTTGCGAACGGATGCCGTGACCGTGTTGTAGTCGACCGGGGAGATCGACCGCAGATCGATGACCTCGATCGAGATGCCCTCGTCCTCGGCGGCGAGCGCGGCATCCATCGCCGTGGCGACCTGAGCACCGTACGTGAGGAGTGTGACGTCGGTCCCTGGTCGGGCGACGCGCGCGACCCCCATGGGGGCGGCGTCGGCCAGATGGGCGTCGAGGTCGACCTCGCCCTTGGAGTGGTAGAGCCGCTTGGGCTCGAAGAACACGACGGGATCATCGGAGGCGATCGCCTGGCGCAGCATCGTGTACGCGTCCTGCGGATTGGACACCGCGACGACCCGCAGCCCCGAGGTGTGCACGAAGTACGCCTCGGGAGACTCGGAGTGGTGCTCGGCGGCTCCGACGCCTCCGGCCCACGGGATGCGGATGGTGATCGGCATCTTCACGTTCCCGCGCGTGCGGTAGTGGAGCTTGGCGACCTGGCAGACGATCTGGTCGAACGCGGGGTAGACGAAGCCGTCGAACTGGATCTCGACGACGGGCCGGTACCCGCGGAACGCGAGGCCGACCGCGGTGCCCATGATGCCCGACTCGGCGAGGGGCGTGTCGATGACCCGCTGCGCGCCGAACTCGGCCTGCAGCCCGTCGGTGACGCGGAAGACGCCGCCGAGCTTGCCGATGTCCTCGCCCATCACGAGCACCTTCGGATCGTCGGCCATCGCGCGGCGGAGCCCGGAGTTGATGGCCTTGACCATGGTGAGCTGCGTCATCATGCCACCTCGTCGAAGCCCGCGAGGTACGCGCCGAAGGCGCGGCGCTGCTCGTCGAGGCCGGTGTGGGGCTCGGCGTACACGTTGTCGAGCACGGAGATCGGAGGAGCCGTGACGGCCGAGAGCGTCGCTTCGCGCACCGCGGCGCCGAGCTCGTCGGCATCCGCGGCGACCGAGGCGGAAAAGTCGTCGCCGAACTCGTCCTGCGAGCGCAGCAGCGCCTCGATGCGGGCGAGCGGATCGCGCGCACGCCAGCGCTCGACCTCCTCCTTGTCGCGATAGCGCGTGGGGTCGTCGGAGGTCGTGTGCGGTCCCATGCGGTACGTCACGGCCTCGATGAAGGCCGGGCCGTTGCCCTTCCGGGCGTTGTCGATGGCCCACCGCATGGCGGCGAGGCACGCGAGCACGTCGTTGCCGTCGACTCGGAGACTCGGGATGCCGAAGCCCGGCGCGCGTCCGGCGATCGGGAACTTCGCCTGCACGGCGACGGGCTCGGAGATCGCGTACTGGTTGTTCGTGCACACGAACACGACCGGCGAACGGTACGACGATGCGAAGACCATCGCCTCGTTGACGTCGCCCTGGCTCGTCGCTCCGTCGCCGAAGTAGGCGGCGGCGACCTGATCGGTGCCGTCGAGCTGGATGCCCATCGCATACCCCACCGCGTGGAGGGCCTGCGCGCCGATGATGATCTGCGGCGTCGCGGTGTTGATGTCGTAGGGGTTGAAGGTCGAGTGCGCTTCGCCGCGCCACGCCAGGACGAAATCGGCGGGTTTCGCGCCGCGCACGTGGTTGACGCCGATCTCGCGATAGCTCGGGAACACGAAGTCGTCGGAGCGGAACGCGCGGGCCGTGCCCACCTGCACGCCCTCCTGCCCGTTGCACGGGGCCCAGAGACCGAGCTGGCCCTGACGCTGGAGGGCGATCCCCTCGGCGTCGACGCGGCGCACCAGGACCATGTCGCGATAGAGGCTGCGCAGCTGCGCGGCATCCACGTCCTCCACCCAGCGATCGAGGTCGGGATCGGCGATCCGTTCGCCGGAGGCGGTGACCAGGCGTGCGACGTCATCGACGTCCACTGCGGGATCGGCCAGGGGGGTCAGGGTGTGCATCAGTGCGTCCCTCCTCGTACGGCCCGCCCTCGTGGGGCGAGTCCTGCGTGGGTGCCGGCAGCATCGCCGACGAGGCCGACACTACGTCCGTCTTGCACCTAGCTCAAGCAACACGGATTCTGTTGAGCATGTTGCCAACCCACGAGGGCTCGAGGCCTGCTAATCTTTCGCACTATGACTGCCCTCGATCACGTCGACCTCGAGCTCCTCGCGGCGCTCGCAACCGACCCGCGCGCCACGGTCGTCGCCCTCGCCGAACGCCTCGGACTCTCGCGCAACACCGTTCAGGCGCGCATGGCGCGTCTCGAGCGCACCGGCGTCTTCCTCTCCTACGAGCGCGCGCTGTCGTCGACCGCGCTGGGGTTCCCCATCGAGGCGTTCGTGCACGTCACGGTGCGCCAGGCGGAGATCCCGCGCATCACGGCCGAGCTCGCGCGCATCCCCGAGGTCGTGCAGGCCCATGGACTCAGCGGCCAGATCGATCTGCTGGTCCGCGTCGCGTGCCGCGACACGCAGCATCTGTTCGACACCGACGCGCGCATCCTCGCGATCGAGGGCGTCGAGCGCACCGAGACGTCGCTCGTGATGGGCGAAGTGATCGCCTACCGCGTGACGCCGCTCATGGAGCTGGCACGACGGGCAGAGTAGCGGCCTCGCCCTTCGGCTCGGTGGACGCGTCCATCCGCACGAGGACGACGCCGACGAGGATCAGCGCTCCCCCGACGAACTGGATGGGCGCCGGCACTTCGCCCAGCAGCAGCCAGGCGAACCCGAGGGCGAACAGCACTTCGGACAGCCCGACGAACGACGCGATGCGCGACCCGATCTGGGGCACCGCCATGACACCCAGCGCGTAGCCCAGCGTCGTCGCGACACCGGCGACCCAGAGCAGCGGCATCCACCACGGCACGGTGACCCCGGCGAGGGAGATGTCGACCGCCGGCGCGGCGAAGGGCAGGATGCCGACCGCGATGAGGAGGCCCATGAGCGCCGTGCCGGTGAGCAGTCCGCCCGCGGCGAGGGCCAGCGGTGGGAGATCGTCGCCGGTGCGCTCGGAGATGAGGAAGTACGCGCCCACGCACACCGCCGCCCCGAGAGCCAGCAGGGTGCCGATCAGATCGAACTCCGCCCCGGCGATGTTCACCACGAGCACGAGACCGCCCATCGCGACGATCGAGCCGACGACGACGAGGCGCGAGGGCGCTCGTCGGGTGCGGATCCAGGCGTAGACGACGAGAAGGACGGGCGCGAGGTACTGGATCAGCAGGGCGATCGCCACCGGCATCCGCTGCATCGCGGAGAAGAACAGCAGCTGGCAGCCGGCGACCGCCGTGAGGCCGAAGCCGAGGATGATGCGCCAGTGGCGCCGCAGGAAGCCGCGCTCCTTCCGCATCGCGAGGATGAGCGCCGGCGACAGGAGCAGGCCCGAGACGCCCATGCGCACGAGGAGCCCGGCCCCGAGCGACCAGCCCTCTTCGAAGAGCGGCTTCATGAACGGACCGCTGGACGAGAACGCCAGAGCGGATGCCACCGCCATCACGATTCCGGCCGTGCGGACGGTCTGACCGATCGGCGGTCGGACGACGGTGATGGGTGCGGTGGCAGTCATGCGGATCCGGATGTCAGGGGCGAAACGTGCTTACACTGGTGACAGTACCGGTCCGGACTGTCAGGAGTCAACGTGGTTTTCATTCGTGACACACGCCAATCGCTGATGGCGGCCGTCTACCTCGTCAACACCCTCCCCGGAGTCGACGACGAGGACCGCCTTCAGACGCTCGACGATCTCGACTCCTACCTCGAGGTGAACCCCTACACCGGGGTGATCCGACGCGATGCCGCCGAGCTCGACGCCCTCCGCGGCATCCGTCACCGCCTGCGCGGGCTGTGGGACGCCGATCGCGAGTCTGCGGTGCCCCTCGTGAACGAGATGCTCGCCGACGGGCCGGCGCTCCCCCGGCTCGTGAAGCACGGGACCTACGACTGGCACATCCACGCCACGGCCGACGATGATCCGCTGGCCACCCGCGTGCTCGTGGAGGCGGCGATGGCGTTCGTCGACGTGATCCGCGCTGACGAGTACGACCGCGTGCGGGTGTGCTCGGCCGACGACTGCAACAGCGTCTACATCGACTACTCGCGCAACGGCTCCAAGCGCTACTGCGACGAGGGCAACTGCGGCAACCGTATGAACGTCAACGCGTACCGTGCTCGGAGGGCCCGAGAAAGCGTCTGATCGCGTCGGCCGCCGGCGCCGGGGTCTCGTAGTGGATGAGGTGACCCACGCCCTCGATCTCCACGATCTCGGCGTCGGGGAACAGGGTCGCGAGGTGACGCTCGGCCTCGATGGGCGTGATGTCGTCCTGCACGGCGGCGATCAGGAGCGTCGGTGTCTCGATGCGCGGCGCGAACGCGCGCACGTCGTTCGACACGCTCGTGACGAACGCATCGTGCAGCACGTCGCGGTCCGCGAAGCGGGAGAAGTACGTGTCGTGCTGATCGTGCACGAAGCGGCGGAGCTCGGCGTCCTTCGTCTTCGTCATCGACGTGCTCATCACGCGCACGATGAGGCCGCTGCGGAGCACAGCGTCACCGACGGACTTCGGCAGCGCGGCACCGGCCCAGTAGTAGAACACCGCGAGACGCGTCAGGATGCCCCGCGGACCCTCGAGCGCGGGCGCTCCGATCGGGTTCACGAGGATGAGCTTCGGCGTGCGGAGCCCCTCGGCGACCGCGGCGGATGACACGATCGATCCGAACGAGTGACCGAGGATGACGGCATCCGGCGCGGCGCTCGCCGCGAAGGCGCGCAGCCACTCCGCGTAGAGGTCGAGGTCGTGGGTGCGCCCGGGGACGGGGGGCGTCTCCCCGAATCCGGGGAGGTCGGGCATCACGAACCGCACGTCGGGGAGGTGGGCGACGACGGGTTCGAGACCGTGGTGCTCGCCGCGGAATCCGTGCACGGCGAGGACCGTGTGCGCGGCATCGGCGGGGCCGTACACCCAGTACGCGGTCGTTCCGCCGAGCACCTCGAGCTCGAACCGCTCGACCGGGATGGCGGCGAGCTTCTCGGCGTACGGGTTCGCGACGGGCATCGTCCGATTCTACGGACCGCTGCCGGCCGTCCCGCGCCCTGAGCCCGCCCTCCCGCGCCCTGAGCCCGTCGAAGGGCGGAGCGCCTCGATCGCGATGTCGGCGGCCTCGCATACCTTGGGCGGCATGGATCAGTGGCAGGCCGAGCCGCTCCCGCTGTGGGAAGCACCCTCGTGGACGTCGGTGGTGGGTGTCTTCGACCTCGAGACCACCGGAATCGACGTCACCACCGACCGCGTGGTCACGGCGCACGTGGGACTCCTCGATTCGGCCGGCACGGTCATCCGGGCGCGCGACTGGCTCGCCGATCCGGGCGTGCCGATCCCCGAGGGCGCGACCGCCGTCCACGGCATCACGACGGCGCGCGCACGGGCGGAGGGCCGACCGGCGCGCGAGGTCGTCGCCGAGGTCGTGGAGTCGCTTCGCGCCCTGTTCGACGCGGGCATCCCCGTCGTGGCCTACAACGCGCCCTACGACTTCTCACTGCTGAAGAACGAGGCCCTCCGTCACGGCATCCCGCCGATCCTGGCGCCCGCGCCCGTCATCGATCCGCTCGTCGTCGACAAGCGCTACGACAGGTACCGCCGCGGCAAGCGCACCCTGGCGGTCGTCGCCGAGCACTACGCCGTGCCCCTCGACGGCGCACACGAGGCCTCCGCCGACGCGATCGCCGCCGGCCGCGTGGCCCAGGCGCTCGCCGACCGCTTCGCACCCTGGCTGCCGCCGACGGCCGCAGAGCTGCACACGCGTCAGATCGGCTGGGCGCGGGCGCAGGCCGAGAGTCTCACCGAGTACTTCATCCGCATGGGGCGTCTCGACCCCGACGACGCGGTCGACGGCAGCTGGCCCATCCGCTGACTCGGTCGCGCTCGGAGGCGCCGACCGCCGACGCGCGGAGCGAACGCAGAAGGCCCCGCCGAAGCGGGGCCTTCCGGAGAATCAGCGTGCTTACTTGGAGCCGCCGAAGCCCTTGAAGCGCTGGTTGAACTTCTCGACACGACCGGCCGAGTCCATGATGCGCTGCTTGCCCGTGTAGAACGGGTGCGACGCGGAGGAGATCTCGACGTCGATGACGGGGTACTCGACGCCGTCGAGCTCGATCGTCTTGTCGCTGGACACCGTCGAGCGCGTCAGGAACGTGTCGCCCGAACCGAGGTCGCGGAACACAACGGCCTGGTAGGTGGGGTGGAGGTCGGTCTTCATGGTGATCCCTAAGGAGTCGTGGCCCTGGATTGTGCCAGGGCGCCAAGTCGGCGGCGCGGAATGCACCAAAGGGCAATATTACCAGGCGTTCGCCCACGGGGCGAACCGGGCGGTTCAGGCGATCGCGCGAGCGGAGTAGCGTCCCGCGTCCTCGGTCAGCTGGATCGTGAGACCGAAGGTCTCGGTGAGGTTCTCCGCCGTCAGCGCCTCGGCGATCGGGCCCGCGGCGACGGCCTGCCCGTCGCGCAGCAGCAGCACGTGGGTGAACCCGATGGGGATCTCCTCGACGTGGTGCGTGACCATGATCATCGCCGGCGTGGTGGGCGCCTGCGCGTACCCGCCGAGGAGGGCCAGGAGCTCCTCGCGAGCGCCGAGATCGAGACTCGCGCTCGGCTCGTCCAGAAGCAGCAGCTCGGGGTCGGTCATCACGGCGCGGGCGATCTGGACGCGCTTCTGCTCGCCGTCGGACAGGGTGCCGAACGTGCGGTCGGCGAGGTGGTCGAGCTTCCACTCCGCGAGCACGCGCAGGGCGCGGCGCTCGTCGATGTCTTCGTACTGCTCGTTCCAGCGACCGGTGACGGAGTACGCCGCCGTGAGAACGACGTTGAGCACCGTCTCCTCGGGAGGCAGGCGCCGAGCCATCGCGGAGGAGGCGAAGCCGATGCGGGGGCGCAGCTCGAACACGTCGGTGCGCCCGAGGCGCTCCCCCAGGATCTCGACCACGCCCGCGCTCGGGTGGATGAGCGTGTCGGCGAGCTGGAGCACCGTCGTCTTCCCGGCGCCGTTGGGCCCGAGGATCACCCAGCGTTCGTCATCGGCCACGCTCCACTCGAGGTGATCGATGATGTCCCGAGCGTTCCGGCGGACGACGACCTCGGAGAATCGGAGCACCTGCGGCATGCTGCCCAGCCTATCGGCCCGAAGCGGCGACCTCCGCGTACAGCGCCGCCGTCTCCTCGGCGATCCTCTCCCAGCTGAAGTCCTCGGCGGCCCGTCGGCGGCCCGCTTCGCCGTACTGCGCGGCCTGCGCAGGGTCGCTCACGACCTCCGTCAGCACCCGGGCGAGATCGTCGACGTACTTCTCGGGATCGATCGGCGTTCCGGTGCCGTCCTGGACCTGTTCGATGGGCACGAGGCGTCCGGTCACGCCGTCGACGACGACCTCGGGGATGCCTCCCGTCGCCGTGCCGACGACAGCGGCTCCGCACGCCATGGCCTCCAGATTGACGATGCCGAGCGGCTCGTAGATGGAGGGGCACACGAACGTCGTGGCCGCGGTGAGCACGGCGCACAGCTGGTCGCGCGGCAGGAAGGTGTCGATCCACACGACGCCGTCGCGCTTGGCCTGGAGATCGCGCACGAGGCCTTCGACCTCCTCCATGATCTGCGGAGTGTCGGGCGCGCCGGCGCACAGGATCAGCTGGACGTCGGCGGGGAGCTTCTCGGCGGCGCGCAGGAAGTAGGGCAGCCCTTTCTGACGGGTGATGCGACCCACGAAGACGACGGACGGCCGCTCCGGATCGATGCCGAGCTCGGCCAGGAGTGCGGGATCGTGCACGGGGCGCCAGGCCTGGGTGTCGATGCCGTTGTAGACGACGCGCACCTTGCCGGGGTCGAGCGAGGGATAGCTGCGCAGGATGTCGTTGCGCATCCCGTCGCTGACGGCGACGACGGCCGCCGCGCCCTCGTACGCCGTCTTCTCGATCCAGCTCGACACGGCGTATCCGCCGCCGAGCTGCTCGGCCTTCCAGGGCCGCAGCGGCTCCAGCGAATGAGCCGTCACGATGTGCGGGATGCCGTGCAGCAACGAGGCCAGGTGGCCGGCGAAGTTGGCGTACCAGGTGTGCGAGTGCACGACGTCGGCGCCCGCGACATCCGTCACGATCTCCAGATCCGTCCCGAGCGTCTGCACCGCCGCGTTCGACGCCGCGAGCTCGGCGGGCACGTCGTACGAGGTCGTCCCGTCCTCGTCGCGATCGGCCCCGAAAGCGCGCACCTGCACGTCCAACGACGTGCGCAGAGCCTTGACGAGCTCGGTCACGTGGACTCCGGCACCCCCGTAGATCTCCGGCGGATACTCCTTCGTGATGATGTCGACACGCATGTGTCGAACGCTAGTACAGGCGGCCCGTGCGGGCATAGTGTGGTGCCATGCCTGCAGCGCCGAAGGTCTTCGGAATCATCCTCGCGGGGGGCGAGGGCAAGCGTCTCATGCCGCTCACAGCGGACCGAGCCAAGCCAGCCGTCCCCTTCGGAGGTCAGTACCGCCTCATCGACTTCGCGATCTCGAATCTCATAAATTCGGGTCTTCGCCAGATCGTCGTGCTGACCCAGTACAAATCCCACAGCCTCGACCGGCACATCTCCCAGAACTGGCGGATGTCTCCGATGCTCGACTCCTACGTGGCCTCGGTGCCGGCGCAGCAGAGGCTCGGCAAGCGCTGGTTCTCGGGCTCGGCCGACGCCATCCTCCAGAGCATGAACCTCGTCAACGACGAGAAGCCCGACATCGTCATCGTCATCGGCGCCGACCACGTCTACCGCATGGACTTCCGGCAGATGCTGGCCGCGCACATCGAGTCGGGGGCTCGCGCGACGGTCGCCGGCATCCGCCAGCCGATCTCGCTCGCGAACCAGTTCGGCGTCATCGCGGTCGATGACGACGACCCGGCGAAGATCAGCGACTTCCTCGAGAAGCCGCAGAACCCGGCGGGTCTCGCCGACAGTCCGAACGAAGTGCTCGCCTCCATGGGCAACTACATCTTCAACACGGATGCCCTCATCGAGGCCGTCGAGACCGACGGCGAGCTGCCGACGTCCAATCACGACATGGGCGGCGACATCATCCCCTACTTCGTGGGCCGCGGTGAAGCCGGCGTGTACGACATGAACCGCAACGACGTGCCGGGTTCCACCGAGCGCGATCGCTACTACTGGCGCGACGTCGGAACCATCGAGTCGTTCTTCGACGCGCACATGGATCTGATCTCGACCCTGCCGATCTTCAACCTGTACAACACCGACTGGCCGATCCACTCGCAGACCGTCAACTCGCCGCCCGCGAAGTTCGTGCGCGACGGCGTCGGACGCATCGGCAATGCGATCGACTCGATCGTGTCGCTCGGGTCGGTGCTCTCGGGCACGCATCTCGAACGCAGCGTCGTCGGCCCGTGGACGCTCTCGGGCGGCGGATCGACGATCACCGACTCGGTGCTGTTCGACCACGTCCAGGTGGGCGCGGGTGCCCGCGTCCATCGCGCGATCCTCGACAAGAACGTCGTCCTCGCACCCGGCGCCACCGTCGGCGTCGATCGCGAACGCGACCTCGCCCGCGGATTCACCGTCACCGAGACCGGCATCACGGTCGTCGGCAAGGGACTCATCGTCGACTGACGTCTGTCGAGAACGGATGCCGCGGACCTTCGGGTCCGCGGCATCCGTCGTCTCGGCGGGCAGCACCCAGGCGCCCCGCTACCGTAGAGGCGTGCCCGAGAACCCCCGCTTCCTCGTCGTGCTCGACGCCGATTCGACCCTCATCCGCAACGAGGTCATCGAGCTCATCGCCGATGAGGCCGGCCGCGGCGCAGAGGTCGCCGCCGCGACCGAGGCCGCGATGCGCGGCGAAGTGGATTTCGCCACGAGCCTGCGCTCCCGCGTCGAAGCGCTGCGCGGCGTGCCCGTGGCCTCCTTCGCACGCGTGCTCTCGCGCATCCAGCCGACGCCGGGAGTGCACGAGCTCATCGCGGCGGTGCACGCGCGCGGCGGTCGCGTGGGGGTGGTGTCGGGCGGATTCCACGAGATCCTCGACACGGTCGCCCCGGCCCTGGGCGTCGACGTGTGGCGCGCGAATCGGCTCGCCGTGCGCGACGGCCTTCTGACGGGCGTCGTCGAGGGCGACATCGTGGATGCCGAGGCGAAGGCGTCCGCCGTCCGCGAGTGGGCCACCGAGGGGAATGTGCCGCTGACGCGGACCATCGCGATCGGCGACGGCGCGAACGACCTGCGGATGATGGCGGTCGCCGGCCTCGGACTCGCCTTCAACGCCAAGCCCGCTGTGCGGGCGCAGGCAGACCTGGTGGTGGAGCCGGTCGACCTGCGCGAAGTCATCCCCCTGCTCCCCTGACGGATGTCGGACGCCTCCCGTAGCGTCTGAGCATGGACGTGATTCTGGTACCCGGTCTCTGGCTCGACGCGTCGTCGTGGGACGACGTCCTTCCGGTGCTGGAGGCCGCCGGCCATACGCCGCACGCCCTCACGATGCCGGGCGTCGGCGCGGCAGCCGCCGAGTCGGCCGAGATCACCATCGCCGACTGGATCGCCGCAGTCGTCGCCGAACTCGACACACTCGAGAGCCCGGCGGTGCTCGTCGGGCACAGCGGCGGCGGGAACGTCGTGTGGGGCGCGGCCGACGCCCGGCCCGAAAAGGTGGCGCGCGTCGTCTTCGTCGACACGATCCCCCCGCACCCGGGCGGTCAGATCTCCGAGTTCCCGATCGTCGACGGCGTCATCCCGTTCCCGGGCTGGGAGTTCTTCGACGACGAAGACGTGCACGACCTCGACGCCGCCACGCGCGAGCGCACCGCTCCGATGACGAAGAGCGTGCCGGCGCGGGTGCCGACCGATCCGGTGCCCCTCGCCGATCCGCGACGGTTCGACCTGCCGGTCACGCTGCTCATGGGCGGGATGGACGAGCCGACGTTCCGTCGAGCGGTGGCGCAGTGGGGACCGCACGGCGACGAGTTCGCCGCGATCGCCGACGCCGAAGTCGTCGAGCTCGGCACGGCGCATTGGCCGCAGTTCACCAAGCCGGCGGATCTGGGCGCGGCGATCGTCGCAGCGGTCCGCTGAGGGCGGGTCGGTCGACGGGCGGGGGTCAGTGGCCCATGCCGAGGCCGCCGTCGACCGGGATCACCGCACCCGAGATGTACGCGGAGTCGTCCGAGGCGAGCCAGGTCACCACACCGGCGACCTCGCCGGGCGTGGCGAAGCGTCCGGCGGGGATGTTGCGCTTGTACTCGGCCTGCGTCTCGTCGGGCAGGGCCGCCGTCATGTCGGTCTCGATGAATCCCGGTGCCACGACGTTGGCCGTGATCCCGCGCGCGCCGAGCTCGCGCGTGAGCGAGCGGGCGAATCCGACCAGACCGGCCTTCGACGACGAGTAGTTGATCTGGCCGGCCGAACCGTAGAGCCCGACGACCGACGAGATGAGGATGACGCGACCCCACCGGGCGCGCAGCATCCCCTTGGAGGCGCGCTTCACGACGCGGAAGGCGCCGCCCAGGTTCGTGGCCACGACGCTGTCGAAGTCGTCTTCGCTCATTCGCAGCAGCAGAGTGTCCTTCGTGACGCCGGCGTTCGCGACGACGATCTCGACGGGACCGAGGACCTTCTCGACCTCTGTGAAGGCGGCATCGACGGCCGTGGCATCCGTGACATCCGCCCGCACGGTGAGGGTGCCCTCCGGACCTTCGCCGGAGCGGGCGGTGACGGCCACACGATAGCCGTCGGCGACGAAGCGCTCGGCGATGGCGCGGCCGATGCCGCGGTTGCCGCCGGTGACGAGGACGACGCGATCGGTGGTCATGACAGGCTCCTGTCGCTGTGATGCATGAACGGCCCCAGCCTATCGGCGACGGTTTGACACGCCCGTGCCGCGCTGGGACGCTGGGACGAGATCCCGACGAAAGGCGCCACCGTGAGCGATCCGACTCCCCAGGACCCGACCACTCCGGTCCCGCCCGCACCGTCCGCGCCCCCGGCGCCCGCCTACGAGCAGCCGACGTACGAGCAGCCCACGCAGCCGACCCTGCCGTATGGCCAGCCCGCCCAGCCCGCTCCCCCCGCGTACGGCCAGCCCGCGCAGCCCGCACAGCCCGCGTACGGCCAGCCCGGCTACGGCCAGCCCGCCCAGCCCTACGGCCAGGCGCCGTACGGTCAGGCGCCGTACGGGCAGGCGCCCGCGTACGGCGGCGGATACGGCTACCCGACCGCGCCCAAGACCAACACGCTGGCCATCGTGTCGCTCGTCGCGGCGATCTCGGCCTGGGTCATCCTGCCGTTCATCGGATCGGTCGTCGCCGTCATCACGGGGCACATGTCGCTCAAGCAGCTCAAGACGAGCGGCGAAGGCGGACGCGGACTGGCGCTGGCCGGCACGATCGTCGGATGGGTCGGGGTCGGGTTCGTCGTCCTGATGCTGGCGATCTTCGTCCCCATCATCATCTATGGAATCAGTCAAGGCGCCCGATACGGCAGCTGAGAACGGCGCCGCATGCCTGCAGCGGGCGTAGGCTGGGACCATCGTGAAGACCTCGACCGGACCGCAGTCCGCGACGTCGCTGCCCCGGGCACCGCGGGACGACGCCGAATCCCGCACGCTCCGCTATTTCTGGATGATGGCGATCCGCGTCGTCTGCTTCATCCTCATGGTCGTGATCATGCCGTACGGCTGGCACACGCTGATCCTCGGCATCGGGGCGATCGCCCTCCCGTACTTCGCGGTCGTGCTCGCCAACGTCGGCGAGAGCGGTCGCCGCGCCACCCGGGAGACTCCCGAACGCGCGCTCGAAGCCGCTCCCACCTCCGTGGCTCCCCCACCGCCGGCGACGGCGACCGTCATCCGCATACAGGAGGTCCGTGCCGTGCACGCATCCGACGACCCCGCGTCGCCGGAGCGCGAGAAGTGAGCGACGGCGACGCCCAGTGCTCGCGTGCCGGATGCCGGGCTCCGGCCACGGCGCGCATCGACTGGCGCAACCCGAGGATCCATTCCGAAGGCCGCACCAAGACGTGGGTCGCGTGCGATGAGCACGTCGAGTACCTCCGCGACTTCCTCTCCGCGCGCGACTTCCCGGTGCGGGTCGGTGCGCTGACACCGGCGGAGGGTTCGGCATGACCCGCAGGAGCACGGCGCTGCGGTGGACGGGCTACGTCGCCGTGGCGATCGTCTTCGCGATCGCCTGCGCCTTCCTGTCGAACTGGCAGTTCGAGCGCAACGCGGAGCGCTCGCGGCAGCTCGCGCTCGTCGAGGTCAACTACGACGCGCCGGCCGTCCCCCTCTCCGACGTCATCCCGGCCGGAGGCGAGCTGGACGGCCAGGACGAATGGCGGCCCGTGCGCCTCACCGGCACGTACCTTCCCGCCGACCAGCTGCTCGTGCGCAATCGGCCGCACGGGGGCACCGCCGCGTTCGAGGTGCTCGTGCCGTTCCGGCTCGACGACGGGCGCACCATCGTGGTCAATCGCGGCTGGGTGCGCCCCGGTGAGCAGCAGGCCGACCCCGACGTTGTGCCGGCGCCGCCGAGCGGCGAGGTCACCGTCATCGTCCGCCTCAAGCCCGGAGAGCCGCTGCCCGGGTCCGGGCGGTCGGCGCCCGACGGCCAGGTGCCCACGATCCATCTACCGCTCATCGCCGACGTGACCGATGCGGGCGATCTCGAGCAGAGCGCCTACGGGATCATGGTTTCCGAAGACCCGGCGCCGTCCTCGAGGCCCGAAGCTCTCGCCTCGCCGTCGGAGGACCCGGGCCCGCACCTGTCGTACGCGATCCAGTGGATCCTGTTCGCCATCATGGGCTTCATCTTCATCGGATACGTCATCCGCTCCGAGCGTCGCATCCGGCGTGAGGATGCCGAGGATGCCGCCGCTGCGGCTGCGGCTGCCGGCCAGGCCGCGATTCCCGCCGAGGGGATGCCGTCCGCGGCATCCGTCCCTGCGGTGCGACGACGGCGGACACCGCGTGCACGCGACCGCGACATGGTCGACGAAGACGCCCTGCTCGACCGCGCCGAGCGCTGACCGGCGCGCCCGTGCACAGCGGCTCTAGGCGAGAGTGATCAGGTCGGCGTAGTCCCGACCCCAGATGTCTTCGACACCGTCGGGGAGGATGAGCACGCGCTCGGGGTTGAGGGCCTGCACGGCACCCTCGTCGTGCGACACGAGCACGACGGCGCCCTCGTAGTGCGCCAGGGCGCCGAGGATCTCCTCGCGCGAGGCCGGATCGAGGTTGTTCGTGGGCTCGTCCAGCAGCAGCATGTTCGCCGACGACACCACGAGCGTCGCCAGCGACAGGCGCGTCTTCTCGCCACCGGAGAGCACTCCTGCGGGCTTGAGCACGTCGTCGCCCGTGAAGAGGAACGAGCCGAGCACCTTGCGCGCCTCCGTCGCCGTGATGTCCGGCGCCGCCGACATCATGTTCTCCAGCACCGAGCGTCCGACATCCAGGTTCTCGTGCTCCTGCGCGTAGTAGCCGATCTTCAGCCCGTGACCGGGCTCGAGCTGCCCGGTGTCGGGCTGGTCCACACCCGCGAGGATGCGCAGCAGCGTCGTCTTCCCCGCGCCGTTGAAGCCGAGGATCACGACCTTCGACCCGCGGTCGATCGCGAGGTCGACGTCGGTGAAGATCTCGAGCGATCCGTACGACTTCGACAGCCCCGACGCCATGAGCGGCGTCTTGCCGCACGGCGCGGGCTTGGGGAAGCGGAGCTTGGCGACGCGCTCCTCCTGGCGGACCTCGTCGAGCCCGGACAGCATCTTCTCGGCGCGGGCCACCATCTGGTGCGCGGCCGCAGCCTTCGACGCCTTCGCGCCGAATCGCGCGGCCTGCATCTGCAGCTGGGTGGCCTTCTTCTCGACGCCGGCGCGCTCCTTCTTTCGACGCTCCTCGTCGGCGACCCGCTGACGCAGGTAGTTCTTCCAGTTCATGTTGTACGTGTCGATGACCTGACGGTTCGCATCGAGGTAGAACACGCGGTTCACGGTCTCGCCGACGAGCTCGACATCGTGCGAGATGACGATGAGCCCGCCCTTGTAGTTCTTGAGGAACTCGCGCAGCCAGACGACGCTGTCGGCGTCGAGGTGGTTCGTGGGCTCGTCGAGGATCATCGAGTCGGCGTCCGAGAAGAGGATGCGGGCCAGCTCGATACGCCGACGCTGACCGCCGGACAGCGTGCTGAGCGGCTGGTCGAGCAGCCGGTCGGGCAGAGAGAGGTTGTGCGAGATCGTCGCGGCCTCAGCCTCGGCCGTGTACCCGCCCAGCGCCTCGAAGCGCTCGGTGAGGTGCGCGTATCGCTTCATCGCCTTCGCGGCGACCTTGTCGTCGGAATCACCCATCGCGAGCGCGGCTTCGTTCATCTCGATCGCGAGCGTGCCGAGGCCGCGGGCGTCGAGGATGCGCGTGCGCGCGAGCATCTCGGGGTCGCCGGAGCGCGGGTCCTGCGGGAGGTAGCCGAGTTCGCCCGTCCGCTCGACCTTGCCGTCGGCGGGAAGGAGGTCGCCGGCGAGCACCTTGGTCAGGGTCGTTTTGCCGGCGCCGTTGCGACCGACGAGACCGACCTTGTCGCCCGGGGACACACGGAACGACACATCCGACATCAGGACGCGGGCGCCCACGCGGATTTCGAGGTCGTGCACGGCGAGCACAGCAGACGTCCGTTCGATCGGGTGGAGAGGAGGGCGGCCGAGTGGCCGACGTCCCACTCTACCGGCGGCCGGGAGGGGATTCGCTGTGCGCCGCCCGGGCGCGGGGCGTTCGGTGTACCGCCGGTGCCCCCCGCACGACGCGCGGCGCATTCTTGGACTCCGTCCGAAATGCTGCACATGGCGCCCCCTAGGATGAGTCGCGACGCCCTCAGCGCCCGTGCGGCGCCGAACTCGAAGGAGACCCATGTCCTCGATCACCGCCGACCGCCGGCCGGTCCTCGCCGACGTCTTCGGACGTCCGTCATCACGCGCCCGGGCCTTCGCGGTCGACGCGGCGCTCGTCGTCACCGGCGCGGCCCTCGTCGCCGTGCTCGCGCAGGTCGAGATCCCGCTGCAGCCGGTGCCGATCACGGGCCAGACCCTCGGCGTCATCGTCGTCGGCGCGGCACTCGGTTCCCGCCGCGGCGCCGCCGCGCTCCTGACCTACATGCTCGCCGGGCTCGCCGGTCTTCCCGTGTTCGCCGGCTTCACGGGGTCGATCGCGGCCATCGCCAAGCCGAGCTTCGGGTTCGTGATCGGCTTCGTCTTCGCCGCGTTCGTCGCGGGCTGGTTCGCCGAGCGGGCCTGGGACCGCAAGCCCTGGCTCGCCTTCGTCGGCTTCGTGGCGGCCAGCATCGTTCCGTTCCTGTTCGGGGTGCCGTACATGGCCGTCATCCTGAACATGGTCCTCGGCCTGGACTACGGCTTCGTGCAGATCCTGCAGGTCGGCGTGCTCCCCTTCATCGTGGGCGGTCTGATCAAGGCCGGCATCGCCGCCCTCGCCATCCCGGGCGCCTGGGCACTGGTCCGCGCCGCCGATCGCAGCAAGGACGCCTGACGCTCCGGCATCCGGAACTCCACGCAGCGCCCCGTCATCGCGACGGGGCGCTGCGTCGTTCCCGGCGTCTTCGTGTCGTCTCGATTCGACCTCGACGGATCGCGTGGGTAATGTAAGGCTGTCCTAACAACAAGACCCAGGGAGACATCCGTGCCTTGCACCCGCACCGCCCTCGCCCTCGCGGCCGCCGCAGCCCTGCTGCTCACCGGCTGCGCCGGAGGAACGGCCGACGCCGGTTCCGGCGGCTCCGCCAACCCGGCCTCCGACGACGCCTTCCCCGTGACGATCGAGCACGCGTACGGCGAGACGATCATCGAGACCAAGCCCGAGCGCATCGCGACCGTCGCCTGGGCGAACCACGAGGTCCCCCTCGCGCTCGGCGTCGTCCCCGTCGGCATGAGCAAGGCCACGTGGGGCGACGACGACGACAACGGCGTGCTCCCCTGGGTCGAGGATCAGCTCGCCGAGCTCGGCGCCGAGACGCCCGTGCTGTTCGACGAGACCGACGGCATCGACTTCGACGCCGTGAACGACACGAACCCCGACATCATCCTCGCCGCGTACTCCGGCCTGACGCAGGAGGAGTACGACACGCTGTCGAAGATCGCCCCGGTCGTCGCCTTCCCGGACGTCGCGTGGGGCACGTCGTACGAAGACACCATCCGCCTGAACTCGAAGGCGATCGGCCTGGAGGCCGAGGGAGACGCCCTGATCGAGGAGCTGCACGGCGAGGTCGAGGCCGCCCTGGCCGACTTCCCCGAGCTGGCCGACTCGTCCGTGCTCTTCTCGTTCATCGACCCGACCGACTTCAGCCAGGTCGGCTTCTACACGAGCCTCGACACACGCCCCGGATTCCTCGAGAGCCTGGGCCTGCCCGCCCCGACCATCGTGGCCGAGGAGTCCGATGGCACCGACCAGTTCTACGTCTCCGTCAGCTCGGAAGAGGCCGACCGCTTCGACGACGTCGACGTGTTCGTGACGTACGGAGACGCCGGCAGCGACTTCGTCGCGCAGCTGCGGGCCGACCCGCTGCTCGCCCAGATCCCGGCGATCGCCGCGGGACGCGTCGCAGTGCTCGAGAACAGCACGCCGCTCGCCGCCTCGGCGAACCCGTCGCCGCTGTCGATCGGCTGGGGCGTGCACGACTACTTCGCCCTGCTGGCCGGCGCACTCGACTGATCGACTGATCCGAGCCTCGCGTGACCATCCTCCAGACACGTACGCCGCTGCCGGCCGCCGCTCCTCTGCGGCGCCCGGTGTCGGTGCGTCTGGCATGGCTGGCCGCGAGCGCCGCCGTCCTGGCCCTGCTGTGCGTCGCATCGGTGGCGTTCGGAGCGCGCGACGTGTCGTTGGACGACATCGTCGCGGCACTCGGCGGACGCACCGACACCGTCGGACAGGCAGCCGTCGTCGCCCGCATCCCCCGCACCGTGCTCGCGATGCTCGTCGGTGCGGCGCTCGCGCTCGCGGGGACGACGATGCAGGCCGTGACGCGCAATCCGCTCGCCGACCCCGGAATCCTCGGCGTCTCGGGCGGAGCGGCGCTGGCCGTGGTGGTCGGCATCGCATTCTTCGGACTCGCGAACCCGTTCTCGTACCTCGTCGTCGCGATCGCCGGCGCCGCCGCAGCCGCCGTCTTCGTGTACGCGGTCGGATCGCTCGGACGCGGCGGCGCGACCCCGCTGAAGCTCGCCCTCGCGGGTGCCGCGAGCTCGGCGGCGTTCATGTCGCTCGTGAGCGCCGTGCTCCTCCCCCGCGTCGACGTCATGGACACCTTCCGTTTCTGGCAGGTCGGCGGCGTCGGCGGCGCGACGTGGGAGCGCATCACGATGGTCGCGCCCGTCCTCGCGGCAGGCGCCCTCGTCTGCGTGCTCTTCGCGCGCGGTATGAACTCCCTCGCGCTCGGCGACGACCTCGCGGCGGGACTCGGCGAGAACGTCGTGCGCACGCGCCTCGTCTCCTCCGCGGGCGCCGTGGTTCTCTGCGGTGCGGCCACGGCCGTGGCCGGTCCCATCGGATTCGTCGGACTCGTCGTCCCGCACATGTGCCGACTGCTCGTCGGGCCCGACCACCGGTGGCTGCTTCCGTTCTCCGCGATCACCGGCGCGGGCCTCCTCGTCGCCGCCGACGTGATCGGCCGCGTCGTCGCACGTCCCGAGGAGATCCAGGTGGGCATCGTCACCGCGATCATCGGCGCCCCGGTGTTCATCTGGATCGTCCGCCGCCAGAAGGTGCGCGAGCTGTGAGCGCCGTCGCGATCCTCGCCGGACGCCGCACCCGGATGCGACGCCGCGCCCTCGTCTCCGTCACGCTCGGCGTCGCGATCGCCGTCGCGTTCTCCCTCAGCCTCATGATCGGCAGCACGGTCTACTCCCCCGACCAGGTGATCCGCGTCATCCTGGGCCAGACCGTGCCCGGCGCGTCGTTCTCCGTCGGCGAGCTGCGACTCCCCCGGGCCTCCATGGGGCTCCTCACGGGACTGTGCTTCGGCGTCGCCGGCGTGACGTTCCAGACGATGCTGCGCAATCCGCTCGCCTCGCCCGACATCATCGGCATCAACGCCGGAGCGAGCGCCGCCGCCGTCTTCGGCATCGTCGTGCTCTCGCTGAGCGACACGATGGTCTCGGTGTTCGCCCTCGTCGGCGCCGTCGCGACGGCCGCCGCGATCTACCTGCTGTCGAACAAGGGCGGGTTCGCGGGCACGCGGCTCATCCTCATCGGCATCGGCGTCGCTGCGATGCTCAACAGCGTCATCACCTACATCCTGTCGCGCGCCGCCGCGTGGGATCTGCAGACCGCGATGCACTGGCTGACCGGCAGTCTCAACGGAGCGACGTGGGATGCCGTGGCGCCCCTCGCCCTCGCGTGCGCCGTGCTGCTCCCGGTGCTGCTGCTCCAGGACCGCGAGCTCGGCGTGCTGCGGCTCGGCGACGACTCCGCCGCCGCGCTCGGCGTCTCGGTGCGGCGCACCCGCATCCTGCTGATCCTGGCCGCCGTGGCGCTGCTCGCCTTCGCCACCGCCGCCGCCGGCCCGATCGCCTTCGTCGCGTTCATGGCGGGCCCCATCGCCGCGCGCCTCGTCGGTCCGGGTGCCTCGCTCCTGCTCCCCTCCGCGTTCGTCGGCGCCCTCCTCGTGCTCGTCGCCGATCTGATCGGACAGTACGCCTTCGGCACGCGCTATCCCGTGGGCGTCGTGACCGGCGTTCTCGGCGCGCCCTACCTCATCTACCTCCTCATCAGGACGAACCGCTCGGGAGGCTCACTGTGACGACATCCCACACCCTGTCGGCCGAAGCGCTGACCCTCGGCTACGGCGACCGCACCATCATCGACGGCCTCGACCTCGTGCTGCCGCCGGGCCGCATCACGGCGATCGTCGGGGCGAACGGATGCGGCAAGTCGACGCTCCTGAGGGCGCTCGCGCGTCTGATCGCACCGAAGGAGGGTCGTGTGCTGCTCGACGGTGCGCCCCTTCAGACCCGGCCGTCGAAGGAGATCGCCCGCACGCTCGGGCTGCTGCCGCAGAGTCCCACGGCGCCCGAGGGGATCGCGGTAGCCGACCTGGTCGGCCGCGGACGGCATCCGCACCAGAAGCTGCTGGCACGGTGGAGCGAACGCGACTACGAGGTCGTCTCGCAGTCGCTGCAGGCCACCGGCACGGCGGATCTCGCCGATCGCGCCGTCGACGAGCTCTCCGGCGGCCAGCGTCAGCGCGTGTGGATCGCGATGGCCCTCGCCCAGGAGACCGACATCCTGCTGCTCGACGAGCCCACGACGTTCCTCGACGTCGCCCACCAGGTGGAGGTGCTCGATCTGCTGACAGACCTCAACCGCGATCGCGGCACGACGATCGTCATGGTGCTGCACGACATCAACATGGCAGCCCGCTACGCAGACCATGTCATCGCCCTCCGCGGCGGCGACATCGTCGCCAGCGGACCACCGTCCGACGTCGTGACGACCGCGCTGATCCGCGACGTGTTCGATCTCGACGCCCTCGTGATCGCCGATCCCATCTCGGGCACGCCCATCGTGCTGCCCCGGGGCCGTCACCACGTGCTCGGCACCCCCGACGCTCCCCCGCCCGTGACCGTGCCGGACGCCGCGGCCACCGCCGCGCTCCGCTCGGTCGCCGTGGCATCAGACCCCCTCGACGACGAAATGAGACTGCCTTGACGATGACGGCCACCCTCCCGACGAGCATGTTCTTCCGCGTCCGGGTCGCGGCGATCACCGACCTCACCCCGAGCTTCCGCCGTTTCACGTTCCGCGCCGACGACCTCGCGCGGTTCGGGGATCCGGGATTCGACCAGCGGATCAAGGTCGTCTTCCCCACGCGCACCGTGGGGCTCGACGCGATGCCCACCGGCGAGGACTGGTACACGCAGTGGCGCGCGCTGCCGGAGGACGCCCGTCCGCCGTTCCGCACGTACACGACCCGCTTCGTGCGCCACGACGCGAACGAGGTCGACATCGACATGGTCGCGCACGACGTGCTGGGACCCGCCTCGGACTGGATCGCGCGGGCCGTCGTCGGCGATGAGCTGCTGATCTGGGCTCCGACCACCGCGCACGAGGGCGTGAGCTACGGCGTCGACTTCGTGCCGCCCGCCCGCTCCGAGCGCATCCTGCTGGCCGGCGACGAGACGGCCGCTCCGGCGATCGCGGTCATCCTCGAGCAGCTTCCGCGCGACGCCCGCGGTGTCGTGGTGCTCGAAGTGCCCCACCCCGACGATGTGGCGTATCTGCCGCACCACCCGGGCTTCGAGTACCACGTCGGCGCGCGGGCGGGTGGCCGTCACGCGCACCTCGTGACGGCCGTGGAGGATGCTGCGGCGCGACTCGTGCCCGAAGGGCGCGGCGCGGAGGTCGAGGAGATCGACATCGACACCGACATCCTGTGGGAGGTTCCGCGCACCGCGAAGGGCGGAGCGGCCCTCAAGAGCGCGCCGCTGTACTCGTGGCTCGCCGGCGAGGCCGGGGCCATCAAGGCCCTGCGCCGCCACCTCGTCGCCGAGCACGGTGTCGATCGCCGCGCCGTCGCCTTCATGGGCTACTGGCGGCTCGGCAAAGCCGAGAATTGACCTCCGCGCTCAGTCGTACTTCTGACGGGTCGGATAGCGGTCGCTGATCGTGCGGTTGAAGTACGCCCCCGGACTCGCTGAGTCGACCAACCCGCGGTGGACGGACGGCGGCACGGCGAAGTACCGGTACACGTCGCCGCTGACGAACTCGATCTCCAGAACCGCCGTGTCGGGGTCGTAGCCGACCGAGCGCAGCACGCTCGAGGTGACCCGGTCCCTACGCATCGGCGCGCTCCTCGGTCAGCGCCGCTCTCCAGACGCCCTCGTGCGCCTCGACGAACGCGGCCACCACACGCCAGTGCGCGCCGTGCCCGTCGACGTACATCGAACCCCAGGGCTGAATCTCCTCGTCGTGCGCACGGCGCAGCATGTCGTGCATGGCCCAGGCCCGACGGGCCATCGTCCGCGGCAGCGCTGCGCGGAGCGCGGCATCCGCGTCGTACCCGTCGAGGAAGGCGGCGAGTCCCGCCGCGGCGGCGGAAGGCTCGGCGTCCGGGTCGTTGAGCGTGAACGCCTGCGCAGAGTAGGCGAGGTCCCACAGCCGGGTGCTCGGCCCCGCTCCGTCCCAGTCGATGAAGACCCACCGATCGCCGACGATCAGGTTCCACGGCGTCAGATCGTTGTGGCAGAGCAGATCCGGCTCGTCCGCGGGCAGGAGCATCTCCGGCAGGGGTCCGGCATCCGGCCCGACGTGCGGGCTCGCGTCGTGGATGGCCCGCACGATGCCGCCGATGCGTCGCATGTCGTCGTGGGTGAGATCCCGGGTGTCGGCCGACGGTCCGGCGACGAACTCGATGATCTGGCGGCCGGCGTCGTCGCGTCCGAGGGGCGCCGGAACGTCGAGGCCCTGCGCGGCAAGCGACCTCAGGTATTCGATCACCGTCGGAGTCGCGTCCGTCCAGGGCTTGCGGACGGTGTCGCCGATGCGCACGACGCCCGCCGTCGCGTTTCCGCCGGAGAGCGGTATCTCCTCCATGCCCCGAGCCTACGCGCCGGGCTTCCGGTCAGTGCTTCGCCTCGTGCACGTGCCCCATCCGCAGTCCTGGAATCAGGGCGAGCAGCGCCAGGATCGCGGCGATCGCGAACACGGCGGGGAACCCGGCATCCGTCCCCGCCAGAGCCGTGAACACCAGACCCATCGCGGCGATCGTGGTCGCCGCCCCGACGGAATCCGAGATCGACAGGGCGGAGGAGTTGAAGCCCTGGTTCTGCGGAGTCGAGTAGGCCAGCGTCAGCACCGTCAGGCGCGGGTACATGAGCCCCATGCCGCCACCGGCGAGAGCCCAGGTGCCGATGAGCACGCCCGGATGCAGGCCCCACAGCGCGGTCGCCGCGGCGAACAGGGCCGCCGCCGTGAGCTGGGCGGTGCCGATCAGCGTGATGCGGGCGTTGCCGATCCGGTCGCCGTAGCGTCCCTGGATCTCGGCGGCGGCCGCCCACGCGATCGCCGCGGCGGTGAGACCGAGACCTGCCCATGTCGTGGAGAACCCGTACTCCTCGATGAGCAGATACGGCACGTAGATCTCGGCTCCGAAGAGCGCCCCCGCGATGAGGGCGCGCATGAGCACGACGCTGGGCAGCCCGCGGCGGGCGAGCAGCGTGCCCTGCGGCAGGAGCGGACGCGCAGCCAGCACGATGACGACGACGGATGCCGCCACCACGACGAGCGAGAAGGCGCCCGCTTCGCCGGCGAGACTGAGCCCGAGGGCGCCGATGGCGACGGCCACGGCGCAGGCCATCCGCGGCGCGATCCGCGCCGTCGACGGCTCGTCGGTGCCCATCGGCGTGCCCCACAGCCGCACGGCCACCATCACGAAGGCGACGAGCGTCAGGCCGGCCACCCCGAGGAAGACCCATCGCCAGTGCAGGTACTCCGTCACCGCGCCGGCGAGGAAGGGGCCGATGAGCGAGGGCACGACCCACGCGGCCGAGAACGCCGCGAACACGCGCCCGTGCAGCTCCGAGGGATAGATGCGGGCGACGACGACGTACAGCGCGACCGTCTGACCGCCCGTTCCCAACCCCTGGATCAGTCGACCGGCGACGAGAAGCTCCATGGTGGGGGCGAGACCGGCGAGCACCAACCCGATCAGGAACAGCGCGACGGCGCTCGTGAGCGGCCACACCGGGCCGGAGCGGTCGCTCCACGCCCCGACGGCGACCATGCCGATGACGCTCGTCGCGAGGGTCCCCGCGAACGCCACGGCATACAGCGACGCCCCGTCGAGGTCGGCGGCGACGATCGGCATCACCGTCGTGACGGCGAGCGACTGCATCGCAGCGAGGAAGATGAGCGCGACCGCACCCACCGTGATCCAGACGTACGTCGGTCCCCAGACGCTCCCCCGTGCGCCGACCGTCGACACCGGACCGGTCGGAGCGGGCTCGTGCGGAGCGCTCACGACCGCGCGAGCGCGCCGATGCGCTCGACGGCTTCGCGGAGCACCTCGGGGGCGCAGGCGAAGTTGATGCGCACGTGCCCGTTGCCCTCGGCTCCGAAGTGCGGCCCGAAGTGCAGCGCCACCTTCGCCTCCCGGAGGATCCTGACGGCGGGGTTGTCGCCCCAGCCGAGCGCCGTCAGGTCGACCCAGGCGAGGTATCCGGCATCCGGGATGCGATAGACCGCACCGGGCACATGCTCGTCCAGCAGGTCGGCGAGCAGTCGGCGGTTGAGGTCGAGCCGCGCGAGGAGCGACTCGAGCCACGCATCGCTCTCGGGCGCGTACGCCTCGACGTTGGCCATCGCGCCGAAGATGCCCGTGCGCCATTCGACCTCGTCGGGAAGATCGCGCAGCAGGGTCGCCCGCTCATCGCTCCCGGCCACCATGACGGCGCACTTCAGCCCCGCGAGGTTGTAGCTCTTGCTCGCGCTCGTGACGATGTAGCCCACGTCGGCCGCGGTCTGGGAGGCCGTGGTGAACGGCGTGAACGCTCCGGGCTCGTAGGTCAGCGGCGCGTGGATCTCGTCGCTCACGACGATCGCGCCGTGGGCCGCCGCGATGTCGGCGAGGGCGGCGAGGGACTCCCGCGAATGCACGGTTCCCGTCGGGTTGTGAGGGTTGCACAGCAGCACCGCGCGCGCTCCGTCGGCGAGGGCCGCTTCGATCCCCGCGAGATCGATCTCCCAGCCGTCCTCGGTCCGCGCGAGCGGAACCCGCTCGACGACGGCGCCCGCTTCCTCGATGGTGTCGACGAAGGGCGGGTACACCGGCGGCATGATGACGACGCGGTCGCCCGGGTCGACGATGCGGCGGAGGATCTCGACGACGCCCATCATGACGTCGGCCGTCCAGAACACGTGCGACGGGTCGACGCTCCAGCCGCTGCGGCGCTGCGCGTACGCGACGAACGCTTCGCGCACGCCCGGCTGCGGCGGGGTGTAGCCCGTGTCGCCCAGCTCGACCGCGCGCTGCAGGCGCCGGGTGATCCCCGGCGCGAGCGCGAAGTCCATCTCGGCCACGAACAGCGGCAGGACGTCGTCGGGGTACCTCCGCCACTTCGTGCTCGAGCGCTCTCGGAGTTCGTGCAGGGGAAGGGCTTCGAGGGGGGTGGCGCTCACCCTTCGACTCTATCGGCGGGCGCGGATGCCACGACCGACCCCGTGGCCCGCGTGACGGCGTGTGGCGGGAGAGACGACGGATGCCCCGGCCAGGGGCCGAGGCATCCGTTCACATCTGCGTCAGATCGCGAAGCCGAGCGCGCGCATCATGTCGCGCCCGTCGTCGGTGATCCGCTCGGGACCCCACGGCGGCATCCACACCCAGTTGATGCGGAACCGGTCGACGACCTCATCGAGCGACTGGGCCGTCTGCTCCTCGAGCACGTCGGTCAGCGGGCAGCCGGCCGAGGTGAGCGTCATGTGGATCACGAGGGCGTCGTTCTCGTCATCCCAGGCGAGATCGTAGATCAGGCCCAGATCGACGACGTTGATCCCCAGTTCGGGGTCCATGACGTCTTTGAGCGCCTCGGTGACCTCGTCGTACTTCTCGGGCGTGAGGGTCGCGGTCATGCGTCGATCCTACGCTCAGGCCTCGGTGGCGGGTTCGAATTCGCCCTCGAGGAAGCGGTCGTAGCCCTCGGCCTCGAGACGGTCGGCCAGTTCGGGGCCGCCCTCCTCGACGATCCGACCCTTGACCATGACGTGCACGAAGTCGGGGTGGATGTAGCGGAGGATGCGCGTGTAGTGCGTGATGAGCAGCACGCCCAGGTCGGACTCGGCCTTCGCGCGGTTCACGCCCTCCGACACGATCTTGAGCGCGTCGACGTCGAGACCGGAGTCGGTCTCGTCGAGCACGGCGATCTTCGGCTTGAGCAGCTCGAGCTGGAGGATCTCGTGACGCTTCTTCTCGCCGCCCGAGAAGCCCTCGTTGACGTTGCGCTGCGCGAACTTGGGGTCCATGCGGAGGTCCTTCATGGCCTCCTTGACGCTCTTGGTCCACGTGCGGATCGCGGGTGCCTCGCCGTCGATGGCCGTCTTGGCCGTGCGGAGGAAGTTCGTGACGGTCACGCCGGGGATCTCGACCGGGTACTGCATCGCGAGGAACAGGCCCGCACGCGCACGCTCGTCGACCGTCATCTCGAGCACGTCTTCGCCGTCGAACGTGATCGTGCCGCCGGTGACGGTGTACTTGGGGTGACCGGCGATCGTGTACGCGAGCGTCGACTTGCCGGAGCCGTTGGGGCCCATGATGGCGTGGGTCTGGCCGGTGGTGATCGTGAGGGTGACGCCGTTGAGGATGGGCGTGGTCCCCTCGTCGGTCTCGACGGTCACATGGAGGTCGCGGATCTCGAGGACAGACATCAGATTTCCTTCTTCACTTCGGGGTCGATGAGCACGTCGTCGCCGTCGATCTCGACGACGAAGACGGGAACGGGCTCATACGCGGGGAGGTTGAGGGGCCGGCCGGTGCGCAGCGAGAACGCCGAGCCGTGGGCCCAGCATTCGAGGGTGTCGCCGTCGACGAAGCCTTCCGCGAGGGAGACGTCGCCGTGCGTGCAGGTGTCGCCGATGGCGTGCACTTCGCCGGCGGAGTCGAGCACGACCGAGATGGGAACACCGCCCACCTCGACGCGCAGTGCCGTGTCCTGCTCGAGGTCGCTCAGAGCGCAGACGCGCGTCGCGCTCACGCCGCGGCTCCTTCGGCGAGCTCGCGCTCGATCGCGGCCGAGAGCTCCTCTTCGAGGGACGGGATGCCGATCTTCTGCACGATCTCGGCGAGGAACCCCCCGACGACGAGGCGACGTGCCTCTTCCTCGGTGATTCCGCGAGCCTGCAGGTAGAACAGCTGCTCGTCGTCGAAGCGACCGGTGGCGCTGGCGTGACCGGCCCCCTGGATGTCGCCCGTCTCGATCTCGAGGTTGGGGACGGAGTCGGCGCGTGCGCCGTCGGTGAGGACCAGGTTGCGGTTCGCCTCGTAGGAGTCGGTGCCCGTCGCCTCGTGTCCGATCAGCACGTCGCCGATCCACACGCTGCGCGCGCCCGCACCCTGCAGGGCGCCCTTGTAGAGCACGTCGCCCTTGGTGTGAGGGCCCTTGTGGTGCAGGTAGACCTGGCTCTCGAGGTGCTGTCCGGCATCCGAGTACGACAGGCCGTACAGATCGGCCGACGATCCGTCGCCGGCGAGCTCGACGGAGGGATTGACGCGGACGACGCCGCCTCCGAAGCTCACCACCACGTGGCGCAGATAGGCGTCCTTCTCGACGCGAGCCTGATGGGCGGAGGCGTGCACCGCCGTGTCGTCCCACTCCTGCACCGAGACGACTTCGAGGTGCGCGCCGTCGCGGACGATGATCTCCACGTTCTGCGCATGATCCGCGGTCCCGGTGTGACGGAACAGGACGGTCGCCCGCGAGTTGGGCATCGCCTCGATCACGACGTGCGCGTGCGCGACACCGCCGGTGCCGTGCAGAGCGACGTGGATCGGCTCGTCGAGCTCGGCTCCGGCCGGGATGCGCATCAGCGGGGCGTCGGTCTCCTGCGCCCAGGCGATCGCGCTCGGCAGGTCTTCCGGCGTGAACACCTCGCCGCGCGGACCCTCGCCGATTGCCAGCGTCGTCTGCTCGACGGCGTCCGGCGCCTCCACCGTGACCTCGACGATGCCGTGCGGGCCCGTCTCGTTCACGAACAGCGGGGCGAAGCGGGCAACGGGCGTGTACTTCCAGTTGACCTCGCGCCCCGTGGGGGTGTCGAAGTCCGCGGGGTCGTACGACGCCGGACGCTCGGACCGCGTCTGCACGGGGACGAATGCCCCGGCCCCGTCGGAATGCGCTGTGGAACCCGGCACCACCTGGGGTGCCTCTGTCGTGGTCGTCATGCTTAGCCGACCGATCCTTCCATGCCCATCTCGATGAGCTTGTTCAGCTCGAGGGCGTACTCCATGGGCAGTTCGCGTGCGATCGGCTCGATGAAACCGCGCACGATCATCGCCATCGCCTCGTCTTCGGGCATGCCGCGCGACTGCAGGTAGAACAGCTGCTCTTCGCTGACCTTGGAGACCGTGGCCTCGTGGCCGAGCTGCACGTCGTCGACGCGGATGTCGATGGCCGGATACGTGTCGGAGCGCGACTTCGTGTCGACCAGGAGCGCATCGCAGCGCACCGTGTTGGCCGAGTGGTGCGCGTTCGCCTCGACACGCACCTCGCCGCGGTAGCCCGCGCGGCCACCGCCGCGCGCGATCGACTTCGAGACGATCGAGGACTGCGTGTACGGCGCCATGTGGATCATCTTGGCGCCGGCGTCCTGGTGCTGGCCGGGGCCGGCGAACGCCACCGACAGGGTCTCGCCCTTGGCGTGCTCCCCGACGAGGAAGATCGAGGGGTACTTCATCGTCACCTTGGAGCCGATGTTGCCGTCGATCCACTCCATGGTGGCGCCTTCGTGCGCGATCGCGCGCTTCGTGACGAGGTTGTAGACGTTGTTCGACCAGTTCTGGATCGTCGTATAGCGAACGCGCGCGTTCTTCTTCACGATGATCTCGACGACGGCCGAGTGCAGCGAGTCGCTCTTGTAGATCGGAGCCGTGCAGCCCTCGATGTAGTGGATGTAGGAGTCCTCGTCGGCGATGATCAGCGTCCGCTCGAACTGGCCCATGTTCTCGGTGTTGATGCGGAAGTAGGCCTGCAGCGGGATCTCGACGTGGACGCCCTTGGGTACGTAGACGAACGATCCACCCGACCACACGGCCGTGTTCAGCGCAGCGAACTTGTTGTCGCCGGCGGGGATCACCGTGCCGAAGTACTCCTCGAAGATCTCCGGGTGCTCGCGCAGCGCGGTGTCGGTGTCGAGGAAGATGACGCCCTGCTCCTCGAGGTCCTCGCGGATCTGGTGGTAGACCACTTCGGACTCGTACTGGGCTGCGACACCGGCGACGAGTCGCTGGCGCTCCGCCTCGGGGATGCCGAGGCGCTCATACGTGTTGCGGATCTCCTCGGGGAGGTCCTCCCACGTCTGCGCCTGCTTCTCGGTCGAGCGCACGAAGTACTTGATGTTGTCGAAGTCGATCTCGCTGAGGTCGGCGCCCCACGTGGGCATCGGCTTGCGGCCGAAGAGCTGGTAGCCCTTCAGGCGGTTCTTCAGCATCCACTCGGGCTCTTCCTTCAGAGCCGAGATGCCGCGGACGACGCTCTCGTCGATGCCGCGCTTCGCGACGGCACCTGCGGCATCCGCATCGTGCCATCCGAACTCGTACACCCCCAGACTTTCGAGTTCCGGGCGGTCGAGCAGCACATCCGACATGGGTTTCCTCCTCCGGGCCCAAGCGGTGTCATCCGCTCCGGCACTCCCGCACCCCTCCGGAGTGAGTGGGGGTGGGATGCCGCTTTCAGGGCCGCATTCGTGGCGTGGACTCACGCCTAGACTTGGGGGGACACGAAGCGCTCGCGCGCCTGTGTCCCGACCCCACAAGTCTACAGGCAACGCCTCACCGCGGCGCGGCCGGCGCCCGGGGGCGCCTTGTCAGGAGGCATCAGCTCATGTCCGCTCCGACGACGCAGAATCGCGTTCTGTCGTTCCTGCTGCCCACGACCGTCACTCGATGGGTGCGGGTCATGGCCTGGCTCTCGCTCGTCGTCAACATCGGGATCGTCGGCACCGGCGGACTGGTGCGACTCACCGGCTCGGGCATGGGCTGCGAGACCTGGCCGTACTGCACGGCGGACTCGCTCGTGCCCACGCCCGAACTCGGCATCCACGGCCTCATCGAGTTCGGAAACCGCACCCTCACGGGGGTGCTCATCATCGTGGCGGCCCTCACGTTCCTCTCGGTCGTGCGGCTTCGACCCCGGCGCCGCGAGCTCCGCGTCATCTCGTTCGCGATCGGCCTCGGGATCATCCTGCAGGCCGTCATCGGCGGCATCACGGTGTGGCTGCATCTGCACCCCACGATCGTCGGCGTGCACTACTTCATCTCCGCGGTCCTGGTCGCGCTCGCCGCCGTCCTCGTCTGCCGCGTGTATGCCACGCCCGGTCCGCGCGTGCGCGCCGTAGCCCCCGGCTACGCCCTGCTCGTCCATCTGACGAGCGTCGCGGTGCTCGTGACGGTCGTGGTGGGCATCCTGCTCACCGGCTCCGGCCCGCACGCGGGCGATGACGCCGCCGCCCGCAACGGACTCGATCCGATCCTCTGGCAGCACATCCACTCGTGGCCCGGCTACGTCACCTTAGGCCTCACCGTCCTCCTGCTCATCGGCGCGTTCCGCACTCCCCCGGCCCTGCGCCTGCGTCTGTGGGTCGGCTTGCTGTTCGCGATCGAGGTGGTGCAGATCGTCATCGGGCTGTGGCAGGCCCGCACCGGCCTTCCGATCGTCCTGGTGAACATCCACATGGTGCTGGCCGTCTGCCTCGTGGCCGCGATGACGGCGGTCGTGATGAACCTCACGACGACGGTGAGCGCTTCCGCCCCCGTCGAGGAGATGCGGCTCGAGGAGTCCCGCGCGTCGTCCTGACGCACCTTCATAGGAAACTCATCGGCGACGCACACCGCCTCCCCTGGCCGGCGAGGAAGACTGGCGGATGCCTCGGGCCGAACGAGCCCATCACGCAAGGAGTCTTCACCGCATGTCGTACCGCCCCCGCCTCATCCGCAGCATCCCGTTCTGGATCCTCCTCGTCGGATCGCTCGCCAGCGTCGCCTTCGGCGCGCTCCTCGTGGTCGACAAGATCGCGATCATGAACACCACGATCACCGACCAGACCGCAACGGGCATCGAGGTCTATGGAGGCCAGGCCTGGGTGACGCTCGGCGCAGCCCTCGTCGGCGCCGGACTCGTCGGTCTCGTCGCGACGCTGTTCTTGGCCGTCGCGGCCTCGTTCGTGCCGGCCCCCGCCGTCGAGGTCGTCGAGCCCATCGACTGGGACGACGCCGCTGACGAGGTCGTCGTGGACGAGCCGCTCGTGCCCGCGTCTTCCACGCCTGCTGACGCCGAGGCGTCGACCGTGTCGGATGCCGACGCCGACGAGCTCGCCAAGCGCTGATCCGTCGCACCGGAGCCGCCCGATCCCTCACGGACCGGGCGGCTCCGTCGTTCCGTCCGACCGCGTTTGGCAATCTCTCTGTAATCGGAGACTCCAGGCTCGCGTTTCCGATCAGAGCCGGATCTCCGAATCCGCGATCATTGCGCACGGTGAAAACCCTGCGCGACCGCGCGCATGATCAGGTCCTGCACGGCCGGCCAATCGCCGATGATCTGGTCGTAGCTCAGGCGAAGGACCCGATAGCCCAGCAGCATGAGCGCGGCGTCGTGCGCGATATCGCTCGTGCGCTGGGCACCCACGTGATGCGCGCCGTCGATCTGCACGACGAGCCGCTCGCCGATGAGGAAGTCGACGCGATGCCCCTCGATCCAGGTCTGGGCGAGAATCCTGACGCGCAACCACCGCAGCCTCGTGAAGAAGATCGTCTCCAGCCCCGAGTCGGAGAAGTGCGATGCATCGTCGAGAAGGAGCCGAGCGGCTGGCGGCAGTCGCGTCATCCGCAGTCCCACCGAGGAGACGAGATCGCGACGCAGCGCGGCCTCGAATACGACCAGAGCAGCATCGCGCGGCTGGCATGCCGCGACAAGGGCGAGCACGTTCTCGATCGAATCGGTGAGGGCGTCCGGATGGCGCGGTATGACCGGCTGCGCCCAATGGACACGCGCACCTTGAGACCGCCTCGCTGACCCGTGCGGGGGAAGGGCGACATGCCGACGACCGTCGTCGAGCACCCAGAGCCCCAGGCGCCGCGCCTGCGTAAGGCACGTGAGGACCACCCCCTCTCGCGCGGCTCGCACCAACTCACTGTCGGCATCGGGAGCGGCGACCCATCCGCGGCTGACTCGGCTCAGCGCGCCCGCCGCGACAGCTGTGGAGATCCGATGCTCAGAGTGCCCCAGACTCAGGAGGCTTGTCGTGCGTGCAACTCCCCCTGCCTCGCGTACCGCCATCATGAGACGGCGTTGCAGATTCGCGGGCCCCCGCGCCGTCGTCGCCTTCGTCGACATCATGACGGAAGTCTCTCCGCCGTCGACGTCGGGGAGTCGCAGACGTCGCGCCTCTGTGCATCTCGAGCTCCCACGTCTCTCTGTGGAGGAGCACACGCCCGTGTGTCGCCAGCGGACCCTCAGCACCCCACCTCGATCGGAGACTCCTCTCCGATCGGATCGCATCACCCTCGCGCCTCCGACGGGAGCCGGATCTCCGACCAGGGGACCCATCTCCTCAGCACCTCGTCGAGCCCGGCCTCGCCTCGCCAGGATCGGAGATCCGGATCCGATCGGTTCGTATTCGCGGGATTCTCCGAATCAGGCAGGATCGCCGTGAAAGCGCGCCGGCTCAGAACGGGAGCAGCGGGTCGACCGCGATCGCCACGAACAGCAGCGTCAGATACGTGATCGAAGCGTGGAACACGCGCATCGGCCGGGGCTCGGTGCCGCGCACGGCGCGGTTGTACAGCAGATGCGACTCGTAGAGGAACCATCCGCCGAAGACGAGAGCGGAGACCGAGTAGACGATGCCCATGCCGGCCACCGGGATCAGCAGCAGCGAGCACGCGACGGTCGCCCACGCGTAGAGGATGACCTGGAGGCCGACTTGCGACCCGTTGCGCGTGGCGCCGAGCATCGGCACGTGGACGTCTTCGTACTGGTCCTTGTACTTCATCGACAGCGGCCAGTAGTGCGGCGGCGTCCACAGGAAGACGACGACGAACAGGATGACGGGCGCCCACGCGAGCGAGCCGGTCACCGCCGTCCAGCCGATGAGCACGGGGAAGCATCCCGCGATCCCGCCCCACACGATGTTCTGCTCGGTGCGGCGCTTGAGGATCATCGTGTAGATCACGACATAGAAGAAGATCGCGGTGACCGACAGCGTCGCGGCGAGCCAGTTCGTCGTGAACCACAGCCACACGGTCGACACCACGGCCAGCACCCACGCGAAGACCAGCGCACCGCGCGCCGACACGTCTCCCGTGATGATGGGCCGGTTGACGGTGCGGCGCATGTGCGCGTCGATGTCGCGGTCGAGGTACATGTTGAACGCGGCCGCCGAACCGGCGCTGAGCGAGCCGCCGACGACGGTGGCGAGCACGAGCCAGATGCTCGGGAAGCCGCCCTGGGCCAGGATCATGACCGGGACGGTCGTGACCAGGAGCAGCTCGAGGACGCGGGGCTTCGTGAGAGCCACGTAGCCGCGGATCGTGCGACCGAGCGTGCGAGGAGTCGCGGATGCCTCGACACGCGTCGTCGTCGAGATGTCCATCGTCCCCCGCATCGTGCGCCATCCGGTACCCCTCGAGTCTAGGCCATGCCCGACGCACCCCTCCCCGACGGCGACGCACTCGCGACGGACGCCGACGGGCCGTCACACTCGGCCTCACACGGGCCTACATCGCTGTCGCGGCATGCCGCTTCGCTATGCTGAGACCACACGCGCGCCCATGCGCCGATTCCCCTTTCTCCTCACGGACGACAGCCGCGGATCGGCCTCGCGCAGGGCGCTCCCACGGAGAAAGGCGACCGAGTGTCGGAGTTTGCTTGGGACGTATTGGATGGACGCGCGGTGGACACCGCTCGCGTACTCGCGGCGGATGCCGTTGAGAAGGTGGGCAACGGCCACCCGGGCACGGCGATGAGTCTGGCGCCGGCGGCGTACCTGCTCTACCAGCGCGTGCTCAACCACGATCCGTCCGACACGCATTGGCTCGGCCGCGACCGGTTCATCCTGTCGGCGGGACACTCGTCGCTCACGCAGTACGTGCAGCTGTACCTCGGCGGGTTCGGACTCGAGCTCGATGATCTCAAGTCGCTGCGCACGTGGGGCTCGCTCACCCCGGGCCACCCCGAGTACGGCCACACGAAGGGCGTCGAGATCACGACCGGCCCGCTCGGCCAGGGGCTCTCCTCCGCCGTGGGCTTCGCCTACGCGGCACGCTACGAGCGCGGCCTGTTCGACCCCGAGGCCGCCGCGGGCACAAGCCCGTTCGACCACTTCGTCTACGTGATCGCCGGCGACGGCGACCTGCAGGAGGGCGTCACCAGCGAGGCGAGCTCGCTCGCGGGTCACCAGGAGCTCGGCAACCTGATCGCGATCTACGACTCCAACCAGATCTCGATCGAGGACGACACGAACGTGGCCTTCACGGAGGATGTCGCGAAGCGGTACGAGTCGTACGGATGGCACGTGCAGACCGTGGACTGGAAGAAGACCGGTCAGTACATCGAGGATGTCGCGTCGCTCAACGCCGCGATCGACGCCGCCAAGGGCGAGACCGCCAAGCCCTCGCTCATCATCCTGAAGACGATCATCGGATGGCCCTCCCCGGGCAAGCAGAACACCGGCAAGATCCACGGCTCCGCCCTCGGCGCCGACGAGCTCGCGGCCACCAAGAAGGTGCTCGGCTTCGACCCCGAGCAGACCTTCGAGGTCGCCGACGACGTGATCGCGCACACCCGCGCCCTCAAGGACCGGGGCGCCGCGGCGCACGCCGAGTGGAACACGCGCTTCGACGCATGGGCCGAGGCGAACCCCGAGCGCAAGGCGCTGCTGGACCGCCTGCTCGCGAACGAGCTCCCCGACGACATCGAGGTCCCCACGTTCGAGGCCGGCAAGGACGTGTCGACGCGCGCGGCATCCGGTGTCGTCATCAACGCCCTCGCCGACCAGCTCCCCGAGCTGTGGGGCGGATCGGCCGACCTCGCCGAGTCGAACCTCACGACGATCAAGTCGGCGAAGTCGTTCATCCCCGCCGAGTGGTCCACCCACGAGTGGTCGGGCGATCCCTACGGCCGCGTGCTGCACTTCGGCATCCGCGAGCACGCGATGGGCGCGATCGTCAACGGCATCCTGCTGCACGGTCCGACCCGTGCGTTCGGCGGCACGTTCCTGATCTTCAGCGACTACATGCGCCCCGCGGTGCGCCTGGCCGCGCTGATGAACATCCCCTCGATCTTCGTGTGGACCCACGACTCCGTCGCCCTCGGCGAGGACGGCCCGACGCACCAGCCGATCGAGCAGCTCGCGACGCTCCGCGCCATCCCGAACCTCGCCGTCGTGCGTCCCGCCGACGCCAACGAGACCTCGGTCGTGTGGCTCGAGCTCCTGCGCCGCCACGCCGGACCCGCCGGTCTCGCGCTCACCCGCCAGAACATCCCGGTGTTCCCGCGCGGCGAGGGCGAGGCTTCCGGTGACGTGTTCGCCTCAGCGAGCAACGCCGTCAAGGGTGCGTACGTGCTCGCCGAGGCGCCGGGCGGCACCCCGGACGTGATCCTGATCGCCACCGGCTCCGAAGTGCAGCTGGCCGTCGCGGCCCGCGAGACCCTCGCGGCCGAGGGCGTCAACGCCCGCGTGGTGTCGGCACCGTCGCTCGAGTGGTTCGACGAGCAGGATGCCGCCTACCGGGAGTCCGTGCTCCCGAAGGCGGTGAAGGCCCGCGTGTCGGTCGAAGCGGGCCTCGCGCTCACGTGGCGCGGCATCGTCGGCGACACCGGCCGCTCGGTGTCGATCGAGCACTTCGGCGCGTCCGCCGACTACAAGACCCTGTTCGAGAAGTTCGGCATCACCGCCGACGCGGTCGTGGAAGCGGCGCGCGAGTCCCTCAAGGAGAGCAACGCATGACCACCCCCACGCAGGACCTCGCCGCCGCCGGTGTCAGCATCTGGCTCGACGACCTGTCGCGCGCGCGCATCACGTCGGGCAACCTCGCCGAGCTGATCGAGAGCCGCACGGTCTCGGGCGTCACGACGAACCCGACGATCTTCCAGGGTGCCATCGGCAACGCGAGCGACCACTCGTACGACGAGCAGATCGCCGGCCTCGCCGCTCAGGGCGCGTCGACCGACGACACGATCTTCGCGCTGACGACGGACGACGTGCGCAACGCGTGCGACATCTTCCGCCCCGTCTACGACGCCACCGACGGCGTCGACGGCCGCGTGTCGATCGAGGTCTCCCCCGACCTCGCGCACGACACCGACGCGACCGTCGCCCAGGCCAAGGCGCTCTACAAGACCGTCGACCGCCCGAACGTCCTCATCAAGATCCCCGCGACCAAGGCCGGACTGCCCGCCATCACGGAGGTCATCGCCGCCGGGATCAGCGTCAACGTGACCCTGATCTTCTCGCTCGAGCGCTACTCCGAGGTCATCGACGCGTACCTGGCGGGCCTGGAGCGCGCGCAGGGCGGCGACGTCGACCTCTCGAGCATCCACTCCGTCGCCTCGTTCTTCGTGTCGCGCGTCGACACCGAGGTCGACAAGCGCCTCGACGCCGTCGGCACCGACGAAGCGCGGGAGCTGAAGTCGCTGGCCGGCGTCGCGAACGCGCGCCTCGCCTACGAGCTGTTCGAGAAGAAGTTCGCCGAGAAGCGCGCGCAGGACCTGGTGAAGGCCGGTGCCAACGTGCAGCGCCCGCTGTGGGCGTCCACGGGCGTCAAGGACCCGGCTCTGCCCGACACCCTCTACGTCACCGAGCTCGTCGCCCCGGGCACCGTCAACACGATGCCCGAGAAGACCCTCGAGGCGACGTTCGACCACGGCGTCATCGCGGGCGACACCATCACGGGCGCCTACGCCGGCGCGCGCGACGTGTTCGACAAGCTCGCCGCCGCGGGAATCGACATCGACGACGTCACCCAGGTGCTCGAAGACGAGGGCGTCGAGAAGTTCATCGCCTCGTGGCACGACCTGCAGGGCACCGTCACGACCGCCCTCGCAGAGGCCGCGAACAAGTGAGCGTCACGATCCACCTGTCGGGGCACGTCGCGTCGGTCGTCGACGCGACGGTCCCTGGACTGATCTCGGATCTCGTCGCCTCGGGGATCTCCGCCGGCGACGCGTTCCTGTGGGGCCCCGCCGCGGAGGAGGAGGCCTCGAAGCGCCTGGGCTGGACGCAGTCGGTCGCCGTGTCGCGTCCTCTCGTGGCCGAGATCGAGGCCCTCCGCGCCGAGCTCGTCGAGAAGGGTCTGACCCGCGTCGTCCTGGCGGGCATGGGAGGGTCCTCCCTCGCGCCCGAGGTCATCGCGCAGACGGCGGGCGTGCCGCTCGTCATCCTCGACTCGACCGCTCCCGGACAGGTGCTCTCCGCGATCGACGGCGACCCCGAGACCGGCGGCCTCGCCCAGACCGTGCTCGTCGTGTCGTCGAAGTCCGGCTCCACCGTGGAGACCGACTCGGCCAAGCGCGCGTTCGAGGCCGCGTTCCGCGACCTCGGCATCGACCCGGCCGAGCGGATCGTCGTCGTCACCGATCCCGGGTCGCCGCTGGAGGAATCCGCGCGCGCCGACGGCTACCGCGTCTTCACCGCCGACCCCACGGTCGGCGGCCGCTACTCGGCGCTCACCGCGTTCGGGCTCGTGCCCTCGGGCCTCGCGGGCGCCGACGTCGGCGAGCTGCTCGACGAGGCCGAGGCCTCCCTGCTGGAGCTCTCGATCGACGGCCGCGAGAACCCCGCGCTCGTGCTGGCGGCGGCGATCGCCGGTGGCGAGCCGCGCAAGGACAAGCTCGGACTCGTGAGCGACGGCACGCACATCGTCGGACTGCCGGACTGGATCGAGCAGCTCGTCGCCGAATCCACCGGCAAGGACGGCGTGGGCATCCTCCCCGTCGTACTGCTCCCGGTCTCGCCCGAGACCGAGAACCCGCCCGCCGACGTGCAGATCGTCCGGTTCGTCGACGAGGCCGGAGAGTTCCACCTCTTCGAGCGTCACCACGGCGAAGTGCTCATGAGCGGCTCGCTCGGCGCGCAGTTCCTGGTGTGGGAGTTCGCCACGGCGATCGCCGGCCGGATGCTGGGCATCAACCCGTTCGATCAGCCCGACGTCGAGTCGGCCAAGATCGCGACCCGCGGACTCCTCGACGCCCGCCCCGAGCCCACGCCCCCGGCGTTCTCGACGGACGGCGTGGAGATCCGCACGACGGATGCCTCGCTCGCCGCATCCGGGACCCTGGCCGGCGTCCTCGACGCGCTGTGGGCGCTCGTGCCCGCCGACGGGTACGTGTCGGTGCAGGCCTACGTCGACCGCCTGCACCTGCCTCAGCTCGCCGGGCTCCGCGAACTCGTCGCAGCCGACTCCGGTCGGCCCACGACGTTCGGCTGGGGACCGCGGTTCCTCCACTCCACGGGCCAGTACCACAAGGGCGGACCGGCCAACGGCGTGTTCCTGCAGATCCTGGAGCGCACCGACGTCGACCTCGAGATCCCCGGGCGCCCCTTCACGTTCGGCCAGCTCATCGAGGCGCAGGCCTCGGGCGACGCGAGCGTGCTCGCCGCGCACGGCCGGCCCGTCGTGACCCTCACTCTCACCGATCCGCAGCTCGAAGTGCTCACGCTCTTCGAAGCCGCACAGTAGGAGCCGCCGTTCCATGACCGTCGAGATCTCGCGCGGGCACAATCCCCTGCGCGACCCCGAAGACCGCCGCCTCAACCGCATCGCGGGGCCCAGCGCACTGGTCATCTTCGGCGTGACAGGCGACCTGTCGCGCAAGAAGCTCATGCCCGCCGTGTACGACCTCGCCAACCGCGGACTCCTGCCGCCGGGCTTCGCCCTCGTGGGCTTCGCGCGGCGCGATTGGGAGGATCAGGACTTCGCGCAGGTCGTGCACGACGCGGTGCGGCAGTACGCGCGCACCGAGTTCCGAGAGGAGACGTGGCAGCAGCTGCTGCAGGGCATCCGTTTCGTGCAGGGCACGTTCGACGACCCCGAGTCGTTCGCCCGACTCCGCGAGACCGTCGAGAAGCTCGACGTCGAGCGGGGCACGATGGGCAACCACGCCTACTACCTGTCGATCCCGCCGAAGGACTTCCCGCTCGTCGCGAAGCAGCTGAAGGACTCGGGTCTCGTCGACGAGCACGCCGACGACGTCGACGGATGGCGCCGCGTGGTCATCGAGAAGCCGTTCGGCCACGATCTCGATTCCGCGCGCGCTCTGAACGACGCCCTCCGCTCGGCCTTCCCCGCCGACTCGATCTTCCGCATCGACCACTACCTCGGCAAGGAGACGGTGCAGAACATCCTCGCGCTGCGCTTCGCGAACGAGCTGTACGAGCCGCTGTGGAACCGCAACTACGTCGACCACGTGCAGATCACGATGGCCGAGGACATCGGGGTCGGCGGTCGCGCCGGCTACTACGACGGCATCGGGGCCGCGCGCGACGTCATCCAGAACCACCTGCTGCAGCTCCTCGCGCTGACCGCGATGGAGGAGCCCATCTCGTTCGACGCGAAGGAGCTCCGGGCGGAGAAGGAGAAGGTGCTCGCGGCCGTCCGCCTACCCGACGACCTCTCGACGGCGACCGCGCGCGGACAGTACGCGGGCGGGTGGCAGGGCGGCGAGCAGGTGCTCGGATTCCTCGAGGAAGACGGCATGGCGAAGGACTCCGTGACGGAGACGTACGCCGCCATCAAGCTCGAGATCAACACGCGCCGATGGGCCGATGTGCCGTTCTACCTGCGCACCGGCAAGCGCCTGGGCCGACGCGTGACCGAGATCGCCGTCGTGTTCAAGCGGGCTCCGCAGCAGCTGTTCTCGCGCAGCCAGACGACCGAGCAGGGCCAGAACGCCCTCGTGATCCGGGTGCAGCCCGACGAGGGCGTGACGATCCGCTTCGGCTCGAAGGTCCCCGGCGCCGGCACCGAGGTGCGCGACGTCACGATGGACTTCGGCTACGGCCACGCGTTCACCGAGGCGAGCCCCGAGGCGTACGAGCGGCTCATCCTCGACGTCCTGCTGGGCGACCCCCCGCTCTTCCCGCGCCACGAGGAGGTCGAGCTCTCCTGGAAGATCCTGGATCCGATCGAGGAGTACTGGCACGCGCAGGGCGGACCGCTGGAGCAGTACTCCCCCGGCTCGTGGGGTCCTCCCTCGGCCGATGAACTCTTGGCCCGCGACGGCCGCACGTGGAGGCGTCCGTGATCATCGAACTTCCCGACACGACGGTCAGCAAGATCTCGCGCTCGCTCGTGAGCGTGCGCGAAGAGGGCGGCGCCGTCGCCCTCGGACGCGTCCTCACCCTCATCATCGCCACCCGCCACGGGGCCGAGGAGGAGGTCATCGAAGCCGCGAACGATGCGTCACGCGAGCATCCGATGCGCGTCATCGTGCTCATGCTGGGCGATGACGACGGCGACCCCCGCCTCGACGCGCAGATCCGCGTGGGCGGAGACGCCGGGGCCAGCGAGGTCGTGGTCCTGCGCGCCACGGGCGCCGCCGGAAGCAACACCGAGAGCCTCGTGACCGGACTGCTGCTCCCCGACGCACCGGTGGTGGCCTGGTGGCCGGCCGATCCGCCGCTCGTCCCCTCCGAGTCGCCTCTCGGTCGGATCGCGGCGCGACGGATCACGGATGCCTCGACGCGCCCGTACGACAAGCACCGCCTCGCGGCGCTCGGCGCCAACCACGCGCCCGGCGACACCGACCTGGCCTGGACGCGACTGACCCACTGGCGCGAGCAGCTCGCCGCCGTGCTCGATCAGCCGCCGTTCGAGCCTGTGACGGCCGTCGAGGTGCGCGGTGCGAGCAGCTCGCCGTCCACGGCGCTCCTCGCCGCGTGGCTCCGCCTGATGCTCGACGTGCCCGTCGATTGGAAGTACCTTCCCGAAGACGAGTGGTCCGACGGCATCAAGTCCGTCCGGCTGGTCCGTGCCAGCGGCGAGGTCGTGCTCGACCGGGCGAGTGCCGCGATCGCGTGCCTCACGCAGCCGGGTCAGCCGCGCCACGATCTCGTGCTGCCGCGTCGGACACTCCGCGAATGCCTCGCCGAGGAGCTCCGACGGCTCGATCCCGACGTCCTGTATGGTCGAGTCATCACCGAGGGCTGGGAGCTCTTGGGAGCGGCGACGCAGGAGACGCATGGCTGAGTTCTACGCTGAGAAGCGCGTTGTGATCACGCCGGATCCGCAGACCCTCGCAGATTCGGTCGCATCCCGCTTCCTCGGCCGCGTCGCCAAACGAGTGGCGCAGGGCAAGAAGGTCCATGTCTCGCTCACGGGCGGCGCCATCGGGATCGCCGTGCTCGCGGCGGCCGGCCGCAACCCCGAGCGCGACTCGATCGACTGGTCGCGGGTGCACTTCTGGTGGAACGACGAGCGGTTCGTTCCGCGCGGTCACGCCGACCGCAACGAGAAGGGCGCACGCGCAGCGCTGCTCGATCTCATCGACGTTCCCGCGGAGAACATCCACTCGATCGCGGCGAGCGATGACGGTGTCGACCTCGATGCCGGAGCCGATGCGTACGCGGCCGAACTGGCGCGTTTCGGGTCGGACGACGATCCGTGGCCGTCCTTCGACGTGTGCTTCCTCGGGGTCGGACCCGACGCGCACATCGCGTCGCTCTTCCCCGATCGTCCCGAGATCCAGGTGACCGACCGCACCGTCGTGCCCGTGCGCGACTCCCCCAAGCCTCCCGCGGAACGCATCACCCTCACGCGGCCGGTCATCAACTCGTCCAAGCGCGTGTGGATGGTGCTGGCAGGCCACGACAAGGCGTCGGCTCTCGGCCTCGCCCTCGCCGGTGCGAGCTACCAGAGCGTCCCCGCAGCGGGGGCGAAGGGCCGCAAGCGCACGATCTTCTTCGTCGACCAGGAAGCCGCGCAGCAGGTCCCGCCGCAGCTCATCGACGGAGAGTACTGAGCCCGATCCGGATACGAAGAACGGGATGCCGAGGCATCCCGTTCCTGGTGAGGCTGTGGTGTGTTCAGGCGTCGCCGCGGCGCTCGCGCACCTGCTGCAGGGCGTCGCCGAGGAGGGTCTCGGCCTCTTCCTCCGTGCGACGCTCCTTCACGTAGGCGAGGTGCGTCTTGTAGGGCTCGGTCTTCGCGAGAGCCGGAGGGTTCTCCTTGTCGCGGCCGGCCGGCAGCCCCGAGTGCGGCGAGTCGATCGTGTCGGGGATCTCCTCTTCCGCGATCCCGGCGGCGAAGTACCGCACGGTCTCGTTGCCGAGGGCATCCCAGTAGGGAACGGCGACGCGTTCCGCGTGGAAGCCGTGGTCCTGCTCGCCCATCGGGCCGGCACCGACTCGGGTGCCTCGGATCGCGTTGCCGCCGGTAGCCATCAGATCACCTGGAATTTCGTGATGAGTCCGAGCGCGACGATCGCGACGAACCAGACGAGTGCGAGCACGATCGTGAATCGGTTGAGGTTGCGCTCGGCGAGGCCCGAAGAGCCCATCGCCGAGGTCATGCCGCCGCCGAACATGTCGGAGAGGCCGCCGCCGCGCCCTTTGTGGAGCAGGATGAGGAGGGTCAGCAGGAGGCTCGTGATACCGAGGATCACCTGCAGGACGAACTCGAGGATCTGCACAGTCGTAGAAGCCTTTCGCTGCGACCCGTCGGATCGCACAAGTGTTCATTATACCGTCAGGCCGGGCTGCGACTCGACCCGAGTGACGCGGCCTCTCCACAGGCCCGCCTCGGCCGTCGCTCCCGCGAGCGGTGCGGCGTATCATCCGAGCATGCACCGCCGCATCGTCGTCATCACGCTGGCCGCCCTCCTCACCCTCACCGCCACTCCCGCCGCCCACGGGGCGGTTCAGCCGCCGTCTGCGGTCACCGTCGCCCAGGGGCTCCCCGTCGCGACATCCACCGTCACCGTGTCGCAGAACGGCCGCACCTTCACGGCTCGGATGGTGCAGCCGACGGGTTCGGCTCCCGGCTCGTACCCCGTCGTCGGCTTCGGCCACGGCTTCGTGCAGTCCACGTCGCGGTACGCCTCCACCCTCGCCGCCCTCGCGGCGAGCGGGTACATCGTGATCGCTCCGGAGACGCAGACCGGGCTCCTGCCCAACCACGGCGCCCTCGCCGACGACCTCCGCGCGGCGATCGCGTGGGGACACCGCACGCAGCCCAACGCTCATCCCACTCTCGATGCCGTCGCCGGGCACTCCATGGGCGGAGGAGCAGCGGTGCTGGCCGGCTCCCGGCAGCCCGACATCGACGCGGTGGCGACCCTCGCCGCCGCCGAGACCCGGCCGTCCTCGACATCGGCCGCGACCCAGCTGCGGGTGCCGTCGCTCTTCGTGACCGGCACCTCCGACACCGTCGTCGCGCCGTCCTCCACGCGCAAGATCTTCCAGAATGCGCCGACGCCCTCGACATGGGTGTCGATCACCGGCGGCTACCACTGCGGATTCGTCGATTCGTCGGCGTTCTTCGGCATCGGATGCGACCGCGGCGGAATCAGCCGAGGCACCCAGCTGCAGCTCTCGCAGCGCACGCTGATCTCGTGGCTCGACTACCGCCTCAAGGGAGCGCCGGCGTTCTCGTCACCCGCCGGAACGACCACCGAGTCGAAGTAGCTCAAGAGACGGCGAGAGGGCCCGCCGACCGTCACGCGGTCAGCGGGCCCTCTCCGTGGTGTCGTCAGACGCCGACGTGCTTCTGGTAGCGGATGATGGCGGCGAACTCGTCGACGAGGAGGCTCGCCCCACCGACGAGGGCGCCGTCGACATCGGGCTCGCGCATGAAGCTCGCGATGTTGCCGGACTTGACCGACCCGCCGTACAGGATGCGCGTGCGATCCGCGGCATCCTGACCGAGCTTGTCGGCCACGACGGCACGCAGCGCCGCGCAGACCTCCTGCGCCTGCTCGGGCGAGGCCACCTGGCCCGTGCCGATCGCCCAGACCGGCTCGTACGCCACGACGATCTCGGCACCGGCGGCCACACCCTCCAGGGCGACCTCCAGCTGACCGACCGATACCGCGGTGGGACCGGACTGCTCGCGCTGCTCCAGCGTCTCGCCGACGCAGATCACGGGCACGAGCCCGTGCTTCAGCGCCGCCTGTACCTTGGCCGCCACGACCTCGTCGGTCTCCGCGTGGTAGTCACGACGCTCCGAGTGGCCGATGATGACGTACGACGCGTTGAGCTTCTTCAGGAATGCACCCGAGATCTCGCCGGTGTAGGCACCGGAGTCGTGGGTCGACAGATCCTGCGCGCCGAGCGCGAACTCGATCTTGTCCTGGTCGAGCAGGATCTGCACGGTGCGGAGGTCCGTGAAGGGCGGGAAGACCGCCACCTCGACAGTGCCCGCGTCGTGCTTGGCATCCTTCAGCGACCAGTCGAGCTTCTGGACGAAGGCGACCGCCTGGAGGTGGTCGAGGTTCATCTTCCAGTTGCCCGCGATGAGGGGCTGTCTGTTCACGCCGACCATCCGAGGACCTCCAGTCCGGGTAGCTTCTTGCCTTCGAGGAACTCCAGGCTCGCGCCACCGCCCGTGGAGATGTGACCGAAGTCGCTGTCGGCGAAGCCGAGCTGGCGCACGGCCGCGGCCGAGTCGCCGCCTCCGACCACGCTCAGGCCTTCGACATCCGTCAGCGCCTTGGCGACGACGCGGGTGCCTTCGGCGAACGCGGGCATCTCGAACACGCCCATGGGGCCGTTCCAGAAGACCGTCCTCGACGAGCGGATCGCGTCCGCGAAGAGCTTCGCCGTCTCGGGCCCGATGTCCAGGCCCAGTCCGTCGGCGCCGAACGCCGTCTCCTCGAGCGCGTCCGCGGGCGCCACGACATGCGCGGCATCCGGTCCGAACGACTCGGCCATGACGGCGTCGACCGGGAGGATCAGCTCGACGCCGCGCTCCTTCGCCGCCTCCATGTAGCCGCGGACCGTTTCGATCTGGTCCGATTCGAGCAGCGACTTGCCCACCGGGAAGCCCTGCGCGGCGAGGAACGTGAAGAGCATTCCGCCGCCCACGAGGATCTTGTCGGCGCGAGGCAGGAGGTGGGCGATGACGCCCAGCTTGTCGCTCACCTTCGACCCGCCGAGCACGACCGCGTACGGACGCTCCGGGTTCTCGGTCAGGCGGTCGAGGACGTCGACCTCCTTCTCGATGAGGTAGCCGGCGGCCGACGGCAGGATCTCGGCCAGATCGTAGACCGAGGCCTGCTTGCGGTGCACGACGCCGAAGCCGTCCGACACGAGCACGTCGCCGAGCTGAGCCAGCTCCTCCGCGAAGGCGCGACGCTGGGCGTCGTCCTTCGCGGTCTCGCCGGGGTTGAAGCGGAGGTTCTCGATGACGGCGACATCTCCGTCTTCGAGGGCGGCAACGGCATCCTGTGCCGACTCCCCCACCGTGTCACGGGCGAACGCGACGGGCTTGCCGAGCAGCTCGGACAGCCGCTGAGCGACCGGCGCGAGGCTGAACTTGGCGTCGGGCGCCCCGTCGGGGCGGCCCAGGTGCGAGCAGGCGATGACCCGCGCGCCCTGGTTGATGAGGTGGTTCAGCGTGGGAAGCGCTGCACGCACGCGGCCATCGTCCGTGATGACGCCGTCCTTCAGGGGGACGTTGAAGTCGACACGGACGATGACGCGCTTGCCTGCGAGCGAACCCAGCGAATCGAGGGTGCGCAGAGCCATGACTGAGATCAGAGCTTCTCGGCGACGAGTTCTGCGAGGTCGACGAGACGGTTCGAGTAGCCCCACTCGTTGTCGTACCAGGCGGAGACCTTGACGAGGTTGCCCGAGACGTTGGTCTGACCGGCGTCGAAGATCGACGAGTGCGGGTCCTTCACGATGTCGGTCGAGACGATCGCGTCGGTGTTGTACTTGAGGTATCCGACGAGGGATCCCTCGGCGGCCGCCTTCTCGTACGCGGCGTTGATCGTGTCGACGGTCAGGCCCTCGGTGGGGGTGATGATCGTGAGGTCGACGATCGAGCCGGTGGGGATCGGCACACGGTACGACGAGCCGCTCAGCTTGCCCTGGAGCTCCGGGAGCACGAGGCCGATGGCCTTCGCGGCACCCGTCGAGGCGGGGACGATGTTGAGCGCGGCTGCGCGCGCGCGGTGCAGGTCGCCGTGGGGGCCGTCCTGGAGGTTCTGGTCGGCCGTGTAGGCGTGCGCGGTCATCATGAAGCCGCGCTCGATGCCGAACGCATCGTTGAAGACCTGCGCGAGCGGGGCGAGGCAGTTCGTCGTGCACGACGCGTTGGAGATGACGTTCATGGTGGCGTTGTCGTAGTCGCCGTCGTTGACGCCCATGACGAACGTGCCGTCGACGTCGGTGCCCGGCGCCGAGATGATGACCTTCTTCGCGCCACCGGCGATGTGCTTCTTCGCGTCGGCGGCGTTCGTGAAGCGGCCGGTCGACTCGATGACGATGTCCACTCCGAGCTCGCCCCAGGGCAGGTTGGCCGGGTCGCGCTCTTCGAACACCTTGATGGCCTTGCCGTTCACCGTGATCGAGTCGGCGTCGTACGACACCTCGGCGTCGAGGCGACCGCCGACGGAGTCGTACTTGAGCAGGTGGGCGAGGGTCTTGTTGTCGGTGAGGTCGTTCACCGCCACGATCTCGAGGTCGGCGCCCTGTTCGAGGGCGGCCCGCAGGAAGTTGCGTCCGATGCGGCCGAAGCCGTTGATTCCGATCTTGACAGTCACGGTGTGTCTCCCGATATCACTCGCGCCGGTAGCACCTGATCGGCACACCTGCCGCGCGATCTTCTCTATACAACGGGAGGATGCTGCGATCCGGCCCGCTCGGGCGGGACCGTGGGCATCCTCACCTGGTCCGACACTACCGCAGGGCGCCTCTCGGCGACGAGGGACGAAGGTCCCGAAATCGGTCGTGTTCGTCTGCTGTTCACACGAATGCCCGGAGCACCCTGTGCGGGTGGTCCGGGCATCCGTTCACGCGAGTGCGATCAGACGAGCAGGCCTGCGGTCTGAGTCTGCGCGCGGGCGAAGCGCGCCTGCACATCGGACCAGTTCGCGATGTTCCAGAACGCCTTGACGTAGTCTGCGCGCACGTTCTTGTAGTCGAGGTAGTACGCGTGCTCCCAGACGTCCAGGAGCAGCAGCGGCACCGTGCCCGCCGCGAACTGCGACTGCTGGTCGAAGAACTGCTGGATGATGAGGTTCTCGCCGATCGAGTCCCAGAACAGACCCGCCCAGCCCGACCCCTGCACGCCGAGCGCGGCGGCGGTGAAGTGCGCCGTGAACTTGTCGAACGATCCGAAGTGGTCGGTGATCGCGGACTCGAGCTCGCCGGTGGGCTTGTCGCCGCCGTCCGGCGACATGTTCGTCCAGAAGATCGAGTGGTTCGTGTGACCGCCGAGGTTGAACGCGAGGTCCTTCTCGAGCTTGTTCACCGAGGCGAAGTCGCCCTTGTCGCGCGCCTCGGCGAGCTGCTCGAGCGCGGTGTTCGCGCCCGTCACGTACGCCTGGTGGTGCTTGTCGTGATGCAGCTGCATGATCGATGCGCTGATGTGCGGCTCCAGAGCCGCGTAGTCGTACGGGAGGTCGGGCAAGGTGTACTTCGCCATGTTCACTTCTTCCTGTCGGCGCCGCGCGGGAACGTGTCCACACGGCGGGGGTGACCGAATGTCATCCTACCGAGAGGGCAACACCGCCGTCGTGGGGTTGCTTCCCACGAAGTCGCGGAGTAACGCGAGGGACGAGCGGAGCTCAGTCCTCCATGCCGGCCGGCACGGCGGACTCCGTGCCCGGGATGCCGTCGATCTCGGCCTTCTTGTCGGCCATCGCGAGCAGGCGACGGATGCGGCCGGCGACGGCGTCCTTCGTGAGGGGCGGGTCGGCGTGGTGACCCAGTTCGTCGAGGCTCGCGTCGCGGTGCGAGAGGCGCAGCTCCCCCGCTTCGCGCAGGTGCTCGGGAACCTCGTCGGCGAGGATCTCCAGCGCGCGCTCGACGCGTGCGCACGCGGCGACGGCGGCCTGAGCCGAACGACGGAGGTTCGCGTCGTCGAAGTTCACCAGGCGGTTCACGCCCGCGCGCACCTCGCGGCGCTGGCGGAGCTGATCCCAGTCGGCGGCGGCACGGCGCGCACCCATCTCGGCGAGTGCCTGGCGGATCGCCTCCCCCTCGCGCACCACGACGCGCGGCACGCCGCGGACCTCGCGGGCCTTCGCGGGGATGCCGAGGCGGTGCGCGGCGCCCACGAGGGCCATCGCGGCCTCACCCGACGGGCACGTCACTTCGAGAGCGGCCGAACGACCCGGTTCGGAGAGCGATCCCGCCGCGAGGAACGCACCGCGCCAGACGGCGGCGAGGTCGGGGCGGGCACCGGTCGTGAGCTTGTTGGGAAGGCCCCGCACCGGACGCCGGCGCTGGTCGAGCAGGCCGGTCTGACGCGCGAGCGTCTCGCCGCCCTCGATCACCCGGACGGCGTAGTGCGACCCGGTGCGTCCGCCGGAGCCCTGCACGTGCACGAGCTCGGGACGGACGCCGTAGATCTCCATGAGATCGCGTGCCACACGGCGTGCGAGCACGTCGGAATCGAGCTCGGCCTCCACGGCCACGCGGTTCGCGATCGAGTGGAGCCCCCCGGAGAACCGCAGAAGCGACGTGAGTTCGGCGACACGCGCCGACGGGCGCGGATCGCGCACGGTTGTCAGCTCGGCCTTCACGTCAGCGGTCAGCGACACAGCTCTCCTTGCGGCAGTCAGGGGTGGGGACGAAGGAACAGCCTACCCGCCCCCGCGCGTGGGCTACTCCCGGCCGAGGTCGCGGTCCTTGACCCGCACAGCGACGCCGGGGACGTTCTGGAGCCGCGCAGCGAGCTGGCGGGCCATCACGACCGAGCGGTGCTTTCCGCCCGTGCACCCGATCGCGACGACGGAGTGGCGCTTGTTCTCGCGCTGGTACCCCTCGAGGACCGGAACGAGGGCGGCGGCGTACGCGTCGATGAATTCGAGCGCGCCCGGCTGCGCGAGGACGTAGTCGCGGACGGCGTCGTCCTCACCGGTGAGCGCGCGCAGATCGGCGCTCCAGAACGGATTCGGGAGGAACCGCATGTCCGCCACGAGGTCGGCGTCGGCGGGAAGGCCGTACTTGAAGCCGAAGCTCTGGATCGTGAGGGCGTGGCGGGCGGAGCCCTCTTCGGAGAACAGGTCGATCACGGCCGTCGCGAGCTGATGGATGTTGAAGTCCGACGTGTCGATGATGACGTCGGCGCTCTCGCGGATGGCGGCCAGGCGCGCCCGCTCGGCCCGGATGCCGTCGACGATCGTGCCGTCGCCCTGGAGGGGGTGCGGCCGCCGGACGGCTTCGAATCGACGCACGAGGACGTCGTCGGAGGCATCCAGGAACATGACCCGGAGCTGCTGCCGGGCGTCGCGCAAGGCGCGGGTCACCTCGGGGAGCTGCGCGAAGAGATCGCGTCCGCGCACGTCGACGACGACCGCCACCTTCGGCAGCGCGTCACCGGCACGGCCGGTGAGCTCCAGCAGCGGCTTGAGCATCTGCGGGGGCAGGTTGTCGACCACGTACCAGTCGAGATCTTCGAGCGCGTTGGCCGCCGTCGTGCGACCGGCCCCCGACATCCCCGTCACGATGAGGATCTCGCCTCTGTCGCGGTTGTCCTGCTCCACCATGAAACCCCCGTCGTGTGGTTCCAGCCTAGCGATCACGCGGCGGTGGTCGCGTCGCTCAGGTGCGCGTGGATGGCGGCGGCGAGCTTCGGACCGACACCGGGCAGCTCGGTGATCTCTTCGGGCGTGGCCTGCTTGAGCGCGGCGACCGAGCCGAAGTGCCGGAGCAGCGCCTTGATGCGGGCGTCGCCGAGACCCGGGATCTCGGCGAGCACGCTCTGGATGTCGCGCCGGCGGCGCTTGCGCTGATGGGTGATCGCGAAGCGGTGGGCCTCGTCGCGCAAGCGCTGGAGGAGGTACAGCGCTTCGGAGGTGCGCGGCAGGATGACGGGGTACTCCTCCCCTGGCAGCCACACCTCCTCGAGTCGCTTGGCGATGCCGCACAGGGCGACCTCTTCGTGGCCGGCGTCGCGGAGGGCGCGTGCCGCGGCCTCCACCTGCGGCTGTCCGCCGTCGACGACGAGAAGCTGCGGGCGGTACGCGAAGCGCGGGCGCTTCTTCGTCGTGACGACTTCCCCGTCGTCGGTGACCTCGGGTTCGGGTTCGACCTCTTCGGGTCGATCGAGATACGCGAGACGGCGCATGAGCACCTGGTACATCGAGTCGGTGTCGTCGGTCGTCTCCGGCACCCCGAACGAGCGGTACTGGTCTTTGCGCGGAAGCCCGTCTTCGAAGACGACCATCGAGGCGACCACGTTGGTGCCGCTGAGGTGCGACACGTCGAAGCACTCGATGCGCAGGGGCGCGTCGGCCAGTCCGAGCGCCTCCTGGAGGTCGGTGAGCGCCTGCGAGCGAGCCACGTAGTCGCTCGTGCGCCGGGTCTTGTGCAGCATCAGCGCCTGCTGCGCGTTCAGCGTCGCGGTGCGCAGGAGGTCGGCCTTGCGCCCGCGCTGCGCGACCTGGAGCGAGACGTTGCGCCCCCGCTTGTCGCGCAGCCACTGCTCGAGCTCCTCGGCGTCGTCGGGAAGCGCCGGCACCAGCACCTGGCGCGGGATGTCGGAGGCCGCCGCTGCACCGTAGGTGCGCTGCAGCACCTGATCGACGAGGTCGGCGCCGGAGATGTCGAGCTCCTTCTCGATCGTCGTGGCGCGCACGCCGCGCACCCTGCCGCCCCTCACCACGAAGTGCTGCACCGTCGCAGCGAGCTCGTCTTCGGCGATGCCGAACAGATCGGCGTCGGTGTCGGGCGCCAGCACGAGCGCGCTCTTGTTGAGCACGGCCTCGATCGCCTGGAGCTTGTCGCGATAGACCGCGGCCGACTCGTAGTCCATGGCCGCCGACGCCTCGCGCATGCGTGCCGTCAGCTCCTTCGCGAACCGCTGATCGCCGCCCGCCATGAACGAGACGAAGTCGTCGACGATCGCACGGTGCTCCTCGATCGTGACCTTCATGGAGCAGGGTCCGCCGCAGCGTCCGATCTGGCCGGGGAAGCACGGCCTCCCCGTGGCCATCGCCTTCTTGTACGAGGAATCCGAGCACGTGCGGATCGGGAACACCCGGATCATGAGGTCGATCGTGTCGTGCACCGCCCACACCTTCGGGTACGGACCGAAGTACTTCGCCCCCGGGATGCGGTGGTTGCGCGTCACGATGACGCGCGGGGCCTCGTCGCCGAGGGTGATCGCCATGAACGGATAGGACTTGTCGTCCTTGTACCGGACGTTGAAGGGCGGGTCGAACTCCTTGATCCATTGGTACTCGAGCTGCAGGGAGTCGACGTCGCTGCCGACGACGGTCCACTCGACGGATGCCGCGGTCAGCACCATCCGCCGCGTGCGCTCGTGCAGGGTGCGCAGCGGCGCGAAGTAGTTCGACAGGCGCGCGCGCAGGTTCTTGGCCTTGCCGACGTACAGCACCCGTCCGTCGCCGTCGCGGAAGCGGTACACGCCCGGATGGGTGGGGATCTCCCCCGCCTTCGGCTTGTACGGAAGCTGGTCAGCCATGCCCTGGTGCTCAGCCCGCCTTGCGCGCTTCGACGGCCGACTGGCGGCCCGGGAGGATCTCGGCGAGGAAGCGACCGGTGTGGCTCGCCTCCTTGCGCGCGACCTGCTCGGGAGTGCCCGTCGCCACGATCGTGCCGCCGCCGGATCCGCCCTCGGGGCCGAGGTCGATGATCCAGTCCGCCGACTTGATGACGTCGAGGTTGTGCTCGATCACGATGACCGTGTTGCCCTTGTCGACGAGCTCGCTGAGCACCTCGAGCAGACGACGCGTATCTTCGAAGTGCAGACCCGTCGTGGGTTCGTCGAGGACGTAGATCGAGCGACCGTTGGAGCGGCGCTGCAGCTCGGTCGCGAGCTTGACGCGCTGCGCCTCGCCCCCGGAGAGCGTCGTGGCGGACTGCCCGAGCCGCACGTAGCCGAGCCCCACGTCGACGAGTGTGCGCAGGTAGCGGTGGATGGCCTGGATCGGCTCGAAGAACTCCGCGGCATCCGCGATCGACATCTCGAGCACCTCGGCGATGTTCTTGCCCTTGTAGTGCACCGAGAGCGTGTCGCGGTTGTAGCGCTTGCCGTGGCAGACCTCGCAGTCGACGTAGACGTCGGGGAGGAAGTTCATCTCGATCTTGATCGTGCCGTCGCCGGAGCACGCGTCGCAGCGTCCGCCCTTGACGTTGAAGCTGAACCTGCCCGGCTGGTAGCCACGCGCCTTCGCCTCGAGCGTCTCGCTGAACAGCGTGCGGATGCGGTCGAAGACGCCCGTGTAGGTCGCCGGGTTCGATCGCGGTGTGCGACCGATCGGCGCCTGGTCGACGTGCACGACCTTGTCGAGGTTGTCGAGCCCCACGACCCGCGTGTGCTTGCCCGCCACCCGCCGGGCGCCGTTGAGCCGTGTCGCGAGCACTTCGTAGAGGATGCCGTTGACCAGCGACGACTTTCCCGACCCGCTGACGCCGGTGACCGCCGTCAGCACGCCGAGCGGGAAGTCGACCGTGACGTTCTGAAGATTGTTCTCGCGCGCCCCGACGACCGTGATCTGGCGGCTCTTGTCGATCTTTCGGCGCTTCTTCGGCGTCGGGATCTCCCGGCGGCCCGAGAGGTAGTCGCCGGTGATCGAGTTGCGATCCTCCAGGAGTGAGGCGAGGGGGCCCGAATGCACGACGTCGCCACCGTGCACACCCGCGCGAGGTCCGATGTCGACGACCCAGTCGGCGGCGTGGATGGTCTCCTCGTCGTGTTCGACGACGATCAGCGTGTTCCCCAGGTCGCGAAGGGTGAGCAGAGTCTCGATGAGCCGGCGGTTGTCGCGCTGGTGCAGGCCGATCGAGGGTTCGTCGAGCACGTACAGCACGCCCGTCAGCCCCGAGCCGATCTGCGTGGCGAGGCGGATGCGCTGCGCCTCGCCGCCCGACAGCGAGCCGGCGGAGCGGCTGAGGCTGAGGTAGGTCAGTCCGACCTGGATGAGGAAGTCGAGCCGCGCGCGGATCTCGCGCAGGACGGCGGCCGCGATCTTGGCCTCGCGGTCGGTCAGCTCCAGGTTCGCGAAGAACCCCTGGGCGTCGGCGAGGCTGAGGCGGGATGCCTCGGCGATCGAGTGCCCGTGCACCATGACGGCGAGCACTTCGGGCTTGAGGCGGTTGCCGTCGCAGGCCGGGCACGGCACTTCGCGCAGATACTCCGACCAGCGCTGGCGCTGCGTGTCGGACTCGGCCTGCAGGTACTGGCGCTCGATGTAGGGCACGACGCCCTCGAAGCCCGACGCGTACCGCATCTCACGGCCGTAGCGGTTCTTCCACTTGACGGTGACCTTGTAGTCCTCGCCGCGGAGGACGGCATCCTGCACGTCGACCCGGAGGTCTTTCCAGGGGGTGTCGAGCGAGAAGTTCAGGTCGCGGGCGAGGCCCTCGAGCAGACGCTCGTAGTACTGGAAGAGACCCTTGCCCTGCGTCGTCCACGGCAGCAGCACGCCCTCGGCGATCGAGAGCTCCTCGTCGCCCAGCATGAGCTCGACGTCGACCGACATGCGGGTGCCCAGGCCCGAGCAGGTGGGGCAGGCGCCGAACGGCGCGTTGAAGGAGAAGGTGCGCGGCTCGATCTCGGTGAGCTGGAGCGGATGCCCGTTGGGGCACGCGAGCTTCTCGGAGAAGCTCTGCCACGCGTCGTCGCCTTCGCCGTCGACGAAGTTGACCTGCATCGTGCCTCCGGCGAGGCCGAGGGCGGTCTCGACGGAGTCGGTGACCCGACTCAGGATGTCGGGGGCGGCGACGAGTCGGTCGACGACGACCGCGATGTCGTGCTTGTAGCTCTTCTTGAGGACGGGCGGCTCGGCGAGCTGCACGAGCTCGCCGTCGACGATGGCGCGCGCGTATCCCTTCGCACCGAGCTCCTTGAAGAGGTCGACGAACTCGCCCTTCTTCTGCGAGACGACGGGCGCCACGATCTGGTACCGCGTGCGCTCGGGCAGCTCCATGAGCTGGTCGGCGATCTGCTGCACCGTCTGCCGCTGGATGATCTCGCCGCACTCGGGACAGTGCGGGACCCCGATGCGCGCCCACAGCAGGCGCATGTAGTCGTAGATCTCCGTGATCGTGCCGACGGTGGAGCGGGGGTTGCGGTTGGTCGACTTCTGATCGATCGACACGGCAGGGCTGAGACCCTCGATGAAGTCGACGTCGGGCCGGTCGACCTGACCGAGGAACTGGCGCGCGTAGGCGCTCAGCGACTCGACGTAGCGGCGCTGACCCTCGGCGAAGATCGTGTCGAACGCGAGGCTCGACTTGCCCGACCCCGAGAGCCCTGTGAACACGACGAGGGAGTCGCGCGGGATGTCGAGATCGATGTTCTTGAGATTGTGGACGCGCGCCCCGCGGACGCTGAGCTTGCCCCCGGGTGCGCCGAATCCCTGCTGCTTTCCCGAGTGGTTTCCGGGCACGACGACGGGTGAGATAGGCACCGGTCAAGTCTAGGCGGGGCCTCCGACATCGGCTCCGGGTTCGCGGTCGGCGGAGTGCGCCCACCGCGCGGGTGGGGCCTCAGGACCGCGCGCGCCCCCCGGCGAACGGCGCGAGGCCGTCGCGCAGCGCGCCGAGCTGCGCGGCATCCATCCCGACGATCTCCATGACCTGCGCGGGTACGGCCAGGGCGCGCTCGCGCAGCGCGCGTCCGTCCGCCGTGAGGGCGATCTCGAGCACGCGCTCGTCCTGCGCGCGGCGGCGCCGCGTCACGCGGCCCTGCGCCTCGAGTCGCTTCACGAGCGGCGAGAGCGTCGCGGGCTCCATGGCGAGCTCGTCGGCCAGCTCTCCGAGCGAGCGCGGCGACTGCTCCCAGAGGGCGAGCATCACGAGATACTGCGGATGCGTCAGCCCCAGGGGCTCGAGCACCGGACGGTAGATCGACACGACATTTCGGGCAGCCGTGACGATCGCGAAGCAGAGCTGATTCTCGAGCTTCAGCAGATCGTCGCGCGGATCGGTCTCCATGCGTCCACTCTACCAATTACTTAGTACACTAATCTTTATGACACGAAAGGACGCCGTTCCGCTGCGGCAGCGGATACGCGAGGCCGGCGGGCTCTACGCCTGGTTCAACGCCTCACTCATCCGCGTCGCCGGACCCGCGTCGGTCGGGCCGTACGAGACGACGCCCGAGCCCGAGCGCACAGAGCGCCCGTGTCCGCTGTGCGGCTCCGCGATGTCGCAGCACACGTTCGACCGGTCGGGCCCGAAGCCTCTCATGCACTGCCCCTGAGCGCGCACAGACTCCGAACTCAGGCGTGACCCGCACGCTCCATGGCGCGCAGCTCCTTCTTGAGGTCTTGCACCTCGTCGCGAAGACGCGCCGCGAGCTCGAACTTCAGCTCTCCCGCGGCCGCCAGCATCTGGTTCGACAGGTCGAGGATCGTCGCCTCGAGCTGGTTCGCCCCCTCGGCGGCGATGCCCTCGCGACGAAGGCCGGGCGTCGGGCTCTTGCCCTTGCCCGACTTGGTCTTCCCCGAGTCCTTGCGCGACATCATGGCCGCCGTGTCGGCGCCTTCGCGCGCGAGGACGTCGGTGATGTCGGCGATCCGCTTGCGCAGCGCCGTGGGCTCGATCCCGTTCTCGATGTTGTACGCGATCTGGCGATCCCGACGACGATCGGTCTCTTCGATGGCCTTGCGCATCGAGTCGGTCATGACGTCGGCGTACATGTGCACTTCGCCCGAGACGTTGCGCGCGGCACGGCCGATCGTCTGGATGAGCGAGGTGCCCGAGCGCAGGAACCCCTCTTTGTCGGCGTCGAGGATGGCCACGAGCGACACCTCGGGCAGGTCGAGACCCTCTCGAAGCAGGTTGATGCCGACGAGGACGTCGTAGACGCCGGCGCGCAGCTCACTGAGCAGCTCGACACGACGCAGAGTGTCGACATCGGAGTGGAGGTAGCGGACCCGCACTCCGTGCTCGCCGAGGAAGTCGGTGAGCTCTTCGGCCATCTTCTTCGTGAGGGTGGTGACGAGGGCGCGCTCATCACGCTCGGTGCGGATGCGGATCTCCTCGAGGAGATCGTCGATCTGACCCTTCGACGGCTTGACGATGATCTTCGGGTCGACCAGGCCGGTCGGGCGGATGATCTGCTCGACCACACCGTCGGCGATGCCCATCTCGTAGCGCCCGGGCGTCGCCGACAGGTAGACGGTCTGGCCCACGCGGTTCTTGAACTCGTCCCACCGGAGCGGTCGGTTGTCCATGGCGCTCGGAAGCCGGAATCCGTGCTCGACGAGCGTGCGCTTGCGCGAGGCATCCCCCTCGTACATGGCGCCGATCTGCGGGACCGCGACGTGCGACTCGTCGATCACCATGAGGAAGTCGTCGGGGAAGAAGTCGAGAAGCGTGTGCGGCGCCTCGCCCGGGGCGCGGCCGTCGATGTGGCGGGAGTAGTTCTCGATGCCCGAGCAGAATCCGAGCTGCTGCAGCATCTCGAGGTCGAAGGTCGTGCGCATGCGCAGACGCTGAGCCTCGAGCAGCTTGTTCTGCGACTCGAGCTCCTTCAGCCGCTCCTCGAGCTCGGCCTCGATCGTGCCGATCGCTCGCTGCACGGTGTCGGTGCCGGCGACGTAGTGCGAGGCGGGGAAGATCGGCACGGACTCCATCTTCTGCACGACGTCGCCGGTGAGCGGGTGCAGCATGTAGAGCGCCTCGATCTCGTCGCCGAACATCTCGATGCGGATCGCGTACTCCTCGTAGACGGGGATGATCTCGATCGTGTCGCCGCGCACGCGGAAGTTGCCGCGGGAGAAGTCGACGTCGTTGCGGTTGTACTGCATCGCGATGAACTTGCGGATGAGGGCGTCGCGGTCGTACCGCTCCCCCACCTGCAGCGCCACCATCGCACGCAGATACTCTTCGGGCGCCCCGAGGCCGTAGATGCACGACACCGTGGAGACCACGATGACATCGCGGCGCGACAGGAGCGAGTTCGTCGTGGAGTGGCGCAGCCGCTCGACCTCGGCGTTGATCGAGGAGTCCTTCTCGATGAAGGTGTCGGTCTGGGGGACGTAGGCCTCGGGCTGGTAGTAGTCGTAGTAGCTCACGAAGTACTCGACGGCGTTGTGGGGCATGAGCTCGCGGAACTCGTTGGCCAGCTGCGCGGCGAGGGTCTTGTTGTGTGCGAGCACCAGTGTGGGCCGCTGCACCTGCTCGACCAGCCACGCCGTCGTGGCGGACTTGCCCGTGCCGGTCGCGCCGAGGAGCACGACGTCGGTCTCGCCCGCGTTGATGCGCGCGGCGAGTTCGGCGATCGCCGCCGGCTGGTCACCGCTCGGCTGGAATTCGCTGACGACCTCGAAAGGCCGCACGCTGCGCGTCGTCTGCATCATTCCAGCGTAGGCGGGGCCTCGGACATCCGGCCCGCGGTTCGCCCCAGGCTGATCGGACGGAGCTAGGCGCGGTCGTCCTCACCGGATTCGAAGTCGCCCGTCGCGAAGTCGTCCCATTCCCATTCGTCGGGTCCGGCGGACTGCGCCATCCCGTCGCTGCGTCGTGCCATGTGCCGCTCCTCCCGTCGGTGGTGCTCTGGCGAGAGGCTACGCGCGCCGTGTGAACGGGTCGTATCAGGGCGGTATCGGTGCAGTGACCCTCCGGCAGGTCACCGACCCCCGGGAGCACGCGCGTCGAGAAGGGCGGGCAGCCCCGCCCACAGCTCGTCGGTCTGACGCAGCGTGTCGTCGATGTCGCCCGCCGTGTCGATCACGACGTCGGCGATCGCGAGCCGTGCGCGGTCGTCGACCTGTGACGCGAGGCGCGCCGCGGCATCCGCCTCGGTCATCCCCCGGAGCTCGACCAGTCGGCGGAGGCGCACCTCGGCCGGCGCGTGCGCGACCACGATGAGCTCCCACGGGTCGTCGGCGCGGGCTTCGACGAGAAGAGGGACGTCGTAGACCACGACCGCATCCGCGTCGTCCTCGACCGCTGCCGCGAAGCGCCGGGCCGACTCGGCGCGCACGGCGGGGTGCACGATCGCGTTGAGGCGGGCGATCGCGTCGGGGTCGCCGAACACCCGGCTGCCGAGCCCCCCTCGGTCCAGCGACCCGTCGGGGAGGATGACGTCGGCGCCGAATGCGGCGGCGATCGCAGTCAGCACGGGCGAGCCGGGCCGCTGCACGTCGCGCACGATGGCGTCCGCGTCCACGATCACGGCGCCGTGCGCGGCGAGCCGGGAAGCGATGGTCGATTTGCCGGACGCGATGCCTCCGGTCAGGGCGATGAGCGGCACGAGACGAGCATCCCACGCCCTCGGCGCGCCCGTCCCTGTTTCCATGCGCGTGAATGCACACCTCAGGATCACCTCAAGAAGGGGATCTGAAGGTCGCCCTGAGCCTGAGCCAAGGCCGCCCTGAGGCGGCCGCCATAACTTCGAGATGTCGCGAAGAACGGGGATCGCCTTGGGGGAGATCAGAACCGCGCGGCACACGAACTCACTGAAAAGGCAAGCCATGTCGAACCTCACCACCCAGACCGAGACCCGCCGCGACGCCCGCAAGAAGAACAAGCGCCGCCCGATCATCGCCTTCGCCCTCGCGACCCTCGCGGTCGGCGGCGTCGGTGCCGCGCTCACGAGCGCCGCCTGGACCGACAACGTCTTCTTCTCCGCGTCGGCCGACGCCGCGACCTTCGACCTGCAGGGCTCGCTCGACGGCACCGACTGGAAGCAGTCGGACAACAAGGAGAAGATCGAGCTCGTCGTTCCCGCGACGGCGTTCGCGAAGCTGCTCCCGGGCGAGACTCGCACGGTCACGCTGTACGTGAAGAACCTCGGCAACGTCAGCGCGAAGCTCGCCTCGTCGGTCGAGTGGTCGAGCGCGACGAACTTCGTCGTCAAGCCGGAGGCCGCGGTTTCGGACCTCGCGACCACGCTGACTCCCGCCACCACGAAGGGCGACTCCGACGCATTCACGCTCACGGTGAAGGCGCCGTCGGACTGGAAGCCGGACAACAAGGGCAAGGCCGGCACGATCATCGTCACGATCAGCGGCGAAGCCACCTCCTGATCGACCACCACCCGCACGCCCGCCATCGAGGAAGACAGGAGACCATCATGAACACGTTGCGACGGATCGCGATGATCGCCCTGTGGACCCTGGCGGGCGTGGGGGTGCTGTGCGGTGTCGTCTGGGGCGCCACCGCCGCCGGCGTCATCAAGCCGCTCATCGTGATCTCCGGCTCGATGGAGCCGGGGATCATGACGGGCGACCTCTTGATCGCCACCAAGACCGCCGCCTCGGACCTCGAGGTCGGCGACGTCGTGAGCCTGCCGAGCGAGCTCACCGACAAGCTCGTGACGCACCGCATCGTTGCGATCGAGGCAGCGGGGGACGGCTATCTCGTCACGATGAAGGGCGACAACAACGAGTTCGAGGACGCCCTCGACTACTCGATCACCGGCGACGTCTGGAAGCCCGAAGTCCAGGTGCCCGGCGCCGGATCGATCGTGATGCGCGCGACGACGCCCGCCGTGGCCGTGCCGCTGCTGATCGGCCTCGTCGCCCTCCTGGGCCTGACGCTGCTCCTCCCGGCTCCCGAGCCGCGCGAGCGCACGTCGCGCCGGGCGCGGGCGCAGGCTCTGAACGCCGAGGTCGCACGATGAAGCGCTGGGGCGCCGTCGTGCTGGCGGCCGTGATCGGAGGTGCCCTGGGAGCGGCATCGCTGACCGGCGCCGCCTCGGCATCGACCATCCCGTTCGACGTCGACTTCGGAATCGTGATGCCCGGGGAGGCACGCGAAGCCCGAGTGGATGTCGTCGTGCCCGTCATCTCGACGGTCACTGCGGCGGGATGGGATGAGATCACCGGAGACGGCGCCTGGGGTGCCGAACTGTGCGACGCGGGGGGCGCCTGCACACCGGTGACCGAGCTCGTGGGGACGACGTTGCAGATCGACACCTACGACCTCGTTCTGGGGGTAACCATGCCGGAGACGGCAACCGGTGCGGCCACGTCCGGACGTGGCCGCATCTCGCTCGAGGAGATCCCGGAGCTTCCCGTCACCGGCGGCCTGGCCGCCACGGGCGGGACGCTTCCGTGGATCGCCGCAGCGATCGGCGCCGCCGCTCTGGGGAGCGGCGCCGCCATCCTGATCCGCCGACGACGAACCGGAGAGGAGACGACCCGATGAGGATGCATCGCACACCGCGACTGCTCTCCGTCGTCGCCGCTCTCGCGCTCGTCGTGGGAGTCGGCGCCGGCGTCGCCGCCGTCTCCGAGACCCAGAGCGCCTGGGTCGACAGGGCCTACACCTCCGCCGCCGTCACCGCGGGCGAGTGGAGCGTTCCCGTGTCGAACGGCTGCACTGCCGTGTACACCGCGACCCAGCAGCCCGTCCCCGGTGCGACCTGCAGCATCACGCGGTCGTCGGTCAACCAGTGGAACACCACCCGCGACTACTACATCGAGCTGCGCTCGTCCGCGCACGGCCGCGGCATCCAGCACCTCGTGACGATCGACCTGTCGACCATCGCCGGCGGAGGGGCCTGGAACTGGGCCACGTCGATCACCGTCGCGAGCGGGTCCCAGACCGTCACGTCCTCCTGCGCGGAGCTGCCCATCCTGCGGGCGACGATGCCCGAGAACATCGGCGCGACGCCGCAGCTGTGGCAGCGCGTCGAGCAGCTGCCCACCTCTTCCGTCAAGACCTGCAAGTAGGCCCCGATGCCGGGTGAAGCATTCAGGGCCCTCTTCTGGGATATCATCGCCGAAGTGCCGGGCCCCACCGAACCAGGGTCCTTGGACTCCGGGGGGAGCACCGTGCCAGACAGTCGTGTGGCGGTCGTCATCGAAGATGAGGCCGACATCCGTCAGCTACTCAGCGATGTACTGGAGTCGGCGGGCTTCACCGTGTACTCCGCAGGCTCAGGCCTCGAAGGGATCGAGCTCGTGCGCGAGCACCGTCCCGTCGTGACGACTCTCGATGTGAGCCTGCCCGGCATCGACGGTTTCGAGACGGCGAAGCGCCTCCGCGCCATCAGCAGCACGTACATCGTCATGCTGACGGCGCGCAGCGAGGAGATCGATGCGCTCCAGGGTCTCGAGGCCGGCGCCGACGACTACGTCACCAAGCCGTTCCGACCGCGGGAGCTCCGCGCGCGCATCGAGGCGATGCTGCGCCGACCCCGGACGCACGCTCAAGCGCCGGCGGAGGCTTCCGCGGCGGTCGAGGCCGAGCCGGCGACTCCGGCAGCTGAGACCGCCGCCCCGAAAGCGCCGTCGGCCGCTCCCGCCGACGGCGCGTGGCTCGAGCACCACGGACTGCGGGTGCACCCCGAGATGCGATTCGTCGTGCGCGACGACGCCGATGTCGACCTCACGCGCAGCGAGTTCGACATCCTGGCCGAACTCCTCGCCGCGCGCGGCAGGGTCGTCGGCAAGACCGAGCTCGCCCTCATGCTGCGCGGCGAGCACTACGGCTCCAGCGACTTCGTGAGCGACTCCGATGCGCGGGCGATCGAGGTGCACATGGCGAACCTCCGCCGCAAGCTCGGAGAGCGTCCGTCGCAGCCCCGATGGATCGAGACCGTCCGCGGCGTGGGCTACCGGCTCACGCGCTGATCGCTCACGCGTCGGCGAACACGTCGGTCGTGCCGATGCTCGTGGACGCCATGTACGAGGCCTCTTTCGCGGCGCGCATGAGCGAGGCAGGGTCGTAGCCGGCGACATCGCTCAGCACGACGCTCACTCCGACGATCGGGATGACGGCCCCCACGACGCCGCTCAGCTCTTCGAAGAGACCGCGGCGGATGCGGCGGGCGATCCGGCGCGACTCGTCGTGCGACGAGGGCTGGATGCCGACGTAAAGCACGTTCTGGGAGTCCTGACCGATGAATGCGGCGATCGGCGCATACCGACGCACCCCGTCGCGCAGCGAAGCCAGCACGATGTCGGCCGCCTCGCTGCCGAAGGCCGTGCCGATCGAGCGGATGTCGTCGACCCGCACGGAGATCACGCCGACGAGCTCGCCGCGGGGCATCGCGCGCTCGGACATGTCGAGCAGGATCCGCTCGAACGACGACTCGGGCATGATCCCCTCGTTGCTCAGCTCGAGCGTCACCGCGCCGACGGAGCCCCGTAGGCGGAGACGACCGGAGAGGAGCACCGTGGTGACGACCATCGCCACGATCGAAAGCGTGATCGTGAGGAAGCTCGTCTCCACCGTGCCGAACCACGTGGAGAAGACGTCGCTCTCCGGGCCGTAGGCGAAGAAGGCGCCCGTGCGCACGAGGTAGTAGACGGACTGCAGTCCGAGGACGAACGCGAGTCCCCACGACTCCCGATGGTGCCCCATCTCCCCGTACAGGCACTCGCGCGCGCCGAGCCCGGCGAACACGAGGATGCCGACGAACATGATCTCGGCACCGGCCCAGTCCCCTCCGTCGGGACCGAGCGCCAGCACCACGACCAGCGCGACGGCCGAGACGACGGCCACGGCAGTCACCGGGAGCATCATGGGCGCGCCGTTGAAGCGACGGGCGCCCAGCCACATGAGACCCGTCCCGCCGACGAAGGCCGCGTTGCCGACCGCGACGGCCCACCACGCCTCAGGACTCGCGGCCCACGCGAGGTAGGAGACGACCGTGAGGAGCGCGGCGAGGAAGGCCAGGCCCCAGATGCGGCCTGCGGACTCGTCCTTGCGCAGCAGCATCCCGACGATGAACACCACGCTCGTCACCACGACCACCAGCGCGGTGAGAAGTGTGACCGTGAGCAGATCGAGGTTCATGACGATCCGTCCTTTCCGTCGTCCGTGGTCCTGCCGCGTATCGGCAGCCGCACGACGAACGTCGTGCCCGTGCCCTGTTCGCTCTGCGCGGTGATGTCGCCGCCGTGCGAGCGCACGATGTCGCGCGAGATGGCGAGACCGAGCCCGCTGCCGTGCGTCGAGGTCTTGCGCACGGCATCCGCGCGGAAGAACCGGTCGAACAGGCGCGGAAGCTCGGTCTCCGAGATCCCCGTGCCGGAGTCGCGCACGATGATCCACGCGTGGACGTTGTCGACCGTCGTCCCCACGGCGATGGTGCCGTCGTCGACGTTGTACTTCACCGCGTTGGACAGGAGGTTGTCGAGCACCTGACGGATGCGGGACGGATCGACCCACGCCACGGCGGGCTCGAGCCCGGACGAATCGATGCGGATGCCGCGCTCCGCCGCCCGGGGGGCGTACAGCTCGATCGACGAGCGCACGAGATCGGCGACGTCGACGCGCTCCGGGCGGATGCTGAGCTCCACCGTCGAGCGGTCGGAGGCCGAGGCCGCGAGGATGTCGGCGACGATCGACAGCAGTCGGTTCGCGTTGCGCTCGGCGATCTCGAGGCCGCGACGAGCAGACGGCGAGAGATCGTCGTCGAGGACGAGCTCGAGGTAGCCGACGATGGAGGTGAGCGGAGTGCGCAGCTCGTGCGACACGGAGGCGACGAGGTCTTCGCGCGCGCGCACCGCGACGAGCTCGGACGTGACGTCGCGGGACACCACGACCGAGCCGACGTCGTTTCCGGCGTCGTCGTGCAGGCGCCGGGCGGTCACCGTGAGCGCCTGGCGGTCCTCACCCGGGGGGCCGAACCAGACCACTTCGTCGTCGAAGGCCTCTCCCCGCAACGCGCGCGCGAGCGGCTGCTCGTCGGGCGCGAGGAGGGTGATGCCGTCTCTGCCGAATGCGAGGGCGTGGCGGGGCTTCTCTTCGCCCTCGACCGTCTCGGCGGCGAGCTGCAGACGCCCCTGGGCGTCGTTCGTGACGGCCACCCGCCCGTCACCGCCGACCCGGATGATGCCGAAGTCGACGGCGTCGAGCACCTCGGTGAGCGTCTCCTCCTGCTGGCGGGCGCGGGCGAGCGCTTCGCCGAGCAGCTGGGTCTGATTGTCGAGGAGTCGTCGCTGCACCGCGGTGCGCCGTGCGGTGAGGTAGCTCGTGGACGCGACCGCGAGCACGAGGAACGGGAGCAGGAGGGCCTGGAACGAGACGCCACGGCCGGGCGCGAAGCTCACCACGAGGTAGATCGTGATGATCGAGCCGACGGAGAACGCGAGTCCGGCGAATCCGAAGCTCCCGGCGAGCCACATCGCGGGGAAGATCCACAGCAGCCCGAAGCCGGACGAGGTGTTCGACTCGCGCATCATCGTGATCGCGGCGATGTCGATGATCGGGACGATGGCGCTCGCGTAGGCGGGCAGGCTGTTCCACGGGATGCCGACGGCCGCGGCCGTCGCGATGAAGACCGTGAGCACGCCGGCGAAGAACAGGCCTTCGTCTCCGTCGAAACCGCCGGCGAATCCCAGGATGGCGATGACGAGCACGACGCCGCCGAGGAGGAGCTGATTGAGCACTGCGGTGCGCGCCCGCGTCCGATCCCCGACCGGGGCCGCGCCCAGCTGGCGAAGGGGAAGACGGGCGGGCACAGCCATGGGTCGACGTTATCGCGAAGCGAGCGGCCGACGCCGCGGCGCGCGCCGGGACGCACGCGGATCCGGGCGTCAGCCGCGCAGCGCGAAGGCCTCGCTCATCCACCGCGCGTGCCTCGTCCACGGCTCCACTCCCCCGCGCACGGCCTCGACGTGAGCGGTCAGAGCGGGCGAGACGGCGAACCACTCCGTCTTCCCGAAGCGCTCGTCGGCGAACTGCGCGTGCCGGTGCCGCTCCACGGATCTGTCCCCGCGTTCGAGCGCGAGCAGGTCATCGTGGCGGATCGCCGCGAAGCGCTGTCGCGGATTGGCCGTGGTGCCGATCTTGATCCGGTCGGCGTACCCGAGGTAGTAGACGACGTCGACGCGCGGCGGCGGAAGATCGCCGTCGACGATGTCGCCGAATCGCCATTCGCATACGGCGCAGACCCATCCCGACGGATGGCGCACTCCGGTGCGCGAGCCGCACACAGCGCACGGACCCGGCAGCACGTCGACCGTGCCGTACTCGGAGGCCGCCCACTCGGCCGCCACCACGAGGTGGCGCTCGCAGAGCGGGATCGGGGCCGATGGCGGTACGTCGCCGCGGCATCCGTCATCGACGCGACAGGAACGGGAGGACACCCGCTCACGCTACGCGCCGCCTCCGACACGCGGCGGGCACGAAAAAGGGCCGCCACCCGGAGGTGACGGCCCGATTCTCGATCAGCGTGCGCTCAGCGCGCGGTGATCACGAGGGATCTCAGCGACCCGAGAGCTTCTCGCGCAGTGCGGCGAGGGCCTCGTCGTCGGCCAGCGTGCCGGCACCGAGCGACTCGGACGAGAACGACGAGCCGCCGGTCTCGACGGGCGCTGCGGCCTCGGCCTCGAGGGCCTTGGCGACGGCGACCTTGTGAGCCTCCCAGCGACCCTGGGCGGCAGCGTAGTCCTGCTCCCACTTCTCGCGCTGGGCGTCGAAGCCCTCGAGCCAGGCACCCGACTCGGGGTCGAAGCCCTCGGGGTACTTGTACTCGCCGAGCTCGTCGTACTCGGTGGCCATGCCGTACAGCGCCGGGTCGAACTCGGTGCTGTTCGGGTCGACCGACTCGTTCGCCTGCTTGAGCGAGAGCGAGATGCGGCGACGCTCGAGGTCGATGTCGATGATCTTGACGAAGACCTCTTCGCCGACCGACACGACCTGCTCCGCGAGCTCGACGTGCTTGCCCGAGAGCTCGGAGATGTGCACGAGGCCCTCGATGCCGTCTGCGACGCGCACGAACGCACCGAACGGAACGAGCTTGGTGACCTTGCCCGGCGCGACCTGACCGATCGCGTGGGTGCGGGCGAAGACCTGCCACGGGTCCTCCTGCGTCGCCTTGAGCGAGAGCGACACGCGCTCACGGTCGAGGTCGACCTCGAGGATCTCGACGGTGACTTCCTGACCGACCTCGACGACCTCGGACGCGTGCTCGATGTGCTTCCACGAGAGCTCCGAGACGTGGACGAGACCGTCGACGCCACCGAGGTCGACGAACGCACCGAAGTTGACGATCGACGAGACGGTGCCCTTGCGGACCTGGCCCTTGTGGAGGTTGTTGAGGAACGTGGTGCGCGACTCGGACTGCGTCTGCTCGAGCAGGGCGCGGCGCGAGAGCACGACGTTGTTGCGGTTCTTGTCGAGCTCGAGGATCTTCGCCTCGATCTCCTGGCCGAGGTACGGCGTGAGGTCGCGGACACGGCGAAGCTCGATGAGCGATGCCGGAAGGAAGCCGCGGAGGCCGATGTCGACGATGAGGCCGCCCTTGACGACCTCGATGACCGAACCGGTGACGACGCCGTCGTTCTCCTTGATCTTCTCCACGTCGCCCCATGCGCGCTCGTACTGCGCACGCTTCTTGGACAGGATGAGACGGCCTTCCTTGTCCTCCTTCTGGAGAACGAGTGCCTCGACCTCATCGCCGACCTTGACGACCTCGTTGGGGTCGACGTCGTGCTTGATGGAGAGCTCGCGCGAGGGAATGACGCCCTCGGTCTTGTACCCGACGTCGAGGAGGACCTCGTCGCGGTCGATCTTCACGACGGTGCCTTCGATGAGGTCTCCGTCGTTGAAGAACTTGAGGGTCTTCTCGACCGCGGCCAGGAAGTCCTCAGCAGATCCGATGTCGTTGATGGCGACCTGCTTGGTGGCCGGGGCGGTCGTTGCGATAGTCATGTAGTGGGTTGTCCTTGTTGGTGTGGGATATCGGGCCCCGCCCTTCACGGGCTGCGAACGCGCGAGCGCGAACGAGCCTCCGGGCGAAGCGAAGCGGATTGTCGTACAGAGTGTCACGGACGCGCGGCGATACAGCCACACTCGTGACACTCCAGAGTAACAGAACCCGGCCCCGCATCCAGGTGTTCCCGTTCCGCTCCCACCGGGTCGCCGATACCGTCGATGCATGGCCCTCTCCCCGACCGAACTCGGCGCTGCGCTCGACGAGCGGGCGCGCGCCGACGGCATGTCCGGACTCGTGTCCGTCGACGTCGACGGCGAGCCCGTCTTCGTCCGCGCGTACGGTCTCGCCGACCGCGCCCACGGCATCCCCAACACGACGCAGACGCGGTTCGCCCTCGCGAGCGCGTCCAAAGGATTCACGGCAGCGGCCGTGATGTCGCTCGTCGACGACGGCACCGTGGCCCTCGACACCCCCGTCCGGACCTTCCTGCGGGATGACCTCCCGCTCGTCGAGGACGCCGTCACGGTCGAGCACCTGCTGGGCCACACGTCGGGCATCGGCGACTACCTCGACGAGGAGAACGACGGGGAGGTCGACGACCACGTCCTGCCGATCCCCGTGCACCGCCTCGACGAGACGGAGGCGTTCGTCGGGATCGTCGACGGCTTCCCGCAGGCGTCCGCACCAGGGGCGAGGTTCGCCTACAACAACGGCGGGTACATCCTGCTCGCCCTCGTGGCGGAGCGCGCCTCCGGCATCCCCTTCCATGACCTGGTGCAGGCGCGCGTGTTCGATGCCGCGGGCATGACGGCATCCGCGTTCCTGCGGCTCGACGAACTGCCCGGGGATGCCGCGACCGGCTATCTGCGCGACGACCCCGCGTCGCTGCGGACCAACGTGCTGCACCTCCCCGTGCGCGGAAACGGCGACGGCGGCGGGTTCTCCACCGGACCCGACCTCAGCCGGTTCTTCCGGTCGCTCGTCGACGGGCGGATCGTGGGGTCGGAGCTCGCCGCCGAGATGGCGCGGCCGCGCAGCACCGACGAGGGTGAGGGACTCCGCTACGGGCTGGGGCTCTACCTCGACCTCGAGGGCCCGGGGCTCCTCCTGGAGGGCTACGACGCCGGGTCGTCGATCCGCACGAGGTTCGACCCCGAGACGCGCACGACCGTCACCGTCGTCTCGAACACGTCCGAGGGCGCGTGGGGCGTCGTGCACCACTGGTCGGAGCTTCTCGCCTCCTAGGCGACCGCGCAGCGACGGGCCCGCGTTCGATCGGGCGAGATCACGAGGTCTCCCCGTCGAGGTAGTGCCACCGGCCCCGGACGCGCGCGAATCGGCTGCGCTCGTGCAGCCGGCCGCGCGTGCCGCCCTCGCGCCAGTGCGCGCGGAACTCCACGACCCCGGATGCCTCGTCCGCCCCGCCCGCCTCCGTGGCGACGATCTCCAATCCGGTCCATGTGAGAGCCGGGTCGAGCTCGAGATCGTCCGGGCGTGTGCGCGGATGCCACGTCGCCGAGAGATACGCCGCATCGCCGACGGCGAACGCCGTGTACCGCGAGCGCATGAGCCGCTCGGCCGTCGGCGCCGCCGCTCCCCGCAGGAGCGGTCCGCAGCACCCGCCGAACGAGGCGCCGCTGCCGCACGGGCAGGCAGAGTCGTCACGCGGGCCGCTGCGCGCGGCCGCTGCACCGAACGACATCAGAGGCCGGCCCGTTCGGCGCACGCGACGCACCGCACGGCGGTCGGTCGCGCCTCGAGTCGCGCGGCCGGGATCGCCGCGCCGCAGTCGATGCATCGCCCCGCGGTGCCGTCGGCGACGCGCTCGAGCGACGCCTCGACCTCGATCAGGGTGCGCAGCTCCTGCTCGCGCAGGCCCGCGAGCATCGACCACTCGGCCGACAGCGTGACGCCCTCCGGGTCGTGCTCGTCATCGGCGTTGCCGTCGCCGCGGTCGGCGCGCAGCGCATCGATGTCGACGGTCAGCTGCGCGATGCGCGCGGCGGCATCGGCGCGGAGCGCCTCGAGATGCGCACGGTGGCTGTCGTCCATGGTCCGTCGAGCCTACGCGCGACCACCCCCGCGGCGTCGGCGTCGGCGTCGGCGTCTGCGTGCAGGCACCCGGTTCGGCTCCGGAAGCCCGCGCTGCCCGCATCGCCGTCCGGTGTCCGCGATCCGAGCGCTTACGGTCACGATCCGCGCACGCACGGTCACGCCCACCACGGGGGGCGATTGCGACCATGGAGCCGTGACCGAGATCCTCCACGCCTGCGCGCTCGCGCCGGCCGCGATCGGGACGTGCTGCCTGGCGGCCGACCGGCGGCGGGTGCGGGTGCCCGAGATCGCGGCCTCCCTCGTGATGATGATCGCGATGCTGGATGCCGCGTTCTGGCGCGTCGTCCCGGTGGTGGTGTGGGCGGGGATACTGCTCCTCGCCGCGATGGCGCTCGCCGCGGTGCGGTCGTCGCGGCGGGCATCTCTGGTCGTGGCCAGCCCGTCCGAGCGCGGCATGACCCTGCACGCGACGCTCGGACTGGTCGTCATGGCCGCGCTGCTGATCGGGATGGACCACGGCTCGTCGGCGTCGTCGCATGCGCACGGGCTGTCGGCCGGCGCCCTCGTCGGCCTCCTGCTCGCGGGAGCGGTCGCGTACGCCGCCGCGTCCGTGGTGGCCGCGTCACGCACGAGGGCATGGCAGGACCGCGGCCAGTACGCCGCGATGGGCGCGGCGGCGCTCCTCATGGGGCTCGCGGCGCTCGGCTGACGCAGGGGCGCGGGGCCCGGGACGGCTACTGGTCGACGTGGACCTCGAACACGACGTCCTGGATGCCGCCCTGCTCATTCGACAGCACGACCTGCGTGGTGCCGGGTGCGAGAGCCGTGATGCCCGGATTGAACACGGCACTGCCGTCGTCGCGACCCTGCACGAACTCCGCGATCGAGGTGTCGGACACGGTGGCGGTGTAGCTGTCGACGTCGAGGTCGCCCGTGTCGATGTCGAGAACCTGGCCGACCCGCAGGTCGATGGTGTCGCCCTGCAGATCACCCACGTTCTTCACGATGGGGGCCATGACCGACTGCCCGGAGCAGGCGCTCAGGGCGAGGGCTCCGGCAAGGACGGCGATCGCGAGGAGTCGTCTCATATGTCGATTCTGGCACCTGCGGAGCGGCGGATGACAGAGACGGATGCTCCTCCCCCGCCGATCGCATGTGGATAACCGCGAAGCGGCGCGACGCGCGGCGGTTAACGTGGTCGCGTGATTCCGCGTCTGGCCTCTGCTCTCGCCGCGCTCGCGCTGGCTGTGTGCTGCGCGGGATGCGCGGCCGAACCCGCGCCCGCACCATCGGCGACCGGCTTCGCGAACGAAGACGAGGCGTTCGCCGCGGCCGAGGAGACGTACCGGGCGTACGTGGATGCCCTCAACCGCGTCGAACTGAGCGACCCGGAGACGTTCGAGGACGTGTACGCGTGGACCACGGGAGACGCGAATGCAAACGAACGCAAGTCCCTCTCGCAGATGAGTGCAGATAGGTGGACTGTAAGTGGCCAGAGCTCGTTCGAATCGTTCGAGCCGACTTCATTCTCGCTCGGAGACGCGCGGGGCACTGTGACGGCTGAACTTTGCTTTGACGTTGAGGGCGTGATGCTGGTTGACGCCGCGGGCGAGTCTCTGGTGTCGCCCTCGAGACCCAACCGACAGCCGCTGTTCGTGACATTCTCCGTCGGTGAGAGTTCGACCGGTCTGATCATCGAATCGAGCGAAGCAACGGAGCTTCCGTGCGATTAGTGATCGGCGCGTTAGTACTCAGCCTCTTTCAGCTACTTCCTGTTAGTACAGGAAGCTGCGTGCCTTCCTCGTCTTGGAGTGGTTGCTCCGTTTCCAACTCGGGCTCCCAGGTCGACATCTCCGGTTCCACCACGCACCCCGGCACACGCCCCACGGCCCCCGATGCCGGCGGACGCGAGCCCGGACCGCAGACCCCGCCGCCCGCGCCGCCGTGTCCGCTCAACCGGTGCGATCTCGACTACGAGGTGGTGGGCCTCCCCGACGTGACGGCATCCGATCTCGTGTCGTTCCGCCCCGCGCAGCCGTCGCTCGCGGGTGAGCCGGAGGGGCTGGGCGTTCTCGGGATGCCCACCAACGTCGTGGGCGCGGCGTCCGAGCAGCGCATCGCCGGCAGCCTCCTCGGCTACGACGTCGTCGTGCGCTTCACTCCCGTGGGCTACGTGTTCGACTACGGCGACGGCACGCTCCGTCGTTCGTCCTCGGGCGGGTCGACGTGGGAGCGGCTCGGCCAGCCGCAGTTCACTCCGACGTCGACCAGCCACACGTACGCCGCACGCGGCGAGTACCGCGTGGCGGTGACGGTGGAGTACGCGGCATCCGTCGACTTCGGCTCCGGAACCTGGAGACCCGTCGCCGGGCTCGTGAGCGCCACGACCGGAGGCTACGGCGTGCGCGTCGTCGAGGTCCGCACCGCTCTCGTCGACCGGTCGTGCACGGAGGACCCCTCCGGCCCCGGCTGCTGATCCGGCGGCCGCCGACACGCGGCATCCGTCCGACCCCCGTGACAGGATGAGCGCGTGACCGACCGCCTCATGCTCCTCGACTCCGCGAGCCTGTACTTCCGTGCGTTCTACGGCGTGCCCGACAAGGTGCGGGCGCCCGACGGCACACCGGTCAACGCCGTTCGCGGGTTCCTCGACATCATCACGAAGCTCGTCACCCTGTACGAGCCCACGCACCTCGTCGCGTGCTGGGACGACGACTGGCGCCCGCAGTGGCGCGTCGACCTCATCCCCACCTACAAGACGCACCGCGTCGCCGAGGTGGTCGCGGTCGGCCCCGATGTCGAGGTCGTGCCCGATCCGCTCGAGGTGCAGGTGCCGATCATCGTCGACGTGCTCGAGGCGCTGGGCATCACGATCGTCGGCGCGCCCGAGCACGAGGCCGACGACGTCATCGGCACGCTCGCCACCACCGCCACGATGCCCGTCGACATCGTGACGGGCGACCGCGACCTCTTCCAGCTCGTGGACGACGCACGCGACGTGCGCGTCGTCTATACCGCCCGCGGCATGAGCAACCTCGAGGTCGTCACCGACGAGGTCGTGGTCGCCAAGTACGGTGTGCGCGCCGACCAGTACGCCGATTTCGCCACCCTCCGCGGCGACGCCTCCGACGGACTCCCCGGCGTCGCCGGCATCGGAGAGAAGTCGGCGGCGACGCTGCTCGGAGCCCACGGTGACATCGACGGCATCGTGAGGGCTGCGCGGGCGGGAGAGGGGATGTCGGCGGGTGTCGCCGCCAAGATCACGAACGCGCTCCCCTACCTCGAGGTCGCGCCGACCGTCGTCGCCGTCGTGAAGGACCTCGATCTCCCGACGCCCGACGCCCGGCTGCGCCCTCTCGACGACGCTCAGCGCGCGGCGCTCGGCGCGCTCTCCGAGAAGTGGGCCCTCGGCACGGCAGCCGACCGCATCGCGGCCGTGCTCGATCAGACGGCCTGACCCCTCACCGCGCGACGCGCCACGACGTGGCGATCGCCGCGAACAGGACGACGCAGTAGGCGATCGACAGCACCATGATCGCCGTGAGCGGGATCGTCCACCCCCCGGTGGCTTCGTGCAGCGCGCCGAGCGCGGGGGCGCCGAGCGCGCCGACGGCGTAGCCGATGCCCTGCACGAGGGCCGACAGCGCGCCGGCCTCCCCGGCATCCCGTGCCACGCCGACCAGCGCCGTGAAGATCACGACGAAGCCTCCGGCGTGACCGATCGCGCCGATCGACAGCCACACCCACAGCAGCTCGGGGGCCACGAGGAGCCCGATCGTGAGCACGAGCCACGAGGCGGCGATCACCAGGATGGGCACGACGCGCGGTGTGAACCGCGTGAGCAGAGGCACGAGCAGCGCCCCCGCGATCGCGCAGCCCTGGTACAGCGATGCGATCGCACCGGATGTCGCCCGATCCAACGAGAGCTCGTCGGCCGCGATCGTCGGCAGCCACGTCGACAGGCCGTAGTACATGGTCGTCTGCCCGGCGAAGGCGCCCACCAGCAGCCAGGTGACCGGTCGGCGCAGCAGCGACCGCTCACGGGGTCGCGCGACCGGGAGGGGGCCGGTCATGACCGTCGGGTCGAGGTCCTCCTGCACGGCACCGGGGAGCTCATCACCGGAGAACCGGTCGGCCACCCCCCGCGACCGCGCGAGGTGCACGCTCCACAGCACCACGCCGCCGATCGTGAGGAGCGACCAGGCCAGCAGCGCCGCCGACCAGCCGATCGCCGACGCCAGCGGCGCCGTGAGCAGCGACGTGACGAGCGAACCCGCATTGAGCATCGCGGTGTAGGCCGCGGTCACGAACCCGACGCGCTCGGGAGGGACGTCGCGGCGGATGATGACGGGCACCACGACATTGCCGATCGTGATGGCCGCTCCGATGACGACCATGCCCGCGAGCATCGAGCCGAATCCGGGAAGCGCGCGGATGACGGTACCCAGAAGGACTCCCGACAGCGACATGAGCAGCGCGAGCTCCGCGCCGGCGCGGCGGATCACGAGCGCCGCGACCGGAGTGAGGAGCGCGAACATGAGCACCGGCGCGGTCGTGAGAAGCCCGGCCGCGGCCGAGCTGAGTCCGAGGTCGATGGAGATGTCGCGCAGCACCGGCGTCGGCGCGACGATCGGTCCGCGCAGGCTCAGAGCCGCCACGAGGACGCCGGCTACCACCAGGAACGGGATGCTGCGCCCCGCAGCGGAGGCGGGGGACGACGTCACCGCACCGAGTCTACGGACCGGCGGGGGCGACTCTTCGGAGCGCCGTCCATTCGCGCAGGCGCGCGAGCGGCCACGTCGTCACTATCCGCTCGGCGGGCACGCCGAGGCGCTCTGCGCGCTCCGCGCCGTAGTCGATGAGCGACAGCTGTCCGGGCGCGTGGGCGTCGGAGTCTATCGAGAACAGGCATCCGATCTCGAGGGCGAGCAGGATGAGCTCGTCGGGGGGATCCTGGCGCTCCGGCCGCGAATTGATCTCGACCGCGACTCCGTGCGCTGCGCACGCCTCGAAGACCGGGCGGGGCTCGAACGTCGACGGGGGCCGTGTGCCGCGGGCGCCCTCCACCAGCCGTCCCGTGACGTGTCCGAGCACGTCGACGCGGGGATCGGATGCCGCGGCCACGAGCCGCCGCGTCATCGGCCCGCGCTCCATCCGCAGCTTCGAATGGGCCGACGCGACGACGATGTCGAGTTCGTCGAGCAGATCAGGGTCCTGGTCGAGCTCGCCGGCGTCGAGGATGTCGACCTCGATGCCGCTCAGCAGCGTGAATCCCTCACCGGAGAACCCGTCGTGCAGGAGGAGCTGCTCGCGCAGTCGGTCCGCCGACAGCCCGTTCGCGACCCGCAGCCTCGGCGAGTGGTCGGTGAGCGCCAGATATTCGTGTCCGAGCGCGCGGGCGGCGTCGACCATGAGGTCGATCGACGTCAGCCCGTCGGACCACTCGCTGTGGCTGTGGAGGTCGCCGCGCAGCTGCCCGCGCAGCGCGGACGTGCGCTCGATGCCCGCGCGGGCGCGCAGATCCGCGAGATACGCGGGGACCTCTCCCGCCAATGCCTCCTGGATGACGGCGAACGTCGAGTCACCGACGCCCTTGCGGCGCCGCAGCGACGCGGTGTCGCGGAGTTCGTCGTCGCTCAACGACGAGATCGCGTCCGCCGCCGCGCGGAAGGCCTTCGACTTGTAGCGCGAAGACCTCTCCCGCTCCAGCAGCGACGCGATCTCGCTCAGGGCGTCGTGCGGATTCATGCCCGCCGGACTCGCGAGCTCGTCACGTGGTCGACACCGTCGACCGGCGCACGATGACCGGGGTCGATCCGAGGCGGTGCAGCGCCCACCCGAACATGATGGCCAGGATGCCGACGCCCATCGCGAAGACGGCGACGCCGAACGAGACGACCGACGTGAACAGCGATGCGCGCAGGAACGAGGCGTTCATCATGGTGTCGCGCACCGGGTCGTCGCGGTCGAGCTCGGCGTACGTCTTGCCGCCCGAGGCCTCGAGGGCGTGGTGCTGGATGATGTCGGCCTGCACGTACGCGGTGAACGGTCCCGCCACGGTCTGGCCCTGGAACGCCATGGCGTCGTCGGGGACCGTGATGTTCTCGGCGCGCAGCTGGCTCGAGACCATGATCCAGACGACGAGGCCGACGACGATGAGGGCGATCCCGCCGAGGATCCCCAGGATGCCGACGATCTTGACGCCGCCGGTCTTTCGGACGGGTGCTTCGATGGTGTCGGCGACGGCGTTGGGCGCATCGTTCATGACGGTCCTCCTTGGGGGCACGGGACTGGTGCGACTCACGCTATCGGCGCCTCTCGGCGGGGCGGAAGGGCCCCGCCGGGAAAAACGGGCGGATCAGCCCGCGAGTTCCCGCGTCGCCGCCACCCACGCGTCGAGCTTCGCCGACGCGGCGCCCGAGTCCAGTGCCGCCTCGGCATCCTGCTTGGCCTCCGCGAGCCGCTCCAGGATGGGACGCTGCACCTGCGCGGCATCCTTCCACAGCCGGTAGGCCACGATCCCGGCGGCGGCGTTCAGCAGAACGATGTCGCGGACCGCGCCCTTGTCTCCGCCGAACACCCGCCGCACGACCGCGGCGTTGTGCGCGGGGTCTCCCCCCAGCAGGTCGGAGATGTCCGCCAGCGGGATCCCGAGATCGCGCGGGTCGAGGTCGTGTTCGTGGATGTCGCCGCGGCTGACCTCCCAGACCCGGCTGTGCCCCGTCGTGGTGAGCTCATCCAGGCCGTCATCCCCGCGGAACACGAGGGCGGTCGCGCCTCGGGTGCGGAAGACGCCCGTGATGAGCGGCACGCGATCGAGCTGCGCGACGCCCACGGCGTTGGCCTCCGCCCTGGCCGGGTTGCAGAGCGGACCGAGGAAGTTGAACACCGTCGGGACGCCGAGCTCGCTGCGCGTCGGACCGGCGTGCTTGAAGCCGGGGTGGAAGGCGGCCGCCCAGGCGAACGTGATCCCGGCGCGATCGAGGACCTCCGACACCGCCTCCGGAGTCAGGGTCAGGTCGACGCCCAGGGCGCCGAGCACATCCGACGACCCCGACGACGAGCTCGCGGCCCGGTTGCCGTGCTTGACGACGCGGATCCCGGATGCCGCGGCCACGACCGCGGCCATCGTCGAGACGTTGACGGTGCCGAATCGATCGCCGCCCGTGCCGACGATGTCGAGCACGTCCGCGCTGACGGGAAGCGGGACGGCAGCCTCGAGGATGGCGTCGCGGAAGCCGACGATCTCGTCGACCGTCTCCCCCTTCGCGCGCAGCGCCACGAGGAATCCGGCCAGCTGCGAGGGCGTGGCCTCGCCCGCCATGATGCGCCTCATCGCCCAGGTGGATTCCGACACGCTGAGGTCGTGCCGGTTCAGCAGCGACGTGAGGATGTCGGGCCAGGAGTAGAGGTCTGCCATGACTCCAGAGCCTAGCCGCGGTGCGGAATGCCGCCCTGCCGCGGCCGGGTTTTCGGATACCTGAAGGCTCACGGCCGATTCGGTGCCCATTCTTAGGTTCACCTAAGTTCACAAATGGGTAAATCGGGTCCGCCGGATGGGCGGATCACCCTCCGAGTTCGGCCATAATGGGCTATGTGACGACGACTCCTGCGACTTACTCACAGGCCATGCGCTCCGTCAAGCGGCCCGACCCGGTCGCCGTCGGAACGATCGTGTGGCTCGGCAGCGAGGTGATGTTCTTCGCGGGACTTTTCGCGATTTTCTTCACCCTCCGCTCCACCTCCCCCGAACTGTGGGCGGAGCGTTCGGCGATGCTGAACGTGCCGTTCGCGACGGTCAACACGATCATCCTGATCCTGTCGTCGTTCACCTGCCAGGCGGGTGTGTTCGCGGCCGAGCGCTTCCAGCCGTACCGCAGCGGGAGCATCTGGAACTTCCGCACGTGGGGCATGGTCGAGTGGTTCTTCCTCACCTTCTTCATGGGCGCGATCTTCGTGTCCGGCCAGGTGTGGGAGTACGCGACGCTCGTCTACGAAGGCCTGCCGATCAGCGAAGACGCGTACGCGTCGGCGTTCTACCTGACGACGGGCTTCCACGCCCTGCACGTGTCGGGCGGCCTCATCGCCTTCCTCCTCGTCATCGGCCGCGCCTACGCGGTCAAGAACTTCGGCCGCAAGGAGATGACGACCGCGATCGTCGTCTCGTACTACTGGCACTTCGTCGACGTCGTCTGGGTCGCCCTCTTCGCCGTCATCTACCTGCTGCCCTTCGTGAGCTGAGGAGCTGATCCCACCCATGGCACCCAAGACCAAGAGACGCGCGAATGGACGCCGCAGCCCCTGGGCCGCCGCCGCCCTCATCGGCCTCGGCCTCCTGATCACGGGCGGCGTCTACGCCGGCGCATCCGCCGCCGTGGCGGCAGGCGACGACTCGACCTCGACATCCGCTCTCACCGTCGAAGACGGCAAGAAGCTCTTCCAGGCCAACTGCGCCACCTGCCACGGACTCGACCTCCAGGGCTCCGAAGCGGGCCCCTCGCTCTACGGAGCGGGCGAGCTGTCCGTCGAGTTCCAGATGGCCACCGGACGCATGCCTCTGCAGATGCAGGGACCCCAGGCTCCCCAGAAGGAGCCGCAGTTCACGCAGGAGCAGATCGAAGCCGTCGCCGCATGGGTGCAGTCGGTCGCCCCCGGCCCGACCTTCCCGTCGGAGGAGACCCTCGACGGCCAGGGCGACATCGCCCGCGGCGCTGAGCTGTTCCGCATCAACTGCGCGATGTGCCACAACGTCGCCGCCGCCGGCGGTGCGCTGACCGAGGGCAAGTATGCGCCCGGCCTCAGCTCCACCAGCCCGCTGCACATGTACGCGGCGATGGTCACGGGCCCGCAGAACATGCCGGTCTTCAACGACATGACGCTGTCGCTCGAAGACAAGCGCGACATCATCTCGGGTCTCATCTTCCTGCAGGAGAACGAATCTGCAGGCGGCTTCTCGCTCGGCGGCCTCGGCCCCGTGTCCGAGGGCCTCTTCATCTGGATCTTCGGCATCGGAAGCCTCATCGCGATCACTGTGTGGATCACGGCGAAATCCAACTGACCGACACGTACTGACGACGACACGCACGCAAGAGGGAGCAGCATGGCACACGAGGACGACGCGCTCGAGCACGAGAGGGCTTCCTGGAAGCCCTCGTCGGGGCTCGCCGTCGCGGTGAGCGACCCGGTGCACAACCCGGGCCTGCCGCCCCACCGTGCACGGGTGACCGACCAGGACCCGGCAGCGATGAAGCGCGCCGTTCGCACGGTCTACACGCTGTTCTACCTGTCGGCCGCCGCGTCGATCTGGGCTGTGGCCGCGTACATGATCTTCCCGATCGAGAGCGGGCGGATCGTCGACATCCGCGCCAACAACCTCTTCATCGGACTCGGCATCGGACTCGCCCTCCTCGCGATCGGCATCGGAGCGATCCACTGGTCCAAGGCGATCATGTCCGACAAGGAGTACATCGAGCCGCGTCACGCGACCCGCGGTCGCGACGAGACCCGCGCCGCTGCGGTGCAGGTGTTCGTCGACGCGAACGAGGAGTCGGGCTTCGGCCGCCGCGTCATGATCCGCAATTCGCTGATCGCCGCGGTCGTCGCCTCCGTCATCCCCGGCATCACGCTGTTCCGCGGACTCGCTCCCCAGAACACGCCGAGCAACCCCCACGCCGGAGACCCGGTCTTCCTCCTCAGCCGCACGATGTGGAAGGAAGGATCACGTCTCGCACGTGACCCCGAAGGAACGCCGCTGCGCGCGGCCGACGTCACGCTCGGCTCCGCCGTGCACGTGATCCCCGAGGAGCTCGCCGGTCTGTCGCACGAAGACGGCTACCTCGAGGAGAAGGCCAAGGCCATCGTCCTCCTGATGCGCCTGCTCCCCGAGCAGCTCGTCGAGACCGAGGAGCGCAAGGACTGGTCGTACGACGGCATCGTCGCCTACTCCAAGGTGTGCACGCACGTCGGATGCCCCGTCGCCCTGTACGAGCAGCAGACGCACCACCTGCTCTGCCCCTGCCACCAGTCGCAGTTCGACGTGACCCGCGGCGCCGCCGTGATCTTCGGCCCCGCCGCACGTCCGCTGCCGCAGCTGCCCATCACCGTCGACGCAGAGGGATACCTCGTCGCTCGCAGCGACTTCACCGAGCCTGTCGGCCCGAGCTTCTGGGAGCGCCGTTGAGCACCGCGACCGTCACCGAAGAGAACGAGACCGCACCCGAGTCTCGTGACAAGCCCCTGGGCGGGCGCTTCGTCGGATGGGCCTCCAACTACATCGACGAGCGCACGAGCGTCTCGGGTCTCGTCAAGGAGCTCGGCCGCAAGATCTTCCCCGATCACTGGTCGTTCATGCTCGGCGAGATCGCCCTGTGGTCGTTCGTCGTCGTGCTGCTGTCGGGCACGTTCCTGACGTTCTTCTTCCAGGCCTCCATGGTCGAGACGCACTACACGGGAGCGTTCATCCCGATGCGCGGCGTCGAGATGTCTGCGGCGATGGATTCCACCCTCCGGCTGTCGTTCGACATCCGCGGTGGGCTCCTGGTCCGCCAGATCCACCACTGGGCCGCGCTGGTGTTCGTGGCCGGCATCGGCGTGCACATGCTGCGCGTCTTCTTCACCGGTGCGTTCCGCAAGCCGCGTGAGCTCAACTGGGTGATCGGTTTCATCCTCTTCATCCTCGCGATGGCCGAGGGCTTCACGGGCTACTCGCTCCCCGACGACCTCCTCTCGGGCAACGGCCTGCGCATCATCGACGGCATGGTGAAGGGCATCCCGTTCATCGGAACGTGGACGTCGTTCCTGCTGTTCGGCGGCGAGTTCCCCGGCACGCAGATCGTCGGACGCCTGTACACGCTGCACATCCTGCTGCTGCCGGCGATCCTGGTCGCCCTGCTCGCGCTGCACCTGATGCTGATGATCGTCAACAAGCACACGCAGTTCGCGGGCCCTGCCCGCACGAACAGCAACGTCGTCGGCTACCCGATGGTGCCGGTGTACATGACGAAGATGGGTGGATTCTTCTTCATCGTCTTCGGCGTCATCGTGCTCATCGCATCGATGTTCACGATCAACCCGATCTGGAACTACGGCCCGTACGACCCCTCGCCGGTGTCGGCCGGAACCCAGCCCGACTGGTACATCGGCTTCGCCGACGGCGCTCTCCGCCTCGTTCCGCCGCATTGGGAGATCGTGTTCCTCGACCACACGTGGTCGTTCAACATCCTCGTGCCGCTGACGGTGATCGCGATCTTCATCGTGCTCGTGCTGATCTACCCCTTCATCGAGGCGTGGGTCACGGGCGACAAGCGCGAGCACCACATCGCACAGCGCCCGCGCAACGCGGCGACCCGCACGGCCATCGGCGCCGCCGGTGTCACCTTCTACGCGGTCCTGTGGGCGGCGGCATCCTCCGACATCATCGCCACGCACTTCTGGGTCACGATGGAGGGCGTCATCCACACCCTCCAGGCGCTGCTCATCGTCGGCCCGATCATCGCCTACTTCGTCGCGAAGCGCATCTGCATCGCTCTGCAGAAGAAGGACCGAGAGATCGCGCTGCACGGGTACGAGTCCGGCCGCATCGTGCGCCTTCCCGGCGGCGAGTACATCGAGGTGCACCAGCCCGTCGACGAGTACGAGCGGTTCAAGCTCGTGGACGTCGAGACGTACGAGCCCCTCGTCGTCCGCCCGAACGCGCGCGGACGCATCGCGTGGCACGAGAACCTGCGCGCGTCGATCTCCCGGTGGTTCTTCGAAGACCGTCTCACTCCCGTCACCCAGTCGGAGGTCGAGGCCGCGATCGCCCACCAGCACCACACGCTGGAGCACATCGCCGAGGAGGAGGACGCCGAGATCCAGGGCGCCCACGACCGCGCCGGAGTTCCGGATGCTCCTCACGTGCCGATCGACGACGGACACCGTGGCGAGACGGCGAACCGTCCGTCGAACGTCATCATCCCCGACGACGAGCCCGACACGAAGGGCAAGGGCAAGGGCAAGAAGTAGGCCCGACCGCCGCTTTCAGTGAGGCAGGATTCCGACGGCAGATGGCGCTCCACGCGCCGGATGCGGGAGTCCTGCCTCGCTAGCGTGGGAGGCATGACCGATGCCCTCGCCTACTACTCCGCCAAGCTCCAGCTCGAGACCGATCCGTCGGATGTCTATGCCGCCCAGAAGGCCGGTGAGCGCGTCGTCCTCATCGACGTGCGCGGCGACGAGGCGTGGGCTCAGGGACGCATCGCCGGCGCGATCCACATGCCGTACCGCGAGATCGCGACGCGCGCACCGGCAGAACTCGACCCGGCCGTGCCCGTCGTCGTGTACTGCTGGAGCCCGGGGTGCAATGCCGGCGCGAAAGGTGCCCTCGAGTTCGCTCGGCTCGGCTGGCCGGCGAAGGAGATGATCGGCGGGTACGAGTACTGGGTGCGCGAGGGCCAGCCCACCGAGAACGACGAGGGTCCGCTCCCCCGCGTATTCGACCCGCAGGTCATGGTCGTGCGCCGCTGAGGCGGAGCGCGTCGGCCGCCTAGGCCGACTCGAGCTGCTCGTTGAAGAGCTCGAGCGCGGAGCCCGCGAACACCGGGCGCTCCTCGGGCGTGCCATGAGCGCCGACTCGTCCCACGACGGCCGTGACGTTGTCACGGGAGCCTGCCTCGAGGGCGAGGGCCACGATGGCCTCGGCAGCCTCGGAGGGGCCTCCTGCGGCCAGCAGCGCGCCGATCTCGACGTCGGGGAGGTAGTCGCTCACACCGTCGCTGCACAGCAGCCAGCAGTCGCCGTCCACGGCATCCAGCTCGCCGATGGTGACGACGTCGTCGTCCGCCCCGTGGAGGGACGCCGTGATGACGTTGCGGTGAGGCGATGCGGCCGCCTCGTCGACCGACATCAGTCCCCGGTCGACAAGCACCTGCACGAACGAATCGTCGCGGGTCTGACGTGACAGGACGCCGCCGCGGAGGCGATAGGCGCGGGAGTCGCCGGTGTGCGCGAGCACGAGCCGCCCCGCCGGTGTCGTGAACAGACCCGTGAACGTGGTCGCCATGCCCTCGAGAGCCGGGTTGCGGCTCACGTGCGCCCGCAGGTCCCAGTTGGCTTCGCGGATGCGCGTCAGGAGCTGTGCCGGGGTGACGGGGCCGTGCAGCCCCGCGACGAGCCGGTGCACGAGCGCCGCCGATGCGATGTCACCGGCAGGTCCACCGCCCACCCCGTCGGCCACCGCCGCGCCCCAGGGCGCGGTGAACGCGGAGTCCTGATTCGTGGCGCGATGGACGCCGACGTCGGAGACGGCGACCGCGCTGAGGTGGAGGGCCACCCGGGATCAGTGGGCGAAGTAGCCGCGGTAGTACTCGTACACCCAGCCGACGATCGCGACGAGGAACACGGCGATGCCGACCGGCATGAGCCAGGAGCCCACGGCGAGACCGATCATGCCGAGCGCTGCGGAGAACGCGAGGACGATGGGCCACCACGACCACGGGCTGAACTCGCCGAGCTCGGGGTCGCCGTCATCGATGTCGGCCGTCAGGATGTCTTCGGGCAGCTCGCCGTTCTGCGCCTTGTGCACACGACCCACGTAGAAGCCGATGAGCGCGGACATGAACGCCGTGAACAACAGTGCGATCGTGCCGACCCACTCGACGGAGCGGCTGAAGATGGCCCAGTCGGACCCTCCGTCGACCGCGGCCGTCGGCCAGTGGACGATCAGGTTCCACGCCGTGTAGAGCACGGCGATGAGGAGGAAGAAGACCGTGAGGAGCCACCACAGGTTGACGTTGGTGCGCACTTACTTCACCCCTCCCTGGGCGAGATCGACAACCGGGGCGTCGGGCGCGTCCTTCGCGGGACCCACGCCGACCGTGATGCCTGCCTCGGGGTGGTTGAGATCGAAGGCAGGACGCTCGCTGCGGATGCGCGGGATCGACGTGAAGTTGTGGCGGGGCGGCGGGCAGCTGGTCGCCCACTCGAGCGACGCTCCGTAGCCCCACGGGTCGTTCACGGTGACCCGCGGCGCCTTGCGCGACGTGATCCAGACGTTGAACAGGAAGGGGATCATCGATGCGCCCAGGATGATCGCACCGATCGTGGACACCTGGTTCTGCCACGTGAAGCCGTCTTCCGCGGAGTAGTCCGCGTAGCGACGCACCATGCCGTCGACGCCCAGCCAGTGCTGGATGAGGAACGTCATGTGGAAGCCGATGAACAGCATCCAGAAGTGCACCATCCCGAGGCGCTCGTTGAGCATGCGGCCGGTCCACTTCGGCCACCAGAAGTAGAAGCCGGCGAACATCGCGAACACGACCGTGCCGAAGACGACGTAGTGGAAGTGGGCGACGACGAAGTAGGAATCCGACAGGTGGAAGTCCAGCGGCGGCGACGCGAGGATGACACCGGTGAGGCCACCGAAGACGAACGACACGAGGAATCCGAGCGCGAACACCATGGGTGTCTCGAAGGTCACGGACCCTCGCCACATCGTGCCGATCCAGTTGAAGATCTTCACGCCGGTCGGCACCGCGATGAGCATCGTCATGAGAGCGAAGAACGGCAGCAGCACCGCACCCGTGACGTACATGTGGTGGGCCCACACGGCGACCGAGAGAGCCGCGATCGCGATCGTCGCGTAGACGAGGGTCTTGTAGCCGAAGATCGGCTTGCGGCTGAACACCGGCAGGATCTCGGAGATGATGCCGAAGAACGGCAGCGCGATGATGTAGACCTCGGGGTGACCGAAGAACCAGAACAGGTGCTGCCACAGCAGCACGCCGCCGTTGGCCGGGTCGTAGATGTGGGCGCCCAGCACGCGGTCGGCCGCGGCGGCGAGGATCGCGGCGGCGAGCACGGGGAACGCCATCAGGATCAGGATGCTCGTGACGAGCGTGTTCCAGGAGAAGATCGGCATCCGCCACATCGTCATGCCCGGAGCACGCATCGTGATGATCGTCGTGATGAAGTTGACGGCGCCGAGGATCGTGCCGAAACCGCTCATGCCGAGTCCGAGCATCCACAGGTTGCCGCCTGCACCCGGCGAGAAGCTGGCGCTGGCGAGCGGCTGGTACGCGAACCAGCCGAACGACGCGGCACCCTGCGGGGTGAGGAATCCGGCGACGGCGATCGTGGAGCCGAAGAGGAAGAGCCAGAAAGCGAACGCGTTCAGGCGCGGGAACGCGACGTCGGGGGCTCCGATCTGCAGCGGGAGGATCGCGTTGGCGAAGCCGGCGAAGAGCGGCGTCGCGAACATGAGCAGCATGATCGTGCCGTGCATCGTGAAGAGCTGGTTGTACTGCTCTTTCGTGGGCACGACCTGCATGCCGGGCTCGAAGAGCTCCGCGCGGATGATCAGCGCCATCACGCCGCCGAGCATGAAGAACAGCACCGAGGCGATCAGGTACATGTACCCGATCGTCTTGTGGTCGGTGGAGGTGATCCACTTGACGATGATGTTGCCCTTCTCGTCCACACGGGACGAGCTGAGCAGGGCGGCCTGGCGAGGCGGGAGGGTCGTGGGGCGCCCGTGCTGGGGCGCTTCCTCGAGGGGAACCGTGATGGCCATGATCAGTTCTCTCCTTCGCCCTCGGGCGCGCCGGTGCCGGGCAGGTTCTGGAGCCGGTCGTAAGCGTCGTTGATGTCGCCGGTCTGGCCCGCGGACTCGAGGGAGGCGAGGTAGTCCTCGTACTCCCCTTCGCTGACGACCTTGACGTTGAACAGCATCATCGAGTGGTACTCACCGCACAGCTCGGCGCACTTGCCGGCGAACGTCCCCTCACGGGTGGGGGTGAACGACCACTGGTTGTCACGCCCGATGTACATGTCCTTCTTGTAGAGAAAGTCGATGATCCAGAAGGAGTGGATGACGTCGCGCGACTGCAGGTTGATGGTCACCGTCTTGTCGACGGGGAGGTACAGGGTGGGAAGTGCGTCCTGATCGATGTCGCCGTTCGGCGCGGGCTGAGCCTGCACGCCCATGCTCCAGACGGCGTCGGCGTTGTCTTCCTCTTCGCCGTTGTACTGGAAGTCCCACGCCCACTGCTTGCCGATCGCGGTGATCGAGACATCCGGGTCTTCCCAGTGCGTCTCGAGGATCGCCTGGTCGCGCGCCGTGAAGGCGAAGAACCCGATCACGAGCACGAACGGGACGATCGTGTAGAAGATCTCGATCGGCATGTTGTAGCGCAGCTGCACCGGCAGGCCCGACTGGCCGCGACGGCGACGGTAGGCGATGGCCGCCCACCCCATGAGGCCCCACGTGATCACGCCGACGGCGAGGAGGACGATCCAGGAGTTGACCCACAGGCCCGAGATCATCTCGGTGCGGTCCGTGGCCTGGACTCCGTCATCGGTGAAGCCCGGGAGATACCCGTTGAGCTCCGTCGTCGTGCAGCCCGCGAGGGCCACGGCGACAGCCACTCCCAAGGGGGCGGCGGCCCAGCGGAGGCGACGTTTCGAGGGCACGTGTGCACCTTTCCGGGACGCGAACAGAACTGTGGCCAGTCTAGGGCAACCTCACACCGTATGAGGGCCAAGCTCCCAGCATCAAAAGCGAAATCGCCCCGTTGATCGGGGCGATTTCACCTTCAGTTCTTCGGAAGCTCGTGCTCCCTGCGGGCGTGCTCAGTGGAAGCTGTCTCCGCACGCGCAGCTGCCGGCCGCGTTGGGGTTGTCGATCGTGAAACCCTGCTCGGAGATCGTGTCCTTGAAGTCGATCGTGGCGCCGTCGAGGTACGGAACGCTCATGTCGTCGATGATGACCTCCACGCCGTCGAAGTCGACCGCCCGGTCGCCGTCGAGGAACCGCTCGTCGAAGTAGAGCTGGTAGATCAGGCCGCTGCAGCCGCCCGGCTGGACGGCCACGCGCAGGCGGAGGTCGTCGCGACCCTCCTGGCCGAGGAGGCTCTTGACCTTCTCGGCGGCAGCCGTGCTCAGGAGCACACCGTGGGCGCGCTCGGTCGGTTCGGTCGACAGTGCCGTGTCGGTCATGGTTCTCCCCTGATCGGGCCGTGGTCTGCTCATCGGACAGCGCAACGGCTGGATGCCTCGATTCTACGCCTGCTCACGCGGGGCGGGCGTCGAGCTTCTCCAGGAGGAGCGCCTCGGACACGAGCGCGTTGCGGAACGTCTCGAGGTGGAGCGACTCGTTCGGGCTGTGCGCCCGGGCGTGCGGGTCTTCGACGCCCGTCACGAGGATCTGGGCGGACGGGAAGGTCTGCACGAGGTCGGCGATGAACGGGATGGACCCGCCCACGCCGATGTCGACGGGCTCGACGCCGTAGCCCTCGTGGAAGGCCTCGCGGACGGCCCCGACAGCCCAGCCGCTCGTGTCGACCAGGAATCCGTCGCCGAAGTCGACGTCGCGGAACTCGAGCTCGGCGCCGAACGGCGCGTGCGCGCGCAGATGGCGCTCGATCGCCTCGTACGCCTCGCGTGCGACCTGACCGGGTGCGACGCGCGCGCTGACGACGACGGAGATCTCCGGGCTCAGGGTGTTCGACGCGTTCACGACGGTCGGCGCATCGACGCCCGTGACCGTGATCGAGGGCTGGTTCCAGATCCGCCCGAGGATCGGGCCGCGGCCGATCGGCGCCACTCCGGCGGGGAGCCCGGCCTCGTCGCGCAGGGTCTCCTCCGAGTACTCGGGCGTCGCGGCATCCCTCGTCGCCAGTCCCTCGACGGCGACCGTGCCGTCCGCGTCCCACAGGGTGTCGAGGAGCCGGACGGTGGCCATCATGGCGTCGGGCACCGCTCCCCCGAACATGCCCGAGTGCGATGCGTGATCGAGCGTGCGCACCTTCAGCGTGAACCGCGTGTTGCCGCGCAGCGACACCGTCAGGGCCGGGGTCTTCTGGTCCCAGTTGCCCGAGTCCGCCACGACGATCACGTCGGCCCGGAGCGCGTCGGAGTGGTCGGACAGGAACTGCGCGAAGGAGCGCGATCCCGCCTCCTCCTCCCCCTCGATGAACAGGGCCACGCCGAGGTCGAAGTCGTCTCCGAGCGCCTCCTTCAGGGCGCGCAGCGCGCCGATGTGCACCATGACGCCGGCCTTGTCATCAGCCGCCCCCCGTCCGTACAGACGCCCGTCGCGCACGGTCGGCTCGAACGGCGGCGACTCCCACAGCGCGTCGTCGCCGACGGGCTGCACGTCGTGGTGCGCGTACAGGAGGATCGTCGGCTTGCCGTTGCGGGCCGCGCGCGATGCGAGCACCGCAGGCATTCCGCGCTCATCCGTTCCGGGGATCGCGGCGTCCGCGATCGTCACCGCATCGAAGATGCCGAGGCCGTCGGCCAGCGCCTTCACTGCTTCCGCGCTGCGCTGCACCTCCGCCCGGTCGAAGCCGGGGAAGGCGATGGAGGGGATGCGCACGAGCGACCCGAGATCGGCGAGGGCGGCGGGGACCCCGGATACCGCGGCATCGCGGACGGAATCGGGACGGGTGAGGTCAGCGGTCATGCGGGTAATCTTAGAAGGCACCCTTTTCCGCTTCTCAGAGGTACACCCCGTGGCTACCACCCCGTCTGCACAGAACGACGCTCCCGCCGCCGAGGGCGCAGCCTCCGGCAAGGGCCGCGCGACCCCGTCCCGCGCCGAGCAGGAGGCGCTGCGGCGCCGCCCCCTCGTGCCCGACACGAAGGAGGCCAAGGCACGCGCCAAGGCCGACCTCATGAAGCAGCGCGAGAAGGCCCGCATCGGCATGGCCGCCGGTGAGGACAAGTACCTCACGGCGCGCGACAAAGGTCCTCAGCGCCGATGGGTGCGCGACTGGGTCGATGCCGGCTGGCACCTCGGCGAGGTCGTCATGCCGCTGATGCTGCTGGTCATCGTGATGACGTTCATCCCCCTGGCCGAACTCCAGATGTACGCGTTCCTCGGGCTCTGGTTCTTCATCTTCCTCGTGATCGCCGACATGATCGTGACCTCGATCCGGGTGAAGCGCTCCGCGCGCAAGCGCTGGGGCGACAAGACCGAGAAGGGCCTCGGCTGGTACGCGGCGATGCGCACGATCCAGATGCGCTTCATGCGCCTGCCGAAGGCCCAGGTCAAGCGCGGACAGTACCCGGCCTAGCCTGCGGCCGCGTCCGACGAACGGTCCTCAGCGCGCGACGAGGCCCCGGTTGATCTGCCGCGCCCACAGGGGGCCGCGGTAGAGGAACGCGGTGTAGCCCTGCGTGAGCGTGGCTCCCGCGGCCAACCGCTCCTGCACGTCGGCGGCGGTCTCGACACCGCCGACCGAGATGACGCAGAAGTCCTCCGGTACGACCGCGCGCACGAGCCGCAGCACCTGCAGCGCCCGCGCCTTGAGGGGCGCGCCCGACAGTCCGCCCGCGCCCGCGGCCTCGACGACGGCGTCGTCGGTCGTGAGGCCTTCGCGCGAGATCGTGGTGTTCGTGGCGATCAGGCCGGCGAGTCCGACATCCACCGCGAGTCGTGCGATCGCCTCGACCTCGTCGTCCGAGAGGTCGGGGGCGATCTTGACCAGGAGCGGCGTCGTGCCGGCGGTGTCGCGAACGGCCTCCAACAGCGGGCGCAGCGTCTCGACCGACTGCAGCGTGCGCAGGCCGGGCGTGTTCGGCGAGGAGACGTTGACGACCAGGTAGTCGGCGAGAGGTGCCAGCAGCGTCGCGCTGCGGACGTAGTCGGCCGTCGCATCGTCGACGTCGACCACGCGGCTCTTGCCGATGTTGACGCCGAGAACGGGACGCTTCGACCGGCGACGCAGCTTCTCCAGTCGCTTCGCCGCCGCTTCGGCACCCCGGTTGTTGAACCCCATGCGGTTGACGACCGCGCGATCGGGGATCAGGCGGAACAGCCGCGGCCGCGGGTTGCCGTCCTGCGGGATCGCGGTGACGGTGCCGATCTCGACGTGCCCGAAGCCGAGCGACCAGAGGCCCGCGGCGCCCAGCACGTCCTTGTCGAAGCCCGCCGCGACCCCGAACGGCGAGTCGAACTCGAGGCCCAGCGCGTGGACCGTGAGCTGCGGGTCAGGCTTCGCCAGGGCGCGGGCGGCCCACGAGAACGGCGGGACTCCCAGCATCCGGATCACGGTCATCGCGGCGTGGTGCGCGGACTCCGGGTCCATGCGCGACAGGAAGGTCCGGAAGACGAAGGGATACATCGGGCTCAGGCTATCGGGCGTGGTCTGCGCGGAGCTTGCCGATGGCCGTTTCAAAGTCCTCGAGCGAGTCGAACGCCTGGTACACGCTCGCGAAGCGGAGATAGGCGATCTCGTCGAGTTCGCGCAGCGGGCCGAGGATCGCGAGTCCGATCTCATTCGTGTCGATCTGCGACGCCCCGGTCTGCCGAACGGATTCCTCGACCGTCTGGGCGAGCATCGCGAGGTCGGCCTCGGTCACGGGCCGGCCCTGGCAGGCCTTGCGCACACCAGACATGACCTTCTCGCGGCTGAACGGCTCGATCACACCGGAGCGCTTGATCACGTTGAGGCTCGCGGTCTCGCTCGTCGTGAAGCGTCCGCCGCACTCGGGGCACTGGCGGCGGCGACGGATGCTGAGGCCGTCATCGCTCGTGCGGGAGTCGATGACGCGCGAATCGGAGTGGCGGCAGAACGGACAGTGCATGGCGTACCGAGCCTAGTCCGCGAAGCGCGCCGTGACGGCTTCGCCGTGTGCGGGGAGCTGTTCGGCCTCGGCGAGGGTCACGATCCCGGCATGCACGCGGGAGAGCGCCGCCCGGTCGTACTCGATGACCTGCTGCGGGCGCAGGAAGGTCATCGCCGACAGCCCTGACGAATACCGCGCCTGGCCCCCGGTGGGCAGCACGTGGTTGCTTCCCGCGAGGTAGTCGCCGAGACTCACGGGCGAGTTCGGCCCGACGAAGACGGCGCCGGCGTGCACGAAGTCCTCCGGGCGAGGGTCGGCCAGCTGCAGTTCGAGGTGCTCGGGCGCGTAGGCGTTGCTGAAGGCGGTCGCGGTCGCGATGTCGTCGACGAGCACGATCGCGGACTGCAGGCCTGCGAGCGACACGGCGACGCGCTCGGCGTGGTGCGTGACCGCGGCGCGCGCGGCGATCTCCGCCGTGACGGCTGCCGCGAGCTCCGCCGAGTCGGTGACGAGGACGGCGGCAGCCTGCTCGTCGTGCTCGGCCTGGCTGATCAGATCGGCAGCGACGAGGCGCGCGTCGGCCGAGGCATCCGCGACCACGAGGATCTCGGTCGCGCCGGCCTCGGCATCCGTTCCCACGAGTCCTGCCACGGCGCGCTTGGCCCCGGCGACGAAGTTGTTGCCCGGACCGGTCACGACGTCGACGGGCGCGAGCCCGAGGGACTCCACTCCGTGCGCGAAGGCGCCGATCGCGCCGGCGCCCCCCATCGCGTACACCTCGTCGATGCCGAGCAGGTGCGCGGCGGCGAGGATCACGGGGTGGACGCGCCCTCCGTGCGCGCGCTGCGGCGGCGAGGCGAGCGCGATCTGCTCCACCCCGGCCACCTGCGCGGGCACGACGTTCATGACGACGCTCGACGGATACACGGCCTTGCCGCCGGGGACGTAGACCCCGACGCGGCGCACCGGCTGCCAGCGCTGCGAGACGCGTGCGCCGGGCTCGATCTCCGTCACGACGGGCGCCGGAACCTGCGCCGCTGAGGCGCGCCGCACCCGGGCGATCGCCTCTTCGAGCGCCGACCGCACGTCGGGATCGAGACCCGCGAGGGCCTCTTCGAGGTGGATTCGAGGAACTCGGATGTCGTGTCCCTCCGCTCCGTCGAAGCGCGCGGCTTGCTCTCGCAGCGCCGACTCGCCGCGCGCGGCGACGTCGGCGACGACCTCGGCGGCCGTCACCAGGGCGGCGTCGAACGCCCCCTGGGCGCGCGGCACGGTGGCCAGCAGTTCAGCGGGCGTCAGAGCGCGCCCGCGCAGGTCGATGGTACGAAGCATCCGAATCCACACTCTCGCCGCGGGCTGTCATGCCCGCGCGTCTCAGCCTCGCGTGACGCCCGACACGTCGTGGAGGTGACCGACACGGCCGTCTTCGTGGCGCACGACGAAGGTGTGGCCGCGGTCCTCGATCACGAGCGCCCACGCGGTCGGTCCGATGCGGAACAGCGGGATGCCGGCGTCGTCGACGATGTCGCGCTCCTCCGGAACGAGCGCCCAGAAGGCCTGGTGTCGCACGGGAGCAGGCTCGGCGGACTCGAAGGTGCCGCGCGTGTGCGCGGGCTTCCACTCGGCCTGGTCGCCCGCGAGACCGTAGTCGCCGGAGTCGGCGTCGGTGTCGGTGTCGGTGTCCGTGTAGGCGGCGGTCGCCGCCGGCTGCTCGGATGCGTAGGCATCCACCGCGGCCGTGGAGGACTGGTCGGGGGCGGCATAGCCGTCGTTGTGCGCCGCGTACGGGTCGGCGGATGCATACGGGTCGGCGGCCGTGTACGCACCGGTGGCGGCGTACGTGCCGGTCGCTGCGGCGTAGGGGTCGGCGGCGGCGTACGGCTCCGGGGCGCCGTGCGGGGCGGGGTCGGCCGGGGCCGCGACGCGCACGGGGCGAGCCACGACGGGACGGATCGGGCGCGCCAGGCGGTGCGCGACCGTCTCGGCGCGCTCCTTGAAGTCTTCGGCGAACGGCGGGATGAACGGTGCGAGCACCGTGAGCACGACGCCCGCGAGCATCAGGATCAGCTCCACCCAGATGACCCAGGAGCGCACCCACGCACCCGACTGGATCGCGATCGCCACGGTGTCCCAGACCCAGCCGAGCCACACGACGGCTGAGACCGAGAAAGCGACCGAAGCGAACTGGTCGACGCTCAGCGAGCCGACGCGGCGGATGCCGTCGGGCGAAAGCCGCCGCAGGACGACCAGGAACACCGCGACGGTCGGCACGCCGATCGTGAGCACCCAGGCCAGACCCGAGAGCCACACCGACGCCCATGTGAGCTGCACGTTGACCACGCCGCTCGTGAAGCTCGCCGTGACCGGGAAGAAGGAGATCACGAAGGCCACGAGCCACACGCCCGCCAGGGAGACCTCACGGATCGAGAACGGTCCGACGCCGTACTGCGGCGGCGATTCCTGGACGGATTCCTCCGCCCCTGCGTCGATGATCTCTTCGGGTTCGTTCAACTTCTCGCCAGTCACGATCAATCCTCTCCGGCGTCGCTGGGGGGCGCACCGTGCACCGATACTACCGGCGGCTCCTCGCCGACGCAGAGCCGACGGCGAGATCCACCGTCATGGATCACCCGAGGCACCGCGGTCCGAGCAGGCCCTTCAGCTCGCCGTACAGGTCGGGCGTGATGCGCACGGCATGCGGGATCTCGAAGACCTTCGCCACCGTCCCGGCGTGGAGCTTGAGCGTGACCTCGGTGTCGCCCCTGTGCCGCTGCAGGGTCTGCAGGAGCTCGTTCACGAGCGGTTCGCTCGCCCGGCGCTCCGGGACGACCAGCACGAGCGAGCCGGCTTCTTCGAGGTTCCCGAGGTCGGGAGCGAAGGCCGACTGCGCGTGGAGGTTGAGCCCGTCGTCGCGACGGGAGACGCGCCCCCGGACCGCGAGGATCGAATCGGCGACGAGCTGCGACTGGAACTCGGTGTAGGTCTTCCCCATGAACATCACGGTGACCTCGCCGTTGAAGTCCTCGACGGTGATCATGCCGTAGGGGTTGCCGCTCTGCTTCGCGACGCGGTGCTGCACGCTCGTGACGAGACCGGCGACCGTCACCTGATCGCCGTCCTGCACGTCCTCGTTCGAGAGGAGGTCGTGGATCGATGTGGAGGCGTGCTTGGCGAGCGGATTCTCCAGGCCCGCCAGGGGGTGATCGGAGACGTAGAGCCCGAGCATCTCGCGCTCGAACGCGAGCTTGTCCTTCTTGGTCCATTCCGGGCGCTCGGGGACCTTGGCCGGGGCGACCTCCTCGGCGGCGTCGTACAGGCTGTCGAAGTCGAAGCCGATGGCGCCCGTGGCGGCCTTGCGCTTCGTCTCGACCGCGGCCTCGGTGGCGTCTTCGTGGATCTCCATGAGCGCGCGTCTGCTCGACCCCAGCGAGTCGAAGGCACCCGCCTTGATGAGCGATTCGATCGTGCGCTTGTTCGCGACGTGCAGCGGCACCTTCGTCAGGAAGTCGTGGAAGCTCACGAAGCTGTCGTCGGCGCGCGCCGCGACGATGCCGTCGACGACGTTGGCGCCCACGTTGCGGACGGCGCCGAGCCCGAAGCGGATGTCTTCGCCGACGGCGGCGAAGTAGCGGATCGACTGCCCGACGTCGGGCGGGAGCACGCGGATGCCCATCCGGCGGCACTCGTTGAGGTACACCGCCATCTTGTCCTTGGAGTCGCCGACGCTCGTCAGCAGCGCCGCCATGTACTCCGCGGGGTAGTGCGCCTTCAGATAGGCGGTCCAGTATGCGATCAGGCCGTACGCGGCGGAGTGCGCCTTGTTGAAGGCGTAGTCCGAGAAGGGCAGCAGGATGTCCCACAGCATCTGCACCGCCGCGTCGGAGTACCCGTTGGCGTGCATGCCGGCCTGGAAGCCCTCGTACTGCTTGTCGAGCTCGGACTTCTTCTTCTTGCCCATCGCCCGCCGCAGGATGTCGGCCTGACCGAGCGAGAAGCCCGCAACCCGCTGCGCGATCGCCATCACCTGCTCCTGGTAGATGATGAGGCCGTAGCTCGTGTCGAGGATGTCGGCGAGCGGCTCCGCCAGCTCGGGATGGATGGGCGTGATCTCCTGCTGGCCGGTCTTGCGCAGCGCATAGTTGATGTGCGAGTTCGCACCCATCGGGCCGGGTCGGTAGAGCGCGATGACCGCCGAGATGTCTTCGAAGTTGTCGGGCTTCATCAGTCGCAGGAGCGAGCGCATCGGCCCGCCGTCGAGTTGGAAGACGCCGAGCGTGTCGCCGCGGGAGAGGAGCTCGTAGGCCGCCTGGTCGTCGAGCTCAAGCTCTTCGAGAACGAGCGGCTCACCTCGGTTGGCGACGATGTTGTCGAGCGCATCGTTGATGATCGTGAGGTTGCGCAGCCCGAGGAAGTCCATCTTGATCAGCCCGAGGGCCTCGCACGACGGGTAGTCGAACTGCGTGACGATCTGGCCGTCTTGCTCGCGCTTCATGATCGGGATGATGTCGATCAGCGGCTCGCTCGACATGATGACCCCGGCCGCGTGCACGCCCCACTGGCGCTTGAGGTTCTCGAGCCCGACGGCGGTGTCGAAGACGGTCTTCGCCTCGGCATCCGTCTCGATCAGGGCGCGGAACTCGCTCGCCTCCTTGTAGCGCGGGTGCTGGGAGTCGAACATGCCCTCCAGCGGCATGTCTTTGCCCATGACCGCGGGGGGCATCGCCTTGGTGAGCCTCTCCCCCATGCTGAAGGGGAACCCGAGCACGCGACCGGCGTCTTTCAGCGCCTGCTTCGCCTTGATCGTGCCGTACGTGACGATCTGGGCGACGCGCTCGTCGCCGTACTTCTCGGTGACGTACTGGATGACCTCGCCACGGCGACGGTCGTCGAAGTCGACGTCGAAGTCGGGCATCGACACGCGGTCGGGGTTGAGGAAGCGCTCGAAGATGAGGCCGTGCTGGAGGGGATCGAGGTCGGTGATGCCCATCGCGTACGCGGCCATGGACCCCGCGCCCGAACCGCGGCCCGGACCCACGCGGATGCCGTTGCGCTTGGCCCAGTTGATGAAGTCGGCGACGACGAGGAAGTAGCCCGGGAAGCCCATCTGCACGATGACGCCGGTCTCGTACTCCGCCTGCGCGCGCACGGCGTCGGGGATGCCGCCGGGGTACCGGTGCTGGAGCCCGACCTCGACCTCCTTGACGAACCACGACTCCTCGGTCTCGCCGGCGGGCACCGGGAAGCGCGGCATGTAGTTGGCGCTCGTGTTGAACTCGACGTCGCAGCGCTCGGCGATGAGCAGCGTGTTGTCGCAGGCCTCCGGGTGGTCGCGGAAGATCTGCCGCATCTCGGCCGGGGTCTTGACGTAGTAGCCGTCGCCGTCGAACTTGAAGCGCTTGGGGTCGTCGAGCGTGGAGCCCGACTGCACGCACAGCAGCGCCGCGTGGCTCTTCGCGTCGTGCTGGTGCGTGTAATGGAGATCGTTGGTTCCGACCAGCGGGATGCCGAGATCCTTCGAGATCTTCAGCAGATCGCCCATGACGCGACGCTCGATGTCGAGGCCGTGATCCATGATCTCGGCGAAGTAGTTGTCTTTGCCGAAGATGTCCTGGAACTCCGCCGCCGCCGCACGCGCGGCATCGTACTGGCCGAGTCGCAGGCGGGTCTGCACTTCACCCGACGGGCAGCCCGTCGTGGCGATGAGGCCGGTGCTGTACTTCTGCAGGACCTCTCGATCCATGCGGGGCTTGAAGTAGTAGCCCTCCAGGCTCGCGAGCGACGACAGCCGGAACAGATTGTGCATGCCCTCGGTCGTCTCGGAGAGAAGGGTCATGTGGGTGTAGGCGCCCGACCCCGAGACGTCGTCGCTGTTCTGCTCGGGGGTGCCCCACCGCACGCGCGCCTTGTCGCTGCGATGGGTGCCCGGCGTGACGTAGGCCTCGATGCCGATGATGGGCTTGATGCCCGCCTCTTTGGCCGCCTGGTAGAAGTCGAACGCGGCGAAGGTGTTGCCGTGGTCGGTGACGGCGATGGCCGACATGCCCTGGCGGACGGCCTCCTGCACGAGGGGGCGGACGCGCGCCGCACCGTCGAGCATCGAGTATTCGCTGTGCACGTGCAGATGGACGAAGGAGTCGGATGCCACGGATCGAGTCTAGGTATCGGGTCCGACACCGGGCACACCCTCGCCGCCGACCGCCGCCTCGCCGAGCCAGGTCGCTTCATCCTCAGCTCGAAGGTGAAGGAGGCATCCCCGGAGCCCCACGCTCCTAGGCTGAGGGGATGGCCACTCCCGAATACGTCCTCTGGCTCCGCTCCCACGTCGGCACGGCTCCCCTGTCGATGACCGGCGTGACGGCCGTCATCCTGAGGGACGAGAAGCTGCTCCTGGGTCGTCGAAGCGACAACGGCGCCTGGACGCCCATCACGGGGATCGTGGACCCGGGCGAGGAGCCCGCCGACGCGGCGGTGCGGGAGTCCCTCGAAGAGGCCGGCGTCGTCGTTCGCACGACACGGCTGGCGTGGGTCCACCAGATCCCCCGCATCACGTACGACAACGGGGATCAGTCCGATTACCTCGATCTCACGTTCCGCTGCGAGTGGATCTCGGGCGAGCCGTACCCCGCCGACGGAGAGATGACGGATGTCGGCTGGTTCGACCTCGAGTCGCTCCCGTCCGAGCTCAGCACCGACATGCGGCGTCGCATCGCGTCCGCCCTGTCGGAGGACGACCCGGCGAGGTTCGAGGGCGGCCGCTGAGCTTTTCTCCGGCCGATCGGGCCGCGGCACCCGGGCATGACGGAGGAGACTCTGCGCATGTCCGACACCGCAGCCGCGCCGCGCACTCTCCGCCCTCCCCTGGGTCTCGCCGTGCTGTGGATCGTCGCCGGCGTGTTCGCGGGAGCGACGTCGTTCCTGCTCTACCTGGAGTACATCGGACAGCTCACCGGCGCGGCGCCGATCGTCTCGTGCCAGCTCAGCGTCGTCGTCACCTGCGGACCGAACCTCCTGTCACCGGGCGGCAATCTGCTCGGCTTCTCGAACTCGATCCTGGGGATGGTCCTGTTCCTCGGTCCCGTCTACGCGGGGGTGAGCGCGCTGGCGGCACCCGGCGGGATGCGTCGGTGGTACTGGCGCGTCTTCGGCGTCTTCGTGCTCGGCGGGTTCGCGCTCGTGCACTTCTTCGCCTACCGCAGCGTGTTCGAGTACGGTTCGCTGTGCCCCTGGTGCATGACCGTGTGGCTTGCGACGATCCCCCTCTTCTGGTTCACCGCCGGGTGGACGCTGCGCGAAGGCGTCTGGGGCGGCGGGTCCGGCATCCGTCGCGCGGGCGCGGTCGTGTACTCGTGGGCTCTCGTCGCCACCGTCCTCGACTACGCCCTCATCGCGGTGCTCGCTCAGGTCCGGCTCGATGTGATCGGCTCGCTGCTCTGACACATCGCCTCGCCGACACGCTCTAGTCGCCGCGCAGCACCTCGAGCGCGTGCGCCAGGTCGGCGGCGTAGGGAGACGTGAACGTCACCCATTCCCCCGTTGCAGGGTGCGCGAAGGACAGCTCGCGCGCGTGCAGCCACTGGCGCGTGAGTCCCAGGCGCGCCGACATCGTCGGGTCGGCGCCGTAGAGCGGATCGCCGACGCACGGATGCCGGTGCGCGGCCATGTGCACGCGGATCTGGTGGGTGCGCCCCGTCTCGAGGTGGATCTCGAGCAGGGATGCGCCTGGGAACGCCTCGAGCGTCTCGTAGTGCGTGACGGAATCCTTGCCGCCGGGGATGACGGCGAACTTCCACGAATGGCTCGGATGCCGACCGATCGGCGCATCGATCGTGCCGGCGAGGGGATCCGGATGCCCCTGCACCACGGCGTGATAGATCTTCTCCACCTCGCGCTCCTTGAACGCCCGCTTGAGCGCGGTGTAGGCCTGCTCGGTCTTGGCGACCACCATGAGCCCGCTGGTGCCCACGTCGAGCCGATGCACCACACCCTGTCTCTCGGCGGCACCGGTCGTCGCGATGCGGTAGCCGCCCGCCGCGAGGGCGCCCAGCACCGTGGGGCCCTCCCAGCCGATGGAGGGATGCGCGGCGACGCCGGTGGGCTTGTCGACCACGACGATGTCGTCGTCGTCGTAGACGATCCCGAGATCGGGCACCGCGAGCGGGATGACCTCCGCCTCCCGGCGCTCGGTCCACGTCACCTCGAGCAGGTCGCCGCCCGACAGCCGATCGGATTTGCCCAGGGTGCGCGAGCCCGCGAGGACTCCTCCGGCTTCGGCGACCTCGGCCGCGAACGTGCGGGAGAACCCGAGCATCTTGGCGAGGGCCGCGTCGACGCGCGCGCCTTCGAGGCCGTCGGGGACAGGCAGGAACCGCGTCGGCATGTCAGGAGTCGCGGCGGCGGGCTTCTTCGTCCGCGATGCGGTCGGCCTCGCGTGCCACGGCCTCCTGATCGCGCTCGCTCAGCGGCGGGAGCCCGCGCTCGTCGGCGGGAACGCCGGCCTGGGCGTCGGCGACCGGGAACTCCTCGTCGAAGTTGCCGGCCACACCTCCGCCGGGCGGGAACTCGTCGCCGGTGGGGCCGAGGATGGTCGAGTCATCCGCGCTCTCGTCGTGGTCCTTGCGCTCGCGGGAACCGTCCATGTGCACTCCGACCAGTACGAGAAGGGCGATGCCGATCATCATCGTGACGATGAAGATGTCGGCGATGTTGTAGATCGCGGGCGGGAACCAAAGCCACATCCACGGGGTGTTGATGAAGTCGATCACGTGACCCACCGCGAAGCCCGGCTCGCGCAGCAGGCGATCGGTGAGATTCCCGAGCACACCGCCGGCCAGAAGGCCCAGGACGACCGCCCAGAGACGCGACTGCACACGCGTCGCGGCGAGCCAGACGATCACTCCCACGACGACCGCGAGGGCGATCGTGAAGATCCACGTCACCTCTTCGCCGAACGAGAAGGCGGCTCCGGGATTTCGGACGAGATAGAAGCTCAGGAAGTCGCCGAGGACGGGGACGACCTGCTGCGGTGGCAGGTTCTCGATCGCGAGGTGCTTGGTGAACTGGTCGGCGGCCAGCACCAGCATCGCGAGGATCGCGATGGTGGCGCCGGCCGCCGCATGACGCAGGGGGGCGCGGACTGGCAACGGCCTAGAGGCCGATGGCCGAGACCGGCGTCGAGCCGGACGACGTGGCCGTCGTCTCGAGGTCGCGGAGCTTGCCCTCCATGTAGCTGCGCAGCTGGGCGCGGTAGTCGCGCTCGAAGTTGCGCAGCTCCGTGATGCGACCCTCGAGCGCCGTGCGCTCGCGCTCGAGCTTCGCCATCTCGTCGCGTCCACGGGCCTCGGCCTCGGAGACGATCTGGTTGGCCTGAGCCTGGGCGTCGGAGATGAGCTGGTCGCGCTGCGCGACACCCTCTGCGACGTGCTCGTCGTGCAGGCGCTGGGCGAGCTCGATGATGCCGGCGCTGGCAGCGGCTCCGCCGCTGGCCGGTGCGGCCGCCTCGACGGCGGGCTCGGGAGCGGCCTCGGCTGCGGGGACCTCTTCGACGACCTCGGCGGCGGGCGCCTCGGTCGAGGCCGCGGCGGGAGCTCCGCCGGCCTCGTACTCGGCGAGCTTCGCCTTCAGCTGGTCGTTCTCTTCGATCGTCTTGCGCCATTCCACGACGATCTCGTCGAGGAAGTCGTCGACCTCGTCGGGGTCGAAGCCCTCCTTGAAGCGGACGTGCTGGAACTGCTTGGTGACGACGTCATCGGGGGTCAAAGCCATGGTGATTCCTCTTTCGAGCGGTCGATTCGCCGACGGTGTTCACGGTGCGATCCACCGTGCGGAAGATCGTACCCAGCAAGCATAGTCGCCGAGGTTTCAGGTCGCGAGGGAGCGGGTCACGCCGAGGAGCACGAAGCAGACGAACATGACGATCGCGAAGCCGAAGTCGATCGCGACGGCTCCGACGCGCAGGGGTGGGATGAAGCGGCGGAGGAACTTCAAGGGCGGGTCGGTCGCCGTGTAGACGATCTCCGCCAGGATGAGCAGGCCGCCCTTGGGCCGCCACTCACGATTGAAGAACGGGATCCAGTCGAGCACGAGCCGCGCGAGCAGCAGCATCGTGTAGACGAGGACGAGCAGATAGAGGATCCAGGCGATGAGCCCGACGAGATCCACGACTACTGCGCGGCGAACGTGACCGACTCGGGGTCGGCCTGCGCCACAGCGCCGTCACCCGAGACGGCGACGTTCTCCGGGGAGAGGAGGAACACCTTGCTCGTCACCCGCTCGATGCGGCCGTACAGGCCCAGCGAGAGGCCGCTCGCGAAGTCGATGAGACGACGCGCGTCGGCGTCGCTCATCTGCGAGAGGTTGATGATGACGGGGATGCCCTCGCGGAAGTTCTCGGCGATGACCTGAGCGTCGCGGTACTGCTTCGGGTGCACCGTCAGGATCTCGCTCACCGTGCCGGCAGCGGGCTGGCGCACGACGGCGGGACGCAGCGGCGTGATGGGCGCCGCCGCCTTCTCGACGACCTGCGACTTGCGGCCCGTGGGCTGCGGCGCGGGCTCGTCGTAGACGTCTTCCTCGTCGGCAAGGCCCAGGTACACCATGGTCTTCTTGAGCGGGTTCGACATCGCTTTCCTCCTGATCGCTCGTCTGTTCCGAGGTTAACCGCGTGCGGGCCTCGGACCCGTGATTGCCGAGCCGATCCGCAGGTGTGTCGCGCCTGCATCGATCGCCTCGACGAAATCCGCCGTCATGCCGGCGGAGATCCATGTCGCGCCCGGAATGATCCGGGCGAGTTCGTCACTCGATGCCCGCAGCCGCGCGAACGCCGATGCGGGCTCTTCGTCCAGGGGTGCCACGCCCATCACCCCGCGCACGCGCAGCGAGGGGCATCCCGCGACGTGTTCCGCGAGGGACGCCAGGGCTGCGGGCTCCACCCCGCCGCGTCCGGCATCCGTGGTGAGGTTGACCTGCAGGAGCACATCGAGGGGTGCCGCCCCGTCGTCGGCCGCGGTGTCGAGCGCTTCGGCGAGGCGTGAGCGGTCGACGGAGTGCACGACGGATGCCGCGGCGCGCACGGCGCGAGCCTTGTTGGTCTGCGCCTGGCCGATGAAGTGCCAGGTCAGACCGTCTCGGGCGCCGATCTCGCGCACCTTCTCGGTGAGCTCCTGCTGACGGTTCTCGCCGACGTCGCGCACGCCCAGGGCGTACAGCTCGTCGATGAGACTCGCCGGGTGGAACTTCGTCACGACGATGCGCGTGATCTCCGACGGGTCGCGGCCCGCCGCTCGAGCGGCATCCGAGATGCGCGCGTCGACGTCGGCGAGCCGCGAGGCGAGGTCCACTACTTCAGGAAGTCGGGGATGTCGAGGTCGTCCTCGCCGAACGGCGAGTCGTACGTGGACTCGGTGACCGCGGCGACGCTGACCGGGACGGGCTCGCGCTCGACCTCGACCTCTTTCACCGCGTCGTCGACGGGGAGGGCGGGCATCACCGGAGGCGTGGCGACGCGCTGGTTGAGCATCGGCTCGATGCGCGCCTGGGGCTCGCCGCCGTCGAAGCCCGCCGCGATGACGGTGACGCGCACTTCGTCGCCCAGCGTGTCGTCGATGACCGTGCCGAAGATGATGTTGGCCTCGGGGTGCGCGGCCTCCTTGACCAGCTGCGCCGCATCGTTGATCTCGAAGATGCCGAGGTTCGATCCGCCCTGGATCGACAGCAGCACGCCGTGCGCGCCTTCGATCGAGGCTTCGAGGAGCGGCGACTCGACCGCGAGCTCGGCCGCCTTGATGGCGCGGTCCGCCCCGCGTGCGGAGCCGATGCCCATGAGCGCGGAGCCGGCACCCTGCATGACCGACTTCACGTCGGCGAAGTCGAGGTTGATCAGACCCGGCGTCGTGATGAGGTCGGTGATGCCCTGCACACCGGCGAGGAGCACCTGGTCGGCGGTGGCGAACGCCTCGATCATCGAGATTCCGCGATCGCTGATCTCGAGGAGTCGGTCGTTGGGCACGACGATGAGGGTATCGACCTCTTCCTTCAGCTTCGACACGCCGGTCTCGGCCTGCTGCTGGCGACGCCGACCTTCGAACGAGAAGGGCTTGGTCACGACACCGATCGTGAGGGCGCCGATCGACTTGGCGATCTTGGCCACGACGGGAGCACCGCCGGTGCCCGTGCCGCCGCCTTCACCGGCGGTGACGAAGACCATGTCGGCGCCGCGCAGGGCCTCTTCGATCTCCTCCGCGTGGTCTTCCGCCGCACGGCGTCCGACCTCGGGATCGGCGCCGGCGCCGAGTCCGCGGGTGAGCTCCCGGCCCACGTCGAGCTTGACGTCGGCGTCGCTCATGAGGAGCGCCTGCGCGTCGGTGTTGATCGCGATGAACTCGACTCCGCGGAGCCCCAGGTCGATCATGCGGTTGACGGCATTGACGCCGCCGCCGCCGACGCCGACCACCTTGATCACAGCGAGGTAGTTCTGGTTCTGGCTCATGCCGGCCCCTGTCTTCGGAAAACCTTCAACCTCAACTAGAGGTATAAAGAATTGCTCGGTATGCAATTCCTGAGACGAAAGTATGCGGATGCCGCGCCCGCGCCCGGAGCGGCGTGGGCGTGTCGCGACATCCCTCTCCGGATCCGTTGGATCCGGGCCGGTCAGCGGACGACGATGGCCGTGGGAGAGGAGACGTCGTAGACGCTGACGCCGGCAGGGGGCCGCTGCACCATCATCTTCTGCAGGGTGAGGGCCTTCATCACCGAGGACTCGGCGCTCCCCCACACGACCTGCGTGTTCGTCCCCCCTAGCGTCAGGGTCACATCGTCGGGGGTCGTGGCCGACGCGGCCGTCACCTGCGCGCGGATGTCGTCGGGGAGAGCGCGCATCACCTGGCCGAGCGACGTGAAGGCCGCGGAACGGGTGCCGCCTTCGACCGTGACGATCGGCTGCCCCTCCTGCGGGGTCTGGGTGGTCGAGAGGGCCACGCCGGCGGCATCCACCAGCGTGTAGCCCGCGGCGGTCTCGATCAGCCCGATCGGCGTGCGCTCGACGATGCGCACCACGAGCTCGTGCGGCGGCCGGGCCTCCAGCGTGTACGTCTCCACGAGGGGGAACTCGACCAGCGCCGCCTTGACGGCGCTCTCGTCGACGAGCGGCAGCGGCGTGCCCAGCTGTCCCGAGAGCGCGGCCTCGACGGCTGCGGCATCCAGCTGCGACGCGCCGACCACGCGGACGCGCTCGACGCCGAACAGCGGACTGTAGGCCGCCGCGACGCTGCCCACGACGAGCAGCACGAGCGCGCCGAGCGACAGCATCCACGTGAGACGCCGTCGGCGCTGGCGCCCGGTGAAGCGGCGCACTTCGGCGCGGAGCGCGCGTCGACTGGCGCGCGCGGCCTTCCAGACGTCGCGCAGCCGGATGTCGCGCTCCACGCCGTCGGCGGAGGCGGCGCCGGCCATGGTCTCGGACGAATCGCCGAGGTGATCGGGGCGGGTCGCCCGCGCGTGATCGAGCACGGCGATCGGCGGCGATTCCTCCGCAGCGTCCGCAGGCCCGCCGCGATCCGGTTCGACGTCTTCCGGCGACAGCTCTTCCCGCGGCGCGACAGGCGCCTGCGGGAGCGGATTCGGGCGGCGCATCCGGCGCTACTTCACCGCGGGGGTGCGTCCGAGCGCGTCGAGCACCTGCGGGATGATCTGGTAGACGTTGCCGCAGCCGAGCGTGATGACGTAGTCGCCGTCGCGCGCCACGGAGGCCGTGTAGTCGGCGGCCTCCTGCCAGTCGGCGACGAAGTGCACGTGGGCGGGGTCGTGGAACGCCTTGCTGACGAGTTCGCCGGTGACGCCCGGCACGGGGTCCTCCCGCGCGCCGTAGACGTCGAGCATCACGGTGTGGTCGGCGAGCGACTCGAGCACGTCGGCGAACTCCTGGTACATCGCCTGGGTGCGCGAGTACGTGTGGGGCTGCTGGATGGCGATGATGCGGCCCCCTCCGACCACCGTGCGCGCCGCCGCGAGGGCCGCGGCGACCTCGGTCGGGTGATGCGCGTAGTCGTCGAACACGCTGACGCCGCGCTCGACGCCATGGAGCTCGAACCGGCGGACGGTGCCCGTGAAGCCCTCGACCGCACGCACGGCCGGCTCGAGATCGAACCCGAGGGTCAGGAGCACCGCGACGGCGCCGGTCGCATTGATCGCGTTGTGGGCGCCGGGGACGGCCAGCTGCGCGGCGACGGTCTCGTCCCCGCGCGTCACGGTGAAGGAGACGGGCCCCTCGGTGACGATGTCGCCTACACGCACATCCGCGTCGGAGGCTTCTCCGAACGTGAGGACGCGGGGGTGCTCGATCCGCGCCGACACGATGCGGGCGCCCGGGTCGTCGGACGAGATCACGACGGCCTCGCGCGCGGAGTTCGCGAACGTCGCGAACCCGTCGTAGAAGGCCTCACCCGACTCCCAGTGGTCGAGGTGATCGGGATCGACGTTGGTGATGAGGGCGATCGAGGTGTCGTAGAGCAGGAACGTGCCGTCGGACTCGTCGGCCTCGATGACGTACAGATCGTCGGATCCCGTTCCGCTCGAGACGCCCAGCTGGGCGATGACTCCGCCGTTGACGAACGTGGGAGCGGAGTCGAGCGCCTGAAGCGCCGTGACGATCATGCCGGTGGAGGTGGTCTTGCCGTGAGCGCCGGCCACCGACACGAGGCGGCGGCCGCCGATGAACCAGTACAGCGCCTGGGAGCGGTGGATGACGTGGAGACCGCGCTGCTTGGCGAGGACGAACTCCGGGTTCTCCGCCCAGATCGCACCGGTGTGGATGACGGCATCCACACCGTCGGGCAGGTTCGAGGCGTCGTGGCCGACATGCACCGTCGCGCCGCGCTCGGCGAGATCGCGCAGAGCCGCACTGTCGGCGCGATCGGAGCCCGAGACGCGGATGCCGCGCTCGAGGAACATGCGGGCGAGACCCGACATGCCGGACCCGCCGATGCCGATGAAGTGCGCGGCCTCGATGGTCTCGGGGATGGGAAGGCTCAAGTCGGGTCTGATCATGACCGTTCGAGTCTAATTCCGGGGCCGGATGCCGCGGTTCAGGGCGCGCCCGGACGCATCCTGAGGATCGCCTCGATTGTGTTGACACATTGATACAGAAGTCGAACAATGGAGGGATGGAACCGTGGACGGTCTGGATCCCTACAGAGATCTTCAACGTGGCACTGCTGTGCGTGTTCGCGGCGGTGCCCGCGGTGATCCTGGTCGTGTCGCGCAGAGCGGACTGGGGCGACAGCCGGGCGTACGCCACGTCGATGCGCGCCCGGCTCCCCTTCGGCACCGACGCCGTGCACCGGAGCGTGCGAGCGCGCCTGAGGTCGGTCATCCGCGCGAACATGTGGGGCCTGTTCGTGGCGATCGTCGTGATGGGAGTCCTGTTCCTCACCACTCCGCTCGCGGCGAGCCCATACGCGATGTGGATCCTCTCCCTGATCCTCCTGATGGTCGTGCTCGCTGCAGGAACCCTCGCGGCGCAGCTTCGCGAGCGCATGTTCTCCCCCGTTCCCGAGGCGCCGCGCGTCGCCCGCCCGGTCGCCCTCCGGACCCGCGACTACGTCGGGCTCTGGCGCACCCGTGTCCCCGTCGTGCTGCTCGTCGCCGCCGTGCTGGCGACCGCCGCGCTCTCGGTCACGACGATCCTCGGCGTCACCGCGATCTCCGCCCTGCTCTCCACGGCCGGCGCACTCCTGCTGGCGATCGCCGCGACGGCCGGCACGCGCTGGGCCGAGCGACGGATCCTCGACCAGCCGCAGCCCGCATCGGACACCCTCGAACTCGCGTGGGACGACCTGTTCCGCGCCGACGCGCTCAGCACTCTGCGCATGAGCGCCGCGATGACCGCGTGGCTGCCGTTCGGCATGGCCACGACCCTCCTCGTGTCGCTGTTCCTCCCCGCGCAGACCCCGGAGCTGGCCACCCTGATGGGCCTGTTCCCGTGGTGGGGCATTCCGCTCCTGCAGGTGCTCTACACGCTGGGCACGGGGAAGCTCCCCGCGGCCCTGTACCCCGAGTTCCTGCGGGCGCCTGCGCCGGCACCGGTCGCATCATGATCGTCATCGATCCGCGCTCGCCCCTTCCGCCGTTCGAGCAGCTGCGCGCGCAGCTCGTGGATGCGGTCGCCTCGGGCGAGCTCGTCGCGGGCGCCCGGCTGCCCACCGTGCGCAGGCTCGCGGACGATCTCGGCCTGGCGCCCGGCACGGTGGCGCGCGCGTACCGTGAGCTCGAGGCATCCGGGTTCATCGAGACCCGCGGGCGCAACGGCACCTTCGTGTCGCCGCAGGGCGACCCCGCGCTGCAGCAGGCGCAGCGCGCGGCCGCGGCGTTCGCCGAGCAGGTGCGGATGCTGCGACTCGACGCCGATCAGGCCCTCGCCCTCGTGGCGGCGGCGCTGCGCGCTTCGGGCCCGGCCACCTGACACGCCCACCGCGAGTCGGCCGCCAGGGCGGGAGAGCCCGTCAGCGCGCGAGCGCCTCGTCGATCAGCGCGACCACGTTCTCGCTCCCGGTGCGTGTGCCCGCCGTCTCGGCGGCGGCTGCCATCGCGGCTCGGCGGTCGGCGTCGAGCAGGAGCGGCACGATCTCCGATCGCACGAGATCGGGGGTGAGGGCGGCATCCGGGATCAGGACGGCAGCGCCCGCGCGGACGGCGGAGGCGGCATTGAGCGCCTGCTCGCCGTTGCCCACCGCGTACGGCACGTACACGGCGGGGATGCCGAGGGCGCTGATCTCGCTGACGGTCGCCGCGCCCGAGCGCGACACGATGAAGTCGGCGAGGGCGAACGCGAGGTCCATGCGGTCGACGTAGCGCACGACGGCGCAGCCCGGAACACCCGGGTCGGCGAGCTCGGACTTCTCGCCCGTCACGTGCAGCAGCTGCCATCCCGCGGCGAGCACGTCCTGCCACGCGCCGCCGAAGGCCTCGTTGAGCCGGCGCGCGCCGAGCGACCCGCCGAACACGAGCAGCGTCGGCTTCGCGGCATCGAGCCCGAAGTGCGCGGCTGCATCGACGCGGAGCGCGGCGCGGTCGAGATCGACGATCTCTCGCCGCAGCGGCATGCCGACGACCTTCCCGCCCCGCAGCGGAGTGCCCTCGAACGCGACTCCCACCCGCGCCGCCGACCGGGCGCCCAGGACGTTGGCGAGACCCGGCTTGGCGTTGGCCTCGTGCACGACGAACGGCACGCGCTCTCGACGCGCCGCCAGGTAGGCGGGTGCGGACGCGTACCCGCCGAAACCGACGACGACATCGACCCGACGAGCGCGGAGGTATCGGCGCACCTGACCGATCGCCCCCGTGAACCGCGCGGGGAACGCCGCGGCCGCACGATTCGGGCGGCGCGGGAACGGCACCTTGTCGACGATGAGCAGCTCGTAGCCGCGCTCGGGCACGAGGCGGGCTTCGAGACCCTCCTTCGTGCCGAGCACGAGCACCACCGCCTCGGGATCGCGCGCCCGCAGCGCATCGGCCACCGCGAGCAGCGGATTGACGTGCCCGGCGGTGCCGCCGCCGGCGAGGAGGTACGTGGTCACCCGGCGACTTTACCCGCCGCGGCCGGAGCGCCGGTGCGGGCGGGAGAGCGCGGGACCGGCGCGCGGCGCCGGGCGACGGCATCCGCTCCGGCGACTCGACGCACGGGCGGCAGGGAACGGGCGAACGACAGAAGCACGCCGGACGCGATGAGAACCGACAGCAGCGACGTCCCGCCCTGCGACATGAACGGGAGCGGCACGCCCAGAACGGGGAACACGCGCAGGACGACGCCGATGTTGATGAGCGCCTGACCGACGATCCACACCGTGATGCCGCCGGCGACGATGCGGACGAAGGGGTCGTTCGTCTTGCGCACGACGTGGAACGCGCCGACGGCGAACAGCGCGAACAGGGCGAGCACCACGATGCAGCCGATGAGCCCGAGCTCCTCGCCGACGATCGCGAAGATGTAGTCGTTCGCCGCCGCCGGCAGCCAGTCGTACTTCTCCTTCGAGTTGCCCAGCCCGAGGCCGAAGACGCCGCCACCCGCGAGTCCCCACGTGCCGTGCAGCGGCTGGTAGCAGTCGCCGAAGTAGTCGTCGATGCAGTTCGGGTTCAGGAAGCTCATGATGCGGCGCATGCGGTCGGGACTCGTGACCGCATAGGCGAAGGCACCCAGGGCTCCCAGGATCGCGGGGAGGATGAAGATCCTCAGCTTGACCCCGGAGAAGAACAGCGCGCCGAGGGCCATCAGGGCGATGACCATCGCGGTGCCCATGTCTTCCCCGGCCATCACGACGCCGAGCACGAGGAGCGTGACCGGGACGAGCGGGATGAACACATGCGTCCACGACGACAGGAGCGTCTGCTTGCGGAACAGGATGAACCCGATCCACAGCGCGAGGGTGAGCTTGAGGAACTCCGACGGCTGCGCCTGCAGGCCGGCGATCGAGATCCAGTTGCGGTTTCCGTCGTTCTCGATTCCGAGGGGCGTGAACACGAGGAGCTGCAGGCCGACCGCCAGCACGAGCGCAGGCCAGGCGACCTTCTTCCAGAACGACACGGGGAAGCGCGAAGCGATGAACATGAGCGGCAGACCGATCGCCGCGAACACGGCCTGCTTGAGCACCGCGTCGTAGGGGGCCTCACCGCGCGCCGTCGCGACGGCCGACGTCGCCGACAGGATCATCACCAGCCCGAAGACGGTGAGCAGGATCGCGGTCGAGGCGATCAGCAGGAACTCGCTGGGCACCGGCGCGAACGCCTTGCCGAGCGAGACACGGGCCGCCAGACCGCGCTTGCGCGTGGGCTCAGGCAGGGCCTCCGGAGGACGACGAGTCGGCTTCTCCGCCATCGGTCCCCCTTCCGATCCGCTCCCTCACCGCTGCCGCGAAACGCCGGCCGCGATCGGCGTAGGACGAGAACTGGTCGAAGGATGCCGCGGCGGGGGCGAGCAGAACCACGTCCCCGTCACGAGCGACCTCGGCCGCGATCTCGACGACCTGCGCCATGACGTTCTCAGTCTCAGGGGCGTCGACCTCGAATACCGGAACCCCGGGCGCGTGTCGTCCGAACGCCGCCACGACCGCGACCCGATCGGTGCCGATCACGATCGCGGCCTTCGCGGTGCCGCCCCGGCGGGCGACGAGCTCGGAGATGTCGACGCCCTTGAGCAGCCCGCCCACGATCCACACGGCGCCGGGGTAGGCGGCGAGCGACGAACCGGCCGCATGCGGGTTCGTCGCCTTCGAGTCGTCGACCCACGTCACTCCCCCGTCGACGGCGACGACCTCGATGCGGTGCGGGTCGAGACGGAAGCCGCGCAGCGCGTCGTGGATCTGCCGTGGCGTCACCCCGAGCGAGCGGGCGAGACCGGCCGCAGCCAGGATGTTCGACACCACGTGCGGAGCGGCGAGGCCGATCTCGCGCAGGTCGGCGACGGTGGTGAGCTCGAGCGCCGAGGTGCGGCGGTCGTCGAGGAACGCGCGATCCACGAGGATGCCGTCCACGACGCCCAGGTCGCTCGGTCCCGGCACGCCGAGATCGAAGCCGATCGCCCGGGCGCCGTCGACGACCTCCGCGTCCTCGACCATCCGCAGGGTCGCGGCATCCGCCTTGTTGTACAGGCAGACGGCACGCGTGTTGTCGTAGACGTGGGCCTTCGCGTCGCGGTAGGCGTCGGCCGACCCATGCCACTCGAGGTGGTCGTCGGCGAGGTTCAGACACACGGCGGCGTGCGGCGAGACGGGCTCCGGCCCGCTCTGGAGGCCGAGGTACCAGAGCTGGTGGCTGGAGAGCTCGACCACGAGGGCGTCGAAGCCAGCGGGGTCGCGCACGGCATCGAGCACGGGCGTGCCGATGTTGCCGACCGGGGCCGCGCGCAGGCCGCCGGCGACGAGCATGGTCGCCGTCAGCCTCGTCGTGGTGGTCTTGCCGTTCGTGCCCGTGATGAGGATCCAGTCGGCAGGGCGTCCGTCGGGGCGCGAGACCTTGTCGCGCACGCGCCACGCCAGCTCGATGTCGCCCCACAGCGCGATGCCGCCCGCACGCGTCCATTCCACGAGCGGATGCCGGGGCGCGAACCCCGGCGAGGCGACGACGACGTCGGGGGCGAACGCGACGAGCTCGTCGGGCACCGTGTCGAGCGGACCGGTCCACAGGCGCGCGCCGATGACGGGCACGAGGCGCGCGTATTCCTCGGCGGCCTGCTCGGTGAGCACGAGCACCTCGGCGCCGAGCTCGGTGAGCGTGTCGGCCGCGGCGAAGCCCGTGACCGACAGCCCGAGGACGGCGACGCGCAGGCCCTTCCAGTCGGAGTGCCAGCTCGTCAGCGAATCAAGGCGGGCGGAGGTCATGTCTGGGTCAGCCACTCGACGTACATGAAGCCGACGCCCGTCACCGCGAGGATCGCGGCGATGATCCACATGCGCACGACGATCGTGGTCTCGGACCACCCGCGCATCTCCAGGTGATGGTGGAACGGACTGTTCAGGAAGAGCCGCCGACCCTTCGTGAACTTGAAGTACGCCCGCTGGAGCGTCACCGACCCCGTGCCGATGATGAAGACGCCGCACACGATGACCGCGAGGATCTCGGTGCGCGACAGGATCGACAGCGCCGCGATGACGCCGCCGATCGCCATCGAGCCCGTGTCGCCCATGAAGACCTCGGCCTTGGGCGCGTTCCACCACAGGAATCCGACGAGTCCGGCGGCGAACGCCGCCGCGATGATCGTGAGGTCGAGCGGGTCCCTGGTCTGGTAGCAGGCCGACTGGTAGGCATCCACCAGCGCCTGCGAATTGCAGCGCTGCTGGAACTGCCAGAACGTCACGAGGCTCATCGCGCCGATCGTGAAGACGCCGGCGCCCGCGGCGAGGCCGTCCAGGCCGTCCGTCACGTTCGTCGAGTTCGACCAGGCGACGCCGATGAAGGTGATCCACAGGATGAACAGGATCGTTCCGACGGCGACGCCCAGGGCCATGAAGTTGAGGACCGGGATGTCGCGGAAGAAGGACACGTACGGCGACGCGGGGGTCTGCCCCCACCGGTTCGCGAACTGCAGGGAGATCAGCGCCCACGGCACGATGACGATGGCCTGACCCAGGATCTTGCGCCAGCCCGAGAGCCCGAGGCTGCGCTGACTGCGCACCTTCATGTAGTCGTCGATGAATCCGACGATCGCGAAGCCCACCATCATCCAGATGACGAGCAGCCCCGAGATGGTGGGCGGAGATCCGCCGGCGTACGTGCCGACGAAGTAGCCGACCATCGTGCCGAGCACGAAGATGATCCCGCCCATCGTGGGCGTGCCGCGCTTCTGGTGGTGCTGGGGGTTGTTGCCGTCCTCCGGGGTGCGGATGACCTGACCCCACCCCCACTTGCGGAACAGGCGCAGGAAGACCGGAGTCAGGAAGAGGGTGAAGGCCAGCGAGATCGCCGCGGCGCTGAGGAGGGATCTCACGAGAACGATTCTCCCAGACGATCGCCGAGGAACCGGAGTCCGGCCGAGTTGGACGACTTCACCAGCACCCGGTCTCCGTCGCGCAGTTCGCCGGTCAGATACTCGAACGCGGCGTCGGCGTCGGGGAAGAAGACGGCCTCGTTGTCCCACGAGCCCTGGGCGACGGCCTCGAGGAACATGCGCCGCGCGTCGTTGCCCACGACGACGATGCGCTGGATGCCGAGCCGCACCGCGAGGAGTCCGACGCGGTCGTGCTCCTCTTCGGCGTACTCGCCCAGCTCGCTCATCGCCCCGAGGACGGCGACGGTGCGCTGACCGGGCTCGACGATCTGCGCGAGCGTCCGCAGTGCGGCCGACATCGAGTCGGGGCTCGCGTTGTACGCGTCGTTGATGATGCGCACCCGCTCCGAGCCGAGCGGCTGCATCCGCCACCGTTCGGCGAGCTCGACGGTCTCGAGCCGCTCGATGCACTCCGCGAGACCGACGCCCAGCGCCGTCGCGGTCGCGATCGCGGCCAGGGCGTTGCCCACGTGGTGCTCGCCCAGCACGCGGAGGCGCAGCGGAAGGGTCTCGTCGCCGGTCGTCACGGTGAAGCGGGTGCCGGATGCGGTGACCTGGACGTCGTCGGCGCGCACGTCGGCGCCGGTGCCCCGGCCGAACCAGCGCACACGCAGCCCGCGCTCGTCGGCGATCGGGGCCATGGCGGCCACCCGCGCATCGTCGGCGTTGAGCACCGCGAGACCGCCCGGGCGCACGGCGCGGACGAGCTCGGACTTCGCCGCGAACGTCGCCTCGATGCCGCCGAAGCCGCCCGCGTGCGCCATGCCGACCATGAGCACGACCCCGACGTCGGGCTCGACCAGCCCCGCGAGGCGCGCGATCTCGCCGGGCCCGCTCGCCCCGAACTCGCTGACGAGGTACCGGGTCGAATCGGTCACGCGCAGCATCGTGAGCGGCGCCCCGACCTCGTTGTTGAACGAGGCGCGCGGCGACACGGTCTCACCCTCGTCCTGCAGGATGCGGGCGAGGAGGTTCTTCGTCGTCGTCTTGCCGTTGGAGCCAGTGATGCCGACGATCCTGAGGTCGCCGCGGGCGCGGACCGTGCCGACGACCGTGCGCGCGAGGTCGGCCAGAGCGGTCACGACATCCGGCACGATCACCTGCGAGATCTCTGCGTCGACGTGCCGCTCGACGAGCGCCGCGGCCGCTCCGGCGTCGACGGCCGCGGGGACGAACAGGTGGCCGTCGGTCGCCTCCCCGGGCTTGGCGACGAACACGTCACCGGGGCCGATGAGGCGCGAGTCGGTGTCGACGACGCCCGACACGATCGTGTCGGGGGTGTCGGCCCCTGCGGTGCGGAGTTCTCCTCCGACGGCCTGGGCGAGCTGAGCGAGTGTGAGTGCGATCATCGTTATCCGGCCGGTCGCCGCCCGCTCACCCGAACTTGGGGAGCAGCGGCACTGCCTCTGTCGACGGCATGACGCGGTAGGTCTTGAGGACCTGCGTCATGGCCTTCTGCCATGCGGAGGCGTTGGCCCCCGACGACTTTATCCGAGTCGGCTCGTCGAGGGTGACGGCGACGATGTACTGCGGGTTCTCGGCGGGCGCGAATCCGACCATCGTGGTGAAGTACACACCCGACTTGTAGCCGCCGGCGCCGTTGCTCTTCTCACCGGTTCCCGTCTTCTCCGCGACGTTGTAGCCGGGAACGGCGACCGCCTTGGCGACGCCCGCCTGGGTCGCGACGTTGGCGAGCATCTGCTGCACCTGCACGGCCGTCTCGGGGGTGACGACCTGCGTCGGCGCCGAGGTGTCGGCGTCGACGACCGTGCCGTCGGAGCGGGTGCAGCCCTCGATGAGCGACAGCGGCACGCGGAGCCCGTCGTTCGCGATGGCCTGGTAGGCGCCGGAGAGCTCGGCGAGCGTGGTCTCGACGCCCTGGCCGAACGCGATGTTGTAGAAGCTCTGGTTGTCCCACCGGTCGGTCGTCGGCAGGTTGCCGGTGACCTGGCCGTTGAACGGGATCGATGTCCCCTGCCCGATGCCGAAGGCCGTCAGGTAGTCGTAGCGCGTCTGGGCGCTGACGCGCTCGGCGAACTTCGAGATGCCGACGTTCGACGAGTCGATGAGCACACCGGTGAGGGTGTACCGGTTGGCGGGGTGGCCGAAGGAGTCGGCCACGCGCGCGCCGTTGGGGAAGGTCTCGCGGCCCGATGCCGTCACCGTCGACAGCGGCGTCTGCCCGCCCGCGTCGATGACGGTCGCCGCCGTGAGCGCCTTGAAGGTGGAGCCGGGCTCGAAGCGGTTGAGGAAGATGCGGCTGCCGCGGTCCTCCGCCTTCGAGGCGGCCACGTCGTTGGGGTCGACGGTCGGGAACTCCGCCGCGGCACGGATCTTCCCGGTTGCGACCTCGGTCACCATGATGCTGCCCGAGAGCGCGCCCTGATCGACCACCTGCTCGGCGATGAGCTGCTGCAGGTACCACTGCAGGTCGCGGTTGATCGTGAGCTGCAGAGTGCCGCCGTCGACCGCCGGGTCTTCGGTCTCGGTGCCCGGGATGACGACGCCGTCCTTGCCCTTCTGGTAGCTGAGCGCACCGTCGGTGGACTGGAGGCAGCTGTCCTGGCTCTGCTCGAGCCCGCCCAGCGCCGCGCCGTCGGTGCCCATGTAGCCGACGAGGTTGCCGGCGACAGCGCCGTCGGGGTAGGTGCGTGCGGGGTGCGGAGTGAAGCTGAGGTACGGGATGCCGAGGTCGGCGAGGGTGCGGTACTGCTCGGTCGAGAGCCCCTTGGCGAGCTGAGCCCACTGGGTGTCTGCGTTCGCCGCGACGGCCGTCGTGACGATCGCCGCGATCTCCTCGGCCGTCTGGCCCGTGACGGCGGCGATCTCCGCCGTCGCCTGCGCCCACGGCACGAGGGAGGTGGTGCCGTCGACGGTGCGGGTGAATCCGCCCTTGGCCTCGTACCCCGAGATGTTCCGCGGATCGAGCGCGGCGTCGTAGAGGAGGATGCTGCCCGCGAGGATCTGACCGGTCTCGTCGACGATCGCGCCGCGTGTGCCGTAGATGGGCCTGCTGGATCCGAGCGCGTTCTCCATCGAGTCGGCGATGTGCTCCTTCGCGTTGACGACCTGGATGTCGACGAGCCGCACGATGAAGGCGGCGAGCACCGCGAGGACGACGGCGAGCGCCACGACGGTGCGACGGCGGGGACTGCGGGTGCTTCGCGTCGTCATGTGCTCAGTGTGTGCTCGGGGTCGGAAGGCCCTCGGTGAGGGCGGGCGGCGTGTTGGGGGTTTGCCCGTCGACGAGGGTCTCGTCGATCGGGACTTCGGGCACGCCCTGGATCGTCGCGTCGGGGGCGGTGACCAGCGGCGTGTCGAGGATGAGCGCGTTCGGAACCGAGCCGCGACCGAGCGCGTCGATCGACGAGGCGCCGATGGCGGCGGATCCGGTGCCGAGGATGGCGCCGTCGCTCAGCCGCAGGTATGACGGCGACTCGATGATCACCATCCCGAGCGCGGACGCGTTGGCCGCGAGGTACTGCGGCGAGCTGAGCCCGGCGATGTCGTCGTCGAGGATCTGCTTCTGCCAGGTGAGGGAGCGCTGCTCGGTGCCCAGCTGCGAGAGCTCGTACGAGGTCTGGGTCGTCAGGATCGACAGGGCCATCTGCGCGGCGCCGATCGACAGCGCGCCGGCGAGAGCGATGATGGCGTACGCGACGCGCGGGCGCCGACGGGTCGCGGGGCGCTCGACGGCGCGGAGGGGTCGACGCGGTTCGCCGCGACGTGCCGGGCTCGCCGGGGCGAGGGTGGTGAGGGCGCTCACGAGGCCTCCCGCAGTCTCTCAGCGGCGCGCAGACGCACCGGCGTCGCCCGCGGATTGGCTTCGATCTCTTCCGCGGTCGCCAGTTCGGCGCCCTTCACGAGGAGCCGGAACCGCGGTGCGTGCTCGGGCAGCTCGACGGGGAGTCCGGAGGGGGCGGTCGACGCCGACTGCGCGGCGAACTCGCGCTTCACGAGGCGGTCCTCCAGCGACTGGTACGACATCACGACGATCCGCCCGCCCACGCGCAGGAGCGACAGGGCAGCGGGGATGGCGCTCTCGAGCACGGACAGCTCGCGGTTGACCTCGATGCGCAGCGCCTGGAACACGCGCTTCGCGGGGTGTCCGGAGCGCTGTGCCGCGTAGGGGGTCGCGGCGATCAGGATCTCCACGAGGCGGCCGGAGCGATCGATGGGCGCTTCGGCGCGGGCGGCGATGATCGCCCGGGCGTAGCGTCCGGCGAGCTTCTCCTCGCCGTAGCGCTCGAAGATGCGGCGGAGGTCGCCCTCCCCGTAGGTGGCGACCACGTCGGCGGCGGTCGTGCCCGCGCTCTGGTCCATCCGCATGTCGAGCGGAGCATCCTTCGAGTACGCGAAGCCGCGGTCTGCCTCGTCGAGCTGCAGCGACGAGACGCCGAGATCGAACAGGATGCCGTCGACCTTCGCGACGCCGGCTCCGCGGACGGCGTCGGCGATGCCGTCGTAGACCGTGTGCACGAGCGTCACGCGGTCGCCGAAGCGGGCGAGCCGCTCCCCCGCGATGCGGAGGGCGTCGTGGTCACGGTCGAGGCCGATGAGTCGGATGTCGGGGAAGCGCTCGAGGAAGGCCTCGGAGTGCCCTCCCATGCCGAGCGTCGCGTCGACGAAGACGGCACCGGGCGCCTGCAGGGCGGGGGCGAGGAGGTCGACGCAGCGCTCGAGGAGCACCGGGGTGTGGATGTCGCGGAGGCTCATGATGACGGGGCTCTGCCGGATGCCGACCCCCGGATCCTGATCCCCCTCCGTCCCGACCTGGCGCCGGGGAAGTGCGTCAGGGCGTGAACGGCTGGAGATCACGATCAGGGGGTCAGAACAGGCCCGGGATCACCTCCTGCTCCATCTCGGCGTACGTCTCTTCGTTTCCGTCCGCGTAGGCGTTCCACGCGTCGGCGTTCCAGATCTCGGCGTGGGCGCCGATGCCCGTCACGACGAGCTCCTTCTCCAGACCCGCGTACGCGCGCAGCGCGGGCGGGATCGTGATGCGGTTCTGGCTGTCGGGCTTCTCCGCGCTCGCCCCGGAGAGGAACATGCGCAGGAACGCCCGGGCGTCCTTGTTGGTGAGCGGCGCCTCGCGGATCCGCTCGTGGATGCGCTCGAACTCCTCCGTGCTGAACACGTAGAGGCAGCGCTCCTGGCCCCGCGTGACGACGACCCCGGCACCGAGGTCGTCGCGGAACTTGGACGGCAGGATGACCCGGCCTTTGTCGTCGAGTTTGGGAGTGTGTGTGCCCAAAAGCATCAGCCAGTCACCCCCTCAGTCCGGCCCCCGCAGGTTGCTCGCCACTTTACTCCACTTCCCTCCACTTTGTCACCCATCCGAACCCCGGAATGGGCGAACGCCCCACAGCGTGGCTGCGGGGCGCGGGATTCCGGCATCCGGGCACAAAAAAAGCACCGACCCGAAGGTCGGTGCTCTACGAAGGGAAGAAGCGGTCAGGCGCCGATCAGCGCTCGCCCTGCCGCTTGTCCCAGCGATCGTTCATGCGATCCATGAACGATGACGACGACGTGGAGGAAGGTGGAGCCTTGGTGGAGGGACCGGATGCCGTGGGCAGCCCGCTCAGTCCACGCGTCGGGGTGACCGCCAGCACGACCCCGCCCAGCATCACGATGAAGCCGATCACGCCGACGGCGATGAGGGGGATCGAGACGCCGGCGATGAGACCGCCGAGACCCAGGAGGACGAGCACGGTGCCGTAGACGATGTTGCGGTAGCTCAGCGTCCGCCCGTCACGGGGCGCGCTGACCACATCGGCGTCGTTGTGCATGAGATGGCGTTCCATCTCGTCGAGCAGACGCTGCTCCTGTTCGGACAGTGGCATGCGTCCCCCTTCCCGGCTGGTTCCTGACGGTTCGATTCTACGCGCGCCGTCGATCACTAGGCTAGGCCCGTGTCACCCACTGCGGACTCCATCGAGGCTGTTTCTCAGCGACTCGACACCTTCCTGTCGGCTCAGACCTCCTCCGTGGCGGATTGGGGCTCCGAAGCGGCCCTCTTCGTCGAGGCCGGCGCGTCGGCGCTGCGAGGTGGCAAGCGCCTGCGCGGCCGGTTCTGCCTGGCCGGATGGCGCGCGGTCGCCGAGGCATCCGGACCCGTCGGAGACCCACCGGCGTACGTCGTGTCGGCCGCCGCCGCGCTGGAGGCGTTCCACGCCGCGGCGCTCGTGCACGACGACATCATCGACAACTCCGACACGCGGCGCGGGCGTCCGGCGGCGCACCGCGCGCTCGAGGCCTCGCACCGCGCGGCCGACTGGGTCGGCGACTCCGCGGCGTTCGGGCGGTCGTCCGCGATCCTGCTGGGAGATCTGCTGGTCGCCTGGAGCGACGACCTGTTCGAAGAAGGACTCGTCGAGGCCCCGCGCGATGTGGCGGCCGCCGCCCGGCACGAGTACGCGGTGATGCGCCGCGAGGTCACGATCGGACAGTTCCTCGACATCGCCGAGGAATCCGCCTTCGCCACCGAGCCCGACGACCGGCACGCCGACCGTGCGCTGCGGGTGGCCTCGTTGAAGTCGGCGAGGTACAGCGTGCAGCAGCCGCTCGCACTGGGCGCGGCTCTCGCCGGGGCGGATGCGGCGCAGCTCGCCGCGCTCGTGGCGTTCGGGCATCCGCTCGGCATGGCGTTCCAGCTGCGCGACGACGTGCTCGGCGTCTTCGGCGACGAGAGCGAGACGGGCAAGCCTTCGGGCGACGATCTCCGCGAGGGCAAGCGCACGGTGCTCGTGGCCTTCACGCGGGAGCAGCTCGCTCCCCCCGCGCGTCGCATCATCGACGAGCTCCTGGGCGACCCGACGCTGGATGCGGCGCAGATCTCCTCGGTGCAGCGCACGATCGTCGACACGGGCGCGCTCGACCGCGTGGAGGAGCTCATCGCGTCGTACGCGAAGGAGGCCGAGCGGGCACTGTCCGGCGCCCGGCTCGGCAACGCGGCCGTCGGGGGCCTGCGCGATCTCGCCCAGGCCGCGACCGTGCGGACGACCTAGGGCGTCGAGGCCGACTCAGGCCAGCGACTGCGCGACGCGACGCACCTCGGTCTTACGACCGGCCCGCAGCGCCTCGATCGGCGGATAACCGAGCGACTCGACGTCGGCGAGGAGCCAGTCGATCGCCTCATCGTCGGTGAACCCGGCGTCGTGGAGCACCGTCACGGTGCCGCGGAGCGACCCGAGCGGCTGCCCCCCGAGAAGGAACAGCGCCGGCACCCGCAGCGCGCCCGACCGTCGGGATCCGAGGAGCTGCCCTTCATCGAGCAGTCGCCGCACACGGCTGAGGGGCTCGCCGAGGAGGTCGACGAGGTCAGGGAGAGTCAGCCATTCGGCTTCGATGGGAGGCGTGGCGTCAGAAGTCACGAAAGCAACTATCGCACTCCCCGCATGCCTCGAGCCATTCCCAATAACCACACGAGGCACATCTGCCCCTCCTTTATCAGTCGTTGACACGCGTATACATCCGTGACACGGTTTTCGGAGTCCATTGAGGGGGAACTCGTGCGATCCACGACAGCCGTTGCGCCGGCGGCCATCGCCGGCTCCATCGCTCTGATGCTGGCGTCCGCGCCGGCGAACGCCGCCGAGCAGGAGCGTCCGCAGGCATTCCTGAAGCCGCAGACACCGGTCTTCACGGGAGCGGCGGCGGTGCTGAACGTGTCGGCGACCGCGCCGAGGCCGGCGAGCACGACTCCCCCGGAGACCTACGTCGTCCAGGCAGGCGACACCGTGTGGGCGATCGCGACGCGGTACGGCCTGCGGTCGGCCGACGTTCTCGCGCTGAACGGACTCACCTCCTCGCTCATCCACCCCGGCCAGACGCTGCGTCTCACCGGCGCCGTGGCCGCCGTCCCCGCCGCTGCGCCCGCCGCCCCGGCCGCGGGCACCGCGTACGTCGTCGCGAAGGGCGACACGCTCAGCGGGATCGCACAGCGCCACGGCGTGACGCTCCAGGCGATCTTCGACGCCAACGGGCTCGGGTACGGCTCGATCATCTATCCCGGGCAGTCGCTCACGATCGCGGGCGTCGCAGCCCCGGCTCCCGCGCCCGCGCCGCCGGCTGCTGCCCCCGTCGCCCCGGCCCCCACGGCGGGCGTGTCGTACACGATCCAGAAGGGCGACACGGTCTGGGCCATCGCGCAGCGCCACGGCGTCAGCACGGCCGCCGTGCTCGGGGCCAACGGCTTCACCGCGGAGACGATCATCTACCCCGGCCAGACGATCACGGTGCCCTCGGCATCCGTCACGATGACGCCCGCGGTCGCGGTGATCCCGGCCGTCTCGTCGGGACTCGACGCCGAGCAGGCGGCCAACGCCGCTCTCATCATCGCCGTGGGTCGCGAGATCGGCGTGTCCGACCGCGCGATCGCCATCGCGCTCGGCACGGCGATGCAGGAGTCGTGGCTCCGCAACCTCGACTGGGGCGACCGCGATTCGCTGGGCCTGTTCCAGCAGCGGCCGAGCACCGGCTGGGGCACGGCCGAAGAGGTGCGCGACCCGGTGCGGGCGACGAAGGTGTTCTTCGGCGGCGCGTCCGACCCCAACGGCACCCGCACCCGCGGCCTCCTCGACATCCCGGGGTGGGAGGGGATGTCGTTCGCCCAGGCGGCGCAAGCGGTGCAGATCTCCGCGTTCCCCGACCGCTACGCGCAGTGGGAGCAGCCCGCGTACGCCTGGCTCGCCGCTCACGGCTGAGCACCCGCGACGCGGCGCAGGGTGAGCCGCTCCCGAGGCTCACAGGCATCCGAACCTAGACTCTCAGCGTGAGCACGAGTCAGCAGGCCGACCCGCTGATCGGCCGTCTCGTCGACGGCCGATACCGGGTGCGCGCGCGCATCGCGCGCGGCGGCATGGCGACCGTGTACGTCGCGACCGATCTGCGCCTCGAGCGGCGCGTGGCCCTCAAGGTCATGCACGGCCATCTGAGCGACGACACCGTGTTCCAGAGCAGGTTCATCCAGGAGGCCCGCGCCGCCGCCCGCCTGGCCGACCCCCACGTCGTGAACGTCTTCGACCAGGGCCAGGACGGCGACATGGCGTACCTGGTCATGGAGTACCTTCCGGGCATCACGCTGCGCGAGCTCCTGCGCGAGCAGAAGCGGCTGACGATCGCGCAGACGATCACGATCATGGATGCCGTGATGTCCGGCCTCGCGGCCGCCCACCGCGCCGGCATCGTGCACCGCGACGTCAAGCCCGAGAACGTGCTGCTCGCCGAAGACGGCCGGATCAAGATCGGCGACTTCGGCCTCGCGCGCGCGACCACCGCCAACACCGCCTCCGGCGCGCAGCTGCTCGGCACCATCGCGTACCTCGCCCCCGAACTCGTCACCCGTGGAACGGCCGATGCCCGCAGCGACATCTACGCGCTCGGGATCATGCTGTACGAGATGCTCGTCGGCGAGCAGCCGTACAAGGGCGAGCAGCCGATGCAGATCGCCTTCCAGCACGCGACCGATTCGGTGCCGCGCCCGAGCGTGAAGAACCCCGGCGTTCCCGAGGCCTTCGACGAGCTCGTGCTCTGGTCGACCGAGAAGAATCCCGACGACCGCCCCGTGGACGCCACCGAGATGCTCAAGCGGCTGCGCGAGATCGAGCGCGAGCTGGGGGTCACGCCGCAAGTGGCCCGCGCGGTGCCCGTCGGCGTGCCGTTCGGCGAGACCTCCGACTCGGGCGAGCTCACCAAGGTGCTCCCGGCGACGATCACCGGCCCCCTGGCCGCGGTCGACGAGACCGACAACGCGACGCGCCTGCGTCAGGCGGGCAGGCGCCGGGCGGCCAAGGGCGGCTGGCTGTTCGCCCTCGTGGTCATCCTCGCCCTCGTGGCCGGCGGCGCCGGCTGGTGGTTCGGCTCCGGACCCGGGTCGATGGTCGCGGTGCCGGATGTCGCGAACATGACCTACGACGAGGCGGTCCTCGTGCTGCAGGAGCGCTCGCTCGTGGCCGCGCGCGAAGACGTCTTCGACTTCGACATCCCGGCCGGCACCACGGTCGGATCCGACCCCGGAGCGGGCGACCGCGTCGACCAGGACTCGACGGTCACCGTCCGGGTCTCCAAGGGCCCGCAGGACCACACGATCCCGGCCCTCCTCGGGATGAGCCTGGACGAGGCCCGGACCACCCTCGAGGCCGTGCGCGTGAGCGTTCCCGACGACCCGCAGCGGTACTTCACGGATGCCGCGGAGAACTCGGTCATCGCCGTGTCCATCACGCCGCGTGCGGGCGGCGAACCCGGCAACTGCACGAACGGCTGCGTTCTGTTCGAAGGCGACACGGCCGGACTGTCGATCTCGGTCGGTCCGGTGCCTGCGGTCGCTGGACTGACCGCTGACGAAGCTACCGCCGCGCTCAGCGCGAAGGAACTCACGGTCGCATCCGTCGAGGAGGAGTTCAGCGACGACGTCGAGTCAGGGCGGGTCATCCGGATCGCCGACCGTGCGGAAGGCGGCAACTGGCGGCCCGGCGAGAGCATGACGCTGATCGTTTCGAAGGGCCCCCAGCCGATCGAAGTCCCCGATGTCAGAGGCGAGGGCCTTGGCGACGCGATGCGCGAACTTCGAGAAGCAGGATTCAACCCTCAGACCACGGTTCCCGAACTGCTCTGGGGTTTCTTCAGCGTCGCGTCGACCGATCCCGCACCCGGCTCGCTACAGCTGCCGGGGACGAACATTCGAGTCCGAGCAAACGAACTCTGACGCCCTTTGGCGCAGCATCCCTCCGCTTCGCACCGCGGGCGACGGCAGCGACCCGGGGTACTGGTGCTGAGACCAGCAGGTCAGCGCTTCTCGAGCTCTTCGGCCACGAGGAACGCGAGCTCCAAGCTCTGCATGTGGTTCAGCCGCGGGTCGCACAGGCTCTCGTAGCGCGTCGCGAGGGTGGCCTCGTCGATCATCTCGGAGCCGCCGAGGCACTCGGTGACGTCGTCGCCGGTGAGCTCGATGTGGATGCCGCCGGGGAACGTGCCCGCCGCGCGGTGCGCTTCGAAGAAGCCGCGCACCTCGTCGACGACGTCGTCGAAGCGACGCGTCTTGTAGCCGGTCGGCGTCGTCATGCCGTTGCCGTGCATCGGATCGGTGACCCACAGGGGCACCGCCCCGGAGTCCTTCACGGCCTCCAGCAGCGGGGGCAGGGCGTCGCGGATCTTGCCCGCGCCCATCCGCGTGATGAAGGTCAGGCGACCCGGCTCGCGATCGGGGTCGAGCTTGTCGATGAGCTCGAGCGCCGTCTCGGGCGTCGTCGAGGGCCCGAGCTTGACGCCGATGGGGTTGCGGATGCGGGAGAAGTAGTCGACGTGCGCGCCGTCGAGGTCGCGCGTGCGCTCGCCGATCCACAGGAAGTGCGCCGACGTGTTGTACGGCGTGCCCGTGCGGGAGTCGATCCGCGTCATGGGGCGCTCGTAGTCCATCAGCAGACCCTCGTGGCCCGTGTAGAACTCGACGCGCTTGAGTTCGTCGAAATCGGCCCCTGCCGCCTCCATGAATTTGATCGCGCGGTCGATCTCCGTCGCGAGACGCTCGTACTGCTGGTTGGCGGGGTTCTGCGCGAAGCCCTTGTTCCACGAGTGCACTTCGCGGAGGTCGGCGAACCCGCCCTGGGTGAATGCGCGGATGAGATTGATGGTCGACGCGGCGGTGTGGTAGCCCTTGAGCAGTCGAGCCGGGTCGGCGAGACGAGACGCCTCCGTGAAGTCGAAGCCGTTGACGATGTCGCCCCGGTAGGCCGGCAGCGTCACATCGCCGCGGGTCTCGGTGTCGCTGGAGCGCGGCTTGGCGAACTGCCCCGCCATGCGTCCCATCTTCACGATGGGCATCGACGCGCCGTAGGTGAGCACGACCGCCATCTGCAGCACCGTCTTGATGCGGTTGCGGATCTGCTCGGCCGTCGCGCCGGCGAACGTCTCGGCGCAGTCGCCCCCCTGGAGGAGGAAGGCGCGCCCGGAGGCGGCGCGCGCGAGGCGCTCGCGCAGGTTGTCGACCTCGCCCGCGAACACGAGCGGCGGGAGCGTCGCGATCTCCGCGGAGGTGGCGGCGACGAGCTCGGCGTCATACCACTGGGGCTGCTGCTTGATGGGCAGTGTCCGCCAGTGGTCGAGTCCGTCGAGGTGCTGAAGCATCCGGCCAGTCTAGCGGCGACAGGGGGCCGTACGCCGCGCTATGACGCCTTGGCGGAGGCGGGGAGGCGGTCCTTCACCGTGGACGCGTACACGTCGTCGTACTGCTGCTCTCCGAGGCGCTGGAGCGCGACCATGATCTCGTCGGTCACCGAGCGGAGGATGTAGCGATCCCCCTCCATCCCGGCGTACCGCGAGAAGTCGAGCGGCTCTCCGATGACGATGCCGACACGGACGACCCGCGGCACCGTGCGCCCGATCGGCAGCATCGAATCGGTGTCGACCATGACGACCGGCACCACCGGCACCCGGGCCTCGAGCGCCATGCGCGCCAGGCCGGTGCGACCGCGGTACAGCTTGCCGTCGGGGCTGCGCGTGCCCTCGGGGTAGATGCCGAGCAGATCGCCGCGCCCGAGCACCCGGAGTCCGGTGTTGAGGGATGCCTCGGAGGCTTTGCCGCCCGAGCGATCGATGGGGATCTGGCCCGTCGCCTTCATGAACATACGCGTCGCCCAGCCCTTGAACCCCTTGCCGGTGAAGTAGTCGCTCTTGGCGAGGAACGACATGCGCCGATCGATCATGAGGGGCAGGAAGACGGAGTCCATGACCGACAGATGGTTGCTGGCGAGGATCGCCGCACCCTCGGCGGGGACGTTCCGACGGCCGATGATCCACGGGCGCCAGATCGCCTTGACGATCGGCCCGATCACGACGTACTTCATCAGCCAGTAGAACATCGGCTATCCGTCCTCGCCCGCGAGGTCGGCGACGCCGATGATGCCGGCGTCGTTGACCAGCTGCGCGATCGCGAACTCGGCGACCGGTCGTTCGCCGTAGCCCGGAAGCGCGGTCTCATAGGCGATGCGCACCGGCTCGAGGAGGAGCTCGCCGAGCTGCGCGACTCCCCCGCCGATCACGTAAAGCTCGGGGTCGAGCACGGCCTGGAATCCGCCGCACGCCTCGCCGAGCGCCGTCGCGATGCGCCGGAGCGCCTCGACGGCGCCGGGGTCGTCCTCCAGCACGAGCCGGGAGACCGAAGGGCCCTTGATGGCGCCCTTCTCGTCGCGCAGCGCCGCCAGGCGCGCACCGATGTCGCGGGGATGGTGGTCGGCGATGTCGTTGGCGGCGCGCTGGAGCGCACGCCCGGACGCGTACTGCTCGAGGCATCCGTTCTGGCCGCAGCCGCACGGCAGGCCGTCGCGCATGAACCGTGTGTGGCCCAGCTCGCCGGCGATCCCGTGCCCTCCGCGGAAGAGCTGGCCGTTCAACACGATCGCGCCGCCGACGCCGGTGCCGAGCGTCAGCATGACCATGTCGCTCGTGCCGCGGCCCGCGCCGAAGCGGTACTCCGCCCATCCGGCCGCGTTCGCGTCGTTCTCGATCGTGACCGGCATCCCGATGCGCTCCTCGAGGCGCGCCTTGAGTGGTTCGTCGTGCCAGTCGATGTTGGGAGCGTGGATGACGGTCGACCGGGACTTGTCGATGAACCCGGCCGCCGCGACGCCGACGGCGGAGACGACGTGGCGGCTGCTGAGCTCGCGCGCCATGGCGGCGACGGCATCGGCGAGCTCACCGGTGTCCAGCGGCGTGTCGAGGCGGAGCTTCTCGATGATCTGGCCGGACGCGTCGACGACGCCCCCGGCGATCTTCGTCCCGCCGATGTCGATCCCGACCTTGAGCACCGCAGTCCCTTCCGGCCGCGCCCGCGCGACGGCGAACAGAAGTCTAGTGCGCGCGAGAACCCGGCATCCGGGCTCTGGACCGTCGTGGGATCCGTGATGAAACTGAGTCTCAGCCGGAGCGAACCGGGTTCCACAATCGCAAGGACGCGCCGGCTCGTGCGGTTAGACTCGCAGTCACCCCCTGATTGACATCCCGACCGGTACCGAAGGAGCTGCCGTGGTTCAATTCGAAGTCCCTGCCATCATTCCCGCCGATCCGCAGGCGAATGTGTCAGACCTGCTCGCAGAGCGCGTCAAGAAGACACCCAACCTCGCGCTTTTCGCGGCCCCCGAGGGGGACGGCTGGCGCGACATCACGGCCGCCGAGTTCGAGCGGCAGGTGAAGGCCCTCGCGAAGGGCTTCGTCGCCGCCGGCATCGAGCCCGGCGACAAGGTCGGATTCATCGCGCGCACCACCTACGACTGGACGCGCGTCGACTTCGCGCTGTTCTACGCCGGCGCGGTCATGGTCCCGATCTACGAGACCAGCTCGCCCGCCCAGGTGCAGTGGATCCTCGAGGACTCCGGCGCGATCGCCCTCATCACCGAATCGGCCGACCACGTCGCCCGCTTCGACGAGGTGCGCGCCGACCTTCCGCTCGTGCGCTCGACGTGGAGCATGCACCTCGGAGACCTCGACAAGCTCATCGCACAGGGATCGGACGTCTCCGACGACGAGATCCAGCGACGCCGCTCGATCGCCAACGCCGCCGACATCGCGACGCTGATCTACACATCGGGCTCGACCGGCCGGCCGAAGGGATGCGTGCTCACGCACAGCAACTTCGTCGAGCTCGTCCGCAACTCGTCGTCCGCGCTGCGCGAAGTCGTCGAGACCCCGGGCGCGTCGACGCTGCTGTTCATCACGACGGCGCACATCTTCGCCCGCTTCATCTCGGTCCTCGACATCCACGCGGGTGTGAAGACCGGGCACCAGCCCGACACCAAGTTCCTCCTGCCCGCACTCGGCTCGTTCAAGCCGACGTTCCTGCTGGCAGTCCCCCGCGTGTTCGAGAAGGTGTACAACTCGGCCGAGCAGAAGGCCGAAGCGGGCGGCAAGGGCAAGATCTTCCGCGCCGCGGCCGACACCGCCATCGAGCACTCGAAGCTGCTCGAGGCCGGCAAGAAGGTGCCGTTCCTCACGAAGATCAAGTTCGCCCTGTTCGACAAGCTCGTCTACTCGAAGCTGCGCGCCGCCATGGGCGGCCGGGTCGTCTACGCCGTCTCCGGTTCCGCGCCGCTCGGGGATCGCCTCGGACACTTCTTCCACAGCCTCGGCGTCGTGATCCTCGAGGGCTACGGTCTCACCGAGACGACGGCCCCCGCCACGGTCAACCTGGCGCGCAAGTCGAAGATCGGCACGGTCGGGCCTGTGCTCCCGGGCGTCGGCATCCGTCTCGCCGAGGACGGCGAGATCGAGGTGCGCGGCATCAACGTCTTCAAGGAGTACTGGCGCAATCCCGAGGCCACGGCCGCGGCATTCGACGGCGACTGGTTCAAGACGGGCGACATCGGCACGTTCGACGATGAGGGCTTCCTCAAGATCACGGGCCGCAAGAAGGAGATCCTCGTGACGGCGGGTGGCAAGAACGTCGCCCCGGCCGCCCTCGAAGATCCCATCCGCGCGAACCCGATCGTGGGTCAGGTCGTCGTCGTGGGCGACAAGAAGCCGTTCATCGCGGCGCTGGTCACGCTCGACAGCGAGATGCTGCCGACGTGGCTCGCGAACAACGACCTGCCGGCCGACATGTCGCTGAAGGATGCGGCGTCGAACCGTGCGGTCAAGGCCGAGGTGCAGCGGGCGATCGACCTGGCCAACTCGAAGGTGTCGCGGGCCGAGTCCATCCGCAAGTTCGCGATCCTCGAGACCGAGTGGACCGAGGCGAGCGGGCACCTGACGCCGAAGATGAGCATCAAGCGCAACGTCATCATGGACGACTTCGCCCACGAGGTCGAGGAGTTGTACGCGGTTCCCGTCTCGACGACGAACGTGTCGCTGAACTGACTCGCTGAGCAGGCAGGACGAAGGCCCGGGATGCTGCATCCCGGGCCTTCGTCCTTGCGTGCGAGGCTCTAGAACCAGTCGCTCTCGCGCACCTCGCGCATCGCGACGCGCCGCGTCTCGGGCGGAAGACGATCGAGGAAGAGCCTGCCGTCGAGGTGATCGGTCTCGTGCTGCAGCGCCTGCGCGAGCAGGCCGTCGCCCTCGAGGACGACTTCCTCGCCGTCGAGATCGATGCCGACCACGCGCGCCCACGGATGCCGCAGCGCATCGTGCCAGAGCCCGGGCACCGAGAGGCATCCCTCCCCCACCGGCTCGGCATCGCCGCGCACCTCGACGAGAACGGGATTGAGGATGTAGCCGATGTCGCCGTCGATGTTGTAGCTGAAGGCACGCAGGCCGACGCCGATCTGGGGCGCTGCGACGCCGGCGCGTCCGGGGAGCTCGACCGTGTCGAGGAGATCCTGCACGAGACTGCGCACGCCGTCGTCGATGTCGCCGACGGCGTCGCTGGGCGACCTGAGGACGGGGTCGCCGAAGAGGCGGATGGCGCGGACTGTCATGCGTCCGGCCCTACGCCGCCGAGGCGAGCGAGCGAAGGCCCTCCACGACCGACGCCGCGAGCTCGCGCGCCGCTTCGCGGGTCGCGGGCTGCAGCTCGCGGAACGAGATCGCCGATCCTGCCGCGATGTGCGGGTCGTACGGCATCCGCACGACGGCACGCACCCGGGTGCGGAAGTGGCGCTCCAGCTCGTCGGCCCGCACGAGCGGCGCGCCGGGACGCGCCGTGTTGAGCACGACGACGGCGCCCCGCACCTGCTCGGCGTAGCCGTTGGTCTCGAGCCACGTGAGCGTCTCGGACGCGAGGCGCGCCTCGTCGACGCTCAGACCCGCCACCACCACGATCTGGTCCGCGAGTTCGAGGGTCGCACCCATCACGGAATGGACGATGCCCGTGCCCGTGTCGGTGAGCACGATCGAGTAGTAGTGCGCGGCCAGCGACGCCACGTCGTGGTAGTCGCGGTCGCTGAAGGCCTCGGAGACCCGCGGGTCGGAATCGGAGGCGATCACGTCGAGGCGCGTCTCATCCCGGGCGACGAGCTTGGAGATGTCGGCGTAGCCCGACACCTCGCCACGCGTGCGCACGAGATCGCGCACGGTCTTGCCGCCGGTCTTGGAGATGCGGTCGGCGAGCGTGCCGCGGTCGGGGTTGGCGTCGACGGCGATGACACGGTCGTCGCGGGCGTCGGCCAGCGCCATGCCCAGCAGCGTCGTGATGGTCGTCTTCCCGACGCCGCCCTTGCGCGAGACGATCGGGACGAAGCGGGCGCCTCCGACCAGGGGGGCGGCGATGCGGCGGTCGAGGGCCTTGCGCGCCCGTGCGCGCTTGCCGTCTCCGAGGTTGATGCGCTTGCCCGAGATCGAGTACACGAAGTGCTGCCACGCGCCCTCGGGCTCGGGACGCACGACCTGGTGCGGGTCGAGCAGTCGATCCGCCGTCAGCAGATCGGCGGTCTCGCGGCTGGCCTCGAACTCGCCGAGTCGCTTCGAACTCAATGTGACCTCCGTGCGGGGGGTGACGCGCTCGACCGCGTGCACGCGGTCGGGGCGCTCAGGAGCCTCGGGGTGCTGCGCTTCCCAGCGGGTCGCCGGGATCGTCGTGGTCGCGGGCGCGACCGCCGGTGCGGGTGCCGCGACGTCGGCGGTGTCGGGCGCCGGCTCGACCGCCTCGGCGGCGGGCGCGGGCTCGGGAGCGGTCTCGGCGGGCGCAGCCGCGATGGTGCCGGCCATCGCCTCGGCGATGGAGGCCTCGGCGCGCGCGACGGACTCCGCGACGGATGCCTCGGCCTCCGCGATCGCGTCGGCCACGGTGGATCCGGCATCCGCCATCGCGTCGTGCTCGATCTCGTGGACGTCGTGAACCTCGTGGGCGTCTTCGAAATCGTGCGCGCCGTCGATCTCGTGGACGTCTTCGATCTCGTGGACGTCTTCGACGCGCTGATCGTCCGGCACGTCCTGATCGTCGCGGACCTCTTCGAGCTCCTGGACGTCGTGCACATCGGACGCGGGCGCCGCGAACTCGATCGGCGCGGGCTCGGCGACCTCGATGACGAAGACGTCGGCGGTGTCGATCGTGGGCACGTCGGGATCGTGCGTCGGCGACGGCTCGGCCGACCGGGTGTCGGCCGAGGGCTCGGGCTCGTCGCGCTGCTCGATCTCGTCGGGCGAGGCGAGCTCGATCACGTAGGGCACCTCGTCGTCGACGATGTCGTCGTCGTCATCGGCCTCGTCGGCGGCGAAGGGCAGCGCGACGCTCACCTGGGCGTTGGCCGCTCCGATGATTCCGATGGCCGTGGTGTCGATGCTGGCGGAGTCGCCGAGGACGCCGTTCTCGGCATCGTCGAGCGGCCCCTGGTCGTTGCGATCGGGCGTCACTGCGGGTTCATTCTCCAGAGCAGGAAGGTGCGGGCGGCTTCTGCCCGCACCCCAGGCTAATGCGCCGGACGGATGACGACCAAAAGATCCCCCGCGTCGACCTGCTGGGTAGCCGCGATCGCCAGGCGCTCCACGACCCCGTCGACGGGCGACGTGATGGCGGCCTCCATCTTCATCGCCTCGATCGATGCGACCGGCTGTCCGGCCTTCACGGTGTCGCCGACCGCCGCCTTGACCGTCACGACGCCGGAGAACGGCGCAGCGACCTGACCCGGCTTGGCGGTGTCGGCCTTCTCCGCGGCGACCTTGTCGACCTTGATCGAGCGGTCGCGCACGTAGACCGGCCGCAGCTGGCCGTTGAGGGTCGTCATGACGGTGCGGATGCCGTTGGCATCGGGCTCGCCGATGGCCTCGAGACCGACGTAGAGCTGCACACCGGGATCGATCTCCGCGACGTGCTCCTCGCCGGGCTTGAGCCCGTAGAAGTAGTCGGGGGTGCCGAGCGCGGTCAGGTCTCCGTACGCCTTGCGGTTCGCCTCGAACTCCTTCGCGGGTCCGGGGAACAGGAGACGGTTGAGGAACTGCCGCTTGGAGGCGGCGTCGCCGGCGAGGCCGGCGCGCTCGTCGTCCGTGAGGGGCGGGATCTCGATCGACACGGTCCGGCCGGCCAGCACCTTGGAGCGGAACGGCTCGGGCCAGCCGCCGGGAAGGTCGCCGAGCTCGCCCGCCATGAAGCCCACGACGGAGTCGGGGATGTCGTAGTTGTGCGGGTTCTCCTCGAAGTCGGCCGGATCCGCGCGGACGGCGACGAGCGCCAGAGCGAGGTCGCCGACGACCTTCGACGACGGTGTGACCTTCGGGATGCGGCCGAGGATGCGATCGGCGGCCGCATACATGTCCTCGATGAGCTCGAAGTCGTCCGCGAGCCCCAGCGCGATGGCCTGCTGGCGCAGGTTCGAGAGCTGTCCGCCCGGGATCTCGTGGTGGTACACGCGTCCCGTGGGGCTCGGAAGCCCCGACTCGAACGGACGGTAGAGGTGGCGCACGGCCTCCCAGTACGGCTCGAGATCGCTCACGGCCTGCAGGTCGAGACCGGTGTCGCGGTCGGTGTGCGCGAGCGCGGCGACGAGCGCCGACAGCGACGGCTGGCTCGTCGTGCCGGAGAGCGGCGCCGCTGCGGCATCGACGGCATCCGCCCCGGCCGCACTGGCCGCGAGGAGCGTCGCGAGCTGACCGCCTGCGGTGTCGTGCGTGTGCACCTGCACGGGGAGGTCGAACCGCTCGCGGAGAGCCGAGACGAGCTTCGCGGCCGCGGCGGGACGCAGCAGCCCCGCCATGTCTTTGATCGCCAGGATGTGGGCGCCCGAGGCGACCATCTGGTCGGCGAGGCGCAGGTAGTAGTCGAGCGTGTAGAGCTGCTCGGCCGGATTCAGCAGGTCGCCCGTGTAGCAGAGGGCGACCTCGGCCACCGCCGTGCCGGTCTCGAGCACGGAGGTGATGGCCGGCACCATCTGGTCGACGTCGTTGAGCGCGTCGAAGATGCGGAAGATGTCGACGCCGGTGCGAGCCGCCTCCTTCACGAAGGCATCCGTGACCTCGACGGGGCGCGGCGTGTAGCCGACGGTGTTGCGTCCGCGCAGGAGCATCTGCACGGGGATGTTCGGCATCGCGTCGCGCAGGGCCTCGAGTCGCTCCCACGGGTCTTCCGCGAGGAAGCGGAGCGCGACGTCGTACGTCGCACCGCCCCACGCCTCGATGGAGAGCAGCTGCGGCGTCATGCGGGCCACGTGCGGGCCGACACGGACGAGGTCGCGTGTGCGCACCCGCGTCGCGAGGAGCGACTGGTGCGCGTCGCGGAACGTCGTCTCGGTCACAGCCAGCGCGGTCTGGGCGCGGAGGGCCTGCGCGAATCCGAGGGGGCCGAGCTCCCGCAGCTTCTCGCGGTTGCCCGGGGGCGGGGGCGCCAGCAGGTCGATCTCGGGAAGCTTGCTCCCCGGAGACACCGACAGGGGCTTCTCGCCGTACGGACGATTGACCGTGACGTCGCCCAGCCAGCTGAGCAGCTTCGTCGCCCGGTCGCGCGAAGGATTGCTCGTGAGCAGCTGCGGGCGCTCGTCGATGAACGACGTGCTGACGTCGCCGGCGACGAACGCCGGGTCGTCGAGCACGGCACGCAGGAACGGGATGTTGGTGGAGACGCCGCGGATGCGGTACTCGGCGAGGGCGCGGCGCGCCCGGGCGACGGCCGCCGGGAAGTCACGGCCGCGGCAGGTGAGCTTGGCCAGCATCGAATCGAAGTGCGGGCTGATCTGAGAGCCTGCAGCGGTCGTGCCGCCGTCGAGACGGATGCCGGCGCCGCCCGGGGAGCGGTACGTCGTGATGCGACCGGTGTCGGGACGGAAGCCCTGTGCGGGGTCCTCGGTCGTGATGCGGCACTGCAGCGCCGCGCCGCGCAGGTGGATGTCCTTCTGCTGCAGACCGAGCTCCTCGAGCGTCTGCCCGGCGGCGATCCGGATCTGCGACTGCACGAGGTCGACGTCGGTGACCTCCTCCGTGACGGTGTGCTCGACCTGGATGCGCGGGTTCATCTCGATGAAGACGTGCTGACCGGCGCGCTCGCCCGCCGTGTCGACGAGGAACTCGACCGTGCCGGCGTTGACGTAGCCGATCGACCGAGCGAACGCCACAGCGTCGCGGTGGATGCGCTGGCGCAGCTCTTCGTCGAGGTTGGGCGCCGGCGCGATCTCGATGACCTTCTGGTGCCGGCGCTGCACAGAGCAGTCGCGCTCGAACAGGTGCACGGTCTCCCCCGTGCCGTCGGCGAGGATCTGCACCTCGATGTGACGGGGACGCACCACCGCCTGCTCGAGGAAGACGCGCGGGTCGCCGAACGCCGCACCGGCCTCGCGCATCGCCTCGGCGATCGCGGGCGGCAGGTCGGCGGGCGCCTCGACGCGGCGCATGCCGCGCCCGCCGCCGCCGGCGACGGCCTTGACGAAGATCGGGAACCCGATGCCCGCCGCCTGCGCGACGAGCTCGTCCACGTCGTCGGATGCCTGGGTGGAGGCCAGCACGGGCACGCCCGCGGAGATCGCGTGCTCCTTCGCGGTGACCTTGTTGCCCGCCATGCCGAGCACGTCGGCGGTGGGACCGATGAAGGTGATCCCGTTCTCCGCGGCGCGCGCCGCGAGCTCGGGGTTCTCCGAGAGGAAGCCGTAGCCGGGGTAGATCGCGTCGGCGCCGGACTTCAGCGCGATCCGGATGATCTCGTCGACATCGAGGTAGGCGCGGACGGGATGCCCCGCCTCGCCGATCTCGTACGATTCGTCGGCCTTCTGCCGGTGCAGGGATCCACGATCCTCGTACGGGAAGACCGCCACGGTGCGGGCGCCGAGCTCGAATGCAGCGCGAAAGGCTCGGATCGCGATCTCGCCGCGATTGGCCACCAGGATCTTTCGGAACATGCACACCTCGCTGGGCAGTCACGGGCTCGGAAGCGTTCGGAATACGTCCCGAGTGTGCTCACAGCCTAGAGGACGGTAACGTGGTGCCTTGTGCACGTACTCTCCGTCAGCTCGCTCAAGGGCGGCGTCGGCAAGACCACCGTGACGCTGGGCCTGGCATCCGCCGCCTTCGCGCGCGGCGTTCGAACCCTCGTCGTCGACCTCGACCCGCAGTCGGATGTCTCGACAGGCATGGACATCCAGGTCGCCGGCCGCCTCAATGTGGCCGATGTCCTCGCCAACCCCAAGGAGAAGGTCGTCCGACAGGCGATCACCTCCAGCGGGTGGGCGAAGGTGCACCCGGGCACCATCGACGTCATGATCGGCAGCCCGTCGGCGATCAACTTCGACGGTCCGCACCCGAGCGTGCGCGACGTGTGGAAGCTCGAAGAGGCGCTCGCGACGATCGAGGCGGATTACGACCTCGTCCTCGTCGACTGCGCCCCCTCTCTCAACGCGCTGACGCGCACGGCATGGGCGGCATCCGACCGCGTCATCGTCGTCACCGAGCCGGGCCTCTTCTCCGTCGCCGCCGCCGATCGTGCGCTGCGGGCGATCGAGGAGATCCGCCGCGGTCTCTCCCCTCGTCTTCAGCCGCTGGGCATCGTCGTGAACCGCGTGCGCCCGCAGTCGATCGAGCACCAGTTCCGCATCAAAGAGCTCCGCGACATGTTCGGGCCGCTCGTGCTCGCCCCCCAGCTGCCCGAGCGCACGTCGCTGCAGCAGGCGCAGGGCGCCGCCAAGCCCCTCCACATCTGGCCCGGCGACTCCGCGCAGGAGCTCGCCGCCGACTTCGACGCGCTGCTGGACCGCGTCATGCGCACCGGGCGCATCCCCATGCCGGGCGAGCCCCGGGCCTAGAGCACCGCTCCCGGCGCCGCGTCAGAGCGGCCCGAGCACTCCCCTGCCTTCGCGCACCTCGAACACGAGCTGCGTCTCGGTCTTCGTCACGGCGGGATGACTCGTGATGTGCTCCAGGATGAGATCGCGCAGACGCTCGGGGCTGGCCACCGCGACGTGGAGCTGAAAATCGTTGTCACCGGCCACATGTGCCACAGACAGCGCTCCGGGGATCGCCACGAGTCGATCGAAGAGCGCATCGATGTGGGTGCGACTGTGGCTCGACAGATGCACGCGTACGACCGCCTGGATCGGCCGTCCGACGGCGTGCAGATCGAGCTGTGCAGCGATGCGGGCGATGACGCCCGACTCGCGGAGGGCCTTGACCCTGTAGGCGCACGTCGACTCCGCGACCCCCACGCGGGCAGCCAGGGCGGCGTTGGTCATGCGGCCGTCGATCATGAGTGCGGCGAGGATGGCGCGATCCGTGCCGTCGAGCGCTTGCGGAATCTTCGACGCGACGGACATTCGCGAACCTCCCGATGAACTTTCTGCACGGGATGACCGCCTGAACGCCGATCTCCACAATTATGATTGTAGATGACTGCGGAATCGCCCACCATATCCTCATGGCATCGATGGAGCTGCACCCCGACACCCTTGCCGTCCACGCCGGACGCGACGACCTCGCGAAGCTCGGCGTGCACGCGCTCCCCCTCGACCTGTCGTCGACGAACCCGCTCCCCGACATCGACACCGGCGGGCTGTCGTACGAAGTCCTCGCCACCGGCGGGCATCCGCTCGAGGGCGGCTCGCACGTCTACGCGCGCCTTTGGAACCCGACCGTGGCGCGCTTCGAGGAGGCGGTCGCCCAACTCGAGCACGCCGAGGAAGCCGTCGCGTTCTCGTCGGGGATGGCTGCGACGACCGCCGTGCTCCTCTCACTGGGCGAGCACGGTCGCCGGCACGTCGTGGCCGTCCGCCCGCTCTACGGCGGCACCGACCACCTGCTCGCCTCCGGCCTCACCGGGGTCGAGGCGACGTTCTGCGCGCCTGACGAGGTGGCCGCCTCGATCCGGCCCGACACCGGGCTCGTCATCCTGGAGAGTCCTGCGAACCCCACGCTCGAACTCGTCAACATCCGTGCCGTCGTCGCCGCGGCCGGCGACGTGCCCGTCCTGGTCGACAACACGTTCGCGACTCCCGTGCTCCAGCGTCCGCTCGACCTGGGTGCGGCGATCTCACTGCACAGTGCGACCAAGTACCTCGGCGGGCACGGCGACGTCGTCGGCGGAGTCGTCGCCTGCGACGCCCGGACTGCGGCATCCCTCCGACGCACCCGCGCCATCACGGGCGCGATCCTGCATCCGCTCGCCGCCTACCTCCTGCACCGCGGACTCGCGACGCTGCCCCTGCGCGTGCGCGCGCAGCAGGCGAACGCGATCGCCGTCGCCGAGTGGCTCCGGACGCAGCCCGAGATCGCCGTCGTGCACTTCCCCGGCTTCCCCGCGAGCGACCCCCTCGGCCTCATCGGCACCCAGCAGGACGGTCCGGGCGCGATGATCGCCGTGGAGCTGGCGGGAGGGTTCGCCGCGGCGACCGCGCTCACGTCGGCCGTGCGGCTCTTCACGCACGCGGTGTCGCTCGGCAGTGTCGACTCGCTCATCCAGCACCCGGCTGCACTGACCCACCGCCCCGTGCAGGCCGACGCGAAGCCCTCGGACGCCCTCGTGCGGCTCTCCATCGGCCTGGAGGACCAGTCGGATCTGATCGCCGATCTCGCGCAGGCGCTCAGCGCCGTACGGACGGCGCGCGAATCCGCAGGCGAGCTCGCCCGCGCGTGACGCGTTAGGCCGTGCGGGCGGCGCGGCGGGCCGACAGCTCGTCGACAACCTCGGGCACCTGCGGGTCGAACTCGAGGAGCGTCGACTCGACCTCGTGGAGGACCTTGCCGACCGCGATGCCGAAGACGCCCTGTCCGCGGCTGACGAGGTCGATGACCTCGTCGTTCGATGTGCAGAGGTAGACCGAGGCCCCGTCGCTCATGAGCGTGGTGCCTGCGAGGTCGCGGATGCCGGCGGCGCGCAGCTGCTCGACGGCCGTGCGGATCTGCTGGAGGGAGATTCCGGTGTCGAGGAGCCGCTTCACGAGCTTGAGGACGAGGATGTCGCGGAAGCCGTAGAGACGCTGCGAACCCGAGCCGCTCGCGCCGCGGACCGTGGGCTCGACGAGCTCGGTACGTGCCCAGTAGTCGAGCTGACGGTATGTGATCCCCGCCGCGCGTGCAGCGACGGCACCGCGGTAGCCGACCTCGTCGTCCATCTGCGGAAGCCCGTCGGTGAAGAGGAGATCGGATGCGAAACGCGGTTCATCCGCCGTTTCATGAGCAGTCATGCGCATCCTCCTCATGGATCCGAGTAGTCCCACGCTAGATCAGCCCTGCCCCTCGGGCAACGACATCCGTCCGAGCGTGGTCGGCGTGTCGCAGGCGACGGTCAGGAAAGCAGTCGATCGATCGCGTTTCGGACGAAGATGCCGCGCACTTCGTCGAGGCGCTTGGCCAGCTCCGGCGCCAGTTCGGTGGCCCGTGCCCGTGACGGAGCGTCGGTGCGGCGCAGCAGCGCCGACATCGCGGATTCGATGAGCGAGACATCGCGCTCCGCGCTCTGGCGGAGTGCGCGCACGTGGCGCGGCTCGATGCCGTGCCGATCGAGCGCGACGAGCGCGCGCAGCACCGCCACGGTCTGCTCGCCGTAGGCGTCGGAGCCCGTGATCACCCCGGTGCTGATCGCATCGTTCAGCAGCTGCGGCGCTGCGCCGGAGGCCGACAGCAGCTCTTCACGGCGGTAGCGGCGAGGAGCGGGGACGATCGAGGGCGGCGGGACGGCGGCCGGAGTGGCGGGGTCCCGCCCCGCGTCGAGGTCGGCGAGATAGTCGCGGATCACGCTGTGCGGCATGAAGTGATCGCGCTGCAGCGTGAGGGCGAGACGGAGCCGCTCGACGTCGTGCTGGGCGAACTTGCGGTACCCCGACTCGGTGCGCACCGGCGTGACGATGCCCTGTACTTCGAGGAAGCGCAGCTTCGACGCCGACAGGCCGGGGAACTCGGGTGCGAGCCGCGCGAGCACCTGGCCAATGCTCAGGAGACCCGCGGACGATGATCGTTCGCGGGCGGATGCAGCCGGCATCAGCCGTCCGTCTGGGGCAGATCGGACGGCGAGACGAAGAAGTTGAGGCGGAACTTGCCGACGCGGACCTCTCCGCCGTTGACGAGGACAGCACGGTCGACGCGCTCCCCGTTGACGTAGGTGCCGTTGAGCGAGCGCTGATCGACGATCTCGAACGACGCGCCCTGCCGGGTGATCTCGGCATGACGACGCGACACGGTCACGTCGTCGAAGAAGATGTCGGCCTCGGGATGCCGGCCCACCGTCGTGACGTCGGTGTCGAGCAGGTAGCGCGCACCCGCCGTGGGACCGGAGCGCACCAGGAGAAGGGCGGCACCGGCGGGAAGCGCCCCGATGGCGTCGAGCTCGACATCGCTCAGGTCTGCGCCGAAGGGGATGAACGAGAGGTCGGAGTCGTGCCCGAACGTCTGCGTCGTGTCGGTGCCCGATTCGCCTCCGTGGAGTCCCGCATCGGATGCCCGGCGGATCTCTTCGGGTCCGTTACTGCGGTTGTCTTCCACGTGGCCCTCCCTCTGTGTTCAGCCTATCCGAAAGGCCGCAGCGTGGAAGAGCCCGATGGACCCTCCGCGGAGCATTCCCCAATGTTGCGCCGTGTGTCACCCCAGATGACCGCGCGGCGACTCCCGCCTAGCCTGGCGGGTATTCGAACCTAGCGAAAGGATCCGTCCGTGTCGACCCCGCGCCGTCCCAGCCCGCCCCTCGAGGTGCGTGAGCGTGCGACGTGCATGTGCGGACACGGCGGAGTGTGCTCGAGCTACGCCCCCGGGCACGCTCTGCACCTCATCCAGTCGCGACTCGCCTCGGCGACGCCGTCGGAGTGGATCGACGCGATCGTCGAGGCCGTCGACCTGTCGACGGGCGACATCGTCGTGCGTTCCCTCGACGGCACCCAGGCGTTCGCCCTGTGGAACGCCGAGCGCGCGACGCACGAGCTCGACGAGGGCGCCCCGGTCGCCCTGCACGGGCGATACGACGTGCTCGCGGTCGGCACGCGACGCTTCAACGTCCTCCGCATCTCGTAGCGACGGCGTGGCTGCGGGCCGCGGTCGCCGACGACGGACTCAGGCCGTCGCCATCATCATGTCCTTGACGGCCATGCAGGCGTCCATGCACGCCTGGCAGGACTGCGCGCACATCTTGCACACCTCGCTCATGTCGGCGTGCATCATGCACATGTCCATGCACGTCTGACACATCGCGATGCACGCGTCGAGCATGGCCATCATGGACGCGGGGGTCATGCCCTGCATGCGCATCATGCTGCGCATCATGGTGTTGCACATATCGGCGCAGTTCATGCAGGCCGGTGCGCAGTCCATCATCTGGGTCGAACACACGGTGCACGCCTGCTCGCAGGCGGAGCAGGCATCCATACAGGCCTGCAGGACGGCCATGTCCATCCGCGCCATGTCGGGCATCGACATCATGTCCTTGGACATCATGTCCATCATCATCGAATCCATCTCGGCACACTCCCACTCGCATCCGACCCTCGAGGAGGGTCGACCGACCGGCGGGCAGGAGTGCCCGCCTGTCGCCATGCTAGGACGCGGCGTCCTCACGGGAAAGGCCCGGGTAGGCTCGAAAGCGTGCTGTCACACGGAATTCACACACGACGCAGACGACTGACACTGACGGCCCTGGCCGCCGCCCTCCTCTCCGTGCTCTGGGTGGCGACACCCGCCTTCGCGCACGACGAACTCGTCGGGACCGACCCGGCCTCCGGCGCCGCGGTCGACGCGCTCCCGGCCCAGCTGACGCTCACCTTCAGCGGAGAGCTCGTCGCCCAGGAGGGCGCGACCGCCGTGGAGGTCACGGATGCCGCGGGCGCGTCGCTCGCCGACGGCGCTCCCGTGATCCAGGCCAACGTCGTGACGCAGGCGCTGACGGGCGAGGCATCCGGAGCGATCCGCGTGCTCTGGAAGGTCGTCTCCAGCGACGGGCATCCGATCTCCGGCGAGTACTCCTTCACCGTGAACGCCCCCGCTCCGACGACGACCCCGACGGAGACCCCCACGCCCTCCGCCGAGCCGACTCCGGACGAGCAGCCCACCGAGAGCGCCACTCCGACGGCGACGCCGGCCGGGTCGGAGGGGAGCATCGATTCCGGCGTGCCGTGGGTCGTCGGCGGTCTTCTCGCGTTCGGCATCGCGGCCGCCGTCGCGTACCTCATCATCTCCCGCCGCCGTCGCGAGAAGGCCCTCGCCGCGGGCGCCGCGACGGCTCCGGATGCCGGTTCAGACACCCCCTCCGGACGATAGGCTGGAACCATGCCTCACTACGATGTCGCCATCCTCGGTGCGGGCCCCGGCGGGTACGTCGCGGCCGTCCGTGCTGCTCAGCTCGGCCTCACGGTCGCGATCGTCGAGGAGAAGTACTGGGGTGGTGTGTGCCTCAACGTGGGCTGCATCCCCTCCAAGGCGCTCCTCCGCAACGCCGACCTGGCGCACACATTCCACGACAAGGCCGAGCTCTTCGGCATCTCGGGAGACGTGCACTTCGACTTCGGCGTCGCGTGGGACCGCAGCCGCAAGGTGTCGGACACGCACGTCAAGGGCATCCACTTCCTGATGAAGAAGAACAAGGTCACCGAGTACGAGGGGCGCGGCACCTTCACCGGTCCGAACGCCCTCTCGGTGGTGGGGACCGACGGCTCGACCGAAGAGGTCACCTTCGACAACGCCATCATCTCCACCGGCTCCCGCGTGCGCCTGCTCCCGGGCGTCGAGCTCAGCGAGAACGTCGTGACCTACGAAGAGCAGATCATGACGCGCGAGCTCCCGGGCTCGATCGTCATCGTCGGCGCCGGCGCGATCGGCATGGAGTTCGCCTTCGTGCTGGTCAACTACGGCGTCAAGGTCACGATCATCGAGTTCCTCGACCGGGCGCTGCCCAACGAGGACGCGGATGTGTCGAAGGAGATCGCCCGCCAGTACAAGAAGTACGGCGTCGACATCCTCACCTCCACGAAGGTGGAGTCCGTCACCGACTCCGGCGACAAGGTCACCGTCACCTACACGGGCAAGGACGGCGCCCAGGGGTCGATCGACGCCGACAAGGTGCTCATGTCGATCGGGTTCGCGCCCAACGTCGAGGGCTTCGGCCTCGAGACCACCGGCGTGAAGCTCACCGAGCGCGGCGCGATCGACATCGACGACCACATGCGCACCAACGTGCCGCACATCTACGCCATCGGCGACGTCACGGCCAAGCTGCAGCTCGCCCACGTCGCGGAGGCGCAGGGCGTCGTCGCGGCCGAGACGATCGGCAAGGCCGAGACGATGACCCTCGGCGACTATCGCATGATGCCCCGCGCAACGTTCTGCTCGCCGCAGGTGGCCTCGTTCGGCCTCACCGAGCAGCAGGCGCGCGACGCCGGCTACGACGTCAAGGTCGCGAAGTTCCCCTTCTCGGCCAACGGCAAGGCGAACGGCCTCGGCGAGCCCGTCGGCTTCGTCAAGCTCATCGCCGACGGCGAGCACCTCGAACTCCTCGGCGGCCACCTCATCGGCCCCGACGTCTCGGAGCTGCTCCCCGAACTCACGCTCGCGCAGAAGTGGGACCTCACGGCGCTCGAAGCCGCACGCAACGTCCACACGCACCCGACACTGTCGGAGGCTGTGCAGGAGGCGTTCCACGGCCTCGCGGGTCACATGATCAACATGTGACCTCGTCGCACACGACGAAGGGCCCGGGCATTCCGCCCGGGCCCTTCCTCGTGGTCAGAGTCCCAGAGTGCGGGCGAGCTTCGAATCGGATGCCGCGACGCGCCCGCCGACGGCGAACACGGCCGCTTCGGCGGCGGCGAAGAGGGAAGCCCGCGCGTCGGCGTCGCCGGGCGCGGCCGCGCCGAGCTCGAACTCCCATTCGCGCCACACCGTCTCCACGCCGCGGCGCTCGTCGGTCGCGGCGACGCGGTCATCGACGAACTCCGCGACGACTCCCCCGTCGGCATCCCGGAGAGCATAGGCGGTGCGCGAATTGCGGATGCGGGCGAGCGGCGACAGCGGGGCACCCGTCACGGCGCGCAGCACGGCCCGCGCACCCTCGGGCACGTCGTCGTCGTCATCGTCGCCGAGGGGCCAGTGCAGCTCGGTGCGGCCGCCGTCTTCTCCGCGGGGGCCTTTGATGTGCCACCCGGCATCCGGTCCGCCTGTGCGTCGCCGCAGGGCGAAGCCGGCGCGACCGAGGGCGAGGTCGTCGGCGTCGAGGTAGCGCGCATCGAGCTCGCGGACCTCCGGCGCTGACACCGCGACGACCCCGGGAAGACCCGACCAGTCGGGCAGCGGGGTGTCGGCGCGGACGTCGAAGGTCAGCTCGATCTCGCGCGAGCGCGACGGCTCGGGTGCCGCCATGTCGGTGCCGCTCTTACTCGTCGCGGCCGTCGGGGTCGGGGTTGATATCTTCCGTCGATTCGACGAACCAGAACTCGGCGGTCGTGGGTCCGTCGTGGTCGCCTGTGCCGGTGAGCTCTCCGCCGCGCTTGTAGACGAGCTGACCCTCGGTGTACGGGGCGATGAACGTGTCCTGCTCGGGGTCTTCGAGGGGGAGAAGCTGTCCGTCGAGCGGACCGCCGTGGAACTTTGCGATGGCCATGGCGTCAGCCTAGACCGCGCCCCGCTCCACGGCGGCGCACGACGTCAGTGGGTCGGGAACCCGAGGCTGATCTGGCTCTCGCTCGGCTCGGGCCAGCGCGTCGTGACGACCTTGCGACGGGTGTAGAAGGTGAAGGCCTCGGGACCGTACATGTGGGCGTCGCCGAACAGCGAGTCCTTCCAGCCGCCGAACGAGAACGATCCGACGGGCACGGGGATGGGCACGTTGATGCCGACCATGCCGACCTCGATGTCGTACTCGAACTGGCGGGCCGTCTTGCCGTCGCGTGTGAACACCGCGGTGCCGTTCGCGTAGCGGTTCGAGTTGATCAGATCGACCGCCTCGTCGTAGTTCGCGACGCGCACGACCGACAGCACGGGGCCGAAGATCTCCTCGTCGTAGACGCGCATGCCGGGGGTCACGCCGTCGACGAGCGACGCGCCGATGAAGAAGCCCTCCTCGGGGAGCGCACCCTCTCGACCGTCGACGACGACGGTCGCCCCCTCGCCGGCAGCCCCCTCGACGAAGCCCGCCACGCGATCACGCGCTTCGCGCGTGATGAGCGGACCCATCTCGGAGGCCGGGTCGGTGCCGTCGCCCACGACGAGGCCGCTGATGCGATCGGCGACCTTCGAGATGAGCGCATCGCCGACGTCGCCGACGGCCACCACCACCGACACCGCCATGCAGCGTTCCCCCGCCGAACCGTAGGCTGCCGAGACGGCGGCGTCGGCCGCCGAGTCGAGGTCGGCGTCGGGCATGACGATCATGTGGTTCTTCGCGCCGCCGAGCGCCTGCACGCGCTTGCCGTTGGCCGCGGCGCGCTCGTAGATGTACTTCGCGATCGGCGTCGAGCCCACGAACGACACGGCGCGGATGATCGGGTCGTCGAGGATCGCGTCCACCGCCTCCTTGTCGCCGTGCACGACGTTCAGGATGCCGTCGGGGAGTCCCGCCTCGTGGAAGACATCGGCGATCCAGTTCGCTGCGGAGGGGTCGCGCTCGGAGGGCTTGAGGATCACCGCGTTGCCAGCTGCGATCGCCGTCGTGACCATCCAGAGGGGCACCATCGCGGGGAAGTTGAACGGCGTGATGCACGCGACGACGCCCACCGGCTGACGCACCTGGTGCACGTCGATGCCCGTGGCGACCTGCTCGGAGTACTCCCCCTTGAGGTGATGCATGAGACCGGTGCAGAACTCGACGTTCTCGAGTCCGCGGGCCACCTCGCCGTGCGCGTCGGCGACGGTCTTGCCGTGCTCCGCCGTGATGATGCGGGCGATCTCGTCGGCGCGCTCCATGATGATCTGGCGCACGCGGTACATGACCGCTGCGCGCTTGGCGAGGCCCGTGTCGCGCCACGCCTTCTGCGCGGCCTTCGCCGTGCGGGCCGCCTCGTGCACGAACTCGGCCGGGGCCAGGGCCACTTCGCCGGTCTGCTTCCCCGTCGCGGGGTTGAAGACGGGTCCGCGGCGCCCCTCGGAGGCGACGTGCGCGCCGCCGACGACGTGCGTGATGAGAGTGAGAGGTGCGGACGCCGCATCCGTCGTCTCGGTGATCGTGGTGCTCATGGTGTGGCCTCCGTGGTCTCAGGCGTGGGAAATCGTATCGAGTGCGGGGTCGTATCCGCGCAGGGTGCCGTCGGGAGTGGCGAGGAGCGTGACGAGCGTGCAGTCCTTGCCCCCGAGTCCGCGTGCGGCGAGTTCGTCGAGCTGCGACAGTGCGAGGGTCGCCGCGGGAAGGTGGACGCCGGTCACTTCGCCGGCCTGCACCGCGAGTCCGCAGTCCTTGCGCGCGAGGTCGACCGAGAACGTGGCGTCGAAGTTGTTGTCGGCCGCCGAGCCGTTCTCGATCACTCCCGGCACCGGGTACCACGTGCGCTGCGGCCAGGAGCCGCCGGAGGACACCCCGGCCACCTCCCAGAAGACCTTGGGGTCGAGGCCGAGCTGCTCGGCGAGCTGCGAGCCCTCCGCCGTGGCCATGACGCCGATGAACAGCATCATGTTGTTGACGAGCTTGGCGGCGATGCCCGATCCGGCATCTCCGCACGCGATCACCGACCGCGCCATGGGGGCGACGAAGTCGCGGGCGCGTTCGACGGCCGCCGGCTCGCCGCCGAGCATGAAGGTCAGCGTGTGCGCCTCGGCCCCCGCCGTGCCGCCCGACACCGGGGCGTCGACGAACACGAGGCCCCGCGCCTCCGATTCGGCGTGACACCACCGCGAGGTCTCGACGTCCACCGTCGAGGTGTCCATCAGAAGCGTCGAGGAGTCCGCGTGCGCCCACACTCCGTCGGCGCCGTCGTAGACCGCGCGCACGTGCTCGGGCTTGGGGAGGGACGTGAAGCATGCGTCCGCTCCCTCGAGCGCTGCGGCGATCGAGCCGACGAGCATCACTCCGCGCGCCTCGGCCGCGGCGGCGGCGGCCGGGTTGATGTCGAAGCCGCGCACCGTGTGGCCGGCGGCGACGAGGTTCGCGGTCATGGGCGCTCCCATATGACCGAGGCCGATCCAGGCGATGGTGGACATGCGTGCGCTCCCTGCGTCGTCGAAGGTGGTTCCCTGTCAGGATAGGCAGGCCGGATGCCGCGAATCAATGCACGGCCGAACCCGTCCTTGCACGATCACTGTGCATTCGTGCACACTCGACGAATGGCACTGACGCCCGGCGAACCCCAGCTCGACGCCCTCATGACCTTTCTCGCGGCCGCACGGCTCGGTCGCTACACCGCGGCCGCCGAAGTGCTCGGCGTGACGCACTCGACGGTCTCGCGACGGATCGCCTCGCTCGAAGAGGCGATGGGCGGCCGCGTGCTCGTCCGCACCGCGGGCGGCTGGGTCGTCACGCCCCTCGGCCGCCGCGCCGTCGCGGTCGCCGAGCGCATCGAGTCGACGCTGTCGGAACTCTCGGCCGACGGTGACGCCGTGCAGGGCATGGTGCGCATCGCCGCCCCGGATGCCTTCACCTCGACGTTCCTCGTACCGGCGATGACCGATCTCCAGGCGCGGCATCCGGGGCTCGCCGTCGAGCTCATCGCCGCCACCCAGCGCGTGCGGCAGAACCGCTCCGGCGTGGATCTGGAGATCGTCGTCGGTCGACCCCGGGTCCTGCGGGCCTTCGCGACGCCGGTCGGCGCCTACTCGCTCCGACTGTACGCCTCGCCCGCCTATCTCGATCGCCGGGGCGAGCCCGCGTCGCTCGCAGACCTGGCGGGGCACCCCCTGAACTACTACATCGAGTCGTCGCTGCAGGTGGACGAGCTCGACCGCGCCGTCCAGTCGCTGCCGACCTCGCCGCCCTCGATCCGGTCGACGAGCGTGTTCGCGCACGTCGAGGCGGCCGCGAACGGGGCCGGGATCGGCATCCTCCCCGACTTCCTGGGAGACGCGGACGACCGGCTCGTCCGCGTGCTCGACGGCCACTACGAGCACACCCTCGCGTACTGGGCCGTCGCCCGCGACGAGGGCCAGCGCAATCCGATCGTCGCCGAGGCGCTCGAGGCGATCCGCACCCACATCACGACCACCGCGACGCCCGCGCGCACGGGCGAGTGAGCCGGCGCGCCTAGAATCGCACGTGATGAAACCGTTCCTGCTCCTCGCGACGCGCGCTGACGACATCCCCGCCGACGAGGAGTACGCGCTCTTCCTGCGCTTCACCGGGCTCGACGAGAAAGACCTGATCCGCGTCCGCATGGAGGCGGGTCCGCTCCCCCGCATCGACCTCGACGAGCTGTCGGGCATCTTCGTCGGCGGCGGACCGTTCAACGCGTCCGACCCGTGGGAGAAGAAGTCCGCCGTGCAGCAGCGCGTCGAAGGGGAGTTCCAGGACCTGCTCGACGAGGTGGTCGCCCGCGACTTCCCGTTCTTCGGCGCCTGCTACGGCATCGGCACCCTCGGGTCGCACCAGGGCGCGGTCATCGACGGCACGTACCGCGAGCCCATCAGCGTGATCGAGGTCGAGCGCACCCCCGAGGGCGCATCCGATCCTCTCCTGGCGGACCTCCCCGACGTGTTCGCGGCGTTCGTCGGGCACAAGGAGGCCATCACCCGGCTCCCTCCGTCGGCCACCCTGTTGGCGACCTCCGCCGCGTGCCCCGTGCAGATGTTCCGCGTGGGCGCGAACGTCTACGCGACCCAGTTCCACCCCGAATGCGACGTCGAGGGCATCTCGACCCGCATCCGCGCGTACGCCGATCACGGGTACTTCGCGTCGGACGAGCTCGAACTCACCCTCGGCGCCGTGCGCCGCCTCCCCGTGACGCACACGGGCAGCATCCTGCGGGCCTTCGCCGAGCGCTACGCGCGCTAGTCCTCCGACCCGCACGAGCGCCGCATCGACGACCTCACAGCACCGGCGGCGTGTGCCAGATGCGGTCGATGTAGTCGCGGATCGAGCGGTCGGACGAGAAGAACCCGGTGCGGGCGACGTTGAGGATCGCGGAGCGGGTCCACGCATCCTGGTCGGCGTAGGCGGCATCCACCCTCGCCTGCGCGGCGATGTAGGACGCATAGTCGGCCAGCACCATGAAGCGGTCGTCGTAGAGCAAGTTCGACACGATCGGCTCGAAGACCGACCGGTCTCCGCCCGAGAACGCGCCCGAGGCGATCAGGTCGATCGCCGCGCGCAGCTGCGGGTCTTTCTGGTAGAAGTCCGCCGGCTTGTACCCCTGCGCCCACAGCGCCTCGACCTCGGGCTCGGACATCCCGAACAGGAAGAAGTCGTCGTCGCCGACCAGCTCGCGGATCTCGACGTTGGCTCCGTCGTCCGTGCCGATCGTCAGAGCGCCGTTGAGGGCGAACTTCATGTTGCCCGTGCCGGATGCCTCCTTGCCGGCGAGCGAGATCTGCTCCGACAGGTCGGCGGCCGGAATCACGCGCTCGGCGAGGGTCACGTTGTAGTTCGGCGGGAAGAGCACCTGGAGGCGTCCTTCGACGCGCGGGTCGCTGTTCACCACCGACCCCACGGCGTTGATGAGGTGGATGATGCGCTTGGCCATGACGTAGCCGGGCGCCGCCTTGGCCCCGAAGATGAACGTCCGAGGCACGACATCCGCTGCCGCGACCTTGCCCGACACGATGCTCTCGTAGGTCGTGACGATGTGCAGGAGCTTCAGCATCTGCCGCTTGTACTCGTGGAGGCGCTTGACCATGACGTCGAGCATGTGCCCGTCGCTCACGGTGAAGCCGTCTCGGGAGAGCAGCACTTCACTGAGGGTGCGCTTGTTGGCGGCCTTGACCTCGGCGAACCGGGCGCGGAACTCGGGGTCTTCGGCGAACGCCTCGAGCCCGCGCAGACGCTCGAGATCGACGGTCCAGCCGGCGCCGAGGGCATCGGTGATGAGATCGGCCAGGCGCGGGTTCGCCAGGCGCACGAAACGCCGCGGCGTCACGCCGTTGGTCACGTTCGTGAACTTGCCGGGGTAGAACTCGTCGAAGTCGTGGAGCACCTTGTCGCGCAGCAGCTGCGAGTGCAGCTCCGCGACGCCGTTCACCTTCGCCCCCGCGACGGTCGCCAGATACGCCATGCGCACGGAGCGGTCGGGGTGCTCGCTGATGATCGACATGTCGCGGATGCGCATCTCGTCGTCGCCGAAGCGCTCGCGCACCTCCTCGAGGAAGTCGTCGTTGATGCGGTAGATGATCTCGAGGTGGCGCGGCAGCAGACGGCCGAGCAGGTCGACCGACCACACCTCGAGGGCCTCGGGCAGCAGCGTGTGGCACGTGTACGCGAAGCACTTCTGCGTGATCGCCCACGCGGTGTCCCACTCGAGCCCGCGCTCGTCGACCAGGACGCGCATGAACTCCGGCACCGCGATGACGGGGTGCGTGTCGTTCAGCTGGAAGATCACCCGGTCGGGCAGCTTCTCGTAGTCGTAGTCCTCGGCGAGCTGGTGCTGGAGGAAGTCGGCGATGGATGCCGCGACGAAGAAGTACTGCTGCTGGAGACGCAGCTCCTTGCCCTGGGGCGTGGAGTCCTCGGGGTAGAGCACCTTCGAGATGTTCTCGGCGAACGTCTGGGCACGGACGGCCTCTTCGTAGTCGCCGGAGTTGAAGATGCGCAGATCGAACGCGCTCGTGGCGACCGCGCGCCACAGGCGCAGCGTGTTGACGCGGCCGTTGTGGTAGCCCGGGACCATGTAGTTGTAGGGCACGGCCTGCACGTTCCAGCCGGGCACCCAGCGCGAGCGCTCGACACCGTCGTCGTCGTACTTCTCGGTGTGACCTCCGAACGAGATCTCCTGCGCGGCCTCGGGGTGCGGGAACTCCCACGGCGAGCCGAGGGCGAGCCAGGCATCCGGCTGCTCCACCTGCTGCCCGTCGACGAAGGTCTGACGGAAGATGCCGTATTCGTAGCGGATGCCGTAGCCGATGCTCGGCACGCTCATCGTGGCGAGCGAGTCGATGAAGCACGCCGCGAGGCGGCCGAGACCGCCGTTGCCGAGACCGGGCTCGACCTCCTGCTGGCGGAGGTCGTCGATGTCGATGCCGCACGCGGCCATCGCCTCGGTCGCGATGTCGGTCAGGCGCGTCGCGAGGAGGTTGTTGTCGAGCTGGCGCCCGAGCAGGTACTCGGCGGAGAGGTAGCAGACGCCCTTCGCCTGCATCTCGCGCTGACGACGCTGGTCTTCGAGCCAGCGCGCCTGCAGGTAGTCGCGCACCGTGTGGGCCAGCGCCATGTACCGGTCGTTCGGGCTCGACGACGTCAGCGTGACGCCCCGCTCGAAGTTGAGGTTCTGGAGGAACTCCTTCACGAACCCGTCGACCGTGCTCGGCGGCGACGTGACCGGCGCGAGCGCCAGGGGGTGCGTGGCACCCAGGGGGTGCGAAGAAGAAGAGGCCGCGTTCGGGATGCGATCAGATGACACAGGGAAACGCTATCGACGTTCGGGCACGATCGTGCAATCGTCCGGCCTCGACCAGACGATTGTTTACATCCCCGTCACGCGGGCTCAGGCATCCGGACGCGCGTTCTGCCCGGCCTTCTCCCTCTCCCTCTGCGCGCGCTCGCGCTGCTGCGCGGCCAGGTCGGTGCGCTCCTTCTTCTCATCGAGGCGCGCGGCCTTGAGCTCCTCCGTCGCGATCCGCACCGATTCCTCGGCCCGGCGGACCCGGCGCTGCATGAACGTGGATGCCCCGTACTTCGAGCGAACGCGATCCTGCTGCTCTTCGACGCCCGTGACGATGTAGGCGCTCGAGATGAGGATGACCTGCGCAGACAGGTTCAGCCACAGCAGGAGGGCGATGAGCGACGCGAACGACGCAAGCAGCGGGTTCGAGCTCGCTCCCCCGACGAACAGGCCCGACAGCTGCTGCAGCACGGTGAGCCCGACGGCGCCGAGAAGCGCTCCCGCCCAGAGGGTGCGCGCGGGTGCGGTCACGCCCGAAAGGACGCGGAACAGCACCGCGATCACCGCCGCGTCGAGCGCGAACACGATGACGAGCGCGACGATGCGACCGCCGACTTGCGCGAGCGGGTGGTCGGACGAGAGCCCCAGCCACCCGTTGATCGCGTCGGCGCCCGCCGTGGCGAAGGCGGTGACGACCGCCGAAACGCCGAGCGCGCCGCCGAGCGCGAGAGCCAGCATCAGGTTGCGAAGGATCACCCAGATGAACAGAACGTCGTCGTGCACCTTTCCGGCGATGACGCGCAGCGCCGTGCGCAACGATCCGACCGCGCCGATCGCCGCGCCGAGGAGACCGACCAGAGAGAGGATGCCGGCGATGGTGAGGCCGGCGGGAGCCTGGATGTCGGCGGGATCGATCAGGCCGTCTTCGCCGAGGAGTCCGGGAATGGCTGCGTTCACGCCGTCGATGAGCGCCTGCCAGGCGACCGGGTTGCCCGCCAGCCACAGTGCGGCGACCGAGAATCCGAGCAGCACGCCCGCGAAGACGCTGAACAGCGTGCGATACGTGATGCTGTCGGCGAGCATCGGCCCGCGGCGCTCGGAGTACAGCAGGAACGCGCGCACGAGGCGGAGGGTGAGCGCCCACGCGATGATGCGGGCGGGAAGAGGGCGGGATGCCGCAGTGTCGGCCATCCCGTCAGGCTAGCGGGCGCGCGCGACCTCGTTCGGAGGGGTTGACAGCGGGGCCGCTAGCGACCGAGGGAGAAGCTGCCGAGCACGTCGCCCGCGAAGACTCCGACCCAGGCGCCCAGGATCATCCAGGGACCGAACGGGATCGCGGTGCGGCGGTCCGCCCGGCGGGCGACGAGGAGGATCGCGCCGAACACGCCGCCGAGGAGGAAGCCGGCGAAGGCGCCGACCACGAGCGACGACCATCCGGCCCACCCCAGGAGCAGCCCGAGCAGACCGGCGAGCTTCACGTCGCCTCCGCCCATGGCACCCGGACGGATGACGCGCAGGAGGAAGTAGAACGCGAAGAGCAGCAGCATGCCCGTCGCAGCCCGCAGGAGCGCGGACCACGGGGCGCCGAGCAGGCACGCGGCGATGAGCGCTCCCCCGACCACGAGATAGCCGGGCAGCACGATCGCGTTCGGCAGCCGGTGCGTGTCGAGGTCGATGACGGTCAGAGCGATGCTGACGGCGGCGAAGAACAGGTACGCGAGCACGACGGGGATCAGCGCTGGACCCGGTAAGGCGGACGCCGCGGGGATCCACCACGTGATCGCGGCGAACGCGAGCCCGGTTCCGGCGATCACGACGACCGTTCGCGTCCGTCCATGTGCGACGGCGCGGGCGATGAAGGCCCCGGCGAGGAGACCCACCAGACCGGCGGCGACGACCAGGCCGACGTGGAGCGCAGTCGGCATGTCAGAACGTTCTCCTCGATTGCGAGGCGATGGGACGCCGCGCTCCCCAGAAGCGCGTGCCCCCTTCCCCGGAAGCAATGATGAGAGTGCTCTCATCATTTGTCAACGCGCGCGCATCACAGATCGATAACGGTGCCGGATGCCGCGATCGAGGCGTCGACTCAGGCGTCCAGAACCTCGAGCCGGACGGCGACGACACCCCCGTCGACGATGCCCTCGGCATCCCGTACCGACTTCTTCAGAGGGAGCACGTACGCACCGCGGGCGCTGTCGGGGAAGATCGAGGTGCGCCAGTCCGAACCGCCGATGCGCGCCTGCACCCGCACCGATCCGAACCCGCGCGCGGGCCTCGGGATCTCGCGGATCTGAGCGCTCAGGTCGTCCGGCAGCGCGGCGAAGAACCAGCTCTCGGTGCGTGCGTCCCACAGGAACACGTCGGCATCGAACTCGACGATCATGCCGCACGCCGGGTGACGAGACGAGAGACCTGCGCCGGACGGCCGAATCGAGGGGTGGGTGCGCGCATGCCGTCACCCTATCGAGGGCCTCTGACGCTCCTCCGACTGCCCGGCCGCGCCGAACTAGGCTCGACGCATGATCAGCCCCGCGATCGCCGACGCCGTCGATCGCGCCCTCGACCGGGCGGTCGCCGCGGGGGTGCCCTACGTGATCGGCGGCGTCACGGACGGCGCGGGCGCGCAGCACGTGGGAGCGGCAGGACAGCGCTCGCCCGAGACGGCGGATGCCGCGATGCCCGACACCGTCATCGCACTGTTCTCGGTGACGAAGGCCTTCACCGCCACAGCGGCACTGCAGTGCGTCGAAGACGGCGTGCTCGACCTCGACGCACCGGCCCGGTCGTACCTTCCCGCGATCGGCGACCTCGACGTGCTCGAGGAGATCGCGGCTGACGGCACCGTGAGCACCAGACCCCCGACGCGCGAGATCACGTCCCGGATGCTGCTGCAGCACACCTCGGGACTCGGGTACGACATCTTCGACGAACGCTACGCGGCGCTCGCGCGCCGGAGGCGGTCGCACCCCACCGCCACTCCTCTGCGCGATTCCCTCCGGACGCCTCTCCTGCACGACCCCGGCGAACGGTGGACGTACGGCACCTCGACGGACTGGCTCGGACTCCTCGTCGCCGAGGTGCGCGGACGCCGCCTCGAGGGCGTGCTGCGCACGGGCATCTTCGAGCCGTGCGGCCTGGAGTCGACCTCGTTCGACGTGACGCCGTCGATGCGGTCGCGCCTCGGCGCGCTGCACCGCCGCGGGCGGGACGGATCGATCGTCGCGACCTCGTCGACGCCGCCGGACACGCCTGAGCTCGACATGGGCGGACAGGGCCTCTTCTCCACCGTGCCCGACGTGCTGCGGTTCCTCGGCGTGTGGCTCGGTGACGGCTCGGCGGAACGCGGCCGGGTGCTGCGGCCGGAGACCGTCGCGTGGGCGGTGCGGAGGATCCCCGGGCTCGAGGTGACGCCGCTGCGCTCGGCGCTCCCCGCGCTCGCGTGCGACGCGGGCTTCCCCGGACCCGCGACATCATGGGCGCACTCGTTCCTCTTCGAGGATGCGGATGTCGCGGGGCGGCGCCGAGCCGGAACGCTGTCGTGGGCGGGGCTCGGCAACGTCTTCTACTGGATCGATCGCACCTCGGGGACGGCCGGCGTGTGGGCGGCTCAGTTCATGCCGTTCCTGGATCCGCTCGCGACATCCGGATTCGACGCTTTCGAGAGAGCCGTCTACGGGGCTTCGCTCGGCGCGGGAGACGCGACGGCCGGCTGATCAGCCTGCCGGTCGATTCACCAGTGCGGGTGGATCTCGTCGCGGAGGAGCTCGTCGTACACGCGGTGCACGGCCTCGTCGAAAGCCTCGAGCGAGCCGTCGGCGATGAGCGCGGCGGCGTCGGCGTTCGACTCCGCCTGGGCGACGCTGCGCGCACCCGGGATCGCGCTCGTGACGCCGGTCTGCGCTGCGATCCAGGCGAGCGTGGCCGCGGGGAGCGTGACGCCCTCCGGCAGCACGGCCGTGAGCCGCTGGACCGCCTGGAGCCCCAGGTCGTAGTCGACGCCCGAAAAGGTCTCGCCGCGGTCGAACGCCTCGCCGTGCCGGTTGTAGGAGCGGTGATCGTCGGACGAGAACGTCGTCGCAGCGGAGTACTTCCCGCTCAGCAGGCCGGACGCGAGCGGAACGCGCGCGAAGATCGAGACGCCCGCCACCGCGGCCGCGGGAAGCACGGCATCGAGCGGCTTGAGCCGGAACGGGTTGAAGATGATCTGCACATTGGTGACGTTCGGACGCGCGATCGCCGCGAGCGCCTGGTCGCACGTCTCCACCGAGACGCCGTAGGCGGAGATGGCGCCGTCGTCGACGAGCGCGTCGAGCGCGTCGTAGACCGCGGCGTCTTCGATGACGGCCGTGGGCGGGCAGTGCAGCTGCACCAGGTCGAGGGTGTCCACGCCGAGATTGCGGCGGCTGCGGTCGGTCCACGCGCGGAAGTTCGCCGGGACGTAGTTCTCGGGCTCCTGCTCCATCCGGCGCCCCATCTTGGTGGCGACGGTGATGTCGAGCTCGGGACGCGCGGCGAGGAACCGGCCGATGATCGACTCGGACCGACCGTCGCCGTACACGTCGGCGGTGTCGAACAGCGTGACGCCCCGGGCGACGGATGCCTCGAGCACGGCTTCTGCGTCTGCTTCGCTGACGTCGCCCCAATCGGCGCCGAGCTGCCAGGTGCCGAGTCCGATGGCCGAGACGTCGCGACCGGTGCGTCCGAGGGGGCGCTGCTGCATGGTGTGTCCTTTCGGGGCGTGGAACCAGCATGGCACTGACCGGCGACGTCGGGGCGGCTCGATGACCGGCACGTCGCGCCATCGTACGCATCTTCTATTTCGACTGGCCGGCGTCCCCATCATGTCGTATCTTTCTTCGAAAGAGAGGGGGAGGTCATGGAGTGGCATCCGGTGATCGACGCGGTGGAAGGCCCGACCGGCGCGTGGCACCTGCTGGATGCGTCCGGCGCGCGCATCGGCCGGATCGAGCTGCGGCGCGTCATGAACGGCACGGAACTGCGCTACCGCGTCGAGTTCCGCGGCGACGTCATCGGGTGGGCCGTCAGCCTGCGCACCGCGTGCGAGCGGCTGAATCAGGCATACCTCCGCACCCACGGACCCGGTGGAGGCGCCATGGCCGACTGGGGCGAGGCGACTCGACGCCGTGCCGCCCACGCACGCGCGGTCGAGGCGCACGGCCTCCGCGGCGGGAACGGCGGGAACGGCGGGAACGGCGGGAACGGCGGGAACGGCGGGAACGGCGCGCCGGCGAGCACTCCCCCACGCCACGGAGGGGGCCGGCCTACCGGCCGACCCCCTCCGTGAGGGATGTCGCGGGGCTACGCCTTCGCCGCGACCTTCTTGGCGGCCTTGGGGGCAGCCGCCTCGCGTGCCGGCGCGACGACGCCCGACGCATCGGCCATCGCGGTGGTCGGCGCGGCGGCCTCCGCATCCGCGGCCTTCGCCGCATCGGCATCCGCTGCCTTCGCCGCGACGCCGCGGTGGGCGCGCACCTCATCGAACGACGTGCCGTAGTAGGCCGCCTCCATGAGCGTCTTCATGTCGGCGATCATCGGCATGCGCGGGTTGGCGGGGGCGCACTGGTCTTCGTACGCCGCCATTGCGATCTCGTGGAGGCGCCCGATGAAGTCGGCCTCGTCGACGCCCTGCGCCTGGAACGAGCGCTCGATGCCGACCTTGTCGCGAAGCTCTTCCACGGCACGTGCGTAGCTCTCGACACCCTCCTCCGGAGTCGAGGCCGGGAGACCCAGGTGGGCGGCGATCTCCTGGAATCGTTCCGGCGCGATGTAGCGCTCGTACTTGGGCCAGCTCGTGAGCTTCGTCGGGATGCGGCCGTTGTAGCGGATCACGTGCGGGAGGTAGACCGCGTTGGTGCGGCCGTGGACGAGGTGGAACTTCGCCCCCGTCACGTGGGCCATCGCGTGCACGATCCCGAGGAACGCGTTTCCGAACGCCATGCCGGCGAGGGAGGCCGCGTTGTGCATCTTCTCCCGCGCCTTGAGCTCCGCGGCATTAGTGCTGTTCGGCCGGGCCTTCGCGCTCAGCTCGATGTTCTCGAAGATGAGCTTGATCGCGTGCAGCGCCAGGCCGTCGGTGTAGTCGTTCGCGTACACCGAGACATACGACTCGGTGGCGTGGGTGAGGGCGTCGAATCCGGCGTCCGCGACGAGGAACCCGGGCAGCACGCGAGTGAGCACGGGGTCGATGATCGCGACCGAGGGGGTGAGGGCGTAGTCGGCGAGCGGGTACTTCATGCCCGTCTCGTCATCCGTGATGACCGCGAAGGGGGTCATCTCCGAGCCGGTGCCCGAGGTCGTGGGAATGCAGACCAGCTTGGCCAGCTTTCCGAGCTCGGGGAACTTGAACGCACGCTTGCGCACGTCGAAGAACTTCTCGCGCATGTCGGAGAACTGCATGTCGGGGTTCTCGTAGAGCAGCCACATGACCTTCGCGGCATCCATCGGCGAACCGCCGCCGAGGGCGATGATCGTGTCGGGCTTGAACGCCCGCATCTCCGCGGCACCGGCGCGCACTTCGGAGACCTTCGGCTCCGGGCGCACGCGGTTCAGCAGCTGCACCTGAACGCGGTTCTCGCGGCGGTTCAGCACGTCCATGATCTTGTCGACGTAGCCGAGGTCGGTCATGGTCTGATCGGTGACGATCGTGACGCGCTCGAGGCCCTTCATGTCGGCGAGGTAGCGCACCGCATTCGGCTCGAAGTACGTCTTCGCGGGGATCTTGAACCACTGCAGGTTGTTGTTGCGACGCCCGACGCGCTTCACGTTCAAGAGGTTCACCGCCGAGACGTTGTTGGAGACCGAGTTGTGGCCGTACGACCCGCAGCCGAGGGTGAGCGACGGCATGAACGCGTTGTAGATGTCGCCGATGCCGCCCAGCGCCGACGGGGAGTTCTCGATGATGCGCACCGCCTTGACGCGCTCGGCGAAGCGGGCGATCACGGCGTCGTCGTTGGAGTGGATGGCGCCGGAGTGCCCGAGGCCGTCGAACTCCACCATCTGAGCGGAGAGCTCGATGCCCTCTTCGGGCGAGGAGGCGCGCAGCACGGCGAGCACCGGAGCGAGCTTCTCCCGGGTGAGGGGCTCCTGCGGTCCGACGCTCGAGACGTCGGCGAGGATGATCGACGTGTCTTCGGGAACGGAGAATCCCGCCTGCTCGGCGATCCACACCGGCGACTGGCCCACGACCTTGGCGTTGAGCTTGGCGTCGGCGCAGTTCACGCTGTCGGCGGCGACGCCGAAGATGAACTCCTCCAGCATCCGCTTCTCGGCAGACGTCACGCGGTAGGCGTGCAGCCGCTCGAACTCGGCGAGCGCTTCGTCGGCGATGGGCTCATCGAGGATGACGGCCTGCTCCGAGGCGCACACCATGCCCATGTCGAACGACTTCGACAGCACGACGTCGTTGACCGCGCGACCGACGTTCGCCGTGCGCTCGATGAACGCCGGCACGTTGCCGGCGCCGACACCCAGCGCGGGCTTGCCGCACGAGTAGGCGGCGCGCACCATGGCGTTGCCGCCCGTGGCGAGGATGAGGGCGACCCCCGGGTGGTTCATCAGCTCGCCGGATGCCTCCATCGACGGCTCTTCGATCCACTGGATGCACGCGGCGGGGGCGCCGGCGGCGATCGCGGCGTCGCGCACGATGCGGGCGGCTTCGACGGAGCACTTCTGCGCCGACGGGTGGAAGCCGAAGACGATGGGGTTGCGGGTCTTCAGCGCAATCAGCGACTTGAAGATCGCGGTCGAGGTGGGGTTGGTGACCGGGGTGAGGCCTGCGATGACGCCGACGGGGTCGGCGATCTCGGTGATGCCGGTCAGCTCGTCGTGCGAGATGACCCCGACCGTCTTCTGGTTGATGATGGAGTTGGTGACGTGCTCGCACGCGAACATGTTCTTGACGGCCTTGTCTTCGAACAGGCCGCGGCCCGTCTCCTCGACGGCCATGACGGCGAGGTCGCCGTGGTGGTGCAGCGCCGCCACCGAGGCCTTCCGGACGATGTGGTCGACCTGTTCCTGCGTGAAGTCCGCGTACTCGGTGAGCGCTTCCTGCGCGCGAGTCACGAGTGTGTCGATCGCGGTAGACATCGGATTCCTCCTCATCAGGTCGGGCACGTTGCCCGAGCTCTGTCTGAGGCCGAGTCTACGACGTGTGGTCTGACCACACATAGGGACCAAAGTCCCGACTCCGGAACATGAGGAGAAGCGAGCGGATGCCGCGGCTCAGAGCGCGTCGCGCACGGTCGCCCCGTACACCGCGGCCTGCGTCCGCCGCTGCATGCCGAGCTTGCGAAGAAGGCCCGTGATGTAGTTCTTCACGGTCTTCTCGCTGAGGAAGAGGGCGTGCGCGATCTGACGGTTCGACAGGCCGTCGGCGATGAGCAGCAGCACTTCGCGCTCGCGCGGTGACAGGTCGTCGTCGACCGCCTCGGCCGACCCGTCCCCCGCCGCGGAGGCCTGCGACACGGCGCGGGCGGTCTCGTCGGCGAGCGCGTCCAGGCGCGCGATGTCGCCGGGCGGGAGGGGGCCCGCACCCGGCGCGCGCGCCACGACGAGCGCACGTCGCTTGCCGTCATCCGCCGACGAGCGGGGCGCCGGCAGCACGAGCGTCGCCCCCAGGCGGTGGATCGTGTCGCCCTCGACGATGTCGACGCCGTCGAGCGCGGTGCGCCGCCCCGTGTGAAGGGCCTCGGCGAGGGGATGCCGCGCCTCCACCGACAGCGCGGGCGCGGCCGGGCGGTGCAGCGTCGCCGATCCGTCGGCGTCGATCTCCGCATCCGCCACGAGCACCGAGCCGGTGAGAGCTGGAAGCGCCGACAGCAGCGCGTCGACGACGGCTCCGTCGGCCGCCTCTCCCCCGCCGCGCTGCGCGGCGGCCGCGGCGCGCACGTCGGCCGTCGCCTGCGCCCAGCGTTCGCGCTGGCGCGTGGCTTCGTACCGGCGCGCCTTGTCGATCGCGATGCCGGCCGTCACCGCGAGCGCCTGGAGGAACTCCACGTCGTCATCCGCGAATGCGCCGGACGGATGCCCTGCCACGACGAGGGTGCCGAACGGCTCGTCCGTCACCTCGATCGGCACCTCGACGACATCCGAGCCGTCCACACGGGTGCCCGCCTCGGCGAGCGCCGCCTCCCGGCCGGCCACCCGCACGGCGGCGTACTCCGCCCCCGACAGCTCCCGCGCCGACGACACGAGGCGCTCGAGCACGGAGCTCACATGGAGGTGACCGACGACGGCGGCGTTGAGCCGCAGGAGGCTGCGCAGCCTCGCCTCGATGTCCGCCATCGCGCCTCCCGCGTTCGGTCGTGGTCAGCGGCCAGTCTAGGCACCCGCTGGTGCACGCCCCGACGGCGGTCCCGAATCGCGGTATGATGACTTCATCAAGTCACCATCCGACCGGATCGTCGGATGCCGAGAGGAGTCAGTGTGCCCTTCGGCGATGACGAACGCCCGCTCTACGAGATCAAGGCGAACCTGTTCAAGGGTCTCGCCCACCCCTACCGCATCCGTGTGCTCGAGATCCTCGCCGCGGGCGACGAGGTGCCGGTGTCGGAGCTGATCGCCCAGACCGGCCTGGAGGCCTCCCACCTCTCGCAGCACCTCGCGGTCCTCCGCCGCTACGGCCTCGTCGCGTCCGAACGGCGCGCGAGCGTCGTGTCGTACCGGCTCGCGCACCCGCAGGTCGCCGAACTGCTGCACGCGGCGCGGCGGCTGCTCGGCGAGCTGCTGCAGGATGCGCAGAAGCACCGCGCCGCGGCTCAGAGCCTCCCCGCACTGCGGACGCAATGAAGAAGGCATCCGCCGTCGCGCTGCGATCGCTCCTGCCGAGCCGTCAGGACTACCGCGGGCTGCGGCGCACGTGGCGCGGCGATCTGCTCGCCGGCGTCACCGTCGGGATCGTCGCCCTCCCCCTCGCCCTCGCCTTCGGAGTGAGCTCCGGCGTCGGGGCCGAAGCCGGGCTCATCACCGCGATCGTCGCGGGTCTCGTGGCGGCGGTCTTCGGCGGGTCGAACGTGCAGGTGTCGGGTCCGACCGGCGCGATGGTGGTCGTGCTCGCCCCGATCGTGGTGAGTCACGGCGTCGGGTCGGTCGTCGTCGTCAGCCTCCTCGCCGGCATCCTCGTGCTGACGGCGGGCGTGCTGCGCTGGGGCCGCACCGTCAGCTACATCCCCTGGCCGGTGATCGAAGGCTTCACCGTCGGCATCGGCGTGATCATCTTCCTGCAGCAGGTGCCCGCCGCCGTGGGAGACGAGGGAGGCGGGCACAGCACCAATGCCGCCGTCGCCGCCTTCGAGTCCGTCCGCAATGCGATGTGGCCCGACGCGCTCGTGCCGATCGCCGCCGTGGCGTGCGTCGCGGCCGTCATGATCATCGTGGGCAGGATCAGCGGCCGCCTCCCGGCATCCTTCCTCGCCATCGTGGTCGTGACGCTCGCGACGGCGGTCTTCGGACTGCCGCTGGCGACCATCGGCGAGCTGCCGTCGTCGCTGCCGATGCCCTCCTTCCCCGCCCTCGATCCGGCGACCCTGCCGAGCCTGGTCGCGCCCGCGTTCGCGGTAGCCGCGCTCGCCGCGATCGAGTCGCTGCTGTCGGCCCGGGTCGCGGCGAGCATGTCCGACACCGGTCCGGTGAACGCCGACCGGGAGCTCGTGGGTCAAGGGCTCGCCTCCCTCGCGTCGGGATTCTTCGGCGGCATGCCGGCCACCGGGGCGATCGCCCGGACCGCGGTGAACGTGCGTGCGGGGGCCCGTACGCGCCTGTCGGCGATCGTGCACTCCGTGGCGCTGCTGGCCGTCGTGTACCTCGCGGCGAACGTCGTGGCCGCCGTTCCGCTGGCCGCGCTCGCCGGTGTGCTCATGGTGACGGCGGCGCGGATGGCGTCACCGGCCACGATCTCGCTCGTGATGCGCTCGAGCCGGTCGGATGCGGTCGTCTTCGTCGTCACGGCGATCATCACCGTGAGCTTCGATCTGATCGTGGCCGTGGGCATCGGCATCGCCGTCGCCGCGTTCTTCGCCCTGCGCGCCCTCAGCAGAGCCAGCGGCGTCCACCGCGAAGAGCTGCCCGGTCCTCCCGTGAGCGGTGACGAGCGGATCGCGCTCTTCCGCATCGACGGCTCGCTGTTCTTCGGAGCCGCCGAGCGCCTCCTCGACCGCATCAACGCCCACGAGGGCATCGAGGTGGTGATCCTCCGCCTCTCCCAGCTGCAGCTGGTCGATGCGACGGGCGCCCACACCCTCACCGAACTCGTCACCGCCTTGGAGAGACGCGGGGTCACGGTGCTCATCAAGGGCATCCGATCCGAGCACGCCGTGATTCTGGAGCGGCTCGGGGTGATCGCGTCGCTCCGCGCCCGTCAGCACCTCTTCCGCGAACTGGAGCCGGCGATCGAGCACGCACGCTCTCACATCGCGCGGACCGCCGCCGAGCGACCGGCCGCCGCACCCTGAGCGGTCTCTGACCCTCGCTGAGCCTCTGGTGCAACCGGTGCTGCCGCGGGGCCGCGCGACAGCATTAGTATCAGCACCAGGAGGCCCCCCGCGTCCTGATTCCGGCGAGTGAGCCGCGGTCGAAGCTCCTCGCCGAGCGCTTCTCAGAGGAAGTAGGACGACGATGACCCAGCCCGCCGGAGGCGCCGCCCCCGCCTCGCCCGCGACCGCCGACAGGGCGTCGTGGCTGCCCCTCATCGTGGTGGTGCTCACGCAGGTGCAGGCATCCTTCGCCGTCAACGCGTTGACCGTGTCGATGGCGGGGATCACGACCGACCTCGACACCCCGGCCACATCGGTCGGCACCGCGATCACGGCGGGCACCTTCGCGATGGCCGCGTTCATCCTGCTCGGCGCGAAGATCGGCGCACGGTTCGGAACGCGGGGCGTGTTCCAGATCGCCGTCGCCATCCACGCTGCCGCGATGGCCGCCGTGGCGCTGAGCGCGAGCCCGGCGATGCTGTTCATCGCCCAGGCCTCCTCCGGCGCCGTCATCGCGCTCATCGCTCCCGCGCTCACGGTGTTCATCGCCACGAACTACCACGGCGAACGCCAGGGCAAGGCGATCGGACTCCTCGCCGCCGCCATTCCCCTCGCGGGCGTTCTGGCGCTTCTCATCGCGGGATGGTTCGCGGAGACGATCGGATGGCGCTGGTCGTTCGCGCTCATGGTCGCCCTCGGCGTCGTGAACCTCCTGCTGAGCTTCGGCGTGCGCAAGGTCCCCGCCCAGCCCGATCTCAAGATCGACTGGACCGGCGCCCTCCTGGCCGCGACCGCGATCATCCTGCTCAGCTTCGGCTTCTCCGGCCTCAACTCCTGGGGCGTGTGGGACGCCACCGATCAGGCCCCGTTCGACGTCATCGGCATCTCGCCCGCACCGATCCTGATCGTGCTCGGACTCGTGCTGGGTCAGGTGTTCTTCCTCTGGGTGAGCCGGCGGCAGCGCGCGCACCGGTCCCGCATCTTCGATCTCCGCGTCCTGGCGACGAGCAGCGAACTGGCCGTCACGGCGTGCATGTCGATCATGCTCTTCGTGGGGACGGCGGCGAACTTCCTGATCCCGCTCTACATGCAGGTCGTGCAGGGCCTGTCGGGCATCCAGACGTCGTTCTCGATCATCCCGTACACGATCTCGATCTTCCTCGCGTCGACGTTCGTCGCCTATCTCTACAACCGCTTCCCGCCGCGGGTCCTCGCATCCGTCGGCTTCGTCGTCGTCGCCTCGGCACTCACCCTCATCGCCTTCACGATCCGGGGCGACTGGGGTCAGGCGTTCATCGTGATCGGACTCGTGCTCCTCGGCGTGGGCCAGGGGTCGATCGTCGCCCTCGTCTTCAACACCCTCCTCTCCGCCGCTCCGAAGGAGCTCGCCGGCGACGTGGGCGCGTGGCGCGGTCTCGTGCACAACCTGTCGGGATCGGTCGGCATCGCCGTCGCGAGCGCGTTCGCCGTCGGCATCCTCGCCTCCACCCTCGCGACGGCGGCTGCGGACCACCCGGAGATCTCCGATCAGCTCATCAGCGAAGTGCGCATCAGCGAGGCCGACTTCCTCACCAACCCGCAGCTCGAAGACGTCCTCGCCGACACGAGCGCGTCCGAGGCGGAGGTGGCCGCCGCGATCGCGATCAACGAAGACGCCCGTCTGCGTTCCCTCCAGGTCTCCCTGCTCGGACTCGCGCTGCTCGCGCTGCTCGCGATCGTTCCGGCGACACGGATGCCTGGACGCATCGCCGGCGAGCTGCCGGCGAAGCTCGAGCCCGACGACCCCGACGACATCGACGAGACCGTGCCGCTCAATCCGGCGGCGACACCCACGGAGGAACAGGCATGACCCGCAGCGCCAGCAAGCTCATCCCCGACGATTTCGCGGAACTCCCCGGACTCGACGCGCTCGAGCAGATCGCCCTCACCGCGGGCGATCCCGCCGGAGACGTCGAGGCGATCGGCTACGTGACCTTCACTGAAGGAAGCGTTCCGGCCGACCTCGGCTGGGAACGCGACGCGCTGACGCGAGCGGGGTTCGAGCCCGCCGTGGGCAAGACCCTCGTCATCCCGGCGTCCGACGGTCCTGATCGCGTGGCGCTCGGTGCGGGCGATGCCGCGCAGGTGACGCCCGCCGTGCTGCGCGACGTCGCGGCTGCGTTCGTGCGCTCCGTCCCCCGTGCCGCCCGTCTCGCTCTGGTCGTCGGGGTCGCCCACGGCGACGCGACCGCCGATGCGGCGGCGATCGCGGAGGGCGCGGCTCTCGCGCGGTACCGCTACACGGTGCTGAAGTCGGCCCCGACGCACACGCCTCTGGTCTCGCTCGCGGTCAGCCTCGCCGGCGCATCGTCGGACGAGGTCTCGCACGGCCTGAGCGCCGGACTGCTGTCCGCGCGCGCCTCCGTCGTGGCCCGCGACGTCACCAACACCCCTCCCGGGCACCTCACGGCGACCGACCTCGCCCGCATCTCCGAGTCGCTGGGCGAGCGGTTCGGCTTCGGGGTCGAGGTGTTCGACAAGGCGGCTCTGATCGAACTGGGCTGCGGCGGCCTCCTCGGCGTCAACCAGGGCTCGGTCGAAGAGCCCCGCATGATCAAGCTGACCTACGGGCCGGATGCCGCGGCCGGCCACCTCGGCCTCGTGGGCAAGGGGATCATGTACGACTCCGGTGGCATCAGCCTCAAGCCGAGCGATCCGATGCACCTCTTGATGAAGATGGACATGGGCGGCGCAGCAGCGGTGCTCGGAGCCTTCACGACGTTCGCCGACCAGGGCGTCGCCGCGAAGGTGACCGGGTGGCTCATGTGCACCGACAACATGCCTTCGGGCACCGCGTACAAGCTCGGCGACGTGCTCGTCGCTCGCGACGGCACCACCGTGGAGGTGAAGAACACCGACGCGGAGGGGCGCCTGGTGATGATGGATGCCCTCGCCCTGGCCAATGAAGACGGCGTCGACGCGATCATCGACATCGCCACGCTCACCGGCGCAGCGCTCATGGCGCTCGGTCAGGCCACCGCACCGGTGTTCGCGAACGACGACGCCATGGCGGCGCTCCTCCAGCGCGCATCCGATGCGACTGGAGAATCCGTCTGGCGACTCCCCCTGGAACGCACGTACCGTCCGCAGCTCGACTCCGACATCGCCGACATCTCGAATCTCGGCGGCAAGTACGCCGGCGCGACGACGGCCGCCCTGTTCCTCGACCACTTCGTCGGCGCGACGCCGTGGGCGCACGTCGACATCGCCGGCACGATGCAGACGGACAAGGACGACGCGTGGCGCACCGCCGGTGCGACGGGGTTCGGCGCGCGGCTGCTCGCCGCTGCGGCGGCGGACTTCCGCACTCCGGTCTGATCCGTGGACCCGATCCTCGCGACGTTCGCGATCCTCGCGCTCGCGATCATCGCGTTCGCGAGCAACCGGATCCCCCTGGGCATCGTCGCCGTCGGAGTGTCGCTCGCGCTGTACTTCACCGGGGTGCTGACCTTCCCGCAGTCTGTCGCGGGCTTCGGCGATCCCACCGTCCTGTTCATCGCGTCGCTGTTCATCGTCAGCGAGTCGCTCGACTCGACGGGCGTCACCGCGTGGGCCGGTCAGAAGGTCATCGGTGCGGCCGGCACGAAGCGCACGCCGCTCCTCCTGGTGATCTGCCTGCTGGTCGCCGCCCTCACCTCTCTCATCAGCGTCAACGGAGCCGTCGCGGCACTTCTGCCGCTCGTCGTGGTCGTCGCCAGCCGCGCCGGCATCGCGTCGTCGCAGCTGCTGCTGCCCCTGGCATTCGCCGCCCACGCCGGGTCGATGCTGCTGCTGACGGGGACGCCGGTGAACATCATCGTGTCGGATGCCGCAGCGGAGGCCGGGGGTCGCGCGTTCACCTTCTTCGAGTTCGCGCTCGTCGGCATCCCGCTCCTGATCGGCACGATCGTGATCATCGTGCTGTTCGGCCGCGTGCTGCTCCCACTGCGATCCGGCGCCGTCATGCCCACCGACCTCAGCCGGCTCACTCGACGCCTCAAGATCGACTACGAGGTCACCCTCGAGACGAAGGCCCTGATCGGTCCGACCGCCGGTGTCAGCGAAGTCGTCGTCGCACCGCGGTCGACTCTCATCGGGATGCGGATCTTCCCGGGCATGTCCACGCCGAGCGGTGACCTCGTGATCCTGGCCGCCCGACGCGGCGCCGACGTGCTCAGCGGTCGAGATGTGACGCTCCGCGCCGGCGACGCCCTTCTCCTGCAGGGCTCGTGGGACGACCTCGCCCGGCACACCGAGAGCCGCGACAACCTGATGGTCGTCGACGCGCCCACGACGCTGCGTCGCTCCGTCCCGCTGGGCAAGGGGGCGAAGCGGGCCATGGTGATCCTCCTTCTGATGGTGCTCCTCCTCGCGACGGGTCTCGTGCCGCCGGCGGCCGCCGCGATGCTCGCCGCCGGAGCCCTCGTCATGACCCGCGTCGTGGGCGTGAACCAGGCGTACCGGTCGATCTCATGGACCACCGTCGTCCTCGTCGCCGGCATGATCCCGCTCTCGACCGCTTTCCTGGAGACGGGCGCGGCCGATCTCGTCGCCGGGTCGCTGATCTCGATCGTCGGAGACTCCGGACCTCGCATCGCTCTCCTCGCGATCGTCGTGCTGACGATCGTGCTCGGCCAGGTGATCAGCAACACGGCCACCGTGCTCATCGTGGCCCCCATCGCGATCGCCGTCGCCGCCGGACTCGGAGTCTCCGTGCAGCCGTTCATGATGGCGCTGACCGTCGCCGGCGCGGCGTCTTTCCTCACCCCGATCGCGACACCCGCGAACCTGATGGTGATGAAGCCCGCCGGGTACCGCTTCGGCGACTACTGGAAGCTGGGCCTGCCCCTCGCGATCCTGTTCGCCACCGTGGCCGTGCTCTACGTGCCGCTGATCTGGCCATTCTGACCTGCAGCGAGGCTCCGGAAACGACGAAGCCCCGATGAGACTCTGCGTCTCATCGGGGCTTGAACCGTCGGGATGACAGGATTTGAACCTGCGACCCCTTGACCCCCAGTCAAGTGCGCTACCAAGCTGCGCCACATCCCGGTTCGTCGTCCGCGAGCGGACAACTCCCCTATGCTACCCGCTTCGGCAGGCGCCCGCGAACCGAGGACGCGACACACTGGACGCATGGGTTTCACGCGTGCACAGCTCGAGTCCTTCCGCGATCGCAGCGTGCCCGACCTCGTCCCCGAGCACCCGCGGATCGTCTTCGTCGGCATCAATCCCGGACTCTGGACGGCGGCGACCGGCGTGCACTTCGCCTACCCCGGCAATCGGTTCTATCCCGCGCTGGTCGCCGCCGGCATCCTCCCCCGGCTTCCGACGATCCGCGACGACGGTCTGGACGCCTCCGATCGGCGGATGCTCCTCGACGTCGGCATCGGCATCTCGAACATCGTGCCGCGCGCGACGGCACGCGCCGACGAGCTCACCCGCGACGAACTCCGGGCGGGAGCGGCGAGACTCGAGACGGATGCCGCGCGCTGGCGCCCGCGCGTGGTCGCGATCGTCGGGCTGACCGCCTATCGCCAGGGCTTCGGCCGCCCCCGAGCCGTCACGGGGCTCCAGCGGCAGACGATCGCAGAGGCCGAGCTGTGGGTCGTGCCGAACCCGAGCGGCCTCAACGCGCACGACACGGTCGCGACGCTCGCCACGGCCTACGCGGCCCCGGCTCGCGCCGCCGGAGTGATCGCCTGACGACCACCCTTGCCGGTGTCGGATGCCGCGGCTACCGTCGGCGTCATGCCGACGATCACGATCGAGCCCGCAACACCCGACCGCTTCGACGACGCCCAGCACGCCCTCGACGGCGGAGGCGACGGGCGCAGCTGCCAGTGTCAGTGGTGGACCATCACGAACGCCGAGTGGAACGCGTCGACGCAGGAGCAGCGTGCCCGGCTGCTGCGCGACGAAGTGGACGCAGGCCCTCCGCCGGCGCTCATCGCCTACGTCGACGGCGAAGCCGCCGGCTGGGTGCGCGTGGGTCCGCGCACGAAGCAGGTGCGCCTCGGACGCACGAAGAACTACACCGCCACCTCGCTCGAACCGTGGGACGACCCGGCGGTCTGGGCCGTGACGTGCTTCGTCGTGCGCCGTGAGCACCGCGGGCAGGGTCTGAATGCGACGCTGCTCGACGCCGCGATCGCCTATGCCCGCGACGGCGGAGCCCGGGTCATCGAGGCGTACCCGATCGACACGTCGGAGGGGAAGACGGCGACGAACGATCTGTTCCACGGGGCGCTCTCGACGTTCGAAGCGGCGGGCTTCGAAGAAGTCGGGCGCCCGAAGGCCGGTCGCCCGATCGTCTCGCTGACCCTGTCCTGACCCGGCGCGGCCGAGTCGAGGCATCCGCGCCCCTACGCTGGAGCAGACACGTACCGAGCCGCCACGAAGGAGTGCCGTGCCTGCCGCGACCGCGCCGAGCGTCTCCCCCTCCGACACCTCCGTTCCTCCCCGATCGTGGTGGTGGGGCTTCGCTCTCTACGCGGCGATCTCGACCTTCCACGTCACGACCATCGCGGTGAACGCGACGGCGGTCATCACCCCGACGAAGCTCCTCTTGATGGCGGCGCTCGTCATCGCCGTCGTGTGGGCGTGCCGCGGCATCCGGTGGCGCACACCCCACGTGCTTCTCGCCTCGGCGATCGCACTGTCGTGGCTCGGCGACGGGGCCGGAGCCCTCTTCCCCTTTCTGCCCGAGCTGCCGATGATGCTCCTCTTCTTCGGGCTCGCGCACCTCGTCTACATCGTGCTGTTCCAGCGTCACCTCGCCGTGCGGCGGACGCCGGCATGGGCGCTCGTCTATGCGGCCTGGTGGGTCGCGCTCGTCGTGGTCCTCTGGCCCTACCTGGGCGCCCTGACCGTTCCGGTCATGGTCTACGGACTCGTCCTCGGCGGCACCGCCGCGTCCTCGACCCGGTGCCCCGCCCTCGTGGTGTGGGGCGGCGCGCTGTTCCTCGCGTCCGACACGGTGCTCGCGTTCCGCATCTTCGTGCCCGACGCGATGCCCGCGTGGACGAGCCCGCTCGTCATGATCACGTACTGCGCGGGTCAGGGACTGATCGCGGTCGGTGCGGTGCGGATGCTGCAGAGGAGGCGTCGATGACGGATTCCTCGGCGCGCGTGGACTCGTGGCTGTGGGCCGTGCGCATCTACAAGACGAGATCGGCCGCGACCTCCGCGTGCCGAGCCGGGCATGTGCGCGTCAACGGCGAGAAGGCGAAGGCGGCGCAGCCGGTGCGGCCGGGCGACGAGCTGCGTGTGCGGATCGCCGGGTTCGATCGGACGCTGGTCGTGCGCAAGACGATCACGAAGCGCGTCGGCGCCGTGCTCGCCGCGGAGGCCGTCGACGATCGCACGCCTCCGCGCGACCCCACGCCGGTGGTCGCGCAGCGCGATCGCGGAGCCGGTCGCCCCACGAAGCGCGAGCGCCGCGAGATTGACCGCTTCCGCGGCCGCGACGACGAGGTCAGGGAGTGAGGCCCGCAGACCGGCCGACGGCGACATCGACAGCGGTCACGACGGCGATCGCGAGAACGTAGACCACGAGGTCCCGCGCGTCGAACACCGTGCCGAGCACGAGCACCGCCGGCGCGAAGACCTCCGCGACGCGCACAGGCACGCCCGTCAGCTGGAACAGTTCGATGCCGATGCACCATGCCGCAGCGATCCCGCCGATCAGCAGCGGATTCCACCGGGGCGCCAGCACGACGATGAATGCCGCGACCGCTGCGGCGTACAGCGCATCGCCCGCGATGTCGGTCACCGCGGAATCGGGCAGCAGAGTGTGCACGGCCAGCCCCGCCGTCACCACCGCGGCGAGCGCGACGACTGCCGCGATGCGGCGACGCTTCACAGCAGTGCGCGCAGCCATGTCGCCGGCCTCGCCACCGCTCCGGCGGTCTCGACGCGCCCGCGGAGGCCGCGATCGCTCGTGACGACGGTCACGGTGCGCCCGGACGCGACCGCCCGTTCCACCGCCTCGACGATCGCGTCATCGCCGGATGCCTCGGCGCGGACCACATCGACGCCGGCGACATCCGCCGCCCCGCGGCCATCGCCTTCGAGCACGCCGGTCCACTCCGGGAACCAGACGTCTTCGGGGAGATCGAGCTCGGCCGCGGCGACCCCCGTGAGGGCGAGATCCGCCACCGCCGAGAGCAGGCGCCCACCGGCACCGGCGCGGTCGCGCCACCAGCCGTCGGGCACCGATCCGACGACGTTGGCGACGTCGACGATCACGGCGGGCCGCACCTGGAGCAGCGGTCGCAGTCGCTCCCATGACGACGCGAAGCCGGGGTGCAGCGGATACTCCGCGATGCGCTCCGCGGGCACCCACGCCAGTTCGCGACTCTCGGGATCGCTGATGGTGGGCGCGAACGGCTCGACGACGTCGCCGACGAGCGTCGTGTACGACCAGTATCCGAGGTCGAGCACGCTGAGCAGCCGCGGCCGGATCGCGCCGTCGGGGACGCCGGCTTCCTCCTGCGATTCACGCAGTGCGCCCTCGCTCGCGGACTCGCCCTCGTGCCGCGCACCCCCGGGCAGCGCCCACGTGTCGCCGAAGTGACTCCACGACACGCGGTGCTGCAGCAGCACGCCCTCGTGCGGATCGATCGCGAGCAGACCGGCCGCGCCGAAGCGCCCCCAGTACCGCTCCCCCGTCGGGGCGATCACCCACGCGTCACCCGGGTCGCGCGGTCCGTGCGGACGGCGCGGCTCGCCAGGCTGCGGGGGCTCGATGCTCACTCGCCCAGCTTTCCACACCCCCTTGCGCCCTCGGCCGTCCGCCTCCCGTCCCGCGCCGATGTCACTCAGACGCTCACGCCGCGCCGTATGGTCGGACCACATTCACGACACGCCACATATGTGCTCGATCGCCGCCGCAACCCCCACATATTGTGGTGCCCCCACCCCCCGAGAGGAATCCGATGACCACGCCCGCCCGCTCCGTCCCCGTCGCCGAGACGATCGACGCGTATCTCACCCGCACCGACTGGCGCGTGAACGCGAACGCGAACCAGGGGTACTCGCTGGGGGGAATGATCCTCAACTCCGCCGGACGCCTCATCGCCAACTACTGGCTCGACGAGGTCTACGCGCCCGAGGCCGGGACGGCCCATCGCGAGGGCGACATCCACATCCACGACCTCGACATGTTCGCCGGCTACTGCGCCGGCTGGTCGCTGCGCATGGTGCTCGAGCAGGGCTTCAACGGAGTCCCGGGCAAGATCGCGTCGGCACCCCCGCGCCACTTCTCCAGCGCCCTCGGACAGCTCGTGAACTTCCTTGGGACGCTGCAGAACGAGTGGGCGGGAGCGCAGGCGTTCAGCTCGTTCGACACGTATCTCGCTCCGTTCGTCCGCCGCGACGGCCTGACCTACCCCGAGGTCCGTCAGGCGATGCAGGAGTTCGTCTTCGACCTCAACGTCCCCTCGCGGTGGGGCACGCAGACCCCCTTCACAAACCTCACGTTCGACGGGGTGTGCCCCGACGACCTGCGGGAGCAGCATCCGCTCATCGGCGGAGTCGTGCAGGCCTTCTCGTACGGCGACCTGCAGGAGGAGATGGATGCGGTCAATCGCGCCTTCATCGAGGTGATGAGCGAAGGCGACGCCGACGGACGCGCGTTCACGTTCCCGATCCCGACGTACAACATCACGAAGGACTTCGACTGGGACGGTCCCAACACCGAGCGCCTGTTCGCCATGACGGCGAAGTACGGCCTGCCCTACTTCCAGAACTTCGTGAACTCCGACCTCGATCCCCACATGATCCGCTCGATGTGCTGCCGCCTGCAGCTCGACCTGACGGAGCTGCTCAAGCGCGGCAACGGGCTCTTCGGGTCGGCCGAGCAGACCGGCTCGATCGGCGTCGTCACGGTCAACTGCGCCCGGCTCGGGTTCGTGCACTCGGGCGATGAGGAGGCCGCGCTGCAACGGCTCGACCAGCTCGCGGAGATCGCCCGCGACAGCCTGGAGGCCAAGCGCGCCGTGATCGGGCAGCACCTCGAGTCGGGCCTCTTCCCGTACACGAAGCGCTATCTCGGCACTCTCGACAACCACTTCTCGACGATCGGCGTCAACGGCGTCAACGAGTACGTGCGCAACCTCACACGCGACGAGCACGACATCACGACGGAGGCCGGCGCCGCGCTGGCGATGCGGCTGCTGGAGCGCGTGCGTCGGCGGATGGTGGAGTTCCAGGAGCAGACCGGGCACATGTTCAACCTCGAGGCGACCCCGGCGGAGGGAGCCACGTACCGGTTCGCCAAGGAGGACATCGCCCGGCACCGCGGCATCCGTCATGCGGGCACCGCCGCGAACCCGTACTACACGAACTCCACGCAGCTGCCGGTCGGCCTCACCGACGACCCGTTCCTGGCGATGCGCCTGCAGGAGCCGCTGCAGGCCCTGTACACCGGGGGCACCGTGCTGCATCTCTACCTCGGCGAGGCGCTGCCGTCGGCGGCCGCGTGCCGCGATCTCGTGCGGCGCTCGCTCGAGCAGTTCCGGCTGCCGTACATCACGGTGACGCCGACGTTCTCGATCTGCCCGGGCCACGGCTACGTCGCGGGCGAGCACGGCTCCTGCCCGGACTGCGGCGCCGCCTGTGAGATCTGGACCCGGGTGATGGGGTATTTCCGGCCGATCGCATCGTTCAACATCGGCAAGAAGGGCGAGGCTGAGGAGCGGCGGTACTTCACGGCGCGCGCGGACGCGGCCGCCGCCGGTGTCTGAGAGGACCGAGATGGATGCACGGCTCGCGAGAGTGCCGAGCGCGGATGAGCTGCGCATCGCCGGACTGACCCGGTTCTCGACGGTCGACTGGCCTGGTCGGATGACGGCGACCGTGTTCCTGCAGGGCTGCCCGTGGAACTGCTTCTACTGCCACAATCCCGCGTTGATCGACCCGCGCGCCCGCACCGACGTGGAGTGGGCGGATGTGACCGACCTTCTCGAGGCCCGCGTCGGACTCCTCGACGGGGTCGTGTTCTCCGGCGGCGAACCCACGCTGCAGCGCGCTCTCCCGGCGGCGATGGATGCCGCGAGAGCCCGCGGGTTCGCGGTGGGCCTGCACACCGCGGGGGCGTTCCCCGGTCTCCTGGCCCGCGCGCTCCCGCACCTCGACTGGATCGGTCTCGACATCAAGGCGACGGGCTCGGAGTACGCCGCCGTGACGGGCCGGGCGAACAGCGGAGATCACGCGTGGCGTTCGCTGGAGCTCGTGCTGGCCAACCAGGCGCTGCGGGCCGGCACGGAACGTCCGCTGGACTACGAGGTGCGCACGACGGTGCATCCCGCTGTGGCCGACGATGCGACGCTCCGCGATCTCGGCTGCCGACTGGCGGCCGCCGGGGTGGACACGTGGGCGGTGCAGCGGTTCCGCACGCTCGGCGTCCGCGAGCCGCTGCCGCCCGCGCGCGACGGCGCCGAGCTGCGATTCCGCGACCTGCCCGCCGAGCTGTTCACCCGGTTCGCGCTGCGCTGACGACGGTGGCGGATCCCGCAGGCCACCCGTTGCCGATCTGCACGGGCATCCTCGGCATCCGGCACGTCAGACTTGAGGCGTGGACTACGAACTCGACGACGACCCGGCGCGCATCCAGCGCGACGTGGTGTGGAACTGGCTCTCCGCCGATGCGTACTGGGGGCGCTGGCGCACCCGTGCCGACCTCGATGCCCAGCTCGACGCGGCCTGGCGCGTCGTGGGCGCCTACCGCGCCGACACGGGCGAGCAGGTCGGGTTCGCGCGCGCGGCCTCCGACGGCGTCTCGTTCGCGTACCTCGCCGATGTCTTCGTGCTGCCCGCGCACCAGGGCGCGGCCCTCGGAAAGCGCCTCGTCGCCCTCATGATCGACGACGGCCCGGGGCGGGACTTCCGCTGGACGCTGTTCACGAAGGACGCCCACACGCTCTACGAGCAGTTCGGCTTCGCCGCGCCCGATCAGACCGCCATGGTCCGACCGGCCGCACCGCACATGCGGTGACGCGTCAGCGCTGGCGCTTCTCGCGCACCCGCATGTTGACGACGATGGGCGAGCCCTCGAAGCCGTAGATCTCGCGCAGACGACGCTGGATGAAGCGGCGGTAGCCCGGGTCGAGGAACCCGGTCGTGAACAGCACGAACGTCGGCGGCCGGGTGGACGCCTGCGTGCCGAACAGGATGCGCGGCTGCTTGCCTCCGCGGACGGGGTGCGGGTGCTCGGCGACGAGTTCGGAGAGGAACGCGTTGAACTTGCCCGTCGGGATGCGCTGATCCCACGAGTCCAGCGCCGTCTCGAGCGCCGGCACGAGCCGATCGAGGTGACGGCCGGTGCGCGCGGAGATGTTGACGCGCGGGGCCCACGCCACATGTGCGAGGTCCTGCTCGATCTCGCGCTCGAGGTAGCGGCGGCGGTCGGCGTTCTCCATGTCGTCGTCGTTGAGGCGATCCCATTTGTTGAACGCCAGGACGAGGGCGCGACCCGATTCGAGCACGAGGTCGATGATGCGCACGTCCTGCTCGCTGAGCGACTCGGACACGTCGAGCACGACGACGGCCACTTCGGCCTTCTCGAGCGCCGCCGACGTGCGCAGCGACGCGTAGAAGTCGGCTCCCTGCTGCAGATGCACGCGGCGACGGATGCCGGCCGTGTCGACGAAGCGCCAGAGACGCCCGCCGAGCTCGACCAGCTCGTCGACGGGGTCGCGGGTGGTGCCGGCGAGCTCGTTCACGACGACGCGCTCTTCGCCCGCCGCCTTGTTCAGCAGCGACGACTTTCCGACGTTCGGACGGCCGAGGATCGCGACGCGGCGCGGACCGCCGACCTCCTGCTTGGCGACGGCGGAGATCTCCGGCAGCACCTTCATGATCTCGTCGAGGAGATCGGCGACACCCCGGCCGTGGATCGCCGAGACCGGGTAGGGCTCGCCGAGTCCGAGGGCCCACAGCGCGGCCGCCTCGGGCTCGTGCCGGGCGTCGTCGATCTTGTTCGCGACGAGGAAGACGGGCTTGCCGCTCTTGCGCAGCAGCTTGACGACGTGCTCGTCGGTGGAGGTCGCCCCCACCATGGCGTCGACCACGAACAGCACGACGTCGCAGAGGTCGATCGCGACCTCCGCCTGCGCCGCGACCGAGCGATCGATGCCCTTCGCGTCGGGCTCCCAGCCGCCGGTGTCGACGAGGGTGAACCGGCGGTCCATCCACTCCGCCTTGTACATGACGCGGTCGCGCGTGACACCCGGGGTGTCTTCGACGACGGCCTCACGCCGCCCCAGGATGCGGTTGACGAGCGCCGACTTGCCGACGTTCGGACGCCCCACGATCGCCACGACGGGCAGCGCCGGGTAGTACTCGATGCCGTCTTCGCCGAGCGTCACGCCCGCGAGCAGCGCGTCGTCCTCGTCTTCGAGCTCGTAGTCCCCGAGCGAGACGCGCAGCGCTTCCGCCCGCTGTTCGGCGAGCTCCTCGTCGAGATCGGCGAGCTTCTCGGCGAGCTGGTCGGGCCCGCCCTCGTATTCGTCTTCGGCGCTCATGATGCGCCCTCCTCTGTCTGTTCGGTGATGGCCGACCGGACGACGTCGAGGACGGCATCCACGGTCTGCGGGAAATCGAGATCGGTCGAGTCGACGACCACGACGCCGGGAGCGGCGGTCAGGAAGTCGACGACCTGCGAGTCCGACGCGTCGCGCCGGTGCAGGGCGGCGGCGACGGATGCCGCGTCCTGCGTGGTCAGTTCGCTGCTGCGTCTCGCGGCCCGCACCTCGGGGGCGGCCGTGAGCAGGATGCGCACGGGAGCGTCGGGAGCGACGACCGTCGTGATGTCACGGCCCTCCACGACGACGCCGGGTCGATCGGAGCCTGCGACGAGCGAGCGGAACAGTGCCGTGACGGATTCGCGGATGACGGGCACGCGCGCGACCCCGCTGACCGCCTCCGTGACACGCGGTTCGCGGATCGCGTCGGTGACGTCGGTGTCACCGACGCGCACCCAGTAGTGGTCGGGGTCGAGCGAGATCGCGTAGTCGAAGTCGCCCGCTGCGTCGATCACCGACGACGCGTCGGAGGTGTCGGCACCGTGCGCGAGAGCGTGCCACGCGAGGGCACGGTAGGCGGCCCCGGTGTCGAGGTAGCCGTAGCCGAGCCGGCGGGCCGCCTGCTTCGACACGCTGGACTTGCCGCTGCCGGCCGGTCCGTCGATGGCGACGACCACGGGCCCTGAGCTCGTCGGAAGGTCAGTCATTGATGCTCGCAATCCTCCAGCCGCGGGCCTCCAGGCCCTCGGTCGCACGCTTGACGGCGGTCGGCACGACGCTGATCTCGGCGAGACCGAACTGCGCGCCGGGCGAGTGCTCGAGACGCAGATCCTCGACATTGACCTCGAGCTCGCCGAGTTCTCCGAACAGGCGGCCGAGCTGCCCCGGCCGGTCGTCGACCATGATCACCACGGTCTCGAAGCGACGGTTCTGACCGTGCTTGCCCGGCAGCCGCTCGACGCCGTCGTTGCCGCGGCGGATCGTGTCGGCCACGGCGCGGCGGGCGCCGGGCTCGTCCGGAGCGCGCAGCGCGTCGGCCACCGCCGACAAGTCGGCCGCGAGCGCATCGAGCACGTCGACGACCCGCTCCGCGTTCGCTCCGAGGATCTGCACCCACAGTTCGGGGGCGGATGCCGCGATGCGCGTCGTGTCGCGCGCGCCCTGACCCGTCAGGCGCAGCAGCCCCTCGGGTGCTTCGGCGAAGCGACCGGCGAGGAGGCTCGCGACGAGCTGCGGCACGTGGGAGACGAGCGCGACCGCGCGGTCGTGCTCGTCGGGCGTCATCTCGATCGGCGTCGCGCCGAGGTCGAGGGCGAGCGCCTCGACGAGCGCCAGGTCGGCCGCGGAGGTCTCCTCGTCGCGGCACACCACCCACGGTCGCCCGACGAAGATGTCGGCGCGGGCCGAGATCGCTCCCCCGCGCTCGCGTCCGGCCATCGGGTGCGAGCCGATGTAGCGCGAGATGTCGACGCCGCGCTCGCGCAGCGCGTGCAGAGGATCCAGCTTGACGCTCGCGACATCCGTCACGACGGCCCCGGGATGGGCGGCGAGCTCGCGTTCGATGACATCCGCCGTGACGTCCGGCGGCACCGCGACCACGATGAGCGCAGGCTCGTCGCCGTCGCGGGCGGGGCGACCGGCGCCGTAGTCGACCGCAAGACGCAGCTGCGCGGGCGACGCGTCGGCCAGGGCGACGTCGACGCCCTCGGCCATGAGAGCGTGGCCGATGCTCGAACCGAGCAGGCCGGCACCGACGATCCGCACCGTGCCCCGCACACGCGGCGCGCGGGGTCGTTCCGAGGCGCTCTCACGCGCGGCGCCCGGGGCGCGCGCGGTCGTCATGTCGCTCACTCGGTCTCCTGGTGCTCCCCCGACGGCTCGGCCGCCTGGCGCGCGAGGGTCATCAGCGCGCCGCGTTCCACTGTAGTCAACTCGCGGGTCTGCCCCGCCGGGAGGGTTCCCAGGTGAAGCGGGCCGAACTGGCGGCGCACGAGGTCGATGACGGGATGTCCGACGGCGTCGAGCATGCGACGCACGATCCGGTTGCGGCCGGAGTGGATCGTGAGCTCGACCAGGCTCGATCCGCCGGACGCGTCGAGCAGCCGGGCCTTGTCGGCGGCGATGGGCCCGTCTTCGAGATCGATGCCCCGGGTGAGCTTCGCGATCGTCTGCGGCGTCACGCGCCCGTCGACCTTCGCGATGTAGACCTTCGGCACGCCGAAGGCGGGGTGGGCGAGAACATGGGCGAGATCGCCGTCGTTGGTGAGCACGAGGAGTCCGCTCGTCTCGCCGTCCAGGCGCCCCACGTTGAACAGGCGCTCCTCGAACTGGTCGGTGTAGCGGCGGAGATCGGGCCGCCCGCGATCATCCTTGAGCGAGGAGACGACACCCGTCGGCTTGTTGAGCATCACGTAGCGCTTCGACTGGTCGAACTGGATGGCGATCCCGTCGACGTCGACGAGGTCGACATCCGGATCGACGCGCGAGCCGAGCTCGGTCACGACCTCTCCGTTGACGCGGACGCGGCCGGCCGCGATGAGGTTCTCGGAGACGCGGCGCGAGGCGACCCCGGCGTTCGCGAGCGCCTTCTGCAGCCGGATCCCGTCGTCGCGCTCTGTCGAGGGGGTGGTCGAATCGTTCATCGGATAACCTCCGTGTCGAATCCGCCGGCGCCGTCGTCGAGCAGCGGGGATATGTGTGGCAGTTCGTCGAGCGAGTTGATGCCGAGGTTCACCAGCAGCGCATCGGTCGTGGCGTAGTGGATCGCGCCGGTCTCGGCATCCGTGAAGGCTTCGGTGATCAGTCCGCGCGAGAGCAGCGTGCGCACGACCGAGTCGACGTTGACGGCGCGGATCGACGCGACCTGCCCGCGCGTGACGGGCTGCTTGTAGGCGATGACGGCGAGCGTCTCGAGCGCCGCTTGCGACAGTCGCGAGGGCGCCTGCGTGTTGACGAACTCGCTCACGAGGTCGTCGTGCTCCTCCCGCACGTACAGGCGCCAGCCCCCGCCGACCTCGCGCAGTTCGAAGCCGCGCACGGGGCCGCCGGAGAGACCGTCGTAGTCCGCGACGAGGGATTCGACGGCCTGCCGCACGGCGGGCACCGGAGCGCTCACCGCGGCGGCCAGACTCACGAGGCTCTGGGGCTCTTCGACGATGAGCAGGATCGCCTCGAGCCTCGCCCGCACGTCTCCCCCGGTCCCTGAGTCGCTTCCGGCCACTGAGCCGCCCCCGGTCCCTGAGCGTGTCGAAGGGTCATCGGTCATAGTCGGCCCCCAGGGTGGCGAGGTTCTCGTCGGACCAGCGGTCGGCGGTCCAGCGGAGGGTGAGCTCCCCGAGCGGCTCGAGCTGCTCGAAGGAGAGGGCAGCGTGCCGGTACAGCTCCAGCACGGAGAGGAAGCGCGCGACGACGACACCCGGCTGCGAGACCCCGGCGACGAGCTCGCGGAAGTTGAGCGACCCCGCGTCGCGCAGGAGCGTGACGACGATCGCGGCCTGCTCGCGGATGCTCACCAGCGGCGCGTGGAGGTGGTCGAGCCCGACGTGAGGGATCGCATTCGGGGTCAAGGCGAGCAGCGCCAAGGCCGCGAAGTCGTCGACCGTGAGGCTCCAGACCAGTTCGGGCGCGGCATTGCGGTACTTCTCATCGAGTCGCACGGCGCGCGTGTGCCGCGTGTCCTCGCGCTGAAGGCACCGAGCGAACCACACCGACACCTCCTTGAACGCGCGATACTGCAGCAGGCGGGCGAAGAGGAGGTCGCGCGCTTCGAGCAGGGCGACGGATTCCGCGTCGACGAGCTCACCCTGCGGCAGCAGCCCGGCGATCTTCATGTCGAGCAGCGTCGCGGCCACGACGAGGAACTCGGACGCCTCCTCGAGCTCGGCGTCGGAGTCGAGTTCGCGCAGGTACGCGATGAACTCCTCGGTCACCTTCGACAGCGACACCTCGGTGATGTCGAGCTCGTGCTTCGACAGCAGGGTCAGCAGCAGGTCGAACGGTCCGTCGAAGACGCCGAGCGACACCCGGAATGCGTCGCCGGAGGCGGCCGGCGCGGCGTCGACGGTCGGGGCGACCGCGGGGTCGATGTGAGGGATCTCGTCAGGCGACGGCGCCACGGGCGATCAGCTCCCGCGCCAGGCGCAGGTAGGCCTGCGCGGCCGCGTGCTCCGGCGCGTACTCGGTGATGGGCTTGCCCGAGACCGAGGCATCCGGGAACTTGACCGTGCGACCGATGACCGTTTCGAGCACATCGTCTCCGAAGGCCTCGACGACGCGCTCGAGCACCTCCCGCGAGTGGAGCGTGCGGGGGTCGTACATCGTCGCGAGCACGCCGTCGAGCTCGATCGACGGATTGAGCCGGTCGCGCACCTTGTCGATCGTCTCGATGAGGAGGGCGACACCGCGCAGCGCGAAGAACTCGCATTCGAGCGGGATCAGCACGCCATGGCTGGCGGTGAGGGCGTTGACGGTCAGGATGCCGAGCGAGGGCTGGCAGTCCACGAGGATGACGTCGTACTCCCCCGACACCTTGCGCAGCACGCGGGAGAGGATCGTCTCGCGGGCGACCTCGTTGACGAGGTGCACCTCGGCGGCCGACAGGTCGATGTTGGCGGGGATGACGTCGAGGTTCGGCGTGGCCGACGGAACGATCGCGTCGTGCGGGTCGCGCTTGGTGTCGAGCAGCAGGTCGTAGATCGTCGGGGTGTCGTGAGTCGGGATGCCGAGCCCGGCCGACAGCGCGCCCTGCGGATCGAAGTCGACCGCGAGAACCCGGCGCCCGTAGTTGGCGAGCGACGCCGCGAGGTTGATCGTGGTCGTCGTCTTGCCGACGCCGCCCTTCTGGTTGCACAGCGCGATGATCCGCGCCGGACCGTGACCGTCGAGCTTCGGAGGCGTCGGGAAACCGTGGTACGGACGTCCGGTCGGACCGATCGGACCTTGTTCGTCCTTCTTCGCCACGAATGCTCCTGCCTCGACTGCTCGTTCGATCGATTCTAGCCACCGGCGGCCTGCATCACCGGGCTCCGCGCGGGGCTCTCCCTCACTCGATCACCGATGAGCGGATGCCGCTCGCGTCACAGGGCCCGCGGATGCGACGTGATGTAGACGTCGCGCAGCGCGTCGACCGACACGTGCGTGTAGATCTGCGTCGTCGCCACCGACGCGTGGCCGAGCAGCTCCTGCACGACGCGCACATCGGCCCCGCCCTGGAGCAGATGGGTGGCGAACGAATGCCGCAGCGTGTGCGGAGAGACGTGGGCGGTGAGCTGGGCGCGCTCGGCGGACTGCTGCAGCACGAGCCACGCGCTCTGCCGCGAGAACGGAGCGCCGCGCGCTCCGAGGAACAGGCGCGGCGTCGCGCGTCCGCGCCGCGACAGCTCGGGACGCGCGCGCGTCAGGTAGGCGTCGAGCGCGGCGCGCGCGTACGACCCGACCGGAACGATGCGCTCCTTCGACCCCTTGCCGCGAACGCGCAGCACATCGGCGTGCGCGACGTCGTCGACGTCGAGATGCACGACCTCCGACACGCGCGCACCGGTCGCGTAGAGCAGCTCCAGAAGCGCGCGGTCCCGGATGCCGGTGAGCGACTCCTCCCCGCTCCGCGCACTCGACGAGGGATCGGGACCGGATGCCTCGAGAAGCCGTTCGACCTGGTCGATCGTCAGCGCCTTCGGGAGACGCCTGGGCAGCTTCGGAGGCCTCAGCTTCACCGACGGGTCGACATCCTCGATTCCCTCGCGGGCCAGGAAGCGGTGCAGCCCCCGGACGGAGGACTGCAGCCGAGCGAGGCTCGACGCCGCCGGCGGCGGCTCGGCTGCTGCCCGCTCGGCGATGAACTCCGACACCAGGCGCGGTGTCACCTCCGACGACTCGCCGATTCCGCGTCCGTCGAGCCACGCGACGTAGCCGGAGAGGTCGCGCCGGTAGGCCGAGATCGTGTGGTCGGAGAGACCGCGCTCGATCGAGACGTGCCGGAGGTAGGCATCCGCCGCGCGATCGAGCTTCACGTCACGATCCTGCCTGCATCAGGCGTCTCCGCGTCGGAGCCTCTCCGCGGCGGCGAGCACGCCCGTGGCCAGGATGCCGTTGCGCAGCCGTCCCTCGAGCACGCCGGTCACGGCATCCTGCAGCGGAATCCATTCGGAGCGGATGTCGGCCTCTTCGGCCTCGCGGGCGTGCTTTTCGGCGGCGGGGCCGAGGCCCCGCGCCAGGAAGAGGTGCACGACCTCGTCGTTGCCACCCGGCGTGGTGAAGATGCTGACGAGCGGCGACCAGTCGGATGCCACGAGGTCGACCTCTTCGGCCAGCTCCCGCCGAGCGGTCTCCAGCGGCGGTTCGCCGACGACATCGAGGAGCCCTGCGGGGATCTCCCAGTCGCGGTGACGGATCGGGTGCCGGTACTGCTGGATGAGGAGCACGCGTTGCTCGGCGTCCACCGCCACGATCGCCGCCGCGCCGGGGTGCGCCACGTACTGCCGCACGAGGTCGGCGTCGCCGTAGCGGAACGTGTCGCTGCGCACGTCCCAGACCCGCCCGGAGTAGACGAGATCGCTCTCGACGACCGTCACGTCGACGGGCTCGTCGTGCAGCGTCGCGCCTCCGGCATCGGCGCTGACGCGCTCGGTCCCTGAGCTCACGCGCTCGGTCCCTGAGCCTCGTCGAAGGGCGCGTCGTCCACGTCGAACAGCTCGCTCGAACGGTGGCGGTCGACGGCCGCGGCGACGAGTCCGAGGAACAGCGGGTGCGGCTCGGTCGGACGCGAACGAAGCTCCGGGTGGGCCTGCGTCGCGATGTAGTACGGATGCTGGTCGCGGGGCAGCTCGACGTACTCGACGAGATTGCGGTCGGGCGACAGACCGGAGAACCACATGCCTGCCTCGGCGATCTGATCGCGGTAGCGGTTGTTCACCTCGTACCGGTGACGATGCCGCTCCGACGCGCGGGTCGAGCCATAGATCTCGGCAGCGATCGAGCCTTCGGCCAGGTCGGCTTCGTAGAGGCCGAGTCGCATCGTGCCACCGAGGTCGCCGCCGGCGAGGATGTCGACCTGCTCGGCCATCGTCGCGATCACGGGGAACTCGGTGTCGGGGTCGAATTCGCTCGAGGACGCGCCGTCGAGTCCTGCGACGTTGCGCGCGTACTCGATCACCATGCACTGCAGGCCGAGGCAGATGCCGAGCGTGGGGATCCCCTGCTCGCGGGCGAACTTCAGAGCGCCGAGCTTTCCTTCGATGCCGCGGATGCCGAAGCCGCCGGGCACCACGATGCCGTCCAGCGGTGCCAGCGCCTTCGCCGCGCCCTCCGGCGTCTCGCACTGATCCGACGGGATCCAGACGATCTTGACCTTCGTCTCCTGACCGAATCCGCCCGCCTTGAGCGCCTCGGTCACCGAGAGGTAGGCATCCGGAAGGTCGATGTACTTCCCGACGAGACCGATGGTCACGTCGTGCTTGGGGTTGTGCACTGCCTGGAGCACGCGGTCCCAGCGGCTCCAGTCGACGTCGCCGGCCTTGTCGAGTCCGAGCGAGCGCACGATGTACTCGTCGAGGCCCTGCCCGTTGAGCATGGTGGGGATGTCGTAGATGCTCGGCACGTCGACCGCGTTGACGACGGCGTCCTCGTCGACGTCGCACATCAGGGCGATCTTGCGCTTGTTCGACTCGGTGACGGGTCGATCGCTGCGCAGCACCAGAGCATCGGGCTGGATGCCGATGGAGCGCAGAGCCGCCACGGAGTGCTGCGTCGGCTTGGTCTTCTGCTCGCCCGAGGCGCCCATGAACGGCACGAGCGAGACATGGACGAAGAACACGTTTCCGCGTCCGAGCTCGTGACGGATCTGACGAGCCGACTCGATGAACGGCTGCGACTCGATGTCGCCGACCGTGCCGCCGATCTCGGTGATGATGACGTCGGGCTTCGGCTCCTCCTCGGCCTGGAGGCGCATCCGACGCTTGATCTCGTCGGTGATGTGCGGGATGACCTGCACGGTGTCGCCGAGGTACTCGCCGCGGCGCTCCTTGGCGATCACCTGCGAGTAGACCTGGCCGGTCGTCACGTTCGCCGACGCGCTGAGGTCGACGTCGAGGAAACGCTCGTAGTGTCCGATGTCGAGGTCTGTCTCCGCCCCGTCGTCGGTGACGAAGACCTCACCGTGCTGGAACGGGTTCATCGTGCCCGGGTCGACGTTGAGGTACGGGTCGAGCTTCTGCATCACGACGCGCAGTCCGCGTGCCGTGAGGAGGTTCCCGAGGCTCGCGGCGGTGAGTCCCTTGCCTAAAGAGGAGACGACACCGCCGGTCACGAAGATGTGCCTGGTGGTGTCGTCGGATGTGCCCGCGGCTGCTGTCCCTGAACTCTGCATCACGGGCTTTGATCCTATCAGCGCTGGCAGGGCGCACGGTCTACCGACTCCCAGATTGGCACGCGAGCGACGATCTCTGCCAGCATGGCCGTGACCCTGCATCCTGGCACGTACGACTCCGGAGTCCCGATGAGCGAACCAGAGAGCACGACGACGAAGACCCTCGACGAGATGCTCGCGGAGCTCACGGAAGAAGCCGTGCGCAACCTGTCCCGCGGCGCCGACGACGAGACGTCCGCGCGCGTGAAGGCGGATCTGCCGAAGATCGCCGCGATCCTCGCCCTCGAATGGATCACCGGCGAGCGCCGGTCCGAGACCATCAGCCAGCAGACGCAGTCCTGGCTGACCTTCCTGTACGAGCGTCTGTACACCGACGAGGAGCCGAGCGCGGCCGACATCTTCGCGCGCTTCGACCTCCCCCTCTCGCGAGCGCAGTACCTGGCCCGGATGCTCCCGGCGCAGTTCAGCCAGGAACGTGCCGAGCAAGGTGAGGAGCTCGATCGTCAGCGCGCGCAGAGCGCCCGCGATGAGTCGCGCACGGAGCTCAGGCGCGCCTTCGAACCGCACGTCCACGACATCACCGACGCGAATGCCCGGCAGAAGCCGTTCGACATCGCCGTGAGCCGGGCGGCGTACGACGAGCTGCTCGCACTCATCGACCTCCAGGAGACCGGCGCCGGAGCCGAGCTCCTGCGCCCTCCTCAGCGCACCGCGTCCACTCCCGCGAGGGTCTACTTCACCATCCGCGGCTACACCCTGCTCCGCGTGCTCGATGCCCTGAACGGAGACTCCCGGTGAGCGACGTGAATCCGCTGTCGATCGTCGGACTGCTCCTCACTCTGGCGAGCATCATCGGCACCTTCTTCTACCTGCAGCTGTCGCAGTGGCTGCGCGACCTCCTGGCGCTCGATCAGAAGGTCCTGCTGAGCAGGGATCTGTCCACGCCCGATCAGCAGGACCGAGTGCAGTTCGAGTCGAGGGTCGAGTTGAAGCGGCTCGACAACGTTCCGACCACCATCGTCAACGGCACCGTCATCGCCTTCGTCGTGTTCGTCTGGGTGCTCAGCATCGCGATGATCCAGTCGGCATCCGCGGATCCGTCGTTCGGATTCGTCCTGGCCGGCCTCATCGGGTTCATCTCGGTGTTCGGCGCCCTGGTCTGGGTGCTGCTCACTCAGGGCCTCGCGTGCGTGAGACGCCTGCGCGCAGCGCTCGGATAGTCAGGCGTCGCGCAGGACCACCTCCTCCGAGAACTGAGACCGATCCTCTTCCCCGACGAGCACGATCCGCGCTCCGGAGGCGGCGGCGGCATGCATCGCTTCGGCGTGGGGATGCTGGTAGCCGCCCCGCGGGCTCGCCGCGACGACCACGTGGGACGGCCGGACTCGCGCGTAGAGGGCGGCGTCCGAGTTCTCGCGCGAGCCGTGGTGGGGAGCGGTGAGCGTGACGACCGTGTCGATCTCGTCGCGGTAGTGGGACAGGAAGCCGTCGAGATTCTCCTCCGACGCCAGGCAGGCATCACCCGTGCCCAGCCATGAGGTGCGACCCGTGAGATCGACGGAGGCGGGGATGAGGCTCCGCCCGGCGCGCGTGAGGATCCCGTCATGCGCGTACGGCGGCATCCGATTCGTCGGGCCGGAGTACAGGGACAGGCTCGTGGCGTTGAGCCGATCGCTTCCGCCGAACGCGTCGATCAGGACATCGACGTGGTGCTGCACGAGCGTCCGCCGCACGTGCTCGGCCCTGAGCCACTCCTCGGTCGGCGACCCGTCGTGCGCGCCTTCTCGCCGACGCCAGTCCTCCAGCTTCGCCAGGAACGAGGCCCGTGCCTCCGGAATGCCTTCGTCGACATGCACCTTGAGCAGCCAGACCGCAGAGGAGTCCGACCGTCCGGGTCTCGTGCGCCGCACCACGAAGGGGTTCCCGTGGCCGATCGCCCACACACCAGCGCCCGCGGTGCGGACGCCCGACGGATCGAAAGGCTCGACCCGCATTCGATCGCCCTCGGAACCGTCGCCCTCGGGCGGATCCGGGGGACCGATGAGATCGACAGGTTCACCTCTGGGCGGACCGTCCGACGCGTGCACCTCGTAGACGCGCTCCACTCCGAGCACCTCCCGCAGCGCCGAGGCTCCCCCGATGATCACTTCCTGGACGAACCCGCCGTCGTCGTCGCTCCCCGCATGCGCCGCGTCCGCAGCGAACGTGATGAGACGCGCGACATCGTCGAGGTACGGAAGGACCACGGTCATCGGCATCATCCCGCGCGCTCGCAGGCGCGGGAGTCCGTTGATGTGATCGCGATGCAGGTGCGACAGGAACGCGACGTCGAGATGGGGCCGAGCGAGCAGGCCCGCATGCGCGGCATGCCCGACGGACTTCCGCATCGCGTTCGAGCCTGCAGTCGTGCCGCAGTCGTAGAGGTAGTCGACGTCCGATCCGCCGGACGACACCCGTCCGATGTGGAAGAACCCCTGACCCGCGGGGTATTGCACACGCGTGTGGCTCAGCACGGGTTGCCTCAGCCCCGCAGGGCCAGCAGCTCGCGGGCGTGCGCCAGCGCGGCCTCGGAGTCGGGCATCCCCGACAGCAGGCGCGCCATCTCCGCCTCCCGCTCCGCACCCTCGAGGCGGCGGACATCCGATGCCGTGACCGCTCCGTCGCTCGCCTTCACGACGGACAGGTGGTTGGTGGCGAACGCGGCCACCTGGGCCAGGTGCGTCACGGCGATCACCTGGGATGCCTCCGCGAGCCGCGCCAGGCGCCGTCCGACCTCGATCGCCGCCGCGCCGCCGATGCCGGCATCCACTTCGTCGAAGACGAAAGTGGGCACGGGGTCGACACCGGCGATGACCACCTCGATCGCGAGCATGACGCGGCTGAGCTCACCGCCGGACGCGCTCTTGGACACCGGCCGCGGTTCGGAGCCCGGATGCGGAGCGAGGAGGATCGCGACGTCATCCCGACCCGATGCCGACTCGGCTCCGGGAGACACCGCGACCTCGACCCGCGCGTCGGGCATCGCCAACGCGCGCATCTCGGTCGTGACGGCGGCGCCCAGTCGCGCGCCGGCCGCAGTCCTGGCTTTCGTGAGCGCCGCCGCCGCGGTGTCGAGAGCCGATGCCGCTGCCGCACGCTCTGCGGTGAGTCGTTCGACGCGCGAATCATCGTCGTCGAGGTCGGCCAGACGTGCGGATCCGGTGTCGAGGAGCTCGATCGCCGCGTCGAGGGTGCCGTGGGCGCGGATGAGCCCGCCGAGCACCGCCCGACGCTCCTCCACCGCAGCGAGCTCGTGCGGACCGGATTCGTCGAGATCGGCGAGGTAGCCGGCGAGCCCGGCGGCGAGATCGGCGATCCGGTACCCGAGGTCGGATGCCTGCTCGGCGAACGGCGTCAGAACCGCGTCGTGCTGGGAGCCGCGGTCGAGGGCGCGGCGCGCTTCGGCGATGAGGGCCGAGGCATCCGGAACGTCTCCATCGCCGGAGAGCACGTCGTGGGCGGATGCGGCCGCCAGCCGCAGCTCTTCGGCGTTCGCGAGTCGCTCGGCGCGCTGTGCGAGTTCGACGTCTTCGCCCGCGACCGGCGCCGCCTGCTCGATGTCGGCGATCGCGGTGCGCAGCTCGTCGGCCTCTCGCTGCCGCGCGTCGCGGTCGGTGGTGATCGCCGTCAGCTCGTGATCGAGCGTCCGGAAGCGCTCGAACGCCGCGCGGTAGGCCCGCAGCGCCTTCTCCACGACCGGACCGCCGAAGCGGTCGAGCGCCTCGCGCTGCGCCGAGGCCGATCGCAGCCTCAGCTGATCGGATTGACCGTGCACCACGACGAGCTCGTCGGCGAGGTCGGCCAAGACGCCGGCCGGCGCCGCGCGGCCTCCGACGGACGCTCGGCTGCGTCCTTCGCTCGAGATCGAGCGTCCGACGAAGAGCTCCGCCGAACCGTCCTCGAGCGGTTCGACGTCTCCCCCGGCCTCACGCACCCGGGCGGCCACGGCCCCGTTCTCCGGGACGATCCAGACTCCGTCGACGGATGCCTGCGACGCTCCGGCGCGCACGGCGCCCGAGTCGGCGCGCTGCCCGAGCAGCAGCCCGAGACCCGTCACGACCATGGTCTTGCCTGCACCGGTCTCGCCCGTGATCGCGGTGAACCCCGGGCCGATGGACAGCGTCGCCTCGGCGATGACGCCGAGATCGCGCAGGCGCATCTCCTCGATCACTCGTGCGCGCCCGTCGCTGCGGTGGACGCGCCGGCCTGCGGGATGACGGGAAGGGTCGAGGTGATCGCCGCGGGACCGCGCCATCCTTCGACCGGCAAGCGGAACTTGCTCACGAGGCGGTCGGTGAACGCGGCGGGGTGCAGGCGCGCCAAGCGCACCGGATTGTCGGAGCGGCGCACGACCACGCGCGCGCCGGGCGGCAGATCGTGCGAACGGCGGCCGTCGCACCACAGGACCCCGAGGCCGTTCGTGCGCTCGAGCACCTCGATCGCGACCGCGTGCTCGGGCCCGACCACGAGCGGCCGCGCGAACAGGGCATGAGCCGACAGCGGAACGACCGAGATCGCCTCGACGGTGGGCCAGATGACGGGACCGCCTGCGGAGAAGTTGTAGGCAGTCGAACCCGTGGGAGTCGACACGACCACACCATCGCATCCGAAGCTCGAGAGCGGTCGCCCGTCGATCTCGATGACGACCTCGAGCATCCGCTCGCGGCTCGCCTTCTCCACGGTCGCCTCGTTGAGCGCCCACGTCTCGTACATCACGGCGTCGGCGGAGTCCTTGACCCGGACTTGCAGCGCCAGACGCTCCTCGACGCGGTAGTCGCGCGAGATGACGCGGCGCACCGCATCGTCCATGTCGTCGCGCTCGGTCTCGGCGAGGAATCCGACGTGCCCCATGTTGATCCCGAGGATCGGCGCGGTGCCGTTGCGGACGAGCTCGGCGGCGCGAAGGATCGTGCCATCGCCGCCGAGGACGATGGCCAGCTCGATCGCGTCGATCGGCACGTCGTCGCCGAGCACGGCGATGTCGCCGATGCCGGGCAGCGCGATCTCGAGCTCGCTGAGGTCGTCACGCGCCAGGACGGGCCGGGCACCGGCGGCGCGAAGGGCGGCGATCACGCGCTCCGCGGCTTCGACGGTGTCGCCGCGGCGCGCGTGGGCGACGACGAGGATGCTGCGCTGTGCCTCGTGGGTACGCTGCTGAGCGTCGGTCATGTGCTCCCCGCCAGTCGGTTCACCGTGCTCAACCATTCTGTCGGATTGCTCCCCCGCTGCGGCGCGAGATGCGCGACGAACTCCTCGTTGCCGTGCGTTCCGGCGATCGGGGAGGAGACGATGCCGAGCGTGCCGAGCCCGGCATCCCACGCCGACCAGAGGACACCCGCGACGGCGTCGGCGCGAAGGGTCGGATTGGTCACGAGCCCGCCTTTGACGGCGGTGCGGCCGACCTCGAACTGCGGCTTGATCAGGAGGATCACGTCCGCCCCCTCGGCACACACGGAGCGCGCCGCCGGCAGCACATGGGCGAGCGAGATGAACGACAGATCCCCCGTCACGACGGAGGGCGCGGCATCCACGCCGCTCGCGTCCGCGAGCGATGCGGGCGTCATGAACCGGACGTTGAAGCCTTCGACGACGCGCACCCCCGGGTCTGCTGCGACGGATGCTGCGAGCTGCCCGTGCCCGACGTCGACGGCGAGCACCGGGTCGGCGCCGCGTTCGCGCAGCACCTGGGTGAACCCGCCGGTGGACGCGCCCATGTCGAGGGCCACGCGGCCCGCGACGTCGACGCCGAAGGCATCGAGTCCTGCGATGAGCTTGTGCGCTGCCCGGCTGACGTAATGATCGGCACCGGCGACCTCGATCACGGTCGATTCCTCGACGGGCGTGGATGCCTTGACCACGGGTCGCCCGTCCACGCTCACCAGACCGTCGGCGATCAGCGCCGCCGCGTGGGTGCGCGACCGCGCGAGGCCGCGCTCGGCCAGAGCCGCATCGAGACGCGGTGTCATGCCCGGTGCGGAAGACCGGCGGGGCCGGACTCGAGTGCTCGGGAGAGCTCGTCGTGCAGCGACTCGTAGGCGGCCGCGCGCGAGGCGAGCGGCTGCGCCTCGATCACCTCGAGCCGGGACACGAGGTCGCCGTGATCGTCGCGCTCGGTCTCGTCCATAGCTTCAGGATACGGGGCGCCTTCGACATGGTCAGGAGCGACTCGTCTCCCCGCCCTCTCTCGCCCGTCAGGGGCGATGGAAGGGATCGGCGTAGAGCTGCTCGGGCACACGGAACCCGAAGATCGCGCGTCCCGTGTCCCAGATCGCCGCAGCGCCCGCGCGCAGGAGATCGATCTGGCGATCCCCCGTAGCGAGGATCCGCACGTCCGGGCCGTCGATGGCGACCTTCGCACCGCCCACCGTGACGACGCCGTTCGCGACGGTCGCCGCAGGGTACGGCTCGAACAGCTCGCTGAGGTCGCTCAGGATGTAGGTCGGCCGCGCGTCGCTCGGGGACGCGAGGATGTGCTTCGGGCGATCGATCCCGGTCAGCACCACGGCAGAAGGGATGCCGGCACGAGCCGCGCCGAGGATATCGGTGTCGAGGCGGTCGCCGAGGAACAACGGGCTCTTCGCGCCGAAACGCGACACGGCCTCGTCGAAGATCGGCGTCTCCGGCTTTCCGGCTACCGTCGCAAGTCGCCCGACGGCGGTGTGGACGGCCGATACCAGCGTCCCGTTTCCGGGCGCGACGCCGCGCGACTGGGGAATCGTCCAGTCGGTGTTCGTCGCGATCCAGGGGATTCCGCCCTCTTCTTCGGGGAGGGCCAGGGCGAACGCGGCTTCCGCGAGCTGCGTCCATCCCACGTCGGGCGCGAAGCCCTGCACGACGGCCGCGGGCGCGTCGTCCGCGCTGCGCGTGACGACGAATCCTGCCTTTCGCAGCTCATCGACGAGCCCGTCTCCCCCGACGACGAGAACGGTCGACCCGGGAGCGATGCGCTCGGCGAGCAGACGCATCGCCGCCTGCGGGCTGGTGACGACGTCTTCGGGTCTCGTGGACGCGAGGCCGAGATCGCGCAGCTGCGCCGCCACCGTGGCATCCGTCCGAGATGCGTTGTTGGTGATGTAGCCCAGTCGTCGGGTCTCCCCCGCGCGATTGAGCGACTCGATCGCGTGCGGGATGGGCTTGTGGCCGGCGTAGACCACGCCGTCGAGGTCGGCCAGAACCGTGTCGACCCCGTCCAGCGGAGACGCACCCGGTGCCGACCGGCGTCCGAACAGCGCCATCAGTCGTCGGTCTCGTCGTCGATACCCGCCTCGGCGAGCAGCTCGTCGACCTCGTCCTCGATGGACGGCTCCGATGCGGACGCCGTGCCGTCTTCGGAATCGACGGCCGACTCGGACGACTCCGACTCGATATCGTCGTCGTCGTCATCGACCTCGGCATCCGGCTCGTCGATCTCGATCTCTTCGAGCACTTCGTCGATGAAGACGACCTCGCTGGCGGCGATCCCATTGGCCTCGTCGAGCGCATCGGCAGCGACGAGCGCGCGCGTGCGCCACTCGGATGCCTCATCGTCGCGACCCAGCTCCTCGAGCACCGATGCCCGCGCGGCGAACAGCGCAGGGCTCCACTCGAATGCGCGCGCCGGATCCAGCTCCGGGATGTCGAGCTCGAGCAGGGCACGCTCCGGCTCGCCGAGATCGAGACGCGCGCCGGACATTGCGATCGCGAGTTCGACGCGCACCTCGGTCGGCAGTGACGAGCGATCGACGGCGCGTCCGGTCTCGAGCGCGCGGTCGGGGCGACCGACGCCGCGCTCGCTGTCGACCATGAGCGCGATCTGGTCATCACGGCCGGAGATGCGCCGGTAGGTGCGGAGCTCGCGCAGCGCGAGAGCATAGTCGCCGATCGCATACGCCGTGATCGCCACGGACTCGCGGACGATCGCGATCCGGCCGGCGCTGCGGGATGCCGCGAGGGCATGCTCATGCGCGAGGGCCGGGTCCTCTTCGATCAGGGCCGCTGCCATCGCGAGGTGACGCGCGACCTGGTCGGCGTTCTCCTTGCTCAGCGTCTTCAGCTCATTGCGCGCGCCGGCGTTGAGATCGTGCGACGTGACTTCATCGGGAATCGGCGGAGCGGGGATGCGGGGCTCGCTCGACCGCTCGGGGCGGTCTCCCTGGTAGGGCCGCGCGGACCCTCCGCGCGACGGGTACGACTTCCGGTCACCATCACGGGGCGGGTACGAGCGACGCTCTCCACCATCCCGAGGCGTGTACGGCTTCCGGTCGCCATCATCACGGGGCGGGTACGAACGACGCTCTCCACCATCCCGAGGCGTGTACGGCTTCCGGTCGCCACCATCACGGGGCGGGTACGAACGACGCTCTCCACCATCCCGAGGCGTGTACGGCTTCCGGTCGCCACCATCGCGCGGGGTGTACGGCTTCCGATCCCCATCGCGAGGCGGATAGGAACGACGCTCACCACCATCGCGCGGGGTGTACGGCTTCCGATCACCACCATCACGAGGCGTGTACGGCTTCCGATCCCCATCGCGACCATCACGAGGCGTGTACGGCTTCCGATCCCCATCGCGAGGCGGGTACGAGCGACGCTCACCACCATCGCGCGGGGTGTACGGCTTCCGGTCACCATCGCGGGGCGGGTACGAGCGACGCTCTCCACCATCGCGTGGGGTGTACGGCTTCCGGTCACCATCGCGAGGCGGGTACGCGCGACGCTCACCACCATCGCGCGGGGTGTACGGCTTCCGATCCCCATCACGAGGCGGGTACGAGCGACGCTCACCACCAACGCGCGGCGTGTACGGCTTCCGCTCTGCACCATCGCGTGGGGTGTACGGCTTCCGGTCTCCACCTTCACGAGGGGTGTACGGCTTCCGGTCACCATCACGAGGCGGGTACGAGCGACGCTCACCACCATCGCGATTGACGTACGGCTTCTTGTCGGCATCGCGGCGCGGCCGCGTCGAGCGATCCTGATTCGAGACGGGGCGCTTGTCGGCGCGCGGCCGATCGCCGTCGCGCTCTTTCCGCTCATCGGCCATGGCTGCTCCTCGCATATCGAATTCTGTCGCGTTAACGCGAAATGGCCACCCAGCACTGGGTGGCCATTTCTCGAAAGAAGTCCGGCGGTGTCCTACTCTCCCACAGGGTCCCCCCTGCAGTACCATCGGCGCTGTGAGGCTTAGCTTCCGGGTTCGGAATGTAACCGGGCGTTTCCCTCACGCTATGGCCGCCGAAACACTATTGATGTTTCAGTCTGCACAACATAAACAATGTCATGCGGTTCTCGACCGTACATCGAGAACCACTCAGTGGACGCAAGCACCAAAAACGGTGTGTTATCAAGTCATCGGCTTATTAGTACCGGTCAGCTTCACGCGTTACCGCGCTTCCACATCCGGCCTATCAACCCAGTAGTCTGGCTGGGAGCCTCTCGCCCGAAGGCATGGAAATCTCATCTTGAGGCCGGCTTCCCGCTTAGATGCTTTCAGCGGTTATCCATCCCGAACGTAGCTAATCAGCGGTGCTCCTGGCGGAACAACTGACACACCAGAGGTTCGTCCAACCCGGTCCTCTCGTACTAGGGTCAGATCCTCTCAAATTTCCTGCGCGCGCAGCGGATAGGGACCGAACTGTCTCACGACGTTCTAAACCCAGCTCGCGTACCGCTTTAATGGGCGAACAGCCCAACCCTTGGGACCTACTCCAGCCCCAGGATGCGACGAGCCGACATCGAGGTGCCAAACCATGCCGTCGATATGGACTCTTGGGCAAGATCAGCCTGTTATCCCCGAGGTACCTTTTATCCGTTGAGCGACAGCGCTTCCACAAGCCACTGCCGGATCACTAGTCCCGACTTTCGTCCCTGCTCGACCTGTCAGTCTCACAGTCAAGCTCCCTTGTGCACTTACACTCGACACCTGATTGCCAACCAGGTTGAGGGAACCTTTGGGCGCCTCCGTTACTTTTTGGGAGGCAACCGCCCCAGTTAAACTACCCATCAGGCACTGTCCCTGAACCGGATTACGGTTCTAAGTTAGATATCCAGAGTGACCAGAGTGGTATTTCAACAATGACTCCACATGAACTGGCGTCCATGCTTCAAAGTCTCCCACCTATCCTACACAAGCCACACCGAACACCAATACCAAACTATAGTAAAGGTCACGGGGTCTTTCCGTCCTGCTGCGCGTAACGAGCATCTTTACTCGTAATGCAATTTCGCCGAGTTCGCGGTTGAGACAGTTGGGAAGTCGTTACGCCATTCGTGCAGGTCGGAACTTACCCGACAAGGAATTTCGCTACCTTAGGATGGTTATAGTTACCACCGCCGTTTACTGGGGCTTAAATTCTCAGCTTCGCCTTGCGGCTAACCGGTCCTCTTAACCTTCCAGCACCGGGCAGGCGTCAGTCCGTATACATCGTCTTGCGACTTGGCACGGACCTGTGTTTTTAGTAAACAGTCGCTACCCACTAGTCTCTGCGGCCTCCAAACGCTTTCGGAGCAAGTCCTAATACGTCGAAGGCCCCCCTTCTCCCGAAGTTACGGGGGCATTTTGCCGAGTTCCTTAACCACGATTCTCTCGATCTCCTTAGTATTCTCTACCTGACCACCTGAGTCGGTTTGGGGTACGGGCGGCTAGAACCTCGCGTCGATGCTTTTCTTGGCAGCATAGGATCACCCACTTTTTATCCGCATCGTGTCTCAGCCTATGTGAGAGACGGATTTGCCTATCTCTCGGCCTACGCACTTGCACCAGGACTACCATCGCCTGGCTTGGGCTACCTTCCTGCGTCACACCTGTTAATACGCTAACCGCACCAGAATGGGGTCGTGCGCTAGGCCCAACGCTTCACCCCGAAGGGATCCGTCAGTGGGATTCAGACACTTAGCACTACTGGATTAGTTTGGGCGGTTCTTCGCCGGTACGGGAATATCAACCCGTTGTCCATCGACTACGCCTGTCGGCCTCGCCTTAGGTCCCGACTTACCCAGGGAAGATTAGCTTGACCCTGGAACCCTTGGTCTTTCGGAGGACATGTTTCTCACATGTCTTTCGCTACTCATGCCTGCATTCTCACTCGTGTAGCCTCCACGGCTGGTTCACACCGCCGCTTCGCTGGCCACACGACGCTCTCCTACCCATCAATACGGCTGGACCACGAAGGCCTACCAATAATATCAATGCCACAGCTTCGGTGGCGTGCTTGAGCCCCGTTACATTGTCGGCGCGGAATCACTTGACCAGTGAGCTATTACGCACTCTTTCAAGGGTGGCTGCTTCTAAGCCAACCTCCTGGTTGTCAAGGCAACTCCACATCCTTTCCCACTTAGCACGCGCTTAGGGACCTTAGATGGTGGTCTGGGTTGTTTCCCTCTCGACTATGAAGCTTATCCCCCACAGTCTCACTGCTGCGCTCTCACTTACCGGCATTCGGAGTTTGGCTGACGTCAGTAACCTTGTAGGGCCCATCGGCCATCCAGTAGCTCTACCTCCGGCAAGAAACACGCAACGCTGCACCTAAATGCATTTCGGAGAGAACCAGCTATCACGAAGTTTGATTGGCCTTTCACCCCTATCCACAGCTCATCCCCTCAGTTTTCAACCTAAGTGGGTTCGGTCCTCCACGACGTCTTACCGTCGCTTCAACCTGGCCATGGATAGATCACTTCGCTTCGGGTCTAGGACATGCGACTGAATCGCCCTATTCAGACTCGCTTTCGCTACGGCTACCCCTCACGGGTTAACCTCGCCACATATCGCTAACTCGCAGGCTCATTCTTCAAAAGGCACGCTGTCACAGCTACTAAGGCTGCTCCAACGGTTTGTAAGCAAACGGTTTCAGGTACTATTTCACTCCCCTCCCGGGGTACTTTTCACCTTTCCCTCACGGTACTTGTCCGCTATCGGTCATCTGGGAGTATTTAGGCTTATCAGGTGGTCCTGACAGATTCACACGGGATTTCTCGGGCCCCGTGATACTTGGGATACTCTTCGCGTCAAGAGAGGCATTTCGACTACGGGGTTGGCACCCTCTATGACTCACCTTTCAAGGTGATTCGTCTATACCTTCTTGTAACGCCGGCTGCTCGGCAGAACAGCCTGAAAAGTCCCACAACCCCGAATACGCAACTCCTGCCGGATATCACACGTACTCGGTTTAGCCTGTTCCGGTTTCGCTCGCCACTACTAACGGAATCGCGGTTGCTTTCTCTTCCTGTGGGTACTGAGATGTTTCACTTCCCCACGTTCCCTCTACCCGCCCTATATATTCAGGCGGGAGTCACTGGGTCGGCACGCCGCCCAGCGGGGTTTCCCCATTCGGAAATCCTCGGATCAAAGTGTGCTTATCCACTCCCCGAGGCTTATCGCAGATTGCTACGTCCTTCTTCGGCTCCAGATGCCAAGGCATCCACCGTTTGCTCTTAAAGACTTGATTCACATGAGTTTTATCAGAATCGACGTGGACCGAAGTCCACATGAAATTGACTAATGATCTTTAAGATCATCTATTACGAAACGATCAAAGATCGTCTCGAAGATGCTCGCGTCCACTGTGTAGTTCTCAAAGTACGGGCGGTACCTTCTCCGCGACCGGCGCTGCCGGCATAGGAAAAGGTCCTGAGGTTGGTCGCCGCTCGAAAGCGGCATCCGGTCCCTCAGGACCCAACAGCGTGCATGTGCCGGCGACGTCACCAGAGCATTTCCAGCCGCAAGCGGCGTACTGAGCTCGGGATCCCCCGATCGGCACCTCGTCAAATGTTCCACCCATGAGCTACCAGTCGAGAACGTGTGTCTCGAGTCTGGCTCTGGAAGGCCCGAAGGCCTCCAAGTGCTCCTTAGAAAGGAGGTGATCCAGCCGCACCTTCCGGTACGGCTACCTTGTTACGACTTAGTCCTAATTACCGATCCCACCTTCGACGGCTCCCTCCACAAGGGTTGGGCCACCGGCTTCAGGTGTTACCGACTTTCATGACTTGACGGGCGGTGTGTACAAGACCCGGGAACGTATTCACCGCAGCGTTGCTGATCTGCGATTACTAGCGACTCCGACTTCATGAGGTCGAGTTGCAGACCTCAATCCGAACTGGGACCGGCTTTTTGGGATTCGCTCCACCTTACGGTATTGCAGCCCTTTGTACCGGCCATTGTAGCATGCGTGAAGCCCAAGACATAAGGGGCATGATGATTTGACGTCATCCCCACCTTCCTCCGAGTTGACCCCGGCAGTATCCCATGAGTTCCCACCATTACGTGCTGGCAACATAGAACGAGGGTTGCGCTCGTTGCGGGACTTAACCCAACATCTCACGACACGAGCTGACGACAACCATGCACCACCTGTTTACGAGTGTCCAAAGAGTCCCGTATTTCTACGGTGTTCTCGTATATGTCAAGCCTTGGTAAGGTTCTTCGCGTTGCATCGAATTAATCCGCATGCTCCGCCGCTTGTGCGGGTCCCCGTCAATTCCTTTGAGTTTTAGCCTTGCGGCCGTACTCCCCAGGCGGGGAACTTAATGCGTTAGCTGCGTCACGGAATCCGTGGAATGGACCCCACAACTAGTTCCCAACGTTTACGGGGTGGACTACCAGGGTATCTAAGCCTGTTTGCTCCCCACCCTTTCGCTCCTCAGCGTCAGTTACGGCCCAGAGATCTGCCTTCGCCATCGGTGTTCCTCCTGATATCTGCGCATTCCACCGCTACACCAGGAATTCCAATCTCCCCTACCGCACTCTAGTCTGCCCGTACCCACTGCAGGCCCGAGGTTGAGCCTCGGGTTTTCACAGCAGACGCGACAAACCGCCTACGAGCTCTTTACGCCCAATAATTCCGGATAACGCTTGCACCCTACGTATTACCGCGGCTGCTGGCACGTAGTTAGCCGGTGCTTTTTCTGCAGGTACCGTCACTTTCGCTTCTTCCCTGCTAAAAGAGGTTTACAACCCGAAGGCCGTCGTCCCTCACGCGGCGTTGCTGCATCAGGCTTGCGCCCATTGTGCAATATTCCCCACTGCTGCCTCCCGTAGGAGTCTGGGCCGTGTCTCAGTCCCAGTGTGGCCGGTCACCCTCTCAGGCCGGCTACCCGTCGACGCCTTGGTGAGCCATTACCTCACCAACTAGCTGATAGGCCGCGAGCTCATCCCTGACCGAAATTCTTTCCAGCTGCCGAAGATGCCTTCGCAGCTCGTATCCGGTATTAGACGCCGTTTCCAGCGCTTATCCCAGAGTCAGGGGCAGATTGCTCACGTGTTACTCACCCGTTCGCCACTGATCCAGAGAGCAAGCTCTCTTTCACCGTTCGACTTGCATGTGTTAAGCACGCCGCCAGCGTTCATCCTGAGCCAGGATCAAACTCTCCGTAAAAGAATGTTGCTGAACGAACCGGAATAGGTTCGAGCAGCGAGTTTGAACTGACCAAATGGATGTCATTGCTGACATATCCGTTGCCGACCCGAAGGTCGGACTTTGATCCAAAGGAATCTCATCCAGCCGAAGCTGAATCGAGGTTATTTGGCATTTGACAAGTGCACGCTGTTGAGTTCTCAAGGATCGGATGCTCCTGCTGTTCAGCTTCTCAGCCTCACCCGCAGGGCAACTTCTCTATCTTATTCATCGTGATCCGCTTGTCAAATCGGCGTTTCTCGACGCGATGTCGAGAAGAGCTGTCGTTGACGGCTTCTCACGAGACAGACTGTTTACTTCGCGCGCCAGCTCTCAGCCGGCCGCAAGGCAACTTGTCTATCTTATCCCTCTCGCTCCGCCTGTCAAATCGGCTCTCCGTGACTATCGCGTCTCCGGCAGCTCTTCGACATGCTCTCGAGGAGTGGGAACCTCCATCATAGACCCGAAGGTCGCGAACACTCAAGGAGTGTTGCTCAGGTGGAGGGTGGTTCTCCGCTTGAGGGGGGTGAGGCCTTCCGGCCCTTCCGCTTCCCTGTGGGGCGAACAAGTAATAAGTTACGTGGGATCCCGGGATCGGGCAAATCCAGTCTGCATCCCGGGCGTGTCTCCCCGTGATTCCGCGGAAATCGGGGACACGCTCGGTCCGCGGTCGTCAGGCTCGAATCGGTGGCGAGCGCCGGCGGCAGCCGTTACCGTCGCGACATGACCTGCGGAGCCCCGTCATGACGACGGCGAGCGACTTCCTCGCCTCGCTCGGCCACCCCGTGCGAGCTCTCCTCGCGCCAGCGGAGCGTCCCGTCCCCCTCGCCGCTCGGTCGGATGCCGGCGGGCTCGCTGAACTGGCCCTCTCCGCCGCCTCCCTGGCGGCCGCCGATCTGGACGGTGCGAAGACCGTGCGGCTGAACCCCGAACGGATCGCCGTCGCGTTCGCGAGCGAGCGGCACCTGCGCATCGACGGACGGACGCCGACGGCGTTCGCGCCGCTGTCTGGCTTCTTCGCGACACGAGACGGCTGGGTTCGCACGCACGGCAACTACCCCCACCACGCATCCGCACTGCGCTCCGGTCTCTCCCTCCCCTCCTCCGCGGATGCCGACGACGTCGCCCGCGCGCTGGGAGAGCTCACCTCGCAGCGCGCGGTGGCGGCGGTATCGGCGGCAGGAGGGATCTGCGCGGAGGTCCGGGCGGAGCGCTCCGATCTCGACACCGTCTGGCGCGCGGGCCCGCTCGTGCGGGTGACGCCTCTCGGCCCCGCGCCCCCGCGGCCGCTGCACCCCGTCGTCGGTGCACCGCTCGCCGGCATCCGTGTCCTGGACCTCACCCGGGTGCTCGCCGGACCCATCGCCACGCGCACGCTCGCACTGCTCGGAGCCGACGTCCTCCGCATCGATCCACCGCACATGCCAGAAATCGTGGCGCAGCATCTCGACACCGGGCACGGCAAGCGATCGGCCCTCCTCGACCTCGCCGACCGTGAGGACCTTCGCCGCTTCCATCGTCTCGCCGACCGCGCCGCCGTGATCGTGCTGGGTTACCGCCCCGGCGGGCTCACGCGGATCGGGCTCACCCCGCGGCTGCTCGCCGCGCGGCATCCGGGGATCGTGGTCGCGCAGCTCTCCGCCTGGGGGACGCCGGATCGGCGCGGATTCGACAGCATCGTGCAATCCGAGTCGGGCATCGCGCGCCTCGAGGGATCAGCCGACGGCCGACCCGGCGCACTGCCGGCCCAGGTGCTGGACCACAGCGCCGGGTACCTGCTCGCCGCAGCGGTGATGGTCCTTCTCCGTCGCCGCGCCGACGACGGCGGGTCGTGGCTCGCCGAGACGTCGCTGCGCCGCATCGCTGCGGAACTGCTCGGACGGCCGCGGACTGGCGCACCCCCGGCGTTCGCGCCGGTCGATCCGGGACCCCACTCGCAGACCTTCGACGTCGACGGGTCGCAGCTCACGACCTCGCGGCCGGCGATCGCATACAACGGCGGTCCCGTCGACTTCGCGGCTCCGCGTCCGTGGGGACGGGATGAGCCGGAGTGGCGGGATGCCTGATCAGCGGGTCGTGGCCGGCGAACCGGCGACGACTCGACCTCGGCGCAGCAGCTGCACCGCCACCGCGAGCAGCAGAGTGGCGAATCCCCAGGCCCCCGCCGCCTGCGGCAGCACCCGGTACACGAGGTGCGGCGGGGTGAAGGTCTCCGAGAACGGCCCCCACACGAGCCATCCTCCGACCCAGGCGACGACCAGGACGACCGGGAGCGAGAGCCACCACGTCCAGCGGATCCAGGTCGGGACGATGCGCACCACGGATGACGCGGCATCCTGTCGCGACAGCCAGACCAGCATCCACGCGGCGATGATCGCGAGGCCGATCACACCCGAGCCGTACTGGATCCACTTGTAGCCGAGGAGCGGACCCCACTCGGCATCCAGGACGGGAAGAAGGGCCACACCTGCCCGACCCTCGTGCGTGAACATGTCCCACAGGAGGTGAGACGCCACGCCGATCAGCAGCGACGCCGCGAGCAGCACGGCGCCGCGCAGCGACGGGAAGGTCTCGCGCAGCGCGGATCCGGCACCGCCGTCCCACGACGAGGGCAGCCGCTGTGCGAGCCAGGCGGGTGAGAGCTCCCGCACCGCGGGACGCAGCAGGCATCGCCACGCCAGCAGGAGGACGCCCGCCAGAAGCACCGTCGTGGGGAGCCAGCTCCACGCGTGGGTCACGCCGTAGCTGAGCCCGATCCGCCCGATGAACAGCGGAAGATCGGGCGTCATCGAGCCGATCGCGATCGCCGCAGGCACCAGCGGCGTGCGCACGAACGGGAGCGCGACGACGGCGTGACTGGGGGTGAACGGCATCCGTCGACGCTATCAACGGCCGTCCCGATGACGGAGCCGCGCGCGCGGGTCGGTCGAAGTCAGCCCGCGAGGAAGACGCCGGCCAGTGTCTTCTTCCCTCGGCGCAGCACCGACACCCCGCCGGGGAGCGTGCCGGCGACCACGGCCGATTCGTCGTCCACCTTCGTGCCGTCGAGCGAGACCCCGCCCTGCGAGATCGCACGACGGCCCTCGCTGAGGCTGGCGACGAGGCCGGTGTCGACCAGCGCCTGCAGAACCGTCGTGCCCGGCGGAACCGTCGCGTTCGGCAGCTCCTCCAGCGCGGATCGCAGCGTCGCGGCGTCGAGCGCCGTCAGATCGCCCTGTCCGAAGAGCGCCTCGGATGCGGCGACCACCGCCCCTGCGGCATCCGGACCGTGCACGAAGGTCGTGACTTCGAGCGCGAGGCGCCGCTGTGCGGCGCGACGGAACGGCTCGTCCGCGACGAGCGCCGCGTACTCCTCGATCTCGGCGCGCGTCAGGAACGTGAAGACCTTCAGCCGGTCGATCACGTCGCTGTCATCGGTGTTGAGCCAGAACTGGTACATCCGGTACGGACTGCACATCACGGGGTCGAGCCAGACCGCGTTGCCCTCGCTCTTGCCGAACTTGGTGCCGTCGCTGTTGGTGATCAGCGGCGTGCCGATCGCATGCACCGACACGCCCTCGGCGCGATGGATGAGGTCGGTTCCACTGGTGAGGTTGCCCCACTGATCCGAACCTCCCGTCTGCAGCACGCATCCGTACTGGCGGTACAGCTCGAGGTAGTCCATCCCTTGGAGGATCTGGTAGCTGAACTCGGTGTAGCTGATGCCCGCCTCGGAGTTCAGTCGCGCCGAGACCGCGTCCTTCTTGAGCATGGTGCCCACGCGGTAGAACTTTCCGATGTCGCGAAGGAAGTCGATCGCGCTGAGAGGCGCCGTCCAGTCGAGGTTGTTCACCATGCGAGCGCCGTTGTCGCCCTCGAAGCTGAGGAATCGCTCGACCTGCGATCGCAGGTAGCCGACCCACTCCGCGACGGTGTCCTTCGTGTTGAGCGTGCGCTCGGACGACGGCCGCGGATCGCCCACCAGACCGGTCGAACCTCCGACCAGTCCCAGCGGGCGGTGACCGGCGAGCTGCAGCCGTCGCATGGTGAGCAGCTGCACGAGGTTTCCGAGGTGCAGGCTCGGCGCTGTGGGATCGAAGCCGCAGTAGTACGTGATCGGGTCGCCCCCGAGGAGCGTTCGCAACGCCTCCTGATCGGTGGACACGTGCACGAGGCCGCGCCAGACGATCTCGTCCCAGACATTCGGGAAAGCGGGATCGTTGGCGGGTGCCAGCGCGCGCACGGACGGCGGCGATGCGCTCACGACGGTTTCAGACACGCGCTTCAGGCTATCAGCGCGACACCGGATGCCTCGGCGGGAGTGCGCGGCACCCGTCGCCTCACTCGGAGGCGACCTGGTCGTAGAGCCCCACGATGTTGCCCTCGGAATCCTTGATGTAGACCCACCGCGAGTTCTCGTCGAGCGGCTGGATGTCGCCGATCTGCGCGCCGCCGTTCGCGACGGCCAGCGCGACGGTGTCTTCGATGCGGTCGACAGTGAAGACGACGGTCGGATGCGGTGTCGCTCCGCGCAGGTGCAGATCGCCGTTGATGCCCTCGCCCTGCGGCTGGCGGATGACTCCCATCTCGTCGCCCCACGGCTCGTACTGGAAGTCGAGCACCGTCGCATAGAACGCCTGCGCGCGGGTGATGTCATCGACCGGGATCTCGAAATGCTCCACTTTCGCCATGTCACCACGCTCGCATGGCGGGCGCGCCGTGACAAGGCTTCAGCGCACCGCCCACCAGACGAGGAAGGCCGCCGCAAGTGCGGTGACCCAGCTCACGAGGCTGCCCACGAGGAAGTACTCGGCGCGCCCGCCGTGCTCGCCGTCCTGCGAGATCTCGGGGAAGCGCACGATGCCCTTCGCCGCGAACACCGCCGCGATGAGTGTGTACGCGCCCGTGAGGGTGAGCGCGAACACGAGGATCCGCTCGAGGGGACCGATGAGCCGGCCTCCACGCAGGGGCGCGGTGACCGGGGGCGCGGCCGCGGCGGATGCGGCGGGAGCGGGGGCGGACGCGGCGGGAGCCGGGGCGGCAGGGACGGAGGCGGCGTCGGCCGCGGCGTCGGGACGGATGCGCAGCGCCGTTCGGACGATCACGTTCGCCGATTCGAGCAGGAAGACGAGCACGCCGAGCACGAGCACCGTGGCATCGAGCGGCACCGCACCGAGTGGAGTCTGGTTCGGCCACAGCTCGCCCAGCGGCCCCGTGTCGGCGCGCGGGCCGACAACGGCGACGGATGCCGCTGCGATGAGGGCGAGGAGCGCGGCGGGCCAGAGCCCCGCCCGTCCGCTGCCGTCCGCGGGCGAGACGGCGAGCCAGGCCGACGCGACGCCGATGCCGAGCAGCGCCGCGGGTGCGGCATCCGCTCCAGCGGAGAGGACGAAGAACGCGATCGCCACCACCGCGAGCACGATCCAGCGGCGTCGGCGCGGCGCGAACTGTCGGACCAGATCGGACAGGCCCACGGCGAGCAGCACGAGTCCTGCGACGATCATGTCGTGCCCTCCGAGGCGTTCGAGAGGCGGAGCGCACGGAAGCCCTCGACGAGCGCAGGCACTCCGGCGGTCGACAGGAGCTGCGAGACGGCCGACTGCGTGACGCCTTCCCGCTCAGCGAGCTCCTTCTGCGTGACGCCGATGCAGCGCCCGTACGCGAGCCGGCGCGCGCGCTCGCCCATCGTTCCCACGAGCTGATCGCGGGCGAGGACGTAGGCATTCGCGAGGTGTGTGCGCACAGCCTCATCCTCCCCCGGGCCGGCGACAATCCACGTGCGCGCTCGCGGCGCGCGACGGCGTTCCAGTGTGGCGAGCGTCTCGATGGCGGCGCGGGCCGCCCACCAGCCGGGTCCGTCCTGCAGCTCTCCACCCGCGGACGGCACCGACGTGGTGGCACCGATCCCGATGCCGAACCGCAGCTCGAGCCCGTCCGGAAGCGCGAGCCTCAGCAGCAGGGTCGCGGCGAGCGCGTCATCGAGCGTGCGGTACTCCCCCTGGAGCTCGTCGCCCACCGTCGGCGTGAGGGTCTTCGCGGCGAGGGGCAGCTCGCGATCGACAGCGGCCACGACCTCGTCGAACGTCGTCTGGGCAGACGCGCGGTCGGCCAGGCTGCGGGAGCCGACGATGTCGGCGATGATCGCGGTCGTCATGACATGAGTGTATCACTCATGTTTCCATAACTTCAGCTTTTCGCTTATATCCCTTGAAGATAAGCGTATTGCTACAGTCCCAGCGCGTGTGCGGCCGCCTGCGCCCGCGCGACGAGCTCGGCGCGCTGCTCTCGCACCCGCACAGGCGCCGTGCCGCCGACCCCCGCACGCGACGCGACGGAGCCCTCGATCGTCAGCACATCGCGCACGTCCGGCGTCAATGCGGGCGACAGGGAGGCGAGCTCGGCATCCGTCGCCTCGTGGAGGTCGATCCCGCGATGCTCGCACAGGCGGACGAGCGAACCCGACACCTCGTGCGCATCGCGGAACGGCACGCCCTTGCGCACGAGCCAGTCGGCGACATCCGTCGCGAGCGAGAAGCCCTGCGGTGCGAGCTCGGCCATGCGGGCCGTGTCGAAGCGAAGAGTGGCGACCATGCCGGCGAAGGCGGGCAGCACGAGTTCGAGTGTCTCGACGGAGTCGAAGACGGGCTCCTTGTCCTCCTGCAGATCGCGGTTGTAGGCGATCGGGAGGCCCTTGAGCGTGGCGAGGAGACCCGACAGGTTGCCGATGAGGCGGCCGGATTTGCCCCGCGCCAGCTCGGCGATGTCGGGATTCTTCTTCTGCGGCATGATGCTCGAGCCCGTCGAGTACGCGTCGTCGAGGGTGACGAAGCCGAACTCGCGCGTGTTCCACAGGATCACGTCCTCCGCGAAGCGCGAGAGGTCGACGCCGATCATGGCCGCGATGAACGCGAACTCCGCCACGACGTCGCGGGCCGACGTGCCGTCGAGCGAGTTCTCGGCAGGCCCCGCGAGACCCAGCTCGCGGGCGACGAGCGCCGGGTCGAGACCGAGCGACGATCCGGCGAGCGCTCCCCCGCCGTAGGGAGAGACGGCTGCGCGGGCGGACCAGTCGCGGAGGCGCTCGAGCTCGCGCACGAGCGGCCACGCGTGTGCCTGAAGGTGGTGCGCCAGGAGGATCGGCTGCGCGTGCTGCAGGTGCGTCCGCCCCGGCATGATCGCGTCGGGGTGCGCTTCGGCCTGGGCGACGACGGCATCGATGAGCCGGAGGATGTCGCGCGCGATCGTGCGGGCGTGATCGAGGAGGTAGAGGCGGACCAGTGTGGCGATCTGGTCGTTGCGGCTGCGCCCGGCCCGGAGCTTGCCGCCGAGCTCGGGACCGACCTCCGCGATGAGCGCCGCCTCGAGGGCGCCGTGCACGTCTTCGTCGGCGGGAGTCGCGACCAGCGTGCCGTCGGCGATCGCGCGGGCCAGGGCATCGAGCCCGTCGTGCATGCGCCGCGCTTCGTCTGGCTCGAGGTAACCGGCCGCGGCGAGCGCCGTGGCGTGCGCGTGCGATCCGGCGATGTCGTAGAGGGCGAGCCGCCAGTCGAAGTGCGTCGACCGACTCAGCGCGGCGAGCTCCGGAGACGGCCCCGACGCGAATCGCGCACCCCAGAGGGCTCCCTCGTTCGTGCCCTGGCCGTCGGTCTGCGGGGTCTCGTCGCTCACCCTGCCAGCCTACCGGCGGGGGTCTGCCGCCCCACTTCGGGGACGGCCGGGCACGGCGCGTCGGGCGATCGCGTCGATCGCCCACTCGAGGGGTCCGCGGCCGACGAGCAGCGCCCACGCCGTGCAGCCCACGACGGCGGTGACCGCGAAGAGCCCGAAGGGGTCGAGCGCGCGGAATCCGGTGAGGTCGCCCACTCGGTCCAGGAGCACGGATGCCGCGATCGCCCACGCGACGAGCTGACCCACGTACGCCGTGAGCGGCATCGATCCGACGGCGCGCAGCGGAAGCACGACCCACGAGACGACCGTGCGGCACAGCAGAAGGCTCGCCCCGATCGCCGCGAGCGCGAAGCCCCCCGAGCCGACGACCTCGAGCAGGCCCGATGAGTGGGGCTCCGCCGTCCAGACGGCGGCCCAGAGGGAGGCATCCGGAACCGCGGGGGCGAGCCAGTCGAGCCCGTATCCCACGACCGCGAGCGCGGCGCCCCCGCACACGAGCGCCACCTGCGTCGACAGCCGCCGCAGGCCGCTGCGGGCGGCACCGAGACCCGCGAGGACGAAGGCGATCCAGACCGGGAAGGGGTAGTTGATGCCCAGGAGCAGACCGACATCGCCACCGCCCGGGGTGGACCAGAAGTCGAACGAATCGATCCAGGCCTGCACCCACGGCATGACCAGTGCGACCCCGACCGCGATGAGGAACAGGGGCCGCGCACGCAGCTGCAGGAAGGGCAGGGCGAGGAGGAACAGGATGGCGTACGCAGGGAGGATGACGTACACGGGCACCCCGGTCGCGATCAGCAGGATGCCGATGACCCACAGCAGCGCCGCGCGGACCACGATCCTCCGCCGCGCGGTGCCCAGCCTCTCCCCCTCGTAGGGCGTCGAGCGGCCGGTCACCAGACCGAGCGAGACGCCGGCGAGGGTCGCGAACAGGATCGACGAGCGACCCGAGACGATCCCGCCCCACGTCGAGGCATCCGTCCAGACGAAGCCGGGGACCGCGTACAGGTGCGCGGCGAACATGCCGAGCACCGCCAGTCCCCGAGCGAGGTCGATCCCGGCGAGGCGCGACGGATCGGTCAGGCGCTCCCAGCGGGATGCGCTCCGCGTGATGTCGCCGCGCTCGCTCACCGAACCGTCACTGCTGCCGGAGGAGCCAGACGAGGAGCGCCTTCTGAGCATGGAGGCGGTTCTCCGCCTCATCCCACACGACGCTCTGCGGACCGTCGATGACCTCGGCGTCCACTTCGTAGCCGCGATCGGCGGGGAGGCAGTGGATGAAGATCGCGTCGGGCTGGGCCAGCGCCATGGTCTCCTGGGTCACCTTGTAGGCGCCGAGGTCGCGCAGGCGGGCGATCTTCTCCTCCTCCTTGCCCATCGACACCCACGTGTCGGTCACGATGACGTCTGCTCCGGCCGCCGCCTCGATGGGATCGGTGTACAGCGTGACCGACCCTCCGGTCTCGGCTGCGCGGCGGTCTGCGTCGGCGACGACGTCTTCACGCGGTGAGTACGACTCGGGAGAGGTCACGCGCACGTGCATGCCGGCCGTGACGCCGGCCAGGATGTAGGAGTGCGCCATGTTGGAGCGTCCATCGCCGAAGAACGTGAGCGTGAGCCCCTTCAGCGCCCCCTTGTGCTCGCGGATCGTGAGGAGGTCGGCGAGGAGCTGGCAGGGGTGGAAGTCGTCGCTCAGCGCGTTCACGACCGGTACGGTCGTGCCGCGGGCCATCTCCTCGAGCCCGGCCTGGGCGTACGTGCGCCAGACGATCGCCGCGACCTGACGCTCGAGCACGCGGGCGGTGTCGGAGGGGGTCTCCTTGCCGCCGAGCTGGCTGTTCGCCGTCGAGATGATCAGCGGAGAGCCGCCCAGATCGGCGATGCCGACGGCGAACGACACGCGCGTGCGCGTCGAGGACTTGTCGAAGATCACCGCGACGGTCTGCGGACCCTCGAGGGGCTTGAGCTTCCAGCGGTCCTTCTTCAGCGCGAGCGCGAGGTCGAGGATCTCGTCCTGCTCGGCGGCCGTGAGGTCGTCGTCGCGCAACAGGTGGCGGGTCATGCGTGGGCCTCCGCGGTGGTGGTGTCGTCGAGCAGGAGTGCGTCTTGGACGGTGGAAAGGGATGCGGCGAACAGCGCGATGAACTCGTCGACCTCGACGTCGCCGATGTTGAGCGCGGGGGCGATGCGGATCGTCGACTCGTTCGGGGCGTTGATGATGAGTCCGTGCTGCTGGGCGGCGGCGACGACGGCGGCGGCGACCGGATGCCGGAGCGCGATGCCGATGAGGAGTCCTCGGCCTCGCGTCCCCGCCACGAGGGGAGAGCCGATCGCCGCGACCGCCTCGCGCAGCTGCGCGCCGCGCTCGGTCGCGTTCTGGAGGAGCCCCGCACGCTCGATCTCGGCGAGGACGGCGCCCGAGACGGCGGTCGCGAGGGCGTTGCCGCCGAACGTCGATCCGTGCGTGCCCGGGTAGAAGAGCTCGCTCGCCGCGCCGTACGTGATGAGCGCGCCGATGGGGAATCCGCCGCCGATGCCCTTGGCGACCGTGATCGCGTCGGGCGTGATGCCGGCGTGCTGGAATCCGAACCACTCGCCGGTGCGACCGGCGCCCGTCTGGATCTCGTCGATGATGAGCAGCGCGCCGTGCTGCTCGGTCAATGCGCGAGCCGCCTGGAGGTACCCGTCCGGGAGCTCGATGATCCCCGCCTCTCCCTTGATGGGCTCCAGGAACACCGCCGCGACCCGGTCGTCGATCGCCGCTTCCAGGGCCTCGATCGTGGAGTCGAGGTGCTCGACGCCGCCGATCATCGGTGCGAAGGGCTCCTGCATCCACGGCTTCCCCGTGAGCGCGAGGGTTCCCATCGTGCGGCCGTGGAAGGCGTCGCGCAGGGCCAGGATCCGCGGACGCGCGGGACGCCCCTCCGCGGGGAGTCCGTGCAGCCGCGCGAGCTTGAACGCGGCCTCGTTGGCCTCGGCACCGGAGTTTCCGAAGAACACGCGTCCGGATTCCCCGGTGCCGGCGAGGCGCTTGAGGCGCGCGGCGAGGGCGAGCTGCGGCTCGGTGGCGAAGTAGTTCGACACCTGCGTGAGCGTCGCCGCCTGGTTCGCGACGGCTTCGACGAAGACCGGATGCGCGTGCCCGAGCGAGAGCACCGCGATGCCCGCGAGGAAGTCGAGGTAGCGGCGTCCGCCGGCATCCCAGAGGTAGGCGCCCTCCCCGCGCGTGAAGAGCTCCATTCGGGCGCCGAAGCTCCGCACGAGGTCGCGTCCTGCGTCGTCCTGCCACGTGGTCATCCGACCACCACCTCCGTTCCGATGCCCTTCGTCGTGAAGATCTCGACGAGGACCGAGTGCGGCACGCGGCCGTCGATGATCGCTGCCGTCTCCACGCCGCCCTCGACGGCGTCCAGACAGGCCTGCATCTTGGGGATCATGCCCGATTCGAGCGACGGCATGAGTGCGCGCAGCTCGGTCGTCGACAGGTGCGAGACGAGCGAGTCGCGGTTCGGCCAATCGGCGTAGAGTCCGGGGACGTCGGTGAGCACGACGAGCTTGACGGCGCCGAGGGCGACCGCGAGCGCTGCGGCCGCGGCATCCGCGTTGACGTTCAAAGAATGACCGGGGTTGTCGAGGTCGGGCGCGATGCTCGACACGACCGGGATGCGGCCTGCGGCGAGCTGATCGAGCACGGGCTGGGGGTCGACCGTCACGACGTCTCCGACGTTGCCGAGGTCGTGCTCGATGCCCTCGATCACGACGCCGCGACGGCGGCCGCCGAACAGACCGGCGTCCTCGCCCGAGAGGCCCGTCGCGTGCGGACCGTGCGCGTTGATGCGGCCCACGAGCTGCGGGTTCACCTGACCGGTGAGCACCATGCGCACGACGTTGATCGCCTCGGTCGAGGTCACGCGGTAGCCCCCGCGGAACTCGCTCGGGATCGACAGCCGGTCGAGCATGGACGAGATCTGCGGACCGCCCCCGTGCACGACGACGGGCTTCACCCCGACGTGGCGGAGATAGGCGATGTCGGCCGCGAAGGCATCCTGCAGCTCTTCGGAGACCATCGCGTTGCCGCCGTACTTCACCACGATCACCTGATCGCGGAAGCGGCGCAGCCACGGCAGCGACTCGATGAGCGTGACGGCCTTGGCGCTCGCCTCGGCGGGATCGGTGTCCTGGATGATGGGCTGCTGGCTCATGAGGAGTACGCGCTGTTCTCGTGGACGTAGTCGTGCGTGAGGTCGTTGGTGAGGATCGTGGCGGATGCCGCGCCCACCTTGAGGTCGATCACCAGGTCGGTCGCCCGAGGCGTCAGGTCGACCTCTTCGCGCGGCCGATCGGGACCTCCCGCTGTGCACACGCGCACCCCGTTCATCCAGACATCCACGTCGTACGGGTCGAACTGGGCGGCCGTGGTGCCGATCGCCGCGAGCACCCGGCCCCAGTTGGGGTCGTTGCCGAAGACCGCCGCCTTGAACAGGTTGTTGCGCGCGACCGAACGCCCCACCTCGACGGCATCGTCTTCGGAGGCCGCGTTCACCACGCGGATCGTGATGTCGTGGGCGGCGCCCTCGGCATCGGCCTGCAGCTGGGCCGCGAGGTCGAGGCAGACCTCGGTGAGGGTGTCGCGGAACAGGTCGGCGTCGGGGGTGATCCCGCTCGCACCGCTCACCATCAGGGTCACCTGGTCGTTCGTCGACATGCAGCCGTCCGAATCGAGCCGGTCGAAGCTCACCCTGGTCGCCGCGCGGAGGTGCGCGTCGGCGTCCGCTGCGGTGAGCTCGGCGTCGGTGGTGATGACCACGAGCATCGTCGCGAGGCCGGGAGCGAGCATCCCCGCACCCTTCGCCATGCCGCCGATCGTCCAGCCGGCGTGAGCGCGGACGGACCGCTTGGCCTTCGAGTCGGTGGTCATGATGGCTTCGGATGCCGCGACCCCGCCCTCGTCGCTCAACGCGGCGATGCCCTCCTCGACACCCGTGAGGACCTTGGCGCGGAACACCTCGTCGCCGGTGCCGATGAGGCCCGTCGAGCAGACGATGACGTCACCCGCGCTCACACCGAGCAGCTCGGCGGTCTTCTCCGCCGTCTGGTGGGTCGTCTGGAAGCCGAACGACCCGGTGAAGCAGTTCGCTCCCCCGGAGTTCAGCACGACGGCCTCGACGACGCCGTCCTGGATCGCCTGCTGCGACCAGATGATCGGGTTCGCTTTTGCGCGGTTGCTCGTGAAGACGGCGGCCCCGACCTTCAGCGGTCCGCGGTTGACGACGACGGCGACATCCTTGGCTCCGGTGGACTTGAGTCCCACGGCGACGCCGGCGGCGTGGAATCCGGCGGGGGCGGTGACGCTCACGGGGCGACTCCGTTCACTGAGAGGGCCGTGCCCTCGGCGAGGCCGAGAGCGAGGTTCATGGACTGGATCGCGGCTCCCGCGGTGCCCTTGACGAGGTTGTCGACCGCCGCGACGACGACCACCCGGTTCGCGGCCCGGTCGATCGCGAGACCGAGGAGAGCAGTGTTGGCACCGACCACGTCGGCCGTGCGCGGGAACTCCCCCGCAGGCAGCAGCTGCACGAACGTCTCGCCGGCGTAGGCCGCTTCCCAGGCATCCCTGATCTGAGCGTCGGTGGCGCCCGCGGCGATCGGGGCCGTCGAGGTCGCGAGGATGCCCCGCGCCATGGGCACGAGCACCGGCGTGAAGGAGATCCGGATGCCCTCGTCGGCCGTCTCCGCGGGTGCCGAGCTGGTCGACGGTCGAGCCGCGGCGAGCGCCTGCCGGATCTCGGGGATGTGCCGGTGCGTGCCGCCGACGGCGTACGGGTTCGCCGACCCGAGGACTTCGCTCGCGAGGAGGTTGGTCTTGAGGCTCTTCCCGGCTCCCGAAGGGCCGACGGCCAGCACCGTCACGATGTCGGACGGATCGATCACACCCGCCGCGACGCCGGGGGCGAGGCTCAGCGCGACCGTCGAGGCGTTGCAGCCCGGTGCCGCGATGCGCGAGGCGCTCCGCAGCCGCTCGCGCTGCTTCCCGCCGTCGACCGGAAGCTCGGGAACCCCGTAGACCCAGGGGTCGTGGAAGTCTCCGCCGTAGAAGCGGTCCCAGTCGGCGATCGACTCGAGCCGGTGGTCTGCGCCGGCGTCGATGACGAGGGGCGTATCGGCGAGCGCGGCGGTGTACTGGCCGGACTGCCCGTGCGGCAGCGCGAGGAAGACGATGTCGTGGCCGGCGAGCACGTCGGGGGTCGACGGCTGCAGAGTGAGGTGCGCCAGCGAGCGCAGATGCGGCTGATGCTGGATGAGCGGCTGTCCGGCGTTCGAGTGCGCCGTGACGGTGCGGATCTCGACATCCGGATGCGCGGCGAGAAGGCGCAGGATCTCGCCACCTGCGTAGCCGGATGCGCCGGAGACGGCGACCGAGTAGGTCATGGGTTCCACCTTAGTTTCTGGGGTCTGCGTGGCCGGGACCGGCGACACCGCATCGACACCCGGAAGGGCGGATGACGGGGTCGCCTAGAGTCGGCGCTGGCCCAGACGTCGGAGCGCGACGACGACGCCCGTGAGGGGCGTCGAGGCGGAGAGCGCGGCCGAAGGCATGTCGCGACGATAGCGGGCCGGGTCTGGCCGGGGCAAATCGGTCGTCGTCAGACGCTCTGCCCGAGCTCCTCGATCAGCTCCCGCTCGGCGTCCCTCGTCAGCCCGGTCGAGCGCTCGCGCGCGAGCCCTCGGTCCCGTTCGTCGGCGAGCGTGCGCTCGAGGGTCGCCCGCAGCGGCCGGATCGTTCCGCCCAGCAGGCGGTAGACGGCGTTCGACCTCGTGGCGAACCCCGGCATGTCGTCGGGGAGCCACAGCGGAAGCGAGCGCGGTCCGGCCCAGTGCGCGACGTCTCGGGCGACGAGCCAGTCGTCGTCGGCCCGGACGATCTCGCCCGTGTGCCCGGCGACGTCGCGCGCGAGGGCCAGCAGCTCGGCGAGCGGCAGAGGATCGCCGATCGTGTTGGCGACGCCGGTCCACCGCTCCCGGCCGAACGCGACGATGAAGTCCGCGAGATCGTCGACGTCGATCACCTGGGCCATCGCTCCGGGCGCCGCCGGGACGAGCACCGGCTCGGCTGCGGCGAGCGCGAACCTCGCCACCCAGTACCCGAACCGGTCGGTCGGATCTCCGGGTCCGACGATGAGCCCGGGGCGCACGATCGCCGCGCGGTGCACCAGGGCGTTGCGGACGGATGCCTCGCACGCGGCCTTCGCCCGGGAGTAGTCGTACTCCTCCCGCGGTCCCAGGGGCTCGGCGAGCGCGGCGGACTCGTCGGCGCCGACGTCGTCGTTCGCCGCGTACGCCGACAGGCTCGAGACGTACGTCCAGTGCCGCGTCCGATCCGCGAGTGCCTCCACGGCCGCGGCGACGTGCTCGGGACGCGAGGAGATGTCGACGACCTCGTCCCAGTCGCGGTCGGCGACCCGCGCGTACGCGTCGGGGTCGTCGCGGTCCGCCGTGACGAGGGCCGCTCCGTAGGGTGCGGGCCGTCCACCGCGTGCGAGGACCGTGACGGAGGCCCCCGCGTCGAGCCACCGCTGCGCGATGCGTCCGCTCAGCCAGCCGGTTCCTCCGAGGATCAGGACGTCGCTCATGCCGTCATCCCATCACACGGGCCGCGGGACGCGCATCCGTCTTCGCTGTGGGCGGATCGGTGGCGGTCGGCGGCCGTGCGCAGCTGCGGAGGCGGCCGACGACACGCGGCATCCGGATGCCTCGGACCTGCGCGCCGCCACGTGCTTCCGCATCCGTGCGCACGGGCGGGGTCGGCGTCGGAGGCGTCTGCGAGGATCGAGGCGTGCTGACCACGCTCGCCGTCTCCGGCTATCGCTCGCTGCGGGACGTCGCCGTCCCGCTCGCGCCGCTGACCGTCGTGACGGGTCCGAACGGGTCGGGCAAATCCAACCTCTACCGCGCGCTGCGGCTCCTCGCAGCGACCGCGAGCGGCGGTCTCATCGGCGCTCTCGCGCGCGAAGGCGGGCTGCCGTCGGTGCTCTGGGCGGGTCCCGAGCACGGAGGGATGCAGGGCACGGTGCGCACCGGACCCGTGGCGGTGCAGCTCGGGTTCGCTTCCGACGAGCTCGGCTACCTCATCGACCTCGGCATCCCCCAGAACGGCGGGCCGCACTTCGGTCGCGACCCCGAGATCAAGCGCGAGCAGGTGTTCGCGGGCGCTGTCGCGAAGCCCTCCACGCTGCTCGTCGACCGCCTGCGCAGCGCGACGCGGGTGCGCGACGGGGACTGGACGATCGTGCGGCAGGAGCTCGCGCCGTACGAGAGCGTGGTCACCGACCTCGCCGACGGCGAGACGGCGCCCGAGCTCCTGTCGCTGCGACGGATGCTCGGCGGGTGGCGCTTCTACGACCACTTCCGCGTCGATGCGGATGCGCCGGCGCGCCGACCCCAGATCGGCACACGCTCGCACACCCTGTCGCACGACGGGGAGAACCTCGCTGCCGTCTGGGCGACGATCCAGGATGCCGGCTTCGGCGGTGCGCTCGCGCGCGAAGTGGACCGCGCATTCCCCGGCTCGCGCGTCGACGTCGTGTCGGAGGACGGCAGGTTCCGTCTGGCGCTGACCCAGCCGGGCATCCTCCGCCCCCTCGACGCGGCCGAGCTCTCCGACGGCACGCTGCGCTACCTGCTGCTGTGCGCCGCGCTGCTTCCCGCACGTCCCGCACCCCTGCTCGTGCTGAACGAGCCCGAGTCGAGCCTGCATCCGTCGCTTCTCGGCCCGCTCGCCGAATCGATCTCGGCGGCATCGGAGCGATCGCAGGTCATCGTCGTCACGCACGCCGATGCGCTCTCGCGCGCGCTCGAAACGGCCGGCGCCGCCCTCGTCCGCTTCGAGCCCCGACTGGAGGGCACGGTCGTCGCGGGGCAGGGCGTCCTCGACGCCCCCGCCTGGAACTGGGGCTCCCGCTAGGGAGGGCTCCTACTCCCGCAGCGTCGCGCCGAGACGCTCCTGCGCCGCGGCGACGCCTGCGAGCTTCGCGTCGGTGGCCTCGGCGGCGGTCAGCGTGCGATCGTCCGCCCGGAAGCGGAGCGCGAACGTGAGACTCTTCGCGCCCTCCGGCAGGCCCTGGCCGCGGTAGTCGTCGACGAGACGCAGCGACTCGAGCAGCGCTCCCGCGCCGTCGACGAGCGCCGCACGCACGGCGGCGGCGGGTGTCTCGGCCGGCACGACGAGCGAGACGTCCTGCGTCGCGGCCGGGAAGCCCGACAGCGATGCCGCGGCGACTCCGACTCCGGACAGCGTGAGCACGAGGTCGAGATCGAGCTCGGCGACCACGACACGACCCGGGAGGTCGGCGGCCTCGGCCACGGCGGGCAGGAGTTCGCCGACGTATCCGACCGGCGTCGAGCCGACCGACAGCGTCGCCGTCCGACCCGGGTGCAGAGCCGCCCGTGACGACTGAGCGACCTCGATCGTCGTTCCCGCGGCGGCCGCGATCGTGCGCACGGCGTCGAGCGCGTCCGAGACGCCGTACGGCGCAGCGGCCGTTCCGGGCTGCTTCGCGACGCGGCTGCCGGTGAGCAGGATCGCGACGTGGCGGTGCTGCGGCGGGATCGACGCGTCGAGCTGAGCGAGGGTCGCGGCATCCGGCCGCACGGCGAGCGGCGGCACGAAATCGGTGCCGTAGACAACCCCCGGCGCGGGGAGGAAGACCGTTCCCGACTCGAACAGCGCGAGATCGGTGAAGCCTCGCGACACGTTGCGGTGCGCGACCTGGAGCAGACCCGGGACGAGCGAACGACGCAGGAACGGCGCCTGGCCGTCGAGGGGGTTGGCGAGCTTGACGCTTGGGACGGGCTCGCCCGAGACGGACCCGTGGAGATGGTTCTGCTCCTCGGTCGTGAACGGGAACGACGGCGTCTCGACGTATCCGGCGGCGGCGAGCGCATTCGCCACACGTCGGCGCCCGCGCTGGGCCGCGGTGAGGCCGCGGCCGGACGGGGGCGTCGGGAGCACCGACGGCACGCGATCGAGGCCGTGCAGCCGCGCCACCTCCTCGGCGAGCGTCCACTTGTCGGTCAGGTCGGGTCGCCACGACGGCGGGAACACGAACCAGCCCTCGGCGGTGGGCTCTTCCACGTCGGCGCCGATCGCCTCCAGCGCCCCGGTGATCTCGTCGGAGGTGTAGTCCACGCCGATGAGCCGGGAGACGAATCCCTTCGGCAGCTCGATGCCCTTGAGATCGACATCCGCGAACAGCGCACCGCCCACGGCCGTGTCGAGCGACCCGCCCGCGTACTCGACCATCAGATCGGCGACGCGGCGTGCGGCGACGAACGGGATGAGCGGATCGACGCCGCGCTCGAAGCGTCGGGACGCCTCGCTGGGCAGCTTGTGGCGACGGGCGGTGCGGGCGATCGAGACCGTGTCGAAGACGGCCGCCTCGATGAGGACGTTGCGCGTGGCATCCGTCATCTCGGTCGTGCCGCCGCCCATGACGCCGGCGAGTCCGATCGGGCCCGACTCGTCGGTGATCAGCAGGTCTTCGCCGTCGAGCGTGCGCACCTTGCCGTCGAGCGTCTCGAGCTTCTCGCCCGGCGTCGCACGACGGACGGTGATGCCGCCGCGGAGCCGATCGAGGTCGTACCCGTGGATGGGCTGGCCGAGCTCGATCATGACGTAGTTCGTGATGTCGATCAGGATGCCCAGCGACCGGATGCCGGCGAGCGTCAGCCGCGCCACCATCCAGGCCGGCGTCGGCTTGGTCGGATCGACCCCCCGCACGATGCGGACCACGAACTCCGACGCGCCGACGCGGCCCCGGATGGGCGCATCGTCGCGGACGGCCACGTCGAAGCCCGCGGCCGGCTGCTGCAGCTCGCCCCATTCGCGCAGCCCCGGGTCGCGGAAGGCCGCCCCCGTGGCGTGCGAGTACTCGCGGGCGATGCCGCGGATCGACAGGGCGTAGCCGCGATCGGGTGTGACGTTCACGTCGACGGCGACGTCGTCGAGGCCGAGAAGGGCGATCGCATCCGCGCCGACGGGCGCGTCGAGACCGAGCTCGACCAGACGGAGGATGCCGTTGTGCTCGTCGCCGAGCCCGAGCTCCTTCGCCGAGGCGATCATGCCGTCGGACACGTGGCCGTAGGTCTTGCGCGCCGCGATCGGGAACGGGCCGGGCAGCACGGCGCCCGGCAGCGTCACGACGACCTTGTCGCCGGCGAAGAAGTTGCCGGCGCCGCACACGATCCCGCGGACGCCGCCCTGGTCGGGGCCGACATCCACCTGGCACCACCGGATCGTCTTGCCGTTGGACTGCGGCTCTTCGACGAACTCGAGCACCTGGCCCACGACGATGGGGCCGACGAGGTCGAAGCCGAAGACGTCCTCTTCTTCGAATCCGACCGAGACGAGCGCCGCGAGGACGTCGTCGGGTGTGGCATCCGGCGCGAGATCGACGTACTCGCGCAGCCAGGAGAGCGGGACGCGCATCAGACCACCATTCCGAACTGCTCGCTGAAGCGCACATCGCCTTCGGCCATGTCGCGCATGTCCTGCACGTCGGAGCGGAACATCAGCGTCCGCTCGATGCCCATGCCGAACGCGAAGCCCGAGTACTCCTCGGGGTCGATGCCCGCGGCGCGCAGCACGTTGGGGTTGATCATGCCGCTGCCGCCCCACTCGATCCAGCGTGCGCCGCCGGGGAAGGTCGGGTGCCAGAGATCCAGCTCGGCGGAAGGCTCCGTGAAGGGGAAGTAGTTCGTGCGGAACCGCGTCTTCGCCTCCGGACCGAACAGCACCTTGGCGGCGTGGTCGAGCGTGCCCTTGAGGTGGGCCATCGTGATGCCCTTGTCGACCACGAGACCCTCGAACTGGGTGAACACCGGCAGGTGCGTCGCGTCGAACTCGTCGGTGCGGTACACGCGACCGGGACACAGCACGTAGATCGGGATGTCGCGCTCCAGCATCGAGCGCACCTGCACGGGGCTCGTGTGCGTGCGCATGACGAGGTGGCGCGCCACCGGGTCGACGAAGAACGTGTCCTGCATCTGACGCGCGGGGTGGTCGACGTCGAAGTTGAGCGCGTCGAAGTTGTACCACTCGTGCTCGAGCTCGGGTCCTTCCGCGATCTCCCAGCCCATGCCGACGAAGATGTCGGCGATCTCCTCCTGGAGGAGCGAGATCGGATGCCGCGCTCCGACGCGCGCGTGCTGCGCGAGGGCGGTCATGTCGATGCGCTCGGCCTCGAGCTTCGCAGCGGTCTCGGCGGCGGCCAGCTCGCCCTCGCGGGCGGTCAGGGCCTGTGCGACGCGTCCGCGCGCCTGCCCGATGAGCTTGCCGAACTCGGCCTTCCTATCGTTCGGCACGGAGCGCAGCTGCGCGTTCAGCTTCGCGAGCGGCGAGCCTTCGGCCGAGTGCGCGGTGCGCGCGGCCTTCAGTTCGGCTGTCGTGGGGGCACCGGCGATCGCCGCGAGCGCGGCCTCGACGGCGGCCTCGACCGCATCAGGGGTGATTTCGGGAGAGTCGGACACGAGGAACGAGTCTACCGACGGCGGATGCCGCGCCCCGACGCGTCACCGCGGTCCGCGGTACTCCGATGCCTTCGCTGCGGCGTTGGCCTCCGCCAGCAGGATCGCCTGCGTCGGGTTGGCCGTCGCGTCGGCGGCACGCCGGAGACTGCGCTTCCCGCCGCTGGCCGTGCGGCGGGCCAGCCAGCGGGCGAACCACGACAGGGTGAGGTTGATCGCGAGGTAGATGAGCAGGCACACGAAGAACAGGGAGAACAGGTACCGGTTGCCGTAGAAGCTGCCGAGGTTGTTCATCATCGTGCGGATGAGCTCGTTGTAGCCGACGATGTAGCCGAGGGAGGTGTCCTTCAGGAGCACGACCAGCTGAGCGACGATGATCGGCAGCATCTGCCGGAACGCCTGCGGGAACTCCACGAGCATCTTCGACTGGAACTCGCGCATGCCCACGCTGAGGGCCGCCTCGCGCTGACCGCGCGGGAGCGCCACGAGGCCGGCGCGCAGCGCCTCTCCGATGAGCGTGCCGTTGTACAGCACGAGAGCGATGACGACGGCCCAGAAGGCGCCGGTGGAGGCCAGGAGCAGGATGAACAGCATCATCAGCAGCACGGGCATGCCGCGGAGGAACTCGATGAGCCACGCGGTCGGGATGCGCACCCAGGCGATCGTCGACGACCGCATGAGCGAGAAGACGATGCCGAGGAGGATCGCGCCGACGGCGGCGACGGCCGCGGCCTGCAGGGTCGCCACGACACCGCGGCCGATGGCGCCCCACACCTGCGGGTCGAGGAAGATGTCCCAGCGGACCGGGTCGAGGATGGCCGGAACGGGCACGCCTCCCGACACCCGCGGCTGAGCCAGGGTCCAGACGACCCAGGCGAGTGCGCCCAGGATCAGGGCACCGCCGATGATCGACGCGATGAGCGACACGCGACGGGCACGGGGCCCGGGCGCGTCGAAGAGGACGCTGGAGTTGCTCATCGCTTCATCACCAGCTTCCGCTCGAGCTGGCCCGCGAACAGGCCCAGCGGGATCGTGATGACGAGGTAGAGCCCCGCGGCCGTGAGCAGGATGGGGATCACCATGTTGCCGTTGTCGTTGGCGAGCTGACGCGTCGCGGCGAAGATCTCGATGACGAAGAACCCGCCGGCGACGGAGGTGTTCTTCGTGAGGGCGATGAAGACGTTGATGAGCGGCGGGATCGTCATGCGGAACGCCTGCGGCAGCACCACGAGCGACACCGTCTGACCGAACCCCAGACCGATGCTGCGGGCGGCTTCGGCCTGGCCGACCGGCACGCCGTTGATGCCCGATCGGAGCGCCTCGGCGACGAACGGCGAGGTGTAGTACGCCAGTGCCCCGATCGCGAGGGGCACGAACGGCACCCGGAGTCCCAGGAAGGGCACCACGACGGCGAAGAAGAAGAAGACGAGGGTCAGGGGCGTGTTGCGGGCGATCTCGGTCCAGGCCGCGGCGAACCAGCGCAGCGACGCGACGGGAGAGATGCGCATCGCCGCGATGATCGTGCCGAGGACGAGGGCGATGACGCCCGAGACGACGAGCAGCAGCAACGTCATCTTGAAGCCCTCCCAGAACGCGGGTGCGAGCGACAGGTACTGGTCCAACGGTCACCTCCTCCGGTGGTGCGGGATGTACAGGGGGACGGATGCCTCGGCCCGACGCGGGCCGCGGGCCGAGGCATCCGTGTCGATCAGTAGCGGTCGACCGCGGGCGGCGAGACGAACTCGAGGACCGTGCCGGCCGTCTTGTTCCAGGCCTCTTCGTAGCGGCCGTCCTCGTAGATCTTCTCGAGGGTCGTGTTGATCCACTCGCGGAAGTCGGTGTCCTCCAGCGCGAGGCCGATGCCGTAGGGCTCCTCGGTGAACGGCGTGCCGACGACCTTGAACTCGCCCTCGTTCTGGGCGGCCAGGCCCGCGAGGATCACGTTGTCGGTCGACACGGCCACGACGGCGCCGCTGCGCAGCGGCTCGAGGCAGTTCGAGTACGTGTCGGTCAGGACCGGCTCGGCGCCGATCTCGGCCAGCTTCGCGGCGGGGGTCGAGCCCGTGACGGAGCAGACGGGCTCTCCGACGAGGTCGTCTTCGCTCGTGATGTCCTCGTTGTCGGCGAGCGTCAGGATCGACTGTCCGGCCATGTAGTACGGACCGGCGAACGAGACGACCTCCTTGCGCTTGTCGTTGATCGTGTAGGTCGCGATGACGATGTCGACTTCGCCGTTCTGGATGAAGGGCTCGCGGTTGGCCGAGACCGACTCCTTCCATTCGATCTTGTCGGCGGGGATGCCCAGCTCGCTCGCGATGAGCTTGCCGATCTCGACGTCGAAGCCCTCGGGAGTGCCGTCGGGTCCGACGAGCCCGAACAGGGGCTGGTCGAACTTGGTGCCGATCGTGATCGTGCCGGCCTCGTTGAGCGCGGCCATCGTGGTGCCTGCCTCGAAGGTCACCTCTTCGACGGGTGCCGCGCTGGTCTCCTCCGCGGCGGGAGTTCCTCCTGCGCACGCGGAGAGCGCGAGCGCGCCGGCGGCTGCCAGCGCGATCAGCGGAAGTCTCATTCGCTTCATGTCATCGTCCTTTGCTGTGTCGGGGACCGTTCGTGACGGCCCCTCTCGGTCTCGACCGCGCGAACGGTCGAGGCTTGATCTCAGTGCTCGAGGATCTTGGACAGGAAGTCCTGGGCCCTCGCGCTCTGGGGGTTCGTGAAGAACTGCTCGGGGGTCGCCTCTTCGACGATCGCGCCGTCGGCCATGAACAGCACGCGGTCGGCCGCCTTGCGGGCGAAGCCCATCTCGTGGGTCACGACGATCATGGTCATGCCGTCGGCGGCGAGGCCGATCATGACGTCGAGCACTTCGTTGATCATCTCGGGGTCGAGGGCGCTGGTCGGCTCGTCCATCAGGATGAGCTTCGGGCTCATGGCGAGCGAGCGGGCGATCGCGACGCGCTGCTGCTGACCGCCGGAGAGCTGGTTCGGCATCTTGCGCGCCTGGTTGGCCACGCCGACGCGGTCGAGGAGAGCCATCGCCTTCTCCTCGGCATCCTTCTTCGACATCTTGCGCACCTGGATCGGACCGAGCGTCACGTTCTCGAGCACCGTCTTGTGCGCGAACAGGTTGAAGGACTGGAACACCATTCCCACGTCCGCGCGGAGCGTCGCGAGCGCTTTGCCCTCTTCCGGGAGAGGCACGCCGTCGATCGAGATCCTGCCGGAGTCGATCGTCTCCAGGCGGTTGATCGCGCGACACAGCGTCGACTTGCCCGACCCGGAGGGCCCGATCACGACGACGACCTCGCCGCGCGTGACGACGGTGTTGATGTCTTTCAGGACGTGCAGCTCGCCGTAGTGCTTGTCGACGTTCTCGACGACCACGAGCGGCTCTCCACGCTTCACGTTGATGTTCGACGTGCGCGGCGCGGGTTCGTGTTCAGATGTCGCCATGCGTTTCACCCTAGGGCGGCGACGACGGACCTTCCCAGCGGATGCGCCGCACGGTTACGTACTTGTAACCGAAGGGAAACGTTTTGCAGGGGTGCCCGGAGGAGGTCGGATTCAGGATGCCGCGCGCTGCGCGAAGGCACTCTCGTACAGGCAGACACTGGCCGCGGTGGCGAGGTTGAGCGACTCCGCGGAGCCGTAGATCGGCAGCCGCAGGGCCATATCCGCGTGCGCGAGCGCCTCGTCGTCGAGGCCGCGCGCCTCGTTGCCGAACAGCCACGCGGTCGGCTCGGCGAGCACGTGCCGGGAGGCGAGGAAGTCCTCTCCCCCGACGTCGGCGGCGATGACCCGCAGTCCCGCGCTGTGCGCGCGCTCGACCGCCGTGGCGAGGTCGACACCGACCGCGACGGGCAGATGGAACAGCGACCCCGTCGTCGCCCGGACGACCTTCGGGTTGTACAGATCGACGGTGCGGCCGGTGAGGATCACCGCGTCGGCGCCCGCCGCATCCGCCGCCCGGATGATCGTGCCGAGGTTGCCCGGATCGCGGACCTCTTCGCAGATCGCCACGAGGCGGGGTGCGTGGGCGAACACGTCGCGGATCGACGTCGGCGACTGACGCGCGACGGCCACGATCCCCTGCGGTGTCACGGTGTCGGCCATCGCGTCGAGCACGGCCTCGGTCGTGAACTGCACGTCGATGCCGGCATCGCGCGCCGCGTCGCGGACATCCGGATGCCGCTCCATCGCGGTCGGCGTCGCGTACATCTCCACGAGCGTCTCGGGGCGGTGCAGCAGCACTTCGCGGGCCGACTGCGGCCCCTCGAGGAGGAACAGCCCCGTCTCCTGGCGCGCACTGCGCTTGGTGAGCTTCGCAACGGCGCGCACGCGCGGGGAACGTGGGTTCTCGAGCACGGGATCAGCATACGGCCCGCAGCATCCGCGACATGCGAAAGGGCGCCCTCCCGGAGGAGGACGCCCTGTCGACGAAGAGTGCCGAGGTGCTTACGCCTTGGGGGCGTTGACGTTCTCGGGCAGCGCCTTCTTCGCGGTCGCGACGAGCGACGCGAACGTGGCGGGCTCGTTCACGGCGAGCTCGGCGAGCATGCGACGGTCGACCTGCACACCCGCGAGGCCGAGGCCCTGGATGAAGCGGTTGTACGTGATGCCGTTCTGGCGGCTCGCAGCGTTGATGCGCTGGATCCACAGGCGACGGAAGTCGCCCTTGCGCTTGCGACGGTCGCGGTACGCGTAGACGAGCGAGTGGGTGACCTGCTCCTTCGCCTTGCGGTACAGACGCGAACGCTGGCCACGGTAACCCGAGGCGCGTTCGAGGATGACGCGACGCTTCTTGTGGGCGTTTACCGCCCGCTTGACTCTAGCCATTTCGTTTCGTTCCTATTCGTGCGTCGGCGCGCGTCAGCGGCCGAGGAGCTTCTTGGCCTGCTTGGCGTCACCGGGAGCAAGGACCTGCTCCTGGTTGAGGCGACGCGTGCGACGCGACGACTTGCCCTCGAGGTTGTGCCGCATACCGGCCTGCTGCTTCATGAGCTTTCCGCTGCCGGTGACCTTGAATCGCTTCTTGGCACCCGAGTGGGTCTTCTGCTTCGGCATTTCTCTTCCTTCGTTGTGTATCCCGCCTCGGCGGGAGTCGATACCCGCCGGAGCGGGAGACTGTGGGGCCTATTCGGCCGGAGCCTCGGCCGCGTCCGACTTCGCGTCGGAGTCTGCGGCACCGTCTCGAGCGCCGCCGCGGGCATTGCGCGCCGCTTCCTTGTTGGCTGCGCGAGCGGCGTTCTGCTCCGTCTTGACCTCGGACTTGTTCTTGTGCGGTGCGACCACCATGACCATGTTGCGACCGTCGATCGTGGGGTTCGACTCGACCGTTCCGAACTCGGCGACGTCCTCCGCGAACTTGCGGAGCAGACGCACGCCCTGCTCGGGGCGCGACTGCTCGCGACCGCGGAAGAGGATCATGGCCTTGACCTTGTCACCCGACTGCAGGAAGCCTTCGGCGCGCTTGAGCTTGGTGATGTAGTCGTGCGCCTCGATCTTCAGACGGAAGCGGACCTCCTTGAGGACCGTGTTCGCCTGATTGCGCCTGACCTCCTTGGCCTTCTGCGCTGCCTCGTACTTGAACTTCCCGTAGTCCATGATCTTGACGACGGGCGGCTTCGAGTCTGGGGCCACCTCGACCAGATCGAGGTCGGCATCCTGTGCCAGACGCAGCGCCACCTCGATGCGGACGACGCCGACCTGCTCTCCTGCGGGACCCACGAGGCGGACCTCGGGAACGCGGATGCGGTCATTGGTGCGGGGATCGCTGATGCGGAACTCCTCTTCGTGCGGATGACGGCGGAAAAAGCAGCACAGTCCACCCGCACGACGCGTGAGCGCCGGCCTTCGCACCCTGGTCAACCCCGGCCGTTGGCACGGTCGGGGTGGAGTGCATGACCCGGTAGCCTGGAACGGCAAGCGCGGGTGGGATGTGATCCTCTTTCGCATCCGGAGCAGAACGCTCCGGAGCCCGCATCAGTTTAGCAGAGAGAGTGGCGTGGACACGATTCAGGGCGCGGACGACGATTCGACGGTCGAAGAGACGGCTCCGGATGCCGCGCGCCGCGCGCGCTGGGAGGAGCAGGAGCGAGCGGCCTCGGAGGCCACCCGCGACATCGCCGACGTCCCGGCCGTCGAGGTCATCACGACCACCGCCGTGCACCTCCTCAGCGCCGCCGCCGTCAAGACCGGTCTCGCCGACGACCCGGCGACGCAGACCGACCTCGACGAGGCGCGCAAGCTCATCAACGCCCTCGCCGGCCTCATCACCGCCGGCGCACCGGAGATCAGCGACATGCACGCGCGTTCGCTGCGCGACGGTCTGCGCTCGGTGCAGCTGGCGTTCCGCGAAGCATCCGTCATCCCCGACCCCATCGGCAAGGGACCGGGCGAGAAGTGGACCGGCCCGGTCACCTGACCCGCGGAGTCATCCCGCGTCGGCGGCGGCCATCAGATCCGCCCGCACGTCTTTGCGGAGCACCTTGCCGATGAGCGATCGCGGCAGCTCGGACCGCTCCACGACGGCGCGCGGCACCTTGTAGGCGGTGAGGTGCGCGCGGCAGAAGTCGCGGATGCCCGCCGCGTCGAAGACCGCGCCCTCGCGCAGCACGACGGCGGCCGTGACGCTCTCGCTTCCGTCGGCTCGGGGCAGGCCAACGACGGCGGCCTCGTCGACATCCGGATGCAGCAGCAGCACCTGCTCGACCTCGGTCGGGCTGATGTTGAACCCGCCCGTGATGATGAGCTCCTTGATCCGGTCGACGATCGTGACGAAGCCGTCCTCCGACACGGTGACGATGTCTCCGGTGCGCAGCCAGCCGCCCTCGAGGAGAGTGCGCGAGGTCTCGTCGGGCAGGTGCCAGTAGCCGCGGAACACCTGAGGACCGCGGACGAGCAGCTCGCCCTCCTCCCCGGGTCCTCGGTCGATCGACGGATCGTCTGGATCGACGACGCGGATGTCGGTGCTGGGGAACGGCACCCCGACGGTGCCGGGGCGACGAGAGGGACCCATCGGGTTGCCGATCGAGATCGGCGAGGACTCCGTCATCCCGTAGCCCTCCACGAGCAGGCCGCCGGTGGCGTCCTCCCAGCGCTGCACCGTCGCCAGGGGCAGGCTCATCGCGCCGGAGATGGCGTGGCGGATCGAACCCAGCCCGATCCGGCGACGGATCGCTCCACGGCTCAGGGCGTCGTAGATCGGCGGGACGGCGGGCAGGAACGTGGGGGGCGACGTGCGTGCGGCATCGAGCACCAGATCGACGTCGAAGGTCGGGAAGAGCACGAGACGCGCCCCCAGCGACATTGCGACGCTCAGGCACAGGGTGAGCCCGTAGGCGTGGAAGAGGGGGAGGACGCCGTAGAACACCTCATCGCCTTCGCGGATGCCCGGAACCCAGGCGCGCGACTGCTCGGCGTTGGAGCGGAGGTTGCGGTGCGTCAGGATGGCGGCCTTCGGGGTGCCGGTGGTGCCGCTCGTGAGCTGCAGCACCGCGATGTCGTCGAGCGCGGGCCGCGCGGCCTTGCGGGTGATCGGGCGCGACCCGACGACCTTCGCCCACGCGACCGCCGCACTCCGGGGCTTCGCCGTCAGGGCGCTGCGCGCCTTGCGGGCCTTCGCGATGGGGAGACGCAGGGCGAGGCGCTTGCCGAACGGCAGCGCGTCGGCGAGGTCGACGGAGACGATCTCGCGGGGGGCGATGTCGGAGGGGAACTCCGCCACGGTGTCGACGACCTTGTTCCACACGACCGCGACCACGGCCGAGTGCACCTCGAACTGGTGACGCAGCTCCCGCGGCGTGTAGAGCGGATTGTGCTCGACGACGATCGCGCCGATCCGCAGCGCGGCGTAGAACGCCACGACGTGCTGCGGGCAGTTCGGGAGGATGAGCGCGACGCGGTCGCCGGGCTGCACGCCGAGTTTGCGCAGCCCCGCGGCGGCGCGGGCGATCTGCTCCCCCAGCTCCGCGTAGGTCGTGGTGGCGCCGAAGAACTCGAGCGCGACGGCGCCGCGGTGGCGGGCGACGGAGGCCTCGATCATGTCGACGAGAGTCTCGGTGACCGGCTCGATGTCGGCCGGCACCCCCTCGGCGTAGGCGGCGAGCCACGGGCGTCCTTCGAAGGGGTGCACGATGTCAACCTTAGGCGTCAGGCCCTCCGTCGACCTGAGTGCGGACCAGCTTCACGGTGAGCGAGTCCACGAGCACCGCGATACGGTCATCCGCCGCCCAGCGTCGCGCGAGCCGCTGCAGCACGGCGTCGAGCTCGGCCTGGTCGAGACCGGGCATCAGCTCGAGCACCACGACGAGCTCGGGTCCGCGGAGGCGGCCGGAGGGATCGCCGGGCGCGACGGCGAGGTCGAGCACCGCCAGCTCACCGCCGACGCTCGCCTGGAGTCCGGCGTAGACCTCGGTCGACGCGAAGCTCGGTTCCCACGCGTGACCCTGTGCGATCGCCCAGACGGCGGGACGCCGGAGGACGAACTCCGTGTCGGAGCCCGGGTCGATGACGATGAGATCGGTCTCGTCGTCGACGGCCGACAGTGCCGTGCGGATCCCGTCGGCCGGCACGGGACGGGCCGAGGGATCCCAGCGCGACAGAGCCGCGACGGAGGTGAACACCGGCAGCACGCGGCGCCCGTCGGGAGCGGCGACCGTGACGATCGACAGCTCCTGCGTCTTGTCGACCTCGAGACCGTGCGGACCGACGCCGTGGTCGCCCTTCTCGGCGACCAGCGGGATCAGCAGCCGAGCGGATCGGTACGCGTCGACCACAGCGGCGGGGTCGCCCGAGCCTGTGTGGAAAGCGGTGAGCGCGCCGAGCAGGGCGGGATCGGCGGACCCGTCGTCCCCCGCGTGCGGGTTCGGCTCGAAGCTCCGGCCCGCCCAGGGCACACCGGCGGAGTCGGCGGAATGGTCGCAGGCGTCGGCCGCACCCGCCGAGGGATCAGTGTCCGGCGACATCCAGAGCCTCGGCGAGCGTGAACGCACCCGCATAGAGGGCCTTGCCGACGATGGCGCCTTCGACGCCGAGCGGCACGAGCTCGCGCAGGGCGGCGATGTCGTCGAGGCTCGAGATGCCCCCCGATGCCACGACCGGCTTCGGGGTGCGCGACGTCATCTCGCGCAGGAGCTCGATGTTCGGGCCCTGCAGCGTGCCGTCCTTCGTGACGTCGGTCACGACGTAGCGGCTGCAGTTGGCGGACTCGAGACGCGTGAGCACATCCCAGAGGTCTCCGCCGTCGCGGGTCCAGCCGCGCGCGGCGAGCGTCGTGCCGCGGACGTCGAGGCCCACCGCGATGACCTCGCCGTAGCGGCCGATCACGTCGGCGGCCCACTCGGGGTTCTCGAGGGCTGCCGTGCCGAGGTTGATGCGCGCGGCACCCGACTCGAGGGCGGCCTCGAGCGACTCGTCGTCGCGGATGCCGCCCGACACCTCGACCTGCACACCGCGCACCTGCTTGATGACCTTGCGGATGATGTGCGCGTTGCTGCCGCGACCGAAGGCGGCGTCGAGGTCGACGAGGTGGATCCACTGCGCGCCCTGACGGGCCCAGTCCACCGCGGCGTCGACGGGGTCGCCGTAGCTCGTCTCCGAGCCCGCCTCCCCCTGCGTGAGGCGCACGGCCTTTCCGCCGGCGACGTCGACAGCGGGAAGGAGGATGAGCTCGGGCGTGGAGGCGAAGTCGTTCATGAGTCCCTGGGTTCGGTTCACGGGAAGGATGCCGGCGGCCCGAAGAGCGGGCCGTGGCACGAGTTCAGAGGGTAGCCCCGCGGAGGCTGCCGATCCAATTGGACAGGAGCCGGATGCCGGCCTCGCCGGACTTCTCGGGGTGGAACTGCGTGGCCGACAAGGGGCCGTTCTCGACGGCCGCGAGGAACGGCTGGCCGTAGGTGCACCACGTCAGGGCGGGCTGCGGGAACGGCGGGATCACGTCGAGGAGCCACTGCTGGGCGCCGAACGAGTGCACGAAGTAGAAGCGCTCGTCTTCGATGCCGCGGAAGAGCACCGATCCCTCGCCGGGCTCGACGGTGTTCCAGCCCATGTGCGGCAGGACGGGGGCGTCGAGCTCGGTCACGACACCCGGCCACTCCCCCATGCCCTCCGTGTCGACGCCGCGCTCGACGCCGCGCTCGAAGAGAACCTGCATGCCGACGCAGATCCCGAGCACCTTGCGTCCGCCCGCGAGGCGGCGGTCGATGAGCTCGTCGCCGCGACTCGCGCGCAGTGCCTCCATGACGGCGCTGAACGCCCCGACACCGGGCACCACGAGCCCGTCGGCATCCATCACGAGTCCGCGGTCCTTCGTGAGCCGCGCGTCGGCACCGGCCGCTTCGAGGGCCTTGACCGCGGAGTGGACGTTGCCGGAGCCGTAGTCGAGCACCGCGACCAGCGGGCGATCGGTCACAGCGCGCCCTTCGTGCTCGGGATCCCCTCGACGAGGGGGTCGAGGGCCTTCGCCTGACGGAAGGCTCGGGCGAACGCCTTGTACTCCGCTTCCGCGATGTGGTGGGGATCGCGCCCCTCGATGACCCGGACGTGCACCGTCAGACCGCCGTTGAACGCGAGAGCTTCGAAGGTGTGACGCACGAGCGACCCCGTGAAGTGTCCGCCGATGAGATGGTGCTCGAAGCCGACCGGTTCGCCGCTGTGCACGAGATACGGGCGACCGGAGATGTCGACGACGGCCTGGGCGAGCGCCTCGTCGAGCGGAACGAGGGCGTCGCCGTAGCGCGCGATCCCGGACTTGTCACCGAGGGCCTCGCGGATCGCCTGACCGAGAACGATGGAGATGTCTTCCACGGTGTGGTGCGCGTCGATGTCGGTGTCGCCCGAGGCGCGCACCGTGAGATCGGTCAGCGAGTGCTTCGCGAAGGCCGTCAGCATGTGGTCGAAGAAGGGCACGGTGGAGTCGATGTGGCTGCGCCCCGTGCCGTCGAGGTCGAGCTCGAGCTCGACGGAGGACTCGCTCGTCGCGCGCCGCAGCGACGCCGTGCGGTGGGATCGGGGATCGAGTGCGCTCATGCCGCCGATCCTATCGACGCGAGCGCCTCGAGGAACGCCGTCGACTCCTCCGCCGTACCCGCCGTGACGCGCAGGCTGTGCGGGATCCCGACGTCGCGGATCAGGATGCCGCGGTCGTACAGCGCCTGCCAGGTCGAGGCCGGGTCGTCGACTCCGGAGAACAGCACGAAGTTCGTCCACGACTCGTGCGGCGTGTACCCGAGCGCGGCGAGAGTGGCGGAGATGCGATCGCGCTCGGCGACGATCTCGTCGACCGTGCCGAGCATGACGGGCGCGTGGCGCAGAGCCGCGGATGCTGCCGCCTGGGTGAGAGCGCTGAGGTGGTACGGCAGCCGGACCAGCCGCAGGGCGTCGATGACCGCCGGGTCGGCGGCGAGGTAGCCGACCCGCGCCCCGGCGAATGCGAACGCCTTGCTCATGGTGCGCGAGACCACCAGTCGGGGGCGCTCGGGGAGGAGTGTCAGCGCGGACTGCTCGTCGCGCGGGGCGAACTCCTGGTAGGCCTCGTCGACGACCACGATCCCGTCGGTCGCGTCGTACACGGCCTCGATGACGTCGAGTCGGAGCGGAGTGCCCGTCGGATTGTTCGGAGCGCAGAGGAAGACGACATCGGGAGCAGCATCCGCCACCTGCGCCGCCGCGGTCTCCGCGACGAGCGTGTAATCGTGCTCCCGGGTGCCGGCGATCCACTCGGCGCCGGTACCGCGGGCCAGCAGCGGATACATCGAATACGTCGGCGCGAAGCCGAACGCCGTGCGACCCGGTCCGGCGAAGGCCTGCAGGACGTGCTGCAGCACTTCGTTCGACCCGTTGGCCGCCCAGATCTGGTCGCGGGTCAACCCGTGCCCCAGATAGTCGGCGAAGCCTTCGCGCAGTTCGGTGAACTCGCGATCGGGGTAGCGGTTCACTTCACGGAGGGCGATCGCGATCGAGTCGAGGATGTCGTCCGCGACTTCCTCGGGCACCGGATGCGTGTTCTCGTTCACGTTCAGTGCAACGGGAAGGGGCGCCTGCGGTGCTCCGTACGGCTTCAGGCCGCGGAGGTCCGCGCGGAGGGGCAAGTCCTCGAGATCGGTCACCCGTCCCATTTTAGAGCGGGTGGATGGCGGGGCAGACCCGACCGTCACGAGGCGACTCGCTCGCTGCGTGGGGAGGGGACTACTCTCCTGCGACGTACTCGAGCGGGATCGCGAGCTCCTGGCCGACCGAAACGGTCACGCCGCCGAGCGCGTTGAGACGGACGAGGTCATCGACCACATCGCGCGGATCGGCCTGCGGCGCGATCTGCTCGGCGAGCGACCACAGCGAGTCGCCGGGTCCGACCAGCACGGTCTCGAACGACGCGACGGGCGCCTCGTCGAGCGACGCGAGAGCCGATCCGCCGCCGACGATCGCGAAGGCGAGGGCGATCACCGCGGGCAGCGCGGCGACGAACGCGAGGACGCGCCGGCCGCGCTGCGTGAGTCGCAGCCGGGTGCCGGTGTGGAACGCGGCGGGGGCGGTGATGCCGATCGCGGTCATGGTGTGCTCCTGTTGTCCGAGGAGAGATTCGCAGTCCCGTCTCGGCCGGGAGGCGGGCCTGCGAATCTCTGTTCCGAAGTTATCTTCGATGTTCTAGGCTGTCAACACCGATTCCGAATCCGGATCTTTCGAACGCGACACGCGCACGATCTCCGCGGTCTCGCCGTCCGATCCGGATACGGTTTCGATGAGATCACCCCACCACGGGCCTCCGACATTCGAAGACCGATGCGCGATCGCACCGACGGGATCGCGCACCGACACCATCCCCGCGGCGGCGCACGCGGCGAGAAACGGAGCTGGGACATGAGCGACGACAGCGGACGCGAGAAGGTCGACAAGCCCCAGACGCGACGGCGTCGCAGCCTCAGCGACAAGCAGATGGCGATCCTCGAGGTCATCCAGCGCTCGATCGCCCGTCACGGCTACCCGCCGAGCATGCGCGAGATCGGCGACGCCGTCGGCCTGAAGTCGCTGTCCAGCGTCACCCACCAGCTCAATCAGCTCGAACTCAGCGGATATCTGCGGCGCGACGCCGGCAAGACCCGGGCGATGGAAGTGCTCATCGACCTTCCCGGCATGGCCACCGAGAACCCCGCCGACTCCGCGCCCAGCGTCGGCGACGCGGCGATGGTGCCGCTCGTCGGTCGCATCGCCGCCGGTGTGCCCATCACGGCCGATCAGCAGGTCGAGGAGATCTTCCCGCTCCCCCGCCAGCTGGTCGGCAAGGGCGACCTCTTCATGCTGAAGATCGTGGGCGAGTCGATGATCGACGCCGCAATCTGCGACGGCGACTGGGTCGTCGTGCGCTCGCAGAACACCGCGAGCAACGGCGACATCGTCGCGGCGATGCTCGACGGAGAGGCGACGGTCAAGGCCTTCCGGCAGCGCGACGGTCACACCTGGCTGCTCCCCCGCAACTCCGCCTTCGAACCCATCCTCGGCGACGACGCCGTCGTGCTCGGCAAGGTCGTGGCGGTCCTGCGAGCCGTCTGAGGCCCTCCCTGCGCGATCAGGGCGGTGCGCGCGCGCTTCCGGCGCGCCATGATGGGCGCATGCCCCCCACCACGACCGATGCCGATGCCCTCGCCGAGCGCGTGCGCCGGCTGGAGGAAGAGAACGCCGAGCTGATCCAGCGCAGGTCGCGCGAACCTGCGGACGGCGGCCGCTGGCGCGCCTTCCTGTCCGCGCTGTGCATCGTGATCGCGGCGATCCTCGTCCCGGTCTCGATCGCCGGAGCCTGGGCGCGTGTGCAGCTGGTCGACGAGGACTCGTTCGTCGAGACGCTCGCGCCCCTGGTCGACGACCCCGCCGTGCAGTCGATGATCATCGATGAGACGATGACCGCGATCGACGCGCAGGTGGACTTCACCGATCTCACCGACACCGTCTTCGACGGCATCACCGATCTCGGGATGGGTCCGCGCGCGGCGGCGGCGCTCGACCTCCTCCGCCAGCCGGCCGCCGACGCACTGACGGGCCTCGTCGAGTCGACCGTCACGACGGTCGTGCAGGGCGATGCCTTCAGCGACATCTGGGCCACGACCGTGCGCGGTGCGCACCGCGCACTGACGCTCGCCTCCACCTCCGACGGCGGCGGTGTGGTGGTCATGACCTCCGACGGGGTCGGCATCGCGCTCGGCCCCATCGTGGAACGCGTCTCTCAGACGCTCGTCGACCGAGGAATCGGCGTCGCGCGCCTCATCCCCGCCGTCGACCGCACCGTGATCATCGGCTCCGGTGAGACGCTCACCACGATCCGCACCGCCTACGCGATCGCTGCGACGACGGGATGGTGGCTGCCCGTCGTCACCCTCGCCCTGTTCGCCCTCGGCATCCTGCTCGCGCGCCGCCGCAGCGTCGCCGTCGTCGGCACCGGTATCGGGCTCGCCCTCGGCGGCGCGTCGCTCGGCGTCGCGCTCGGCCTCGGCTCGACCGCGGTGGGCATCGCGGCCGGTCAGCTGGGGCTCTCACCGTCGGCGCTCGATGTCATCTACGCGCAGCTCATCGACGACATGCGCCAGACGTCGTGGATCGTCGCGCTGCTGGGCGTCGTGGTCGCGTTCGCGGGCTGGCTCAGCGGGCGCTCGACCCCGGCACGCCGCACGCGCGCCACGATCGATTCCCTCAACGCCTCCGCACGCCGCTCCCTGGCCGCCCGCGGGCTCGACACCGGCGGATTCGGAGGATGGCTCGGCCGCCGCCGCGTCGCGGTGCGCGTCGGGATCGCCGTGCTCGCCGTGCTGTGGCTGTTCACCCTGCGACCGCTCGGTGTCGGCGACATCCTGCTGGTGCTCGTCGTCGCGCTCGTGGTCGGCGGAGTCCTGGAGATGCTCCAGCGACGTCCCGAGGAGCGGGGCGAGGGCGACGCCGTCGCCGACGACGAGATCGCCGCGGGAGACGCCGACGCGACGGATGCCCCGGAGCCCCGCCCCGAAGAGGCGGAGGCCGAGGCATCCGGGCCGGCGTCCGCTACACGCTGACGGAGATGAGTTCGCGCACGCGCCCGGTGGCGTCGATGAGATTGCGCAGCGACGCCACCGTCTCGTCGTAGCCCCGCGTCTTCAGCCCGCAGTCCGGGTTGACCCACACCTGGCGCAGCGGCAGCTCGGTGGCGGCGCGCTCGAGCAGCTCGGCGATCTCATCGACCGACGGGACGCGCGGCGAGTGGATGTCGTAGACGCCGGGCCCCACACCGTGCGAGAAGCCCGACTCGGCGATGTCGGTGATGACCTCGCCGCGGCTGCGGGCGGCCTCGATCGAGGTCACGTCGGCGTCGAGCGCCGCGATGGCGTCGATCACGACGGCGAACTCGGAATAGCAGAGGTGGGTGTGCACCTGCGTCGCATCGGCGGCACCGGCCGTCGCGAGGCGGAACGAGCCCACCGACCAGTCGAGGTACGCGGGCTGCGCGGCCCGGGTGAGCGGAAGCAGCTCGCGCAGCGCCGGCTCGTCGACCTGGACGATGCCGATGCCGGCGGCCTCGAGGTCGGCGATCTCGTCCCGGAGGGCGAGGGCCACCTGGTTCGCGGTGTCGGCGAGCGGCTGGTCGTCGCGCACGAACGACCACGCGAGGATCGTCACGGGCCCGGTGAGCATGCCCTTGACGGGCTTGGCGGTCAGAGACTGCGCGTACTCCGCCCAGCGCACCGTGATGGGCGCCGGACGCGCGACATCGCCCCACAGGATCGAGGGCCGTGTGGCCCGCGAGCCGTACGACTGCACCCAGCCGTTCTCGGTGACCGTGAAGCCGTCGAGGTGCTCGGCGAAGTACTGCACCATGTCGTTGCGCTCGGGCTCGCCGTGCACGAGGACGTCGAGACCGAGATCCTCCTGCAGAGCGACGACGCGCGCGATCTCCTCGCGCAGGAACTGCTCGTACTCCTCCGTCGCGAGGTCGCCCCTGCCGTGGCGGGCACGTGCACGTCGGATGTCGGCGGTCTGAGGGAACGACCCGATCGTCGTCGTCGGCAGCACCGGGAGGCCGAGGGCGGCGTGCTGCGCCGACGCGCGTGTCTCGTCGTCGCCGCGCGAGAAGTCGGCGGGGGTGAGTCTGGCCGCGCGCGCGCGGACCGCCCCGTCGCGGACGCCCGGAGCGTCGCGGCGGTCGGCGAGGGCGGCGGATGCCGCGGCCACGGCGTCGTCGATCGCCGCCCGCCCGTCGTCGAGTCCGCGTGCGAGCGTCACGACCTGGCCGACCTTCTGATCGGCGAAGGCGAGCCACGACGCGAGACGCGGGTCGAGCGCGCTCTCGTCGGCGACATCGTGCGGCACGTGCTGGAGAGAGGTCGACGTGCCGACGGCGACGGATGCCGCGCCGAGGCCGCGGAGTGCCTCCAGGCGATCCCACGCCCCCGCGAGGTCGCCTCGCCAGATGTTGCGGCCGTCGATGACGCCTCCCACGAGCGCCTTGCCTTCGAGCCCCGGCACCGCCGTCGGCACTCCGCCGCGGTGGAGGTCGATCGCCAGCGCCTCGACGGGGGCAGCGGCCAACGCCGTCCACGCCTCGGTCGACAGCGGGCCGTAGCCGGCGGCCACGACGATGTCCGGCCGATCGGTCGACGCGCCGAGCACGGCGTAGGCGCGCGCCGCGGCCTGCGCGAGGGCGGAAGGAGCGGCCGGAAGGCTCTCACTCACGAGCGCGTGCTCGTCGAGCTGCACCCACTCCGCGCCCGCCACCCGCAGCGATGCCAGCAGCTCCGCGTAGACGGGCAGGAGGTCGTCGAGACGGCTCAGGGGATCGAAGCCCGCCGGGGCGGCATCCGATGCCTTCGCGAGGGCGAGCAGCGTCACAGGTCCCACGACCACCGGTCGAACCGTGACGCCGTCGGCCGTCGCCTCGGCGACCTGGCGCGCGAACCGGTCGGTCGAGAGCGCGAACGCCGTCTCGGGGCCGATCTCGGGCACGAGGTAGTGGTAGTTCGTGTCGAACCACTTCGTCATCTCCAGGGGAGCGCTCTCCCCCTCGCCGCGCGCGGCGGTGAAGTATGCCGACAGGGGAATGGAGCCGTCGACGGCACGGAGTCCGGCGAATCGCTCGGGCAGGGCACCCACCGCGAGGGCCGCATCCAGCACCTGGTCGTAGTACGAGAACGACTCGGGGATCGAGGAGTCGTCGCGTCCGAGACCGAGCCCGACGAGGCGCTCGCGGGTCGCGCGGCGCAGCTCGGCGGCGGTCTGCTCGAGACCCTGCTCGTCGAGCGCGCCGCTCCAGTGCGCCTCCACGGCGCGCTTGAGCTCTCGGCGGCGGCCGATGCGGGGGTATCCGAGGATCGTTCCGGAGGGGAAGGCGGTCATCGTGCGGTCTCCTTGTCGAGGGCGGTCGTGATGCCGGCCTCGCGAAGCGTCGCGAGCACCGTGTCATGGTTGTTGAAGGCGTAGAGGTGGATGCCGGGTGCCCCGCCGGCGACGACGTCACGCGTCAGTGCGGCGGCGTAGGCGATCCCGATCTCGCGGCGTCCCTCCGGCGTCGGCTCGACCTCGAGCGCCACGGCGAGCTCTCCGGGCAGGCTCTCGCCGCTCAGCTCGAGCACCCGCTGGAGGCGCCCCGGAGAGGTGATCGGCATGATGCCGGGGAGGATCGGGATCACGACTCCCGCCGAGCGCGCCTGCGCGACGAAGGCGAGGTAGTCGTCGGCGTGGAAGAAGAGCTGCGTGATGGCGAACGTCGCACCCGCGGCCTGCTTGGCCAGCAGCGCGTCGATGTGCTCGCGCGGATGCCGCGAGCGGGGATGCCCGTTCGGGAACGCCGCGACGGCGACCTCGGCCTTCTGACGACGATCGACGCGCGCCGCGCCCGGTACACCGGGCAGCGACGACTCGGTGTACGGCTCGCGCTCGGCCTGCACGCGCTGGATGAGCTGGACGAGCTGGGCGGCGCTCTCGAGGTCGCCGAGGTAGACGTCGTCCTCGGACACTCCCGCCGGCGGATCGCCGCGGAGGGCGAGGAAGCTCGTGATCCCTGCGTCGAGGAACTCTCGGATGAGTGCGGTCGCGGCGGGGTACGTACTGCCCACGCAGGTGAGATGCGCGAGAGGCGGCACGTCGGTCTCGCGCAGGATGTGGGTGAGCACCTCGAGCGAGCGACCGCCGGTCGACCCTCCGGCGCCGAACGTGACGGAGATGAATCGGGGGCCGGATGCCGCGAGGTGGCGGATCGTCTCGTGCAGCGCCGGCAGGCCTTCGGCCCGGCGCGGCGGGTAGATCTCGAAGGAGAACGGCACGAGCCCGTCGGCGGACGGGACGCGGGAGTCGTTCGACATGACGTGCTCTCGGATGGGGGCGGACAGATGGCCGGACGGCCGCGGAACCGCACGGGAGTGCGGTGACATCGCGGGCGGGTGCCGGGCTCGGCTGTCGCTCCGGACCCGCGAACGGGCCCTGTGATGCCCCCATGCTAGCCCCGGCATGCGCGGCCGGCTCGACGTGTGACGCTCTGTTGCACGGGGGTCTGCGTGGTCCCGGCGTAGCGTGGAGGAGTGACCGACATCCTGCCCTACGGCTCCTGGCCGTCGCCCCTGTCCGCCGAGGCCGTCTCTGCCGCCAGCCCGCGCCTGGACGGCGCCCGCTTCGTCGGCGACGAGATCTGGTGGGGTGAGACCGTTGCGGAGGAGGCCGGTCGCGGGGCGGTGCGGCGCCGCGGCGCAGACGGGATCGTCGACGTCCTGCCCGCACCGTGGAGCGCCCGGTCGCGTGTGCACGAGTACGGGGGCGGATCGTGGACCGCGACCGATGACGGCGCGCTCGTGTTCGTCGAGAAGACCGATCAGCGCGTGTGGATGGTGCGAGAGGGCGACTCCCCCGTCGCGCTCACTCCCGAGGGGGCCGACGTGCGCTTCGGTGGACTGTCGTGGCAGCGGGGGCGCCTGCTCGCGGTGCGCGAGACGCACGACGGCTCGGCCGTGCCACCTCGCGCGATCGTGGAGATCGGTCTCGACGGCACCGTGACGGCGCTCGTCGGGGGCAGCGACTTCGTCGCGCACCCCGCACTCTCGCCCGACGGCAGCCGCCTCGCGTGGATCGCCTGGGACCACCCCGACATGGCCTGGGACCGGTCGGAGCTCCGCATCGGACGCCTCGAGGGCTCCGTCGTGCGGTCGTGGACGACGATCACCGGTGGCACGTCGTCGCCGCTGCAGCCCACGTGGACGAGCGACGGCGAGCTGGTCTACTCCGACGACCCCACGGGCCGATGGAACCTGTACCGCGCCTCGGCGGACTCCCCCGAGACCGCGGAGCCCGTCGCCCCCGCGGATGCCGACACCGGCGCACCGCTGTGGGTGCTGGGCGATCGCTGGTACCGCGTGCTCGACGACGGCCGCATCGTCGCGGTGCGCACGCACGGATCGGACGAGTTCGTGCTCCTCGACCCGGAAACGGGCAGCCTGAGCGTGCTGCCCGTGCCGGTCGCCGCCGGCGCCGTGATCGAGGACGCCCGCGGCGGCTCGGTGCTCGTCTCGGGCGCCGGGAGCGTCTCGCCCGGAGGCCTGTGGCGCATCGACGTGGACTCGGGCGAGGTCGAGGCCGTCCGCGTGGGGGAGGTCCCGGGCGGCGAGGAGTGGATGCCTCGGCCGCGGGCGATCGAGGTGGACGGTCCGCACGGCCCCGTCCACGCCTTCGCCTATCCGCCGACGCATCCGTCCGTGAGCGGACCGGACGATGAGCTGCCGCCCTACGTCGTCTTCGTGCACGGCGGACCGACGGCGCACGTCGGGGGCGCCGCATCCGCCCGGATCGCGTACCTCACGAGCCGTGGGATCGGCGTGCTCGACGTCAACTACGGCGGCTCCAGCGGCTACGGCCGCGCGTACCGCGAGCGGCTCCGCGGGCAATGGGGCGTGGTGGACGTCGACGACGTCGCCGCGGCGGCCCGGGGGCTGGCCGCCGCCGGCGTGGCCGATCCCGCACGCCTGGCCATCGCCGGCGGCTCCGCGGGAGGATGGACGGTGCTGTGCGCACTGACGCGGACCGATCTGTTCGGCGCCGGCATCAGCCGCTACGGCGTCGCCGACCTCACCCGACTGGCGGAGGACACGCACGATTTCGAGGCACGCTACCTCGACGGGCTCGTGGGGCCGTTGCCGGATGCCGCCGACGTCTACCGCGAACGCTCGCCGCTCTCACGGCTCGAGGCCTTCCGCTCGCCCGTCCTGATCCTCCAGGGCGCCGACGACCAGGTCGTGCCGCCGTCGCAGTCCGAAGCCGTGCGCGACGCTCTGGCGGCGAACGGAGTACCGCACTCCTACGTGCTGTACGAGGGTGAAGGACACGGATTCCGTCGCAAGGAGAGCGTCGTGGACGCCATCGAGAAGGAGTACGCGTTCCTCGGCGCGGTGTTCGGGTTCGCCACCCCCGGGGTCGGTCCGCTCGCCCTCGACTGAGGGAGAGCGACCGCGCTATCGGGTGAAGGGCGCCAGCTCGGCGGCCAGACGCTCCGATACGAACGCGTGCAGCGCCGTTCCGTCCTCAACGTGGGACTGGGCCACGATGTGCCCGGTCTCGTGCGCAGCCGACACGAGGTCGCCGCGGTCGTACGGAACCACCGCGTGCACCTCGACGGCGGGAAGCGGCAGGGCCGCCTCGATCACTGCGCGGAGCTCGTCGATGCCCTCGCCCGTCCGCGACGACGCGAACAGCGCATCGGGCGCCAGCCCGCGCAGCACCATGCGCTGGTCGTCGTCGACGAGATCGACCTTGTTGAACACGACGATCTCGTGGATGTCGCGCGCACCCACATCGCCGATTACGTCGCGCACCGTCTTCAGCTGCGCCGACGGGTCGGGATGCGAGGCGTCCACCACGTGCACGATGACGTCGGACTCGCCGACCTCTTCGAGCGTCGAGCGGAACGCCTCGACGAGCTGGTGCGGGAGGTTGCGTACGAATCCGACGGTGTCGGTGAGCGTGTACACGCGGCCGTCCGCGGTCTCGGAGCGCCGAACGGTCGCGTCGAGGGTGGCGAACAGGGCGTTCTCGACGAGCACGCCGGCGCTCGTCAGCCGGTTCAGCAGTGACGACTTGCCGGCGTTCGTGTAGCCCGCGATCGCGACCGACGGGATCGTGTTGCGCTTGCGCTCCGCGCGCTTGGCCTCGCGGGCCGGAGCGAAGTCCTTCAGCTGACGGCGCAGCTGGGCCATCTTGGTGCGGATCCGGCGTCGGTCCAGCTCGATCTTGGTCTCACCGGGTCCGCGCGAGCCCATGCCGGCGCCCCCGGCACCGACCTGTCCACCCGCCTGCCGCGACATCGAGTCACCCCAGCCGCGCAGGCGCGGAAGCAGGTACTCGAGCTGGGCGAGCTCGACCTGCGCCTTGCCCTCGCGGCTCTTCGCGTGCTGGCTGAAGATGTCGAGGATGACGGTCGTGCGGTCGATGACCTTTACCTTCACGACGTCCTCCAGCGCACGCCGCTGGCTCGGCGCGAGCTCGGTGTCGGCGATCACGGTGTCGGCGCCCACGGCGGCGACGATGTCGCGCAGCTCCTGCGCCTTGCCGCGGCCGACGTAGGTCGCGGGATCCGGATGCGGGCGGCGCTGCAGGACGCCGTCGAGCACGACGGCGCCCGCGGTCTCGGCGAGGGCGGCGAGCTCGCGGAGCGAGTTCTCGGCATCCTCCTGGGCGCCCTGCGGATGCACGCCGACGATGACGACGTTCTCGAGTCGCAGCTGGCGGTACTCGACCTCGGTGACGTCCTGGAGCTCGGTCGAGAGACCCGGTACGCGCCGCAGCGCAGCGCGCTCCTCCCGGTCCCACTGATCGCCGTCGCTGCCGGTTCCGTAGGCCGTCGCCGAGTCCTGGATCGCCTGTGCCGGGCCGAGGTCGGCCCCGAAGACGCGAACCCCGCCGAACCCCTGGACGTTCGAGTGCGCCTGCGCGCGCGCGAGGACCCGGTCGACCGGATCGATCGCCGACTCGTCGGTGCCCTGAGGGGTGGTGGTATCCGTCATGTCATCCTTTCGGGATGATTCCGCGCCTTCCGCGGTTCATCCGTGCACTCTAGCCTCCCCGTCTGGGGAGGTCCTCCGCTACGCTCGTCGCCATGGGGAGTGACCACTATTTCAGTGCGTCCCCTGCCAGTCCCGAGAATCTCCGCCGCATCCGCGTGCGTCTCGCGGGTCGTGATGTCGAGGTGACCACCGCCGGTGGTGTGTTCAGCCCCGACCACATCGACTCGGGAACGTCCGTCCTGCTGGGCGGAACTCCTCCGCCCCCGCCGGGCGGGCAGCTTCTCGATCTCGGGTGCGGGTGGGGGCCGATAGCGCTGTCGTTGGCGATCGACGCGCCGCACGCGACGGTGTGGGCCGTCGATGTCAACGAGCGCGCCCTCGACCTCGTGCGTCGCAACGCCGAGGCGCTGGGCCTCGACAATGTCAACGCGTCGCTGCCCGACGATGTTCCCGACGACATCACGTTCCGCACGATCCGTTCGAATCCGCCGATCCGCGTCGGCAAGAACGAGCTGCACGGACTGCTCGAGCGCTGGATCCCCCGCCTCGACGAGCGCAGCGACGCGTGGCTCGTGGTGCAGCGCAACCTCGGCTCGGATTCGCTGCAGCGCTGGCTGGCCTCGACACTGTCGAGCGGATTCAGCGTGCATCGCGCATCGACGGCGCGCGGATTCCGCGTGCTCCGAGTGCGCCGGCACGGATCGCCCCGCAGCGAGCCGATCGACATCATCGAGGCGTGAGCGCGGTCGGTCAGGCGAGCGAGACCTGTCCCGAGTAGACCAGGGTCGCCGGCCCCGACAGCAGGACGCGTCCGGCGACCATGCGGACGCCCAGCACTCCTCCCGGGACTTCGACGATCCAGCGGTCCGGGCCCTGCGGCCCCGCCCAGTGCCGCACCGCGAGCGCTGCCGCGGCGACACCCGTGCCGCACGACAGGGTCTCGCCGACGCCGCGCTCGAACACGCGCATCCGGATCTCTCCGACGCTCTCCTGACTCGCGTCCGTGGGGCGCAGGGGCGCCGGGACGACGAACTCGACGTTCGCGCCGTGCGCCGGCACGGGCTCGATCACGGGCTGCACCGTGAGGTCGAGGCCGTCGAGGTCGTCGTGCGAAGGCAGGGCGACGACGACGTGCGGATTGCCCACGTCGATGCCGACACCCGGGCGAGCGGGACCGAGTCCTCTGGCGCGCACGAGGACGTCGCTGTCGTCGACGCGGTAGACGCCGAGATCGACTTCGAAGCCCAGGTCGCTGAGCGTGACGGCCTTCGTCCCCGCCCGGGTGCCGATGAGGAGGGTCTCCCCCGGCGCGAGCGACGCGAGGCCCGCATCGAGGAGGTAGCGCACGTAGACGCGGATGCCGTTGCCGCACATCTCCGCCGCCGAGCCGTCCGCGTTGCGGTAGTCCATGAACCACTCGGCATCCGGCGTGCTCGCGCCCTCGGGGAGCGCTGCGGAACGCACCACCCGCAGCGTGCCGTCGGCGCCGATGCCGAAGCGCCGGTCGCAGAGGACGGCGACCTGATCGTCGCTCAGCTGAAGCGATCCGTCGGGGTCGGCGATGATCACGAAGTCGTTGCCGGTTCCGTGGCCCTTCGTGAAGGGGAGGATGTGCGGCATCCCTCAATTGTAGGGATGCCGCGGAGAGCCGGCTCGCGCGCGCGTCAGCCGTCGGGGATGAGCCGCTTGCCGGTGTTCCAGGTCTCGAACGTCTCGTAGCCGAGAGCCTCGTAGAAGCCCCGTGCTGCGGCGTTGTCGGGCCGCACCATCAGCTGCACCTTCGGACATCCGAGCGCGAGCAGCCGCGCCTCGGCTTCGGCGACGAGGGCGCGCCCGATCCCCCGGCCCCGGTGGTCCGGATCGGCCGCGAGGTAGTACAGCCACCCGCGATGCCCGTCGTACCCCGCCATCACGGAGCCGACGACCCCGCCGTCGGCCTCTGCCACCAGGAAGAGCTCGGGCTGCACCGCGAGCTTGCGCTCGATGTCGCGGTGGGGATCGTTCCACGGCCGGGTGAGGCCCGCCGCGTGCCAGAGCGCGACCACGGCCTCGGTGTCGCCGATGGAGAAGGTCCGGATGCCGGTGGTCATCGGCTCGCCTCCGCCAGAGCTGCGGCATCCGCCCCCGGATCGACCCACAGGATGTCGGCGTAGCGACGGAACCACGACACCTGCCGGCGCGCATAGCGCCGCGTCAGCGCTTGCGTCTCGGCGATCGCCTCGGCTTCGGTCTTCTCGCCCGACAGCTGCGCGAGCGCCTGCGCGTACCCGATGGCGCGGCGCGCCGTGACGCCGTCGTCGAGTCGTTCGCCGCGCAGCCGCTCGACCTCGTCGAGCAGACCGTCGCGCCACATCGCCTGGACGCGCTCGTCGAGGCGCTCCACGAGCACATCGCGGGCGACCTGCACCCCGATCACCCGCGTCGGCTCGTGCCAGAGCACCGGCGCGTCCGGAAGCGCGGCACCGTGGGTCTCCGAGCCCTGCGCGAGCACTTCGAGCGCCCGCACGATCCGCCGACCGTTGCGCGGATCGACGCGTTCGGCCGTCAGGGGATCGGCCTCGCGCAGACGCGCGAACAGTGCGCCGGGTCCGTGCTGGTCGAGCTCGGCCTCGAGCCCGGCACGCGTATCCGCATCGCGCGGCGGGAAGCGGAAGTCGTAGAGCACGCTCGAGACGTAGAGGCCCGAGCCGCCGACGAGGATCGCATCGGCACCGCGACGGTGGATGTCGGAGATCGTCGCGCGCGCGGCATCCTGATACCAGGCGACCGCGGCCTCGTCGGTGACCTCGAGCACGTCGAAGAGATGGTGGGGGATGCCGCGCCGCTCCCCCTCGGGGAGCTTGGCCGTGCCGATGTCCATTCCGCGGTACAGCTGCATCGCGTCGGCGTTCACGATCTCGGCCCTGCGTCCGCGCGCGGCCAGCGCCTCGGCGAGATCGAGCGAGAGGGCGGTCTTGCCTGTTCCGGTGGCGCCGACCACCGCCCACAGGACGGGTGGACCGGCCGGATCCGGGGTCACACGCCGATGCGCAGCGTCGGCAGTCCGAGCGACACGGCGCGCGGCGCGGAGTCGCCTGCGGGTGCGGCGGGGATGCCGCACGATTCGGCCTGTGCGCGATCCCAGGCGTCGCCCGCCCGCGTGCGCCGGATGCGCAACGGAGCCCCGTCGGGTGCGTCGGCGAGCAGGTGGAACGGTGCGGCGTGGGTGACGACGACGGTGACGACGTCGCCCGGCCGCGGCAACCCGGAGTCTGCCGGAACCTCGAAGTGCACGAGTCGGTTGTCTTCTGCACGACCCGTGAGCCGGTGCGTCTCGGCGTCCTTCTTGCCCTCCGCGGACGACACCAGAACCTGCACCTCGCGGCCCAGCTGCTTCTGGTTCTCCTCGATGCTGATGCGCTCCTGCAGCGCCATGAGCCTCTCGTAGCGCTCCTGCACGACGTGCTTGGGAACCTGATCGGGCATCGTGGCGGCGGGTGTGCCTTCGCGGATCGAATACTGGAACGTGAAAGCACTCGCGAATCGCGCCTGCTCCACGACCCGGAGCGTCTCTTCGAAGTCCTCGTCGGTTTCGCCCGGGAAGCCGACGATGATGTCGGTCGTGATCGCGGCATCGGGCATCTTGGCGCGCACCCGGTCGAGGATGCCGAGGAACCGCTCACTGCGGTACGAGCGGCGCATCGCCTTGAGGATGCGATCGGATCCGGACTGCAGCGGCATGTGGAGCTGCGGCATCACGGACGGCGTCTCGGCCATCGCATCGATCACATCGTCGGTGAAGGCGGCAGGGTGCGGACTCGTGAACCGGATGCGCTCGAGTCCGGGAATCTCGCCCGCAGCCCGCAGAAGCTTGCCGAACGCGTGACGGTCACCGAACTCGACGCCGTACGAGTTGACGTTCTGCCCGAGCAGCGTCACCTCGATGGCACCGTCGTCGACGAGCAGGCGGATCTCGTTCAGGATGTCGCCGGGACGACGATCCTTCTCCTTGCCGCGCAGACTCGGAACGATGCAGAACGTGCACGTGTTGTTGCAGCCGACCGAGATCGACACCCAGCCGCTGTGAGCCGAGTCGCGCTTCGTGGGGAGCGTCGAAGGGAACACCTCGAGGGACTCGAGGATCTCGAGCTCGGCCTCTCCGTTGTGCCGCGCGCGCTCGAGCAGGGAGGGCAGTGAGCCCATGTTGTGCGTGCCGAAGACGACATCGACCCACGGCGCCTTGTCGAGCACCGCCTCCTTGTCCATCTGCGCGAGACAGCCGCCGACGGCGATCTGCATGCCGTCGTGCTTGTCCTTGCGCGACTTCAAGTGCCCGAGGGTGCCGTAGAGCTTGCCGGCGGCGTTGTCTCGCACGGCGCACGTGTTGATCACGATGACGTCGGCCTCGGAGCCCTCGTCGGCCCGCACGTACCCCGCACTCTCGAGCGAGCCCGAGAGCCGCTCGGAATCGTGGACGTTCATCTGGCAGCCGAACGTGCGCACTTCGTACGTGCGCGCGTTCCCTGCGGCGTCGTGAGCGGCGAGCGACGGTGCGATGAGCGTCGGCGCAGAGGAAGGGGAAGACATGATCCCGCCATTCTACGAGCCGTCTGCCGGATGGCAGCCGATCAGCGGAAGCGGACGGAGGACGTGCCCACGCCCCCTTCGAGCAGCGCCTGCTTGGCCGCGGTGGTGGCGAGCGAGCCGCCGTAGCCCCGTCGCGCGAGCTGACCCATGAGGCGGCGCACGGCTGTGTCGTGATCGAGCGACCGCATCGACCGCGCCTTGGTGCGCGCGAAGTCGAGCGCGCGTTCCAGGTCGTCGTCGGGGAGGGCGAGCAGCGCCTCGTCGGCCACATCCCGCGGGATGCCTCGCGACGCCAGCGTGCGCGCGATCACGGTGCGCCCCTGCCCTTTGCGGTCCATTCCGACGTGAACGAGCTGCTCGGCGAGAGCCGCGTCGTCGAGGTAGCCGCTGCGCAGGCACATCGCCACGATGCGCTCGGTCCCGCTGTCATCGAGATCGAACGGGGCGAGCACGTCACGCGCCTCGCGCTCCGAGAGCCGCTTGCCGCGCAGCCGACGCAGGAGTGTCTTCTCCGCGAGATCGGCCTCCGCCGCTCCCCCGTCGTCGGATGCATCACCCGGTCGGGACGGAGCGGCGATGTCGCTCACGTCGTCGATCCAGCTCGCATGCCAGGGGCCCGCGACCTCGGCGGCGTCATCGACAGGAGGTGCCGCGGCGCGACGCGGGGCCGACGGTGGCGCCGCCGGAACGGCACCACCGAAGAGCGGGATGACGGGGGCGAGCCCGGACGCGTCGTCGTGAGGCCCGCCCCCGTTGCCGTCGATCATCAGGCCGGCCGGCGAGCCGCCAGCTCGTCGCCCGCCGCTTCGACCACCTTGGGCTGGCCGATGCCGAGCTTGACCTTGATCTTGCTCTCGATGTCCGCGGCGATGTCGGGGTTCTTGAGCAGGAAGTTGCGGGCGTTCTCCTTGCCCTGACCGAGCTGCTCGCCGTCGTACGTGTACCAGGCTCCCGACTTCTTCACGATGCCGTGCTCGACTCCGAAGTCGATCAGGCTGCCTTCACGGGAGATGCCGACGCCGTAGAGGATGTCGAACTCGGCCTGCTTGAACGGCGGGGCCATCTTGTTCTTGACGACCTTCACGCGGGTGCGGTTGCCCACGGCATCCGTGCCGTCTTTCAGCGTCTCGATGCGTCGGATGTCGAGACGCACGGAGGCGTAGAACTTCAGCGCCTTGCCGCCGGCGGTGGTCTCGGGCGAACCGAAGAACACACCGATCTTCTCGCGCAGCTGGTTGATGAAGATCATCGTGGTGTTCGTCTGGCTGAGCCCACCCGTGAGCTTGCGGAGCGCCTGCGACATGAGACGGGCCTGCAGACCCACGTGCGAGTCACCCATCTCGCCCTCGATCTCGGCCTTGGGCACGAGGGCTGCGACGGAGTCGATGACGACGAGGTCGATGGCACCCGAGCGCACGAGCATGTCGGCGATCTCGAGCGCCTGCTCACCCGTGTCGGGCTGCGAGACCAGGAGCGCGTCGATGTCGACACCGAGCTTCTGCGCGTAATCCGGGTCGAGCGCGTGCTCCGCGTCGATGAACGCCGCGATGCCGCCGGCGCGCTGCGCGTTGGCGATCGCATGGAGCGTGAGCGTGGTCTTTCCCGAAGACTCCGGGCCGTAGATCTCGATGATGCGGCCGCGCGGGAGTCCGCCGATGCCGAGTGCGACGTCGAGGGCGATGGAACCGGTCTGGATGACCTCGACGGGGGCGCGGTCGTCGCTGCCGAGGCGCATCACCGATCCCTTGCCGAACTGCCGGTCGATCTGGGCGAGGGCCGATTCGAGGGCCTTCTCGCGGTCAGCGGGTGATGGCATGTCGTGCTCCTTGTGCACTCTGTCCGTCTGCGGAGCCTGTCGGCGTCGTGCCGCTCGCGGAGATCCCGTCGCCTGTAGGCTGTCGCGCTCCGCCCCGGGTGGGAAGGATGCTGCGACAAGGCGTGTGGTGTCGTTCGACGCGGTTCACGTTACGAGGGGGTTCCGACATCCGGAGCGGCCCCGCTCGATCCTGTGCACCGATGTCTTTCGACTCCAGCTGTGCAGGAGCCTACGCGGCTGTCGAACAGATATTCGACGACACGCCGCGATCCGGCATCCGGAATGCGGACTCAGCGGCGACGCGGCTCGAGTCGTCCGGCGCCGTACCGACGCTCGGACGGAACCTCGGTCGCATCGCACAGCGCGAACCAGATCTCGCGGGGCGCGACGCCAGCCGCCAGCGCCTCGCCCGCGGTGCGACCACCGAGGCCGGGCAGGATGAGGTCGGCGACGAGTGAGTCTCCGCGCGCGCCGAACTCATCGGATACGGCGCGGTGGAATTCCGTTCGACGCAACAGGTCAGCGCAGCGAGAGTTCGGCGTCGACCGAGGCGACGAGGTCGTCGGGGACGACGTCGGGGAAGGACTGCATGCCTTCGAGCACGGAGATGCGATCGCCGACCTCGCGCATGATCACCGAGATGGGAACGTCGAGAGCTTCTGCGACGGAGGCGAGGATCTCGCTCGAGGCCTCTTTCTGACCGCGCTCCACTTCGCTCAGGTAGCCCAGCGCGACACTCGCGCGGCTCGCCACCTGACGGAGAGTGCGACCCTTCTGCTGACGCAGATCACGCAGGACATCGCCGATCTCTTGTCTGACCAGAATCATGGGGTCCCCCTCCTCACATGTGATTCCCACCCGCTGTCCGGGTGGACAACAGTACAACACGGTGTGAGGTCAATCTAATCCCGTGCGCTGTGGAATGGGTGGGAATCGCCGAATGTAACCGACGCGAAACACCGTCTATTCCACCAGTCCGCTCCCCGATCACAGCGCGTCGATGGCGAGCAGCAGCGCCCGGCGCACCGACTCCGCGCGGATCTCCTCACGCGACCCCGACAGCTCCAGCGACTCGACGCGCGTGCCGAGGGCCGTCGCCACGGCGAGGTGCACGGTGCCCACCGGCTGACCGTCCGGGGAGTCGGGCCCGGCGATACCGGTCGTCGCGATGCCGACGTCGCACGGGTCCCCCGCGCTGCCGAGGCGGATGCGGACCCCCTCCGCCATCTGACGGGCGACCCGCGGGTTCACGGGCCCGTGTGCGTCGAGGAGGGCCTCGTCGACCCCCAGGACCGTGTGCTTGAGATCGGTCGCGTACGCGACGACACCGCCGCGCACGACCTCCGAGGCGCCGGGAACGGCGACGAGCGACGAAACCACGAGTCCTCCGGTGAGCGATTCGGCGACCCCGATCGTCCAGTCCAGCTCGCGCAGCCGCGCCAGCAGCCTCTCCGCGTCGGATCCGCTGACCTCAGCGGGCTGCGCGCGGCGTCGCAGCAATTCGGCATCCGTGCGCCGTGTGCTGGGCTGCGTGATCTCGGCGTCGTCGGGGAGTCCCGTCGGCGGCGGCTTGAGCGGGCTCATGCCGTGCCGGTGCGCCGAGCCCGCGCCGCGCGCGCTTCGCTGGCGATGTAGTCGATGCCGCTGGCGATCGTGAGCACGACGGCGATCGCCATGGTGACGCCGTTGACCCAGAAGATCCACTCGCCGACGAGGGTCCACAGCGGCAGGAGCGCGAGCGAGAGGGCGAGCGCCTGCGCCACGGTCTTCAGCTTGCCCATCCAGGCGGCGGCCAGCACGTGGTCGCTCACGACGACGAAGCGGTAGACCGTGATGCCGATCTCGCGCACGAGCACGACGATCGTGATCCACCACGGGAGCTCGCCCAGGATCGACAGTCCGACGAACGCGGATCCGGTGAGCACCTTGTCGGCGATCGGGTCGAGCAGCTTGCCGAGATCCGTGACGATCTCGTACTTGCGGGCGATCCACCCGTCGACGCCGTCGGTCGCGATCGCGACGATGAACAGGGCGGCAGCCCACCACCTCAGCGGGCCGTCGGCTCCGTCGTCGGCGAGCAGCATCCACACGAAGACGGGCGCGCAGAGGATGCGCGCGATGGTGATCGCGTTCGGCAGCTGACGGGGGACGGCCACGGTGCGAGCCTAGCCGGTGACGGCGTCGGCGATCATGCGGTGCGCCACGATCAGTCGCGCCCCGTGAGGCCCCAGGCGTCCTCGTCGCCCTCCGCCTCGACGACCGGGAGGCCGTCGAACTGGGAGTCCACGGCATCCGGCCCGTAGTCGACGGAGGAGGGCGCCGCGTGCGGGGCATCCTCTCCGCGCAGGCGCGCCAGGACGGCCGGCAGCTGCTCGGCCATCACGAGCACGTCGCGGGCCTTCGAGCCCTCGGACGGACCGACGATCTCGCGGGACTCGAGGAGGTCCATGAGGCGTCCGGCCTTCGCGAATCCGACGCGGAGCTTGCGCTGGAGCATCGAGGTCGAGCCGAACTGCGTCGAGATGATCTGCTCGGCGGCGGCGAGGAGCAGGTCGAGATCGTCGCCGATGTCGGCGTCGATCTCCTTCTTCTCGGCCACGGCGGCGACATCGTCGCGATACTCCGGCCGTGCCTGCCGGGTGACGTGCTTGACGACCTTCTCGATCTCCTCCTCGCTGACCCAGGCGCCCTGGACGCGGAGCGCCTTGGAAGCGCCCATGGGGAGGAACAGGGCGTCGCCCTGCCCGATGAGGCGGTCGGCTCCGGGCTGGTCGAGGATGACGCGCGAGTCGGTCACGCTCGTGACGGCGAATGCGAGCCGGGACGGCACATTCGCCTTGATGAGGCCCGTGACCACGTCGACGGAGGGACGCTGGGTCGCGAGGACGAGGTGGATGCCGCTCGCCCGGGCGAGCTGGGTGATGCGCACGATCGAGTCCTCGACGTCGCGGGGAGCGACCATCATGAGGTCGGCGAGCTCGTCGACCACCACCAGGAGGTACGGATAGGGCTTCAGCACGCGCTCGCTGCCGGGAGGCAGGGTGATCGACCCGTCGACGACGGCCTTGTTGAAGTCGTCGATGTGACGGAATCCGAACGACGCGAGGTCGTCGTACCGCATGTCCATCTCCTTCACGACCCACTGCAGCGCTTCCGCGGCCTTCTTGGGGTTCGTGATGATGGGTGTGATCAGGTGCGGGACGCCCGCGTACGACGTCAGCTCGACGCGCTTGGGGTCGATGAGCACCATGCGCACTTCGGAGGGCTGCGCCCGCATCAGCACGCTCGTGATCATCGAGTTGACGAAGCTGGACTTTCCCGAGCCCGTCGAGCCCGCCACCAGGAGGTGCGGCATCTTCGCGAGGTTGGCGACCACGTAGCCGCCGCCGACGTCCTTACCCACGCCGATCGTCATCGGGTGGGTCTGCGACGTGGCCGCGCCCGAGCGCAGCACGTCGCCGAGGGTCACGATCTCGCGGTCGGTGTTCGGAATCTCGACGCCGATCGCGCTCTTCCCCGGGATCGGGGCGAGGATCCGCACCTCGTTGGACGCGACGGCGTACGAGATGTTGTTCGTGAGCGCCGTGATGCGCTCGACCTTCACACCAGGACCGAGCTCGATCTCGTACTGCGTGACGGTCGGACCGCGCGAGAAGCCCGTGACGCGTGCGTCGACGGAGAACTGCTGCAGCACGCTCGTGACGGCGCGCACGATGTCGTCGTTGGCCTGCGAACGGGCCTTGTGCGGCGATCCGGCCGCCAGGGCGTCCACGGACGGCAGCCGGTAGGGCGTGGACGGCGTGGAGGTGCGGGCGTCGATCCCGATGCCGTCGAGACCGGGCAGCACGCCGTCCTCGGTCGGGTCGTCGTCGCGCAGACTCGTCTGCGCCTTCTTGTCGGCCTTCACCGCACCCGCCAGCACCGCCGGGTCGATGACCTCGGTGACGGAGTCGGGGGTGAACGCCGGCACGGGTGGGAGCGAACGCACGGGCGGCACGATCGCCTGCTCGAATCCTCCCTGGGAGGAGCCGACGGGCAGGAGCTCGGTGAGATCCTGCGAACCGATGCCGCCGTCGGGGTCTTCTTCACGGCCCGTCTTGTTGCGTCGCCACCACGGGATCGAGGGGTCGGTGGCCGCTGCGGCGGCATCCTGCGAGAAAGCGGGACCGTCGGCCGGGTCGACGCGCTCCGCGCCGAACATCCACGCGTAGAGGTCGCCGAGTCGCTGGCCGATGCGGTTCGGCGGCGTCTTGGTGAGGATCAGGATGCTGAGGGCCGTCACGACGGCCAGCACGATGCACGCGCCGACATCCGTCAGCAGCAGCGCGAGCGGCTCGGCCACCATCCACCCGAGGACGCCGCCGGCCTCGCTGAGCGCCGGGAGCCCCTGACGGGGCTGCGGGCGACCCCCGCCGATGTGGCAGTAGCCGGCGACGGTGAGGAGGAACAGCGCGAACCCGATGCCGATGCGGCCGTTGTCGTGCACCGACGACGGATGCCGGAACAGCCATCCGGCGAGGAGCACCAGGAGCACGGGGAGGACGAATGCGACCCGCCCGACGAGGCCGCCGGCGGTGTAGGCGCTGATGTTCTTCGCGATCTCGTCGCCGACGAAGAACCACTCCACGACGGCGCCGGCGATCGCGAGCAGGACGAGCAGGAACGGCAGTCCGTCGCGACGCTGGTCCTTCTCGAGCGTCTCCGGACCGAACGCGCGGAACAGTCCGCCGGTGGCGTGGGCGAGGCCCATCCACATGCGCACGACGACGGGCGGCTTCTCCGTCTCGCCGACGTAGCGCTTGGGTGCGGGCGCGGACTTCTGCGCGCGCGACGAAGAGCCCTTCGCGGGCGCACGACCACGTGTGGTCGGGCTGGAGGTCCTGGCCATCCCCCCACGGTACGTCCCGCAGGCGGCAAACCCCCGGAACGACGCGACCCTTCGACTAGCTCGGGGACTGCCCGTCCACATGCTCAGGGACCGGCGTGACGCGGTCGTGCGGTCAGCGCAGACGCTTGACCATCGTGTCGCGGCCGTGACCGGGCTGGGTCACGGCGAAGCCCTCGCTGCGGTACAGGCTCACGGCGAAGTTGCCCCGCTCGACGCTCAGGCTGAGTCGGGCGAACCCCTGCGCCCGCGCGTGGTCGCACAGGCTCTGCAGGAGCGCGCGACCCACGCCGTGCGCGCGCCAGATCGGCCGTACGCCGATGATCAGCTCGGGCACCCCCGTGCCGACGTACGCGAAGCCCGGATCGGTGCGCGGGAACATCCGGTACCACGCGGCGCCCACCGGCTCGCCGTGCGCGTCGAGGGCCACGAAGCCCGCGTCGCTCGAACGCATCCATCCCGAGACGTACCGACTGTGGTCCGGGTGGGTGAGCACCTCGTGTCGAGGGCGCACACCACCCTGGCTCCAGTTCGCCGCCTCCACGACCATGTCGCCGAGGAACGACCCGTCGGCCTGCCCCGCGGGGCGCACGGTGAAGGTCTGCGGCATGCAGGCAGTCTAGGCGCGGGGTGTTACGCCTCGATGACGAGCGGGATGATCATCGGACGACGGCGCAGCGACTGGTTCACCCAGCGGCCGATCGTGCGTCGCACCACCTGCGCCAGCGCGTGCGAGTCGCGCACGCCCGACTGGGCGGCGTCGGCGAGCGCCGCGGCGATCTTGGGCTTGACGGCGTCGAACACCGAGTCGTCCTCGGCGAATCCGCGGGCGTGGATCTCGGGACCCGAGATCACCCGGCCGGTGGCGGCATCCACCACAACGATGACGGAGATGAAGCCCTCCTCCCCCAGGATCCGGCGGTCCTTGAGATCGGCGTCGGTGATCTCGCCGACCGAGGAGCCGTCGACGTAGACGAAGCCGAGGTCGAGCTGGCCGACGACCTTGGCGTCGCCGCCCTTGAGGTCGATGACCGTGCCGTTCTCGCCGAGGATCGTGCGCTCGGGCGAGATCCCGGTGGCCTGGGCGAGCTTGGCATTCGCCATCAGGTGGCGGTACTCGCCGTGCACCGGCAGCACGTTCTTCGGCTTGAGGATGTTGTAGCAGTAGAGGAGCTCCCCCGCCGCAGCGTGGCCGGAGACGTGCACCTTGGCGTTGCCCTTGTGCACGACGTTGGCGCCGAGCTTGGTCAGCCCGTCGATGACGCGGTAGATGGCGTTCTCGTTGCCGGGGATCTGGCTCGAGGCGAGGATGATCGTGTCGCCCGGACCCGGCTCGATCTCGTGGTCGTTGTTCGCCATGCGGCTGAGCACGGCCATCGGCTCGCCCTGCGAACCCGTCGACATGTAGACGATCCGGTCGTCGGGAAGATCCCGCGCCTTCTTGTAGTCGATGAGCACGCCCTCGGGCACCTTGAGGTACCCGAGCGTCTCGGCGATCGTCATGTTGCGCACCATGCTGCGGCCCAGGAGCGCGACACGGCGCCCGTGGGCGGCCGCGGCATCCAGCACCTGCTGCACGCGGTGCACGTGGCTCGAGAAGCTCGCCACGATCACGCGGCGCGGCGCGCGCCCGATCACCTGGTCGAGCACCGGTCCGATCTCGCGCTCGAGCGGCGTGAAGCCGGGCACGTCGGCATTGGTGGAGTCGACGAGGAAGAGGTCGATCCCCTCCTCACCGAGCCGCGAGAACGCCCGGAGGTCGGTGAGCCGGCCGTCCAGCGGCAGCTGGTCCATCTTGAAGTCGCCGGTGGCCAGCACCATGCCGGCGGGCGTGCGGATCGCGACGGCGAGCGCATCGGGGATCGAGTGGTTGACCGCCACGAACTCGCACTCGAACGGACCGAGCTTCTCGACATCCCCTTCCTTCACGGTGAGCGTGAAGGGCTTGATGCGGTGCTCCTTGAGCTTGGCCTCGATCAGCGCCAGCGTGAGCCCTGATCCCACGATGGGGATGTCGGACTTGAGCTTGAGCAGGTACGGCACGGCGCCGATGTGGTCTTCGTGTCCGTGGGTCAGCACGATCGCGACGATGTCGTCGAGGCGCCCCTTGATCGGCTCGAAGTCCGGGAGGATCAGGTCGACCCCCGGCTGGTGCTCTTCGGGGAACAGCACTCCGCAGTCGACGACGAGCAGCTTGCCCTCGTACTCGAACACGGTCATGTTGCGGCCGACCTCGCCGAGTCCGCCGAGCGGGGTGACGCGCAGCGTCCCCTGCTCGAGTGCGGGCGGGTCGTACACGTTCGTGGCCATCAGTCGCCTTTCCTCAGGATGCCGTGCATCCCTGTGCGCCCATCGCGGGCGGCTTGTTCATCGCGTGGTGCCCGACACCTTCGGCAGCGCGCCGCCGGCGGCGGCGTTGCGGTCGGGACGGAAGTTGGAGAAGTCGGCGCCCGGAACGTCCTTCACGAGGGCGAGCTCGTCTTCGATCTTGGCCGCTTCCCACTCCTCGGGACCCACGAGCGGCAGCCGCACGCGCGGGCTGCCGATGCGGCCCAGACCGTGCAGGATGTACTTCGCCGCGACCGTGCCCGGGACGTGGGTCATGACGGCGCGGACGAGCGGCTCGAGCTGCTGGTGCGCCGCGGTCGCGGCCTTCAGGTCGCCCGCGTTGACGGCGTCGACGATGACCCGGTACGGCTGGGCGGCGACGTTCGCGGTGACGCCGATGAGGCCGGTCGCCCCGATCGCGAGGTGCGGCAGGACATTGGCGTCGTCGCCGGAGAAGTACATGAGATCGGTCTGATTGAGCACACGGCTGACCTCGGAGAAGTCGCCCTTGGCGTCTTTGATCGCGAGGATGTTCGGGTGCTTGGCGAGCCGCAGGATCGTCTCGTAGCGGATGGGCACACCCGTGCGCCCCGGGATGTCGTACAGGATGACGGGGAGGTCGGTCGCATCGGCCACGAGCCGGAAGTGCGTGAGGATGCCCGCCTGGGTCGGCTTGTTGTAGTACGGCGTGACGATCATGATGCCGTCGGCGCCGGCTTTCTCACTGGCCTTGTAGAGCTCGATCGCGTGCGCGGTCTCGTTCGAGCCGCCACCGGTGATGATCTTGGCGCGGCCGGCCGCGACATCCTTGCCGACCTCGACGAGGCGGATCTTCTCGGCATCCGTCAGCGTGCTGGTCTCGCCCGTGGTGCCCGTCACGACGATGCCGTCGGCACCGGCGGTGATGACGTCGTCGATGTGCTTCTCGACGGCGGGCCAATCGACCTCGCCGTCGGCAGCCATCGGAGTGAGGAGCGCGACGAGGACCTGGCCGAAGGGATTGCCGGGGTGCGTCATTCCTTCAGGGTATCGGTTCGCCCGGATGCCGCGTGGCCGCGGATCGGCGCGCGCAGGGTCAGCGACCGCGACCGCCGAGGGTCGCCGTGACGGAGTCGGGCAGGAACGCCACCAGGCGGCGGATGGCCTTATAGCGCAACGACGGCACGGAGACGCTCGCCCCGCGGGCGGCGTCGCGCAGCGACTCGGCGACCACGTCGCGCGCATCGAGCCACATGCAGTCGGCGATGCCCTCGTTGCCGGGCGCGAGTCCCATGCGCTCGTGGAAGTTGGTGTGCGTGAAGCCGGGGCACACGGCGGTGACCGTCACTCCGCGCGGCGTGTAGGCGACGTTGGCCCAGCGGCTGAAGGAGATGAGCCACTGCTTGCAGGCGCCGTAGGTCGAGCGCGGCAGGAAGCCCGCGACGGATGCCACGTTCAGGATGCGGCCGCTGCCGCGAGCGAGCATCGGGCCCAGTGCGGCGTGAATGAGCCGCATCGACACCTCCACGTGCAGCTGGAGATGCGCGACCTCGGACTCGACGTCGTTGGTCTCGAACGCGAGCGGCAGCCCGAATCCCGCGTTGTTCACGAGCACGGCGACGGGCCGCGCAGGATCGGCGAGGCGCCGCTCGACCTTGGCGCGCTGGCGGGGCTTGAGCAGATCGGCGGCGAGCACCTCGACCGATACGCCGTGCGCGGCGCGCAGCGAGCTCGCGAGGCGTTCGAGCGCGTCTTCGTCACGGGCGACGAGGACGAGGTCGGCGCCGCGCTTCGCGAGCTGCGCGGCGTACTCGGCTCCGAGGCCCGAGCTCGCTCCGGTGATGAGGGCCGTGGTCATGCGTGCCAGCCTAGGCGGGACGCGTGAGCCTCAGGAACCGGTACCGGATGCCGGTGCGCGAGGTCGCCCACGCGCCCTCGTCGGCGATGTCCCAGGCCGAGCGGTCGGGCGCGAACGTGTCGCCGTCGACGACCAGGTCGAGCTCGGTCACCTCGAGACGGTCGGCGATCGCCATCGCCTCGCGGAAGAGCGCGCCGCCGCCGATCACCCAGACGCGATCGGGCGCGGTCGCCCTGGCGAGCTCGAGCGCCTCGGCCAGCGACGACGCGCGCTCGGCGCCGTCGGCCGACCAGTCGGACCGCCGCGTCACGACGATGTTGCGGCGACCGGGGAGCGGGCGGAACCGGTCGGGGAACGACTCCCACGTGCGCCGGCCCATCACCACGGGCTCGCCCATCGTGAGCGACTTGAAGTGCGCCAGGTCTTCGGGCACGTGCCACGGCATCCCGCCGTCCGCCCCGATGACACCCCCGGACGCCTCGGCCCACACGAGGCCGACGGGCGTCGTCATACCGCGACCGCTCCGCGGATCGCCGGGTGGTGCCGGTAGTCCTCGACGACGAAGTCGTCGTAGGCGTAGTCGAAGATCGAATCCGGCTTCCGGGCGAACGACAGCGTCGGATACGGGTAGGGCTCACGCGTGAGCTGCTCGCGCACCTGTTCGACGTGATTGTCGTAGATGTGGCAGTCGCCGCCGGTCCACACGAAGTCGCCCGGCTCGAGCCCGGTCTGCTGGGCGACCATGAGCGTCAGCAGAGCGTAGGAGGCGATGTTGAAGGGGACGCCGAGGAAGAGGTCGGCGCTGCGCTGGTAGAGCTGGCACGACAGGCGTCCGTCGGCGACGTAGAACTGGAAGAGCGCGTGGCACGGCGCGAGGGCCATGTCGGGGATGTCGGCGGGATTCCACGCCGACACGATCAGGCGGCGCGAGTCGGGATTGGTGCGGATCTGCTCGACGACCTGCGAGATCTGGTCGATGTGCTGCCCTCCCGGCGCCGGCCAGGAGCGCCACTGCACCCCGTATACGGGGCCGAGCTCGCCGGACGCATCCGCCCACTCGTCCCAGATCGTGACGCCGTTCTCCTGAAGCCACCGAACGTTCGATTCTCCGCGGAGGAACCACAGCAGCTCGTACGCGATCGACTTGAAGTGAACGCGCTTGGTCGTGATGAGGGGGAACCCCTGCGACAGATCGAAGCGGAGCTGTCGGCCGAAACTGCTGCGCGTGCCCGTTCCCGTGCGATCGTCCTTGTGGACGCCGTGGTCGAGCACGTCGCGCAGGAGGTCTTCATACGGGGTCGGGATCGCAAGCGTCACGCGTGCCACGATACCGGCGCCGGTGCCGCCGGAGGGCGGCCGCGCGCGGGGGCTGCCCGGGCGATCATGACGGATTCGGCGCCCGTTCAGGAGAAATTAGTTATCCTGGGGAGTTGTGACCCTTGCCAGCGCCCTCATCGGCCTCACCGCACTCCTCGTGGTGACGGTCGCACTCGGCGTCTTCCTGCAGTGGAGACAGAACCGCCCGCAGCGCCATATCGCGCACGAAGTCGTGGAGCCCGCCCGCCTCGGCGCCGACTCCCTCGGCGAGACGGCGACACTCCTGCAGTTCAGCACCGAGCTCTGCTCGCGCTGCCCCGGCGTGCACCGCACCCTGTCGGCACTGGCAGAGGGATACGAGGGCGTCCGCCACCTCGACATCGATGTGACCCACCGCCCCGACATCGCCAAGCACTTCCACGTGATGCAGACGCCGACCACGCTCATCCTCGACAAGTCCGGCGTGATCCAGACCCGCTTCGGCGGCGCCCCGAGCCGCGGGGTGGTCGAGCTCGAACTCGCCCGCCTGCTGTCCGAGGCCGAGCCTGCTCGCGCCTGAGCGCGCTCTCGGAACGATCCCGGGCCACGGCCTCCCAGGCATCCGTCGACCGGCGCGCCACGAGGTCGTGTCAACCCCTCCCCGCACCCCCGTGCGCTCGTTAGGCTGAGTCGCGTGCGCTCCTCCGGCGCGCGGAACGAGAAGGAGTCAGCATGAGCGTCACGAGCGAAGCCAGCACGTCGTGGAAGGGAAGCCTCTTCGAGGGCTCCGGCGAGATCGCCCTGGAGACCTCCAACCAGGGGCCGTTCGCCGTGAACTGGAAGGCTCGCGCCGAGGGATCCACGTCGGTGACGACTCCCGAGGAGCTCCTCGCCGCGGCGCACTCGTCGTGCTTCAGCATGGCCCTCGCCCACGCCCTCGCCGAGAACGGCACTCCGCCGACGAGCGTGGAGACCACGGCATCCGTCACCTTCGTGCCCGGCAAGGGCATCTCGGGCAGCCACCTCAACGTCGAGGCCGTCGTGCCGGGGCTCAGCGCGGAGGACTTCGCGCGGATCGCCGCAGGGGCCAAGGACGGCTGCCCCGTCTCGCAGGCCCTCACGGGCATCGAGATCACCCTCGAGGCATCGCTCGCCTGACGGCGGGAGCATCGGATGCCACGCCGCGTCGTCATCTCGGGGGCATCCGGCCTCATCGGCACAGCCCTGACCGACAGCCTGCGCCGTGACGGCGTGGACGTCACGCGCCTCGTCCGTCGTCCGGCGCAGTCGCCGGACGAGGTCGAATGGGACCCGGGCTATCGCGCCCTCGATCCCGGCGTGCTCGCGGGCGCGGACGCCGTCGTCGGCCTGAGCGGGGCCAGCATCGGCCGTTTCCCGTGGACGCCGAAGTACAAGAGCACGCTCCTGTGGTCGCGCGTCTCCCCCACCCGCACGCTGTCGGCCGCGATCACCGCGCTGGGAGCGGATGCCCCGGCCTTCGTTTCGGCGTCGGCCGTGGGCTACTACGGTTCGGCGCCGGGAGTGAAGCTCGACGAGGCGTCGCCGCGCGGCGAGTCCTTCCTCGCCGATCTGTGCGGCGAGTGGGAGGCCGCGGCGCTCTCCGCCGCCTCCACGACGCGCGTCGCACTGCTGCGCACCGCGCCGATCGTGCACGTCGGCGGGGTGCTCAAGCCGCTCATCCTCCTGACCAAGGCGGGAGTCTCGGGACCGATCGGGCGAGGCACCCAGGTGTGGCCCTGGATCTCGCTGGAGGATGAGGTGCGCGCCATCCGGCACGTCATCGACTCCGACATCGCCGGCCCGGTGAACCTCACGGGCCCGACACGGGCGACCGCGAACGACCTCGGCTTCGCCCTCGCCGTGCGCCTCAACCGCCCCTTCGTCGTGCGGGCTCCCGTCTGGGGAATGAAGCTCGCACTCGGCAGCGACGCGACGGAGGCGATCCTGACGAGCGACGCGGACGTGGCACCCCGAGTGCTCGAGGCATCCGGATTCGCGTTCGACCATCCGACGGTCGAGGCGGCCGTCGCCGCCGCGGTGCCGGCCCGCCGCTAGCCCGGCGGGTCGTCAGTCGGCGACGCCGGTCTGCTCGGCAGCGAACTTGAACGACTCGAGTTCGGCGAGGTGGTCTTCCACGAACCGCTCCTCGAGGGTGGTGCGGACGGCGTCGTACGAGGCCCGGTAGTCGGTCTCCTCACGGCAGGCGAGGTCGGCGAGGGCGACTTCGATCTCCCGGGCCCCGAGCTTCTCCATCTCGGGGTCGTCCTGCGCGTTCCCGCCCCGCTCGTTCGCCATCACGACGAGGTCGGCGTTGATCTCGGCGAGCGCATCCAGCTGCAGCGTGTACGGGCCGAACCCGGCTGCGTCCATGCAGACCGCCCATCGTGCGTCCAGCTCCGCGATCTCGGTCGTCGTCATGAGCGAGGTGTAGAAGTCGTCGACGGCGTCGCGGAGCGGACGGAACTCGTCTCCTCTCAGGGGGTCACGGGAGTCCAGCTCGATCTGCGCAGCACCCTGACAGCCCCCCTTCTCCGGGATGTACACGTCGTCGGCGGTGTACGCCCCTGATCCGCCGGAGAGCGCCACGTAGTACGCGTTGACCTCCGGCTGAGAGAGGCTCGCGAGGATCGCCTCGTTGGGGTCTTCCGCGATCGTGACCCTCTCGGTCTCGGGTCCGTGGACGATGCCGTAGCCGTAGCGCTGCACCCATTCCGGGTCGTCGAGATCGGGACTGGCGAGGGTGCTGAAGTCGAAGCCCATCGGCGTCGGGGGGTGCGGAACGTAGTCGAACCCCTGCTCGTTCATGCACGCCGCGATGAGTTCCTCGTTGGCCAGCAGCCACGCGTCGCCCTGCTCCTTGCGCTCCGCGTCGCTGAGCTGCGTGCCGTCACCCGCTGACATGTACTGCTCGATCGGGGACTGCGCGACGCCGGTCTCCTCCGCGGGCCCGCCGCAGGCTGTAAGAGCGAGGGCGAGGATGCCCACGGAGAGGAGGACCGCCGCGGGGGTGCGTCGTGTCATGGGTCATCCTCGACTGTCGGTGGCACTGATCATGGGAGCGCTCCCATTCCACAGTCTATCCGCTGCTTCGTCGAGGCGCGAGGAGCGGATGTCTCGTCAGGAGCCGCCGCGGAGCGCCGTCACCGGCTCGATCCGCGACGCGCGGCGGGCGGGGAACCAGCCGGCGAGGAGGCCGACGACCGCACCGAGGATCGTGCCGGCGATCGCGATCCACGGGTCGACGATCGGCGTCCACTGCTGCGCGGCGGCGAACGCCACCACCCCGATCACCGCGACGGCGGAGCCCATGAGCCCGCCGAGCAGTCCGATGACGATCGACTCCACGACGAACTGCGCGCCGATCTGGCGCCCTGTCGCACCGAGGGCCCGGCGGAGTCCGATCTCGGGCACGCGCTCGGAGACGTTCAGCATCGTGACGTTCGCGATCCCGAGCGCTCCCGCCAGCAGCACGATGCCCCCGAGGATCAGGAAGACCACGTTGACGTCGGCCTGCACGTTGTCGCCCAGGTCGGAGCGCGCGCTCGGCGCCGACACGTCGAGCGTCTCGGGTTCATTGGGCAGGAGCGCGAGACCGATCTGCTCGCCGACCTGCGGTCCGGTGCCCGGCAGGATGCGCGCCTGCAGCTCGCCCGGAGCGCCGAGGGCGCGGTCGGCCCGGGCCGTCGAGACCGGCATGACGACGGCATCCGACAGTTCGCCGCGAGCCTGCAGATCGTCGTAGATGCCGATCACGGCATACGGGAGATCGCCGATGAAGATCGACGGCTGACTGTCGACCCGGTTCACACCGAGGCGTTCGGCCGCCCGCTCTCCCAGGACCACCACACGGTCCGCGCGCTGCTCGTGACCCGCGTCGAACATCCGCCCTGTCGTGACGCGTCCGTCGAGCACGTCGAGCAGTTCGGGCCCCGCGGCGATGAGCCGCGGCGCCGCGATCGACGGCGCCGACGGGTCGTTGACGGGCACGGCGGTGATCGTGTCGGTGCCCAGCGGAAGCTCGGCGATCGTCGTGGCCGCTTCCACGCCGACGAGGCGCTCGGCCCGTTCGACGGAGTCCCACGGCAGACGGGCCGTCGCCACCGACGATCCCGACTGCGTCTCGGCGCTCCCGGGCGCGACGATGACCTGCGTCGACCGCACCGCGTCGAACTGCCGGGCGATCTGGTGCGCGGCGGTCTGGGCGAAGCCGATCGTCGCGACGAGCGCCCCCACGCCCAGGACGGTGCCCACGAGGGTCATCACGAGCCGCCCGGGACGCGAGCCGATGTCGGCGGTCGATTCGAGCAGCAGATCCTGGAACGTGAACCGGTCGGCGCGGGCGACGGGCGCCACGAGCATCGGAGACGCGTCTTCGGTCTCGACGCCGTCGACGGGCGCGGCGGGCCGGCGACGCAGAGACAGGCGCATCACGCTTCCTCCGTCACACGGCCGTCGGTGATGCGCACGCGACGCTCGGCACGGGCCGCGACGGCCGGATCGTGCGTGATGACCACGAGGGTGAGTCCGTCGGCACGGAGATCGTCGAACAGCGACATGACCTCGCCGCTCGTCGCCTGGTCGAGGTTGCCGGTGGGCTCGTCGGCGAGCAGGATGCTGGGCGTGCTGACGACCGCGCGCGCCACCGCGACGCGCTGGCGCTCACCGCCCGACAGGGTCGTCGGCAGGAAGCCGAGCCGGTGCCCGAGACCGACCCGCTCGAGCGTCCGTCGTGCGCGGTCCTCGCGCTCGTCGCGAGGGATTCCGCTGTACAGCATCGGCATCAGCACGTTGTCGAGCACGGTGCGCCGCGGCATGAGATGGAACGCCTGGAACACGAAGCCGATCCGCTGCGCCCGCACACGCGCACGCTCGTCCTCGTCGAGGAGGCCCGTCACGACATCGTCGATGCGGTACTCCCCCACCGTCGGGCGATCGAGGAGCCCCAGGATGTTGAGCATCGTCGACTTGCCCGAACCGCTCGGCCCGACGATGGAGACGTAGTCGCCTTCGTCGATGCTCAGGTTCACGGCTTTGAGCGCCTGAACCTCGGGCGGACCGGGGAACGACCGGGTGAGATCGCGCAGCTCGATCAGTGTCACCGCCCGACCACCACGAGCTCGCCCTCCTCGAGGTCGCCGTCGACGGTCGTCACCTCGACCTGGCCTCCGGCCGCGAGTCCGGTCTCGACGACGACGAGTCGCGTCTGCGCACGTTCGCCGTCGCGCGGGTCGCCCTCGACGACCTCGACGCGGGATTCGCCGCCCGGACCGGCCGTGAGGGCTGCGATGGGCACGTAGAGCACTTCACCGCCTGTCGCTCCGACCGGGATCGTCACACGCACGTTCCGTCCTTGCAGCTGCGTCGCCTGCTCGGCGGTGAGCGGGGCGGGCTCGAGCGTGATCGTCCAGCGCGCACCCGAGTCCTGGCCGGGCGTGAGCTCGGTGATGGTGGCCGGATGCACACCGCCGTCGGGCAGGTCGAAGCTCGCCGTGTCGCCGACCTTCAGCAGCGCCGCATCGGCCGCGGCCACGCCGCCCGACACGGTCACCGTGGCACCGGAGACGACCATCGCGGCGCCCTGGAGAGTCTGTCCTCGCGCGACGTTGACCGCATCCACGCGGCGCGGCAGATCGGTGAGGTAGAGGACCTCGCTGGAGGGCAGGAAGGGCAGAGCGCCCTCCTGGGCCCGCTGCAGCGCGACCTGGGCGTCCGCCAGCTGCTGGCGGGCCGAGTCGACGGCGGCGCGCTGCGCGCTCGTGTCGACCCCCGATCCGAGCTGCTGGCGCTGGAGCTGGGCGAGCGCGAGCGCGTCCTGCGCGTCGCCGACCGTCGCCTGCCACTGCGCGATCGCGGCGGGCGTGTCGTCGGGTGGCAGCGGCTTGGACGCGACCGCGCTGTCCAGTGCGCGCTGCGCGCTCGAGACCGCGTTGTCGGCCTGCCGGACGTCGACAGCGGAGGGGCCCGCCGCTGCACGCGAGAGCTCGGCCCGCGCGGCATCCACGGACTGCTGCGCGGCGCGCACCCCGTCCTGAGCTCCCTGCAGCTGCTCCTGGGCGCCCTCCTGAGAGGCGGGCGCCGGGTAGCCGATCTGCGCGTACAGCTCGGTGACGGCTGCGGCGGCACCCGCGTCGAAGACGTCGGTGCCCGGGTCGCCCGCGGCGATGCCGACGGCGGCCATCGCCTGCTTGAACTGGGTGACGTCGGGACCGCTCATCCCGAAGACGAGAGTGCGGTACGCGGGCAGTTCACCGGGCAGCACGATGACGGGGCGCCCCGCGACCGCGAGCGCCACCGACAGCGGCGACAGCGTCGATCCGACCTCGGGGACCGCGCCCGTCACGACGGCGGGGCCGCCGAGCGAGGCGGTGTCGATGGTCACCTCGACCGAGTCCGCGTAGCCGACGTCGCCGCGGATCGTGACGTCGTTGCTGAGGATTCCGTACTCCACCGGAACGGTCACCAGGCCGGCATCGGGCACATCGGTGAGGGAGGCGGCGTCGGCCGGCGAGATGATGAACCGGCCGACGAGGAGACCGGCGACGAGGGCGAGAACGGCCACGGCGGCGATGATCCAGATCGAGCGGTTGGCGCGGAAGACGCGGCGCCATCCGGTGACGGTGCTCGTGGAGGCCTCCTCCACGGCGTCGGCGTCCTCGACGGTCGCGCTGTCGGGCGGCGCGACGTCGGCCGGGGCGGTCGCGTCGGAGCGGATCAGCTCATCGAACTCGTCATCGGGCCGCGCGGTCACCGACCCTGCTCCACGGCGGCCTTCAGAGCATCGAGCTCGGCCTTGTGCTCCGCGATGAACTCCTCCTCGAGCGCGTAGCTGATCTTCTGCTGCTGCGCACGGTAGTCGGTCTTCTCCCGGCACTCGAGGTCGATCGTCGCCAGCGCGATCTCCTCCTCGGCCAGCTCGTCCAGCGCGGGGTCGTCCTCGACCCACTCGGTCTGGTTCTCGTAGTACTCGTTGAGCTTGTCGTTCATCGACATCTGCGCGTCCTGCTGGCGCTCGAAGCCGGACTGACCGGCATCCGCCATGCACTCCGACCACGCCGCGTCGAGCTCCGCGAACTGGGTGGACTCGGCCGTCTGGGTGTAGAACTCGTTGATCGCATCCATGATCGGCTTGTGCTCTTCCGAGGTGGCGGGGTTCTCCCCCTCCATCTCGTGCTGGGCCCAGCCGTAGCATCCCGCCGTCTCCCAGTTCCACTCGTAGGATCCGTCTTCGCCGAGCTCCTCCTCGGTGGGCTGCGGACCGTGCAGGGCCTCGTAGTAGGCCGTCCGCTCCGACTCCGACAGGCTCTCGACGTAGTCCTGGTTGGGGTCGACGTACTCGGTCTCGGGTTCGGGCTGCGCGTCCTGTCCGGGGTAGCGGATCATGCCGTAGCCGTACTGAGCGACCCACTCGGCGTCGTCGGGCTTCCACTCGTCACCGGAGCCGAACGAGATCGAGCCGGTGGAGGTGGCCGGGATGTAGTCGAACCCCTCCTCCGTCATGCACTGCGCGACGAGCTCCTCGCGGTCCTTCTCGTCCTGCTCGAACTTCTTCGTCTGCTCTTCCTCGCTGAGGTCGCCACCCCAGATCGAGGACATGTACTTGCCCAGCGGGGAGTCGGAGCCGTCCGCGGCGGGGGCGGGCGAGGAGCCCGAGCAGCCGGCCAGGGCCAGCAGGACGAATGCCGAGCCGAGGGCTGCGGCTGCGCGGTAGCGGTTCATGGATCTCCCGGTGTGCTCAGGCGCGGACGCCGTCGGTCTTCCTTCAGACTAGGCGAGGGGGTCCGGGCGACACGTCCATCCACAGGTGTATTCCGGGTCATCCCGGAGGGGGAATCAGGGACGCCGCTCGGCTGCCTCGAGGCGGATCGCGGTGCGCACCGCGCCGCGGGCGCGTCGCCGATCTCCCGCCGCGTCGTACGCGATGCCGAGGCGGAACCACGCGCGCCAGTCGTCCGGGTCGGCCTCGACGTCGGCGCGATAGGCCGGGAACACGGCATCCGCGTCCTCGCGCTCGACGCGTCCGCTCGGGCGCACCGCCACCTCGTCGGCGGGCAGCGCATCCTCGCGCTCGAGGCGCGTCCCGAGCTGTTCCGCCCTCCAGCCGAACCAGAGCTCGCGCCCCAGTGCCCAGACGGCGACGATCGGCAGCACGACGAGCGCCGCCCCCATCGCGATCGCGATGGGCTGACCCGATGCGAGGAGCAGCCAGGCCCGCTGTCCGACGAGCACGATGTAGAGCGCGAGGGCCACCGCCATGACGGCGACCCCGATGCGTGCGCTCATGCGCCGGTCGCGCGCGCGACCTGCCCGGGCACGGCGTCCTCCCTCACGGGAGCCGTCGTGCGGGCGCCGGGGGTGCGGATGCCGATGTCGATGAGGCTGTCGAGTCCGACGATCACGCCGGAGGCGTCGCGCGCGGCCGCGAGGGCCAGCCGGATGCCGGGCGCGTACGCGAGGGCGGGCTCGGTGGTGTCGTGCACCAGCGCGAGCGACTCCCCCGGGCCGGAGAGGATCGTCTCCTGCCGCGCGATCACACCGGGGCGGCGGAGGGAGTGGATCGGCACGCTGGCGACCTGCTGCCCGCGGGCGCGCTGGTCGACGTGGGGCGACTCGACGGGACCGACCTCGGCCCTCGCCGCGGCGATCAGCTCGGCCGTGCGGACGGCGGTGCCGCTGGGCGAATCGACTTTGGTCTCCCGGTGCGCCTCGACGATCTCGATCGAGGGGAAGAACGGTGCGGCCGCGGCGGCCAGCGCTGAGCCCAGCACAGAGCCCAGCGAGAAGTTGGGGATGAACACCGCTCCGGTTCCGGCGGCGTCCACGAGCGGGCGGACGAGTGCGATGCGCTCGGCCGACCATCCGGAGGTTCCGACGAGCACGTTGACGCCGCGTTCGATCGCGGCCCGCACGATGTCGATCGAGACGGCCGGCACCGACGCGTCGATCACGAGGTCGACGCCGTCGAGCTCGCTCAGCTCCGACCGGCTCGTGAGCACCGCGGCGATCTCGAACCCGCTCTCGGAGTCGACGACATCACGGATGATGCCGCCGAGCTTGCCCGTGCCGCCGACGAGGGCCACGCGTGTCGTCATGGCTCCAGCTTAGGCGCGACGCGCGAGGCGGCTCCCGAGCGTGACAGCGGATTCCGATCGGTACGCTCGGAGGATGGTCGACCTCCGCGCCCTCCCCGCCGACGACCCGGTCTCGCGCGAGCTGCTGACCGACTATTTCGCGATGCGCGGCACCGCCTTCCCGGGCCAGTACCGGCCCGTGTTCCCCGAGCGGGCGGTGTTCGAGCCGCCGGCGGGCGTGTTCGTCGTCGTCTTCGACGGCGAGCGCGCCGTCGGCTGCGGAGGCATCCGCCGCGTCGTCGACGGGCCGTCCGGCATCCGGTACGAAGTGAAACACCTCTACCTCGCCCCCGAGACGCGCGGGCGCGGGTGGGGGCGCCGGCTGCTCGACGACCTCGAGCGACGGGCGCGGGAGTGGGATGCCGGAGAACTCGTGCTCGACACGCACCACACCCTCGAGGCGGCCGGCGGTCTCTACACCGCGTCGGGCTTCACACCGATCGAGCCCTACAACGACAACCCCAACGCCACGCGCTGGTACGGCAAGCGGCTGACGTGACCCCGGCTTCGTGATCGCCCGGCGCCGCGACGACTAGACCGGGTACTGGTCGGGCAGCCCCGTGCGCAGCTCCATGGGCAGGTGTGCGAGGTCGTTGTGCGACACGAGCGTCCACGGGCGCCCTTGCTTCTGCGAGATCACCGTGAGGCCGCAGTTGGCCTGATTGAGGGTCATCCACCGCCAGTCGGGTGCGGCGAGCACTTCGCGCACGAACCAGCCGATCACGAAGTTGTGCGTGATCAGCAGCTCGTGCACGTCGCCGGGCTTGCGGGCGAGGAACTCGCTCACCGCGTCGTCCATCTGGGCGCGCCCGGCTTCGATCTCGGCGTCGGTGACGCCGCCGAAGAACGGCTCGAAGGCGGCCGGCGTCTCTTCGGTCATTCCCGTCGGCACGCAGTCGAACAGGAGCGCCGACGGCTGGGGCGACACCGACGGCAGGCGGTCGGCCACGGCGCGCGCGGTCTCGCTCGCCCGCATGAGCGGAGAATGCCAGACCGCGTCGAACGGCACGCCCGAAAGCCGGTCGGCGAGCAGCGACGCCTGGCGCCGACCGCGCGGCGACAGCGGTCCGTCGACCAGGCCGTGCTCGGCGTCCTGATGCTCACCGTGCCGCACGAGGTAGATGTAGTGCGTCATGGCGTCATCGTCTCCGGGGGAAGAAGCGTGCCGCAACGGCACGTTTTCCACCCTACGTCACGACCTCCGACACCCGCGGAGGGCGTCGCCTCACTCGGCGGCGCGGGCGATGTCGGCGAGCTGCGAGCGGCTCAGGCGCACGCCGACGCCCTGGACGAGCTCTTCGACGTGCTGCGGCGCGAACGCGTTGACGATGGGGGCCGTGACGACGCGCTGGGCCAGCAGCCACGCGACCGCGACCGCCGCATCCGGCACGCCGAGCTCCGTGCCGACCGCGTCCAGCGCGCGCAGCGTGCGCGTGCCGCGGCGATTCATGCTGGCCGCCAGCTGCGCACCGCGCACCGTCAGACCCGCCTTGGCGCGCGAGCGGTGGCGCCCGGCGAGGAAGCCGTGCTCGAGCGCATGCGACGGTGTGACCGCCATGCCCTGGGCGCCCGCCACCAGACGCAGGTCGGAGTCGAACTCGTGGCGGCGCAGCACGTTGAAGGGGACGTCGAGCACCGAGATGCGGGGGTACCCGGCCGACGCGTAGATGCGCGCCTCCACCAGCTGGGCGGCCGTATAGCCGACCGCGCCGAGGGCGCGCGCCTTGCCCGACTCGACGAGCCACTCGGCGGTGGCCAGCGTGTCTTCCAGCGCGGTCTTCGAATCGGCGACGGCGTCGAGGTACAGCACGTCGATGCGGTCGGTGCGCAGGCGCGTGAGAGACGCCTCGACCGCGCGCACCAGGTTGACGGGGCCGAGGCCCGGGTTGTCGGGGTGGCCGCCGATCCGGACGGCGAGCACGACGTCGTCGCGGAACCCGCGCGAGTGCATCCACTGTCCGATGATGTGCTCGCTGCGTCCGCCGGAGAAGCTGTCCGCGGTGTGGACGGCGTTGCCGCCCAGCTCGGCGTAGGTGTCGAGGATGTCGTGGCTCGACTCCAGATCGACGTTCCAGCCGAACTCGGAGCCCCCGAGCATGAGCGGGAAGACCTCTGCTCCGCCATCGCCGAGCGCGACCCTGATGCTCTGGCCGATGGGCGGTCCCTGGACGGGGATGGGTGCCGACGGGTGGGCGGCGGGCGGTGCGCCCTGGCTCGTCGAATGCACATTCGAGCCTACGCCGAATACAGCCATGCTTCACCCCCTCACGACTCGCACCCGTGGGTGTCGTCGTGACCGCGAATCCTGCACCCCCCGGCGCAGTAGTCACAGATTATGCGAGCCGCCTCCCGAGACCGGACAGACAGGCATCCGCTCGGTAAACATTCGATAACGCTTTCGTCACGGGTTCTGCAGAAGGAGCATCATGTCCCCCGAAAGGGGGACATTTCCTCCTGTGCAGCGAGACTGGGGAATCGCGAAGATGCCCGCCCCTCCGAGAAGGAGGAGCGGGCATCTTCGGATTCAGGCGATAGATCAGCCTTCGGCGGGCGCGTCTCCGGGACCCTCGCTCGCAGCGGCCGAGCCCTGCTGGTCCGCGGCCTCTTCGAGCACCGGCTCGAGCGACAGCTTGCCGCGGTCGTCGATCTTCGTGATCTTCACGAGGATCTTCTGGCCGACCGAGAGCACGTCGTCGACGTTCTCGACGCGCTTTCCGCCGGCGAGCTTGCGGACCTCGCTGACGTGCAGCAGTCCGTCCTTGCCGGGCAGGAGCGAGATGAACGCACCGAACGTCGCGATCTTGACGACGGTTCCGAGGAACGACTCGCCGATCTCGGGGTTGGTCGGGTTCGCGATCGCGTTGACCTGGGCACGTGCGGCCTCGGCCGAAGGACCGTCGGTCGCGCCGATGTAGACGGTGCCGTCCTCCTCGATCGAGATCTGGGCGCCGGTCTCGTCCTGGATCGCGTTGATCGTCTTGCCCTTGGGGCCGATCAGCTCGCCGATCTTGTCGACGGGGATCTGGACGCTGATCACGCGCGGCGCGGTCGGCGCCATCTCGTCGGGGCTGTCGATCGCGGCGTTCAGAACGCCGAGGATCGTCAGGCGGGCCTCGTAGGCCTGCTGGAGGGCGGCGGTCAGCACCGACGACGGGATGCCGTCGAGCTTCGTGTCGAGCTGGATCGCCGTGACGAACTCGCTCGTGCCGGCGACCTTGAAGTCCATGTCGCCGAGGGCGTCTTCGGCGCCGAGGATGTCGGTCAGGGCGGCGTAGCGCGTCTGGCCCTCGTGCTCGTCGGTGACCAGACCCATGGCGATGCCGGCGACGGGGGCGCGCAGCGGCACGCCCGCGTTCAGCAGCGACAGCGTCGAGGCGCAGACCGAGCCCATCGACGTCGAGCCGTTGGAGCCGAGAGCCTCGGACACCTGGCGGATCGCGTACGGGAACTCCTCACGGCTGGGCAGCACCGGCACGAGGGCGCGCTCGGCGAGGAAGCCGTGCCCGATCTCGCGACGCTTCGGCGACCCCACGCGACCGGTCTCACCGGTCGAGTACGGCGGGAAGTTGTAGTGGTGCATGTAGCGCTTGTGCGTGACGGGCGACAGCGAGTCGATCTGCTGCTCCATCTTGAGCATGTTCAGCGTGGTGACACCCAGGATCTGGGTCTCGCCGCGCTGGAAGATCGCGGATCCGTGGACGCGCGGGATGACCTGCACCTCGGCGTCGAGCGGCCGGATGTCGGCGAGTCCTCGGCCGTCCATGCGGACGCCCTCGGCGAGGATGCGACCGCGCACGATCTTCTTCGTGACGGACTTGTACGCCGCAGAGAACTCCAGCGTGGCGACGGCCGGCAGCTCGCCGGACTCGACCGCGGCGAGGAGTTCCGCCTTGACGGCGTCCTTCAGCTCGTCGTCGGCGTTCTGACGCTCCTGCTTGTCGGCGATCTGGTAGATCGGGACGAGCTTGTCGTATGCGCGGTGCGCGACGTAGTCGTAGGTCTCCTGGCTGTAGGGCAGGAAGACCGGGAAGTCCTTGACGGGCTTCGACGACGTGTTCGCCACGACGTTCTGAGCGGCGACGAGCTCCTTGAGGAACGGCTTCGCGGCCTCGAGGCCCTCGGCCACGACCTGCTCGTTGGGCTTGACGGCGCCGCCCTTGATGAGGTTCCACGAGCCCTCGGTCGCTTCGGCCTCGACCATCATGATCGCGACGTCTTCGTTGCCCTGGGCGTCGGTGATGACGCGGCCGGCGACGATGAGGTCGAAGACGGCTTCTTCGAGCTGGGTGACGGTCGGGAACGCGATCCACTGGTCGGCGTTCTCACCGTGACCGGGGATGAGCGCGAGGCGGACGCCCGCGATCGGTCCGGAGAACGGCAGACCCGAGATCTGGGTCGACAGCGACGCGGCGTTGATCGCCAGCGCGTCGTAGAACTCGCCGGGCGCGATCGAGAGCACCGTCACGACGATCTGGACCTCGTTGCGGAGGCCCTCCACGAACGACGGGCGCAGCGGGCGGTCGATGAGACGGCACACGAGGATCGCCTCGGTGGAGGGGCGGCCTTCGCGGCGGAAGAACGAGCCGGGGATCTTGCCGGCGGCGTACGAGCGCTCTTCGACGTCCACCGTCAGGGGGAAGAAGTCGAAGCCTTCGCGCGGGTGCTTTCCGGCGCTGGTGGCCGAGAGGAGCATCGTCTCCTCGTCGAGATACGCGGCGACGGCACCCTGTGCCTGCTGCGCGAGTCGGCCGGTCTCGAACCGGACAGTGCGGGTGCCGAAGCGGCCGTTGTCGAGAACGGCTTCGGCGAACGTGATTTCAGGACCTTCCAAGAGGTCTCTCCTTCTTTGTTTAGGCTCGCACGCGCGTATCGCGCACGAGCTTCCAGAAGGAGCAGGGAACAGGCAGATGTGGGCGTGCGAGGATGCCTCGCGAAGACCGCCCGCGCTGGCCACCAGTCGAAGATCACCATCCCGCACGCCGTGATCGACGGGGATGGGAACCCACCACAGGGGACCAGCTTCTGCCGGGCCTGCTCCATGAGCTCATGTTGAATTGAGCGGATGCCGAAAGGCACCCTCACCGATCCTATCAGCGGGTCCCCCACCCGCCTATCTCTGGCACGCACGAAGCGACCAGGCCTAGGCTGGGATCCATGAGCACCGACGACGCACAGCCCAGCGCGGCATCCGAGGACATGAAGCGCAAGTTCAAGGAAGCACTCGACAAGAAGAACGCCCAGCACCGCGACGGCGAAGCCCACCTCGACGGCGACTCGGCCGTCCACGGCACCCACGGCGCGGTCACGAAGCGCGAGTTCCGCCGCAAGAGCGGCTGACACGCACACGCGAAAGCCGGGTCGTCCGCTCCTCGAGCGGGCGACCCGGCTTTCGTCGTACGACGCGCTTCAGCGTGCGAGCGCGCGCTGCTTCCGACGCTCCTCCTTGGCCTCCGCCTCGAGGACGGCCGCCTGTTCGAGCTCGATCGTGCCCACGGCATCCGTCGCCGTCGACATGCCGTCGTGACCGTCGCCGGCGAGGGTCGACTCGTCGAACGGTCGCTGTCCGGCGAGCACCGCGCGCGCCTGCTCGCGGTCGAACTCCTTCGTCCACGTGCCGATCAGCACGGTGGCCACGGCGTTGCCGGTGAAGTTCGTGATGGCGCGACCCTCGGACATGAACCGGTCGATGCCCACGATCACCCCGACGCCGTTGACCAGGTCGGGACGGAAGGCCTGCAGGCCACCGGCCAGAGTGGCGAGCCCCGCGCCCGTGACGCCCGCGGCGCCCTTCGACGCGACGACCATGAAGACCAGGAGTCCGATCTGCTCGGGGATCGACATGGGCGTCCCCATGCCGGCGGCGATGAACAGCGACGCCATCGTCAGGTAGATCGCCGTGCCGTCGAGGTTGAACGAGTAGCCGGTCGGCACCGTGATGCCCACGACCGGCTTGGAGACGCCGAGGTGCTCCATCTTGGCGATCAGGCGAGGCAGCGCCGACTCGGACGACGACGTGCCGACGATCAGCAGGTACTCGCGGGCCAGGTACTTCATGAGGCTGAAGATGTTGATGCGGGCGACCGCGTAGAGCATCGTGCCCAGGATGCCGAAGATGAACACCGCGCACGTGATGTAGAACGCGATCATCAGGACGCCGAGGCTGATGATGGCCGCGAACCCGGTCTTGCCGACGACGGCCGCGATCGCGCCGAACGCGCCGAGGGGGGCGAGCCACAGGATCATGCCCAGGATGCGGAACACGAGCACCTGGAGCTGCTTGACGGCGAACATGATCGGCTCGCCGCGCTTGCCGAGACCCTGCAGCGCGAAGCCGACGAGGAGGGCGATGAACAGCACCTGCAGGACGCTCTCGCCCGTGAAGGCCGAGAAGAACGTCGTGGGGATGATCCCCATGATGAACTCGGTCGTCGTCTTCGCCTCGACGTTCGAGGTGTCGTACGTCGAGCTCGACATGTCGAGACCCTCACCCGGGTGGATGATGTTGCCCACGACCAGACCGATGAACAGGGCGAACGTGGTCATGATCATGAAGTAGAGGAGCGCGAGGCCGCCGATCTTGCCGACGGTCGCCGCCTTGGCGATCGAGCCGACGCCGACCACGATCGTGCAGAAGATGATCGGCGCGATCATCATCTTGATCAGATTGACGAACGCCTTGCCGATCGGCTCCAGCCCTTCGGCGAAGGACGGGAACAGCAGGCCGACGGCGGCGCCGAGGACGACCGCGACGATGACCGACACGTACAGCCACGTATGCCGGTCCCACGACGTCTTCCCCTTGCGCCAGTTGTAGCCGGGGAGCTTGAAGGAGCTGGTCGAGAGAGCCATGGTCGCCTCCGTGGTGAACGGTCGTTGTTCGGTCCGCCTCCGTCGGCGGTGGTTACACCCTGCGACCGCTCGACCGCCGCGCGGAGTTGTGGTCGTATTGGTCGCTCGCCTCGGCCGCGCAGGTGTGATCGGATGGTGCCGGGCGCGAGGACGCACCCGGAAGGACGACTCCATGGCGAGCACGGCGGGACGCAGCGCGGCATCGCGCGTGTTCACCGCGCTCGTCGCGGCCGTCGTGGTGCTCGCGCTGCTCACGGCGGGCCTGCTCCTGCTCGAGGGACAGCGCGCCGCGCAGGCCGAGGCCGAGCGAGTGACGCAAGCGGTCTCCCACACCCTCGCCCGGTCGCCCGACGTCGCGGCCGGGCTGACGAGCGACGATCCGACCGCGGTGCTGCAGCCTCTCGCCGAGGCGGTGATGGCGGACGCGCGGATCGACTTCGTCACGATCATGGGCACGGACGGCATCCGGGTGACCCACCGCGATCCCGACGAGATCGGTCGACCCTACGTGGGCACCATCCCCGACGACCGCACCGCGCTCACGGAGGAGTTCGCCGGCACCCTGGGCACGTCGACGCGGACGATCGTGCCCGTCGAGGAGGACGGCGAGCTGGTCGGATGGGTGTCGGCGGGGGTGACGGTGGGCAGCATCGCAGCATCCGTCCTCCCCCGCATCCTCGTCGCGGTGGCCGTCGCGGCGGCCCTGGTCGTGGCCGGATTCGCGGGGGCGCTCGTGGCGCGACGGGCGACGAGGCGCGTCACGGGAGATCTGCCGGCGAGGGCGGTGCGCGACACGCTCGCCTCGGCGGAGTCGATGCGCACCCTCGGCGAAGCGCTGCGCGCGCAGACCCACGAGCACGGCAACCGCATGCACACCGCCGTCGCCCTGCTCGAACTCGGACGCAGCGACGACGCGATCGAGCTGCTCACCGAGTCCGCGCGGCAGAGCCAGGCGCTCGTCGATCAGGTCGCCGCGCGCACGTCCGGTGACCCGACCGTGGGTGCCCTCCTCCTCGGAAAGGCGTCGCAGGCGACCGAGCGCGGCATCGCGTGGACGGCCGACATCGCGCCGGATGCACCGCGCTCGCGGCTGTCGCCCATCGACCAGGTCGCGCTCGTGGGCAATCTGATCGACAACGCGCTCGATGCGGCGGGAGCCGGCGCCGAGCCGCGCTGGGTGCGCATCGGGATGCGGCGCACGTCCGCCGGCGCGCTGGCGCTGACCGTCTCCGACTCGGGCGAGGGCGTCCCCGCAGAGCTCCGCGAGCAGGTGTTCGAGCGCGGCTTCTCGACCAAGCCGGTCGGTGCGCAGGGGCGCGGCGTGGGTCTCTCCCTCGCCCGCGCCGTCGTCGCCGAGGTGGGGGGGACGATCGCCCTGGACGAGGGTGCGCCGACCACTTTCCGCGTCGTGCTGCCGGCCGAGGCGGCGCCGTGATCCGCGTCCTGCTCGTCGACGACGAGGCCCTCACCCTCGAGCTGCACCGCTCGTACGTCGAACGTCTCGACGGGTTCCGCGTCGTCGCGGAGTGCTCGGGCGCGCGGGCCGCGATCGCGGCGATCCTCGATCGGGACGCCGACGAGGCCATCGACCTCGTGCTGCTCGACATGACGATGCCCGACGGCACCGGCCTCGACGTGCTGCGGCACGTGCGGGCACGGGCGGCCGACGTCGACGTCATCGCGATCACCGGTGTGCGCGACGCCGACGTCGTGCGGCAGGTCGTCGGTCTGGGCGCCGCCCAGTACCTCGTCAAGCCGTTCTCGTTCGCGACCTTCCGCGAGCGCATGGAGCAGTACGCCGCTTATCGCCGGCAGGCCCGGGATGCCGAGGGCGACGCGACGCAGGCCGAGATCGACGCCCTCCTCGGCGCACTCCGTCCCGCGGCGCCCGCGCTCCTGCCGAAGGGCCTCTCGGCAGACACCCTGGAGCGCGTGAGCGCCGAAGTGCGAGGCGGGGGCCCGCTGTCGGCGACGGAGACCGCCGATCGGCTCGGCATGTCGCGCGTCGCCGCCCGCCGCTACCTCGAGCACCTGGCGGACGTCGGCCGCGTGGAGCGGGCCGCCCGCTACGGCAAGGCCGGACGCCCCGAGTCGGAGTACCGCTGGCAGGGGCGGGCACCGCGCACGTAGTCCCGACCGTGCCGTCACCGATGACGGTGGCCCCCGCCATGATGGACGCATGGATGACGAGGGCACCGCGACACCGCGCACGACGTGGACAGGGCACGACACCGACTTCGTCGGCGTCCCCGTGCCCCTCCCCCGACCGGCGGACGACCGTGCGACGCGCGAACTGCGCTACCCGCGCTTCACGGTGCTGCTCGACCCGGCGAGACGCTTCGCGGTCTCCACGGCGGTCGACATCGACGGCGCCGCCCTGCAGGACCCGCCGCGACGTGGAGACTGGCAGCTCGACGACCGCGTCCCCGCGGACGAACAGGCCGGACCCGCGGTGTACGCGTCGAACGACCTCGACCGCGGGCACCTCGTGCGCCGCCGCGACCCCGGCTGGGGCACCGACGCCCAGGCGCGGGAGGCGACCGCGGCCACCTTCTTCTACCCCAACGCCGCTCCGCAGGCGGCCGGATTCAATCAGTCCAAAGAGCTGTGGGTCGGACTGGAAGACCACGTGCTGGCCTACGCGGATGCGACGGACCAGCGCGTCTCGGTGTTCACCGCACCCGTGCTCGAACCCGACGATCCGCCCTACCGCGGCATCCGGATCCCGCGCCGGTTCTGGAAGATCGCCGCGTGGAACGCCGCCGATCCCGGAGGAGCGCCGATGCTCGCCGCGGCGGGCTTCGTCCTGGACCAGTCCGATCTGATCGCGGCGGCATCCGTGGCGCCGCTCCCGGGCTTCCGCACGTTCCAGGTGCCCGTCCGCGACATCGCCGACCTCGCCGGCGTCGAGCTCGGCCCGCTGGTCACCGCGGATGTGCTCGTCGCAGCGCCCGGCGCCCGTGCGTCGGGATGGACCCAGCTGAGCACGCCCGCCCAGATCCGGCTCTAGCGGGGGCGGACGGCGTAGGGCGTCTCGGGCTCGCGATTCTGGAACTCCAGGATCGCGGGATTGCGCACCTCGCCGCCGGCGACCTCGATCGCACGATCCAGCGTCGTGTCTCCCGCCCATGCCTCGGGACCGGCCATCACCGTGGGAAGGAACGGGAGGAGCGCCTCGCTGATCTCCCAGCTCGCCGAGTTCCACAGGTACGACGGACTGTGGTCGACGCCGTAGTAGTTGATGTGGCCGCCGACGGTGAACATCGGGTCGGCGAAGCTCGTCGGACGCGCCCATTCGAACCCCATGCCCTCGTCGCACGAGACGTCGACGATGAGGCTGCCCGGTCGCAACGCGGCGAGATCGTCGACCGTGAGGTACAGCAGCGGACGATTGGGATCCTGCAGCGTGCAGTTGACCACGATGTCGCTCTCGGCGAGGAACGGCGCCAGCGGAACGCGACCGTCGTCGGTGATCACTTCGCTGACGTACGGACCGTCGTGATCGAACTGGATGATCTGCGTCGCATGGATCGGAGCGGCGACCGACGCCGTCGCACGGTTCGTGAGCACACGCACGTCGTGCACGCCGTGCGCGCGCAAGGCCGTCACCGCGCCGCGGGCCGTCGCACCGAAGCCGATGACGACGGCGGTGAGCCGGCGACCGTAATCGCCCGTCGATCCGCACAGCTGCAACGCGTGCAGGACGGAACAGTACCCGGCGATCTCGTTGTTCAGGTGGAACACGTGAAGACCGAAGGTGCCGTCGCTGCCCCAGTGGTTCATCGCCTCGAAGGCGATGACGCTGAGCTTCTTGTCGAGGGCGAGCTGCGTCATGGTCTCGTCCTGCACGAGGTGCGGCCACCCCCACAGCACCTGGCCGTCGCGCATGTCGCGCAGGTCGGCGTGCTGCGGCTTGGGAAGCAGCAGCACGTCGGCCGTCGCGAAGAGCTCGGCGCGATCGAGCAGGCCTCCGACGTGCGGGCGGAGCTCGGCATCCGGGACACCGAAGCGCTCCCCGTAGCCGGTCTCGAGGAACACCCTCGACCTCAGGTCGTCGGGGAGGCGGTCGAGGTGGCCCGGATGGATCGGAACCCGCCGCTCATCGGGCTTGAGAGAGGCGCCGACGACGCCCAGAGTCAGTGGAGCCTGCGGGGCCATGGCGGCCTCTTCCCGTCGCGGGAGCCGAGAGTCGGCGCCGTGACCGAACCGTATCAGCGCGACCTGGGCGTCACTCCCCCGCGAGGCCCCCGAGCAGGTGACCGAACGAGCGCCCCTCCCCGAGGTAGTTCGCGGGGTCGAAGGGATCGAGGGATTCCTCCGGCGCGCGGCGCAGCACGGCATCCGCGAGCTCGCCCGCCGCGCGCTCGATGCGCTCCGACAGCGGCGCGACCTGATCACCCGCTCCGCCCCAGTCGCTCGACGCGGCGAACACGCCCGTCGAGACCGGCTCGGCGTGGAGGTAGGTGAACAGCGGACGGATCGCATAGTCGATGGCCAGCGAATGCCGCGCGGTACCGGCGTTGGCGCCGATGAGCACGGGCTTGCCGGTCAGGGCATCCGGATCGAGGATGTCGATGAACGACTTGAACAGTCCCGAGTAGCTCGTCGAGAAGATCGGCGTGACCGCGATCACCGCGTCCGCCGAGACGACCGCGTTGATCATCGACTCCAGCGCCGGCGGGGCGAAGCCCGTCAGCAGGTTGTTCGTGATGTCGTGCGCGTAGTCGCGCAGCTCGAACACGTCGAGTTCGACGCTGACGTCGTGCTGCGCGAGCTTCGCCGTGGTCGCGGCGGAGATGCGGTCGGCGAGCATGCGGGTCGACGACGGATTGGACAGGCCGGCCGAGAGGACGGCGATGCGACGCGTCTGCATGTCAGGCCCCCTTCCGGTTCAGGCCGGATGCGGCACCGGCCGGAGCACCTGCTCCGGAGCTCGCCGCCGACACGGTCTCGCGGTAGGGCGAGCCGACGGTCAGGTTGTCTCCGCGATTGGCGTTCGGACGCGCTTCGCGAGCGCCGCCCGCCTTGGCCACCAGGTTCGCGTGGGTCGGGGCATCCGGAACCTCGGCCGGACGGTTCTTCGCGAGCTCGCGGCGCAGGACCGGCACGACCTCGCCGCCCAGGATGTCGAGCTGCTCGAGGACCGTCTTCAGCGGGAGGCCGGCGTGGTCGATCAGGAACAGCTGACGCTGGTAGTCGCCGAACGTGTCGCGCATCGTGGCGTACCGGTCGATGACCTGCTGCGGCGAGCCCACCGTGAGCGGCGTCATGTCGCTGAAGTCCTCGAGGGTCGGGCCGTGCCCGTAGACGGGGGCGTTGTCGAAGTACGGGCGGAACTCCTTCACCGCGTCCTGCGAGTTGGTGCGCATGAACACCTGTCCGCCGAGCCCGACGATCGCCTGCTCGGGCGTTCCGTGGCCGTAGTGCGCGTACCGCTGGCGGTAGAGGTTCACGAGGCGCTGGTAGTGCTCCTTGGGCCAGAAGATGTTGTTGGCGAAGAATCCGTCGCCGTAGTAGGCGGCCTGCTCGGCGATCTCGGGCGTGCGGATCGACCCGTGCCAGACGAACGGCGCGACGCCGTCGAGCGGGCGGGGCGTCGAGGTGAAGCCCTGCAGCGGGGTGCGGAACTTGCCCTCCCAGTCGACGACGTCTTCGCGCCACAGGCGGTGCAGGAGGTTGTAGTTCTCGATCGCCAGCGGCAGGCCCTGGCGGATGTCCTGGCCGAACCAGGGGTACACGGGTCCGGTGTTGCCGCGCCCGAGCATGAGGTCGGCGCGGCCGTTCGACACGTGCTGGAGCATCGCGAAGTCCTCGGCGATCTTCACCGGGTCGTTCGTGGTGATGAGCGTCGTGGCGGTCGAGACGACGAGGCGCTCGGTCTGGGCCGCGATGGCGGCGAGCGTCGTCGTGGGAGAGGACGACCAGAACGGCGGGTTGTGGTGCTCGCCCAGCGCGTAGACGTCGAGCCCCACGTCCTCCGCGTGCTTCGCGATCGTGAGGGCCGCACGGATCTTCTCCGCTTCGCTCGGGGTCTCTCCCGTCGTCGGGTCCTGGGTGATGTCGCTCACCGAGAAGATGCCGAACTGCATTCCCGGCCAGGTGGTGGTCTCGTTCACGATCGCTTTCCGCTCCCGGATGCCTCGGCATCCGCTTCTATTCAAATGAATGTATCTGATGCAACGCGGTCGTCGCCAGGGTATTCCCGCCACCTGTGCGATCGGAGAGATGCGTAATCGATACCCGGGCGCAAAACGTTTTCGTGGCAGAATGTCCGGGTGAAGATCGACACCGTCGCCGACCGCACGTCCGAAGAGTCCGCCGCTGCACGCCGCGTCGTGCATCTGCGCCGGGGCGGCACGAGCGTGGTCGTCGATCTGGACGCCGCTCCCCTCCCCGCCGTCGTGCACTGGGGCGAGGAGCTCCCGCACGAGACCCCCGCGACGCTGGCGTCGCTCTCGGTCGCCGCGATGCCCCAGCGCGTCTCGGGCGGCCTCGACACCACCGGGCGCCTCGACGTGCTTCCCGCACCGTCGGCCGGATGGTTCGGCACCCCCGCTCTCGAAGGTCACCGTGCGGGCTCCTGGTTCAGTCCCGCGTTCGTCGTCGAGACGGTCGAGGCCGACGACACCCGCCTGGCGCTCTCCCTCGTCGACACCGGCGCGGAGCTTGCGGCCCTCCTCGAGCTGTCGCTCGGACCTGCGGGAGTCCTCCGTCAGCGGGTGAGCATCACCAACACGGGATCGACCGCGTACACCGTGCAGTCGCTCGTGCTGCCCTTCCCCGTGCCGTGGGATGCGACGGAGCTGTTCGACACCACCGGCCGTCACCTGAAGGAGCGCTCGCCCCAGCGGCGCGCGTTCACCTACGGCACCCACGTCCGCGACAGCCGCCGCGGGCGGCCGGGCTCGGACGCGACCCTCCTGCTGGCCGCGGGACGGCCGGGGTTCGGATTCGAGCACGGACGCGTTCACGGCATCCACGTCGCGTGGAGCGGGAGCCATCGGGCGCTCGCCGAGCGCGTGCCGACCGGTGAGGCCTTCCTCGCCGGCGGAGAGCTCCTCGCCGCCGGCGAGCTCATCCTCGCACCCGGCGAGAGCTACGCGTCCCCGTGGGTGCTGGGCTCGTGGGGCGACGGCCTCACGGCGCTGTCGGCACGCTTCCACGACGAGCTCCGCGCCCGCCCGCAGCATCCGCGGCGAGCGCGGCCGGTCACGCTCAACACCTGGGAGGCCGTGTACTTCGACCACGATCTCTCCACGCTCGCCGAGCTCGCCCAGGCCGCCGCCGGCGTCGGCGTCGAGCGCTTCGTGCTCGACGACGGCTGGTTCCTCGGCCGCCGCGACGACACCGCAGGTCTGGGCGACTGGATCGTCGATCCGGATGTCTGGCCCGACGGCCTGCACCCGCTCGTGGACGTCGTGCACGGTCTGGGGATGGAGTTCGGACTCTGGGTGGAGCCGGAGATGGTCAACCCCGACAGCGACCTCGCCCGTGCCCACCCCGAGTGGCTGCTCCACGCCCGCCACGAGCTGCCCGCCTCCGCCCGGCAGCAGCAGGTGCTCGATCTGTCGAACCCCGACGCGTACGCCGCGATCGCCGACGGCCTGCACGCGCTGCTCGACGAGTACGACATCGCCTACCTGAAGTGGGACCACAACCGCGATCTCATCGAGGCCGGCGCCGGCCCCGGGGGCGCGTCGCGCGTGCACGCCCACACCCTCGCGCTGTACCGCCTGCTCGACGAGCTCAAGGACCGGCATCCGGGCCTCGAGATCGAGACGTGCGCGTCGGGGGGATCGCGCGTCGACCTCGGCATCCTGGAGCGCACCGACCGGGTGTGGACGAGCGACACCCTCGACCCGCTCGAGCGGCTCGACATCCAGCGCTACACCTCGCTCGTCGTCGCTCCCGAGCTGCTCGGCACGCACCTGACCTCTCCCCACGTGCACTCCACGCGGCGCACCGCGTCGCTCGGACTGAGCGGCGCCGTCGCGCTCTTCGGGCACTTCGGCATCGAGTGGGACCTCACTTCGCTCGACGAGGCCGGGCGCGCCCGCGTCGCGGAGTGGGTCGCGCTCGCCAAGCGCGTGCGCCCGCTCGTCACGACGGGCCGGCTCGTCTTCGCCGACACCGCGGAGGCCGGCACCGACATCCGCGGCGTGGTCGCGGCCGACGGCTCGCACGCCTTCTTCTCGCTCGTGCAGGCGCAGACCGACGTCGCGTGGCCGCCGGGACGCGTGCGCCTGCCGGGTCTCGATCCTGCGCGCCGGTACCGGGTCGAGATCATCGTGGACCCGGAGGCCGCCGACGACCCCGGCCAGTCCGTGCTGGCGTGGACGACCGCCGAGACCGTCCTCTCGGGCGCCCAGCTCGCCGCCACCGGGTTCCGCCCACCCGTGCAGCATCCGGGACGCGCCGTCGTGCTGGAGCTGACCGCCGTCCCCTGAGTCGTCCCCCAGCCGGGTGTCGCGGTCCATCGGGGGGTGGGCCGCGGCATCCTTCCCCGCGAAGTGGCGGATGCGCAAGCCCCGGATCGCACCTGTCGGGCGCGATAGGGTCGAGTCTCCATGAGCGACTCGAGCGCCGCGCCGGCGACTTCCTCTCCCCCCACGACGGGACGCACCGACGTGCCGCGCACGAAGCGCCGTGTGCCGTTCTGGGACAACGCCCGCTTCGCCTGCATCGTGCTCGTCGTGCTCGGCCACGCCGTGCAGCGGCTGACGTACGACTCCGACATCGCGCTCGGACTGTATCTGCTGATCTACGCGTTCCACATGCCGGCGTTCGCGATCATCTCGGGCTACTTCTCGAAGGGCGACGCCCCCTCGCGCCGCCAGATGGCGCGTGTGATCACCGACATCCTCGTGCCGTACGTGATCTTCGAAGGCATCTGGACCCTCACGAAGTGGATCGTCGAAGGGCAGGCGAACCCGAACCTCACTGAGCCCTCGTGGACGCTGTGGTTCCTGCTCGCGCTGGGCATCTTCCGCCTCGTCCTGCCCTACCTCGCCCTGCTGCGCTGGCCGCTGTTGTGGACCGTCGTGATCTCGATCGGCGCCGGCTACCTGCCCAACATCGACTCGACCCTGTCGCTCTCGCGCACGCTCGGCCTCCTGCCGTTCTTCACGCTCGGCTGGTGGCTCAGCCGCCACGACATCGTGCAGCGCTTCCAGCTGCTGCGCCGCACGTGGTGGACGGTCGCCGCAGCGGTGGCCGCCCTGGCGGTCGCGGGGTGGGCGGCGTGGTTCTTCGTCGACGGCTGGCGCGACATGAACCTGCGCCAGTGGCTCTTCTACGACGAGAACTACTCCGCGATCGGCGGCACCGAATGGTGGGCCGGTGGCGTGCGCCTGGCTCTCATGGCGGTCGCCCTCGTGCTGTCGGCGGCGTTCTTCGCCCTCGTGCCGCGCGGAACCCACTGGTGGACGCACTTCGGCCAGTACACGATGTACATCTACCTGCTGCACTCGTTCGTGCTCTACCCGTTCCGCGAGACCGGCATCCTGCGCGACGCCGAGCCGACGTGGCTGTGGCTGCCGCTGGTCATCGTCGCCTCGGTCCTCATCGCCCTCGGGCTGGGCACCAAGCCCGTCCGGCGGGTGTTCCGGCCCCTCGTCGAGCCGCGTCCGGGTTGGCTCTTCGCCGACCGCACGCTCGCCGCGCGGGAGGGCCGTCGCACCGACCCCACCGGCTCGCACCGCCCGAAGGGCGAGGGGCAGCGGATGCCCCGGCATCCCGACCCCCGCCAGAACACCTGAGCGAGAGCCGGGTCAGGCGAACAGCTCCGCCCCGACGTACGATCCCGGCGTCACTCCACGCGGCACCGCCCAGACGCCCGACCCGACGTGTCGCAGGTACTCGTTCATGGCATCGGTCGACAGGGCGCGCTGAAGCGCGATGAACTGCTCGGGAGAGCGCTGGTACGACAGGAAGAACAGTCCGGCGTCGAGCCGGCCCAGTTCGTTGTTGCCGTCGACGAAGTTGTAGCCGCGACGGAGGATGCGGATTCCGCCGTTGGCATCGGGGTGCGCGAGGCGCACGTGGCTCGCCGGGTCGATCGCCGGGCGGCCCGAGGCATCCGTCGCCGCGAAGTCGGGAGCGGTGAACTCCGTGCCGCCGGACAGCGGCGCCCCCTCGCCCTTCGTGCGGCCCACGATGCGGTCCTGCTCCGACAGGCGCACGCGGTCCCACGACTCGATGAGCATCGCGATCTTCCGGGCGACGAGGTACGAGCCTCCCGCCATCCAGGCCGGTTCGTCGGATGCCGCGACCCACACGTGATCGTCGAGGGCGGCGGTGTCGTCGGAGAGGATGTTGGCCGTTCCGTCCTTGAACCCGAAGAGGTTGCGGGGCGTGGCCTGGGCCTGCGTCGTGCGCGACGTGCGCCCGAAGCCGAGCTGCGACCAGCGCAGCCGCGCCGTGCCGAACGCCATGCGGCTGAGGTTGCGGATCGCGTGCACGGCGACCTGCGGATCGTCGGCGCACGCCTGGATGCACAGGTCGCCGCCGGAGTGCGCCGGGTCGAGATCGTCGCCGAGGAACGCCGGGAGCCGGACGAGGCCGGGCGGCCTGCGGGCGGCGAGCCCGTAGCGGTCCTCGCCCTCGGCCGATTCGAACAGCGTCGGCCCGAATCCGAACGTGATCGTCAGGCCGCTCGCACTCAGGCCCTGCGCCTCGCCGGTGTCATCGGGCGGCGCCTCGGGCGATCCGCCGACCGCGCCGGACGCGCTCGCGTCGAGGCCCTGGGTCATGCGCGACGCGGCATACGACCATTCCTGGAGCAGTGCGATCAGGTCGGCGCGGTTCGTGCGGGGCATCATGTCGAACGCGGCGAAGTGCAGGTGGTCCTGCACGGGCGTCGTGATGCCGGCCTGGTGCACGCCGAAGAAGTCGAAGGCGGATGCCGCGGCATCCCGCTCCTTCGTCCGTCCCGCCGCGACGCCGGCCGCCGTGCCGCCGCCGGCCCCGAGCGCGACCCCCGCCGCACCGGCGCCGAGAGCGAGGCCGAAGAGACCGCGCCTGCTGAGGCCGGTCTCCGCACCGGCCCCTGGGCGGCCTTCCCCGCCCCCGGCCGCTGAGCCTGTCGAAGGGTCGTCGATCATCGCAAGGCCTACTCGAGGACCGTGACGGTGAGCTGCGAGAGCGGCTCGGCGAGGGCGTTGATGAGGTCGGTGAACTCGCGCTTGTCGGCCTCGGTCAGCTCGCGGTAGTGCACGAATCCGCGCTCGAGCGAGCCGTGCGCGGCGAGGGAGGCCTCGAGGTCGGCGTACCCGCTCTCGATCTCGGCGACGAGGGCCTCTCCCGCCGCTCCCTTCGAGTTCGCGAACTCCTCGACCAGGGAGAACGCCATCTTCGAGCCCTCGACGTTCGCGGCGAAGTCCCACAGGTCGGTGCCCGACCACCAGTCCTCCTCGCCGGAGATCTTGCCCGTCGCGACCTCGTCGAGGAGCGCGATGGCGCCGTTGGACAGCCCGGCGACGCCCTGCTGGTCAAGCGCCGTCCGGAAGTCGTCCGAGTGCACGTAGTCGTAGAGCTCCTGCACGTCCGCCAGGAGGGCGTCGCCGAAGGCCGCACGCTCGGAGGCCGTCGAAGGCGCCCAGTCCTGCCAGGCGGGCGTCTCCCCGTCGGCGTTGAGCGCGTCCTGCGCCGGCACCCAGAGGTCCTTCTCGATGCGGTGGAAGCCCGTCCAGTCGAGGCCCTCCGCGACGGCGTCGACCTCGCGGTAGTCGATGCGCGGATCGAGGTTGCCGAGCGATTCGGCGACGGGCTCGATGCGCTCGTAGAACGCCCGCACCTGAGGATACTGCTCCTGAGCGGACACGTCGTCGCCGGACTCGTAGGCGGTCACGAAGTCCTCCACCGCCGGAACGAGTCGGCCGACCTGGTCCTTCACGAACGCCGCGTAGAGGGCGACGGCCTCCTGCTTCTGCTGGGCGTCGTCGCCGGCGGCCACGACCTGGTCGCCCGTGACCGTGAAGCCCGCCCGTCCGACGCCGTCGCCGATCATGCCCGGCTTGCACACGGTGAAGTACTCGCCCGGCTGGGCGACGACGGTGAGGGTGCGGGATGCTCCGGGGGCGATGTTCTCGACCTCCCCGACGATGCGCAGACCGTCGTCGGCGAGCAGGTAGAACTCCGTCACCTGCTCCCCCGCGTTGGTGACGTCGAACGCGAGGGTCCCGCTCGTCGCGGTCGGCGCCGACACGGCGCACGTGCCGTCGGTCGATTCGACACGGAGGGCGCCGGATGCGGCCGCGTCGGACTTCGCGACGCAGCCCGCGAGGACCAGGGCGGTGAGGCCGGCGACCGCGAGGACGGAAGACGTGCGGTGGAGGGTCATGCTGCTCCCTGTCGTGGAGTGGTGGTGAGGGTCGAGAGCGGGGCGGATGCCGCGGAGGCCGGAGCGGCGGAGCGCGGGCGCGTCGCGCCGCGCGCGAAGAAGCCTCCGACGATCGCGACGTAGAGCGTCCAGGCGATCACCTGAAGCCAGGTCATCTGCGGCATGAAGCCGACGGTGGCCTGGAGCACGGCGGCGAGGGCGCTTCCGGGCGGGATCGCAGCCGAGGCGTCGAAGGCCCAGCCGAACGGGATTCCCGCAGCCCCCACTCCCACGGCGCCCGTGGCGGCGTCGATCGTGGCGGAGGCCGTGAACGGTCCGGGAAGGGCGCCGGCTTCCTGCAGGTCGTGGATCGCGTACGCCAGCACACCGGCGGCGACGATCACGAGGAACGCGCCCGTCCATGTGAAGAACACGCGGAGGTCGAGGCGCAGCATCCCGCGCGACAGGAGCCAGCCGAGCACCACCGCGGTGGCGAGTCCGAGGAGCGCGCCCGCTAGCGCCGCGGGCGCGTCGCCGAAGGACTGCACCATCGACCACAGCAGCAGCGTCGTCTCGATGCCCTCGCGGGCGACCGAGACGAAGCCGATCGCGACGATCGCCCAGAGGCCTCCCGACGCGAGCGCTCGGTCGAGCCCGCTCTCCAGCGACTTCTTGAGTGTTCGCGCGGTCCTCTGCATCCAGAAGATCATCCACGTGACCATTGCGACGGCCAGCAGCGACAGCGTGCCGCCGATGAGCTCCTGCGCCTCGAAGGTGAGGGAGTACGCGCCGAAGGTGAGGAATGCGCCGATCCCGAGCGCGAGCACGACCGCCAGACCGATGCCCGCCCACAGGCGCGGCAGCACGTCTCGGCGCCCGAGCCGGCTCAGATAGGCGACGAGGATGCCGACGACGAGCGCGGCTTCGAGGCCTTCACGGAGGCCGATGAGGAATGTGGCGAGCACCGGGGATGTTTCGTGTAGTCGAGCAAGGCCGGTGCCCGCTGCCCCATCGCAGGTCGACCGCAGAAGCGGTCAGGTTAGGCGAACCTCACTTAGGGCAACCTTATCCTCGTCGAGGCCCGGACTTCAACCCGACGACCCCGCCCCGCGGTCATGGTCGGCAACAAACGAGCGGATGCCGCGGGGGCGGCCCTAGCCTCGGGGCATGAGCGATCCCACCCTGCCGATCCTCGATCTCTCCCAGCTCGATGCGGGACCCGAGGCCGCCGACCGGTTCCGCGACGACCTGCGCGCGGCGACCCACGATGTCGGATTCTTCTATCTCACCGGCACGGGCGTCACGCCCGCGCTCGAGGCCCGTCTGCACCGGGCCGCGCGGGAGTTCTTCGCGCTGCCCGAAGCCGACAAGCTCGCAATCGAGAACGTCCGCAGTCCGCACTTCCGGGGATACACCCGGGTGGGCGGCGAGCGCACCCAGGGCCGTGTCGACTGGCGCGAGCAGATCGACATCGGGCCCGAGCGCGCCCGCATCGACGATCCCGATGCGCCGGACTTCTTCCGCCTGATCGGTCCCAATCTGTGGCCGGCGGCTCAGCCCGCCCTGCGCGCGGTCGCGGACGAGTGGCAGGAGCACCTGACCGGCGTCGCCCGCAAGCTCCTGCGCGCGTGGGCGCTCTCGCTCGGCGCGCCCGAGGGCTACTTCGACGAGCACTTCGGCGAACCTTCGACGCTCCTCAAGATCGTGCGCTACCCCGGCACCGACCGCCCCACCCCGCAGCAGGGGGTCGGAGCGCACAAGGACTCCGGTGTGCTGACGCTGCTGTGGGTCGAGCCGGGCAAGGGAGGCCTGCAGGTGCAGCGCGACGGCGAGTGGGTGGATGCTCCGCCGGTGCCGGGCGCGTTCGTCGTCAACATCGGCGAGATGCTCGAATACGCCACCCAGGGCTACCTGATCGCGACGAACCACCGCGTGGTGTCGCCGACGTACCCGGACGACCGCATCTCGGTGCCGTTCTTCTTCAACCCCGCGCTCGACAAGCGCCTCCCGCTGATCGAGCTCCCCGCAGAGCTGGCCGGCCAGGCGACCGGGGTGACGCAGGACCCCGCGAACCCCATCCACGCCCTCTACGGCGAGAACGCGCTGAAGTCGCGCCTGCGGGCGCATCCGGATGTCGCGGCGATCCACCACGCCGACCTCGTCGCAGCACGGGCCGCCACGACGTCCTGATTCCGCCCGCCGGAAACGACGAAGGCCTCCCCACACCTGGGGAGGCCTTCGGAAGAAGTGCGATATTACGCTGGGGCGCTGCTTAGCGGCGAAGACCCAGACGCTCGATGAGCGAGCGGTAGCGGTTGATGTCGATGTCCTGGAGGTAGCCCAACAGGCGACGACGCTGACCGACCATCAGGAACAGGCCACGACGCGAGTGGTGGTCGTGCTTGTGCTCCTTCAGGTGCTCGGTGAGGTCCTTGATGCGCTGCGTCAGCATCGCGACCTGCACCTCGGGGGATCCGGTGTCACCGGGGTGCGTCGCGTACTCTTCGATGATCGCCTTCTTGGCGTCAGACTCGAGTGGCATAGATGGGATCCCCTTCCTGTTCATTGCGCGGCGCCCGACGCCTGATGCGTGAGCTCTGTTTATCCGCGGCCGATCAAACGGCAACCTCCAGAGTCTACCAGCGCCGGACCGACCCGGCGAATCGGCCCGTGGACGGTCCCCCCGCCACTAGCCTCGACGGGTGAGTGATACCGGACGCCGCCGCCTCCCTCGGCTGCGTCGAGACCACTTCATCGACCTGCGGCCGTTCCGCGCGAGCCCCGCATTCGCGCGCATGTGGACGGGATCGACGCTCGCCGGCCTCGGCGGCCAGCTCACGATCGTGGCCGTCATGCTGCACATGTACGAGCTGACCGGATCGACGTTCGCGGTGGCGATGATCGCCGTCGCCGGCCTCGTGCCGATGATCCTCGCCGGTCTCTACGGCGGCATGCTCGCCGACGCGTTCGATCGGCGCCGGATCGCCCTGATCGCGGCATCCGTCACCTGGGCGTCCACCGCGATGCTCGCCGTGCTGGCCTGGACCGGCGGCGAGACGGTGTGGTGGCTGTACGTGCTGAGCATCGTCAACTCGGCCGCGAACTCGATCGTGATGGCCGCGCGCCAGGCCATCGTGCCCCGACTGATCCCCCGCGATCTGCTGCCCGCGGCATCCGCCCTGAACGGCATCACGATGGGGATCATGGTGATGGGCGGTCCGGCGCTCGCCGGCGTCCTCGTCGCCTTCACCGGATACGCCTGGACCTACTCGATCGACGTCGTCCTGATGTTCGCGAACTTCCTGGGCCTGTGGACGCTGCCCGCGATCCTCCCCGAGGGCACGGTGGTGCGCCCGGGGCTCGAATCGCTGAAGGACGGCTGGCGCTTCCTGAAGCGGGCGGGCAACATCCGCCTGCAGTTCCTGCTCGACATCGTGGCCATGACGTTCGGCCAGCCGATCGCGCTGTTCCCCGCGATCGGCGCCGTGCTGCTCGGGGGCGGCCCCATCACCACCGGACTGCTCACGGCATCCATCGCCGCCGGCGCGTTCGTGTCGAGCGTGTTCTCCGGCCCGGTCGGACGCGTCCGACGGCAGGGTCTCGGCATCGAGCGCGCGATCCTGGTGTACGGCGCGGCGATCGCCCTGTTCGGGCTGGCGCTCGGAGCCGGGGCGCTCGGCTGGTTCGCCCCCGAGGTGGTCGATGCCGATCACGCCAACGTCGTCGTCATCGGCTTCGCGATCATCGCGCTGGCGATCGCGGGCGCCGCCGACAACGTGAGCTCGATCTTCCGCAACACGATGGTGCAGGCCGCGGTTCCGGATGCCGTGCGCGGCCGACTGCAGGGGATCTTCATCGTTGTCGTGGCCGGCGGACCGCGGCTCGGCTCGCTCTACGCGGGCACGCTGGCGACCCTCACGGCGCTGTGGTTCCCGCCGCTGCTCGGCGGATTCGTCATCGTCGCCCTCGTCGCCCTCCTGGTGCGCCTGACTCCGCGCTTCCGCGACTACGACGCCGACCACCCGGTGCCGTGACGGCGGACGGTGACCGCCCCCGCTGCCCCACCGATCTCGGAGATCCGCAGGAGATTCGGATGCGACGGCCGCCGGCATCCGAATGTCGAGGGATTCTCCGAATATCCGATCGTGCGATTCTCCGAATACCGGATCGCGCGTCCCACACGTCGCGGGGGGATCTCGCGGGATCGAGGATCGCGGAGCGGCGCCGTGACGGCGGCATCCGGCCAGTCCCCGTCGGATTCCGGACGGCCGACGACCCGGCGCACATCGGTGTCTCCGCCCGGGTCTAGAGTCGCCGCGTGAGCACCGCCCCGATTCCGCGCATCGCGCCCGTCTCAGCCGATCGCGCGACCGGGTCGAACGCGGTCATCGCCGTGCAGTTCCTCCTGTGCGGGATCGTGTGGGGATCGAGCTTCCTGTTCATGAAGGTCGCCCTCACGGGCATCTCGCCGGCGCAGGTGGCGTGGTCCCGGCTCATCCTGGGCGGACTCACCCTCGGGCTCTTCGTCCTGCTGCGCCGCGACCCCCTCCCCCGCCAGGTGACGGTCTGGCTCCACATGACGGTGCTCGCGGTGTCGTTCTGCGTCGTGCCCTTCCTGCTGTTCTCCTGGGCTCAGCAGCACGTCACGAGCGGACTGGCGAGCATCTACAACGCCACGACGCCGCTCATGACAGCCGTCATGGCGTGGGCCGTGTTCCGGGTCGAGAAGCTCAAGCCGCTGCAGATCGCGGGGATCGTCGTCGGCATCCTCGGCGTGATGGTCATCATCGCGCCGTGGCAGGGACTCGACCTGTCGCAGAGCCTGATCGCCCAGCTCGCGATCCTGGGAGCGACCGCCTGCTACGGCTTCAGCCTCGCCTACATGCGGCGATTCGTCTCCCGCACCGGCATGACCGCGCTGGTGTTCTCGTTCCTGAACATCGGCATCGCCGCCGCGATCATGGCGGTGCTGACCCCGGTGCTGGTGCTGACCCCCGTGGTCCTCGATCCGTGGATCATCGGCAGCGTGATCCTGCTCGGATGCCTCGGCACCGGCGTCGCCTACATCTGGAACCAGAACACGCTCCGGGCGTGGGGGCCCACACGGGCGTCGACGGTGACCTACATCACCCCCGTCGTCGGGGTGGCGCTGGGCATCCTCCTGCTGGGGGAAGAGCTGACGTGGAACGAGCCCGTCGGCGCCCTCGTCGTGTTCGCCGGCATCCTCCTCACGCAGGACCGTCTGCGACTCCGACGGCACGCCGTCTGAGCACGAAGAAGGGGCGGATGCCGCAGCATCCGCCCCTTGCTCGTGATCGGGTCAGGCCTGGAGCGCGCCCTGCAGGTCGAGCTCGATCGTGACGTCCTTGCCGACGAGCACGCCGCCGGTCTCGAGCGCGGCGTTCCACGTCAGACCGAAGTCCTCGCGGTTGATGACCGTCTTGGCGGTCGCGCCCGCCTTGTAGTTGCCCCACGGGTCGGAGCCGAAGCCGCCGAAGTCGACGTCGAACGTGACCGGCTTGGTGATGCCGCGGATCGTGAGGTCGCCGTCGACGAGGAAGTCGCCACCCTCCAGGCGGACCCCCGTCGAGACGAAGTCGATCGTGGGGTAGGTCTCGACGTCGAAGAAGTCCGCCGAGCGCAGGTGCTGGTCGCGGCCCTCGTCCTTGGTCGAGAGCGACGATGCGTCGACCTTGGCCGTGAGGCTCGCCTCGAGCGGGTTCTCGGGGGCGACGAGCGTCGCCTCCTTGATGTCGAAGTGGCCGCGCACCTTCGAGATCATCATGTGGCGGACGCTGAAGCCCACCTCACTGTGCGAAGGGTCGAGCACCCAGGTGCCCGCCTTGTAGCCGGGGATCTCGGTGAGGGTGTTGTCGGTCATGTCGGTCCTTTCGTGAGCCGGAGCGTGTTCCGGCAGGTCTCAGGGTGCCAACGCGCGGCGCCCCGTGTTCTATTCCCGTGCATGAAAAATTCTCGGCCGGATCCGCCGGCCGGAACGACAGAGGGACGGATGCCTCGGGCATCCGTCCCTCTGGACGAGAAGAGTCTCAGCCGACCTTGATGAGGTCGATGATGAAGATCAGGGTCTTGCCCCCGAGGAAGTGGCCGCCGGCGGGGCCGTACGCCAGGTGCGGCGGGATGACCAGCTCGCGGCGGCCGCCGACCTTCATGCCGGGGATGCCGTCCTGCCAGCCCTGGATGAGCCCGCGCAGCGGGAACTGGATGCTCTCGCCACGACCCCACGACGAGTCGAACTCGTCGCCCGAGTCGTACTCGACGCCGGCGTAGTGCACGGTCACGGTGTCGCCGGGCTTCGCCTCGGCGCCGTCGCCCACGATGATGTCGCGGATGACGAGATCGGTGGGGGCGGGGCCCTCGGGAGCGTCGAACTCGGGCTTGGTGCGGTCGTCAGTCATGCGACCATCCAACCCGACCGTGGAGAGAGGGTCAAACGCGTTCGCTGTCGGCGAGCGTGGAAAAGGGGTTGACGCGCGACCGTCTCCTTTGACACGCTGGGAGCAGATCAGCTCAGCGCTCGGTTGCACGCAGGCAATGCCGCGGCCCGAGCGCTGAGCCCTTTCCCGGGCGATTCCTTCGCCTACGGTGCGAACAGCGCGGCCCGCGCCGCCGTCGTGCGTTCGAGCAGCGCGCGCTGATCGGCGGCCGCGTGCGGGTCGCGCCCGGTGAGGGCACGCTGGCGCGCCATGGCGAGGGCCGTCGCGTCGTGGATGAAGCCCGTCATGATCGGCCTGCGGTCGCCTCGCAGCGTGCCGGCCCACGCGAGCGCGGCCTTGCGTCCCGCGGCGGTTGCGAGCATGTCGACCTCCTGAGGGGTGAACCATCCTGCAGCGGCGTACTCCCCCAGCCGCGAACGCGTGAGTCGGGCTTCTTCTCGGCGCAGCATCACGATGCCGAGGATGAAGAGCACGAAGAGCGGCACCTGCACCGTGATGTAGAGGGGGAAGAAGCTCGTGAACACCGCAGAGCCGTTCCAGAACGCGTGGAGCGCCGTGGCGCCCAGCATCCCGAGCACCCACGGCCCGAGAGCCTGACCGGCCGTCGCGCCGCGGCGCGCGGCGAGGCCGAGCGCGAAGCCCGTGATGGACGTGAACATGACGTGGGCGAAGGGCGAGAGGATGCCGCGCACGAAGAACGTGGCCGTGACGTCGCCGAATCCGCCCTCGATGAGGCTGATGGCGAAGTACTGGATGTTCTCGGTGAAGGCGAAGCCGGCTCCGACGAGTGCGCCGTAGACCACCCCGTCGACGGGGCCGTCGAACGCGCGCCGCGCGGTGAGGAAGATCAGGAGGACGCCGAGGCCCTTCGCGAACTCCTCCACGATGGGCGCCTGCACGACCGACGAGAAGATGTCGTACGTCGCGGCGTCGAGTCCGCGCGTGAGGGGCGAGAGGAGGAGATCGACACCGAGCGCGATGCCGACGGCCGCGATCGCGCCCCATGCTGCCGCGAACACGAGAAGGCCCCGCGGCTCGGGCTCCCACCGGTCGACGATCCGCACCGCGATCACGACCCCCGCCAGCGGGAGGAGGGCGAGCACGGCGCCGACGGCGGACGCGAACGGGCCGATCGCCGTCAGGAAGTACCCGACCAGCGCGATCAGCACGAAGGCCAGCACGCCGAAGAGCCAGATCGGCGCTGTGCGACCCGTGCGCACCGGGACGGGGAGCACGGGAGGCGAGACCACGGCCGGGACGACGGGCGCGGGCGGGGCGAGCGAGGGCTGCGCGAGCGGCGAGGCGAACGTCTGAGGGGCCGGAGGCGGCGTGTATCCGGTCGACATGCCGAACAGCCTAGGGGTCCACGGGGGTGGTCGATGCCGACGCGGCGACTAGCCTGGAGGGATGCGCTTCGCCCACGTGATCCCCTCCGGGGCCGCAGAGCCCCGACTGGCCGTGATCCGAGACGATGAGGCGATCATCGTCGAAGGGCTCTTCCCGGGCGCTCCGCGCTTCCTGGAGGAGCTGATCGCCGGCGGTGACGAACTCCTCGCGCGCGTGCGCGACGCCGAAGGCGACGGCCTGCCGCGGCATCCCGTGGCAGAGGTGCGATTCGCCTCTGCGGTGCTCTCTCCCCCGGTGATCCTCGCGATCGGCCTCAACTATGCGGCGCACTCGAGCGAGCTGGGGCTCAAGACCGATTCGACGCCGACCGTGTTCGTGCTCTGGCCCAACTCGCTCACCGGCCACGATGCGACCACGGTGTGGCCGCGCTCGCTCAGCGAGGCCATCGACTACGAGGCCGAGCTCGGAGTGATCATCGGCACGCCGGCGAAGGACGTCGCCCCCGAAGACGCCCTCGGGCATGTCTGGGGCTACACCGTGGTCAACGACATCACGGCCCGCGACATCCAGTACTCGGAGGCGCAGTGGTCGCGCTGCAAGTCGTTCGACGGCTTCACCCCGACGGGCCCCTACGTCGTCACAGCCGACGAGATCCCCGACCCGCAGGACCTCCACATCTGGACGGTGCTCGACGGGCACACTCTGCAGGACGCCTCCACGGCTCAGATGGTGCGCTCGGTCGCCACCCTCATCTCGCAGGTGTCGCGGTCGGCGACGCTCCTGCCCGGCACGCTGATCTCCACCGGCAGCCCCGGCGGCGCCGGCTATTCGCGCGACCCGCAGGTCTTCCTGCGCGACCGCTCCACCGTGACGGTCGGGATCGACGGCATCGGCGCCCTCACGACCCACTGCCGGATCCTGGACTGAACGACGCAGCCCGGACAGGAAAGAAGGCCCCCTCGGATCGAGGGGGCCTTCTCACGGTTCACGTCGTCACGGGCAGACGATGGTGCCGCCGTTGGTGAGCTCGTACTCCCCCGGGGGCATCCCCTGGCAGAGTTCGTTGACCGCTCCGAGCCCGGCCGTGATCAGCACGATGACGACGATGACGCCGACCACCATGAGCACGGCGCTGATGATGATCGCGGCGAGCGCGAAGCCGTTCTTCTGACCCGCCTTGCGCGACTGCACGAGCGCGACGATGCCGAGGATCAGCGCGATGAGCTGCGCGAAGAACGACAGCACGAACGCGACGATGCCGAGCGTCTTGCCGGGGACGGCGGGCTGCGCGGGCGCGCCGTACGGAGCGGCCGGGGCGCTGCCGTACGCGGGTGCGGCGGGTGCGGCGTAGGCGGGCGCCTCGTACGCGGGCGGGGTGGACGACGGAGCCGGCTGGGCGGCCGCCGAGGGGTCGGACGGCGGCGTGGTGCCGGACGGGTTCTGGTCGGTCATGGGGATCCTCTCTCAGGGCTCGATCGAGCGTGGGATGGTGGAGGGGGTTACCCAGAACCGTAGTACGCGTCGACGCTTTCTGAACAATCCCTGTGAGTCACTTGCCCGGAACGATGTTCTCCGCCGGACGGATCACCGTGATGGCCTCGGTGATCGTCTCGAGCCCCGACAGCCGGGCGGGCGACAGCTGCTTCGTCACTTCCTCGCGTGACATGAGCCCCGCCTCGACGACGAGGTCGGCCACGTTGCGGTGCGTGAGGAGAGCCGTCTTGGCCAGGGCGGCGGAGGCCGCGTACCCGATGGAGGGTGTGAGCGCCGTGATGACCCCGACCGACGACCCCACCATGGCGCCCAGTCGCTCGCGGTTCGCCGTGATGCCGTCGACGCAGTTGACGCGCAGCGTCCGCATGCCCCGGCGCATCCACGTGATCGACTGGAAGATCGAGTGCGCGATGACCGGCTCGAACGCGTTCAGCTGCAGCTGACCGCCCTCCGCCGCCATCGTGACGGTGAGGTCGGCGCCCGCGACGGCGTAGGCGATCTGGTTGACGACCTCGGGGATGACGGGATTGACCTTGCCCGGCATGATGCTCGATCCCGCCTGGCGTGCGGGGAGGTTGATCTCGCCGAGGCCCGCCTGCGGTCCGCTGGAGAGCAGGCGCAGGTCGTTGCAGATCTTCGACATCTTGATCGCATTGCGCTTGAGCGATGCCGAGAACGACATGAACGAGCCCGTGTCGCTCGTGGATTCGACGAGGTCGTCGGCCGTCGCGAGATCGAGGCCGGAGATCTCGCGCAGGTGTCGCAGCACGGCGGGGGCATAGCTCGCGTGCGTGGTGATCCCCGTGCCGATCGCCGTGGCGCCCATGTTGATCTCGTACAGCAGCACGGCGTTCTCGCTGAGGCGCTGGTGGTCGTAGCCGAGAGTCGTCGCGAAGCCGTGGAACTCCTGCCCCAGCGTCATCGGCACGGCATCCTGCAGCTGCGTGCGTCCGATCTTCAGGATGTCGTGGAACTCGACCGCCTTGGCGAGGAACGACTGCCGCAGCAGATCGAGCTCGTCCAGGAGCGACATGAGGTCCAGGCTCAGCCCGACTTTGATCGCCGTCGGGTAGACGTCGTTGGTCGACTGGCTGCGGTTGGTGTGGTCGATCGGCGACAGGAAGTCGTAGTCGCCCTTCTCGCGACCCGCCAGCTCGAGCGCGATGTTGGTGATGACCTCGTTCGCATTCATGTTGGTCGAGGTTCCGGCCCCGCCCTGCATGACGCCCACCACGAACTGGTCGTGGTACTCGCCGTCGATCACGAGCTGAGACGCCCGGTCGATCAGATCCGCGCGCTGCGGATCGAGCACGCCGATCTCGAGGTTGGCCCGTGCCGAGGCCTGCTTCACCATCGCCAGCGCCACGACGAGGTCGCGGTAGACGGAGATGGGTCGCTGGGAGATCGGGAAGTTCTCCAGCGCGCGGGCGGTGTGGATGCCCCAGTACGCGTCGAACGGGATCTCCATCGATCCCAGGGAGTCGGTCTCGGTGCGGGTGCGCTGCGGTGCGACGTCAGCCATGGTGTGCAGTCCTCGTGGGTCGTTCACGGCGGTGTGAAGGGATGCTCCGAGCCTAGCCACGCGGCGCCCAGGCGTGGGTGTACGCCGTGTACAGGAGCGACGACGGCGGTCGCCGTCGCGGCATCCGGCGCCGTCGTCTCAGCGCTTGCGCGAGAAGGCCTCTAGGCGCTCCTCCGGCGACAGCGCAGCCATCTGCGCGAGCCACTCCTCCGAGAAGAAATCGGCCGTCTCCGCCTCGACCACCGGCACGACGGCATGGGTGATCGTGTCGTCGTAGACATGCACGAGGTTGAGCGACTGGCCGGCATCCATGCCGTTGACCTCGGCGGGCGGGCGCGCGAGGTCCATCGTGTAGCACGTGGCGGCCGCGACGCTCACGGGCACCCCCGCGAACGTGCCGTGGGTCGAGTAGTGCAGGTGGCCCGCCAGGATGCCGCGCACATCGGTACCGGCGATGATGTCGGCGAGGCGCTGCTGATCGCGCAGCTCCAGGATGTCGAAGAAAGGGATGTGACTCGGCAGCGGAGGGTGGTGCAGGGCCAGGAGCGTGCCGAGGGGCGCGGGCGTCATCAGTGTCTCGCGCAGCCAGTCGAGCTGCCCCTGGTCGAGGTCGCCGTGATGCCAGCCGGGAACGCTGGAGTCGAGGGCGATGATCCGCAGCCCGTCGAGATCCCAGACGCCGGTCACCGGCTCCTCCGTGGGCTCGAGCCCGAGCAGGTCGCGACGCAGCGCGGTGCGCTCGTCGTGGTTGCCCGCGACCCAGATCACGGGCGCGCCCAGCCGTTCGGCGACCGGTTCGACGGCCTCGGCGAGCGCACGGTACGCGGCAGGTTCGCCGAGATCCGTCAGGTCGCCCGTGAACACGATCGCGTCGGGGCGGACGCCCAGCCCTTCGACCTTGGCGAGGGTGCGCGCCAGGTTCGCGGCCGTGTCGTACCGGCCGCCGAGCGGCACGTTGCCCCCCATGAGGTGCGTGTCGCTCAGGTGGAGGATGACGCGCCGCGCCGGCGGATACTGGCCGAACGGCGCAGCAGGAGTGGACAGGGACGCGGCATCCATGCCGTCAGCCTAGAACGGACCACCCCCACCGCGCTCCGCGAGCCGTGCCGGGCCGGACGCGTCAGTGGACGACGATGAGGATCAGGCCGCCCAGAACGGCGAGCCCCGCGAGCCCGAACGATCCGTACGCGCCCAGGAGGGCGATCTGCTTCTGCTCGTCGGTCAGCGGGCTCTTGCGGGCCGCCTTGGCTGCGGCCTTCTCCGCGCGGATGAAGTCCTTCGGCCGCACGATGGTGATCGCGTCGGTGAACTCGGCCGGTGCGACGACCGGCGCCCGGCCCGCGCGCACCAGGAGGCGCAGACCCAGCGCGTAGAAGCCCACGACGAGCACGGCGCCGAGGAGGGCGGCGCCGAACACCTGCACGAAGGCGAACCACTCGATCGTGATGTTCACTTCTCGCCCCCGTCCTTCAGTGCCTCTTCGCGTTCGGCCGCGCGCTGCCGGCGCGTGGGCGGCGGGTTGCGCTTCACCTTCACGGCCAGGCCGGAATCGGCGACCTCGCTCATCGCGTTGCTGGAGGTGACGGCGTCTCGCCGCGAGCGGAGGAAGATCCCGAGCACGACGGCGACCGCGAGGATCGAGTCGATCACGACGCCCCAGCCGCCGAGCCAGACCACCATCAGCGCAGCGAGCGCCCCGACGGCGCCGGCAGCAGGCAGCGTGAGGATCCAGCCGACGCCGATGCGGCCGACGGTGCGCCACCGCACAGTGGACCCGCGGCGCCCGAGTCCCGAGCCGATGACCGATCCGGATGCGACCTGCGTCGTGGACAGGGCGAAGCCGAAGAAGCTCGAGGCGAGGATCGTCGAGGCCGTCGAGGTCTCGGCCGAGAAGCCCTGCGCGGGCTTGACGTCGGTGAGGCCCTTTCCGAGCGTGCGGATGATGCGCCAGCCGCCCATGTAGGTGCCGAGCGCGATCGTGAACGCGCACGCGGCGATGACCCACAGCTGCGGGTCGGCGTTCTCGGAGGACTGCCATCCCGCCAGGATCAGGGTCAGGGTGATGACGCCCATCGTCTTCTGCGCGTCGTTGGTGCCGTGCGCGAGCGCGACGAGCGACGAGGTGAAGATCTGCCCCCACCGGAATCCGGTGCGGCCGTCGGGCTTGCCGTCGTAGCGGCGGGTCATCGCGTACGCGACCTTCGTCGCGACGAACGCGATGACGCCGGCGGTGAACGGGGCGATGACGGCGGGGAGCACGACCTTGCTGAGGACGACGCCGAAGTCGATCGCGCTCGCGCTCGCCCCGATCAGCGTCGCGCCGATCAGACCGCCGAACAGCGCGTGCGAAGAGCTCGAGGGAAGGCCCAGCAGCCACGTCAGCATGTTCCACGTGATCGCGCCGATCAGGCCGGCGAAGATGATCGACAACTCGATCTTGTCGTCCTGGATGATGCCGTGCGAGATGGTCTTGGACACCTCCGTCGACAGGAACGCGCCGACGAGGTTCAGGATCGCAGCGAGCAGCACCGCGACCTTCGGCTTGAGAGCACCGGTCGCGATGGGCGTCGCCATCGCGTTCGCGGTGTCGTGGAACCCATTGGTGAAGTCGAAGAAGAGTGCCAGAGCGATGACCAGCACGACGATCAGGACTGCGGTTTCCACCGTTCGCTTTCCTTGGAGGGATCAGAGAGAGGTGCCGACGGGATCGGCGGTGCGAACGAACAGTTCACCGTGGATTCACGTCCGGTTAACCGGACCACGATGAATCCTCGCACACCGCATCGCCTTCCCGTAACCGGTCTGCGCCGTGAAAGGGCGACCTCCGAGGCGATGCGGCTAGCGTTGAACCGTGACCGACTCGTCCGCCGCCTCCGCGGCTCCCGTCTCCCCCTCCGATCCCGCCCCCGTCGCCGCGCGGCGCCCCACCGTCAGGACGCACCACGACGACGCCGTCGAGGACGCCTACGAGTGGTTCCGCGACAAGGAGGATGCCGTCGTCCTCGCCCACCTCGAGGCGGAGAACGCGTACACGCAGGCCCGCACGGCGCACCTCGAGGGCCTGCGCGAGAAGATCTTCGGCGAGATCAAGAGCCGCACGCTCGAATCCGACCTCTCGGTGCCGACGCGCCGAGGCGACTGGTGGTACTACGGCCGCACCCACGAGGGCAAGCAGTACGGCATCCAGTGCCGTGCACCGCTGGCCTCTCCCGATGACTGGACTCCCCCGGTGCTCAGCGCAGACGCGCCCGTCCCGGGCGAGCAGGTGCTGCTCGACGGCAACATCGAGGCGGAGGGCCACGAGTTCTTCTCGCTCGGCAGCTTCGAGATCACCACCGACGGGAACCGGATGCTGTACGGCGTCGACGTCGAGGGCGACGAGCGCTACACGATCCGCGTCCGCGACCTCGTGACCGGCGAGCAGCTGGCCGACGAGATCCCCGGCACGTTCGCCGGGGCGAGCTTCTCCCCCGACGGCCGCTTCATCGTCTACACGACGGTGGACGACGCGTGGCGTCCCGACACCGTCTGGCTGCACGAACTCGGCACGCCGGTCGCGGCCGACGTGAAGCTGTTCCACGAGCCCGACGAGCGCTACTGGGTCGGCGCCGGCTTCACCCGCAGCGACCGCTACCTCGTCATCGGCGTCGGATCCTCGATCACGTCGGAGGAGTGGCTCGTGGACGCCGACGACCTCCGGAGCGCGCCGCGCGTCGTCTGGCCGCGGGTGGAAGGCGTCGAGTACGACTCCGAGCACGCGGTCGTCGACGGCGAGGACGTGCTGTTCATCCTGCACAACGACGACGCCCTGGACTTCGAGCTCGTGCGCGTCTCGGCATCCGACCCCACCGGCGACCGCCGCGTCGTGATCGCGCACCAGCCCGGGCACCGGCTGCTGGGAGTGTCGACGTTCCGCGACTGGGGCGTCGTCGGCTACCGCCGCGGCGGCCTCGCGCGCCTGGGACTGCTCGACTACGCGACGGATGCCGTGCGCGAACTCGAGTTCGACGAGCCGCTCTACTCGGTCGGCACCGGAGGCAACCCCGAGTGGGCGCCGCCGCTGCTGCGTCTCGGGTACGCGTCGTTCGTGACGCCCTCGACCGTCTTCGACTACGAGATCGCCACCGGCGAGCTGCTCCTGCGCAAGCGGCAGCCCGTGCTCGGCGGGTACGACGCCACCGACTACGCCCAGGCGCGCGTCTGGGCGACGGCGCAGGACGGCACGCAGCTGCCGATCTCGCTGGTCTGGAAGCGGTCCTTCGGCGACGCCGGAGCGGCGCCGCGCCCTGTGCACCTGTACGGCTACGGCTCCTACGAGCACTCGATCGAGCCGGGATTCTCCGTCCCCCGCCTGTCGGAGCTCGACCGGGGCGTCATCTTCGCCGTCGCACACGTGCGCGGCGGCGGCGAGATGGGCCGGCAGTGGTACGAAGACGGCAAGCTGCTGAGCAAGCGCAACACCTTCACCGACTTCGTGGACTCCGCGCGGCACCTCATCGACCACGGCTACACGACGCCCGCCTCGCTCGTGGCAGAGGGCGGATCTGCGGGCGGCCTGCTGATGGGTGCGGTGGCCAACCTCGCGCCCGAGCTGTTCGCCGGCATCCTGGCCGACGTGCCGTTCGTCGACGCGCTGACGACGATCCTCGACCCGTCGCTGCCGCTCACGGTGATCGAATGGGACGAGTGGGGCGACCCGCTGCACAACGCCGACGTGTACGCCTACATGAAGTCGTACTCGCCGTACGAGAACGTGCGGGCGGATGCGGCCTACCCCCGGATCCTCGCCGTCACATCTCTCAACGACACGCGCGTGCTGTACGTCGAGCCGGCGAAGTGGGTCGCGCGCCTGCGCGAGGTCGGCGCCGACGCGCTGCTGAAGTGCGAGATGGTCGCCGGCCACGGCGGCGTCTCGGGCCGGTACAACGCCTGGCGCGAGCGAGCGTTCGAGCTGGCCTGGCTCTTCGACGTGCTCGGCGTCGCCGGCGACTGACCTCCCCCGCCTGCGCCGGTCCCCGGCCTGCGCCGGTCCCCGGCCTGCGCCGGTCCCCGGCATCCGCTTCATCCCGACCTCCCGGCCCAGGGCAGGCGATCTGCCGGACGCAGGCGGATGTGACGAGATTCGTCCTGCGTCGGGCAGATCGCCTGTCGGTGGCACGTGAGCCGGTTCCCCCACACGGCGGGAGGTGCACGACGTTGTCCACCGAACGACGACGTGATCAGCCCTGCCGACGCGATGCCCGGGATGCTGACACGATGTCATCCGTCCGGGCACTCGCACGCTGGATCGCACCTCGCGGCGTCGCACACACCTCCGACGCTCGTGCCGCCGGCTTCTCGAAGCACCACATCGCGCGTGCCGTCGAGTCCGGCGAGGTCGATCGCATCCGCCGATCCTGGCTCGCCGCGCCGGGATGTGACCCATCGCGGCGTCGCGCCGCGAGCGTCAGCGGTCGAGTGACGTGCGTGAGCGCGGCCGCCGCCCTCGGTCTGTGGGTCCACGAGCACGATCTGCTGCATGTCGCCGTGCCGTCGACCGCCTCTCGGCTGCCCTCGCACGGCATGCGACTGCACAGCTCCACCCCGCCCATCGCCGTCGCGCGTACGGCGGTGGAGGAGCCGCTCATCAACGTTCTCTTCCACGTCGCGCGTTGCGTACCTCGCCTCCACGCCCTCGCCGTGTGGGAGTCCGCGCTGCGCGCCGGCGTGGCGAGCGCCGAGGAGCTCGTCCACGTCCGGTGGCGGAGCACTCGGGCCGCAGAGCTCGCCGGCGTGGTGACGCATCTGTCGCATTCCGGCGTCGAGACGGTCTTCCGCGAGCTCATGTCGTCGATCGGCGTGATCGTCCGACAGCAGGTGTGGATCGACGGGCATCCCCTGGACGGGGTCATCGGCGAGCTGCTCGCCATCCAACTCGACGGCTTCGCGCACCACAGCTCTGCCTCGGACCGCCGCCGAGACCTCCGCGCAGATGCACGCCTCGCCCTCCGCGGCTACACGACCCTGCGATTCGACTACCAGCAGGTGCTCTTCGACCAGCCCTACGTGATCTCGACGGTCATGACCGCGATGGCCCAGGGCCTCCATGTGGGACGCCGCAGGTGAGCACCCCGCGGCTGGCGAAGGCGGTCCCGGTCCTGCACAGGCGTCCTGCCGAGCACAGGGCTGTTCCGCCCAGAGCAACCTGTACCGGGCAGAAGTCCTGTTCTCGGCTTTGGAATCGACGCGGGGACGCGGACGCGACGAGGGGCGGTGGGTGCCGCGGTTCGCCGGCCCGGCTCAGCCGAAGAGCGCTGCGGCCTCGTCGTAGCGGTACTGCGGGACCGTGTTGAGCTCGCCGAGCGCCTCGGCGAACGGCACCCGCACGATGTCGGTGCCCTTCAGCGAGACCATCTGGCCCCACGCCCCCTCGACGACGGCGTCGGCGGCGTGCAGGCCGAGCCGGGTGGCGAGGACGCGGTCGAAGGCCGACGGCGATCCGCCGCGCTGGATGTGGCCGAGCACCGTCGCACGGGTCTCGATGCCCGTACGGCGCTCGATCTCGGGCGCCAGCACCTCGCTGATGCCTCCGAGGCGCGGACGGTTGAAGGCATCCAGCCCCTTGTCGCTGTACGCCTCGTCCATGCCCGTGAGCGTGAAGCCCTCCGACACGACGACGAGCGGCGCGCGGCCGCGGTCGTGCGCCTTGGAGACCTGCTCGGTGATCTCGTCGATCGACAGGGGCACCTCGGGGATGCAGATGACGTGGGCGCCGGCCGCGATCCCGGCGTGGAGCGCGATCCAGCCGACGTGGCGGCCCATCACCTCGGCGACCATGCAGCGCTGGTGCGAGTCGCCCGTGGTGCGGAGGCGGTCCATCGCGTCGGTCGCGATGTTGACGGCCGTGTCGAAGCCGAAGGAGTAGTCCGTGGCCCGCAGGTCGTTGTCGATCGTCTTCGGGACGCCCAGCACGTTGATGCCGTCGTTCTGGAGACGGTTCGCGGCCGCCAGAGTGCCCTCGCCGCCGATCGCGATGATGCCGTCGATGCGGTGCCCGTACAGCGTCTTCGCGATGTTCTCGGCGCCGCCGCGCGGACCCTCGTAGGGGTTCGTGCGCGAGGTGCCGAGGATCGTGCCGCCGACCTTGGACAGACCCTTGACCTCGTGCCGCGTCAACGGGAAGAAGTCCGCGTCGACGACGCCGCGCCAGCCGTCGCGGATGCCGACGAACTCGAGATCGTAGTTCGTCGTCCCCTTGAGCACGACGCCGCGGATGACCGCGTTGAGGCCGGGGCAGTCGCCACCGCTCGTCAGGATGCCGATCTTCATGTGTGGGTCCTTGCTGTCGGGTCGAGGGGACGGCGACGGTGCCTCTCAGACACTATCGCCGGATGCCTCGCCCCTGCCACACGAGCGGCCGTGACTTACTCCTACAGCTCGCCGCCGAGCGACTGGCGCAGCAGGTGCATGAGCGCCGACAGCTGCACGGAATCGCTCGACTGCGGATCGACGGCCTCACCGTCGAGCGCGCGAGCGGCGAGGCCCTGCTTCGAGTCGATGAGCTCGGCGATCTTCGTGTCGATCGTGTGGGCCGCGATGATGCGCCACGCCGTGACGGGCTCGTCCTGGCCGATGCGGTGCACGCGGTCGATCGCCTGGGTCTGCTCGGCCGCGGTCCACGACAGCTCGGCCAGCACGACGTTCGACGCCGCCTGCATGTTCACGCCGACACCGGCCGCCGTGAGCGAACATACGGCGACGCCGACCGACGGGTCGTTGTTGAAGGCGTCGATCGCGGCCTGACGCGCGGTCGAGGTCTGGTCGCCGCGCAGCGACACCGTCTTCAGACCGGCGGCCGCGAAGTGCGCCTCGGCCTTGTCCATGACGTCGATGTGCTTCGCGAAGAACACGACCTTGCCCACCGAGCGCTGCAGCTGCACGGCGTAGTCCGCAGCGAGCTGCGCTTTGGCCTGGCCGATCCGGCGCACCATGGTGAACACGTTGTCGCCGCCGGTGCCGGCCGCTTTGGACTCTTCGAGCTCGTTGTGCGCCACGAGGCGCACGATGTCGTCGTCGACCTCGCCGGGGGCGAGCCCGCGGTCGCCGCGGGCCTCGAGGATGCGGCGGTACTTGTCGGCGAGACGGTGTCCGAGCTCGCGCTCGGCCTGGCGGATCGACCGGCCGAACTCGTCGTCGAGCTCCACGGGGAGGTCGGCGATGAGCTTGTCGGGGAGGTCGGCCGCGACATCCTTCTTGCGCCTGCGCACGATGCCCATCGAGATGACGGCGTCGCGCGCTTCGGGGTAGAAGGCCTTGTCGGCGGGCGTGAGCCCGGTCTCGTCGAGGCGCTCCATGAGGACGGGGCCCGGCTTCTCGCCGTTGGTCCAGCCGAGGAAGCGCCAGATCGCGTCGAAGTCCTCGACATCGTTGATGAGGGGCGTTCCCGTGAGGGCGAGCAGCAGCGGATCGCGGACCTGCTCGCGGATGCGGGTCGCGAGCGCGAGCACGTTCTGCGACCGCTGCGAGGTGAGGTTCTTGATGAAGTGCGCCTCGTCGACGACCATGCCCTTGAGGCCGATCGCGCTCAACCACGACAGGTGCCGATCGAGGATCTCGTAGTTGACGATGAAGACGTCGGCGAAGGCGTCGATGTCCTCCCCGTCGCCCGAGATGACCGTCGCGCGGCGCTGCGGCGTCCAGCGCTCCACTTCACGGGCCCAGTTCATCTTCACGACGTTGGGGACGACGACCAGCAGCGGGTAGGCGTCGGCGACGGATGCCGCGAGCACCGACTCCGCGGTCTTGCCGAGGCCGGGTTCGTCGGCCAGCAGGAACGTGCGGTGCCCTTCGCGGACCGCCTCGAGGAAGCGCGACTGGTGCACCATGATCTCGAGGCCCTTGGGCGACAGGCGGTCGAACTCGGGAACGGGCGGCAGCTCCATGGATGCCGTGCCGCCGCCGGCACCGGACTCGAACGCCTTGTAGAGCGGACCCATGAGCTCCCAGCCGTCGAGGCGACGACGCGGGGTCTCCTTCGGAGCGCGGGGGGTGAGGTCGGGCGGCAGGAACGGGTTGGCCTCGCGGCGCGCGTCGACCTGCGGCGGCACGACCTGGCGCTCGGCGAGCGCGGCCGGCACGACGGGAGCGCGCACGGGGGCGACATCCGTGATGATCAGCTCGTCGGGCGCGAGCTCCGCACCCGATTCGAGCAGCCAGTCGCGGCGCATGCGCTTGGCGACCGGCGAGGTGGCCTGGTCGACCTCGAGCAGCTGGATGAGGGAGGTGTCGCGCGCCGCCGTCTTGGCGAGGATCGTCGCGACGCCGTCGAGGCGCTTGAGCAGCTCGGCGCGCGCGGAGTCGGCCAGCTCGGGATCGGCTTTGATCTTCGCGCGCTCCTCGCGGACGAGGAAGGCGATGACCTGGAACTTGACGCGGTTCGTGGGTCCGAGCTTGGCGCGCTGCGCCTTGGCCTCGATCTCGCGCACCTTCCGGGCGAGGATCGGGATGATGGGGGCTTCGTCGTCGCGGCGGGACGGCGAGGGCTTGCGGCGTCGCTGCGATGTGCGAGCGGCGGATGCCGTGGTCGGCATGCTCCTCCTGAGCGTGTGAGCCGGATCATCCGGCGTTGTCCGGCGAGGGCCGGGTGAGGACTGTTCCGCGGGCGCCCGAGGTGTCGGACGCCCCGTCGACGCGGTGTCGGTGAGCGCGGGGCCGTTCGACACCGTGACCACCGACGCTGTGCCTGTCGACACGTCCGTCGCTGACGCGGATCGGAGCCGGGGTCTTCTCCGGCCGCGGGCACTCGCTTCTGCGAGCTGCGGCGTCGGGGCAGTGGCTCCGAGGCTCATTCTAGCCGCATACGCCGCCGGACGAGCGGAAGCGCGTGCGAAGACGGCGTTGCGAGACGTCGACGGACGGGTGTCTCAGCCCCAGAGCGTCGCCGCGACGTCCTCCGTGTAGCCGTCGACGATGAAGCCGACCCACGACGTGGAGACCCAGCCGTTGCCGCGGAAGAAGTGCGACTCGCCCAGACTCACCTGGTTGTCGTCGAGATCGATCGTCGTGCGCTCGAGGGCGCACAGCGTTCCGCTGGCGACGGGGTCGCAGAGGAAGCCGACCGCCTGGAGCGCGACGATGAGCTCCTGCGCCTGCTCCTGCGCGATCAGCGACACGTTCGTGGCGAGGCCCTGCTCGCTGGGCACGCCCCACGTGCAGCGCAGCGTCGGGATGCCGGAGTCGAGGAGTTCGAGCGCCTCGACGATCTGCGACGAGCCGAGGGTCAGGCCGGGGTCGTTCAGCGGCGGATCGGCCGCTTCGAGCGCGGCGCGCATGGCCGGCGAGTAGATCGAGTCGCAGTCGGCGGGCAGCGTGATGTCGTCGGGTCCGAGCGTCGGCGTCGGCGACCCGGTGGCGCTCGGGGAGGGCGCTGCGGAAGCCGTCGGCGTCGGCGACGAACTCGCGCTGGGGGTGGGCTCGGGCTGGCAGCCCGCGAGCGCGAGAGTCGCGATCGAGAGGGCCGCGGCGACGCCGAGGATGCGGGCGCGCTGCAGAGCGGTGGGCACAGAAGCCTCCATGGATCGAGGTGTCCCCCGACCCTACTCCCCGCCCGCCACCGTCTCCTGCCAGCTCGACAGCGTGCCGGGATCGTCGGTCACGATCCCGTCGACGCCGAGCGCCGTGACCTCGTCCCACTGCGTGTCGCTGTTGAGGGTGTAGACCACCACGCGGAGACCGGCCGCGTGCAGGTCGTCGACGAGCTCCGGCCGCTGCAGCACGGCGCGGCGGTCGATCACGACGCCGCGCGCTCCGATCTCCTCGACCGCTCCCACGACGTCCTGCGGCACCTTCTTGAGGATCACCAGACGCGGGATGACCTCGGATGCCTGACGGGCGAGCGCCAGCGACCGCGCGTCGAAGCTCGACACGACGATGCGTCGTTCGAGGTCGCGCGCGTCGATCTCGGCCACGAGACCCGTGATCGCCTCGGCATCCCACACGCCCTTGAGCTCGACGAGCGCCCGTCCGCGCGAGGCCTCCAGCACGGCGAGGAACTCCGCGAACGTCGGAACGAGCGCTCCGGCGAACTCCGGGGAGAACCACGATCCGGCGTCGAGGGCGCGCACGGCATCGAGCGGGAGCTCGGAGACGCGTCCGCGCCCGTCGGTCGTGCGGTCGACGGTCGCGTCATGCAGGAGCACCGGATGCCGGTCCGCCGTGAGGGTGACGTCGACCTCGACGTAGTCGAACCCGCCCGACAGCGCGGCCTCGATCGCCGGCAGCGTGTTCTCCGGCGCGGTCGCTCCCCCGCCTCGATGGCTGGCGATGAAGGCCTGCTCGCCGGGCGTGCGCACGTCGCCCATGAGCTCGGTCGCACTCACGCGCGCAGGAGTGACCCCCATCAGGGCGATCGCGATGCTCGCGACAGCGAGCACGCACACCACCACGAGGGCCTGCATCCGGTCGCTCGCGCGGACGGATGTGGCTTCGTCGGGCATCGGGTATGTCCTTCGTGTGACGTCACGTCTTCTTCGACGTGGCGCCCACTCTACATGCGCCGTTACCTTTTCGTTACGCTTTTTCGGGAGTCGCTCGCGTGTCGCGTCGCACAGCGATGACGGCATCCCACAGCGCTTCCGCAACCTCTCGCTTCGTGCCCGCGGACTCCCCCCTCACGACTCCGCGGCCGTCGACGAAGACGAGGGCGTTCTCGGCGCCCTCGAAGCCCTTGTCCCACCCGACTTCGTTCGCCGCGAGCAGGTCGACGCCCTTCCGCAGGGCCTTGCGGCGCGCGCGCTCGACGAGCGTCTCGCCCTCCTGCGGAGTCTCGGCGGCGAAGGCGACGACGGTCCGACCGGCCGGGGCATCGCGCGCGAGCCCCGCCACGATGTCGGCGTTCTCGACGAGTTCGAGGGTGAGCCCCGCCCCCGCAGCAGACTCCTTCGTGAGCTTCGCCGGCGACACCTCGGCGACGCGGTAGTCGGCGACGGCCGCCGCCATCACGACGACGTCGGCGGACTCGGCTGCGGCGGTCACGGCATCCTGAAGCTCCTGCGCTGTGCCGGCATGCTGCACGCGCAGGCGCCGATGAGCGGATGCCTCGGCCAGCACTCCCTCGTCCACGTGGGCGGCGATCAGCACGACCTGCGCTCCGCGGTCGGCGGCGGCGAGCGCGACGGCGACGCCCTGGCGTCCGCTGGAGCGGTTGCCGAGGAAGCGCACCGGGTCGATGGGCTCCCGTGTGCCGCCGGCGCTGACGACGACCGTCATGCCGGCGAGGTCGGTGCGCGGAGCTGCGACCGCCAGTGCGGCGGCGAGGATGTCGTCGGGCTCGGACATGCGGCCGGGCCCGCTGTCGCCGCCGGTGAGCTCTCCGTCGGCGGGACCCACGATGTGCACGCCCCGCTCGCGGAGGGTCCTCACGTTCGCGGTCGTGGCCGGATGCCGCCACATCTCGGTGTGCATGGCAGGGGCGACCACGACCGGCGCCGTCGTGGCAAGTAGGGTGGTGCCCAGCAGATCGCCCGCGAGTCCGGCCGCCATCTTCGCCAGCGTGTTCGCGGTCGCGGGCGCGACCACGACGAGATCGGCGGACTGACCGAGAGCGACGTGCCGCACACTCGCGACGTCGTCGTGCACCGATGTCGTCACGGGGTTGCGGCTGATGGCCTCCCACGTGGGAATACCCACGAACCGCAGAGCGTCATCAGTGGGGACGACGTGCACGTCATGCCCGCCCCGCACGAAGAGACGGACGAGCTGCACCGCCTTGTACGCGGCGATGCCGCCTGAGACACCCACGACGACGAACACGCTCCGATCCTCCCACGCCGCAGCGCGGCGGTGGCGAGGTCGACGCAGACCGCATCCATCCGATCGGAGAGAACCCGCCCGATGTGCACCGTGATCATCCGCGTCCCCGCAGCCCCGCACGAGCCCGTGCGGCTGCTCGCCGTCCGGGACGAGGATCCGCACCGTGCGTGGGACGCGCTGGGGCCCTCGTGGCCCGAGACGCACCCCGGTGTCGTGGGCGTCCGCGACAGCCGTGCGGGCGGCGCCTGGCTCGCGGCCGATCCCGCGCACGGCCGGCTCTCGGTGCTGCTGAACCGCGCCGACGTGTCGACACGCCCCGGCGACGAGCTCGTGTCCCGCGGCGGCCTCGTGCTCGCCTCGGTGGCGGGGACCTCACCCGAGTCGGGCTCCGAGCCTGCGACGCACGGCTTCAACCTCGTCGAGGTCGACGGAGCCTCGGCGCGCGTCGTGACGTGGGACGGCGACGCGGTGCGCACGACCGAACTCGCTCCGGGCACCCACATGATCGCCCACGACGACGTCGACGACCCCGCGACGGGTCGCATCCAGCGGTGGTTGCCGGAGTTCCGCGACGCCCCGCACGCCGACGCGGAGGCGTGGTGGACCCCGTGGCTCGACGTCCTCGCGCGCTCGTCCGAGCTCCCGGCGGCCGACGAGGCGGCGATCATCCGCGACAACCGTCCGCTCGGCTACCCCACGCTGTCGCTCCTGCTGTGCGCGGCGGAGGTGTCGCCGGGGCGCGCGGACGTGCGCTACGGCGAGCTCACCGAACCCGGCGAGTGGAACGCCCTCACCTTGTCCTGACCGGCGCGACTCACCCTGCCCCGACCTCGAGACAGGGGATTCGGGCCGACACAGGTCTCTCAGGCCCCTGGTTCGGCGCGAATCCCCTGTCGCGAGGAAGAGCGGATGCCGGTCAGGCCATCGACTTCGGGTGCCAGACCGTCTTGATCTCGGTGAACGCGGTGATGCGCTGCAGGCTCGGGGTCGCGGCATCCGGACCCTGCTCCGGCGGGAGGACGCGCGTGAGCGTCTCGGCGGCCGCGATCTGCAGAGACACCCAGTCGATGCCGCCGGCGCCCACGAGGTCGAGAGCAGCGACGTCGGGGTGCGAGGCGATCCACGGCGCGATCTCGGCCGGCGAGCCCGTCAGGACGTTCACGACGCCTCCGGGGACGTCGGAGGTCGCGAGCACCTCGGCGAGGCTGATCGCCGACAGCGGGAACTGCTGCGATGCGATCACGACGACGGTGTTGCCCGCCACGAGGGCCGGAGCGACCGCCGACACGAGGCCGACGAGCGCCGAGTCCTGCGGCGCCACGATGCCGACGACGCCGGTGGGCTCGGGCACCGAGATGTCGAAGTACGGGCCGGCGACGGGGTTCGCACCACCGGTCACCTGTGCGTACTTGTCGCACCAGCCGGCGTACCAGACCCAGCGATCGATCGCCTCGTCGACCTCGGCGTTGGCCGCCGATACGGAGGCGCCGGTCTGCTGCACGATCTCGTCGACGAACTGCGCGCGGCGGCCCTCGAGCACTTCGGCGACGCGGTACAGCACCTGTCCGCGGTTGTACGCGGTGGCCCCCGACCACGGCTTCGCGGCCGCGAGAGCCGCCTCGACGGCATCCCGACCGTCCTTGCGCGACGCGAGCGCCGCGTTCGCGAGGAACTCGCCCTTCGGCGAGACGACCTCGTAGGTGCGGCCGGACTCCGTACGCGGGAACTTGCCGCCGATGTAGAGCTTGTAGGTCTTCGGCACGGCGAGACGCTTGGTCACTTGCCGGCTCCCTTCAGGTAGGCGAGCAGGCCGTGACGGCCGCCCTCGCGGCCGTAGCCGGACTCCTTGTAGCCGCCGAACGGGCTCGACGGATCGAAGCGGTTGAACGTGTTGGCCCAGATGACACCGGCCCGAAGGCGATCGGCGACCGCGAGGATGCGCGACCCCTTCTCGGTCCAGATGCCGGCCGAGAGGCCGTACGGCGTGTTGTTCGCCTTCGCGATCGCCTCGTCGGGCGTGCGGAAGGTGAGCACCGAGAGCACCGGTCCGAAGATCTCGTCCCGGGCGATGCGGTGGCTGGACTGCACGTTCGTGAAGACCGTCGGTGCGAACCAGAAGCCCTTGTCGGGAATCGCGCAGTCCGCGGTCCAGCGCTGCGCACCCTCCTCCTCGCCGATGCGGCTGAGCTCGCGGACGCGGTTCAGCTGCGCGAGGGAGTTGATCGCTCCGATGTCGGTGTTCTTGTCGAGGGGATCTCCGAGGCGCAGCGTCGACAGCCGCGCCTTCAGACGATCGACGACCTCGTCGTGGATCGACTCCTGCACGACCAGACGGCTGCCCGCGCAGCAGACCTGGCCCTGGTTGAAGAAGATGCCCGTGACGATTCCGTCGACGGCCTGCTCGATGGGGGCGTCGTCGAAGATGATGTTCGCGGCCTTGCCGCCGAGCTCGAGCGTGACCTTCTTGTCGGTGCCCGCCACCGCCTTGGCGATCTCCCGGCCGACGCCGGTCGAGCCGGTGAACGCCACCTTGTCCACGTCCGGATGCCGCACGACGGCCGCACCCGTGGCGCCGGCGCCCGTCACGATGTTGACGACACCGGGCGGGAGGTCTGCCTGCTGCAGGATCTCGGCGAACAGGAGCGCCGTGAGCGGCGTGGTCTCGGCGGGCTTCAGCACGACGGTGTTGCCCGCAGCGAGCGCGGGAGCGAGCTTCCACGCGAGCATGAGCAGCGGGAAGTTCCACGGGATGACCTGCCCGGCCACACCGAGCGCGCGCAGGTTCGCGCCGAGCCCGGCGTAGTCGAGCTTGTCGGCCCAGCCGGCGTAGTAGAAGAACCATGCGGCGACGAGCGGAACGTCGACGTCGCGGCTCTCCTTGATGGGCTTGCCGTTGTCGAGGCTCTCGGCCACGGCCAGCTCGCGTGCCCGCTCCTGCACGAGGCGCGCGATGCGGAAGAGGTACTTGCCGCGGTCGCGGCCGCTCATCTTCGACCACACCTTGTCGTAGGCGCGACGCGCTGCGCGAACGGCGGCATCGACATCCGCTTCGCTCGCCGATGCGATCGTCGCGATGTGGGATTCGTCGGCCGGGGAGATCGTGGCGAAGGTCTCGCCGGTGCCGGGGCGGAACTCGCCGTCGATGAAGAGTCCGTACTCGTCCTTCAGCGACAGGATCGAGCGGGACTCGGGTGCGGGGGCGTATTCGAGGAAACTCATGTCTGTCCTAGTCGATCGTCACGTAGTCGGCGCCGGTGTAGTGGCCGGTCGCGAGCTTCTGCCGCTGACGGAGCACGTCGTTGAGCAGGCTCGACGCACCGAAGCGGAACAGGTGCGGCTGGAGCCACTCCTCCCCCGCGATCTCGGCCACCGTCACGAGGTATTTGATGGCGTCTTTCGACGAGCGGATGCCGCCGGCGGGCTTCACGCCGATCTTCTCGCCGGTCGCGCGGTACCAGTCGCGCACGACCTCGAGCATCAGGAGGGTCGTCGGCAGGGTGGCAGCGGGCTGCACCTTGCCGGTCGAGGTCTTGATGAAGTCGCCGCCGGCGAGGATGGCCAACCACGATGCGCGCTTGATGTTGTCGTACGTCTTCAGCTCACCGGTCTCGAGGATCACCTTGAGCGACGCGTACGTTCCGTCCTCTCGACGGCAGGCCTGCTTGACACGGGCGATCTGATCGAAGACGAGGCCGTACCGCCCGGCGAGGAACGCCCCGCGGTCGATCACCATGTCGATCTCGTCGGCTCCGGCCGCGACGGCCTCCGCGGTGTCGGCGAGCTTGATGTCCATCGACGCGCGGCCGCTGGGGAACGCCGTCGCCACGGCCGCGACGCTCACTCCGCCGTCGTCCGGGTCGCCGTGCGCCGAGCCGAGGGCCTCGACGGCGTACGGCACCATGTCGCCGTAGACGCACACGGCGGCCACCCGCGGACACGCGGGGTCGGAGGCATCCGGGTTCAGCGCCTTCGCGACGAGCGAGCGCACCTTGCCGGGCGTGTCGGCGCCCTCGAGCGTGGTCAGGTCGATGAGCTCGATGATCTTGTCGAGAGCCCAGGCCTTGGACGTCGTCTTGATCGACCGGGTGCCGAGGTCAGCGGCGCGCTGCTCGAGACCCACGGCGTCGACGCCGGCGAGTCCGTGGAGGTAGCGGCGCAGCGTGGTGTCGTCGGGCTCCCCGCCGAGCAGCGCGACCGCCCGCTCGGGCAGCGTCTGCAGATCGGTGCGACTCATGGATTCCCCTCTGTCGGAAGCGGGGTGATCCCCCGCGATTCGCCCATGGCGGGCGGATGGCTCGCGTGTCGCAGCAGCACCACGACGCCGATGGCGACGACGACCGCGAAGGCGATCGTCAGCGCGAAGAATGCGAACCAGTTCGCATCGAGCGCCAGCACGATTCCGGCTGCCACGACCGCGATGGCCGCTGCGGCCAGTTTCGAGCCGAACTTCAATCCTACCGCCGGAGTCAGCTTTCCGGCGGGCGCGTCGTCCCGGGCGAGGATGAGGTCGGCGAAGGCGTCGAGGGTGGCGAGCAGCGCCGCCGAGTACGCGACCGCGCAGCCGAGGGCGCCCCAGAGGTTGACCGGCTTGGCCGTCGCGGAGACGTCGGCGACGAAGGTGACGAAGGCGGCGTCCACGTCTCGATCGTAGAGCGGGCCTCAGCGCGGGTCTACGGGCGTCGTCGGCATCCCGGGCGTCGGCGGTGCCTGCCCGAGGAGCTGGTCGAGCAGCTGGTCGGGCGTCAAGCCGCGGTGGGCGGCTTCGGCCTCGAGGCGCGACACGGCGGCGGACGAGGCCGCCGGACGCTCGCGGGGAGCGCGCAGGAGGAGCGACACGACGGGGACGATCACCGCGCCGAGTGCCGCGAGGATCGCGAACACGCCGACGACGCGGCCGAACGTGTCGCCTCGGATCGTCTCCGACCACCAGATCGCATACAGGGTCAGGCCGAGCACGATCGCGAACAGCGCGAGGGTGGCGACGAGGCCGATCCGGACGGCCGGCTGGTCGCGGTCGGCGAGCAGGAGTAGGAGTGAGGCGAACGCGAACGCGACGGTCAGAGCGATCCCGCTCCACGTGAGTTCCAGGAGCGCATCGAAGGGCGGGGTGAACGGGCCGCGATACCAGATCAGCCAGACCACGAGGCCCGCCGACAGCACCGACACGATCGCGCCGACGATCCCGAAGACGCGCAGGCGCCGCCCGGCGAGGGCCGCGCAGCACAGCACGGCGATGCTGAACGCGCCGATGACGGCCGTCGTGCTCAGGACGCGCCAGCCGTCGTCCCCCAGCGAACCGCCGAGCAGCACGACGATGCCGCCGAGGGCCGCGATACCGAATGACGCGATGATCACCGCGACGACGATCCTCCGGAACAGTCGCAGCCGGTCGCGCGGCGCCGAGCCCTCGCGGGTCATGTGAGAGCCCCGCGGACCCGGACGACGTCATCCGCCATCTGCGTCTTCAGCGCATCGATCCCCTCGAAGGCCACCATGCCGCGGACGCGGGAGACGAACTGCACCTCGACGAGGTGTCCGTACAGGTCGAGATCCGTCTCGTCGAGCACGTAGGCCTCGACTTGGCGCGCGACGATATCGTCGAACGTCGGGTTGGTGCCGACGCTGATCGCGGCGGGGTAGCGGATGCCGGGGCGCAGGCCATCGGCCGAGCCCTCGTCGATCAGCCATCCGGCATAGACGCCGTCGGCCGGGACGAACCCCTCGAGATCGACGGACAGGTTGGCGGTCGGGTAGCCGAGCTCCCGCCCGCGCTTCAGGCCATGGACGACCTCGCCCCAGACGTACGGCGCGCGGCCGAGCAGCTTCGCCGCCGTCGTGACGTCTCCGACGGCGAGAAGCTCGCGGATCCACGTGGACGACACCCGACGGTCGGCGTCGAGCGAGCGCACGTCGCCGACGACGTCGACGCGGAAGCCGAACTCGGCTCCCAGCTCGCGCAGCACGTCGGGGGTTCCCGCTCCGCCGCGGCCGAAGCGGAAATCCGCTCCCACGAGCACGCTGCGCGCTCCCAGTGCGCGGACGAGGATGCTCTCCACGAACTCCCGCGGGGTCAGGTTGGCGAGCGCTTCGTCGAAGCGCAGCAGCAGCGTCGCGTCGATGCCGGTCTCGCCGAGGAGCTGGATCTTCTGCGTCGCGCCGATGAGGCTCTCGGGGCACAGCTCGGGCCTCAGGAGCGCGAGCGGATTGCGGTCGAACGTGACCGCGACGACCTGGGCGTCGCCGGTGGCGGCCTCGACGCGCGCGCGTTCGAGGATGGCGCGATGGCCCGCGTGCACGCCGTCGAACTTGCCGATCGCGACCACCGACGGACCGAAGCCGGCCGGGACATCGGTCGGCTCGCGGAAGACGATCACCACGACACCCGTGCCGCGGGCTCCTCGGCCGGCGCCGCGGCGACGGCCGAGTGCGGCGGATGCGTCACGAGCCACCACAGTCCGAAGAAGGGCAGCACGAGGGGGATGAAGAGATAGCCGTAGCCGAACCACGACCACACCGTCGGGTGCTGGAAGATCGCCGGGAGCAGCAGCGACAGGGTGCCGATGATGAGCACTCCCGCGAGCTCGAACGAGATCGCGATCCACGCGACGAGGTACCACGTGCGCGACCCCGCGAACACGAGGGCGAGGGTCGCGACGATGTACACGACGGCGGCCACCGCCGAGAGCGTGTACGCGAGCGGCGCCTGGTCGAACTTCTCGACGATCTGGACGAACGAGCGCCCGGTCGCGGCGAGCGCCATGATGGCGTAGACGATCACGAGGACGCGGCCGATGCCGGACATGCGGCGGCGCGGAGCAGGGGGTGTGGAGGAGGACATCGCCTCACCAGCTTAGGACGGATGCCGTCGCCGGGGAGCGCCGGTCAGGCGACCTGGACCGTCCAGATGGCGTGCATCCGCCACACCATGACGGCGACCGCGAGAGCTGCGACACCCATGATCACCGTGCTCCAGCGGCTGCGCTCCAGAAGCGCCCAGACGACGGCCGCCGGGGGAAGCAGGGCCGCCGACACGAGGTAGACCCAGAACTCCAGGAGCGATCCGGTGGGCGGGTTCCCGGCGAGCGGGGCGACGATCGCGACGACGATCTGGGTGAGCAGCAGCACTTCGACGAGCCCGAGCGCCCCGACCGAGAGGTCGCTCGGACGCCGACCGGCGAATCCGAGGATGAGACACAGGAGCCCGGCGGCGACCGCGACGCCGACCTGGGCGATCGTGAACCAGAGGATCATCCGGATGCCTCCTCGGGCATGTTCATGGCGCTCTTGACGTCGTCCCCGCGCTTCTCGACGATTCCGACGAGGACGCCTGCGGGATCGACGGCCGCGGACGGCACGGACGGCAGCCTCGCCGCGGCACCGGCCAGTCGCTTGCCGTGGCGGAGATCCCGCGCCTCGTCGGCGGTCACCGCCAGTCGTCCCAGCACGGCCGTGGCAGCGTCGGCGGGGGCCAGTCCCTCTGCGACGGCGAGGTCGTCGAGGGATGCCGCATCCTGCACGTCGAATGGACCGATGCGCGTGCGCCGGAGGGCCGTGAGGTGCCCGCCGACACCGAGCGCCGCACCCAGGTCGCGGGCGAGGGCACGGATGTAGGTGCCGCTGGAGCAGTCCACGACGACGTCGACATCCACGACGTCACCGGCATCCGCCCGCACGTCGAGCACGTCGAACCTGGTCACCTCGACCTCGCGGGCCTTCAGCTCCACGTCTTCGCCGGCTCGCACGAGGTCGTAGGCGCGTCGCCCCGCGACCTTGATGGCCGACACGCTGCTGGGCACCTGGGAGATGCGGCCGCGGAGCGGAGCGATCGCGGCCTCGATCCGGTCCGTGGTGAGGGCGGAGACATCCGTCCGCCTGGTGATCTCGCCCTCGGCATCGTCGGTGTCGGTCGCCACGCCGAGGCGGATCGTCGCCTCGTAGGTCTTGTCGAGGCCCACGACGTAGGTCAGCAGGCGGGTCGCGCCCTCGACCCCGAGCACGAGGAGCCCCGTGGCCATGGGATCGAGCGTGCCGGCGTGGCCGATCTTGCGGGTGCCGAGGGCTTTGCGCGCGCGGGCGACGACGCCGTGACTGGTGATGCCACCCGGCTTGTCGACCAGGAGCACCGAGGCTGCGGCCATCAGCAGAAGTCCCGGAACGTGCGGCGCGGGGCGGCGACGTCGGTGTTGTCGACGATGGCGGATGCCGCGGCCCGCGGATCGCCGTCTCTCAGGTACAGGTCCATCCCGAGCCGGTAGCGGCGGTTCGACTCCGCGAGGAAGTCGGGGTCGCCGCCGTCGCGCGCGGCCATGCGCTCGAACGCGACGTCCGCGGGCGCATCGAGCCAGACCGACCAGTGCCAGATGCCTCGGAGCTCGGGACGGTTCAGGAAGATGCCGTCGACGATGAGCACGGCATCCTCGGGGCCGGTGACCCAGCGGGACTCGACCGGGATGTCGCGCTGCACGTCGAACGCCGCGAGCTGGAAGCCCGTGTCGGGCATCCGCGCCCCTTCGCGGAAGGGGTCGATCAGCACGCGGCGGAAGGTCGCGTAGTCGAACGAATCGCGGTAGAAGCCCTCCGGGCTCGTGCGCCCACGTGCGTAGCGCTCTTCGCGGGGACGGTGGAAGCCGTCGATGGAGGCGTGGAACACCGCCGAGCCGTCCTCCGCGAACACTCGGGCGAACGACTCGGCGAACATCGTCTTGCCCGCCCCGTCGCGCCCGTCCACCGCGACGATGATGCGTCCGCGCGGGTAGTCGCGCCGCACCTCGTCGCGCAGCTCGCGCTGGAGCGTCGTGACGGGGGTCGTGGGCTGGCGCATGCCTCCAGCCTAGAACGCCGGTGCACGTCGCCCGCGCCTAGGCTGATCCCCATGCCCGACCTCGCGACACCGCTCATCGCGTGGTACCGCGACAACGCGCGAGACCTGCCGTGGCGGCGACCCGGGTTCGGTGCATGGGGCACGCTCGTGAGCGAGTTCATGCTGCAGCAGACGCCGGTCGCGCGCGTCATCCCTCATCTGGATGCCTGGCTCGCGCGCTGGCCGACACCGACCGACCTGGCCGCCGACCCGCCGGCGGAGGCGGTGCGTCAGTGGGCGAATCTCGGCTACCCGCGACGGGCCCTGTGGCTCCACCGCGCGGCAGTCGAGCTGCGCGACCGGCACGGCGGCGAAGTCCCCCGCGACGTCGAGGCCCTGCTCGCCCTCACCGGCATCGGCGACTACACCGCGCGCGCCGTCGCCGTCTTCGCGTTCGGCGACCGGCATCCGGTCGTCGACACCAACACCCGACGGGTCCTCGCCCGTGCGATCGACGGGCGCAGCCATCCCTCGCCCCCGGGAAAGCGCGATCTCGCGGCCATGGAGGCGATCCTCCCGGCCGATGACGTCGATGCCGCGGTCGTCAACGCCGCCGCCATGGAGCTCGGCGCCGTCGTGTGCACGGCCCGCGCGCCCCGCTGCGAGGCGTGCCCGCTCGCCGCCCTCTGTGCCTGGCGGGCGGATGGATATCCCGACACGGGTGACGAGCGACGACGCCAGGCGAAGTACGAGGGCAGCGACCGGCAGGCCCGCGGTGCCGTCCTGAAGGTGCTGCGCGACGCCTCTTCGCACGAGGTGCCGCTCGACGACGTGATCGCCGACTGGCCCGATGCCCGCCAGCGCGACCGCGCGATCGACTCGCTCATCGCCGACGGACTCGCCGAGGCTTCGGCGGGAGCCCTCCGACTCCCCCGCTGAGCGCACGCGGAAGGGGCGGGGGGATCGCTCCCCCCGCCCCTTCGACGATTCACGCCTTGTCGGACTCCTCGTCCGTGCCGGCGACGACCTCGACCGGGTCGTCGCCGTCGTCGTCCTCGTCGAACTCGCGCGGCTTGACGTACGGATCGGCGTCTCCCGCGTACTGCGCGCCCGCGGCGAGGCCGGCGACGGCCTCATCGCGCTCGCGCGCTTCGCGCAGCAGGTCGGCGATGTGGCCGGCGCTGTCGGGGATCGCGTCGAGGATGAACTCGAGCGACGGCGTGAGGCGCACGTTCAGGTGCTTGCCCACTTCGCTGCGCAGCATGCCGGTCGCGGCCTTCAGCGCCTGGGCCGACGCGTCGCGCTCCTCGGCCGAGCCGAGGACCGTGTAGAACACGGACGCGTGCTGCAGGTCGCCCGTCACGCGCACATCCGTGATCGTGACGAACCCGAGCCGTGGGTCGCGGAGGCCCTTCTCCAGACGCTCCGCGAGGATGACCCTGATCCGGTCGCCCAGCCGTGCCTGACGTTCGTTTGCCATGACTCTTCCTTTCGACAGGTGAGGGGCGTCCGATGGACGCCCCTCACCGTTGTGCGATCAGCCGCGAGGCTTCTCGATCAGCTCCGTGGTCTCGATCTCGTCGCCGACCTGGATGTCGTTGTACTTGCCGAGGCCGATGCCGGCTTCGTAATCGGTACGCACCTCGGTGACGTCGTCCTTGAAGCGACGCAGCGACTCGATGGCCAGGCCGTCCGCGAGGACCACGCCGTCGCGGATGACGCGCGCCTTCGCGTTGCGCGTGATCGTTCCCGAGCGGACGATGACACCGGCGATGTTTCCGAACTTCGAGGAGCGGAACACCTCACGGATCTCGGCCACACCCGACTGGACCTCTTCGTACTCCGGCTTGAGCATGCCCTTGAGGGACTGCTCGACGTCGTCGATCGCGTTGTAGATGACGGAGTAGAAGCGCGTGTCGACGCCTTCACGCGAGGCGCGCTCGCGCGCCTTCGTGTCGGGACGCACGTTGAACCCGATGATGATCGCGTTGTCGATCGTCGCGAGGTTGACGTCGGACTCCGTGATCGCACCGACACCGCGGTGGATGATGCGCAGCTGCACGGAGTCGTCGACCTCGATCTTGAGGAGCGACTCCTCGAGCGCCTCGACGGCACCCGACACGTCGCCCTTGATGATGAGGTTGAGCGACTCGACCTTGCCCTCCTGGAGAGCGCGGGTGAAGTCCTCGAGCGAGATGCGCTTGCGGGCCTTGGCCAGCTGGGCGTTGCGCTCGGCAGCCTCTCGCTTCTCGGCGATCTGGCGGGCCAGGCGGTCCTCGTCGGTCACGATGAACGTGTCACCGGCGCGGGGCACGGAGTTCAGACCCTGCACCTGCACGGGACGCGACGGCCAGGCCTCGAGCACGGGATCGCCGTTCTCGTCGGCCATCGCACGCACGCGGCCGTAGGCCGTGCCCGCGACGATCGCGTCTCCGACGCGCAGCGTTCCGGACTGGATGAGCACCGTGGCCACCGAACCGCGGCCCTTGTCGAGCTTCGCTTCGATCGCGACACCGCGTGCGGCCTTGTTCGGGTTCGCCGTGAGGTCGAGACCCGCGTCCGCCGTGAGGAGGACCGCGTCGAGGAGCTCCTGGATGCCGAGGCCGTCACGGGCCGAGACATCCACGAACAGCACGTCTCCGCCGTACTCCTCGGCGACCAGGCCGTACTCGGTGAGCTGCTGGCGCACCTTGGCCGGGTTGGCGTCGGGCTTGTCGACCTTGTTCACCGCGACCACGATCGGCACGTTGGCGGCCTGGGCGTGGTTCAGCGCCTCCACCGTCTGCGGCATGATGCCGTCATCGGCGGCGACCACGAGGATCGCGAGGTCGGTCACCTGCGCACCACGGGCGCGCATGGCGGTGAACGCCTCGTGACCCGGGGTGTCGATGAAGGTGATGGCGCGCTCGATGCCGTCGTGCTCGGTCCAGACCTGGTACGCACCGATGTGCTGCGTGATGCCGCCGGCCTCGCCCGCGACCACGTTGGTCTTGCGGATGGCGTCGAGCAGGCGCGTCTTACCGTGGTCGACGTGACCCATGACGGTGACGACCGGCGGACGGATCTCGAGGTCGTCCTCGCTCTCCGCCTCCAGCTCGGCCTCGAGATCGAGACCGAAGCCCTCGAGGAGCTCCTTGTCTTCGTCTTCGGGAGAGACCATCTGGATCTTGTAGCCCAGCTCGGCGCCGAGCACCTCGAACGTCGCCTCATCGAGGGACTCGGTGGCCGTGGCCATCTCACCCAGGTTGAAGAGGATCGTCACGAGCGTGCCGGGCTGCACGGTGTAGCCGGTGATGGCCTCGATCTTGTCGGCGAAGTCGGCGATCGATGCGCCGCGGCGCATGCGGATGATCTCGCCGTTGCCTCGGGAGACGTTGACGCCACCGACGACCGGCGCCGACCGCATCTCGAATTCCTGCCTCTTCGCCCGACGCGACTTGCGCTGCTTCGACTTGCCGCCGCCCTTGCCGAAGGCACCCGCGGTGCCACCGCCGGGACCACGGCCACGGCCGCCGCCACCACCGGGACGACCGGCGAAACCACCGGCCGGAGCACCACCGGGCGCTCCACCGGGACGCTGGAAGCCGCCGCCGGCACCGCCGGGACGACCGGGACCGCCGGGGCGCTGCTGGAACGGAGCGCCCGGACGCCCGCCGCCACCGGGGCGACCCGCGCCACCGGGACGCGGAGCGCCGGGGCGAGGGGCACCGGGACGCGGCGCCTGCGGACGGGGGATGTTGCCGGGAGTCGGGCTGGGGCGCTGGCCCATGCCCTGAGCCGAGGCGAAGGGGTTGTTGCCCGGCCGCGGGCCGGCGGGACGCTGTCCCATGCCCTGAGCCGAGGCGAACGGGTTGTTGCCGGGGCGCGGTGCGCCACCCGGTCGGGGTGCCGCCGGCGTCGCGCCACCGTCACCGGTGGACTGCGCTGCCGCCGGTGCAGCCGGAGCTGCGGGGGCAGGGGCGGGCGCCGCCGGAGCGGCGGGGGCCGGAGCAGCCGGCGCGGGAGCGGCCGGCGCCGCAGCGGCGGGAGCCGGCGCGGGAGCGGCCGGCGCGGGAGCCGGAGTCGCCGCAGGAGCGGCGGGGCGTGCGGGGCCCGGACGGGCGCCCGGGCGTGCGGGCGCTGCGGGGCGGGCTGCAGCGGGCGCTGCGGGCTTCTCAGCCGACTGGCTGGCACCGTCCGCCTCGAGGGCGGCGCGGAGCTTGCGGGCCACGGGGGGCTCGATCGTCGACGAGGGGCTCTTCACGAATTCGCCGAGCTCCTTGAGCTTGGCCAGTGCCACCTTGCTGTCGACTCCGAGCTCCGAGGCGATCTCGTGCACACGGGGTTTGGCGTTTGCCACAATTCTCCTGTCTGGGATCCACCCAGGCAGGGCAGACCGTTAGTCGCGGACGGGACTCATTTCGAGCCGTTCACTTTGATTCCATAGCCGTTCAGCCTTTTCGCTGCAGGTGCCGTTCGATGGTCTGCGTGTCGAGCTGGCCCGACACACGCAATGCACGCACGAAGGCGCGACGCCGGATGGCGACATCCACGCACTCGGACGTCTCGTGCACCCACGCGCCCCGCCCCGAGAGCTTCGCGCCCACGTCGATGACGAGGGCCGAATCCACGGCGACCACTCTCAGGAGAGAGGATCGGGGAGCACGCGCGCGGCATCCGACGCACGTTCGTACAGGGACCATGTTATCACCGGGGCGGTACGCCCCGGACCCCCTTCGTCATCACCGGGGCGGTATGCCCCGGACCTCCTTCGTCATCACCGGGCGCCGCGCGCAGGACGCCCGATCAGGCGTCTTCGAGGATGCTGTCGGGCTGGATGTCGATCTTGGCGCCCGTGAGCTTGGCGGCGAGACGCGCGTTCTGCCCCTCCTTGCCGATCGCGAGCGACAGCTGGTAGTCGGGCACGAGCGCCCGCACGGCCTTGGTGTTCGCGTCGAGGATGAAGCTCGAGGTGACCTTGGCGGGAGACAGCGCGTTCGCCACGAACTTGGCGAGCTCGGCGTCGTAGTCGACGATGTCGATCTTCTCGCCGCTGAGCTCCTCGGTGACGGCGCGCACGCGGCGGCCGAGCTCGCCGATGCAGGCGCCCTTGGCGTTGATGGTCGGGTCGTTGGCCTTGACGGCGATCTTGGTGCGGTGACCGGCTTCGCGGGCGAGCGAGACGATCTCGACGAGACCGTTCGCGATCTCGGGCACTTCGAGTGCGAAGAGCTTGCGCACGAGGCCCGGGTGCGTGCGCGAGACGGTGATCTGCGGGCCCTTGGTGCCCTTGGAGACCGAGGTGACGTAGACGCGGAGACGCGAGCCGTGCGGGTACTGCTCCCCCGCGACCTGCTCCTCGGGGGGCAGGATCGCCTCGACGGTGCCGAGGTCGACGTGCACCATGCGCGGGTTCGGACCCTGCTGCACGACGCCGGCGACGATGTCGCCCTCCTTGCCGCGGAACTCCCCCAGCACGGCGTCGTCGGCGATGTCGCGCAGACGCTGGCTGATGACCTGCTTCGCGGCGAACGCGGCGATGCGGCCGAAGTCCTCGGGGGTGGACTCCTCTTCTCCGATGACGATCTCATCCTCGTCGAGCAGCGGCACGAACACGGCGACGTGACCGGTCTTGCGGTCGAGCACCGCCCGCGCGCCCGCCGGAAGCTCGCCCGTGGGCGACGTGTGCTTGGCGTAGGCGGTCAGAATCGCCTGCTCGATGATGCTGACGAGCTCCTCGAAGGGGATCTCCTTCTCGCGCTCGACCGTTCGCAGCAGACCCAGATCGATGTCCATGGTGACCTTCCCTATTCAGCTCTCGCCCGGCGTTGTCTCCGCCACGGCATCCACACAACGTTACCCGATGCCGGCCCTCGGATCACCGGGAGCGGGTCAGCGCGTGCAGGAGTCGATGTCGGTCGTCGCGGGCGTGAAGCGCAGCTCGGTCCACCGCAGCAGCACCGGCACGAGGGGCGACGACGGCTGCAGGACGTCCTGATGGATGCGGTCGGGGTACTCCGTGGCGCGCAGCGGCTGACCGGCCTCGCAGAGCTTGTCGACGAAGTCGCGCTGCGACGACGGCGGGATGACCTCGTCCTCGGCGCCCCATGCGATGAACAGGGGCGCCGTCCACGGGCCCGTCGGCACGTTCTGGGCGAGGCGGCGCCCCAGGGTTCCGCTGGTGAGGTCGCCGGAGTAGAGCGGGCGGTCCTCCGAGACCCCGAGCGCCGTGAGCGCCGAGACCATCACGCCCGGTTCGCTGAGGCATCGGGCCGTCATCTCGCGCACGATCGTGCGGGCTCCGGGGGTGACGTAGTCGTCGAGGTCGATCTCCGGGTACGTGTCGGCGTACGGGACGAGCACCCACGACACGAGCACCGACAGGAGCGCGCCGGCGTCGCTCTGCGAGAGCTCCTCCGCCAGAGCGACCGGGTCGGCCGCCGGGGCGATCGCGGCGGTTCCCACGACGGTCAGGCGCGGCGCGTACTCCGCTGCGATCTGCGAGGTCCACAGCGCCGCGTGGCCGCCCTGCGAGTGGCCCCACACCGCGATCCGGCTCATCGGGTGCAGCCGCGGCAGCTCGCGCAGCGCCAGCGCGGCATCCAGCGCCGACCGCGCCTCGCCCTCGCCGATGAGGTACGGGAAGATGCCGGGAGCGCCCTGGCCCGAATAGTCGGGGGCCACGACGATCCATCCGCGCGCGATCGCCTCGTCGAGACCGGGGATCGCCCACTGCGTCGCCGTGCCGTCGCTGAGGCTCGGAGCGCAGCCGCGCGCGACTCCGGTGGTGCCGTGGTTCCACACCACCACCGGCTGAAGGCCCTGCTCCGGCGGCTCGGCCGGTGCGATCACCATCGCGCTGCCGACCGCCGGCCGGCCCAGCGCATCCTGCGTCGTGTAGAGGATGCGGCGCACTTCGGCGCCCTGCGGCGCGCGGCCGGTGTAGGCATCCGTCCGGATGATCCGGCCGTGATCCGCGGGCACCTCGCTCGGCGGGTTGTAGAAGCTGTCGACGACCGGCGCGCCGGCCTCCAGCCAATCGCTCAGGAGCCATCCCCCGGCGGCCGTCGCCACGAGCAGCATCGACAGGGCGATGCGGCCGACATCCGCCCAGACGCGGCGTGCGCGGGATGCCGCGCGCTTCGTCGTCTCTGCGGATGACCGACCGACCGCGGCCAGCGCCGTGCCGCCGCGCACGAGGAGCGCCGCACCGAAGACGATCGTGCGCACTCCGAAGACGACGGCGACGACCAGCACGGTGACGTCGGGCCACGTCAGGGCCAGGATGCCGAAGACGATCTGCGACCCGCCCCACGTCGCCGAGAGGATGCGCTGGCTGAACCGCCCCCGCGACACGGCCTGACCGAGGGAGGCGAGCCCCGCGAGCATGAGCAGCACGCCGAGGGTGGGCGGGAGGTTGTCGATGTCGCGGCCGAGCCAGATCAGCAGCGCGATGCCGCCCACCACCCAGCCCGCCGCGAGCGCCCGGCGCCATCTCGATCCTTCGGCGCCGGCGAAATCGAGGACACCGGCGACGATCGCGCTGAGGCCGAGGTACACGCCGAGGAGGGCCAGCGAGGTCAGCGGCCGGAAGACGATCAGGATGCCGAGCACGACGATCACGAACCCGATCGCGATGAGCAGCGGAGGCCTTGCCGTGCGATCGAGCAGCCGCGGCAGCGCGCTCCGTCGCGGAGCGCGCTGATGGGACTGCGCCGCCTCCGTCACTCCGTCATTTTATTCGGCCCCTCCCCGGGAGGACGCCGCGAGCGCGCATGGCGAGGCCGTACGCTGGGTCGCGTGATGCGCACCGAGGCCAAGCGGGCGGCACGCGCGGCCGAATCGTCGGCGACATTCCGCGTCCTGGCACGGTCGGGCTTCGCGGCGAACGGCCTCGTGCACATCCTGATCGGTGTGATCGTCCTGGTCGCCGCCCTCGGCGGGCGCGGCGAGTCGGATCAGGCCGGCGCCTTCAAGGCCATCGCCGCGGCACCCCTCGGGTTCGTCGTGCTCTGGGTGATCGCCGTCGCCCTGTGGGCGCTCGCCGTCTGGCACTTCGCTGAAGGACTGCTCGCGCGTGCCCCGGGGTCCGACGCGACCGACGTCGCGAAGAAGTGGGGCCTGCGGGTGTCGGAGTGGGGCCAGGCCGCCGTCTTCGCGGCACTGGGCGCGATCTCGGCCGCCGTCGCGCTCGGCGCCCGTCCCGACGCTGATGAGGCCGCACAGGTGACCAGCCGCGGCGTGCTCTCCCTCCCGGGCGGGGTGTTCCTGCTGGGCGCGGTCGGGCTGGGCGTCCTCATCGCCGGGATCGCGTTCTTCGTGATGGGCGTCCGCCGCAGCTTCCGCACCAAGGTCGAGATCCCCTCCGGCGGTCTCGGACGCGGGATCGAGGCCCTCGGCGTCGTCGGATTCGTCGCGAAGGGCGTGGCGCTCGCCATCATCGGCGTGCTGCTGCTGATCGCGACGGTGCGTCTCGATCCGGATACCGCGGGAGGCCTCGACGGCGCGATCGATGCGCTCCTCGCCCTCCCGTTCGGACCCGTCCTGGCGGGGATCGTCGGCGTGGGGTTCCTCGCGTACGGCGTCTTCTGCGGATTCCGCGCGCGGTACGCGAAGCTCTGACCCTCGGTCGCTGCGTAGTTCGCGGCATCCGTCTTGTCAATCCCGTGACGTCGCCGCCGGTCGTGGGCGACGCTCGGAGTATGACGGAGATCACAGGAACAGAAGCGGCCGCGAAGGCGAAGGAGCTCGTGGAGGACATCGACTTCACGATGCTGACGACACAGGACGGCGACGGGAACCTCGTGAGCCGGCCCATGAGCACACGCCAGATGGACGAGAACGGCGACATCTGGTTCTTCACCTCCGAAGACACCAAGAAGGTCGAAGAGGCCAAGGCCGACCGCGACGTAGGGCTGTCGTACTGCGACGCGAAGGGGATGCGCTACGTGTCGGTCGCCGGGAAGGCGAGCATCGTGCACGACGAGGCGAAGATGAAGGAGCTCTACACGCCGAGCCTCGACATCTGGTTCGAAGAGGGCCTGGACACTCCCGGGATCGCACTGCTGCGCGTGACGCCGGTCGAGACCGAGTTCTGGGAGCCCGCCCACGGCAAGATCGTCATGGCGGCGGGCATGCTGAAGTCGCTGTTCACGAAGGACACACCCGACGACGACATCATGAATCACGGTCGCATCGTCGGCTGACCGCTTCGTCACTTCGCGAGAGCGCGCCCTCCGGGTGCGCTCTCCAGTGCGTTGACGGCACGGATGAGGTGGAACAGCGAACCGACGTCGAACTGGTCGTACTCCATCACGAGCCGAGGAAGACCGAGGCGGTCGTCGTCACGTCGTTCGGCCGCGAGCGGTCCGCTCCGCTCGATGCGACCGCCCGTCAGCAGGTGACCGAACCGCGCGTTGAGGTCGTCGACCTCGGCATCCGTCGGCTCCGAGCGGAGCCTCAGCACGAGGCGCCTGCCCACCCACCGCAGCGAGTCGTAGTTGCGCCAGAACTCGGTGACGGCGTCGGCCGCGACGGTGACCGAGTCGGTGGTGAGCACGCGATCGAGGTCATCCGGCGAGATGACACCCGAGGGGATGAGCTGATCCTGCACGTACTGCCGGAACCCGGTCCAGAACGTGCCGCCGGGGGCATCGAGCAGCACGATCGGCGTCGGCTCCGCCTTGCCGGTCTGCTGCAGCGTGAGCAGCTCGAAGAGCTCGTCGAGCGTGCCGAAGCCGCCGGGCACGCAGATGAACCCATGGGATTCCTTGATCAGCATGAGCTTGCGGGTGAAGAAGTACTTCATCGCCACGACCTTGTCGCTCTCGGCGATCAGCGCGTTGGGCTTCTCCTCGAACGGCAGCCGGATCGACACCCCGATCGAGAAGGCCGGACCCGCCCCCTCCGCCGCGGCCTGCATGATGCCCGGCCCCGCGCCCGTGACGACCATCCACTCCCGCTCGGCGAGGGCGCGTGCGACATCCGCGGCCGCCCGGTACAGCGCGTCGTCGGGACGCGTGCGGGCGGAGCCGAAGATCGTGACCTTGGGCACGTCGCGGTACGGGGCGAAGAGGCGGAACGCCGCGCGCATCTCCGTGAGAGCGGCGGACGTGATCTTCAGATCGAGCCGCGACGTGGTGTCGAGACCGAGCCCCACGCCGGTGGCGAGGATGCGCGCGACGAGGTCGACCTCATCGGTGATGCCCGCATCGGCGATGAGCCTGCGGATGTCGTCGGTGACCTCGGACGGGATGAGGGAGTTCTCCGGCATGCCTCCAGCGTCGCATGTCCGCACGCGCCGTGGGCGACGGCGCGGTGAACGGATGCCCCGAACGGCCGGAGCCGCTACGCGGTGAGCCGCGCGACCGCCTCCGCCACCGCCACGGTCTCGCGATCGCCGGTGCGACGGTCCCAGAGCTCGACTTCGCCGTCGGCAGCGCCACGGCCCGCGATGACGATCTGCGGAACGCCGATCAGTTCGGCATCCGCGAACTTCACGCCCGGCGAGACCTTCACGCGATCGTCGAACAGCACGTCGCGACCGGCGGCCTCGAGGTCTGCGGACAGCGCCGCGGCGACCTCAGATGCCGCGGCATCGCGGCCCGCCGCGATCACGTGCACGTCGAACGGCGACACCGACGCGGGCCAGATGAGGCCCTTGTCGTCGTTGTTGAGCTCGGCGATGATCGCGAGGATGCGGGTCACGCCGATGCCGTACGAGCCCATCGTGACCGTGACGAGCTTGCCGTTCTCGTCCAGCACCTTGAGGCCGAGCGTCTCGGCGAAGAACCGGCCGAGCGCGAAGACGTGGCCGATCTCCATGCCGCGCGCGAGTTCGACCGGCCCCGACCCATCGGGAGCGGGGTCGCCGGCGCGCACGTTCGCGACCTCGACGAACCCGTCGGCGGTGAAGTCGCGACCAGCGACGAGCGAGTGCACGTGCTTCTCGTCGATGTTGGCGCCCGTGATCCACGACGTGCCGTCGACGACGCGGGGATCGAGGAAGTACCGGATGCCGGTGGCCGACTCCTCGCCGAGGATCGGACCCTGCGCCGACCAGGGGCCGATGTAGCCCTTGACCAGCAGCGGGTGCTTCTCGAAGTCCTCAGGGGTGGCCGCCTCGACCGCGGCGGGCGCGAACGCGACCTCCACGCGCTTGTCGTCGACGTCGCGGTCTCCGGGGATGCCGACGATCACGAGCTCACGCGTGCCGTCGAGGTGCGTGAGCGCGAGGACGACGTTCTTGAGCGTGTCGGCGGCCGAGTACTCGCCGTCGAGGTGCGCGTTGGCGTGCGCGACGAGGGTCTCGATCGTCGGGGTGTTCGGCGAGTCGAAGATCACGGGGTCGGCCAGCCCGTCGAACGGGATCGGCTCGGGCGCCAGCGTCGTGAAGGCCTCGACGTTCGCGGCGTACCCGCCGGCGGAGCGCACGAACGTGTCTTCGCCGACCGGGGTGGGGTGGAGGAACTCCTCCGAGCGCGCGCCGCCCATCAGGCCGTTGTCGGCCGCGACGATGACGTACTCGAGTCCGAGACCGGTGAAGATCCGCTCGTACGCGTCGCGCTGCGCCTGGTACGAGGCATCCTGGCCTTCGTCGGTGTAGTCGAACGAGTACGCGTCCTTCATCGTGAACTCTCGACCCCGCAGGAGCCCTGCGCGGGGGCGCGCCTCATCGCGGTACTTGTCCTGGATCTGGTAGATCGACAGAGGCAGATCCTTGTACGACGAGTACAGGTCCTTCACGAGGAGCGTGAACATCTCCTCGTGCGTCGGAGCGAGGAGGTAGTCGGCGCCGCGGCGGTCCTGCAGGCGGAAGATGCCGTCGCCGTAGGAGGTCCACCGGCCCGAGGCCTCGTAGGGCTCGCGCGGCAGAAGAGCCGGGAAGTGCACCTCGTACGCGCCGGCGTTCGCCATCTCGGCCCGGATGACGGCCTCGATGCGCGCCTTGACCTTGAGCCCGAGCGGCAGCCACGTGAAGATGCCCGGCGCAGCGCGCCGGATGTACCCGGCGCGGACGAGCAGCCGGTGACTTGTGACCTCGGCATCGGCCGGGTCTTCGCGGAGCGTGCGGAGGAAGTAGTGCGAGAGACGGGTGACCACGAGGGTCAAGCTTAGTTCTCGCGCCGCGCGGAGATCGTGCGCAATAGGCTGGCCCCGTGCCCGCCCGTCGCTCGCGCCTGGTCCCGTCGGCCGTGAGCGGTCAGCTCGCCGCCTCCCTGGCCGCCCTGCGCGGCGAGCTCGATCTACCGACCGGGTTCGCACCCGATGTGCTCGCCGAGGCCGAGGATGCGGCCCACCGCGTGTCGACGAACCCGGATGCCGCCCACCTCGCGGATCTGCGCGACATCGAGTTCGTCACGATCGACCCCGCCGGCTCCACCGACCTCGATCAGGCGCTGCACCTCGAGCGCACTCCTGAGGGTGCCGTGCTCCACTACGCGATCGCCGATGTCCCCGCCTTCGTGCGGCCGGGCGGAGCGGTGGATGCCGAGGCCCGCCGCCGAGGGCAGACGATGTACGCGCCGGACGGGCGCGTGCCCCTGCATCCCGAGACGCTGAGCGAGGATGCCGCCTCTCTCCTGCCCGACCAGGACCGGCGGGCCTACGTCTGGCGGTTCCTGCTCGATGACGGAGCGCGGCCCGTCGAGACGACCCTGACGCGTGCGGTGGTGCGCTCTCGCGCCCAGTGGAGCTACCGCGACGCGCAGCGCGCGATCGACGACGGGTCTGCGCCGGCTTCCCTCCGTGCACTCCCCTGGTTCGGCGCCGAGCGCGCGGCGCGGGAGAGCGAACGCGGCGGCGCGAGCTTGAACATCCCCGACACCGAAGTCGTGGCCGAGGACGGAGGCTACCGCCTCGTGCGCGGTCCCTCGCTCCCCGTGGAGGAGTGGAACGCCCAGGTGAGCCTTCTCACGGGCATGGCTGCGGCCGAGATCATGCTGGCGGGCGGCATCGGGATCCTGCGCACGATGCCGCCGGCGTCGGACGACGACCTCGCGGCGTTCCGCGTGGAGACCGTCGCGCTCGGCATCCCCTGGCGCTTCGACATGTCGTACGGAGAGTTCCTCCGCAGTCTCGACCGTGACGATCCCGCCGCCCTGGCGGTGAAGGATGCCGCGGCGGGCCTCTTCCGCGGCGCGGGCTATCTCGCGTTCGACGGAGACGTGCCGGACGACCCCCTGCAGGCGGCGATCGCGGCCCCCTACGCGCACACGACGGCGCCGCTGCGGCGACTCGTGGATCGCTGGTCGCTCGTGGTGTGTCACGCCCTGGCGTCGGGCGAACAGGTTCCGGACTGGGTCCGGGCGAGCCTTCCTGAGCTGCCGAAGCTGATGGCCCGCAGTTCGTCGATCTCCAGTCGACTGACCGGCGCGGCGATCGACCGCGTCGAGGCCGCCGTCCTGAGCGGCCGCGAAGGCGACGTCTTCACGGGCGCCGTCCTCGGGCGGAGAGGGAATGGGGTCAGGGTTCAGCTCGTGGATCCGCCGGCCCAGGTCACCGTCGCGGGCCTCGAGACGGCGTCGGGCTCTCTCGTGCGCCTGAGACTCGACCGCACAGACATCGCGACGGGAACCCTCGATTTCACCCTCGTCGACGGGGCCTGACGCTCAGCCCGCGGGTAGCGTGGGCCCATGACGACCGTGCTCCTCACCGGATTCGAGCCGTTCGGCGGCGACGCCGTCAACCCGTCGGGCGAGGCCGTCCACCTCGCGGCCGCCCAGTGGAGCGGACCGGAGGTGCTCGTGACGGCCGTGCTGCCGGTCACGTTCGATGGTGCGGCCACGGCGCTCGACGAGCTGCTCGACGAGCACGAGCCCGACGTCGTCATCGCTGTGGGGCTGGCAGGCGGACGCTCGGGCATCACCGTCGAGCGCGTGGCCCTCAATCTCGTCGACGCCCGCATCCCCGACAACGACGGCGCGCAGCCGATCGACGAGCCGTCGTTGTCCGATGCCCCCGCGGCGGTCTTCTCATCGCTGCCGGTGAAGGCGATCGTTCAGGATGCCGTCGCCGCCGGCATCCCGGCCAGCCTCTCCACGACGGCCGGGACGTTCGTGTGCAACCACGTGTTCTTCCGCGCGGCGGTGTGGGCGGAGGATTCCGGCCGCCGGGCGGGCTTCGTGCACGTGCCGTGGGGAACGGGTCAGGCCCCCGCCGACGAGCCCGAGCTTGCGGTGTCCGACATCGCACGGGCGCTGCTCATCGCGATCCGCACGACCCTCGACAGCGAGTCCGACGTGCAGGCCGTGGGCGGTTCGCTGCACTGAGCAGCTCAGGTGACGCCCGCGACGTCGGAGATTCTCGCGAAAGTCGGAGGATTCGAGACGAATTCTCCGACCGAAGCGCGTTTCTCCGACCGAACGCGCCAGCGAGCTCGAACAGGTCAGGCGGTGACGACCTGAGCGGTGCCGAGCGGAGCATCCGGGCCCATCTCGTCGGCGAGGCGGTTGGCCTCTTCGATGAGTGTCGCGACGATGTCGGCCTCGGGCACCGTCTTGATGACCTGGCCCTTCACGAAGATCTGACCCTTGCCGTTGCCCGACGCGACGCCGAGGTCGGCCTCGCGGGCCTCGCCCGGTCCGTTCACGACGCATCCCATGACCGCGACGCGCAGCGGGACGGACATGTCCTTCAGGCCTTCGGTCACGTCGTCCGCGAGCGTGTAGACGTCGACCTGCGCACGGCCGCACGACGGGCACGAGACGATCTCGAGCTTGCGCTCGCGGAGGTTGAGCGACTGCAGGATCTGGTGGCCGACCTTGACCTCTTCGGCGGGCGGCGCCGAGAGCGAGACGCGGATCGTGTCGCCGATCCCTTCGCCGAGCAGGATGCCGAAGGCCGTGGCGGACTTGATCGTTCCCTGGAACGCCGGGCCCGCCTCGGTCACGCCGAGGTGCAGCGGCCAGTCGCCCATCTGAGCCAGCAGTCTGTAGGCCTTCACCATCACGACGGGGTCGTTGTGCTTGACCGAGATCTTGAAGTCGTGGAAGTCGTGCTCCTCGAACAGCGAGGCCTCCCAGCGTGCGCTCTCCGCGAGCGCCTCGGGGGTGGCCTTGCCGTACTTCTGGAGGAGCCGCGGGTCGAGCGATCCGGCGTTGACGCCGATGCGCAGCGACACGCCGGCATCCTTCGCCGCCTTCGCGATCGCACCCACCTGGTCGTCGAACTTGCGGATGTTGCCGGGGTTGACGCGCACGGCCGCGCAGCCCGCGTCGATCGCCTGGAAGACGTACTTCGGCTGGAAGTGGATGTCGGCGATCACGGGGATCTGACTCTTCTTCGCGATGATGTGCAGAACGTCGGCGTCGTCCTGCGACGGCACCGCGACGCGCACGATCTCGCAGCCGGATGCCGTCAGCTCGGCGATCTGCTGCAGCGTCGCGTTGATGTTCGTCGTCGGCGTCGTGCACATCGACTGCACACTGATGGGCGCATCGCCGCCGACGAGCACCTTGCCGACCTTGATCTGGCGGCTCTTGCGACGGGGGGCGAGGACATCGGGCACTTTGGGCATCCCGAGATTCACAGCTGGCACTCCCCCAGCCTACGGCCCGCGACGCGCGGACGGCGGGTCCTCACTGTGGATCCGCCGGGTGAGGCAGGGCTCACGTCGTCTTCGCGACCCCGTCGCCGTCTCGGTGTACCTTGGTGCGCCATGAGCCTGAGCCATCGACTCGCCCGCATGACCGGCCGCGACACGAACGAGTCGCACCGGGCCGCGACACCGCTCGAGCTGCTGTTCGACCTCACGTTCGTGATCGCGTTCAGCCAGGCCGGATCCCAAGCCGCTCACCTGCTCGAGCTGGGGCACGTCGGCACCGGTGTGCTCGGGTTCGGCATCTCGATGTTCGCGGTCACCTGGGCCTGGATCAACTACTCCTGGCTGGCGAGTGCGTACGACAACGACGACCTGTTCTTCCGCCTCGCGACGCTCGTGCAGATGATCGGCGTCCTGGTGATGGCGCTCGGCTTCCCGCAGTTCTTCCACTCGCTCGACGAAGGACGCTACGTCGACAACTCGATCATGATCGCGGGCTACGTGGTCATGCGGTGCTCGACGATCGCGCTGTGGCTGCGCGCCGCCAAGCACGATCCGAGTCGGAGGTCGACGACCCTGACGTACGCCGTCTGGCTGTCGATCGTGCAGGTCGGCTGGCTCGTCGTGCTCATCGCCCATCAGTCGACGCCCGTCGCGCTCGCTCTCATGACGCTGCTCGTCGTGGCCGAGATGCTGGGCCCGTGGATCGCCGAGCGGAAGGGCCAGACTCCCTGGCACGCGCATCACATCGCCGAGCGCTACGGGCTGCTCGTGATCATCACGCTGGGTGAGGTGCTGCTCGGCACGATCCTCGCCATCTCCGCCGTCGTCGAGGTCGAGGGGTGGAGCGTGCAGGCGGTGCTGGTCGCGTTCGGCGGCACCGTGCTCGCATTCGGGATGTGGTGGTCGTACTTCGTGCTCCCCTCCGGCAGCATCCTGCATCGCCACCGGGGCCGCGCCTTCTTCTGGGGCTACGGCCACATCGTGCTGCTCGCGGCGATCGCCGGCGTGGGCGCGGGCCTGCATGTCGCGGCGAACGTCCTGTCGGACGAGGCGCACGTCGACGCCGTGTTCGCCCTCCTGTGCGTCGCGATCCCCTTGCTGATCTTCGAGCTGACGCTGTTCACGGTCTACTCGGTGCTCGTGCGGGAGTTCGATCCGTTCCACCTGTGGCTGCTGCTGGGTGCGCTCGTCGTGCTCGCCTCGAGCATCGTCGTCGCGCTGCTGGGCGGCTCGATCGGGGCCTCCATCGTCGGGCTGGCGATGTCGCCGGTGGTCATCGTCGTCGGGTACGAGCTGGTCGGACACCGTCACGAGGAGGAGGTCCTGCGTCGCAACGGCGCGCTGCCGTGAGCGGGGCCTGTGGTAGTTTCGGCGCATGCCCGCGAACATCACCTGGTGGCCCGCCTCCTAGGCGGTCGTTCGCGCGAACACAGACCGCTTCCGGGCGGTCTTCTTCGTTTCCAGGCTGACCGCCCGCCTGACGAAAGAACTTCGATGACCGGGTCCGCACCCCTCCCGATCCGCGAGCTCGCCGCGCGCGGCATCCCGTTCGCCCTCCTCGCCCGCGACGGAGACACCGTCGAGCTGCTGACGGGCGACGTCGTCGACGTCGAGCTCCTCGCCGACATCCCGCTCGTGGATGCCGGCGGAGTCGCCCGCGAGGTCCTCGCGCTCGTGCCGTTCCGTCAGGTGCGCGAGCGCGGGTTCGAGTGCCACGACGACGGCGCGCCGCTGCGGTGCCTCGTGGTCGACGCGCACACCGCGCTCCCGCGCTCCGAGGTCGTGGCGGAGCTCCCCTCGGCACCCGTTCCCCTGGAGGACGCGGGCTTCGACATCGCCGACGACGACTACGCCGACATCGTGCGCCGCGTCATCGCCGACGAGATCGGCCGCGGCGAGGGCGCCAACTTCGTGATCCGGCGCGATTTCACCGCATCGGTCGAGACGGATGCCGTCACGGCCGGCCTCACCTGGTTCCGGGCGCTCCTCGAGCACGAGCGCGGGGCGTACTGGACGTTCCTGATCTCCACTCCGGGTCACGTCGCGGTCGGGGCGAGCCCGGAGGCGCACGTGAGCGCGGAAGGGGATGTCGTGACGATGAACCCGATCTCGGGCACGTTCCGCCACCCCGCGGGAGGCGCGACGGCCGAGACCCTGACGGAGTTCCTGAGCTCGACGAAGGAGACCGAGGAGCTCTTCATGGTCGTCGACGAGGAGCTCAAGATGATGAGCGCCGTGTGCTCGGACGGCGGGCGCATCACCGGCCCCCATCTCAAGGAGATGTCGCGCCTCACCCACACCGAGTACGTGCTCCGCGGCCGCAGCCGACTGGACCCCCGCGACATCCTGCGCGAGACGATGTTCGCGCCGACGGTGACGGGCTCGCCCATGCAGAACGCGTGCACCGTCATCACGCGACACGAACGCTCGCCGCGCGGGTACTACTCCGGAGTGGCGGCGCTGTTCACTCCGCGCCCGTCGACACGCTCGGCGACCGCAGACGAGGGCTCCGGCTCCGATGCCGGATCGGCCGACGCGCCCACGCACGATCTCGATGCCCCGATCCTCATCCGGACGGCCTACCTCGTGGACGGTCGCCTGCGGGTGCCCGTCGGTGCGACGCTCGTGCGCCACTCCGATCCGTACGGAGAGGTCAGCGAGACGCACGGAAAGGCCGCGGGCGTGCTCGGCGCGATCGGCGCAGTCCCCCGCGACCAGCCGATCGAGGTCGACGAGGACGCCCCGGCGGCCGAGCCCGCCGTGCTCGCCGACGACCCCACGATCGCCGCCCTGCTCCACTCGCGCAACGCCCGGCTCGCCCAGTTCTGGCTCAACCCGCAGGACGCGACCGGAGAGGGTCCCTTCGCGGGCCGCTCCGCGCTCGTCGTCGACGCCGAGGACCGCTTCACCACGATGCTCGGCCATCAGCTGCGCCACCTCGGGCTCGACGTCGACATCGTGCACTGGAGCGATGTGACCGACGCCCAGGTGGATGACGCCGAGCTCATCGTCTCCGGCCCCGGCCCCGGAGACCCCCGCGATCCCGGGAGCGCGCGGATGCGCCGGATGCGCGAGGTCGTCGGCCGCCGACGGGAGGCCGGCCGCCCGCTCCTCGCCGTGTGCCTGAGCCACCAGATCCTCGCCGATTCGCTCGGCATCGATCTGGCACCGCTGGACGCCCCGCACCAGGGCCTGCAGAAGACGGTGGACGTCTTCGGCACGCCGGCCTCGATCGGCTTCTACAACACCTTCACGGCCACGGTGCACCCCGGCACCGCAGCGGCCGGGGAGACCGAGATCGCCGCGGACACGGAGACGGGCGCCGTCTACGCCCTGCGCGGTCCCGGGTACGCGTCGGTGCAGGGCCACCTCGAGTCGATCCTCTCGCGGGACGGCATGACGACCCTCGAGCGCCTGGTCGCGCACGCCCTGGCCTGACCGTCGCGGCGGTCACCGCCCCCGCTACGGAGAAGAGTCGACCCGCCGCGCGAGCAGCCGCCGCTCGGCCTCGTTGGCGGTCAGCTCGAGCGCCGCGAGGTCGGCGGCCATCGCGTCGTCGTCGCGCCCGAGGTCGCGGAGCACGGCGGCGCGCACCGCGTGCCACAGGTGGAACCCCGACAGCGCGGCGGCGAGCGCATCCAGCTCGGCGAGAGCGGCATCCGGACCCTCCACCCGCAGGAGTGCGACGGCGCGGTTGAGTCTCACGACCGGTGAACGGTCGTAGGCCAGCAGCATGTCGTACAGGGTCAGGACCTGCAGCCAGTCGGTGTCGGATGCGGAGGCGGCGTCGGCGTGGCATGCCGCGATGGCCGCCTGCAGCTGCCAGCGGCCGGGACGGCGGAGCATCGCCGCCCGCTCCAGGCGCCCGCGGGCCTCGCTCAGCATCGCCTCGTCCCAGCGGCGGCGGTCTTGCGCCTCGAGCAGCACCAGGTCGCCGTCGACCGCGCGGGCGTCCTCCCGCGCGCGGTGGAAGAGCAGGAGCGCGACAAGTCCGTGCGCCTCGGCTTCCCGGGGAAGGGCATCCGAGACCACCCGCGCGAGCCAGAGCGCGTCGTCGGCGAGATCGCGGTCGGCGGCGGCATCCGCCCCGGCGAGAAGATGGGCCTCGCTGTACATCACCGAGACCACCGTGAGCACGATGTCGAGCCGGTCGCGGCGCTCAGCGCCCTCCGGGACGCGGATCGGGATGCCGGCGGCGCCGATCTTGCGCTTGGCGCGCACGATGCGCTGGGCGGTGGCCTGCTCGGTCGACAGCGTCGCGCGGGCGATCTGAGTCGTCGTGAGGCCGCAGATCGCGCGCAGCGTCAGCGCCAGCTGCGCGTCGGCCGACAGCGCCGGATGACAGCATCCGAACAGGAGCGGAAGGCGCTCGTCGGCGTCCGCGGCTGCCGGCTCGGGGGCGACATCCGGTTCGGCGATCAGCACGAGCTTCGAGCGGTATGTCTTCTCGCGCCGCATCCGGTCGAGGGCGTTGTGCCTCGCCGTCTGCATCAGCCAGGCCCCGGGGCGGGGCGGGATGCCGCGCACCCGCCACTCCCGCAGGGCGTCCTCGACCGCCTCGGCCACGGCTTCCTCCGCGAGGTCGAGGCTGCGCAGCGACGCCGTCAACGACGCGACGATGCGACCGACCTCGGCGCGCACGACACGCGCGAGGAGCTGATCGGATGCCGCGGACCCGACCGGCGGGCCGCTGTCCGCGGCATCCGGTCCGCTCACTGCTCGAACTGGCTGTAGTCCGTCACCATCGGACGAAGCTCGACGGAGGTGCCTTCGAGCTCGAGCATCGGCCAGCTCTTGGCCAGCGCGATCGCCGCATCGATGTCGGGGACGTCGATGACGCTGAAGCCGCCGATGACCTCCTTCGCCTCGGAGAACGGGCCGTCCACGACGACCGGGCCGCCCGCCGAGTACTTGACGCTCGTCGCGGTGTCGTGGGGCATGAGCTCGGCGCCGGAGTCTGCGATCACGGCGCCGTGCTCCTCGTACCACTGGAAGATCCGCCCGTAGACCTCCTGCATGCGCTCCGGCGGCACGGCCGCATCGAGCTCAGGGGTCGAGGTGAACATGATGACGTACTTCACGGTCGTGTCCTTTCGTCAGAGGAACCGTTTCACCTCATCAGCGAACGGGCAAGCCCGTTCTCGACACGTCCGGAGAAATCAGTTCAGGATCGACACCGGGTTGAACAGATCGGCGAGGATCAGGACCGCCCCCATGACGATCAGCGCGATCACGACGACGAAGGTCAGCGGCACGAGCTTGGTCGCATCGACCGGCTTCGGCGGCGGCCGACGGAAGACCTTCGCCCACGTCCGCTTGATGCCCTCCCACAGCGCCACGACGACGTGTCCTCCATCGAGCGGCAGCAGCGGCACGAGGTTGAAGACGAACAGCGCGATGTTCAGCGACGCGAGGAGTCCGAGGAATCCCGCGACCCGATTGAGGATCGGCGCATCCACCGACGCCACCTGGCCCGACAGGATGCCGGCGCCGACGACGCTGAGCGGTCCGTCCGGATCGCGCTCCTGACCCGTGAAGAGGTCGACGGCGGTGTCGTACACCTTGACCGGCAGCTGCCAGATGACGTTCGCGACCGCCCCGACGTTCTCCACCGCGGTCTGCGCGCCGACCCAGATGGGCTGGCGGACGTACTCGGCGGTGGGACGGATGCCGAGGAATCCGATGTCCTGCGTCGCGCCGTCCTCCCCCGCCGCCTGGATGGTCGCCGGCGTCACGGTGACGGTGCGCTCGACACCGTCACGGGCCACCACGAGCGACAGCGGACTGCCCGGCGAGGCCTGCACCAGCTCGGAGACCTCGTCGAACGTGGAGACCGGCGTGCCGTCGACCGAGACGATCGTGTCGCCGGGCTCGAGGCCCGCGGCCGCCGCGGGGGCAGGCGCCGCATCCGCCGCGCACTCCGACGTGCCGGCGACCGGCACGCACTCGCTGAGCTGCGACACCGTCGGGACGGCCGTCTGCAGCCCGACTCCGGAGAACAGGATCGTGAACAGCACGATCGCGAACAGGAAGTTCATGATCGGTCCGCCGAGCATGATGACGACGCGCTTCCAGACGGGCAGCTTGTAGAAGACGCGGTCGTCGTCCCGGCCCTCGAGCGTCTCGTCGTTGGCGGACCGTGCGTCCTGCACCATCGTGGCGAAGAATCCGCCGCCGGCGCGGCCGTTCTGGGTGCCGGCGGCCTCTGCGGCGAGCTCCTTCGGCGACGGGGGGTACATGCCCGCCATCGAGATGTAACCGCCGAGCGGAATGGCCTTGACACCGTACTGCGTCTCTCCGCGGCGCTTCGACCACAGCGTCGGGCCGAATCCGATCATGTACTGCCCCACGCGCACGCCGAACTTCTTCGCGGGCCACAGGTGGCCGAGCTCGTGCAGAGCGATGGAGACGGCGAGGCCCACGACCATGAGCAGGATGCCGATGATGAAGGCGAGGACGGTCACACGCACACGCTACCCTCGCGATGCTCCGAACACGCCCAGCGAGGGCTGGGCGTGCGCCCAGCGCGTCTCCCCGCCTCCCGAACGAGAGTCGGGACGCGACGTGGGTGCAGAGCGCGCCGGATGAGATGATGGTTCGGCCATGCCGACCGCCGCACCCTCGAACCTCCCGCCCGTGCTCCGACCGGAGCATCCGCCGGTGCGTTCCCTCGACGATCTCGCCGCCCGCTTCTCCGGAGAGGTGCACGGGGATGCCTCCGGGGTGACCCTGTCGGGCATCACGCTCGCCACCGCCGATCTGCGCGCGGGCGAGGCGTTCGTCGCGATCCGCGGAGCGACCCGGCACGGTGCCGAGTTCGCCGCGCAGGCCGCCGAGAAGGGCGCCGTCGCGATCGTCACGGATGCCGAGGGAGCGGAGCTCGCGGCATCCGCGGGGCTTCCCCTCGTCGTCGTCGACCACCCGCGCGGGCTCCTCGGCGAGCTCTCGGCCTGGGTCTACGGCACCGGCGCCGACGACGAGCTCCCGCTGATGTTCGGAACCACCGGCACGAACGGCAAGACCAGCGTGTCGCACCTGCTCGAGGGGATCCTGGGCCAGCTCGGCGTGGTCACCGGACTGTCGTCGACGGCAGAGCGGCACATCGCCGGCCAGGTCATCGTGTCGCGGCTCACGACACCCGAAGCATCCGAGTTCCACGCGCTGCTCGCCCTCATGCGCGAGCGCGGTGTCGAAGCCGTCGCCGTCGAGGTGAGCGCGCAGGCCCTGAGCCGCCACCGCGTCGACGGACTCGTGTTCGACGTCGCGGGCTTCACCAACCTGTCGCATGACCACCTCGACGACTACGCCGACATGCGCGAGTACTTCGAGGCCAAGCTCCCGCTCTTCCGCCCCGACCGCGCCCGCCGCGCCGTCATCTCGCTCGACTCCGCACCCGGGGCGGAGGTCGCGGCCCGGTCCGAGATCCCGTACGTCACGATCATCACGCCCGACATCGCCGCCGATCCCACGGCGGATGCCGATTGGACCGTCGCGATCGGCGAAGAGCGCCAGAACGGCACGGAGTTCACCCTCACGGCGCGCGACGGTCGGTCGCTGTCGACCGTGGTGCCCGTCATCGGTCCGCACATGGCCGCGAACGCCGGACTCGCGATCGTGATGCTGCTCGAGGGCGGCTACACCTGGGAGGCCCTCGTGGCGGCCCTCGACGGCCGACGGGTCGAGGCCTACCTCCCCGGCCGCACCCAGCTCGTCTCGGGCGACCGGGGTCCCGCCGTCTACGTCGACTTCGGGCACTCCCCCGACGCGTTCGAGAAGACGCTGGCCGCGGTCCGCCGTGTGACGCCCGGCACGGTCGTCATGCTCTTCGGCGCAGACGGCGACCGCGACGCGACGAAGCGCCACGACATGGGTCGCACCGCCGTCGAGGGCAGCGACATCCTGATCGTCACCGACCACCACCCGCGGTTCGAGAACCCCGACACGATCCGCGAGACGCTCGTGGAGGGCGCGCGGCTCGCGCGGCCGGATGCCGAGATCCACGAGTACTCGCCGCCCGAACGCGCGATCATCGAGGCCGTGAAGCTCGTCGGCGAGGGCGACGCGATCCTGTGGGCCGGCCCGGGTCACCAGGATTACCGGGATGTGCGCGGTGTCCGCACCCCCTACTCGGCCCGGGAGCTCTCCCGTCGAGCGCTGATCGCCGCCGGCTGGCCGGCTCCGGATCCGGTCTGGCCCGTTCCCTATCCCGACGACGAGACGCCTCTGTCCGACCCGACGCGCGAGTGGCGCTGAGACCGCCGCAGGCCGTTCCGGCGGTGTGGTGAGGCCACGAAGAGGGGATGCTCCGGCATCCCCTCTTCGTCGTTCCGGAGGGCCTGGGCATGACGGGACCTTCGACCCCTTGCATGTGGTCTGACCACAGGAGTAGCGTGAAGGCGTACTCCCCCGAGGAGGAAGGAAGCGAACCCCATGTCCACCATCATCGAGACCCACGAGGCCGACGCGATGCCCGCCGCCTGGAACGGCTTCACCGCCGGTCCCTGGCAGGACGCGATCGACGTCCGGGACTTCATCCAGCGCAACTACACCCCCTACGACGGCGACTCCGCCTTCCTCCAGGGCGCCACCGCCCGCACGACGCGGATGTGGGACACCCTCTCGGCGATGTTCCCCGAAGAGCGCGAGAAGGGGATCTACGACGTCGACACCCACACGCCCGCCGGCATCACCGCGCACGCGCCCGGGTACATCGCGAGAGACGACGAGCTCATCGTGGGCCTCCAGACCGACGCGCCCCTCAAGCGCGCCATCATGCCCAACGGCGGATGGCGCATGGTCGAAGGCGCACTGGACACCTACGGCTACGAGATCGACGAGAACCTCCGCGAGGTGTTCACGAAGTACCGCAAGACGCACAACGAAGCGGTCTTCGACGCGTACTCGCCGAACGTGCGCGCGGCCCGCTCGTCGCACATCATCACGGGCCTCCCCGACGCGTACGGCCGCGGACGCATCATCGGCGACTACCGCCGCGTCGCTCTCTACGGCGTCGACGGACTCATCGCCGCGAAGAAGCTCGACAAGCTCGAGCTCGACACGACGCCGTTCACGGAAGAGGTCGTGCGCATGCGGGAGGAGCACGCGGAGCAGATCCGCGCGCTCGGAGAGCTGAAGCAGATGGCGGCCTCCTACGGCTTCGACATCTCGCGTCCGGCCGCCACCGCCCGCGAGGCCGTGCAGTGGCTGTACTTCGCGTACCTCGCCGCCGTCAAGGAGCAGAACGGCGCGGCGATGTCGCTGGGCCGCACCTCGACCTTCCTCGACGTGTTCATCCAGCGCGACCTCGAGGCCGGCATCCTGAGCGAGATCGAGGCTCAGGAGATCATCGACGACTTCGTCATCAAGCTGCGCATCGTGCGGTTCCTGCGCACTCCCGAGTACGACGCGCTGTTCTCCGGCGACCCGACGTGGGTCACCGAGACGATCGGCGGCATGGGCGAAGACGAGCGACCGCTGGTCACGAAGAACTCGTTCCGCTTCCTGCAGACGCTGTACAACCTGGGGCCCGCACCCGAGCCGAACATGACGGTCTTCTGGAGTCCGGCGCTGCCGCAGGGATTCAAGGACTACTGCGCCCAGGTCTCGATCGACACCTCCGCGGTGCAGTACGAGTCCGACGAGACGATCCGCTCGGCGTGGGGGGATGACGCCGCCATCGCGTGCTGCGTGTCGCCCATGCGCATCGGCAAGCAGATGCAGTTCTTCGGCGCGCGCGTCAACCTGGCCAAGACCCTGCTGTACGCCATCAACGGCGGCAAGGACGAGGTGTCCGGCAAACAGGTCTCCCCGGTCGCGGCTCCCGTCGCCGACGCACCGCTGGACTTCGACGACGTGATGGAGAAGTTCGACAAGACCATGGACTGGCTGGCCGAGACGTACGTCGAGGCACTCAACTGCATCCACTGGTCGCACGACAAGTACGCCTACGAGCGCATCGAGATGGCGCTGCACGACAAGGACGTGCTGCGCACGATGGCCTGCGGGATCGCCGGCCTGTCGGTCGCCGCCGATTCGCTGTCGGCCATCAAGTACGCCACCGTCACGCCGATCCGCGACGAGCGGGGCATCGTGGTCGACTACGCCACCGAGGGCGACTTCCCGTCCTACGGCAACGACGACGACCGCGCGGACGACATCGCGGTGGACCTCGTCGAGCGCTTCATGGCGAAGATCCGGCGTCACCCGATGTACCGAGACGCCCTTCCGACGCAGTCGGTGCTGACGATCACGTCCAACGTGGTCTACGGCAAGGCGACGGGCAACACCCCGGACGGCCGCCGCGCCGGCCAGCCCTTCGCCCCGGGAGCGAACCCGATGAACGGACGCGACACCCACGGGATGCTCGCCTCCGCCCTGTCTGTGGCCAAGCTGCCCTACGACCAGTCGCAGGACGGCATCTCGCTGACGAACACCGTGGTGCCGCAGGGACTCGGCCGCACCCGCGACGAGCGCATCGCGAACCTCGCGGGGCTCCTGGACGCCTACATCGGCGCCCACGGCTACCACATGAACGTCAACGTGCTGAACCGGGAGACCCTCGAGGACGCCATGGCGCACCCCGAGAACTATCCGCAGCTGACGATCCGGGTGTCCGGCTACGCCGTGAACTTCGTCCGGCTCACGCGCGAGCAGCAGCTCGACGTGCTGTCGCGCACGTTCCACGCGGCGTGACTCCGAAGCACCGAGCCGAACAGAGCCGATGACATGGCCGCGATGATGATCCGGGTGTCCCCGCCCGGGGCGGGGAGCGCACCGCTCCCCGCCGATGCGACGCGCCTCGACGCCCCCGCCTCGCGCGGACGGGGCGTCGGGCGCGCGCCGTCGGCACCGCGCGCCGGCCACGGGCTCGACGGGCTCGACGTCGTCGAGGTGGAGCGCGCTGAGCGCCTCGCCGCGATGCGATCGGGCGAGCTCGGCTCGGTGCATTCGTGGGAGCTCGTCACCGCGGTCGACGGCCCGGGAACCCGCCTCACGACGTTCCTCAGCGGCTGCCCGCTGCGCTGCCTCTACTGCCACAACCCCGACACGTTCGCGATGAAGGACGGCACGCCGGTCACGGCGGAGGAGCTGCTGTCGCGGATGCGTCGCTACCTCGGCGTGTTCCAGGCCACGGGCGGCGGGATCACCCTCTCGGGAGGCGAAGTGCTCATGCAGCCCGCCTTCGCCGCACGGATCCTGCACGGGGCGCACGAGCTCGGCATCCACACGGCGATCGACACGTCGGGCTATCTCGGGGCGAACGCGAGCGACGACCTGCTCGACGACGTCGACCTCGTGCTGCTCGACGTCAAGGCGGGCGACGAGGAGACGTACGCGCGGACGACGAGCCGCGAACTCCAGCCGACGCTCGACTTCGGGCGACGACTGGCGGCGCGCGGACTCACCGGGCACGGCCCGGAGGTGTGGATCAGATTCGTCCTGGTGCCGGGACTCACCGACGCGTGGGAGAACGTCGAGAGGATCGCGGAGTACGCGTCGTCCCTGAACGGCATCCGCCCCGGAACCGTCACGCGCGTCGAAGTGCTGCCGTTCCACCAGATGGGCCGCTCCAAGTGGGAGGCCATCGGGCGGGACTACGAGCTCGACGGCACGGCTGCCCCGAGCGTCGAGCTCACCGAGCGGGTGCGCGTCCAGTTCCGCGCGCACGGCCTCACGACCTACTGACCGCGGCTTCCCCACCCGCGGTCGAGGAGCCCAACGGCGGGCTGTTCCGACCGGCCTGCTCGCGATCGCTTCGTGAGCGGGCCGGTCGATGCTCTCCCGGCCGCGTCAGAGGTGGCGGACGCGAGGCACTCCCTTCGCGATCGCCTGATCCGCCGCATCCCGAGCCCATGTCTCGGCCTCGGCGAGGGACTCGCGAGTGAGCTCACCCGGGGCCTCGTGCTGGTCGACGACATGCTCGACCGCGGCGACGATGCCGAGGAACGGCAGGCGCCCTTCATGGAAGGCGTTGACGGCCTGCTCGTTCGCCGCATTGAACACGGCGGGGTAGGTGCCGCCCGCGCGTCCGACGCGCTTGGCGAGGCGGACCGCGCCGAAGGCATCCTCGTCGAGGGGCTCGAACGTCCACGACGAGGCGATCGTCCAGTCCAGCGGCGCGCCCACCCCGGGCACCCGGTGCGGCCAGTCGAGCCCGAGCGAGATGGGCAGCCGCATGTCGGGCGGAGAGGCCTGCGCGATCGTGGATCCGTCGACGAACTCCACCATGGAGTGCACGATCGACTGCGGATGCACCACGACGGCGATGTCGTCGTAGGGCACGCCGAAGAGCAGATGCGCCTCGATGACCTCGAGCCCCTTGTTCACCAGGGTCGCCGAGTTCGTCGTGACGACCCGGCCCATGTCCCACGTGGGGTGCGCGAGCGCCTCCGCCGGGGTGACGTTCTCCAGCTCGTAGCGCTTGCGTCCGCGGAACGGTCCGCCCGAGGCCGTCAGGACGAGCCGTCCCACTTCGCCGTGGACGCCCGAGCGCAGGGCCTGCGCGATCGCGGAGTGCTCGGAGTCGACCGGGACGATCTGCCCGGGTGCGGCGAGCGCGGTCACGAGATCGCCGCCCACGATGAGGGACTCCTTGTTGGCGAGGGCGAGCGTGCGCCCGCACTCCAGGGCCGCCAGGGTGGGGCCGAGCCCGACGGAGCCAGTGATGCCGTTGAGCACGACGTCGGCCTCGACATCCCGCACCAGCTGCTCCGCCTCGGTTGCGCCGAGCGCCGTGTGCTCGACGCCGAACTCCTCGGCCTGCGCCTGGAGAGCCTCGCGGTTCGATCCCGCCGAGAGCCCGACCACCTCGAATCGATCCGCGTTGGCCCGGATGACGTCGAGCGCCTGCGTTCCGATCGAGCCTGTCGAGCCGAGGATCAGTACGCGTCGCATCCTCCGAGCCTACCGAGCGCGACGATCGAGGCCGCTTCGGGAAGCCGGGCTGTATCAGCGTCCCCGCGACTCCGCTCTTCCCCGTGACGCCCGCGACCGCGCGGACGGATGGGAGACGCAGTCATGGCAACGAGCAGCATCCTCACGGTCCACGTCACGGCGATGGACGGCGCGCCCGTCTCGGGAGCCCGGGTCACGCGCACGGACGCCGAGCGCTCCCGGGTCACCGTGGAGACGGATGCGCGGGGCAGAGCCGTGTTCGACGCGCTGCCGACCACGCCGGCGTCGATCTCGGTCATCGCCGACGGGCTGGCTCCCGATGCGCGTGACATCGGCGGCGGCTATCCGCACCGAGACGACGGCGTGGAGCAGTTCGTGCTCGGCCCGGTCGGATGGCCGTCGTACTTCCGGGGGCGCGTGCGCGTGCCGTTCCGCCCCGTGCTCGACGCGATCGGCGTGCGCACGGTGTCACCCGACGCCGCGGCCCCCGATGCGCCCGGGATCGAGGTCGTCGAGTTCGCCGACCCGACGATCAGGGCGCTGCGCATCGCCGACCTGGAGAGCGAGCCGGATGCCGATGAGCCCGGTGCATTCTCCCGCCGCGCGCGGGCGATCGACGACGCCGTGCGCGACATGATCCGTCGCACGGCCGACGCGCCCGGTGTCGAAGAGGTCGGGGCCTTCGTGCAGCTCTCCGACCGATCGGCTTCGTTCCTCACCGGCACCGTGCACGTGTCCCTGCTCCCGGGCGAGGCCGATGCCGTCGACCTCGCCGCCCGGCACGGGTTCGAGGTCGTCAAGCGCTTCTCGGCCCTGCCGAACACCTACCTCCTCCGCTCGCCGGAGGGCGGAGGCTACGACCTGCTCGCGAAGGTCGAGCGGCTCGCCGCCGAACCCGGCGTGCGCTATGCCGAGCCCGACCTCGCCTCCACGGTGATCCCCGACACGGTCACCCCGAACGACTTCCTCTTCCCGCAGCAGTGGGACTTCCCGCTCGAGGGGATCCCCGATGCCTGGCAGGTCCTCCGCGACCTCGACCCCTCGCGCACGTTCGGCGACCCCGACCTCATCGTCGCCGTCGTCGACAACGGCGTCGACCCCGGACATCCCGCGATCGGGGGAACCGTGTCGGACGGCCGCGACAAGATCGTCCAGCTGTTCGACTTCGGTCTCATGGTCGACAACCACAACGCCACGAACGCCGGCGTCTCCCCCGATCACGGCATGTGCTGCGCATCGGCGATCACCGGCCGCGACGACGACGCCACCGGGATCTCGGGGGTGGCGGGAAACACGCGGCTGCTGGCGACGCGGCACCCGGGAACCGAGGCGCGCTACGCGGAGGTCTACCTGTGGCTCGCCGGGCTCGATGCCGACAGCACGGCGACCGGCTTCCCGGCGCAGCTGGCGCAGGGGGCCGCCGTCATCACCAACAGCTTCGGCTTCAGCGTCGACGCGCCGATCTCCGCGCTCATGCAGGACACGTTCGATGCCGTGACCGACGACGGCCGCGACGGTCTCGGCACGCTCCTGTTCTTCTCGGCCGGCAACGACACCGTCGACCTCGACGGCAGCACCACGGCGGCCTTCGACGGCCCGAACCGCCGACCCTGGAGCATGTACCCGCGCTGCTACGGCGTGGCCGCGGCCTCCATCGAGCCCGACGGTGTCACCCAGCGCAAGACCTGGTACAGCAACTGGGGCTCCACCGTCGACTTCTGCGCCCTCTCGAACGACGCCGAGATGCCCGGCCACAACCCTCCGGGCAGCTGGGGCGCGTTCACCGCGACGCACCGCACGACGCCCGGCGGCACGGCCGTTCCCGGTACTGCCGCCTCCGCCACGACGCTGCGTGCAGCGAGCGCCGCGGGCGCGACGACCATCGACGTCGACAGCGTCGCAGGGGCCGTCGTGGGCGGGTCTGTGCTCGTCGGACCGGCGAGTGCGATGACCTCGCGCGGCCGCACGATCTCGTCGGTCGATGCCGGCAACCGTCGGATCGGGCTGAACATGGCCCTGCCCGCCGGCTTCGCGAACGGTTCCCCCGTCGCTTTCGCCGACCGTGCGTGGCGGACCGACTTCGGCGGCACGTCGTACGCCACCCCCGTCACGGCCGGCGTCGCCGCGCTCATGCTGACCGCGAACCCGCAGCTCGACTGGCAGCAGGTGGGCGACATCCTCAAGGAGACGGCGGTGCACATCGACGCCGCCAACACGGACGCCGACGGCCGCTGGCGCGACGTCAACGGACTCGTCTCGACCGACGCGGGCTACCTCGGTCCGGCCTTCAGCGAGTGGTACGGCGCGGGGCGCATCGACGCGCTGGCCGCCGTCCGTCGCGCGGCCTGGACGGCGGACCTCGTGACGCAGACGCTCGACTTCAACGACATCCCCGAGGGCGAGACCACGTTCCGCGCCGTGCGCGTCGACGTGCACAGCCTCCACGCCTCCACGCTCTCGGTGGTGACGCCGCCGTCGGCTCCGTTCAGCCTCCCGCTGGGCTCCACCGACTCGCTCGCCGGCACCGCTCTCTACGCGATGCTCGAGGAAGGCCTCATCTGGGTCGCCTTCACCGGCACGACCGCGGGAGCCACGGCATCCGGAAGCATCACGGTGCGCCACGATCAGACCGATCAGACGTGGACGATCCCGATCCAGGCGAACACCGTCGCCCCCGTCACGGCCGCGGTGATGCTCGTGCTCGATCGCTCGGGATCGATGGATGCCGCATCCGGGGTCGCGTCGGCGACGCGCATGGACGTGCTGCACTACTCGGCGAACATCCTCGTGGACTACGTGCAGGAGGGGGATGCGGTGGGCATCGTGGCATTCGACACCGATGCCGCGCCCGTGCTCGTGCCGCCCGCAGGACCACTCGCCGCACCCGCGGCGGGCATCGACATCGCTCGCGACATGCTGCGCGACGAGATCGACCTCTTCACCACCAACACCGCGGGGATGACCTCGATCGGCGACGGCCTCGAGCTCGGGCAGAGCGAACTGAACCCGGTCACCGGCTACGACACGAAGTCCACCATCGTCTTCACCGACGGATTCGAGAACCGCGACAAGTTCCTCCGCGACGTCGCGGGCTCGATCACCGATCGCACGTTCGCGGTCGCGCTGGGTCGCGCGGAGAACATCAAGCCGGCCGCCCTCACGACGGTCACCGCAGGCACGGGCGGATACTGCGTCTTGACGGGCGATCTCGGCCCCGACAGCCGCTATCGACTGGCGAAGTACTTCCTGCAGGTTCTCGCCGGCGTCAAGAACCACGAGGTCGTCGTCGACCCGCCGGTCGCCGTCCTTCCCGGTCAGACGGTGGACGTTCCGTTCGCGGTCACCGAGACCGACATCACGCTGGATGTCGTGCTCCTCACGCGGTATCCGTGGCTCGTGTCGCTCACCCTCATCACGCCCGACGGCGACGTCGTCGACCCCGGATTCGTCGACGGACTGGGAGGGCGCAACTACACGCGCGTCGGCGACGAAGTCGTCTACTACCGCGTCACCGTGCCGACGCCGATCGGCTCCGGAGCGCACGAGGGAACCTGGCTCGCCCGTGTGGAGCTGCCGAAGGATGCCGTCCGCCGCGCGACGAAGCACGAAGGCGTCACGCGGGAGGAGCTGGCCGAGATCCGCCGCAGCGGCGTCGAGGGGATGCTCCTCGTGCACGCGTCGAGCAGCCTGCGCATGGCGGTCGACCTCCGGCAGGACTCGTTCGAGCCAGGAGCCAAGCTGCTCCTGCACGCGACGCTGACCGAGTACGGCATCCCCGTCGATGCGAGGGCGACCGTCACGGCGACCGTGACCGACCCCTCCGGTGCCGTGATCACGGTCGGTCTCGCCGAAGTCGCCCCCGGGGTCTTCGAAGAGGCGCTCGGCGCCCCGTTCCCGGGCGTCTGGACGGTGCTGTTCCAGGCGGAGGGCAAGACTCTGCGGGGCTCGCGGTTCACCCGTGAAGGGGTGCGGACCGCGGCGGTCTGGCGGGGCGGTGACACCGAGGAGCCGAAGGAGGGCGAGGAGCCCACGCCGAAGCGCCGGCGCGAACGCGAGGCCCTCCGCGCCCTCTTGCAGGATGCGAAGCTGCAGAGCGCCGTGCGACGCCGACTGACCGCCGTCGGGATCGCCGCCGACGACCTCGTCGACGACTGACGGTCCACAGGCGACGACGGCCCCGCGGATGCCGCGGGGCCGTCGTGGTGCGGTCGGTGACTACTGGGTCGCCGCGTGCTGCACGGCGAGGATGTCGACGACGAAGACGAGCGTCTCGAACTGCAGGGCGTCGCCCTCCTTTTCGCCGTAGCCGAACTCCGGCGGGATGACCACAAGCACCTGGGAGCCGACCTGCTGCCCTTCCAGAGCCTGACGGAATCCGGCGACCACGCCGGTCGTCTGGAACTGCGACGGGGTGCCGCGCTGCCAGCTCCCGTCGAACACGGTGCCGTCCGACCACTTCACGCCCTCGTATTGCACGACGACCGCGTCGCCTGCGGCCACGGTCTCGCCGTCACCCTTCTTGAGCAGTGCGATCTCGACGGTGGCGGGCGCATCGGCATCCGGGATCGTGATGGTGGGCTTGCCGTCCTCGTCGAGCGTGACCGCGGGCATCCCGGCGACGGGCTCCTGGTCGGCGCCGGTCGCGACGGTGGGCAGCGTCTCCTCGGCCTGCGCGACGACTACGACCGAGGCCGCACCTTCGCCGAGCATCGCACCGGGGATGGCGAGCACGGACTGCGATCCGAGCGGCGCACACTCGAGGGCCGCGACGAAGATCGACATCGCCTGCGGGTCGAGCAGCATGGGGACGATCTCGCCGTCGCCCGCGGGGCTGGTGGCCGAGTCCTCGAGCACCTCGCCGGTCGCGGCATCCACGATCTGGTAGGTCACGGTCACGAGGTCGCCGGCGACGATCTCCTCGCCGTCACCCTCCGACAGGACTGTGCGCTCGAGCTCGGCGAACTCCAGATCGGCAGGGACGGTCACGGTGGCCGCGGCGCCGACGCCCTCGACCTCGATGGCGTCGGACGTGGCTCCCGACGGAGCGCCGAACGTGCACTCGCCTGCGGCTGGCGTCTGGGTGCCGGATGCATCGGGCTCGCTCGCGCCGGAGCATCCGGCCAGGAGAAGCACCGACAGGGCGGCGACGGACAGAGCGGCGAGCGGACGGATGCGCACGGTGGAAGACCTCACGAAATGGGGAAGGAAGACTCCCCATCCTGCCGTACGCAACCTCCGTCCCCGCTGGGAGACGTCATGCCGACGAAGGAATGGAATCGGGAGTAGCCTCGATCGGGTGACTTCCGAGGAGACATCTGCCGAACCGGCTCCTCCGGCATCCTCCGCCGCAGCCGATGCGCCCGAGACCGCGATGGGCCTCACGTACTTCGTGGGGCGGATGATCCTCACCCCGCTGGCGCGGCTGGTCTATCGACCCCGCATCGAGGGCAAGGCGAATGTGCCGAAGTCGGGGCCGGTCATCTTCGCGAGCAATCACCTGTCGTTCATCGACTCGATCGCCATCCCCGTCACCGCCCCCCGCCCCGTGCACTTCCTGGCCAAGTCGAGCTACTTCGACGGCACGGGCTTCTCGGGCTGGGTGTCGCGGGAGTTCTTCACCGCGATCGGCGCGATCCCCGTGCAGCGCGGAGCGGGCCAGGCGGCGATGGACGCCCTGGGTCAGCAGCGCCAGCTGCTCGAGGCCGGGAAAGCCGTCGCACTGTATCCCGAGGGCACGCGCTCGCTCGACGGTCGCCTCTACAAGGGCCGCACGGGCGTCGCCTTCCTCGCCCTCCAGACCGGCGCACCTGTCGTCCCGGTGGGTCTGATCGGCACCAACGACGTCATGCCGGTCGGCGCGAAGATGCCGTCGCTGAAGCACCGCATCACGGTGAAGTTCGGCGAACCCCTCGATCTGGCCCACCACGGCCCCGCGGAGTCGGGCAAGGCCCGCCGCCTCGCCACCGACGACATCATGGCCGCGATCCACGGCCTCTCGGGCCAGGAGCTCGCGAACGCTTACAACGAGGTGCCGGCGCAGAACCCGATCGACCGCATCAAGCAGGTCCTCCCGCACGAGCGCCGCTGAGCGGCCGCGCCGTCACTCGGCGACGACGACCGTCGGCTCGTGCCGCACCGGGAAGTTGACCGAGTTCGCGATGAAGCACCACTCGCGCGCCTGCGCATGGGCGGCGGTGGCGGCATCCGTCATCGAGGCGTCGGCGACGGTCACCCGAGGGCGGAGCACGACCTCTCGGAACGCCCCTCCGCCACGGCCGTCTTCGACCATGACACCGGATGCGTCGTCGCGGTACGCGACGACGACGACGCCGGCCGTCACGCACGCGTGCAGGTACGACAGCAGATGGCACTCGCTGAGCGATGCGAGGAGGAGGTCTTCGGGATTCCACCGCGTCGGATCGCCGCGGAACGGCTTGTCGGACGAGGCGAGGAGCGTCGGCTTCCCCTCGACGGCGATCTCCACCGATCGGTCGTAGTCGCGATAGCCGCTCGTGCCGCTCCCCCGGTTTCCGGTCCACGTCGAAGCCAGTGCATAGCGGTGCTCGCCGATCATGCGGTCAGTCTGTCACGCCACGCCGACAGCGGGCCCGGCAGTAGGCTGGACCGGTGCCCGAGACCTTCGCCGTGACGGATGCCGTCGAACTCGCCGTCGTCGATCGCAGCGGATTCATCGAGTCCCGTCACGCCGGATCCGCCCTCGTGCTGAACCCGGCCGGAGAGATCGTGACCCGCCTGGGCGACGTGACCGCGCCCTTCCTCCCCCGCTCGAGCCTGAAGCCCGTGCAGGCGCTCGCCTGCCTGTCGGCCGGCGCCTCGCTCGAGGGCGAGCGCCTGGGCCTGGCCACCGCGAGCCACGCCGGCACCGACCGCCATGTCGCCGTCGTCCGCGACATCCTCGCCGCCGCGCGCCTCGGCGAGGAAGATCTCGCCTGCCCGCCCGCGTGGCCGACCGACACCGCGACCCGCGACGAACTCGTGCGGGAGCGCTCGGAGGTCGCCCGCATCCGCATGAACTGCTCCGGCAAGCACGCCACGATGCTGCTCACGTGCGTCGTGAACGGGTGGGACACCGCCACCTACCTCGACCCGCAGCATCCGCTCCAGCTGCACATCCGCGAGACCGCGGAGCGACTGACGGGAGAGAAGTTCCCCGTCACCGCCGTCGACGGCTGCGGCGCCCCCGTGTTCGCGATGAGCCTGTTCGGCCTGGCCCGCGCCATCCACCGCATCGGCAACTCGAAGGCGAACTCGCCGTTCGCGCTCCACCGCAGCGCCGGCGAGCTCGTGCAGGCCGTGCGCGAGAACCCGTGGACCATCGACGGACCGGGCCGGCCCGACACGATCGCGATCGAGCGGCTCGGCGTCTTCTCCAAGGGCGGCGCCGAGGGCGTGCAGGTCATGGTCGCACCCGACGGCACGACGGTCGCCCTGAAGATGCTCGACGGGTCGAACCGGGCAGCCACCGCGGTCGCCCTGCGGCTGCTCGAGCGCGCCGGCGCCCTCCCCTCTTCCGATGTCGCCGACGCGATGTCGAAGCTTCCGCTGTCGATCTCCGGCGGCGGGCGCGACGTGGGGGCGATCCGCCCCACCGTCTAGAGCGGTTCCCACAAGGAACGGATGCTCCCCCGGGAGCGGAAAGGAGCCATCGATGAGGATCGGCGTCCCCACCGAGATAAAGAACAACGAGTACCGCGTCGCGCTTACCCCTGCGGGCGTGCACGACCTGGCCGCCGCGGGCCACGAGGTGGTCGTGCAGCGGGGCGCCGGTGACGGCTCGTCGATGCCGGATGCCGAGTACGCGGCCGCCGGCGCGGTCATGGTCGAGACCGCCGACGAGGTCTGGGCGACCGCGGAGCTTCTGCTGAAGGTGAAGGAGCCGATCGCCTCGGAATACCGTCATTTCCGCGACGACCTCGTGCTCTTCACGTACCTCCACCTCGCCGCCGACCGGCCCCTCACCGACCGCCTGATCGCCGACGGCGTGACGGCGATCGCGTACGAGACCGTCCAGCTCGTCGGGGGCGGCCTTCCGCTCCTGGCGCCGATGAGCGAGGTGGCCGGACGCCTGGCACCCATGGTCGGAGCATCCACCCTCATGCGCTCGGCCGGAGGGCTCGGCCTGCTCATGTCCGGCGTGCCCGGCACGCGGCCCGCGCGCGTCACGGTGATCGGCGGCGGTGTCGCCGGTGCGAACTCCGCTGTCATCGCGGCCGGCATGGGCGCCGACGTCACGATCTTCGACACCAACATCCAGCGTCTCCGCTTCCTCGACGACCACTTCCAGGGCCGGGTGAAGACGGCGGCCTCGAACCCGCTCGACCTCGACCGCGCGGTCGTGGACTCCGATCTGGTGATCGGCTCGGTCCTGATCCCCGGAGCGAAGGCGCCCAAGCTCGTCACGAACGACATGGTCGCGCGGATGCGTCCGGGATCGGTGCTGGTCGACATCGCGGTCGACCAGGGCGGATGCTTCGAAGACACCCACCCGACGACGCACGCCGATCCGACCTTCACCGTGCACGGGTCGGTGCTGTACTGCGTGGCCAACATGCCCGGCGCGGTTCCGAACACCTCGACGTCGGCGCTGACGAACGCCACGCTGCCCTACATCCGCCAGATCGCCCGCCGAGGGTGGAAGGACGCCCTGCGCGCCGACCCGGCTCTCGCAGCCGGGCTCAACACCGTCGGCGGCGCCGTGGTCAACGCGGGGGTCGCGACGGCCCACGGTGTCGAGGTCGGGTCGCTCGAGGCCGCCCTCGTCTGAGCTCGGACCCGACGACCCGGCAGGGCGGATCCGTCCTGCCGGGTCGTCGTCGGCGATCTCAGACGAGTCCGCCGTCGATGGACCGGCCGAACGTGTCGGTGTCTTCCGGCACGAGCACCGGCGTCTCGCGATTGAGGCTCTCTCCCCGGAAGAATCGCTTGGCCCGCGGGAACAGGAACCAGATGAACATCAGGACGACGCCCAGCAGGAGCGACCCGATGCCGACGACGAACGTGCCGCCGATGCCGAGGAGGACGGTGTAGCCGTAGTCGACGTCGTACATGTCGATCGCGGACTGCACGAAGGCGAGGGTGAGCATGAGCGCCCCGAGCAGCGGCAGGATGCCGCGGTACACGAGGTTGCGGCCCGACGTGAACAGGTCCTTGCGGAAGTACCAGACGCAGGCGTAGCCGGTGATGGCGTAGTAGAACGCGATCGCGAGGCCGAGCGACAGGATCGAGTCCTGCAGGATGTTGTCGCTGATGAGCGACATCCCGACGTAGTACGCGATCGCCACGATGCCCATGACGAGGGTGGAGAACGACGGGGTCTTGAACCGCGGGTGCACGTCTTTGAACTTCGCCGGCAGCGCCCGGTACACACCCATCGCGAGGGTGCCGCGGGCGGTCGGCAGGATCGTGGTCTGCGTGGACGACACCGCCGAGATGAGCACGGCCACGACGAGCACCCAGCCGAAGGGACCGAGCAGACCGTCCTTGATCGCCAGGAAGAAGTCGTCGGCGTTCGCCTCGTTGCCGAGGCCCGTGCCGTCTTCACCGAGACCGGCGTACATCATCGCGGCGACGGTGACGGCGACGTAGGTGAACAACAGGATGACGGTGGTCAGCAGCGCCGCCCGCCCGGGGGTGCGCTTGGGGTCCTTCGTCTCCTCGTTCAGCGCGAGACACGTGTCCCAGCCCCAGTAGATGAAGAGCGCGAGCAGGATGGCCTCGGTGAAGCCCGACCAGTCGGTGAAGGCGGCCGGGTTGAACCACTGCCAGTCGAACGGCGTCGGGTTCGGGGCGGAGCCGGTGAAGTACTGCCACATCGCGGCGACGACGAAGACCGCGAGGGCCAGGTACTGGATCGCGAGCAGGACGTTCTGGATCTTCTCGCCGATCTCGACGCCGCGGTACGACACCCACGTCATCGCGGCGATGAACGCCACGGCGACCAGGAGGACACGCCAGTCGTTGTTCGCGAACGCGAGGCCGAACAGGTCCCAGAAGTAGATCGACGCGATCTGGGCGAGGTTGGCCAGCACGACCATCCCCGCGACCGCGACGCCCCAGCCGCCCATCCAGCCCACCCACGGCCCGAACGCCTTCGTGCCCCACGTGAACGTCGTGCCGCAGTCGGGCACGGCGTTGTTGAGCTCTCGGTACGCGAACGCGATGAACAGCATCGGCACGAAGGCGATGATGAACGCGATCGGGGCCTGGGCGCCGACGGCGAGGACGACGAAGCCGAGGGTCGCGACGAGGGAGTAGACGGGCGCGGTCGACGCGAGGCCGATGACGGTGGAGCCCCACAGTCCGAGCGAGCCGGTCGCCAGCCCCTTGCCGTCGGGTCGGTCAAGGCGGATGGGCGTTGTTGCCATGACGTGACGCTAGCGCACACCGGGCCGCCGTGGCGAGAGGCGCCGAACCGGTCGTATCGGCGCGTCGCGCCCGTCCACGGCCGCATCCGCCACCACTCGTCCGGCGGACGGCTCGCGCGTCATGTCGCGGGCCTGTCGGCGGCGGTTCGACCGGCTCCCGCGGGCAGCGCGATGCGCTCGGGCGCTCCGCCCGCGCGGATGAGCCAGGCGCGTCGCCGCCCCGGTTCGCAGTACGGCGGAATCTGCCTGTCGGCCGCCAGGAGGCGGAACTCGGCGGCGCACCCGGCATCGATCACCAGGGCGTGCTCGTCGCGCAGGAGCCCGAGCAGCCTCCACTGCCTCTGCCACTCGTCGGGATCGCCGACCACGACGAGTGGCCCGTCCGCCGCGAGCGCTCCGACCTCCGCGACGCGTGCGGCGTCATCGACCGAGACCACCCGGACGCCCTGCTCCCCCCACGCCTCGGTCGCCGCACGCAGCGCAGACCGACGCGCGACGAGTCCGGTCACGGACGTCTGCGGCGCCCACTCGATCACGCTCGGGGCCTGAGCCGCGGGGAGCGACCCTGCGACGGCGACCTGAACGGCCCGCCCGGACAATCGTCCACGCCCCGGTGGGGCCGTCGGGGTGTAGTGGTCGGGGTCTCCGCCGAGGGACACGTGGTCGGCCCGTGACGCCACCCCGAGCACGAGGCGGCGCGGGAGGAGATCGGCCAGGCGCGCGGCGGCCCCCGTGAGTCGCTGAGCGGATGCCGCGACGAACAGTCCCGTCTCGCCGGATGACCGGAGAACGCGCTCGAGGCGCTCCAGGACGACCTGGGCGTGATCGCCCGGCAAACGTGCGGCGAGCGCGTCGAGGTCGTCGATCACCAGCATCCCCCCGTCCCCGGGCCACCCGTCCGCCAGACGCGAGACGGCATCCCAGATCCCCTCTCCGTCGGCCGGAAGACGCACGACCCCGCCCACCGCCTGGGTGGCGAGCGTCGCGAGAGCCGTCGTCTTGCCCGATCCCGGGCCTCCCACGACGAGCAGGCCGCGATCGGACGCCTCCAGCACGAGCGCACCCTGATGCTGCCGCTCGGGATCGTCGGCGAGACCCAGAACCAGACCGCGCTCGCCCGGTCGGCGCACGTCGGCCAGGTCGAGCCGGGTCGGCAGATCGGGCAGCCACGGGCGTCGCGGGCGAGGACCCACCGCCGCCGCGCCGATGCGCTCCGGATCGTCGGGGGACGACAGGGCGACGCGCACACGGCGCGGTGAGGAGTCCTGCGCCCGTCGCACGAGGGCGATGCCGGCCCCCGCGGCGCCGCCCGGCAGCGCGGCGGCTTCGTCGGTGCCGACGACGGCCCGACTGTCTCCGGCATCCGTCACGCGCAGGCTCAACCGGAGAGGGCAGTTCGCCAGCAGGGCGTCGCGCACGACGCCGACGATCCGCTGCGTCCCGAGCACGAGGTGCATCCCGAGTGCGCGTCCACGCGCCGCGACATCCGAGAACACCGCCTGCAGCTCGGGATGCTCGCCCAGAAGCGCGGCGAACTCGTCCACCACGATGACGAGCCGCGGGAGCTCGACGCGCGGATCGAGGATGTCTCGGGCGCCCGCCTTCGTCAGCTCGGCCTCGCGCCACCGCACCTCCGCCCGCAGGCTCTCGATCGCCCGTCGGGCGCCGGTGCCGTCGAGATCCGTGATGATGCCCGTGACGTGGGGCAGGCGGGAGAGAGCGTCGAACGCCGTCCCGCCCTTGAAGTCCGCGAGGAGGAAGCTGACCTCGCGCGTCGAGTGGGTGGCGCACAGCGCGAGGATCCAGGTGATGAGCAGCTCGCTCTTGCCGGATCCCGTGACACCGGCGACCACCGCGTGCGGCCCGTCGGCGACGAGGTCGAGCACCGCGCACTCGCCCGCCGCGAGGCCGACGACCGCGGGCAGGCCGCCCCGATACGGCGGCGGGGCCGTCGCCAGGACGGCGCCGAGAGTGACGGGGCCCTGGGCCGTCGTGATCCCGAGCACCCGTTCGGCGCGTTCGGCGAGATCGGCCACGATCGCCGCGACCTGGGACTCCGCGACGCATTCCACGGCGAGTTCGCGCACCTCTCCCCCGTGATCGAGGACCGCCGCACCCGGCGACGACACCGCGAGGACGGCGGCGCACCTCGGTGGCGGGGAGCCTGCGTCGGCCCGCGCGACGACGATGTCGGCCTCCGGCGGCACGGGGTCGTCGGGATCGAGTACGGCGAGGGCGAGTCCGGACGTCGCCCGATGGTGCGGAAGTCCGGCCGTCCACGCCGTGCCGCCCCGCGCGGGACCGACGAGGCGCAGCTCTCCCGGAGGCAGAGCGGAGCAGAGCTGCAGGACGATGCCCCGGACGACGGCTGTCGCGAGGACCGGTGGGCCGGTGACCGCCAGGCCCGCGGTGATCGGGACCGTCACGGGGGCGGCGTCCAGCATCGCGGCACGCGCACGCAGCGCGTCTGCGTCGGGGTCTCCTTCTCCACCCGAGAGGCGAACATCGCACACCGTGGGCCCGGTGCCGACGACGATCGCGCTCGCCCGACCCGGCACCGTGCGCCAGACCTCGCCCGTGCGGGTCACGAAGCGAGCGACATCCGGGTGTCGCGACCGGAGTCGCTCGCGCTCTTCGTCGTGCCGAGCCTCGAGCGCCTCCGCGACCCGCGCACGCGCCGCCGCGGCGTCGACCGCCGCACGTCGGCGCCCCGCACGAGTGGCACGGGCGGAATCCGCCACGGTGGCGACGGCGATGAGCGGCCCCAGCGCGGCCAGCCACAGGGCGAGCATCGACCCCGTGACGGCCCACAGCACCACTGCGCCGATGACGGGGACGACCGATGCCACGAGGGGCAGGGGCGGCCGGGGCGGCGGCGTCCACGCCGGCGGCAGTAGGAGGTCGGCGGTGGCGCGCGCCGGAGAAGGCGCCGCGGACGCAGCGGGCGGGGAGCCCGACGCCGAGAAGACGCGAGCGGCATGCGGGACGAAGGTCGAGGTCACCCCGACATGCAATCCTGCGGAGAGCCGCCGCACGGAGGCGGAGGCGACACCCGCGGAGACCGCGGCTCAGGCCTCGTCTGGGGAGGAACCGTCGGCGTCGAGGTTCGCCGCATCCGATGACCCGCGACCGGCGCCCGGTTCGGTGTCGGACCCGTCGCCGGGACGATGCACGTCGAGCACGATGATCGTGACGTTGTCACGGCCGCCGTTCTCGAGGGCCGCGTCGAGCATCGCCTTCACCGCGTCGGCGGGATCGCTGTTCTCCGCGAGGAAGTGCTGGATCCCGTAGTCCGTGAGCTCTTTCGTGAGCCCGTCGGAGCAGATCACGAAGCGGTCGCCGTCGACGACGTCGAGACGCACGTAGTCCGGCGTCACGCTGTCGCTGGGGCCCACCGCGCGGGTGATGACGTTGCCGTACGGGTGACTCTCCGCTTCTTCGGGGCTGAGCCGGCCTGCGGCGACGAGCTCCTGCACCACGGAGTGATCGGTCGTGATCTGCGCGATCGTGGAATCGCGGAGCAGGTAGACGCGGGAGTCGCCGATGTTCAGCGTGACCCAGTGCGGATCTCCCCCGCTGGTGTCGAGGTACACACCGGTGACCGTGGTGCCGGTGCCGTCATCCGTCGTCTCGGGATGCGACGCGATGTCTTTGACGGCGCGCGCGAGAGCCTTCTCGATGGTCTTCGCGTTCACGATGCCGGCCTCGGCCACGTCGCGCAGACGCTCGACGGTGCTCGCGCTCGCGATCTCTCCGCCGATGTGGCCGCCCATGCCGTCCGCGACGATGAAGAGCGGGAAGGTCGCGAACACCGCGTCCTGATTGGCGTCTCTGCGACGCCCCTTGTCGGTCACTTCCGCCCACGAGAGCTCGAGCGGACCATCGCGCAGAGCGACGGAATGGGTATGAGTGGATGCCTCGGTCATGGCCGCCTCCTCCCCTCAGTCGCGACCCGACGAACCGGTGCACGCACCGTCGTCGACGTGCTCACATCCTAGTGGGTTCCTCTGCGATCCCCTCGGCGGCCCCCTCGGTCGCCAGCAGGATCCCGGCGGTCGGAGGCGTCGGATTCGCGACGACCTGGACGCGTTCCGGCGCCTCCTGCTCCTCGGCCGGCGCCTCGAACTGCGCGTTGTAGAGCCGCCAGTACGCCCCCTTCGCGCGCAGGAGCTCGTCGTGCGAGCCCTGCTCGACGATCGTGCCGCTCTCCATCACGAGGATCAGGTCGGCATCGCGGATCGTCGACAGACGGTGGGCGATGACGAACGCCGTGCGGTCCTCCCGGAGGCGCGACATCGCCCGCTGGATGAGGAGCTCCGTGCGGGTGTCCACCGAGGAGGTGGCCTCGTCGAGGATCAGGATGCGCGGGTCGGCGAGGAACGCACGCGCGATCGTCACCAGCTGCCGCTCCCCCACCGAGAGGCTCGTCGCCTCGTCGTCGAGCAGCGTGTCGTACCCGTCCGGCAGGGCGTGCACGAAGCGGTCGACGTACGCGGCGGTCGCGGCATCCACCATCTCCTGCTCGGTGGCCTCGGGCCGCCCGTACAGGATGTTCTCGCGGATCGTCCCGGAGAACAGCCACGTGTCCTGGAGCACCATGCCCGTGCGCGAGCGCAGATCGTCGCGCGTCATGCGCAGCGTGTCGACGCCGTCCAGGACGATGCGGCCGGAATCGACGTCGTAGAACCGCATGATCAGGTTCACGAGCGTCGTCTTCCCCGCGCCGGTCGGGCCGACGATCGCGACGGTCGATCCGGGCTCCGCCTCGAGGGTCAGGCTCTCGATGAGCGGCTGGTCGGCGACATAGCGGAACGAGACGTCCTCGAAGCGGAGACGGCTCGCCGTCTCCGGCGCCGTCTCGGCCGGGTCGGCGTCGAGCGTCTGCTCGGCCTCGTCGAGGAGCTCGAACACCCGCTCGGCGCTGGCGACACCCGACTGCAGGAGATTCGCCATGGAGCCCAGCTGGCTGAGGGGCTGGGTGAACTGACGCGAGTACTGGATGAACGCCTGCACGCCGCCGATCGAGAGGGCGCCGGTGGCGACCTGCAGACCGCCGACCACGGCGATCGCGACGTAGACGAGGTTTCCGACGAACATCATGGCGGGCATGATGAGGCCGGACAGGAACTGCGCGCCGAAGCTCGCCCGGTACACCTCGGCGTTCTCGGCGCGGAAGTCGGCCTCCACCTCCTTCTGGTGCCCGAAGACCTTGACGACCGAGTGTCCGGAGAACGTCTCCTCCACCCGGGCGTTCAGCACGCCCGTCGCTGCCCACTGGGCGACGAACAGCTTCTGCGAGCGCTTCGCCACCGCCACCGTGATGCCGATCGTCAGCGGGATCGTGACGAGCGCGATGACGGCCAGCACGGGCGAGATGACGAACATCATGACGAGCACGCCGACGACCGTGAGCAGCGACACCACGACCTGCGACAGCGTCTGCTGCATCGTCTGACCGATGTTGTCGACGTCGTTGGTGACGCGGCTCAGCAGCTCGCCGCGCTGCACCCTGTCGAAGTACGACAGCGGCAGCCGGTGGATCTTGTCCTCCACCTGCAGGCGGAGGCGGTTCATCGCGCGCTGCACGACGCCGTTCAGGATACGGGCCTGCAGCCATCCGAAGATCGACGAGAAGAGGTAGACCGCGAGCACCGCGGCGAGGATCCATCCGAGCGTCGTGAAGTCGATGCCCTGCCCCGGCACGACGTCCATCGCGGCGAGCATGTCGGCCTGCTGCGTGTCGCCGCCGGCGATGAGCCGGTCGATGACGTCCTGCTTCGTCGCTCCGGCGGGCATCTGCTGGGAGACGAACCCCGCGAACACGACGTTCGTGCCCTGGCCGAGCGCCCACGGGCCGATCACCGACATCGTCACGCTCAGGATGCCGAGGACGAGCACGGCGATCAGCTGGGCCGTGTCGGCGCGCAGCGTCGAGAGGAGCCTCTTGGCGCTCGGTCCGAAGTTCTGCGCCTTCTCCCCCGGTCCCACCTGGCCCATCGGACCTCGGGACACCGGCATCCGGCGCGGCGAGGGCGTGACGACGGCCCCGGTGCGGGCGCCCGACGATGCCGCGCTCATGCCGCCGCCTCCACCGAGAGCTGAGATTCGACGATCTCCCGGTACGTCTCGCTCGACTCCAGCAGTTCGTCGTGCGTGCCGATCCCGACGATGCGGCCGTGCTCGAGCACGACGATCTGGTCGGCGTGCCGGATCGTCGACACGCGTTGGGCGACGACGAGCCGGGTCGCATCGGGGAGATGCGTGTCGAGGGCGCTTCGGAGCTCGGCATCCGTCTTCAGATCCAACGCCGAGAACGAGTCGTCGAAGATGTACGTGTCGGGGCGCTTGACCAGCGCACGAGCGATCGCCAGCCGCTGGCGCTGGCCGCCCGAGACGTTCGTCCCACCCTGCGCGATGGGAGCCTCCAGCCCTTCGGGCATCGCGGCGACGAAGTCCTTCGCCTGCGCGAGCTCGAGGGCCCTCCACAGCTCGTCGTCGGTCGCATCGGCTCCGCCGTAGCGGAGGTTGGAGGCGACCGTGCCCGAGAAGAGGAAGGCGCGCTGCGGGACCAGGCCGATCCGCCGCCACAGCACGTCGGGGTCGTAGTCCCGCACGTCGACGCCGTCGACGCGCACCGACCCCGCGGTCGCGTCGAACAGCCGAGGGACGAGGCCGATCAGGGTCGTCTTGCCCGAGCCCGTGGAGCCGATGACGGCCGTCGTGGTGCCCGGCTCCACGGTGAACGTCAGATCGTGGAGGACGGCATCGTCGGCGCCCGGGTAGGCGAAGCTCACGGCGTCGAACTCGATCCGGCCGCGCGCGGTGGGCGGTGCGGCCGGATCGGTCGGCGCGGCGACCGACGGCTCGGTGTCGAGCACCGCTCCGATGCGGTCGGCACACACGGCCGCACGCGGGATCATGACGAACATGAACGTCGCCATCATGACGCCCATCAGGATCTGCATGAGGTAGGTGAGGAAGGCGAACAGCGTGCCGATCTGCACGCCGCTGTTCTGCACCTCGAACGCTCCGAACCAGATCACTGCGACGCTCGAGACGTTCATCACGAGCATGACGGCGGGGAACATCAGGGCCATCAGGTTGCCCGCCCGCAGCGCGGTGTCCATGACGCCGTCGCTCGCGGATCGGAAGCGCGCGCGCTCCTCCGTCTCGCGGACGAAGGCGCGGATCACGCGGATGCCGCTCAGCTGCTCGCGCATGATCTGGTTCACGCGGTCGATGCGGGCCTGCATCTGCGTGAATGCGGGCACCATGCGCACGATGATCAGCGAGACGACCACGAGCAGGACGGGGATGGCGACGGCCATGAGCCATGACAGACCGGCATCCTGCTGCACGGCGAAGATCACGCCGCCGATCGCCAGGATCGGTGCCGAGACCATCACCGTCGCCGACATCTGGACGAGCATCTGCACCTGCTGCACGTCATTGGTGTTGCGGGTGATGAGCGACGGCGCGCCGAACTGACCGATCTCACGCTGGGAGAAGGCGACCACGCGGTGGAAGAGGTGATCGCGCAGATCGCGGCCCATGCCCATCGCCAGTCGTGAGCCGAAGTAGACCGCGACGATCGCGCAGACGATCTGCACGAAGCTGATCGCGAGCATGATCCCGCCGGTGCGCCAGATGAAGGCGATGTCGCCCGTCACCACGCCCTGGTCGATGATGTCGGCGTTCAACGTCGGCAGCAGCAGCGACGCGATCGACTGGGCCAGCTGGAAGACGACGACGGCGATGACGAGCGGCCACGCGGGCTTCAGGTATCGCACCAGGAGTGTGCCGAGCAACGGACATCCTTCCCTCGCACGGCGTTGACGACCGGGACACCCGGAGAACCGCGCACGAGATCAGACGCTACGCCCGGTCGCCGCGTGCCGACAAACGGCCACGTGCGCTCTGAGCGAACCGGATGCCTCTCCCCGAGCCGCGGTGGTGCTCTGCGTCCGCGTTGCGCGCATTCGCGCAGCGCGAGCAGGAGACGGACACGCGACCGGCGGTGAGGCCGTGCGCAGCATCCGGTCAGGCGGCGGGATCCGCGGGCAGCGGGAAGAGGGCGTCGATGGCCGCGAGCTCATCGGCCGACGGGGTCCAGGCCGTCGCCGCGGCGGCGTTCGAGCGCACCTGCTCGGGGCTCGTGGCGCCGGCGATGACGCTCGACAGCGACGGACGCGCGAGCAGCCATCCCATCGTGGCCTCGAGCATCGTGATGCCCCGCTCGTCGCAGAAGCCCTGCAGCGCCTCGAGGGCGTCCCAGGGGGCGTCGCGCCACAGGTGCGGGCGCACCGTCATGATGCGGCTCTCCTCCGGGCCGCCGTCGCGGGTGAACTTGCCCGTCAGCAGACCGTTGTGGAGCGGGAAGTACGGCAGGAAGCCCAGACCGAAGCGCTCGACGGCGGGGAGCACGTCGCGCTCGGCGCCACGGCGCAGCAGGCTGTAGTGGTTCTGCGCCGAGACGAAGGGCACAGCGGACCGCTCCTTCGCGACGTAGTGCGCCTCGGCGATCTCCCACCCCGCGAAGTTCGAGTGGCCGAGGTAGCGGACCTTGCCCTCGCGCACGAGGTCGCCGAGCGTGTCGAGGGTCTCGTCCACGGGCGTCGCCGGGTCGGGGAAGTGCAGCTGGTAGAGGTCGATCCACTCGGTCTGGAGACGGGTGAGGGATGCCTCCACCGCCGCCCGGATGTACGAGCGGGATGCCTTCGCTCCGGCCTGGATACCGGCGGGGAAGTCGCGGTGACCGAACTTGGTGGCCAGGACCACCTCATCGCGTCGACCGCGGAGGGCCTCTCCCATGAGCGTCTCGGACAGACCCGGCTCGCGGCCGTAGATGTCGGCGGTGTCGAGGAATGTCACGCCCGCCTCGATCGCGGCGTCGAGAACGGCCTTGGTGCCTTCGAGCGTCTCGGTGCGGGTGCCGGCGCGCCCGAAGTTGTTGCAGCCGAGACCGACGGCGGAGACGAGGAGACCGGAGGCGCCGACGCGGCGGAGGGGAACGGAGGTCATGTCGTCCACGCTAACGGCTGCGGACGGCAGAGACCCCGCACCGTCTCCGGTGCGGGGTCTCTGGGTGCGACGATCAGGCCTTGTCGTCGGACTTCGGCTCTCCGCCGAAGTCGATCGAGGGTCCGTCCGCGGCGGGCGGCGGCGTCACGGTCGGCGCCTGGTAGTCGGCCGACGGCGCCGGAGGGGCGGCCGGAGCGGCAGGAGGCTCGACCGGCGGGGCGGCCGGCGGCGTCACGGGAGGCGCGGCCGCGGCGGGCGGGGGCGCGTACCCCTGCGGCGCGGGCGGCTGGTATCCGGCGGGCGGCGGCGGGTAGGCGCCGGGGGCCTGCGGGTATCCGGGCTGGGTCACGGGGTTGCTCGGGAAGCCCCCCGACGGAACCTGGCTCGGGATGCCGGCCCAGACCGTGCGGTCGCCGAGGAAGGCGTTGCCCGCCCACGGAGCGGCCGGGACGGCCGTGTTCCAGCGCGACTTGTCGAACGCGTTGATGCCGAGCCACACGATGCTGAGGAAGAAGTACAGGATGACCCACACCGCCTCCTTCTGCAGCTTGAGCCCGACGCGCCACGCGGCGAGCAGGGTCACGACGAACGCCGCGACACCGATCAGCTGGCCGATGACAGGGAGCCAGGAGAGCAGGATCGACGCGCCGATGCCGTAGAGCACGAGCCACGGGCTCAGGTCGCCCAGCTTGCAGAACACCATGAAGTTGTAGACCGGGACCCAGGCCCGCCAGCGACCCTGCACCCCCGCCTTGTCGAAGATCTTCATGAGGAACCAGGAGCTGAGGATGTAGAACCCGAAGGCGAAGATGAGGCCGATGATCGTGGCGACGAGAGCCGCGACGAGACCGACGCCGTCGGAGTAGTCAGGTGACATGGGAATCCTTCCCGAGGTCGTGAGACGGCATGACGCCGCACGGGAACGACCGCCCCCGCGCCTCACATGCTAGCGATCTTGACGCCGCGGAGTGCAGAAGGCGCGTCACACTCGCCGACAGCGGGCCCGCATCGCTAGCCTGGCGAGGACGAAGGGACTCCCCATGAGCGATCAGGCACCTCCTCCGCTGCCGCCCCTCCCCCGCACGCCGGCGAGCGAAGCGGCTCGTGCGACGACGCCGGGGCAGACCCTCGACCCGGATGACACGGGCGTTCCCACCCTCACCGGCGACGTCGACGACATCGGCCGGGGATTCCTCGCAGCGCTGTTCGATCTGTCGTTCAAGACGTTCATCACGCGTCGCCTGGCGAGCGTGTTCTACCTCGCGGGACTCATCGTGATCGCGATCGGATTCATCGTCTACTTCGTCGGCGGGATCTGGCGCTCGATCGCCTTCATGCTGGCCTCGAACATCGGCGCGGGGATCGCGCTGCTGATCGCGACGCTGATCATCGTGCCGCTGGTGACCTTCATCTCCATCGTGGTGCTGAGATTCGTGATCGAGTCGGTCGTCGCACTCATCGCGGTCGCCGAGAACACGCAGCAGACCGCGAAGAACACCGACCGAACGGCGCGCTGACCGCGCCCTGCGGCCCCTGAGCCTGTCGAAGGGTCAGGCGAAGAGCTCGAGCTCGCCGTCCGCTCCCGGACGCACGCGGACGCCCGCGGCATCCGCCCACCGCACGAACCCCCGCACCGACGAGACGCGCGGACGGTCCTGAGCCAGCCGCCGGGTCAGCGCGCCCTTCGCATGCTTGTTGAAGTGGTTGAGCGCCCGTACGGCACCGTCCGGGCGCTCGCTCACGACCCGGACGTACACCGAGGCGATGGATGGCGGCACCGGCCCGAGGGCGGCATAGGCCTCGGAGCGGAGATCGAGCACGAACGACGGCGCCTCCGCGGCGAGGGCGGCGGTGACGGCATCCGCCCACACGCGCTGGGGCGAAGGGAGAGCGGGGAGCGAGACGGCGGCGCCGAGCCGGTAGGCGGGGATCTGGTCGAGCGCACCGACGAGACCGAACGGCGCACTGTGGATCGCCGCGTGCCGTCCGAGCCAGCGACGCTCCGTGCCGTCGAGGGATCCCGCATCCAGCGCGTCGAACAGCACGCCCGTGTAGCGATCGATCGCCGGCATCGTCGGCGCCTGGCGCAGCGCCGCGTTGACGGCGATCTCGCCGCGCTGGGTCGCGCCGAGCTTCAGCACGCGCGCCGCGCGGTCTTCGTCAGCCGACAGCGCCACGAGCGCGTCGACCACCGCGTCGCGCTGCGGGGCGAGCGCCGCGAAGGCCAGCGCCGAGGAGTCGAGCGGGCGGCCGCGGCCACCGGGCCGCTTGGTCTCTGAGGGGGGAAGCAGGATCAGCATGGGCATCCGGGAAAGACGGCGCGCCGCCCGGGAGACCCGAGCGGCGCGCGCGTGCGTGAGAAAGCGATCAGGAGATGAGGGCCGCGTTGCCGGCGACGATCGTCAGGACATCGCCTTCCATCGACAGGAACCCGTCCTGCGCGTTGGCGACGATCTTCGTGCCGCTCGGCTCGGTGATGCGGACCTGACCCTCGGCGAGGATCGCGAGCACGGGCTCATGACCCGTCATGAAGCCGATCTCGCCCTCGACGGTCTTGGCGACGACGAGCGACGCCTCCCCCGACCAGACCTCCGCGTCAGCGGAGACGAGGTGCACGTTGAGCGGCATGTCAGCCGTTCTCCTTCTGGATCTTCGCCCACTTCTCCTCGACGTCGCCGATGCCGCCGACGTTGAAGAAGGCCTGCTCGGCCACGTGGTCGAAGTCGCCCTTGACGATGGCGTCGAACGACTCGATGGTCTCCTTGATCGGAACCGTCGATCCCTCGACACCGGTGAACTTCTTCGCCATGTAGGTGTTCTGCGAGAGGAACTGCTGGATGCGGCGTGCGCGTGCGACGACGACCTTGTCTTCCTCGGAGAGCTCGTCGACACCGAGGATCGCGATGATCTCCTGCAGTTCCTTGTTCTTCTGGAGGATCTGCTTCACGGCCGTGGCGACACGGTAGTGGTCGGCGCCGATGTAGCGCGGGTCGAGGATGCGGCTCGTCGACGAGAGCGGGTCGACGGCCGGGTACAGGCCCTTCGACGCGATCTCACGGCTGAGCTCGGTCGTCGCGTCGAGGTGCGCGAACGTCGTCGCAGGCGCCGGGTCGGTGTAGTCGTCGGCGGGGACGTAGATCGCCTGCAGCGAGGTGATCGAGTGACCGCGGGTCGAGGTGATGCGCTCCTGGAGCACACCCATCTCGTCGGCGAGGTTCGGCTGGTATCCCACAGCCGAGGGCATGCGGCCGAGCAGCGTGGAGACCTCGGAACCGGCCTGCGTGAAGCGGAAGATGTTGTCGATGAACAGCAGCACGTCCTGCTTCTGCACGTCGCGGAAGTACTCCGCCATCGTCAGAGCCGAGAGGGCGACGCGCAGACGCGTCCCCGGCGGCTCGTCCATCTGGCCGAAGACGAGCGCGGTCTTCTCGAAGACGCCCGCCTCCTCCATCTCGTGGATGAGGTCGTTGCCCTCACGGGTGCGCTCGCCGACACCGGCGAACACCGACACACCGCCGTGGTCCTGCGCGACGCGCTGGATCATCTCCTGGATGAGCACCGTCTTGCCGACACCGGCGCCGCCGAACAGGCCGATCTTGCCGCCGAGCACGTAGGGCGTCAGCAGGTCGATGACCTTGATGCCGGTCTCGAACATCGTGGTCTTCGACTCGAGCTGGTCGAAGTTGGGAGCCTGGCGGTGGATGCCCCAGCGCTCCGTGATCTCGATCTCCTCGCCGGGCTTGGCGTTGAGCACCTCGCCCGTGACGTTGAAGACCTTGCCCTTGGTGACGTCGCCGACGGGGACCGTGATGGGCCCGCCCGTGTTGCGCACTTCCTGACCGCGGACCATGCCGTCGGTGGGCTTGAGCGAGATGGCGCGGACGAGGTCGTCGCCGAGGTGCTGTGCGACCTCGAGGGTGATCTCGGTCGACTCGCCGTCGATGGTGATCGTCGTCTTCAGCGCGTTGTACATCTCGGGGATCGAGTCGTGCGGGAACTCGATGTCGACGACGGGGCCGGTGACGCGCGCGACGCGGCCGACGGCGGCGGTGGCCGTGCCTGCGGGTGCGGTGAGAGTCATTGTCTTCTCTTTCGGTGGGATGTTACTTGCCGGATGCCAGGGCGTCGGCGCCGCCGACGATCTCGGCGATCTGCTGCGTGATCTCGGCCTGGCGCGCGTTGTTGCGCAGGCGCGTGTAGTCGGTGATGAGCTTGTCGGCGTTGTCGCTGGCCGACTTCATCGCCTTCTGCGTGGCGGCGTGCTTGGCAGCCGACGACTGCAGGAGTGCGTTGAAGACGCGGCTCTGGATGTACACCGGCAGGAGCGCGTCCAGGACGACGCCCGCGTCGGGCTCGAACTCGTAGAGCGGGTAGACCTGGGCCGACGCCTTCTCCTCCGCCTCGACGATCGCGAGGGGAAGCAGACGCACCGACTCGGGCGACTGCGTCATCATGCTGACGAAGCGGTTGTACACGAGGTGGATCTCGTCGACGCCGCCCTGCTCGCCGCCGCGCTCGTACGCCTCGATGAGCGTCCCCGCGATCTGCTCGGCCGTCGTGAAGTGCGGCGTGTCGGTGTCGCCCGTCCACTCCGCTGCACCCTGGATGCCGCGGAACTGGAAGTACCCCACGGCCTTGCGGCCGATGAGGTAGAACACCGGCTCCTTGCCCTGCGAGCGCAGCAGCTCTGCGACCTGCAGACCTTCGCGCAGGATCTGGGAGTTGAACGCGCCCGCGAGGCCACGGTCGGAGGCGAAGATCACGACGGCGGACCGACGGATGTTCTCGCGCTCCGACGTGAGCGGGTGGTCGATGTTGGAGTGCGTGGCAACGGCGGAGACGGCACGCGTCACGGCACGCGCGAAGGGCGCGGCGGCGCGGACGCGCGCCATCGCCTTCTGGATGCGCGAAGCCGCGATGAGTTCCATCGCCTTCGTGATCTTCTTGGTGGTCTGAGCAGAAGAGATCTTCTGCTTGTAGACCCTCAGCTGTGCGCCCATGGTGTCCGGTTCTCGTCGGCGCCGCTTTAGCGGCGGCCCTTGACGATCTGCTCCTGGTTCACGTCGTCGACGCCCGCCGCAGCGTGCTCCTCATGACCCGGGTTGTCGATCGCCTGGCCCTTGCCGGACTGGAACTCGAGCACGAACGAGTCGGTGACCTTCTCCAGCTCGGCGAGCGTGGTGTCGTCGAGGACGTTGGTGTCGCGCAGCGTGTCGAGGATCGACGTGTTGCGACGGATGTAGTCGAGCAGCTCGCGCTCGAACGACAGCACGTCTTCGACCGCGATCGTGTCGAGCTTGCCGTTGGTGCCGGCCCAGATCGAGACGACCTGCTCCTCGACGGGGTACGGGTCGTACTGGGGCTGCTTGAGCAGCTCCGTCAGACGCGCACCGCGGTCGAGCTGGCGCCGCGAGGCGGCATCCAGGTCGCTCGCGAACATCGCGAACGCCTCGAGCGAGCGGTACTGGGCGAGCTCGAGCTTGAGCGTGCCGGAGACCTTCTTGATCGACTTGACCTGTGCGTCACCGCCGACTCGCGAGACCGAGATGCCCACGTCGACCGCGGGACGCTGGTTGGCGTTGAACAGGTCGGACTGCAGGAAGATCTGGCCGTCGGTGATCGAGATCACGTTGGTCGGGATGTACGCCGAGACGTCGTTGGCCTTCGTCTCGATGATCGGCAGACCCGTCATCGAGCCCGCACCGAGGTCGTCCGAGAGCTTCGCGCAGCGCTCGAGCAGACGGGAGTGCAGGTAGAAGACGTCACCGGGGTACGCCTCGCGGCCCGGCGGACGACGCAGGAGGAGCGAGACGGCACGGTAGGCCTCGGCCTGCTTCGACAGGTCGTCGAAGATGATCAGGACGTGCTTGCCCTCGTACATCCAGTGCTGGCCGATGGCCGAACCGGTGTACGGCGCGAGGTACTTGAAGCCCGCGGGGTCGGATGCCGGAGCGGCGACGATCGTCGTGTACTCCATGGCGCCGGCGTCTTCGAGCGCGCCCTTGACGGAGGCGATCGTCGAGCCTTTCTGGCCGATGGCGACGTAGATGCAGCGGACCTGCTTGTTGACGTCGCCCGACGCCCAGTTGTCCTTCTGGTTGATGATCGTGTCGATCGCGATCGCGGTCTTGCCCGTCTGGCGGTCGCCGATGATGAGCTGACGCTGGCCGCGGCCGACGGGGATCATGGCGTCGATCGCCTTGATGCCGGTCTGCATCGGCTCGTGCACGCTCTTGCGCTGCATGACGCCGGGCGCCTGCAGCTCGAGGGCGCGACGACCCGTCGTGGCGACCTCGCCGAGGCCGTCGATCGGGTTGCCGAGCGGGTCGACGACGCGACCGAGGTAGCCGTCGCCGACGGCGACCGACAGGACCTCACCCGTGCGCGTGACCTGCTGGCCGGCCTCGATGCCGGAGAAGTCGCCCAGGACGACGACACCGATCTGGTGCTCGTCGAGGTTGAGGGCCAGACCCTCGATGCCGTTCGCGAAGCGCACGAGCTCGTTGGCCATGACACCGGGCAGGCCCTCGACGTGGGCGATTCCATCGCCGGCATCGATGACGGTGCCGACCTCGGTCGCCGCAGCTCCCGAGGGCTCGTAGGCTGCGACGAAGTCCTTCAGCGCGTCACGGATGACGTCGGGGCTGATAGAGAGTTCTGCCATTGTCTTCCTTCGTTCGTGGGGCCTCGGCCCCGAAGTGTCGCCGCCCGTGCAGGGCGGGAAAGTCTTAGCCCGCCAGGCGCTGGCGGAGGTCGTGCAGGCGCGTCGAGACGCTCGCGTCGATGACGTCGTCGCCGATCTGCACGCGCAGACCGCCCACGACCGTCGGGTCGACGAGGGTGTTGATCGACACCTGGGCGCCGTAGCGCTTCGACAGTGCCGTCGTGAGGCGTTCGAGCTGGGTGTCGCTGAGCGGCGCGGCCGAGACGACGGTGGCGACGGAGCGCCCCCGCTGGTCGGACACGACCGCCATGGCGCGGTCGAGCACCTGGCGGACCCGCCGCTCGCGCGGCTGCTGCACCAGGGACGACACGATGAGCGTCGTCGGCGCACTCGCCCGACCCGCGAGGAGCGTCTCGACGAGCGCGCCCTTCGCGGAGTCGTCGCCGAGACGGCTGCCGAGTGCGAGCTCGAGCTCGGGGTTCTCGGCCACCGTCCGCGAGAAGCGGAACAGTTCGCCCTCGACGTCGACCGCAGCATCGGAGATGCTCGCGGCGCGGACCGCGAGCTCCTCGATGCCGGTCACGAGGTCGGCGGAAGAGGACCAGCGCTGGGCCACAGCCGTCGTCAGCAGCGACACGGTCGTCGGCTGGAAGCCGCCGAACACGTCGGTGACGACCTTGGTGCGGGCAGCGGGCGACGCGGCGGAGTCGGCGAGCGCGCCGCTCAGCTGCGACGACTCGCCCAGGGCGCGTGCCGCGGCGAAGAGCTCGCGGGCCACACCGAGGTCGATGCCCGACGCGGCGCGCAGCGCCGTCTCGGTCGCCGCGAGCGCCTGAGTGGTCGCGCTGCCCATTACGCCTTCGCCTTCTCGGATGCCTCGAGATCGGCGAGGAAGCGGTCGACGACGGCCTGAGCCTTCTTGTCGTCGGACAGCGACTCCCCGATGACCCCGCCGGCCAGGTCGATCGCCAGCGTGCCGACCTCGCTGCGCAGCGACACGAACGCCGACTGGCGCTCCGCCTCGATCTGCGTGTGCGCGGCGGCCGTCAGGCGCGCGGCCTCGGCCGATGCCGAGTCCCGGGCCTCGGCGACGATCTTCTTGCCGTCCTCACGGGCGGCGTCGCGGATCTCGCCGGCTTCCTTGCGGGCGTCGGCCAGCTGCGCCGTGTACTCCACGAGGGCGGCTTCGGCCTTGCGCTGGGCCTCGTCGGCCTTGGCGATGTTGCCTTCGATCGCCGCGGAGCGCTCGTCGAGCAGCGCGGTGAGTCGGGGAAGCGCGACCTTGATCACGACGAACAGGATGACGAGGAAGCAGACCCCCGACCAGATGATGTCGTACCAGGCGGGGATGAGGGGGTTCTTGGGCCCCTCTTCCGCGGCGTACGCGACAAGAGCGTTCAGCATCCTGTCTCCTTAAGACTGGAAGGTGAAGATCAGACGAAGATGAAGCCGGCAGCGATGCCGATGAAGGCCAGCGCCTCGGTGAAGGCGATACCGATCCACATCAGGACCTGCAGGCGACCTGCGAGCTCGGGCTGACGGGCAACGCCCTCGATCGTCTTTCCGACGACGATGCCGACGCCGATCGCGGGGCCGATGGCGGCGAGGCCGTAGCCCATCGTCGCGACGTTGCCGCTGAGCTCTGCGAGAACCGTAGTTGCGTCCACGGGGTATTTCCTTTCGGTTGTGGGCGGCAGTCAGCCGACCCGCTTAGTGCTCTTCCGCGACTGCGAGCTGGATGTAGACCGCGGTCAGGAGGGCGAAGACGTAGGCCTGGAGGACGGCCACGAGGATTTCGAAGAGTGTGAAGACGAAGCCGAACGCGAGGCTGCCGGCCGCGAGCGCCGACCACCATCCGCCCAGGTCGAGGAGGAAGAACTGGGTCGCCGCGAAGAACAGCACCAGGAGCAGGTGTCCGACCATCATGTTCATGAGGAGTCGGAGGGTCAGCGTGACGGGGCGGATGATGAACGTCGAGATGAGCTCGATCGGCGTGACGATGATGTAGATCGGCCACGGCACGCCGGAGGGGAACAGCGAGTTCTTGAAGAAGTTCTTGGGGCTCTTCTTGATGCCGGCGTAGATGAACGTGCCGTAGCTGATCAGGGCGAGCAGGAGCGGGACGCCGATCACCGAGGTGCCGGCGATGTTCATGAACGGGATGATGCCCGTGATGTTCATGAACAGGACCATGAAGAAGATGGTCGTGAGGATCGGCAGGAAGCGGTCGCCGTCCTTCTTGCCGAGCAGGTCGTGCGCGATGTTGGTGCGGACGAATCCGAGGCCCATCTCGGCGAGGCTCTGGAACCGACCCGGAACGACCCGCATGTTGCGCGTGCCGAGCCACAGGAACAGCACGACGGCGATCGTCGCGATGAACTGGATCAGGTTGATGCGCGTGATCGACAGCCATTCGAGGCCGAACAGCTCGACGATCGCCGGAGGGAAGAACTCGGAGATGGACGGCCCGTGGAAGACGGGGGGCTCGTCAGTGGCGAGAGGGGCGATCAGGGTCGCAGCTTGAGAGAACAGCGCTGGCTCCAGCTTCGGGGCACCGGCGTATGCCGAGGCGACGATGGTCGGTGAGCTGCACTCCGCAAAAGGCTCGCAAGCGAGTGGCGGGCGCGAACTCAACCCTACCAAACTCACGGGGCTTCCCGGACACCCGGGTCCCCCTAACGGTCGACATTGGGGGTTTCGGGGGCGGCTGCGGGCGAGGTCCCATCGATCGGGTCGACGATGTCGGCGGCGGTCGGGAGCGTCACGTCGCTGACGTGCGGAACCCGCATCCGCATCAGCACCACGACATCGACCGCCAGCGAGGCGAGGACGCTCAGGACCACCGCGAGGAAGAACACCGTCTGGTTGACCCACGGCTGGCCGCGCAGCGTGAGCAGCACGACGATGAAGACGACGAACTTGAGGATCCAGCCGCCCAGCACGATGCCGAAGAACAGCGGCACGTACAGGTCGTCTCCGTACCAGCGGTTGGCGATCAGGATGCTGATGCTCGTGATGGCCAGGAACACCGCGGCGATCAGGACGCCCGCCAGAGCGCTCCACAGCCCGTCGGAGCCGTCGACGAGCCATCCGACGATCGCTCCCACGACGGCGAGGATCGCGGCGACCGCAGAAGACCACACCAGGGTCGTCCGCAGGATCGGGGTGCTGGAGACGGGATTGGGGGTCGCGGCACGGGTGTTCACAGTGCGGCCTCCTCGGGGAGCGGGCGCCGGACGGCGCGGCGGGCGGGCAGGAAGGTCACGAAGAGGCAGGCGGCCGCCCCGACGACGCCGAACGCGACGCCCAGGAGGTACTCCCCCGGCCAGTCGGCGGTCGTGCCGATGTACATGAGCAGCACGGACAGGCTCACGATCGAGGTCCACGCGTAGAAGATCAGCACGGCGTCGCGGTCGGAGTGGCCCATGTCGAGCATGCGGTGGTGGAGGTGCTTGCGATCGGGCGAGAACGGCGACTTTCCGGCGCCCATGCGGCGGACGACCGCCATCCCGAAGTCGAGGAGCGGCAGCAGCACGACGACGATCGGCAGCAGGATCGGGATGAACGCACCGAGGATCTGGGAGCGTCCGAACTCGTCGGGACCGGCGAACGTGGCCGGCGTGAGGGAGTTGGTGATCGCCACGGCGGATGTCGCCATGAGCAGGCCGAGCATGAGCGCGCCGGCGTCGCCCATGAACATCTTCGCCGGACTCCAGTTGAACGGGAGGAATCCGACGCAGGCTCCGATGAGGACGACGGCGATGAACGGAGCGAGATCGGAGTACGTGCTGGAGCCGAAGTCGCGCAGCAGCAGGTAGGAGTAGGCGAAGAACACGACGTTGGCGATCAGCACGACGCCGGCGACGAGGCCGTCGAGCCCGTCGATGAAGTTCACGGCGTTCATGACGATCACGATCGCGAACACCGTGAGGGTGAAGCTCACCCAGCTCGACCACACCGTGATGCCGCCGATCGGCAGCGCGACGATCTGCAGCTTGCCGAACCACGCGATGATGCCGGCGGCGAGGAACTGCGCGCCGAGCTTGAGGAACCAGTCGAGGTCCCACAGATCGTCGGCGACGCCGACGAGGACGATGAGCAGCGTCGCGCCCAGGATCGCGAGCATGGGACCGGGGTCGGCCCAGAAGATCGCGAAGTACGGATGCTGCGACGACACGGCGAAGGCGGCGACGACGCCGAGGAACATCGCGATGCCGCCCAGGCGGGGCGTCGGATTGGTGTGGACGTCCCGCTCGCGGATGCCGGGGTACAGCTTGTAGCGCAGGCTCAGGCGCCACACCCCCCACGACAGGCAGAAGGTGAGCGCCGCCGTCAGGATGACCGTGAAGACGTAGTGCTTCACGCGGAGCCGTTCGAGGTGTCGGGCGCGTCCGCAGCCCCCGCCTCACCCTCGGATGCGGGCCGGTCCTCCCACGTCGGGGGCACCGGATCGGGTTCGAGGAGATCGCCGAGCACGCTCCGCAGCCGGCCGCGGTCGATCGCACCCTCGCGGAGAACGCGCACCACCCGCTCGGATCCGCCGACGAGCGCCGTCGCATCGATGATCGTGGAGGCGATTCCGCCTTCGCTCGCGCCGGCGTCGAGATAGACGTCGACGCGGTCGCCGAGCATCTCGAGCGCGCCTTCGGCCGTCGTCGCGGCGGGCATCCCGGTCAGGTTGGCGCTCGAGACGGCGAGCGGCCCCGTCTCCTCGAGCAGCTCCAGGGCCACGCGCTGCGCCGGCATCCGGACTGCGACCGTTCCGCGCGTCTCGCCGAGGTCCCACGTGAGCGAGGGCTGAGCCGGCAGCACGATGGTCAGCCCTCCGGGCCAGAACGCCTCGACGAGCTGCTCCACGGCGGTGGGCACCTCGGCGGTCAGGGCGCGCAGCGTCGGGACGCCGGAGACGAGCACAGGCGGCGGCGACTGGCGGCCCCGGCCCTTCGCATCCAGCAGCGCCTGCACGGCGCGCGCGTCGAAGGCGTTCGCCGCGATGCCGTAGACCGTGTCGGTGGGGATGACGACGAGTCGGCCGCGGCCGACGGCCTGGCGCGCGTGTCGCATGCCGGCGAGCAGCTGCGCCTCGTCACGGCAGTCGTAGAGGGGAGACATGTCGCCCGTCAGTCTAGTTGCGCGCGCTCCACGGTCCCTGAGACACGGTCACGGACGGATGGCGGTGGTCGCCCGATCCCTCATCGTGAGATCGGGATGCGTCGCCGCGGCGCGCCAGCCGTCAGCGCTCAGGATGCCGCGGATGGCCTCCCCCTGCCATTCGCCGTGTTCGATGACGATGACGCCGCCCGGGTGGGCGAGCCGGAGGCCGACCCCGCTGAGGACGCGGACGACGTCGAGGCCGTCCTCTCCCCCGTACAGGGCGGCGGGCGGATCGAAGAACCGCACTTCCGGATCGCGCGGGATCGCGGCATCCGGCACGTACGGGGGGTTCGATGCGACCACGGACACCGTGCCGTCGAGCTCTGGGAACGCCCGCTCGAGATCGATGAAGGCCAGGCGGGCGTTCTCGGCGCCGACGAGGGCGAAGTTCTCCTTCGTCCAGATGAACGCGTCGACGGAGTTCTCGGCGGCGTGCACGCGGGCGTGCGGCACCTCGGTCGCCATGGCCAGCGCGATCGCGCCGGAGCCCGTACCGAGGTCGACCGCGACGGGAGCGGGCGATGCCGCCGCGCGCAGCGCGTCGATCGCCAACTGGGCGACCATCTCGGTCTCGGGTCGCGGCACGAAGACGCCGGGGCCGACGCGCAGCTCGAGGTGTCGGAACGGCGCGGTGCCCGTCAGATGCTGCAGCGGTTCACGGGTGGCGCGGCGCGCGACGAGCTCGTCGAACGCGGCGGCCGCGGCATCCGGGATCGCGTCGCCACGGAAGGCGGACGCCTGCACGGCGCCGCGGCTCGTGCCCAGGACGTGGGCGGCGAGGAGCTCGGCGTCGACGACGGCATCGGCGATGCCGGCGCCGCTCAGGCGTTCCGCGGCGGCGCGGACGACGTCGGCGAGGCCAAGCGGATCGGCGGGCGCGGGCGGAATGACGGGGGCGGAGGACTCCATGGGCGTCGACCAGCCTAACCGCGAGCGCAGCCGAGACGAATTGTCACAAACAGGCCGGGAACACCACAGGCCCGTAGGCTTGTTGCGCTACGAGACTCCTCCCGAAAGGCCATCGTCATGCCCGGCATCTACTCCGACATCACCGCCGCTTTCGGCGACACCCCGCTCGTCAAGCTCAACCGCGTCGCGGAGGGTCTTCCCGGCACCATCCTCGCGAAGCTCGAGTTCTACAACCCCGCGTCGAGCGTCAAGGACCGTCTGGGCATCGCGATCGTGGATGCAGCGGAGGCGGCCGGCGCGCTGAAGCCCGGCGGCACGATCGTCGAGGCCACCAGCGGCAACACCGGCATCGCGCTTGCGATGGTGGGCGCGGCCCGCGGCTACCGCGTCGTGCTCGCGATGCCGTCGTCGATGTCGGTCGAGCGCCGACTGCTGCTCAAGGCCTACGGCGCCGAGCTCATCCTCACCGATCCCGCGGGCGGCATGAAGGGCGCGGTCGCGAAGGCCGAGGAGATCGCCGCCGACATTCCCGGGGCGATCCTCGCCCGCCAGTTCGAGAATGAGGCGAACCCTGCGATCCACCGCCGCACGACGGCCGAGGAGATCATCCGCGACACCGAGGGCAAGGTCGACTACTTCGTCGCCGGCATCGGCACCGGCGGCACCATCACGGGCGTCGGCCAGGTGCTCAAGGAGCGGGTGCCCGGCGCGAAGGTCGTCGCCGTGGAGCCCGCGGACTCGCCGCTGCTGACCAAGGGCACGCCCGGTCCCCACAAGATCCAGGGCATCGGACCCAACTTCATCCCCGCGATCCTCGATCAGGGCGTCATCGACGAGGTCGTCGACGTCGAGTTCCCCGACGCGATCTCGACCGCGCGGGCCGTCGGGAGCCAGGACGGCATCCTGGTGGGCATCTCGTCGGGCGCGGCCATCTGGGCCGCTCTCCAGATCGCCGCGCGGCCCGAGGCCGAGGGCAAGAACATCGTCGTGATCGTGCCCTCGTACGGCGAGCGCTACCTCTCCACGGCGCTGTACGAAGACCTCCGCGACTGATCTCTCCCGCTCCCGGGCGGCCGACATCGCCCGCCCAAGGAAGGAACGCCGTGCCCGGCATCCACTCCGACATCACGACGGCCTTCGGGGATACGCCCCTCGTGCGCCTCAACGCGCTCACCGCCGGACTTCCGGGAGAGGTCCTGGCGAAGCTGGAGTTCTACAACCCCGGCTCCAGCGTCAAATGCCGCCTCGGGTATGCACTCGTCGAGGCGGCGGAGGCGGCCGGCGAATTGAAGCCCGGCGGCACGATCGTCGAGTCGACGAGCGGCAACACCGGCATCGCGCTCGCCCTGATCGGTGCCGCGCGCGGCTACCGCGTGATCCTGACGATGCCCGCATCGATGTCGAAGGAGCGCCGTACGCTCCTGAAGGCATACGGGGCCGAGCTCGTGCTCACCGACCCGTACAAAGGCATGACCGAGGCTGTCGCGGTCGCTCAGCGGATCGCCGCGGAGACGCCCGGCGCCATCCTGTCGCGCCAGTTCGAGCACGAGGCCAACGCCGCCATCCACCGCCGGACGACGGCCGAGGAGATCTGGCGAGACACCGACGGGATCGTCGACTGGTTCGTCGCCGGATCCGGCACCGGCGGCACCGTCACCGGCGTCGGGCAGGTGCTGAAGCAGCGCAATCCCGACGTGCGCGTCGCTCTCGTCGAGCCCGCCGACTCCCCCGTGCTGACCGAAGGCCGCGCCGGCGGGCACCGCATCCAGGGCATCGGGCCGAACTTCGTGCCCGACGTGCTCGACAGGTCGGTCGTGGATGAGATCTTCGACGTGCAGTTCGACGACGCGATCCGCGTCGCCCGTGAGCTCGCGACGCGCGAGGGCATCCTGGCCGGGATGTCGGCCGGCGCAGCCGTGTGGGCCGCCCTCGAGATCGCCGCACGACCGGAGTCCGAAGGTCGGCGCATCGTCGTGATCGTCCCGGATTCGGGCGAGCGCTACCTCTCGACGGCACTGTACGAGCACCTCCGCGACGAGCAGCCTCAGGAGGCGCGGCGATGAAGTCGACGATCGAGCGTCTGCGAGAAGACCTCGACGCCGCGAAGCTGCGCGATCCCGCAGCCCGATCGTCGCTCGAGATCGCGATGCTCTACCCCGGCCTGCACGCCGTGTGGGCGCACCGCGCCTGGCACGCCCTGTGGGTGCGGGGCTTCCGCTTCGTCGCCCGCGCCGGCTCGCAGGTCACGCGGTGGCTCACCGGTGTCGAGATCCACCCGGGCGCGACGATCGGCCGCCGCTTCTTCATCGATCACGGCATGGGAGTCGTGATCGGCGAGACCGCCGAAGTCGGCGACGACGTGATGCTGTACCACGGGGTCACCCTGGGCGGCCGCCAGCGCGAAGGCGGCAAGCGCCACCCCACGCTCGGCGACGGTGTCGCCGTGGGCGCCGGCGCGAAGGTGCTGGGTCCGATCACGATCGGTGCGGGCTCCGTCATCGGCGCCAACGCCGTCGTGACGCGCGATGCGCCGGAGGACAGCATCCTGGTCGGCGTGCCCGCCAAGCCGCGCGCACGCCGCGAGGGACCGGACAGCCGCGCGGTGCTGACGGCCCCCGAGTACTTCATCTGACGCGTGCGGGGATGCCTCTCGTCGAGGCATCCGGTCAGGCGTCGCGGCGGTCGCCGACCTTCTTCTTGATGAACAGAGGCGGCAGCAGCCAGGTCGCCAGCGCCGTCACGAGCCACACGACGAGCGTGCCGATGATCCATGAGACGGGCCCGTCGATGCCGATGCCGGCCGCCGGGACGACCACGGCGATGAGCAGCGCGACGAACGTCGAGACAAGACCTATACCGCCCACCAGCGCGGGTGCGTGACGGCGCGCGATCTTGAAGATCCACGGCGCCAGGATCGACTGGAGCACCGCGAAGATGACGACGGCCAGCACGATGCCCCACCAGTCGTTCCAGTGCAGGAAGAACCCGGGGAGGAGGAGGTCGGCCGCGAGGAGACCGAGGAACGCCGACACGACGAAGATCGCCGCACGGATGAAGAACGTGATCACACGGTGATCCTAGTTGTCCGCACCGGGGCGCACAGGCCAGTGCACGCTCTGGTCGCGCTCGGGAACCGGGGAGTCCACGAAGGCCAGCGGCAGACCGACCGCGATCCCCGGACGCGGACGATGCATGAGCTGCACGTGCAGGTGCGGCTCGGTCGAGTTGCCGGAGTTGCCGCACTCGGCGATCAGCTCACCCGCCGACACGCGGTCGCCGACGGCCACCCGCACAGAGCCCTTCCGCAGATGCGCGATCGCCTGGTACCCGCCGCCGTCGAGCGCGATCACGATGACGTTGCCGAAGACGAATCGCCAGCCCAGGATGCCGCGGACGAAGGACTCCACGAAGAAGAGGGGAAGCAGGGACCAGCTGTTTCGACTGCGCCGATCGGCCGCGCGGTCGCGGACGACGACGACCTCGCCGTCTGCGCCCGCATGGACCGGCATCCCGAACGAGGGGAACTCCTCTGGCGCCATCGAGGCCCGTGCACCGCCGAAGCTCGGTCGCGGACGGTCAGCCGGCGTGTGGATCAGATCGATCGCCCAGGTCTGGGCGTACTGGTGCGTGCCGTGGCTCGGGATGCGGGTCGCAGGTGAGCTGAGCGCCGTCCACTCCCCCGCGGACGGCGCGACGATCGGCGCGACCGCACCGGGGCGTCCGAGGCCGAATCGGGCGAGGAGCAGGGCTGCGACGATGAGGAGGAGTCCGAGCAGCGATGCGAGAGCACGCACACGCTCCTCCACGATTCCGCTCGACGGCACCACACGCCACAGAGTGGCCGCCACGAGGAACGGCACGGCGATCGCGACGAGCGGCCCACGGATGCGCGCAAGCACACGGGCGCCACGTCCTGGGGCCCGATACGTCGTCGTCATGCTCTGCTCCTCCAGGTGTTGCGTGTTCGACTCCCGCACGAGGTCGCCTCTCATCTCGTCTCGCATCTTCCGCTCTTCCCTCTCGCCTGTGTCATCGGGCGCCGTGGCCTGGCCTGCTACGGCAACGCCGCGGCGAGCATCACGAGAACGGGCACGACACGCGACGCGGGCACTTCGTAGTGTCCGCGGCCCGCACTCTGCAGCCACCCGGCGCTCAGCATGAGACGCAGATGGTGATGGAGCTGGCCCGTCGTACCGAGGCTCGGCAGATGGGCGAGTTCCGCGGTGGAGTTCGTTCCCATCAGAACGGCGTGCGCTATCGCGAGGCGCACGGGATGCGCCAGTGCGCTGATCCGCTCGGCCGCGTCGCTCCAGTCCCTTTCGAGCAGCGACGAGACCGGCGCGGCCTGCTGCCAGTCGAACGTCGCGCCTGTCGGCAGAGCCACGGCGCCCAGGAGCATCACATCGCCCGCGTCATCCTCGATGCGTTCACGGAGACCTTCGAGTGCCCAGAACTTCGCCCGAGATCGGGCGCCGGCTTCACTCTGGCGGGCATCGAGGATCTCGAGGACGCGATCGAGCTTCTCGGAGACTCCCTCTAGGTCGTTCGTACTCGTCATGACGGAGATACTACGTGGAATCGAGCCGCAGTCAAAGATCTGGTGGTGATTATCTACGCTTTATCGAACTTCTCCGCACGATCCTTATTGACCATGTTTTATCCGTTTGACAAGGGATTTGTCGCCTCTCACAGCAATCCCATCGGAGAGAACAATCTTTTCTTCTCCGGATTTGCTTGACTTCTGCTGGCGCATGCTTCTAATTTTCGTACGACGAATTCCCGTACTTCGGAATTCCGAACCCTCACCGGCACGTCAACCGATCAGGAGATCCATCATGAAGCGTTCCATCGCATCCATCACGGGCGGCGCCCTCGTCGCCCTCAGCCTGACCATCGCCTCCACGACGGGTGCGGTCGCCGCATCCGTGCCCGCCTCGACGACGGCAGCACCCGCGGTGAGCTCGATCGCCGCAGGGCAGGCGTTCGCCGTCGCTGCCGCCGCCACCGACGAGAAGGGGAGCGCCGCCACTCCTCAGGCCGTCCCCGCTGTGGTCGCCACGGCGTTCCTCACGGGAGCGGCGAGCGCCGCAGGCGCCGCCGTCGGAGCCTGGGTCGCCGGCAAGGTCATCGGCATCTGGGCCGTCCAGGACGTCTCGGTCGACGTCACCGCATTCGACTGAGCGCGAGGGGTGGACGCGGCACCGCCGCGTCCACCCCTTCTCCCGGCGCCTTCCCCACCACCGACACCCCTCTGTCCGCATCGGAGTCACCATGACCCAGCTCGCCGCTCCCCCCGACGTCGTCGCTGGCTCGCTCTCCGCAGCCGCGACACCTCGGTCCGGCCCTGCCCGCCGGCGCATCGCGCCCCGCGTCGTCGTCGCCGGCGCGTGCGGAGTGCTCGCCCTGCACTTCGGGATCACCTTCCTGCATGTGGCCCCGCTCAATCCGCTCTCTCAGCAGTTCAGCGCCCTGGTGTCGACGTGGACTTCGCCGTTCTTCACCCAGAACTGGGAGCTTTTCGCACCCGACCCGGTGTCGCGCGACACCGGCGTCCTGGTGACCGGCTCGATCGGGGGCGAGGAGATCGGTCGCTATCTCGACCTCAGCACGCCGATGCTCGAACGCAAGCTCCACAATCCGGTGCCCGACAACCTCCACTACACGGTCTCGAGTGTGGGCCACAACATGCTCAGCGCTCGTCAGGATGTGATCCAGGACCCCACGGTGCTCGCCGAGCACCCGGATGCCGGTGACCAAGGTCTTGTGATCGACCCGGACGTTCTCGCCGATGCCCCGCAGGGGATCCAGGACGACTACGAGCGCACACTCGCGTCAGCCGTCGATCTGGCTGCGAATGCCCTGATGCGCGAGTACGGCGCGCAGCCCGACGCGGTCCAGATCCGCATCGTGACGCACGAATTCCCCCGTTGGTCGCAACGCGCCGACGCAGGTCTCGGCAGCGTCGTCTACAGCGACACCCCCTGGTTGGACATGAACGGAAGAGAGGTGTCCCGATGATCACCCCGACGCGCCGCCCCCGGCGATCCGGCCTTCGCACGTCCGCGAACGCGTTCGTGGACTGGATGAGCGCCACGCGACACGGCACCCGCACGATGTCGATCGTCCGCATCGGCTTCGGCGCCATCACCACGCTGTTCCTGCTGGTCAACATGCCCGTTCGGGACCGTATCTGGGGGCCGGACGCGTCCTATACCTGGGACCTGTTCGCTCAGACCTCCCTCGAGGCCGGTCAGCCGTCGCTGTTCCTCCTCTCGGCCGGTTCGCTGTGGTCTGATGCGCTCTACCTCGCTCTCCTCGCGGTATCCATCCTGTTCACGCTCGGCTGGGGAGGGCGGGCCACGACCATCGCGTTCTACGTGCTCCTCTGGTCGCTCCAGGTGCGCAATCCCCTGGCCACCAACGGCGGCGACAACCTCCTGCGCATCCTTCTCGTCTACATGATGTTCGCCCAGGTCACCGCCCACTACTCCCTCGATGCGCTCCGCGCTCGTCGTCGCAGCGAACGGGGCACGCCTCCGCGGAGAAAGTCGATGTCGGGCACCGTCCTGCACAACGCGGCGCTGATCGCCTGCGTCGCGCAGGTGTGCGTGCTCTACTTCACGTCGGGCATGTACAAGATCCAGGGCGAGATGTGGCAGAACGGCACCGCGCTGTACTACATCCTCCGCACGGCCGAGTACAACTCGTGGCCCGAGATCACGGCGATGATCTATCAGTGGCCCGCCGTCGTCGTCGGCGCGACCTATGCCGCAGTCCTGGTGCAGATGTTCCTGCCGTTCGTCCTCCTGAATCGCACTCTCAAAGCGTTCCTCCTGCCGGCGGTCATGGGGATGCACATCGCGATCGGCGTGCTCATGGGACTCCCCTTCTTCTCTGCGACCATGCTCATCGCCGATCTCTTCCTCGTCGGCGATCGCGATCTCCGTGCGCTCCGGGTGCGGCTGCGTGTGCTTCGCATGGCGGTTCGACGCCGGCTGAGTGATCGAACGATCCCTGCGGTGCGGGCGCCGCAGCCGCAGCCGCAGCCCGTCCATGAATCTCACGCCGGGGCACGGCCGTGACCGGCGCGCCCGACGCCATCGTCGTAGGCAGTGGCCCGAACGGGCTCGCGGCCGCGGTGACACTCGCTCACGCCGGTCTCGCCGTCACGGTCATCGAAGCCGCGGATCGAATCGGGGGCGGTCTTCGTTCCATCGAGGCGACGCTGCCCGGTGTCCGACACGACGAGTTCGCCGCAGTCCACCCCCTCGCCCTCGCGTCGCCCTTCTTCCGGGAATGGGGAGTGACGGATCGCGTTCCGTTCGTCGTGCCGGAGGTGTCCTTCGCTCATGCGCTCGACGATCGATCGCTGATCGCCTACCGGGACCTCGAGCGCACCGTCCGGCGGCTCGGAACCAGCGGCCGGGGGTGGCGGCGCGCCCTCTCGCCCTTGGTGGAGCGGATCGATGCGCTGACGGCCCTTTCGCTCGGCTCGCTGCTCACCATCCCCGCATCGCCGTCGATGGCTGCCCGGCTCGCCCTGACATCTCTGGACTCTGCGGAAGTGTTCGGCCGGGGCGCCCTCCGCGGCGACGCCCGGACCCTGTTCTCCGGTGTCGCGGCCCATGCCGTCGGGATCGTGCCGTCGCTCGCAACGGCCGGAGCCGGCCTCGTCTTGGCAGCGCACGCGCACGCCGCGGGGTGGGGCATCCCGATCGGAGGATCGAGCGCGATCGCGGACGGCCTGGCTGCGGACCTGCTCGCTCACGGCGGGCGGATCGAGGTCGGGCACACCGTGCAGGATCTCCGTGACGTCCGCGCTGACGCCGTGCTCCTCGACGTCGCTCCCGCCGCACTCGCCGACATCGCGGGGGACGAGCTCCCCTGGCGGTACACCCAGGAGCTGCGACGCTTCGCGCACGGGGACGGCGCGGCGCGCATCGATCTGGTGCTCGACGGCCCGATCCCGTGGCGCGATCCCGAAGTGGGCGATGCCGCCGCCGTTCACCTGGGCGGAGACGCCCGAACGATCAGCGCCGGCGAGCGTGCCGTGGCTCACGGCCGTGATGCCGACATCCCCTACGTTCTGCTCTCGCAGCCGAGTCGATTCGATCCGAGCCGGGCTCCCGGGGGCCATCACGTCGTGTGGGCCTACACGCACGTCCCGCATGGCTCGTCGAGCGATCGCACCGAGGCGGTGCTCACCGTGCTCGAACGAGCCGCGCCCGGCATCCGGGACCGGATCATCGCGACGGCGCACCGAAGCGCCCGGCAGTTGGAGGCCGCGAACCACAATCTCGTCGGCGGGGACATCGCCGGAGGAGCGATCACCGTGTCGCAGCTGCTGCGCCGGCCCACTCTGTCGTCAGAGCCCTGGCGGACCCCCACGCCGGGCCTCTATCTCTGCTCGGCATCGACGGCGCCGGGACCAGGGGTCCACGGGATGTCGGGGTGGCACGCGGCGCGCACCGCGCTGCGCGAGCGATTCGGGCTCGCGGCACCGTTCTCGCCCGAGAGTCGGGCAGCCTGAGCGAGCGGTGCGCGTCAGCCGTCCGAGCCGAGTGAGGCGAGACGCTCTTCTTCATCGGCGGCGACGCAGGACTCGATGAGGGGCTCGAGAGCACCATCCATCACCTGATCGAGGTTGTACGCCTTGTAGCCCGTGCGGTGGTCGGCGATGCGGTTCTCGGGGAAGTTGTACGTGCGGATGCGCTCCGAGCGGTCCATGCCCCGGATCTGCGACCGACGGGCGTCGGAGGCGGCGGCATCCCGTTCCTCCTGCTGCTTCGCGAGCAGGCGCGCGCGCAGCACGCGCATGCCGGCCTCGCGGTTCTGCAGCTGCGACTTCTCGTTCTGCATCGAGACGACGATGCCCGTGGGCAGGTGGGTGATGCGCACGGCGGAGTCGGTCGTGTTGACGGACTGGCCGCCGGGCCCCGACGAGCGGAAGACGTCGATCTTGAGGTCGTTCTGATCGATCTGGACCTCCTCCGGCTCGTCGACCTCGGGGAAGACGAGCACGCCGGTCGTGGAGGTGTGGATGCGGCCCTGCGACTCGGTCGCCGGAACGCGCTGCACGCGATGCACGCCGCCCTCGTACTTCAGGTGCGCCCAGACGCCCTGCGCGGGGTCGGTCGATGAGCCCTTGATCGCGACCTGCACGTCTTTGTAGCCGCCGAGGTCGGATTCGTTGCGCTCCAGGAGCTCGGTCTTCCAGCCCTTCGAGGCGGCGTACTGCAGGTACATGCGCAGCAGGTCGGCGGCGAACAGCGCCGACTCGGCGCCGCCCTCCCCCGCCTTGACCTCGAGGATCACGTCGCGCGCATCGTCGGGGTCGCGCGGGATGAGCAGTCGCCGCAGACGCTCCTGCGTCAGGACGACCTGCTCCTCCAGCGCCGGCACCTCTTCGGCGAACGCCTCGTCCTCGCGGGCGAGCTCGCGCGCGGCTTCCAGATCATCGGATGCCGCGACCCAGTCCTCGTTCGCCTTGACGATGCGGCTGAGCTCGGCGTACCGCCGATTGACGCGTTTGGCGCGCGCCGCATCGGCGTGCACGGCCGGATCGGAGAGCTCTTCCTGGACGGCCTTGTGCTCGTCGATCAGTGCCCTGACCGACTCGATCATGCCGGTCTCCTGCGTGGACAAGCTCAGCGGATGCTGTTGTCGTGCGCGTGGCTGCTGCCGCCCGCGTGGGTCGGAGCCGGGATCGACTTCTGCATCTGCACGAGGAACTCGACGTTGGACTGCGTCTCCTTGAGCTTTCCGAGCACGACCTCGAGCGCCTGCTGCGGGTCGAGACCGGCGAGGGCGCGACGGAGCTTCCAGGTGATCTTGACCTCGTCGGCCGAGAGCAGCATCTCTTCACGACGCGTGCTCGAGGCGTTGATGTCGACGGCCGGGAAGATGCGCTTGTCGGCGAGCTGACGCGAGAGGCGCAGCTCGCTGTTGCCGGTGCCCTTGAACTCCTCGAAGATGACCTCGTCCATCTTGGAGCCGGTCTCCACGAGCGCGGTCGCGAGGATCGTCAGCGAGCCGCCGTTCTCGATGTTGCGCGCGGCGCCGAAGAATCGCTTGGGCGGGTACAGCGCCGATGCGTCGACGCCGCCCGTGAGGACGCGGCCCGACGTGGGGGCGGAGATGTTGTAGGCGCGGCCCAGACGTGTGATCGAGTCGAGGAGCACGACGACGTCGCGACCCAGCTCGACGAGACGCTTGGCGCGCTCGATGGCGAGCTCGGCGACCGTGGTGTGGTCTTCGGCCGGACGGTCGAACGTCGAGGCGATGACCTCGCCCTTGACCGTGCGCTGCATGTCGGTGACCTCTTCGGGGCGCTCGTCGACGAGCACGACCATGAGGTGGACCTCGGGGTTGTTGATCGCGATGGCGTTGGCGATCTGCTGCAGCACGATCGTCTTGCCGGCCTTGGGCGGCGCGACGATGAGGCCGCGCTGGCCCTTCCCGATCGGGGCGACGAGGTCGATGATGCGCTGCGTCAGCTTCTCGGGCGCCGTCTCGAGGCGCAGGCGCTCCTGCGGGTAGAGCGGCGTCAGCTTGCCGAACTCGACACGGGTCGCGGCATCCTCGACGGACAGGCCGTTGACCGAATCGACCTTGACGAGCGCGTTGTACTTCTGACGGCTCGACTGCTCGCCTTCGCGCGGCTGCTTGATGGCGCCGACGACGGCGTCGCCCTTGCGGAGGTTGTACTTCTTGACCTGTCCGAGCGACACGTAGACGTCGCTCGTGCCGGGAAGGTATCCGGACGTGCGCACGAAGGCGTAGTTGTCGAGCACGTCGAGGATGCCGGCGATCGGGATCAGGACGTCGTCCTCGCCGATCTCGGTGTCGAACTCGTCGGCGGGGGCGCCGCCGGTCTGACCGCGGCGCTTGTTGCGCTGGCGGCCGCGACCCTGGCCCTGGCCCTGCTCGTCGTCCTGCTCCGCCGCCTGCGGGGCGCTCTGCGTGCGCGGGTTGCCCTGCGCCTGCTGGCCGCCGTTCTGCTGGCCGCCGTTCTGCTGGCCGCCGTTCTGCTGGCCGCCGTTCTGGGCCTGCTCGCCGTTGTTCTGCGCGGCCTGGCCGCGGTTGCGGCTGCGGCTGCGTGAGCGGCCGCGACCCCGCGACGTGGTCTCGCCCTCGGCGGTGGCATCGGATGCCTCGCCCTGCGCGTCGTCGGACTGCGCGGCGTCCGTCTGCTCGCCCTCGGCGGGCGTCTCGGCGGCGGTCTCGTCGGCGGGGGGAACCGGAGCATCCGTCGTCTCGGCGGGTGCCTCAGCGGCGCTCTCGGCGGGCTGGTCGGCGGCGGCGTCGGCGGGCTGCTCGGTGTTCTGGTCGGCGGCAGGAGCCTCGGCGGGAACGTCGGTGCTCTTGGCACGACGCGGCGCGCGCTTGCGGGGCGCCTTCACCGGCGGGGCCTCCACGGGTGCGGGGTCCTCTGCGGGGGCCTCGGCGGCGGCGGGGACCTCGTCGATGGTCTCGGGTGCCACCTCGGCGCGCTCCTCGAGGGGCGCGGCTTCGGCGGACGCATCGACGGCGGCGGCCTCGGCGGGCTGCTCGGCGGCGTCGGACGCGGCATCCGGAGCCTGCTCCTCGGCGGGCTCTTCGGCCGCGACGGGTTCTTCGGCCGCGGCGTTCTCTTCGACCGCGACGGACTCGGAAGCCTCGGTGTCTTCGGTGGTGGCGACGTCGTCGCCGGTGGAGGTCGTGGCGCCTTCGAGAGGCGCGTCGGTGCGCTCCTCGGCGTCGTTGTCGACCGTGTGGATCTCGGAGATGGACTCCACGAGTACTCCCTTGTGAAACGGATTGGATGTGACGATCCGCACGCGGCTGAGCCGGGCAGGAGACTGCCCGAGCCCGAGGTTCGAGGCCGGGAGACCGACAGGTCTGCTCAGCTTCGGATGACGGGGGGCGTGTGCGGTGGTGTTCGCAGATTTGCGACGGAGGCCAGATTCACGTGGTTACGTGGAACCCTCCGCGTACTCCTTCACTGTACCACCCTTGAAGTCGACGGCGAGCATGAGCGGCTCCCAGTGGACGGTCGTGGCGCGCTCCGCGAGCTCGGCCGCCTCGAGGCGCTTGCCCGGTCCGTCGGCGAGGACGAGGACGCTCGGCCCCGCCCCCGACACGACCGCGGCGAAGCCCGCCGCACGGAGGGCGCGCACCAGCTTGTCGGTCTCGGGCATCGCCTGCGCGCGGTAGTCCTGGTGCAGCCTGTCGCCGGTCGCGGCGAGGAGCAGCTCGGGACTCTGCATCAGAGCAGCGATCAGAAGCGCGGATCGCGACACGTTGAACACGGCGTCCTCGCGCGGAACCTGCAGCGGCTGGAGGCTCCGTGCGACGCTCGTCGACATGGTGAAGTCGGGCACGAACACCAGCGGCGAGACGCCGCGGTGCACGAGCAGCTTCTTGTGCTGCGGACCGTCCTCGTCCATCCACGCGATCGTCAGGCCGCCGAAGAGCGCCGGCGCGACGTTGTCGGGATGCCCCTCGAGCTCCGTCGCGAGGCGCAGGAGCGTCTCGGGGCCGAGCTCGACGTCGCCTTCGAGGAGCCCCTTGGCGGCGAGCAGGCCCGACACGACGGCCGCCCCGGACGAGCCGAGTCCCCGGCCGTGCGGGATGACGTTGCGGGCACGGAGGCGGAGCCCCGGCATCCGGCGCCCCACCGCCTCGAACGCGTACGCGATCGAGCGGACGACGAGGTGCGAGGCGTCGCGGGGGACGTCGGCGGATCCTTCGCCCTCCAGTTCGATCTCGAGCCCCCCCTCGGGAAGTGCCGTGACGACGAGCTCGTCGTACACGCTCAGCGCGAGGCCGAGCGTGTCGAACCCCGGACCGAGGTTGGCGCTCGTGGCGGGGACGCGGACGACGACCGTGCGCCCCACAGGGGCTGTGGTCACGCCTGGGCCCCCACGGGCTGCAGGTCCAGGACCGAGGCCACCTCGGAGGTGGTCGCGTCGACGACCGTGGGCTCGACCTGCGAGCCGTCGGCGTTGCGCAGGGCCCACTGCGGGTCCTTCAGGCCGTGACCCGTCACCGTCAGCACGACGCGGGCGCCGGCGGGCACGAAGCCGGCCTCTGCGCGGTCGAGGAGCCCCGCGACGCTGATCGCCGAGGCGGGCTCGACGAAGATGCCGACCTCGCCCGAGAGGAGCTTCTGCGCCGCGAGGATGCGCTCGTCGTCGATCGCGCCGAACCACCCGTCGGTCGCGTCGCGCGCCTCGAGGGCGAGCTCCCACGATGCGGGGTTGCCGATGCGGATCGCCGACGCCACCGTCTCGGGGTTCTTCACGACCTCGCCGCGCACGAGGGGCGCCGAGCCCTCGGCCTGGAAGCCGAACATGCGGGGGACGCGCGTGGCGGCGCCGCGCTCGGCCTCTTCGCGGTAGCCGCGCGAGTACGCCGTGTAGTTGCCGGCGTTGCCGACCGGGATGAAGTGGAAGTCCGGCGCGTCGCCGAGCACCTCGACGACCTCGTAGGCGGCGGTCTTCTGCCCCTCGATGCGGTCGGGGTTGACCGAGTTCACGAGGTGCACCGGGTAGTGGTCGGCGAGCTCGCGCGCGATCTCGAGGCAGTCGTCGAAATTGCCGCGCACCTGGATGAGGCGCCCGTTGTGGGCGACGGCCTGGCTGAGCTTGCCCATCGCGATCTTGCCCTCGGGCACGAGCACCGCGGCGGTGATGCCGGCGTGGGCCGCGTAGGCGGCCGCCGAGGCAGATGTGTTGCCGGTCGACGCGCAGATGACGGCCTTCGCGCCGTGCTCGACGGCGCGCGAGAGCGCCACCGTCATGCCGCGGTCCTTGAACGACCCCGTCGGGTTCATGCCCTCGAACTTGATCCACACGTCGGCGCCCGTGCGCTTCGACAGCGCGGGGGCGGGGAGCAGCGGCGTGCCGCCCTCACCGAGCGTCACGACGGTCGATGCGTCGGTGACGCCCAGCCGGTCGGCGTATTCGCGGAGGACTCCGCGCCAAAGATGTGCCATTTTCAGTCTCCTTCCACCCGCAGGACCGAGACGACGCGTTCGACGACGCCGCTCGCGGCGAGCCGATCGACGGTCTCGCTCAGGTCCTGCTCACGTGCCTTGTGTGTTCCGATGACGAGGCGGGCGACGCCGCCCTCGCCGTTCGCCTCATGGACGACGGTCTGCTCGACGGTCGCGATCGAGACGCGGCCGTCGCTGAGGATGCCGGCGACCGTGGCGAGCACGCCCGGCTGGTCGTCGACCTCGAGCGTGATCTGGTACCGGGTCGTGACGCGGCCGATCTCGACGATGGGCAGGTTCGCGCGCGTCGACTCACCGACGCCCACTCCCCCGGCGATGTGGCGGCGCGCCGCCGAGACGACGTCCCCGAGAACGGCCGAGGCCGTCTGCACGCCGCCCGCACCCGCGCCGTAGAACATGAGGTTGCCCGCAGCCTCGGCCTGCACGAAGACCGCGTTGTTCGCGCCGTGCACGCTCGCCAGCGGGTGCTCGCGGTTGATCAGGGCCGGATAGACGCGCACCGAGATGGCGTCGCGTCCGCGCGCGGACTCGCCCTCGAGCCGCTCGCACACGGCGAGGAGCTTGATCACGTAGCCGGCGTGGCGCGCGGCATCCATCATCGCCTTGTCGACCGACGTGATGCCCTCGCGGTGCACGGCCTCCAGCGGCACGGTGGTGTGGAACGCGAGGGATGCGAGGATCGCGGCCTTCTGCGCCGCGTCGTAGCCCTCGATGTCGGCGGTGGGGTCGGCTTCGGCGTAGCCGAGGCGCTGGGCATCGGCGAGCACGTCGTCGAAGTCGGCCCCCTCGGCGTCCATGCGGTCGAGGATGTAGTTGGTCGTGCCGTTGACGATCCCCATGATGCGCTGCACCCGGTCGCCGGCGAGCGAGTCGCGCAGCGGACGGATGATCGGGATCGCCCCGGCGGCGGCGGCCTCGTAGTAGACGGAGGCGCCGACCTGGTCGGCGGCGTCGAAGATCTCGGGGCCGTGGGTGGCCAGGAGGGCCTTGTTTGCCGTCACGACGTCGGCGCCCGAGTTGATGGCCTGCAGGATGTGCGTGCGCGCCGGCTCGATGCCGCCCATGAGCTCGATGACGATGTCGGCGCCGATGATGAGCGGGTCGGCGTCCGTCGTGAGCAGTTCGCGGGGCAGGTCGACCTCGCGGGGCGCGTCGACGTCGCGCACGGCGATGCCGACGAGTTCGAGGTGGGCCCCTGCACGGTCGGCCAGTTCGTCACCGTGCTTGCGGAGCAGATCGGCGACCTGCGATCCCACGGCGCCGGCGCCGAGCAGCGCGACGCGCAGGCGGCGGTAGTCGGTCATGCGTTTCCTTCCGAGTCGGCCTCGACGCCCGCGTCGCGGGAGAGGAGGTCGCTGATCGTTTCGCCGCGCACGATGACGCGGGCCGTCCCTCCGCGCACCGCGACGACCGGCGGGCGGGGCACCCAGTTGTAGTTGCTCGCGAGCGAGAAGCAGTAGGCCCCTGTCGCCGGCACGGCGAGGAGGTCGCCGGGGGCGACATCCCCCGGCAGGTACTCGGCGTCGACGACGATGTCGCCGGACTCGCAGTGCAGGCCGACGACGCGGGCCAGAGCAGGCTCCGCATCCGACGTGCGCGAGGCGAGGCGCGCGGAGTACTGCGCGCCGTAGAGCGCCGGGCGGGCGTTGTCGCTCATGCCGCCGTCGACGCTGACGTAGAGGCGGGTGAGGTCGTGGTCGAGGTGCACCGACTTCGTCGTGCCGACTTCGTACAGCGTGATGCCCGCCGGGCCGACGATCGCGCGGCCGGGCTCGAAGGCGAGGTTCGGCATGGGGATGCCGCGCACGTCGCACTCCTGTGCGACGGCGTCGGCGATGCCCTGCGCGAGCTCCTCGATCGGGGTCGGGTCGTCGACCGACGTGTAGGCGATGCCGAAGCCGCCCCCGAGGTTCAGGACCGGGATCTCGCCGCCTGCGAGGAGGTCGGCGTGCAGCTCGACGACGCGCGCCGCCGACTCGCGGAAGCCCGCCGTTCCGAAGATCTGCGAGCCGATGTGGCAGTGCAGGCCCACGAAGTCGAGCCCGTCGAGCTCGCGGATGCGCGCGACGGCGGCCGGGGCGTCTTCGAGCGTGAAGCCGAACTTCTGGTCTTCGTGCGCCGTCGCCAGGAAGTCGTGCGTCTCGGCGTGGACTCCGCTGTTCACCCGCAGCAGCACGGCCTGCGTGGCATCGAGCCGTTCCACGATCGCGGAGAGCCGTTCGAGCTCGATCCAGCTGTCGATCACGATCGAGCCGATGCCCGCCGAGACCGCCTGCTCGAGCTCGCGGACGCTCTTGTTGTTGCCGTGGAATCCCAGCCGCGCGGGATCTGCTCCCGCCGCGAGCGCGACGGCCAGCTCCCCGCTCGTGCACACGTCGACGGCGAGGCCCTCGTCCATCACCCAGCGCACGACCTCTGTCGCCAGGAAGGCCTTGCCGGCGTAGTAGACGCGGGCGGCGACGCCGTGCGACGCCGCGGCCGCGCGGAAGGCCGCGAGCGTGCGGGCGGCGCGTGCGCGCACCTCGTCCTCGTCGAGGACGTACAGCGGAGTTCCGAATCCCTCGCGCAGCGCCGTGGCGGCGACACCGCCGACTTCGAGGACGCCGTGCTCGTCGCGCACCGCGCTCACGGGCCAGACGGCCTCGGCGAGAGCGTTCGCATCGTCGGGCCGGACGAGCCACGACGGGACGGTGCTGCTGTGCGGGGCGGCGGACACGGGTGGAACCAATCGGTGGGATGCTTCGGTGCCCTGTCGGGCTGCCCCCGGCACTCCATCGGATGAGGGAGTCGCGGCGACGGATGCCGCGGCCGGTCGACTCACACGCCGGGCAGTGGGCCAAGTCTAGGGCACTCGGCATCCCCGCCCCGGAATGCGCGCGTCACACTATGTCGACGCGCACGTGCCGTTCTGCTGCAAGGCGGGGTCGCTCGCGATCCGCCCGTCGATGTCGAGTCCCGCGACGAGCGCGTCACCCTCGACGGTCGCCGAGGTCAGCGTGATCCCGGCCGGGATGTACTGCGCGATGCACACCGACCAGTCGCGCAGGACGGCATTGGAGAGGATGCCGAACTGTCGCTTGAGCTCGTCGGAGGTGACGTCTGCGCCGGCGAGCTGGAGCGACGCGGGGGTCAGGACGAGCGATCCCTCTTCGGATGCGCTCGGAGTGAGGCTCACCCCGATGGGGAACGTGGCACCGAAGATCGTCAGCTCGATCGACATCGTCACGTCGGGCTCGTCCAGGCCGAGCGACTCCGCCGGGAATCCCTCGACGGTCGCCATCAGCCCGCGCAGCTCCGCCTCGTCGAGGGTGACGGTGGCGGATGCCGCATCCGCCTCCACACCGTCGCGGAAGCCGATGCCCTGCGCCGAGACGGCGATGTCGCCCACGAGGGAGCCGAAGGCGACGTCGTCGGAGGCGATCGCGATCTCGTCGAACCGCCCGCCGATCAGCTGGGGGATGACGGCGCCGTCGATGTCGACCTGCACGACCTGGTCGCTCGGGAGGGCGAGCTGGGTCACGACCTGATCGCGGATCGTCTTCTCCACGATCCCGCGGGCGATCCACTCCCCCAGGAACCACGCGCCCACCGCGAGCGCCACGACGACGACGGCCGCGACGATCCACGGCCACGGGCTCCGCCGCCGGGGCTCCGCCGCCGACTCGGTGAGCATCCAGTCCGGCAGCGGCGTCGTCGGCTGCGTGTCGCCCGCGCTCATGCGCCTACATCCGCTCCGGCGCGGAGACGCCGAGGAGTCCGAGGCCGTTGCGCAGCACCTGTCCCGTGGCGGTGTTGAGCCACAGCCGCGTGCGATGCAGCGCCTCGACGGGCTCGTCGCCGAGCGGGATCACCCGGCAGTTGTCGTACCAGCGGTGGTAGAGCCCGGCGAGCTCCTCGAGGTAGCGGGCGACGCGGTGCGGCTCGCGCACCTCGGCGGCGTGCGCCACGATCCGCGGGAACTCCTGGAGCGCGCCCAGCAGAGCGGACTCGGTCTCGTGCACGAGCAGCTCGGGGGCGAACTCCGAACGGTCGACTCCGGACGCCGCGGCGTTGCGCCCCACGTTGTGGGTGCGCGCGTGGGCGTACTGCACGTAGAAGACCGGGTTGTCGTTCGTGCGCTTTTGCAGCACGTCGAGGTCGACGTCGAGGTTGGAGTCGGTCGAGCTGCGGACGAGGGCGTAGCGCGCGGCATCCACTCCGACGATCTCGACGAGGTCTTCCAGGGTCACGACCGTGCCCGCGCGCTTGGACATGCGCACCGGCTGCCCGTCCTTGACGAGGTTGACCATCTGGCCGATGAGGATCTGCAGATTGACGCCCGGCTCGTCGCCGAACGCCGCCGTCATCGCCATCAGTCGCCGCACGTAGCCGTGGTGATCCGCCCCCAGCATGATGATGCAGCGGTTGAACCCGCGCTCGCGCTTGTCGAGGTAGTAGGCGAGGTCGCCCGAGATGTAGGCGGCTTCGCCGTCGGATTTGATGACGACGCGGTCCTTGTCGTCGCCGAACTCGGTGGTGCGCAGCCAGGTCGCGCCGTCGGCCTCGAAGATGTGGCCGAGTTCGCGCAGGCGCGCGACGGCGTGGTCCACGGCGCCGGAGTCGTGCAGGTGGTTCTCGTGGAAGTACACGTCGAAGTCGACGCCGAACTCGTGGAGGCTCGCCTTGATCTCCTCGAACATGAAGTTCACGCCCAGCTCGCGGAAGGCCTCCTGCTGTGCCGCAGGATCGAGCGCGTCGATGTCGCCGTCGTAGGCGAGAGCGACCCGGCGGGCGATGTCGACGATGTAGCCGCCGCCGTAGCCGTCTTCGGGGGTCGGGTCGCCCCGGTGGGCGGCCACGAGGCTACGGGCGAAGCGGTCGATCTGCGCACCGTGGTCGTTGAAGTAGTACTCCTTCGTGACCGATGCGCCCTGCGAGACGAAGATCCGCGCCAGCGAGTCGCCGACGGCCGCCCAGCGGGTGCCGCCGAGATGGATCGGTCCGGTGGGGTTCGCGGAGACGAACTCGAGATTGATGACCTCGTCCGCCCGGGCGGTGCCGGTGCCGAACGCGGCACCGGCGTCCACGATCTGCTTCGCCAGGGCACCGGCGGCGGCCGCGTCGAGGCGGATGTTGATGAACCCGGGGCCTGCCACCTCGACGCTCGCGACACCAGGAGTGGCGGCGAGCTGGGTGGCGATCTCGCCCGCGAGCTCGCGCGGGTTCGTGCCGAGGTTCTTGGCGAGCTTCATGGCGGCGTTGGAGGCCCAGTCGCCGTGATCGCGGTTCTTGGGGCGCTCCAGCGGGAAGTCGGCGGCGCTCAGCCCTTCGGACGCGCCGGGTCGACGCGCCTCGGCGAGCGGGGCGATGACGGCGAGCAGGGCTTCAGCGAGGGCATCCGGGTTCATGGCCCGTCAAGTCTACGGGCGCGCATCCGCGCATTCCGTGCGAGCCCCTCGGTCGCGGAGCTCGTGAAGGGGTCAGGCGATCTGGACGAGCTCGAACGAGTCGTCGGCAGCGGGATCGTCGAACAGCGACGTCTCGAAGCCCTCGTCGGCGGTGGAGTCGGGGATGACGGCCGCATCGACGTGCATGCGCTGCAGGCCGACGTAGCCGCCGTGGTAGCTGAGGAACGCGCAGTCGGCGGCGTCGCGGCCCGTCGCGATGCGCACGAGGGAGCGGCGGTTGGAGAGGCGGGTGGCGTCGATGACGTACCAGCTGCCGTCGAAGTACGCCTCGGCGACGGCGTGGAAGTCCATGGGGCGCAGGCCCGGGGCGAAGCAGGCCGCGTAGCGGGCGGGCATGTCCATCGCCCGCAGCAGCGCGATCACGACGTGCGCGTAGTCGCGGCAGACGCCCTGGCCCGTCATGAGGGTCGTGACGGCGCTGTCGGTGCCGTGGCTGAGGCCGGGCGTGTAGGTCGTGCTCGAGGCGACGAAGTCCGACACGGCGGCGATGAGCTCGTAGCCGTGCAGGCCCTTGAACTGACGACGCGCCTGCGGGAAGACCTCGTCGGACTGGCTGTAGCGGCTCGGACGCAGATAGGTGATGGCCTCGAGGTCGCTCGTGCGGCTGAGGGATGTCTGGCCCTCGACCGTCGCCTCGTACCGCACGTGCAGGAGACCCGCCTCGCCCTGGAGACGGTGCAGGCGGCTGCCGGACTGGTCGACGATCTCGGTCGGGGTGTAGACCCGCTCGCCCTGCGTGAACGTCAGCTCCTCGCTCACGACCGGCACGTGCTGGGCCGCCGTGATCTGGAAGATGAGGTCGATCGACGCCCCCAGTTCGAGGTCGAGTTCGGCGGTCACGAGGCGTTGCACCGAAGTATCCTCGCACGCCGGACGCCGTGCTCGGAACGGCCTGTCGACAACCGTGAGAAAGCGGGCCGGAACGGGCCCGCGACCTGTCCGGAACCGCAGGATGACGGCATCCGGACCGACGTGATCTACCCTCTATCCATGCATGCGCACGGACGCCTCCGCGCACGGCGTCCGTGGCTCGTCCTCGCGGGTGCCGTGCTGGTCGTGGCTGCCGTCGCGACCGTCGGATTCCTCCGGCCCTGGAGCGCGCCCGCGGCGACCACCGCGCCGGCAGCGGTGGCGCAGTCGGCGCCCCTCGCCCCGGCCGCCCTCGCCCTTCCCGAGAGCCCCCGCGTGCTCGTCTTCGGCGACTCGTGGGTGTACGGCTCGGCGGCGATCGAACCGACGCTCGGCTTCGCGTACGTCGCGGGCGCCGACCTCGGGTGGGATGTCGTCGTCGACGGCGTCCGCGGAAGCGGCTACCTCAAGCCGGGTCTCGACGGCCCCGCCTACGGCGAGCGCATCGCCGCCCTCGACCCGACCCTCGATCCCGACCTCGTCATCATCGAGGGATCGATCAACGACCGCCGCCTCTACCCCGCCGGCTACCGCGAGGCCGTGACGGCCGCCTGGGACGCGCTGGCGGCGACCTACCCCGACGCGGCGATCGTCGTGCTCGGCCCGTCGCCGCAGGTGCTGCCCGTGCAGAAGGCGACGGCGCGCATCGACCGCGACCTCGCCGAGCTCGCGGGCGACCGCGGCTGGTGGTACATCTCCCCTGTCACCGACGGATGGATCACCGACGCGAACTACGCGACGGTCATCGACACGTCCGAGCTCGGCCGGAACCACCCCTCGACAGAGGGACACGCGTACCTGGCGGAACGTCTCGGCAAGGCGCTGGCGGCGATCTCCGGAGAGACCGGCATCGTGGCCGACGCGCCGCTCGGGGGAGATCCGCTGCTGCCCTGATCGCGCGTGCCCGTGCGGATGTGCCGACAGGCGGAGACATCCCCATGAACCCGCCTGTCGACGCCTTCGACGCTACGAAGGAATTCCGGACGAGGTGGGCGCCGGGGCGCGGATGCCGTAGCCGGAGGGCGAAGTGCCGTGCGCGCGGGATCTCGCGGCATCCGTCCTCCCCGCCTTCTGCGTAGTCGGACCATCCGGACTGCGTAGCGGTCGATCGGACCGCCGCCCCGTCAGGCGACAGCGTCCTGGGCGAGGAGGAACGCCTTGACATCTGCTCGGCGATGCAGGCCCGCTTTGCGCAGCAGACGGTTGATGTGGGACTCGACCGTGCGCACCGACAGCACGAGCGCCTCGGCGATCACGGCGTTGGTCAGACCCGCCGCGACGAGCTCGGCTACCTCGCGTTCGCGGGGCGTCAGCGTGACGCGCGGCTCCGAGGTGTCGACCGCCACGGTCTCCAGGCGCCGTCGCAGCTCGGCGAGGCGCACCCCGGCGCCGGCCGATGCGGCGGGCGTCTCGTCGCTGTCGAGCATGCGGAGCGCGATCCCGCTGAGCGCGAGCGCCTCCCGACCGCGGCCGCGCTCCTCGAGCACCGCGATGTGGTCTACGACGGCCTCGCCGTCGCGGGAGACGAGCGCGTCGACGAAAGCCGCCTGCCGTACCACTCCCGGCGCTGCGATCTGGGAGATCCGGGGCTTCAGCCGCTCCCACTCCGCGGGGTCGGGCAGGTACAGCATGCCCTCGAGGTACGCATAGGCGGCCGAGAGCAGCGCTCCCCGATCCCATAGCGCGTCGCCGCTCTCGATGCTGCGGGATGCCGCAGCCTCCGGTCCGTCTTCGACGAAGGCGAGCCGCGCGTACGCCATCCCGCTGTTCTGACCGAGGAAGGGTCCGTCCGACAGGCCCGCCGCGTCGATCTCGGCGAGCAGCTGCTCCATGAGACCGCGCTGCCCGCGCCGGGCCGCCGACTCTGCGGCGAGGATCTTCAGACCCGTGTACGACAGGGCCGGGAACGGCGCGGGAAGCCCCAGGAACGAGGACTCGCTGACGAGCCGCTCGGCGTCGTCGTGTCGACGGTCCATCGTGGCCGTGAGAGCCGCGAGGAAGGCGTAGACCCGGATGAGCGGGGCATCGAACGCCTTCTGCGCGTCGGCCAGGCCTTCGCCGGCGATGCGGGCGGCGACCGACATCCGCTCCCCTACGACGTGCGCGAGCACCGCCACCGCGTCGGCGAGCGGATCGGGACCGCCCTCCAGCCGACGAAGCTCTGCGAGCACGCCGTCGGCCTCCTCGTGGGCGCCGCGCGCGAGCAGCCAGAACCCCCGACCCCGCAGGACGAGGGCGCGCGCCCGGCGGGACATTCCGGATGTGTCGAGATCGGCGAGAGGGTCTGCGTCGGGCACGGTGAGGAACGACACCTCGAGCTCCGCCGCTCGTGCGAGCAGGATGCCTCCCTCTCGAGGCATCCCCGCGGCGCGCTCGCGCAGCTCGGCGACGGCCGCGGCCGGCTCGCGCCCGCGGATGGCGCGCCGGGCGAGACGTGCGACGTCCCACTCGGCCCGTTCGCGTTCGGTGCCCACCAGGCCGTGGGCGGCGGCCACGAGCGCGGTCGCCTCGTCGTCGTCATGGGCGCCGTCGACCTCCAGCGCGGTGAGCAGATCGGTCGCCGTGCGCAGGCTCGGTGCGGCCTGCCAGGCCTCGCGGGCCTGCAGGGTGCGCCGGCGGGTGTGCTCGTGCACGAGGCGCACGAACGCCGCCGAGTCGTGCGCCGTCGTGCCGCTCCCGTCGCCGGGCGCAGGGCCTGTGGAGAGCAGGTCGTCGATGCGGGCGAGGAGCTGCGCGTGCCGGCCGGGAAGGGAGTCGTGGCGGAAGTGCTCGACCAGCAGAGGCGGGTGGATCGAGACGGTCCGACTGCCTCCGACCTCGACGACGCTCAGGAACGAGCGCTCCTCGAGTTCGCCGATGCGGTCGAGACCGACCGCCTTGGCCGCGGTGGAGAGCTCGGCCGGTCCGAGGAGCGCGAGCACTTCGAGCGCCTCGACGGCCTCACGCGACAGCGGCGCCAGGACGACCTCGGTGAGGTGGCGCAGCGCAGGGCTCCACAGCGACCCTGCGGCCGTGCCGACCCCGTCCACCACGACGAGGTGACCTGCGCGCTGCGCGGAGTCCACCACCGCGCCGGCCAGGCCGATGTTGCCGCCGGATTTCGCGAAGACACGACTGAGCGTTCCCGGCTCGATCCGGAATCCGACGTGGGACTGCAGGGCGGCCTCGAGCTCTCCGTACGCCATCGGAGGCAGGCGCATCGCGTACGTGGTCGTGAATCCGCCGGCTGACACCGCGTCGGACTTGCGGGTACGGTGCACCAGGCGCGACGACAGCACGGGCGTCATCGCGGAAGTCTGGACGGTGCGGATCACGCCGGCGGAGAAGTCGTCGAGGTCGTCCGCGTCGTCGACGACGATCAGCGTGCGTCCCGGGGTGATCGCGTCGCGCAGACTGCGGACGGATGCGGCGATCGACGTCGGGCGACTGTCGTGGAGTTCTCCCACCCCCGCTACCGCAAGGGCGACCATCGGCGTCTGTGCGAAGGCGGGGAGCCCGGTGACGGTGATCGTGCGCCACCCGATGCCGATGAAGTGGTCGCCCACCCGCCGCAGGAAGTGGGTGCGGCCGCTTCCGTGCTCCCCCACGATGTCGAGGCTGCGGCCGCTGTGGAGCACATCGACGGCCGACAGGAACAGCTCCTGCCGAGTACCCATCCGCAGAACCCTTCTCGCCCCGGCCGACCCGCCGGCGCGCTCCGGAGGAGGGTCAGCGGTACGGCACGGCATCCTCGACTCGCGGCATCTGCGTAGTCGTACGCACCGTACACCCGTCAGTGGGGCGGAATCGAGGGGTCTGCCCGCGATCGCGCGGTCCGTGGCCGAGGACGCGGAGGTCGGCCACGACGCCGAATCACGACGGCGCGTGCTTCGCGGCGACGTTCCCGAGCTCTTCCGCGCGCGTCTCCAGCCGCTGCGCCGCCTCTCGCAGATAGCGCTCGATGACGTCGCGCTCCTGGTCGCTGAAGTCCGTCGCAAGGTCGTCGAGCGCCGTGAACAGGGGCTCGAGCTCGCCGAGGATCCGCCCGACCGTCTCGCTCTGGGGCACGAGCGAGACTCGTCGACGGTCCGCCTCGTCGCGCGCGCGCAGGATGTGACCGGCCCGCTCGAGCCGATCTGCGAGCTCCGTGGCCGAGCCCGTGCTCATCCCGAGACGCTGACCCAGTTCGACCGGACCGAGGTGCGAGCCCTCGCTGTCCATGATGTGACCCATCGCCTCGTAGTCGGTCGGACGCAGACCCATGCGAGCCGCCAGCGCATGATCGAGCTGCGCCGCAGCGCGGTTCACGGCGCGCAGCGCCCACGACAGTTCGTCGGCTCTCATGCGCCCGCGCTCGATCGCCTCGGCGGAGCGCGCGTCGGACTCTCGCCGCCCGCTGATCCCATCCATGCGGACATCCTACTTGACATTTAGCTCCGTAAACTAAACACTCGGAAACGGAACTAATAATCCGATCTGGAAGGGTCCCCCGATGTCCTCCTTCTCCGGCTCCACGCCCGACCTCTCGCCGAGCCGGCTGCGCGCGCTCTTGATCGTGCTCTGCGCGGCGCTCGCCCTGGTCGTCGCGGGCAACTCGGCGCTCGCGATCGCCCTGCCCGACATCGCCGCAGACCTCCGTGCCGACCAGTCGCAGCTCACCTGGATCATCGACGCCTACGCGCTGACGTTCGCTGCACTGCTTCTGACCGCCGGCCTGGCTGCCGACCGCGTCGGCCGACGCACGATCCTGGTCATCGGCCTCGTCGTCTTCGGCGGGGCGAGCGTCGCGTCGGCGTTCTCGCCCGATCCGGAGTGGTTCATCGCCCTCCGGGCGCTGTCGGGTGTCGGAGCGGCCGCGGTCTTCCCGGTGACCCTGTCCGCGCTCGTCGACGCCTATCCGGAAGAGCGCCGAACCTTCGCGATCGGAGTGTGGTCGGGGGTGAGCTCAGCAGGTGCCGTCGCGGGCACGATCATCTCGGGGGGTCTGCTCGAGGTCTTCTGGTGGGGAAGCGTGCAGCTGCTCTTCGGTGGCGTCGCGCTCGCGCTCATCGTGCCGGTGCTCTCCCTCGTCGCACAGAACCGCAACCCCGCCCTCTCGCTCGATGTCGTCGGCGCCGTGTGGTCGGTCATTGCACTGGGCGGGCTCGTCTTCGGCATCGTCGAGGGTCCGCAGCGCGGATGGCTGGATGCGCTGACACTGTCGGCACTCGCCGTGGGATCGGCGGGCTTCGTGGCATTCGTGGTCCACCAGCTGCGCGCCCGAGTGCCGTCACTCGATGTACGGCTCTTCAAGAATCGAGGGCTGGCCGCCGGTGCGACCATCGTCACGATCCAGTTCTTCGCATCGCTCGGTTTCTTCGTGCTCTCGCCGCAGTACCTGCAGATCGTGCTCGACTACAGCCCGTTGGGAGCCTCCCTCGCGCTGCTGGTCGTACCCCTCGGCGTCGGGGCTGGAATCGGCGCCTCGGCGGCCCTCGCGAAGCGATTCGGGGCGCGTGTCCCCGGCTCCCTCGGTCTCCTTCTGATGGGTGTCGGGTTCGCCGTGTTCGGCCAGGGGCTCCTCGGAGGGTTGGAACCCTCGCTCTGGGTGCTCGCCGGAGGCGTGCTCGTGTTCGGCGTCGGCTTCGGCATGGGCATCACCCCCGGAACCGAGCTGATCATCGAGGGCCTCCCGGCCGAACGACGCTCCGTCGCGAGCGCCGTGAACGACATCACCCGGGAGGTCGGCGGCGTGCTCGGCATCGCCGTGCTCTCGAGCATTCTGGTCGCCTTCTACCGGGACGAGATCGCACCGGCGCTGGAAGGGCTTCCGACCGAGGTGCGGGATGCGGCCGACAGCGGTGCGGGTGCCGCGTTGGGCATCGCGGAGGCGTTCGGACCGCAGGGCGATGCGCTCGCCCTCGCCGCCCGAGAAGCCTTCGCGGTCGGACTCAGCGCGTCGATGTTCGTCGGAGCGGTGGTCCTGGCCGTCGCGGCCGCGATCGTCGTCATCGTCGCCCCGGGCCGCCGGGCAGCGGTCGGAGCTCCCGCCGGTCGGGATGCCGCCATCAGGACCGCAGAGAAGTGAGCAGATAGCTCCGCACGGCGGGGTTCGCGGTCAGCCCGATCGCACGCTCCGCCGCCGCCCTGGCCACCGGTCGGTCGCCCTCCGCCAGAGCGAGTCGTGCTCGGCACACCCAGTAGGGCTGATGCGACCGGACCGTCTCCGCGGGCAGGGAGTCGAGAAGCGTGCGCGCCTGGGCCGTCTCGCCGGCCGCGAGAAAGGCGGCCGCGGCTCCGATCGTCGCCCCCGGTGACGGGGCGATCTGCAGCAGCCCGCGGTAGAGCGCGAGGAGGGCCGAGGCATCCGGTTCGCGATCGTCGGCGCGCGACGAGTGCAGCGCACTGATCGCCGCCTCCAGCTGGAACCGTCCGATGCGCCCCATGGTCGCGGCGCGCCGCAAGTGCGCGTCGGCAGACGCACGGATGGTGCGCGACCACCGCGACGTGTCCTGCTCGGCGAGCGGCACGAACGCGCCGTCCACGATCCGTCCACCCCGCCGGCTCTCGGTGTGCAGCATCAGCGCCAGCAGGCCCCACACCTCAGGCTCGGTGGGCAGGAGCTCGGCGAGGACCTCGGCGAGCCGGATGGCCTCCGCCCGCAGGGCGGCGTCCCGCTCGTCCTCGACGTCGGCGATCGGGTCGGCCAGCCCGTATGCGCCGTAGACGGCCTGCAGCACGGCGTCCAGCCGCGGCGCGAATGCCTCCGGCTCGGGCACATCGAAGCGGAGGCCGGCGTCGCGGATCTTCGCCTTGCTGCGGCTGAGGCGCTGACCCATGGTCGCGGGGGGAATCAGGTAGACGGATGCGATGCGCGCGGCGTCGACCCCGAGCACCGCCTGCAGCATCAGGGGCGCGTGCATGCGCGGATCGATGGCGGGATGGGCGCACACCATGAGCAGGACGAGCCGATCGTCGACCGCTGCGGCGTCGGAGGACGGCGCCGGCGCGACGCGATCCTCGAGGTCTTCGGGAGCGACCGAGACGGTTCGCGCCCCGGATCTCAGCGCGCTCATCGCCTGGTTGCGCGATGCGACGCGCAGCCATGCCTCGGGCGACTCAGGGACGCCGCCCGCACGCCAGGCCGTCACGGCGGATGCGAACGCGGCCGCCACCGCATCCTCCGCGAGCTGCAGGTCGCCGGTGCGCCGGAACAGCCATCCCACGAGGCGCCCGAAGGATGCGCGATGCGCATCCTCGAGCGCCTCGTCGGCGGCCAGGTCGGTCACGGTGACGGAGTCACCCCATCGGAGGGAGGATCGGCCGCACCTCGACACTGCCGTTGACCGCCGCCGGGCACCGCGCAGCCCATTCCATGGCGGCGTCGAGGTCGGGGACATCGATGAGGAAGATCCCTCCGAGATGCTCCTTCGCGTCGGCGAAGGGTCCGTCCTGCACGCTCGTCGCGCCGCCTCGCGTGCGCAGCGTGGTCGCCGTCTGCGGCGGCTGGAGACCTGCCGCCGCGGTCATGACTCCGCTCTGCCCCAAGGCGGCGACGTAGCTCGCCCACGAGGCCCAATACGAATCGGCGAGCGCGGGATCGGTGCGGGCCTCGTAGTCGGCGTCTGCTTCGACGGCCAGGATCGCGTACTGCATGATGTCTCCTCCTTGTGATGATCATGTCTGCTCGCGCCGGGGTGGCGCATCAGGGAGACGCACAGGAAGCCTCCATTTCGACAAAGTCGCCGAAAGGCCGCTCGGGGCGCTGCTGTCGCACCGACACCGAGACCTCCGTGGCGTCGATCCACCGGCGCACGCGTCCGTCGTCGGCCACCGAGATGCCCGTGTGCGACGGTGCACGCGAGGTCCAGGAGAGGTCGTCGAACCCCGCGACGAGGCCGACGGTCGCCCAGAGATCGGCGTCGGCCAGACGGTCGGCGATCACCGTCATCGACGCGACGCCGCGCGCGGGAGACCCGGTGCGGGGGTCGATGACGTGCGCGCCCCGCTCTGCGGATCCGGATGTCGCGACCGCGCCGTTGCGCACCGGAACGGTGGCCACCAGCCGTGTCCGATCGCGCGGATCGGCGATGCCCACCCTCCAGGTCCCCTCCGCCGCGTCGGCCGTGAACAGCTGCAGATCACCGCCGGCGCCGATCCCGGCGGCGCGCACCCCGGCGCGTCCGCACAGCGGCTCGAGGTACCGTCGCGCGGCGCGCTCCACAGCCCATCCCTTCACATAGCCGGTGGGATCGAATCCGCCCGCCCAGTGCGCGCTGAAGAGACCCCGCGACTCCGACTCGGCACGCTCGCAGGCATCCGCTACCTCTCGCACGGAAGGATCGGCGTCGTCGATCCCGATCTCGCCGCGGTTCATGCGGGTGATGTCGGAGTCCGACCGATACGTCGAGAAGATCCGCTCGACGTGCCGCAGCTCGTCGAAGCACGACTCCGCAGCGCGGTCGAACGTGAGCTCGTCGGTGTCGCCGACGACGTGGATGCTGACGACGGTTCCCATGGTCGTCGCGGTCCGCACCCGACGGCTCTCGGGCCGCCTGGCAGCGGCGCTCATGCGCTCGCCTGATCGAGGGCGCTCTGCAGCGACTGGACGTAGCCTTCGCTCGTGAACGTCGCGCCCGAGACCATGTCGATGTCGGCGCTCTGCGCATCGGTGGTCTCGCTGATGAGCGTCGGCAGCGCGCGCTCGTTGATCTGCCGGTCCCTCGAGTTGCTGCTCGGGTACTCCGGCACCTGTACGTCGGCGATGCGGCCTCCGGAGACGGTGATCTGCACCTGCACGGGACCGTACCGCGTGTTCACCGCGCTGCCGGTGTAGCTGCCGTTGACGAGACCGCCGGTCGCCGTCGCGGTGCTGTCGGTCGTCGTGGCGGCGTCCGTGCTGGTCGCCGCATCCGGCGCGGAGCTTGCGCTGGAGTTCGGTGTCGCAGAGCCCGCCGCGGCGCCGGTCGCGGCGTTCGAGGACGCGGACGCATCGATGAGAGCGGTCGCGGAGACCGCCTCGTGCGACGTGCGGTAGCCGAACAGCAGCACGATCCCGCTGAGGGTCGCGAGGAGCGAGTAGAGGATCTTCTTCACGGTGGACTCCTTCCGAGGCACCTAGAGCGAGAACGCTTCGGTGTGGATGCGGGCCGACGGGATGCCTGCTGCCCGCAGGTCGGCGCGGACGGCCCGCATCCAGACGTCGGGCCCGCACACGTACACGTCGACGTCGGTCGCGTCGCCGAGCAGATGCCGGAACACGTCCGGACCGCGCCACGCGCTGTGCGAGGCCGGAAGCCAGGCCGCGCCCGTGCCCGCCGCGGCGCGGTGTCCGTCCAGCGCGACGTGGCGGAGGCCGCGGGTGCGGACGAGGTCGGCGATCGCCTCCCGTCGGATGCCGTCCGCGGAGACGCCGTCACGGGTGAGCAGGACGGCCGCACCGGGATCGTACGACTCCCCCTCGAGCAGGGAGACCAGGGGCGCGACACCGGCGCCCGCGCCGATCATCAGCAGTCGTCTGCCGCCGCGGGCCGCGCCGGTCATGAGGCCGTACGGGCCCTCGACGAGCACGCGCGTTCCCGGCTTCATCCCCGCCAGGCGCGCCGTGCCGTCACCCGCGAGACGCGCCGAGACGACGAGCTCGCCCCGCGCGGGATCGGCGGACAGCGAGAACGGATGCCCGCGCGACCACCCGGGACCGTCGAGGAAGCGCCACACGAAGAACTGTCCGGGCTGAGCGCCGAGGCGCTCGAGACGGCGGCCGCGCATACGCACCGTCACCCCTCGATCGCCGTCGCGTTCGACGGAGGCGACGCGGATGCCGTGCCGGACCGACCGCAGGATCGGGAGAAGGATGCGGAACACGATCACCGCCGCGGCTGCGGCCCCCCACAGCCCCCACCAGTACGCCGTCGCGGCGGGCGAGGAGAGGAAGTCCGCGCCGGTCCACAGCTGGTGCGGAAGAGCCACCCCCACGCCGAGGTAGGCGTAGAGGTGCAGAAGGTGCCAGGACTCGTAGCGGAGCTTCCGCCGCGCGCGGCGGATCGACGTGGCGGCGACGCCGATGACGAGCACGGTTCCCGCGGTCGCCAGCAGCATCCCTGGGTAGTCCCAGACGAACTCCCACAGCTGCACGAGAGGCGCGATCCCGGCGTCGGCGGCGTAGCCGAAGACGAGCAGGACGATGTGCGCGAGCATGAGCCACACCGACCAGAATCCGACGAGGCGATGCATCCGCGTGAGCGCATCGCGGCCGAAGCCGCGTTCGAACAGGGGCACGCGCGCCATCAGCAGCACCTGGTACAGCAGAAGGTTGGAGGCGACGAGCCCCGTCAGCCGTCCGAGCGCATCCAGAGACGAGGCGTCGAAGGCGAGGAGCGCATCGACTCCCCCGCCGATCACCCAGAGCCACGCGACGAACACGCTCGTGACCCAGATCGTGAGCGTCGCTGCGAGGTTCCACGCGGTCGCCCGGCGACGGCGCGAGGCCTGTGTCCGGCTCCGCGACGCGGGTTGCGCACCCACCGTACGGCCGAGTGCCCCCGACGCGAGCGTCCCGGCGTCGCCGAAGGAGCTCGTGGGATGCGGTGCGATGAGCGAGTTCATCCTCGTGGTCTCCGATTCATTGCTCGCCTCCGGCGGCAGCCGCCGCCGGAGGGCACGGTCAGGGTGTCGCGCCGGGCGACGGGAGGAGGTCGGTGTCGGTGTCGCCGTCGTCGTCGGAGTCGCCGTCGGAGTCGGAGTGATCGAGCGAGCCGCCGGGTCCGGGGCGGTGTCCGCGCAGCTCGTCGCCCCCACGCGCGCCGCCGTCGGGCCGCCCGAACCCGTCCTGATCACCGTCGTCGGAGAAGAATCCGCTGTCGCGCTGCGCGGGCGAATCGACAGCGGCGTGCGTCGCCGCGACGCCGACGCCGACTCCGACGCCGAGGAGTGCGACGGCTCCGACGGCGGCGCCGGCGATCCTCACTCCGGTGCGCTGCAGGAACGGCCGACGCGCAGACGACTGCGGCGCGACGCCGGGTCCCTGCGCGTCCGCCGTGGGGGCGTCGGGGGTGAGCGGCAGAGTCTCGGCGGCCTTCTCGTCGGCGCCGGCAGAGGAGACGGGGTCCACGAATGCGGGCTGGTCGGGGGTGTTGCGGGTGTCTTTTGTCATGCCCTCACTGTCGAGGGCCGGTTCCAAGACGGCGCAAAGAATCCGCTGCGTTCAGCAGATTCATCACCAGCTCATCGGAAGACGCTCGATGAAGGCTCAGGGCGTTCCCGCGGTGCCGCCGCGAGCTGCGGGGAGCGAAAGGACGAACGTCGTCCCTTCCGGGGTCGAGGACTCCACCCGGACGGTCCCCCCGAAGCGTGTCGCGACATCGCGCACGAGAGGAAGCCCGAGCCCGAATCCGCGGTGGGCCGTCGACGCGTCGGCGCGCGCGAAGCGCTCGAAGAGCCGCTCCGGATCGCCCGGGATGCCGGAGCCTTCGTCCACCACGCGGATCCGCACGTCCGTGCCCGCGGCCGTCGCGATCACGGAGATCGTGCCGCCGCGCGGCGAGAAGCGCACGGCGTTGTCGAGCAGGGCGATGAGGGCGCGCATGAGCGCCGTCTCCTCCGCGGAGACGTTCAGCGCGGGCGGCACGTCCGATGCGATCCGGACGCCGGCCGCCTCCGCCCGCGGTCCGATCACCTCGATCGCGCCGCGGGTCGCCGCCTCGACGGCGGTCACGGCCTCGGCGTCGCCTCGGCGACCGCCCGCGGTCTCCGCGGTCAGGAGAAGATCGGTGAGGACATCGTCCATCACCGACGCATCCCGACGGAGATCGGCGAGGACCGATCCGACGTCGCCGCCGCGTTCGAGACGGTGCTGGGCGAGCTGGATCCGGCTCGTCAGGGTCGTGAGCGGCGTGCGCAGCTCGTGACTCGCATCGGCGACGAACGCGCGCTGCACCTGAAGGGCCTCGGCCAGCGGTCGGGAGGCGCGCCCGGCCATGTACCAGGCGAGGACGCCGAGGGCGAGGACGCCGATGATCCCCAGCACGATGGCGACCGGCACGACGTCGTCGAGGTCGATGACGCGGTCATCCCACCGCTCGCCGCCCCCGCCACCCTCCCCCCGCCCGGGTCGGGCGTCCGGTCGCGAGGTGGCGAACATGACGGCGACCGTCACCGCGGTGATGGCTCCGACGACGGCCGCCGAGGCCAGCCCGACCGTGAGCCCCACCCGAACGGCGGAGCGCTGCACACGCTGCCGATCAGCTGCGACCGCCGGGGTCTCCTGCCCGGTCACGACGGGTCCCCGCTCCGGTAGCCGCGAGAGCGCACGGTGTCGATGATCTCGGGTGTCGCCTTCCGCCGGATGTAGTGCACATACGTGTCGACCGTGGCGGGCGACCCGCCCGGGAAGACCGCATCGACGACTTCCTCTCGCGTGAACACATGCTCCGGCGACGAGGTCAGCAGCTCGAGGAGCTCGGTCTCCGCCGTCGTCAGCGACACCCGGCGTTCCGTCGGCGAGTACAGCGCCTGGGTGCGCGGAGTGAAGATCCACGAGCCGATCTCCCGCCGGTCGCCGATCGCGCGGCTGCCTCTGCGCAGCGCGCGCAGACGCGCCAGCAGCTCGGCGAAGTCGAACGGCTTGACCAGGTAGTCGTCGGCCCCGCCATCCAGACCGCTCACCCGGTCGTCGATCGAGCCGAGCGCGGTGAGCATGAGCGCCGGAGTCGCGATCCGCGCCGTGCGGATCGCGACGAGGAGTTCCACTCCCGACATCACGGGCAGCCGACGGTCCACGACCATGACGTCGTAGCGTCGGCGGAGCGCCAGCGTCAGCGCGTCTTCGCCGGATGCCGCGTGGTCGACGTCGTAGTCCTCGGAGAGCACCTCGACGACGATCTGCGCGATCTCCCCTTCGTCCTCGACGTACAGCAGGCGCGGTCGCGCCTCGCCGCGGAGGTCGGTGGGCTCGGACACGCGCCCAGTCTGCCAGTCGCCCGCGCAGCGACGGCATCATCCTCCGTCGGGAGGGCCGATTGCCGCGGATGCCGGGCAGGTGCTTGAGTGAGCGCATGACGACCGACTCCACGCCGATCCCCCCGCACGCCGATGAGCCCCATCGCGGCGGGGTGGCGCAGCGTCTCAACTGGCTGCGGGCCGGAGTGCTCGGAGCCAACGACGGCATCGTCTCCGTCGCCGCGGTCGTGGTCGGCGTCGCCAGCGCCACCGGTGACGCCGGACCCATCCTGACCGCGGGACTGGCCGCGCTCGTCGGAGGCGCCATCTCGATGGCGCTCGGCGAATACGTCAGCGTCAGCAGCCAGAGCGACAGCGAGCACGCGCTCATCGCGAAGGAGCGGCAAGAGCTGCGCGACATGCCCGAAGAGGAGCTCGAGGAGCTGGCGGCGCTGTATCGCGCACAGGGCCTGAGCGAGGCGACCGCCCACCAGGTCGCGGTCGAGCTGACCGCGCACGACGCCCTGTCCGCGCACCTGTCGGCGGAGCTCCACATCGACCAGGACGACGTCGTCAGCGCGTGGCACGCGGCCGGCGCATCGGCGGCCGCCTTCACGATCGGCGCGATCCTGCCGATGCTCGCGATCCTGCTGCCTCCCGCGGACTGGCGCATCCCCGTGACGTTCGTCGCGGTGCTCGTCGCCCTCGCCCTCACCGGCGCGCTCTCCGCGCACATCGGCGGCAGCTCTCGGCTGCGTGCGACCGTGCGCGTCGTCGTCGGCGGTGCCCTCGCCCTCGCGGCCACCTACGGCGTCGGAGCGCTCCTCGGAGCATCCGGGATCGTGTGACGGGCCGCGCCCGAGTCGCCGCGCTCTGCGGCGGCCTGCGGCGCGAAGTCACGCGACTCGCTGGACCCATGACTCCGATGCGGTCGCTTCGGGTGCCTCAGCGCATGGGGTCGGTGTTCGCCGCGTGTGTGATCAGGGAGATCCGAGGGGCTGTCGCATTCCCCGAGGCTTGTCTGGGCCTTCGCACGGGCGGGGTATTCGGGCACGGTCGGGCCGGGGATATCGGGCATCTGGTCGGTGGATCTCCTGCGCGGTGCAGGACCCTCAATCGAGCCGATTGTCTAGGCGTCCCCGCTGGATATCGTTGGCGCATGGACCGGCATTTTCGCCATAGCAGTCGCCCCGCGCGATGGAACGGCACCGACCTGGAGTCGGTCGACCGAGGGGGCCCGGCCGAAGTCGAGGTCTGGGCGGGGTGGACTGAGGATGACACCCAACTTTGGGAGGCATTCACCGCGATCCAGACTGCGGGCGGGGACGCGGTCCAACTACGCACAGTCCCGGCGTACGCGTACGGCCTGAACTATGGAGACATCGTCGAGTACGCCGTATCGGCAGAGGGGCCGCTGGTCATCAGCCGCGTCAGGAGCCCCGGTGGCCAAGCGACCTTCCGGGTATGGCTGGGCGCGGAGCCGCATGTTGATGCCTGGCGACACATCGCCGAGACTTACGCAAAACGCGGTTGCGTCGTCGATGTGCTGACCGTAAGCCTCGTCGCTTTGTCGTGTGCGGTCGAGGATTCCTGCACCATCGAGGCGATGCTCAAGGAAGATGCGGGCCGCACTGGTCTCGTATGGGAGCACGGCACGCCGATCGACTGATCGATTCTGTCGTAGCCCACCGGCGCTCCGGGTGCATTCGCTTCATCGTCGCCTCCGGTAGCCTTTGATATCTTCAGCCCATGGCATGGTTTCGTCGAACGCCTCTACAGCCGACGTCGCGATCACGGCTAAGAGCGACCACTGACGCCGGCGAGAGCTACGAGGATCCCTCCGAGGACGTGCTGTTTGAGATCGTTCATGACGTCGAAGTCGGCAACTCGGAATGGGTCATCGTCGAGCGGGTCGCTGATGCGTCACGTCAGACCTACATTCAGACCATTCGGAACCGCGACGGCTCGTACGCGGTCGAGTACCGAGAGGGCGACCCGAAGGACCATTTCGTAGCCCAAGCCGAAAGCTTTCGAGATGCACACGCGTTGCTGGCGGGGTGGGCTTTCGACACTCCAGGGTGGGCCGAAGGTCGGGAGTGGAGCAGGCTGACATTCATGGTGTGACTCAGAGCGACCACCGACCCGCGCGCGGGAAGTGCCAGCGGCCACCCAAAGTCTCGGCCGACTCGCGGTGCTCGTTCGTGGGTTCGATCAAGCACAGGGTGTGAGACGACCAGCCGCGCGCGCTGATCGGCCGAACTTGGGTCGAGCAGGGCCGCCATTAGAGGGCCTCAGCCGCGGAACTCGATGACCGTCGGTTCAGCGGACTCACCCGGAGGCCACAGCTCCACCCGCGACAGCGGGATTGGAGCGTCGCGCATGATTGGCTCGAGCACCTGCCACACGTCCTCGCGGTCAGTGCCATAGAAATACAAGGCGTACTCGGACGCACCGATTTCGTTGCCGTCGATGTAGCCCGACCCCGAAGTCTCAAGAGCAGCGGCAGCACGGTCCTCGACCGCCCACATTTGCTCGAGCGTGCTGTCGTCGCCGAATTCAGTGTCGAGGGCGAACACGACCAGCACCAGGTCTTCGAGGTACGGAGACGTCTCCACGACGGCGTTGTCGCTTTGGGAAGGTGCCGCCTCAAGAACTGCAGAGGAAGTGCACCCGCTCAGGAAGCCGGCAAGGCTACCCAGGAGGAGAATAGCGCCCACATCACGAGCACGAAGGGCGAGGCGCATTGGTCAAATCTATGAAGCGGTCGAAGCTGAGTGCGCGGATCTGAAGTGCGGACGGTCGCAAGTGGACCGGCTTGCGACTCAACGACTGTGTTCGGTGTACGCCGTCTCCGACTACTCCGGCTTCTCGAAAGTAATCTCGTCGATGCGGTACGGACCCGAGCCGACCTCAAGGTCGACTTGGATAACGAAGTCGGCTAGCGCCGAGTCCGAAGGATTGCCACCCGTGCCGATCGCGCCGGGCTCTTCATCCCAAGCGACGAGTGTGGTCCGTACTACGTACCGCCCGTCACCCAACCGAAGGCGTAACGGTGCTCCAGCGACATCACCGACGCCTTCGATCCCACTCACAAGCGCTTCCCCACCGGACACTACGAGCAGATACGGTTCGCTCGTAACAACTTCGTAGGTCCGCTCACGACTCGAGAGACCCTCACCTGGTGGGGAAAGGCGGACTCCCCACGTGCCGTCCGACTCGATGTTGACAGGGACGAGATCTCCTGACGCGATCGCGTCGTGCAGGCGATCGTTGACGTGTTCCTCCCAGGAGTCGTAGTCACGGACCGCGCCGAACGCGTGCGGCGACCACACGCACAACATCCCGGCATCGGTTCGCACAGGCATGATCGCGGCAGAGTCCACGGCCGCAGTCTAGGACTGCCGCATTCGGCGCGCTAAGCCACCGGCTTGGGCTTCAGAGAAGAAGTCGCCGCCTGTCGTCGTCCTGGGACCACGATCACGGAATGATGTCACCGACGCCCGCCACGGTCGAGCCCGGCATCTACCAGCACTTCAAGGCGCGCGCTACGAGGTGATCGGTGTGGGGCGGCACAGCGAAACCGATGAGCAGCTCGTTTTCTACCGCAAGCTTTACGACGACTACAGCTTCTGGGTGTGACCCCTCGGCATGTTCCAGGAGCCCGTGAGTCGCGACGGTTACGAAGGACCCCGGTTCATCCGCATCGCCTGACGACAAGACCGGACGCCGATGGCCCGCGGGCACCACTCGTAGCCCCGATTCGGCATGTTCTAGGCTTCGCTCATGCCCTCGATCGTCGGAGATGCCTACTCGGCTCGGGCCGCTGAGTATGTGGACAAGCTTGGTTCTATCGCGGCGATGCACTCATCCGACGTCGCCTTGATCACATCATGGGCCGCACATGTGGATGGCCCGATACTTGACGCCGGGTGCGGCCCGGGGCACTGGACCGCCTGGCTCAGCGATCACGGCAACGACGTGCGAGGAATCGATCAGGTGCCCGAGTTCGTGAAGTACGCTCGCGAGAGCTACCCCGGTGTCTCGTTCACGTTGGGACGCTTCGACACCCTGCCCGACGCTTCCGGCACGGTCGGCGGAATCCTGGCGTGGTACTCCCTGATCCACCACGAACCGAGCGCGGTACGCGCCTCACTCGACGAGTTCGCCCGGATCCTGCGACCAGGCGGCGCACTCCTGATGGGCTTCTTCATAGGCCCCGTCATCGAGCCGTTCGACCACACCGTCGCCACCGCCTACCGCTGGCCGTCCGACGCCCTTTCGGGCGAGCTGCGCGCCGCCGGCTTCGAAGTCATTGAGACTCACACCCGCACCGGACAGAACCCGAAGCCCCGACCGCACGGCGCGATCATTGCGCAACGCGCCCAGCTAGACAGTGGTCACCCCGACCGACCTTGAATGATCTGACGGCCTTGAGAAGAGGCCGTCTTCGAGCTGACATCAGCCTGCTCGGTCAGTCTTGCGACACGAAGCTGGAACGTCGAGCGGCCATAGCGCTCTTCTCGAAGGTGATAGCACACCGGGCACCCTGAGCCGCTCTCGGCGCGGAGTCCAAGGCGGGCCGGCCCGGCGTGCCCACAGCTGGGCTGCCACCACGCGCGATCGGCTTTCGGTCGGCGCGTTGCGGACAGGAAATGGCCCGCAGCCGTTCTCGATTCCGCGGCGCGCCGCTCGCGGAGATTTCGATACGGCGGCATTCGCCGAGATGAAGGCGGTCGAGGTCGAGGTTCGCACCCTCAGTGGCCCCCGGACAGCCTCGTCGGAGTCAAGCTCATGCAAGTTGCGCTTAACGCGGACGGGCCCCTCACGGACCAGGCGGCAGAAGGTGGTGAACGCGAAGCCACGATGAAACTCTTCGCTGGCGCCATCGGCGCCTTCGCACGCTCCGGGATGGCGGTGCTCATTGCGCTCCTGAAGATGGGTCGCCTTTGGCGCCGTTGACGGTGAACGTGGTCGGCGCCGTCGGCAGGGTGGTGGTCGTGAGAGCTAGGTAACTGTCGAGGTACAGCGCCCGCTCGCCAGGGATGTCGACGTCAGCGACGGGGTCCTGCAGCGCGAGCTGCAGCTGCACGTCTGAGACAGCGATGCGCTCGTACGACGGGGTGTCGATCCAGTCGCTCAGCGGACCGGCTTCGATGGTACCGATCTGCACGGCTAGCGCGTGCCCGGCGAGCAGGCGCCAGTCGCCGGCCTTCATCTCCAGCGTCACCTCGCCCGGGGTCACCGCGGCGACCTGCTCGTTGATCAGCACGGCCGTGCCATCGGACGCGACGTCGTACAGCTTCACCATCAGGTTGCCGTGTCCGGCCGACATGAGCGTCATCGAGGGTGTGCCCGTGATCCGGGTGTCTGCGGCCACCGGCTGGGACGTCTGCACGAAACGGTTTTCGCTGACGACGGTCGGGTCGCCCTCCGCGCCGTCATCGAGGTACTCGCCCCCTTCCAGGGCGAGGTCCGCGACGGTGTCGACCACGGGCCAGCTGTCCTGCGCCCGCCACGAACCCGCATTGTCCTGGATCACGAAGGCGGGGTACTCCTCGGTCGGCGCGATGCCCTTCAGGTGCTCGTCGTAGAACGCCATGACCTCGTCGAACCACCCCTCGCGACCGGTCTTCAAGGCGCCGTCGCCATCCACGTCATTGCCGCGGATGTGATCCCACGGTCCGAACCAGCCCCGAACCGGACCCTCGTGGTTCGCGAGGAACTCCTCCATTGCCTCCGACTCGGTGTTCCACTCCGCCCACCCCTGCGTGAACAGCAGCGGGGTCGTCGACTCGTCGACGCGCGCGGCGAAGTCGCGGCTCGTCCAATACGGCGATGTCGGGTCGGCCGTCTGCGCGCTGAGCGTGTTGATCGCGACGCACTCGGGATGCGCCTGCTCATACGCGGCGTTCTCCCGGTACCGCTCGGCGTCGTCGGGCAACTGTTCCAGCGCGGCGATCTCGTTGTAGGTCTGCACGGCAACAGTCAGCGGCAACCTGGGGACACCGCCGGACCGACTGTTGCGGTACATGTCCCAGATAGGCGCCTGGGCCACGACCGCTCGGAGCCCTGCCGGCTCGAGCACGGTGCCGACCAGCCCGGTGATGGCGTCGTACGACTTGCCGTACATGCCCACGTCACCCGTCGACCATGGCTGTGTCGCCGCCCACTCGATCGCGGCGGCGACGTCTGCCTGTTCCCCGTCGCCCATGAAGTCCAGGCATCCCGTTGATCCGCCGAAGCCACGAAGGTCGACCATGACGAACGCATAGCCTTCGTCGAACAGGCTGCCACCGTCGACAAGGTCGGCGAATCGGTCAGACGGGCCGGAGTGGGTCCGCCTCTCGTCCGTCGTCTGGCCGGAATGGCCGAAGTAGGACCCGACCGAGAGGATGACCGGCACGGTCTCGCCCTCGGCAAGGTCTTCGGGAAGCAGGACGTCGGCGTGGAGTTCGACCTCTTCTCCATCGAGGCCCGGCACGGACGGGAAGTAATGCTGGGTCCAGGCCGCGCCCTCGGGGACGCGGTCGTTCTCGTCGTGGGTGACGGCCTCGGTGTCACCGGCGACTCTGGCCGCGGGGGCTCCGGTACAGGCTGCGAGACCGATCGCGAGCGGGATCGCCGCTGCGATTGCGATGAAGATGCGGCGTCGCCGCAGGTGTGTGAGCATGATGGACTCCTCGGGGGTCATCCGTGCCAGGCGCGGGCGCGGAGAGTTGAGACCAGCCGCATCCACTCCAGACCGTGCCCCCGGGGCACGGTCAAGTCGGGTGGCGGTGTTGACCCTGCCCCTGGGGCATGGATTGGAATGGATGCAACCCATAACCCATCACGAAGGATCGGCCATGGCTTGGAGCACACGACAGCTCGCGGACTTGGCCGGCACCACGGTGAAGGCCGTCCGGCACTATCACAAGGTCGGACTGCTCGAGGAGCCTGAGCGCCTGTCGAACGGGTACAAGCAGTACCAGGTGTCGCACCTCATCCGGCTGCTGCAGATCGTGCGGTTGGCCGGGCTCGGGGTTCCGCTCGCCAAGATCACGACGCTGGATCAGTCCGAGGAGCGTCCCGACGACGCCATCGCGGTGCTCGATGCCGAGCTGGCGGATACCATCGATCGGCTGCAACGGGTGCGGGAGGAACTCGCCGTCATCCTGCAGCACCGATCTTCTGCATCGCTGCCTCCCCGCTTTGCGCCGCTGGCCGAGCGGCTCACCGAGCCCGATCAGTCGCTGGTCATGATCTATTCGCGCGTCTTCGACGACCACGCCATCGGCGAGCTTGAGCAGATGATCCGCGACACGCCCGTGTCAGCGGCAGAGACCGCGCTCGCAGCGTTGCCGGCCGACGCAGATCGCGCCTTGCGGCGCCGGCTCGGCGAGGAATTGGCGCCGGATCTGATCGAGGCGCACGAAGCTTACCCGTGGCTTCGCGACCCCGGTGCCTACGCTCGCCGCGGGGCGGCTCACGCCGAGGCGACCATCGGCCAAGCAGTCGGCCAGCTCTACAACGTGGCGCAGCTCGAGGTGCTCCACCGGGCGAATCTGATTGCCACGGGGCGACTCGAGCAGCTCGAAGATCTCGAGCGGGCCTTGGCGGGAAAGAACGACAAAGGATGACCAACACCCCCACCCTCGCATCGCCGACGCTGGCGGAAGACCTGCTGCTCGTCCTCTTCCAGCCCGATTCGGGCACCATCGCGGGCGAGAACACGCTGTTCTACGTGCTCGGTGGGGCCGTTCTCGCGCAGCTCGGCCTTGAGAAGCGCGTGAGGACCGGGAAGACACGGACCAGCACCGTCACTATGTCTGCGGTCGCTGACGAGGCACCGTCCGATGAGATCCTCCGTGCCGCGTGGGTGTCTGTGAAAGGCAAGCCGCGCGGGGTGCAGACGGTCCTTCCGGCGATCGGCCCGACGCTCCGTCAGCCGCTGATCGACCGCCTCGTCGCGCGCGGCGAGCTACGGGAGGAGAGGACCAAGACCCTGGGCCTCTTTCCGACGACCGTGCTGAAGGACGGCGGTACCGGGCGTCGTGATCGACTGCTCACCGACATTCGAGGCGTCCTCGTCGACGGGGTATCCCCCGCTCCGCGGCTGGCTGCTTTGACGGGGTTGCTGTCGGCGAGCGGTACCCTTCCCCAGTTCGACCCCGTGATCCCCTGGAACTCTGCGGTGTACACGCGTGCGGAGGAGCTCGAACGCGGCGACTGGGGTGCCGCCGGTGCCGGCGAGGCGATCGAGGGCGTGATGATGGCCATGATCGTCAACAGCGTGATGAGCGCCACTATCGCTCTCCGGTAGGTGCGTCGAAGCGAGCGTCGTATCGGTCGCGCGCGGCGTCGACACCGGCCATCGACTGTGTCGCCCACGTCGGCCGGGTCGCGACGGGCTCGCCAGCGTCGGTGCGTCCTTCACCCTTGTCGTGCGCCTGACCGTCCATGTCGTCGACTGGGACGCCGCGAAGTATCCCGCCTGTGCTGAAGGCGTCGCGCGCGTGGCCGAAGAGATCGGCTTCACCGCACCACCAGCATCGCTGGTCGGGGTCCGTGCGCTGTCCCATCCGGACACCCTCCTCGAAGTGGACGCGACGGCCGTCGTGTCATGACCGGGCGGGTCGCGGGCCACCAGAGGTGACGCACGTGGCCTCAGACCGGTCCGCGACCCCCAGAGGGGGAATAGCCGTGGGCATTCGCGTCGAACGCCGGCGGCCGCCGATCACAGCAACCACTGCTGCAGCGGGTACACGAGATAGACCAAGGAGAGCGACTCCCAGATCGCGCCGATCACCAGCAGGACGAACGCCGGGATCGCGAGCCACCCCAGCTCCTGCAGTCCGCGGAGGTATCCGCCCCGGTGGGTCGCCTGACCGATCGATCCGGGTCGGAGCCAGCGTTTGCCGATCAGGAAGGCGCCCAGGAGGACGAGTACGTAGGCCTGCAGTTCGATCACGAGGGTGACCGAGTGCGGGATCATCGCCACCCAGCCGGCCTCGTCGGCCGGGACGATCGTGACGCCGGTGATGAGCGCCCAGATCGAGAACGCCAGGATGCCACCGAAAGGCACGATCACGGATGGCAGGACGATGGTCACCAGGCTCAGCTGGCCGACGTTCACCGCCAGAATGAGCGCGGCGAACAACCACGGGTTGCTGACGAGGGACCGCACCAGGTCCCCGGTCCCATCGGTCTCGAGAGTCTCCGCTCTCGCGGCTGAGAGTTCGGGGAAGAGTATCCCGACAACCATTCCGATCGCGACGAGCCCGTATGCGAGGACGCTCAGAAGAATGTACGCCCGCACGTTCGCACGGACAAGGTCGAGCGGCCTGCGGAGGAAAGAGACGCTGCCGCGCGGGCCTGTCCGTTTGTGGTCATGTGCGGGGGGAGCGGTGTGGGACATGGGCTTCCTTTCGTGAAGTCTTGGGGGCTCAGCTGGCGAGGTGGTCGATCCAGCCGGATCGCATGCGGAGGGCGCGCTCGGTGCTTCCGAGCACGGCTGCGGCGCCGATGAGCAGATTCATTCCAAGGGGCAGCTGGACCGGCGACTGGAAGACGCCGATCGATGCGGCGACCGGCGGGATGCGGGTGATCGTTTCGGCGAGTTGCGGAACGGTGATGCACAATCCGGCGAAGACGAAGAGGAACGACATCGTGCCCAGCATCGCGCTCACCCGTGGATGCCGCCGGCGAAGGTCCGCGCGTCGCCCCTCGGCTGAGGCCGGATCAGGCGTCAAGGGCGACGTACTGCCGTCGGTGCGGACATAGTGGCACCGACGGAGGCCGAACCCGCCAACAGCGACCTCGATGTGACCGCCCGGCACGGCGAAGCGCGCAGGCAGCGTTGAGAGCGCGACGAGGCTGCCATCTCGGTAGAGGCGCGCACGCACGCGCCCGTCATGACCGTCGCCTGCTTTGCGCACGTCCACCGCGTAAACGGATGTCGCTCCTCGCGTGTCAACGACGGTGAGTCGCAGCAACGATCGACTGAAGATCTGCCACCACCGGAACCGCGTGAGCGGCTCACCGGCCCCCAATCGCACACGCCGCGCGGAGCGGTCCGCTCGCCATTCTTCAAGCCCCATGCCTGCCTCTCGCCACACCACTATCACGGTGTACTAGTTCAGGTGATCGAGGCTAGCACACCGTGATAGTCTCCATCTCGAGGAGAGCAGATGAACCAACCGACGCAGCAGCCGGGGACGCGCGCGAAGATCCTGATCGCTGCAGCGACGATGCTGGGCGAAAACCCGACAGCTCGGCTCAGCGTTCGGGCGGTCGCCGCGCGCGCGCAGGTCAGCACGGGTTCACTGCGTCACTTCTTCCCAACCCAACGCGCCCTGATCGACACTGTCGTGGCAGGGCTCTACGACCTCGACATCCCGAACGATCCAATCAACGACCACACCCTGAGTCCCGAGGAGCGACTACTCGCGGCCCTTCGGCTGATGATGGCCGAGATCGGCGTCGGCGAACGCGCGCGCCAGCAATGGGCGGCGCTCTACGAGGCGTACGTCGCATCAGTTCCCGCCGATGACGAGGCGGCGACGTACCTTGCGCTCGAACGATTCGGACGCCACCGCATCGAGCGATGGTTGTCCGTTCTGATTGACGAGGGCGTGATCCCACCCGGCGGAGTCGAGACGCGAGCGCGCTTCCTCATGACCGTGACCAACGGCCTGATGACCGAACGAGCCCTCCCCTCCAATGGCGGCCTCGTCCGCGCCGAGGCCGAAACTCTTCGCGTCGCTGTCCACGCCGTCACCGGCGCATGGGATGACCCCGCCTCGCGCCCGCTCGCCGATCTCCCCGGCGTGTCATAGCCGCAGCCATGCCTTCACCAGCGCGGTTCCGGCCTCAGCCGCGACAGCGTCAGCGACCGGTGCTGCGCTAGAGCACGACGTAGACCGCGCGCTGGCCCTTTACGGCAACGTCTTCGGTTTCACCTTCGAGCGCTGGGGCGGCGGCAACATCATGCTCCGCACCGGATGCGACGCCGGCATCGACGGCGACATCCACCAACGCGGCCCGGTGCCGCACCCGACCGTCGTGATCTCGGTCGATGACCTCGAGCAGACCATCGCAGCCGCCGCCGACGCCTCGTAGCGCGCTGCCCGCTTTCCCAGGCGGAGATTAGAACCGGGCCGGCGCATCGAGATGACCGACGTGACGACGACCACGTGATTATATGTAACCCGCATGTTACACTTCCGCGGTGGACGTATTCGAGGCACTCGCCGACGCTACGAGAAGGCGCCTCCTGCTGACTCTCGCGGAGCGGCCCCGCACCGCCGGCGAGCTCGCTGCGAACGAGGCGCACAGTCGGCCGGCAGTGAGTCGCCATCTGAGAGTCCTGCGAGAGTCGGCGCTCGTGCGAGCGGAGGAGGCGGGTCGGACACGGGTCTACTCGCTCGACCCGTCCGCACTCGGTCCCGTGCGCGAATTGCTGGAGCACCTCGGAGCAGGGCCGTCCACCGCCGTCCGCTCCCCGCGCTCGTCGCGCGGATTCGCGCCCATCAGGCCTGGACACTTCGACGCGCTCGAGCTAGAGGTGCGCCGCGCAGCCCGAGAACCTGGCGAAACGCAACGAGAGGGAATCGCATGACAAGCGGCGAACGGACCACCGAACCCGTCCCGACCGGCACAGTCGCTGCCGGCCCGCTGGGGCGAGAGATCCAGCTGACAAGAAAGTTCACAGCCCCGATCGACGCAGTCTGGGCGTCGATGACGGAATCCGAGCGTCTCGAGCGTTGGATCGGCCGCTGGGAGGGAGACCACCGCACCGGGAGGGTTTCTTTCTTCATGACGGCGGAGGGAGAGCACACGCCCGCCGAGGAGTACCACATTGAGGTGTGCGAGCCGCCGCACCGTTTCGCAGCCACGACCGCGGTCGGCGACAACCGATGGCAACTCAGGTTCGAGTTGAGCGAGCACGCCGGAATCACGACGCTCCTGTTCGCACAGGCGATGGTGGACGATGTCGGCGACGTCGGCCCTGGATGGGAGTACTACCTCGATCGTCTGGGGGCAGCGCTCGCGGGCGGCGACGTGGCTGGGGTGCAGTGGGACGCCTACTATCCATCGATGAAGGCCTACTACGCCGCGCTTGCGAGTTGATGCCCGGCCTGCAGCTCCGGCGCTGCCACCGGCGCAGAGCGCGACGGAGACCGCCGTGCCCGTGAGGCGAACAGGCATGGGTCGCACGGCGGTGTTCTGGGGTGTCGTCTAAGGCCGGATCGCTGTTCGGACCGTGTCGATGAGGTGTTGTTGCGCGTCCCGTCCGGTGCGCGTAGGGACGAGCGGATAGACGTGCACCTGGCTGGCGGCCTCGCGCAGCTCGAAGGGCACGCCGGCTACACGGGCCTTCTCCGCGAGAAGGTGCGCGTCGGGGTTGAGAACGTCACGTGTCCCGGTGT